>CAYFKJ010000001.1:0-1085783 GCA_964343605.1 uncultured Rhodospirillaceae bacterium
AAATTTCCGGCACCGGTTCGCTGGTCGGCTCCTACCAGAGTACGGAACGCCTGCTGAGCAAGACGCTCGACAAAGAGAAGGTCGACACCATCATGGAGGAGATCCGGGGTCCGGCCGGCCGCACCATGTGGGACAAGCTGGGCAACGTGAACGAAAACGTGCTCGCCAGCTACCTCAAGAACGAATATCCCCAGACCGTCGCCGTGGTGCTGGGCAAGCTGAAGCCCGAACACGCCGCCGCCGTGCTAATCGAACTGCCGGACGATTTCTCGTCCGAGGTCATCATGCGCATGCTGTCGATGGAGGTCGTGCGCAAGGAAATCCTGGAAGGCGTCGAACAGACGTTGCGCAGCGAGTTCATGAGCAACCTGGCGCGCACCAACCGGCGTGACAGCCACGAGGTCATGGCCGACATCTTCAACAGTTTCGACCGGGCCTCGGAAGAGCGCTTCATGACGTCGCTGGAGGAACGCAGCCGCGATTCGGCGGAAAAGATCCGCTCGCTGATGTTCACCTTCGACGACCTCTCGAAGCTCGATCCCAACGGCGTGCAGACGCTGCTGCGCCACATCGAGAAGGCCAAGCTGGCGCTGGCGCTCAAGGGCGCCAATGAGGACATCAAGGATATGTTCTTCAGCAACATGTCGGAACGCCAGGGCAAGATCCTGCGCGAGGACATGGACAACATGGGCCCGGTCCGGCTGCGCGAGGTCGACGAAGCGCAGATGGAAATGGTCACCAAGGCCAAGGATCTGGCCAACAGCGGCGAAATCGTCATTGCCGAAGGCGGCGGCGAGGACGAACTGGTCTACTAGGATTATTAAGGGACGCCACGGCAGAAAAAAAATTACGGATCATACAAAATTCAACTTCGATACCGTGTTCGATCCGAACATGCCGCATCCGGACGACGATCCCATGGCGCTGATGGACCCGGCTGATGTTCCCGCGTACTCACAGAATCAAGTCGATGCCATGATGCTTGAAGCCAGGAACGAGGGCGCCGCCGAAGCCTTGGCGGCTGCCGAACAGGATACGAGCGCGGCAGCGGCGAAGACGCTCGAATCGATAGCCGAACAAATCACCAAATTGGGAACATTCCACGATTCCATCGTCAAGGAGACCCACACCGAAGCTGTCCAACTCGCTTGCCTCATTGGCAGCAAACTAGCCCGCAAGTTGATGGCGCGCGAACCGAAAGCCGAGGTTGAGGCCATCGTGCTCGACATCCTTCGGCAGCTTGGCGAAATCGCGGCAGCACCGAAACTTGTGATCCGGGTACACCCGGTCGTTGCGGACGATTTGATTGCCCGCGTTCCGGAGCTAAGCGCCATGGCGGCGTTCTCTGGGGAGATTACAGTCTCTCCGATGGATGGCCTTGGACCTACGGATTGTCAGGTCGATTGGGCGGAGGGCGGCGCAACGCGCGACCTCAAGACTCTTGAGGCCGAGGTAAAGGCCGCTGTTGACCGATATCTCGATGCGATCGAGGCGGAAAACGATACCCAGGCGCTACCCAATCTGGCGGAAGTTCAAGATACCCCCGCGCAGGAGGAAACCGAAGCCGCACCGGAGCCGCTCGAAGCTCAAACCGAGCCGGTCGAAGAGAGTACGGTTATTGACAGCATTGTCGCCGAGGCGACCGAAGCTGCGGCCTCAGGCGCAATTTCCGAAGTCGCACAGGAGGATGCCGTTGAGTCGCCTCCGACCCCATAACGAAACGATTAGATCGGTTTTTTAAGTGCAATTTACGCTGAACCATGTGGCCCGATACTGAGTCGCAAACCAGGAGAAGAACATGTCTGACATCACGTCCGACGAATCCAATGAAAACTTGAGTCTCCAGGAAATGGAGGTATCGGGAGAAGATGGATCGCCGACCCCGATCCTCTCAACCGAAGAAGGCGAAGACGAAATCGTCCGCACGGCCGGTGAACTCGAAGCCGTCTACGACATTCCGGTGCAGGTCTCGGCGGTTCTGGGTAAATCCCGCATGCAGGTTAGTAACCTAATGAAATTAAGCCGCGGCACTGTGGTGGAACTCGATCGCAAGGTCGGCGAGGCAATTGACATTTACGTAAACAACCGGCTGGTGGCTCGCGGCGAAGTGGTGGTGGTGGATGACCGTCTCGGCGTGACGATGACGGAAATCATCAAAACCGACCGGAGTTAAGCGGTAATACGAGACTCGAGGCCAGGGGTCGATTGTAAATACTTGGGTAGGTAGCGGACTGTAAACAAACATGGATATAGCCACATTAATCGGCCTATTGGCCGGATTTGGTCTGGTCCTTTCGGCGATCGCCATTGGGGGCGCCTTCAGTTCCTTTGTCGATATTCCCGCCTTGATGATCGTACTTGGCGGCACGTTCGGCATTACGATGGTTAGTTTTTCGATGCGGGAAACGTTCGCCGCGCAGCTTGTAATCATCAAGGCGCTTTTCCACCGCCGCTCCGACCCCATTGAGGCAGCTGAGGAAGGGTTGCGCTTCGCCATTCAGTCCCGCAAGGACGGTGTATTGGCATTGCAGAAATCCGTTGCCGCCCTGGATCACCTGCCTTTTCTGCAAAAATCTCTGGCGCTGGCGGTGGACGGAACTACGGGCGATGATATCGAGAGGATCATGGGACGCGAATTGCTGGGCATGATCGATCGCCACGCAAAAGGCGTAAGTATCCTGAGGCGTGCCGCGGAGGTCGCACCGGCAATGGGTTTGATCGGCACGCTTATCGGTTTGGTCCAGATGCTCGGCAAACTCGACGATCCTGCTTCCATCGGCCCGGCCATGGCTGTTGCTTTGTTGACGACGTTCTACGGCGCCGTTTTGGCCAACATGGTATTTTCACCCCTGGCCGGAAAACTGGAGCGGAATTCGTCCGAGGAAGCGCTGGTAAACCGCCTCTACATGACGGCGGCCGCATCGATCGGTCGCGGCGAAAATCCCCGGCGCCTCGAAATGCTCCTGAACACCATCCTGCCGCCGGCAAAGCGGCTTCACTATTTTGACTAACGCAAGAGTAAAAGTACTCGGAGAAAGCACATGAGACTGATGATCATCGGATCCCTCGACGGACAAATTGGCGCGGCCAGTAAAATCGCCATGTCACGCGGGGCCAAGGTCGCCCACGTCCCGGATCTTGAGGCCGGCATGACCGCACTGCGCGCCGGTCAGGGTGCGGACCTCGTGATGATGGACGCCACCATGGACGTCGGCGGCTTCATCTCAAATTTGGAAACCGAACGGATCAGTATTCCCGTGGTCGCTTGCGGAATCGGCACAGATGCCTCGATCGCAGTTTCGGCGATCAAGGCAGGAGCCAAGGAATACATCCCCCTGCCCCCGGAACCGGAACTGATCGCAGCGGTCCTGGAAGCGGTCACCGAGGAAACCAAGACGCTGGTATTCCGCGATGGCGCCATGAGCGAAGTGCTGAAATTGGCCGATCAGGTCGCCCCCAGCGACGCCAGCATCCTCATTACCGGCGAATCGGGTACCGGTAAGGAGGTCATGGCCCGCTATATCCATTCGAAAAGCGCCCGCGCCAGCAAGCCCTTCATTTCCATCAACTGCGCGGCAATTCCCGAAAATCTGTTGGAATCCGAATTGTTCGGACATGAAAAAGGCGCCTTTACCGGTGCCGCTGGCCGCCGGATCGGCAAATTCGAGGAGGCCAACAACGGAACGCTCCTGCTCGACGAAATCAGTGAGATGGACGCACGCCTTCAGGCGAAGTTGCTGCGTGCCATTCAGGAACGCGAAATTGACCGTGTTGGTGGATCCCGACCCGTCAAGGTCGATATTAGGGTTCTGGCGACCAGCAACCGCGATCTCCAGGAAGAAGTCAAAAAGGGGAATTTCAGGGAAGATCTGCTGTTCAGGCTGAACGTCGTCAACCTTCACTTGCCGCCGCTGCGCGATCGGCCGGCTGACTTGGAGTTGCTGGCGGAGCACTTCGCCGAACGCTACGCCGAGGCGAATGGCGTGCCCAATCGGCCGATTGCGCCGGCCACAATGGACGCCATCCGGGGGTACGACTGGCCGGGCAACGTCAGGGAACTGGAAAACACGATGCACCGCGCCATTCTTCTCGCGACAGGCGAGGAGATTGCGCCGGCCGCCATCATGTTGCCTGACGGCAGCCGCCCCGGCGAAATGAGTTCGTCCGCACCCGTCGCACAGGCGTCCGCCCCGTCCTCGGAGATCGAGGATTCCGCGGTGGTCGCCGGAACATCCGGATTGGTAGGGCGAACCGTGGCGGACGTTGAACGCGATTTGATCATCGACACGTTGACGCACTGCCTCGGCAATCGGACGCATGCGGCGAACATCCTCGGCATATCGATCCGCACGCTGCGCAACAAGTTGAAACTTTATGCCGATGGTGGAACGGCGGTGCCGGCGCCGGGGGAACAGAATCCGGCCGCCGTGTAATCTGTTAACCACAGGGTATTTAAAGCAGAGATATGGCTGAACAATCCACGACGGACGCGCCGGAAGAAGGCTTTAATCTCGATTTCCTTCGCCGGGCCGATATTGCCATGGCGCTGGGGATCGTTGCGATCCTATCCGTTCTCTTCCTGCCGCTGCCGCCGTGGCTTCTGGATATCTCGTTTTCGATATCCATTACGCTGTCTGTTTTGATCCTGATGACCGGGCTGTTCATCTCGCGGCCCTTGGAATTCAGCTCGTTTCCAACGGTATTGCTGATCGCCACAATGTTGCGGTTGTCGTTGAACCTGGCGTCAACCCGATTGATCCTGTCCGAAGGCCACACCGGGACGGCCGCGGCGGGACGTGTCATTCAGGCCTTTGGCGACTTCGTCATCAGCGGCAATTTCGTAATCGGTATCGTGGTCTTCGGAATCCTTGTGATCGTGAACTTCGTCGTTATCACCAAGGGTTCGCAGCGCATCGCCGAAGTTGCGGCACGCTTTACCTTGGATGCCATGCCCGGCAAACAGATGGCGATTGATGCGGATTTGAGTTCCGGCCTGATCGACGAAAACGAGGCTCGTGACCGGCGCAAAACCCTGGAAGACGAAAGCAATTTCTTCGGCGCCATGGACGGCGCGGCAAAGTTCGTCCGGGGGGACGCCGTCGCCGGCCTACTGATCACCTTCATCAATATCATCGGCGGCATCATTATCGGCATGGTGCAAAGGGATCTCACCTTCACCGAAGCCAGTGAAACCTACACGCTGCTGACCGTCGGCGACGGACTGGTCTCGCAAATCCCCGCCCTTATCGTGTCGGTGGCCGCCGGTCTCCTGGTTTCAAAAGCCGGCGTCACGGGCACCACGGATCAAGCGGTGTTTTCCCAATTGGGCGGCTATCCCAAGGCTCTGGGCGTGAGTTCCGTCCTCATGGTCGGCCTGGCCTTGGTACCCAATATGCCGATGCTGCCCTTCATGCTGCTTGCGCTCTTCACCGGAGTAATGGCCCTGGCCGGGGTGCAGCGAAGAGAGCAGGAAAAGATCGAGGCGGAAATCGCCGAAAGAGAGGAAATCGAAGCCCAACCCGTCGAAGAGCCCATTACGGCGGCCCTGGCAATCGACGACCTCCGACTTGAACTTGGATACGGCTTGCTGCCCTTAATCAACGACGAAAAGGGTTATCGGCTTACCGATCAAATCAAAGCGCTGAGACGCCAGTTGGCGACGGAAATGGGCTTTGTCATGCCATCCGTCCGGATCCTCGACAATATGCAGCTACCGGCAAACGGATACGTCATCCGCGTCAAGGAAATCGAATCCGGCCAGGGCGAAGTCCGGCCCGGTCAGCTCCTGGTCATGGATCCGAGAGGCGAGCCCATCACCTTGCCGGGCGAGGCAACCACGGAACCGACTTTCGGCCTGCCGGCGACATGGGTTGACGAGAGCCACCGTGAGGAAGCTTCATTCCGCGGTTACACGGTGGTCGATCCCGCCACCGTGATCAGCACCCATCTGACCGAGACGATCAAGGAGAACATGGCGGATTTGCTCTCCTACGCTGAAACCCAGAAGCTGCTCGATGATCTGCCTAGGGAGCAGCAAAAACTGATCGCCGACCTCATTCCGGGCCAGATCACGACATCCGGGGTTCAGCGCATCCTGCAGAATCTGCTAACCGAGCGGATTTCGATCCGGGATCTTCCGACGGTCCTAGAGGGTATCGCCGAGGCGACGGCCTACACCCAGAACTTTACCCACATTACGGAGCACGTTCGGGCGCGGCTGGCACGCCAGATCAGCAACGCACAGATTTCCGCCGGCGGTTACATTCCGCTGATTACCCTGTCACCGGAATGGGAGCAGAATTTCGCTGAATCCATAATCGGTCAGGGCGAAGACAAGCAGCTTGCGATGGCGCCGACGCAACTCCAGGAGTTCATCACGAAGGTCAGGCAGGTGTTCGAACGAACCGCTGATGAAGGCGAAGCGCCGGTGCTGCTGACCAGCCCGGGCGCACGTCCCTTCGTGCGCTCGATAATCGAACGATTCCGACCGACAACCGTCGTCATGTCGCAAAACGAAATCCACCCCAAGGCAAAAATACGTACCTTGGGGCAGGTGTAACACCCGGTCTAAACGATGCGTCTCAAAACCTTCTCGGCGGACACCATGGCGGATGCCATGGAACAGGTTCGCGAAACACTGGGTGACGATGCCGTCATCATTTCGACCCATCAAGGCCGGCGGGGAACCGGTGTCCAGGTCACGGCAGCGCTTGATGAATCGCCCGCCGAACCCGTACCACCGGCAGAAGATCCACGCAGCAACCCCCTGGCACAAGACGGCGGCGATAACCAAATCGGCGCGGCATTGCAGTTTCATGGCCTCCCAACCCACTTGGCGGAACGCGTGACCCAGATGGCGATGTCCATGGAGGTCGAGGATATCGAAAGCGCCCTAGCGGCGGCGTTGGACGCCGGTTTCGATTTTTCACCGATGTCGCTGACGCCCAATCGCCCCGTTATGCTGGTGGGCCAGCCAGGCGCCGGCAAGACGCTGACAATCGCCAAACTGGCGGCCAGGGCGGTCATGGAAGGACAGTCGGTGTGCGTGATCTCCACTGATACCATCCGGGCCGGCGGCATCGCTCAGCTATCGGGATTTACGGACATACTCGGCACTGAACTCAGAACGGCTGATTCCCCTGATGTTCTAAGAAGCGCGATCGGAGAAGCGGATGAGGGCGATTTGATTCTGATCGACAGCCCCGGGGTCAATCCGTTCAACCAAGTGGAAATCAGGGATTTGAAACGGTTCCTCAATTTGGGGGGCATAGAACCGGTTCTTGTCGCGGCCGCAGGAGGTGACGTGCTTGAAGCGGCCGATATTGCGACCGCCTTCCGTCCGCTTGGCATACGACGAATGATATTCACCCGACTTGACGCCACCCGCCGATACGGCGCTATTGTCGCTGCGGCCGATTCGGCGGCCATGATGCTCGGCGAAGTCAGTCTCTCGCCATTCGTGGCCGAGGGACTAAAGATTCTTAATCCCGCGTCAATGGCTCGGCTCCTGCTTAGACAAGAGTCGATAAAGGCATCCATTGGCGACAAAGAGGAGCAAGCCGCGGAATGACAACAGACATCACCACGGCGGCCGGCAAGGCCGAGGACCTGAGAGGTCGCAACATCGTCACCATCGCTTCGGGCAAGGGCGGCGTCGGCAAAACCTGGCTTTCGGTTTCTCTGGCGCACGCCATGGCGAACGCAGGCCGCAAACCCCTGCTGTTTGACGGCGATCTGGGCCTCGCCAACGTTGACATCCAATTGGGTCTCATGCCCAAACACGACCTCGGCGGGGTCGTATCGGGCCGCGTCGATCTCGAGGATGCCGTTACGCGCTATCGCGAAGGCAGTTTCGATATTCTTGCCGGAAAATCCGGATCCGGCGCCCTCGCGCTGCTTTCCGGTGGCCGCGTATCCGAGATAAGGGAGAGTCTGTTCGACATTTCCCACCACTACGACAAGGTCATCGTCGACTTGGGCGCCGGCGTCGAGAGCGGCGTGCGCGCATTGGCCGGAACGGAGGGGACGATCCTGGTTGTCACGACGGACGAGCCGACATCGATCACCGATGCCTATGCCTTCATCAAGATCATGGCCATGAAACACCCTGGTACCGATATTCGGGTTTTGGTCAACATGGCGGGCGGCGCGAACGACGGGAACCGCACCTACGGCGCGCTTAAAAAGGCCTGCGAAAGTTTCCTCAAGATCTCACCGCCGCTGGCTGGCGTTATCCGCAAGGACGACAAGGTCCGTGACGCCATTCGCCATCAAACCTCCCTGCTGCTGCGTCACCCTGGTTCCAACGCAGCCAAGGACGTGGAGGCGGTCGCCGCCAGACTGCTCGACGAACCATGAGCAATGTGACGCCTCCCGTTCCTCCTCAAGGCACCGGTACCGTTGCGGCCTCGCCCGGAACTCAGGAGAATCCGTCACAGCAACAGCAACAGGCAGGCGCCAAACAGGATGGCGGGCAAGCGCAGCAGCAGGCTGCGCCGCAGCCCACGTCACCCGCAGTCTCCCTGGCCGCCTCGTTGGTCGGCATTCGCGAAGGGATGCGCTTCAAGGGTCTGATGATGGGAAAGGACGCAAACGGACTTCCCGTTATCAGAACACCCAACGGCGTATTCGTTCTCAACCCCGCTTTTGAAATCCCGCCGAATGGTGAAATCGAGATTGAAATCCGCAGCACGGGGAATCAAATCCGCGCCCTCCTTTTGGCGATTGCCGGTAAACCCCAGCATCCGCCCAAGGAAATCGGACTGACGCTCACCGGCGTCGGACCGGACGGCAAAGCCGTCAGCCCGTCCTCGACCGGTCTCGCCGGCGCTTCGACACCGCGCGGCGTGCCGATGGCGAACCTCGCCATCGGTTCTCAGATTACGGCGTCAATTGTCTCCATTGCTGGAGGCGCCTCAACAGGCGCATTTGGCGCTTCGCCCCCGGTGGTCGGCGGAACCTGGGTGCTGAAAGTCGTCGATATCACAACCCCTGGCGGCACTCCCGGACAACCGGCCCCAACAGAGGGACCTGGCAGCGGCGCAGCAAAGGCGGGAGACGGTCTCGCACAAGAACTCAAGGCGCAACTCGGAGCCTCAGGCCAGGACCGTTTGGGCGCCCAGCGGATCGCTTCGGTCGCGGGTAATGTCGCGAAAACACCAGCACCGAACGTCAGCGGCACCGGATCAACCCCGGGAACGCCGACGCCGGCAACGGCCACCCAGGCCGCACCGGGAACGGCAACTCAAGGCGCACCGGCGACGTCGGGAGCTCCGGTTGCCGGCGGTCCGGCCCCTTCGCAGGGAACACCCACCGCCAGCACGGCGGAGCTTACCCAGTCCGTCACCATACCGCGCTTCGAGGGCGTCGTCGGCGATGGCTCGGTCGAGGGAAGGCTCCACGTACGCGGCGCGTTCGGCGAAATCGCGCTGGCCACAAGATCATTGCTGCCGCCCGGCACGAAATTGGTGTTCGAACCCATCGCCATGCGTTCGCCGGAATCCTCCCAGCCGCCGACAGCGGGTGGCCTTGGCGCCGCACTGGCGGCAGACGGGACAATCAGCGCTCAGACAGGCGCAGCCGTCCGCGCCTTGGCGACCGAATGGCCCGCGCTCAAGGAGGCGATGGGAATCATTCAAGCGGCCAACCCCGTACTCGCCCAGACGATTGCGGCGAACTTGATTCCTTCCGCCAATACCGCCTTGGCAAATTCGATATTGGTCTTCCTCGCCGCGATGCGGGGCGGCGATGTGAGAGGTTGGCTCGGGGATGAGGCCATTCGCCTGTTGGAAATCGGGGCCAACAGGGAGATCCTCAATCGGCTGACTGAAGATATGGCGATGATGAGCCGGGCCAGTGACCCTGATGGCCCCACGGATTGGCGTGGCATTCCCTTTCCGTTTATCGATGGCGGAGAATTGCATCAGCTTTGGGCGTTTGTGCGGGAACATAGGCGGGCGGCGGACAAAGAGGGCCAAAAAGCGCTGCGATTCGTTGTCGAACTCGACCTCACATCGCTTGGCGGCATGCAGCTTGACGGGCTGGTTCAAAAGCAACAGTTCGACCTTATCGTTCGCAGCCGTCGCGCCCTATCGTTGGAGATGCGCCACGACATCAGCGAATTGTTTGAATCATCCTTGGGCGCCACCGGTTTTCAGGGAAGCATCATTTTCAATGCCGATGCAAATTATCCGGTATCGCCGTTTCGGGATGCCCAGCAGGGGGCTGCGGGCCACGGGGAAATCGTGGCATGAGCGAGGTGGAATTGTCGGAAAGTGAAACTCCAGACGAGGCGCTCGAAACGGCGTTGAAGCGCCGCAATTTGATCGCCACCCACAGCAATCCGACTTACTCGCTGGACTACGTCGCAACCCTCAAAGGGAAAATCCCGGTTGCGTCATCCGGTAGGAGCATCCGCGTTACTGTCAGGTACGTTCCCGACAAGCTTGTATTTGACGACGCCTCCTGGGCCACCTACCTGGCGTCGGTCGGGTTGATCGGAGAAGGACTCGAAGCGGTGGCGGCGACCGTCGTTGCAGATTTGAACAACGAACTCGTCCCCCGGTGGGTTCATGTACATCTGTCGGACAGTGATGATACGGTAAGCTCCGGTCACGGCGTCGTTATGGAAGACCGCCAACCCAATTGGGACAATCCGGAACTGCTGAGGCGCCTGGCCCCGTTCTAACCCCTTGCCTCGGTCTTTTCCTTGTAACGGAACATGTTGAGCGCCATTTCGTCCTGCTCGATTTGGTCTCTGCGTTCTTCTTCGAGGCGCTGACGCTCCATCGCCCGTTCCAGGGCGGTTTCGTATTTCTTGACTTCCTGATAGGCCTCATGGACTTCATCCGCCGCCAGTCCAACCGCATCGTTTGCTTCGCTGATCGATTGATTGAGCACTTCGCGCCGTTCGATCACCGTGAAGGCATAGTTGCCATATGTCTGGGCGAGTTCAGGAGAGAAGGCCGCGGCCTTTTGGTCGGCCAGGAGCTGAGCTTCAAGCCGCTCGAGTTCCCGGATGAATTCGTCCCTCATCCCTTCGAATTCGGCGAGCGTTTTTCTCTTTTCCTCAAGCTCCCAGGTATGCATTCGGATCAGCGTCGCCAGTCCCTTCATTTCTTGTAACTACCTTTCAGAAGGTCCGCCAAGCCGGCGTAACCACTGGCAAGATCGCCCTGTTCGTGCATGTCCTGGGTTAGGAAATCTTCGATCCTGTCACGATACTTGATTGCCAAATCAACCTGAGGATCCGAGCCGTCGCGATAGGCGCCGAGACGAATCATTTCGGACATGTCCTCGTAGATGGAGATCATGGACTTGGCGTGGTTGACGAGATGGTTTTCATCGTCGGTGTTGCAGTCCGGCATGGTCCTGGAAAGACTGCGGAGTATGTTGACCGGCGGATAGCGGCCTCGTTCCGCGATCGAGCGATCAAGCACGATATGACCGTCGAGAATGCCCCGTACTGCATCCGCGACGGGTTCGTTGTGGTCGTCGCCTTCGACAAGCACCGTGAACAAGCCCGTGATCGTGCCGTCACCCGTTCCGGGACCCGCGCGCTCCAATAGTTTGGGGAGCTCGGCAAAGACCGTCGGCGTATACCCTTTGCTCGCCGGCGGTTCGCCACCGGTCAGACCGATTTCGCGTTGGGCCATGGCAAATCGGGTCACGCTGTCCATCAAGCACAGGACTTGGTAGTCGAGGTCTCTGAAAAATTCGGAGAGCGTAAGTGTCATGTAGGCGGCCTGACGCCGCATCAAGGCCGATTCGTCCGACGTTGCAACGACGACAACGGAATGGCGCAGCCCCTCCTCGCCCAGATCGTCCTGGATAAATTCCTGAACCTCGCGGCCGCGCTCTCCGACCAGGCCGATGACGTTGACGTTTGCGGATGTATAGCGTGCCAACATGGACAGCAGAATGGATTTGCCGATGCCCGAGCCGGCGAATATGCCCATGCGCTGACCGAGGCAACAGGTGGTGAAGGTATTGATCACCTTGACCCCGAGGTCAATCTTGCCGCCCGTTCTCTTTCTCGAGGCCGCCGGAGGCGGTTCCGCTCTCACCCGGTATCCAACATTTCCCCGCAGCAGTGGCGGTCCGCCATCCAGCGGCTCACCCAGGGCGTTGACGATCCGACCCAGCCACGAGGCATCGGGGTAAACGACCGAATCATGCTCTGAAACAGCGGCTTTACAGCCCAACCCGACACCTTCGACGCTGCCGAACGGCATCATCAACGCGCGGTCGTCCCGGAATCCGACGACCTCGGCGGATACCACGCCGCCGCCGTGGGTGTCGATTCGGCACCGTGAACCGATGCTCACGCAACGCTGCAAGCCTGAAACTTCGATCAGAAGACCTTGAATTGCGACGACACGCCCGTAACGATCGTGATCCTGAAGCGCGGTAAGTTCGGCAATCACGCTTTCCAATGAGCGTCTCCCGGTATCCGGTCCCCTGTGGGATTTGCCGGTCAACGACAATCACCGCCGACCGCATTAATGAACCATGATGCCGCATCGGGAATTAAGGTTTTGTAAATCGTCGCCAAAACTTGCCGCGTTAACCATTTTGCGGTACATATGGTTAACGACTGTGGTCTTTGTCACCATATGTGCGAAATTGCCTCTCAAAATTGGGGGAAGAGCCATGCGGGTGCTTCTCGTTGAAGACGACGAATCGACGGCCAAAAGCCTGGAGCTGATGCTGGGTTCAGAGGGATTCAACGTCTATTGCACGGACCTCGGCGAAGAGGGCCTGGATCTCGGCAAACTCTACGACTACGACATCATTATCCTGGACCTGAACCTACCCGATATGCACGTCTACGACGTGCTGAAGAAGCTGCGCTTGGCGAAGGTCGAAACCCCGATTTTGATTTTGTCCGGCATGAAAGAGCCCGACGACAAGGTAAAGGGTCTGGTGTTCGGCGCGGACGATTATTTGACCAAACCCTTCGACAAGGCGGAATTGGTTGCGCGCATCAACGCCATCGTGCGCCGCTCAAAAGGTCACGCACAGTCGATCATCAAGACCGGCCGGCTTTCGGTCAATTTGGACACGCGAGCGGTCGAAGTTGACGACGAACCGATCCACCTGACGGGCAAGGAGTACGGCATCCTCGAATTGCTGTCGCTCCGTAAAAGCACGACGCTGACCAAGGAGATGTTCCTCAACCACCTGTACGGCGGTATGGATGAACCCGAACTGAAGATCATCGATGTGTTCGTCTGCAAACTGAGGAAGAAAATCGCTTCGGCGACCGGCGGCGATCATTACATCGAGACGGTGTGGGGCCGCGGCTATGTACTGCGCGATCCAGCCGGAGATGTTCAGGATCAACCAGGCGCCGCCTAGGGCGAAATTGCGGTAGGGGACTTCCCGAAAAACCGATCTGTTCGAAGCCGTCGGACGTCAGTCCCGGTTGACGGTGTATACCCCACGCTGACCGGTGACGGGTTTGAATTCCTCCGATACGCCCAAAACCGTTTCCGCACCACCGAGGTAAAGAAATCCGTCGCCCGGCATCCTCTGCGAGATCTTTTCTAGGACTTCGGCCTTTGTATCGCGCTCGAAGTAAATCAGCACATTGCGGCAGAAAACGACGTCGAAGGTTCCCAGGTCGGAGAAATTCTCGAGTAGATTGCCCTCCCGGTAATTCACCATCGCTCTGATCGAAGCATCGATCTGCCAAAGTTCATTCACCTGGGCGAAATATTTGACGAGATACTGAACCGGCAGCCCGCGTTGAACCTCAAATTGCGAATACACACCCGCTTTGGCCTTTTCCAACACCGTCGGTGAAAGATCCGTGCCGATGATCTCGATCCGCCAGCCATCCAATTTCGTCCCTTGTTCCTTGAGCAGCATGGCCAATGAATAGGCCTCCTGCCCCGTTGAACAAGCCGCAGACCATATTCTGATGGTTTTGCCACCCGCCCTGTTTTCCAGCAGAAACGGCAAGGTGTGTTCCTTGAAGTTTTCGAATGGCGTGTTGTCCCGGAAAAAGAACGATTCGTTGGTCGTCATCGCTTCGGTGATGTCAAACAGCAATCGCTCGTTGGGCGCCCCTTTTACCGCTGAAACAAGACCGTCCAAATCATCTATACCGTGCTTCTTCGCCACCGGAACCAAGCGGCTTTCGAGGAGATAGGTCTTGTTGTCGCCGAGAACGAGGCCGGACCGTTCCTTCAGGATGTTCGCCAGGACGTGGAAGTCGCTATCGTTCATAGCTTTTCTCCCGCGACCAGGCGTTTAATCGCCGGAGCGATCTCCTTGATCGGCAGCACGGCGGAACACAGCCCCCCGGTCGCCACCGCACCAGGCATTCCCCAGACCACACTTGTGTCGTCATCCTGGGCAATAATCGTCCCACCGGATTCAATCAATTTTTCTCCACCCTTGAAGCCATCCGACCCCATTCCGGTGAGGATCACGCCAAGCACACGGCCGCCGTAGGCAGTGGCCATGGACCGGTACATCGGGTCAACTGCGGGGCGGCAAAAATTCTCCGGCGGCGACTGATCGAGTTGCACGACTCTGTCGCCGTTTTCGCTCTTGATCCTCATGTGATAATCGCCGGGCGCAACATAGACACGGTTTTCAAGGACGGGCTCCCCATCAACCGCCTCCTTGCAATTTCCGCCCGTCAGTCTGTTGATCCGTTCGGCCAGGATTGTAGTGAAGGTGGGCGGCATGTGCTGGGTGATGAATATCGGCAGTTTTACGGAGTTTCCGAGTTGCTCGAACAACTCGAACAGAGCTTGCGGACCGCCGGTCGAACTCCCGATAGCCACGACCAACGGCGTGAGTGGTGAAGTTTCCCTCAGGACGATGGGCTTATTGCGGTAAAGGCCTGGACGAACTTCGGGCTTATCGCCCGGCTTCGGCTTAACCAGCGCCGCTTTTTTCTGAGGCGCCGCACTAACATCCGGCATGCCGGATTTTTCTCGACGCGCGGATCCCAGGACCCGAACTTTTTCAATTACGTCGCGCCTAAAATCCTGTGATCCCGAGACGCCCGTCATTGAAGTTGGTTTCGGAATATAGTCGGCGGCGCCCATCGACATCGCCCGCATGCTTACGTCGGCATTTTGAAGCGTGAGGGTGGACGACATGACCACTTTGATATTCGGATCTATCTCCAGCAGGCGCGGTAATGTGGTGAGGCCATCCATCACGGGCATTTCAATATCGAGCAGAACGACTTCAATCGAAGGATCGTTTTCCAACGCCTTCAGGGCGCGCGAGCCGTCGCCAACCGAGGCCACGACCAAAATATCGTTTTCAGCTTCGAGGATTCTCGTGACCAATCCCCTGATGACGGCGGAATCGTCCACCACCATCACTCGAAAGGGCGGATTGGCTGCTGTGCCTGCAGATGTGGAACTAGAGGTACTGTTGGGCGAGGACATTGCGGGGGCCTCTTACCTACACGCTAAAGAAGGCCCACTTGGGTGAACTTCGCTTCCAATATGTCGCTGTCGAAAGGTTTCATAATGTATTCGTTGGCACCGGCTTCCATGGCCTCGCGAATATGATCCATATCATTTTCCGTGGTGCAAAAGACCACGACCGGTGCCTCCCCGCCTTCCGTCTTCCTCAATTCCCTGAGGAAATCAATGCCGTTCATGACGGGCATGTTCCAATCGAGGAGAACGGCGTCGGGCATCGCCGTCAGACAAGAATCCAGGGCCTCCTTGCCGTCGACCGCCTCGCGGACCTCAAAACTCAATCCTTCGAGAATACGACGCGCCACCATGCGAATGACTTTGGAGTCATCGACGACGAGACATGATTTCATTCCTGCAACTCCACTACTTCATCCCGCCGGATTCGAAACGCCAATCCGGCCCAGGATGTCTATTTTCCTAAACTCTAACAGAGACCAATATACACTTATGCTGCGTCGGATCGACGCATGAAATCAAAAAGACGTGCAACATCCAACACCACCAGTAACTCGCCTTCCAATCTGTAAACGCCACCTGATACTTCACGCCAACGCGGATCCAGCGTCCCTGGGCTCCGCTCCAGCACACCCGTCTGCAATGTCATGACCTCGCCGACATTATCTACCATCAGGCTATACAGTTCATCCCGATGTTCGACAACAACGTACATTCCCGGATCGTCGCCGCCACGTTGCGGTAAGTCGAGGCTCCGCCGCATATTGATGACGGTCACAATTCGACCGCGTAGATTCAGAGCACCGGCAACTTCGGGCGGCGCAAGCGGGATCGGCGTGATTTTCCGGGCCACCAGAACATCGCGAACCGAAAGCACGGGAATGCCGAACAACTGTGATCCAATGGTGACCGTAACGAACTGTTCGCTTGCCTCGTCCGTAACGGCGTCATTGCCCAAGTCCATCATTCCACTCCAATTGATCCGCTTCGCGCTGAATGTTGTCGATCAGTTCCGGATTGTCAGGGTTCTTTTCCACCGTGACCAAATCGTCGTCGATAACGTCTAGGATTTCACTGGTTTCGGTGAGAAAATCATGAAGCCGTGAAATTTGATATTCATGTTTTAACGTTTATCGCGCAGGCGGAAAATCAAGCAGGAATGTAAATTACTGAAGCGGAACGCTGGCCGTTAGAATGACATCCCCAGCCTCCTCAAACCGGCAACGCAATTCGGCATTGATGACACCGGATAGCGTTGCGGCGAAATAAGGTTGCACCGTTCTGGCATCCAACTCCTCGCTCGGAATCGCCAGTTCGAGCGCTTTCCGGTCCTCAGGGCGCAGTCCCGCATTCTTTCCGTTCGCGGTAACACACACGCCTAATCGTCCCGCCGATTGAACCCCTGAGAAATCAACGGCCCCGCCCCTCGGCAATGCCTCCGCCGCCAGGAGAAGCATATTGAGGATCAATTGGATGCCGGTTTGCGGCAGCATCTCTGTCGATGCGTACTCCGGCCAAGTCAGTGTCTGCTTGCGCTCCTGGAAAAAGGCCATCGCTATACGCCGCGCATCCGCCAAGCCCGACGTCGCTCCGATCCCCCCGGCAGCGCCAAAAGCCAGGCGGTAGAATTGGAGCCGGCGCGAGGTTTCGGCGGCGCTGAACGACAACAACTCCACCGACTGGCGCTGCATATCCGGATCGGAATTGTCGCTCAACATCTCAATGCCGTTGGCAACCGCCCCAACGGGGCCGGTCAGATCATGGCTCAATCGCGAACAAAGCAGCGCGGCGAGTTGGTAATCTGTCATCTTATTGTGCCCCTCGCCCAAAAATCCCATATTGCAGTTAATATGGTCCAATATACTGCAACAGCTCGGCGACCGGCAGTCGCCTCAAATTTGGCTAAACCTGCCCATGATAACAACCCTGGCACCCGGCGATAGAGTGCGCCATCCGACTCAATCGGATTGGGGTGATGGCCAGGTTCAATCGGTGGACCGGAATCGGATAACGGTGAATTTCGAACACGCCGGAAAAATCTTGATAAACGCCGATCTGGTGGAATTGGTTCCCATATCCGTTAGAGATGACAAGTCAAATTTCTAGCGAGTGATTTACTTCGTAAACGGCATCTGCAAAAGTCGCAGAACTGTATTCTTGCCACGTAAAATAGGCCAGTTCAGCCCATGTCCGGGACTCCTAACCGAAAGCACCGCCATCCTGGCGCCGGCGTCAACCGACCGCAGACGAGCGCCAAGGGACGCGAAATCGTTAACGCGGCGCTGGACGAAATTCGCGCTTTGCTGCCCGATGATGGGCTGGCGCGGCATGAACTTATCGAGTATCTGCACCTCATTCAGGACGCCCACGGCAGTTTGTCCGCCGATCACATGGCCGCATTGGCCCACTTGATGGGTATTCCCAAGGCTGAAGTTTACGAGGTCGCAAGTTTCTACGCTCATTTCGACCTCGTCGCGGATGGCGAAGACCCGCCACCGGCGCTCACCGTGCGGGTGTGCGACAGCCTCAGCTGTGAAATGGCCGGCGCCGCGGAACTTCGAGCGGCGTTGGAGGGCGGCGTCCCCGAACACGTCCGCGTCGTCGGGGCGCCATGCATGGGACAGTGCGACCGGGCACCCGTCGCGGCGGTTGGACATAACCCCGTCACGGCCGCCACTGTGGAATCCGTATCCGAGACCATCACGAACAAGAGCACCAAGCCGGTGATTGCGGGCTATGTCGACCTTGAGGACTACGCGAAGAGCAAGGGTTACGGCCTCTATAGCGCTTGCCTGAAAAAAGAACGGACCCCGGAAGATATCATTTCCGTTTTGGAGCAAGCAGACCTCCGAGGGCTTGGCGGCGCCGGGTTCCCCGCCCACCTGAAGTGGCAGTTCGTGCGTGCTGAACCCGGCCCAAGAATACTGGCGGTTAATGCCGACGAAGGGGAGCCCGGCACCTTCAAGGACCGCCACTATTTGGAAACCGATCCACATCGGGTGCTCGAGGGCATGCTGATCGCGGCCTGGGCCATCGACGCCGATGAGGTTTATTTCTATTTGCGGGACGAATATCCCCATATCCGCGAGATTCTGGGGCGGGAAATAGACAGGTTGGTCAACCGCAATCTCAAGCGCCCGAAAATACATCTGAGACGCGGTGCCGGCGCGTACGTTTGCGGCGAAGAATCGGCAATGTTGGAAAGTCTTGAAGGTAAGCGCGGCCTGCCCCGGCACAAACCACCCTTCCCGGCTCAGGTCGGCTTGTTCGGCAGGCCCACGCTCATCCACAACGTCGAGACGCTCTACTGGATTAGAGATCTGGTGGAAAAAGGTCCGGGCCTCTTTTCGGAGGCCGGCCGCAACGGACGGCGCGGATTGAGGTCGTTTTCGGTTTCGGGCCGCGTGGCCGAACCGGGCGTCAAGCTGGCGCCCGCCGGCATCAACGTACGCGAATTAATCGACGAATATTGCGGCGGCATGGCGGCGGGTCACGAATTCAAGGCTTACCTGCCGGGCGGCGCCTCCGGCGGCATACTGCCGGCGTCCATGGCCACGCTCCCGCTCGATTTCAGCACGCTTGAGGAAAGGGGCTGTTTTATCGGCTCGGCCGCCGTCATCGTGCTCTCGGACCAGGATGACATGGCGGATGTTGCACGCAACCTCATGCGATTCTTCGAGTATGAAAGCTGCGGCCAATGCACGCCTTGCCGGGTCGGCACGGAGAAGGCTTCTCAGCTCCTCGCCGCTGAGACATGGGATGTGCCGTTGCTGAAGGAGCTAGCCGCAGCCATGACCGACACTTCGATCTGCGGCCTGGGCCAGGCAGCCTGCAATCCGGTTCTCTCCATCCTCAAGTATTTTCCGGAGACTGCATCATGAACGCGCCCATCAACTTTACGCTGGACGGCATGGCGGTCACGGCCAACCCCGGTGAGTCCATATTCGATGTCGCCCGGCGATCGGGTTTGCATCTTCCGCATATGTGCTCCGGACTGAACGAGCACTACCGCGCGGATGGAAATTGCCGCCTTTGCGTCGTCGAAATCGAGGGTGAACGCGTTCTAGCGGCAAGCTGTATCCGCGCACCATCCGAGGGGATGAAAGTTTCGACCAACTCCGATCGTGTGCGTACTGCCAGTCGGACGGTGATGGAGCTCCTGGTCGCCGATCAGCCGCCCCTGGAGAAAGCGCCCGATCCGAACTCCCGGTTTTGGGACTTGGCCAAGAGCATGGGCGTGGAGGAGAGCCGGTTTCCCTCCCGACAGGGACCGAACGCGGACACCACGCACGCCGCCATGTCCGTCAACCTGGATGCCTGCATCCATTGCAACAATTGCGTCCGAGCCTGCCGCGAGGAACAGGTAAACGGCGTCATCGGTTTCGCCTATCGCGGCGCACGGACCAAGGTCGTTTTCGACCTCGACGAAGCGATGGGAACGAGCACCTGCGTCGCCTGCGGCGAATGCGTGCAATCATGTCCTACGGGCGCATTGCTGTCCGCCGACCGCGCAGCGCCGAAGAACGCACGGGAAGTCAATAGCGTCTGCCCGTACTGCGGCGTTGGCTGCCAGGTTACCTTCCGGGTTGAGAACAATCGTATTTCGGAGGTAACGGGGCGTGACGGCCCGGCCAACCACGGCCGGCTTTGCGTCAAGGGCCGCTTCGGTCTCGACTACGTACGCCATCCGCATAGGTTGACGACGCCCCTTATCCGCAAGGAGGGCATTTCCAAGGAGGTTGACGCAGACATCGATCCAGCCGAGCCGCTCAGCCATTTCCGGGAAGCCACCTGGGAGGAAGCCCTCGATGTCGCCGCTTCCGGCCTCAAACAAATCCGTGACAGCGACGGCGGCAAGGCGCTGGCCGGGTTCGGCTCGGCCAAGGGGTCCAACGAGGAAGCCTACCTTTTTCAAAAACTCGTCCGCACCGGGTTCGGAACCAACAACGTCGATCACTGCACGCGTCTTTGCCACGCCTCATCCGTCGCCGCGTTAATGGAAACGATCGGTTCGGGCGCCGTTACCGCGCCCTTCGCGGAAGCTGCCAACGCCGACGTCATCGTCGTTATCGGCTCGAATACGCCGACCAACCATCCGGTTGCCGCAAGCTTCATCAAGAATGCCGCTGAAGGCGGCGCCGACCTGATCGTGATGGATCCCCGCCGGAACCGTCTCGCCAACCACGCCACCCACAATCTCCAGTTCAAACCCGGATCCGACGTCGCCCTGCTCAACTCGATCATGCACGTTATCGTCACAGAAGAGCTCTACGACATCGACTACATCGAAAAGATGACCGAGGGCTTTGAAGAGTTGCAAACCCATCTCCGGGACTTTTCGCCCGAGGCGATGGAGCCCCTCTCCGGTATTGATCCCGAGGTAATCCGAAGTGTCGCTCGGCTCTATGCCACGGCCGGGCGCGCCATGATCTTCTGGGGCATGGGCGCTTCCCAGCACATCCACGGCACGGACAATTGCCGTTGCCTCATCAGTCTGGCCCTGATGTGCGGCCAGGTCGGACGCACAGGAACCGGGCTTCATCCGCTGCGCGGGCAAAACAACGTCCAAGGCGCATCGGATGTTGGATTGATCCCCATGCTCTACCCAGACTACAGACCCGTCACCGACCCGTCGGTGCGTGCCGACTTCGAGGCGTATTGGGGCGCCGAGCTGGACCCTGAAACGGGGCTGACCGTGGTCGAAATCACCGAAGCCATTCACGCCGGCACCATTCGCGGCATGTACATCATGGGCGAAAATCCGGCGATGTCCGACCCCGACGTGGGACACGCCCGATCGGCCCTGGCGAAGCTGGACCACTTAGTCGTTCAGGATCTTTTTCTGACTGAAACTGCGATCTACGCCGACGTCATCCTGCCGGCTTCAGCCTTCCCCGAAAAGGACGGCACCTTCACCAATACCGATCGGCGGGTTCAGTTGGGAAGGCAAACGCTTGATCTGCCGGGAGATGCCCGACAGGACTGGTGGATCATTCAGGAGATTGCCAACCGCTTTTTCCTGGAATGGGAATACACCCATCCGCGTGACGTTTACGCCGAGATGCACGGCTGCATGAAATCGATCAAGGGCATAACCTGGGATCGCCTGGAGCGCGAGGATGCCGTCACCTATCCCTGCGCCAGCGAGAGCGAGCCAGGCCAGGAAATCCTGTTCGGTGAGAAGTTTCCGACGCCATCAGGTCGGGGCAAGTTCGTGCCCGCAAGCGTCATCGCGCCGGATGAAACACCGGATGCCGACTACCCGTTCGTCCTGACGACCGGCCGGTTGCTGGAACACTGGCATACAGGCGCCATGACCCGGCGCGCACATGTGCTGGATTCGCTCGAACCTGCTGCGGTCGCCCACCTGTCACCGGCGGATCTTGAGAAAATGCAACTCAATGCCGGTGACGGCGTCCGTGTCGGCACGCGGCGGGGAGAGATCGAACTAGTGGCGCGAGCCGACCCCTGGGTGCCCGCCGGCATGGTTTTCATTCCGTTTTGTTTTTCGGAAGCGGCCGCAAATCTGCTGACCAATCCGGCGCTCGATCCTTATGGAAAAATACCGGAATTCAAGTTCTGCGCCGCACGTGTTGAACCGGGCGTCAGTTAGGCTTTCGCTTCCGGAGACAAATACCGGGATAGTTCCTTGACCTCGACGGCCACGGAATCGACGGCTTTGCTCTCGATTTCCCGGTACCGCTTGATCACCTCCGTCCCCATGTCGGTCACGCGCGCCCCGCCGCCGCCCGCTCCGCCGGTGGCGGTTTCGACCAATGGCTCCTTGAAACACCGGTTGGCGGCGTCAATCAAGGTCCAGGCCCGCCGGTAGGACATATCCATTTCTCGTGCCGCGGCTGAGATCGAACCGGTTTTGGCGACCGCTTCAATCAACGCGGCCTTTCCCGGACCCAAGGGGAACACCGCGCCAAATAGCACCTGAACACGCGGCAATCTGGTTTTTCGCTTGGCCTTTGTGCGCATGTATCCCTCAACCCGCCACGATCTTTTCCGCTTCCGCCAAATCCTCCGGCGCATTGAGATTGAAAAACGGGTCGTAGGGAGAGGCGGGAAAATCAACCTCTACCAGGCGGAACCTTGTCGTCCACTCGTCTATCTTTCTCACGCCTTCCTGTTCGATGGCCCGATGAAGGTTTTCGTAAAGCCAAACCGGCCAGAGGCCGAAAACGGGATGCCGCCGCCCCAACGATCCGGCACAGGCCAGATCGTCGCCGGCCATATCGGTGGCGTCCCACAGGGACTGAACGAGATCCGTCGGGAAAAATGGCGCGTCCGTCGGAAACGTCGCGATCCACGGTGCATGCGGCATGTGCTCCCGCGCCCAGGCCATACCGCTGAGGACGCCGGCCAAGGGTCCCGCGTAGTCCCCAACGACATCGTTGATCACCGGCAATCCAAACTGTTCAAAGCGTCCTGCATCACCGTTGGTGTTGAGGATGAGCTTTTCGACTTGCGGCTCGGCCCGACGGATAACGTGCGCCAGGATAGGTTCTCCGGCCAAATCGCGGAGACATTTGTCGCCTCCCCCCATGCGTCTCGACTGACCGCCCGCCAATAAAACACCGACGACGCCGTGTGCTGGATCGTGACTCATCAAAGCCCTCCTGCCGCGCCCGAAAGGCTGGCCTTGCGCTGTATTTCCGGCGGCTCCTCTTCAACATAGTCAGGATCCGTATCCCTCACGATCCGCTCGGCTCCGGAAAGACAGATAAACCTCTTACCCTTGGCCCGGCCAATCATCGTCAGGCCCGCCTGACGCCCCAACTCCACCCCCCAAGCGGTGAACCCCGACCGCGATATGAGGATCGGGATATTCATCTGGACGCACTTGATGACCATTTCGCTGGTTAACCGGCCCGTCGTGTAGAAAATCTTGCCGTCCGCCCTCAGCCCGTTCAGGAACATATAGCCGGCGATCTTGTCGATGGCGTTGTGGCGCCCCACGTCCTCCATATAGATTAGTGGTCGGTCCTCTTCACACAGGACACATCCGTGGATTGCTCCGGCCTCAAGGTAGAGGCTCGGGCGGGTGTTGATTTTCTTGGACAAAGCGTAGATCCACGACGTTTTGAGAATGGCATCGCCAGGCAGAGCCGCCGCATCGAATTTCTCCATCACGTCGCCGAACACGGTGCCCTGGGCGCAACCCGAAGTCAGCGTCTTCTTCCGCAGCTTGTCCTCATAGTCCGTTTCACGGGCCGTACGTACGACGATGACGTCGATTTCCTCGTCATGGTCGATGCCCGTTATTTCGTCGTCCGGCAGCAGCATGTTTTGATTGATCAGATACCCCACAGCCATGCAGTCGGGGTAATCGCCGATCGTCATCATCGTGACGATCTCCCGGGAATTCAAAAATAGTGTCAACGGCCGCTCCACCGGAACGGATGTCGTCACGCTGTTGCCGAGTTGGTCGATACCCGTCACACGTTCCGTGAGCCGGGCGTCATCCGGATTGGGTGCGACGGCGAATTCGTCCATGGATAATATCCTGTTTGCCTGTTATGCGGTTTCATCTGCGTCAAAAAACCGCACTGCCGATAGGGGCGACGTGACAAATATCATGTGTTATGTTCCGTCGAATATAACGCTTTTTCCGTCCATATACGATGGCTACGCCAACATGATCGATCCTTTCGGCCGCAAGGTCACATATCTTCGCGTTTCTGTAACGGACCGCTGCGATTTCCGCTGCCAATACTGCATGTCGGAAAACATGACCTTTTTGCCCAAGATGGACGTTCTCAGTCTGGAGGAACTCGATAGGCTCTGTACCGCCTTCATCGACAAAGGCGTCCGCCGATTGCGCCTGACGGGAGGCGAGCCTTTAGTTCGGCGGAACATCATGTCCCTGATCCGGAGTTTGGGCAGGCATGTATATTCGGGCGCTCTGGACGAATTGACGGTCACGACCAACGGCAGTCAGCTAGGCCGTCTCTCCACGGAGCTTCGGGATGCCGGCGTCGAGCGGGTCAACGTCTCCCTCGATACGCTGAATGCCGAGAAATTTCGCAAAATTACCCGGCGCGGCGATCTCGGGGTCGTACTGGATGGCTTGGACGCCGCGAAACGCGCCGGCCTCCGGGTGAAAATCAATACCGTTGCCTTGAAGGGCATAAACGATACCGAGTTCGAGGAGCTTGTCGGTTGGTGCGGCAACCAAGGGTACGATCTGACATTTATCGAGACCATGCCGATGGGCGATATAGACGGCGACCGCACGGATCACTATTTGCCCCTTTCAGGCGTGCGCGAACGGCTGGATGCCGTTTGGACGCTTAACGATGTCGAGTATCGCACCGGCGGGCCGGCCCGATATGCGGAGGTTGTCGAGACAGGGCAGCGCATTGGCTTCATTACGCCGCTGTCTCATAACTTCTGTGAATCCTGTAATCGTGTCCGCCTGACCTGTACGGGCAGGCTCTACATGTGCCTGGGCCAGGACGACGATGCCGATTTGCGAACCGCCCTGCGCGCCAGCAACGATGACGACCATCTCAGCGCCGCCATCGACGCGGCTATCGCCCGAAAGCCCAAAGGTCACGATTTTGTTATCGACCGCGAAAGGCAAAATATCTCCGTTGAGCGCCACATGAGCGTAACGGGCGGATAGTCGAAGAACGTGCCTTCTTGACATTCCTTGGGTCTAAACACCTAAAATGGGGTTCGAGATACGGATGAATGTCGAAGTCGGCAGTTTCCAGCCATTTACCGGCCGCCTGTCGTCCTCCGACTATTCTGGGGGCATGCCATATCCTAGGTCATTTGTGCCGGAGGGTTATTTATGACATCACAACCGCCCCGCCGCCCCAACACAGCCGATATCGTCATGGCCCGGCGCCAGGGGAAGAATTATTACACCGCATCCACGGGGGCTGAAGCGAGCGCCGATGCCGCTGCCGAGCTACCTTCGGCCGGCGCCCAACAAATATTGGATGCCATCGCCGAATTGCGCGCCGACCTGAGCAACGGAAAAATGTCCGCCGCTCACGCCGAAAACGCCGATGAAGCGGAATCTGCCGTTGAAACCGAAGCGGCGGACGAAGCGGAGCCGGATGCTCCTGCCGTGGATGACGTGGCGGTACGCGAGAACGAAGAACTGCGCAAACAGCTAGCCGAACTTTCGGTCGCAATTAGCGAAACCAAGCGAGAGATTTCGAGCCTGCGCGATCCGGCTGCGAGCTCCGCCGAGGACGTAAAGGCAGCGACGCTCGAACTCGATGCCGTGGTAAACTCCACCGAATCCGCCACCAACGACATCATGGAAGCGGCCGAATCGATTGACGATCTGGCAGCGCAACTCACCAGCCAACTCACCAGCGACGCGGACCGCGCGCTGGCCGAGGATATCAACGAGCGCGTCATCAAGATTTTCGAAGCCTGCAATTTCCAGGATATTACCGGGCAACGCATAACCAAGGTCGTCAACACCTTGAAATTCGTCGACGAACGCGTCGGCGCCATGATGACGCTCTGGGGCGCGGTACCGGGGGATGCGGACGCCGCCGCCCGACCGGATACTGAAGGCGATGATCACCTGCTCAACGGTCCGGCTCTGGAAGGCGAAGCGTCGTCTCAGGAGGACATCGACGCGCTGTTCGACTGATCGGCCGTACTACTCCAGCTCGATTCGGTGCGCCCAGGTAGCGCCGTCGCTGATCGTAATGATCTCGAACCCCAGTAGCTTCGCCAAATCGAAAAAGGTGTAGTGTTCCTGCACACCCATTTGGCCGAATAACGGGGACAGGCGGGCTTGCGCCGTCAATTGGGCCAGCAGGGCCCGCGCCCGGAAGAGCGTTCTAACGGTTTCGCCATCCAAACCGACGATGATCATTTTTTGCGCGTCGTCACCTTTGGCGAACAAGGCAAATCTCGGGGAGTAGTTCGACTCTATCTGCTGCTTCGTGATGCCCGTGACAAACCCAAGACGCGTCACCCGCCCGACACCGGAGGCCGTCTCGGCACGGGCTTTGTACACTTCGCTGGATTGCAGGGGCGGGTAGTAGTAGCCGGCATGACGCCCGCCATTTGCCGGCGCCGAGGCCTCGGCCTTAGACGTTGTGGCCTCAAGAGCGGCGGTATTTTGATCGGCGGCGCAAGAGGCGAGAAAACTTATCGCCGCCGCCAAAACGGCTCCACGCATGCTGCTCGACACCAACATCGTCGTCCTCCGAAGCATTCCCCCAAATCGTTCGATGTACAATGACCGGGGATCGGCAGGCTTTCAAGCGACCTCCCGTAGGTTATACTCCCCCGCAAAATTCACCCTATTCAATCCAAGCAACCTCCATGAAAGCCAAGCGAAAGAATCCGAAGATCGCCTTTGTCGCCAGCAGGGACGCGGACGCCCAGGCTGCCCGCCGTGCCATGGCAGCCACCTACGATCACGTTCCAGCCCAGAAAGCGGATGTAATCGTGGCGATAGGCGGCGACGGGTACATGCTGCAGACGCTCCATCGACATCTGCGTCACGACGTGCCTATTTTCGGGCTCAACCGGGGATCCGTCGGTTTTCTGATGAATGAGTATCGGCAAACCGGTTTTTTAAAACGGCTTGAAGCGGCTGAGCAGGTCACGCTGCACCCGTTGCGCATGACGGCGAAGCGAGCCAACGGACGTCGCCGTAGTGCCCTGGCCATCAACGAGGTATCGCTTCTGCGCCAGACCCGACAGGCAGCAAAGGTCAGGATATCCGTCGACGGACGCGAACGCATTCCCGAGCTGATCTGTGACGGCGTCATGCTGAGTACACCCGCCGGAAGTACCGCTTACAACCTCTCGGTCCATGGTCCCATCCTGCCGATCGGCGCCGAAGTGCTGGCCCTGACGCCCATAAGCGCTTTTCGCCCGCGGCAATGGCGCGGCGCCATATTGCCGCGGAACGCCCATGTTCGGCTCGACATCCTCGAAAGCAAGAAACGCCCCGTAAGCGCCGTTGCAGATCATACGGAGGTCCGCGACGTGATCTCGGTGGAGATCGAGGAGGACCGGAACACAAAGATCCGCCTGCTGTTCGATCCGGAACATAATCTCGAAGAGCGGATCTTGAGCGAACAGTTCAGCAACTGAAGTCTCAGCCAACAGGCCCGACCCAATCGATATTCGAGCGACACGTTTATGCCCCTGGAAAACAACACAACGACAGAACGTCCGACATTCGTCACTCACCTTGAATGCGGCATGACCGGCGCCGAGTTGCCTGCGGACACGCTTCACCAGTTGTCTCCGGAGGGCTGGCCTTTATTGGTTCGCTATGATCTGAAGGCTCTTGGTCAATCCTTTACCAAGGAAGCTCTGGATGGGCGAGCAGCCGATTTTTGGCGCTATCGTGAATTTCTGCCGGTGCGGGATGTGGCCAACATCGTTTCACTGGGCGAAATCACGACGCCGTTGATCCCGCTGACCCGTTCGGTACCCGAGGGTGCGCAGGTCCTGGTCAAGGACGAGGGAAGATTACCCACCGGATCGTTCAAAGCCCGCGGCCTAGCCTTGGCGGTCAGCATGGCCAAGGAACTGGGAGTCATCCGCGCCGCCATGCCGACCAACGGCAATGCAGGCGCCGCCCTTGCCGCCTATGCGAGCAGCGCCGGCATCGAAACTTATGTTTTCTGTCCTGAAGACACGCCGCCTGTGAACATGGCGGAAATCGCCCTTCAAGGCGCCAAACTTTACCGCGTCAACGGGTTGATCAACGACTGCGGCAAGATTGTGGGCGAGGGCAAGGAGAAGATGAACTGGTTCGACGTCTCCACTCTGAAGGAGCCCTACCGGATTGAGGGCAAGAAAACCATGGGGCTGGAACTGGCGGAACAGTTGGGCTGGCGGGTACCCGACGTCATTTTTTACCCCACGGGCGGGGGTACGGGACTGATCGGCATGTGGAAGGCCTTCGCGGAATTGGAGGAAATCGGCTGGATTGGATCGAAACGGCCTAAAATGGTTGCCGTTCAGGCGGAAGGTTGCGCGCCCATCGTAAAAGCCTACGAAGAAGGCAGCGAGCATGCCGAACCCTGGCAGGGTGCACATACCGTGGCCAGCGGCATCCGGGTGCCTGCGGCCATCGGCGATTTCCTGATCCTGCGTGCCGTACGGGATTCTGAGGGCTTCGCAATTTCCGTGGCGGATGCCGAAATCGAAAGCGCCCGCGCGGATGCTGCCGCAGGGGACGGCTTGCTGCTTTGCCCCGAAGGCGCCGCGACCCTTGCGGCATATCACAAGTCTCTGGCGGAGGGGCGCATATCAACCAGCGATGAGGTTGTGCTGTATAACTGCGGAAGCGGCCTGAAATATCCCATGCCCGAGGCCGGCATCGATCTCGACCGGACCAAACCGATCGATTACGCCGCGCTGTGATCACTTAGGGATGATGACCCGGAAACAACTTCGTCACGCCAAACTCCTCTTTTGAGGTGGCGTCCTCGAAACCGCGCAACAGTACCCGCCTTAATGCGCGGGTAAGCTTGACCCCGTTTACCTCTTCGCCGCGCCGCCACCATTCAAGGAGCAATCCGTTCAGGGAGCCGATAACGAGTGTGGCCATGTCGGCCCGCTTGATGTCGGTTCGAAAAGTCCCGCGCAGCGCGCCCATCTTGATGATGCCGTCGGCGATGTTGACGAGTTGGGCATTGATGGCGTTGACCCGTTCTTCCAGCTCGTCGCCCCGACCCTTGAAATCAATGCCGAACCGTATCAGCAGCACGATGAAGTCGCTTCGCTTGGCTGCCACTGTCGACAGACCGTGGATCAGTCCGATCAGCTTGCTCTGAGGCGTCACGGGGGCGTCCGCGATGCGAGCCACGAGGGGCTCCATGAACTGATATTCAATCTGGCTTATCATTGCCATCGCAAGGCTGTGCTTGTCGCCGAATTCCTTGATGAGGACATCCGTTTCCACGGCCGCGGCAATAGCAATTTCGTCCAGCGACACGCCGTCGAAACCACGTGAGAGGAATTGCTTCAGCGCTGCCGATACAACTCGTTCCGCCCGCCCCTGTCGGCCCGTCTGGGATCCCCCAAACTTCTCAGCCTTTGCCAATTGCCGTCCTCCACACCGTACCAACGGCGCAACCTACGACGCTTTCGCAAGGAGTCAAAGTTTATCCTCGCGCTGGAAATGTCCGGACGTGTACTCGGCAGCTTCAGGCCGAACAGTTAACACCCCTTTTGGGAAATGGAACATTCGCGGTCATCAGCCGACGACACTCATTTCGTTCATTAAGAGAGCATTTTTTCGCCATTTTATAGACATTCTTTCCCGGCAATCTCCGCCGATGCAAGAAAATGGAACCATGAACTCAAGGAAATAGCGGTGAAAATCAGGGTTAGTCCAAACAGGCACAAAGTCAGTATCCGATCCGACGACGTGAATATGGCAGAAGCAGAAAGTGAGGACGCTGGGAAAGAACCAAACCGGAATAACCGATGCCGGGAAGCGCGGTTCGATCACTACCCCAATATTTTCGATCAGCTGGATGCCATTTGGAAGCAACTGGAAAGTCTTAGAGCAGATGGCATCAAACTTCACCCAGCCGCCGAGGAAATGCTAGGACGCATTGCCGGCGTAAAGGCCGATTTTCCAAAAACGCAACAATGATTTCCCGGGTGCGCCCCTCTCTTGAGGGCTGGTGGGATACAATCCGGCGGGAAGTTCGTCTAGAATGACCGGCTCGCGGTGAAGATCGACATAGGGTGACGATGACGCCTTCTGATCAATTCGAGACGGAAAGGGACTCCGAACTTCAGTCGGACAATCATCGGCTGCGCGTCCTGACAAATCTCGTCGGCGAGATGAGAATACCGCTCAATTCAATTCTGGAGTTCGGCAAGACTCTCGCTGCCGACAACGACAATCCCCTGTCGGGTGAGCACGCGGCCGCCATCTCCAATATTCTCACTGCCGCCCGGGAGATGGGTGCCTTGATTGATAATGTTCTGCAACCCGGTCCTGCGGCCTCCAAAATCTTGAACAGCGATGACCAAACCGTGGATATGGGGCAGGTCGTTGAAAAATGCGTCCACCTCATTGAACCATTGGCTGAGCGCTCCCGCGTCGACCTCTCAAATGGGTTAGCGGGCGGCCAAGCACTTAGAGTGATTGGCGACGAACCGAGATTGCGCCAGACAATCTTCAATCTGCTGAGCAACGCGGTAAAATTCAGTCGGGCGGGTGGTACCGTAACAATCGGAGGGCATATCCTCGACGACGGCTGGGTCCGCATCGAAATCAGTGACACCGGGATCGGAATTCCGCAGGCGCGGTGGAACGAAATATTTGACCCGCTCGCCGCCGGTGTTGGCGGCGGAGGCGAAAGCTTGGGCATGGGTCTGGCCATCGCCAAACGCCTTACGGAACTTATGGGTGGCCGCATAGGCTTCGACAGCGAGCCTGACCGGGGATCGACATTCTGGATCGACCTGCCGTCACCGGATACCGAGCCCGCCGCCGCCAGAGTCGAGGTTGTGCCCTCCCCGGAAGAAAAGCAACCGGAACAGGCGGCCCCCCCGTCACTCCAGGAGGGAGCCTGTTATTCGCTGCTGTATGTCGAAGACAATCCAGCCAATGTTCGACTTCTGGAATACATCATCGCTCGCGAGAAGCGCATCAAGTTGACAAGTGCCGTCACTGCCGAGGAAGGCATCGAAATCGCCAAAGCCGACCTTCCCGACCTTATTCTGATGGATATCGGATTGCCCGGAATGGACGGATACCAGGCTTTGGAGGTGCTGAAATCGGATCCCGATACCCGTCAGATTCCGGTCATGGCGGTAAGCGCAACAGCCATGCGCCATGACGTGGAGCGCGGTAAAAGCGCGGGATTTGCGGATTACTTGACCAAACCGCTGGTCATTGACGACTTCCTGTCCTCGATTTCCCAAATTCTGCCCTTGAAACAGGGCGAATAACGGAGCCGTCCGGAGGAATGTCCAAACCCTTCATTTATTGGCTCGTCGGCCTGGGTTTGGCGGCGTCCATTTTTCTCGTCCAGGGTTCAAACTGGTTTGGAAGTTCACATCTGCATACGATTATGGAGGTTGCCGCCACGCTGACCGCACTCATGGTCGGCGCCATGGCCTTCGTTCGGTTCCGCGCCAAACCCGACATCACGCTCCTGATCATTGCCGTCGGATTCATCGGGACGGGGTTGCTTGACGGCTATCACGCCTTGGTAACCAGCTCGAAATTCGCATCATACCTCCCTTCGGAACTGCCCTCTCTCATCCCATGGAGCTGGATCGCATCCCGGTTCTACCTCTCCATGTGTCTGGTACTCAGTTTAACGGTTTGGATCGGCAAGAGCCGTGGAGTGGCGGTCGAACGGATCAAAGAAGAACACGTCTACCTGTTTGGTTTGGGCTTTACCCTGGCCAGTTTCTTGTTCTTTGTTTTCGTACCCCTGCCCCGGGCCTACTATCCGGAATACACCGTCCATCGCCCCGAGGAACTGCTTCCCGCGGCACTACTCTTGGGCGCCCTCATCGGCTACATCAAGAAGGGCGATTGGCGCCGCGACGTGTTCGAGCACTGGATCGTGCTCTCGTTGATCGTTGGTCTGGTAAGCCAGTCCGTCATGATGCCGTTTTCCGATCATCTGTTCGATGCACAGTTCGACACCGCCCATCTGTTGAAAATACTGAGCTACCTGTGTGTCATGACCGGCCTGCTGGCCAACATGTACGACATTTACCAGCAATCCCATCAAACCACCCTCACCCTGGCGGAAGCCAACGTCGCGTTGAAATTGGAGGCGCTGGAGCGGGGACGCGCGGAACAGGAGTTGAAGGAGAGCGAGGAGAGATTCCGGGATATCGCGGAGAGCGCATCGGACTGGTTCTGGGAAACCGACGCCGCTTCGAGATTCACGTTCGTATCCGATCGGGTCGAAGGCATCACCGGGTTTTCACCCGCTTGGCACTACGGCAAAACCCGCAAGGAATTGATGGGCGCAGATGTCGACCCGAGCATATGGCTCAGTCACCAGGCTATGCTGGACGAACACCTGCCTTTCAGGGATTTCGTCTATCCCCGGACGGGAGAGGACGGAAAGGTCAAATGGATGCGCGTGAGCGGCAACCCGATCTTTTCCGACGACGGCGTCTTTCTCGGATACAGGGGTACCGCGACCGATTTCACCAACCAGCGGGAAGCGGAGGAACAGACGAAAATCGCCATGCTCAAGGCGGAAGAAGCCAACAGAGCCAAATCGGATTTTCTGTCGAGCATGAGCCATGAACTCCGCACGCCTCTGAATTCGATCCTCGGCTTCGGCCAGGTTCTCTCAACCGATGCGGAATCACCCCTAAATGAGGATCAAAAAGATTCGGTCAATCAAATTCTGCGAGCCGGCCAGCACCTGTTGGAGTTGATCAACGACGTTCTCGATTTCTCGGCCCTGGACGCCGGCGCCATGGCGATCAGTATCGAAGACATTCCCTTGAACGAAATCCTCAGGGAATGCCTCGCGGGCACCAACGTCCTCGCGGCGGAACGAGGCATCAAGGTCGCGGGGGAATGGAACGCCGGATCGAACATTCGTGTCCGCGCCGACGCCACCCGATTGAAACAGGTTGTCCTCAATCTTCTCGGTAATGCTGTGAAATACAACCGCGAAGCCGGTTCCATTTGCCTGGAGTGCAAACCGATCAACGGCAACATGGTGCGCATATCGATCATCGACACCGGTATCGGCATTGAGCAAGAGAACCTGCCGATGATTTTCGACCCGTTCCATCGCGTCGACCGGATGTCCAATCAGACCGAGGGAACCGGAATCGGCCTCACCATCACGAAGCGATTGACGGAAATGATGGGCGGGCAAATGGGCGTCATCAGCGAACCCGGAGTCGGTTCTACGTTTTGGATCGACCTGCCTGAAGCAGAGCCCCCGGCAAACGCCGGTATCGATCTTTTCCCGTTTGGAGATACGCGAGATGATCTCCAATCCCAATCCTCGCGAACCGTGCTGTACGTCGAGGACAATCCCTCCAACCGGCGATTGATGGAGCGCATCGTCGGCCGACGTCCCGACCTCGAACTCCTTTCGGCCCATGACGCAGAGCTCGGGCTCAAGATCGCCCGGGCGCGATTGCCCGATGTCGTCCTGATGGATATCAGCCTGCCCGGCATGAGCGGCTATCAGGCGCTGGAAGAAATGCAGGCGGATGAACGCCTCAAACATATTCCCGTGTTGGCCGTTACGGCCAATGCCACAGTGGCGGACCGGGAGCACGGGGCAAGTATGGGTTTTCGCAACTACCTCACCAAACCGCTGGTCATCGAGGAAGTGTTGGCGGCAATTGACGCCGCCAGTTCGGGCGACGGTTGACGGGTTTGGGGACTTTTATTTCGCCGGATCGAGACCCAGGCGGCATTCCTTCGGATCGAGATTGGACTGATAGTCGATCCGGTAATCGTCCGCCACGCCCTCCCCGTCCTGACCGGCGGCAAACATCGTCAACGCCATGCCAAAGTCGGAACCGCGCAGGTGAAGGGTCATTTCATAGTCTTGAGCCACCTCTCCCGAACGGATGATCTTGGTTCGGCCGGTGGCGTTTTCGACTTTGAATTCGGCGTTCGGACCGCCGATTCCCGTCGCGGTCCAAAGGTGACTGACGACGCTCGAAAATCCGCCCGGTAAATAGGTCGAAGCCCAATAGAGCTTGCCGTTGCAAAAGGAAACGTAAACCTTCGGTTCGTCGCAGGACCGGACAACGAAAATGGATGCATCGTGGCTGGAGCGGACCAAGTCGTGCTTGCAGGTTCCCTGCTTGCCTTCCAAAGCCCGGACGAGTTCGCCTTGGCTCAACCCCTGGGCAACCTCCGGAAAACCGGCCACGCGAAATCCATCGGTCTCGGCGCCCCACGCCGCAACCGCGTACAAGCCGGTCAGCATCGCGACAACCACACCCATCAATTGTCGGAGCAAGAGCACACCAACCCCCTCAAAATGACGTTTCCCCACAATAGGAATTAGCCTATCACGTTCGGCGGCGGCGCAGAAAGCGCCTGATTATCGCTGAAAAACTTGGTGCCCCCTCCCGGACTCGAACCGGGACGGCCTTTCGGCCTCGGGATTTTAAGTCCTGTGCGTTTAACAAAAAAACATAGGAGTCGCTTAGTTTAACCTGTGCTCAAGATACCTCTGCAATTACTTTCTCAGCGCCGCGAATTATGTCCTGAATCTCGTCTTCAGTCGGTTCTCTTTCTTTTGAGTGAACGCAGTAATTTCGAATGTCTGCGCACCTAGAAACCAAGCGCCAGGTAACTGTATCAAGGTGCCCATCTTTTTTTAGTGCTTCGTTGTAATCGGACATCGACGGGTTCTTTTTCCTGAATTTGATGCCCTTGTTAGAGCAAGTCAGTTTCAGGTGCTCTTCAATCACTACCCCGGCAACAGCCCCTGCTGCCCTAAATTGTTTGTGCTTGAGGAGTTCTTTCGACACCTCAATTTCGGTTTTGAAAATACCGTAGTGGATTTCTGATTCAAGGTTGAAGAGAACGTCATCTAGATTATCGAATACACTTTGAAGAATGTATATTTGGCTTTGTACGGCCGAAACAAATTTCGAATAATAATCCCGTTTTTCAAGGCCGTAGGTTGTCTGAATGTCCAGCAGGTAGTGGGTTGCCCCTGCCGTCAGATGATCAAGAGATTTGGCTTTCTTGTCTCCTGTATAGAAAACTTCAAATTCCTCTAGCCTTTCCGGTGCAAACAACCTGACGCACCTAAATGCTTTGCCGTACCACTGATGATATTGCTTCTTATAGTCTCCAATCTCCTTTGCGATTTTTTATAGTCCAGCCTTTGCCCCATCACTTATCTCATGGCGCTCTTCCTTGTAGACCACGGTGTATAGGATGCGCTCTCCTAAATTGATGAGCGATGCCATTTCATCTTTTATATTTTTGTTAGACATTGAATCACTTCCCAACTTTTGCCACCCAGACTTTTGAATTGTAAGTGTCTGAGCGACCAGAGAATTGCTGATTGAAGAGTGGTGCGGGCGGGGGACTTGAGCCCCCACGACCTTACGGCCAACGGATTTTCTTATCACTTCGACTTTCGCCGCCGCCCAACTTGGGCGTTTGTGGTCTGGACTATCCCTTCACCATCGCTTGCATTTGAGTATGCACGCCTTAGGTGCTGCCCGTCTAGTCTCTACACCTTCCCCAATACTCGTTTGGGGCTTGGCTCGGGATTGCCATTTGAAAGGTTCCCCCGAATTTGAGCAGTTCTACTCCCGCCATTTCCAACGGGGTACTCAAGTCTCGTCTATGTCCGTTGCGTCAATAAATTTCGTGACGACAACACGGCATGCACACAAACCCGCTGAAAAACTTGGTGCCCCCTCCCGGACTCGAACCGGGACGGCCTTTCGGCCTCGGGATTTTAAGTCCCGTATGTCTACCAATTCCATCAAGGGGGCTTGGGGTCGACGGGCGTGAAACTAAGCCATCGGTTTCATTCCCACAACATTCGATCATGCCGCGCCGGTCAGCTTCCGCCGCCGCCCTGTTTCGGGTGGATCTCGCCGTCATGGGGTTCCTGGCCCAAATCGCGGATCATCTGGCGCACTTCCTCGGCTGTGGCTTCCAGTTCGGCCTCGTCCGTCGAGCGCAACACCAGGCTGCAGCCGAAAGTGCCGCCGCGGAAAAAGGGATAGCTGCCGATCTCGATTTCAGGGTGGCGGTTCTGGATTTCCCCCAGGGGAGCCGCGATCTGACCCTCGGCCACATGGCCGCCGATGGTCCGCGAGAGCATCGGTTTGCCGCCGGCCAACTGGTGGCGGATGCTGGCGAACATCGATCGCATGATGATGGGCACGCCGGCCATGACGTAGACGTTTTCCAGGCGGTATCCCGGCGCCTTGCTGACCGGGTTCTCGACGAGCTCGGCCCCCGCCGGCATACGCGCCATACGCAGGCGCGCTTCGTTCAGATCGCCGGGCTTTTTGTAATGGGCCTTGAGAATGGCATGGGCGTCAGCATTGAGTTCGTATTCGACCCCGAACGCCTTGGCCACGCATTCGGAGGTGATGTCGTCATGGGTCGGACCGATCCCGCCCGTCGTGAAAACGTAATCGAAGGCGGCGCGGCACTCGTTGACGGTGGCGACGATGGTTTCCTCGACGTCGGGGATGACACGCGCTTCGGCCAGTTGCACGCCGATTTCGTTCAACTCCGTGGCCAAGTGCGGCAAATTCTCATCTTTTGTCCGGCCCGACAGAATTTCGTTCCCGATGATGATCAGGCAGGCCGTTTTGTTCTTCGGTGACACGCCAAGCTACCTTCCCTACAACCCCGGCCAAGCATAACACCACCTTGACCTCAGCGTCACCGCGAGCGATTGAAATCGGCGCCGCGAACCCCTACCTTTTGCCCCATGGAATTTTCAGAACCTCTTGTGCGCGGCGTGCTTGAAAGGCGCTACAAACGTTTCCTGGCCGACGTAAAACTGGAAGACGGCGAGGTCGTCGTCGCCCACTGCGCCAATTCGGGATCGATGCTGGGGGTCAAGGAACCCGGTTCCGAAGTCTGGCTTTCCCGATCGACCAATCCCAAACGGAAGCTCAAATACACCTGGGAGTTCACCCGTTGCGGCGACCATCTGGTGGGCGTCAATACGGGTCATCCAAACGCCCTGGTGGCCGACGCCATCCTGGACGGCACGATCGGCGAATTGCCGTCCACGGCCGAGTTGAGCCGGGAAAAGAAGTACGGCAAGAACTCGCGCATCGACATCCTCCTGGAGGACGAAAACGGCAAGACTTACGTCGAGGTCAAGAACGTCCACATGTCGCGGGAGGACGGCCTGGCGGAATTTCCAGATTCGGTGACGACGCGGGGCGCCAAACACCTGGTCGAGCTATCGGATATGGTCGCCGAAGGGCACCGGTCCGTCATGGTCTACCTGGTCCAGCGCGAAGACTGTGATCGCTTCACCATCGCCGGGGACATCGACCCGGGCTACGCCGAGGCGCTTATTGAGGCCCGGGGGCGAGGCGTTGAGGCGGTTTGCTATTGCTGTAAGGTTACCCCTTCGGGTATATCCGTCGACCGTCCCTTGCCGATCGTCTTTTAGGTAAGAAATTGGGAACAAAATTCGACTAGGATGAGACTGTGAACCACAGCGGCAACATAGATCAGATCGACATGCCCCGGCGCACCGGCGTGATCAAAATTCACGGACCGGAAGATTTTGAGCCGATGCGCAAAGCTGGCCGCCTGGCGGCCGAATGCCTCGACATGATTACCGAACATGTCGTACCCGGCGTCACGACCGGGGAATTGGATGATCTCTGCCACCAGTTCACGCTGGACAACGGCGCGGTTCCCGCAACACTGAATTACCGGGGTTATCCCAAATCCACCTGCACGTCGGTCAACCACGTCGTTTGCCACGGCATTCCGGGTGACAAGGTCCTGAAAAAGGGCGACATCATCAACATCGACGTCACCAAGATCGTCGACGGCTGGCACGGCGATTCAAGCCGCATGTTCCTGGTCGGCGACGTCAGCATCAAGGCCCGCAAGCTGGTCGATGCCACCTACGAAGCCATGATGCGGGGGATCGAAGTGATCCGGCCCGGCGCCACCACCGGGGACATCGGCCATGCCATCCAGACCTTCGCGGAATCGAAGCGCTATTCCGTGGTGCAGGATTTTTGCGGGCACGGCATTGGACGGCTGTTCCACGACGCGCCTAACATCCTTCACTTCGGTCAGCCGGGCGACGGCTTCGAATTGCGCGAAGGGATGTTCTTCACGGTGGAACCGATGATCAACGTTGGCAAATACCACGTCAAAATGCTCAGCGACGGCTGGACGGCGGTGACGAAGGACAAGTCCCTGTCGGCGCAATTCGAACACACGGTCGCGGTGACGAAGGACGGTTACGAAATCTTCACCCGCTCGCCCGCCGGTTTGGACCACCCCTAAGGCAACCGTTTCATGACGGCAAAGCCCGATCAGATCGGACACCGGGACCGTCTGCGCGAGCGTTTCATGAAGGGCGGCGCCGGCGCCCTGGCAGACTACGAACTGCTCGAATTGATCCTGTTCCAGTCCCGCCCGAGGGGCGATGTGAAGCCGCTCGCCAAATCCCTGATCAAGCGCTTCGGCAGCTTCGCCGAAGTCATCAGCGCCGCGCCTGAGCGCCTGATGGAAGTCGACGGCGTCGGATCCAGCACGGTCGTCGCCCTCAAGTCGGTCCAGGCGGCCGCCCTGAAGCTCTCACAGGCGCAGGTCCTTAACAAGCCGACGCTGGCGTCCTGGTCGGCGCTGATGGATTATTGCCGCGCCGCCATGGCCTATCACGCGACCGAGCAATTCCGCATCCTGTTCCTCGATCGCAAGAACGTGCTGATTGCGGACGAAATTCAACAGACCGGAACGGTGGACCATACGCCGGTTTACCCTCGAGAGGTGATCAAACGGGCGCTGGAACTCGGCGCCTCGGCGGTAATCATGGTCCACAACCACCCGTCGGGCGATCCAACGCCGTCACGGGCCGATATCGACATGACGAAACAAGTGAAGGAAGCCGGGGAGAAACTGGGCGTCACCCTCCATGATCACATCGTCATCGGTCGCGCCGGCGACACCAGCTTCAAATCCATGGGGCTCCTCTAGGACAATCCGACGATCAGGGCGCTGCTGAGCACCAACAGGCACATGGCGCCATGGAAATAGCGTGTGTTGCCCGCACTCCCGCATAATCGCACTAACGCGTTCCCGGCGATGATCCATGCGCTGTTGCAGGCCGGCGCAATGAGCAGGAACAACGCGATCATCATGAGCAGACGATATTCCATCTCGCTGCCGTGAGCCGCATGGGCGCCGGTCGCGCCCGCCGCCAACGTCCATGCCTTGGGATTGACCCACTGAAAGAGAGCGGCCTCGTACAGCTTTAGCGGCCTCGCCCGCCCCTGGTCCAAATCCCCGGTGGCTTCCCCCTCGATGGGCTTCAGCAAGGGCGTGGCGAGTTGCCAGGCCAGCCAAACGAGCCAACCTACGCCGACGATCTTTACGCCGGTCAGCAGTTGGGGGAATTCATCCAGGATCCGGCCCAGACCGAACACCACCGCACTCAACAGGACGACGAAACCGAGAGAAATGCCGGCGACATGCGGAAGGGTCCGGCGCCAACCGAAAGCCGCCCCTGATGCCATCAGCATGAAGTTGTTGGGCCCCGGCGTGATCGATATGGCGAAAGCGAAGCCGGAGAACGCCGCAATCAAGTCCCACTGCAAATCCAAGACATCCTCCACGCTCAACCGACCGAAAGGTCCGAGAATTCGGTTCTAAAGAAGCGTGATATCTGCAACAATGCCGTTTATTGCAGAAAAATTCGGCAAATTTGCAGTTAATGGCAGACCAACATCTGAAATGGAACGATCTCCAGCTTTTGCTGGCGGTTTCAAGGAACGGCTCTCTGGCCACGGCCGCGGCTTTTCTTCACCTCGACCAGACCACGGTCAGCCGACGGCTGAAGGCGCTTGAGCGGGCTCTTGGCGTAAATTTGTTCAATCGTCAGCACGGCCGCATTACCCTTTCACCGGCTGGCGAGGAATTGATGCCCCATGCCGAAGCCATGGAGCAAGCTGCCACCGCCGCCGCGTCTGCCGCAGAAAACGCCAGGTCGGCGCCCTCCGGTGTCGTTCGTCTCAGTTCCCCGCCCACATTTTCCCGGGCCGTTCTAGCCCCGGCCCTGGTCGATCTAGCCAGATCGCATCCGGAACTCACTCTGGATGTGACGACCGATCCCCTGAATGCCCGCATGGGGCGCTGGGAGGCCGATATGGCCATCCGGCTGTCCATGCCGAAGCCCGGTGACGGCGATATTCTGATTAATCGTTTAGGCAGAATGGCTTACGCACCATACCAGTCCTCGACGAAGACCCTTGAGGATCGCTTGATCGGCTATTCCAAGGCGTTCGCCCATGTACCCGAAGCCCAATGGGTCGAGGCGCAATCGAAAGGAAGAGCATTGGTGCTGCGCAGCAACGATCCGGAGGTCATGGCCAATGCCGCCGCGTCCGGCGCCGGCACGGCGCTGCTGCCCGTCGCACTCGGCAGTCATCGATCCGACCTTCGACAGGCCGGTCCGGTGGTGCTGGAACGCGAGGTTTGGTTGCTGCAACGCCGCGAAATCGCGCAGTCGAACAACATGAGGGCGGTAAATAGCTGGATACGGGAACGCTGCCGAGAGGTATTGAAAAGTTGATTAGGAATACTCTTGCCGAGCAAAACGAATATGCCCAAATTATTAGGTAAGCGTTTGTTCATACCTCGTGAGCGAAAGTATAGTATCCGAGAGCGCTGAACTTGGCCGTTGCCTTTGACGGTGCGGCAATGGGCGCGGTGTGTTGTATACTCTGATCGTTGTACACCTAATGCGTGGTAGATTGATGGAGGAGCGGCAATGCCGAAATTGGCCAGTGTAAGGAAGATACTTGAGGAGCGTCTCCATGTGTTGACGGTGAGAGCCGAAGACGCGGAGCAGGAGTTGCGCTCGGGGCACAGCGCCGACTTCGAGGAGTACGCGACCGAAGCCGAGGGCGACGAGGTCCTGGAAGGCCTCGAAGGATCGGCAATTTACGAAATCAATCAGATCAAGGCAGCGCTGGGCCGGATCGAGGACGGCTCATACGGTGAATGTGTGACGTGCGGCGAGGTGATCGCCGAAAAAAGGCTGGAAGCGGTTCCCCACACGCCACAGTGCATCGATTGCGCCAACAAGAACTGAACGCTCAGAGCATTTCCTCTACAAGCTCCTGAACGGAGAGCGCCGCAGCGGCATCCGGCAGAACGTGTTCTTCGCCCGCCATCCAGGCTGACACCTGGTCCAGTTGAAGCCTGAAACTGTCGGGCCTCAGCTTGTCGATATCGGCCAATTCCGCTTGCCAATCCCCGCCGTCAGAAGTCGCCAGGCAAAACCAATCGTGCAGTCGGAGACTTTGTTTGCTGCCCCAAATCGTCATTTCGACGCGATCCGGTCCGACACCGCCGCTTGAGCCATGGATGACGGCCGGCACCCCGCTGCAGTCCAGTGTCGCCGTAATGTGGGTTTCACACAACGCGGGATCGGACGGATAAATCGGTGTCGACGAAATGAGCTCGGCCTTGCCGGCCAGCCGCTCCAGCAAATAGAGGAAATGCGACAGCACTTCGCGGGTGTATCCCCCCTGCTCCCGCAAACGCAGCCAGTCCGCATCCAATTGCCACGCTCTCGGCCACAGCGAAAAGTGAACGTTGATATCGATCCCGGAAATATCACCCACCTCGCCGGCCTTAATCCGGTTCTCTGCGCGGTTGACGGCTTCACAGGCGGCCTGGGCGAAATTTACAACGTTGGGCGTCTTGGTTTCATCCAAGCGCGATACCAAGGCCCGACTTTGATCGACATCGATCCCCAGCGGTTTTTCGCAATAGATGGGCTTGCCGGCAGCCATGGCGGCATCGGCGTATTCCTTGTGCCATACCGGCGGACAGGCAATGTAGACCAGGTCGGTGTCGGCAGCGGATATGAGATCGGACGCTCTATCCGCGATCGTCAATCCCGGCGCCGAAGTCTGCGCTTTGAGGCAGGCATCCTGTGAGGGATCCCAGGCCGCCGAAAAGGAAAAATCGGGATGCGGCAGCATGTTGTCGATCATGCGGCTGCCCATGATTCCGAGGCCGATAACTCCGACCCTAAAGTTTTGCTCGGCCATGCCGCTCATCTCCCTGATTTTCCGGTTTGGCGGAACGCTATCACCCCAGCCGCGCCCTCGACAAGGCTGTCGCCTTGATGCACCATCGGTGCCTCGCCAGAACTCTCTCGAACACAGGAATATTGCTATGAAGGACTTGTTTTCGGTCGCCGGTAAGACCGCGCTCGTGACCGGTGGATCGCGTGGCATCGGGCTGATGATCGCCCGTGGCTTCGTCGAAAACGGGGTCAAAGTCTATATTTCATCGCGCAAGGCCGAAATCTGCGACACGGTTGCCGAAGAACTCTCGCAATCGGGAGAGTGCATCTCCCTGCCTGCCGACCTATCGACACTCGAAGGCATCGAGGAGTTGAGCAGCAGGCTTAGCGAGGCTGAGGAAAAACTCGATATTCTGGTCAACAATGCAGGCGCGGCCTGGGGGGCGCCATTCGCCGAATTTCCCGAAAACGGCTGGGACAAGGTCATGGACCTCAACGTCAAATCGCCGTTTTTCATGACCCAGAAGCTGCTGCCGCTGCTTAAAGCCGCCGCCAGTGAGGACGACCCGGCAAGGGTCATCAACATCGGCAGCATCGACGGACTGTCAACGCCGATGATGGAAACGTACTCCTATCCGGCCTCCAAGGCCGCCATCCATCATCTCACCCACGTCCTGGCCGCTCGGCTGGCGCCCCACGACATCACGGTTAACGCCATCGCGCCGGGACCGTTCGAAAGTCAGATGACCGAGTTCATGATGGATAATTTTCGCAGGGAAATAGAACAGGCCAATCCGCGGAAACGCATTGGAACGCCGGAAGATGTTGCGGGTACCGCCATCTATCTCAGCTCGCGTGCGGGCGCCTATACCACCGGCGCCATTATCCCGTTGGACGGCGGCATCGTGATCCGCATCAACCAATAGATAAAATCTGACGGGGAGTATTTCCAAGTGGCAACTATCAGTGTAACGGCCGAAATTTCCGGCGTCGTCGGCCGCATCGAAGCGGAACCGGGAACAACCGTCAGCGAGGGCGACGACATCGCCATTATCGAGAGCATGAAAATGGAAATTCCCGTGGCGGCGCCCAGTGACGGCCGTGTTGCCGAAATTCGGGTGGAAGTGGGAGAAACCATCGAGGAGGGCCAGGAAATCGCCCGCCTGGAGACTTGACGCTATGGCTGACGTGAAGGTGCACGAGGAGGCCCCGACCCAAACGCCGCCCTTCTTGTTCCTCGACCGCCCGCCGGCAGATGTCGAAATCGAAGTGCGCGAGAACGGCGAGCTTATCCTTTCGTGTCCGCGCCCCATGCCCGCCCATCCGGACAGCTTGCTGGATTACCTCACCGAGGCGGCAAAAAACCATGGCGGGCGCATATTCCTAGCGGAACGGGAAAACGGCGCGACGGGGCCATGGCGCGAGATGACCTACGGCCAGTGCCTCGCCCGCACCGATGCCGTCGGTCAGTGGCTGCTGGACCGCGGGTACGGGCCCGACCGCCCCGTCATGATCCTTTCCGAAAACAGCCTGGCTCACGCGGTGATGACGTTCGGCGCCATGAGCGTTCTGTCGCCCGTCGCACCCGTGTCACCGGCCTACTCGCTGATGAGCGAGGACTTCAGCAAGATCAAATACATCTTCGATCTAATCGAACCCGGCTTGATCTTCGTCGAGGACACGGAACGCTTTGCCGGCGCCCTCGGCGCTCTGGACCTAAAGGGTAAAGAAATTGTCGCCGTTAATGGCGGGGGCGACGGTGTGACGGCGTTCGACAGCATCCTCGAAACCACTCCGAGCCCCGCCGTTGCCGAAAAGCGATCGCGCATAACACCGGATACCGTCGGAAAAATCCTTTTCACGTCAGGCTCCACGGGCACGCCCAAAGGCGTTATCAACACCCACCGCATGTTTTGCGCCGTACAGGGAATGCTGGAGGATATCCGCGACATCAGCCGGGAGGATGAACCGGGCGTCGCCCTGGACTGGCTGCCCTGGCACCACACCTTCGGCGGTAACGCGACGATGAATTCCATCCTGCGCGGCGCGGCGACCCTTTATATCGATGCCGGTAGGCCGGTGCCCGGCTTGTTCGATATCACCATTGAAAACCTGCGGGAGATCGCGCCGACCTATTTCTCCTGTGTGCCGGGAGCCTACGCCATGCTCGCGGATGCGCTGGAGGCCGATGACGCCCTTCGAAAAAACTTCTTCAGTCGCCTCCAGGGCATGTCCTACGGCGGTGCGGCCTTGCCCCAAGCGCTCTATGAACGCATGCAGGCGCTCGCCATCCGGGAGATCGGCCAGCGCCTCAATCTCTCCACCGGCTACGGGGCCACGGAAACCGGCGCGCTGAATACGGCGGTCCACTGGGAGACGGAACGCATGGGACTGATCGGACTGCCGTTGCCGGGCGTTTCCATGAAGCTCATTCCGGTTGACGGCAAATTCGAAGTCCGCGTCAAAGGGCCCCAAATAATGCCGGGTTACCACAAGCGCCCCGACCTCGACGCCGAAGCCTTCGACGAAGACGGCTGGTTTAAGACCGGGGATGCCGCCGTCTGGGCCGATCCCGACAATCCCCTGCAAGGCCTCGCCTTTGCCGGCCGGGTCAGCGAGGATTTCAAACTCACCAGCGGCACCTGGGTTCATACCGGCACGCTTCGGGTGGACGCCCTCGCAGCCCTTTCGCCGATGGCCTCGGATGCGCTGGTCGCGGGACATGGCCGCGACGAGGTCGGTTTGCTGATCTGGCCCAACATGGCTGCACTCGCGGCCATCGCGCCGGATGTGGACGTGGGCCTACTCCTCGACGATCCACGCGTTCGCGAGAACTTCAGGAATGCGCTGACTCAATACAATGCCAAGGTGACGGGATCGAGCCGCCGCATCGCGCGCCTAATCCTGATGGCCGAGCCGCCCAATATCGACGCCGGCGAGATTACCGACAAACGATATATCAACCAGCGCGTTTCCCTCGATTGCCGGGCCGATCTGGTTGAGAGGTTGTTTGCCGAGCCGGCGGATAAGAGCGTCATCCTGGCCTGAATTTTTTCCTGCATTTCGTTTGTCAGCGGGAATTCGGGGGACTACCTTCTAACCAACCGTTTTTGGGGCGCGCGGGCGGTATGTCGCTGTGCGAAACGATCAAGCAAGGAAATTTCAATGGTTGATGATGCCCTCCTGCAGCCCCGCTACATGGGCATGCCGACGTTCATGCGGCGCCCTTTTGCCGAATCCGCCGACGGCCTTGATATCGCCCTGGTTGGCGTGCCGTTCGACGGCGGCGTAACGAACCGTCCCGGCGCGCGTCACGGCCCGCGTGAGATGCGCGATGCCTCAACGATGATGCGGGCCATCCACCATGTCACGCAGATCGATCCCTTCGAACTTTGCAGCATGGCCGATATCGGCGATGTGCCGTTTTCGGCCGTCTACGACCTTGAAGCCACGGTAAATGAAATTGAGGCCTACTTCGCAAAGGTTAAGGCGGCGGGCGCCATCCCCCTGACGGCGGGCGGTGATCACTCCATCACCTATCCGATCCTGAAGGCGCTGGCTGTCGACGGCCCCGTGGGCCTTGTGCACATTGATGCCCACACCGATACCTGGGATGCCTTTCAGGGTTCGAAGTATCATCATGGCGCGCCCTTCCGCCGCGCCACCGAAGCCGGCGCCATTGACCCTAGACGAACCGTCCAAATCGGCATCCGGGGCGCCCAGAACATTACCGACGGTTGGGACTACTCCCTTGAATCCGGCATGCGGGTGATTTTTATGGAAGAGGTCACGTCCATGGGCATCGACGCCGTGATCGAGGAGGCCAGGAACGTCGTCGGCAAGGGACCGGTTTACATATCCTTCGACGTGGACGGCCTCGATCCCGTCTATGCCCCGGGCACTGGCACACCCGAAATCGGCGGTCTCACGACAATCGAGGGCCAAGCGTTAATCCGCGGAATGCGAGGCCTGAATATCATCGGCGGCGATGTTGTCGAGGTGGCGCCCCCGTTCGATCCCAGCGGAAACACGTCCATCGTCGGCGCCACCTTGATGTACGAAATCCTTTGCGTCATGGCTGAATCCATTGACGCTAGAAGGAACGCCTAGGCTGCGACCGGAGGACGCCGGTCCGCCCAAGGCTTAGCTTTTTCGAGTTGGGCCGCCAATCTGAACAGCGTCGCTTCATCGCCATAGCGCGCCGCGAACTGCATGCCCAGCGGCAGGCCGTCTTGCGTCCATTGCAGTGGTAGCGTGACGGCGGGTTGACCCGTGCCGTTGAACATCGAGGTAAATCCCGAATACTCGCCCAAGCGGGTGATGTGCTGATCGCGTGTTTCCGGCGTGTAACCGAAATAGCCGAGCGGCGCCGGTTCGCGGCACAGGGTCGGTGTCAGCCAGACATCGATTTCCTCGAAGAAAGCGGCGACATTGCGCGACATGGCCTGAAGCCCCTCAATCGCACTCAGATATGCACCGGCAGTCAGGGCTTGGCTGCTCTGGTACATCTGCCAGGTCAACGGCTCGAAATCCGCTTCAGTCGGTTCCTTGCCTGTTTTTCGCGACCAGTAGTCCATCGTCCAGCCAAGCAGTCCGACCCACGCCTTGCCAAAGGATTTGAGCGTTCTGGGTCGGTCGATTTCGGGTTCGGCCTCTTCCACTTCATGACCGAGATCGGCACATAAATTCGCGGTGGCCTCCAAAGCCTGTCGAACATCGGGGGACACGGGCACACCCGTCAACGGCACGGACGAATACGCGATTCGGAGGCGGCCCGGATCACGATCCACCTCTTCGGCATAGGGCCGTTCGGGCGCCGCCGGCCAGTAGGGGTCGCCGGCCGCCGGCCCCGCCGTGGCCTGCAAGATGACGGCGCTGTCCCGAACGCTGCGGGTCACAACGTGTTCATGAACCAGTCCGCCGCCGATATCGCCGAAATGGGGCGCTAGGGTGTTGCGTCCCCGGGTCGGCTTCAAACCCACCAAGCCGCAGCAGGATGCCGGTATCCGGATGGAACCGCCGCCATCGTTGGCATGGGCCGCGGGAACGATCCCTGCGGCTACGGCCGCCGAAGACCCGCCTGAGGAACCACCCGTTCCCAGATCGGTATTCCAAGGATTACGCGATGGGCCAAACCGTTCCGGTTCGGTCGTCGGCAGCAATGCGAACTCGGGCGTGTTGGTTTTTCCCATGACGACGAGGCCGGCATCCAGAAAACGATTTGTCAGCTCGCAATTTACCGGCGAGACGTATCCATCGAGGAAACCCGAACCTTCGTGCATTGACGTTCCCGCCAGTTCGGCCGACACATCCTTCAACAGAAACGGAACGCCCGCCAACGGGCCATCCCCGATATTCTCCGCCGAGCTGCGCGCTCGGTCGTAAAGCGGGGAGATGATCGCGTTGATCTTAGGATTGATGCGTTCCGCCCGCTCGATCGCCGCCTCCAGCAGTTCGCCGGCCGAAACCTCACCGTTGCGGATCAATTCGGCTTGTTGGGTGGCGTCCATGAAAGCGGTTTCGTCGGCGAGGGTCATTTTAGTCTCCAACTCTGGTTTCGAATTTCATCTGCCGCGGCAACACAGGTATCATACGCCAGCAATTCGATTGGGGAGAAACATCATATGCTTCAGGACACCGTCGTCCTCGTCACCAATGTGACGAACTTCGCGGGCCTTCCGGCCGCCCGGGAAATGGCATCACAAGGCGCAACCGTACTGGCGCACGACAGCGGTTTTACGGATTCCGAGGCGCGGAATTCTTTCCAAGCAGAGACCCCCGGCGTGACGGCGTTGTCGGAACAGGAACCTGTTGCCCTTGTCGAAGAAGCGATGGCGGTAGGTGGCCGTATCGACGTCCTGGTGAACAACGACATCGGGGATGCCAAGCGCGCAAAGGTCGAGGACGCGCAGGCCGACGACATGCGCCAGGCGCTCGAGGACATGGTCGTCGCACCCTATGCCCTTACCGGCGCGGTCGTCCCGTCGATGAAGGAACGCAAGCGCGGCAAGATCATCTTCGTCACCTCGGCAACGCCCCTCCGCGGTTTACCCAACTATTCCATGTACGTGACGGCGCGGGGTGCGACCAACGCCATGACGCTGACGCTGGCCCATGAACTGGCGGGGTACAACATCCAGGTCAACGCCCTGGCCCCCAACTATGTGGAAAGCCCCGCCTACTTTCCCGAGGAACTGATCGAGGATCCGGAGACCCTGGCCAAGATCACCAAGAACATCCCGCTCGGACGCCTGGCCAAGCCCGAAGAGGTCGGCAAGGTGCTGGCCTTCATGGCCTCGGACGCGTCGAACTTCATTACCGGCCACGTGCTGCCCTACGCCGGCGGTTGGGCCTGATCGATTACAAACAATTGGAGAGGACTTCATGTTTGATCTCACCGGCAAGGTAGCCGTGATAACCGGCTCGTCCAAAGGCATCGGCCGAGCCATGGCGGAGCAGATGGCAAAAGCTGGCGCGAAGGTCGTGGTGTCGTCGCGCAAGGCAGCGCCCTGCGACGAGGTCGCGTCGGCGATCAACGAGGTCGGCGGCGAAGCCATCGCCATCCCCTGCCACATTGGGGACAAGGAACAGCTTCAGGCGCTGGTCGACGGTACCCTGGACAAGTGGGGACGGATCGACAGCCTCGTCTGCAATGCCGCCGCCAATCCGTTTTACGGCCCGTTGTCGGAGATCCCGGATGAGCTTTTCGACAAGACCATGGAGACCAACATCCGCTCCAACCTTTGGCTCGCCAACATGGTGCTGCCTCAAATGGCCGAGCGGAAAGACGGCACGGTGATCATCACGTCAAGCATCGGCGGCCTGAAAGGCAGTGCCGTTTTGGGCACCTACGCCATCTCCAAAGCGGCCGACATGCAGCTCGCGCGCAACCTGGCTGTCGAATGGGGTCACGCCAACATCCGCGTCAACTGCATTGCGCCGGGCCTCGTGCGTACGGATATGGCAAGGGCGTTGTGGGAAAACCCGGACACCTACAAGCGCGTTTGCGCCACCTCGCCGCTCGGCCGCATCGGCGAGCCAAACGAGATCGCCGGCGCCGCGGTCTTCCTCGCTTCGGATGCCGGGGCCTTTATCACCGGCCATACATTGGTGATCGATGGCGGCGTCACGATCGCCGATCCGCCGCCGCCGAACTGACGAAAGAGGGGTCTAAGAGGCCTCAAGACCCCTAAGAGCTTTCCGGGAAATATCCAGGGCGCGTTGCCAGACGCTTTCCTTCCATTCCGCTTCCTCGCCAAAGAAGGCGGCGCGAATGTCCTTCTTGATGGCGCGGCCGAGGTCGGAGTTTACCTCTCCGTAGAGGTGGAGCCAGTTGTCGGCCCGTAACGCCTGCAAAACCTCTTGCGGCGGGATCGTACCGTATTCGAGGGCGATTCCGGTGAATTCGACCGAACCGAGGGCGTTTAGGTAGCCGCCGCTGATCGTGCCCTGGACCTCCGCCGATACTGAATCACCGGCGGACGGTGATTTGACGTCGTCGCCATACCACTGACGGGCGCGTTCATAGTCACCGCCGCGTCCGTCATCCACGGATATCAATTCGCCGTAGCCGCGCGGACCGAGCCCCGTGTGCAGGTCGATAAAGGCGAACTTCTTCACCCCCTGGCACCAGTCGCCTGCGTTGTCCTCGATCAGGCGGCGCGACCAGGTCGGTTCACGGCCACCATAGAACAGGCCGTCGGCGTGATCGTACTGCCCGGTAGAGACGGCTGCCTGAAAGGCAAACATGCCACGGGATTCGATATATTCCGCGATAGCCTTGTCCGCCAATTCACGATCGGGACCCTCCCAGTTCGCCGGCACCAGCCAAGGGTGCACCTCGTCATAGTTGGGGTTTGCCGGCAAGTCGTCGTCGAAATCCTGGAAGTTCCTGTTGAGATCGACATTGTCCTCGGTCACCCGCCGACCGTGGGCGAAGCCGTGAGGATTATGGGCGTGGACCAGCACCAGAGCCGTACCGCTGGGCAGTTCATTTTGCAGTCCGTGCCTAAGCATGTTCGTCTGAATGCCCGAGCCGCAGTAACCCTCGATGCCGTGGGTTGCCGACGCAACCAACAAGACTTTCTCGGCTTCCTTGGGTCCAAACCGGACGACATCGGCTGCCAGATCTCCCCCGTCCGGTCCCTTCAGCGGATGAGGGTAGGTTGTCGGAGAGCCGCCGGCCTCGTCGACCGCCGCCAGGAATTTGTCGCGGGCCTCGGCAAAGGTTTCGGAAAAATTTTCGCTGACGTTCACGGCCTAGCCCTCCCAATCCTTGAAGCCCTTGCCTTCGGCAGCCAGCCTGGCAAGCAGGGGCGAGGGCTCCCAGAACACAGCGCCATGCTGCTCCTTGTACTTGAGCAGGGCTTCGAGGATCACGTCGAGGCCGATGGTATCCGCCCAGAACATCGGCCCGCCCCGGTACGGCGGGAAACCGTAACCGTTGAGCCAAATGACGTCGATGTCGCCTGGGCGCAGGGCGATGCCCTCTTCCAGGATCTTGGCGCCTTCGTTGACCAGCGGATAGAAGCAGCGCTCGAGGATCTCCTGATCGGAAATCTCGCGCCGTTCGATACCGCTGGCCGCCGCCGCCTGTTTGATTATTTCGTCGACTTCGGGATCGGGGATGGGGGCACGGCTGCCTTCCTCATAGCGATACCAGCCTTTGCCGGTCTTTTGGCCGAAACGGCCTTGCTCGCAAATGCGGTCGCCGATGTCGCAGTAGCGAACGTCGTTGGGCCGATTGGCGGCGTTGGCCTTGCGGATGCGCCAGCCCACGTCGTTGCCGGCAAGATCGCCCATGGTGAACGGCCCCATGGCGAGGCCGAAGTCGTAAACCACGCGATCGACCTGTTCGGGACTGGCGCCCTCCTCGATCAGAAATGCCGCCTCCCGCATATAGGGATGCAGCATGCGGTTGCCGACGAAGCCGTCGCACACGCCGACCATGACGCCGACCTTACCAATGCGCTTCGATATGTTCATCATCGTCGCCACGACATCGGTCGCCGTCTTCTCGCCGCGCACGTTCTCCAGCAAACGCATGACGTTGGCCGGCGAGAAGAAATGCATGCCGGCAACGTCCTCCGGCCGATTTGTGGCCGAAGCGATTTCGTCGATATTCAGGGTGGAGGTGTTCGACGCCAGTATCGCCCCCGGTTTGCAAACCTCGTCGAGCTTGCCGAAAATTTCCTTCTTGAGGTCCATTTCCTCGAACGCCGCCTCGATCACGACATCGGCATCCTTGAGATCGTCGTATTCCAGGGTGCCGGTGATCAGCCCCATGGCCTGGTCCATTTTGTCCTGCGAGAGCCGGCCTTTTTTCACCGTGGCGGCATAATTTCCGCTGATGGTGCCGAGGCCCTTATCGAGGGCTTCCTGCGAGGTCTCCAGGACCGTCACGGGAATGCCTGCACTGGCGAAGTTCATGGCGATGCCGCCACCCATCGTGCCGCAGCCGATTACCGCCGCCGAATTGATGTCACGGATCGGCGTCTCCTTCGTGACGTCCGGGATCTTGTTGGCGCCGCGTTCCGTGAAGAAGGCGTACCGCAGTCCGGCCGACTGCGGCGAGCCCAGGCACTCGGTGAAACGGGCGCGTTCGTTTTTCAAGCCTTCCTCAAAAGGCAACTCTACGGCGTCGCGGACGCAATCCACAATTTGGTCGGGGGCAAAATAGCCGCGCGTGCGGCGCGCCATGGATTTGCGGAAATCCACATAGAACCGGTCGTTGCCGCGCATCGGAATGGTGTGCTGGTCCATGTCGCGGATCCGCATCAATGGACGATCTTCGGCAACAACCTTTTCGGCGAAAGCAACGGCACCGGCAAGTAGGTCACCCTCGACGACCTCGTCCACGACACCCAATTCAAGGGCCTCGGCGGCGCCGATCGGATTACCGCTGACGATCATGGGAAGCGCCTTTTCCGGACCGATCAAACGCGGCAGCCGTTGCGTGCCGCCCGCCCCGGGTAAAATGCCCAACTTCACTTCCGGCAAGCCGACCTTTCCCGAGGCAAGCGCAACCCGGAAGTGGCAGGCTAAAGCCGTCTCCAAGCCGCCGCCCAGCGCCGTCCCATGGATCGCCGAGATCACCGGTTTGGCTGTGTCCTCGATCGTGCTGATGACGCTGTTGAGATCGGGTGCTTTCGGCGGCTTGCCAAACTCCGTGATATCCGCGCCGGCCATGTAGGTCCGGCCTTCGCCGATGATGATAATGGCTTTTACCTCATCGTCGGCGGCGCCCTGTTCGACGCCCTCTTTGATGCCCTGGCGGACGGCATGCGAGAGCGCATTGACCGGAGGATTGTCGACCGTCACGACGCCGATGGCGCCTTGCTTGGAGAACGATACGGGGGAGCTCATTTTGTTGCCTCTTTGCGTGAGTATTAGAACCGGACGGGGCGGCCAAAAGCCGCCCCCTCTTTCAATCGAATCCTGCGGGCGGCCTACACTTCCAGCCACTCCTGGCGGATTTGCTCGTTGTCGCGCAATTCATCGGGCGTTCCTTCGAACACCATATGTCCGTGACCCATGACGAAGACCCGGTGGGAAATCTTTAGCGCGATGGTGAGCTTCTGTTCGACCAGCAGGATGGAAATTCCACGGCTGGCGATCTCCTCCAAGAGCTTACCGACCTGTTCAACAAGTTTGGGCGCCAGACCCTCGGTCGGTTCGTCGATCATGACGAGGTCGGGATCGCCCATCAGGGTGCGGCACATCGTGAGCATCTGCTGCTCACCGCCGGAAAGGACACCGCCATCGTTATCCGCGCGCTCACGCAGATTGGGGAACATGTCGAACATGTCCTCGATCTTCCAGCGGCCCTCCCGATTTGCCTTCTTCATTCCCAAGAGAAGGTTTTCGCGGACCGACATGGTGGGAAAGATGTCACGGTTTTCGGGCACGTATCCCAGGCCCTTGTGAGCGATCTCGTGGGCCTTTAGGCCTGCGATTTCCTCCCCCCGGAACTTGATCGAGCCCTCGGGCGGAACGTCGCCCATGATGGCTTTGCAGGTCGTCGAGCGGCCAACGCCGTTACGGCCCAGCAGGCTGACGATCTCGCCCTCTTTGACATCGAAGGAAACGCCCTGGAGGATGTGGCTCTTGCCGTAGTAGGCGTGAAGGTCGTTGACTTGGAGCATCAGGCGGCCTCCTCGCCGAGGTAGGCTTCCTTGACGGCTGCGTTTCCGCGAATCTCCTCGGGCGGGCCGGAGGCGATGACCTCACCGTAGACCAGAACCGAGATCCTGTCGGCCAGATTGAAGACGACGCCCATATCGTGCTCGACCATCACCAACGTCTTGTTTTCCGTAACCTTGCGAATAAGTTCGACGGCATGGTCGGTTTCGCTGTGGCTCATGCCCGCAGTGGGTTCATCGAGGATGATGATATCGGCGCCGCCCGCGATGGTGATGCCGATCTCAAGCGCGCGCTGCTCGGCATAGGTCAGAACGCCGGCCGGAATATGCGCGCGCGCCGACATGCCGATTTCCTCGAGAACTTCTGCGGTCCGCAGATTGACGTCCTCAAGTTTGTCGACGTTGTGCCAGAACGAATATTTGTAACCCATCGCCCAAAGCACACCACAGCGCACGTTTTCGAAAACGTTCAGCCGCGGGAATATGTTGGTAACCTGAAAGCTGCGGGAAAGTCCTTTGCGGTTGATCTCGAACGGCGCCATGCCTTGCAAATTTTCGCCCCGCAATTCGATGCGTCCACCCGTGAGGCCGTACTTGCCGGTGATCAGATTGAACAAAGTGGACTTGCCGGCCCCGTTGGGTCCGATGACGGCGTGACGTTCGCCCTCCCTAACCGCCAGATTGACGCCGCGGATGATTTCCGTGGCGCCAAAGTTCTTGCGCACGTCAATCAATTCGATAGCGGCACTCATTTTTTCTCTCCCGAGTAGGCATAGTGTGAGGCTTCGCCCCAGGCTTCCGCGACAGCGGGCGCCATCTTACGGGCAACGATGAACCCACCGATGGCAAGCCCCCCGTAAATGATCCAGGGTATCGGGTTGCCGATATTCATGGTGATCCCGAACAGACTCTTCTCAACCTCCCCGACGGCGCGAATACTGAGGAAATGCAGGAGTTCCAGAACGCCGATCACGCCGAAGCCGCAAACCAGCACGGGTACTAAAATTCGCGCGTACGGCACGACCAGCGAACCGAGCCGCCCGGCCTGACTGATTGGAACATGCATCATGATCAGGCCCGTCAAACCGAACGGGGCGTACATTACCGTCGCAACGAAAACCATACCGACATAGAGCGCCCAGATCTCGGTGTAGTTCGAGAGCAGCGTTTGCAGCAACGTGAAAACAATGGCTCCGACGATGGGGCCGAAGAAGAAACCGACGCCGCCGATATACGCCTGCAGAAGGACGGTACCTGAAGTCAGGGCGTTGACTGTTTCCTCGGTTACGATCTCGTAGTTGACGGCAAACAAGGACCCGGCGATTCCGGCGAACATCCCCGAAATGGCGAACGACAGAAAACGGACTTGCTTCTGGCTGTAGCCGACGAACTCGGCACGCTCCGGATTGTCGCGGACGGCATTGGCCATTCGTCCGACCGGGGTGCGCGAATAGCGATACATCAGCCAGACGGCCAAAAGCATCCAGAATCCGATCAGATGGTAGACCTCGATCTCCCGTGCGAAATCGAACCCGAAAAATGGCGTGAGTTCGGTCCTATCGGCGGTAATGCCTTCCTCACCGCCCGAAAATTTGGTGAAGATCAGCGAGGACGAGGCAGTCATTTCGCCAATGCCCAGCGAGATCATGGCGAACACGGTACCGGCGCGATTTGTCGAGAAACTGCCGATCATCGTACCGAACGCCAAACCGGCCAGCCCGCCGACGACGGGTACCAGCGGAATGGGAAGCGGAAACGTCCCTTCCCCGACGATGTTCAAAATGTGGATGGCAAAGTAGCCGCCGAGGCCGAAGTAAACGGCATGGCCGAACGACAGCATGCCGCCCTGGCCGAGCAGCATGTTGTAGGCGACGGTGAAAATGATGGCGATGCCCATCTGATTCAACACGGCGATGGCCACGCCGCCGCCGAAGAGATGCGGCAGGACGAGAACAACCGCGGCGGCAATCAGCCAGACGGCGTTGCGGCGGACAAAGGATCCGTTTGCCGGGATGGCGAGTGATTTTGCTGTATCGGTCATACTTCACGCGTCCCAAACAGGCCGGTGGGACGGAAGATGAGTATCAACACCAGCAGAAGGTAGGGCAGGATCGGACCGAGCTGCGCGATCGTCACCGTATAGAGATCGCTGATCGCGCTCTGCGCATCCAGGCTCATCCCGAGCAATGTAAAGAAGTCGCCGAACGAGTAATCGATGGCGACGGCAAATGTCGTCATGAAGCCGATCAGCAGCGACGCCACGAAGGCGCCGACGAGAGAGCCCAAGCCGCCAACAACGATGACGACGAATACAATCGGGCCCAGCACAATCGCCATGCCCGGAAATGTCCCCAGCACTGGGCCGGCGATAACCCCAGCCAGTCCCGCCAGAGCAGAACCGACGCCAAACACGCCCATGAACACCAACGGCACGTTGTGTCCCAGCATGCCGACCATGTTTGGATGGGTAATCGCAGCGTTGATGATCAAGCCCACGCGGGAGCGCGTCAAAATCATCAGCAACACGACGAAAATGCCGACTGAGATCAGCAGCATGAAGGCTTTGTAGGCCGGGAACGTCGTGTCATACAAAGTGAACAGAGCGAAAGTGAGAATTTCCGGCTCGCGGTAATCGAGGTTCTGCTTACCCCAAATAAGCTGAACCATCTCCTCGATGAGGAATGCCACGCCGAAAGTGAATATCAATTCGGCCACGTGGCCGAATTTGTGAACGTTCCGCAGGCCATAACGCTCGATCAAGGCACCGAACACGCCGGCAATAATCGGCGCGAATATCAGGCCGGGCCAATAACCGACGACGCTGCTGATGGAATAAGCCAAGTACGCCCCCAGCATATAAATACTGGCGTGTGCGAAATTGAGTACGCCCATCATCGAAAAGATGAGCGTCAGTCCGCTCGACAGCATGAACAGCAATAAGCCGTACACTAGGCCGTTGAGCAGAGAAAATATGATGAGTTCAGCCACGAGGGGAAAATCTCCGAAGAGCGAGTGCTTTCTACGCTCTTAATAGCGCTTTTTGTCGAGCGCCGCCCGGAAAATGCCCGGCACCAATCGGGTGCCGGGCATATCCGTAGTCAGCAAAGCTTCCGCCTAGGACGGCCGCTTCATCTTGCAGGTTGTTGGCGTTGATGCCTCAGCTGCGGTAACGGTCGATTCCGTGACAAGACCAAAGCCGGAATTGTCACCATCGAACTCGATGCCCTTGTCGCTGTGCACCATAATGCGAATAGGCATCTGAAGCTGATGATCAGATTTGCGCATCGTAACTTTGTCCCCCCAGTAGGTAGTGAATTGCATACCCTCTAGGGATGCCGCTACCTTGGCAGGATCGGTGGACTTGGCGTCGTTCATAGCAGCGGCGGTCATGCGAAGCGCGTTTGAAATCCGCGACTGAGTGAAATCTTCTTCCGGATGCTTTGACTTGAAGCCCTTCAGCACGTTCCGCCAGTCGTCGGTGAGGGGCGGGTTGACCGCACCTTCGGCGATGAGCCTGATCCGGTCCACGCCACCCTTGCCTATCGCCTTGGTGATCCCGTTATAGGCGGCATAGTAGGTGTATAGCGGAATTGAGAGACCTGCATCATTGGCCGCTTTCGCCAATCCAAGCATGTCCGCACCCCAATTGCCCGTAATAACGGCCTGTGCACCAGAGGCTTTGATTTTCTGAATGTAAGGCGAGAAGTCCTTCACCTTGCCGATCGGGTGCAATTCGTTGCCAACGATCTGGAGGTCGGGACGCTTTTCACCCAGATATCGAACAGCCGCAGCCGCCACCGCCTTGCCGAACGAATAGTTTTGGCCGAGGAGATAAATTTTCTTCATCGACTTGTCGTCGGCTATCACATCGGTCAGCGCGTTCATCTTCATGTCCGCGTTGGCGTCGAAACGGAAGTGCCAGAAGTTGCATTTTTCGTTCGTCAGCTTGGGATCGACCGCCGAATAGTTCAAGAACAGCACGCGCTTGTCCGGATTACGCTTGTTGTGCTTGGCGATGGCGTCCGTCAGCGCATTCGCGACGCCCGAGGAATTGCCTTGGAAAACGTACTGAATGCCGTCGGCAATAACGCGTTTGAGTTGGATCAAGCTTTCTTTGGGCGAAATCTTATTATCGTACCCAACGACCTCGATGTTCTTGCCCATGACGCCGCCAGATTTGTGATCTCCTCGGCGATGAATTGAAACTGTTTAAGACCGCTGATTCCGACGGCCGCAAAACCGCCGGACAGCGGATCGATAAAGGCGACCCGTACATTTTCGGCCTGAGCCGAAAATGCGGTCACGCCGGCAATCGCCGCGGCAGCAATTCCGAGCCCGATTTTACGATGGATCATCATTATTCCTCCCTGTGTGCGAAGGCGACGTCGCAACGCTCATTGTTGGAGCTCATTACGCCGCACCCCCATTTGGTCACTCCAACCAGCAAAGGGTGAGCGACATGAGTAAGGAATTTGAACTCAGCGGATAACCCAATGTCAAGCGAAGACCGGCATTTTACTGAACGATTGTTAGGTAGCGTCGGCAAAGTCGCGCATGATGTTGCGCGCGATGACGAGTTGCTGGATCTGCGAGGTACCCTCATAAATGCGAAACAGGCGGACATCGCGGTAAAACCTCTCGATGCCGTACTCGGTCATGTAGCCGTTCCCGCCGTGTATCTGAACAGCCCGATCGGCAGCGCGTCCGACCATCTCCGAGCAATAGAGTTTGCAACACGCAGCCTCAGTCGCTACGTCGTCGCCTCGATCCTTGGCCCGTGAGGTTTCCAGGACCATCGATCTGGCGGCATAGGCTTCGGTCTTGGTGTCCGCCAACATGGCCTGGACAAGCTGGAATTCTCCGATGGGCTGGCCGAATTGGCGGCGCTCCAATGCGTAGCGGACACAGTCGCGCAAGAGCCGCTCGGCCACCCCGACGCAGACGGCGGCGATGTGAAGCCGGCCCCGGTCGAGCACCTTCATCGCGGTTTTGAAACCGGTCCCCTCCTCCCCCAAGAGGGCGCTTGCCGGGACGCGGCAATCCTCGAAGATGACGTCGCTGACATGAGCGCCCTGCTGGCCCATTTTGCGGTCGGGCTTACCCAAGCTCAACCCGTCGCGCGGTGCTTCGACCAGAAACGCCGATACACCGCCGGCGCCTTTGCGATCGGGATCCGTGCGCGCCATCAAGGTAAACAGTCCGGCCGAGGGCGCATTGGTGATGAAGCGCTTGGTGCCGTTGATGACATACTCGTCACCGTCGCGAATGGCCGTGGTGCGCACAGACGCCGCGTCCGATCCGGCATCGGGTTCGGTCAACGCGAACGATCCGACAATTTCGCCGCTGGCGATTTTGGGGAGGTATTTGTTCTTTTGCTCCTCGTTGCCCGAGATCACGATACCCTGCGAGCCGATGCCGTTGTTGGTGCCGATCAGGGAGCGGAAGGCGGGCGACGTCTGACCCAACTCGAAGGCCATGCCGACTTCCTCCTCCATGGACAAACCGATGCCGCCGTATTCCTCAGGTATCGACAGACCGAACAGGCCCATCTCGCGCATCTCGGAAACGATTTCCGGCGGAATGGCATCGTCCTCCGCAACCCGGTCTTCGTTGGGCACCAGTCGTTCGCGGACAAACCGGGCAAGGGTGTCGCGGAACTGCTCATAGACGTCGGCTTCAAGGGGCATGGCGGTGGCTCCATAACTCAGCATTCACATGGGGAATTTTCGGCACTTTCAACCCCACCCCCGCGCGTGTCAATCTGATCGCATGACTTCGCGAAAAATCGTTTTGGCCGACACGGTCACAAAATTGGGGGTGGAGCACCAAGGCGTCGTCCTGGTGGGCGCCTCCCATTGCGGCATCTACGCCGTTTATCTTGCCGCTGTCGCCGGCGTCAACGCGGTCATCCTCAACGACGCGGGCATCGGACTGAAGGCGGCTGGGATCGGCGGCCTTGCCTGGGCCGATGACTTGAGGCTTCCCGTCGCTGCGGCCGATCACCGGAGCTGCCGCATTGCCGAGGCACAGGACGCTTACGCTGAAGGCGTCATCAGCCACGTTAACAGGGCCGCGGCCGAACTTGGCTGCACGAGCGGTATGACCGTCGCCGGCTGCGCCGAACAAATGAAGGCCGCGCCTGAGCTAGGCGTACAAGTTCCGCATTATGGCGAAGCGCGATTCGTGCTGCGCGAAGCCGGCCCCGGTCCGGAGGTCGTCGGCTGCGATTCCCTTTCACTGCTGAAACCGGAGGACGAAGGACGAATTGCCATCACGGCGTCCCATGGGGCGTTGATCGGCGGTCGGCGCGACGACGGTGCGGTAGCGCAGAATTTGGCGGCAGTCACGTTCAATGACGCTGGCATCGGCAAGGACGAGGCCGGCGTGGCGCGGCTTCCCGTCCTCGACGAGCGGGACATCCCTGCCGCTACTGTCGCCGCGATGAGCGCCTGCATCGGCGACGCGCGCTCGTCCTGGGAAACGGGAACGCTATCCCGTGTCAACCGCACCGCCGAGGCGCTGGGGGCGACCGTCGGCATGTTCACGCGGGAATTCGCGGAGCTCATTCGAGCATGAACAAGAAAGGGCGGAGCCTGTCACCACGCTCCGCCCTTCTTGCAAGAGACCGGACTAGTTCGAGGAGATTTCTTTCTCGGCCTCGAACGCGCCAGCCGGAAGCTCGTGGGCAATACCCTTGTGGCAGTCGATGCAGGTCTTGCCCTCCTCGATGGCTGTCTCGTGGCGGCCACGAGAACGCTTCTCCTGCACCGAGAAATCCATCGAATCGAAATTGTGGCAATTGCGGCACTCGCGGCTGTCGGTTGCTTTCATCACCTTCCAAACGTTCTTTGCCAGTTCAAGACGCTTGGCTTCCCATTTCTCCCGGGTGTCAACCGAGCCCATAAAATGGTGGTAGAGCTCGTTGGTTGCCTGAATTTTCCGGGCCATTTTGTGCACCCAGGTCTTGGGCACGTGGCAGTCGGGACAGGTGGCGCGGACGCCCGTCCGGTTGGTGTAATGCACCGTCTCCTTATATTCGCGGAACACGTTCCGTTCCATTTCATGGCACGATATGCAGAACGTCTCGGTGTTGGTTATTTCCATGGCCCAGTTGAAGCCGCCCCAGAAGACGATACCGCCGGCAAACCCGACAATAAGCAGCGTGCCCAAGGCCCAGCGCATCGTCGGGCGCCAAAACCAGCGCCATACCTGGATGACCACATTCGGATCTTTATCTTGTTTGGTGTCGTTCGACATGATCTCAATCCCGCTTTACGCTTTCATTTCGGTCCCGATTTGGACGAACGTCCCGCTAGTCCGATTCAAAGGCCGACTTGAACTTGTTTCTCACCAGGCCGCGCGCCTGTGCTTGCGGTACGTGGCACTGGGTGCAGAACCAACGCGTCGGCGAAACCTCGTCGAGGGCGACGCCGTTGCGGTTGAAGTAGTGTGTCTCGCTGACCTTGGTCGCACCCTCCTCATTGCTGTAGGGCCAGTCATGGCAGCGCAGACACTGGTTGACCTTGAGGTTGATCTGATACTTGTCGATGCGATGGGGTATCAGCGGCGGCTGCTGCCGGTAAGCCCGTGAGAACTTCCTGTCGACACTCTGCTTTCTTAACTCCGGGACTGGGCCTGGTTCATCGAGCGCAGCGCGACCGCGCAACGACTGAATCTCGGTATCCTGGGCGCTCGCGCCGGTTTGGCCGATTGCCAGGAAAATTCCGGCGCCAATCAGGGAAATCGCCATTGCAATTCGTACGCTTTTCATTGCCCACCTCCTGTGCGGCATTTGGCTACTGATATTGATGAATTGATTTTTTGACTTTTCGATCATGGTCTTGTCCTCATGCCGCACGACGGGGTTCGGTTTCAGCCGGGAAATGACCGGCGTCTTCCGAAAAATCGTAGCGGTGGGTGAAGTGGAAGACATCGAGCGCGCAAACATCGATGCATCGCCCGCAGTTGGTGCAATCCCTTGAAAGGATGACCGGTGATCCCGATATCGCCCCGCAGGCGGTCCAGGCGTCGTCCTCCGCCGATTTGGTAAGTTCGCCTTTCAGCGCCGGGGTTAGAACATGGGGCTCGGGGCAAACGGCGAAGCAGTCCATGCAGTCATTGCATCTGGCTCGGCCGGGGGCGGACACCTTCAGCAGACTGGAGGTTCCGACCAGCCCGTAAAATGCCCCGACCGGGCAGAGGGCGCCGCACCAGGCTCGCCTGCCGACAACCAAATCGAACAGGAATACGCCCGCAGCAACCGCCCAAACGATGCCGCCGCCAAACAGCACGCCCCTGTAGATCAGGGTGACGGGGTTCACCAACTCCCAGGCCACCACGCCACTGATGGCGGAAACCACCAGGGTCATGCCCAATAGCCAAAGTCTCGTTTGCCGCCGGGGTTGCCAGCCTTTGGGCAGGCCCAGCCGGCGGTGAAGCCAGTTCGCGGCGTCAGTGATGATATTCACCGGGCAGACCCACGAGCAATACATGCGCCCGCCGATCAAGGCGTAGGCGAGCACGACAATCATGGCCCCCACCAAGGCGGCCGTTTCGAGCGGGTGTCCTGCCACGGTCGATTGCAGCAGCAGGTAGGGATCGGTGAGCGGAAGCACGCCCAGCGTCAGGCTTGAGGCGATGGTGCCCTTGACGATCTTCAAACCCAACCAAGGTCCGGCCGCGAACAGGGCCATGAACCCGATTTGAGCGAAGCGCCTGGCGACCAGCCACTTGTGTGCGGCGTACCAGCCCTTTGCCGCGACAGCGGCTGTCCCGATGCGTGCGGCCCCGGTCACTGTGACGCTCCCGGATTGGCGACGGCAGGCATGCGGTCCGGCAAGTCCTTGATACCGGGTACGAGCGGACTGCCCTTTTTGGCTTTTTCCTCCCAGCCCAGACGATAGTGTTCACCCAGACTGCCCTTCGCCACCCGCCTCGGCAGAACCTTGATGGCCGCTTCTTCGAGCACGCAGGCGCGTTCACATTTACCGCAACCGGTGCAGGCGTCGGAGTTCACGGTCGGGAGGAAAATCGCATGTTTGCCGGTTCGTTGGTTATGCAGACGCTCCAGTTTGATGGCGTCGCCGATCAAGGGGCAAACCCGGTAGCAGACGTCGCAGCGCAGGCCAAGCGCGTTAAGGCAGGTTTCATTGTCAATCAGGACGGCGAGACCCATGCGGGCTTCAGTAATGTCCTTGAGATCCTTGTCGAGCGCGCCCGTGGGGCACGCCTCCACGCACGGGATGTCCTCGCACATTTCGCAAGGCACGTCGCGGGCCACGAAATACGGCGTACCGACGCCGACGCCGTCCCCGAGTTTGCCCAGCTTCAACGTGTCGTAGGGGCAGTCCCGGACGCACAATCCGCAGCGGGCGCAGGCGCCGAGGAAATCTTCGTCGGCAATGGCGCCCGGTGGACGGATCATGCCGACCGGAACCGATTTGGCGCCATTGGCATGAAGGCCCAGCGCCACACCGGCGATCCCCACGCCGCACGCCAGCCGTGCCGCGTCCGCGAGGAAGCGCCGCCGGCCGGGACCGTTATCGGTCCCGGCTTTGTGCTGTTGGCGAGGGGAACTCATGACACTGTCCGACTAGCCGCCAATCAGGCCTTTTCGACCTTGACCGCGCACTTCTTGAAGTCCGTTTCCTTGGAAATCGGACAGGTGGCATCAAGCGTCAACTTGTTGACCAGCTGGCTGGCGTCGAACCAGGGGATGAAGACTACGCCCTTGGGCGGTTTGTTCCGTCCCCTTGTTTCAACGCGTGTCACAAGTTCGCCACGACGCGTCGTCAGCTTGACCGTCTGACCGCGGCGGACGCCCCGCTCCCTGGCATCGTCCGGGTGCATAAACACTTGCGCGGACGGTACGGCGCGGTGCAGTTCGGGAACGCGCCGCGTCATTGAACCGGAGTGCCAGTGTTCGAGCACCCTGCCCGTTACCAGCCAAAGGTCGTAGTGACCATCCGGTTCCTCGGCGGCGGGTTCGTACGGCACGGCGAACATGTTGGCCTTCTTGTCCTTCTTGCCGTAGAAACTGACGCCCTCGCCTGCCTTGACGTACGGGTCGAAGCCCTCGCGGAAACGCCACAAGGTCTCCTTGCCGTCGACCACTGGCCAGCGCAGACCACGGGCCTGATGGTAGATTTCAAAGTCGGCCAGATCGTGCGCCTTGCCGCGACCGAACGTGGCGTACTCCTCGAACAGGCCCTTCTGGACGTAGAAGCCGAAATGCTCCGCTTCGTCGTTGTCGTGACCGTTTTGCAACTGCTCGTTCGAATAGGAATCGACCTTGCCGTTGGCATAGAGAATGTCGAAGAGAGTCTTGCCACGGTACTCGGGCATCTTGGCGATCAATTCATCGGGCCAAACTTCCTCGACCTTGAAGCGTTTGGAGAATTCCATGACCTGCCAAAGATCGGACTTGGCTTCTCCCGGTGGTTTGACCTGCTGACGCCAGAACTGCGTGCGCCGTTCGGCGTTGCCGTATGCGCCTTCCTTTTCAACCCACATGGCGGTCGGCAGGATCAGATCGGCGGCCATAGCGGTCACCGTCGGATAGGGATCTGACACGACGATGAAGTTGTCCGGATTGCGGTATCCAGGGAACACTTCCTCGTTCATGTTGGCCGCAGCCTGCATGTTGTTGTTGCACATCACCCAGTAGGCGTTGAGCTTGCCGTCCTTGAGCATGCGGTTCTGCAACACCGCGTGGTAGCCGGGTTTGCCCGGGATGGTGCCTTCCGGCAGTTTCCAGATTTTTTCGGCAAAGTCGCGGTGGGGCTTTTTCATCACCACCATGTCGGCCGGCAGGCGGTGGGCAAAAGTTCCGACCTCGCGAGCCGTACCGCAGGCCGAGGGCTGCCCCGTCAGAGAGAACGGACCATTGCCCGGTTCGGAGATCTTCCCGGTCAACAGATGGATGTTGTACATGAGGTTGTTGGCCCAGGTGCCCCGGGTATGCTGGTTGAAACCCATGGTCCAGTAGCTCACGACCTTGCGGTTGGGGTCGGCGTAGAGCTTGGCCAGTTCGATCAGATCCTCTTCCGGCACGCCGGAGATTTCGGACGCTTTTTCAACCGTGTACTCGGCCACGAATTCCTTGTACTCGTCGAACGTCATAGGCGTCGAGCCGCCCGCCTTCTTGCCGTTCTTGGCTTTCTTTTCGCGCGGATCCGTGGGCCGCAGGCCATAGCCGATGTCGGTGTTGCCCTTGCGGATGTTGACGTGCTTCTTGAGGAATTCCTCGTTCACCGCGCCGTTCTGGACGATGTAGTTGGCGACGAAGTTGAGAATGGCGAGGTCGGTCTGCGGCTTGAAAACCATACCGATGTCCGCCAATTCGAAATTCCGGTTCTCGAACGTAGACAGCACGGCGACCTTGACATGGTCGGCGGTCAACCGGCGGTCGGTCAGACGCGACCACAAGATTGGGTGCATCTCCGCCATATTCGCCCCCCAGAGCACGAAGGCGTCGGCCTGCTCCAGGTCGTCGTAGCAGCCCATGGGCTCGTCGATGCCGAAGGTGCGGATGAAGCCGGCAACGGCGGATGCCATGCAGTGGCGGGCGTTAGGATCGATATTGTTGGAACGGAAACCGGCCTTGTAGAGTTTGGCCGCCGCATATCCTTCCCACACCGTCCACTGGCCGGAGCCGAACATGCCAATCGATTTGGGACCGTTCTTGCGCAGCGCGACCTTGAACTTCTCGGCCATGACGTCGAAGGCGGTATCCCAGCTCACCGGGGTGAACTCGCCTTCCTTGTCATACTTACCATTCGTCATGCGCAGCAGCGGCTGAGTCAGGCGGTCTTCGCCGTACATGATTTTGGAAAGGAAATAGCCTTTGATGCAATTTAGGCCCCGGTTCACCGGCGCTTCCGGATCGCCCTGGGTCGCAACGACCCGGCCTTTCTTGGTTCCGACAAGCACGGAGCAGCCGGTACCGCAAAACCTGCACGGCGCCTTGTCCCAGCGGATGTCGTCGCTGATTGCCGCCTGGGCTGAACCGGTCGGCAAAGCCATGCCGGCCGCAGCCGCCGTAGCCACGGCCGCATTGGTTTTGATGAATTCACGTCTTGAGACTGTCATCGGGAAACCTCCTCACGATCACCGGCCTCGTGCGTATCCACCTCATTCTGGTGGTAGACGAGCGCCGCGGACAGTACGCCATCGATATTGCTGATTCGGGTAATTGTGTCGCCGGCCCAAACGCCGTCGACATCCTCGACGGTAACGACCATGCGTCCATCGGGGGATCTTTGATGAATTTCGGTTCCGGGAAGTGCGGTCATCGCTTCGCCGACAGCCGCCGACCTCGACGGATGGGCGTGAACCAAGAGACCGCAAATGTTTTGGCCCTCGCCGGCGGAGACATTGGGGGTTGGGGCCGTATCGATCTTGGCCATCATTTTCTCCTTGCTCATGCCGCTATGATCTCGACGGCATTGGCCGGACACGGCGCCAGGCAGGCGCCACATCCGGTGCAGGCGGATCCGTCGACCATCGGCAACGGCGGGCCACCCTTTCGGGGTTGGAAACGGATCGCTTCAACCTCGCACTGCTCGCCGCAAATTCGACATTCCGTACCCTTTGCCGCGAGGCAGCGTTGATTGAAATGTGCGCCCAGCATCCAAGGGCGGCCATCTGACAGATTGTCGCAGCCGTTGCCGGACTTGAGTGCACCGGCCTCACATGCCTTCAGGCAATCCCCGCAGAAGGTGCAGTAACCCCGCATAAAGTCGATTTGTGGGAGACCCGCGCGCACAACGATGATGCCTTCGGGACAGGCTTTGGCGCATTCGTCACAGCGGGTGCACGATGCCCGGAATTCGGCTTCAGTCAAGGCCCACGGGGGCCTGATGGGCGCCGGCCGCTGGGCCGTCCGCCTCAGGAAAGAGCGCCGGGAAACACTTGCCACCATGTCCGAACCTGTCCAATAAATATGTCAACCACTTGACATTAATCAAGCATCTCACTTGCCCCGGCGATTGTGAACGCGACATGGCGTCGCACCCGCGCCAATGGCGGTTTCCGCGAGCTATGCCGGCGCTTTGGAAGTCTGCTTGTCTGCAGCTAAAACAGCGATATCAACCGATTTCGGATCGGTAATACAGGCTTCCCGGCAAAGGCCGCAGCCGGTGCATACCGAGTGATCGATGGAGGGACGCAATCCGCCCTCCCAATTCAACGCGCCGGGAACCGGACAGGAACCGGCACAGGCACCGCACTCCGGACCGGCATAGGGCAGGCAGGTATCCTGGTTGATGGCAACCCGAGCCAGCGCCAACGTTGGTGGATCATCACGATCCCCAGCCGCCGCCATGGTTAGCGCCCCTGTTTCACAGGCGGTGACGCAGGGCCAGTCCTCGCACATGCGGCAGCCGACGCGAAGGAGATCGAGCGCCGGCGTCCCCGCGGCCAGCAGCCCCTTGTCGGCGCGGAGCTTGAAAATGACATTGTGCGGGCAGGCCTCGACACAGTCGTCACAGCGGCTGCAGGCTTCTAGGAACTCGACTTCCGGCAGGGCAAACGGCGGGCGGATGTAGTTGACGTAATCGGCAGCGGCACCCTGCCCGGCGACCTCCAGCGCCGCCTCCGCCGCTTTTTGGACGCTGAGCTTGAAGAACTCCCGCCGTTTCACCGGTCGGGGCTTTCTGCCTGGCTGCCGCGGATCTTGCCGGTCATCGCCCGCCGCCGTTGAACCACGCCGAAGCCGATCAACACCAACGCCACGGCGCCGATCGCCACCCCCGCCGGACCGATCGAAGACGGCACGCCGACGCGAAGCGGGAATTCCACCGAATAATCCTCACCGCCGGCAGCATATTCGGCGATGAGGATGTAGTCGCCCGCTTCTCCGAACAATACGCCCTGACGAAATACATTGTCGTCGGAGGCCTGAACGCCCAGCGTTTCCAGATGAACGCCGTAGCCGACCCTGGCCAGCCAATCGTCGTTGCGCACTTTGAAGGTGACCTTGCCGTCATAGGGCGTGCCGTCCTTGATGCTGGACATATAGAGGTTGATGCGGCCCGGTTTTCCCGGACTTGGAACGTCGGGGAACACCATGTAGGTCAGCATGTGGCCGCCAACCTGGGTTTCGACTTGAACGGCCGGCGGCGTGTTGGAGTCCTCGTTGAGGCTGTAACTGGGGCGGCCGAGGATGTGGTGCGCCGACGCCCGTTCGATCGTTGCGCACAACGTCGCCGACAATAGGGTGACTAAAACAAAGAATGTTCTCATAGCCTATGCGGCTTCCCTTTTTTCATGAGGATCGTTCTCACGTGCCACAACCCAAATGGGTTTGCTTGGATGCGGACAAACTTCGACGCAAAGGCCGCAACCGACACAGCCATCCCTGATTATCGGACGGTACTGGTTCCACAGCTTATAACCGATTGCCTTGTCGCCAAGCGGGCAAACGCTCACGCAGGCGCCGCAGATACCGCGATCCACCCAAGGAAAGCAGGCATCGCGGTCGATTTGCGCAATTCCCATATTGACGTTGGTTCTAGCCACCACGCTCAGCGCTTCGGTCGGGCAAACCTCCATGCACTTGTCGCAAAGAATACAAGCCTTTTCCTGGGGCAGGATGTAGGGCGTGTTCGAAAGGCCACCCCCTTCTCCCTTGTGGAATTTGATGCAGCGGGGCGGACAGACCTCTCCGCACACACCGCAGCCGATGCAGGCCGCAACAAATTGCGCATCGTCCTTCAATGCGCCGGGCGGACGAAGATAATTGCGCCTGGGGCGGTCCAGCCCGGGCGACAGCAGGCGCGACAAACCATAGGGCGTGGCACTGGCCACTATCATGGCGCCCGCCAAAACCGCCGCACGGCTGAAACTACGGCGTCTCATGCCCCATCCGTCCCTTCCTGCACGTCGAGCAGCCCGTTCCCTTCCTTGAACCTGCGCCCCAAATGCCCAGGCCCCTGGGCCGGCGCATCCGACATCCTTAGGGTGAATGTCAGGGCGTCGGTCGGGCAGATCGCCATACACGCCGTGCAATTGTTGCACTCCTGGCCGAATCGATCGTTCAAAGGATCGAGGCCGAACTCGCAGACAGCGTTGCACTTCGAACAGTCGTTGCAGGTCTCCACCACGCGGCGAATGCGCACCAGCCGGTAGCGGCCGAGCAACGAATAGAGCGCACCGCCGGGACAGAGGTAGCGGCAAAAACCGCGCCGCGCCACCAGGATGTCGAACAACAGTGTACCGATGAAGAACGCCGAGCCGATTCCGAAGCCACCCAGCGCCACCGCGTAATAAATCTCCCGGCCGATAATGGCGGGCGGATAGACGCCGGCGACCAATACCGTACCGCTGATCATGGAAAGACCCAACCCCGCAGCCAAGACGGCGTACTTCCAGCGTTTGTCGAACACCCGGTTGCCCGGATTGAGACCAGCCCACCTGAGCCACGCGGCAAAATTGGTGTTGAGCTCGTAAATCAAAGTGGCCGGACAAATCCAGCCGCAAAATATTCGACCGAATACGACGGTCGCCAAAACAGGCAGCAGCGCCGTCAGCGCGAAAGGCCAGTAAATGCCGAGCCCCGCGGCGCTTTGCCCCAACACGGCGAGCGGGTCTGTAATCTTGTAGCCCCAAAACGAACCCGACCAGGTATTGCCTTTCACGGCATCGAGCTGGTTTTCCGGATCGCTAATGAACGGCGCGGTGAGCGCCTCCATTACGTCGTACAGCCGCTTCTCCGACGGCGCCAGCAAGTCGTAGGCGTGGGCCGCCGTGTAGGTCTGATAGACGTGAAGGAACGGAATGGCCACCAGCATCGCGAAGACGCTACACAGCGTCAGCCAACGCAGTTTGTTCAGGTGCCGCCAGAGGAAGAATGGCCTGGCTGCCGGTTTTGGTGCAGCAGACGTCAGTTCAGCCATGGTTGGGGAAAACCCGGATGGCTTGTGGGAGCTGGATGCAGGATCTCTCACAGAGGCCGCAGCCGACGCATTTGTCCGTTACGTGCGGCTGCTCCAGCCGCGCTACATAAATGGCGACGTCGGGCAGCGGACAGGCCCGATAGCAAACGCCGCAAGTTTTACCCTGAAACGACAGACAAAGACTTTCGTCCACCACGGCGTGGCCCATCTTTACGCCGTTCAAAATGGCGCGGGCCTCGCGTTTGATGGGTTGAATGGCGCCTGTCGGGCATACGTCGCCGCATTTCATGCAGAGGATGCAGGCTTTTTCCCGAGGGATGATATAGGGCGTATCGACCGAACTCACGCCGTTGCGGAAGTCAAAATACTTGATGCAGCGGTTGGGACAGGCCTCGCCGCACTGGCCGCAATGGATACAGCGCGCAAGGAACTCCTCCTCCTCCAGCGCCCCCGGCGGGCGCAGGTATCGGAGACCCGGCTGATAACTTGCAGGCCGGGCTGTGCCGGGCACGATGACGGCAACCGCCCCCGTACCCAGCACCCGGATGAATGTCCTTCGCTTCATGCGCCGCTCCGTCAGGATACGGTCCGGATCACCGCGTCAGATCTTCTCGATGCGGCACGCACTCTTCTTGAAGTCGACCTGCCCCGACACCGGATCCCAGATGCGGCTGGTAATGCCGTTAGCCAGCCACTTGTTTTTCTTGGGATCGGCACTGTCCGCCACCGAAAGGTTCCAGGGACCGAACATGTAGCCGCGGGGTACGTTGTTCCGCGCCGGCTTTACAAGGCTGTTGGTGCCCACCTGCGCCCGCGCCTCCAGTGACCCGCGACGGGTGATGACACGAACCTTGTCGCCGTCCTCGATGCCGAGATCCTTGGCGTCGAGTTCGTGTATCTCGACGTACATCTCCGGCACCAGACGCCGGGTCGTCGGACTGCGGTTCGATTTGGCCGTATGGAAGTGCTCGTACACCACGCCCAATCCCATCCAGTACGGGTACTTGTCGGCCGGGACTTTTTCCCAATGCATGCCGCGGTATTTTTCGTCCGGGATGTCGGGTGTCAGTCCCTTGTCGCGGGCTTCCACGATGAGATCCATGTGGTCGATGGTGTAAAGCTCGTCCTCGACACCGAATTTCATCAGCTTCTCAGCCATGGCTTCGCGGTCGGAGTAGTCCTGTTTGCAAAGCTTCATATGGACTTTGCCGTCCTTGGTGCGGAAGTAGCCGTAGGGCTTGCCGGCCCAGTCCCCCTCCTGCAGCATGTAGCGCCGCTTGGTGCCGCCCGCTTGCGCCGTTTCATAGCTCGGCGCCGGCCACTGGATGCCGCGAAGTTCCTTCAACTGCTCATACGGCGAGATGCCGTCGAGTTTCTCGACTTCGAGAATCCCCGTTAGATCCGTATCGGTCCCAGCCGAGGCCCGGATCACGTCGCGGAAGACCTCTTCGGAGTCATACGTCCCGTCCGGCAGTTTTTTATACGGCAGGGCTTTTTCCATATCGAGGCCCAGAATGGTTCCGATCTCCTTGGCCTTGTCGATCACCATGTCCATGTCGGGGAGGCAACCCGGCGGCGGATCCGCCGCTTTCTCGCAAAGATTGATGCGCCTTTCCGAACTGATGTAGACGCCTTGCACCTCGCCCCATGTCGCCGCCGGGAAGATGACGTCGGCGTAGAGGTTGTTCGGTGCATGGCGGTAAATCTCCTGCACCACGTTGAAGGTCTTCATCAACGCCGGCCGCACAAGATTGTAGAGATCGGGCAGATCGATGTGTGTGGCGTACACCAGGAACATCGCCTTTAGATCGTCTTTCAGTGCCCGCTCCATCATGCCGACGGCGTAGCCGGGATTCTTCGAATTCATCGCGTTGACGAGATTCTTCTCCGGCACCCGCCAGGCCTTGGCCATGTTGAGGCGATGTTGCACATCCGACAGCGGTTTGTTGAACGGCAAACGACCCGTTAGGCCGCCTGTAAAACGCTCGCCCATGGCGTTGGGTTGGCCGGTCATCGAGAACGGTCCGCAGCCGGGCTTGGCGAGATTACCGGTCAAGGTCAGCAAGTTGATGATCGAGATCACGTTGTACTGACCGTGGATATGCTGGTTGTAGCCGATGCCCCACATGATGATGACGCCGCCGTACCCGCCCTTCTGCGTGCCCTTGGCGCGGGCGAGGCGCTTGCGGGTGGCGTCGGCGAACATGTCGGCAACCCTGCGGATCATATCGGGCGAAACGTCGTGGTTCGGCCCGCCCATGCGATCCTGGACCTGCTCCGGACTGTAATCCGCCAGCACGCCGTCGACGTATTCCTGCCAGCCGGTGGTGTGCTTCTTGACAAAGTCCCAGTCGATGACGTCCTCGTGCTCTTTCAGGAGAACATGGGCGATCGCGTTCAGGAAACTGATGTCGCCGTTGAGAATCGGGACATGAACTGTGTTGTCGGCGTTGATGTCCTCGTAACCCATGACCGTCCCGGTGCGCCGGGGATCGACGATGACTGTCGGGATGTTGTTCTTGCGTTTGTGATCGGCGGCCCGCCAGAAGATGATGGGGTGCGATTCGCGCGCGTTATGCCCGAAATGCATCATCATGTCGCAAAGCTCGATATCCTCGTAGGCCAGCGGCGGCGTGTCGGAGCCGAGCGTCGCGAAGTAGCCGGTCACCGCCGACGTCATGCACATACGGGCATTGGCTTCGATTGTGTTGGAGCCCAGCACGCCCTTGAGGAACATGTTTTCAAGGTACTGGCCTTCCATGGTCAACTGACCGGAACCGTAAAGCGCGATCGAATTGCCCCCGTGTTCCTTGGCGAAATGGGCAACCTTGTGAGCGACCATTTCCGAGGCGTCGTGATAGGGCACGCGGACGAAATGCTCTTCGTCGAACGAGCCTTTGGTCTCGGAGATGAATTCCATATTGCCGTGGCCCGGCTTGTTCCATTCTTCCCAGACGTCCTTGCGAACGTAGGAATCCCCCTCCATACGGTCGACATACATCGGTTCGGCAGCCGTCAGGCCCTTGATGCATTGCAGGCCGTAGTTGGTCGGGTGATCCTTGTCGGGCCGCATGGAAACGATTTTTCCGCCTTCAGCTTGGATTATCGTGCCGCAGCCGACACCACAGTATGGACACTGCGCGATGGCGGTCGTGCGTTCGTCCTCGTTTTCCTGTGCACTCGCCGATGCGATTTCAAGCTCGGGGTTGGCGCCGACCATGTACCCCGTGCCGGCGGCCGCCGAGGTAATGAAGGCGCTGCTTTTCAGCATGTCGCGGCGCGACAGAAGTTTCTTTGTGCGTTTCATCTTGCTTACTCCACCTAATTCTTTGCCAGACCGCGCAGGTACACGATGATGTCGTCAATCTCCTGATCGTTGAGATTGGCGAGGGCGGCCGGCCCCTGGAAGGCCAGCATGCGCGTGTTGGAGCGGCCCTTTTTGATGGTTTCGCGGATAAAGCCGTCGGAAACCTGGTTGAGGAATCCGGGCAGGCCGATCGCGGTGCCCGTGCCGCCGGCTTCATAGCCGTCGCCCGCGACGCCGTGACAGGTCGAGCAGATGTAGTTGTACCATTGCTTGCCGAGGCGGGGGTCGCCGTGGGCGTCGGGTTGAGCGTCAACCTCAGCTGCCATATTCGGCCCCTTGGCGTGGGATCTCAGAAAACCGACAATGGCGCGCACATTCTTGCGGCCCAAGTGGGCGAACGGAGGCATACCGGTATCTTCCCGGCCGTCCCTGATGGTCGCTTCGAAAAACTTGTCGGAACTGATTCTCAACAGTTCCTGGTTGGTGAGCGAAGGCGCCACGCCCGGCTGCCCGATGGCATCGGCCTGATGGCAAACCTCACAATTTTCCTTGAAAAGCTCCTTGCCTAACTTCAGCGTCGACGGTGATGCCGATTGCGCATACACCGCCTGACTAAAAACCAATACGCCAAAGGCCACCAATGCGCCGGTTATCGGCCTGTGAACAAACATTCCACCCTCCTGTTCTAACCCCCCGGTTGAACCAAAATTTTCAGTTGCGGTTACCGTACCCTCTTCTCAAATTCTCTAATCCCATCCATCGCCTTTCTTGGCCCCCGCCATGCCCTCATGGCAGAGTTTGCAGTCCACTTTCTCGTCCTCCATCCGTTCGTGAAGATCGTCCATCAATATTTCCTTGTCGTATTCCTTGGGAAGCGAATGGACGATGCCCCGGTGGCATTCGATGCAAGTCATTTCCCAGCCGACCGCGAGCTCGTGCATCGTTCGGGATCGCGTTGTCTGCTCTCTTGCATCCATCGATTTGATGTGATGGCAGTTTCGGCATTCCCGCGAATCCGTCCGCTCCATGCTCGCCCACACGCTCTTTGCCAACGCATGGCGCTTGGCTTCGAATTTCTCCCGCGTGTTGATCGATCCTCTGGCCCAATGGAACAACTCGTTCGTTGCGTTCACCTTCCGAATGACTTTGTGAATCCATTCCCGCGGAACGTGGCAATCCGGACATGACGCCTGTACGCCGGTTCGATTGGCGAAGTGAATGGATGACCTGTACTCCTTGTATAAGAACTCCTTCATGGCGTGGCAGGAGACGCAAAAACTCTCCGTGTTGGTGAGTTCCAGGCTCCAATTGAAACCACCCCAAAAGATCATGCCGGCCGCGAAGATTCCGGGCAGACCCAAGATCGGATGTCGGGTTACAATTTGAACCGTCGACCGCCAGATATCTGACAGCCAAGTCATGCAAACGCAGCCCCGTCGGCGCGCGTTTGCGCTACACGAATTACCCCACCCATTTGTCCACCACCTGGCCTTCCGGCCTACTTGATAATTATCAAGAATGCATCAATTCACACAAAAATTATAGGGTGATTTGATGTAAGTGGCTGTTCCATTTCCGACACCTAAAAGTGTGCATGGAAAGGCCCATTTTTATGGTAGCGTCCGTGCAATCCGCCGCCAGGGCGGCGAGTTGATACAAGGGAGTTTTCTGTGGCCATCTACAATCGCATCGCCGAATTTCACGACGACCTGACACGCATCCGTCGCGATATCCATGCTCATCCCGAAACTGCGTTCGAGGAAGTGCGGACCGCCGATATCGTCGCGAGCGAACTTGAATCCTACGGCATCGAGGTTCACCGTGGTTTGGCCAAGACAGGCGTGGTCGGCAGCCTTAAGGTCGGGAACGGGACAAAGTCGATCGGACTGCGGGCGGACATGGATGCGCTCGACCTGTACGAACTGAACGAGTTCGATCACAAGTCCGTCCACGAGGGCAAGATGCATGGCTGCGGCCACGACGGACACACTACGATGCTTCTCGGGGCGGCTCGCTACCTCGCCGAAACCAAGAATTTCAACGGCACCGTGAATTTCATTTTTCAGCCTGCCGAAGAAAACGTTGCCGGCGGACGGGTGATGGTCGAAGAGGGCCTGTTCGACCAGTTCCACTGTGACGCCGTATACGGCATGCACAACTCTCCGGGCTTGGCGGTGGGAAAATTCCTCGTCAATCCCGGACCGATGATGGCCTCCGCCGACTTTTTCGAGGTCAAGATCACCGGCACCGGCGCCCATGGCGCCTTTCCGCACCAGGGCAACGACCCTGTCGTCGTTGCGGCAGCGATTATCATGGCGTTCCAATCGGTCGCGGCACGCCGGGCCGACCCGCTCGATTCGGTCGTCGTCAGCGTTACCCAGGTCAATGCCGGTCACACGACCAATGTCATTCCCGAGGAGGCCACGATTTCCGGCACAACCCGCGCCTTGAAGATCGAGACCCAGGACATGATCGAGCGTGAACTCCGCCAGATTGCCGAAGGCATCGGCGCGGCCCACGGTGCCAAGATCGAGTACACCTACGACCGGCGCTACTTGCCGACCATCAACACCGAGGGCGAAACGGAAAAGGCTGCCGCGGCGGCGGCGGATATCGTCGGCGTCGACAACATCCTGCGGGACGAACCGCCGGTCATGGGCGCCGAGGATTTCTCCTGGATGCTCAGCAGACGACCCGGTTGCTATATCCGTGTCGGCAACGGCGTTGAAGGCGGTCCCGGCGGCTGCCACGTCCACAATCCGAACTACGATTTCAACGACGACGTCCTTACCATCGGCGCCAGCTACTGGTCCAAGTTGGTGGAAAACGAGCTGACCTGACGCGTCCATGACAACAAATACGTTCCGCGTCCGCCATGTCGGAAACGCCTTGGCGAATCCGGCCGCTCCCTACGGCGAGGCCGAGCGCGCCATATTGAACCTCGAAGCGACCAAGAGCGCCCAAGCCGAAATCGGCTCGTGGCCCGGTTATGCGCCAACACCCCTACTCGAGTTGGAAACGCTGGCGGAAAACATCGGTGTCGGCCAAATTTGGCTGAAGGACGAGGCGCCCAGATTCGGTCTCAAGAGTTTCAAGGCGCTGGGAGGCGCATATGCCGTCCTCGGTGTGCTGCAATACGTCCTGACTGAAGAACACGGCCTGGCCAACGTGAACTCAGCCGACCTCAGGTCGGGTCGGTTCGCTGACGAGGTGGCGGGTGTGACGGTGTGTTGCGCCACGGACGGGAACCACGGTCGTTCGGTGGCTTGGGGCGCTCGAATGTTCGGCTGCCGCTGCGTGATTTACCTGCACGAACACGTCAGCCAGGAGCGCGAAGATGCCATCGCGGCGTACGGCGCTGAGATCAAACGCGTCCCCGGCCACTACGACGACAGCGTCAAGGCGGCGGCTGCGGACGCCGCCCGCGAAGATTGGCACGTCGTCTCCGATACCGCCTGGATCGGATACGAAGACATGGCCGCACGGGTGATGCAGGGCTACACCGTTATGACAACGGAAATCTTGACGCAGTTGCCTGCAGGCGAACGCCCAACACATGTATTCCTTCAGGCCGGCGTCGGCGGCCTTGCGGCAGCGGTTGCCGCACCGCTGTGGGAGGCCTGGGGAGCCGAGAGGCCCCGCATCATCGTCGTAGAACCGGAATCGGCGGATTGCGTTTACCGAACGGTCGAAAACGGCGGCCCGGCGACCGTCCCGGGCGACCTGGATACCTTTATGGCCTGTCTGGCAGCCGGCGAAGTTTCGACGGCCGCCTGGTCGTTACTCAAAACCTGCGCCGACGACGTGCTGGCCGTCGAGGACGATGCCGCCCGCCATGCCATGCGGGTACTCGCTAGCGGCTCGCCCGCCATCGTCGCGGGCGAAAGCGGATGCGCCGGCATAGCGGGTTTGCTGGCCGCGTGCGGAAACGAAACGATCCGCGCCACTCTCGATCTGGGCTCGGCGGCGCGGATACTCTGCATCAATTCGGAAGGTGATACTGACCCAGCGCAGTACTTAGCGACCGTGGCCTAGGTTTCAAACTGCGACGCTATTTATCGACGTCCCCCATGCAGAGGTATTTGATCTCGAGGAAGTCATCGAGGCCGTATTTCGAGCCCTCGCGGCCGAGACCCGATTCCTTCATGCCGCCGAACGGCGCCACCTCGGTTGAGATGATCCCGGTGTTGATGCCGACGATGCCGTACTCGACGCCCTCCGACACGCGCCAGACGCGGCCGATGTCGCGGCTGTAGAAGTAGGCGGCGAGACCGAACTCCGTGTCGTTGGCCATCTCGATGGCCTCCGCCTCTGTCTCGAACTTGAACAGCGGCGCCAGGGGACCGAACGTCTCTTCCCGCGCCACGGCCATGTCCGTCGTGACGCCTGTGAGGATCGTCGGCTCGAAGAAGGTTCCGCCCTTTGCGTGGCGCTTGCCGCCAACCGCGATTTCGGCGCCCTTTCCGACGGCATCCTCGATGTGTTCCTCGACCTTCTCGACCGCCGCCATGTCGATCAGCGGACCTTGGTCGAAATCGCCCTCCAAGCCGTTGCCGACCTTCATTTGCTTGACCGCCGCCGCGAGCTTTTCGGCGAAGGCGTCGTAGATGCCGGACTGGACCAGGAGACGGTTGGCGCAGACGCAGGTTTGGCCCGTGTTGCGGTACTTCGAGGCCAGCGCCCCCGCAACGGCAGACTCGAGATCAGCATCGTCGAAAACGATAAACGGCGCGTTGCCGCCGAGCTCCATGCCGGTTTTCTTGACCGTTGCGGCGCACTGCTCCATCAGTTTCTTGCCGACTTCGGTCGAGCCGGTGAAGGTCACCTTGCGGACGATGGGATTGGACGTCATTTCACCGCCGATGGCACGGGCGGAACCGGTGACGCAACTCAACACGCCCTTCGGAATACCTGCGCGTTCCGCCAGTTCGCAAAGCGCCAGCGCAGAATACGGCGTCGCCGTCGCGGGCTTGACGACCATGGTACAGCCGGCGGCCAGGGCCGGGCCGGCCTTGCGCGTAATCATGGCCGCCGGGAAATTCCAAGGCGTGATTGCCGCGGTCACGCCGATCGGTTCCTTGATGACGACGATGCGCTTGTCCGATTGATGGCCGGGGATGGTGTCGCCGTAGGCCCGTTTGCCTTCCTCGGCGAACCATTCGATGAACGAGGCAGCATAGGCAACCTCGCCTTTCGCTTCCGCAAGGGGCTTACCCTGCTCCGCCGTCATGAGGCGGCCCAGCGGCTCCTGGTTTTCCATCATGAGTTCATACCAGCGCCGCATGATGACGGCGCGTTCCTTGGCGGTCTTGCCCCGCCACGCAGGCAGGGCGGCATTTGCCGCTTCGATGGCACGACGGGTCTCGTCGGCCCCCATATTGGGAACCGTCCCCAGCACGTCGCCTGTGGCGGGGTTGGTCACGTCGATGGTGGCGCCCGAATCGGCATCGGTCCACTCACCGTCGATATAGCATTGCTGGCGCATGAGCGCCGTGTCACTGAGGTCGAGCATCGTCTTTGTCCTGCAGAAATTGGTGTTGGGCGGCCCGTCGCTTACTCCGCCAAGACCTCCATTATAGCGGGTGGATCACCCGGATGTTAACCACCGCTTGGGTTGACCTTTGACGGATTCGACCGACCTAGGTAGGAGAAACGAATTTTGCGGGGGAAGACATGAAAGCGTCGGATCTCTTCGTGCGCTGCCTGGAAGCTGAAGGCGTCAGCCACATCTTCGGCGTACCGGGTGAAGAAAACGCCGATTTAATGATCTCGCTGCTCGACAGCAGCATCGAGTTTGTACTCTGTCGGCACGAGCAGGCGGCCGCTTTCGCCGCCGACGCCTACGGCAGATTGACGGGCAAGGCGGGTGTTTGCCTCGGGACGCTGGGGCCCGGCGCGACGAACCTGGTGACCGGTGTCGCCGATGCCAACATGGACCGAGCGCCTCTGGTCTGCATCATCGGCCAGGGCAGCACCAAACGCTTGCACAAGGAATCGCATCAGAACATGGACTCTGTGGCGATGTTTCAGCCCATCAGCAAGTGGGCGCAAACCATATGGGATCCCGCCAACGTGCCCGAAGTCGTACGCAAGGCCTTCAAGGTCGCGGAAGCGGAAAAACCGGGCGCCACCGTCATCGAACTGCCGGAGGATATCGCCAAGGGCGAAACCGACGCCGAACCGATGCGCGCCCAAAAAACCCGCCGGGCGGCCGCCGATCACAAGGCCGTCACCGCCGCCGCCGAACTCATTGGCAACGCCAAAAGCCCGATCATCCTGGCCGGCAACGGCGCCGTCCGCAAGCGCGCCGCCAAACAGCTCAGGCGTCTGGCCCACAAGGCGGGCATCGGCGTCGTCAACACATTCATGGGCAAGGGCGCGCTGCCCCGGAGCGATCCGCATTGCCTGATGACCATGGGTCTGCAGGGCCGCGACTACATCAATCTGGCGCTGGATGAGGCCGATCTGGTAATTGCCGTCGGCTACGACCTGGTGGAATACAGCCCCAGTTTCTGGAACGTCCATCCGGCGGGCAAAAAAGTCATCCACATCGATTTCACGCCTGCCGAAGTGGACCAGCATTACCCCGTCGACGTCGACATCGTGGCGGACGTGGCCGATGCCCTGTGGCGGCTTAACGAAGAGCTCAACAATCGGTATTCCGCCGGCGGACGGCTGCCACTTTTCGACATCGCCGGGCGCGCCAATCTTCGAGACGCCATCCTCGACGACTTTGCCCTGGAAAATGACGACCGATCCTTTCCCATGAAGCCGCAGAAGATTCTCTGGGACGTGCGGGAATATCTCGGCCCAAGCGACATTCTGCTGTCGGACGTGGGCGCCCACAAAATGTGGATATCGCGCTACTACCAATGCGACGACGCCAACACCTGCCTGATCTCCAACGGCTTCTGCAGCATGGGTTTCGCCCTGCCCGGCGCCATGGGCGCCAAGATCGCCCTGCCCGACCGCCGTGTTCTGGCCATCGCCGGCGACGCGGGCTTTCTGATGAACGTCCAGGACCTGGAAACCCTGGCCCGCCTGAATCTCAACGTCGTCATCATGGTCTGGTGTGACAACGAGTACGGGCTGATCAAATGGAAACAGCAGATTTCTTTTGACGGCCGGCATTCCGAGCTCGCCTTCAACAATCCGGATTTCGACCTGTTGGCGAAATCCTTCGGGATGTGGAGCCGCACCCTGTCGGCGGTCGATCAATTGCCGGATGCGCTGGCCGAAGGCTTTGCCCAGGAGGGACCTGCGCTGATCGCCGTTCCCGTCGACTACGGCGAAAACCTCAAACTGACCGAACGCCTGGGAAATCTCAGCTTCTCGATCTAACGCGTGATTGGGAGCTAATTTGCATTGCTCGCCGCAGCGGGCTATAGCTCCCCCATTCGTTTGTTCATTGCCTTGAGGCTGAGATGATCCCGCGTTATTCCCGTCCCGAGATGGTTGCCATCTGGGAACCCGAAACCAAATTCCAGATCTGGCTCGACATCGAAACCTACGCTTGCGAGGCGCAGGCCGAACTCGGCGTCATCCCCGAGGACGCCGTAGAGGCCATCCGCGACAAGGGTGCCTTCGAGGTGGAGCGCATCGACGAGATCGAACGCGAAACCAAGCACGATGTTATCGCCTTCCTCACCAACGTCGCGGAGCACGTCGGCGAACCGGCCCGTTTCATTCACCAGGGCATGACCTCGTCGGACGTGCTGGACACCTGTCTGGCGGTTCAACTCAGCCGCGCCGCCGATATCCTGCTGGCGGACATGGACCGCGTGCTGGCTGCCTTGAAGATCCGGGCAATGGAGCATAAGAACACCGTCTGCATGGGCCGCAGCCACGGCATTCATGCCGAACCCACGACTTTCGGCCTGAAACTGGCCCAGGCCTACGCCGAGTTCGAGCGCGGGCGTCAACGCCTGGAAGCGGCCCGCGAGGAAGTCGCCACCTGCGCCATTTCGGGCGCGGTCGGAACGTTCGCCAATATCGATCCCCGTGTGGAGGAACATGTCGCCGAACGGCTGGGCCTGGCGTTCGAGCCCGTCTCCACCCAGGTCATTCCGCGCGACCGGCACGCCATGTTCTTTGCCGTGCTCGGGGTGATCGCCAGTTCGGTGGAGCGCCTGGCCACGGAAATCCGCCACCTGCAGCGGACGGAAGTGCGGGAGGCCGAGGAGTTCTTCTCCGAGGGTCAAAAAGGCTCCTCCGCGATGCCGCACAAGCGCAATCCCATCCTGACCGAGAACCTGACAGGCCTCGCCCGCGTGGTCCGGGCCGCAACCGTGCCCGCCATGGAAAACGTGGCCCTGTGGCACGAGCGCGATATCTCGCATTCCTCGGTCGAGCGCATGTTCGGACCCGACGCCACGATCACCCTGGATTTTGCTCTGAACCGGCTGGCGGGCGTGATCGAAAAGCTGACGGTTTATCCCGACACCATGCAGAAGAACCTCGACCAGCTAGGCGGCCTGATCCATTCGCAACGCGTGTTGTTGGCTTTGACGCAGGCCGGCGTCAGTCGCGAGGACGCTTATAAGATTGTCCAGCGCAACGCCATGCGGGTCTGGCAAGAGGGTGCGAGCTTCCTGGAACTCCTGAAAGACGACGAAGAGGTCGTTGCCGCCCTTACCGTTCCTGATCTGGAAGGTCTGTTCGACCTCGGCTACCACACCAAGCACGTCGACACGATCTTCAACCGCGTTTTCGGCGAGTCCTGAAAAAAACGCCGGCCATATGGCCGGCGCTGGTGATGTTTACGGTTCCGACCGCTAGCTCTCGTCAATAATCTGTTGCGTGGCCTCGGCCATCAACTGGTCCATGTGGACCCGGACGCGATGTTCCGAGATATCGACATTCTTGGCTTGAAGGTCGGCGTAGACCTTGCGCAGGACATCGTCGTCGCCGGCTTCCTCGAAGTCGCTCTCAATGACTTCCCGGGCATATGCTTCAGCGGCCTCGCCGGTAATCCCCATGAGTTCCGCTACCCACAATCCCAGCAGCTTGTTGCGCCGGGCGCTCGCCTTGAATTCGATTTCTTTGTCCTGTGCGTACTTGGCTTCTTGCGCCTTTTCGCGGTCGTTGAAGGTGGTCATGGGAAGCAGTTCTCCGTCGCTTGATCCGGTGGGAATGTATTGGGGCAAGGCATAACGCTTAGGTGCCAACGAATCAACAGCATTGAGGCCTCGTTACCCGCCGGAGCATCTACCTAATGTACATATTGGGTCGTTTTCGTTGATTAACAGGGCCTGTTGGCGAAATATTCGACTTTGACAGTCGGTCAACGGCCTGCGTCCAGCGATTCGCGAATGCGGTAAGCCAATTCCGCCTGGGTGTAGGGCTTGCTCAGGCGATTGAGGGTTAGCTGGTGTTCGAGAGACCCCTGCTGGTCCCAATCATCAATGTGCTTTCCAACGTATCCGGAAGTCAGCAACACCTTTAGCGCGGGATTGATAGCGGTTGCCGCCCGCGCCAAGCCGTAACCGTCGACGCCGCCGGGCATGACGACATCGCTGAAAACCAAGTCGATATTCGGTTCCGCCTTGAGTATGTCAATGGCTTCGGCGCCGGATTCCGCCGTCACGACAGTGTAGCCCAGCTTCTCCATGTGGACCCGGGCGATATCGACGAGTTCGGGCTCATCATCGACCACCAGCACTCTTTCGTGCCCCCTCGGCAGCATGGCGGCTTCGGCATCCGCAGACAGTCCTTGCCGGCCTGCGAAGGGATCGGATCTCGGCAGATAAAGATTGAAGGTCGTTCCGATACCGACGGACGAGTAGGCGCCTACGTGTCCGCCCGAATGATTGCAAAATGCGTATACCATACTCAATCCGAGCCCGGTTCCCTTGCCTTCCGCTTTGGTCGAATAGAACGGTTCGAATACGTGTTCCAATACCTCGGGTTTCATCCCGGTACCATTGTCGCTAACCGTAATCAGCACGTGCTCCCCTGGCCTGCCGCCCGGGTTGAGCTTCACGTATTCGTCATCCAGAACTTTGTTGCTGGTCGTGATCGACAAATTTCCCCCGTCAGGCATGGCGTCCCGCGCATTGAGGGCTAAGTTCAAAATGACGTCCTGGAGATCGCCCTGATTGATTTCCGTTAGCCAAATTCCCTCGGCAAGCTGGGTATCCACCGCGATCGAACTCGTTATCGTCCGGGCGACAAGGCTTTCGATCTCCCGAATGACATCGTTGACATCCGTCGGCTCCGTCGTGTGCTTCTCGTCACCTCCGCCGCGGCGGGCAAAGGACAGCAGCCTGGACGTCAGCGCGGCCCCCCGCTCGGTCCCTTTCAAAGCGCTTTGCAGGAAGCTGCGGGCCGCTTTGGGGTTTTCCAGTTCCATTTCGGCGAGCTCGAGATTTCCCATGACGATGCCGAGAATGTTGTTGAAGTCGTGGGCGACGCCTCCAGCGAGCTGGCCGACGGTTTCCATCTTCTGCGCCTGGCGTAAGGCTTGTTCGGTTTTCTGCGTCTGCGTCACGTCTTGGATCGTGCCGATGATTCTGCGGGAGTTCGTTTCCGGATCCGTTTCCATCCTGACAACCGATCGAACAACGCGGACGTCATCGTTCGGCAATATGAGGCGGTATTCGCTGTCGAGCTCCTCCCTCCCCCGGCGCAATTCATCGGCGACTTCGTCGATAACGTGGCGGTCATCGGGATGAACCTGGTCGACCATCGATTGATAGGTGAGTTCTGTTCCGGAGCTCTCGTGTCCGAATATTCGGTAGGTCTCATCGGATGCACTTAGTTTCCCGGCTTCGATGTCGAACTCCCAGCTCCCCATCTGTGCGATGCGCTGGGCGTCTGCCAATCCTTTCTGGCTTTGACGCAGAGCATCCTCTGAAATCTTGTGTTCAACGATTCGGCCAATCTGCGGCCCGATGAACGGCATGACTTCGGCAAGAAACTGGGAAGGCGGTTCCGGGGATCGGCCAAAGAATTCGAGTACGGCAAATGTGGCGGTGCCAATCGTGATGGGAAAGACGTAGGCCGACTGCAGTTGTGCTTCTTCCAGAACCGAGCATCCGGCGGCGCCGACGGCATTCGACAAATCGGACGACCACTGCTGCTCGCCGATTTCGGCGCAAACCCGGGCAAGTTCGCCCTCGCCCGTCTCAAGCACGCCAAGTTTTCCAATGAGGCCGGCGTAATTTTCGGGGTCGTCGAAATACCAGATGGCTTTGGCCGTCAGTGCCCCGTTCAACGCGTCGACCGAGTAGACATGGCCGACGTCGAAGTCCAGGTAGCGACCCAGCTCCTCAAGGCAGAGTTGGATAACCGCATCGACGTTCCCGGCAGAACTTGGAGAATCGGCAAGATAGTGAAGCAAATTCGCCAAAACGTTTCGCCTTTGCAAATCCGCTTCAGCCGCTGCCTGGGTTTCCTGGAGCTCGTTGTACGAGCGCACCAGGGTTCCGACTTCGTCCTGAGATTCCCAGATTACGGGTTCCCGCCGGCCAGATTCCTTGGCTTCCGTCATTGACTCGAGCAGCCGTGCCAGCGGACGAATGATGACCAGACGGGTGCTTCCCAAGGTAATTAGTGCGACGAGGAGCATCGAAACCAGCAGGATCGCGGTATCGGACTTCAGACGGGAGACAACCCGCTTTTGCAGCCCGTCCTCGCTGAAACCGACTTCCACGTGCCCAATATTTACGTCCTTACCAAAGCTTTCTTGAATGAGTGGTTGTTCGGCGACAAGTATATCCCGCCGAAAATTACGTCCGCTGTCGGGTATTTGTGCAATCAATTCACCCGACTTTCCCCGAACGACGACAAAGGCAAAGTCGGGATCATTGGAGATGGCAGTCAAAATCTGGTTTATGGCGGCATCATCGTAATTCCAGGCGCTGGGCGCCAGAACGCGGGCCTGCAATTGCGTAAAACTCTCCAGCCGGGCAGCCAAATCCGCCTGACTGAGCTTGTAGGTCCGGTACTCGACAGCTCCAAAAAACACGATCATGCCGAGCCCCACGGCGGGCAGGTAGAAGGCCAGCAATTTTCCGCCGAGCGAACTAAAAGCTTTGCTTATGATGTTTCTGAAACTCATGGTCTATGCCGTACCCCTACCGGTACTTCGCATGAATTCGGTCGTAACGGCCATCAGCCCGCACAACGGCCAAACCTTCATTGAACTTCGCCAAGATGCCTGCCGAGTTGGGGTAGTTCTTGCTAACGCAAAGAAAGAGATCGACATCAAGAATGGGGAAGTATCGAAACATGCCGGGAAGACCCATGCGCTTGGCTAGGTATCGCGTACTTTCAAAACCGTTCAGAAACAGATCGATTTGGCCGTTCGCGAGTTTCCGAATGCCGACTTCCTCGGTGGGCGATACGTCCTGCTCGATTTTCATGTTGACCAAGGCGTGGAAGGTTTGATAGCCGCGCACGGTGCCCACGCGCCTCCCCCTCGCCTTCTCCAGCGTGTCCAATATTGGTCCTGCGTAGTCGGCGCGCACAACGAAACCGCCGCCGCCCTCACTGAGCGGAGATGACAGCAAAAACGAATCGCGTCTCTCGGGAAAATCGGTACAGGAAAAAATGCCCGCAACCTCACCCTTCGCGGCCATGGTTTTCGCCCTTTCCCAGGGCAGGAACCGGAAATCGGCTTGAATGCCGGAATGCTCGAAGGCTGCTTCGATGACTTCCACATCGAACCCCCGCAAGCCGTCTATGGGCTCCGCGATTTCGTAAGGCGGGAAATTGGTCGTGGCGAGGACGATTTTCTCCCCCGCCGCGGCGCCGGACTTCCACCCGGCAAGCGACATCGCGCAGGCAAGAAACCCCCACAAAATTGATCGCACCATGATCCAATTCCTTGGCCGAAATCAGGCCGAATGATCCTGTGCGCCCCTACCGCTAATCTTATCCCGTCTCGGCGCAGTTTGAAGGATGATTTTTGTTTCTCATATGTTTCTTTGATTGTGAAACAATTCCCATCGGACGACTTTCGGTTACAATTGGATTCTGTTCCGGTGATATCCCAATCGCCGGTATTTCATAGCTGCGAGTCCGCAAAACCCAATATGTTGTAATGCAACATGAGTTCGGGTAGTGTCCCGAATTCTTCGCCGACCCATATGTCAGGGCGGCGGGCAGGTGGCCCATGGGTGCCGCCCCTACCAACTTCAAAGGCCAGACATGTCCCGTCGCAGGCAAATTTATGAAGGCAGGGCCAAGGTATTGTTCCAAGGTCCCGAGCCCGGCACGATCGTCCAATATTTCAAGGACGACGCCAGCACCGGCAACGCCGAGAAAACCGGTACGATCACCGGAAAAGGCGTTCTGAACAATCGCATTTCCGAATACCTGATGACCCGTATCGGCGAAATCGGCATTCCGACCCATTTCGTGCGACGCCTGAACATGCGCGAACAGTTGGTCAAGGAAGTGGAAATCATCCCCTTGGCGGTCAAAGTTAGGAACGTTGCCGCAGGTACTTTCGCCGAGCGTCTCGGAATCGAGGAAGGCACCCACCTGCCGCGCACAATCGTTGAGTTCAACTACAAGTCGGGCGACCTCAAGAATCCGCTGGTGACCGAGGAGCACATCGCCTGCTTCGGCTGGGCGGCGCCGCAAGAGATCGACGACATGATTTCCATGTCGCTGCGCATCAACGATTTCCTCGGCGGGCTGTTTCTCGGCATCGGCATCCGCCTGATCGATTTCAAGCTGGAGTTCGGGCGCTACTACTTCAATGACGAAGTCCGCACCATCGTGGCCGACGAGATCAGCCCTGACAATTGCCGGCTTTGGGATCAGAAGACCAACGACAAACTGGACAAGGACCGCTTCCGGCGCGGTCTCGGCAACGAGGCGGAAGCCTACCGCGAAGTGGCGCAACGTCTGGGCATCATGCCGGAATCCGGGCCCCGCGACCTGCAGGGTCCTACGTTAATGCAGTAGTTCGGGAGAGGGCGGTGAAAGCCATCGTGAATGTGACGCTAAAGCGCGGCGTTTTGGATCCCCAGGGGAAAGCCATCGAACACGCCCTGGACGGGCTGGGTTTTGAGGGCGTCGGCGAGGTTCGACAGGGCAAGATCATCGAAATCGATCTCGATGCTGTCGACGAGAACGCCGCCCGGACCCAGGTCGCCGACATGTGCGAAAAGCTCCTGGCCAATACCGTGATCGAGGACTATTCGATCGATCTAGCGGAGTAACGTCGGACAAATGGTTTGCAGCGAAGAGCGGTCTAAATGAAAGCCGCCGTTATCGTTTTTCCCGGTTCCAATCGCGAAGTCGACATGGTCGATGCGCTTACCCTCAGCATGGGCCGGCGCCCGGATCTGGTTTGGCACCGCGAGACAAGCCTCCCCACCTACGATCTGATCGTCCTGCCAGGCGGTTTCGCATATGGCGATTATCTCCGCGCCGGCGCCATGGCCGCCCGCTCCCCCGTCATGAACGAAGTCGTGGACCGGGCGGAGCAGGGCGTCGCCGTTCTGGGCGTCTGCAACGGTTTCCAGATGCTGACGGAGGCGGGGCTCCTGCCCGGCGCCCTGATGCGCAACGCCAGCCTCAAATTCGTCTGCCGCGATGTCCACCTGAAGGTTGAAGCCGAGGACACGCCTTTCGTGCGCGCCCTGGACAAGGGTGAGGTCATCCGCGTCCCCGTGGCCCACCACGACGGCAATTACTTTGCCGACGGCGATACCCTCGACCGCCTGGAGGGTGAAGGGCGCGTGGCGTTCCGTTATTGCGATGCCGAAGACGGGACCGGCGGCGAAGGCAACCCCAACGGCTCGGCCCGCGATATCGCCGGCATCCTCAACGAACGAAAAAATGTGCTGGGCATGATGCCGCACCCGGAAAACCACGTCGAACCGCTGCACGGCTGCACCGACGGCCGCGGCCTGTTCGACGGACTGGTGGAGGCGCTGTCATGAGCGCCCTCTTAGAGGTTGATATCACGCCGGACGTCGTCGCCGAACACGGGCTGACGTCGGAAGAATACGACCGCGTCCTCGAGATCATGGGGCGGGAGCCGAATATTACGGAGTTGGGCATCTTTTCCGTCATGTGGTCGGAACACTGCTCCTACAAGTCCTCGAAGAAGTGGCTCAAAACCCTGCCCACCGAAGCGCCGTGGGTGATCTGCGGGCCGGGCGAAAATGCCGGCATCGTCGATATCGGCGACAACCAGGCCGCCGTCTTCAAGATGGAGAGTCACAACCATCCCTCCTACATCGAGCCCTACCAGGGTGCCGCCACCGGCGTCGGCGGCATTATGCGCGACGTCTTCACCATGGGCGCGCGGCCCATCGCCAACCTCAACGCGCTGCGTTTCGGTAGCCCGGATCACTTCAAGACCCGCCACCTGGTTGACGGCGTGGTGGCCGGCATCGGCGGCTACGGCAACTGCATGGGCGTGCCGACGGTAGGCGGCGAGTGCACGTTCCACTCGTCCTACGACGGCAACATCCTGGTCAACGCCATGACCATTGGCCTCGTGGACGCCGATAAAATCTTCTATTCGACCGCCGCCGGCGTCGGCAATCCGGTCATCTACGTCGGATCAAAAACGGGGCGCGACGGCATTCACGGTGCGACTATGGCGTCGGCCGAGTTCGACGAGGATTCCGAGGAAAAACGCCCCACCGTTCAGGTCGGCGACCCCTTCACCGAAAAACTGCTGCTGGAAGCCTGTCTTGAGTTGATGGCTACCGACGCCATCGTCGCCATCCAGGATATGGGCGCCGCAGGCCTCACCTCGTCGTCGTTCGAGATGGCCGGCAAGGGCGGCGTCGGCATCGAGATCAATCTCGACCATGTGCCCCAGCGCGAGACCGGCATGACGCCCTACGAGATCATGCTGTCGGAAAGCCAGGAGCGCATGCTCATGGTGCTGCACAAGGGGCGCGAGGAGGAAGCCCGCGCCATCTTCGAGAAGTGGGAACTGGATTTCTCGGTGATCGGAGAGCTTACCGACACCGGCCGCATGACCTTGACGATGCTTGGAGAACAAGTCGGCGACCTGCCCATCGATCCGCTGTCGGAGGCTTCGCCCGAGTACGACCGCCCCTGGACCGCCACCGAGCGCCCGGACGATCTCGATCCCGCGGATGTCGCGCCCGACGTGCCCGCCGACCAGGCGTTGCTCAGGATCGTCGCCTCACCTGATATCTGCTCAAAGCGCTGGATCTGGGATCAGTACGATCACCTGGTTATGGGCCACACCGTACAGCGGCCGGGCGGCGATGCCGCCGTCGTGCGCATCGCCGGCGGCAACAAGGGTTTGGCCACGACCTCCGACTGCACGCCGCGCTACTGCCGGGCGCACCCTGAAAGCGGCGGCGCGCAAGCCGTCGCCGAAGCCTGGCGCAATCTGACGGCGGTTGGCGCCAAACCGCTCGCCATCACCGACTGCATGAACTTCGGCAATCCCGAACGGCCCGAGATCATGGGCCAGTTCGTCGGCGCCATCGAAGGCATGCGCGCCGCCTGCAGCGCGCTGGATTTCCCCGTGGTTTCGGGCAATGTCTCGCTCTACAACGAAACCCAGGGTTCGGGTGTCCAGCCCACGCCGACCATCGGCGGCGTCGGCGTGATCGAAGACCTCGAGAAGACGGTCGGTGTGGGATTCACCAATTCCGGCAATATTCTCCTCGTCATCGGCGACACCAAAGGGCACCTCGGCGCATCCATCTACGCCCGTGAGATTGCCGGAACGGAAGACGGCGCGCCTCCGCCGGTCGATCTGGAAGCGGAACGCCGCAACGGCGATTTTGTGCGGGAACAGATCGTTGAAGGCAACGTCGCGGCCTGCCACGACGTTTCCGACGGCGGCATCCTGTTGGCGGTGGCGGAGATGGCCCTGGCCGGCGGCCTCGGCGCCGATATCACCTTGCCCGAAGGTTTGGCACCTCACGCTTACCTATTTGGCGAAGATCAGGGGCGCTACATCATCGAATGCGCACCCGAGCACGTGGACGGTGTCCTCGAAGCGGCCGGGGAAACCGGCGTTTCCGCTGCACGCGTCGGAATTGTGGGGGCTGACGCGTTGATAATCGGTAGACTGCACACCATATCCCTGACTGAAATCAGGGAGGCGCACGAAGGCTGGCTCCCCGAATTCATGTCTTCCGGTAATTAGTTTGAACGAGAAAAGAGAGAGACCCAATCATGGCGATGGAAGCGGCGGATATTGAACGCCTAATACGCGAAGGCATCCCCGATGCGGAGGTTCTGATCGAAGATTTGCGCGGCGACGGCGACCACTACGCGGCGCAGGTCACATCGGCGTCATTCGTCGGAAAAAGCCGTGTGCAACAGCATCAAATGGTATACAAAGCGCTCAAAGGCAGCATGGATAGCGCCTTACATGCGTTGGCCCTCACGACCGTGGCGCGCGACTAGCCCCCCGATTTGTCCAACACGCGTCCAAGCTCAAGGAACCGAACACTATGACTGACAATCCCGTTTTCGACCGCATCCAGCAGGAAATCGACGAACAGCCCGTCGTCCTCTTCATGAAGGGCACGCCGGTCTTCCCCCAGTGCGGCTTTTCCGCGACCGTGGTCCAGGTGCTCACCCACGTGGGCGTCAAGTTCAAGGGCGTCGACGTCCTGATGGACCCCCAGGTGCGCGAAGGCATAAAGCAATTCTCGGAATGGCCCACCATCCCGCAGCTCTACGTCAAGGGCGAGTTCGTCGGCGGTTGCGACATCATCCGCGAGATGTTCGAAAGCGGCGAACTGCAGCAGCTCCTCACCGACAAAGGCGTGGAGATGCAGGCGGCTTAAGCCGGCAGCACAAATGTAAAGATAACCCCGCCCATTCGGGCGGGGTTTTTTTTGTTTCTGAGCGGTGACAGTCGGCTAGTCGCCTTCATGACCGGACATGCCGCCGGAAATTTCCTCCGTCTGTTCTTCCGTCAATTCCTCGGGCAGGACCAGGTTCAGGATAATGGCAATGAAGGCGGCCGGCAGAAGGCCGGAGGTCAGGAGAACCTTGGGCGTCGACGGCAGGTGCTGCAGCGCATCGGGCACCAGTTGCAACCCCAGTCCGACGGACAGCGAAACTGCGAAGATCACCATGTTGCGGCGGTTCCAATTGACGTCCGACAGCATGGAAACGCCGGCGGCGCAAACCATGCCGAACATGACGATGACGCCGCCGCCCAGCACCTCGATGGGCACGGTGGAGATGATGGCGCCGACTTTCGGTATCAAACCGCAGAGGATGAGGAAAATCGCGCCATAGGTTACGACGTGCCGGCTCATGACGCCGGTCATGGCGATCAGTCCGACGTTCTGGCTGAACGAGGTATTCGGCAGACTGCCGAAAACGCCGGCGATGGCGGACCCCAGTCCGTCTGCATAGGTCGCACCTGTAATCTCTTCGGCGGTTGCTTCACGCTGTGCGCCGCCTTTGGTGATGCCGGAAACGTCGCCCACCGTTTCGACCGCCGAAACGAAGGCCATCAGGCAGAAACCGATGACCGCGGCCAGGCTGAATTCGAAACCAAAATGGAACGGATCGGGCACCGCGAAAGCCGCGGCTCTCGCAACGTTTCCGAATTGGACCTCACCCATGAAGTAGGCCACGACGTATCCGGCGATCAGGCCCAGCAGCACGGCGGCAATCGATACCATGCCGCGGGTGAAGAATTTCAAGGCCAGCGTGACCGCGATGACGACCAGCGCCATGAACCAGTTTTCCAGGCTGCCGAACTCGGGCTTGCCCATTGCCGGTACGCCGCCGGCGGCGTACTGAATGCCAACCCGCACAAGCGCCAGACCAATCATCAGAACCACCAACCCCGTGACCAGTGGTGGCAAGGCGAAACGGATGCGGCCTATGAAGGTTCCCAGGAAAGCGTGGAAAAGGCCACCGATGATGACGCCGCCGAACAGCGCCGCCATGGCGTCGACACCCTTTCCGGCAACCAAGGGGATCATGATGGGCAGGAATGCGAAACTGGTACCCTGGACGATCGGCAGCCGGGCGCCCACCGGCCCCACGCCTATGGTTTGGAAAAGTGTGGCGATTCCCGCGAAGAACATCGCCATTTGGATCATGTAGATCATCTGCGGGAAATCCGGCGAGTTGGAGCCGAAACCGAAACCGGCGACACCGCAGACGATGATGGCGGGCGTGACGTTGGAGACAAACATCGCCAGCACGTGCTGTATGCCCAACCGTACGGCCTGGGTCAGCGGCGGCGTGTAATTGGGATCGCGAAGCTGTTCTGGCGATCCAATTGATGTGGTCGTCATGATCTACCCCCCTGACAAATGAACCTCGCTTCCAACCGCCTTACCAAATTGACGCTTGGATGGAAAGACTTCACTTTCCGCGTTCACAGCATTTTTGATTTCGCGCAAATACCGTACAATCCGCCACAAAAATCAATAGCGGGGAATGGGGATGGCGAAATTGCAGGTGGTTGCCGGTTTGCTGGCGTTGAAATTGCCGGGCTGGGTGTCGGGGCTTTGGTATGCGGGGCGGCGGACGACGGTGGACGGATTGACGCTGGATCCGAAAATCCAGTTGATCTGCAGCATCGTGGAGGCCGTGCGGACCATACCGGTTTCGGAACTGACGCCCGCCGACAGCCGCAAGCAGCTCGCCATGTTTTCCAAGCTGCTGGGCGGCGGACCGACCGCTGTGGAGGGCATCGAAAACAAAACCTTTGCCGGACCCGGCAGCGACGTTCCCGTTCGGATTTACCGACCTGCCGGCGCCGGTACCGGACCCCTGCCCGTCCTGGTGTTCTATCACGGTGGCGGCTGGATCCAGGGCGACCTGGACACCCACGACGAACCCTGCCGCGTGATCGCCAACACATCCGGCGGCATGGTGATCTCCGTCGATTACCGCCTGGCGCCGGAGGCCAAGTTTCCGGCCGGCGTCGACGACTGCATTGCGGCCTTCCGCTGGGTTCGGGAAAACGCCGAAGAACTGGGCGTCGATCCCGAACGCATCGCGGTCGGCGGCGATTCGGCGGGCGGCAATATCTCCGTCGTCGTCTGCCAGCAACTGGCCGCGGCGGGTGAACCCGGCCCGATGTTCCAATTGCTGATCTACCCCGCAACCGATTCACGCCGGCAGTCGAATTCCTACGAGATTTTCAAGGACGGATTTTTCCTGACGCGGGAGCGCATCGACTGGTACCTGGATCTCTACCTAAGCGACATGGCGGCGGAACTCGAAAACCCCAAATTCTCGCCCTATCACTCGGGCATCGACCTTGCCGGCCAGCCGCCGGCGCTGATCGTCACGGCGGGCTTCGATCCCCTGCGGGATGAAGGTCGCGCCTATCACGAAAGCCTGACGGCAGCGGGCGTCAAATCGGAATACCTGCAGTACGACGGTATGATCCATGCCTTCATCAACATGGCGGGCGTGGTGCCCCAAGGCGGAGAAGCTCTGGTCAGATGCGGAAAAGCGCTTAAATCGGCTTGGCTTCCGGTCTGATCAGTCAAACCCGCAGTCCGCTCTGCTCGCGCCTACTGCTGCCGTCCGAGTACCCTTCCTGAGGCAGCCGTTTACCCAATTCCCCTGCAGCCTGATCCCGCTCGCCAAGACGAGGGTCCCGAAACCGTGTGCCTTGCCCCAACGCCAGGCTCCCTCGTATCGATTGCCGTTGCGGTAACTCATGACACCCTGCCCGTTATGATATCCGTCGAAGCTATCCCCTTCGTATCGATTGCCGTTCGGGTACAAAACGACACCGCGTCCGGTGTTATGACCGTTGCTGATCGTGCCGGTTGAAGACTGTTCCCGCCACCTGCCGTCCTCGAAATAGCGCCAAACCTGAGTTCCGAAACCATCCGCCCGGCCGTTGACGCAGGCGCCCGACCACGTCACCGTTTCCCGCGGTTTCGGGTCGGCATTGCGGATTACGCAATTCGGCTTGTTCCTGATCTGCTCCCAGCGGCCTTGGGCATCTACCTGTCCCGCCGCCAACACCATGGCGACCGAGCCAAGCGCCAGGCACTTCCCGCGTCCCGTCATCGCAAGCTCCCCCCAAAAAAAAGCTGCTCAACGTTTCCGTTGAGCAGCTTATCCCGGAATTCAACCTGCGCCAAACGGCAGCAGGGCAAAGTCCTTATCGGTTAACGCGAGTAGTACTCGACAACCAGATTGGGTTCCATCTGGACGGGGTACGGGACGTCCGCCAGTTGGGGAATGCGGGTGAAGGTGCCGGAGCGTTTCTTGGCGTCGACATCCATGTAATCCGGCCAGTCGCGCTCGGGGCTGTCGATGGCTTCGATGACCAGCGCCAGATCGCGGGATTTTTCCTTAACCTCGATCACGTCGCCGACCTTCACGCGGTAGGACGGGATGTTGACCTTCTTGCCGTTGACCTTGACGTGGCCGTGATTGACGAACTGGCGGGCGGCAAAGACGGTGGGCACGAACTTCATGCGGTAGACCACGGCGTCCAGGCGGCGCTCCAGGAGGCCGATCAGGTTCTCCGAGGTATCGCCGCGCAGCTTGTCGGCTTCGTCATAGGTCCGGCGGAACTGCTTTTCCGTGATGTTGCCGTAATAGCCCTTCAGCTTCTGCTTGGCGCGGAGCTGGATGCCGAAATCGCTCGGCCGGCGGCGGCGGGCCTGGCCATGCTGACCGGGGCCGTATTCACGGACGTTGACGGGGCTCTTGGGCCGACCCCAAAGGTTCACACCGAGGGTTCGGTTAATCTTGTACTTGGACTTGATGCGTTTGCTCATGTGCTTGGCACTCGACTCTCTTTGTATCGGATTTCCATGACCCCGAAGGGACAGTCGGGAAATCTGAGCTGCGGTTTATGGAATTAGCGAAACACGGCCCTGGATCAACCGGCGCCGCGAAGTGGGGGTAATACACGGCCCCGGCCCCTTCTGTCAAACCTTTCCGGGCGTTGTGAAGGGCTTATTTTTTAGGCCTCCGCCGCTGATTTGGGCCCCCGAATTCGACCAGCGCTGCGATCACGCCCCGCAACATGCGGACCTCGTTGTCGCGCGGCCTGGCGCGCTGGAAAAAATTCCGCAGTTTTCGCGTTACGCTGGGGCGTTTTTCCGGCGGAAACAGGAAACCCGCGGCGTCCAACTCGCTCTCAAGGTGATTGAAAAACGAATCCATGGCCTTGCCGTCCGCCAAGGGCTGGCCCGGTTCCACGATTTGGGGGGCCGGCATCCGGTCTTCCTCCGCCAATCCCGACTGGAACCACTCATAGGCAACGAGCAGGACGGACTGGGCCAAATTCAGGGAGGAAAAGGCCGGATTAACCGGCACCGTAAGGACACTCTGAGCCAGGGAAACATCGTCGTTGTTCAGGCCCCAGCGTTCGCCGCCGAACAGGACGCCGAATTTTTCGCCGGTTTCGCTGACCCTGCGCATTTCAGCGGCAGCCGTCCGGGGAGGCACTTCAGGCAGATGCATATCCCGCCGGCGGGCGGTTGCGGCGTAAACGACGCTGAGATCGGCGATGGCCTCTTCGGTCCGGTCGTAGACGCGGACCCCGTCGATGACCACGTCGGCGCCCGAGGCCGAGGCCCGCGTGGCTTCGTTGGGCCAACCGTCACGGGGATTGACGATGCGGAGATCGGTTAGTCCAAAATTGAGCATGGCGCGGGCCGTCGTGCCGATGTTCTCTCCCAGTTGGGGTTCGACGAGGATGATTGTGGGGCCACCCAGGATGGCGGCCTGTGTCTTATCGGTTCCGGCCATGGCGAAAACTAGATTTTGGGTTCCCGATGGTCAAGCACGCCGGGCCGGCATGAGCGACGGTACACTATAGAGCGCCAACGCCACCCAGATGCAGGCGAAGGTCACGAGCAGACTCGGACTGAGCGGCTCCCCCCAAATGAAGATGGCGGAAAAGAAATGCAGGGTCGGCGCGATGTACTGCATGACGCCGATGGTCGACAATTTCAGCCGCCGTGCGCCCTCCGTGAACAGAAGCAACGGCACCGCGGTGAAAACGCCTAGAAAAATCAGCGTTATCAGGGCCTGCGGTTCACTTTCCGCCACTCCAGCCTGACCGGCAGCACCGAGGTAGATCAGGTAGGCCAGCGCGAGAGGCAGGAGGACAACCGTTTCAACGAACAATCCTTCCGTCGCCTCGACCTTGGCGATCTTCCGGGCATAACCATAGAACCCGAACAGAACCGCCAAGCCCAACGAAATCCAGGGCACCTCCCCCAGCGCCCAGGTCTGGTTGAGAACACCGGCTGCCGCCAACGCCACGGCAAAGGTCTGAATCTTGCTGAGGCGCTCCCGCAGCAGAAAAAAGCCGAGCAGCACGCTGACCAACGGATTGATGTAGTAACCCAGACTGACCTGAAGGATCTGTCCGTCGTTTACGGCAAGGATGAAGACCACCCAGGTGGCCGCGAGCAACGCGCTGGTAACCGTCAGAATGAAGAGGTCACGGCCGGATCGCAGCACCGCACCAAACCGGTTCCAGCGGACCCGCAGGGAAATCAGGATCACCAGGAACGCCACGCCCCAGACCACTCGGTGCGCCAAGGTTTCAAACATGGGAATATCAGCGACCAGCTTGAAGCCCGAAGGGATGCCACCCCAAACGATGAACGCCCCAAGGCTGTATAGCACGCCCTTCCGCGCCTCGGACGCGGCTGCGTTGTCGCTACTCATCGGTTTGAGAGGGTCAGCCGCTGCCGGCGGGTGCGCCGTCGCGATAAAGCTTGTAAACGATGGAATCGAGCAAAGCCTGGAACGAAGCATCCACGATATTGGGCGAGACGCCAACGGTCGACCAGCGATGACCATGGCTGTCCATGCTCTCGATCATCACGCGCGTCACGGCGCCGGTGCCCTGCTGCGTCAAAATTCGGACCTTGTAATCGGCCAGCTCCAGATCGTCGATATAGCTGGAGTATTTACCCAGATCTTTGCGCAGCGCGTCATCCAGCGCATTCACCGGACCGTTGCCCTCACCTGCCGACATCAGGATTTCGCCGTCGATATCAATCTTAACCGTTGCCTCTGCAACGGTCACGAGCTCGCCCTTCGCGTTGTGGCGGCGTTCGACCATGACGCGGAAGCTCTCGACCTCGAAGTAGTTGGGAAGTTCGCCCAACGCCCGCCGAGCCATGAGTTCGAAACTCGCCTCGGCACCATCGTATGTATAGCCCTGAAACTCTCGTTCCTTCACTTCCTCAACCAAGGCGGCGATCCGTTTGTCATCCGATTCGACGTCAATGCCAAAATCTTTGAGCTGCATCAGGACATTGGCTTTGCCGGCCTGGTCTGATATCAGGACGTGGCGCTGATTGCCGACGCTCTCGGGCGGCACATGTTCGTATGTTTTTGGATCCTTCAGAACGGCCGAGCCGTGCACGCCGCCTTTGTGAGCAAATGCTGCCGATCCCACATAGGCTGCATGCGGATTGGGTGCGCGGTTGAGCAATTCGTCCAGCAAACGCGAGGTGTGGGTTAGTTGCTTCAATCCCTCCACGCCGATGCTCGTTTCGAACCTATCCGCAAACTCGGGTTTCAATACCAAGGTTGGGATAAGCGACGTCAAGTTCGCGTTGCCGCAACGCTCACCCAGGCCGTTCAGACTGCCTTGGACGTGCCGTACGCCGGCATTCACCGCCGCCAGAGTATTCGCGACGGCGTTCTCCGTGTCATTGTGGGCATGAATGCCAAGGTGGTCGCCCGGTACGTACTGGGATACCTCCCGAACGATATGGTCGATTTCGTGCGGCAGGTTGCCGCCGTTCGTATCGCATAGGACCACCCAGCGGGCGCCGTTCTCGTATGCGGATTTGACGCAGTTCAACGAAAACTCGGGATTGGATTTGAACCCGTCGAAGAAATGCTCGGCGTCGAACAATGCCTCGCCGGCCCGATCGACCGCGGCGGCAACGCTGTCGCCGATCAGGTCCACCGCTTCATCGAGATCGATGCCCAGAGCCACCTCCGCCTGGTAATCCCAAGTCTTGCCGAACAGGCACACGGCATCGACGTCGGCGTCGATGACCGTGACCAACCCGGGATCGTTGGCGGCGCTGCGGCCGGCCCGGCGGGTCATGCCGAACGACGTAAACTTGGCATGCTTGAGCTTGGGCCGATCCTCGAAGAGCGCCGTGTCGGTCTGGTTGGCGCCCGGCCAGCCGCCTTCGATGTAATCGATTCCGAGATTGTCGAGCGCTTCGGCAATCAGCCGCTTGTCCTCAAGGGAAAAGTCCACACCCTGCGTCTGATTGCCGTCGCGCAGGGTGGTATCAAAAAGGTACAGGTGTTCCTTCGCCATCGGTCGCGTTTCCTAACCGGCCCGGCGCCAGGTGGTGCCCGAAGGACCGTCCTCAAGCACGATGCCGGCATCCTCCAGCACATCGCGAATGGAATCGGCCACGTTGAACTCCTTGTGCTCGCGCGCCAGCGTGCGGTAATCGATCAGCAGGTTGACGCACAAATCGTGAATTGAACGTCGCTGTTCCACCGTCATGTCATCCCACTTGGCAACCGCTTCATCGACCCGCGCATTGATGCGGTCGGCGATTTCCGGCAAGGGGCCGTGCAGTTGCTGCATGAAGGAAATGTCGATGTCGTCCCGGCCGCCGTCCTGGAACCACACGGACTCCGCCAGATTCATCAAACCCAGAAGCTGGGCGCCTCCCCTCAATTGGGCAGCGGCTGACGCATCCCCCGCCAGGGCTTCGTCGGCGAGTTCATGCAGAATGGCGATGGCCTGCGGCGAGTTCAGATCATCTTCAAGAGCTTCACGGACACGTTCGCACACCTCGGGCTCAGCGTCTCCGGCCGCGCGGTACCAGCGGTCCAGGCTTTTCCTCGCCCGTTCCACGCCTTCCGTCGTCCAGTCGAGGGGTTGGCGGTAATGCGTGCTGAGCATATTCAGCCTAATCGCCTCGCCCGGAAACCTACTGAGAATTTCCCGCACGGCCAGAATATTGCCGATCGATTTCGACATCTTCTCGCCTTCGACGGTGACGAATCCATTGTGTACCCAGTAGCGCACGAAAGGTGAGCCATCATGGGCGCAAATCGACTGGGCACGCTCGTTTTCATGGTGGGGAAAGACCAGGTCCCGGCCACCGCCGTGAATATCGAACGTGATGCCGAGGTACTCCCGCGCCATCGCAGAGCATTCGATATGCCACCCCGGACGCCCCCGCCCCCAGGGACTGTCCCAACCCGGCTGGTTGTCGGTACTCGGTTTCCACAGGACGAAATCCGCCGGATCCTTCTTGTAGGGCGCCACCTCCACCCGGGCACCTGCGATCATTTCGTCCCGGTTGCGCCCGGACAATTCGCCGTATCTCTCGTCCGAAGTTATGGCAAAAAGAACGTGCCCCTCGGCCTCGTAGGCGTTGCCTTTGGCGATCAGTTTTTCGATCATCGAGACCATCTGCGGGATGTGGTCCGTGGCCCGGGGTTCGATATCCGGTTCTTGGACGCCCAGCGCCGCCATGTCATCGTGAAAAACCTTCGTGGTGCGGCTCGTGACCTCCGCAATGGTCAAGCCGGATTTCTCGGCGGCCTCGATGATCTTGTCTTCCACGTCCGTGATGTTGCGAACATAGCGGACGTGTTCGTAGGTCGACTTCAACAGGCGATAGAGAACGTCGAAAACGATATTCGGCCGTGCATTGCCGACATGGGCATAATCGTACACCGTCGGCCCGCACACATACATGCCCACTCGGCCTGGAGTGAGCGGCTCAAAAGGCTGCTTTTCACGCGCCTGCGTATTGTAAAGTACGAGTGCCAATGGATTGCCTCGGGTGCCGTCCTGTTTGGGTGTAAATCTTTGAAATTCAACGATTTATGATGAACGGCAAAGATAATTCAACGGGTGAATCAAATTCGCCCGGCTCACAGAGCTAAGCGATATCACGTTCTTTTCCCAAGGTCCATGGCGGGGGCAAGCGCGAAGCCGCGTCATTTCGACCGCTTCGCGGCATCGCGGAAGCCGTTGGTGATGGGGTACCGCCGGTCGCGCCCGAAGTTCCGTCCGCCGATTTTGACGCCGGGTGGCGCCTGACGGCGTTTGTATTCCGCGATGTACAACAGATGCTCGATCCGGGCCACATCTTCCGGGGCATGGCCCCGCGCCACGATGTCCTCAAACGCCATTTCCTCCTCAACGAGGCACATCAACATGTCGTCCAGCTTGTCGTAGGGCGGTAAGGTATCCTGATCGGTCTGATCGTCCTTCAGTTCGGCGCTTGGCGGTTTTTCGATGATGTTGCGGGGAATGACTTCTCCCCCGGGACCTTTCGCACCTTCCGGAACATGCCCGTTGCGCCACCTCGCAAGCTCGAAGACCGTCGTCTTGTAGACATCCTTGAGCACGGAATAGCCGCCGCACATGTCGCCGTAAAGTGTCGCGTAGCCCACCGACATTTCCGACTTGTTGCCCGTGGTCAGCAGCATGGCGCCGAACTTATTGCTCAAAGCCATCAACGTGACGGCGCGAATGCGGGCTTGGATGTTCTCCTCGGTCGTATCTGCATCGCGGCCGGCAAAAAGGTCGGACAGCATGTCGGCGTAGGTGTCGACAGCCGGCTTGATGGGCACGGTATCGATGCGCGCGCCCAGGGCTCGGGCGCATTCCGTCGCATCGGTGATGCTTTCGTCCGCCGTGTAGCGAGACGGCATCATCACACAGTGAACGCGTTCCGGCCCCAAGGCATCCACCGCCACAGCGGCCGACAGGGCCGAATCGATACCGCCGGACATCCCGAGCACCACACCGGGAAACCGATTTTTTTTAACGTAGTCGCGGAGGCCGACAACCATGGCCTGCCAGATGCTCAACAGCGGATCCTCAGGAAGGCTTTGCCCACCAGGATCACAGATCCAGCCGTCCGCTCCCCGTCGCCAGGTCGTCGCTACGACCTCTTCGCGCCAAGGCGCCACCGACAAAGCCATCCCGCCATCGGGATTGACAACGAACGACGCGCCGTCGAAGACCAACTCGTCCTGTCCGCCGACTTGGTTCAGATACGCAAGCCCCAAACCCGTCTCCGACACCCGGTCCGCCGCCAGATCGAACCGCGTTCCGGTTTTACCCGATTCGTAGGGCGATCCGTTGGGAACCAGCAGGATCTCGGCGCCATCCTCGTGTAGGGCGGCGGCGGCAGCCGAAGTCCACATGTCCTCGCAAATCAGGACGCCCAGTTTGACGCCCTTGAACTCGATGGGCTTCGGCAGGGCGCCGGCGGCAAACACCCGTTTTTCGTCAAAGACGCCGTAATTGGGAAGGTCCGCCTTCTGCCGTACTTCGGCAACGCGGCCATCGGTCAGGAGAAGGACGGCGTTGTAGGCGGGTCCACCGCCGCGGTACGGATCACCGCGCCAGGGCGCACCCAACAGCACCGCAGGTCCGCCGTCACCCGTTTCCGCTGCCAAATCTGAAACCGCTTCTTCGACGGCATCGAGAAAGGACGGTTTCAAAACCAGATCCTCGGGTGGATAGCCGACAAGCATCAGTTCCGAAGTCAGAACCAGATCGGCGCCCGCCGCGGCGGCTTCGGCACGTGCCAGTCGGAGCAATTCCGCGTTTCCGGCCAAATCCCCAACGCAGGGGTTGAGTTGCGCCAGCGCGATTTTAAGAACATCGGTCATCGGGGACTTGTTTAGCGTGACGCCCCTTGCCCCGCAAGCACCGGTCGGCCATAACGGTGGACAAATATCGACTTGCCCCAGGGAGATCAGACTTCATGCGAAATACAAATCGACGTATCGTCCTCGCCAGCCGTCCCGTCGGCATGCCCACGGAAGCGGATTTCCGGCTGGAGGAACAGCCGGTACCCGAGCCGGGACCGGGCGAGATTATGGTGCGGGCCGACTGGCTCTCCCTTGATCCCTACATGCGCGGCCGCATGTCCGACGCCCCTTCCTACGTTCCGCCCGTCGGCATCGGCGAGGTCATGGTAGGCGCCACGGTGGGCCAAGTAGTCAAATCGAACAATCCCAGCTTCGGTGAAGGCGACTGGGTCGAGGGCCGGTTGGGCTGGCAGGACTATGGTGTCGGCGGACCGGAAGACATGCGCAAGATCGATACCGGCAGCCTGCCGAAATCCCTGGCCTTGGGTGTGCTCGGCATGCCGGGGACCACAGCCTATTTCGGATTGCTCGAAGTGGGCGAGGCACAGGTCGGGGACACCGTCGTCGTTTCCGCCGCCTCAGGCGCAGTCGGCGCCGTGGTCGGTCAGATCGCCAAGGCGTCCGGCTGCCGCGTCGTGGGGATCGCCGGATCGCAGGAGAAAATCGACTTCATCACAAACGAACTCGGATTTGACGCCGGTCTCAACTATAAGGAGCTCGGTGACGAGAAAGCTCTGGGCAAAGCCATCCGTGACGCCTGCCCCAATGGCGTCGATGTCTATTTCGACAATGTCGGCGGTTGGGTCACCGACGCCGTGATGCCCAACATCAATCTGCGCGCGCGAATCGTGGTTTGCGGCCTGATCTCGCAGTACAACCTCACTGAGGTGGAAATGGGACCGCGCTTCGCGCGCCACCTGCTGGTCAAGCGGGCCAAGATGCAGGGCCTGATCGTTTTCGACTACATCGCGCGGTACCCGGAAGCCCTATCGCGCCTCACACGCTGGGTCGAGGACGGTGTTATCAAATACCGCGAAGACGTTACCGAAGGCCTGGAAAACGCTCCAGCGGGCTTCCTGCGCCTGATGGAAGGCAAGAATTTCGGCAAGGCCGTGGTGAAGATCGCAACCGATTAGAGGCCCGAAATAGGAAGGGCCGGCGTTTTCACGCCGGCCCAAATTCCGGTACAAGTGGCATCACGGGGGGCGCTTTAACCTTCTTGCACCCGGAAGAGCATGTTTCCAAACTCAAGACAGAGGGTAGACTCGGTTCGTTTCCGAAATATTTCAGAATCCCCAAAAAAAATACCGATTTGTAACTGAATTGTAACAGGCCTACTTCTTGAGTAGAAATTCCCTGCCGATTTTCACCCTGGGATTGCCGTCATAGGATACGATATCCGCGGTCGCATAGGTTTCGGCCCAATTTTCGGGCAGGAACGACCCCGTTCCCACAACGTCGATGGGAGCAGCCACGCTGCCCATCACACGGCATTTTGCGGAACTGAATCCGGAGCTCACCACGATCTTCACCTTGTCGAACCCTTCTTCATCGAGGGTTTCGCGGAGATAGTAGATGGCGGCGGCAGAGACGCCGGTGCCGACCAGCCACTTGAGTTCGTCCTCGCTGCGGTATTCACGGATGCCCTCGGGCGCATTGCGTTCGAGAACGGCGTAGGACTTCTGGGGATCAAGGCCCTCGACGAAGCGGCCGCCATGAGTGTCAAGGCGTATACCCAGATTGCCCTTTGCGGCAACCTCCGGGAATCGGCGGCAGACCTCGAGCGAATCGCTGATCTCGCGCCCGAAAAAATCGACCAGTACGACAAGCGGCACGCTCGGGAACGTTTCATGGAACATCTCGGCCGCGCGAACCGTCGAACCGGCATAGCCGATCAGAGCGTGGGGCATGGTTCCGGTTCCAGCGTCCTGCCCGAAGTAGTGGGCGGTGGCGTCCGTCGCGTTACCGACGAAACCTTTGGCGCCGACATCCCGCTGCGCCGCCTTCGAACCGACCGACGCGGCGTAGGCCATCAGGTCTGCCATTTCCAGTCCCGCGCAATGGCGGGAATCGAACGCCATAAATGCCGACTGGGGGAGCGCCACGCACATTTCGTATGCGTTCATCGCCGCGACGCAAGGAGCGCCGATTTTCTGCAGATAAAGCGTCTCCAACTCGACGAGTTCGGTAAACGATCCCGTGACGTAAAGCAGCGGTTCGCCCGCGCCGACTTCCTCGCCCTCTTCAAAACAGGGCTCGATTTCGAACTTCACGCCGCGCTCGTCAGCCATTTCCTCCAGCCAGGCGATCGCCAGGCCGGCCGCGAAGCGAACGGGACGGCGCATGAATACGGCATAGGTCACCGTCATGTCACCGTGCTTGGCGACCGTCTCCCGGGTCCGCGAAAAGTACTTGTCGGTGTATGCCGAGATCAGGTCGTCACGCATGACGGTTTTGCCTGTTTGCTAAAAAGCTTCAGCGACCATGGCCAGCGGAAATTCGCCGCGCCGTTTGCGCAGCGTGTCCGCGATGAGGAAGGCCAGTTCCAGACTCTGCGAGGCGTTGAGACGGGGATCGCAGTGCGTATGGTAGCGGTCCGCCAAACTATGCTCGGTAATGGCCTGGGCGCCGCCGATGCACTCGGTCACGTCCTGGCCGGTCATTTCGAAATGAACGCCGCCGGCCCAGGTTCCCTCGGCCTCGTGCACATCGAAGAACCCGCGCACTTCCGCCAGGATTTGATCGAACGGCCGGGTCTTGTAACCGGTCCCGGACTTTATCGTGTTGCCGTGCATGGGATCGCAAGACCACACCACCTTACGGCCTTCGCGCTCGACAGCGCGTATCAGAGGCGGCAGGTTTTCGGCAACATTGTCCGCCCCCATGCGGGCGATCACAGTCAAGCGCCCCATTTCGTTCAGAGGATTGAGTTTATCGCAGAGGCGAATCAGATCGTCTGCATCCATACTCGGTCCCGCCTTCAAACCGATGGGATTGCAGATGCCCCTCATGTATTCGACGTGGGCATGGTCCATTTGGCGCGTGCGGTCGCCGATCCAAAGCATATGGGCTGAGGTGTCGTACCAATCACCCGTTGTCGAATCGATGCGGGTGAGCGACTGTTCGTAACCCAGCAGCAAGGCCTCGTGCGAGGTGTAGAAATCCGTCTGGCGCATTTCCGGCACGGCTTCAGGCGTAATACCGCAGGCCGCCATGAACTCCAGCGAATCGGAGATGCGGTCCGCCAATTCCTGATACTTCTCACCTTGCGGCGTGTCGGCCACGAAGCCCATGTTCCAGCCATGCACCCGGTGCAGATCGGCATAGCCGCCCTGTGCGAAGGCGCGCAGCAGATTGAGCGTCGCCGCCCCTTGGGCATAACCCTGCAGGAGGCGCGCCGGGTCGGGCACGCGGGCTTCCGACGTGAAGTCCATCCCGTTGACCATGTCGCCCCGGTAGCTCGGCAGTTCGACGCCGTCGATGGCCTCGACCCCCGAACTGCGGGGCTTGGCGAACTGACCCGCCATGCGTCCGACCTTAACGACCGGCGAAGCGCCGGCGTAGGTCAGAATAACGGCCATTTGCATCAGAACGCGGAAGGTGTCGCGGATATTGTCAGCCGAGTATTCGGCGAAACTTTCGGCGCAGTCACCGCCTTGCAGCAAAAAGGCGCGGCCCTCACCGACTTCGGCCAGAGAGCTGCGCAGCTTGCGGGCCTCACCGGCAAATACCAAGGGCGGATAGCGGAGCAATTCGCCTTCAACGGCGCTCAGCGCTTCCTGATCCGGATATTCGGGCTGTTGCTCGATGGGCAGGCCACGCCAGCCATCGGGCGTCCACTTGGTCGACATTTTTAGAACTCCCGCGGAAAAACGCTCTGCATATACGCCGGAATGGCGTTGTTTGCAAAGGCTTTAGGCTAATTTCGCCTGAATCTTGGCCTATTCGGCGGCGACGTCCACCGGCGGAACCCACTTGTCCCGCATGGTGACGAACTCTTCCGCCGAGGTCGGATGGATACCCACTGTGGCGTCGAACTGCTGCTTTGTGGCGCCCATTTTAACGGCGATGGCGATGCCCTGGATGATCTCCGCTGCATCCGCACCCACCATGTGGACGCCGACCACGCGCTGGCTGGCGGTATCCACGATCAGCTTCATGAAACTCTGCTCGTCGCGCCCCGAAAGGGTATGTTTGAGCGGCCGGAACGCCGACTTGTAGAGGTCGATTTCGCCGTAATGGGAGCGGGCCTCGGCCTCTGTCATGCCCACAACGGACACCGACGGCTGGCTGAAAACGGCATGAGGTACATCTGCGTGGTCCGGGCTGGTGGGCTGTCCGCCATAGAGGGTTCGGGCAAACGCCATGCCTTCCATCAAAGCAACTGGGGTCAGTTCAACCCGGTTGGTGACGTCTCCGATGGCGTAGATGTTATCGACCGTCGTCCTGGAAAACTCGTCGACCACGATGCCGCCCCAGACATTGCGCTCCACGCCGAGGTCCTCGATCCCCAGGCCGTCGACATTGGCGCCGCGTCCCGTCCCGTAGAGCACCGCGTCGACCTCAAGCGTCGTGCCATCGGTGAGGGCGAGGTTCAGCCCCTCCGATGTTTTTGAAATCTCGGTGACGTTTGTTTCCACCCGGAGATCGATGCCCTTCTTGACGATTTCAGCCGCCAAATGATTGCGAACGTCGTCATCGAAGCCACGCAGAATCTGTTCGCCCCGGTACAACTGCGTCACCTGGGCGCCAAGACCGTTGAAAATACCGGCGAATTCGATGGCGATATAGCCGCCGCCCACGACGGCAATGCGTTGCGGCATTTCCGGCAGGTGGAAGACGTCGTTCGAGGTGATGGCGTGTTCGATCCCCGGAACATCCGGCATCGTCGGCTTGCCGCCCGTGGCGATCAGGATGGTCTCGGCGGTAATCCGCTTGCCGCCGACGTCAAGCGTGTGGGCATCGATAAATGTCGCCCTGGCCTGGAAAGTCTCCACGCCGGCGTTATCGAGGATCCTGCCGTACACGGACTCAAGACGGTCAATTTCCTTGTCCTTGGCAGCGATCAGCCCCGGCCACGAGAACGACGCGCCGTCGACGGACCAGCCGAAACCCTCGGCGTCCTCGAAATCCTCGCCAAAGTGACTGGCGTGCACCATCAGTTTCTTCGGCACGCAACCCCGAATGACGCAGGTGCCGCCGAAACGGTATTCCTCGGCAATGCCGACGCGGGCGCCGAAGCCTGCCGACATGCGGCTGGCCCGCACCCCGCCCGAACCCGCGCCAATGACAAAAAGATCGTAGTCGTAATTGGACATGCCCTCGCGCCCTTATCTAATTGAATGATAGTCAGCCGGCCCCGTTAATGGCCTGATGCCGCAGTATATAAGGACGCCGGTCCTCCCTGCCAACTGCGGCGTGCATCACGAAATTGGGAGGATCAGGAGCCTTCCGCCTGCAGTGACAGCCGGTCGACGCCGCGCTCCTCGATCGGCCAGTGCAGGATCGAGGCGATCACCCCAAGCGCCACCGCCGTCCACCAGACGACGGAGTAGGAACCGGTGGTGTCGAAAAGGTAGCCGCCCAGCCAGACGCCCAGGAAGGCGCCGATCTGGTGGCTGAAGAAGACGAAGCCGAACAGCATGCCGAGGTACTGCGGGCCGAATATGGTCGCCACAAGGCCTGTGGTGAGCGGCACGGTTGCCAACCACAGCAGGCCGATGGCGCCACCGAATATCAATGCGGTCAGCGGTGTGACCGGAAACACGATGAAGATCATGATCACAACCGAGCGCAAAAGATACATGACACTGAGCACATATTTCTTGGGAAATATTCCGCCCAGCCAACCGCAGCTCAGCGAGCCGACGATGTTGAACAACCCGACCGCCGCCAAGGCCCACGCTCCCGTCTCGGCATCGATTCCCTGGTCGGTCAAGAACGGTACCAGATGAGTACTGATGAAGGTTACGTGGAAACCGCAGACGAAAAACCCACCGATCAGGAACCAATAGCCGGGATGGCGCATGGCCTCGCTAAACCCCTCCCGCATGGACTGGGTTTGCGTCGCCGTGCCGTGCTCGGCTCTGCCCGACACGCCGATCGAGAACATCACCATCAGCATCGACAGTCCGGCCAGCAACATGAAAGCGATGCTCCAGCCGTAGCTGGCAATAAAGACCTGCCCTACCGGCACCATGACGAACTGGCCCATCGATCCCGCCGCACCGGCAATGCCTAAGGCCATGCTCCGTTTTTCCTCGGGCACCGTGCGGCCGACGGCACCGAGCACGACCGCGAAGCTCGTCCCGGAAAGGCCCATGCCGAGAATGAGGCCGCCGCTGAGGTAAAGCATGGACGGCGTAGAGGAAATCGCCATGAGGTAAATACCGACGGCGTAGAGCACTGCACCACCGACGATGGTCCGCGCGGCCCCGAACCGATCGGCAATCCCGCCGGCGATGGGCTGCGTCGCCCCCCAAACAATGTTCTGCAGCGCAATCGCCAGGGCGAAGATTTCCCGGCCCCAGCCGAAGTCGGTCGACATGGGCGTGAGGAACACCCCGAACGATTGACGGATGCCGATCGACAACCAGAGAACCAGCCCGCCGCAGAGGATCACGACCATCGGCGTCCGCCAGTTCCGTGTCGTTGCGCTACTCTCGAGGCCAGTCATGCGTCACCGGTCTTCCTTGTCTGGATTGAGGGGAGGATTAGATTTGTGATCTAGTCTAGGTGTAAGTAAGGTCAAAGTCGTCGAATTCTTGGGGGTGGTAATGGACGAAATTGTCAGAGAACTGCGCGTCGATCTGGCGGCCGGCCTACGCTGGGCGGCCCGGCACGGCTTCCATGAAGGCGTCGACAACCATTTTTCGATCTCCGTGCCCGATGAAGACGGAGTCGCACGCGGCGACAGGTTCCTGATCAACCCCTATGGCTGGCACTGGTCCGAGGTGACGGCATCGTCACTGGTTTACTGCGACAAGGACGGCAACGTACTGGAAGGCGACAACCACGTCGAAAAGACGGCCTTCCACATCCATTCGCAAATACATGTGGCCAAACCCGATGCTCGTGTGGTGCTGCATACCCACCAGCCCTACGCCACGGCCATTTGCACGCGCAAGGGCGGGCGGTTGCAGATGTGCGAGCAGAACGCCCTTATGTTCAAGGACAGTATCGCCTACGACGACGGCTACAACGGATTAGCCGCGGATGGAGATGAGGGCGCCCGTCTGGCTGTCGCCATGGGCAACCGCTCGGTGGCCTTTCTGGCCAGCCACGGCGTGATCGTCTGCGGGCCGAATATGGCTGAGGCCTATACCGACCTCTATTACCTGGAGCGCGCGGCGATGTTCCAGGTTCTGGCGGCCTCGGATGGCTCCGAGTTGGCGGAGATACCGGAAGACGTGCAGGAAATGACGCACCAGCAAATCGTCGAGGACAAACCGTTGTTGTCGACGCGCCACTTCGGCGCGCTCAAAAGGATCCTCGACCGGGAGGAGCCGGAATACCGCGACTAGAGCGCTATTCGATGATCTGAGAGAGCTGCTCGGCCATGCCCTGGGCCTCGGAGCCCTGCGAGAAGTGTCCGATGTACTCGCCGTCTGGCCCCATCAGGTAGGTCGCGGCCGAATGATTGAGGAGATAATCCTCATCCGTTGAAGCGTCGTCGCCTTCTTCCCCGTCATCTTCATCCTGCATCGGCGCCGCGAACACCTTGTAGAATTTGGCGCCATAGGCGGTGGTCGCCTTGCCGACCTGATCGGCGTTACCCGTAAGTCCGATCAGGCGGGGGTGGAAATTCGATATGTACTCGCCGACGACTTCCGGCGTGTCGCGGGCCGGATCGATGGTGATGAATATCGGCTGGATCCTGTCGGCCTTGTCGCCCATGAGTTCCAAGGCTTCGGTCATGGCCTGAAGATCGGTGGGGCAGATGTCAGGGCAGAAGGTATAACCCAGATAGACAAGCATGTAGCTGCCCCGGAAATCCTCGCTCCTGACGACTTTTCCAGCGTGGTCGAGCAGCTCAAAGCCACCGGTAATCGCCGTCCGGCCCGCCTCTTCCTTGGCCGCCGTCGTTTCCGCGGATTCGGTGCTGTGCTTCTTCTTGTCGTGAGCTTCCGCCGTGGACGCTCCCAAACCGACACCAAGCAGCGTCGCCGCAATTACCAGGAAGTTGAACAAGGAGAACTTGGCCATATCGATCTCGAGAGTTTTGATCATGCGATTTGCGATTGGGTGCGAGATGATGGAGTGAAAATCACCCCGCACCCCGTCTATCGCAAATCCGGTTGCTATTCGGTTTTCTTCTTCATGTCGTGGCCGTGCTTCATGCCATGACCGCCTTTCGCGCCCAATTTGCGGACCTCGACATCAATCTTGAGTTCCCCGGCCTTCTCGAACACCAGCGTCAAAGGAAACGAATGCCCAACCATAAGCGGTTTTTTCAAACCCATCATCATGACGTGGTATCCGCCGGGTTGAAGCGTCGCCATGCCTTTGGCCGGCACGTCGATGCCGTGCACATGCTTCATCTTCATCATGCCGCCTTCCATAACGGTCTGGTGAAGCTGGATCTTGTTCGCCACGTCACCCTTGACGCCGACCAGCCGATCCTGGCCGCCCATATTGTGGATCATCATAAAGGCGCCGCCGCTTTTCGGCGTGCCCCTGGCCCACGGTTCCTTGACCATAATCATACCGACCTTGTAATCGGCGGCGTTGGCGTCTTTCAGCGGCGCCAATGTCAGTGTGGTGACGGCAGCCAAGGCCACCACGACCATAATTTTCGAGACTGTCTTCATCTTCTTGAATCCTTCACATAATTTCCCGTCCGCAACCAACTGGTGGCTAACGGACCTACTTTTCATCAGTTGTCGAGAGGTGGGAATTTAGGTGAGGGTTGGCGGGCCGCGCGGCGGCAACGGACCGGTAACGATAATTCCGGCTAGTACCGAGTCAGCTTCGTCATGTTCAATGGATGGCGCGACGGCAATCGGGATCGGCGCCGCGTTTGATGGCGTTGCAGCGCTATCACCAAACAGGCGAACCTGACAGACCTGACAGGCCGACATATCGAGATCGGCCTGGCCATCCAGGTCGCCGGCGTTCGCCGGTACGACCCCGCTGGGCGTGCAAATGAAGATTGTTGACGTGGATTCGGCGGCATGCAGCACCTGGCCCAAGGGGACCATGGTCTGCATGACCAAGGCAAAAAGCGCCAGCCAAACGGGCAGGCGGTTCCTTTTGCTGAACCTCGTTTTCGTCTTCAAAGCATCGCTCGCAGGTGAAAGCGGTCGTGAAGCGCGCAATATCTCACTCCGCGGCATTAGAGACAAGCGACCAGATGCCGCACCCTACAGGTTCCCCAAATTGGCGGACCAGCGCGCCAGGACTTCGAGGCCGAACGGCGTGGGCTGCTGGGCCGGCGTCCGGTCCAGGGGTTCGGACAAGCCCAAGCGACGAGCCGCCAGGCGCTTGCCGTAACACAAGAGATGATCGATGGAGGTCATCAGGAACGTCAGCAAGGGCAACGTTTCGGCAAACAGCCGGTCGGCCTCCGCCTCGTTGCCGCTCGAAAAAGCTTCGAATATCGCGACATGCACGTCCACGGCCTCGACGCCCGGGATAAGACCCTGACAGCCGGCGCGCAGGCTGTCGACGTGTTCCATGCCGTTGCGGCCGTTCAGGAGCTTGAAGGCTCTGCCGGTATCCTCCGCCAACCCCGAGATGTAGGTGGCGGGACCTTCCGCCTTGATGATGGAGATATTGGGGTGATTTTTCCGCAGCGTTGCGAAACCCTGGTTGGAAAGTCCGATACCGATGTATTCCGGCGCGTTCTGGATACCGACAGGCACGGGTGCCGCATCTCCCACGGCGCCGTAGAAGCGGATGAGTTCCGCTTCGGAAACGCCGCGCACCGGCGGTGGTTGCAGGACGACCCAGGAAGCACCGGCTTCCGCGGCATGCTTAACCGCATCGATTTGACCCGAAACGTTGTTTTCGGCAATCGTCACCGACAGGGGAACACGGCCGGCGATCTGGGCAGCCACCCATTCCACCAACTCACGCCGCTCACTTGTCGTTAGTTTGTTCGTTTCCGTCGCCAGACCGCCCACCGCGATACCGTGACAGCCCGCATCCACGCAACCGTCGACCTGTCTTCTCGTCGCCGCCCGGTCGAGTCCGCCGGCGCCGTCAAAGAATGCGTACAGCATCGGATAGATGCCGCGAATGTCCTCTAGATCAGCCATGGATAATCCCCGATACCGCCATCAGCCCGTTCGGATCATTATCGCGACGATGACGACAAGTGTGAAGCGCCGGTCAGAATTCTTCGCTATGATCCCCGGCCCCGCAATATAGAGACGACATGACCGAAGCCAACCTGAACGAACTCGACGAAGAAAGTCGGCCGCCCGCCGGCTGGCCGGCCAACCGTGCCGAAAGTCCCAAGGAGGATTGGGCGCGATTTGCGGAAAGCGACCGGGAGGCGGGCATTGAAGTCAGCGAGGATTTCGAACGCTTCAACCAGCGCAACGACATGTTCAACCGCGCCTACTGGGACCCGGATGTCATGACGGATCACGTCACGGCGTTTTTTGATGCCTACGTCGATCCCAAACCGCGCGCCACCGACGGCTTTACCCAGTGGGACTACGCCCTGCTGGTGGCCGCCTGGTCGGTGGCCAAGGACTATTCCGGCCGGGGTCATGCGGAGGGCCGGCGCGAAGGCTTTCTCGACGCCTTCGAAACCTTCATACCCTTGGCGCCGACCGAAGCCGAAGTGACCAGCGACGGCGAAACCGCCGCCCGCATTAAGAAGGCCGCGAAGTTTCTAGGCGCCGATCTAGTGGGCATCACGGAGTATGACGAGCGCTGGGTCTACGACCAGACCGCCGACCTCACCACCAAGGACCGCGAAGACAAACCCAATCCGCTCCCCGACGGCATGACCAACGTGATCGTGCTGGGCCACGGTATGGATTACGGCCTGGTCCAAGCCTATCCCTCCGCCTTGGGTGCATCGGCAACCGGGCGGGAGTATTCCCGCGAGGCCGCCATCGCTACATCGCTGGCGAGTTTTATCCAAGGCCTGGGCTTCCGCGCCGTTGCCTCGTCAAACGACACCGCGCTGACCATCCCCTACGCCGTCAAGGCCGGCTTGGGCGAATACGGGCGCAACCAGATGGTCATTACCAAGGAATACGGACCGCGCGTGCGTTTTTCCAAGGTCTTCACCGACATGCCGATGGCCCGGGATCGTCCGCAACGTTTTGGCGTCACCGAGTTCTGCGGCCAGTGCACCAAGTGCGCCGACGCCTGTCCGCCCAAGGCTCTGCCCTACGGTCCCCCGGAGGAAGGCGGCGCCAATCGCTCGGCCATTTCCGGCGTGAAGAAATGGACCGCGGATTGCGAAAAGTGCTTTTCGTTCTGGACCCGCATGCGGGCCGATTGCGCCATCTGCATGCGGGTTTGCCCTTACAACAAGGACTATTCGAATTGGACGATGCGGCTGTGGCGGCATTTCATGGGAACACGCTTGCGCGGCTTCATGCTGAAGCTTGACGATTGGCTGGGCTTTGGGGAACGCCGGGTGCCCCAGACCTGGTGGCAGGAGTAGTCAGGCTTTCTGTTCCCAGCCGCCGCGTTCGGTTTGCTGCCAGTATGTGAGTTCGTGCCCCGCGTCCTTGAGCTTCTTCCAGCGTTGTCGCGCCGCCTGAACCGCCGCGTCGTCATGCCCGTCAAACAGATCGAGGACACGGTCGAACGTAGCCAGGATTTCGCTCTCCACGCCGTCGACCAACGCCAGGACGGTGGCGCTGTTGGGGTTTTCGTCTTCGGTCGTCAGATAGACCGGTTGATCGGCGGCACGTCCGTCCTCCGCACTACCGTGCGGCAGGAAACTGTTGGGATCGTACGTCCACAGTGCGGAGTTGAGGGCCGATACGCGTTCGTCGGACCCGGCGACGACGACCGCCCGAAGGCCGGCCGCCAACGCCTTGTCCAATATCCGTGGCAGCGCCTGCTCCAAAGCCGTGCGTTCCAGGTGATAGAAGCTGACCTCAGTCATCGCTCCGGCCCGCGTGCCGTCTTCAGACCTCGTACTTGTCCGACACAAGCCGGTCGAGCATACGGACGCCAAACCCCGTACCGCCTTTGGGTACGGTCGGCTTGTCCTTCTTCGACCAGGTCATGCCGGCAATATCGAGGTGGGCCCATTTCGTCTTGTTGGTAAAGCGCTTGAGGAACTGGGCGGCCGTAATGGAGCCGCCGCCGTCCCTGCCGATGTTCTTCACGTCGGCAATATCGGAGTTGATGTTGTTGTCGTATTCCTCGTGCAACGGCATGCGCCAGACCAGTTCGCCTTCCGCTTTGCCCGCCTCCGAAATGGCCTCCGCAAGCTCATCGTCCGAGGCAAACAATCCCGCGTGCACATGACCGAGCGACATGATGATGGCGCCGGTCAGCGTGGCAAGATCGACCATCGCCGAAGGCTTGAAGCGTTTCTGCGTATACCAAAGGGCATCGGCCAGAACCAGGCGTCCCTCGGCATCCGTATTGGCCACCTCGATGGTTTGACCGGACATGGAGGTCACGACATCGCCGGGCCGTTGAGCCGTGCCGGACGGCATGTTCTCCACCAGACCGATGACGCCGACGACGTTGGCTTTAGATTTGCGGCCGGCGAGCGCCCTCATAAGACCGGTGACGACGCCCGCGCCGCCCATGTCCCACTTCATGTCCTCCATGCCGGCGGAGGGCTTGATGGAGATGCCGCCGCTGTCGAACGTCACCCCTTTGCCGACGAAGGCAATCGGTTTCTGGTTCTTTCCCTTCGGTGCCCCGTTCCAACGCATGATGACAAGCTGGGCTTCGCGGGAACTGCCCTGCGCCACGCCGAGCAAGGCGCCCATCCCGAGCTTCGTGAGCCGGGCGCGGCCCATAACCTCGACCTTGACTCCGAGCTTCGTCAGTTTGCGGGCTTCGGCGGCAAGTGATTCGGGATAGAGCACATTGGCGGGTTCGGACACCAGATCGCGCGTCGCGATCACGCCGGCAGCGATCTTATCCTTCACGCCATAAGCCTTGCGGGCAGCAGCGGCATCCTTGGCCATCACCGAAACAACTTTCAGACTGGGTTTCTTCTCCGCCTTTTCGGTCGTCCGGTATTTGTCGAAGCGATAGGTGCCGAGGCGAACGCCGTAGCCGACTTCGGCGGCGGCGTCGGTCGCCTTGAGCTTGCCGAGCTTGCCCCGTTCCGCGTCGACGGCGATGGCCAGGTTCGTCACGCCGGTGCCGTTGATATGCTTGGCTACACGACCTCCCGCGGCCTGCAATCCAAGCGCATCGATTTCGTCCTTCTTGCCCAGTCCGAAGAGCAGCACGCGTCCGGCGGACAAACCGTGCGGCGCGTTGACGCCCAGAAGCTGCCCTTTCTTGCCCTTGAACCGGCTGTTCTTCATGGCGCGCGTGACGGCGCCGCCGGTTTTCTTATCGACGGCGGCGGCCGTACGGCTCAGTTCCCCATCCGCGAAAACGGATACAGCCAGCGCACCGGAGCGCGGCATGGAAATTTCGGAGAAGGTAATTTTCATCGTCGTTGTCCTGACCTTGCATATTCCGTTGTGAGGTTGGTTCGGCCCATGTACGGCCAGAAAAGAGCGCACATCTTAGAGCGGGATCAAAAAACTTGGAACCGGTTTGAAGCCCCGACCTGGCCCCTGCAGGAATACCTATGCCCCGAATCGGGCAAACGCTATACTCGCCACCGATGAAGGGGCTGAACCGCTATATCTTGCGCCAACTCGCCGTGCCGATGTTGTTTATCACCTTGGCGCTGACGGGCGTGGTGTGGCTGACCCAGAGCCTGCGATTCGTCGACATGATCGTGAACCGGGGACTTTCGGCGGCCGAGTTCCTTTACATCACCTTTCTGCTGATGCCGGGAATTCTGGTTCTGATCCTGCCCATATCCCTGTTTTGCGCCATTCTTTATGCCTATCACCGGCTGGCCTACGATAGCGAGTTGGTGGTTATGCGCGCCGCCGGCTTGAGCCAGCGGTCGCTGGCCAATCCGGCGTTGGTCCTGGCGGGGGTTGTCGCCGTCTGCCTGTATGTCCTGACCCTGTATCTGATGCCTCTCGGGTTCCGCACGTTCAAGGACCGCCAATTTACCATCCGCAGCAACTACGCCTCAGTTCTGATACAGGAGGGGGTGTTCAACGAGCTTATGCGCGGCATAACGGTCTATGTCCGTTCGCGGGGAGCGAGCGGCGAGCTGCTGGGTATTCTGGTCCACGACAATCGGGTGGTGGCAAAACCGGTAACGGTGATGGCCGAACGCGGATTTTTGATCGATTCTCCTGAAGGGCCGCGTTTCGTGATGGAGAACGGAAACCGCCAGGAAGTGGGGCAGGAAAACCGCCAGCTGTCACTGCTCTATTTCGACGAATATACCCTTGAGCTCGGGCTGATCACCAAGGATGCAGAGGAACGCTGGCGGGAACCGGGAGAGCGGTATCTGGATGAACTTTTTTCACCGGGCACCTCACTGGATGATCAAAACAATGCCAAGCGGATGATCGCCGAGGCTCACAAACGGCTTACGACGCCGCTTCACGCCCTCATTCTGGCGTTGATTGCGGTCGCCGGCTTGCTTTCGGGCGAATTGGACAGGCGCGGCGACTGGCGGCGCATTGCCGGCGCGTCGATGGCGGCGCTGATTTTCGAGATCACCGCCTTTGCCCTCGTTCCCCTGGTCGGAAAATCGCCGGCCTTGGCGCCGGCGATCTACCTCAATTTGATTGCCATGGGAGGGGCGGCTTTTTGGTGGCTGTCCTCGTCACCCAAATCCCGGCGCGGCATATCCCGTCGGCAGGGAACCGCGTGATGCGCATTTCACCGACATTGTCGTTCTACATCGGCAAGCGCTACCTCATGGATATCGCCCTGGTCTTGGCTGTCCTGCTCGGTATCACGCTGCTCGGCGACCTCGTCGAACTGCTGCGCCGGGCATGGAACCGGGAAGGCGTCACGCTCTTCATCATAGCCGAACTGGCCGTGCTGAAGCTGCCCTTCATGGCGCAAAAGATCCTGCCTTTCGCAACATTGTTCGGCGGCATGCTGGCGTTCGTTCGCCTGACCAAGACCCACCAGCTCGTGGTTGCCCGATCGGCGGGCGTATCAGTCTGGCAGTTCATGCTGCCGGCTCTGGCCATTGCGATAATCGGCGGCAGTATGGTCGTAACGGTTTTCAATCCCTTCATATCGGCAATGACCTCCCGTTACGAGCAGATCGAGGCCAAGCATCTGAGAGGTCGCGCCAGCCTGCTGGCGGTTTCGCCGTCGGGCCTGTGGCTTCGCCAATCAGACGAGGGCGGGCAGTCGGTGATCCATGCCATGCGGGTGACTCAGGAAGGCACGGAACTGGAGGACGTCATCATCTTTCTGTACGCCGGTACCGACCGGTTCATCGGCCGCATCGATGCCAAAACCGCCAAGTTGGTGCCGGGATACTGGCAATTGACCGATGCCCTCATAACGGCGCCCGACAATCCGGCCGCTTTCCACAAGGATTACGAGTTGGAAACGACGCTAACGTTGAGTCAGATTCAGGACAGCTTTGCCTCGCCCGATACCATGTCGTTCTGGGCCTTGCCGGGATTCATCAGAACGCTTGAAGACGCCGGATTTTCGGCGCTGCGGCACCGGCTGCACTGGCATTCCCTGCTGTCGGGACCGCTCTTGCTCTTTGCCATGGTCCTGTTGGCCGCCAGCTTCTCCCTGAAGCTCACGAGAAGCGGCGGGACCGGACTGCTCATGGCGGGCGGTGTGGCCTCCGGTTTCGTTCTCTATTTCCTCACCGACGTTTCGCTCGCCCTCGGCATATCGGGTGGGATACCGGTTGTACTCGCGGCTTGGGCGCCGGCCGTGGCGAGTACGCTGTTGGGATTTGCGCTGCTTTTGCACCTTGAAGACGGATGATTTGATGTCACGCTTCCCGCTGGTATCGCTGTTCCTGGCTTCAGTTCTGCTGCTTTTTCATCCTTTCGGAACGAGGGGTCTGGCTCAGGGCAATCTTGATCGGGACGATGTCCTGTTCAGCGCCGATTCCATGAGCCACGATCAGGAACTCGGCATTGTGCGGGCGGCGGGAAATGTCGAGATCTCCACCGACCAGCGGATCCTGCGGGCCGATTCGGTCGCCTACAATCAACGCATCGATACGGTGGTGGCGACGGGAAACGTCGCCATACTGGAGCCAACCGGCGAGGTGCTGTTTGCCGACTACGTCGAGCTGACGGATGGATTGAGAGCCGGCTTCGTTCGCAGCATCAAGCTGATGTTGGCCGACAAATCCAGGTTTGCCGCCTCCTCCGCGAGACGGACGGACGGCAACACAACAGAAATGACACGGGCGGTCTATTCCGCCTGCCAATTGTGCCCGGACAACCCGAAGCGCCCGCCGCTGTGGCAGATCAAGGCGGTCAAGGTCATCCACAATCAAAAAGCGCAGCGGATCGACTACAAGGACGCCTTCCTCGAGGTCTATGGAATCCCCGTCGCCTACACGCCCTATTTTTCCCACCCGGATCCTTCGGTGAAGGCCAAGTCGGGTTTTCTGGCGCCACGTTACGGCTCGACCAGCGAGTTGGGCCTGCGGCTTGAAACGCCCTACTACGTCCGGATCGCGCCCAATCGTGACGCCACCATCACACCGATAGTCACGAGCAAGGAAGGGGTCGTGCTCGGCGGTGAGTACCGCGAACGAACCATGAAGGGCGGCTACATATTTCAGGGTAGTGTGACGAAAGTCGACAAGCGTGATGCCAACAACCTGAAGACCGGCGAATCGACCGTCCGCGGGCACATTGAAACGAACGGAAATTTCGACATCGACAACACCTGGCGTTGGGGATTTGCCGCCAGCCGATCCACCGACGACACATATTTGCGGCGCTATAACATTTCTTCCGACGACACACAGACCAGTAACGTTTTTCTCGAAGGATTCCGGGGCCGCCAGTATGCCTCGGCGAACGCGTACCTGTTTCAGGGACAGCGCGAAGATGACGATCCGGGCACCACGCCAGTGGTCCTGCCGCAATTGGAGTATTCCTTTGTCGGCGAGCCCGGCAAAATTGGCGACAGTCTCCGATTGGAAGCCAGCGCCCTATCGCTTTACCGCAGCGACGGACAAGACACGCGGCGACTGTCCCTCGGCGGAACCTGGCAACTGCCCTACATTTCATCGGGCGGATCTGTCTACACGCTGGCAACCCGATTGCGCGCCGACGGCTACCACGTAACCGACAAACCGGACCTGGCCAATCCCGGCGTCACGGAGTCGGGATTTCGCGGCCGATTGCTCCCTTCCGCCTCGCTCGACTGGCGGCTTCCCATGGTTCGAAGCTCCAAGACCACACGTCAGATCATCGAGCCGATCGTCGCCGCAATCGTCGCGCCCTATGGGGGCAACCCAACCGGTATTCCCAACGAGGATTCGCAGAGCTTCGAATTCGACGACACCAACCTGTTCAGCGTTGACCGCTTTCCCGGCCTTGATCGCTGGGAGGGCGGCCCCCGGCTGAATTTCGGGGTCAAGTACGGCGCCTATGCCGTCAAAGGCGGCTATATAACCGCGATGATGGGCCAGTCCTATCGGTTGAAGGCGGATTCCACCTTTGCCGACAAGACTGGTCTTGAGGACAAACGGTCCGATTACGTGGGGCGCCTGATCGTTTCGCCCTCCCATTTCATCGATTACGTTCACCGCTTCCGGCTCGACAGGGACACCTTTTCGATCCGCCGCAACGAGATCGATCTTGCCCTCGGACCGCAAAAACTGCACCTCGATATCGGTTACTTGTCGCTGGACAAGGAGTTGACCGCCGAGGCATTTGAAAGCCGGGAGGAGTTTCGAGCCACGGCGCGCGCCAGGATTACCAAGCTGTGGACTGCCGACGCCAACATGCGGCGAGACCTGACGGAGGACGGCGGCGCGTTGTCCCACGGATTGGGGCTGATCTACAGTGATGAATGCATCGAGTTTACGACACGTTTCGAACGGACGTTTACCGAAGATCGCGACGTGAGGCCCTCCAGTTCGATATCTTTCCGCGTCAAGCTGAAAAATCTCGGATAATGCGCCGGTCTCAGGCCCCACGCGACCTTGCCCAGCCGCTAGCACTTGCGTAAATTCGACGTCTTGAGGGATTGGGAGAACGGCGGCGGAATAACGGCGCCACGGGAGTAAACCAACTTGAAACCAACCGGGAAATGGCCCGTGAATTTTGCCAGTGGCTTGGCGGCAATAATCGGGGTCGCGGTGACCCTTGCAGGCGGTACCGGAGTGCGCGCCCAGGTCGTTGGGATTGCCGCCGTGGTGAACGACGAGATCGTGTCGGCCTATGACGTTGATCAGCGCCTCAAGTTGATAATCTCGACGTCGGGAATGCGCGACACGCGGGAGACGCGCGATCGCATGCGGCGCCAAGCTCTACGCTCCCTCATTGACGACCGGCTTCGCATCCAGGAGGCGACCCGTCTCAACCTCAGTGTCTCCAGTGACGATCTTGCCAGGGCCAAACGGCTCGTCGAGAAGCGGAACAAAATACCGAGCGGTGGCTTTGAGGATTTCCTGAAGGCACGGGGCGTCGGGGCGGCCGCCGTAAACCTGCAGATGACGGCGGAGATATCCTGGAGCAAAGTCGTTGGCATGCGCCTGCGTCCCCAGGTTCAGATCAGCGACGAAGATATCGACGAAATGTTGGCCAGGTACCAACTGACCGAAGGGCTGCAGGAACGGTTGCTCGCCGAGATCTTTTTGTCGGTTGATCGATCCAACTCCAGCAGCGAGGTACGCCGCACTGCCCAACGTTTGGTCAAACAAATTCGCCAAGGCGCGCCGTTTGGGGCGATCGCCCGCCAATTCAGCCAGGGCGTCAGTTCCAATGAAGGCGGCGATGTCGGCTGGGTTACGGAAGGCCAATTGTCGAGCGAAGTAGAGGAAGCCTTGAGGGAAATGAAGGTCGGGACGGTCAGCCAGCCGATCCAAACGCCTGAAGGGTTCTACATTGTCCTTCTCCGCAATATGCGCAGGGTGGGCGCGCCTGACCCGCAGGCGGCAGTCGTCGAACTGAAGCAGGTCGCCCTGCCCATCGCCTCCGGCGCTTCTCAGACCGTCATCAACGAGCGACTGACATTGGCCAACTCGATTTCCGGAACAGTTGCCAGTTGTAGCGACATCGAGCAACGCGCCAAGGATCTCGGCTACGGAGAGTCCGTCAACCTCGGCAAAATGAGGGTCGGCGACCTGCCGGTGCGCTTTCGCAACGTCGTTTCGTCCTTACCCATCGGGCGGGCCAGCAAGCCACTCAGGACCGAACAGGGCTATCACGTTCTGATGGTCTGCGCCCGGAAGGACGCCGAAATCGTGCGCCCGAACCGGAATGTGGTAAGGGAAAGCCTTGGCCAGCAGCGCCTTGGCATGATGGCTCGTCGTTATATGCGCAACCTGCGACGAAACGCCGTCATCGAACTTCGGTAGCGGCGTCCCAAACCGGTCAAAAATGGGCTCTTCCCGACATTCACTTCCCATCGCACTGACGATGGGTGAACCGGCGGGCATCGGCGGTGAAATTGCCCTCCTTTGCCGCGCCAAGCTGGCCGAACGCCCGGTTCCCGCGTTCTTTGTCATCGACGATCCCAAGCGCATAAGCGCTTTGGCGTCACTTCTGAAGATCGATGTCCCGGTCACGGCTATCGACCATCCGTCGCAGACCCTTGAAGCCTTCGAAACAGGACTGCCCGTCCTTCCACTTGGCGGCGACGTTATGGCCGAGCCGGGCACTGCCGACGCCGGCAACGCGAAGTTGATCTTGGAGTCAGTCGAACGGGGCGTGGAGTTCGTGATGTCCGGTGATGCGGGTGGTTTGGTCACCAATCCCATTCACAAGGCGATCTTGTACGACGCCGGATTCACCTATCCGGGGCACACCGAATATCTTGCGAACCTGGCCGGCGGGAACCCACATCCCGTCATGATGCTGGTTTGTCCCGGTTTGCGCGTCGTGCCAGTGACCATTCACATTTCGCTGCGCCAAGCGATCGACGAACTGACCAGCGAAAAAATTGTAACCAGCGGCAGGATCGCCCATCGCGCCCTGATGGAGGATTTCGCAATTCCTGCGCCCAAGCTTGCCGTCGCCGCTCTCAACCCGCACGCCGGCGAGGACACGGCGATGGGGGCCGAAGAATCCAAAATCATCATACCAGCCGTATCAGCACTGTCGCAGGCAGGAATCGATGTCCGGGGGCCGGCGCCCGCGGATACCCTATTTCATGCCGCGGCGCGGGAGACCTATGATGCCGCGCTGTGCATGTACCACGATCAGGCCCTGATCCCTCTGAAAACCATCGACTTCATGCAGGGCGTCAACGTGACTTTGGGCTTGCCCTTCGTCCGAACGTCGCCCGACCACGGCACGGCCTTTGGGCTCGCCGGTTCGGGGCGCGCCGACCCGTCCAGTCTAGCGGCTGCCCTGAACATGGCTGCGAAGATGGCGGACAACCGGCAAGCCGCAAAGATAAAGTCCCTGTCCGGTGGATGAGTTGCCGCCTCTTCGAGAGGTCATTTCGCGTTACGGCCTCGCTGCTCGACGAAAATTGGGCCAGAACTTCCTGCTCGATCTCAATCTCACCGGCAGAATCGCCAGAGCGGCGGGAGACCTGAGCGACGTCACGGTTCTGGAGATCGGCCCCGGACCCGGCGGATTGACCCGGGCTTTGTTGGCGGAGGGCGCAAAACAGGTCATCGCCATCGAACGTGATGCGCGGTGCATCCAGGCCCTGGCGGAAATCGGCGATGCATTTCCCGATCGCCTTGTCGTGATCGAGGGGGATGCCCTTGAATTCGATGGCGGTCGTCTGCCGGCCGGGGCCGTCAAGATCGTCGCCAACCTGCCTTACAATGTGGCCACCCCGCTTCTCGTCAAATGGCTAGGCGATATCCGTCGCTACGAGAGCATGACGTTGATGTTCCAGAAGGAGGTTGCCGACCGGCTCGTCGCACCGCCCGGAAGTCGAACCTACGGACGACTGTCCGTCCTGGCCCAATGGTTGTGCGAGGTTTCTCCCGACTTCGACGTCGCGCCCTCGGCCTTCGTCCCGCCGCCCAAGGTCACGTCAACCGTCGTCAATTTTTCACCCCGCCCGGCACCCCTGGCGCCCGCCAAGAAGGAATTTCTGGAAGCGGTTACCGCCGCCGCTTTCGGACAGCGACGCAAGATGTTGCGGGCTTCCCTTAGAACCCTCGGCGTGGATACCGAAGCGCTGTGCACCGCGGCTTCCGTCGACCCGACGGCCAGGGCCGAAACGATACCGATCGAGGGGTTTTGCGCCCTGGCGAGGGAACTTGATGTCTTGAAGGGTTAGGCTTCGGACCTCAGGCGTTTGACGAAATCCACCAGCCCGGTGCTGCGCTCCCGCCGGAGACGCTCCGCTTCCAGGATCGAACGCACCTTTCCAATGCTGCGATCCATGTCGTCATTCACGATGACGTAGTCGTACTCCGCCCAGTGGCTCATTTCGTCGGCCGCTTTCGACATGCGCTGGGCGACGACGGCTTCCTCGTCCTGAGCCCGCGCCCTGAGGCGCCGCTCCAGTTCGGCGGTCGACGGCGGAAGAATAAAGACGCTGACGAGATCGTCCCTGGCGGACTGGGCAAGCTGCTGGGTGCCTTGCCAATCGATGTCGAACAAGACATCGCGACCGTCAGCCAAGGCCTCCTTAACGGGCCCTGCGGGCGTTCCGTAATAGTGGTCGAATACCTTGGCGTGTTCGAGCATCTCGCCCCGGTTGACCATCAGGTTGAATTCGATCTTGTCGGTGAAAAAATAATCGATGCTGTCGGTCTCACCTGGACGAGGCGGCCTCGTCGTTGCGGACACCGACATAACGAGACTGTCGTCCTCGGCCAAAATCCGCCTGGCGATCGTCGTCTTTCCCGCCCCCGATGGAGACGACAGCACCAACATGAGGCCGCGGCGTCCGATTTGGTCGTTAATCATTCAAAAAATCCGTGCCGTGAATATTACTCAATATTTTGCACTTGTTCCCGCAACCGGTCGATAACGGTTTTCAGGTCAAGTCCGATGCGGGTCATTTCATTGTCGGGCGCTTTGGAGCACAGGGTGTTGGCCTCGCGATTGAACTCCTGAGCGAGGAAATCAAGTCTGCGCCCCACAACGCCGCCTTCCGCGAGCAGCTCCCGCGCCGAGGCAACGTGGGCATCCAAGCGATCGATTTCCTCGCGGATATCGCTCTTGACCGCCAGGATCGCGGCCTCCTGGGCGATACGGTCGGGATCGGCGTCGGAGCCGGCTTCTACGACGGCGGCGACCTGTTCGGCCAGACGGGCCTTGATCGCTTCCGGCTGAGCCGAGGCCAGGGCGCGCGCCGCCGCCGTCAGGCTTTCAATGTCGTTAATCTGTTCCTCCAGCACCGCGGCGATGCGCACACCTTCTTCCTCCCGGGACTTCAGCAAATCGCCTAGCGCCGTATCGAGTGATTTCAGAATGGCCGACTGCCTCGCCTGAGCGCCGGCCTCGTTCTCCTCGGGTTCGACGCTTTCGATCACGCCCCTTAGCGCCATCAGACCGTCGACGCTTGCCGGTACAATGCCCGGCCGATCGGCGAAATCCCCGGCGACTTCGGCATATGTTTCAAGCAGGTCGCGGTTGATCTTGTATTCAGCCCCGCCTTCGCCGCGCGTGGTTTGGAGATTAAGGCTGACGTTGCCGCGCGCGAGCCTCTTGGCCGCGGCGGCCCGCGCCATGGCGTCTACGGCGTCCATTCCGTTCGGCACCCGGCAACGGATATCCAAGCCCCGTCCATTGACGCTCTTCAACTCCCAAACCCAGGATTGGACCTCGTCGCCACCGTCGGCGCGGGCAAATCCCGTCATGCTGGCCAGAGGCAAAATCATCTCCGAAAAAGTGGCACATCTGGTGCGTCGGACGCGGCGATACTATATGGATTGAGGCGGCGGGCAACAAGGCCGTCAGCGTAGTCGAGTTGCAAAACAGGGAAAATTTCTTGAGTTCATCCAGATCGATACTGATTACCGGCGCCTCCTCAGGCATCGGTGAGGCGCTCGCCCTGCGCTACGCCGGCGAAAATGCCGTTCTGGCCCCGTGCGGACGCGACCCGGAGCGCCTGGAAAAAGTCGCATCGAGATGCCGCGCCCTTGGGGCGAAAGTCCGGGCTGACATCATCGATGTTTGCGACGAAATCACGACCGCACGCTGGATCGAGGCGGTAGACGAACGCCACCCACTCGATCTCGTGATAGCCAACGCCGGCATCTCCGGCGGCGGCAGCGGAAATTTGGCGGCGCGGGCAAAAACCATCTTCGAGGTCAACATTGGCGGGGTGCTGAACACCGTCCATCCCGCCCTCGCCCGTATGGAAGAACGCGGCCGCGGCCAAATCGCCATAATGAGTTCCATCGCCGGCTTTGTCGGCATGCCCGGCGCTCCGGCCTACGGCGCAAGCAAGGCGGCGGTCCGATCCTATGGCGAGGCGTTGCGGGGCCGGTGTTCCGCCAACGGCATCAATGTGTCGGTTATCTGTCCGGGTTTCGTGGTCAGCCGCATTACAGACAACAACAACTTCCACATGCCATTTCTAATGAGCGCCGAAAAGGCGGCTGCGATCATCGATCGCGGTCTGCGCCGGAACAAAGCCAGAATAGCCTTCCCATGGCCGATGTACTGGGCCATCAGACTGGCGCAGGCGCTGCCGATGGTCTTGTCGGACAGGATTTTCAGGCGGCTGCCGGAGAAAAATTGAGCAATTTCACTGGGATTTCTGCTCACGCAAGATCTTGCGCCATTTGCGGACATTGCGGTTGTGCTGTTTGAGCGTCTCCGCAAATACGTGCCCCCCGGTGCCATCGGCGACAAAGTAGAGGTCTTTCGTCTTCAGCGGGTGCAAAACCGCCTCGACCGAAGCCCTTCCCGGATTGGCGATCGGGCCCGGCGGCAAACCGTTGTGGATGTAGGTATTGAAGGGATGGGGCGACTTCAGATCAGAGCGGGTCAGCGGTCGGCTTAATGGCCCGTCCTTCCTGATGCCATAGGCTACAGTGGGGTCCGATTGCAATCGCATGCCCCGGCGCAATCGGTTGATGAACACGCCGGCAATATGGGACCGTTCAGCCGCCAGACCTGTTTCGCGCTCGACGATAGACGCCAGGATGAGCGCTTCGTCCGCGTTAAGAAGCGGCAGGTCGGGGGCTCTCTTAGCCCATGCTTCCGCCAGCTCGCGCTTGCGATCACGCTGCATGCGGTTGAGAAGGTCGTCGCGACGGTCTCCCCAGGCATAATGGTAGGTTTCAGGCAGCAGCGAGCCTTCGCTCGGCGGCGGCCTCCCTTCCGTGAACACCGAGCCGGACAGTCCTTCCGCCTGTTCAACCAGTGCCAGAACCTGGGTCACTACGAGCCCCTCGGCCACGGTGAGCCGGCGAACGACCGTGTCACCCCGCACCAGTTTTTCCATAACGGCGCGCGGCGTGATACCAGGCGCAAACTCGTACTCTCCGGCTTGGAGGTTTTGGGCCTGACCGTTCAACCTTGTACTGGCGATGAAGACGTCGGTTCGTCGGATGATGCCGGCTCGCCCAAGGCGTTCCGCGATGCCGCGCAATCCCGAACCCTTCGGCAAAACGACTCGTGCCACATCCTTTGACGGTCCGGGTGCGTTGAATTCGGAAATGGCCCATGCCAACAGCACGGCGACGACGATGACACCGATACTGACCAACAACGTCGCCAAGCGGAAAATACGGCGCAATGCGCTGACTTTCCCGGTCTTGCCGGATGGGTTTGATGGGGTATCGGCCGAACCGGATGCCGGTCGAGGAGATTGTCGTTTCGGTGGGCCGGTTAACACCGACTGAACCTAGGTCGCCTTTTTCAAGATGACCGAAGCGTTGGTGCCGCCGAAACCGAACGAGTTCGACAAGACTGCCCGGACCTCTCGCTCTTTCGCCGTGTGTGCCACCAAATCGATATCGCAGCCTTCGGAGGGATTATCGAGGTTTAGGGTCGGCGGCACCACCCCGTTGGTGAGGGCGAGAATGGAGAAGATGGCCTCCACCGCGCCCGCCGCCCCAAGAAGATGGCCTATGGAAGACTTGGTTGACGACATCGAGAGTTGATAGGCGGCATCGCCAAACAAGCGCTTGATGGCGCCCAGTTCGATCTCGTCGCCCAGCGGCGTCGATGTGCCGTGGGCGTTGATGTAGTCGATATCATCGGCGTTGAGTTCGGCCCGCTCCAGCGCCGCCTTCATGGCGCGGAAGCCACCGTCACCGTCCGACGCCGGCGCCGTGATGTGATGGGCATCGCCGGACAGGCCGTACCCCACCAATTCGGCATAGATCTTCGCGCCGCGCTTCTTGGCGTGCTCGTACTCCTCCAACACGACCGCGCCCGCTCCCTCACCCATGACGAAGCCGTCGCGGTCCTGATCCCAGGGCCGCGAGCCCTTCTCGGGTTGATCGTTGAACGAGGTCGAAAGCGCGCGTGAGGCCGCAAAGCCGGCAATTCCAATTCGACAAATAGCCGCCTCGGCGCCCCCGGCGATCATGACATCGGCATCGCCGAGCTGGATCAGCCTGCCGGCGTCACCGATCGCGTGGGCGCCCGTTGAGCAGGCCGTTACGACGGCATGGTTGGGTCCCTTAAAGCCATACCGGATCTGCACCTGGCCCGACAGCAAATTAATAAGGGCCGACGGGATGAAGAATGGACTGACCTTGCGCGGTCCGCGTTCGTGCAGGGTAACCGCCGTATTGGCGATGGATTCGAGCCCACCGATGCCGGAACCCAGCAAAACGCCCGTCCGGCACAACGCTTCTTCGTCCTCGGGCTGCCAGCCGGAGTCCTTGATGGCCTCGTCGGCCGCACCCATCCCGAAGATAATGAATTCGTCGACCTTGCGCTGATCCTTCGCCGGCATCACGTCGTCGGCGTTGAACTGGCCGGGCTGATCGCCGCGTGGCACCTCGCAGGCGATTCGGCAGGCCAGATCGTCGGTCTCGAACTTCGTGATCGGGCCGGCACCGGATTCACCGGCGATGAGACGCGTCCACGTTTCCTCGACGCCGTTGGCCAACGGCGTAACCAATCCCAATCCGGTAACGACAACACGTCTCATGGCCATCACATCCCCAAATGCAGGCGGTCTACCAAGCGTTCAACGCCGATGGCGGCGCCGGGTTAGTTTCCCGCGCACCCGGCTCGTTGTCAAAATACTTAGGAAGCGGCGCTTTCGAGATGTCCAATGGCGTCCTTGACGGTCAGAATCTTCTCGGCGACATCGTCCGGAATTTCGACACCAAACTCTTCTTCAAAAGCCATCACGAGTTCAACCGTATCCAGGCTGTCGGCCCCGAGATCATCGATAAAGCTGGCTTCGTCCGTGACCTTTTCGGCTTCGACGCCGAGGTGCTCAATTACGATTTTCTTTACGCGGTCGGCAATGTCACTCATATGATTCTTCCTTGACTTGGCTTGATCTTCAGCATGTGGCGCTTGCCGGGCAATTCCGGACGGCACCGTGGATCGGACAATACTAACGGGTGTGCAATCGAACGACCTTCCACCATCAGCGTTCATTGTCATGAAATTTGGCGGTTAGGTAACACACTTTCTCATTCATGGAAAGACGGCGGTTAAGCCCCCAAAAAATCCGCTCGCGCGAGGCTAAATCATAGCCATTCCGCCATTGACGTGCAGTGTCTGCCCGGTGACGTAGGCTGCCTCGTCGCTCGCCAGGTAAGTTACCGCCGAGGCGATGTCGGCTACGTCCCCGAACCGGCCCACCGGAATTGCCTCCGCCAATTTTTCGCGCTGCGCGTCGGGCAGCGCGTCGGTCATGGCGGTTTCGATGAAACCGGGCGCCACGCAGTTGACTGTGATACCGCGAGAGGCCACTTCTTGGGCCAACGACTTCGTCATTCCCACCAGTCCCGCCTTGGCGGCGGCGTAGTTGGCCTGGCCTGGATTGCCCATGGTGCCAACGACGGAGGTGATATTGATGATTCGCCCCCAGCGCTTCTTCATCATGCCGCGCAGCGAGCCGCGGGCAAGCCGGAACGCCGCCGTCAGGTTGACGTCAAGCACACTCTGCCATTCGTCGTCCTTCATCCTCATGGCGATATTGTCGCGGGTGATGCCGGCGTTGTTGACCAGGATATCAAGCCCGCCCATCGCCGCATCAGCCTCGCCTACGAGCGCGCCGACCGCCTCAGCATCGCCAAGATTGCAAGGTACGACATGAACGTTGCCGCCCAGGTTTGCGGCACATTCGTCAAGCGCCTTCTGCCGGGTTCCTGATATAGCCACCGTCGCTCCACGGGCGTGGAGCGTGGCGGCGATGGCGCCGCCGATTCCGCCGGACGCTCCGGTCACCAAGGCACATTTACCGGACAAATCGAACATCGGCTGCTCCTACAAGCTGTTGAGAAAAGTATCGATATCGGCGGGGCTCTGAACCGACACCCCGGAGAGATCCCTGTTGATGCGGCGTGTCAGGCCAGTCAGCACCTTGCCGGTGCCAAGCTCGATCAAAGTCTCGACACCGCTACCGGCTAGCGTCTCGACACACTCCCGCCAACGCACGCGGGCAGTGATCTGCGCCACCAACTGGCGCGAAATGGTTGCAGGATCGCTGACCTCCTGCGCGGTGACGTTGGCGACCAACGGCACCAAGGGCGGTGACAGCTCCGTGCCCTCCAGGGCTTCGGCCATTTCGTCCGCCGCAGGCGCCATCAAATCGCAGTGAAAGGGTGCGCTGACGGGAAGCATGATGGCGCGCTTGGCCCCGCGTTCCGGCGCCAGTTCGATGGCCTTTTCCACCGAACGCTTGTGGCCGCTGATGACGACCTGGCCGGGGGCGTTGTCGTTGGCGGCGGCGCAAATTCCGGGTTCGATCCCGTTCTCGGGATCGCCTGCAGCGGCATCGGCGGCGACGGCCTCGGCGTCCGGGAGGTCCAGCCCGAGCATCGCCGCCATCGCCCCCTCGCCCACCGGTACGGCGCGTTGCATCGCCAGACCACGCAACCTCAACAGCCGGGCCGTCTCGGCAAGAGGAATGGCGCCCGCCGCGGCCAGCGCCGAATATTCACCGAGCGAATGGCCGGCGACAAAGGCGGCGATTTCGGGAAGTTTTTTGTCCCCTTCCGCTTCCAAGGTGCGCAAGACGGCGAGGCTCGACGCCATCAGCGCCGGTTGGGCATTTTGCGTCAATGTCAATTCGTCCTCGGGACCTTCGAACATCAACGTTGAGAGCTTTTGTTCCAGGGCGTCGTCGACCTCCTCGAAAACCAATCGGGCGGCGCCGAATGCGTCGCTGAGTTCCTTGCCCATACCGACGGCCTGGGAGCCCTGGCCGGGAAATACAAAAGCGCGTGTCATGACGTGGTAAAACCTCTTTGCGGGAAACTTTCCGGGGTGAGCCTTCCGGCTGAATGCCTCCCCAGTGATAGCGCCGGAACCCCGGCTGTCAAGCGCCCATGTACCGATCTCCTTACTTGCACTTGCAAGGCGTTGCAAAATCTGTATAGTCGCGCGCCTTACATAACTCCTTGCCGGCCTAAGCCGGCTATGCCCGGTGCGCCGGGCCGAATTAGCCAGAAGGGGTGCATGCGCATGTCGCTGTACGAAAACATATTTCTCGTGCGGCCCGATGTTTCGTCCTCACAGGTCGAGGCAATGGCCGAAGAATTCTCCGCCATCATCAGCGCCGGCGGAGGCGAAGTCAAAAAAGTTGAACACTGGGGTTTGAAGAACCTCGCTTACCGGATCAAGAAGAACCGGAAAGCTCACTACGTCATGTTCAACATCGATTCCCCGCATGAAGCGGTTCACGAAATGGAACGCAACATGGGACTGCATGACGACGTCATGCGTCACATGACGATCCGCGTCGACGAGCTGGAGGAAGGCCCCTCCGCCGTCATGCAGAGCAAGGCCGCCCGCGATGAACGGCGCAGCCGGCGCGACGACCGTCCGCGGACGGACCGTCCCCGCGGCGACCGCCCCCAGGAAGACGATGCGCCGCAAACGGATGCGCCGGCCGCGTCCGAGGCCGTTGAAGCCAAAGGAGACGACGAATGAGCACCACCGGATCGGGCGGCCGCCGTCCCTTCTTCCGCCGCCGCAAGTCCTGTCCGTTTTCCGGGGCTAACGCACCGAAAATCGACTACAAGGACGTCAAACTCCTGCAGCGCTACGTTTCGGAACGGGGCAAGATCGTCCCGAGCCGCATCACGGCGGTGTCGGCCAAGAAGCAGCGTGAACTGGCCCGCGCCATCAAGCGCGCGCGTTTTCTCGCTCTGCTGCCGTACGTCGTCAATTAGGCGTGCAAGCCGTCTCCGCATATGTCCAAGGACACCCTCACCGGCCTAGGCGCGGGTGCACTGAGCGCGCTGCTGTATCTCGCCATACAGCAAGCGTCGCCCGGGACGTTCATTCTCGCCTACCTTTCGCCGCTCCCGCTGTATTTCGCGGGTCTCGCGTTTGGGCTCGTCCCGGTGGTGATCGCCGGACTGGCGGGGTCGGCGTTGGCGTTTGCGATCGGCAGTTGGCCGGACGGATTATCCTTCGCGCTGCTCAACGCGGTGCCTGCAATGTGGGTATCAAGGCTCGCCCTATTGGCGCGTGCGGACCAGTACGGCAAGACCGAATGGTATCCGGCGGAACGGCTGGTGACCTGGCTGTCGCTGGGCGCAGGCGTTTATTTCGTCGCTGCCCTGCTTCTGACTTCCGGACTGGAAGGCGGACTGTGGTCGGGTCTGGAAGCCTACATGCGTTCGATGGCCGAGCAGTTCACCAGCCCCGACGGTCGAACGCTGGCCCCGGAGACACAGGAAGTCATCGCCAACTTCGCCCAGTTCATGCCGGCCATGGTGGGCCTGTCCTGGATGACCATGCAGGTTGTCAACGGGACATTAGCGCAAGGATTGGCGGTTCGCTTCAAACGCAACCTGAGACCCTCGCCAAGTTTGGCGGCGTTTCGCGCGCCGTCTCCGTTGGCCTATGTCCTGGCGGCGCTGACCGCGGCCTCGTTCATTTCCGGGACGATCGGACTGATCGCCGGCACGCTGGCGGTGTTCGCCGCTTATCCGTATCTGTTTGCCGGCCTGGGCGTCGTGCACGACCTGTCGGCTCGACTGGCGGCACGCACGATGCTGCTGGTCGTATTCTATTTTCTGCTTTTCATGCTCGGTTGGCCGTTCCTGCTGGTGGCCGGGCTCGGATTAATTGATCAATGGGCCGATTTGCGCGGCCGCTTCAACGGCCCGCGCAGCGGTCCGGGTAACGGCCCAAACGATGGCCAGGAGGTAAAGTGATGGAAGTTATATTGCTGGAACGGGTCGAGAAGCTCGGCCAAATGGGTGATGTGGTAAAGGTGAAGGACGGCTATGCCCGCAATTTCCTTCTCCCCCGCAAAAAGGCGCTTCGGGCCAATGCCGATAATCTGGCCATGTTCGAATCGCAGAAGGTCGATCTGGAGGCCCGCAATCTGACGGCCCGCACAGAAGCTGAAGGCGTCGCCGCCAAGATGGACGGCATCTACTGCACGCTGCTGCGTCAGGCCAGCGAGGGTGGCCAGTTGTTCGGTTCCGTAACGGCCCGCGATATCGCCGAATCGGCAACCGAAGGCGGATTTGCCGTCAACAAGAACCAGGTCGTTCTGGGACATCCCATTAAGACGCTGGGCGTTCACGACGTCAAAATCACCCTTCACCCCGAAGTGTCGGTGACGGTGAAAGTCAACGCCGCCCGCTCGGAAGCCGAAGCGGAGCAGCAGCAGGCTGCTTCGGAACGCGGTGAAGAGGTCACGGCTGAGGGCGTCGAAGCGGCGACCGAGGAGGTTCACGTCGAGGAATTCTTTGAAGAGGAAGCCCTGGCGGAAGCCGAGGCCGAAATCGAGGAGGCCACGGCTGAGGAACAGGCTGAAGAGGAAGCTGCCGCGGAGGCCGAAAACGAGGCAGAAGAGGCTTCGGACGAAGACGAAGAAGCCGGCGACGAAACGCCTGAAGACAAACCCGAGGAAGCCTAGCCCCTCGAACACCAATCTACATGAAACGGCGCGGACTTGGTTCCGCGCCGTTTTCATTTGTGCCCTCAACCGATTGCCACAGCCAAATTTACCATGAGGAGAAAATCCTTTATAATGGCTGTCTGAATACCACGCTCGTTAAGAGCGTAAGCGGCTCCCTATGGGGACCATCTAGGCTTGTGTCGAAGGACGTTATGTCAAGGATGGAGGGGCGTTGCCATGGATATTCTGGGCGCGCTGTGTAACCGTTATTACTCATTTGGTCGTTTGGAAATCATTGACGTGGACGACCGCGTCACGGTGCTTGAGGGCAGGGAACCCGGACCTTCATCGGTCATGCGGGTCCACGACCCTTCTTTCCGGCGAAAACTTCTTCTTAACCCGCAACTGGCACTCGGCGAAGGCTACATGGACGGCCTTTATTCCATCGAAAAGGGCGATTTATATGATCTCGTTTCGCTCTGCATGGCCAATTCGCGGTCTATCGATTCCGGGGGTTGGTACGCCGTTCTTGCTTGGATGAGCCGTGTCGGCAGGAGCGTAATGCAGTACAACCCGATCGGTCGGGCGCAACAAAACGTGGCCCATCACTACGACCTTTCCGACGCCCTATATGATCTTTTCCTCGACGCCGACCGGCAGTATTCCTGCGCCTATTACTCGGCTGATTCGCAGCCCCTGGAAGAAGCCCAGGAAAACAAGAAGAGGCACATTGCCGCGAAGCTCCTGATCGAACCCGGCATGAAGGTCCTGGATATCGGCTCGGGATGGGGCGGTCTGGGCATCTATCTGGCACAGGCGACCGATGCCCGGGTCGTCGGCGTGACGCTGTCGGAGGAACAGCACAAGGTGTCATGCCAACGCGCCCTCGACATGGGGGTCGACGACCGCGTCGATTTCCGCCTTTTGGACTATCGGCTCCTGGACGAAAAATTCGACCGCATCGTATCGGTCGGGATGTTCGAGCATGTCGGAATCAGGCACTATCCGGAGTTCTTCGAAAAGACCCGCGACCTCCTGAATGAAGACGGCGTCGCCTTGCTGCATACCATTGGCCGCTCCGACGGACCGGGCTACACCAACCCCTACATCAGGAAGTACATCTTCCCCGGCGGCTATTGCCCGGCCCTCTCCGAGCTCACGCCGCCTCTCGAAAAAACCGGCATGTGCATTACCGATATCGAGGTTTTGCGCCTTCACTACGCCGAAACCCTGAAGGCCTGGCGGCGGCGGTTCCTTGCCAACAAACACAAGGTGGAAGAAATCTACGACGATCGCTTCTGCCGCATGTGGGAGTTCTACCTGGCCGGTTCGGAAGCGGCCTTCCGCTGCGGCGGACATGTCGTATTCCAGGTCCAGTTCGCCAGGAAGCAGGACGCAGTGCCCATTACGAGGGATTACATCGCGGAGTGGGAGACCGGATTGCGCGAGCAGGCGCGAAGCGCCGCCGAATAGTTATCCCCGAAGTTCACAGCCTGTGAACCCGCCTTATCCACCGGAAAATTGTGTGTCGACAAAATCCTGTCTCACTATGTGGTGGCTGCTCGTATATAATTTGCCTCGAGTGGCAGAAGGGATCGGAATCCATCCACAGTCCCTTCCGGCCACTCTGGCGATCCCGCTCCGGCGGCAATCACTGCCAGGGAGTGCGGGGCCGAAGGTCGGTCAGCGAGCAATCGCTGACCGGCCGCTCAAGTTCCAGATATTATCAGTCAAATTGGATTTCGAGAACAGAATGTTCTCGCCCCCCACCCTGTCCCTCCCCCACGCCGGGGGGAGGGAACTCACATTTCCCCTTCTAGCCCTCCCCCTTGATGGGGGAGGGTTGGGTGGGGGTGGAGCCATAAGGCAAGAAATTTTGTGTGATTCAAGATATCCCCGAAGTTATCAAGCTGTGGATGATTTCTATCCCCCACTATCTGTTGCATTTTCCGGCATTACTTGATTCCTCAGTCGCACATCCTCCATGACCTTGGCTATAGTGTCGTCCCATGGAAAGCGCGAGCAGTTCACCTCACCTGACGCCGGTCGATGACCTGGGCGATCCGACCGGCTTGGATGCGGGGCTCGGCTATCGTGAGCAGCCCAGCAATGCCGACGCCGAACAGGCCCTGCTGGGAGCTATTCTGATCAATAACGAGGCAGCCCACCGCGTCGCCGCATTCCTGCTGCCGCAACACTTTTTTTGGCCCGTGCACGGCCGAATCTACGAAGCGGCAAGCAAACTGATCGACCGGGGCCAGATCGCCACGCCGACGACGCTCAAGACCTACTTCGAACGGGACGAGGGTTTGGCCGATGTCGGTGGCTCGGAATACCTCGCCAGATTGGCCGCCGCGGCAACGACTGTGATCAACGCCGAGGACTACGGCAAGGCCATTTACGACCTCTATTTGCGCCGCGAACTCATTGATATTGGGGAAGGAATGGTCAATACGGCGTATGATGCCGATATTGACGAACCCGCCGGCCGGCAGATCGAGGACGCCGAGAAATTCCTCTTCGATCTGGCTGAGAAAGGCGCTCACGAAGGCGGGTTCGCGGCCTTCAAGGACTCCATGACGGCGGCCATCAATGCCGCCGAGGCGGCCTTCAAACGCGACGCTCAATTGACCGGCGTACCCTCGGGTCTCATCGATCTTGATGAACTTTTGGGCGGCATGCACCGCTCGGACCTCATCATCCTCGCCGGACGGCCGAGCATGGGCAAGACGGCTCTGGCGACGAACATCGCCTTCAATGCCGCCAAATCCCGACATCACAAGGGCGAGGACGACGGCGCCGTCGTTGGTTTCTTTTCGCTGGAAATGTCGGGCGAGCAACTGGCCACCCGTATCCTTTCCGAGCAGGCGGAGATATCGTCGCACAAAATCCGCCGCGGTCAGGTATCCAACGACGATTTCCACAGGGTCGTGCGGGTTGCCCAGGAACTCGAGGAGCTGCCGTTTTTCATCGACGACACGCCGGCGCTCACAATCGCCGCCCTGCGAACACGCGCCCGACGCCTGAAAAGGCAACACAATCTCGGCATGATTGTAGTTGATTACCTCCAGCTCATTCGTCCGTCGGGCACGCACCGCGGTGACAACCGCGTCCAGGAAGTGTCCGAGATCACACAGGGCCTGAAGGCCCTGGCCAAGGATCTCGACATTCCGGTCCTGGCACTGAGCCAGCTCAGCCGTGCGGTGGAACAACGCGACGACAAACGGCCGCAGCTTTCGGACCTTCGCGAATCAGGCTCCATTGAGCAGGACGCCGACGTCGTCATGTTCGTCTTTCGCGAGGAATACTACTGGACCCGCAGCAACCCCCGGCCCAACCGCGCCCGCAAGGACGAAACCGAAGCGGAGTTCATCCTGCGTCAGCAGCAGTGGGCCGAGGACTACCAGCGCGAAGGGCGTGCGGGTGAAGCGGAAATCATCGTCGCCAAGCAGCGCCACGGGCCAACCGATACGGTCCGCGTCTACTTCAGCAATCAGTTCACCAAGTTCGATAATCTCGAACCCGCCGATCACATGCCCGACGATGTCGGATTATGAGGATCGCTTCCCGCCCCGACCGCTCGCCGGCGCTACCCTGACGATCGATCTCGGGGCGCTGGCCGAGAACTATCGAAAGCTCGACAATTGGTTCACGGGACGCCACGTCGGTGCGGCGGTCAAGGCGAATGCCTACGGTATCGGCATCGAATACGCCGCTCCGGCATTGTATGAAGCCGGCTGCCGGAGCTATTTCGTCGCCACCCTGGACGAAGGCCTGCAATTGCGGGAAATCCTGCCGCCCGCGAGCGAAATTTACGTGCTGTGCGGCCAGATGGCCGGCCAGGCCGACATCTTCGCCGACGGCGATCTCCGTCCCGTGCTGAACGATCTCGGGCAGATTGCGGATTGGGCGGCCCATGGGCGTAACCGGAGCAAGCCCGGCAAGGCGGCGTTGCACTTCGACACGGGAATGGCCCGCCTGGGCTTGCCCGAATATGAGGTCAGGCGGCTGCTGGAAGATCCCTCGCTCCTGAACGGGATCGAACCAACGCTCGTGATGAGCCATCTCGCCTGCGGCGACGAACCGGACAATCCCATCAACGCCGAGCAGCTGGACAAGTTCACGTCCTTGAAGGCGCGTTTTCCTGACATCGAGGGGAGTTTCGCCAACGGTGCCGGCATCATTCTGGGCCCCGAATATCACTTCGATGTGGCCCGTGCCGGTCTTGCCTTATACGGCGGAAATCCGGTCAATGACCGCCCCAACCCGATGACGGAAGTCGTTCATTTAAAAGCAAAAATCGTCCAAGTGCGCGAGATTGACAGCCCCCAGGCCGTTGGCTATGGTGCGACGCACCGAGCGTCCGGACCGACCCGTATTGCCACCGTTCCGGTGGGTTACGCGGACGGCTATCCCAGGTCCCTCGGCAACCGCGGGTTTGCTGTCGTCGACGGCACGCGTGTTCCAGTCGTAGGACGCGTTTCGATGGATTTGATTACCCTCGACGTCACAGCCGTTGCGGCCGAAAAGGCGGCACCCGGATGCGAGGTCGAACTGTTAGGCGGCGCCGTGCCCTCCGCCGAACTGGCCGTCGCCGCAGATACCGTCGATTACGATCTCTTTACCCGGCTGGGACGTCGCTACAACCGTATTTACGTCAGGAAGGATTGACGCCGTGACCATGGCGAATACCTTCCTCGCCACGATCGGCCGAATTTTTCTAGCCTTCCTCGGCGCCTGCGGACGGTTGTCGGTGTTTACCGGCGTGGCCGTCAGCCATTGCGTGCAGCCACCCATCTACGTCCGGTTGCTGCTGCGGCAAATGATGTCCATTGGATACTACTCCCTCCCGGTGGTCGGCATGACGGCGATCTTCACCGGCATGGTGTTGGCGCTGCAAATCTATTCCGGATCGTCACGCTTCAACGCCGAAGGCGCGGTCGCGACCATCGTCGTTATCGGCATCACACGGGAGCTGGGACCGGTGCTGACGGGCTTGATGGTCGCGGGCCGGGTCGGGGCCGCCATGGCGGCCGAGATCGGCACCATGCGCGTAACCGAACAAATCGATGCCCTGACGACGCTGAGCACCAATCCCTTCAAGTACCTCGTCGTTCCCCGCCTGATCGCCGGCGCTCTGATGCTTCCGCTTCTCGTTCTGGTCGCCGACATAATCGGCGTGATGGGCGGCTATCTGGTGGGGACGGAAAAACTCGGGTTCAATCCGGCGACATACCTCAACAATACGTTCGATTTTCTCGAAAAAATCGATGTCATCTCCGGTCTCGTCAAAGCTTCGGTGTTCGGCTTCATCGTTTCACTGATGGGTTGCTACCATGGCTATCATAGCCGCGGTGGCGCCCAAGGGGTCGGTGCTGCAACCACCAATGCGGTGGTTTCGGCTTCCATCCTGATCCTGTCTGCCAACTACGTGATCACGGAGTTGTTTTTCTCGATATGAACGAGCCGACGCCGAAAATCAGCCTGAGTAACGTCCACAAGGGGTTTGGACCAAAGATCGTGCTCGACGGCATCAACCTGAAGGTCGGCCGTGGTGAATCGGTTGTCGTGATCGGCGGTTCCGGAACCGGCAAATCGGTCTTGCTGAAATGCGTTCTCGGCCTTTTGAAGCCCGAACAGGGCAGCATCAAGGTCGACGACGAAGAAGTTGTCGGCATGCGGGGCGCCGACCGGGATCGGATCCTGCGCAAATTCGGCATGCTGTTCCAGAGCTCCGCCCTATTTGACAGCCTCAAGGTTTGGGAGAATGTCGCCTTCGGCCTCATTCAGGGCCAGAACATGGAGCGCGACCAGGCCAAGGAGATTGCTCTGGAGAAAATGGCACAGGTTGGGCTTGGCCCGGAAGTGGGTGAACTCGGGCCGGCCGAGCTTTCCGGCGGCATGCAGAAACGCGTCGGTCTTGCGCGCGCTATTGCCACGGAACCCGAAATTATCTTCTTTGACGAACCGACAACCGGCCTTGATCCCATCATGGGCGACGTCATCAACGACCTCATCGTCAAATGCGTGCGCGAATTGGGCGCGACGGCACTTTCGATTACCCATGACATGGCAAGTGCGCGTAAGATTGCCGACCGCATCGCCATGATCTATCAAGGGAAGATCATCTGGGCTGGTTCCGTCGGCGAGATCGACGAATCGGCCAACGACCATGTCGATCAGTTCATCCACGGCCGCGCCGACGGCCCCATCGAAATGGAAATCCTTCGGCCATGAGGGCAGTATTTTTGGAGACGCATATCTGATGGCCCGGGCCGCCCGGCAATACGTCTGCCAATCCTGCGGCGCGGTGAGCGCAAAGTGGTCTGGACAGTGCGATGCCTGCAATGAATGGAACTCGATCGTCGAGGAAGCCGGACCCGCCAGCGCCCCGAAGGGACTGAGCCCCGGCAAGGGCCGGCGCGTCGAATTCTTGCCGTTGGACGGCGAGACGGAAGAAAGCCCGCGCCTCAAAACCGGCATCGCGGAGTTCGACCGGTCTCTCGGCGGCGGCTTGGTCGCCGGTTCGGCCATTCTGATCGGCGGCGATCCGGGTATCGGCAAATCCACCCTGCTGCTTCAGGCCACGGCGGCGCTGGCCAAATCCGGAGCCGCTTGCGTTTACGTATCCGGCGAGGAAGCCGTCGAACAAGTCCGCATGCGTGCGAGGCGCTTGGGGCTTGGCAACGCGCCCGTCGAACTCGCCGCCGCCACCAGTGTCCGCGATATCCTGACGACGCTCGAAGGCAGGGACGCACCCCGCTGCGTCGTTATCGATTCGATCCAGACCATGTTTGTCGACAATCTCGAATCCGCTCCGGGCAGCGTCGCGCAGGTGCGCGCCAGCGCCCAGGAATTCATCCGCATGGCGAAAAACAGGGGGATCAGCGTGCTGCTGGTCGGTCACGTCACCAAGGAAGGGCAAATCGCCGGTCCCCGGGTGCTGGAGCACATGGTCGACACCGTTCTCTACTTCGAGGGCGAGCGCGGTCACCAGTTCCGAATTCTGCGGGCGGTCAAGAACCGCTTCGGTCCGGGCGATGAAATCGGCGTGTTCGAAATGACGGATGCCGGCCTTGCCGAAGTCGCCAACCCCTCCGCCCTTTTCCTGCCGGAGGAAGGCAGCCGTGTCAGCGGCAGTTGCGTGTTCGCCGGTATCGAAGGCACGCGGCCTGTCCTGGTGGAAATCCAAGCGCTGGTCTCCCCATCGCCGCTCGCCACCCCGCGACGTGCCGTGGTCGGCTGGGATTCCTCGCGATTGGCCATGGTCATGGCGGTGCTCGACGCCCGCTGCGGCCTTCACCTTGCCGGCAACGACGTATACCTGAACGTCGCCGGTGGGTTGCGGGTACAGGAGCCGGGCGCGGATCTCGCCGTGGCTGCCGCCCTGATCTCCTCCGTCTCCAATGTGCCGGTTCCGGGCGGCGCCGTCGCCTTCGGCGAGATCGGCCTCTCCGGCGAGGTTCGTCCCGTAAGCCAGACCGATGTACGGCTGAAGGAAGCGGCAAAGCTCGGCTTTGAACGCGCCCTGCTTCCGACTGGCGCCGCGAAGCGCAAACCGCTGTTGACGATGGACGAAATCTCGGCGGTGCATGAACTGGTGGCGCTCTTCGGCGAGCCCCAAACACTGCGCGCCGTATCCGGAGCCGACGATGGGTGACGTATCGGTCAATATCGTCGATGCCGGCGTTGCCGTCGTCCTCATCCTGTCGGCCCTGCTGGCCTTCAGCCGCGGGTTCGTCAAGGAATCCCTCGCTGTCGCAGGCTGGGTCGGCGCGGCATTCGTGACCCTCTACCTCTACCCGTACGCCGCGCCCTACTCGCGGAAATACATTCCAATAACCATCGCCGCCGATGCCGTAACCGTTGTCGCCATCTTTGTCGTCACCTTGGTCATCATATCCATCGTCAGCCACCAGATCGCCGCCCGGGTGCGCGAAAGCGCCATCGGACCGCTCGACCGTTCGCTCGGCTTCCTGTTCGGGTTGGCGCGGGGAGCGGTGGTCGTCATCGTTGCCTACATGCTGCTGACCTGGCTCATTCCCCCGCAGGATCATCCAAAACTTGTAACCCAGGCGCGCGTAACGCCCTGGGTTCAGCGCGGCGCCGAGCTCATGGCAAAGCTCGTTCCCGAAACCTCCCAGGCCCGCGAGGCTGTCGAGGGCGCGCTCGACGAGGCCGGCAGGATCAACGACCAGACCGGCGGGCAATTGGAACGGGCGATCAAGGATTCAATTGAAGACACCGGCGCCAAATTGGGTTACAAGCCGAGCCAACTGAACCAGATGGACCAGTTGATCAAATCCAACCAGGATCAGTAATGGAAAATCGGACCAAGACCACCCCCCCCACCTTCCCATCGAGTGGTCGCCTGAACCCTCCGAGCCATCCCTTCGACGACGACAAGCTGCACGAGGAATGCGGTGTCTTCGGCATTTACGGACATCACGACGCAGCGGCGCACACGGCGCTGGGTCTGCATGCCCTGCAGCACAGGGGACAGGAATCGGCCGGCATCTGCGCCTATGACGGCATTCGCTTCAACACCCATCGCAACCTCGGCCTGGTCGGCGATATCTTCAGCTCGCAGAAGGTGATCGACAGCCTGGAGGGCGACCGGGCGATCGGGCACAACCGCTACTCCACGACCGGCGATACGCTGTTCCGCAACGTCCAGCCGCTGTTCGCCGAGTTCGCCTTCGGCGGTTTGGCCATCGCTCACAACGGCAACCTCACCAACGCCTATACGGTGCGCCGGGACCTGGTCGACAAGGGCTCGATTTTCCATACCACGACCGACAGCGAGGTGCTCGTCCACCTCATTGCGACCAGCAACTACAGCACGGTCTCAGACCGCATCGTCGACGCCCTGTCGGGCGTGGACGGCGCCTATTCTCTGGTCGCTCTGACGAACGACGCCATGTACGGCGTTCGCGACCCCATGGGCGTGCGACCGCTGGTGATCGGAACGATCGACGGCGCCACCATCCTCGCTTCGGAGACCTGCGCCCTCGACATCATCGGTGCCGATTTCGTGCGCGATGTCGAACCCGGCGAACTGATTATCGTCGACGACCGGGGCATGCAAAGCCTCAAACCCTTTGCCCCCACGCCGTCGCGGTTCTGCATATTCGAGTACATCTACTTCGCCCGGCCCGACAGCATGGTCGAGGGATCGAGCGTTTACGAAGTCCGCAAGAATATCGGGGCGCAGTTGGCGCGCGAGGCCGCCGTTGACGCCGATATCGTCGTTCCGGTGCCCGATTCCGGCAATCCGGCCGCCATGGGCTATGCGGCGGAAGCCGGCATTCCGTTCGAGCTGGGCATCATCCGCAATCACTATGTCGGGCGCACCTTCATCGAACCGACCGATTCGATCCGGCACCTGGGCGTCAAACTGAAGCACAATGCAAACCGGTCCTATATCGAAGGCAAGCGCGTTGTGCTGGTCGACGACAGCATCGTCCGCGGCACCACCTCGAAAAAGATCGTCGAAATGGTGCGCGCCGCCGGCGCGGCAGAGGTGCACATGCGCATCGCCAGCCCGCCGACGACCCATTCCTGTTTCTACGGCGTCGACACGCCTACGCGCGACAAATTGATTGCAGCGCGGCTCGATCTGGAAACCCTGCGCGCTTACGTCGGCGTCGACAGTTTGGCTTACATTTCCATGGATGGTCTTTACCGCGCCATGGGCCAGGAAAAGCGCGATCCCGATGCGCCCCACTATTGCGACGCCTGTTTCTCCGGCGACTACCCGGTTGCCCTGACCGATCACGTGGACGGCGAGGCGCCGGCCCAGCTTTCCCTGTTGGCGGAACGGTAACGCCCTGACATGACCAAACGACTCGAAGGACGCGTGGCCCTGGTAACCGGGGCTTCCCGGGGCATCGGCTTCGCCGTGGCCGAGCGCCTGGCCCGCGAGGGCGCCCATGTGATCGCCGTGGCCCGGACCGTCGGCGGGCTCGAGGAGCTCGACGACCTCATTCAGGAAGCCGGCGGCAGCGCCACCCTGGTTCCGCTCGACGTAACGGATTATCCCGGCATCGACCGGCTCGGCGGCGCCGTGGCGGAACGCTGGGGACGGCTCGACGTTCTGGTGGGCAACGCGGCCATTCTGGGCGGTTTGAGCCCGGTAGGGCATTTCTCCCCGGATGACTGGGACCGCGTATTCGCCGTCAACGTCACCGCCAACTGGCGGCTGATCCGGTCGTTCGATGCGCTGTTGAGGGCATCCGACGCCGGCCGCGCCATGTTCGTCACCTCGGGTGCCGCCCACGCTTTCGTGCCTTACTGGAGTGCCTATGCGGCCAGCAAAGCGGCGCTGGAAACCATGGTCCGTATTTACGCTGCCGAAATGGATAAGACCGGTGTGCGGACAAACCTGATCATCCCCGGCATCATCCGGACCGCCATGCGGGCCCAGGCTTTCCCCGGTGAGGACCCCATGACCCTGCCGGAACCTGCCTCCATTACCGATACTTTCGTTGAGTTGGCGGAAGCCGCCTGCAGCCGCAACGGCGAGGTGGTTGTGGCGGGCTAACCGCCTACTTTTTCCCGGCGTAGGGATTTTCGCCCTTGCGCATGATGAGCCGGATGGGCGTACCCGGCAGATCGAAACTCTGGCGCAAATCGTTCACCAAATAGCGGCTGTAGGAGTCGGGCAGCGATTCCGGCCGGCCGGCGAAAACGATGAAGGTCGGCGGTCGCGTCTTCGCCTGCGTGACGTAGCGCAACCGGATGCGCTTGCCGTTGACGGCCGGGGGCGGGTGGCGTTCCGTGACGTCCGCCAGCCAGCGGTTGAGTTGGCCCGTCGGAATGCGGGTGTTCCAGACGCCGTAGGCTTCGAACACGGTCGGCATGAGGGTGTCGAGCCGGGCGCCCGTGAGGGCCGATAACTTGACGATTGGCACGCCGCGGACCTGGGGCAGCGACGTCTCCAACCGATCGTGCAGATCCCGCATGACGGCCTTTTTGTCCTCGATCACATCCCACTTGTTGACGGCGATGACCAGGGTTCGGCCTTCGGATATCACCAGGCTGGCGATCGTCAAATCCTGCTTCTCGAGCGGTGCCTGACCATCGATGACAAGAACGACGACCTGGGCGTAGCGGATAGCGCGCGTCGTGTCGGCCGTCGACATGCGCTCCAGCCGCTCGCGCACCTTTGCCTTGCGGCGCAGGCCGGCGGTATCGATAAGGCGGATGAGCTCACCCCGCCATTGCCACTCCACGGCGATGGAATCCCGGGTCAGACCGGCCTCGGGCCCGGTAATGAGCCGGTCATCCTCCAGCAAGCGGTTGATCAGGGTCGATTTCCCCACATTGGGCCGGCCCACGATGGCCATGTGGATCGGGCCGCCCTCCTCTTCGCCGTCCAGCTCGCCGTCTTCGGCCTCAAGCAAACCCGCAGCCGCTTCATCGAGCAGTGGAGACAGGACGTCGTATAGCTCGTCGATCCCCTCCCCATGCTCGGCGGACAGGCGGATCGGGTCGCCCAACCCCAAGCGATAGGCCTCGAGAAAGCCGCTTTCCCCTTGGCGGCCTTCGCATTTGTTGGCCAGCACCACGACGGGCGTTTTCCGGCGCCTGAGAATTTCGGCGAAGTGTTCATCCGAGGCGGTGATGCCCGCCCGGGCGTCGATCAGCATCAGACCGACGTCGGCTTCATCCAACGCCATCTCCGTCTGGCGCCACATGCGGTCTTCCAGGCTGGCCGCCGGGCCTTCCTCGAGACCCGCGGTATCGATTACGCGGAATTTGAGATCGACAAGGCGGCCCTCGCCCTCGCGCCGGTCCCTGGTAACGCCCGGCGTGTCGTCGACCAGCGCCAGCCGCTTGCCTACCAGCCTGTTGAACAGGGTGGACTTGCCGACGTTCGGTCGGCCGATGATGGCGACGGTAGGCAGCATGTTTTCAAAACCGATCTTAGCGGTAGGCGAGCAATTCGGCGTCGTCGGTCAGAAAGATCAAGGTCCCGTTGGCGACGATGGGAGGAATCGAAACGGCATCTGAGAGTTCGATTTGCCCGATCACATTTCCATCGTAAGGTGAAATGGCGACGGCTACGCCTTGCGACGATACCGCGATGAGCCGGTCCCCGGCCAAAACCGGCCCGGCCCATTCGATCGGCTCGGTGCGATCCTCGGGATCCTCGAAACGGGCGAGTTGACTGACCCAGCGAATGCGGCCGCTCTTGCGCGACAAGGCGATCACCTGGGCGTCGAGAGTCAGGACGAACAGAAAATCCCCCGCCACCCAAGGTGTTTGAACGCTGGCGATGTCCTGATCCCAGATCCGGTTGCCGGACCGCAAATCGATTGCCACCATGCGTCCGGCATGACTGACGGCGTAAACGACGCCGCGGTCGATCACCGGTGCGCCGTTAATATCGCTCAATTCGGAAAGGGCTGTCAGCCGTCCCGATCGCGTCAGGGAATCGACCCAGGCGACACGTCCGTTGGCGGCGCGCAGCGCGAAGAGTTCGCCCGACGAATAGGGCGCCACGACCAGCCCCCCGGTCGCGGCCGGGCTGGCCGAACCCATCAAACCGGCTTTTTCGGCGATGCCGACATGGGTCCACTGAACATTGCCTTCGGCGGTATCCAGAGCGTGCAGCCGGTTGTCGTTGGAAATGACGAGAACCCGTCCCTGTTCGATCGTCGGCGCGCCGCGCAAGGGAACGCCCAGCCGCTGGCCCCATAGGACCTCGCCGGTGGCCGGTTCCAGTGCATGCACGTAGCCGTACCCGGTCGCCACAAACAACGTCTCCAGACCGTAGGCCAATCCGCCGCCCAAGGCGCCCGGCTCCTCACCCGGCGGCGTCATACTGTAGCGCCACACGCGTTCGCCATTGTCGGCCCGGTGAGCCGAGAGATTGCCTCTGGCGTCAAGCACGAAGACCATACCTTCGGCGTAAACCGGCGCGGCCAGCAGACGCTCCAGGTCGTCGGAGCCCGCACCGGCGCCGGAACTCCATATCAACCTCGGTGCCTCGGCCATCGCCAGATGATGCATGGCGTGCGTGGGATGGCCACCAAGTTGAGGCCAGTCCGCGTTCACATACGGCCGCGGCAAGCGTACCACGAGATCGGCTAAGGCCGGGTCCGGCGTAATCGCCGTCTCCAGGCTGAGGACGGAGATGCGCTCGCCCGGCAACGGCGGTGCTTCGGGGTCGCCCAGCCAGTCGGGAAGGAGCGAATCGCAGGCTCCGAGCGTGATTACCGCGAGCGCCGTGACCAAGTTACGGACCAGCGGTTTCATCGCTATTCCGATCCTCCGAGGGCCGCAAGCATTTCCGCCGCTCTCGCCCTTACGCCTTGCGGCGCTGCTGCATCGTCGGAAAGCTCTTTGAACGCATTGGTCGCGGAAGCCGTATCACCCTCTGCCATAGCGGCAACGGCGAGGAGTTCGAGCGCCGAATAACGCCAGGCTTTGCCGGCCCCCGTCAGCGGCTCCAGGCGTTGCCGGGCGCCGGAAACGTCACCGTCGTCCAGCAATATTCCAGCTGCCAGCAGCGCGGCCAACTCCCGATGAATTTGATCGCCGCCATCCTCGGATATCTTGTCGTAGCTCGATACGGCCGCCGCGATGTCGCCCGACCTCGCCTGCGCCGCAGCTTGTTCGAGCTTGGCGATTACCGCGTATCCGGCGCCGGCTTCGGCGGCGAGTTTAGAGAATGCGGCGGCGGCTTCATGTTCCCGGCCCTCAACGAGAAGCGCCTTGGCGGCGGCAAAGCGCTCGCCGTCGGCGAGGTTTTGACTCTTCGAATATTCCTGCCAGCCGACATTGGCGGCCGTCGCCAGCACGATGGCCAAAGCGAGGGCAATTACGTACTTACCGTATTTCGCCCACAGTTCCTCGTGTTTATCGCGCCGTAGGTCTTCATCGACCTCTTGGAAGATGTCCGCCACTAATTCCTCCGAACAAAATCACTTGAATTCAACCGGTTTGCCGCGCCGGGATCGGCTTAAAATCGGGCGCTACCATAAAGCGTGACGCCGTCATAAGCAAATTCGCGCAGGCCCGGATGAAGCTGTGCTTTTAGCCCAATCAGCTTGGTCCGATCAATGCCATATCTAGGCGGCGCTGTCGGCGCGCCATTTGATGGAACAGCCCATGCTGGCAATCTGATCGCGCGGGCCCGAACCGGTCCGCGCCACCTCGACCATGGCTTCGAAAAGGTCTCTGCGGGCGTTGGGTACGGCCTCGGTCCTGGATTCGTCTAGGCGACCGCGATACTGCAATTCATCGTCCGCGTTGAAGCCGAAAAAGTCGGGCGTGCAGACGGCATCATACTCCCGGCCGATGCGTTGCGTCGGGTCGATGACGTAAGGGAAGGGAAAGTTCTTTTCTTCGGACCAGCGTTTCATATTCTCGAATGAATCGTCCGGATACTCCTCGGTATCGTTGACCATGATCGCGATGGCGCCGACGCCATGCGACTTCAACTCCGCAACATCCCTGGCGATCCGGTCGATGACGGACTTGACGTAGGGACAGTGGTTGCAGATGAACATCACCAGGGTGCCGTTCTCGCCCCGCACATCGGCAAGCGAATACCGGCGGCCGTCAACGCCTTCGAGGTCGAAATCCACGGCCTTCCAGCCAAAATCGCATATCGGTGTCTCGGCAGCAGCCATCGTCCATCTCCATTTCTATCACAAGGGCAACTTCACCCACGCCATCCTCAAATGCATATCATCGTCGGACCGAGAGGTAAAACATAACGCTGCGGTCTTGGGTAAAGCCACAACTCATGCCAAGATAGCGCCCGTTCCATAGGTTGAATTCCAGGATCCGTCGCATGCCCCAGCAAATGTTATTCCGGGCCGCCGCCCTGTCGGCAATTCTTCTCGTAACCTCCTGCGTCGAAGCCATGAATACGGGCGAATCCGGCACCCCGTCGGCAACCGGAACGCCGGAGAAAGCTTCGGCTCCCACCGCCCAAATGGTGACGTTCTCGGATATACCGGTGCCCGGCGGCGCCGAGGTGGATACGGACAACTCGATCATACTTGGGGCGGGTGATTCGTGGACCGGCCGGGTTCTGTTGGAGAGCAGCGACGTGCCGGCCAGCGCGTTCGAGTTCTATCGCCAGGAGATGCAGGGCTACGGCTGGGAAGAGGTCACGGCGATCAGAGCCGCCACCAGCGTCCTCACGTATGCGCGTGAGGACCGCATCGCGATTATCCAGATCTCCAAGTCCCCGACCGGTGCCACGTCGATCAGCGTCACGATGTCGCCCAAAGGTGGCGGCGATACGGCGGCGAAAACGAACTAGAGGAAAATCGCTTCCCTTTTTGCAGGGTAATTGGCCTATCGGACGTTGAGTACCGACGTTTCCGAGCCGCCCATGACACCGAACGCCACGCTGCCGGTAAAGAATCTCTTCAACCGGCCTTTCCCGGAATCGGACACCACGATGAGATTGTGATCCGCGCTAGCCTCCAGGATCGTTTCGACCGGCCTGCCGACCCCGACGATCGTTTCGTCGACATCGATTTTCATCTGCTCCAGCATGTGTTTGGCCATGTAGACCGCTTCCTCGGCCAGAGGCTTTTCCTCGACGTCCAAGGCAACGGACATCAGCGTGATCGGTTGCCCGCAGTGTTTGGCCAGAACAGCGTCGCGCCGCACCGCTTCCATCGAATGGTCGGCCCCGTCGGTACAGATCAAATGCCCCTTTTTACCCTGGTGCGGCCTCGCGATCATGACGGAGCAAGGCGAAAGCATAGCCACCTTCTGGACCACGCCGGCGTTTACGAATGAACTGAGTTCGCCTTGCCAGCGGCTGGGTCGCCCCATGATCATCAGATTGTAGGGGCCGAGTTCATACTGATCGAGGATGCCGCTCGCCGCGTCCGGCGCCACCTTGAGCTTGAGCACGATGCTTTTGCCGCTTTCGTGGCGATACTCCGTTTTGGTGTCGCCCAAGGGGTCGCCCCACACAGCGCGGGTCGTGGTCGTGGCATCCCAATCGCTCAGCATCCCTTCCTCGTGGATCAGGATGTCGAGGCCTTTCTTGAGGTATCGCACGCCGGGAAGTTCCAGCCCCCAGTCAAGCATGTTTTCGCGGGCAACCCGGACTTGCAGACCACCGGTGCGCAAGCCCTGGTCGATGGGCCGGACATGGCACAAGATAATGTCGCAATCGTCCGTCCCACCGATTTCAGCGGCGAAGCGGAGGCACTCATAGGATTCATCGGAACCGTCGATGCACACGAGGATGCGGAAGCGATGACTGCGCCACTCGGCAATGGTGTCCAACTCCTGCCGATTGGGTTCGTCGATGCGTTGCGAGAGGAACTTGATCGCCATCTACATCAGCTTCCGTTCAGCAAAGGCCAATAGAGCGAGGCCGCCAACAGCATGACGACAACCGATACGATCGTCATTCGGGTGCCGACGGTGAGGAAATCGGTGGTCTTCAGATAGCCGGATGCATAAACGATGGTAGCGGCCGGCGTTCCCACCACCGTCAAATAAGCGAATGCCGACGAGACGGCGGTGATAAATCCGATAACTATGGGATTCTCGCCGGCGACGGTGGCCACGTTGAGCACGATCGGGCCCAACACGGCAACCGCCGCACCGTTCGACATGGTATTGGTGACGCCCGTGGTCAGAGCCGAAATCGCGATCCACAAACCGAAACCGTCATCGGCGCCAATCGGTTCCATAAGATGCAGGAACGACGACGCCACCCATTCGGCCGCACCCGTTTCCTTCATCTCGACGCCAAGTGAAATCGCCGCTGCATACAGCAACACGACGCCCCAATTGACACCCGAATTGAGATCCTCCCATCGAACCAAGCCCGCGATCAGGAACGCCGAAGCTCCGATCAATGCCACCGTTCCCATGCCGATATCGCTTGAAAGAAAAATCCAGCCCCCCAGGATCATGAGGAAAAACAGGATCGACACCCAGTCACCCGGCCGCATTGGGCCTTCCTCGTTCACCTGAGCCCGCAACCTCACGACGGCTCTCGAAAGATCCCGGTGCTCCGGGCGGAAGGTGAACAACAGGACCAGGGTAACCAACGGCAGTTGCAGCAGGAACATCGGGTACGCGTACATCATCCAGCGTACGTAATCGACGAGAAAACGATGCGTCTCCGGATTGAGGGGGTCGTAGAAGAACTCCTTCCAATAGCCGATCATGATCGCGTTGCGGGCGCCGCCCGATGGCGTTCCGATACCGGCAACGGATGCGCCGTAACAGATCGAAAAAAGCAATACGGCTGCCAGGTTGCGGACTTGTTTGGGATCATCGGAGGTCAGGGTAATCAGTAGGATGCCGACAGGCAGCATCATGGCGGCAACGGTATGCTCACCGATAAAGGACGCCAACAAGCCGGAAACCACGGAAACGCCGAAGCATATTCGGGACGTCTTCGTGCCGGTGATGCGGACGAGCAACCAGGCAATGCGCTTGTCCAGCTTTTGTTTGACCACCGCCACGGCCAACATGAGCGAGCCCATGATGAACAGGACGGAATCGGTCATCAGGCTTTTCGCTACTTTGGTCGAATCAATATCCAACAGGAGTATCTGACCGACAATGATCAACAAGGCCACGGTGGGCAGAGGCACGGGTTCCGTGACGAAGAGGATGGTCGCCACCACGGACATGGTGAGAACGATCTCCCCCTCCCGGCTCAATCCTTCCGGCAGCGGCAAGGTCAACATGAAGGCGCCCAGCGCCATGGCGGCAAAGAACCAGCGTTTTTCCCAAAAGTAGTAGAGATTGAACTGCGTATGAATCAGCAGGACGCGCTGGTAGCCCCGCCGCCGGACCCGGACCAGCCACGCACCGGCTGCTGGATGAGCCCGCAGACTGTCCGTTACGAGACTGATGTCAGTCACTCTTCCGCCCCAACCGTTCGCCGGCGCGTCCCGCGCTAACGGGTGCGCCGATTGTTACCTGACAAAATCCTAATATACGAAATCGTACTGTAATTCAGCCGCGTTGGGTACTGCATCCTTCGCAAAAAGGCGGCACGCCTTTCAACCTGTCATACGATCGAAACCGACATAAAATATGAATTTGAGAAATATTGGCACGTCGTTTGCTGATTTCCCCGTATGACCTTAGGAAATCGCATAAAAACCGCTCGCAAGCGTCTCAGTATGAGCCAGGCTGTCTTGGCCCGATACATTCAAGTGGATCAATCCAGTATTGCCTACTGGGAATCCGGACGCACTTCCCCCAAATTTTCGCGCCTCGTGGCACTTGCCGAAACACTCTCGGTAACGCCCGAATGGCTGCAGTTCGGTGTCGAATCGCCATCCTCGACCGGGACCATTCCGGTGGTCGCCAATATCGGCGACGGATCGGGTGATTCCGGCGTGAAATCGAACGGAAGCGAAGATCAGATCGCTTTTGGGGTCAATGGCTCCGACGCCGAGACCATCGCCGTGACCGTGACGGGCGACGCCTTGGCGCCGGTTTATTTTGACGGCGACGTTCTCATCGGATCACGTCACGGTCCGGAGAGTTTCCTGAACGATTCGGCCTGCGATTGCGTGATCGGTCTGACGGATGGCCGCGCCCTTCTCGTGCGCAGCCCGGCGGGCCGCGGCGTGCCGAACAATCCCTCGATCTCGCGCGCCTCCGTCAAATGGGTCATGACGATTTCCTGGATTCGCCGGGGTCAGGCGCCCTAGGTCACCGAAATCGATACGCCGGCGGTCGATTCACTCCCACTCGATCGTCCCAGGGGGTTTGCTGGTAATGTCGTAGACCACTCGGTTGATGCCCCGCACTTCGTTGACGATGCGGGCGGAAACGCGGCCAAGGAACTCGTGACTGAAGGGGTAGTAGTCGGCCGTCATGCCGTCGGTTGAGGTGACCGCCCTCAGCGCACAAACGTAATCGTAGGAACGTTCATCCCCCATTACGCCGACCGTGCGGATGGGCAACAGCACGGCGAATGCCTGCCATATGGCGTCGTAGAGCCCGGCGTTCCTGATTTCCTCCAAATAGATCACGTCGGCCTTGCGCAGAATGTCGACCTTGTCCGAGGTAATCTCCCCCGGAATGCGAATGGCGAGGCCCGGTCCCGGGAACGGGTGCCGCCCGATGAACCTGTCCGGCAAACCCAGTTCACGGCCGAGTTCGCGCACCTCGTCCTTGAACAGCTCCCTCAACGGCTCCACCAATTCCAAGTTCATGCGTTCCGGCAGGCCACCGACGTTGTGGTGGGATTTGATGACGGCGCTCGGGCCGCCGGCGAACGACACGGATTCGATAACGTCCGGATAAAGCGTTCCCTGCGCCAGGAAATCCGCACCCCCCAGCTTGTTGGCCTCCTCCTCGAAGACGTCAATGAAGGTATTGCCGATGATCTTGCGTTTCTTTTCAGGATCCGAGACGCCGTCGAGCTTGCCGAGAAAATCATCCGCCGCGTCGCGGTGGACCAGCGGGATGTTGTAGTGCTCGCGGAACATCTGGACGACTTCCTCGCTCTCGTTTGCCCGCATCACGCCGGTGTCGACGTATATGCAGGTTAACTGATCGCCGATTGCCTCGTGCAGCAGAACCGCGACGACGGATGAGTCGACGCCGCCCGACAAACCGCAGATCACCCGGCCGTCGCCGACCTGTTCGCGGATCTTGGCGATTTCCGCTTCCCGAAACGCCGACATCGTCCAGTCGCCCAAGCACCCCGCGATAAGGTGGCTGAAATTCCGCAACAGTTTGCGTCCGTCGGGCGTGTGAACGACTTCCGGGTGGAACTGGACCGCATAGTAGCGTCGTTCGTCGTTGGCAATGGCGGCGAACGGGGCGCCGTCACTCGTGGCGACGGTGCGAAAGCCTTCCGGCAGATCGATGACGCGGTCACCGTGGCTCATCCACACCTGTTCCCGGTCGCCCTGTTGCCAGACGCCTTCGAACAGGGCGCAATCGTCCACCACGTCGACGAAGGCGCGCCCGAACTCCCGGTGGTCGGCCGCTTCGACGTTGCCGCCCAATTGAGCCACCATTGTTTGTTCGCCATAGCAGATGCCCAGAACCGGCACGTCCATCTCGAACACCCGTTGGGGGGCGCGTGGCGTGCCGGTATCCAGCACCGAGGCCGGCCCGCCCGAAAGAATGATGCCTTTGGGCGCAAACCCGTCGATCATTTCACCGGACTTGTTGAAGGGAACCACTTCGCAGTAAACGCCGCTTTCACGGACGCGGCGGGCAATCAACTGGGTGACTTGGGAACCAAAATCGATAATGAGGATACGGTCTGTCATGGCGCGGAATCTATCTTTCCTGTTTGGCGGGAGTCCAGCGGGTTCATGATCGGCGTTCCAGGACCGCGGTAAAAAATCCGTCGGTCCCGTTCGAGGCGGGCGTGAGTTTCAGGTAATCCCCCGTTTCCGGGACATTGTCACCGATGCCGGCGGGCCGGATCGACATGGCGGGAAGCACGCGGAAATCGTCGTGCTCCGCCAAAAACCAGGTGATCTGCTCGTCATTTTCCCGGTTCAGAATGGAGCAGGTCGCATAGACGAGGCGGCCGCCCGGCCGGACCATTTCCGCCGCCCGCGAGGTAATGGCGCGCTGGCGCTTGATCTGGCGGTCGAGAGCATCAGCATCCATGCGCCATTTGGTTTCGGGATTGCGCCGCCAGGTTCCCGTCCCGCTGCAGGGCAGGTCCAACAGAACGCGGTCGAAGCGCTCGCGCCGGTCCGAAAATACGCCGCCGTCCGTCGCCGAAATCCGGCGGGTTTGAATGTTTCGGGCCCCAGCACGCTCGGCGCGTTCACGAAGACGCTCGAGCCGGCCGGCATCGACATCCCAGGCCTGGATCTGGCCCTTGTTCTCCATCGCCGCCGCCATGGCCAGGGTCTTGCCTCCGGCGCCGGCGCAGACATCGGCAATCTGGTGGTCGGGTCGCGCATCAACCAACAAGGCAGCCAACTGGGCGGCCTCGTCCTGGATTTCCATCCAGCCACCGCGGAACGCCTTCGTGCCGGTAATCCGCTTCCGCCCCTTCAGCCGCACGCCCAGCGGTGACAGCGAACAGGCTTCCGCTTCGATGTCCTCGGCCGCCAGCGCGGCAAGCACCCTTGTGCGATCGGATTTCAGGGTGTTGACCCTGAGATCGACCGGTGCGCGCTCGTTCATAGCCGCCATCTCGACCCCCAGGGCCCCACCGAAGCGTTCGGCCAACTCCGGCTCCAGCCACTTGGGGTAATTACCGACGACATCGGGCGGCATGTCGGTATCGTGGCCGCCGCCCGAATCGATACCGTCGACCAGGGCGATTTCCGCTTCGGTCAGCGGCGTGGGCCGGTGGATGCCGCCGTCGAACGCCTGCTTTATCTGGTCTCCGGTCCATCCGCTGACGAGGCCCAAGGCGGCAAGAACAAGGGCGCGGTTGCCCGGCAGATCCCGCGCCCGCCAAGCCAATTCCGCCCTCCGCCGCAGGACGGCATAAACAAGTTCCGAGATTTCCCGACGGTCGCCGGAACCGGCGAAGCGGCGGTCGCGAAACCAGCGGTCGACAAAGCGGTCGGCCGGCTTGGACGTGGCCGCAAGCGCGTCCAGGATTTCGATGGTCATGGCCGCTCGGGCCCCGGGTGTCATCGCGGCCCCATCGTCACAACCACCCGGCCCTTAACCCTGGCCGGGATAGTTGGGCGATTCACGCGTGATGGTGACGTCGTGAACGTGGCTTTCGCGCAGTCCCGCCCCCGTGATCCGCCGGAAGCGGCAGTTCCGGTTCATCTCGGCGATGGTGGCGTTGCCGGTGTAGCCCATGGCCGCCCTCAGGCCGCCGACGAGCTGGTGCACGACGCCGCCGGTCGGGCCCTTGTAGGCCACCTGGCCTTCGATGCCCTCGGGCACCAGCTTCAGGGTGTCCTTGATGTCTTCCTGGAAGTAGCGGTCGGCCGAGCCCCTCGCCATGGCACCGACCGAACCCATGCCGCGATAGGCCTTGTAGGACCGGCCCTGGTAGAGGAAGACCTCACCGGGCGCCTCGTCGGTGCCGGCCAGCAACGATCCAATCATGGCGCAATTGGCGCCGGCGGCGATGGCCTTGGCGAGATCGCCGGAGTATTTGATGCCGCCGTCCGCCACCACCGGCACGTCCTCGCCGCGGGCGGCTTCAGCGACCTCCATGATGGCGCTGAGTTGCGGGACGCCGACACCGGCAACGATGCGCGTGGTGCAGATGGAGCCCGGGCCGATGCCGACCTTGACGCCGTCGGCACCGGCATCGATCAGGGCCTTGGCGGCTTCGGGCGTCGCCACGTTGCCGGCCAGGACCTGCACGTAGTTGCTGGCTTTCTTGATGCGGCCGACGGCCTCGATCACACGTTCCGAATGACCGTGGGCGGTATCGACGACGACCAGATCGCAGCCCGCGTCGACCAGAGCCTCCGCGCGTTCGAAGCCGCTGTCGCCGACCGTGGTCGCGGCCGCCACCATCAGGCGGCCCTGTTCGTCCTTGCAGGCATCCGGGTGCAGCGTCGCCTTTTCCATGTCCTTGACGGTCACGAGGCCGACGCAACGATCCTGATCGTCAACGACCAGCAGCTTCTCGATGCGATGCTGGTGCAGCAGCCGCTTGGCCTCTTCACTGTCGACGCCGTCCCTGACCGTCACCAGGTTGTCCTGGGTCATCAGGTCGCTCACCACCTGATCCATTTCGGTGGCAAAGCGTACGTCTCGGTTGGTGATGATGCCGACGAGCTTGCCGCTGCCTTCCTCCACCACCGGAATGCCGGAAATCTTGTGCCGCTGCATGAGGTCGAGCGTGTCGGCCAGCGTGCGGTTGGGCGATATCGTCACCGGGTTGACGACCATGCCCGATTCGAACTTCTTGACCTTGGTGACTTCGGCCGCCTGCTGGTCGATATCGAGGTTGCGGTGAATGACGCCCATGCCGCCCGCCTGCGCCATGGCGATGGCCATGTTCGCTTCGGTCACGGTATCCATGGCCGAGGAGATCAGCGGAATATTCAGTTCAATGGATTTGGTCAGCCGGGTCCGCGTATCGACATCGCCGGGCAGGACGGAAGAGGCCGCAGGCTGGAGGAGGACGTCGTCAAAGGTGAATGCCTCTTGGATTTCCATTGCAGCTCCCGTTCAAAGTGGCGCGCAATATGCCACGGTTGCCCGGCAATGGGTAGAGCGATTTTTCGCTCGAGATTCGACCACCCGATCGCGGCCGAATTCAGCTTTCGGCCTCGGCCTCGGCGGCGAAATCGCCCTGCAAATCGGCCTCGTTCATGACGTTCGGGTAGAGCTTGGTGAACTCCTCGGTAATCAATTCAGCCGGTACGTCGAAGAAGGTGCCGTGCTCGTTGACGTACTCCATGTGCCGTTTGCCCTCGGCATTGTTGGGATGGAAGATCGAATCGTTGCGGCCGTCAAAATCCAGCGGCAGGACCTTGAACTTCTCACACAAGGGCAGGTCGAAGACCGGCGTCATCTTGACCCATTTGCCTTCGAGATAAAGCTCGACGTAGCCGTGATAGATGTAGAGATCGGTCTCCAACAGTTCCTGCAGGCGTTTGGAGCTGAGGTGGTTGCGCACATCGGCATAGCCCACGCGCGCGGGGATACCGAGGGAGCGCGACGCCGCCGCCATCAGGGCAGACTTCAGGACGCAGAACCCCCGGCCCTTGGCCAGGCAGTAAGACGCCTTGGGATTGATGGCGATATCCGTCGTGGAATAGGGATCGTACTTGATGCCGTCGCGAACCGCGTAATAGAGCTTCTCCGCCATCTCCATATGGTCCGTCGCCGAGCCGACGGTATCCTTGGCGAACGCGATGACCTCGGGGTGATCGCTGTCGATGTTGACGCCGGGGCTCAGATACCGGGCGGGATCGTCGTGGTCCAAATCGCTGGTGGTCACCGCTTCACTCATCTTCGACTACCTCTTCCTTATCAACTCCAGGGCCCTTGAAGCCCGTGGCAACAACGTATGTTTCCGCCGATTCCTTGCGGCTGGCGCTCGGCTTGGCGTGCTTGACGGTGGCGAAACTGCGCTTCAACGCCATCAAAAGCTCACCCTCCGCACCGCCCTTAAATACCTTGGCGACGAAGGTTCCGCCAGGATTTAGAACGTCGACGGCGACATCCAGCGCAATCTCCACCAGCGCAACGATACGGATGTGGTCGGTCGGACCGTGTCCCGTGGTCGACGGCGCCATGTCGGAAAGCACCACGTCCGCCTTGCCGCCGGCGGCTTCGATCAGCTTATCCGGTGCTTCCGCTTCCCGCATGTCGAGCTTCAGGACGCCGACGCCCGTCAGTCCGTCCATGTCCAGGATATCGACAGCGGTCACCGTACCGCCGCCGGTCTCGCCGACGCGGACTCGCTCGACGGCGACCTGGCTCCAACTTCCGGGTGCGGCGCCGAGGTCGATGACGCGCTTGCCGGGCTTGAGGAACCTGAACTTGTCGTCGAGCTCCGTGAGCTTGTAGGCGGCGCGGGCGCGGTAGCCGTCGGCCTTGGCTTGCGCCACATACGGATCGTTGAGCTGGCGCTGCAGCCAAAGCGTCGATGAACGTTTGCGGCCGCGCGCCGTCTTAACCTTGGTGTGGAGCTGGCGCGGCGCCTTGGCCGTACGGCCGCCGCCACGTTTTCCGCCGGCCTTACCACCGCGTCCGCGTCCGGCCATCTATTCCGCTCCGCCCGGGGATGCCGCCGCTGCATCCGCCGCCATCATCTGCGTCAGCATGCCCTCGCGAAGCCCCCGATCGGCCACCCTGAGGCGCGCCATGGGCCAGGCGGCGATGATCGCCTCCATGATGGCGCAGCCGGCGATGACGAGGTCGGCGCGGGCGCGCCGGATGCAGGGGTGGCGGGCGCGCTCCTGGAAGCTCATGCCGCTCAGCATGTCGGAAATCTGGCTGATCTCGTCGGTCGGGATCCAGGCCCCGTCGACCTTTGATCGATCGTAGCGCGGCAGGCCCAGATGCACGGCCGCCAGTGTCGTCACCGTGCCCGAGGTGCCGAGGAAGTGCGCCCCGCCAGACGAGGCGGCAGCGCGGATGGCGTGGCGGTCCTCGAAGATTTCAAGTTGGGCGGCGACGGTATCCACCATCCGGCGATAGCCGTCGGGCGTCACCTCGTTGCCGCCGTGGCGTTCGGTCAGGGTCACGACGCCCAGGGCCAGCGACACCCAGCCCTTGAGCCGGGGCGGCGCGCCGTCAACGGTTTCCACCCAGATCAATTCGGTGCTGCCCCCGCCGATGTCGAACACCAGGGCGTTCTGGCACGCGGGATCGACCAGTGGCGAACACCCGGCCAGCGCCAGCGCCGCTTCCTCCTCCGGGTCGATGATTTCGAGGTCGATGCCGGTCTGCCGCCGCACCCGGTCGAGGAATGCCTGGCCGTTTTCGGCCCGGCGGCAGGCCTCGGTGGCGACCGTGCGGACCCGCCGCGCTCCGGCCCGGCGGATTTTGGTGGCGCAGACGCGAAGGGCCGAGACGGTGCGGTTGACGGCGGCGTCGCTCAAGCGGCCCGTGTGCTCCACCCCTTCGCCCAAGCGGACAATGCGGGAGAAGGCGTCGACGACGCGAAAGCCCGTGGCCGCCGGCTCCGCGATCAGCAGACGGCAGTTGTTGGTGCCGAGATCGACGGCGGCATAGGCTTGGTGAGCGGCTTGGGACGACGGCCCGGTTCGGCCATCGGCGGACGCTGCGCCGGGTTCCACGGGTGGCGCATGTGAACCGCCGGGCGCCCCATCACCCGACATGGATTCAACCAATCGATTTTCTCCCGCCCGCCGCCGCCGGCCTTGGCTCGGCCAGGTCCCGGCGCAACGGACAATTTCAAACGTGGCAGTACATTAGCATTTTTGGATGAGCGCGCGAAAGCGTTCAGAATTCGCCGCGGCGGCATGCCGCAAAGATTGACATCCGCCGCCCACATTCATATGTTCCCGATTGAGCGCCGCGCCCGCCCAAGCCGGGCCCCGCGCCACCCCTGCTGGGGAATAGTTTAATTGGTAGAACAGCGGACTCTGACTCCGTCAGTCCAGGTTCAAGTCCTGGTTCCCCAGCCATTTTTTTCCGGAAATTCGAATTGTGCCCGACCTAGAATTAAGGGGACATGCACTCGTTACGCGTCCCCTTAATGCGGTGAGACCAAACTAATTAGATAAGGTGTTCTTGGCACGCCCCCCGGAACTGAAATAATTTCGAAGAATGGTGGCCGCGGAACTGAACTGGAACTCGCTAGAACCCCCAGAACCCGGTGCCCAGAACTCAGACGGAGTACTCGGAACTCTTGAACTCGGGTCCTACAGAACTCAATTCTGTCCGGCGGCAACTCGGCCCTCATCAGCACAAATCAAATAATTAGTAGTGCGTAAGCAGATCGACGGGGCAGCAAATGAACACTTCCGGAAAGATCCAAGGCATCAATTTTTTCTTGTAATACGTTTGCTGCTCTTCTAGCTGTTTGACCACTTTTTGTTTCTAAGAGATACAAACGTGCAGCTCCAGTCCGCGCTGAGATTTGGAGCATTCCACCATCAAATTCACGATGAATTATTTCCTCACCATCCTTTTTATACATATGGATCGATGCGGTAATCTGAAAAAACCGTTTCCGAGGTAAAGTGTTAGTACGAGACCAAGAATTTATAAGCTCCCTGCGTAACTGCGATAAGCCCTTCAATTCCTCGCTGATAGAAGAATAGCTTTGTGGAACACTAGAGGTTTTTCTTAGAATGTGCTTCGTGAGTGGGTCTGTAAGGTCAGAAGCGCTTAACCAAATTGAGATTTCGTCACGGTGTTCTGCCTGAGACGCAAATTTTCCTAACCGTGACAATGGCCATGGCTTCATCTCAATATTCACATCAGGCCATGAAATTCTCAATAACTGATCAATTAGCCGTTCGTAATTTCTCCCCAATGTGGGTTTTGACATCCAAATGGCCTCATCTCGAGGACCATCTCTGGGTGAATCGAATTCGTCCGCAAACCACTTCATTAGGTAACCTACATGATACGAGTGCGGTTCACCCAAAATATAAGCATCTACATATTCGTGGTCGGGTTCAATTGCGTGCTGGGAATCGGGCGGAGAATATCTCAGAACCCCCACAGCCACATCACCCAGTTTTCTTACTGAAGTTAGCTTAGTCGCCAAGTCAACTTCCATCTCAGACATGTACTCTGGCAGATAGGTAAAAAAACTCCGAAGTGAAATTGAGCCGACAGCTTGAGCTCGCTTAATATCTTTCCGAAGTATCCTCCCACGAACTGCCCGTCCGAGACGGTAGTCAAACAACAACGTCCATATTTTTGAGTCTGGATTGGGGTCGGTTTGAAGTCCAATGAAAGTTCTGCGCGAGGCCAGGGACAAAACCTTTCGTGCCTCAAGTCCATGGTAAAACCGCTCATAAACTGTGTGTTCGTACGCTGTCAGAATTTCCTTCGACTGGATCAACGTTTCTTTGGTCAATCCTTTCGGGTCTCCTCCATCTCGTGGCAGGAGACGCAGAATTTCATGGTGTTGGTCGCTTCCATGGCGGTGTTGAAGCCGCCCCAAAAGATAGACACGCCGTCGCGGCAGCGTTTATCGCCTTCCCCGCAGTCGCCCTGGCGTCGGATCAGGCGACCCGTGATATCTACAAGGAGCATTGTGCCGAGTGTCATGGTGTCGAACGGCTGGGTGGCATCGGTCCCGCCCTCTTGCCCGAAAATCTGAAGCGATTACGACGCAAGAAGGCAACGGCAACCATCGCTCTCGGAAGGCCGGCAACGCAGATGCCGGGATTTGGCGAGACGCTGAGCAAAGATCAGATAGCAGCGCTCGCCGAACTGATCTATACCCCCCTTCCCGCTCTGCCGGTTTGGGAAGCGGCCGAAATCGCGGCGAGCCGCGTCGTCCACAACGATCCCGCCAGCCTGCCGTCGGCGCCCCTGCACGATGCGGATCCCCTCAATCTCTTCACGGTCGTGGAAACCGGCGATCACCACGTGACGATCCTCGACGGTGACCGCTTCGAACCCTTGTGGCGCTTCAAATCCCGCTTCGCCCTTCACGGCGGGGCCAAATACTCGCCGGACGGCCGCTTCGTCTACCTCGCCTCCCGCGACGGCTGGGTCAGCAAGTACGATCTCCACAGTTTCAAGCCCGTGGCGGAGATCCGGGTCGGCATCAACACGCGCAACATCGCGGTGTCTTCGGACGGCAAATGGGTACTGGCGGGAAACTTCCTGCCCCACACCCTTGTGGTCCTGAATGCCCATGACTTGAGCCTGTTCAGGGTGATCCGGGCGGACGACGGGAATGGCAATTCATCCCGCATCAGCGCCGTCTACAACGCCCCGCCGCGCCAAAGCTTCATCGTCGCGCTCAAGGATTTCAAGGAGGTGTGGGAGCTTTCCTACGATCCGGAGGCGCAGCCGGTCTACGCCAACTTTGTTCACAACTACCGCACCGGCCAGGAAGAAGCCGTCGTTGTCGAGGAACAGCCCTTTGCCCGCCGCCGCATCAAACTTGAGGATTACCTCGACGATTTCTTTTTCGATCCCCACTACGCGGAAGTGATCGGCGCCTCGCGAGACGGCAAGGGAGGTGCGGTCTACAACCTCGACGCCCGGCGCAAGGTTTCCGACCTGGCGCTCGACGGCATGCCGCATTTGGGCTCCGGCATCACATGGGAGCACAACGGGCGCCTGGTCATGGCAACCCCGCACCTCAAAGAGCCGGCCATCAGCGTCATCGATATGGATACCTGGGAAACCGTGAGGAAGATCAAGACGTTGGGTCCGGGCTTCTTCATGCGCAGCCATGAAAATACGCCGTACGCCTGGACAGACGTCTTTTTCGGCCCGAACAAGGATGCCCTCCACATCGTTGACAAGCGCACGCTGGAAATCGTCAAGACGATCCGTCCCGCACCCGGCAAGACCGGCGCCCACGTTGAATTCACCCGCGACGGACGCCACGCCCTGGTCAGCGTCTGGGACATGGACGGCGCACTGGTGATCTACGATGCTGCGACGTTCGACGAGGTCAAGCGCATTCCCATGGTGAAACCGTCGGGCAAGTACAACGTCTTCAACAAAATCACCTATTCGGCCGGCACCAGCCACTAGAGTTGACGTCGGGCGCAGCCGCCCCGACTTTTCGGCGCCGCCAAGACGCGGTATCGTCGCCGCGCCATGGAAAGACTGCGCTGTCATACCCATCCCGACGAATTCGAACTTGAGGCGAGGGTCCTTGAGGCGCGCCCGGGCCGCGTCGTCCTGGATCATTCGCCATTCTATCCGGGCGGCGGCGGCCAGCTTGCCGATAGGGGTACAATATCCTGGGCGGACGGCGAGGCCGCCGTCACGGGTTTGAGCCTGGAGGACGATCTTCTCTGGCATCTTCACGAATCAGACGAGGTCGTCGAGGGTACCGTCATGCTGCGCGTCGATGCCGAATTCCGCCACCTGATGTGCGAACTCCATACGGCGGCGCACATCGTCAATGCCGTCGTGTTCCAGGAGTTCACCGGCGCCCTGCTGACCGGTGCCCAGCTCTCCGACGACAACAGGTTGCGGGTTGATTTCGACCTGCCGGGTGCCGACAACGACCGCCTCAGGGCCCTTGAGGGCACCCTCAACGACATTGTCCGACAAGACCTGCCGATCCGAACGTTCGACATGTCGCACGCCGAGGCGGCGGCCGTCGACGGCATGTTTCGCAGCAAATCCGTCGCGCCGCCGCCACAAGACGACGGCACGGTGCGCATTGTCGAGATCAGCGGACTAGATCAGCAGGCCTGCGGCGGCACCCACTTGACGTCGACCGGTCAATCAAGACCGATGACCATCCTGAAGGTCGAGAACAAGGGCCGCCACAACCGGCGGGTTCGCGTACGCCTAGGCGGCGTCTGAACGCATGCTCTTCGAACTCATGGCCAGGCGGCGCTCCCGCTTCAGGCGTTTCTGGATCATCGGCGGGCATTTGCGGTCGTCGTAGTACAGCGTCTGGCAGTGCAGGCACTGAAGGCATTCATTGGGGTTGATGTGACCGTCGGGGTGGATCGCCTGGACCATGCACTCGCGGGCGCAGCGCTGGCAGGGATTGCCGCATTCGCGATAGCGCCGCAGCCACTCGTTCATGCGCAGGCGGCCCGGGATGCCCAGGGCACCGCCCAACGGGCAAAGGTAGCGGCAAAAGAACCGTTCGATGAACAAGCCGGCCACCAACAAGCCCACCGCGAAGAAGACGAACGGCCAACTCCGCTGGAACATCAGGATGATCGTGGTCTTAAAGGGCTCTACCTCTGCCAACTTTTCGGCCAATTCGAAGGATTCCAGCGACACGCCGAACAACCCGAGGAAGATCAGGTACTTGAGCGGCCAGGCGCGCTCGTGCAGCCCCCAGGGCACCTCGATCTGCGGCACCTTGAGGAACTTGGCGACCCGGTTCAGCAACTCCTGCAGGGCGCCGAACGGGCAGAGCCAGCCGCAGTAGACACCCCTGCCCCAGAACAGCAGTGAGGCCGCCACCGAACCCCAAAGGATGAAGATCAACGGTTCAAGCAGGAAGAAGCCCCAGTCGAAGCCCTGCATGAGAGCCCCGATGAACGTCAGAACGTTGACGATCGACAGTTGCGCCTGGGCATAAAAACCGATCCACACGACGGTATAGACGAGAAAGGCGATGCGGATGCGGTCGGTCAATACGGGCCGCTTGGCCAGCCAGTCCTGGAAGAAGAAGATCGCGGTCAGCACACTGAGGCCAAGCATCAGAACAATGATGTCGGGGATCTTGGACAGCCAAATCTTGAGCCAGAGCGGATCGCCTGATTTAGCTTCGGCCAAGGGTGATCCCGAACTCTTGGCGGCGGCGGGCGCGGCGGGCGCGGGTTCATGCTTTTCGATGAACCTGGGCGGCGTCACGTAGCCGGTGTCGAAGGTCAGGAATTCCTTCTTGATGGGGCCTATGGCGCGATGAACGAGCAACTGGAGGCGCCATGGTCGCGCCGGATCGAAGCCGCTGTCGGCGGGAATGACGAACAGGCCGGTTTCGGCGAAGTGGGGTGCGCCCTCGGCCTCGAAATCGCCCAGGCGTTTATGTTCCTTGGAGCGGAACCGCACGCTGCGGTCACCTTGAATGAGTTGAATGCGGTCGAATATACCGCCCCGCACGTAGCCCGAACCCTTGAACGAATACCGGCCCGAACCGGCGATGAGGACAGCGTGCTCACCCGGCTTCAGCGCCGCCTTCATGTTCTTGTATTCCTGATCGCCCAGCAGGCTGTGGCCGATGGAGGGCACTGCCGCGTTGGCGATGTAGAGATCGACAAATGGTTCGTCGGGATCGCCTTTCTCCGGGCGCGCCGCTGCCTCTGCTTTTCCGGCGTTCTCGAAGGCGGCATTAATGTCGCCGACACTGATCAGCCGACGCCGCACCGAGCCATCGCCCAACATGGTCATCCAGTCGAGCGTTTCGTTGAGTTCCTGGCGAATTGAGTAGGTCGCCCGGTTGGGATCGGCGCTTTCGTCCCTCAGTCCGCCGATACCGCGCTGGCGGATGACCCGCGTGGCCGAGCGCACGATGGTATCGTCGATGATCATCACCGTGACGGTGGCGCCGCTGACGATGTCCAGCTCACGATCGTCCTTGCCCGTCTTGGCGATGTCCAGCACGTTGAGCCCGACGTACTTGGCGATGAAGTCGTTCACCTTGCTGACGGGGATACCCACCAGAACGATCGGTTCTGAGTGCTTCACCATCTTGGCGCCCGTAATCACACCGTTTGTGTCCATGCCGATGACGATGTGGATAGGCTTGCCTGAATAACCGATGGCGTTGACCACGGCGGAATTCAGGAAGACGTAGCCGACAAGCTTGTCGCCCTGATAGGCTGCTGCAGACGGCGGTTTTCCTTCCTCCGGGCCCAGCCTGTCCGCACCCGGCATCACTTCCGACAGGGCGAACTTGTCCATGAACATGTCGAGGTCGAATGCCCTTGCGGGCGCGCCCATACCAAGCACGAAACCTGCGAGCAGTGCCATGGCCAGTAGCATGCGGACGGCGGACCGGCCCATCGACGAAGTGTTCATCAGCGTAATTCTCATGGGGCAAATCTAGGAATTCAGGGCAGTTTTAGCCTTGATATTTGTCAAGGGGTGGTTGAAATCGGGATGCCGTGGTTAAGTTGCAGCGACGTGCCGATTCCACCGGGGTGCGTCACGCTTGGTAGGATAAGGCCCCAACACGATGGCTCTTGAATTGCAGACATCTCCGTCCGACGTGACTGCTGAGAATTTAGCCCAAATTGCCGTCTCCTTGGAACGGTCCGCAGCCGCGACTTATTGTCGCCTCGCCCAGAAAATGACACGGCTGCACAACCCGGCTGCCGTGGAGATGTTCGAACGCCTGATGGAGGTCGGCAAGGAGCACGAACGGGAGGTGCGCCATCGCATCCGCACGCACGGCATGCCCGAACCCAGGGTCGACGCCGATCTTTCGGCAGAGGCAAACAGCAAAGCGGAGGACCGCGCCGCCCGTGATCTCGTACTGACGCCCTGGCGAGCCCTCAACCTGGCGGTCCAGAAGGAGCGGGATGCTTTCGAGCTTTTCACGTCGATCGCCGCAAACAGTAACGACGAAGAAGTTCGTCAGCAGGCGGAGAATTTCGCTTCCTTAAAACTGGAACACCTCACTCTCCTCCGGCTTGAGCGCAAACGCGCCTACCGAACAGCCGAACGCACACGCCTGGAGGCTATCGTGGGCCGAGACTTGCCGCGTACGATGGCCGAATACACCCAATCCGCAGATCGCGTGCTGGCGGCCTTGTGCGATCGCTACAAGACACTAAGCGAAGATGCCGAAAACGCCGGTGACGCTTTCTCGGCTGGGCTGTTGCGGGACTTGGCGGGGGAGATTGACCATATACGGGATACGCCAAGTCACCCGGACGAAGAACCGATCGGGAGCGTCACGGAGATCTTACGCGCGGCTCTGCGCGAAACCGAGGCGGCCTTTGACGCTTTCATGGCGGTGGCCGAGAACGCCACTGACGAAGACATGGCCCTGGCCGCTCAGGATATGGCGGCGGGGTGCGTTAAGCGGCTGGAGCGATTGCGCGATCGTCTCACAGCACATTTAGAGGATCTCGACTGAGTCTCAAACCCGGACGGTCTCAAAAGATGCGTCGTGGTGAATGTAGTGCGCCTCTCGGGCGCCTGCCTGGCGCAGACAATGCCTGGCGGCCGTCACGGGCATAACCGCCAGGGCTGTTGACAGGGCATCGGCGGCCGCGGCGTGGGATGCGACGACGGTCACGCTGGCGTATCTTAGGCCGCTTTTCCCGGTCGCGGGATCGAACAGATGGTGGTGGCGGCCAGATGTGTCAAACCGCTGGCCGTATCCGCCGGAGGTCGCCACGGCCTCGTCCGTGATCGACAGTTTTAGCGCTATCCCAGCCTCCGTTCCGGGCATTCGGATACCCACCTGCCAGGGCCGGGCATCTGGGTGGTCGTCCAGCGCGCGAGTCTCGCCGATATTGACCAGCACATTCTTCAGGCCCTTGGCGCGGAGGAGCTCGGCGACACGGTCCGTGATGAACCCCTGGGCAAACCCGTTGAACGTGACGGCCATGCCGGATCTGCTGAGTTCTATTCGGTTTTCGTCGATCTTGATATTGCGGTAGTCGACGAGGCCGCCAATACGCTCGATATCCGCTGCTGACGGCCCCGATCCATCCGTCCCTGCCGCGCCGAAGTGATCGGCATAAAGCTTCCAAAGCGGCTGAACCGTGACGTCGAACGCCCCTTCGGTGAGATCGCCGAAGCTTCGGCACTCCGATAGCGCGCGGACCAGTTCCGGCGGCGGGTTTTCAAGTTTGCCGGCGCGGTTCAGACGCACGACAGCCGATGATTCGCGATAGAGGCTGAAGACGTTTTCCAACCGCTCGATTTCGTCCACACAGGCCCGGATCAGGCGCTTCGCCTTGGCCGTATCGGGATGATGCAGCAACAGGCTCGCCTGGGCGCCCAGGGCTACACCTTGCCAGCGATGGGCGACCGCCGGCGCCGTTCTGGCCGGCCCGGCCTGCGCCAGGGCGACAGCGCTGACGCCCGCGGCCGCGCTGATGGCGATGAAGCGGCGCCGGCCGATGGATGCGGTCAACTCCCGGTCTCCTCGATGTTCGCCGTCTGATTGGCGTCGAGAACGTAGTCACGCGGGATGTCGGAATAGCTCAGAACCTGACCGCCGAACTTTGCCTTGAAGCTCTTGGCGTCGGCTTCTTCGGCGAACGGCACCGCTTCGGGCGCACCCATGCCGCCACGTTTGGAACTGCCGATCACGTAGTAAGCCGTTCGTGCCTCGATCCATTCGCCCTTCGCCGCGTCTTCCCAAATGGGAACCGTTCCCATGTCGGTGACGTAGATGGCGGCGATGGCGTTTGCCGATTCGGGCAGCATAGCGAAGGCCACGGCGTCGCGCGCCGAGGTGAACCAGAACGGCACGGTGCTGCCTTTGACGAAGGCGTGGGCTTTGGGTCCGGGGTGGTCGACCACCGTCATGTTGCAAAAGTAGCCGCTGGCTTCCTGCGTCAGGTTGACCGGCTTGGGAATGTCGGCGACGTCGTCCGGGCCGCAGGCCGCCAATATCGGCAACCCCGCCGCGAGAACCGCCATTGTCAGAAAGTTTCGCATCTCAGATTTCTTTACGTTGGAAGAGGTAGGTCGCAAGACCCAACGGGATGACGATCCAGGCCAACTGGACCGACAACAGGGACCAGGGCGAAAACTCGGCGTTGGCAGAAAGACCGATCGTGCCGGAGAACGATGCAACACCATCGAAGCCTGCCAGGTTGAAAAGCCTGTAGGCGTCCGTCGGGTTGGCCAGCAACAAGGCGTTGAAAACCGATGAGCCAACCGAGGAACCGCCGTCCGACACAAGCAGGCCGAGAAGCGCCATGTCGTAAATCAGCACGAACAACAGCCAGATCGCCACCGCCAGGCCGGCAGCCGTGGCGCGTTCCTTGACCAGTGTGCTGATCAGATATCCGATAGCGAGAAACGCCGCGCCCAACAGAACGGACGAGCCGATCACGGCGGAAAACGCCAACCAGTTCGACATATCGGCTTCCGTGCCCTGGATCAGCAGCACGGCGCCGGCGGAGCCGTAGCCGACCACGGTGGCGAAGGCCAAAACCAGCAGGTGGCCGAAAAACTTACCGCCAATGGCATGCCAGCGCGCCAAGGGATACGACAGCAGCAGAAGCAACGTGCCGCGCTCGACCTCGCCGATGACGGCGTCGTATGACAGCATCAGGGCGATCAAGGGAATGAGAAAGATCGTCAGGCTGGACAGGCTGACAACGGTCACCAGCAACGAATTGGTACCGACGGTGCCTGTGGGCGCACTGCCCAACAGCGTCAGGCTGAGGGCGAAGCCCGCCAGCAGCAAGGTCGTGGCGACGATCCACTTATTGCGGAAGCCGTCCCGCACTTCCTGACCGGCGATTGCCATGAGGGCGTTCATGATGAAACCTCCGAATTCTGGAAGTGCGCGTAGATACGGTCGAGGTTGGGCAGTTCGATCTCCATGTCCTCGACGGCAACGCCAAGATCGGTAACGCGGCGCACCAGTTCCATCTTTTCCTCGGGCGGGCAGGCAAACTCGACCGTGCGGCCGTTGACGCGGTGGATATCCGCGCCGTGCAGCCGCTCGGCTGCTTTCGCGGCCGCCCCATCGTTGGTGGTGAGACGGATGCGGGCCGGCAGGTTGGCGTGCTGGCGCAGCTCCGCCATTGAGCCGTCTGCCATCAGGCGGCCCTGGTTCATGATGGCGACGCGGTCGACCCGCGATTCCAGCTCGCTCAGGGCATGCGACGCCAGCAGGACGGTCACGCCATCCTCCTTGAGCGCCATGATGGTGTCGTAGAACGAACGGCGCAGCGAGGGATCGAGACCCGTGGTCGGTTCATCCAACAACAGGACGCGCGGGGAACCGATCAACGCCTGTGCCAGACCGAGACGCTGACGCATGCCCTTGGAGTAGGTTTTGACGCGCCGTTGGGCGGCATCGCCGAGCCCGACCACATCGAGCAGCCGGTCGTTAGCATTCAGGTCCTGGCGCTTCAGCCGCGCATAGAAGTTCATGATTTCCCGGCCCGTCATGTTGGGCGGAAAGGAAACGGTTTCCGGGAGGAACCCCATGCCGAGGCGGGCATCGGCGGCGTGGGGCCCTGACGGATCAAGTCCCAGCACCCGCACCTCGCCCTTCGTCGGACGGATCAGGCCAAGCAGCAGTTTCATGATGGTCGTCTTGCCGGCGCCGTTGTGCCCGACCAGCGCCACCACCTCGCCGGGCGAGACGGCAAAGGACACGTCCTCCAAAACCTCCAGGCCGTCGTACGCCTTCGTTGTCCGTTCGAGTTGAAGATTTGATTCAGACGCGTTCATTGCTTCGTCCAGTTTTCATTGGCGCTGATTTCCACGGGCTTCATCATCGGCGCGCTGTCGACGACACCGCCGGGATGGAGGGAGGGGAACCGCGATTGGGCCCAGCGCAAGACCTTCACGGCCGGGCTGTTGAGCAACAACTTGGCGGCGGGATGCGCCCAGACGACCTGGTCGACCAGGTCATTGGGCCGGTAGGGCGTATCGGCGATGCCGTTGCCGTCGAGATCGAAGGCCGGGTTGTCGCTCCAGTAGTTACCCCTGCCCTCAAGCGACCAGTCCAGGTGGCGCGTGCCGACGTATTTGACCTGGGTGCGGTTGTTGATGAAGGCGTTGCCGGTGATTTGGTTGCGCTCGGAACCCGCCGTGAAGTGGATGCCGATGTCGCAGCCGTCGAAACGGTTGGCGCGGAATGTGTTCTTCGAAGAATTGTAGATGAAGACGCACTTGGTTTTGCCGTCCTCGACCACGTTACCTTCGATCAGCGCTTGGTTGGCGTAGTTCAACAGAATGCCGTGATCGCGGTCGCCGATCGAGCGGTTGCCTCGGACCTTCAATTTCTTCGAGAACATCAGGGCGAAGCCGACGTGGTTGCCTTCCGAGACATTGCCGCTGACCGTCGAGCGGTTGGTGTACATGTAGTGAACAGCAATGCGGGTATTGCGGAAGTAGTTGTTTCTAAAGATATTTTTCTTGCTGGTCGTGGAGAAAATGCCGTCCCGGCCGTGCCGGATGTCGTTCTCCTCTACGATCGATCCCGGTGAATTCCAGACCGAAACGCCATTGCCTCGGGTGTTCACGTGTGCCGTCTTCAGGCCGATTATCTCGTTGCCGCGGGCGACGGCATCATCGGGTCCCCAAAGGTAGATGCCGAAGAGATTGCCTTCGATGCGGTTGTTCTCGATCAGGGCCCGGTCGCCGGATTTGTTGACGAAAACGCCGGAATCCATCGTTTCGAGCGCCCGGCCCGAATTTCGAATGGTGATGTTCCTGATGGTGACGTCCGGCGCCGCGACCGTAATGGTCGAACCGTTGCCGCCGCCGTCGATGACGGCCTCGGGGCTGCCGGTAAGGGTAAGGGAGCGTTCGATGGTAATGGGGCCGTTGTGGACGCCTGGCAACAATTTTATAAGAGCGCCGGACCCGGCCGCCGCTATCGCGGCGGCCAAGCGCCCTGGTCTCGGCGCTACTTCGATGGTGTCTGCCCCGGCGCCAGTCGAGCAGAGGGGACCCAAGGTGGCGGCCGCGAGGACCACCACCTTGAACCATCTCTTCAACTTCTGGCGTGCCACCACCACCGAAGGGGTTCCTTCTAGGCCTTTTCGACCAGCATCCGGCCCCGCATTTCCATGTGGAGCGCGTGGCAGAACCACTGGCAATAGAACCAGTGGACGCCCGGCAACGTCGCCTTGAACGTCACCGACTGCGTTGCCAGCGGTCCAACTTCAAAGCAGATGCCGTAGTTGGCCAAAGTGAAGCCGTGGGTCAAATCGTCCAGGTCGTCCATGTTGGTGACGAAGACGGTGACTTCGTCGCCCTGCTTGACCGTGAACTTGTCGAGGCTGAATTTCGGCGCCACAGAGTGCATGTAGACACGCACCTTGTTGCCGTCGCGGATGACGTGTTCCGCTTCCTCCAGATCGACACCGTCCTTCTTGGCCCACTGGCGCGCATCTTCCCAGGTCGGGTCGTTGCGGTCGTAGACCTTGTTCGGGTTGACCAGCGAGCGGTGAACGATCATGCAGTCGTGCGGTTCGCCGAAGGTCGGACCGTCATGGACGATCTTCATTTCGTCACCCGAGATATCGATCAACTGCTCGTTCTCCGGCTTCAGCGGACCGACGTTGATGAAGCGATCCTTGGAGAACTTGTTGAGCGAGATCAGCCACTGACCGTCAGCCGCCTTGGTTTCACCCATGGAGGTGTGGTTGTGGCCCGGCTGATACTGAACGTCGATCTTCTGAAGGATCGGATCGACCTTTTCGCCGGCGTAGGCGCGGATCGCCTTGTCGACGTTCCACTTGGCGACCTGGCTGTCGAGGAACAACGTGGTGTAGGCGTTACCCCGATTGTCGAACGCCGTGTGGAGCGGGCCGAGACCCAGTTCCGGCTCGCCGACGATGACGTCGCGCGGCTTGATCTTGTCCGCGAAGAGGTCCGGGAACTTGCGCACGTCCATGATCGACACGGTGGGCGAAAGCTTGCCGTTGATCATGATGTACTTGCCGTCGGGCGCCGTGTTGACGCCGTGCGGGCTGTTTGGGATCGGCACGTAGCGGGTGTACTTCGAACCCTTGCGGCCGTCGAGCACCGGAACATCGCCTTCGTAGGTCTTGAAGTCGCCGGCCTTGACGCCCGCCTCGATGGCGGCGATGTCGAAGATCACGGCCCAGTCGGCTTCCGCCGAGGTCATGTCCTCCAGCGTCAGGCCTTCCTCGCCGTTGTAGCAGCTCGCAACCGCGTATTTGCCCTGGTAGTCGGCATCGACGTTGTCGAGGTTGCCGTCGACCATGACCTGCCAGGACACCTTCATGGTGTCGCCGTCGATGGCGCTGAAAACGGCATGGTATTCCTTGTCGTTCTCCAGATCGCGGCCGTCATTGGGCATCGGCACCCGGTGTTCGCCGTTGGCGAAGACATAACCCGTGCGCGGATACTTCTGCGGACGCAAGCCGTGGATGTCGGCGGCGTTGGGGATCGTGATGACCTTGTCCACCTTCATGATGTCGCAGCGGATACGAGCAACGCGGGTGTTGGCCTTGTCGTTGATGAAGACGTAACGGCCGTCGTAGGTGCCGTCGGTAAACGACATGTGCGGATGGTGGGTGTCACCGTTCTGGTGAATGCCGCCCTTGTCCGCGAGAAATTCCCTTTCATGGGGAAGCTGGTTCTCCATGAGGATCTTGCGGCTCTCGTTGGTCTGACCCCAACCCGTGGCGCTTTCGCGGTTGAAGACCGGAATGCGCATCAACTCACGCATGGACGGCAGACCGAGAATACGGACTTCGCCCGACTGGCCGCCGGACCAGAAGCCGTAATACTCGTCAAGATCGCCAGGCTCGACCGCCGCCCGGCTCTTGGAAGCGGCGCGGACCTGGGCGGGCGTCAACATGGCGCCCATGCCGGCCGCGGCGCCAAGACCCGTCAGGGTGGCTACCTTGGTCGTGTTGCCAAGCAATTCGCGGCGCGAAACACCGCCGCTCTGTTTCTTATGTTCCGACATTTCTTTTCACTCCAAATATCAAAATGTCTTCGCCGCCTGATGGCATCGCCGATTTTGGGAAGGGCAGAAGCGTTACTCGGGCGGCTGGGGCCGATCCGACGCGGATCAGCAACCTCCTGATGGGCGGATATTGTCTTTAGAGACGGGGGAAGACCATGCGGTGGATTGTCTCTGCGGTCGTTTGACGCACCCCGGGAGACTTGACAGCAGTTGCGAAATTTGGAGAGGAGAAAGTGTTCGTGAAATCAGTCCGCCGCGGAGAGCTCGATCGGCTGACCGTGGGGGGTGTTGAGATAGGCGCGGCGCCACTCGTCCTTGCGTTCGAGCATCTCCGGCTCAAGCACGATCCGCTTTTCCGCGACGATGCGCTCCAGGGCGCTGATCCAGTGAAGATAATAAGTATCGCCGAGATCCGGATCGCCTTGGCTTTGCGCCCGTTCGATGGCGGCGCTGAAGGTCTCGGTCCACTCCGGCCAGGTGAAATGCCCCGCCTCCGACAGGCTGACCGCCATGGCGAAGGCTTGGGCTTCCCAGGGTTCACGAAAGACCGGGCCGTCCTCGTCGCGCGGCAGGGCGGGCAAGTCCTCGATCCGGCTTTTCAAGGTCATGCCGGCTCCAAGTAGGATTCCCAAAGGTCGACATGGACGCTATCGCCTGCCCGGCCCGCATCGCCCCACAATTCGGCTGCATCGAACCGAACGCTGTATAGATGCTCGCCCACCTTGTTCCCCAGGGCATTCTCGTCGGGCAGAATATGGGAGCCGTAGTGCTCGTGCACCGTCCCCACACGGTTGCGGACGTAACCCGGCTCCCGCGTGTGGCCGGTTGGATGCCGGTTTTTGGCCCTGACGCGGTCACCCGGTGCGAAGGCCGGTGCGGCGTCGATGGCCAGGTCGACCGGACCGCCGGCGGCGATGGCATTTTCAACGTTTTCCGCCGACAGAATTCGTTCGAGAAGATCCGGCCGGGTTTCGCCCGAAGGAGCGTACTTCGCCAATTCCTCGGCATCGATCACGCCGTTTTCGACCAGCAGCTTCTCCAGGCCGACCAGCCAGTTCTCATAGTAGCTTTGCCGCAGGTAATCGACGGGATGTTGCGTCTCGCGCGAATAGCGGGACTTGTCGATGTTCCACTGGCCGAGAAATCCAGCCGCCAGGGTCAGACCGAGGGCCCGCCGCTCCCAATCGGCATGGAAGACTGGTTCTTCCGTTTCAGGTTCGGGATCGACAGGGCCCAGGCCGTGCTGACCGCCGAGATCGTGCGGCCCGTTCATTCCGCCGCCTCCCGTACCGGATTGCCGACGTCTCGCGCCATTTCGACGCCGATCATGGAGTTGCGGGATACCAGCGCTTCCAGTTCCTCCGCCGTCATGTCATCCGTTCCTCCAGGTCGCTCCGGCAGGACGAGGAAGCGCATTTCGGATGTCGAATCCCAGACCCGTACCGCGACGTCTTCGCCAAGCACGGTGCCGAATTCAGCTAATACGCCTCTTGGATCCTGCACGACGCGGGACCGGTAAGGCGCGGACTTGTACCAAACCGGGGGCAGACCCAGCACCGGCCAGGGATAGCAGGAGCACAGCGTGCAAACCACGACGTTGTGGGTGTCGGGGGTGTTTTCCACCACTCGCATGTGCTCGCCCTGGCGGCCGACGTAGTCCATGGAGGCGATCGCCGCTGTGGCATCCCTGAGCAGCCAATCCTTGAATTCCGGATCGGTCCAGGCCCGAGCCACCACCTTGGCGCCGTTTCTCGGTCCGACCTTTGTCTCATACATGTCAACCAGTTCGTCGATGGCCTTGGGATCGACAAGCCCCTTTTCCACCAGCAGGGATTCCAGCGCCTTCACCCGCAGGGCGGGGTCCGACGGCGGTTCGGTATGATCGTGATCATGGTCGTGCGACAAAGCGGCCTCCCGATCCTCAAATTCTGGAATAATTCTAACCGATCCCGTGCGGTCAGCCTACTGCCCAACACAACCCAAGGCTAAAAAAAGGGAGGTGCCGTATACACAGTACCTCCAAGTCACTCGCTGGGGGCGAGACGGGGATCAAGCGGCGGCGATCAACTCGCTGCGCCAGTTGGGGTACAACGCATCGGCGTCGTGGGGGAAGCTCTCGAAGGCGCGGGCGAACTCGTAGTGGTCCTTGGCGAAGGCGATGGGATCGGCGCCTTCCTTCCAGCATTGTTCGGCCTGACGCAGGGACCGCGCACCCGCCGCGGCGCCGTCGAGATGGCCGTAGGAGCCGCCGCCCGCCGTGAGGATCAGGTTGGAGTGGCCGAGGTTCTTGAAGAATCCGGGCATGCGAAGGGCGTTCATGCCGCCGGAGATGATCGGGGTGGTCAGCGCCATACCGAGCCAATCCTGGCGGTAGAACGGACCCTCGGCCCGGTCCCGTTCAATCATATAGGCCATTTGCCGGTCGGCCTGTTCACCCTCCATCTTGCCGAAACCCATCGTACCGGTGTGGATGCCTGAAGCGCCCTGCAGGCGCGACATCTTGGCGAGGACAAACGCCGTGTAGCCCCGCTTGCTCTGCGGCGACGTCACGGCGCCATGTCCGGCGCGGTGGTAGTGGATGAATTGCTTGGGAAAGGCGCGCCGCGCCGTCGTCACCGCCTGGGGTCCAGCGACGTATCCGTCGACCAGAAACGCGACGTGATCGGCGTATTCACCGAAGGTCTCCAGGATGAACTCGCCGCGCGCCAGCATCTCCCGGTAATCGTCCGCCGTAATGTTGGCGGAGAAGAGTTTCGGCTCCCCGGTTTCGTCCTGGGCCCGCCGCATGGCATCCGCGACAGCCGTGATGGTTTCTTTCAACGGGGCGAAGGTCTGGTTGCCCTGCGGCTCGTCGTTTTTGATGAAATCGCCGCCGAGCCAGAATTCATAGGCCGCCTGCGCAAAAGGTCCGGGCCGCAGGCCGAGTTTCGGTTTGACGATCGTACCGACGATGAAGCCGCCGTCCACCACCGGCCGCCCGAGAACGCGCCAGAGATCGGCGATCGTCGTAGCCGGGCCGTCGAACAGCTTCAAATACGCGGGCGGCGCATAGAAATCGTGCATCTTGGCGTATTCCACGTCACCCATGCCCTGGTTGTTGCCAATCGTCAGCGTTAGGAACGAGGCCAGCATGGCGCGGCCGTCGATGATGTTGCGATCAAAGAGTTCGACGGGATAGGCGATCTTTATGATCTCATTGGCCTCGTCGACTTCGTAGACCATGGCGTCGACGCCTCGGGTGAAATCATCCGTCGTTGAAATTTCGACGTTGGTTCCAGTCGATGATTCGGCGGCGAAATGGGCCGCGGTTTCGAGGTACCCGTAACCCTCCTTCGGTTTCATCAAATAGGCGCAAAGCACGTGTTCGCCGGCGGCGATCAGGTCCTCTTCGCGCAGACTAAGATCCGCGTAGCGGTTGGATTGGTCCATTGGTTTCCCCTCCTCCTTTTGTTGAACTTTGGGCGCGCGCCTAGGCCGCCCGTCTCTTGCGTTCGATCAACTGCATGATCATGGGCGTCAGGATGAGCTGCATCGCGAGGTCCATCTTGGCGCCGGGAATGACGATCGAATTTGCCCGCGACATGTAGCTGTCATGGATCATCGACACGAGATAAGAGAAATCGATGCCATGGGGGTCGCGGAAGCGGATGACGACCATCGATTCATCGGCCGTCGGGATCCATCGGGCAATAAACGCGTTCGAGGTGTCGACCGTTGGGATGCGCTGGAAATTGATGTCCGTTTCCGTGAATTGCGGGCAGATGAAGTTGACGTAGTCGGGCATGCGCCGAAGGATGGTGTCCGTCACGGCCTCGGTCGAATATCCCCGCGTTTCCTTGTCCCGGTGGATCTTCTGGATCCATTCGAGGTTGATCACGGGAACGACGCCGATTTTCAGGTCGACGTGCCTCGCGACGTTGACGCTGTCGGTTACGACGGCGCCGTGGAGACCTTCGTAGAACAGGAGATCGGCGCCTTCGGCAAGGTCTTCCCATGGCGTAAACGTGCCCGGCGGCGCGCCGTACATCTCCTCCTCCTCGGCATCGTGGATGTAATGGCGGGTGCGGCCGGTGCCGCGCTCCCCGAACTCGCGGAAGACAGCTTCCAGCTCTTCAAGCAGGTTGGCGTCCGGCCCAAAGTGGCTGAAATGGTTGTTGCCCTTTTCGGTTTCGGCCGCCGTGGCAGCGCGCATTTCCTCCCGGTCGTAGCGGTGGAAGGCATCGCCTTCGATGTAGGCCGCACTGACACCTTCACGACGGAATATCTGGGAAAACGTCTGCTTGACGGAGGACGTGCCCGAGCCGGACGAACCGGTAACCGAAATGATGGGAAAATTGACCGTCATAACTGGCCCCGCCTACGTCCTGAACAGGCCGCGCTGGTTGAAAAGCGGGGAGCGGTTGCCAAGGGGATGAAGATCGTCGTAGTAGCGCTCCACCCGCTGAACCTCCTCGCTCGATCCGAATATCAAGGGAACGCGTTCGTGCAGGGCTTGCGGTTCGATGCTGAGGATATCCTGCCATCCCGTCGTGGCCGCGCCGCCAGCTTGCTCAATCAGCCAGGCGATGGGATTGGCCTCGTAGATCAGCCTGAGCCGGCCGGCGGCATAGCCGTCCCTGGCATCACCGGGATACAGGAACGCGCCGCCCCGCGACAGGATACGATGTGCTTCGGCCACCAACGAAGCGACCCAGCGCATATTGTAGTTCCGGGCGAGATGCCCGTCCGCGCCATCCAGGCAGTCGTCGACGTAGGCCCTGATGTGGCGGTCCCAGTAGCGGTAATTGGAGGCATTGATCGCGAACTCGTTCGCCGCGGTCGCGATCCTGACATTGGCGGAGGTGAGCCGGAATTCCCCGGAGGCTGCATCGAGCGTAAAAATTTGAGTGCCCGCGCCGATTGTGAGCACAAGCGACGTTTGCGGTCCGTAGATCACGTAGCCCGCGGCCAATTGACGGTTCCCCGCCTGCAACAGGTCCTCGGGTCGAGCGCTTTGATCCTTAACCGGCACCGGCAGGATCGAGAAGATCGTGCCGACAGACACGTTGGTATCGATATTCGAAGAACCGTCCAACGGATCGAGCGCCACGTACAGTGGCTCGAAGGCGCGAACGGGAACGAGTTTGTCGAGTTCCTCGGACAAGGCATAAGCAACCGGCGCTGACCATAAAGCGTCGATGAGGATATCGTTGGCGATGACGTCCAGTTCCGCCTGCTCGTCGCCATCGGCATTGATTGCCGTGACGACGTCTTCTGTCTCGCGCAGCTTCCCATCGGCGATAATGCCGGCGATTTCCGTACTCGCCCTGGCAATGGCAATGATGGTATCAGCGACGGCCTCGCGGTGAACGTCATCGCCCGCCCAAGAGCCAAGGTGAGAGTTCAGTGTCGGAAAGCGGTGCATGTACCCCCCTGGTTCAGCCGCCGGTGCTCATTTTTCGAACCGGCTTTAAATCCTATTTTTATATTAGCTTTATCTAATATACATAACCATAGGGCGATGATCAAGCATTGCGTCTTGCCTATACGGTTAGGAGGGACGAAAGCAGCGCGAAACGCGGCCAATTTCTCGTTGTTTATTAAGGCCTTAGAATTTAACGGAAAGGCGTGTCCAAGCGTCCTCGTTTTCCGCCGTCAGGCGTCCGCCTGCGCCTGAACGGCAGCAATAAGGGCGGGAAGGTCGGCAATGTGGTCGAGGTGGAAAAATTTCGGATGGTCGGGTTCCTCATCCGTCTGCTCGATCGACGCCGTCACGTGATAGGGAATGTGTACGGCGTAGCCGTCCAACGCCAGCACCGGCAGGACATCCGACGGCAGCGAGTTGCCCACCATGATGACGCGCTCGGGTGCAACGCCGAAGCGTTCGAAAAGGTCGAGGTAGGTTGCCGAGTCTTTCTCCGACACCACCTCGATTTCGGCAAAATGGTCGGCCAGTCCGGAATTGTCGATCTTGTTGCGCTGATCAAGCATGTCGCCCTTGGTGATGAGGATCAGGGGGCGATCGGCACCGAGTTTTTCGAGCACCTGTTCAACACCGGACATGAGCTCAAGCGGGCTGTCCAGCATGGCCTTGCCCATCATGACGATTTCGTGGATATCGGCCGCTGAGATTTTTTGCTTGGAGATCTGGATCGCCGTTTCCACCATGGAAAGCGTGAAGCCTTTGATGCCGTATCCAAAAAGCTTGATGTTGTTGGATTCCGTTTCGTGCAGGCGTGCCATGACCTCGGCGTGCGGCGCGTAGTGGTCGAGAATTTCAGCCAGCCGCACTTGGGTTTCCTGGAACAGGCTCTCGTTGTGCCAGAGCGTATCGTCAGCGTCGAAAGCGATGACGTCGATGGGGCTCATTGCGCCGCGGCCGCCTCGTCGAGGCGGGAAAGCAGGCCGGCCTTGGTGGCATCGTCGACGAATGCTGCCTCCAGCGCCGTCCGCGTCATGCCGAGGAGCTGGCCGTCCGTCAGGCCGAAACCGGTTGCCGCATTGGCGTATTCACGGCCGATGCTGGTCGCGAAATAGGGCGGGTCGTCGGAATTCAGCGTGACGCGGCAACCCGCTTCCATCAACTTGGGCAAAGGATGGTCGTCGTAGCTATTGAAGACGCCCACGGCCAGGTTGCTGCCGGGACAGATTTCCAAAACGATGCCGCGCTCGGCGATTTCGGCTACCAGTTCCCGATCCTCGATGGATCGCACACCGTGGCCGAGCCTTGAGATCGGCAGGGTATCGAGTGCGGCGCGAACGCTGGCGGCCCCGTCGATTTCGCCGGCGTGAACCGTGCAGGGGTAACCCGCCTCCGCCGCCATTTCGAACGCCGGCCTGAAATCCTCAAAGGTGTAGTCCATCTCGTTGCCGCCCATGCCGAAACCGACGACGTAGGGATGTGGCTCGGCGACCATGGCTTTGACCACGCCGATGGATTGCTCGGGCCCCAAATGACGCACGCAGGTCACGATGATGCGGCCGACGATGCCGAAATCGCGGTGGGCGTCGTCGATGCCCGCGACTATGCCTTCGGTGTGCGCGGCGTATGAAAGGCCCATCTCCGCGGCATGATCGGGCGAGGTAAACACTTCGACGTAAAGTGCGCCTTCCGCCGCACTGGCCGCAAGATACTCGTACATTGCGTCGCGAAAATCCTGTGGTGTCCGGAGACAGCTTGCCGCCATATCGTAGGTGTTGAGGAAATCGGGAAAATCGGTCCAGGCGAATTCGCTCTCCGACCTGAAGAGGCCGGCCGGCACCTCAATGCCGTTGCGTTCCGCCAGCCGGCGGACGAGATCGGGCGACATCGTGCCCTCGAAATGAGCGTGAAGTTCGGCTTTAGGCAGAGTGGCGGTCATGCAAATCCTCTCAGCGGCATGTCAGGCGCTCGGCGCAGCCAGTTGTCGTCCGTGTAACGGCAAGCACCGTCGATAACGTGAAGCGTGTAGGCGTGGCGAGATCGGCTGCTGCGGTTGGCGGTACTGGCGTGCGGCAGGCGGCCGTGGAGGATCACCAAATCACCCTTTCGCGCCGGCAGATACACGGCGTCCATGGTGTCGAGCGGCGTGTCGTCGAGAACGTCGATCTTGAGATCGTCGCCCAGCCGGCGGAAGCGGCTGCGCAAGGGTCCCTTGTGTCCGCCGGGAATGGCCTGCAGACAGCCGTTCTCGGTTGTCGCCTCGTCGAGGGCGAACCAGAAGCCGGTGACGCTTTCGGGTTCCGTATAGAGATACGTGCCGTCCTGGTGCCACATCACCTCGCCGCCGATTTCAGGCGGCTTGAAGATGAACATGGATTGCAGAATGAGGGCCTCCGCGAACCCGATATCCCTCGCAAGCGAAGCCAGGTCATCGCCATGGGAAAAATCCCCGAATACTTCGTCAAGATCATGCATGGCATGGCCGATCTTGTTCACCGCACCGCGTTTTTCGGCAACCAGATTTCCCCGCGCGTCGACGGCTTCGTCCTCGAGGAAACAGCGGATCTTGTCGCCGGAGCTCTTGAAATACTCATCCCGCCCCTCGCCTTCCCGGACGGATGAAAAAATGCCGGCAGTGGCGGGATCGAATTCCTCGACAATCTCCAGCGCGCGATCGACCAGGGCGTCGCATTCATCAGGCGACTTGAAGCCCTCAATCACCAGAAATCCATCGCGGGCAAAGGCGTCCGTCATTTCAGCGCTCAAGGCGCCGTCGGCGGGCATCGTGAATCGTTCGGCTCCAGCCATATCAGATCGCCGTTCCGTGTTTCAACGGCTCCACGCCGAGATGTACGGCGAGGGTCTGGCCGATATCGGCAAAAGTTTCCCGCCGGCCCAGATTTCGTGCCTCGATTCCGGGGCCGAACATCAGGAACGGTACGTTCTCGCGCGTGTGATCACTACCCGGCCAGGTCGGATCACAACCGTGATCCGCGGTCAGAACGGCGACATCACCGGGTTTTAGTTTGGCTTCGAATTCCGGGAGGCGCTTGTCGATAGCCTCGAGTTCCGCTGCATAACCGGCGACATCGCGGCGGTGGCCAAACAGGCTGTCGAAGTCGACGAAGTTTACGAATATGAGAGAGCCGTCACCGGCGTTGTCCGCTTCGTTGAGCATTAAATCGAAAAGTCCCTGGGTATTGCCGGCCTTAACCGTGCGCGAAACGCTGCGGCCGGCGAATATGTCGGAGATTTTACCCACCGAGACGACCTCACCGCCAGTTTCGGCCACACGGTCCAGCAAGGTGATGTCGTGGGGCGGCGTGGTCAAATCGCGGCGGTTGGCCGTCCGCTTGAAACTCGCCGCATCCTCGCCGACGAAGGGCCGGGCGATCACCCGGCCGATGGTGAGCGGCTCAAGAATTTCCTTGGCGATGGCGCAAAGATCGTAGAGCCGTTGCAACCCGAAATGCTCTTCATGGGCCGCGATCTGAAAGACCGAATCCGCCGAGGTATAGCAGATGGGCTTGCCGCTTCGGATGTGTTCCTCGCCCAGTTCCTCGATGATTTGCGTCCCCGAGGCATGGCGGTTGCCGAGCGTGCCGGGCAGCCCGCCCCTCTCGATCAATGCGGCCAGAACGTCCTCCGGAAAGCAGTTCTCCGTCTGCGGGAAATACCCCCAATCGAAGGTGACCGGCAAACCCGCCATTTCCCAATGGCCGCTCGGCGTATCCTTGCCGAGGCTTTGCTCGCCCGCGAACCCGTAGGCGGAAACCGGCGTCACCGCATCATCAAGGCCGGCGGGAAAGGCACCGCGGCTGGCGGCGGCGGCATGCGCCAGCCCGAGGCGCGTGAGATTGGGAACGTTTAGCGGGCCCTGGCGCAAACCTTCGAGGTTTGCGCGGCCTTCGGCGCAGGCCTCGGCAATATGGCCGAAGGTATCCGCATCCGATTCGCCCCAGCGGTCGGCGTCGTCGGCGGCGCCGATGCCCAGCGAATCGAGGACGAGTATGAAGGCGCGTTTCATCTGTTACCCGCCAATTCTCTGATGAACGATAGGGATATCAGGGGGCTCCTCGCCGTCGACACGAATGGCCGCCCGCACCTCAGTGATGGCGGCTTCCGCTGCTTCCTCGCTGGCGGCGTGCACCATGGCCAGCGGTCTGTCCGGACCCACGTCCTCGCAGATGTTGACGACGTCGCTCAGGCCGACGGCATAGTCGATCCCGTCGCTGGCCCGCCGTCGTCCGCCGCCCAGGCCGACCACCGCAACCCCCACGTCTCGGGCATTCATGCCGGTCACCATGCCGGAAGTTTCGGCCATGCACGGTGCGATCACAGGTGCCTTTGGCAGGTAATCATCACTTTTCTCAAGGAAATCCGCAGGACCACCGAGGGCGGAAACCATCCGTCCGAAAACCTCCGCGGCGGTACCGCTTGCCAAAGTGTCCTCCGCCTTGGTGCGGGCGGCATCGGCATTCTCCGCCAGCCCGCCCAACACAAGCATTTCCGAAGCCAGGGACATGACGATTTCGTGGAGGCGGATGTCGCGTTTTCCGGTCAGATACTCGACCGTTTCGGCCACCTCCAGAGCGTTACCCACGCCCGTGCCCAGTACCTGGTCCATATCGGTAATGAGCGCACTGGTGGGTAGCCCGGCACCGTTGGCCACCTCGACGATGCTCGTTGCCAGTTCGCGCGCCATCTTCAGGGTGTCGGCGAAAGCGCCGCTTCCGGTCTTCACGTCCATCACCAGGCCCTGCAGGCCGGCCGCCAGCTTTTTCGAGAGGATCGAGGCCGTTATCAGAGGCACGGATTCGACGGTCGCCGTCACGTCGCGGATACCGTAGAAACGTTTGTCGGCCGGCGCCAGATCCCCGGTCTGACCGATGATGGCGACACCGGCCTCCGCCACCACTTTTCGGAACAGCGCATTGTCGGGCGTCGTTGTGTAACCGGGTATGGAATCGAGCTTGTCCAGCGTACCGCCGGTGTGACCCAGACCCCGCCCGGAAATCATCGGCACGTACCCGCCGGCCGCCGCCACGATGGGCCCCAGCATTAGGCTGACCTTGTCGCCGACGCCGCCGGTCGAGTGCTTGTCGAGGATCGGCCCCGGCAGATCGAGGTCGGACCAGTCGAGCACCTCGCCCGAGCGCGTCATTTCGCGCGTCAGCACCACGCGCTCGTCCATCGTCATGCCCTGGAAAAAGACAGCCATGGCAAAGGCGGCGATCTGACCCTCGCTGATACTCTCGTCGGCCAGGCCCCGGACCATGAAAGCGATCTCCTCGTCGCTCAGCACGGCACCGTCGCGTTTCCGGCGGATGATTTCCTGGGGCAGCATTTTCGTCAGCCTTCAAATTTCGCCAAGAACTCGGTCAGTAGGCTCTGCACCGACCCCGCCGCCCGGGCCGCCATCATCATGGTCTGGTCGTGGGTGAGTTTCACGTCGCTCATGCCCGCCGCCAGATTGGTGATGATGGAAAGCGCTGCGACGCGCATACCGGCATGGCGCGCCAGGATGACTTCCGGCACTGTTGACATGCCGACGGCGCTGGCGCCCAGCACCTTGGCAGCGCGGATCTCCGCCGGCGTTTCGAAGTGCGGACCGCAGAACCACATGTAGACGCCTTCGGCCAGGGTTACGCCGACGGCCGCCGCTGCCTTGCGCAATTGATCGCACAGACCCGGATCATAGGCGTCAACGAGGTCGACAAAACGTTCGCTGCCTTCTTCGCCGAACAGGGGCGAGGCGCCCGTGAAACTGATGTGATCGGTGAGCAACATGACGCTGCCGGGCCCGGCGTCAGTGTCGGTGCTGCCGGCGGCGTTGGTGACAATCAGGGTCTCGCAGCCGGCGGCATTCAGGGTGCGTACCGGCGTTTTCATGGCGTCGGCGCTACCCGTCTCGTAGAAGTGCGCCCGGCCCTGCATCACGGCGACGCGCGTCGCCCCGACGGTACCCAGGATCAATTGTCCGGCATGGCCGGCCACACCCGGTTCGGGAAAGCCGGCGAGATCGCCGTACAATATGACTGTCTGGTTTTCGATCGTCTCGGCGAACGGGCCCAAGCCCGACCCGAGGATCATGCCAACTTGCGGCTTGAATCCGGGCGCTCTCTCCGCGATGACGGCAGCGGATTCTTCGATATCAGTGCTCACGCACCCCCCCTTCTTTCCTGACTATGTCGTCACTCGAGGTTTTCCGGGCCGAAGGAATACGGCAGCAGTTCCCCAAGCGTCATTGTTTGGCGCAAACCTTCCGTCCCACAGATATGGATCGGCGTGGTGTCGTCGGCAAATTCCCGGATGCGCTGGCGGCAGCCGCCGCAGGGCGTTACCAGACCCTCGCCGCGGCCCATGACGGCAACCTCGGCGATGCGCTGCTCGCCCGCCATGACCATGGCCGAAATGGCGGAGGCTTCGGCGCAGCAACCCTGCGGATAAGCGGCATTTTCGACGTTGCAGCCGGCGTAGAGATTACCGCCATCGGTCTTAACGACGGCGCCGACCTGAAACTCCGAATACGGGGCGTAGGCCCTGTCCATGGCCGCACGGACAAGGTCGAGCATCTCCTGGTCCATATTACCGCTCTTTGACGTAGGGCTGGCCGATCGCCTTGGGGGCAATGGCCTTGCCGATGAAGCCTGCCAACAGAATAACCGTCAGGGCATAGGGCAGCGCCTGGATCAATTGAACCGGCACCTCGCCGACGCCCGGAATGACCACGCCCTGCAAGCGGATGGCGATGGCGTCCAGGAGGCCGAACATCAAACAGGCCCCCATGGCCTGGAAAGGCCGCCATTTGCCGAAGATGAGAGCCGCCAGCGCGATGTACCCCTGTCCCGCCGACATCTCCCGCACGAACCCGGCATTCTGGGCAATGGAGAGGTACGTCCCGGCGATGCCTGTGAGCATGCCGGTGATCATCACGGCGCGGTAGCGCAGCCAGGTGACGGAAATGCCGGCCGTATCGACGGCATGGGGGTTCTCTCCCACCGCCCTGAGACGCAATCCGAAACGGGTGCGGAACACCACCCACCAGGTGATGGGGACGGCCGTAAATGCTGTGTAGGCCAGCAGGTTGTGACCACTCAGAAAACCGCTGTAAACCGCGCCGATCAAGGGAATATCGGCCAGCGCATCCGCGAACGGCAGGGTGATCGGCATAAACCGCGCTTCCGACAACAGACTTGGCGTTTGGCCGCCGCGATGGAACCAGGCAATGCCGAGGACAACGGTCAAACCGGACATCAGCATATTGATCGCGACGCCGCTGACCACCTGATTGCCCTTGTGGGTAATGCAGGCAAAGCCGTGCAGCAGGGCCAGGCAAATCGTAAATGCCATGGCACCGAATAACGCCAGCCAGGCGGAGCCTGTGACGGCTGCGATGCTGCCGGCGATGAAGGCGCCGCCGAGCATCTTTCCCTCAAGGCTAATATCGATCGTGCCGGAGCGTTCGGAAAACAATCCGGCCATGGCGCACAACACCAGGGGTGTCGAGACGCGTACCATGGCGTTTGCGGTCAGCGTGATGAAAACGACGGCGTCTTCCATCTCAAGCCTCCTCCGCCGTCGGTTCCGCCGCATCCGCCCGCGATGCTGTCAAACTGCGATATATCTTTTCGATGGTCGGCGCCAGCATGTAGGCCAAGGCGCCTGAGAAAAGGATGACCAGGCCCTGGATCAATACGATCATTTCCCGGGTTATGGATGGTATTTCGAAGGCCAGTTCCGCTCCCCCCTGATAGAGAACCCCGAACAGGAGACTGGCCAACACGATGCCAACCGGGTGATTGCGTCCCATCAGCGAGACGGCAATTCCGGTGAAGCCGTAACCCGCCGTGAAATTCAGCAACAGTTTGTGATGCACGCCCATGATTTCATTCAAGCCGACCATGCCGGCAAGGCCGCCGGAAATGCACATGACGATGACGATGGTGCGCTTGGGATCGACCCCTGCGTAGATCGCCGCCTTCTCGTTGTGGCCAACGGCACGCACATCGTATCCCCACTTCGTACGCCACAAATAGAACCACAAACCGACACAGCAGATCACCGCCCAGATGACGGTGGCGTTTAGCGGAGTGCGTGTGATCTCCATGCCGAACCAGGAAAATATCTCGTGCATGAAGGGCAGATGCGCCGCTTTTTCGAAGGTAATGCTCTGCGGCGACATCTGGCCGGGTTTGATGAGGATGTTGACCATCAGGTAAACCATCAGCGCCGCCGCAATAAAATTGAACATGATGGTCGTGATGACGATATGGCTGCCGCGATAGGCCTGAAGATAGCCGGGAATGATCGCCCAGGCGGCGCCGAACAGACCAGCAGCGATGATGCCAAGCGGCAATAGAAGGATAAACGGCAGCGTTTGATGAAATGCCAGCATGACCAAGCCGACGCCGAGACCGCCAATGTAGGCCTGACCCTCGCCGCCGATGTTGAAGAGGTTTGTATGGAAGGCGATCGCGACCGCCAAGCCGGTGAAAATAAAGTTGGTGGCATAATAGAGCGTGTAGCCAATGCCTTCGTCGTACCCCAACGCCCCCCGGAGCATGATGATCACCGCCTCGAACGGGTTTTCGCCGATCAGTGCGATGATGACGCCCGAAACGAACAACGCCATGGCGATGTTGATGATCGGGATAAGCCCTATATCGATCCAACGCGGAAGCCGCCGGGTACCGTCACTCATGTTGCCGCTCCCGCATCACTCGTTTCTTCAACCACTGCCGCCGCCTCATCTGTCATGGCATTGGCCATCATCAATCCCAATGTCCGCTCGTCGGCCTCGTCGCCGGCCACTTCAGCCACGATGCGGCCTTCGAACATGACGAGAATACGGTCGGCCAGCGACATGATTTCGTCGAGTTCGACGGAGACCAGCAGGACCGCACAGCCGTTGTCGCGCAGATCGACGAGATGGCGGTGGATGAACTCGATGGCGCCAATATCGACGCCACGCGTCGGTTGCCCGACCAAAAGGACCTCCGGCTCCCGATCGATCTCACGCGCCAGGATCAGCTTTTGCTGATTGCCGCCGGAAAAGTTCGCAGACTTGATGTCCGGATTGGGCGGTCGGACATCAAAGCGCTCCATGATGGCTGAGCAATGAGTACGGATGGCATCGAGGTCGAAAAAGTTACCCGATTGGTATTCCGCGTTATGCTGGTAGCCGAGTATGGCCGATTCCTGCGCCGAAAAGGCCGTCACCATGCCTAGCTTCTGGCGGTCCTCCGGCACGTGAGCCAGTTTCATGGCCCGCATTTCCGCCGGGTCGCAGTGCGATTGGTGGCTGACTTCGCGGTCGCCCACCCTGATCCGGCCCTTGACGATACGCTGAATGCCCGACAAGGCGTCCAGCAACTCGCTCTGACCGTTTCCGGAAACCCCCGCAATGCCGACGATTTCACCTTTTCTGACTTCGAAACTGACGTCGTCGACCTTGGGCACGTCGTAGGCGTCCCGCACCGTCAGGTTTTCGACCACCAAGGCCGCAGCGCCGGGCTCACACGGTTTTTTCTCGAGATCGGCCCTGACTTTTCGCCCGACCATGAGTTCCGCGAGCTCTTCCTTCGAGGTTTCGCTGGTCTTGCGGTGCGCCACCATTTCACCGTGACGCATCACCGACACAGTATCGGTAATCGCCATGATTTCCCGAAGCTTGTGGGTGATCAGGATAACCGTGGTGCCTTGCTCCTTGAGGGCGCCGAAAATACGAAACAGCTGATCCGTTTCCTGAGGGGTCAACACCCCGGTCGGCTCGTCGAGGATCAAGATGCGCGCCCCCCGGTAGAGCGCCTTCAGAATTTCGACCCTTTGCAACTCGCCGACCGGCAGTTCGTCTGCCACAGCATCGGGATCGACTTGCAGACCGTACTCGTTCTCCAAGCGTTCCAGCTCGCCGCGCGCCTTGCCGATGCTTTCCTTGAGGAGAGCACCGGATTCAGCCCCCATCATGACGTTTTCCAATACGGTAAAGCTGTCGACCAGCATGAAGTGCTGGTGCACCATGCCGATCCCGGCGGCGATTGCGTCGTTGGAACTCAAAATCTTGACGGGTTCGCCGCGAATGAATATTTCGCCGCCGTCCGCTTCGTAAAATCCATAAAGAATGCTCATCAGCGTCGATTTGCCGGCGCCGTTCTCACCCACGATCCCGTGGATCGCACCGGCCTCGACCGTCATCGACACGTTGTGATTGGCCCTGACCGGGCCGAATGATTTGCTGATATTGCGCAGTTCGATGGCCGCCGGAGGGGGGTTGTTCCCCTCCGGCGCGACGCCGCTGACGTCAGTATCGTTGGCGTTTGCCATCATATGGTTCCAATCCCGTTTACATCTTGCAGGAATTGTCGCTCATGTAGTCATGTACCTTGATCTTGCCGGAAATGATGTCGGCCTTGGCCATGTTGACCTTGGACTTCATATCGGCGGAGACCAGGGACATGTTGTGCTCGTCCAAGGCCCAGTCGATGGCTTTTTCGGCGAGACCCACAACCTTGATACCGGGCTTCCAGGTGCCGTTCTTGACCGTCATGAAGGTGTCATAGGCGGCCACGTCGACGCGCTTCAGCATCGAGGTCAGCATCGTCCCCGGGTGCAGGTAGTTCTGGTTGGAATCAACGCCGATGGCGAGCTTGCCGGCATCCTTGGCGGCTTGATAGACGCCCACGCCCGTGCCGCCGGCGGCGGCATAGACCACGTCGACGCCCTGATCGAACTGGCCGCGGGTCAGTTCGGCGCCACGGCTCGGGTCGTTCCAGGCGGACGGCGTCGTGCCGGTCATGTTCTGGATCACCTTGGCGCTCTTGTTGGCGTGCATGACGCCCTGCTCGTAACCGCAGGCGAACTTGCGGATCAGCGGAATGTCCATGCCTCCGATAAAGCCGACCTTGCCGGTCTTTGATGCCATAGCGGCCATCATGCCGACCAGGAACGAGCCTTCATGTTCCTTGAACAGGATGGCCTGGACGTTCGGCGCCACGACGAAGCCGTCGATGATCGCGAACTTGGTGTCCGGGAATTCGGCCGCAACTTTCTTGATCGCATCCGATTGAGCGAAACCGATGCCGAGAACGATGTCGGAGCCGCGCTGGGCCATCTTGCGGATCGCCTGCTCACGCTGCGCTTCATTCGTGACCTCGAATTCACGGTAGCTGATGCCGGTGTCCTTCTTGAACTTTTCGACACCGTCGTAGACGCCCTGGTTAAAGGACTTGTCGAATTTGCCGCCCATATCGAATACGACTGCGGGTTTGATATCGGCAGCCGAAGCAGCAAACGATGCCAAGAGCACCGCTGCCGCACTGGCGGTCCGCAAAAACATTTTCATTTCTATCTTCCTCCCAGTTTGCGGTTTTCAGAGGCTTCTATCCAAGCAGCGAATGCCGGCCTCCCTCGGTCATTCCCCATAAGGTATCCAGATATTCTTGACTTGCGTGGCGCGGCGCAGATACGCCCTCCCCTCGGCAGCGCCCCTCTCGCGCCAGTTTATCGCACGCCCATTATTAACCCATGTTTGTTTCAGGTCACCTGCAGATGCAAGCTCAACGGCTTTGCTGCCCTCGGCGGTGCCGACGTACCAGACCGCGTCAACCTCGTCGTGTTCGGCCAAAACGGCAGCCAGCGGATCGCGCTCACCCGTCACGATGTTCACGACGCCCCCCGGCACATCCGAAGTCTCCAGTACCTGATAGAAATCTGTTGCCGCCAGTGGATGACGGGGAGACGGAATCACGATGGCCCGGTTGCCCATGGCGATCACCGGCGCCAGCAACGACACGAAAGCCAGCAAGGGCTGTTCATCTGGACAGGCAATGCCCATGACGCCCAACGGCTCGTTCATCGCCAGCGCTACGCCGCGCATCGGCGGCGAATGCACGGCGCCGTCGAATTTGTCGGCCCAGGCACCGTAAGTGAAAAGCCGCCGCACCGAGGCCCCCACCTCGTCTGCGGCGGCTTTTGCACTCCCCCCAGTCATCGCCCGCAGGCGGTCGGCGAATTCCCGCGACCGAGCTGCCAGATTTTCGGCGATGTAATAAATGACCTGGGCGCGATTGTGCGTCGTCGCGGTGGACCACGCCGTCGCTTTCCGCGCGGCTTCGACGGCGTTCCGGATGTCCTTCCGGTTGCCTTCACCGACCTGTCCCAGCAATTGGCCGTCCGCTCCCAGTACCGGCAGGCTGTAGCCGCCGTCCGGCCTCGCCTGCTTGCCGCCGATGTACATTTTGGCGGTACGATCGATATCCGGCGTCGTCTGGACGGCCGGCGGCTTGGCGGCGGCTTTTGGCGCCTCGGTTTTGACGGCTTCCTTTTGCGTCTTCGGCTTCAGGTATTCATAGAGGCCCTCGATGCCCCCTTCGCGACCGAAACCGGATTCGCGGTAGCCGCCGAAACCGACGCCGGCATCGAACAGGTTGGTGGAATTCACCCAGACGACGCCCGCCTTGATCTTGGGCGCAATGTCGAGCGCGAGGTTGATATTTTCCGTCCAGATGCTGGAAGCCAAACCATAGCGCGTGTCGTTTGCCAACGCGGCCGCTTCACCCGGTGTGCGGAACGTCATGGCCACCAAGACAGGTCCGAAAATCTCCTCCCGCGCCACCGTTGCCGATGGCTCGACCCCCGTCATCAACGTCGGCGGATAGAAACAGCCGTTTGCGGGAACGGCGCTATCGTCCTGCCAGAGTTCCGCGCCTTCATCGACGCCTTGCTTGACTAGCTCCTCGATACGCTGCTTTTGCACGGGATGGACGATCGCGCCGATGTCGTTGGCCTTATCGAGCGGGTCGCCGATACGCAGGTTCTTCATGCGGGCGCGAAGCTTCTTGTACATGGTCTGTGCCACGCCCTCCTGCACCAGCAGGCGGGAGCCCGCGCAACAGACCTGGCCCTGGTTGAACCAGATGGCGTCGACGATGCCTTCGACGGCGCTGTCGAGGTCGGCGTCGTCGAAAACGATGAACGGTGACTTGCCACCCAGTTCCAGGGAAAGCTTCTTGCCGCTGCCGGCTGTGGCTTCACGAATGCGCCGGCCCACTTCGGTGGAACCCGTGAAGGCGATCTTGTCCACGCCTGCGTGATTTACGATCAGTTCGCCGGTGCGACCGTCGCCCGTCACGATGTTGACGACGCCCGCGGGCAGGCCCGCTTCCTGACAAACCTCCGCGAACAACAGTGCCGTAAGGCTCGTGTATTCAGCAGGCTTGAGGACCACCGTGTTCCCGGCCGCCAATGCCGGCGCGATCTTCCAGGCCAGCATCAGGAGCGGGAAATTCCAGGGAATGACCTGCCCGACGACGCCGACGGGTTCATAGTTGGGAAACTCGCTTTCCAGCAACTGGGCCCAGCCGGCGTGATGATAAAAATGTCGGGCCACAAGCGGAACGTCGATGTCCCGGGTTTCGCGCACCGTCTTGCCGTTATCGATGGTTTCCAAAACGGCGAACAGGCGTGAGTGCTTCTGCATCAGCCGCGCCAGGGCGTAGAGATACTTGGCTCGTTCGTGCCCGCCGAGCGCGGCCCAGGGCCCATGCGCCTTCCGCGCCGCCCTCACCGCTGCGTTGACGTCGGCCTTGGCGGCCTGGGAGATCGTCGCCAGTCGCTTGCCGTCGGCCGGGTTGTGCGTCGCAAAGGTTTCGCCGGATTTGGCGCTGCGCCACTTGCCGTCGATGAACAGTTTGAATGCGGCCCCATGTTCCTTGAGCCAGGCATCGGCGTGGTCCCGGGCTTCCGGCGCCGGGCCGTAATCCATGGTGTCGAGTATTTCGAGGACGCTCATGGTTTCCCTAACCCATCGGCTGGCGGTAGGACGCGGCATACCGGCCGGTCGCATTGTGTTCAAGCTGGCGCTCGATATCGCCCAGAAGGCTGGAAGCGCCGAAGCGGAAGAGGGAGGGATCAAGCCAATCGCGCCCGAGCTCCTCCTTCATCAGAATCAAGTAGGCGAGCGCATCCTTGGCGGCGCTGACGCCACCGGCAGGCTTGTAGCCGATGCGGACACCGGTGCGCTCCAGATACTCGCGGATCAGACGCACCATGACGAGGCTGACGGGCAGGGTCGCATTGACGCCCTCCTTGCCTGTCGAGGTCTTGATGAAATCCGCTCCCGCCATCATGCACACCGCCGAGGCGCGCGCGACGTTGCGCAAGGTCACCAGATCGCCGGTGCCGAGAATGGCTTTCATGTGCGCCGGACCGCAGGCTTCGCGGAAGGCCCGGACCTCGTCGTATAGGGCCTGCCAATTACCGGTCAAAACGTTGCCCCGGGTGATGACGATATCGATTTCCGATGCGCCCGCCCGAACCGACGCCTTGATTTCCCGAAGCTTCGTGTCCATCGGCGCCAAGCCCGCCGGAAACCCGGTTGAAACGGCGGCAACGGGAATATTCGTGCCGGCCAGTGCCTCGACGGCGGTTTCGACCATCTGATGATAGACGCAGACCGCGCCAACGGTGAGATCGAGATCGGCGGCCCCGAGAGAATTCAGTATTTCCCGACGTACGGGCTGGCGCGCTTTCGCACAGAGCCGTTTGACACGGCCCGGCGTGTCGTCGCCGGCCAGCGTGGTCAGGTCGATGCAGGAGACCGCCTTGAGCAGCCAGGCTGCCTGCCAGGCCTTCTTGACGGTGCGCCGGCCACCCAGTGTCGACGTCCGGCGCTCGACGGCGCTCCGGTTGACCCTGAGGCTTTCGACCCAGTCGAGGTCCAACGCCGTTCCGGGGTTGCGGTGCTCGTCCGCCGCCGCGTTGGCCGCCACGCCGAGCGGCAGGGATTCGATCTTTACGCTCATCCGACCTGCCTTTTCGGTTCGTCCATCAACGCGGCGTCCAGTCGCTCGACGATCCAGCGCGCCGCCACCTCTCCAAGCACCAGATCCGTAATCGCGCCGGTTTTCAGCGCCGCCATGACGGCATCTCCCTTGGTTTCGCCACCCACGACGGCCACGACGCGCCGACCGCGAAGATCCTCGATGCCGAGGCCGAGGGAATGTTGATTGACCTCCGAATCGACTGCCACCCCAAAAGCGTCCACGAAGCTTCCCATAACGTCGCCGACCGCTTGTTTGGCGCGCAGTTCCTTCCATTCGGCATCGGTTACCATGCCGACCTGCTTGACGTGGGCGTCACCCTCCAGAGTACCGATGCCGATTACGAACATGTCGGCCTGGCGGGCCTTGGCCAGCAAATCCTGGACGCTGCGCTGCGCCAGGAGGAGTTCCTTTTCCTCGACGCTGGCCGCAATGTAGGGGACCGGGAGGAAATAACCCTCGCCGCCCGTGCGTTCCACCAGCTTGTGAACGACGTCGAAGGGGTTGGCCGAGAGGTTTCGCGTGAGGCTTCCCGACACCGAAACAAACTTCAGGTCGGGGCGCTGCATGGTCGGCAGGTTCCTCACCATGGCGGCGAGTGAGCGTCCCTTACCGACGCCGATTATCAGCGAGCCGGCGTTCTCCATGATCCCGTGGAGAAACCGTGCGGCCGCGGCGCCGACGGCGGCGAAATCGCCGTGATTGGTGTCCTCGGTATCGTCGCCCAGATCAGGAGCGACGATGCAGTTGTCCAGCCCGTAATCCCCGGCGATGCGGGTTTCCAATTCCAGGCATTGATCGGGCGCGCCTTCGATGAAAACCTTCACTAAACCATTGTCGTGGGCCAGCGCGATCAGACGGTGCGCCTTGCCGGGTGATACGCCGAGCCGGCTGGCAATTTCACTTTGGGTGTGGCCACCGATATAACTGAGCCATGCGGCACGCGCCGCCAGGCTCAAATCCTGCTCCCCGGTGTCCTTTTTTCTCCCGGCCATATTCCCTGTCTCGGACCGTTGTAGAATTTTTTTTATTTAATGAAATTTTTTTCAAAGTGCGCCTATATGGAGCGGATGTCAAGCAAATGAATCGCCAATTGAACGGGTTCGCATGACCTTTCACAGCCATTCCTTCCGCATCGGGACGTATTTCTTCGCCCTGTTTCTGGTGTATGGGATTTGGGTTCCGTTCCTCCCTCTTTGGCTGGAGGGTCGCGGACTCAGCGCCGAGCAAATCGGCCTGATCCTGGCGGCGGCGTTGTGGGCGAAAATCCCTTTCGGCATCGGTCTCACCACTCTTGCCGACCAGACCGGCGAAAAACGGCGGATCCTGGTGGTCATGGCGATCGCCATCGTCGCCGGGTTCATAGTATTCAAGGTCACCTTCGGCTTTTGGCTCTTGCTGCTGGGCTGGCTTGTCGTCGGCGCCCTGATCACGACAAACGTGCCAATCGTCGACAGCCTGGCCATTCTATCCGCCAACCGGTTCGGCATGAACTATGGCACCGTCCGGCGTTGGGGTTCGATCAGCTTCGTGATCGCCTCGACGACGGGCGGCTGGTACCTCATCGACCGCGACAGCGAAAGCGTCCTGATGCTGCTGATCGCCGTTTCATTCACCTTGCTGTTCGCCTCGTTCCTGTTGCCGGATATTCGGCTGGAATCCCGAAAGCGCAAGCGTCCCGCCTTTGTCGATGTCCTGAAATCGCCCATCTTCCGGACCTTCGTGATCGCGGCCTCGCTATTGCAAGCCAGCCATGCTGCGCTTTACGGCTTTGCCTCGCTGCACTGGGCGCAGGCCGGCATTTCCGAAAGCACGATTGGTCTGTTGTGGTCGGTAGGCGTCGTCGCCGAGATCACGTTGTTCAGCTTCGCCCGGCTGCTGATCGATAAGTTTGGACACACCAAATTACTGATGATGGCGGCCTTGGCCGGTGCTATCCGCTGGACGATCCTCGGCCTCACGGTCTCGCTGCCCTGGCTCATGGCAACCCAATTGCTTCATGCCTTCACGTTCGGTGGGACGCACATCGCCGCCTTCGCCTTCATCATGCAGGCGGTGCCGGAGGAACAGACGGCCTCTGCCCAGGGCATCTACGATTCACTCGGCATGGGTCTGGCGTTCGGAATCGCCATGGCCGTTGCCGGCTGGACCTACGAACTGACCGGTCCGTGGGCCTTCTTCCTGATGACAGCTCTATCGCTATGCGGCGGCGCCGCCGTTCTGCTGCTGCACCGCCAGGTGAAAAATACATAATCGGCTGGCACGGGCGCCGTCTTTTCAGCTAATATCTGTCCAAGTGGTCAGGTTTTGACCCACAACGAATCATACGGGGAGCACACCATGTCGATTCTTATTCGCGGCGGTACCGTTGTCACGGCGGACGCCAGTTTCCGCGCTGACGTCTATACGGACGAAGGCGTCATCAAGGCGGTGGGCGAAGATATCGAAGCGCCGTCGGACGCGCGCGTGATCGACGCCGGCGGTCAACTGGTGATGCCGGGCGGCATCGACCCCCACACCCACATGGAACTGCCGTTCATGGGCACGGTGGCGAGCGAGGATTTTTATTCCGGCACCTGCGCCGGCGCCGCCGGCGGCACGACGATGATCATCGATTTCGTCATTCCCAATCCCCAGGAACCACTGATGGACGCCTACAACAAATGGCGCGGCTGGTCTGAAAAAGCGGCGGCGGATTACTCTTTTCATGTCGCCGTGACCTGGTGGGACGAGAGCGTGCACCGCGACATGGCAACCCTGGTCAACGAGAAGGGCGTCAACAGCTTCAAGCACTTCATGGCCTACAAGGGCGCCATCATGGCCGACGACGAGGTCCTGGTGAACAGCTTCAGCCGGGCCCGCGAATTGGGCGCCATCTGCACCGTCCACGCGGAAAACGGCGAGCTCGTCTTCCGCCTGCAGCAGGAAATGAAGGACCGCGGCATCACCGGACCGGAGGGCCACCCGCTGTCGCGGCCGCCCGAGGTCGAAGGCGAGGCCGCCAACCGGGCCATCCGCATCGCCCAGGTTCTCAACGTGCCGCTCTACGTCGTGCACAACAGTTGCCGGGAATCGCTGGAAGCCATTACCCGCGCCCGACTCGAAGGGCAGCGCGTGTTCGGCGAGGTCCTGGCCGGCCACCTTATCATCGACGACAGCGTTTACCGCAACCCGGATTTCGAATTCGCCGCGGCCCACGTCATGAGCCCGCCGTTCCGGCCCAAAGGCCATCAGGAAGCCCTGTGGCGCGGCCTGCAATCCGGCAACCTGCAAACGACCGCGACAGACCATTGCTGCTTCTGCGCGCCTCAGAAGGCCGCCGGCATCGATGACTTCTCCCTCATTCCCAACGGCACGGGCGGTGTCGAAGACCGCATGTCGGTGATGTGGGATCAGGGCGTCGGCACCGGACGCCTGACGGAAAACGAATTCGTCGCCGCCACGTCGACAAACGCGGCAAAGATTTTCAATATTTATCCGCGCAAGGGTTCGGTCAATATCGGCGCCGACGCCGATCTGGTTGTCTGGGATCCGAATAGCTCCCGCACGATCTCGGCTAAGACCCACCATCAGAACGTCGATTTCAACATCTTCGAGGGCATGACGGTGAAAGGCATCAACACCCATACCATCAGCCAGGGCCGCCTGGTCTACGCCGACGGCCAGATCGACATGGAACGGGGGAGCGGCCGCTACATCGATAGGCCGGCCTTCGCCCCGTTCTACGCCGCCATGGAACGCCGCAGCGAACTCATGACGCCGACGCCCGTGGAGAGGGCCAAAGCAGCGGAATAATTTAGCGAACTCTCCTCCCATCGAAACACTTCCTCCCCGGTCCTGCCGCCGGGGAGGTTTTTTTTTGCCCGAATTTGTTTGGAAATTGTCAACCTTTGGGGCGCTATTCTTGGTTACCCAAACCTTAACCCCATGGGTGTTGGACGTTGGCAGATAAGAAATCCAAGGAAGAAAGCGGCGGCAGCGAGACGCGGTTTGAAAACCAGCCGTCCGATTTGGATGAGCAGACCCATCAGGAAATGGCGCTGCTTTACAAGGAAAGCACCGACACCGTCCGGTTCGCCAAGCATCTCCAGTGGTGGACGGTCGGTTCCACCCTGCTGGCCTTCGGCGCCATTCTCGGCGTTGCCAAACTGGTTACCGCCGACAAGGGCTATACGGACATTCTCACCGGCGTCGTCATCGTCCTTACGCTGGCCGTCATATTCACCGTTATCGTCTATCAGTTCTGGCAGCACACCGAGTTGACCAAGATCGAGGAGATCAACCGCCACTTCTCCACCCTGTTCACGCGCATCCGCCGTATCAAGTCGAAGCGCGAGGCCAACATTCACCGTTATCTGCTGCTGCTGTTCATGATCTCGGTCATCATCATGGGCGCGGTCGTCACGCATTTGGGCCTCATTCAATTGCTCGCCCATCGCTTCCGTTAAGCCGAGATTTTATGCCGAAGCTACACTGGGAAGATCTCAACCCGGGTGACGTGTTCTGGGGCGCCACCGAGAGCGCCGACCGCGAGGAAATGCTCGATTACGCCCGGCGCAACGATCCCCTGCCCTTCCACCTCGACGAGGAAGCCGCCAAGGCGTCCCAATTCGGCGGTCTGATCGCCAGCGGCAGCTATGTCATCACGCTCTGGTATCGAACCTCGGTCCCCGTGCTTGCGGACATCGAGTTGCTTGGCGGCCTCGAATGGCTGGTGAAGCTGAAAGCCCCGGTTAGGCCGGACGATCAGGTTCGACTGCGCATCGAAATGATCGACAAGGCGCCGTCACGCAAACCCGGCCGGGGTTACATCACCATTATGAATGAGCTTTTCAATCAGGACGACGAGCTCGTGTTCACCTGCGAAGCCAAACTCATGGTGGGGACGCGCCAGTCGTCCTAGAAGGGCTCGCCTTCCGGTTCCGCAGCGTTTTGCGTACCCTCCCCCGGCGTCATGAAGAGCATGGCCGTGTGTTCGTGGGGTCTGGCCGTGTGCCACAGCCCTTTCGGCACGACAACACAAGTGCCCGGCTGATTGACCCGCACCACTTCCTCCCGGCCGTCCCGCCACAACACAAAATCGGTATCACCGGATATCAGATAAACCAATTCATCGGCCTCGGGATGCACTTCCCAACTCTCCCAGGCGTCAGCAAACTCGTGCTTCGAGATAAGGATGTGCCCGGTGAAGCCGTCGAACTCGGTATCGAGTTCGGCGTAAAAGTTTGGCGTCACGTCCTTCGGTGTGGCCTTACCGTCGGGGGAGAGGATCAGCCTGGTGGTTTCAAGAAGGTAGGGTCCGGGATCGGTCGACATCGAAAGTCCTCCCTCAAAGTCACCAGCTATTGCGGAGTTCCCTCAGTTTCAGGAACACGGTGCGCGGGTCGGGATCATCCGGCAGGTCCGGAAAGCTTTCGCGGATAGCCGCGATAACGCTGGGGCTTCGCAGGCGTAGGAATGTGTTGATTTCCTTCTCGAGCGCCATCGTCGAAACCAGGGCGTCGTTCGGATCCTGATCGGCGAGGTCATCTAGCAGAGACTTGGCCCGCGCATTATCGGGTTCCCGGTTCAGGGTGAATTCCAGATTGTTGGTCATGTAGTCGTGGCCGGGATAAATCAAGGTCTCGTCCGGCAGTTGCGACAGGAGATTGGCAAACGTGTCGTAGAGCTCACTGGGATGGCCGCCGTTGTGGCAATTCCCGGCGCCTGCGTTGAAGAGCGTATCGCCGCAGATCAGCGCCGGCTGGTCGGTCCGGGTCAGAAGACAGATGTGGCTCATGGTGTGGCCCGGCGTATCGAGCGCCTCCACTTCCACCGTCTTACCGATCTTTATGACATCGCCGGCATCCAGACCCCGGTCCATCCCCGGAATCTTTCCCTGGGCGTTGTGGTGGGCCAGGAGCTTGGCGCCCGTCGCCTCAATAACCTTCGAGTTTCCGCCGGTGTGGTCGCCGTGTTCGTGCGTGTTCAACACCTGCGTGATCGTCCAGCCCTTGTCATTTGCCAGGCCGAGACATTTTGCGTGGTCTAGCGGATCGATCGCCATTGCCTCCCCGGTTTCGGGACAGGCGATCAGGTAGTTGAAATTGCGGTACGCGTTCCCGGTCCAAATCTGCTCGACGATCATTTGCGCCACCCTCCCCTTCGATTCGGACGAGAATTGTAGTCACTATGGAACATCAACGATACCCGGGTAACGCATTTGTCAGAAGCAAAACGAAAGAGGGAGGCCGGAGCCTCCCTCTAACGGTTCGGCGTTAAGCCTGGGGCAATGGACTACATGCCCATCGCCTTGTTCCAGACGGCATGCGTGTAGGCGCCGGACGGTTTCTTGGTGATGACCGGATCGGATTTACCCGACATCAAGGTGCCCACCGTACGCTCATAATCGCCGGGCTCAAGATAGCCGATACCCTTGGAGGAACCCGCAATCAGCTTGGCTATTTCGCCCATCATGCGGCGCTGGTGCTTCTCCGTCTGGGCGCCGCTGGCGTCGTTTTCAAGCACGATGTCGGCGGCTTCGTTGACGTTGTTCATGGCGTATTCCCAGCCCTTGACGGAGGCTTTTACGAAGCGCGCCAGCTTGTCGACCATCTTTGGATCATTGAGCGACTTCTCCAACGTGTAGAGGCCGTCCTCGAGCGTCGCCACGCCCTGATCTTCGTACTTATAGACCTGCAACTCGCCCGGCGTCAGGCCGGCGTCGATGATCTGCCAGTACTCGTTGTAGGTCATGGTGGAGACGCAGGCCGCCTGCTTCTGCAGGATCGGATCGACGTTGAAGCCCTGCTTGAGAACCGTCACATCGGCGCTGCCGCCCTTGGTCGAGAGGCCCAACTTGTCCATCCACGAGAGGAACGGATATTCGTTGCCGTAGAACCAGACACCCAGGGTCTTGCCTTTGAAATCGGCCGGCGACTTGATGCCGCTGTCCTTGCGGCAGGTCAGCATCATGCCCGATTTCTTGAAAATCTGCGCGATGTTGACCAACGGCAACCCCTTCTCGCGGGTCGCCAGCGCCGAGGGCATCCAGTCGATCACCACGTCCGCGCCGCCGGCGGCGATGACCTGCGGCGGTGCGATATCCGGCCCGCCCGGCTTGATGGTGACGTCGAGACCGGCTTCCTTGTAAAAACCCTTGTCCTTGGCGACGTAGTAGCCCGCAAACTGTGCCTGCGTCACCCACTTAAGCTGCAGCGTCAACTTGTCGGCGGCTTGCGCGGCGGCGGCCGACATACTAAGAGCGGCCACGGCCGCCATGGTTACCAACTTCTTCATCGTCTACTCCCTTTGCTCCCTGCTTGGTACTGATGGTCTTGGTTGAGGATGGCGCGAACGTTGCGCCGGCGAAAATTCAGTTCTTCCTGTAGGACGGATGCCAGAACGTGAGGCTGCGTTCCAGCAGGGCCAATGCCCCGTAGAAACCCGAGCCCGCCACCGCAGCGACAGCGATAGTGGCCCACACCATGTCGACATTCATGCGCCCGACTTCGGTTGAGATGCGAAAGCCCATGCCGACGATCGGCGTGCCGAAGAACTCGGCCACGATGGCGCCGATCAGCGCCAGGGTGGAATTGATCTTCAACGCGTTGAAAATGAACGGCAGCGCGTTGGGCAGGCGCAACCGGAACAAGGTCTGGAAATAACTTGCACCATAGGAGCGCATGAGGTCATGCTCCATCGCGCCGGAGGCATTTATCCCCGTCAGCGTGTTCACCAGCATCGGAAAGAACGTCATGACGACGATGACGGCGGCCTTGGATTGCCAGTCGAAGCCGAACCACATGACCATGATAGGCGCGATGCCGACGATGGGAATGGCGCTGACCAGGCTGCCCAACGGCAGCAGGCCGCGCTGCAGGAAAGGCACCCGGTCCACCAGTACCGCGACAACGAAGCCCGAGCCGCAGCCCATCAGGAAACCCGCCAACACGGCTTTCATGAACGTTTGCTGGAAATCCGCCCACAGGATGTCGGCGGAGTTCGCAATGGCGGCGGCGATCAGGCTGGGCGCCGGGAGCAGAACCTGCGGGACGGCGAAGCCGCTGACAACGACTTGCCAAAGGTAGATCGCCCAGAGCCCGAATATTGCGGGAACCATGAGTTCGTACAGCCTCCCCGGTTCTTCAAGGGCCGACAGAAGCGTCATCGACCGCCACACCAGAAAGCCGAGACCGAAAACGTAGGCCCAGAAGCCGACGCCGTCGAAACCGATCACCACCTTCGACGACAACAACATCAGCGGTGGCAAGGCGGCAGCGAGGGTGGAAATCATCGCCAGCAATCCGAGGAGCTTGCCGTCCATCTCCGACCAGTCGGTCCACCACAAGCGCCATAGGCAGAAGCCGATGGCGGGCGCGGCCCAGAGAATTTCTGCACCGACGGTCGTGATCCAACCACCGCCAGTGGACACCGGCAATCCGAGCGAAAGAACGAAGAGGACGAGGCAGGCCAGAGCGGCAGGATCGCGCTTGATCATTGCGCCGCTCCCATTGCCCGGAGGGTCAACCGTTCGATGAGGCCGATCAGCGCGACCAAAACCATGCCCAGCACCGAAGCAACAATCAGCGCCGACCAGATTTGCACCGTCTGGCCATAGTAGGATCCCGCCAGCAACCGGGCGCCGATACCCGCAACGGCTCCGGTCGGCAACTCGCCGACAATCGCGCCGACCAGGCTGATCGCGACGGCGACCTTGAGGCTGGTGAACAGGAACGGCACCGACGACGGCCAGCGCAAGCTCCAGAAAATCTGGCTTTGCGTCGCCGAATAAGTGCGCATCAGATCCATCTGCAGCGGATCGGGCGAGCGCAAGCCCTTCACCATGCCGATGGCGACCGGGAAGAAGCAGAGATACATGGAAATGATGGCCTTGGGCAGCACGCCGGTTAGGCCGAGATTTCCCAGCACCACGACGATCATGGGGGCGATGGCGAGAATGGGGATGGTCTGGGAAGCGATGATCCACGGCATCAGGCTGCGGTCCAAGGCCCTGACGTGGACGATCCCCGCCGCCAGCAGGATGCCCAGAATGGCGCCGAAGGCAAACCCCAGCAGCGTCGCCGACGTCGTGATCCAGGCGTGGTAAACCAACGATCGCTTGGAGGTCACTTTTTTCTGAAACACCGTCTTGTTGAGCTCCACCGCGACCTGATGGGGCGCGGGCAACACCGGCCGTTCCATCGACCAGGCTTTGTCGATGAGATCGCCCGCCGTCCAGCTCACCTTGCCCCGCTCGAAACGCTCGATGACCTGCGGCGCGTTCAGCCAGACGGCGCCGGCATACCAGATCGCAACGATCAGAATGACCATCGTCGTCACCGGACCGGTCCGTCCCGCCCGGAATTTTCCGAACCAACCCGGTTCCGCTCGCGGCAGGACGACGTCAGTCATCGTAAGAATGCCCAGCCCGCAAGGCTTCGCGAACGCGATGGGCAACTTCAAGGAATTCGGTGGTTTCGCGCCAGTCCAGCGTCCTGTCTTTCGGCGGATCGCAGTCGATTACCTCGATGATCCGTCCCGGCCGCGGCGACATCACGACGATCTTTGTCGACAAGAAAACCGCTTCGGGAATGGAATGGGTGACGAATATTACCGTTTTGCCGGTTTGCTCCCACAGCCGGATGAGCTGTTCGTTGAGATGATCCCTCGTGATCTCGTCCAGTGCGCCGAACGGTTCGTCCATCAACAGCAGATCGGGCTCGAACGACAAAGCCCTGGCGATGGACACGCGTTGCTGCATGCCCCCGGATAACTGCCAGGGAAATTTTTTCTCGAAGCCCTCCAACCCCACCATGGCGAGGTATTTGGCGACCCGTTCCTCGCGCTCGGCCTTGGCCATGCCCATGAGTTCCAGGGGCAGTAGCGCGTTGCGCCGAACCGTGCGCCAGGCATAGAGCGCCGGCGCCTGGAAGACGTAGCCGTAGGCCCGATCCAGGCGGGCCTGTTCCGGCGTCCCGCCGTGAACGATGATCTCCCCGCCCGTCGGCTGTTCGAGATCGGCGATAACCCGCATCAGGGTGGTCTTGCCGCAACCGGACGGTCCGATGAAGGAGACGAAATCGCCGGAACGGACGCTGAGATCGACATTCGACAAGGCGTGCACGGCGCTGTCGCCCTCCCCGAACGTCAGGGAGAGTTTGCGCGCATCAATGATGACTTGCGCCGCTTCGTCGGACGCCGCAGCCTCCTCAGCCGTCATCCGGCATTTGCCCGTTCGATCATGGCCTGCAGGAGAACGTTACAGCCTGCTTCAAGATCGTCGGGCTCGGCCGATTCGATTTCGTTGTGACTGATGCCATTGAGACAAGGGGTGAAGATCATCGCCGTCGGTGCCACGCGCGCCACGTAACAGGCGTCATGACCTGCGCCCGAGACGATATCCATGTGCGGGATGCCGCTGCTTTCCGCCGCCGTGCGTACCGCCGAAACGCAGTCTTCGTTGAAAGCGACGGGGGGTGAATACCAGATTTCCTCGAATTCCATCTCCAGGCCGATATCCTTGGCGATGGCGTCCGCCACCTGGCGTAATTCAGCATCCATCTTGGACAGGATTTCGTCGTTGGGGTGACGGAAGTCGACGGCGAAAAACACGCTGCCGGGGATGACGTTGCGCGAATTCGGGGTCACCTGCATAAGGCCAACCGTGGCGCAGGCGTAGGGCTGGTTTTCGAGCCCGATGCGGTTGACCTCCGTCACGATGCGCGAGGCGCCCACCAAAGCGTCCCGGCGGGTATGCATGGGCGTCGGTCCGGCATGGGCCTCCTGCCCGGTCAGCGTCACTTCGTACCAACGCTGGCCCTGTGCGCCGGTGACCACGCCCACGGTCTTTTCCTCGTCCTCGAGGATCGGGCCCTGTTCGATGTGCGCTTCGAAATAGGCGCCCACTTCCCGGCCACCGACCTCGTCGTCGCCGGCATAGCCGATGCGCTCCAGTTCCTCACCCATCGTCTTGCCGTCGAGATCGGCACGGGACAGGCCGTATTCCAGATCGAAGACACCGGCGAAAACGCCCGAGGCCACCATGGCCGGGGCGAAACGCGAGCCTTCCTCGTTGGTCCATACGGCAACTTCCACCGGTGCCTCGGTCTCGATGTTGAGGTCGTTGAGCGTGCGTACGACTTCCAGCCCGGCTAAGACGCCGTATACGCCGTCGTACTTCCCGCCCGTGGGCTGGCTGTCGAGGTGGCTGCCCGTCATGATCGGCGGCAGGTCGTCGTTCTTACCCGGACGCCGGGCAAACATGTTGCCCATTTTGTCGATCCGGATCGTGCACCCGGCATCAACGCACCACTTGGAAAACAAATCTCGGCTCTCGCGGTCGAGGTCCGTCAGGGCCAGACGGCAGACACCGCCCTTCTCGGTAGCGCCGATTTGCGCCATTTCCATCAACGAATCCCAGAGCCGTTGACCGTTTACGCGGAGGTTATCGCCGCGCGACAAAGCTTCGCTCACTTGGTTGTTTCCTTCCTGCTGAACCGCTACTCGGCAGCGACGCGCTGCGGGTTGCGGGGATCTTCCGTCCAATTCATGTAGGGTTTGCCGTTGTCGACCTTGCGCATCGTGATGCAGTTCTCCGGGCACACGTGCATGCAGAGATTGCAGCCGACGCATTCCTCGTCGATCACGGAATAGTGCCGCTCGCCGTCCTTGCGCTCGGCAGCAACCGCCTGGTGCGAGGTATCCTCGCAGACGATATGGCAGAGACCGCATTTGACGCAGCGGGTCTGATCGATTTCGGCGATGATCTCGTAATTCATGTTGAGCGACTGCCAGTCCGTCACGTTCGGCACCGCCAATCCCTGGAATTCCGAAAGCTTGGCGTAGCCCTTGACGTCCATCCAATTGGACAGGCCGTCGATCATGTCCTCAACGATCTTGAAACCGTAGTGCATGGCGGCCGTGCAGACCTGCACGCTGCCTGCGTTGAGCGACATGAACTCCGCCGCGTCACGCCAGTTGGATATGCCGCCGATGGCCGATATGGGCAGACCGGCGCATTCGGGGTCGCGGGCGATCTCCGCCACCATGTGCATGGCAATGGGCTTGACCGCGGGGCCGCAATAACCGCCGTGGGAGCCCTTGCCGTCGACCGTCGGGGTTGGCGCCATGATGTCGAGGTCGATGGAGGTGATCGAATTGATGGTGTTGATCAGCGAAACGCCGTCGGCGCCGCCCTGATGGGCCGCACGGGCCGGGCCAAGAACGTTTGTGACATTGGGTGTCAGCTTGACCAGCACCGGCATATTGGTGTGGGCCTTGCACCAGCGCGTCACCATCTCGACGTATTCCGGCACTTGACCGACTGCCGATCCCATGCCGCGCTCCGACATGCCGTGGGGGCAGCCGAAGTTCAACTCGACGCCGTCGCACTCGGTATCCTCGACCGCGCGCAGGATCTTGATCCAGGCCTCTTCCTCGCACGGCACCATCAGCGACACCACGAGAGCACGATCCGGCCAGTCCTTCTTGACTTGCTTGATTTCCCTTAAGTTGACCTCCAGCGGCCGGTCGGTGATCAGTTCGATGTTGTTGAGCCCAAAGATGCGCTGCTCGCCGATGTGCACCGCGCCGTAGCGCGAGGAGACATTGACGACAGGCGGACCCTCCTCACCCAGGGTTTTCCAGACGACGCCGCCCCAACCGGCCTTGTAGGCCCGGACGACGTTGTACTCCTTGTCCGTCGGCGGCGCCGAAGCCAGCCAGAACGGGTTGGGCGATTTGATACCACCGATCGTGCATGAGAGATCAGCCATCGTTCGTCTCCAATTCCTATTGCGAGAGCCGACGGTGGATGGCTTCCGCCGCCAGCTTGCCGTCTTCAACCGCACTCACTGTCAAATCCTGTCCCGGTACGCAGTCGCCGCCCGCCCAGACGTCGGGCAGCGAAGTCTTGCGCTCCTCGTCAATCTCGATCCGTCCGCCCGAGACGGTGGGGGCTTCACCCCCGGCCAGCGGTCCGTCATCAAACGATTGGCCGATGGCCTTGAAGATTTGATCTGCCGCGATTTCGAAACCGCCTTCGGCGTCCTCGAGTTTGCCGTTGCCGCCCAGTTGGGTGTTCTGAAAGCGGATAAGTGCAGCCGCACCGTTCCCGCCGGAAATACCGGTGGGCTTCGCCCAATGCCGAATGGAGACGCCGCTGGTTTGGGCCAGCTCCTGTTCGTAGTCGGTCGCGCCCATCTGCTCGGGCCCGCGCCGGTAGACCAGCGTCACCTCATCGGCGCCGAGGCGTTTGACCTGAACCGCGATGTCGATCGCCGTGTTGCCGCCGCCGATCACCACGACGCGACCGCCCACGGGTAAACCGCCGAGGTCGTCAGCTTGGCGAAGGTCAGCGATGTAGGAGACGGCGTCGAGTACCGCGTCACCGTCCTCGCCCTCCACGCCCAGCGCATTGACGCCGCCGAGCCCGATGCCGAGGAAAACGGCGTCGTAATCGGCACGGAGCTGGTCGAGCGTGACGTCGGAGCCCAAAGCCTTACCGCTTTCGATCGTAATCCCGCCGATCCCGAGGATGTATTCCACTTCCTTCTGGGCGATGTCGTCGGGCATTTTATAGGCCGCCAGGCCGTATTCATTGAGACCGCCCGGTTTCGGCTTGGCCTCGAATACCGTGACATCGTGTCCATAGGTCGCCAGGCGGTGGGCGCAGGCCAAACCTGCCGGCCCCGCACCGACGACGGCGACGCGTTTTCCCGTTTCGGCCGCCCGTGTATAGGGGTGCGATCCCGTCGCCATCAGGGCGTCCGTGGCGTGGCGCTGGAGCAGTGCAATGGTCACCGGTTTGTGTTCGCCTTCGTTGCGCACACAAACCTGTTCGCACAGTTCCTCGACGGGACAAACGCGCGCGCAGGTGGCGCCCATGATGTTGGCGTCGAGTATGGTCTTGCCGGCGCCCACGGCATTTTCGGTGGCGATGCGGCGGATGAATCCTGGTATGTCGATGCTGGTGGGACAGGCCTCGACGCATGGCGCATCGTGGCAATAATGACAACGGCTTGCCTCCACCGCCGCCTGCCGATCCGTCAACGGCGGATGCAGATCCGCAAACGCCTCGGCGTATTCCGCTTCGCTGCGACGACCCGTCGCGACATCGCGAGATTGACTCATTTTACCCCCTGTGCGCCCTGCTGTTTGCCCGTGATTTGCCCCGCATTTCGCCGGTATGCATTTTTTTCCGCCACCGGACTATATTGTTGAACAAAGCTAATGTAAGTTTGACCAATTGGTCAAGTTTTATAGGATCACGCGAGGGGAATTAATGGCGCGTACCGATCAAAACGTTAAGACTGCGAAGCCTCCACGCAGGAGGGGCGAGGGGGATGGCCTCAACGGATTACCGCCAGCCAAACGGGCGGCAAACCGGCGGGCGAACGAAGCGCGAATCTTAAGGGCGGCGGAGAGCATTTTCGCCGACCGGGGGTTCGGCGGCGCCACCACCGCGGCCATTGCGGCGGCAGCCAACCTGCCAAAGGCCAATATCCACTACTACTTCGGCACAAAGAAGCAGCTCTACCGGGCGGTGCTCGACAATATTCTCAATTTGTGTCTGGCGCCGATGGACGACATCCATACAGACGCGGATCCGGCGGAGGCCCTCACCTCCTATATCCGGACCAAGATCTGGTACTCCAAAACCCGGCCGAGCGCATCGAAGGTATTCGCCAACGAATTGCTGCACGGCGCGCCCCAACTCGACGGTTACCTCGGGGGACACCTTAGGGAACTGGTCGAGGAAAAAGCCGCGGTCATCAACAACTGGATCGAGGACGGCCGCATGTCGCCGATCGATCCCATCCACCTGTTCTTTCTGATCTGGGCATCGACGCAGACCTATGCCGACTTCGAGGTACAGGTGGCGGCGGTTCTCGGCAAGAAAAAGCTGGGCAAGGCGGACTATGACGACGCCCAGGCCACCGTCACTCAGATGGTGTTGTCCGCCTGCGGTTTGAAAATCCTGAAAAGATGAGGGGGTGGGCCATGTGGCATGGACCGTTCATAGTTTCATACAAAATTCTGTCGTCCGTTTTCCTGGTTGCCGTTCTTTGCATGTCGGGTCCGGCCCGGGCCGATCAAGCGGAACCGGGAGCCGTCCTGAAAACCTACTCCGACATCGCGCTGGCGGCTTACGGGGATTCTCTTGAAAGCGCCAGGGTTCTCGAAGCCGCGGTCGACAGATTGATCGCCAGCCCAAACGACGCAACGCTGAATGCCGCAAGGCAGGCCTGGCTGGACGCGCGCGTTCCCTACCAGCAATCCGAGACCTACCGCTTCGGCAACCCGCTGGTTGACGAATGGGAGGGAAAGGTCAACGCCTGGCCGCTGGATGAAGGCCTGATCGACTATGTCGATGCGGATTATTACGGCGCGGAATCGGAGGAAAACGACCTCTACACCGTCAACGTCATCGCCAATCCGGTTCTGAAGATCGACGGCAAGGAGGTGGATGCCTCGAACATCACGCCGGCGTTGCTCGCCACTAAATTGCACGAGGCTGAAGGCATCGAGGGGAACGTGGCGACCGGTTACCACGCCATCGAATTTCTGCTCTGGGGGCAGGACCTGAATTTCACCGGCCCCGGCGCCGGCGCCCGGCCGGCCAGCGACTACGACACGGGTAACTGCAGCGGCGGCAACTGCGACCGGCGGGCCGCCTACCTGAAAGCGGCGTCCAGGCTTTTGGTTTCGGATTTGACCGAAATGACGGACGCCTGGAAACCCGGTGGCGCCGCTAGGAATGCCGTCATGTCCGGGCCCGCCGAACGGGGCCTGGCGATGATGCTGCTCGGGATGGGTTCGCTCACCTACGGGGAACTGGCAGGGGAACGCATGAAGCTCGGGCTCCTGCTGCACGATCCCGAGGAGGAGCACGACTGCTTCTCCGACAATACGCACAACTCCCACTACTACGATGCGCTGGGCATCCGAAACGTCTACGTCGGTCGCTATCGCCGCACGGACGGATCGCTGGTCGAAGGCCCCAGCCTTTCGGACCTTGTGGCGGCCAGGAACGGCCAGGTCAACGACGAGCTTCTCACCAAGTTCGAGAGAACGCAGACCGCCATGGCCGCCATCGTTGACAGCGCCAGGGCGGGCGAGGCCTACGATCAGCTGATCCGTGAGAAGAACCCGGCGGGCAACGCCCTGGTGCAACAGGCCATCGATGCCCTGGTCGATCAGTTCCGCTCCATCGAACGGGTCGTCTCGGTCCTGGGCCTCGGTAACCTGAAACACGAGCGGTCGGATAGCCTCGACAATCCAGGTGCGGTGTTCAAGTAATCGGTGGTTTCGAACAATGGTAGTTTTAGGTCGATTGGCATGTTTCCTGGCGATCCCCCTCGTCGCCGTCCCCGTTGCGATGACGCCGGCGCTGGAGGCGGGCGCGCAACCCTCGCGGCCCGACCTGAGCGAGGCGGACCGAAAGAGGGTCGAGGCGGTGACCCGACCGACCAACGACTTCTCGAAAGCCGAACCGTTTGAGAAAATGTCGGCCGGCGCCGGTACATCGTTGCGGCGGCCCAATCACAATGCCTTCTCCCATCCGCTGGCCAATCTCAGCGGCAAGGCCGAACGGGATTTCAAAATCGGTAACGGTCTCTTCCGGAAGGTCTGGGTATCCGCCCCGGCATCGACGAAAGCATCGGACGGGCTCGGCCCCCTGTTCAATGCCCGGTCCTGCCAGCGCTGTCACCTCAAGGACGGCCGCGGCCATCCGCCGGAGAGTGCCGAGGACAGCGCGGTCTCCATGTTTCTCAGACTTTCGATACCGCCGCAAACCGCCGCCGACCGGCAGGCGCTGGCGGAAAAAAAGATGTTGAGGATCGCCGAACCAACCTACGGCGGACAACTGCAGGACTTGGCCGTTCCGGGGTTGCCGGCCGAAGGGCGAATGGGAATCAGTTACGAGGAAATCGAGGTCAAACTGGCTGGCGGCGAGATCGCTTATTTACGCAAGCCGACCTACCGCTTCGAAGATCCGGGTTATGGGCCGGTGCATCCGAAGATCCAACTTTCGCCGCGGGTGGCGCCGCAGATGATCGGGCTCGGTCTCATCGAACAGATCCATCCCCAAGACATCCGCGCCAATGCCGACCCTGAAGACCGGGACGGCAACGGCATCAAGGGACATCTGAGCCTGACCCGCGACGCCAAAACCGGCCAACTGGTCATCGGACGCTTCGGCTGGAAGGCGTCGATGCCCTTCATCGACACCCAGTCGGCCGGGGCCTTCGCCGGCGACATCGGCATCTCGACGCCATTGGTGCCCAACGCCTGGGGCGACTGCACCCAAAAACAACCGGATTGCCTCGGCATGCCGGCCGGAATTGAGAAGGGCTCGGCGGCCACGGAAGCGTCCGATCCCGTCCTGCCCCTGGTGGTCCATTATGCCCGCAACCTTGCGGTACCCGCCCGTCGGGACGTCGATGATTCCACGGTGTTGCGCGGCAAGAAGATCTTCTACGAGGCCGGCTGCATCGCCTGCCATCGGCCGAAGTACGTGACCCGGCGCGACGCCGCCAGCGAGGCTCTCCGCTTCCAACTGATCTGGCCCTACACCGATCTGCTGCTCCACGACATGGGCGAGGGGCTCGCCGATCACCGGCCGGTGGGCGACGCTTCGGGACGCGACTGGCGCACCGCGCCGCTGTGGGGCATCGGCCTGACCCAGAGGGTAAACGGCCACACCTATTTCCTCCATGACGGCCGGGCGCGGAACCTGCTGGAGGCGGTACTGTGGCACGGTGGCGAGGCCAGCGCGGCGCGCCAGATCGTCGTTGATCTGGAGCCGGCAGACCGCGCCGCGCTTATCAGGTTCCTGCAATCGCTATGACCATCCGTGAAAGGAAACTGGGTCGGCGATCCTTTATCAAGGCGGCGGTTCTGGCCGGCGGTTCAGTATGGCTTCCCGGATCGGCCCTGGGCAGCGGCGGCCCAAGTTACCTTTCCGCCTGTCGATATCCAGACGGCAGCTATGGAGTCGCCATGCTGGATGAACAGGGGATGATCAAGTTCTCGGCGCCGCTCCCCGGACGGGGCCACGGGTGTGCCATCAGTCCCGACCGGCGGACCGCGGTCGTTTTCGCCCGTCGTCCGGGCGAATTCGCAGCCGTGATCGACCTTGAGAACGGAACATCAGCCCATCTGATCCGGGCGGCGAAAGACCGCCATTTCTACGGTCACGGCTTCTTTTCTCCGGACGGCCGGCATTTGTATGCCAGCGAGAACGCCTACGATGTTTCGGCTGGCCGCATCGGGGTCTACGAAGCGGCAGCCGGTTACAAGCGGGTGGGGGAGTTTCCTTCCGGCGGCATCGGCCCCCACGAAACCCTCTTGCTGCCGGACGGTGAAACCATTGTCGTCGCCAACGGCGGTATCCTTACCCATCCCGATTATGGCCGGCAGAAGCTCAATCTGGCGGAGATGGCGCCGTCCCTCGCCTATCTCGATCGACGGAACGGACAAATCCTCGAGCAGGCCGCCCTCCCCGCCGCCCAACACCAGTTGTCCATTCGCCACCTGTGCCTGGGCACGGCAGGTGCGGTTTGGTTCGGCTGCCAGTACGAGGGTCCGGCGCAGGACGCCGTTCCCCTCGTCGGCATTCATCGCCGGGGCGAAGCGCCGGAAATGACGGAAATTCCCGCCGCCGTGACGAGGGACCTCAAGAACTACATCGGATCCATTGCCATCAATCGCTCAGGAACCCAGATCGCCGTCACCAGCTCCCGTGGCGGCAGCGTGGTCCTTATCGACGCCCAATCGCACCGGGTTGAGGATCACTTCAGCTTTCGCAGCGCAACCGGTGTTGCGCCTGCACAAGACCCTTCGTTCGCCGTGACAAGCGGTACCGGCCGTCACGTGAACACCTCGGCGGGCGCACCCCGCCAAAGCGAAGTCCGCTGGGACAACCATCTGGCTAGGGTTGAGGCATGACGAATTTCCGCATCTTGATCCTGGCCGCTCTCCTGGTCTGGCTGCCCGCCGTTTCAGCCTGGGCCCAGGACCAAGATCCGCCCGAGTTCAAGCACCCTGACGTCATCCGCCGCGCGGTCGAACAATTCTACGTCCCCGCCTACAAGGATTTCGTCGGCGAAGCCCATCGCATGCATGGAGAGATGGCGAAGTTCTGCCAAGATCCGTCCGCGGCGTCGCTCGAGGCCGCCCGCGCGGCTTTCATCCGGCTGGTCACCATCTGGTCGCGGGCGGAGGTCATCCGGTTCGGCCCGGTGCTCAACTTCGGCCGGCTGGAGCGCATCGTCTTTTGGCCCGACGTCAGGGGGATCGGCGCCCGGCAGTACCGGCGGCTCATGCTCTCGCGCGACCCCGACGCCCTGAACTTCGAAACCCTGCGGCAAAAAAGCGTGGCGGTTCAGAGTATGACGGCGCTGGAGCGCGTTCTGTTCAACAAGGCCTCAGAAAACCTGACGTCGAAAACGGATTCGGCGGCCTTTACCTGCGCTTACGGAACGGCCGTCGCGGCGAACGTGGCCTATCAGGGCAAACGGGTATCCGACGAATGGTCAATAAGCCCGTCCTACGCCGAGTACATGCTCAACCCGGGCTTCCACACCCCGATTTACCTCGACAGCAACAGCGTCGCGGCGGCCCTGATCGGCACTTTCACCTTCGCCCTGGAGTTTCTTCGGGACAGCAAGGTATACGGACCGCTGGGCCGGGTACCCGGCCGGGCCAAACCGAAGCGGACCCAGTGGCGGCTGAGCGGCCTCGGACTCCGATCGCTGGTCATCAATGTTCGCGCGTTGAAAGATCTCTACACGATCTCCGGATTGGGAACCATCCTGCCGAATGGGGACCGCTGGATCGCCTCGTCGATACTCGCGAACTTCGAGTTGGCGGCTGAGCTCCTTGAGGATCTGGACACTTCCCTGCCCGAAGCAGTCGGCGATCCGGCCTATCGGGATCGCTTGATCTACTTCGGCAAGCTCATGCGCAACCTGCAACGCCTCATGGGCGAGGAAACGCCGCGTGCCCTCGGCGTCGTGCTGGGCTTCGAATGGGTCGACGGCGATTGACCGTTTGACGAGCGATCCGATCAGGCGTGGTAGGGGTTCGCCAGTTCGTCGTACATCTCCGGCCGCCGGTCGCGGAAGAACTGCCAGAGATCCCGCACCTCCCGCACCATATCCATGTCCATGTCGGCGGTGATCAGTTCGTCCTGATCCTCGCTGGCCTGGGCGATGATCTTGCCCCGTGGATTGACGAAGTAGCTTGAGCCGTAGAACTTGCCGATGTTCCACGGCCCTTCTTCGCCGACCCGGTTGTTGGCGCCGATGTAGCAACCGTTGGCAACGGCGCTGGCGGGTTGCTCAAGCTCCCACAAATACTGCGAAAGACCGGCCACCGTGGCGGACGGGTTGACGATGTACTCCGCCCCGTTGAGGGCCAGACCGCGCCAACCTTCCGGGAAGTGGCGGTCGTAGCAGATGTAGACGCCGAGCTTGCAATAGGCTGTCTCGAATACCGGCCAGCCCGTGTTGCCGGGCTTGAAGAAAAACTTCTCGTAAAAACCGGCAACCTGCGGGATATGCGTCTTGCGGTACTTGCCAAGATAGCTGCCGTCGGCGTCAATCACGGCGGCGGCGTTGTAGTAGATACCGGTCTGCTCCATCTCGTAGATCGGCACCACGATGACCATGTTGTACTTCTTGGCGTACTCCATCATCAGCTGCGTCGTCGGGCCGTCCGGGATCAGCTCGGCCGAAGCGTACCACTTGGCGTCTTGGCTCGGGCAGAAGTAGGGCTGGGTAAACACCTCCTGCATGGAGAGGACCTGAACCCCCTCCTGCCCGGCCTTTTCGATCAGGGGAATATGGGCCTCAATCATCGCGTCGCGAATGGTATCCACGGACTCGGACGTGTCGGCCTTCAACGACATCTGGATGAGGCCACCCTTGAGGTTATTCATCGTCTTCCCCCCTTCTGATCAGCGTCCGTTCCTACTTCAGCACGGGCATGGTGAATTCCGCGCCAGCACGGATGCCGGTGGGCCAGCGCGAGGTTACGGTTTTCAGTTTGGTATAGAACATTACGCCTTCCGGCCCATGCATGTGAAGGTCGCCGAACAACGAACGTTTCCAGCCGCCGAAGCTGTGGAAGGCCAGAGGCACCGGGATCGGCACGTTGACGCCGACCATGCCGATCTGAGCCTTGTTGGTGAAGGTGCGGGCGGCGTCGCCATCGCGCGTAAAGATCGCCGTTCCGTTGCCGAATTCATGGTCGTTGACCATGCCCAGCGCGTTGTCGAAATCGGGTGCCCGGACCATGCTGAGCACGGGGCCGAAGATCTCCTCATTGTAGATGCGCATGTCGGTGGTGACGTTGTCGAAGATCGACGGGCCGATGAAGTGGCCGCCCTCGTAGCCCTGCGGCGGGGTGTAGTTTCGCCCGTCAACCACAAGATCGGCGCCCTCTTCGACGCCGAGGTCGACATAGCCGCGGACTTTGGCCGCGTGCTCGCCAGTGATCAGCGGCCCCATTTCCGACTGCGGATCCATGCCGGGGCCGGTCTTCAGGGCCTCGGCGGCCGGGACGAGGCGTTCCAGAAGCTGATCCCCGGCGTTGCCGACGGCGACGGCGACGGACACCGCCATGCAGCGTTCGCCGGCCGAACCGTAGGCCGCGCCCATCAGGGCGTCAGCGGCCTGATCCATGTCGGCGTCGGGCATGATGACCATGTGGTTCTTGGCGCCGCCCAACGCCTGAACGCGCTTACCGTGCGCCGTGCCGGTCTGATAGACGTATTCGGCAATGGGCGTCGAGCCGACGAAGCTGACAGCCTTGACGTCCGGGTGCTCCAGAATGGCGTCGACGGCGACCTTGTCACCATGCACCACATTGAGCACGCCATCCGGAAGACCCGCTTCCTTCAGCAGCTCGGCCATCTTGTTGGAGAGCGTCGGATCCTTCTCCGAAGGCTTCAATATGAATGTGTTGCCGCAGGCCAGGGCGATGGGGAACATCCACATCGGCACCATGGCCGGGAAGTTGAACGGCGTGATGCCGGCGACGACGCCCAGGGGCTGACGCAGGCTATGCATGTCGATACCGGCGGCAACGTCGTCGGAAAACGTACCCTTCAACAGATGCGGGATGCCGCAGGCGAACTCGACGATTTCGATGCCGCGGGTGATCGAACCCTTGGCGTCCGAGTGGACCTTGCCGTGTTCCTCGACGACGATGTCCGCCAATTCATCGATGTGCTTTTCCATCAATGCCTTGAAGTCGAACATGACGCGGGCTCGACGCAGGGGCGACGTGGCCGCCCAATCCGGGAAGGCCGCCTTGGCCGAGGCAACCGCCGTCGCCACTTCCTCGGCCGTCGCCAGCGGCACCTGGGCGACGATTTCGCCGGTGGCGCTTTCGTCGACGTCCGCGAACCGACCCGATTTCCCTTCGACGGCTGTGCCGTCAATGTAATGCGTTAGCGTTCTTGTCATCGTCTCTTCTTCCTTCGTGTATCGGGGTCGGTTTAATTCTAGGCGGCGAGAACTTGATCGGCGGGAACGTACGCCAAATCCTGATCGCGCGCCACCGCCTCATAGGTCAGGTGGCCGGTATGCACGTTCAGGCCGGCACAGAGGTGCGGATCCCTCAGCAGTGCTTCGCGGTAGCCGTTGTCTGCCAAAGCCAACGTGAACGGCAGCGTGGCGTTGTTGAGGGCGAGCGTCGAGGTGCGCGCCACGGCCCCCGGCATGTTGGCGACGCAGTAATGGACGACATCGTCGACGACGTAGGTCGGCTTGTCGTGGGTCGTGGGCCGGCTGGTGGCGAAGCAGCCGCCCTGATCGATGGCGACGTCGACAACGACCGATCCCCGCTTCATCTCCTTGACCATGTCGGCGGTGACGAGGTGCGGCGCAGCGGCGCCCGGTACCAACACGGCGCCGACGACGAGGTCGGCGCTCAGGACCTGCTCCTCGATGTTGCCGCGGGTCGAATAGATCGTGTTGATGCGGCCCCGGAACATCTCGTCCAGTTGGGCCAGGCGGCCGAGCGATTTGTCGATCATCACGACGTCGCATTCCAGACCGACCGCCATGCGGGCCGCGTTGGTGCCGACGACGCCGCCGCCGATAATGACGACCTTGCCCGACGGGACGCCCGGCACCCCGCCCAGCAACACGCCGCGACCGCCCTGATACATCTCTAGGCAATGGGCGCCGGCCTGGACGGCCATGCGCCCAGCGACTTCGCTCATCGGCGCCAGGAGGGGCAGATGACCTTGGGAATCCGTAACCGTCTCATAAGCGATGCCGATGCAGCCGCTATCCAGAAGCCCCTTGGTCTGTTCGGGATCGGGCGCCAGGTGCAGGTAGGTGAATAAGATCTGGCCCTCCCGAAGCATGGCAATTTCCGGCGCCTGAGGCTCTTTCACCTTGACGATCATATCGGCCGTGGCGAAGACCTCTTCGGCGCTGCCCACGATTTCGGCGCCGGCGGCGAGGTAATCGTCGTCCTCCATGCCGATGGCCTCGCCGGCCTTGGTCTGTACGGTCACGCTATGGCCGTGCTCGATCACTTCGCGCACGCTGGCCGGCGTCATGCCGACACGGTATTCGTGGGTCTTGATTTCCTTGGGCACGCCGAGGTGCATTGGGGTCACTCCTGGTAGGTATCGTCAGTCAAGTTCCTTGAGAATGCCGGCAAGCGTGCCGAACATCTCGTCGATATGGGATTTCTCGATCACCAGCGGCGGCGAGAGCGCGATGATGTCGCCGGTCGTGCGGACCAGAAGACCAGCGTCATAGGCCTTGAGGAAGGCGGAGAAGGCCCGCTTGGTGGGCTCTCCCGCAATGGGTTCGAGTTCGATGCCCGCAATCAGGCCGGTGTTACGCAGGTCGATGACGTGCGGCAGCCCTTTGAGGCTATGCACCGCTTCTTCCCAATAGGGGGCGATGTCGGCGCATTTTTCGAACAGACCGTCGTCGCGGTAGACGTCGAGCGTGGCCAGCGCGGCGGCGCAAGCCAGCGGATGGGCCGAATAGGTGTAGCCGTGGAACAGTTCGATGGCGTTTTCCGGACCGGTCATGAAGGCGTCGTAGATGTCCGCCGACGTCAACACGGCGCCCATGGGGACGGTGCCGCTGGTCAAACCCTTGGCCAAGGTCATGATGTCGGGCCGCACACCATAGTGCTCGGCGGCGAATGACGAACCTAAACGGCCGAAGCCGGTGATGACCTCGTCAAAAATCAACAGGATGCCGTGTTGGTCGCAAATCTCGCGCAAACGCTGGAGATATCCTTTCGGCGGCAGGATGACGCCCGCCGAACCGGCCATGGGTTCGACGATCACGGCAGCGATGGTCGAGGCGTCGTGGAGCGCCACGATGCGCTCCAGATCATCGGCAAGCTCCGCGCCGTGCTCGGGCTGGCCCTTGGTGAAGGCGTTGCGCTCCATATCGTGGGTATGGGGCAGATGGTCGACGCCGTTCAGCAACGCACCGAAGAATTTACGATTGTTGACGATGCCGCCGACGGAGATGCCGCCGAAGCCGACGCCGTGGTAGCCCTTCTCCCGGCCGATCAGGCGCGTGCGGCCGCCCTCGCCGCGCGCCCGGTGATAGGCAATGGCGATCTTTAGGGCCGTGTCGACGGATTCGGAACCGGAGTTGGTGAAGAAGGCGTGATCCAGACCGTCGGGCGACATGCCGACCAGTCGGGCAGCCAGTTCGAAACTCTTCGGGTGCCCCATCTGGAAGGCCGGGGCGTAGTCCATTTCGGCGGCCTGGGCCTGGATGGCCTCGACGATCGGGGCGCGGTTGTGACCGGCGTTGCAGCACCACAGACCCGCCGTGCCGTCCAGCACCGGCCGGTCGTCGTGGGAAGTGTAGTGCATGTCCTTGGCGCCCTTGAGAAGCCTGGGTGCGGACTTGAACTGGCGATTGGCCGTAAACGGCATCCAGAATTCTTCGAGACTGTTGGGCACTTGCGACGACGACATGGCGGCCTCCGATTTCGGGATTGATTGTTGGTTTGTTTGAAATTCGGAGACAATCTAGCACAACGATCGGGTTCATTAAACACTTGAATCGATTTTTTGTTTAATATTTTAAAACTTGACCCAATGACAACCAAAGTGTTTAATATTTTCTACAGCAAAGTCGGATATCGCAAATGTCTCAAGACGGCAACATGGAATTCGATCTCGGCGCCCGCCTCAAGTCGGTGCGCCAGTCCCACAACCTCTCCCAGCGGGAGCTGGCGCGCCGGGCCGGCGTAACCAACGGCACGATTTCCCTGATCGAACAGAACCGCACCAGCCCGTCGGTCGGCTCGCTGAAAAAGGTCCTCGACGGCATCCCCATTACGCTCAACGACTTCTTCGCAGGCGACGAGGACGTTCAGCCTCAGGTCTTTTTCGGCGCCGGCGAACTAACCGAAATCGTCAGCGGCGACATTTCCTTTCGCCAGGTGGGCCGCGACCTTTCGGAGCGCTCATTGCAGATGATGCTGGAGCGCTATGTGCCCGGCGCCGATACCGGCCGGGCCATGCTGTCCCATGAGGGTGAAGAAGCCGGCATGATTATCGAGGGCGAGTTGGAGGTCAGCGTAGGCACGCGCAAAAAGGTTCTCGGACCCGGCGAGGCCTATTATTTCGATTCCAACCAACCGCACCGTTTCCGCAACACAGGCGAGGTCGATTGCGTCGTCGTCAGCGCTTGCACGCCGCCGAGTTTCTAGTACGCTTCTGTCATCGATTGGTAAATCTTTGGGAGGTCCGATGCTAACCAGAGAGGAATACGCCACCTGGCTCGACGCCTATAAAGCCGCTTGGGAAGGTCAGGATCCCGAAGCCGCCGCCAAGATTTTCAGCCGCGAAATCATCTACCGTGAAACGCCCCACGGCACGCCCATGGAAGGGCGCGAAGCCATCCGAGAATACTGGCAGGAACACGCTGTCGAGGGCCAGCGCGACATCTCCTTCGATTACAAGATCTGGGGCGTGATCGAGGACATCGGCATCTGCCACTGGCGCGCCAGCTTTATCCGCAACGCCACCCATGAGCGGGTCGAACTGGACGGCGTCTTCCACTGCCAATTCGAGCCCGATGACTCATCCCCCCGCCAGTGCCGCATGTTCATGGAATGGTGGCACGCCCGCGCCTCGCACCTGGGCGAGATTTAGCCTACCGCTCTCCCAACTCATTCGCCCTTTGGACAATAATCTGAAGCGGTTCCATAACGGCCTCAAGATCGTCCGAATTCCGGTACGGCAAGCGGCTGGCCCAAATTTCGGGCGAGAAATGCGGATTTATGCCCAGGATTTCTGCCGCTTGTTCCTCGGCCTCCTCGGCTGCGCCCATCCGGCTGAGGGCGGCGACCAGCAGCGAGCGAGCCGTTAACCAGCGCGGTCGGCGCTCCACAACCAGGCGCAGCACATTCCGGGCTTCCGCATAGTTCCCCGCATGATAATAAGCTCGGCCCAACTCCACCTGTGAATTTGTCGGCACCAGCGGATTTAGGCGCAGCGACTGCTGTTCCAACCCGATGCCTGTCTGTGGGTTGCCGCAAAAGATCTGGATCATTCCGGCCATGTGACACACGTCGGCACTATTCGGACTGAGTTCGACAGCCTTTTGCACGTTCGCTAAAGCCAGGTCGAATTCGTCCTGAAACAGGTTCGCGTAGCCCAGCTGCGCATAGCCTTCTCCCAGACCCGGCTCAATTTCGATGACCCTGTTGGCGCAATCGATCGATTGACTCCAGGCGGCTTCGACGTCGTCGACCCAGCCGAACCGGGCGCTATCGGCGAGGATATATCCCTTTAGCGTCAATGCCGGAGTGTAGTCGGAATGAATTGACAACGCCTGCTCGACTTCAGTTTTGGCCTGACGGTTCGCGTCCTTGGAAAACCGCATATACAGCACGCGACCTTTGTGAAAATGTTCGTACACCTGCGGATTACCTGTCCGCTGGCGCCAGATACGCACCTGTTCGCCTTCGGTAAGTTCGATTTCCAAGGCCGTGACGATTTCCTGGGTAATTCGATCCTGCAATTCGAATACGTCATCCAACAATCCGTCATACCGTTCTGCCCAGACATGATGGCCATTTCGGCAATCGATCAACTGCGCCGACAGGCGCACGCGGTTCCCCGCTTTCCGCACGCCGCCTTCCAGAACGTACCGAACACCCAGCTCGGCGCCGACGGTACGGATGTCCACCGATTTTCCCTTGTAGACGAAGCTGGAATTTCGAGCGATCACGAAGAGATGATGGATTTTGGATAGCGTGGTCAGGATATCTTCCACCACACCGTCGACGAAGTACTCCTGCTCTGGGTCTCCCGACATGTTGTCAAAGGGAAGCACGGCGATCGACGGCTTTTCCGGGACATCCAGTTTGGTTTCCGCCTCATGCCGCGTTCGATCCATGACGATCCGATAAACCCTGATCGGCGCGGAGACATGTTTGACGTCGTGCTCGCCCAAATCCTCGAAGCGGCAATTCAATCGATTTCTGACCTGATCGAAAACACCAGCCGAGACACAGACCCCGCCGGGCTCGGATAAACCCTCCAATCGCGCGGCAATGTTCACGCCCTCTCCGTGGATGTCCTCGCCATCATCGATGATGTCGCCGAGGTTGATGCCCATGCGGAATTGGAGGGGGCTGTCCGCTAATCCTTCCTGCATGCCGATGGCACAGGCAACGCCGTCTTGCACGGTCGGAAACTCGGCCAGAAAACCGTCCCCCGTGTGCTTCACGATGCGGCCCGAGTGGGTTGAGATGAGGGGGTCGATCACTTTCGCGCGGGCATCCTGCCAAGCCGATACCGTGGCGTCGGTGTCCTGCTCAACAAGCCGCGTGTACCCCGCGACATCGGCAGCCAAGATCGCTGACAAACGCCTTTGGCGATGATCGTTTTCCAACGGATGTCCCCCAAACAGTCCGCTTGAAATAATAAGGGTTCAGGCGTGGCAAAGCGACTCTATGTAGCCTAATTCCCGGCTCGCTGCGCGCCGCAACACTCTCCGGATTCTAGAATGGTCGGCTGCGCAGGCCAGGGACCACATATGCCGGGTCGATCTCGTACTCTGCCATCGGCCCAGAGCATATGCCCTTGATCGCGCGTCGGTGCTTGAAATATGTCCATGCGTCTTGTGGAGGGCCTCCCTCGCCTGCCATCACCAGCAGGCGTCCCCGGTAATAGCCGTCCGGGAGGTGCGTGCCCTCAAAGCGGTCAAGTTCCTCCAGGGCGGCATCGTCGACCTCGTACACCTCACCATAAACCCGATGCCCGCGCCCTGGTTCCGGGATCAAATAGGGCGAGCGCCACTCGCCGCCCACCACCAGGGGAAAGGCGTCGACCGTGCGGTAGCGACCGCGACGGGGAAAGTCGCCGATGTCGGCAATATCGTTGGGAAACCCGCGTTTCAGGGTGCCGTAAACGAACACCAGGTGCTCAGCCATGGCGCCGCGTCATCTCTCGCGCGGCGGGTCGAAAAAGCCGACGATCTTGGCCAAGCGGCCGTCGTCAGCGAGTTCGCCAAAGTCGGTGCCCTTGATCCGCTCCTGCCCGTCGCCGTCTACGAAATGCCAAGTAAAGCGGATGTGGCCGTTGTGCTCGTCGATGCCGCTGGTGGTGCTGACCGAGGCGCCGGGTGAACTGGCCAGAATTTCGCCGATGTGATCCGACAAGGCTTGGCGGCCAATCACCGCAGCGGTGGGATCCTGGTAGGCGCCGGCCTCGGTCCAGGACGCCTCCAGCAGCGCAAGACGGGCGCCCTCGTCCGGCTCGGACCAGGCGGCGCAATAATTCTCAATGGTTTCCGCAAGTTCAGTCATGGCCCGCCGCCTCATCCACAATGTAATCGTACCGGCCGGGTCCCTGAACGATAAGGAAGCGGCAGCGCCTTCCGTCCCTGCCTGTCACGCGATGGGAGATCTCCGGCGGGACGGTGCAGGTCTCCGCAAGCCGCAGTTCGAAATCGGGTTCCGGCGCTTTGGTTTCGACGACCACCACGCCTTCCAGGCAGATGAAGGTATCGCTGATGACCGTGTGGTGGTGCCAGGGAACTTCCTCTCCCGGTCCGAGCGTCAGGATCTGTACCCTCAACTCCGGAGTCTCCTCGATCATCCAGCGATCCTCGATGGAGTAGCGTTCGTCCAGTTGGCTTGCCATGGCTGCCTCCCCTCCCCCGCGCTCGGCCGAATGCGCTCATCAACGCTATATATTTCGCGCCCCGGCAAGGGCAATATCGGGCCGTGCACGGGCAGCCGAAACGATGGGGGATAAATGATGCTGCATGTCGCAACGACGGACAAGGATCGCCGGGGGCACTATCCCGAAATCGAACCACTCCGCACCGGCCGGCTGCGGGTCTCCGATCTTCATGAAATCTACTTCGAGGAATGCGGCAATAGGGACGGCAAACCAGCCGTCCACCTCCATGGCGGCCCGGGCGTCGGCAGCCAGCCCACCCACCGCCGGAATTTCGATCCGGAGGCCTACCGCATCATCTTGTTCGACCAGCGCGGCGCCGGCAAAAGCACGCCGCATGCGGAACTGCGGGAAAACACGACCTGGGATCTGGTCGAGGACATGGAACAACTAAGGCGGCACCTCGATATCGATCGCTGGCAGGTTTTCGGCGGCTCCTGGGGGTCGACCCTGGCTCTGGCCTACGCCCAAACCCACCCCGACCGCGTCAGCGAATTGGTGCTGCGGGGAATTTTCCTGGCCCGGCAGGCCGAGATCCAGTGGCTTTATCAGGCTGGCCCCGGTGCTGTCTTCCCCGATGCCTTTGAGGAATTCCTCAAGCCGATCCCGCAGGCGGAGCACGACGATTTGCTGGGCGCCTATCACCGCAGGCTGACCGGTGAGGATCGTCAGGTTCAGGTCGAGGCGGCTCGGGCCTGGACAAAGTGGGAAGCCAGCACGCTGGCGCTATATCCCAACCTGGAGCTGGTGGCGCGCTATGACGATGACGATCTGGCCATCGCGCTGGCCCGCATCGAATGCCACTATTTCGTGGGCAAGTGCTTCCTCGAAAGCGAAACACAATTGCTCGACAACTTAGACGCCATCCGTCATATCCCGGCGGTCATCGTGCAGGGCCGTTACGACATGGTGACACCAATGATGTCCGCCTGGGATCTGCATCGCGCCTGGCCCGAGGCCGATTTCCAACTCATTCCGGACGCCGGCCATGCGGCAACCGAGCCCGGCATTGTGGACGCCCTTGTACGGGCGACCGACCGCTTTCGTGAATAGCCCTACTTGGTGCCGTAGAGCCTGTCGCCGGCGTCACCCAGGCCCGGCATGATGTAGCCGATATCGTTGAGCTGACGGTCGAGCGAGGCGGTGAAGATCCGCACGTTGGGGTGTTGCTCGGCAAAGACGCGAACGCCCTCTGGCGCCGATACCAGCGCCATGAACGACATGTCGGCCTCGGCCACGCCCCGATCCCGCAGAAGCTGAACCGCATAGGCGCCGGAATGCCCCGTCGCCAGCATGGGATCGACGACGATCACGCGCCGCCCGCTCATGTTGGGTAGCTTTACGAGGTACTCCACCGGCCGCAGCGTCTCCTCGTCTCGGTAGAGGCCGATGCTGCCGACCCGGGCGGACGGCATCAGTTCCAGGAGGCCGTCCGCCATGCCGGTGCCGGCCCGCAGGATCGGTACGATGGCGACCTTGCGGCCTTCCAGGATCGGCGCGTCGAATTCTTCCAGCGGCGTTTCAATGCGCCTGGTCGTTAGGGGAAGATCGCGCGTGATTTCGTAGCCCATCAGCAGCGCGATTTCCTTCAACAGTTGGCGGAAGGTCCGCGTCGAGGTGTCGATATCGCGCATATGGCTCAGCTTGTGCTGGATCAGCGGGTGGTCCAGCACCGTCAGCGTGGGAAATTGGGATGCGATATCGGCGCCGTTCGACGTCATCTGGACCTCCATGTCTTTAGAATTTCTTATTGTTCGCAAGGTACCACGTCCTTGTGTAGCGGCAAGCCGATCTTGTATAGAGCGTTACCAGACAGGAAATAAACGATCCACCGGTCCATGAACGAACAACATCTAAGTGCCCTGATTGTCGACGACGACGACGTCGTCCTGCGATTGCTGGAAAATGCGTTGAGAGACGTCGGGATATCCGACGTCGTGAGCGCCACGGACGGCATGGAAGCCAAAGGCATCGTCGAAAAAGGGAATACCCGGTTTGCGGTCGTGGTTTCCGATTTGATGATGCCCAAAATGGACGGTCTGGAATTCCTCGAATATTTCCGGAGCGTTGATCAGGACACGCCGTTCGTCATGCTGACCATGGTGTCGGATATCGAAGACCACACAAAGGCGAAGAGCCTCGGCGCCACGCACTTCTTTACCAAACCGCTGTCGTTCGAGGACATTACCGCCCGCCTGCGAACCATCATGCTGAGCGAGTTCGCCAACAGCAGGTAGTCCCTGCCCTCTACATGGCGGGCTTATCCGCAATTTCGAACAGCTCCCCGCCGTAGCCCGCTTCCGCCGGTATGCGGAGTTTGCGGATACCGTCGATAAAGCTCTCAAGCTTGGGCTGCACCATGACAACCTCGCTGGCTCCGGCCATAGCGATCGCCTCATCGGTGGAATCGCTCCGGCCAAGCTTGGTCAAATTCATGCGTGTGGCAAATACCAGCCGTACCCGGTCGGCGTCGGCCTCGGCAATCGCGTCGCCTGGCCTGATCCAGGTCGAATCGACGGATTCCGCACCGTCGTGGACCGCCACCTGATCGCCAGGGGCCTTGACCAAAAAGAAATGCGTATCGAAGCGTTTGGGAATCAGGGGCGGCGTGACCCAGTGGGCGAAATACACCAACCGGTCCAAGGCAAGCTCCAGATCTTCCGCCTCCACGAACTCCGCCATGTTCACCTCACCGGCGTGCAGGCGCGCCGCCCAGGGCTCCAGCTCCCGGAGGCGTTCGGCATCGACTATTTCGCTTGAGCCCGCCGGCCTGGCCAGCAACACCGCGCATTCCTCGAAGGTTTCGCGCACCGCAGCGACTTGCAGGGAAAACATCAGGTCATTCAAGTCCCCGCCCCCGGCGGCGCGGCGGCGCAAGGCCGGATCGCCATCCCCTTCGTCAACCTTGCCGCCCGGAAAGACCATGGCGCCAGAGGCAAAATCGATCTTGTGGTGCCGTTTGACCATGAACACCTCAATGCCCGCGTCCCCGTCGCGGGCCAGAAGCACGGTCGACGCGGGTTTCGGTTCGACGTGACTGAAGTCCTTGTTTTTCTCCCAGTTCTTCTGGGCCTCGGATGTTTCGTTGGTCATACGCGGTTCGATGCCTTTTCAATTCAATAGTCGGATTGATCTTACACCACCCAGTCGGGTTAGTATCGGGAACGAGTTGAACATGGTGAAAATGGGCGAATGGCAAGCGTAACGGGGTCCCGTCTCATCTTCGTCATGAGCGCGTCGCTGGTGCTCGGTCTCCTCGGCCTCTCGGTCCTCCCCGCCCTCTTGCCGGGCTTCATCAATATTTGGAATCTCAGCGGCACGGAGGCGGGCTGGCTCAACGGCATTTTCTTCGCCGGATACATGGCGGGCGTGCCCATTCTGATCACACTTACCGACCGGATTGACGCCCGAAAGGTCTTCCTTGCCTCCAGCGCCCTTTGGTTTACCACCCTGATGGGTTTCGCCGTGCTGGCGGACGGTTTCTGGAGCGCCTTGGTGTTTCGCTTCGCGGCGGGCGTCGGCTTCGCGGGCGGGTACATGCCGGGCCTGAAGGTACTCACGGACCGGTTGGAAGAAGAAGACACCTCTCGCGCCGTGGCCTTCTACACCGCAAGCTACGCCTTTGGCGCCAGCGTTTCATATTACCTCGCCGGTCTAATCGACGCCTGGCTGGATTGGCGTTGGGCCTTTGGATTGACCGGACTGGGCGGCCTCGCTTCGATCATGCTGGTCTGGCTCGCCACGGCGCCGAAATCACCCGTGCGAAGCCAGGAGACCCGGGCCTTGTTCGATTTCCGGCCCGTTTTCGCCAACCGCCGGGCGGTCGGCTACATCCTCGCCTACTCCCTACACAGCTGGGAATTGATCGCGTTGGGATCCTGGGTGGTGGCATTCCTGGCATTCTCGGCGAGCCTGCAGCCCGACGGCGCAGCGGGCTGGAACATTACGCTTGTCGGTTCCCTCATCATCCTCGCCGGCATGCCGGCGAGCATCTACGGCAATGAACTGGCGCGGCGGTTCGGACGGCGCCGTACGATCAGCGTTTTAATGATCGTATCGGCGCTGGTGGGCTGCGTCGTCGGATTTTCCGCACCGCTCCCGTTTGGCGTGGTGGTTGCGCTCTGTTTTCTGTGCGGCGCGACGACCGCAGCGGATTCGGCCTCAGTGACCGCCGGGACCGTCATGAGTGCGCTGGCGGAACACCACGGCGCCACCATGGCCATGCATGCCTTCATCGGCTTTGGCGGGGCGTTTCTCGGCCCCCTTGCGTTCGGCGTGATTTTGGACGTCGCCGGCGGCCGGCATGACGTCACCGCCTGGGGCAGCGCCTTTGCCGTGATCGCGCTCGCGACCCTGTTGGGTCCCATCATCCTGCGGCGTCTGGTCGACGATCAACCCTAGGCGTGGCCGGAATTCCCTATTTCTGCTAAGTTTTCAGCATGCGGCACATCATTCACATCAGCATGATCTTGGCAGTTCTCGGCCTCGGCGGGTGCGAGAACATGAACCAGTTCACCAAGACGTTCCAGGAGATCAACAAAACGCTGTCGCCGCTTGCGGTCATCAAAAAGGGAAGTTGATCGTGGCGGCGATGCCGGTCCGTATCGTGAAGGTATTGACGATCGTACTGGCAGTCAGTTGGATTGCCGCGCCGAACGCTGACGCCAATCCGGTCGTCGCCCGGGATCACATCATTGCCGCCGCCAACCCACATGCCGCAAACGCCGGTCTGGCCGTACTGCGGGCCGGCGGAAGCGCCGTGGATGCGGCGGTGGCTGTGCAGATGGTCCTGACCCTGGTCGAGCCCCAGTCCTCCGGCATCGGGGGCGGCGCTTTCATGCTGCACTACGATACCAAAACCAAGGAGATCGGCGCCTACGACGGACGGGAAACAGCCCCGGCGGCCGCCACGGAAGACCTGTTTCTCCGGCCGGACGGCACGCCGATGAAGTTTTTCGAAGCCCTGGTAGGCGGCCGCGCCGTCGGCGCACCCGGCGTTCTTCGTATGCTGGAGTTGGCGCACCAAAGGCATGGCAAACTGCCATGGAGAGACCTGCTCGCACCGGCCATTGCCTTGGCGGAACAGGGTTTCGCCGTTTCCCCCAGGCTGCACGCTTTGTTGGCCCGGGACCGCCATCTCAAACTCCAGCCCGCGGCGCGTCGGTACTTCTACAAAACCGACGGTATGCCGAGGGACATCGGTACCATCCTCAAAAATCCTGAATTGGCGGATACCCTCCGCCGGATCGCTGAAAACGGCGCGGATGCCTTCTATTCGGGCGACCTGGCGCGAACGATCGTCGAGGCCGTCAAGGCACACAAGAACCCCGGCCTGCTGACCCTCAACGATTTGTCCAACTACCGGGCAAAGTTGCGCAAGGCGGTTTGCCGGCCCTACCGCGCATGGCGGGTTTGCGGCATGCCGCCGCCGACTTCCGGCGGTCTGACAACGTTGCAGATTCTGGGCCTTCTGGAGGGTCATGACCTGCCCGGTCTGGCGCCGGGTTCGGCGGACGCCGTCCATCTGATCTCGGAGGCCAGTCGCCTGGCATATGCGGATCGCGGCCGGTACATGGCGGACGCCGATTTCGTCGCCGTACCGGTGAAAGGCTTGCTCGACCCGGCCTACGTCAGCGGGCGCGCCAAGCTGATCAACTCGGGGACCGCCATGGGCAAGGCCTCCGCCGGCGACGTTCCGGGTCGGCAAGGCCGGGTGTTCGACGGGATCTCGCCGGAACTGCCGTCAACCACTCACTTCAGCATCGTCGACGGTTGGGGCAACGCCGTTTCCATGACATCGAGCGTCGAGAACGCCTTCGGCTCCCGCCTGCTGGTGGGGGGGTTCCTACTCAACAACCAACTCACCGATTTCTCCTTCCGGGCGGAGCGGGACGGCAAGCCCGTCGCCAACCGCGTCGAAGCGGGCAAACGTCCGCGCAGTTCCATGTCGCCCATGCTGGTGTTCGACGGACGGCAGGCCGGCGGCGACTTCCGGGCCGCCGTCGGCTCGCCCGGCGGCAGCCGCATCATCGCCTATGTCACCAAGACCCTGATCGCCCTGCTGGACTGGAGTCTCGCGCCGCAAGCGGCGGTGGCCCTGCCCCACCACGTCAACCGCAACGGCACCACCGACCTTGAGCAGGGGACGCCGCTGGCGGCCTTGGAGCCCGTGTTGACGGACATGGGACACAAGGTCAAGGTTCGCGGGCTCAACAGCGGTCTGCATGTGATTGCCAAGGTGCCGAACGGGTATCTCGGCGGCGCCGATCCGCGGCGCGAAGGCGTGGTTTTGGGGGATTAAGGAGATGAAGAGAGTTGCCGGATATGTTGTCGCCGGTTTGATCGGGGTGACCCCGGTTTTGGCGGATAAGGCGCTGAGCGCGGATGCCATTACGTTGGCCCGCATTCCGCACATCCACGCCATCGCGGTCGATCCCGCGGATAAGAAGCGCCTCATTCTGGGCACGCGCAAGGGCCTCTACCGGGTGACGCCGGATCAGGCGCTCGAACCGCTGCTCGACGGCAAGCACGAAGTTACCGGCCTGGCCGTATCGGCCGACGGCCGTCGCCTCATCGTGAGCGGCAGCAAATCACGCAAGGGTTTCGGCGCCCTGCAAAGCGGTGACGGCGGCAAAACATGGAAACCCGCCGGCGAGGACAATTCGGCCTCCCTTTCCCTGCGGCTCCTCGCCCAGGAAAGCGGGAAACTGGAACGTCTTTTCGCGGTCGGCAAATCACTGCATTTCAGCGCCGACGGCGGGCGCAACTGGCAGGACGTCGGCCCACCGCCGGCGGCGACTTTGGGCCTTAAGGTTCTGGACGCGTCCGCCAAGAATCTGCTGGCGGCGACGGCCAAGGGCCTCAAGGAGAGCACGGACGGGGGAAAATCGTGGAAATCGGTCGACGCCGGTCCCAAAAACCGCCCCGCCAGCATGGCCGGCCGGGCCGGTTCCGGCAGCGCCTACGCCTTTATCGTCGGGGGTGGCTTGTACGCCCGTCCTGAGCCCGGCGCGAAATGGCGAAAACTGACCGGCGCCAAGGCTTTTGACGGGGCGCTCATTCATCTGACCGGCCAACCGAACCGGTTGGTGGCGGTGACCCAGTACATGAAGATCCTCATCAGCCGGGACGGGGGAAAGAAGTGGACCCGCTACGGCAGGTAGTGAATTTGCCACCATCGGCCGGTATTTTTTCGACGAAATCCCGAAAATTTTAGAAAAATTTCGATTTCTATATTGAATCGATATATCTCGATCCAATATAAGCCTGACATCGTCAACGTCGGGACCCCATTCCATGGACGTCAAAACCTTTTGCCTAGGCATTTTGTCGATTGGCGACGCTACCGGATATGAGATCAAGAAGAAGCTGGAAGGGCCATTCGGCCATTTTTTCGATGCCAGCTTCGGATCGATCTATCCGGCGCTCAAGAAATTGAGCGAAGAAGGTCTGGTCGAACGGACCGATCTCGCCCAAGACAAAAAGCCCGATAAGAAAGTCTACAGCATCACCACGGCCGGTCGGCTGGCACTCTTCGATAGCCTGGCCAAGCCGGTCACGCCGGACCGGATCCGATCTGATTTCCTGGCGACCATGCTGTTCGCGGATATCCTGCCCCCAGCCAAGATCGACGATTTGATCCTGGAACGCATCTCGGCTTATCGCGAATCCCTCAGACAGCTTGAATGCGACGTCGAAACCGACACCCCAGGCGGCGTGTTCGTCTGCGGTTTTGGTAAAGCCTTGTACAGTGCCGCCATCGACTACCTTGAAACACACCGCCACGAGGTTGTCGGCGAAAGCCTCCTCGTTGCGGCGGAGAATGCCTGATGAACAAGTCCTATCTTATCGCTTTCGTTTTCGCCGCCGCCGTCGCCGGGTGGATCCTGTCGGGTCAGGTCGGCGCCAATGACGATCCGTCCGGGACGGAGACTGAAGAAGCCCAGGTCACCGAGGCAAACGGCGGTTCGGCGGAACCCAAGGAGTTGATCTCAGTCCGGGTGCGCATTCTCAAGGCCGAAGCCCATCGCCGCGAGATTGTCCTGAGGGGCCGCACCGAAGCCGTGCGCTCGGTTGCCGTCAAGGCTGAAATTCCCGGCATGATCACCAAGATCTCCGTCAAGAAAGGCGCCCGCGTTAAGGCCGGCGACCTAATTGCCAATATCGACATGCAGGATCGGGCGGAACGGCTGGCCGAGGCCAAGGCGCTGGCCCGCCAGCGCCAACTTGAATACAAGGCCGCCGAAGCCCTGTCGAAAAAGGGTTACCGGGCGGAAACAAAGCTCGCCGCGGCCCTGACCCAGTTGGATTCGGCCAAGGCTCTGGTCACCCGCATCGAGTTGGAAATCAAGCACACCGAGTTACGCGCGCCCTTCGGCGGCATCGTCGATTCCCGTCCCATCGAGATCGGCGATTATCTGAAGGTTGGCAACCCGGTTGCCACGATCGTCGATCAGGATCCCTACCTGGTTGTCGGCGAGGTCTCGGAGCGTGAGGTCAGCTACCTGAAGATCGGCCAGAGGGCGGAGGCGACACTGATTACCGGCCAAGAGGTTGCCGGAAAGATCCGCTTCATCGCCAAGACCGCCGATCCGCAGACGCGGACCTTCCACGTCGAAGTTCAGGTGCCCAACAAGGACCGCAAGCTGCGGGACGGCGTCACGGCGCAAATCCGCATTCCGGTTGACGAAGTCCAGGCGCATCTCGTGTCCCACGCCGTCATGACCCTCAATGACGAGGGCCTGATCGGCGTCAAGATCGTCGATCTCGACGGCATCGTGCATTTCGTGCCCGCCGCCATCATCGCCGACAGCCAGGACGGAGTCTGGCTTGCCGGTTTACCTGATACCGTGGGCGTCATCACGGTGGGACAGGAGTTCGTCCGTGACGGCGACAAGGTCGATCCCGTGATCGAAGCGGGACCGACCTCATGAACGGCGTCATATCGGCCGCCATCAACCGTTCCCGGACGGTTCTTGCGACGCTGGTCCTGATCCTGATAACGGGATCGGTGGCCTACGTCACGATTCCCAAGGAATCCGACCCCGACGTCGACATTCCCATTCTCTACGTCTCCATGAGCCATGAGGGCATTTCGCCCGAGGACGCCGAGCGTCTGCTGGTGCGCCCCATGGAAAAAGAACTGAGGTCCATCGAGGGCGTCAAGGAGATGCGTTCGACGGCCGGCGAGGGTTTTGCCTCCGTGTTGCTGGAGTTCGAAGCGGGCTTCAACGCCGACCAGGCCATGGTGGATGTCCGCGAAGGCGTCGACCGGGCCAAGGGCGAACTGCCCGGCGATACCGACGATCCCACGGTCAACGAGGTCAACGTGGGCCTCTTCCCCGTTCTGGTCGTCGCACTTTCCGGCGACGTGCCGGAACGGGCCTTGATGAAGCTGGCGCGGAACCTGAGAGACGACGTTGAAGCGTTGCCGGGCGTTCTGGAAGCCGATATCGCCGGTAATCGCGAGGAACTGCTTGAAATCGTCGTCGATCCCTTGCGGCTCGAGAGTTACCAGATCTCCCACACCGAACTGATCAACGCGGTGTCGCTGAACAACCGGCTGGTTGCCGCCGGCGCGCTCAATTCCGGCACCGGCCGGTTTTCGGTCAAGGTGCCGGGCCTGTTCAAGACGGCCAAGGACGTCTTTGACCTGCCCATCAAGGTGCGCGGCGACGGCGTCGTCACCCTGGGCGACATCACCAGCGTGCGCCGCACCTTCAAGGACGCCCAGAGCCTTGCCCGCATCGACGGCAAGCCCGCCGTCACCCTGGAGATCAAGAAACGCCTTGGCGAGAACGTCATCGAAACCATCGAGGAAGTCCGCCGCATCGTCGGCGAGCGCCAGGAAAGCTGGCCCGCCGGCGTCAAGGTGTCGTTCATGCAGGACAAGTCCAAGGATATTCGGACGATCCTCAAGGACCTGCAGAACAACGTCATCAGCGCCATCATCCTGGTCATGGTGCTGGTCGTGGGCGCCCTGGGCCTGCGCAGCGGCTTGCTGGTCGGAATCGCCATCCCGTCGTCTTTCCTGATCGGCATTCTCGTACTCACGATCATGGATCTGACGCTCAACATCGTCGTCCTGTTCAGCCTGATCCTGGCCGTCGGCATGCTGGTCGACGGCGCCATCGTGGTGACGGAATTCGCCGACCGCAAGATGGCCGAGGGACTGCACAAGCGTGAGGCCTACGCCATGGCGGCCAAGCGCATGGCCTGGCCCATCATCGCCTCCACCGCGACGACGCTGGCCGTGTTCATGCCGCTGCTGTTCTGGCCCGGCATCGTGGGCGAGTTCATGAAATTCCTGCCCATCACCCTGATCGCCACATTGGCGGGTTCGCTGGTCGTGGCGCTGATCTTCGTCCCCACCCTGGGGGCGCTGATCGGCAAGCCCGGCAGCGGCAACACAGAGGTCCTTTCGCATCTCGCCGCCGCCGAAACCGGCGACATCAACAAAGTTCCCGGCTTTACCGGCGCCTACGTCCGCGTCGTCTCAAAAGCCGTGCGCCATCCGGTATTGGTCGTACTGGCCGCCGTCGGCTTGTTGATCGGCGTGCAGACCTATTACGCCTTCAACGGCAACGGCGTCGAGTTCTTCCCAGAGGTCGAGCCCGACAAGGCCATCGCGTATGTCCATGCCCGCGGCAACATGTCGATTGACGAAACCGACAATCTGGTGAGCGAGGTGGAGAAGCGCATTCTTCCCATCGACGGCCTTTCGGCGGTCTACACCCGCGTGGGGCGGCCGTCGGAAGGCGCCGACATCGCCGACGACGTGATCGGGACATTCCAGTTCGAATTCCGAGATTGGCAGACCCGCCGCCCGGCCAAGGAGATCCTTGCCGAAGCACGCGAACGCACCGGCGATCTCGCCGGCATCGACGTCGAGGTCCGCATCCCCGAAAGCGGACCGCCCACCGGCAAGCCCGTGCAATTGCACTTCCGCTCACGCGATCCCAGCGCCATCGAGCCGGTCCTGCTGCAGGTTCTGCAGGGCGTGCGGCAGATCGAGGGTCTGGTCGATATCGAAGACAGCCGACCCATTCCGGGCATCGAGTGGCAGATCGACGTCGATCGCGCCCAGGCCGGGCGCTTCGGCGCCGACGTAACAACCGTCGGACAGATGATCAAGCTCGTCACCAACGGCATCAAGGTCGGCGAATACCGGCCCGACGACGCGGACGAGGAAATCGAAATCCGCGTGCGCTATCCGGAGGACGAGCGCAACATCAACCAGCTCGACCAGATCCGCGTGATGACCAATCACGGTCTGGTGCCCATCAGCAACTTCGTCTCGCGCAAGCCCATGCCCAAGGTCGGCACGGTGAAGCGCACGGACGCCATGCGGGTCATGCATATCAAGGCGGAGGTCGCCGACGGCGTCCTGGCCGACGACAAGGTCACGGAGATCAAGGAGTGGCTGGCCACGCAGGACCTCGACCCCGAGGTTTACATCGCCTTCAAGGGCGAGGACGAGGAACAGAAAAAGGCCGAGCAATTCCTCACCCGAGCCTTCATGGTCGCCCTCTTCGTCATGGCGATCATCCTGGTGACCCAGTTCAACAGCTTCTACCAGGCGTTCCTGATTCTGACGGCGGTCATTATGTCGACCGTCGGAGTCGTCATCGGTCTTATGGTAACCGGGCAGACCTTCGGCATCGTCATGACGGGTGTGGGCATCATCACGCTCGCGGGCATTGTGGTGAACAATAATATCGTGCTGATCGATACCTATGACCGGCTCAGACATTCGGGCATGCCGGCCCACGAAGCCATTGTGCGAACCGGCGCCCAGCGTTTGAGACCCGTTCTCCTGACGGCGATTACGACCATCTTCGGTCTGATGCCCATGGTGCTGGCGATCAACATCGACCTGGTCACCAGAGAGGTCTCCTCCGGCGCCCCTTCGACGCAGTGGTGGCTGCAGCTTTCCACGGCGGTTGTCAGTGGCCTGGCCTTCGCTACCGTGCTCACGCTGATTGTGACGCCGAGCCTGCTCGCCATCGGCGCCAATACCAGCGCCTTCTTCGAAAACCGGAAAGCCAAACGCATGGCCCGTCGCCAGGCGAAGCAGGAACGATCGTCCGGAGCCGCCGCCGAATAACTTATTCCGCCTCGTCGTCTTCGGGATCGTCTTCCAATTCCGCTTCTCCGCCTTCCGCAGCGGCGAGGCGGGCGTGGCTGCGGATCGAAAATGGAATGCTGAAAAGATAGAGCGTCGTGGCCGCCGCCAAAACAAACCAGGGATAGCTTGTCACGACGGCTCCCAGCAAACCCACCACGATAAGAACGGGCAGCACCGCTTCCCGCTTCACTCGCATTTTCTTGAACGAATAGGTCGGAATGCGGCTGACCATCATGAAGGCGACGAAGACGGTGTTGATGGCGACGACGAAGGGCAGGCGGAAAACGTCATCGCCCAGTTGAAAGCTGATCATCACGGGCAGCAGAACGAGGCCGGCGGCGGCAGGAGCCGGCACGCCGGTGAAGAAGTTCGCCTCCCAATCCGGCTGGTTGTCCTCTGCGCTTGCCGTGTTGAAGCGGGCCAAGCGCAAGCCGCAACAAACCGCGTAGGCCAGGACAAGAATCCAACCAACGCCGCCCATGTGATCGAGGCTCCAGCGGTAGAGCAACAGGCCCGGTGCGACACCGAAACAGACGAAGTCCGACAGGCTGTCGAGTTCGGCCCCGAATTTGGACGTGCCCTTCAGCAACCGCGCGACGCGTCCGTCCAAAGCGTCCAGCAGCGCCGCCAGGGCGATGGCCATGACCGCCATTTCCCAACGCTCGGCCAAGGCGAAACGCACCGACGTCAAACCCGCGCAGACCGCCAATACCGTCAGGATATTGGGGATCAGGCTGTTAACCGGCAGCCCCCTGAGCCTGGGACGTCGCGTGTGCAGCATATTCAGCGCACCTCCCCGTGGCGTTGCGGCTCGTCCGAGGCGGCATCCGCCAACACGGTTTCGCCGGCCACCGTCAACTGACCTGGCAGCACCAGCGGCTCCATGCCTTGGTCAAGGTATACGTCGACGCGGCTGCCAAACCGGATCAAGCCGAATCGGCTACCCGCCTTGACTGCCTCGCCCTCCTTCAACTCACACAGGATGCGCCGGGCAACGAGTCCGGCGATTTGAACGAAGGCGATGTCCTTGCCGCCTGTCGTCTTCATGAGGATGGATTGGCGTTCGTTGGCTTCGCTGGCTTTGTCGAGGGAGGCATTGAAGAACTTTCCGGGGCGGTAGCAGACCTTGGTAATCGTTCCATCCATCGGCGTCCGGTTCACGTGCACGTTGAAGACGTTCATGAAAACGCTAATGCGCATGCGGGCATCGTCGCCTAAGCCGAGTTCTTCGGGCGGTACGGCGCGTTCGATCATCTGCACGACGCCATCGGCCGGACTGATGACCAAACCTTCACGGGTCGGCGTGGTGCGGTCGGGGTCCCGGAAGAAATAAGCACACCAGGCCGTCAAAACAACGCCCAGCCAGCCGAGCGGTTCCGTCCACTGGAACAGAAAGAAGGTCACCACCGCGAAAATGGCGATGAAGCGGTAGCCCTCGCGGTTGATCGGTACCAGAACTGATTCCAGAGCGTGCACTTGTCGAAAACTCCCTTTGTCGGGCCGTTGCGGCCACATTGGCGCGCAGTCTACCCCTGCAAGGCGATCACGTTAAGTGGTTGCGGCGGGAACTTTCTCGAGTTCTTCCTCGCCGATTGCCTGGGCCAAACGCTCGCGGTACTCGGCAGCCTCCTGTTGCTTCGCCCACATGGCGGCGTATTGCCCGCCCGCCGCCAACAGTTCCTGATGACGGCCCCGCTCCGCGATTTCACCTTTGTCGAGAACCAGTATCTCGTCGGCATCGATCACCGTCGACAACCGGTGTGCGATGACCAGCGTGGTGCGGTCGGCCGACACCTCCTTGAGGCTCGCCTGGATTTCCCGTTCCGTATGCGAATCGAGCGCCGATGTCGCCTCGTCGAACAGGAGAATTTCCGGCTGCTTCAGAATGGTTCTGGCAATGGCGACGCGCTGTTTTTCGCCGCCCGATAATTTCAGGCCCCGCTCGCCCACACGGGTCCGGTAGCCGTCGGGCAAACCGTCGACAAAATCGTGGATCCGGGCCAGTTTGGCGGCGTCCGTGACCTCAGATTCCTCAGCGTCGGGGCGACCGTACCGGATGTTATAGCCGACGGTATCGTTAAACAGGACGGTATCCTGAGGCACGATGCCGATGGCCTGGCGCAGGCTTTTCTGGGTGACTTCCCGGATGTCCTGGCCGTCGATGCGCACGCTGCCGCCGGCCACGTCGTAAAAACGGAAGAGGATGCGGGATATCGTCGATTTGCCCGCGCCGCTGGGCCCGACGATGGCCACCGTGTGACCCGCCGGTACGGTAAATGATACGTCCTTGAGAATGGTCCGGTTGGATTCGTAGGCGAAGTCGACGTGATCGAAGACGATCTCCCCGCCGTTCGACTTCAGTGGCTCGGCATCGGGGTCGTCCGCCACCTCGGTCTGTTCGTCCAGCAGCTTGAACATGACTTCCATGTCCACCAGTGCCTGCTTGATCTCCCGGTAGACGAAACCGAGGAAATTGAGCGGCAGATAGAGCTGGATGAGGAAGGTATTGACCAGCACGAAATCGCCTATGGTCATGGAGCCGTCACGGACGCCGTTCGCCGCCATCAGCATGACGATGATCAGTCCGACGGCGACGATGGCGCCCTGCCCGATGTTGAGATAGGAAAGCGTCGTCTGGCTTTTGACGGCGGCGATCTGGTAGCGCTCCATGGAGCTGTCGAAACGCCGGGCTTCGTGCTCCTCATTGCCGAAGTACTTGACGGTTTCGAAGTTGAGTAGGCTGTCAATCGCCTTGGTGTTGGCTTCCGAATCGCTGTCGTTCATGGCGCGGCGGAATTTCAGGCGCCATTCCGTGACGACAAGGGTGAAGGCGATATAGCCGCCGATCGTCACGAACGTGACGGCCGCGAACCAGATGTTGTATTTGACCAGCAGGATGCCGCAGACCAGCAGGATTTCCAGCAGGGTCGGCAGGATGTTGAACAAGGTGAAGGTTAGCAGGAACTGGATGCCCTTGGTGCCGCGTTCGATGGTGCGCGACAGGCCGCCCGTCTGACGGTCCAGATGGAACCGCAACGCCAGCCCGTGCAGGTGCTGAAACGTTCTTAGCGCGACACTGCGAATGGCATGCTGTCCCACCTTGGCAAATACGGCATCACGCAGTTCGCCGAACGCCTGAGCCACCACGCGGGCCAGGCCATAGCCGACGATGACTGCAATGGGGACAAGGATCAGACCGTCGACCTCGGCGGAAAGGCCGTCAACGGCTTCCTTGTAGAGAAACGGGATATAGACGTTGACGATCTTTGCCGAAGCCAACAGGCCAAGCGCCACAACCACGCGAAAACGCAAATCACTTCGCCCCGCCGGCCACAGGTAGGGCAACAGGGTGAGCAGCGTTCTCAGATGATTTTGCTTTTCGCGCGCAGGGGCAGCGCCAGAGGAAGGCAGGCTCATGGTGTATAAGTGAGGTCTGAAGACCTCGGTATCAAGCCTGAGATTCCGCTAGACAGTTCAGCCGTCCGACGCGGCGGGCTCCGGCATGGTGAAGACCTGGCCCGGGTAGATCAGGTCGGGATCGCGGATTTGGCCGCGATTTGCTTCGTAAATCACCGTATAGAGAACGCCCCTGCCGTAATTGCGGCGGGCGATGCGCCATAGGCTGTTACCGGGTTGAACGATGACCTGACCGACCGCCAACTTTGTCTTTTCGGGTTCGGCGCGGGTGAACGGCAGTTCGACCCGGCGTACGACCTTGCCGGCGGCGTCGATCTGATCAACGCGGAGTTTGTGATCGCCCGGTTCGACGTGGGCTTTGGGCGTAAGCTTCCAGGATCCGCTGTTCACCACCTCTGTACCGCCAATCGAGCGGTTATCCACGTACAGTTGGACCGTGGAGCCTGTGGGGGCCTTCCCGGACAGGATCAATTCGCCTTCGTCGTTGTAGTCCACGGTATCGAGGGTGAGCGGTTCCGGAGCGGGGGCCTGGACAGCGGGCTTGGCTGCGGGCGCCGTCGCCGCCGTTTGCTGGGATGCAGATGTTTGTGCTGAGACGGACGGCGAAGCTGTCGTTTCCTCAGTCACCGGTTTTGCCGCAACCTGCGTCGTCGCGCCCTGCGTCGCCGCTGCCGTCGATTTCGGTTTCGGCGCTTGCAGGACTTTGCTCGCCCCGCCGCCCTGGCGCGGCGTCAGGACGGCAATGCTGTCGCCTTCCTTGTCCCGCTCCGGAACGGCGACGACGACGATGTCCTTGGATTTGAGCAGTTTCTTGTCCGGACCGACAGCTTCCAGGGAGAGTTCTCGGGAACCGGCTTCCAGGGGCTGCAAGGGCACCAAAACCCATTCGCCGCGTTCGTCGGCCTTCACGGTACCGACCAGAAGGTTGCCGGCGCGTACGCTGACTTTCGCACCGGGCGCGGCACGCCCGGCGATCACGGCGTCACCCTGGCGATTGACGCGCACCACGTCGAAGCTGGGTGCGACAAGGTCCGGTACCTTTTTCGGGGCGCGCAGATCGGTTTTCTTGGGCGCGGGACCGGGGGTTGCGGGCGCCGATGCGACTTCCGTGGCTTCGGAAGATTGCGCGGTCGGCGTGGCGGAGGTCGAGCTTTGGCTCGGCGTCGCGCCAGAATTGTCCGATGTCAGCGATGTCGAGGTTGAAGGCGCTTTTGAAGCCGTGGATTGTTCTGCCGGACCTTCATCTCCGGGACGCAAAACGACTGCGGCAATCACACCGACGGCAACGAGAACGCTAATGATAACGGTTAGACGCAAGGATCAATCCAAGGTACGTGCTAAAGTTTCGCTACCCTAGAGCATTCTCCCGGCAATTTGAATCCATTTGATGGGATTGGCGTCATTCTCCGCCACATTGTCATCCCTCCGCCCGTTCAGCGATTTCAACGGCTACCATCCCGAGCATACCGTTCCATGTTTTGCCGACCGGCTTGACGAACATGCGCACGCTGGGCTGCCAGGGGAAATAGTCGGTGCCGAACATGCGCCAGTCGCCCGGACGCTGCAGCACCCAGGTCGGCGTTCCCACGGCGCCGGCTAGCCACGAGGTGGCGATGAGAGGCGAAATCACCAGATCCAGCTCCGATATCAGGGCTGCCGAGCCGTCCAGGTCGTTCATGAGATCGAGGTCGTCGAAAGTGGTAACGCGGCTCGAAAGGTTTTCATCGATCCGGCCGAGATCGGCCTCGCCGTCGCCATACTGGAGATTGACGAACCGCAACTCCGGTAACGACAGGATCGGCGACCAGGCGGCAATATCGGTGTAAAACCGCTGCCTTTCGGCGCTGATGAGGCCGCTGCGCCAGGCGATGCCGACCTTCAAGCCGTCCCCCAGTCCAGCCAACCTGTCCCGCCAGCCGGCGCGCTCAGCCCCGTCTGCGCGCAAGTAGCCCCCGTCCCGGGGAAAGGCTTCGAGGCTACGCCTCAGATGCCGGGGCAACGCGCTGAGGCTGGTTTGGAAATCGTGTGTTTTGTCGCTTGCCGCAGCGTTCGGAGGGTTGGACACGGACACCACCTCCAGCTTCGGGAACGACCGAGCGAACAGCGGGACGAGCCGATCTTCGACCTCGACGACGCAGCGCGCCGCCGCGGCCTCGATGTCGGGTAGGCAGGAAGCGTTGAGGATAACGTCCCCGACACCCTCCTGGGCCCAGACGACAATCGATTTTCCCGCCAGATCCTCGCCGCGCCAAACATCGTGCTCAAAGGGTCTGGGCCGAGCATTGAGTTGCGGCATGAATTCGTGCGCCGCATGGCCGTCGTCGAAGTGCTGCATGATCAGGAGGGGCGCGAAGCGGTAGCTGAGTATTTCCGGATCACCCGGCCGCAGTTCGAGCACGGCATCGTATTGCGCTAGCGCGGCTTCGGGATCGTCGCATTCCAGGAGGGCCGTCGCGAGCATCAGCCGCAAAATCGTGTCCCCGGGCGTCAGCGCCAGGGCCTTGCGGTAGAGTGCCACCGCGCGTGCCGGATCGTCCGCCGCTAAAAGATAGGCCAATCCGGCGTTGCGCAATGCTGTCGGATCTTCCGGTGCGATCGCCAAGGCTTTGTCGTGGGCGGCGATCGCCTCGTCGTAGCGCAGCGCATCGCAAAGCAGAAGACCCATGTTGGAGTGGGCCGCAGCGAACGCGGGATCGATTTCGAGGGTGCGTTCAAAAGCCTGCAACGCCGCTTCCGGCTTCTCTTGGGCGAGCAGGACATTCCCGATCTCACACTGCGCCTTGGCAAGGTCGGGCGCCAGGTCGATGGCCCTGCCGAGCGCCGCGAGGGCATCTTCCAATGCGCCGGTGGCGCCCAGCAATCGGCCGAGGTCATAGAGGCGTTCGGCGCTGCCCGGATCGGCATCGGCGGCGCGACGGTAGATATCGAGGGCATCGGCGGTTTTTTCCGACTTCTCGAGAACCGAACCCAGGTTGGTCAGGATCACCGGGTGGTCGGGCATGTGGACCAGCGCCTTCCGGTACGCGTCCTCGGCTTCCGGCAGCCTGCCAAGCCTGTCGAGAAGGCTGGCTAGGTTGCCGAGCGCTTCGGGAAATTCGGGGTTAAGGGCGAGTGCCTGCCGGTAAGCCTGCTCCGCCTCGTCAAATCTTTTCTGGCCGACCAGCAGGTTGCCTTCGTCAAACCACCTTTCGGCGCCGGCGGAGCCGCCCGCCGACCCCGGACGCCCCGCTTTTCTCGCGGCCTTCTTTAGCTCCTTCTCCCGGCGACGCCGTTCCGCGCGGTTCAATTCGCCAGTCTCCTTCGGGCTCAATGGGTATCAAAGACGGATCGAGACCACGTTAGCCCGCGCGGACGCCGCCGTCAGCACCGGGAGCAGCTATTTTTTCTTCTTGCTTACGACCTTGTTGCGGATGGGCGGCAGGGATTTCAGGTAGACAGACATGGCCATCAGGTCGTCGTCCGTCATGTACTTCAAACCATATTCCACGGCCTCTTCCATACCGCCTTGGACATCATCCCAGTCAGGCTTGCGTCCGTGCTTCATGACGTCGACCAGTTCATCCAGTGTCCACTTGCCGATACCGGTTTCGTTGTCCGGCGTAATATTGGGGATCAATTCGTCATTTGGGCCTTCGTTGGTGCCCGCCATGTGCATGGATTTGATGATGGCTCCCGTTTCACTGCGTGGGGTATGGCATTCGCCGCAATGGGCGACGGCTTCGACGAGATAGGCACCTCGGTTCAACTGAGCCGATTTCGCAGGATCATCCTTCATGACGCCGGCTTCGAAGTTAAGGGCCTTCCAGGCGCCCAGCAGAAAGCGCCAGCCGAAGGGCGGTCCGACCTTATGCTCCCGAACCGAGCGGACGAGAGGCTTCAGGGTAAAAAGATAGGCCTTGATGGCCAGCATGTCCTTCTCGCGCATTTTGGTGTAGGTCGGGAAGGGAAACACCGGATAGTAGTGGTCGCCGTTCGGGTTCAACCCCTCGCGCATGGAACGGATAAAATCGGCGTCCGACCAATTGCCGATTCCGGTTTCCGGATCCGGCGTGATGTTGGGCGAATAGTATGTACCGAAGGGGGTTTTCATGGGCCGATCGCCGCCAAATTCCGGCCCCTTGCCCTTGACGTCGGTGTGGCAGCCCACGCAACCCGCGGCGCGCACCAGATAGGCGCCTTTTGTCACCAGATCGGTGGACGCAGCCAGAGCAGGCGTGGCACTCAGCAGCAAAATCCCGATGCATTTCAAAAGGAACGATTTCAAAGCGACTCTCCCTGTTCCAACTAATAATCTGAACCCGTTAACGCGGTAAATCCACCACGACTTCCGCGCCGCCATATCCGTGCACCAGGTCATGCGACCGCAGCGTTACGCGGGTTATACCTGAGGGCACTTGTACGCCCGCCAGGCTTCGGGTAAACGGTTGCTCATTGACATGCGGGTGGTGCAATACCCGGGTGGCCAGAATGTTGCCATTGGCGTCGAGAACCTCCCAACGGTTGGCGTAGTGCTTCCAACCGGTGTCGCCATGGCGGACGGTAACGCGGAAGGAATAGATGCCCGGCTTGGCCTTCACCGCCTTCACGTCTATAACATCGGATTCACCGGCAATACCTCCACTCGGCACCGCCGTCAGCACGATCGACAGGCTCATTACCAGAAATTTCAAGGCACGTAGCATGGCTAAGCTCACCTCACTTTGCGTTTATTGCGGATCGAAATTCGGCGGCAATCCGGAACACCGCGCTGCCGCGGAACGGCTGGGCCAGATGATGGCGGAGCGCGGCATCCGGTTGGTATTCGGCGGCGGCCGCGTCGGTCTGATGGGCGTGATCGCCAACGCCGTCATGGCCGGCGGCGGCGAGGTCATCGGCGTGATTCCCGATCATCTCCACGAGATCGAGGTCGGTCATGACGGTCTTACCGAATTGCACGTTGTCGACTCCATGCACACGCGAAAACAAAAGATGTTCGACCTGTCGGACGCTTTCGTCGTCCTGCCGGGCGGCCTCGGCACGATGGACGAGACGTTCGAGATTATCACCTGGCGGCAGTTACACCTTCATGACAAGCCCGTGATACTTGTCAACGAGAACCGCTACTGGCAGCCTTTCGCCGACCTGATCAAGCACATCATCGACCACGGTTTCGCCCGCAAATCGGCCGCCGACCTGTTCACCGTCGTCGACGGCATTGATGGCGTCATTCCGGCCATCGAGGCCGCGCCGGAACCGCAGGAAAAGGCGCTTTCCGACATATTCTAACGTGATCCCAATGCCCCCTTCCCGCGGTTTGCGTACCGCTTGACCCACCGGCGCGCGATGCTATTGTGCGCCGCAGCGAACTAAGGCCTCCCCCCCGAGAAGGACACCCTGATGAGTAAAATCAAAGTTGATAATCCCGTCGTGGAACTCGACGGCGATGAAATGACCCGCATTATCTGGGATTTCATCAAGAACAAGCTGATCCTGCCTTACCTGGATATCGATCTGAAATATTACGATTTGGGCATCGAGGCCCGCGACGAAACGGATGACCAGATCACCATCGACGCGGCCCATGCGATTCGGGAACACGGCGTCGGCGTCAAATGCGCCACCATCACGCCGGACGAAGCGCGGGTGGAGGAATTCGGCCTCAAGAAGATGTGGCGCTCACCCAACGGCACCATCAGGAACATCCTGGGCGGCACCGTTTTCCGCGAACCCATCATCTGCAACAACGTGCCGCGGCTGGTGCCGGGCTGGACCGATCCCATCGTCATCGGCCGTCACGCCTTCGGCGACCAGTACCGCGCCACCGACATGGTGGTGCCCGGTCCGGGCAAGCTCACGATGACCTACACGCCCGCCGACGGTAGCGAACCGGTTGAGCACGAGGTCTTCGATTTCCCCGGCGGCGGCGTCGCCATGAGCATGTACAACCTCGACGATTCCATCAAAGGCTTCGCCCGGGCCTGCATGAACTACGGCCTGGCGCGCAACTGGCCGGTTTACCTGTCCACCAAGAACACCATCATGAAAGCCTACGACGGCCGCTTCATGGACCTCTTCCAGCAGGTTTTCGACGAGGAGTTCGCGGGCAAATTCGCCGACGCCGGCATCACCTACGAACACCGCCTGATCGACGACATGGTCGCCTGTGCGCTGAAATGGTCGGGCAAGTTCGTCTGGGCCTGCAAGAACTACGACGGCGACGTGCAATCGGACACAGTTGCGCAGGGCTTCGGCTCGCTTGGCCTGATGACGTCGGCCCTGATGACGCCGGACGGAAAGACAGTCGAGGCCGAGGCCGCCCACGGCACGGTGACGCGCCACTACCGCGAACACCAGAAGGGCAACGAAACATCGACCAACCCGATTGCGTCGATCTTCGCCTGGACCGGCGGGTTGAAGCACCGGGCCAAGCTGGACGGCAACGACGCTCTCGGCACCTTTGCCGAAACGCTCGAAAAGGTCTGCGTCAGCACGGTCGAAGCGGGTTTCATGACCAAGGATCTGGCCTTGCTGGTGGGCAGCGACCAGTCCTGGCTCACCACCAACCAGTTCCTCGACAAACTGGATGAGCGTCTACAGGACGCGATGGCGGCAGCCTAATCCCGCTCCGTACCAATGAAAGAGGGGTGCACTCGAGGGTGCGCCCCTTTTTTCTGCCTACGACCTTTCGAGCACGCGCAATCTTGAGAGCAGTTCGTCGCGGTCGAGGTAGCAGCCTTGCAGGCGGCGTTCGCCGGTCTGCGGAAAGAATTCCGTCCGGCCATGCAGGACGCGGCGGTTGTCGAACGCCATCATGTCGCCGGGCTGCAGGGAAAACCTGACTTGGTGCCCGGGCTTTTTGCTCTCCAGCATGAACGCGCGGTAGGCCCGGTAGAGCCCCTCCATGCGGTCGGCGGGCACGCGCAGCGGGCCCTTCAGGAAATTGCCGAAGCGGACTTCCCAAAAATCGCCATCCTCATCCAGGCCGATCACGGGCGCTGTGCAGCGGTAATCGGTATTGCGGTCGGTGTTGCGCCACTCGATCTTCAATTGCGTCAGCGCCTCGAACATCTCCGGCGACTGATCGCGAATGACCTCGGCAAGGCGAAAGCCGTCAACCAAAACCGAAGCGCCGCCTTCGGCCTCGTTGGTCATGCAGTGGAGGAACTGCAGCCCTGGTTCCTGCTCACGCGTTGGCAGGTCGGTGTGGGGTGGCAATTCCAGCGAGGTGTTGGCGTTGGTGTTGGTCTCAGGCAGCGATTGCACGTCGAAGATGACGCCGAAGTTGGTTTGGCGCATGAAGGAGATGCGCGCCGCGACTTTCCCGACCATGCCCTCCTCCAGCGGGAGATCCCGCAAAAACGCCGTGCCGTATTCGTGGAGATCGGAGAGCCAGGCATAGAGCGCCTGGTCGTCGGTCAATACGGCATCGGCGTCATGGGAGGGCACTTCGAAATCGCTCCCCCATGTCGTCTGGGGCCGCTTGGCGGGGTTCACGGCAACTTCGAAATAGCGATTTTCCCTCAGCCAGCCTGGATGAAAGTGGCTGACGTGACCATCCTCGGCCCAAACGATCCGCAATCCGCCCTGATCGGACGGACCGATCTCGGCAGGCACGACGGTCAACGGAATGCTGTCGATCTCGAAAACCTGTTCCCGCGTCACCGGATTGATGCAGGTGCGGCACGGACAGTGATCGCGCAGCCAAAAATGATGGAAAAGGTCTTCGGCGCCGTCGGCCCACTTTACCCGGACGGTATTGTCTAAAATCTCGGCGGAGACGATGCCCGGTTCGACCGGATAGTTGACGAAATCAGGCGTCAGAAGCTGGCTGTCAAAATCGCTCGCCACCACCACCTCCTCCCGCCGGGTCTTAGCCGGCCAGTACGCTTTCGATCGCCGCCAGCGCGTCGCTTGCCGAATCCGCATCGGGACCGCCGCCCTGGGCCATATCGGGCCGGCCCCCGCCGCCCTTACCGCCCAGTTTCTCGACGCCGACCCGCACCAGATCGACGGCGCTGAAACGCTCCGTCAGGTCGTCGGTTACGCCGACCACGATGGACGCCTTGCCTTCGTTGGCGGCGACCAAAGCGTAAATGCCGGGCCCTTTGGCCTTGAGGTCGTCGACCATGGACTTCAATTCCTTGGCCGGCACGCCGTCCAGGCTTTGGCCGACGAAACCGACGCCCCCGATTTCCTTGACTTCCGGTCCAGCCGAAGCGCCTCCGCCACCGCCGGTGGCCAACTGGCGGCGGACGTCGGAAAGCTCCTTCTCCAGCCGCCGGCGTTCCTCGGTGAGCGCAGCTACGCGTGCCGCCACGTCCGTGGGTGCGGCCTTAAGAACATCGGCCGCTTCGCGCAAGGCGCGTTCCTGTTCGTTAACGTAATCGATGGCGGCAGCCCCGGTCAGGGCCTCGATGCGCCGCACGCCGGCCGCCACCGCGCTTTCGCTGATGATCTTGAAGAAGCCGATGTCGCCCGTGCGGCGCACGTGGGTGCCGCCGCAGAGCTCGGTGGAATAGCGGGAATCGTCCTCGCCGCCCATGGCGACGACGCGCACCTCGTCGCCGTATTTTTCGCCGAACAGCGCCATGGCGCCGGCCTCGACGGCCTCGTCGGGGCTCATTAGCACTGTGCCGACACTGGAATTCTCGCGAATGCGGTCATTGACCGCCGTCTCGACCGCGGCGATGTCCTCGTCCGTCAGCGCCGTCGGCTGGCTGATATCGAAGCGCAAGCGGTCGGGCGCCACCAGAGAGCCTTTCTGCGTGACGTGATCGCCAAGGCGGCGCCGGAGCGCCTCGTGCAGAAGATGGGTCGCCGAATGGTTGGCGCGAATTTGGTTGCGCCGCCCGCCCTCGACGCGAAGTTCGACAACATCGCCGACTTTCAGCGTACCTTTGCCGAGCTTACCCGCGTGCACGTGCATATCGCCGAGCTTCTTGGCGGTGTCCTGGACGGCAACTTCTGCACCGTCTGCCGTAAACATCACGCCGGCATCGCCGACCTGGCCACCCGATTCACCGTAAAACGGCGTCTGGTTGACGATGACCTGGACGTCCGCACCCTCCTCGGCGCTCTCGACTTTTTCGCCGCCCGAGACCAGAGCTTCGACCCTGGCTTCCGCGACCTCGGTCTTGTACCCAAGGAACTCGCTGGCGCCGATGTCCTCGCGCAATTCGAACCAAAGGGCGTCGGTGCCGGCGTCGCCCGAACCGGCCCAGGCCTTGCGGGCGTCAGCGCGCTGGCGTTCCATGGCCGCATCGAAGCCCGCGGTCTCCACCGCCCGGCCCTGGGAACGCAAGGCATCCTGTGTGAGATCGAGCGGGAAGCCGTAAGTGTCGTAGAGCTTGAAGGCCACTTCACCGGGCAGGTCCTGGCCGTCGCCGAGCTTGCCGACCTCGTCGTCGAGCATGCGCAAGCCCCGGTCGAGCATTTGCTTGAAGCGGGTCTCCTCAAGCTTGAGGGTTTCCGTAATCAGCGCCTCGGCGCGCACGAGTTCGCCGAAGGCCTGCCCCATTTCCTTCGCCAGCGCCGGCACAAGCCGCCACATCAGCGGGTCCTTGCAGCCCATCAGGTGGGCGTGACGCATACCCCGGCGCATGATGCGCCTCAGCACGTAGCCCCGGCCCTCGTTGGAGGGCAGCACGCCGTCGGCCATCAGGAAGCTCGTGGCGCGCAGGTGGTCGGCGATAACGCGGTGACTGACGGCGTGATCACCGTCCGCCGGCTGGTCGCTGGCCTCGGCCGAGGCCTCGATCAGCGCCCGCATCAGATCGGTGTCGTAGTTGTCGTGCTTGCCCTGCAACAGCGCCGCCAGTCGTTCCAGCCCCATGCCGGTATCGATGGACGGTTTCGGCAGATCGATGCGTTCTTCGGGCGTGACCTGTTCGAACTGCATGAAAACGAGGTTCCAGATTTCGATGAACCGATCGCCGTCCTCGTCCGCACTGCCGGGCGGGCCGCCCGGTATGTGGTCGCCGTGGTCGTAGAAGATCTCGGAACAGGGGCCGCACGGGCCGGTATCGCCCATGCTCCAGAAATTGTCCGAGGTGGCGATGCGGATGATGCGCTCGTCCGGCAGGCCGGCGATCTTGCGCCAGAGGTCGAAGGCCACGTCGTCGTCGTGATAGACGGTGACGAGCATGCGGCTGGCATCCAAGCCGTAATCGCCCGTGAGGAGCTTCCAGGCGAGCTCGATGGCATTTTCCTTGAAGTAGTCGCCAAAGGAAAAGTTGCCCAGCATCTCGAAGAAGGTGTGGTGGCGCGCCGTGTAGCCCACGTTGTCGAGGTCGTTGTGCTTGCCGCCCGCGCGCAGGCACTTCTGGCTGGTCACGGCGCGGGCATAATCGCGCTTTTCGGAGCCCGTGAAGACGTTCTTGAACTGCACCATGCCGGCATTGGTGAACAGCAGCGTCGGATCGTTGTGCGGCACCAGCGGGCTCGACGACACCACCTCGTGTCCATTGGCGGCGAAGAAATCGAGAAAGGTCTGGCGAATGTCGTTGGCGGTCTGCATGTTTCCGTCCGGCTGGGCGATGGGCTTAACTAATCGAATAACGTCATGAGGATATTTCCTCAGACAAGAGAATGCTTGTAGCTCTTGGTTTTAACACTGTCCAGTTCAAGAAAAAGGGGACGCACCCTGCGATGCGTCCCCGTCGTTTTCGGTAAAGCGTAGAGAGGGTTATTCGCCCGCCACCTCGGCGAAACCGTCCTCGTCGTCCTCTTCGGGGTCGGGGCTGGGATCGTCGAGCATTTCGTCGGCGATGAGGCCGGCGTTCTGGCGGATCTTGGTCTCGATGCCGTCGGCGATTTCGGGGTTCTCCAGGAGGAAGTTCTTGACGTTCTCCCGGCCCTGGCCGATGCGCTGGCCGTCGTAGGAGAACCAGGAACCCGATTTCTCGACGATGCCGGCCTTGACGCCGAGATCGATCAGTTCACCGCGCTTGGAGATGCCCTCGCCGTACATGATGTCGAACTCGATCATCTTGAACGGCGGTGCGACCTTGTTCTTGACCACCTTGACGCGGGTCTGGTTGCCCACGACCTCGTCCTTGTCCTTGATGGCGCCGATGCGGCGGATGTCGAGGCGGACGGAGGCGTAGAACTTGAGCGCGTTGCCGCCCGAGGTGGTTTCGGGGCTGCCGAACATGACGCCGATCTTCATGCGGATCTGGTTGATGAAAATGACCATGCAGTTGGACTTGGAAACCGACGCCGTCAGCTTGCGCAGCGCCTGGCTCATCAGCCGGGCCTGCAGGCCGACGTGGGTGTCGCCCATCTCGCCTTCCAGTTCGGCGCGCGGCACCAGGGCGGCCACGGAATCGACCACCAGCACGTCGACGGCGCCGGAGCGCACCAGGGTGTCAGCGATCTCCAGCGCCTGTTCGCCGGTGTCGGGCTGGGAGATCAGCAAATCCTCGATATCGACGCCGAGCTTGCGGGCGTACGAGGGATCGAGCGCGTGTTCGGCGTCGACGAAGGCGCAGACGCCGCCCTTCTTCTGCGCTTCGGCCGCGACGTGCAGCGCCAGCGTCGTCTTGCCCGAACTTTCCGGACCGTAGATCTCGATAATGCGGCCCTTGGGCAGGCCGCCGATGCCGAGCGCGATGTCGAGGCCGAGGGAGCCCGTCGAGATGCCTTCGATGTCCAGCGCCTCGCGCTGGCCGAGTTTCATGACCGACCCCTTGCCGAAGGCCCGTTCGATCTGCGCCAGGGCGGCGTCCAGTGCTTTCTCTTTGTCCATATTGTCCTTCTCGACAAGGCGTAACGCGGTATCTGCCATAACGTGCTTCCCTCTTATTTCACAGGGTGTCCCCGGTTGCAATGCGCCTCAATGTACCGGTTTTGTTCTCACGCGCAACAAAAAATGTTATGACATTGATATTAAACGTTTTTTCAAATCGTATTCGAACTTTGTTCTCCTTCGACCAAGCATTTTGGTGGGATTATTGAAGCTGCAGAATGAGCTTGGCAGCCCGGCACTGAAAAATACGCCGCGCTTGAAATTGGAGGAATTGTGGTACCGGCCCGTCGGAATGCTTCGAGAAAAAACCGGTATCGGAAGTTCGCCAAGGTCTGGAGTTCGAGTTCCAACCTGCCTTTTTGAACATTGGATTGACGCAATCATCAACCTTTGGTTTGCTACCATTGCGGACATCGAATTGGGGGATGTTAGCGTGTTCAAATTCATAGGTAATGGCGCATCACTGATAGCGCTTGCTATTTTGACCGGATGCGTAACTGAAAATACGGCCAACCCGATTTCCACGGTTCATTTTCAAAAGCGCTTCAGCTATAGCGGAGCACGATCCTCCGGCCCTCAAGGGAGCAGATTGCCGGAACGGTTTCTAACAACGTCCAGCGACACGGATGTTTGCCGACTTGCGCTGGTGCAAGGCGAAAAGCGGTGGGACACCGAAGACAATCAAGAGGCCATCGAGGAAGTTTTCAAGAGAGGCTTCACCCCGGAGGAGTGTTTTCAACTCGTGACGCAGGAGGTCACTGCCGCCCGGACAACACAAACAAGTGCGCTAAGCCAGTACACTGATACACAACTCTGTGCATTCGCGACGACAACCGGCCCCAACAATTACGCAATTTGGGATAAAAAGCTGCCGCTGCCTCTGGCGGAAGTCGAACGTCGCGAAATTTCACTGGAACGGTGCGCCCAGCTGACAAATCGTAGGTACCTGGACCGCTACGAGATTGTCCGCGTTGAGCGCGATAGAAAGCTCAGGGAAAGCCGGACAATGAAATTTGATGCGGCTAGCCTTAAGCACAAGGATTCGGTCGCAGTCATTATCGGTAACAAAACCTACCAAGGTGAGACCCCCGCAGTGGAGTATGCCCACAATGATGCTGATGCCATGAAGGAGTTCATACTAAACCGGTTGGGCTATCGTGCCGGAAACATCATTGACCTGAGGGACGCGACGCGAAATCAAATTGAGAATGTATTCGGAAACGACAAAACGCCAGAAGGCAAACTCCATGATTGGATAAGGCCGGGACGATCAGACGTAATTGTTTTTTATTCCGGTCACGGCGTTCCGGGACTCAGGGACAGGAGGCCCTACTTACTACCGGTGGACGGCAACGCAAATCGAGCTGAAATAACGGGATTTCCGGTGGACACGCTATATAAAAATCTATCCCTGACGCCTGCTCGTTCGGTCACGGTGTACCTTGACGCTTGTTTCTCAGGCGAAAGTCCAAAGGGCATGTTGGTCAAGGCGACGTCCGGAATAACGGTTTCCGCCAAACAATCCGTGACAAATCGTCTAACCGTCATCACTGCGTCTCAGGGCGACCAATTGGCTAGTTGGGACGAGACGGCAAAGCATGGTCTTTTCACCAAACACCTGTTGGACGCGCTTTATGGTGCTGCAGATGGCGGAAGATCCGGCAACGATGACGGCCGGGTGTCCTTGCGGGAAGTGCAACAGTATCTCGACGATGAAATGACCTACCAGGCAAAACGAACATGGGGCAGGCGTCAAAGGGTGTCGGTTCAAGGTAACGAAAACACAATTTTGGCGCCGGCACTCGCCGCCAACTAATTCCCTCTGCTCATACCGTCTGTTCGGGATTTTGAACCGGATTCAATCCGGCAGGCCGGCTCTGCGCAGTGCGTTCAGGTCTTGCGAAAGGCGATCCGGGTCTTTGTACATCTGCGTTTTCGCCCACTTGCTTATCGTGAACGTGGGGCGGTGTGACAAGAGCTCGGCGGCCTCGCGCCGGGCCGCTTCCATATCGTCCTGCTGGGCATGGATGACGACCAGATCGACATGGCCGAAGCCCGCCTCCCGGCGGCCGTACTCGCGCAAGGCCATAATCGCTTCTTCGTAGTGTCCGGCAACCCGAAGGGCGAAGCCCTTCACACCCAGATACCAAGCGGGGTAATTGGGGCTGAGCCGCATGGCTTTTTCGATGTGTTCGATACCCCGCTCCGGCTCCCCGTTCCAAGTGATCGAGATCGCCAGGTAGGCGGCGATGTCCGCGTGGTTGGGGTTCAATTCGAGGGCGGTCTTGAGCTTCGCAATGGCCTCGTCGTGGCGGCCTGAAATAATGTCGGCGAAGCCCTGGCTGCCGTAGGCTTCGGGATTTCCCGGATCCAATTCCATCGCTCGCGACGAAAGCTCCTGGGCCAGAGCGAGGGATTTCTCACGCGAATCGCTCCACGCCGAACGGGCATCAACGCCGTGAACGAAAGCGAGCGTACAGAGGGGTGCCGCATAATCCGGATCGAGACGCGCGGCTTCCGCCGCCAGCCTTCGCGCATCGGCATAACTTTCCCGGGTGACCACCCGGGTGCAAGCGACGGCGCGTACCTGATTGCTCCAGGCTTCGAGACTGGCGGTGCCGGAGCCTCGAATGCGCGCCATCTCACCTTCGAGCAATTCGACCTGGAGCTCCGTCACGACCTTCAGCGTAATTTCGTCCTGGAGCTCGAATATGTCCTCAATCTTGCGGTCGTAACGATCCGCCCACACGTGTTTGCCGCTCTCGGCGTCGATAAGCTGTGCTGTAATTCGAACGCGATCGCCGGCTTTGCGGACGCTGCCCTCCAGTACGTGGCTTACCCCTTGTTCCTTGCCCACCCGGGTCACATCGACGGAGCGGCCTTTGTAAACGAACGTCGAATTACGCGCGACTACCAGCAAATTGGGAACCTTGGACAGCGTCGTGATGATGTCCTCGGCAATGCCGTCGGAAAAATACTCCTGCTCCGGGTCGCCTGACATATTGTCGAAAGGCAGCACGGCGATGGACGGAATTTCCGGCAACGGCACACCGCTGCCGCCGGATGCGGCATTACTTGGGCTATGAATGACGACCTGGTAGACCTGAACCGGCGCGGAGACGTGCTTGACCGTGTGGCTGCCGATGTCTTCGAAAGCGCATTCAAGACGATTGCGCACCTGATCGAAGACGCTGCCGGAAACACAAATCCCGCCTTCGTCGGCGAGCGCTTCGATGCGGGCGGCGATGTTTACGCCTTCGCCGTGAATATCCTCGCCGTCATCGACGATGTCACCCAGATTAACCCCCATCCGGAACTTGAGCGGGCATTCCCGCAAGCCGATCTGGATGGCGATGGCGCATTTCACGGCATCTTGCACCACGGGAAACTCGGCGAGGAATCCGTCGCCGGTATGCTTCACGATACGTCCGGCATGATCCGATATCGCGGGGTCGATGATGTCCGAGCGGGCGGTCCGCCAAGCAGCCACCGTACCGTCGGTGTCCTGCTCAACCAGTCGCGTGTATCCCGCGACGTCCGCGGCCAAAATTGCCGCTAACCTCCGTTGTCCCGGCTGATCCACTACCTGCCCCCCCCAAACAGTCAGTCGACGGGCAATCGTACCGGAGGGGCGCTAATTGGCAACCGTACAAATGGTTGTTGATGCGGGTTCATTATGGCCCCGAGGATCCCGCTATTCTCTCATGCAAGGCGTGCGACAGCTCGGATGAAATTGTGCGGCGCGCTTCCGTCTGGTTCCGTTTTCCAAAAAGTTGAATTCCACCATTCCTGTCTCCACATATAGATCCATCGAATTCCCTTTACGGGCGCCTTCTCCCTTTCGCCGCCAAGCCTCCGATCGATCTGCAAAAGGGAGAAGCGTGACCGGCCGGCATGTCGTTTCGGCGAGGAGAAAGGTGAGTGGACAGCGTGCGTAAGCAGCGACCCAGCAGGACAGCGTTCAAAGTTGCAATGAGTATCATTACTTTGGGGGCGAAACCGGGGATGGACAATGTTCTTCCCCCCGGCGTCGTCGAGGCCACCGAGAAATTGCTTGTCGTTTCCGGATTGGTCGGGCCCAGAGCCATGAGATGGTCCCGTTCCCGGCGGATGGTTTCAGTTTACGAAGCCTTCGACTGGCTTCTGCCCGGCCAGTTCGAAGCCTTGGGCGAAAGAAAGGCGTTCTTCGAGCATCAGGTAAGAGAGGCCATCGCCGCCGGCGCCACTCAAGTTCTTGTTCTGGGCGCCGGATTCGACACTCTGGGTTGGCGCTTGGCCCCTGAATTCCCCGCTGTGAAATTCTTCGAGATTGACCATCCGCGGACGGCGGGTTTCAAGGCCAGGGGAATAAAAGCGATGGGGCCGCGGGAAAACCTGTTCCTGATTGCCGAAGATCTTGGAAATCGCAGGCTGGTGGATACGCTGACGGCCAACCCGGCATGGAATCCGAAAGACTGCACCGTTTTCGTCGCCGAGGGGCTGGTGATGTACCTGCCCGGGGACACGGTCCGGGATATGTTTTCTCAATGCGCGGAGATTGCCGGCCCGGGCAGCCGGATCGCCTTCAGCTATATCCCGACCGGCGCCGACAGCCGCCCCGATGCCGGCCGTTGGACCGGCTTGATGCTGTGGCTCCAAAAGGTCACAGGTGAGCCCTGGATCTGGAGCATCCGGCCGGATGCGCTCGGGCCGTTTTTGATGGAATTGGGTTGGCAATTCGATTCGGCGCTCGCTGAGCGGAGCGGCAAGCACGGCGTCGAATATTTTTCGGCGGCGATGAAGATGTCATGAGGCGCATGGGACTTTGATACGTCTGAAAGCGGTGTTTGCCATAACGGTGTTGTTCGCTGTAGACAATCCGAACGCATGATCCAGGGGGAGACGCACCATGGACAAATTCACCGGCGGATGCCTTTGCGGCAAGGTCCGTATCGTGGCTACGGGTCTCCCCTACCGGGTGGGCCTTTGTCATTGTCTCGACTGCCGCAAGCATCATGGCGCCCTGTTTCACGCATCGGCAATATTCCCTCAGGAAGCGGTGACGATCGACGGCGAAACACGCGACTACCAGGGGCGGCATTTCTGCCCTAGCTGTGGCTCGTCCGTTTTCGGACACAGCGCAGACGAGATCGAAGTTAACCTGGGAACCCTGGACGCTCCCGACCAACTGACGCCGACCTACGAAAGCTGGATCGTCCGCCGCGAATCCTGGTTGCCGCCGTTCTCGATTACGAGAAGATACGACCGCGATCGCGACGCCACGGACCGCTTTGAGGAATAGGTCGGCCAAACAGTGCGAGAACGCATTTACCAGCCGGCAAGTAATGCAATCCTCCCATCATGCCCAGCGGTTCAGCTCACCGCAAAGACGATATTCTCATGCCGGAGCGGGTAGATTTCTCAGCACCGTAAGAAGGTCGGTTTCCAATGTCTCATCGGTGCTGATCACGCCCGCCTTTTGAGGAAGGTCGGCGAGCAACGGATCATCCCGCGACCAGCTAGTAAGTGCAGCAAGATTGATCGACGCGGTGCTGGTCATCGCGCTCAACGAGCGCAACAAATCGATCCCGTCGAGCCCCGTGAGAACGACCGAGGAAATGACCAGTTCCGGCAGTGTCCGCACGCTGAGTTCGAGCGCCTCAAACGGCGAGTCGGCACCAACGACGCGGCAGCCGTTCCGCTCCAAATGATGTTGGAGAAGCGGACGCAATACCTGGTTGGGAACGACCAAAAGAACTTCAATTTTTCTTGCCGGCGTATCCACGGAGGACTTCGCCGTTCCGGCCGGCAGATCACGAACGATCTTCGCGATCGCCGCGTTGTCCGGATGGGGCTCCATATCCAGGATATCGCTCAAACAGTCGATAAAGACCAAGACATCGTCCGAGCGCTTCGAGAAACCGCCGACATTCGCGACGAAATCCTCCAAGCGGTGGGAGACCGATGTGATGGCGGGAAATCCGAACGTCCCGCCCATGCCCTTCAGGCTATGAATTTCTCGGCGCATATTGGCTTCAACCTCAGAATCTTCGCGGCCCATGGCCGAGAGCGTCGATATTTGCGATTCCAGGTCCGTCAGTTTCTGCCGGGCAGTGTCGTAGAAGCTCTTCCGGAGCTCCTCCATCACCGTGTCAAGGTCCGGATTGTTTAACCCCGCCATACGTTTCATTCCTGTCAGGTTAGGCCTGCGCCAGAATGCCGTTTTGGAGGACCAGGCTCAAAAGGCGCGGGGCAATCAGGTCGGGTGACAACGTCTTGCTTGCCGCGCCAATTCGCACAGCCTCTCCAGGCATGCCGAAGACCACGCATGAGTCCTCGCTTTGGACAAATGTTTGGCCGCCGGCCTGGCGGATTGCCAGCAGGCCTTCCGCACCGTCAGTGCCCATACCGGAAAGTATCAGTCCGACCGCTTTGTTACCGCAAATTAGGGCGGCTGACTGCATAAGCGGCGTCACTGAGGGTCGAAATCGGTTGATCGGCGGAATTTCACTTATCACCGCCGTCAATTCCTCGCGGGGCCGGGCCACCATAAGGTGGCCGTCGTCAGGCGCCAAATAGACCGTCCCTGCCTTCAGAACCTCGCCGTGTTCGGCCACCGTGACGGCCGGTCCGCTGTGCCGTGCCAGCCACTCAGCCATGCCAACGGTAAACCCTTTGGACATGTGATTGACCACGAGTATCGGCACGGGAAAATCGACCGGCAACGATTTCAGAATTTCGTACAATACTTGCGGCGCACCCGTGGAACCGCCGATAGCGACCAATTCACAACCGACCTTCGCGGTTTTCGCCCTAACCGGCGGTGTCGTCGGAACCGATGCTTGCGGATGTGAACGGCGCTTTACAAGTTTGACGCCGGCCATACTCCGAATCGTCTCGACCAACTTTTCGGTGTACGCGTCGGAAACGTCATCCTGCAAATTTTCCGGTTTCCCCATGACAGCGACGGCGCCTTCTTCGAGCGCGCGAAAGCTGACTTTCATTTCGTCGTTATCGACGAGCGAACTGACGACGACGATGGGAATTGGGCTGCTCGACATGATCACGCGCGTCGCCTCGATGCCATCCATCTCCGGCATGGATACATCCATGGTGATGACATCAGGTTTCAGCTTCTGTGCCATGTCCACAGCGCTTCGACCGTTAGCTGCATGCCCGACGACTTCGAAATCGGCCTGCTTTTCGAGAATTGACGTCAAAAGCATGGCCACGACATTTGAATCGTCCGCGATTAAAATCTTGATCACCACGCGATCCCCACCGTGTTCACTATCAGCATCCGACTCAGTTAGTGCAGGTTTGGAGTTAATCAATTGTCCCCGGCAGTCCGTCAAACGCCAAGGCCACCTAAGTCAGTTGCCTGACGACGTCCAAAAGCTCCTTGGTTTCAAAATGGCTTTTCACGATATAGGCGTCAGCTCCAACTTCAATACCGCGCAAACGATCTTCGTCCGTAGCCAGCGACGTTACGATGATCACGGGAATCCTCTTGGTGTTCTCGTCGGCCTTTATTCTCTCGGCCAACTCAAATCCATCCATGACCGGCATCTGAATGTCGGTTACGACCAGGTCGAAATGGCGGCTCTGGAGTAAATCCCAGGCTTCCTGACCGTTGACGGCGACGGCGACATCGTAACCCTCGCCCTCTAGAATATTTTTCTCCAGCGCCCGGGTTGTGAGCGTATCGTCGACCACCAAGATTTGTACGGGTGTTGCACCCTCGCCGCCCTCCAGGGTCGATATGCGGGTTGCGGTCGCCATTTCCAGCATCGTTTCCACCAGATCGCCGGCGCTCAGAACGATGACGATACCGCCCTTACCGGTCAAGGTTCCGCCGCTGACGTTGCGGACGGACATAAGGGGCGGCTTCAAGGGCTTGATAACCATTTCCTGCTGGCCAATGACCTCTTCCACAACGATGGCGACAGTGCGCCAGCCCGCGGATATCACAACGACCGGAATACCTTCGTCGACCGCCGTATCGATATCGTTCATTTCCAACGCCTCGGAAAGATGGCGCAATGGTACGGGCTGGCCGTCGAACTGAACGGCTTGTCCCGATTCCACGTTCACCACGTCGTCCAAGGCAAGGTCCAACACACGCTCAACGGCGGTAACCGGGATGGCGAACTGCTGCGCGCCGACCCTCACAAAGAGGCCGCGCTCGGTTGCCAGGGTCAAGGGCACCCGAAGCACGAATGTCGAGCCCTTGCCCAGTTCGCTTTCGACGTGCACGCTGCCTTTGATCGTTTGCAGGTTTGACCGGACGACATCCATTCCGACGCCCCGCCCCGAAACATCCGTAATTATTTCCTTGGTCGAAAAGCCGGGCCGGAAAATAAGATCCACCAGTTCCGATTGGTTGAGGTTCTTGAGATTTTCGGACGAAACCAAATTTCTTTTTACGGCTGTCCGAGCCACCACATCGGTATCGATTCCCCCGCCGTCGTCGTTGATTTTAATGGCGATTTCAGCGCCTTCGGAAATCACGCTCAAGGTGATATTGCCCTTTTCGGATTTGCCGCTTTTTTTGCGCACTTCCGGTGCTTCAATTCCGTGGTCGATGGCGTTGCGAACTAGATGGATCAAAGGGTCTCTAAGCTTTTCGAGAATCGCCCTATCCATCTCCGTATCGCCACCGACAACTTCAAAATTTATTTTTTTGCCGAGTTCACGACCGATATCCCGAACGGTTCGGGCCATGCCGGCCAGCAGCGAGTTGGCCGGCACCAGTCGCATCATGCGAATCTCGTCCTGAAGAGAGTTCAAAGTGACGTCGAGATGATTGATTTTCGTGCGTACACCTTGATGGGTATTCGCAATGGCGCCGCTCAGGTCACGGAACCCAATGGCGGCATTGTTGTATTGCTGTTTAAAATCCTCGAACTGCCGATCGTCGGCGGCGCTCGGCGCCGCGGCATCCCAATCCTGCAGAATTTCCTCGGCGTTTTTGCGCAATTCCTGGACAACCGCCAGATGATCGTCAAACTCGATTTTGGCAACCTGCATTTCCTCCAGCAGGGCTGAAACGCGATCGAGACGGTCAATAGATATGCGAACGGCCTCCTGTCCCACGGCACTTCTTGCCCCTGCCGGCAAAGTGCTCTTGGATTTGTCGGGTGAGTCCGGCGTCTGATCGATTTTTGCGTCTTGCCGCCGCGACTCGGCTTCGGTGGGGTCATCAATTGATGTCAGATCGGTATTCGGCGTCGGAGTTTCCGGTGCCGGTTTTTGCTCCCTTGTCGTCGTGGAATCAGGTGATCCCACGAGAGCCTTTTCCGCTTTGGGCTTTTTCGCTCTCCTGGGACGGCTTTTTCTGCTGGAAGATTTGCCGCCCTTTGCGACGTTTTCAGCGCTCTCTTCAAGGCGTGTCAACAAATCCTTCAAATCGAATATGAGTTCGCTGCCGGAATCGTGGGCGTCCATTGCGGCACGGAGGCAGTCGACGGTGTAGAGGCAAACATCGATTACTTCCGCCGGCGGACTGGTGTTCTGTTTATTCAATTCGACGAAAAGTGTTTCCAAGGTGTGGGTGATATCGCTGATGACCGATACACCAACGCCACGCGCCGCCCCTTTCAAGCTATGGGCGGCCCGCATAATAAGCTCAAGCGCTTCCTGTCTCTCTCCTTCTTCGAGCTTGGATTCGAGTTTCAACAAACATGTCGTAATCGTCTGGAGTTGATCCTCCAGATCCGTGCGGAAGATTCCAAGCAGCTTCCTTTGAAGTTCCGGGTCTAAGGCCATGGTGGAACTCTAAAGTTGGTAGACCTCGATACCCGCGTTCAACTCGCCGACCGTTATCTCCAGATCTTCGATGGCCTTTTGGGTTTGTTCGGAGCCCGAGACGAACTGCGAGGTAACCTGTTCGATTTGACTCATGGCGTCGGCGATCTGTTTGATTCCAGCCGCTTCCTGGCGCACGGCCGCGACGATCTGGTCGCTCGCCACCGAGGTTTCCCGGATAACTCCATTGAGCGATTCCATGGTTTCACCGGTTTGGTTAACCAGACCCACGCCCAGATCGACCTCCTTCGCGCCTTCCTCGGTCGCCATGACGGCGCGGTCGGTGGCATGGAGGATGTTCTCCAGAATTTTCTGTACCTGAACCGTCGATTCCTCCGATTGTTCCGCCAGATTGCCGATTTGCGCCGCGACGACGGCAAAACCCTTGCCGGCTTCGCCTGCTTTGGCTGCCTCAATCGACGCGTTCAAGGCCAGCATCTTCGACTGTTGAGACAGGTTGTTGACGACACCCGTAATCTCCCCAATCTGTTTCGTTTGCTCGCTGAGCGCCAAGTTGGTTTCGGCAATCGCTTCGACCTTGCCGCGAATCGCCCGCATGGCCTCGACCGTCTGACCCGTCGCCTGAATGCCTCGCTCGCCTTCCTCGCGAGCGCGAACGGCCACACCGCCTAGAGATTCCGCTTTGTCCAGGGTTTGACTCGAAGTCGACTTGATTTCCTCCAGGGTGGAGGTGGTTTCGCTGATCGCCGCAGCCTGTTCCGCCGCGCCAGATGTCTGGGTGGTAATGGCGGCGGATATTTCCGACAACGCATTTGTCACCTTCACACTCGCGCCACCGATGTTGTTTGCGATGTCCCGCATGCCGGCTACCATAGTTCGCAATGCCGCATAAATCCCGGTTAGCGTTCCATCGTCCTTAAACCGCATGGTCAAGTCGCCCGCCGCGACACGCTCGGTCAAATTTGCGATCTGGTTGGGTTCGCCACCCACCTGTTTCAACACGATATTGCTGATGTAGAAAGCGGCAATCAGGCTTAGCGCCAGTGCTGCGATGATTGAAACCCAGACCGCCTGGTTCGTCCGAGTGAACACGTCCTCGTTTTCGGCGGTGCGGACCTCCATCAATGCTTCTTCTTCGGCGACAAAATCGTCCACCAGAGCGCGGAAGCGGTCAAAAAAAGTCTTGCCTTTGGCCTCGGCGATCAAATCCGCCATATCCTCCATGTTTTTGGCGTCACCGATCTCCCTGCGGAGACCGATCATTTCTTCAACAACCTCCGCCTGCCATTTTTTGATGATGTCAGATGCTTGATTAATAAGTTGAACCTGAGGTGGATTGTCCGAAACGAGTTGTGCCAGGCGCGTAGTCCGCTGGAAGAAATCACGGCTGCCATTGTTGTAGGGCTCGAGAAATTCGGCTTTGCCGGCGAGCAAATAGCCCCGCATGCCGGTTTCCATATCAATCGCCAACGTCAAAATATCTTTGGCGTCGCCGATCGCCTTATAGGTATGCACGACCCAATCGATGGCTTTTCTCAATTCATCGTCATCCGTCGAGGCGGCGACTTCTTTTTGCCGTGTTTCGAGCAAGGCTTGCTCGGCTTCGATGAATTGACCGATCTTGTCGCGGAACTGATCGAAGAATGACTTTCCCCGCGCTTCTCCGACCATTTTGGCAAGGTCGACTGTAGACAGCGAATCGCCGATTTGCCGCCGCAGTTCGATGTTCTGTTCCGCGACGTTCACTTGCCACTGGTTGATGACGCTTTCCATTTCTTCAAGGCGTTTGACTTGGGCCGGGTTGTCGCTGACGGTCTTCTTGAGATCCTCCGTGAGACTGGCCAATCCATTGCGGCCGGAATGATAGGGTTCGAGGAATTGGGATTTGCCGGCAAGGAGATAACCGCGCATGCCGGTTTCCATGTCCACCGCAAGGCTCAGAAGTCTGTGGGCGTCTTCAAGCACGTTATGTGTGTGCTGCACCCATTTCTCGGTATTTCGGATGGAGCCCAAACCGGTGACGCTGACGTAGGCAAGGAACAGCAAAAGCGTCATGGGTATGGCTATGCCAAATAGTATTTTTGCTCTCAGTCCGAATTCGCCGAACGCCATTTTCCTCTCCTCTCGTTCTCAAGGCTTGCGCGGGGCTTCCCGCCTTGCCCTTCATTAATCCGGCGCGGAAATTTCGCCGGTTCAGCCATTCTTATCATCCACCGTTAGCGCTTCGTCGGCTAACAGGACTTCCATATCGAGTATTGTGACCTTGCCTTCGAATATTCCCTTCACGTGCTGGATGTTTTGAACCCCGTGAGAGGGTAGCGGATCGGCCAGTTGCAATGATTCGAAACTGTTCTCACCCAATATTTCATCGGTGAAGATTCCAAGTGTGACCGCGCCGTTGCTGACCACGACTACCCGGGCGGCATCGGTCGATTCCGTGTGCTCCATCTTGAATAGCTGCTTCAAGTCCAACACCGTCAACAGATCGCCCCGTCGATTGACAATGCCCATAACCACAGCCGGGGTACATGGAACAGGGGTGATATAACCGGGATCTATGATTTCCTCGGCATGGTCATGAGTGATGCCGTATTCCTCCGATTTCCCCAACCGAAATCGGATGAAGGTTTCAGCCTCAACTGTTTCCTGGTCGTCGCTCTCCAGCTTCGCCAGTTCGGCAGCCCGCTCTCGAAGAATATTCTTGTCTTCCCGGGAATGCGGCATGCGGGAGACCGGCTGAGCTTTTCCCTCATTCCGAACTCCGATTTTCGCCCCCATGGCCGCCGGTTCTTCGGCGTTGCCGGTCGCAGGCTGCGAGCCTTGTTGTTTTTTTCCGCTCATTCGTCACCTGAACCGTAAACGCTGATCTCATTTCGCAAAATTTCCGCCAGACGCCCATTAGTCATGCCCGGCGAATCATGAATGGGTCTGTCGGGGTCCGCCTGTTCAGCCAAATCGAGCGCCGCCCGAAGACTTTTGATCCCGGCCTTCCGGTGGCCGTTCCGGATGCTCAATAGCCCCAGCTGAAAATGCGCTTCCAGGAAAGTGCGATCAAGAAAGAGAACCCTTCGAAGTGAGGCCTCCGCCAACGTGGGCTGGTTCGCTTCGGAGTAAATGAGTGCGGCAAGAAAGTGGGCGTGCTTGGCCAGCGGATCCAAATCAATGCTACGGGTACAAGCTTCCAGCGCCGCGTCGAGATCACCGAGATTGGCAAGCGCCTTTGCTTTGAACTCGAGCAACATCGGCAGTTCCCCCAATTTGGCAAGAACATCGTCCACGGCAAGTACGACGTCAGACCATTTCTCGTCACTGAGCAGTGAGCGAATGTCCCGCAGCACCTCCTGTGGCTCAGCCGGTTTCTTCGTGGGAGGTTCTCTTGGGGCCGCCGGTGGGATTGTCGGAACAGGAGGACTCGGCTCGGGCGCGCTTCGTGTCGGTGGCGGCGGCTCATTCCGGAACGGCGGCCTGGCGTCGTCCACCGGCGGTCGCTGAAAATGGAGCGTGCGCGTGTCATGGCGCAAAATGAGACCCGCGACGTCAGTTTCGATCGGGTCTGAAGCGCCGACGAGAAGCACCCCACCGGGTACCAGGCTAGCCGCGAACTTCGTCATGACGCGCCGTACCTCTTTGGAAGGAAAATAGATGAAGACGTTCCGGCAGATGATGAGATCAAGATGAGAGGTTTCCGTCAGAATGGACGGAAATTTATCCTCCACCAGATTGAGGACCGTGAATTTCGCCATCCTTCGGATGTCACTGCTTAGAGCATATTCTCCCCTTGCCTCCTCGAAATACCGGCTGATGACGTCGACCGGCGTTGCCCGGAGTGACCAGCCGGAATACCGGCCCCGCATCGCCGCGCTGAGTGCCTCTACGTTCACATCCGTGCCCAGCAGATGAAGATGCCACTTTTCAGCGACGGGCAGCTGCTCCTTCAGCATCATAGCCACCGAGAACAGTTCCTGGCCTTCCGAGCAGCCGGCACTCCAAATTCGCAGAGAGTAGTCGCCCAACTCACGCTTCTTCGCCAGCAGCAAGGGCAACCATTCCTCACGCAGGTAAGAGAACTGATTCTCGTCACGGAAGAAGTAGCTTTCGCCGACCGTAATTCTGGAGAAAAGAAAAATCTGTTCCTCGGACGACGGCGAACCGTTCCGTAAACGCTTAAGATAATCGCCTGCGGTCGAGAGGCCAAAATGGGTGCAGGCGCTGTCAACGGTTTTGCGCAGTCGGGCAAGCTGATGATCGCGGATTTCCATGCCGAGTCGCTGCTGGATGAACTGGCAAAACGCCTGCTCGTCCCACGCGCCGAACACCGACTCATTACCCTCATGTAATTTTTCTGGGATCCGACCTGTCATGTTTGCAGTCCCGCCAAGCTCTGGGAAACCTTGTCGGGATCAAAATTGATATCGGTCCCGTCTGCCATGATGTCGATCGCCGTGATCCTGTCGACATTAAGCAGAAGGGACGGCCCGCGGTCGGTGTTGACCACACTTTCGAACGGTGAGGCAGGCTCTTCGAATAAGGGGACGAGTTGTAGCTCGTCGTCCGCGACCAAATCGACGCCGACAATTTCCGAAATGACCAGTCCTGTCAGCTTACCCGCCCGATTCGAGCACAACAGTATCGGCGTATTGACGGTGTAGAGGTCGTGATCCATTAAGCCGAGCCGCTCAGCGAGGTCAATGACCACGATACTTTCGCCCCTCAGAGTCATCAATCCGACAACATACCGGGGTGAAAGGGGAACCGGCTTGAGCGCCACAAGCGACAAAACTCGCTCGACCCACTCCAACTCAACGCAGAACTGGTTATCGTGAGCGATAAAATGTAGGACGTGTCGGGCGTCGCCTGCTTTTTCCATTGAGTTCTGCGTAGTGTTTGAATTGCGCCAAAGTACGAATTCTACCCTTAAAATTGATCGCGTTAAGTCGAAAGTCCACTGACCATCTCTTGGTCAATCAACTAAGCCAATCTTGTCCTAATGCTATATCACAACTTAAACGGCATATAAAATTAACCTGAATGCTAGAAGGAAGCTCAAAATGGGGGTTTCAAGTTCATGAATATCAGAAACTTCTATTTCATTTCACTTGATTGTTATTAGCAATAATCCTGGAAATACTTCAGTAGATCGACCGATTTGCCGATTGAATTCATCTAGATTTAGATCGTCTGCAACTTCTACTATGGGTGAGATGCGGACAATCCTTTTCCACTCGTTATAAATCAAATTACTGGGGTAAAGCAGACATCAACGTTCGTATCCGAAGCTCGCATTCCATGCGGCCGCCAGGTTTCCGCAGAACAACTACTGGGGATGACTCGCGACCTCAGCGCAGTCATTGGGAATTGCGATGATGAGCCTCAATTGGGGTTGAACGGGAGAAAGACGAATATGCGTCTTGTCGCCGATACCAGCCAAAAAAAGACAATAACGGTTCTTGATTGAACCTTGAATTGGCAACTGGACGGGAGTGTCGCCGACAAGAATAAAGCATGACCCCACTCGCTTCTATTACATTTTGATAAATGGATAGCGATTGTAATTAAGTTTCGTCCAGATATTCGTTTACAAAATGTCAATCATAGTTGGCTATTATTTGATGACTCACAGTCCAGGGGGGGAAAGAGTCAAAGAATGTCAAATGTGGGGGCACACGACGCGGGTTCGCCGGAAGCTTCTGTAACGGCCCATTATTTGGGCCTCATCGTCAGTCTGCTCGAATCGACCAACACGGAGCAGTTTTCGCATGATCCCCAGGTGGCCGATCGTTTGTCACTGGCGATTCACAAACTTCGCAGCCCTTCATTCGCCCAAACGCCAAAATTGATTTTTGAGATCCTGGAGCGCGAGCCCACATGCGCGCACGCTTACGTGGTTTGGGCCGTGACGCTCACCATGGCGGGAAAGCTGGACAACGCCTTATGCGCATTTGATTTGGCGTTGACGATTGACCCCACTAACGTCCCTGCCCTAGGTGGGAAAATGATGCTCATGGCCTTGCAGGGCAACGTTGAAGGCGCAAGCCGCGAATTTCGAGCGTTGGGAGACGCGCTATCCTTCTTTCCGCCGGATTTGGCCACGCAGTTTAATTTGTTGTTGGAGCAAATGGAGCTCCACGGGGGCGACGACATTGTCTACCTCAATATCGGAGCGGGTGAGAATTTCAGTCTCCGCCATTGGCAAAACCTGGACAGCCAAGCCGGCGATGCAAATCCGAGCCCATTCGATTTTGGCCCGCAATGCGCCTTTCCGTTCGAGAACGCTTCGTTCAAGATCATCCATTCCAGCCATTTCATGGAAAAATTCGATGACCCGACGGTCGATCGGATGCTCGAGGAAGCCCTGCGCGTACTAAAACCCGGCGGGGCACTGATACTCAAGATCCCGGACTTTGACAGGATTCTGGAGGATTGGCGGAGCGGAAACGGAAATCACCCGTACGACAATCGGTGGAACGTGGAAAACATTTTGCCGCTTTGGCAAAAACGTGGCGTTGGGAACACGCTGCATAATCGCTTGGCCATGTTGTTTTGCGGGTTCTGGAATGACGAATATGCGAACGCGCACGGATCCAATACGGTCGATGAAAACATTGAAGACAATGCCTACTATGGGCCGCCCGTGGTGGATGACGTCTTCCTGGAAGGGTTGATTGCATCGGAAACGCCACACGGAATATCTGCGGCGCTACGCCAGCATGTCATCGATCATGAAGCAAGCTACCATTTCGATCATCAAAACTCGTGGAACCGCGAAGAACTAAGCGCGTTATTGGGCTCGAGGGGGTTTCAAGCCTTGTCTTTTGACGGCGAAACGGTAATGCGCCGGTATCACTGGATTCCCGAGATTGCCCGGCACGCTGACTTTAGCACCTTCTGTTTTGCCGTGCCGGCATGAGGCGAATGATGGGAACAACTGGGCAAAAGGTCTAGCAGATGGGACGCAATCAAAGTCCGACTTGGGACGCTTACGGGCCTTTTCTTGGGGAGGCGCTTTGTCGTGTCAATCACGACCGATACAGCAAATGGAGTGACGCCTATACCCAATTCGCCACCACCGGCATGGTCCTCGGGGATATTCCAAACGATTTGGCGGAGGCACTATGCGTTGCCTTGCAGGACTGCAGCGTCGAACCATGGAGGCCTCATACCGTGCATCCGCAATATGCACCAACCATCCATGAAACAGACCCCAGTAAGGATTTTACCGATACAGTATTTTATGAGTTCTCCGAGAAGGCGCAGTGGCGACTGGCCGATATCTACGATCATTTGCGGGATCATATCGCTGCCTGCCTCGGGTCGCCCTGGCGTGTCCTGGACAGTCGCGGCTGGACGCTCAAACAAACATCCGCCGATAGTGGCCCCAACGCCTGGCATATGGATGGCCTGCCGCTAATTATTTACAAAATCATGTTGTATTTGACGCCCATAGACGAGGATTACGGGACGTTGCAAGTAAAAACCCCGGACGGCAAAGAGATAACGCTCGAACGAGAATCGCCGACATGGGTACTTTTTAAACCATCCGAGTTGCTTCATCGAGGTATTCCGCCGCAGGCGCCAAATGCCGCTCGGCACACAATTGAGGTAAAGGTGATCCCGGGTGTTACTTTTGATCTCGCTCCATTTTCCGCAGGACAGAATGCAAGGCATCCGTATCGGCCATGGTTTCGGGCTTGGAGCGGCGGCATTTAGCGGTTCGTGAAAGCCATCACGATTGCGTTGCTACGATATTTGCCGAGGGCTTTGCTGCAATCCAAGAATCAATTCCCGATCGTAGTTTGAAGTTCAGGTCGGTCCCACGACGGAGATACGCGCGGCCTCAATTGAATCCCCAGCTTCGGTCGTGATAACGAATTCTCACGTTTGCTGAACGAAAATACGGCGAAAGTATAGTGCGCATACCAGAATGAATCCGCAAATGTTTGGATCCAATGATGAATTCCTAAAACGAGCGCACTTCGCTAGGCGTCCATCACCGTCTTTACCTTCACCGCAAGTTCCTTGAGGCTGAAGGGTTTGGGCAGGAAGTCATAGGGCCTGTTGCCGGCGATGGAGTTGCGGAAGGCGTCCTCGGCGTAGCCGGAGATGTAGATGACCTTGATGTCGGGGGTACGCTCGACCATCTAGGAGATGAAGGTGGGACCATCCATCTGTGGCATCACGACATCGGTGATGGCGAGGTCGATCTTGCCATCGAATTCCTCCACCAGCTCCATGGCTTCCTCCGCGCAGTCGGCCGGCAGTACGGTGTACCCCTTGTTCTCCAGCGCCCGGGCGGCGAAGAGGCGCACGGGGTCTTCATCTTCCACCAGCAGGATGGTTTCGCGGCCCGTGAGATCGACCGGCAGCGCCAATGAGGCTTCCTCTTCCGCCTCGATTTCCGCCTGCGCGGCCTCGGCCGAGTATTCCGGCAGATAAATGCGGAACACCGCGCCCTCGCCCGGCGCGCTTTCGGCCATGACGAAGCCGCCGGTCTGCTTGATGATGCCGTAAACGGTACTCAATCCCAGTCCGGTACCGGCGCCCACTTCCTTTGTGGTGAAGAAGGGCTCGAAGATCTTGACCATATCGTCGGCGGAGATGCCGGTGCCGGTATCGGCGACTTCGATCATCACATAATCACCCGGCGGAATGGTCTCGTGGGCCGTCGGCGTCGGCCGGCTGAACGAGACGTTGCCGGAGCGGATCGTTAGCGTGCCGCCGTCGCGCATGGCGTCGCGGGCGTTGACGGCAAGGTTGATGACGACCTGCTCGAGCTGGCCTTGGTCGACCCGGATCAAGCCGACGTCGCGGCCGTGCACTATTTCGAGCTCGATGTTCTCGCCGATCAGACGGCGCAATAGGTTGGCAAGCTCGGCCAGCACGTCGGTCAGGTTCAGCACCTTGGGCTGCAACGTCTGGCGGCGCGAGAAGGCCAGGAGCTGGCGTACCAAATTGGCAGCCCGGTTGGCGTTCTGCTTGATCTGCATGATGTCGGCGAAGGACTGGTCGCCCGGCGAATAGCGCTGCAGCAGAAGATCGCTGTAGCCGATCATGGCGGTTAGCAGATTGTTGAAATCGTGGGCGATGCCGCCAGCGAGCTGGCCGACGGCCTGCATCTTCTGGCTTTGCGCCACCTGGGTTTCCAGGTTTTTTAGTTCCGTCGTGTCGACGATATAGACGATGAGATCGGAGGGCGCGCCGGCACCTTCGCCCGGCCCCACTCCGGCACGCCGGGCGTAGAGCTGGACGATACGCTGTTCAGTACCCGCCAGGCGCACCTCCAGCGGAGCGTCGGCATGTTCGCCGCGCCGCGCCGCCTCCAGCCTGATTTCGACGTCGTTGCGGTCGCTTTCGCGCACCAGTCCGATGAAATCTGCGGCATCTCCCTCGCCTGCCAGGCCGGTCATAGCCTGAAAGGCCGGGTTGGTTTCAACGGCAACGCCGCTGCGGTCGACCATGACGATGCCGACCGGCGCGTAATCGAAAAAGCGACGGAATCCTTCCTCGGCCCGGCGTAGCGTCTCCTCCAGTTCCCGTTCGCCGGAGAGTTCCCGCACCGCCAGGCGAACGCCTCCGCCTTCGGCCTCCAGGACGTCCCGGCGGCTGAGATGGGCCGGAAACGCATCACCATTCAGACCAAGCAATTCGATGTCACCGGACAAGGCGATGGCCCCCTCGGCATAGGGCTGGGCCACGAAGCTCGCCAGTTTTTGCCGGTTGTCGACAAGCTCCCGCCGGTCCCGCCCAAGCCAATCGGCCAGCACCCGATTGACGTAGACGAAACGGCCGCTGCGGTCGAGCTGCGCCAGACCCAACGGATTGCCGTCCACGAAGTCCCGCAACCCGGCATATTCGGGATCGGCGCTGGAGGTCCCCCCATGTATCCCCAAATCCGAGGAACTGCCGACCCGGCGGCGCGGCTCCTTGCCTTGCCCGTCTGTGGCCTGATGTCCGGTTCCGCCTCGGCGCATGGAGGTCGGATCGATTTCACCCCAAAGCAGGACGCCCGCCAAACTGAGGGCGACGACGGCAAGCGCTGCGGCGAGAGCTCCGGCCCAGGGGCCGAACTGAGTCACCGTGAGAGTGACGGCGAAAAGAACGAAGGCGACGACCGCCAAAACGCCGGCAACGACCAGCCGCGCGATCGGCCTGGGCGCCCGATTCCCCGGCTTGTTCCGCTGGGACGGTTCGACGCTCAAGTCCACGGGCACCTCCACCCCCGGGCAGCTGCCCGTTATGCCATAGCCCTTTGCCGTGACATGCGTACGTTCTTCAAACCCATGACGTAACTGATCACCTCAGCGACGGCCTGATAGTGTTCGATGGGAATTTCCTCTTCCAATTCGGCCGTGGCAAAAAGGGCCCTGGCGAGCGGCGGGTTTTCGACGATCGGCACGTCGTGTTCCTCAGCGAGCTCGCGAATACGGAAGGCAACTTCGTCCGCTCCCTTGGCAACGACGATCGGCGCTTCCATATCCTCACCTTCATATTTCATGGCCACGGCGAAGTGGGTCGGGTTGGTCACGACGACAGTGGCTTCGGGCACCGCCGCCATCATGCGTTGCCGGGCACGCTCCATGCGGATTTGCTTGAGCCGTGCCTTAATCTTGGGATCGCCGTCGGAATCCTTGGCCTCGTCCTTCACTTCCTGCTTCGTCATTTTGAGCGATTTGATGTGCTCATACTTCTGGTACACGTAGTCCACCAGAGCCACCAAGGCCAATACTGCAATCACGCCCAACAGCATTGTCACGATATGGTCTTGGAGCTGGAGCAACACGCCTTTCAGCTCAATTGTCATCAACTGCGGCAGGGTGTCCCGCCGTGGCCAAATCAAGGCCCCGGCGACTGTTCCGACAAGAGATACCTTGATTATGCCCTTGGCAAACTCGACAACCTGTTTGATGGAGAACTTTTGCTTTAAGCCCGTTATCGGGTTCATCTTGGAGGGTTTGGGCTTCAGCTTTTCGACGGAAAAAACAAGCGGGTGCTGGATCAGGTTGGAGGCGATCGCGGCCACCATGAACAGGATGACAGGAATCAGCAATAACAGGAGAATGTCTTCGACCATCGCGACAACGGTATGCCACAGGTTGACGGCATCCATGGGAACGTTGTGGGGTTGGGCAAGGAATTTCGATACGGTTTGCATCACGCCCGACATTATGCCAGGCGCGAAAATCGCTACCACGGCGGTGCCTGCCACAATCATGAACCAGTTCGAGACCTCCTGGGACGTCGCCACCTGACCCTTGCGGAGGCTGTCCGACATTCGCTTCGGGGTCGGTTCCTCTGTTTTTTGTGACGGATCTTGTTCGTCGGACATCTTAGCTCCCGATCAACAACTCGGTGATGCGCTCCTCATAGTAGGAGAGGAACCATAACATGATTGCCGAAATGGTGATCGCCAGAACCGTGAACGCCGCGTAGATCTGCAACGGCATGAGCACGAAGAAAAATGGCAGCATGGGCATGAGCCGCGCCAACAATCCCACGCCCGTGTAAAGCACAATTCCATAGACGATAAACGGCGCCGCCATCTGTATCCCCAACTTGAACGAGTTGGCAATCAGGTCGGTCGCCATCGTCGCCATGTCACCGGTCAAAGGCACCTGTCCTGGAGGAAATAGTTCATAAGAGCCGTAAATTGCCCGCAACATGACCAGATGCAGATCGGTGGCGAAGATCAGGACGATCCCGATTAGCGAAAACAAACTGGCGATCAGGGCGCCCTGAATGCCCTGTGAAGGATCCATCATCAGCGCGAACGCAAGACTGGACTGAAAGGCGATCACGGTTCCTGATACATGCAGGGCGGTCACGGTAAACCGCCCGACCGCCCCCATGACCAGCCCTATCACGATTTCCCCGGTGACGAGGAGAAACAACTCCAGCGGCGTAGGTGGCAGCGCCGGCAGCAAGTGTATGAGCGCCGGGGCCATGGCGAGGGTAATGCCCAAGGCGATAACCAGCTTTATGTTCGTCGGAATATAGATCTCACCAAATCCCGGAATGATCATAAGAGTGGCGCCAAGACGGACGAAAACAAGAAATAGCGCAAATATCTCCGCAGGGAGGATGTCGGCAAGCATGGTTCTACGAAATGTTGGCTATGCGATCGACAATGCGCTCCATCAGGCCCGTCAAATTGGCAGCCATCATGGGCATGAAAATTATGAGGGCGAAAAAAATCGTTAGAATCTTGGGCACGAACGTCAGAGTCATCTCTTGGATTTGCGTTAAAGCCTGGAAGAGAGCGATCACCAGTCCGATAACCAGACCCGACAGCATTATGGGCCCTGCCACTGACAAAAGGGTGTAAATGGCGTCTTGCGCCACATCCATGACCTCAGCGCCGTTCATATTCCGGATTCCAAAGTCAGATTGCCATATTCGTTGCCCGATGCCCTAAATCGGCATCTTGATGATATCCTGATAAGCCGTGATGACCTTGTCACGCACCGTCATCACCGTTTCGAGCGTCATCTGCGCGCTAGCCACGGCCGTCACGACGTCCACGATTTCGGCCTCCTTGGTGACCGATTTGATGCTGAGCGTTTCCGCGGCCTGGCTTTGCTTTAACGCCGTCTCGGACGCTTGCTTCACCAATTCGGAAAACCCCGTCCCGGCGGTTTTGGCGCCGCTCTTTGCGGCTCCGGCTCCACCGATTGCACCAGCGCCTGGAATCATGGCAGTTTTTTCAATCATCGGCATTTCCTCCCGTTCAACGGGTTATCTCGAAAAATTTATTTAGTTGCGCAGAAGGTCGATGGTCCGGGTCAGCATCTTCTTGGCCGTTTCGACCATGTTGAGGTTCGCCTCATAAGAACGCTGGGCCTGGCGCATGTCCATCATCTCGACCAGGGAGTTCACGTTCGGCATTTTGACGTAGCCGTCTTCATCGGCGGCCGGATGATTGGGGTCCAGCCGTTTCTTGAATTCACCCTTTTCCTTGCTGATTTTCGAGACCTCAACCAGCCGGACATCCAGTTCGCGGTCTAGCTTGTTACGGAACGAAATGAGTTTGCGGCGATAGGGCTCCTCACCCGGTTTGTTGGGCAGTGATTCGGCGTTGGCGATGTTTTCAGAAATGATTTGCATGCGCTGTCCTTGCGTCCGCATGCCGGCAGCCGATATGAGCATTGACTTCAAAAGTTCCATGGCTTCGTTCCTCGGCTTCCGTTCTTTCCAACCAAGCAGTTCACGCTAGTTTACTTGCCCCGGCCCAGCGCCGTCCGCAACATGCCCATGTGCTTGCGATAGAGGTTCGTCATCACATCATAGTCCATGCGGGTTTCGGTCACCTTCATTAACTGCTCTTCAAGCACGACGGCGTTGCCGTCAGGACTCATTTCATAGGTGTCTTTCTGCTTCCGCGTCGTGAAGTCCGTCGACACGGAACCCGTGGCAGGCATGATGTGTTTGGGGCTGGTTGCGCGCATCCTCATCTTCGAGGTTTTCCGCAGTTCCTCATTGAAACTGGGCTCTTCCAGGTCACTCGGCCGATATCCCGGCGTATTGGCGTTGGCGATATTGTCAGCCAGCACCCTTTGGCGCTGGTTCAACCAATGCATCCGCTTGGTAATCGCTGCAAAAACCGGGATTTTATTGAGATCCATGGGCCAATTTCCGCGCTCGTCCACAAGTTCGTACGCCGCCACAGAGGGGCTTTGCGTCGGCTACATACTGACCCGTCCACCTTAACAATCAGTGAATCAATCTCCGAGCGGAAAGATTCGTCGAACGGTCAGGTAATGGCGGCGATATCGGCCTGCGACAAGGAGCCCGGAACGACGGTTACGGGGACGCGCAATACCCCCGAAACCTTGTTGACGAGCGCGCTCACCAAGGGTCCGGGGCCGTAATCGCCGGTTGCGGCCCCAAGGACCAAATTGCAGATTGACTGATCCTCGTTGATCAGGTTGATCAGTTCTTCCTGAATGTCGCCTTCGCGAATGTAGATCACCGGCATCGATCCCGTGCGCTGCTGGACGACGGCGGCGATGGTCTGCAGCAGATCTTCCGCTTCTTCGCGTCGTTCTTCGCGCATTATTTCGGCAACGTTCAACCAATGCTGAAATTCCGCCGGCTCCACGACCATCAACAGGGCCACGCGTCCGCCGGTGCGGACAGCGGTGCGGCAGGCATAGAACAGCGCCTGGCTCAACTCCTCGCTTTCGTCCACGACGACGAGGATGACGCGGTCGCTTCCGCCGTCGGTCTCCGCACCCGCCTTCTCGTCGCTCATGAACTCACGCCTTTCGGAATGCGACGCTTGCCAACCACCCGGCGCCGACCGCAATCAAGATGGAAATTACACCATATGCCGGTGGGTATCGATGGGCCAGATCGTAAATACCCGCCTCCACCCCGGTTTTTCCAACCTCCAGGTGGGTCGTGCCGGTACTGACGACCTCGCCGTCCCGCACCAGCAGGACTCGAACGTCGAACGTGCCGACCGGAACGTTGGTGGGAAAATGCAGCCCCACCCGGAAGAGCGAATTTCCCAGAATCTTGACGGGTGTTGCGATGTCGCTGTAGAGACCCCGGTTTCGCATGTTGCGGATCAGGGCGGCGGTGAATTCAGCCGTTTCGCCCTCCGAAAGCTGCTCTCCGGCAACCGGCAAGATCAGGTGCTCGGTGCCGATGCCGTAACTTTCCATGGCCTCGGCCGAAAGCATCTCCTTGGCGGGCCGTGTGGCGGCGACCGCATAGAAGGCGGGAATGCGTTCGAATTTCACGGACTCGCCGTTCACCCAGATGCCGGCGCGGCGCTCCTTGCGTCGGACGGTTTGGGAGACTCGGGGCCCACGGACCACGACGACGACGTCGCTCTCGCCCTGTGTCGCACCGAACAGCAGAATATCGGAACCCGCAAAATTCGCCGTAATTCCAACGACATGTTCGGAGAGATCGGTCACCACGGGTGCCGCGGCCAGGGACGTTGCCAGGCCGATCTGGAGTCCGATGCCGAGGGCAAGCGATTTCAGTAGTTTCATCCCTGCCCTCCTGTTCCGGCCAACGAAAACAGGTCCGACGGCGTTACCACGAGATCCAGGCCCATCTTGATGCAGACACCAAGGACCATAACGGCCAGCAGAATGCGCAGGTGCTCGCCCTGCAATTTTGCGCCGGCGCGGGCGCCGAGCTGGGCGCCGATGACGCCACCGACCAAGAGAATCAGAGCCAACACCACATCGACCGTCTGGTTCATGGTCGCCTGCAGGAACGTCGCGTTGGCCGTCACGAATATGATCTGAAACAGGGACGTGCCGACGACAACCGATGTGGGCATGCCGAGCAGATAGATCATCGCCGGCACCATAACGAATCCGCCGCCGACGCCCATGATGGCGGCCAGAATGCCCACGAAAATGCCGATTCCCACCGGCAGGATGCCGCTGATGTAAAGCCGCGAACGGCGAAACCGCATCTTGAAGGGCAGACCGTGCATCCAGGTATGCGTGCGCCGCTTCGGTGGTGCTTGGCGCCGCCGCCGCAACATGGCGCGGCTGCCTTCAACGAACATCAGGCCACCGATGGTGCCGAGGAACAGAACGTAGGACAGCTTGATGACGAGATCGATCTGGCCCATCGTCCGCAGAATCGAAAAGAGCCAGACGCCGAACGACGAACCGATGACGCCGCCGATCAGGAGCATGAGCCCCATCTTGAAATCGACATTGCCGCGGCGCCAGTGCGCCAGGACTCCGGAAACGGATGAGGCCACGATCTGGTTGGCTTCGGTTGCCACGGCCACGGTGGGGGGAATGCCGACAAAAATCAGCAAAGGCGTCATGAGAAAGCCGCCGCCGACACCGAACAGCCCCGACAGGAAGCCGACGCCGCCGCCCATGCCCAACAGGACAAATACGTTAATCGATGTTTCCGCAATGGGCAGATAGATCTGCATACCCGATATTCCAACCGCCCCCGGCCGAAAGGGACCAACCGCAAGCGGTTGCAAAATATAGAAAATTACGCCCGACGATCATCGAGCGACGTCGATAAGCGGGATCTCTGATGGTGTAATAATGAACTATGTGGATTATTACAATTGGCAAATCCCTTTGATTTAGAAAGTTCTAATGTAACGGGCGGGCACGGTAAAGAAAAACCTTGGATAGGCCGAAGAACGACTACAAATTCCATCTCCGGCGCGATTCGCAGGGCCTTTAAACCATTTATTAAGTACGGCTGAGCACACTCTTGTTCGTGTTTCAATTCGCCCAGGATTGCCGGCGGTATCGGAGACCAATGAGCACACCCGACAACACCGATGAAAAGTCGAAGCGGCAAGTCGCGATCGCCCTGAAGGACGACCCGGCGACCGATGTCCCCTCGCGCATTACGGCAACCGGCAGGGGCAAGGTGGCGGAACAGATCATCTCCATCGCTCTGGCGAACGACGTCAAGGTCCGTGAAGACTCCGATCTGGCCGAGGTGCTGTCCGTCCTGGATGTCGACAGCGTCGTCCCGGTCGAGGTCCTGGCGACGGTCAGCGAAATCCTGTCGTACGTTTACCGCGCCAACGCCGCCATGACGCCGCGGCCGGACATTCCATGACGCAAGAGATCGATATCGACGCCGAGCTGGCAACCCTTGCGGAAACGATTGCGGCGGCGCGCCGGAACATGGCGGGGGGCGACTCGGTCGATGTCACCGGATTGCCCGAGCGCACGGAGTTGATATGCCGAGCCATCGGCAAGCTGCCGCAAGAGTCGGGCCGCGAGTACGAGGCCCGCATCCTCTCGGTAATCGAGGCCTTGGACGACCTGGCGGACAAGATCGGGAACAAGAACAACTCGCTCAACGAGTTGTTGGCGGAACTGGGTGACACCGGCGTCGAAACGTCGGAGAACGGCTGACAATGGCGGATCTCGATCTCTACGGCCGGTTTCTTTTCGGCCTCATCTTCGTCCTCGGGATCATCGGTTTGCTGGCTTGGGCCGGCCGGCGCTTCAATCTGATCCCCGGCGCCATGCGGATATCGCAAAGCCGCCAAAAACGTTTGGCCATTGTCGAAGTCGCCGCCCTCGACGCCAAACGGCGGTTGGTTTTGATCCGCCGCGACGACGTCGAACATCTGTTGCTGCTGGGCGCCACGTCGGAGAGCGTCATCGAGCGCAATATCACGCCCCCTCCGGACTCTCCCCCGGGACCGGACCATATAGGCGGGAGCGTTTCGCGATGACGAGGCACAGATTGGCTTTGTACGCTGTGGCTGCGGTTCTTGTCGTTGGCGTCCTGGGATTTTCCGGCGAACCGGCGTTGGCGCAAACCTTCAATCTAGATCTCGGAGCCGAGGGATCGGGCGTCTTGACCGGTCGGATATTCCAGTTGGTGGCCCTGATAACCGTTATCACCCTCGCGCCATCTCTGCTGGTCGTGGTGACGTCTTTCACGCGGATCGTCATCGTCCTATCGCTGATGCGGAGCGCCATCGGCGTGCAGCAAACGCCGCCCAACAGCGTCATCATCGGTTTGGCCCTGTTCCTCACCGCCTTCATCATGGGACCGACCTTTGAAAAGGCCTACGAGGAAGGCGTCTCGCCTCTGATCAACGAGGAAATCACCGAGCAGGACGCCATGGAGAGGACCGCGGAGCCCTTCCACGAGTTCATGAGGAAGAACGTGCGGGAGAAGGACTTGCTGTTGTTCTTGGACCTGTCGGGAACGGAGGTACCGGAAGACGCCGCCGACCTGCCCTATCGCGCCCTCGTGCCGGCCTTCATGATCAGCGAACTCAAACGGGCCTTCGAAATCGGCTTCCTGGTGTTCGTGCCGTTCATCGTGATCGACATGGTCATCGCTTCGGTGCTGATGTCGATGGGCATGATGATGCTGCCGCCCATCATGATTTCCCTGCCCTTCAAGCTGATTTTCTTTGTGCTGGTGGACGGCTGGCACCTGATAACGCGCAGCCTGGTCCAGAGCTTCGGTTAAGCCGAAGCGTGTACGTCATTAATTCACGGCACCAACTTCGTCACCGTAAAGCTTCTCACGATAGCGGGTCATAAAGCTTTCCAGCGTATCGATCTGGGCGATGGCGCCCGAGACCTTTCTGAATTCGGTAGTCCGCGGATCGATTTTTTGCGTGATCAGGTCAAAGCCCTCGAAGTCCGCGGTGTCCCGCATCTTCTCGACATACCTTTCACGCAGAACGTCCAGCCCTTCCTCGTTTCCGTCCAGAGCCATGGCCACAGCCGTTCGAAGGACGTAGGCGCGTTCCTCACGCAACAGCGCGCGCGGGCCTTCCCAGGCGTCGCCGAGAAGATCACCAAGCATGTCCACGGTGTCCTGCCAGCGTCGCATCTGCCAGTACAAATCGACCCGGATGAGCTTGGCTTCCTCGCTTTCATCGCCAACCATGGCCAGCAACGCGTCCTCCGGCTTGTCGAGGTTTGCCAGGATTCGCGCTTCGACTTGGCGGCGTTCCGTCAACAATTCGGCGGGCAGGTTGCGCCAACGCGTAATTTTCAGCGTGCTGAGGGCTTTTTCGAACTGCCGGTTGAGCATATAGATCACCGCCAGGCGCAGGCCGACCCGGGCTTTTTCTACCGACTTCAATCTGAACTTGACCTGGTGTTCGAGCAATTGAGCGGCCTGGTTCAACAGATCGACCGAGACAAGTCGCGAGGCGAGCTGGCGGATCATTTCGTCGCCGACCTTGCCCACCGGCGTCAGTTCGCGGAAATCGTAATATAGGGCGAGAGCACTGATCGCCGAGAGTGCGTCGGCCTCGCCATCCAGGAACAGCCGCTTGAAAATGTCGTTCATCTCCTGCGCGACGACCTTGCTGTCCGGCAATTTCGGGAAATAGGTAACCGCCAGCCGGTAAACCGATAAGGCGTTTCGATACTCGCCGTTGTCCAGGTACAGGTCTCCAAGGCGACGCAGAAGCTCGAATTCGAAGCCGTCGCCACGCCACGAAAAGCGCAATTGCTCCAATTCCTCGGTAGCGTCCTGAAGCGTCAGTTCCCGGTTCTTAAGTCCCGCATTAATGCGCGCGAATTTGGCGCGGGCTTCGGTCGGCCGAATGCCCGCATCCATGACCTCAAGATAGTTTTCGACGGCCGCGTCCAAATCTCCGACGGCCTCAAAACCGTATCCCCGAAGCAACTGAATTTCCGTCGACTGAAGGGGACGAAGGTTCTCCTCCTTGTTGAGGGCGATGAGATATTTGTTGGCCATCTCGAGATCGTTGGCCTTCAGTGCCGCTTCGGTCGCCCGCATCTCAAGCCACACCCTGGATCTTTGGGAGTACTTTTGCGGCACGCCCCCGGCGGAAACGAATTCGTCATACGCGCGCTTCCACTCGTGCTTGAGGGCAAACATGGCACCCCGCCATACCGAAATTTCCGGATCACCGTCCAACCCCGGAACCATCAGATCGTTTTCGGCATCCTTCACACGGCCCAACCACAAATGCGTGGCGCCCCGGAGAGCGCGGAAATTGGGATCCTCGATGATGGCCGGATCGTTTGCGAGGATCGACGTTAAAACACCACTGGCATCCGCCGCATAGTGGTTGGCGAAGAAGAACCGCGCGAGAGGCCATCGTGCCCGGTTGCGACGCCCCTTCGTGACCTGGCCCAGCGCCGTCTGCAGTTTCTGCTTCCTTTTCTCGAAGGAGATCTTCTGATTTCCAGCCCATCCCGCGTAGTTGAAGATGCGCGCCGCCGGCCCGAGATCCTGGTTTTCACCCTCTCCGCCAGCCTCATCACCCTTCTTCTTCTTCAGGATGCTTTTGGGGCGCTTGCCGACTTGGGAAACCGACAGTCCCCCCGAAAGGGCGACTTCCAGACCGTTCTTTCTGGTTCGCAGGGTGAGGCCGTCGGCCTTCGGAACGATGGCGACACCCTGGGCCGAGCTAAGCAGCGAGAATTGCACGAACTCCCGAGCCTTCCCGATGCCGACACCCGGGGTCAGTATCGGTGCGACATGAATGGTGTCTCCCACTTCCGGGTCGACGATCTTGATAATTCCGTTGGCGTTCGCGCCGGCCAGCAGAATCGCATCGACTTTGTCCTTGGTGAGGGTCCGTTCGATCTGAACCGGTTTGGGCGGCGTGGTCGATGAAGATCGGAACTCGATCGCCCAGCGGTTTCCCTGACGGCGTGCAACGGGCTTCAGTTCAGGGTCAACCCGGAAACGCAGTGCAAGTCTGTTTCGAACGGCTATGCGTTCGGCAAGGAAGACGATTTCCGACAAGGATTTTGGGATGGGTGACATATTGATCTTACCGCCGCGGTCGAACACGGCCCAGACATGTCCGGCGCGGGAAAACACGGCGGCCGCCACCGTGGAATCCCAGGCGAAAGACAATCTGGCTCCACCCCCCTCCAAAGGTGCGAACACGATCTTTGTTCCAGGCCCTTTGGATTCCGGTTCCGCGGCCGGTTTTTTTGCGGCTATCGGGGGTTTCTTGGCTTCGGCTTTTTTCGGGCTTTGAGATGCCGGCTTTGCCGTCTTCGTCGCCGGTGGCAGCAAGCTCTTGGGTTTGGTCTTGTCGGTTGGATTCGGCGGTGCGGTTACCTTGGGCGCCGGTGCCTTCGCCGCCGCCGTCGGGGGCGCATTCCGGGCAGCCGCGCCGCCCAAAACGTCGATTACGACCTTGGTGCCGCTTTTGAAGTGGCGGATGCGGGTATCCGCTCCCAAACCGAGAACCACGCGCGATCCGCCTGCGTTCTGCGTCAAGCTCGCCGACGTCAGGCGCGGAGGAATGGTTCGTGTCAGGCGGGTCATGTTTATGGCGTCAGGCTTGTCGAAGGTGACGATCGCTTGATCGCCCTCCCGCGTGACCTTGTAGCCGACGTTTTGCGTCCAATCGAAGACGACGCGCGTGTGATTTTCGTGCCGCCCCACCCGGACGTTGATGGATCTGTCTGATCCCGGGCTGGGGGTCGCCTGCCGCGCTGGCGCGGCCGTCGTCAAATCCACGACAATCGAGTTGCCGCGGGCGGTCGTGCTCCTGAGAGACACGCCGGGGTTCAAGGTGATTACCGTCGCCGATCCGCCGGAGCCATTGGCCACGCCGGAAACATAGGCCGGAAGCCTGCGGGTAACCGTTCCGTAATCGGCGGTGATCGGGCGCTTAAAGGTTATGGTCAGCGTGTTGCCGGAACTGGCGGTTTGATAGCCGACCGATGCCGGCCAATCAAAAACGATTCGGCCGTAATTCTGATGTGGCCAAGCGCGAACCTTTACCTGATCGGCAAAAACAGGGGCGGACAGGAAAATCCCCAAGACCAGCGCCAAGCCGGCAATCCACAACGGTCCGCGAGTTTCGGATTTAAGGAGCATAGGCACCTCCCGATCCCTCGCGGATGATTATATCGACCCGGCGCGCCATGTTAAGCCGCTCTTCATCCGACAGGTCGTCGGGCAGTTCATCGAATCTCGAATCTCCGTAGCCGATGGCGGCAACGTCGGCTCCGTAGCCGGCCTGCCGCAATCCCGTGGCAACGGTAACGGCGCGCGCCAGGGACAATTCCCAGTTCGAGGGGAACGCCGGGGTGTTGATCGGCCTTGGATCTGTATGCCCAGCCACATCGATCCGATTGCCCACAACCAGCAAAGCGTCGCCCAGGATCCCAATCGCCTCGAACGCCGTATCCGTCAAATCGGCGCTGGAAGGTTTGAACAGCACATCGCTGGGAACCGAGATAACCATTCTGTCCGTCAAGCGCTTCAATTCGGCGCGCACGAGGATCGGATCACCGGCAAACTTGCTTTCCAGGACGGTATGAAAATAGTCGAGATCGACGGCTTTCGGGACGAACGCCTCTTTGATGGCTAGTGGGGCGGTTTGATCATCCTCGGTACTCTCGACATGCAGCCCGAGGCGTTCGGAAAGCGAGGCGACGATTTCCTCCCATTCGGCAATTTCAATGCTCGACATGGAAAAAAGCAGAACGAAGAAGGTCAGCAAAAGAGCCGTCAAATCGGCGAACGTTATCATCCAGGCATTGCTGACCGGTTTGGCGGAAGGTGCGAATTCGTCTGAGGTCATTGTGACTCGCCCTCCGCGGGATCGTCCGAATCCTGAGTTTCGGCATCCGGCTCGGCCCGGGGTTCAATTCCGGTCTCTGCTTCAGGTCCGGTCTCTGTTTCGCTTCCGGTTTCAGGCTCGGCTTCAGCTTCGGTTTCGATTGCACGCGAATTGAAGAACATGACGATGCCGCCCTCGTCTCCGGGGCTCAAACCGATGCTCATCAGGTTTTCAGGCACATTCCGGTCAATCAGCTCGCTGGTAAACCTCGCGACCTGGCGAAGCGCTTGATTGGATTCGGCATCGACCTGCTCGGGCAACTGATCGCCAACGCCAATGATGATTTCGAGTTCCCGGCGTTGTCCCTCTTCCGTCCGCCGGAAAACGCGGCCGATGCGATCGAGGAATACGGAGGCATCATCGTTGAACGCTTCCTCGCTTTCATCGAAAAGGCTCTCCACGTCGGTTTCGACCCGCAACTGGTTGCCGCCGAGGGATTCGACTTCGGAAACCGCAAGAATACTTGCCAAGGCCGCCGTCAGCTCGCCCTTGAAAGTGTCAGTGGCGACCACCGCACCTTGGGCGATGAGATCGTTTTCACTCCTGAATTGGGAGGGCAGGAGTTCGCTGAAAGCTTCGCCGACGCTGTCCACGGCTTGCGCCGACCGTTCCTCGTCGATCGTCGAAATGCTGTTGAGCATGATGAAAAACGCCAGCAGCAGCAGATAAAGACCCAAGAAGAGCACGACGGACGGATCGTTTGCGCCGACCTTGGCCTTGGGGAGACCTTGGTTTTCCATGTTCGCGCTCAGTCAAAGCTCGCCAACAGTGCGTCGACGTCCTCTTGGCTGGGTATGTCTTCCACATGCTGCGGACCATGCAACAAGTCCGCGTCCGAGTTTATTTCGACGGGTTCCTCCATGGCCGCTTCGACGCTATGCCCAAGCGCGGTCAGCACGCCGGCGACGCAACTATCGATCTCACCAAGCACTCTCTTGGCGTTGACGAGACGCTGCCCCGAAATATCCTGAAAGGTGGAGGCTTCGAAGATCTTCGTTGTCACGTCCCGGACTTGGGCGGCCTTCTTTTTCGGCAGACTGTCGGCCAAACGCTCCAGTTCCTCGGCCGCCGACAGGAAGCACTCGGCGGCATCTTCCGTATGTTTGATGACGGCGTCGAGTTCGTATTGCGCCTCCTCGACGCGCCAGCCCGGAATTTCCTCGGGCTTGAGATCGACGATCTCCGATCGGGTCTTGGCGACGACTGCCACGAGACGGTCAATCTCCGACTGAACCCGATTGCCGACACCTTTTCGGCTGCGCCGAACGGCGCTGATCAGATCGTCAGCCGCGGACTGCGCTTCCGACAACGCCACCCGGCCGCCGTTCGCCTTTGAAGCAGATTTGGACTTCCGCTTTGATTTCGCCACGGCGCCATCCCGATCAAAATTCGCCGATCACCGCCGTCATTTTTTTCTTGAGCGTTTCGGCGTTGAACGGTTTGACGATGTAATTGTTCACGCCCGCCTGTTTGGCGGCGATCACATTCTCGGTCTTGCTCTCCGCTGTCACCATGATGAACGGCGTCCCCTTCAACCGTTCGTCAGCGCGCAATTCCTTGAGAAACTGCAAGCCGGTCATGGGCTCCATATTCCAATCCGAGATGACCAAGCCAAAGTCTTGCGTCCGGCACATTTGCAGCGCCATACTGCCGTCGGTCGCTTCTTCAACATTGTTGAAGCCCAGCTGTTTGAGCAGATTTCGAACGATACGCAACATTGTCTTGTAGTCATCGACAATGAGAATTTTGAGATTTTTGTCGACGGCCATACTTACACTCCTTCAGACCTAATTTTGTTTTTTCGGCAACCGCGCAAAGGCCCGGTGAAGCCGATCTTCGTTCTTATGCCCCCTCGGAAGTTTGGCGTCTTGTGTCAACGTCAACTCTCTTCCATCTTAGACACTGCGGCAGAATCCGACAATACACTCGGACCCTATCGCCCGGTTCCGTCAACCTCCTGTTTTTGGCAACTTTTTCCGCGTGGAGAGGGTGGTGGTCAACTTCTTGGCGGCGTCCGATTGCATGGCCGCCATGATCGGCGCCATGCGTCGTTCACTCATGCGTTCAACCACCGGAATAAGAATATTCATATCGAGCTTTTCAAAGATTCGCGCCGCGTCCTTGGGCTTCATCGTTTCGTACATCTTTACCAAACGACGGATTTTCCGCTCTTCCTGCTCGTCGTGCTTCTTCAGCAACTCCTGAATCGTGGCCTCGATCTTCTTAAGTTCGAGAATTTTTTCCTCGATCCGCTTTTCCGTCACCTTCAGGAGGTCTTCCTGAAGCTTGATTTCGTTGGCCCTGGCGTCCAGTTGCTCGCGCCTCGTCTGCAGGTTTTGCAGCATATCGACTTCAGCCCGGGTAAAGAGCTGTGGCTCGCCTTCGATATCCTCATCGGAGCGCTGGTCACGAGGGACGGAGTCGTCGTCGTTGTCTTGCGCCATGGCTGTTTGAAAGCCTGATCCGGCATTATCGGCGACCTGCCAAAGGCCGGTGACGCGCATGCCGAAGACCAATCCGGCAATCAATATCATCAAAGGGAGTAATCTAACCTTGCCGATCATTGGGCGATCCGTTCTTCCGTTCTGTCCGTGCCGGCGTCAATCCGGTCAGGTCTAACGCGCCTGACGCAACGCCTGCAGCAATTGTCGTTCGGCTTCCGAGTCCGGGCCCTCGGCTTCCTCCGCCACGGCCCGAGCGGTCTGCAATGCCGCATCTATTTCCTCCGAACCGGCGGGTTCGCGTTCGTCTTCCGGATCGGATGACGGCGCCCCTACCGAAGCCGGTTTATCTCCGGGCGACATCCCCGAACCGGATTTGCGGCCGCCTGCAAGGCGGTTGGCCAGTGATTCGCCGGATTCGCTCAGAAACGCCAAATCGTCCCGCAAGGCCCGGGCGGAATTGACAATTTCCTGCAATTCGGCACCGTCCTCCTCGGCCGCTTTCTTAAGCGCGGCGATGCCCGCCTTTGCCTGTTCAGCCGCCGTGCTGAAAGTCGTCACCAACTGCTTCATCTGTTCGCCGGCGTCCCGAATGTTGCTAAGGCGCCGATTGAGGATGAAACAATAAAAGATAGTCGCCACCAGCAATACGGCAAGCAAACCGTCCAACAACAGGCCTGGGGGGATATCATTCATGTTGCTTCAAACCGCTTTCCACCCGGATCGAAATCGAATTCCCGACGCGGCCCATTTTGCCGGTCATCAACGGCACGCCGCCGCAACGCATTTCAATCTGATTGTCCGGAGTAGTGTTCAACATCAGCGTGTTGCCGACCTCGAAATTCATGACTTCGGAAAGCATCATGGCTTGCTCGTCCAGCACCGCTTCGATGGCAACCTCCGTAGACCAGAGCTCGGTGGCGAGATGGCTCTCCCAAATCGTGTCCCGTCCGAACTTCTCGCCCATGAACTGCTGCAGCAGCAATTCGCGGATGGGCTCGAGGGTGGCGTAGGGCAACATGATCTCCAAACGACCGCCACGATCTTCCATGTCCACGCGCAGCTTGATCAGGATGGCCGCATTGGCGGGCCTCGCAACCGTGGCAAAGCGCGGGTTGGTCTCCAACCGATCATAATTGAACGAAACCGGGCTGAGCGGTTCAAAAGCCGCGCCCATGTCGGCCAATACGACGGTGACCAGACGCTCGACCAAATTCCGCTCAATAGTCGTGTAGGGACGCCCTTCAATGCGCATGGCGGCAGTGCCGCGACGACCGCCGAGCAACACGTCGACGATGGAGTAGATCATCGCTGAATCGACGACGATCAAACCGTAGTTGTCCCATTCCACCGCCCTGAATACGCTGAGGATGGCGGGCAACGGGATGGAATTGAGATAGTCTCCGAAACGAATTGACGTGATGTTGTCCAGCGATACTTCGACGTTGTCCGAGGTAAAGTTTCTCAAGCTGGTCGACATCAGACGCACGAGGCGGTCAAACACCACCTCCAACATCGGCAGGCGCTCATAGGAGACCAGCGCACTGTTGATGATCGCCTTGATGCCCGAGACGTCTTCATCGCCGTCACCGGCGGAATCGAAACCGAGCAGACTGTCGATTTCGTCCTGATCCAGGACGCGCGTCGACTGGCCGGTGCCGCCGTCGTCGTCGTCCGCCATCGCGGCCCATTCCTCCGCCATGGCATCATCGCCGTCGCCTTCACCGTCGCCCCCCTCGGCCGCCATCGACGCTTCCCACTCGGCGGCCACGGCTTCGTCATCGACCGCTTCTTCGCCTCCTTCGGCTTCGGCGGCCATCGACGCCTCCCACTCGGCGGCTACGGCTTCGTCATCAATCTCTTCGTCAGACATAATATGGGCCTATCTAAATCTCTGACCTACCGGAATTCGAACGACGCGCACGTACCAAGCTTACTGAACCAGCATTTCGCGAAACAGAACGTCATTGACCTTGTGCGGCTTAATCGCCGTGTTCACGCGGACAAGCAATTCCTCCTTCAGCCGGTACAATCCGGCGGATCCATTGAGATCCTCCACTCGAAGTTCCCGCAAATACACCTGAAAATTATCGACGACCCGAGGCAGCAGGTTCTCCAACCGCGCCAACATGGCTTCATTCTCGACTTCCAGGGATACCTTAATCTTCAAATAGTTCGTCTGCTTTCCGCCGGTGTTCAGATTGACCAGCATTTCGGGCAGGTCGTAAAACATTACGTCGCCCGCCAGAGGCGAGGATTCCTCGGCTTCCTCAGCGGTCAGGTCGCCGAGGACGGAATCCAAGAGGCCCGTGAAATAAGCGCCGGCGACGCCGCCGATAATCAGAAGCAGGGGCAGGCCGGCAAAAAGCGCAATCTTCTTGCCGCTGAATCCGCCACCGGAACCACCGCCTTCCTCGTCGCCTCCTTCCAGTTCGCCGTCTTCGCCTTCACCGTCGTCTTCGACGTCTTCGTCACTCATGCAGCCACATCACTTTCGTCAGCCGACCGGTCTACGCGCAAATGCACGCGGAATTCCGGAATTTTCCAATCCAAATGCTAGCGCGGGATGGTTAACAAGTCGTTGAAAACAGCAGTTTTCAAGCGCCCCGGTCGATTTCCACACGGCCGCGCAAGCAGGTGGGGCGAGGTGAACTTTTCCGCTAACCCCTGCATTCCGACCCGGCCGCCTTGCGACAAGGCCGATCCGGCAAGTTCTACCGGGCAAAGGCTACCAACTTGCCGCCGGGAGGGCCACCCTTTTGGTTTATCGATATAACCAAACCTTTGAAAAATATACTCTTTTTGAGTTGGCATGTGATCTGCAGAGAATCTGCCGCGACCGTCCGGTGCGCATAGAAGCCCAAGAGCAAGGGCCGGCTGCCGGAACGGATAACAAAATAAGGGCTGAGAAACATGGAAAACACAGTATTTGTGTCGTTATCCCATCAGATGGCGTTGAAGCGCCAGATGGAGATTATCGCCAACAACATCGCCAACCAGAGCACCAACTCCTTCAAGAGCGAAAAGGCGCTGTTCGAGGAATACCTTCTGCCGACCAGCGGTGGCAAGGAAGTCTCCTACGTGCAGGATTACGGCACGTTACGGAATACCGAAGAAGGTACTTTTCAGACAACCAACAATTCCTTCGACATGGCCATCCATGGGCGAGGCTATTTCGTTTTGGAAACGCCGTTCGGCAACCGCTTTACGCGCAACGGCCATTTTCAAAGGAACCAGGAAAGCGAACTGGTCACCACAGATGGCCGGAAAGTCCTGGACGATCAAAATGACGCAATTGTCATCGATCCGGCGCTGGGCGAGTTTTCCGTCTCTCCCGACGGTACGATAGCCACTTCGGCAGGCCCCATCGCGCGCTTGCAAATCGTCGAATTCGAGAACGAGCAGAAAATGCGCAAGGTCGCGGCCGGCGTCTATCGCACGGATGAACGCCCCGTCGACGAAGACGAGATGAACTCCACGGTGCTCCAGTACACCATCGAAGCGTCAAACGTGAAACCCATCCTGGAGATGACCAACATGATCTACGTACAGCGGTCTTATTCGTCATCCCAAAGGGTCTCGCAAACCGACCACGAGATTCAACGCAAGATGATCGGCAAGCTGGGTGGCGCCGACTAGGCGCCCCGCTTCCGCTCGGACATTTTTTTTAGGAAAGGAACTTCGTTATGAGATCTTTAAGCATCGCGGCCACGGGCATGTTGGCCCAACAGCTGAACGTCGAGGTGATCTCAAACAACATCGCCAACATGAACACCACGTCCTACAAGCGCCAACGCGCGGAATTTCAGGATTTGCTCTATCAGAACCTGCGGCGCGTTGGTGCGGCATCCTCGGATGCGGGCAGCATTGTGCCCAGCGGCGTTCAGGTCGGTGTCGGCGTCAAAACCGCTTCCATCTACCGCATTACGTCGCAGGGTAATCTGACGTCGACGGAAAACCCGCTCGATATGGCGATCGACGGCAACGGTTATTTCAGCATTGCCCTGCCCACCGGTGAGACCGCCTATACCCGAGCCGGGACGTTCCAATTGAGCCCGACCGGCCAGATCGTCAATGCCGACGGTTTCGTCGTCGGCCCCGGCGTTACCGTCCCGCCTGCCGCCACGGACATCACCATAAATCCTTCGGGCGAAGTATTGGTCAAGGTGGATGGCCAGGCGGCTCTCCAAAATGTCGGCCAGCTGCAACTCAATACCTTTCCCAATCCGGCGGGTCTGGAAGCCATCGGCGACAACCTGCTGAAGGAAACGCCGGCGTCCGGCGCAGCGACCACGGGCAACCCGTCGGCACCAGGTTTCGGTAAATTGCTTTCCGGCATGCTGGAAACCTCGAACGTCAATCCAGTTTCCGAAATCACCACGCTGATCAACGCCCAGCGCGCCTATGAAATGAACTCAAAGGTGATCACGACCTCCGACGAAATGATGCGGTCGATCACCACCTTGAGGTAAGAGGCAGTCATGAAAAAGCTTGCCAACACGATAGTTGTCTCCCTCGCCGCTTCCGCCGTCGCGCTGACGGTGGCGGCGGCGGCCCAAGCCGCGGTGCGCATCAAGACCAGTGCCGTCGTCGAGGGCCCCACGATTACCCTTGGAGACGTTTTGGACGGTTTGGGCGACGCCGCCGATGTTCCGGTAGCGGAATCACCGGAGCCCGGCAAACGCCTGGTCCTGCGGGTAGCGCGCATTTCGGCGATCGCCCGCAAGCATGGCGTCGACTGGCCCAACACTTCGCTCAACGCCCTGCCGGTCGTCCGCGCGAGCCGGATCATTCCCCAGCGCACTTTGGAAACCCAACTCCTGAGGGCGCTCGCGGAAAACGGGATCGGGGGGAAATATACGATTTCACTCGCCAACAAGAGCTTCCGCATGCATGTGGCCCGTAGCGAAGACGCTACAGTTTCGGTCGACGACATTCGATTCGACGCGGAAAGCGGCCGTTTCAGCGCAATCGTCAGCGCGCCGGCTAACAGTCGAAATGCCGTGACCACCGAGATCAGGGGTCGGGCATTTGCCGTCATGACCGTGCCCGTACTCAGCCATCGCGTGGCGATCGGCGAGAAGATCACCGAAGCCGACATTGATTGGCTGGAAGTTCGTATGGACATGGCCCGGCGCGGCATCGTTACCGACGAAATCGAACTCGTCGGCATGGCGCCCAAACGGTCGATCCACCCCAATCGTCCCATTCGTTCCGGTGATTTGCGCCGGCCCGTGGTCATCGCCAAGGGCGCCACCGTTTCAATGGTTGTCGCCGTCCCGGGAATGACCCTTTCGGTGATCGGCCGGGCGCTGGAAAACGGCGGCAAGGGCGACGTTATCGGCGTCATGAACCCGCAAACCCACACGGTCGTCGAAGGCACCGTCGTTGGACCTGGCCGCGTCAGGGTCGTTATCGCACACAACCTCGTTACGGCCCTCAACTAAGCCGTTACCGCTTACACTTCAGAATTCAAGGTTTTCGTCATGAACTCAACAGTATCGCTGAAAAGAGCCATAGTCAGGCTTTGCGCCATCGTCCTCGCCGGGACTGCACTCACCGCCTGCTCCGCCGTCGACCGCATATCGAGCATCGGTTCGGCACCGAGGCTGGCGCCGATCGAAAATCCCGTAGCGGCTCCCGGCTACAAGTCCGTCAGCATGCCGATGCCGGAGCCAGACACCCCGCTGCCCATGGCGAACTCGCTTTGGCGCCCCGGCTCGCGCGCGTTCTTCAAGGATCAGCGGGCGCGCCGCGTCGGCGATATCCTGACGGTCACCGTCAACATCGAAGACACCGCTGAAATCGACAATACGACGACGCGGACGCGCACCAATACCGAAGATGCCGATCTTACCAATCTGTTTGGCTACGAGACGAACCTGGGCAAAGTGCTGCCCCAGGGGGTAACTCCCAGCAGCGTGGTCAGCCTGGGGTCCTCCAGCAACAGTACCGGTGTCGGCGAAGTGGAACGCTCCGAGACCATCAGTTTGACTGTTGCGGCCGTCGTGACCCAGTTGCTGCCCAACGGCAATATGGTGGTCTGGGGCCACCAGGAGGTCCGCGTCAATTTCGAGGTTCGCGAACTCACCATTGCCGGCGTCGTCCGGCCCGAGGACATCACCTCAAGCAACACGATCAAACACACCCAGATTGCCGAGGCACGGATAGCCTACGGCGGACGCGGCCAGCTCACGGATGTGCAGCAACCGCGTTACGGTCAACAAGTGCTGGATATATTCCTGCCCTTCTAGACCTCATCATCGGCCCTATAACTTAAAAGGCCGGTCCGAAAGGACCGGCCTCTTTTTTTTTGCTCAAGCGGTTCAGGGCCGCCGAGCGGGGAAAATCACTCGTCGCGGTAAACGCGTTCGCGACGTTCGTGACGTTCCTGCGCTTCGATGCTGAGCGTGGCAATGGGACGAGCCTCCAACCGCTTGATGCTGATGGGCTCACCCAATTCATCGCAATAGCCGTATGTCCCGTCATCAATCCGCTGCAAAGCCGAATCGATCTTGGACAACAACTTCCTCTCCCGATCACGGGTACGCAATTCCAGGGCCCTCTCGGACTCCGCCGATGCGCGATCGGCAATATCAGGTTCTTGACCGCTGTCCTCTTGCAGGTGCTGGAGCGTCTGGGTCGATTCCCTTACCAATTCTTCCCGCCAGGATTTCAATTTGCGGCGGAAATACTCCTGCATCTTCGAGTTCATGAACGGTTCGCCCTCCGTTGGTACATAACTTTTAGGAAGACGTGTAGCCATACTCACCCCCAATACAAGTGAACCATCATGCATAAACGGCGCGGAGTATATGAATGCAAACCTATGTTCGCAAGCCCCGAAACGACTTTGTGAAATTTCGTAAAAAATTGGCGGAAAGTGTGTCGTTTAGTTGAACCGGCCTAGTTTCGCTAGTTCAACGGAAGCCCGTACCTCGATCTCGTCAAGAACGGCCGCCAGGCGGGGGTCTTCGACCTCTTCCCGGCTTTCACGAACGGCGTTCATGAGAGCGCCCAGTTTGTTGTGGGGGATGCTGCCGACAAGCAATCCGAGACGGATTTCATCGAGGTGGTTGAGTAAATCTTCCCCCCGCAGAACGGCTCTCGAACGACCCGTCGTCGCATCCGGAACCTCTTGCAACGCCAAGAGGGAATCAACCGCAGTGATCGGCCCGGAGCCCGCAACGGACGACGGCGCCGATTCCTCTGCCGGGGAATCAACTTCGAATTTCTGGTCTTTGTCGCCCGCCTTTTTCTTGGGACGGGATGCCGAGCCGGGTCGAACCGGACCGGGGCCGGAGATCTTCATGACGTCAAATCGCCCTCTTAAAACCAGAAGGTCGCTTCTCTAGAGCGCCTCTAGCATCATGGGTCTTCATTAAGTTTTTGTAAATCCGGGGTTTTAGTTGATTTCCGGTATTCCGCGACACTCACCCGGCAAATATTTCCCCGGAATGCGGAAAGCCTTGCCCCGGCTCCAATTCCACTTCACGGCATTTCCGCAATATAAGCTATTTTATTGATTATTTACAATAAGTTATACCAATCCGCCAAATGGCATGAGTTTCGCAATGATTAAGCCGCAAGACCAATTTATGGCGCAAGAAAAGCGTCTTATCCCGGGAACGCAACGAAATGTATAAACCGTCCGAACATAAATCCCGCTTCGACCGTCGCGGCATCGCATTCGCCGCCGGTAGGGCCTTACGTCAGGTCACCACATCAATTGCAGCGGTCTGCTTTATTTCCGGAATCACGCTGGGCGCGGCGCAGGCGTCATCCCGTATCAAGGATATCGCGGATTTCGAAGGCGTTCGCGACAACCTGTTGGTCGGTTACGGCCTGGTTGTGGGCCTCAATGGCACCGGCGATTCGCTGAGCAACTCGCCATTCACGAAACAGAGCCTGGTGGCCATGCTGGAACGTCTGGGCGTCAACACCCGGGATTCCGACGTCAACACCAAGAACGTCGCCGCGGTGATGATTTCGGCCAATCTGCCGGCGTTCAGCAAGCAGGGCTCGCGGATCGACATCAGCGCCAGCACGCTGGGCGACGCAGACAGCCTGCTGGGCGGCACCTTACTGGCAACCCCCCTGCTCGGCGCCGACGGTGAAATCTACGCCGTCGCCCAGGGCGCCCTGGCAGTCGGCGGTTTCGTCGCGCAGGGTGAAGGCGGCACGGTCACCAAGGGCGTGCCCACCGCGGGCCGTATCCCGTCCGGCGCCATTATCGAGCGCGAAATCGCCTTCGATTTCAATTCCATGCGCTCGCTCAACATCTCCCTGCGCAATCCCGATTTCACGACAGCACGCCGGGTTAGCGACGCCATAAACGCCTTTCTCGGCGCCCAGGCCGCCAAGGCGGAGAATCCCAATACCATTCATCTCACGGTCCCGGCCGACCACCGCAACGACCTGGTCGGATTGATGACCAAGATCGAACAGCTTCGCATTGAACCCGATCAGGTTGCGAAAGTGGTGGTCGATGAACAGACCGGCATTATCGTGATGAGCGACAAGGTACGCGTCAGCACCGTCGCCATCGCCCAGGGCAACCTAACAATCCGGGTGACGGAAACGCCTCAGGTCTCGCAGCCCGGCGCATTTTCCGAAGGCGGAGAAACGACGACAGTCGCCAGATCCGACATCGACATCGAGGAATCGGGCAACGAAAAGCTCACGATCCTCGAAGCCGGCGTCACGCTCGAGCAACTGGTCAACGGCTTGAATGCCTTGGGCATCGGTCCCCGCGACATGATCTCCATCCTCCAGACCATCAAAGCCGCCGGCGCGCTGCAGGCGGAAATCGTGACGATGTAGGACGGCCCAAGATCATGGATAGCAGCCTCTCACCCCTAGCCGGCGACGCCGCACTGCTTCAGGCGAAATCGAACAGCCTTGCCAACGCCCTCGATCGCGCCCGCTACGTCCAGGACAAGGACCAGGCGCGTGAGACGGCGGTGGAGTTCGAGGCGGTGTTTCTTGCCAGCATGTTGAACATCATGTTCGAAGGCGTTCCAACGGATGGGCCTTTTGGCGGCGGTCACGGCGAAAAAATGTTCCGCTCGATACTGAACGACCAAGTCGGCATGGCGATGGCCCGGAACGGGGGCGTCGGCCTGGCCGATGCGGTTTACGGAGAGATCATCCGCCTGCAGGAGGCGCAGCAATGAATACAGCGAACGAGACCATCGATCGGATCGTCATCCTGAGCGCCAGGCTGGGCGAAATCGTGAGCGAGGAGATCAAAATTCTGCAACAGCGACGGCCTTCGGACTTGACGCCGCTGGTGGAAAGAAAAACCGATCTCACGGAGCAGTACCAGGCGGAAATGAACAGCTTGCGGGAGAATCCGGAGTTGGTGGAGGCCGCCGATCCGAGCGAAGTCGAGCGCCTGAAAGACGCTACATTCCTTCTCCACGGCATCCCCTGGCGAAACGGTTGGCTGGCCTCCCGGCCGGCTTGATTATCTTCAACATATATAGATCCAGGTTTCCCGAGGAACACTGAAAAGGTATCCCGGACGCATTCTTTGGGGGGATGCCCCGCAGCACTCAGGCTGCGGGGATTGGGGCTTCGGTCGCCGGCTCGGCCTGAAACACGGCAGCTTCCTTGGCAGCCGCGATTTCCGCGTAACGAGGCTTCATCGGCGCATTGGCAACCACTTGCGAACCCGACATGTCGGCCGGCGGGTCGCTCAGCTTGAGGTCCGAAATATCGCGCTGGGAACGTTCTGAAACGATATAGACCAACTCCAGGTTCTGGTCGTCTCCACCAAGTGCTTCGAGCGTTACCGCAATATTGTGGTCAGCCTCGGGGAAGTGCCCGTCCAGCTTCACGGCGTGGCGGAAGCAAAGGAGCGCCAGCTCGATCCGGCCTTCGCCAAACAGGGCAACGCCGAAATTGTTGTAAATGTGGCCTTCGTCCGACAACACGTGCATAGCCTTGTTCAGATAGCTATGCGCCGAGGAGATGAAGTTCGCCCGAAGCGCCAGCGTACCGAGGATGAAGAGCGCATCCTTATCCATCGGATTGGAGAAGGTTGCCTTTCGAGCTTCCTCGTAGGCCGTCGCGAAATCGCCCTGGGTGTAGGCCAGAACGGCGGCGGTATTGTGGGAACGCGCTTCTTCCGTCGTGCGTCCCCAGCCTTCCAGGCGCGTGAGCGGCAGTTCATACAGGCCGCCACAGGTGCGGCAGAATAGCCGGCGGAAGCACGAGGTGTTTTTATAGGTTTGATCCTCGCCGCAATGCGGGCAGCGAACGGTGAAATCATACGCCGCCACGCCGCTCTTGGTCTGGCGGGGATCGAACGCGGAAACGACACCCGGGTGACGATTCAGGCAGGTTTGCATGATGTCAAGGGTATCAACCATCTTGTCATAGCTTTGGTCGTCCAGCTTGCTGACATTGATGGCGGGGGTCGGAAGTTCGAGGTAATCCTCGAATTCCCCAAGACGGCCGTCAGCCAAAGCCTGGCGGAACAACGGCGTTCCCGGGAATACCCAGATGGGATCGACCTGAATGGTATAGCGCTGGTTCTGCACCCACCAGTTAAGTGTGTCGTTCGCCGTTTCGGGTGTTTCGACGGTATCGCCGAAGATAAAGTTGCCTTGAATCGTGATGTCGGCATCATTCACCAACCGGATGGCTTCCTTGACCTGGTCACCGCTGGTCTTCTTGACCATGCTGAGCAGGACTTCCTCGTTGACGCTTTCCAGGCCGAGACCAAGGCCGACGCACCCGGCTTCGCGCATCCGCCGCAGCAACGGGCCGTTGATCCGGTTTTCGGCGATACTGGAGGTGTGCATCGCAGTCTGCCACTGCAGGTTATATTTCTCCATGTAGCCGCAGAATTCCTCCAGGCGGCTCGCCTTCACCGCAAACAGATCATCGTAGATCATCAGCGAGTTGACGTCGTACTGATTGACGACGTGTTCAACCTCGTCGAAAAACAGTTTGACGCTGCGCTTACGGTAGGTATTGATCGAGTGGTAGCAGAACGTGCACTTGAAGGGGCACGAACGCGACGCCAGGATAGGGAACATCCGCGGATTGTCCGTGTAGGAGTAGGCATAGAAGTTCACTGGATCCTGGGCATCCAACACCTGTTGGATATTGAAACCTTCGTAGTCGGGCAGCGGGATGGTGTCGATGTCCTTGATATTGGCCCGCGGCGCGGTTTGGTGAATCGTCCCGTCCCTGTCGAACATGACGATGCCGTTCACCGCATCGAGCGGCAAGCCGCTCTCAAGGGCATGGGCCAGTTCGACAACAGTTTCCTCGCCCTCTCCGATCACGCCCACATCGGCTCCAAGTACGGGAAGCATGCGCTTGGGATCACAGGTAATCACGCCATTACCGACGACCACCTGAACGTCAGGGCGTGTCTCCTTGACGATCGCGATGAGGTTGCGGATATGCTTGAACTCCGGATAAAGGCCGCCCAAGCCGACCACGCTAACCGAGCGGTCGCGCAATTTCTCCTCGATGGCCGAGCGGAACTGGTCCGTGGGAACATATTCGAGATTGAGGGTTTTTACGTCGAAACCCGCCTTCTTCAGCGAAGAGGAAATGTAGGCGAGCCCGAGCGGAAACATCTTCAGGAAATGATTGGTCGGGTTGATCAGAAGCCAGGACATCAGTGTCTCCCAAATTTCATGCTTGCAGGGTGCGCTGATCCGCCAACATGGCGTCGATCAACGAACCGGCCTTGCTGAGGACTTCATCTGCTTCTGCAACGGTCCCGATGTATTGCTCCAGCACCTCGAAAGCCATTTCGTTTTTGCCGGCGGCCATCAGCATGTCGGCCAGGGTGGCATGGACTTCCTTGTGTCCGGGGTGATGGTTGCCGGTTTGAACCAGCAATTTGATCGCGTCGTTATGATCGCCGTGCTTGAACCAGGCGAGACATAACGTGTTCATTAAGTCCGGATTGCCGGGCTCGAGTTCGACAGCTTTGCCGGATAAGCGGATAGCTTCCGAAATGTCTCCTGTCGCCAGGGCGACGCGCGCCATGCCATCAACAGCGGCGGCACAATCGCCGTCCTGATCAAGAAGTGCTTTAAAGCGGGCTTGCGCTAGATCCGGGTTGCCGTCCCTGATCTCCTGCCTGCCGAGTTCAATATCGTGTTCGACGGAAGCCTGCATCGCATCCTCGTTTCGCTGTGTCCGACTGTTAACGGATTGAATTGTTGAGAATGAATCTTATCGAGGACTCACGAATATTTGGTTAACGAAAGTTACATTGGCCGCCCATCAATACTCAAATTGACTCGCTGGTGGCCGGCAATATTTGCCCACTAGACATTAAATACTTGGAATTACTTGACTAGTTTATCAGTTGAGCAATGCCTCGTAGCGTTCCGCGAATGCCGCACTTAGCCTGATTTGGGATTCGCGTGAGCACGGGTGGGTAGAACTGATGTCATCGTATATTTGTTGTTGGGCGGAAAACGGGGGCGCTTCGTTACCCAGCTTCAGCGCTTCCCGTGTCGCCTCCAGAATGTCGTCACCGTCGCAGTTGACCGGCTGGAAGTGCTCCGTCGGAAAGTAGACTCCCGTCCGGTTCCTGAAATCGAACAACTCACGGATCGAACAGTATTCGCCGCTCTCTCGATCCTTCGCCAACGTCGGTACAACAACGCAATGTGGCGAGTACGCCGGCATATTGAGGCTCCAGGTGTTGGCGATCACAAACGGCATACCCATCAGTTCAGCGAACCAGTTAACGCCTGACGATCCCATGATGGCGACATCGGCGTTTGCGAAGAGGGCGAAGTCGTTGCGAAACGAAGCAAGCGGACTGTTGGCATAATCGACAACGCCCAAACGTCGATAACAGTCTGGATACGGCTCTCGACCCACGTGGACCGGATGCAACCCCTGATCAAGCAGATATTCCAGAGCCGGTACATAGGTTTGGGGGTCGGTCGATTCCGCAACTCCCGTGCTGTGATAGCCGCCAAGCCCGATTTCTTTGTGCTGGACAAGCGCCAATCGCTTACCGCCGGCCCCGATGAGATCATCCAGTTCCGCGCTCATCTCGAAATTACGGGCCATGAAATTCTTGCTGCCCGTCGCACGCTTACGGCGATAGTAAGCGGCAAAATCCTCTTCCAGGGCCGCATTAGTGGAAATGTAATCGAAATAACCCTCGGGCCTGAGACCGCATGTATCGGTGCGTCCCGGAATCGGCGCCATCTTGTCGCTGGAAACCCCGACATCGGCCACCAGGTCTGGGCGGAAATGAGAGATCGAGCGCGCCATTTCCAGCGCATAGTCGGTGAGAATGTATCCTGAGCAAAGCGCGCCGCCGTATAGTTCCGCAATGGCTTCGGTCCGTTCCATCCTCGGTCCGAGGTAGAGGTGAAAGCCGTCCGCCGAAACCTCCCCAAGCGCCTTCATGCACTGAAAATTGTCGAATTCCGGCAACAAATGCCCAACGGCCTCATGAGCGATATTGCCTATGAGTTTGCCGTTTCTGGCTTCAAGCAAATTGACGATATCGAGCACCGATCGGGTATCTTGAAAGTACTCCATCGCGATTTCCCCTTGGCTGTCGGATATTTTGCTCAGTCCATCGATTTCGATGCTTCCACGGGCGCCACGATCATATTTTCGCGGAACTGGTCCCGATCAAGCAGCGGGTTCGGATCCTCGATCGGGCGGCCGGCTTTCAGCATGGGCACGATGCGCTGGTTCGGGTCTAGCTCGAGATTGCAGAGCACCGGACCGTCTTCCGCCAATACTTCACGCAAAGCCGCAGGCAACCCACCCCGGTCCGACGATGCTGAAACGAGTGTCCTCGATTTCCGCGTCGAGCACCTCGCAGGCCTTCACAAGCGCCGTTTTCGCGACAACATGAGCGGAATACCTGGTCGGCGCACTATTCGTTCCCGGTCCGGCGAAAAGCGTCACCAAAGGCCCTTGCTCCAGTTTCCTGCGGCGAGCGGGCAACAGGCCGTGAAGCAACATCATCTGGCGCGAAAAGTTAAGATCAATGGCGGCTGTCCATTCGGTGATGTCGCATTCGAGAAACGGACCAATGGGATTGAGCGAAGCAGGCAGAATGGCCAGGACATCCCAGCCTGCCGAAGCAGAACTTAGCGCTTCGCAAGCCGAATGAATGGAGGCCGCGTCCGTCAGGTCACACGGGAATAGCTCGACACCGAGAGTTTCCAGATCCTTTGTCGCCCCGGAGCGGGTTCGAAAGGTCCCGAACACATCCCACCCCCGCTGGCGCCAGCGCTTTGTCGCCGCCGCGCCGATGTCGCTTGATGCCGAAATGACGATGACGCTGAGATTGTCCATACCGCGCCGTGTTTGCTCCCATACGAAAACGCGCGCACGGCGGGTAAACGCTGCGCGCCTTGGTATTATTCTGACCCAAGGACCTTAATAATTCGTTTGGAATCAAGGCTCCGCGCGGCGTTTGTCCGACACGGTCCTGCTGATCAGACCCAACGCTTCATCCAACGCCGCATAAGGATCAGGCGGCGCAATTCCCGTCAGTCCGCGCAGCCTTGTGTCGCCGAGGCAGGCATTGGCCGGCGTCATTTCAGCCGTAATGCCCGCCGCCTTGGCGGAGCCGCGAACAACCAGGCTGACGTCCGCCCCTAGCCGTCTGGCAACATGCTGGGCAGCGTCAAAGTACGTTATTTGCCGATTTGTGGTGAGGTGATAAATACCCCGGTCGCGGGACTGAAGTACGGCATCGATTGCGCTGGCCAGCACCGATCGGCCCAGCGGTGCCAGCACCATGTCGTCGAATGCGGTGATTGGCTGCCCCCGCTCGAGGTTTTCGAGCCAGTCTCTAAACAAAGGCGTATCGGGCGTCGTCAGTTTGGTGAAACGCAAAACGGCCGCCTGTCCGGTTTTGAGGACATGATCCTCCGCTTCGGCTTTCTGTCGCCCATATTCGGTCACTGGCGTTTTCGGCTCGTCCTCCTTGGGAAAAGGCTGGCGTCCGTCGAAAACTTGTGTGCTGGAAAGAAAAACGGAGAAACAGCCACTCGCCGCCAATCGCCGTGCCAGCGCGCCCGTTGCATCAACGTTGATTTGGCGCGTTTTTTTTGGGAATTCGGCGCAGCGGGCGCCAGAGCCGATCGCTGCTGAGATCAAAGCTTGGTCAATCGTCTCAGGCAATGTCCAGGTGTCCTGTCGAGCAAGATCCAAGAACAGACCGCTCCCCTCTTGTCGTCGCGTCGTTGCGACGAACGGTCGATCCGCCTGTCGAAGATGGTCGGCATAGGCTTGGCCGCTGGCGCTGTCGCCACCGACGATCAGCGTAAATTCATCCCGCACCGGCGATCCGCTCCGATACCCCTTCGCCCACCTGGAGCGCCCTCGGTTCGCAGCCCTCCAAATAATTCTGCCAAGCCAATGAAAATCCTTCCTCCAGCAATCTCACATAGCTCTTTGTATCGAACAGCCGGGAGGATTCACGCCTCGGCCACCAATCATCGCGGATAGCCCGGAGCGGCGATGGGTCAAGGGCCCATGCCACGGCGGTTTCTTCGTAGTCCTTCAGGTCCGCGGCAACCAGCTGTTCGAGATCCGCGGCCGTCAATATGCTTTTGCCCAATCTGGCGGACGGTGTTCCGCCGGGCGTGCACAAGATGGGTAGTCCGGCCCACAAACAATCGACGGTTGTCACCCCTCCCCCATGATAGTGCGTGTCGAGGGCGAGGTCGGCGAGGGACAGCCTATTCAGGTGCTCTTTGTGAGAGACAATCCTGCCGAACACCAGACGCTCCCGGGGCATGTCATGTTCCGCGGCCGTTTGCAGCAGATTGTCGGCGGTTTCCTGGCTCCAGTTCCCAAGCCAAAATACGCTGCCGGGAACGCGTTTGAGAATATTCATCCAAACGCTGAAGATCTCAGGTTCCAGTTTGAAGGGCTGGTTGAAGTTACAAAAAACGAATCCGTCCTCTGGCAAACCCTCCTTCGCGCGGCTGACGGGACCGGTACCGATTTCCGCTTTTGCCGTCGCCAGGAAGGTCGGCGGCATGTAGATCGGCATTTCTGGCCCCAAAGCCATGTCTGCGGGTGGAATATAGATTTCGTCGGTGATGATGTAGTCGACGTACTCTGCCCCGGTCGAGATCGAGTAACCAAGATAGTGGATGCAAATAGGGGCCGGCTTGAATGCCAATACCTCCATGCAGTTCGTCAGGGTCTGCCCTGCCACGTCTATCAGAATATCTATTTCGTCGCTGTGAATTTCCCGGGCGGTGGCGATAGCTACGTTCCCCGTGAACTTGAAAACGTCGAACGACGCGGTGTAGGTCTGGGCAAACTCGCTGACGCTCGGTAAACCGGTGCAATATCCGTAAACCTCGAACTGCTCCCGGTCATGCGTTTCAACGATGTTCTTTAGAATAAGCGGCAAACTGTGAAAGTGAACGTAAGGCAGTAGGTAGCCGATCCGAATTCTTCCGTTCTTGGCGGATCGCTGGTCGGGTGGAGGGTGCTTCAACTGTCCCCCGAACTGCCGGACTCCGGCTTTTTTCATTTGAGCGACGGCCACGTTGCGGGCCGCCTCGACGATGAACTCATAGCTTAGGGGCAAGGCCTGTAGATTGTTCACGCATACCCCGATGGCTTTAGACTCGGCCACCTTCATTCGGATGACGTCGACCAGCGTTTCTGTAAACTTGGACGCCCTATCCCATTCGCACAGCGTGAGCACCAAATCGACGATCTGGCCGACGATTTTTGTGGAATTGGGCTGTAATTCCAACAAGTGCAGGAGCGTTTTGAGAGCGTCACCATGCTTTTTCAAGGTGCCCAATATGGTAACGCGAACCTGGAGTCCGTCGATGTGATCCGGATCCAGGCTTAATGCCCGATCGATAACTTCCAGCGCTTCTTCAGTTTTAAGAGCGGCTGAAAGAATGTAGGCGAGGGCGATGTGAGCTTTGACGTTTTCCGGCTCGTCCCGAACCAGTTCGATCCCCACATCGACCGCCGATTGGTTATCTCCCCCGTCCATATAGCTGAGCGCCAGGCGGCGCCGGAAATTGGCGTTGTTGGGCTCCATCTCCAGGCCCCTGAGAAGGGCCTCTCGGGATCTCGAGGTATCGCCGGCATTGGAGTGCACCGTCGACAGGCTCATCAGCCCGACCATCGAGGTGGGGTCGACATCAAGCGATTTTTCAAGATAGTCGATGGCTTCCGCGTGACGGTTCAGTTTTCCCAGAATTACGCCCATTCCACGCAAAAAAGCGCCCGACGTGGGCTCAACCTCCAAGGCAAACCGACTGGACAGAAGGGCATCCTCCAGGCGGTCGAGGGCCATCAACGACTGGCCCATGTTGTTGTGAGCCGGCCCATGGAGCGGTTCCAGTTTGAGTGCTTCCTGAAAGGCCTCCAGGGCCTCATCGTGGCGCCCTTTGTTCTGCAAGCTGGCGCCCAGATCGTTATAGATGTCCGCATCCGAACCGCCATGTGAAACGGCAGCCTGGAAGTGGGTGATCGCGGTGTCGCTGTCGCCCGCGGCCAGGGCGGCACGGCCCAGGAGCTTGCACGTGCGCTCCATGCCCGCCGACAAGGAAAGGCAGCGGCCGAGCATCTCGTTGGCTTCCGCGTACTCCCCGCGTTGCAGGAGGATTGCCGCCCAATGCTGCAGGCTTTCCACATGATCGGGGTCCAGTTCGACAGCGCGGCGGAACGCTTCCTCCGCCTTGCTGTCATTACCAAGTATTTCGTGCGCAGTGCCGAGGTCGAAATAAAGGCTCGGGCGATTTCCGTCCAAGTCGATGGCGGCTTCGTAATACGCTGCAGCTTTCTCAAACTCCCCGCTCTCAAACGAAATATTGCCGAGGTGCCCTAATGCCTGCGCATTGCGCGGATCAATTTCGATTATGCGCATGAAGCACTTGGCGCTTTCGCCCAGTTCACCGCTGGAAAAATGGATCGCACCGAGGGCGTTCAGGGCTTCGGTATAGTTTTCGTTCAAGCTCAACGATTGTTGCAAGGCCCCAAGGGCTTCATCCAGGCGAGCCGCCCGCGAAAACGCAATTCCCAGCACATATCGGACTTCAGCGTTGTTCGGGTCGGCAGCGACGGCCCGCTGGAGGTGCTCGATCGCGGTCTCGGCTGAGTTTTGGGCAACCAGCAGCTTTCCGGCGTGGAGGAGCGCCACCGAATTGTCGGGATCTTTCTCAAGTACATTGTTGAAGGCGGTAAGGGCCTCACCGGAGCGACCTTCCCTCAGGTGCTGCAACCCTTCGCTCAACTTGGCTTCAAATTCGCTCATGTCCCAACCAAATGGATCAGGCCTGCGTTCGGCTTACTCGAAGAATATGCAGCCATAATCACCTGTATAGGAATTGGTTAATTTTTTATTCCGAGGCGTGCGCCCCAGCGCGATGCGAACAACCAGCTTGACCAAGTCGGAACTGGCGGGTTTTATCCCAACTGCAATGGACAGTCTCGAAGACCCGATCGCCCGCCAAAAGGAATGGCAGCGCTATTATTCAGAAAAGCGGATCACCCATCAGTGGTTCCAGGTTCATCTGCTGGACGGACTGGAGGTGGCGAGCGTGCTGGAAATCGGTCCGGGATACGGTCTCGTCACCGCGCTGTTGGAAAATGCCGGTTACCGGGTCACCACACTTGATCGGCTGCCACCCCAGTTCAAGGAGCCCGCCGGCGGCCATATCCAAAAAGAACTGGTGGAGGTGACAGCTCAGGACCTCGCCGGCCACGATTGTCTAATCTGCTGTGAAACGCTGGAGCACCTCCTGTGGGAAGACGTCGACGGCGTCCTGGAGATGTTCCGGCGATCCGACACGCCCTATGTTCTGATTTCGGTTCCCTACATGGGATTTCAATTGGATTGGCGCATCTATTTCAATGCCCACAAATTAAGGCATGCCTTCAGTTTCAAGAAACTGAAATTCCTTAAATCCTTCAAGTTTGACCGGAACGAGGATCCCTGGGGTCACAAGTGGGAGATCGGCTACAAGAACCGAAGCCTGGCCGACCTGGAGGCGAAATTCGCAGATGCCGGTTTCAAAGTAGCCAGGCGCGACTTTACATCGCCCTGCCGATCCGTTTTTTACGTGTTGGAGCCCGCCTAGACGAATGCCTGATGGGCCGGCGCCGTGCCCAGGTATTCGTGCAGCAACCGGTTTTTTCGCTCGGCGACGCAGTGGTGCGAACAAACTTTGGAAGGGTCGAGCATCCGCATATGCCGTTTGTTCTCTTCCGAAAACCAGAAATCGCGAAAGCTACGATCCTTGATGGACCCGAGTTTGCCGCTCGCGGTGTAGGCTTTGTCCTGGCAGGTGTAGACGGCGCCATCCGCCCCAATGACCGTCAAAAACTGAAGGAACGGGCAGGTTTCATAATCCTTGTCAAAGCGTTCCGCCAATTCGTGGTAATGATTGATTACTTCGAAGCCGTCACCGGCCAACTCCTTCGCCATGTCGATTTGATCATGCACCAGATCTTTCGTTTTGGCGTGGTAGTGGACCTTGGCTTCGATGCCATTGGCTAGGCAGTGCGCCAACAATTCATCCCTCGCTTCGGCAAATACGATGTAGAGATGGAAGACGCGTTTCACGTTACCGCGACGGTGGGGAACGCGGATCTGTGGAATCTCCGAAAACGCCGCGTCATAAAGGGCGGCGTTGTCGATGCGCCTTTGCGTGATGTCGTGGGTCTGACCGATCAACCAGTTGCCGACAATTGCCTGCAGCGTATCGAGACGCGAGTTGTAGCCGAGCAGCGAAATCTCATCGCGGTTTTTAAGGCCGTGGTTGCGCAGCAACCGAAGCTGTGCCGCCATTTCGTCGTCGCTCGTCACCACGACGCCGCCGTCCCCCCAAACATTGAGGTTCTTCAAGGGATGGAGCGAAAAGCCGCCGGCAATCCCCCAAGTCCCTGCGCGTTTGCCATCGATCGCCGCCAGAATGCCCTGACAGGCATCCTCAACGACCGGCAAGCCATGACGCTCGGCAATCTCCATTAATTTGGGCATGTCGGTGATCTCGCCGGTGAACTGAACCGGCATAATGGCTTTGGTGCGCTCGGTAATCGCCGCCTCCACTTGTGAGACGTCCATGCAAAAGGTGTCGTCGCAATCAACGAAGACCGTCCTGGCGCCAACCTCGTTGATCGCGCCGACGGTGGCGATGAACGTATTGGCGGCGGTAATGACCTCGTCGCCGTGACCGACGCCGATGGCTTTCAAAGGCAGCTTGAGGGCGTCCGTACCGGAACCGACGCCAATGGCGTGCCGCGTGCCGATCAAATCGGCGAAGCGCGCCTCAAATTCCCTGAGCGGCTCCCCCAGCGTGAAGTCGCCGGTGGGAATGAAGCGTTTCATTTCCTCAAATATTTCATCCACCTCGGCAAACTGCTGCGGTAGATACGAATAGCGAACTTTGAAATCCGTCATGGATGGAAAACCGTCAGTGGGAGTTACTAAAGATGATCATCCGACCGCTGCAGCACCCCGGGCCAAGGCCACGCGAACGACATCCGCCAGCGCGGGCGGTTGCAGGCCGTAGATTTCCAGCAAATCGTCTTGCGAGCCGTACTTGTCCGTGAACAGGTCCGGCACGCCCAGCGAAATGATCTGCGGCCCGCCGGTTCCGAAGGCGCCGGCCAAAAGATCGGTGACCGCGCTGCCGAGGCCGCCGATGGTCGTGTGTTCCTCGGCGTTGACAATCAGGGAGGCCCGCCTCGCCCGCGCGAGGATAGCCGTTTCATCCAACGGTTTAACCGTGTGCATATGCAGCAAGCTGACGGAAATACCCTCCGCTTGAAGCTGATCCGCGGCCGCCAGAGCCCGGCTGGTGACGATTCCCGTCGTCACGAACAGGACATCACCGCGCTCGTGCTCGAACTCCCGCAAGGGGATGGCAGCTCCAATTTCAAAGCCGTTTTCCGCCCGGCTGACGACAGCGTCGCCCCCCTTTGCCAGACGAATGTAAGCCGGACCCGACAAATCCATCGTCGCCGGTATGAGACGCTTCATTTCCTCGGCGTCCGACGGCGCCAGCACAGTCATGTTGGGCAGGGCGCGCATGATCGCCATGTCTTCCAATGCGATGTGGGTCGGCCCCAAGGGGGCATACACCATGCCGCCACCGTTTGCGATCAGCTTGACCGGCAGATTGTGGAGGCAAAGGTCGACGGCGACCTGTTCGTAGCAGCGCCGGGTGAGGAAGGTCGCGATTGTGTTTACAAAGGGGATGAGCCCGTCCATCGCCATACCGGCGGCCATGCCGATGATATTGGCCTCGTTGACGCCCTCCATGAAGAAACGATCGGGCATTTCCTCGCGGAAATTGTCCAGTGTGCCCGCGCCTAAATCGGAGCCGATAAAAATTACGCGGTCGTCCTTTTTGGCAAGTTCGTAGACCATGTCCAGGGCGGTACGCCGCATTAGCCTGCCTCCAAGGCGTCATATAGAGCCGACAGCTCGTCGGCTGAAATCCGTGACTTGTGATGCCAGGCGGCCACGTGTTCGATGTGGGCGATGCCCCTGCCTTTGACTGTGTGGCAAATGATGACACTGGGTTTTGACCGGTTGTAAGGCAACTCCGAGAAGGCCTGGCGAAGCGCCCCGACGTCATGGCCGTCGACTTCCCCAACTTCGAACCCGAACGCACGCCATTTGTCGGCAAGAGGCTCCAGATTCTGTACCTCGTGGGTTGGGCCGTAGGATTGAAGTTTATTGTAGTCGACCAGAACCGTGAGATTTGAGAGACCGTGTTTGCCTGCGCACATGGCGCTTTCCCACACGGCCCCTTCGTTTATTTCGCCATCTCCCGTGATGACGAATACTCTTGAATCCCGTCCTTGAATGCGAGCGGCGGTCGCCATGCCAACCCCAATACCGAGACCATGTCCCAAGGCGCCGGTGGATGCCTCGACACCCGGCACCTTATCGCGCTCGGGATGACCGCCCAAAATCGAATCGCGCTTGCAATAAGTGAGCAGGTGATCCTGCGGGAAGTACCCCTTGTCCGCCAAAACCGCGTAAAGCCCGAGACAGCCGTGGCCTTTCGAAAGTATGCACCGATCCCGGTCAGGCCAATCCGGTTCGTTGGGTCGAAACCGTAAAACATCATCGTAGAGAACACGCAGAATCTCGATCAACGAAAGGGCTGAGGGCAAATGCCCGCGCCCCCCACCTTCCATCGCTTCGACACAGGCACGTCGCAATTGCCGAGATCGTCTGTCCAGCGTGGCCGTTGGTTCGTCGGGACTAATTGAAGAGAGGGCCATTTTGAATACTTTCGGATACGTGCGTCAGCATTCGCCGCGCCTTGCCTATCTGAGCCGTGCGAACGCGGTTCGGCTCGAGCGTTCCAGCGGCGGCCACGCGGCGCGCCCAAAACTCGGGAACAAAATCGTTCAGCATGATCAATACCCAGCACAAGCCATAAAGCGGATACAGAGCCTTCAGCCTTGGTCTGAAGCTGGGGTCGCTAGCGGCGAACACCGCCATGGCACCCTCGTGGAATCGCCTCCTGAAGGGAATCGATAAAGTCATGCCGGGGTGAAGGAGAAAGTCGGAAACCATCTTCGCCGGGTCGTCCCAGCCGAAATATTCAAAATCGACGAAGACCACCCGCCCATCGTCGCGCCGCAACGCATTGTGAAAACCGAAGTCGGATGGACTGAGCACGCGGTTCACCAACGGCATTTCGGCTTCGAAATCGAGCCCAGCCTCCTCGTAACGCTGCCGCGCCCACGCATTTGCCGTTGCGGCCAACTCTGTGAATTCGCCATCCAGGAAATCCCGCGCTTCATCGGCCAAGAAATCGGTCGGATCGAGTTCGTCGAATCTAGCGAGGCGGGTTTGTACTTGCGTTGAAACCGATTGACCCGACAGGGTCGCGGCCGAGGCCAACGGAAGCCGCTCGCTTCCATCAACCCCGCTCAGTGCGTGCAACTCGGCGACGAACCGCAACGCCGCGTCCAGGTCCATGATACTCGGCGGCATAACCGGACCGCCGCCAATCCACTCAAAGGCCGCGCAACCGGTTCTCGCGTCCTCCGCGATCACCTTGGGTACGGCGGTAACGTTGTAGCGATCGAGAAATCGCAGCCCACCAACCTCCGCTCCCATGCGATCCCGAGGATCACTCTCACGCGGGCCATATAATTTAAACGCGAATGAATCACCGCCAACGCAGTCGGCTCGAAACATTCGATTATTCCGACCGCCGTGCAATCTTTCGAGCGCCTCGACTTCACGGCCAAGCAAATCGGCGGCTTGGCGCCTGTAGTCGTCGATCTCAGGCGACGGCTGACTGGCCAAAGTGATCATTTGTTATATCGCTCCAGGACTGGAATACCTCAATCGGCAATTCCGTCGTTGCCCCGTCCGGCGCAAAGAGAACGCCGCGCGTGGCTTTGGGAAATCCGGGTTCCTCGAACACCTCGACCAAGTCATCGATAAAGCAAAAACACTCCAACTCGAGAATGCGGGCGACTTTATCTCGGCGGGTATCTTCGAAATAGACGTTCTCCCTTTTCAGTAATTGGATATCCGGACCAAACAGTCCGTTGCCCTCCATCCAACGAAGGGCCGCCTTACGCAGGTCCACGCGAAATCCGTCCGCTGCCGGCCATCGGGACTTGTGACTTACAACAAAAACCTCGATGCCCGCCTCGAGACAGGCTGCAAGGTACTCCTTTACACCGTCATACAATTTCGCATCGTCGATTCGAACGCCATACGCCATTGCCTGCAACTTATGCCAGATCAACTCTCCGCCATGCCGGTTTCGCAACGTATCGCGGATGGCCGATTTTCCACTGGTTGCCGGGAGTCCAGGCACGGCTTCTTCTGCCGCTAATTCCGAGAACAGCTCGTCGTAGCGGACAATCGTGTTGTCAAAATCGAGTCCGACCCTCACCGGGAACCTCTTTTGCTCTTCCGATATGGGCACAAGGATAGGCAGCTCGAGGTAAACAAATCGTTTCGGCGCGACCTTGTTTAAACCGCTATTTCATGCCGACGTCTTGCATGGTTTTGATGTTGTAGTATTCCTGGTTTCCCATGGGATCGGGAATATCGCCGGCCTTAAACGCCGCCATAAGATCCTCGACTGCATTTACGATGGTGTGGCTGGGTACGAAGCCCAATTCACGCCTCATTTTTTCGGACGAGACATGGTACGAACGCAAATCGTCCGACGGCGTGGTGACGATTTCAACGCCTTCGCCGACGACACCGCGAACCATCTCGGCGATGTCGCTCACGGTGTGGTTTTCGTAACCCGCATTGTAAATCTTGCCGTCGATGACCTCGTCATCCAACTGAAGGCACTTCAGATAGAGATCGGTCATATCCTCGATATGAATGTTGGGACGCTTTTGCGCCCCGCCGAAAACGGTGATCTTGCCGTTTTCAACGGCGTGAGCGGTCAATATGTTGACGGTCAGGTCGAGCCGCAACCGCGGGGCATAACCGCAAACCGTGCTGGGTCGGATGGTCAGCGTCGTAAAGCCGGGCTTGCGCTCTTCCTCAAGCACTTCCTCGCACATCGCCTTGTATTTGGAGTAATCGGTCAACGGCTCCAATGTCAGATCTTCCGTAACCTCCGGCTCATCCTTAATACCGTATACGCTGGACGACGAGGCGTAGATGAAGCGCCTCACACCCTCGTCCTTGGCAGCGCGGACCAAGGGCCGGAAGGCGTCGAAGTTTATGGACTTGCCGAGTTCGGGATCGAGATCGTAACTCGGATCGTTGGAGATGCAGGCGAGGTGAATGACGGCATCGCAGCCGGACAGGGCATCGCGCACGCAGTCGCCGTCCCTTAAGTCACCTTTGACTTGGCGCAGGTTCTGATGGGCCGAGAAATCCCGGAAGACCTTCTCGCCGTCACCGTAGAGATAGAGGTCCAACACCGTCACCTTGTGCCCCGCGTTGAGAAGTTTGGGAATCAGGACACTGCCGACATAGCCGGCGCCGCCGGTTACCAGCACATTCCAGACTTTGTTTTTGTCGCTCATGCCCGTAACTTCTCCTCGGTGTCCTGATCCTCAATGCCGTATCCCATCGCCAAATCAACAATGGCGTGGCAGAGGCTGAGGTGTGAAATTTCGACGAAACCGTACTCGCCGGAAGGCACATAGAGATTGAAGTCACCCATTTTTCGCAGCGGGTTGTCCTGGGAAAATCCGGTCATGGTGACAACCAGGCAACCGATCTCCCGCGCCTTCTCGGCGGCGTTGAGAATATTGGGCGAGCGTCCGGAACTCGAGATGGCGATCAGCACGTCGCCCTCAAGCCCGTGCATTTCGATCTGGCGCCAGAAGACGTCCTCATACCCGTAGTCGTTGCCGAGGCAAGTGACGGCCGAAGCGTCGTTAAACGACATGGCCCGGATGCCGCCGTTCTTGGTGAAATCATTGGCCATATGGCTGGCGATCGCGGCGGAGCCGCCGTTGCCGACGAACATCACCTTGTTGCCGGCGTCGTGAGCTTCCTGGGCGCGTTCCGTCAGGACGCTGAAGAAATCCTCAAGCGTCAGGCGGCGGCCGTCCGAGCCGGTGACCTCCGCGGATGCCGGCATGGCCGCCAGGGTGGCGAAGTAGTCATTGATTCTGCGGCGCATTCCCATCAATCGAGCTCCTACTTCAACAACGTCGTGACGAATTTGATCAGCGGCACTTTGCCGACCGACTGGCGATGGCCGACAATACCGACTTTCAGGGCGCCGACCGCATTACCGATGAATCCGGCAACCTCCATGTGTGCGCCATTGGCTACGATAGGTGAGGTAATCGCCAAGAAGGCGTCGCCGGCGCCAACAGTGTCGACGACTTGACGGGTAAAAGCCGGAACACGGCAAATACCCGATTTGGGATCGAACATGACGCTGCCGTTCTCGCCGTGGGTCACCGCGAACTTGTGGCAGTCGATCTCGCGCCGCAGCCGGTCCTCGATGAGCACGCCAAGATCCGTGAAGCGGTCCGCCGTGGCCAGCCGCGCCTCCGGCGCATCGATGCAGATGTAATCGGCTTCGGTGTACTTGGTAATCAGATTGTAGCCGTGATTGGCGCTGTTGGACTGGGCGTTGACCGCCAGGAAGCGCGCCTTGTCCGTTACGGTCTCAATCGCCTTCTGGGTCATCAGGCCGTGGCCGAAATCGGTGACAATGACGACGTCGAAGTCCTTCGCCTTGTCGCCGACGTGCTGGCAGAACTCGTTTTCGAGGCGCCCCGAGAGCGGCTCGTCGTCGAAGTGGTAAACCTCGAACAGCTTGCGCATGTGACCGGGGTCGACAAAGCGGCATTTGCGTGTCGTCGGCACGCCGCGGCGGTAGACGAAATTGGCCGAAACGTTCTCGCTCAGGCTGTCACGGATCAGACCCTCGTAAGAATCCCTCCGACCTAGGCAGGTCACGATCTCAACTTGCTTACAAAATGTGGAAAGGTGATTGGCCGCAGCGATCACCCCGCCGGCAAATACCTCGCGGCCGTCGAAGCGGCTGGCGATGATGTTTTCCTTGGCCGATTTGCCCATCGGCACGGTGTATTGATATTCGTCGATGATGGCGTCGCCGACAAGAAGGACTTTCAGGCCAGATACCGAGTCTATGGCATTCAGGGCGCTCTCGAGCAAATTGGCGCTGCGCATTTGATCAAGGAACGCCTGCACTTCCGGATCGAACCGGGCGAAATGCTCATTGATCAGGGATGACGAGGAAAATGTGATGTCTTCTGTGAAGACGATGCGGCCACCGTGGGCCTCAACCGCCTGGCGTTCGGCATCAATGCCGCCGGTCACGTCGTCGTCGGAGACCATGTAGTCCTGGCCTTTGACATAGATATCCGGCTTGACGATATCGATGACCTGCTCAGCGGTCGGAAAACGGCTAATGCCGGCCCAGTCGACGCATTCCATGGCCGCCAGCATTTCGGCACGAATCTGGTCGTGGAATACGGGGCGGTCGGGTCCCTTGTTGACGTGTTCATCTGCGGTGCAGGTAACGATTAGGACGTCACCCTCCCTGGCGGCGGCTTCAAGGTGTCGGACATGGCCCAGATGCACCAGGTCGAACACACCGTGCGCCAGCACCACGGTACGGCCCAGATCACGAGCGCGCTCCGCCATTTTCGCCAATTAGTCAACGGTCTTGATTTTGTCGCGCGCCTGCGAACGAACCAGTGCTGGCAGCGGCGTTACGTTGGGTACGGGCCTCAATGTCATTTCTTATTCGCCTGCAGCATTGCGCCGCCGGCCTCCAGGATCACAGGGTTAACTGTCGAACAAGACGCAAGATCGATACCAATTTTTTTTGTCCATCCTTCTGAACACAAGGGATCGCGTTTCATCGCCAATAACATACACGATGTAGGGCGATCATATGTAGCCTCCTTTAACAACACGTAAATTGCATGCGGACCAACGATAGCCGCCGAACCCGTGGGTAGCCGGTCCCTTCCAGGCGTCCCGGAAAATTGCACGCTTCTTGCATCTTAATTTGCCAGCGGAAGCTGCGGCGAAGCCGAATTACCGGCAAATCGGCGGGTTTTCCGGTGTTTGAACGATTTTACGCGGCAAATCTTGCCGGGCCAACGAAGAGTGTACCTTGAGCTAGGAAAATGTTGCCTATCGCCGGTTCCACGGACGCCAAGTCCTCCATCATTCCCTACGACTACACGTCGTTGTCGAGCTTCTATTCGACCGGCGCCTTTCTGGGAACGGCAAAGCATGCCGACAAACTAGCGAACGGCGCCCTCAAGGATATTCTTTCCATCGACACCAGCGCGCCGGTTCCGCCCTGGAAGGTCAAACAAGTGACCGAAGGCGAGATCGTTGATCGGGTTTTCTCCGGCCAGCCTCTGATCGACAAGAACGATCCGCTGTTTGATCGGGATGACGTCGACGACAATTTCAAGAACCTATTCGCCCTCTACAAAGGTCTCACGCGTCTCGAGGAACTAACCCAGTACGCCCAGACCGACGAGGGCAACGACTTCGCGACGTTGCTGCAACGCCAGTTCGACATTCACGTCCAGGAGATCGAGGATTTTCTTGAGGATGCGTTGTTCACCGACCTCTATGTCGTGCCGGGCCTGAAGACCGACAAACTGCGCTCGACGATCACGATCCCGCCCGCCACGTCTGACAACGCCTACGTGGGAAAAACCGTCGCGACCGACACCTCAACCGCGGTCACCGGCCTTACATCTTCAGACAGCCTGACGATAACCGTAACCAAGGACTACACCGATACCGACGTCACGGTGAATTTGTCGGACGCCGCATCACTAAGTCTGGCGGACATCGTGACCCAGATCAATTCGGACCTGGCCACGGCCGGTTTTTCGAGCACGTTTTCGACAAAGCGATTTGCCGGGCCAAGCGACACCGCCGACAGCCACTATGCTTTGCAGGTTGATTTCGCCAGCGGCGAAGCACTTTCGCTGGCGGCAGGTGCGGCGGCGGAATCCAGCGCCGTTTATGTTGCCGGGCGCTCCGGAAGTGGCGATCTGGCCAACGGGTTCCTAACCAAGATCGACGATCTCGCGGCCGCCGATCCCAACGAAGTCTTCTACGAGAACATCGATTCGGAATACGACACCCAGTTCCATATGGACAGCGCCAACGGCGTGGCGGTCGATTCGAAAGGCAATGTCTACACGGTCGGCACGACCGAAGGGAACATGGAAGGCCAGATCAATGTCGATGGGGCGGATGTGTTCCTGCGTAAATACGACGCCAGCGGCAAGCTCCTGTTCAGCCGCATGCTGGGGTCGAACGAGAGCGGCGGCGGGTTCAAGGTGGCCGTCGATTCCAGCGACAATGTCGTGATCGCCGGGCAGACCGGCGGCGCCTTGACGCAGTCGGCCTATGACGGCGGATTGGACAACTTCATCAGCAAATTCGACTCCGAGGGCGAGGAATTGTGGACCCGGCAACTCGGCCCCTTCGCCACCGACAGCGCACTCAACGTCACATTCGATTCAAGCGGCAACATCTACGCCTCCGGCATCACCTATGGCGCCATTTCCTCCGACCAGACCTACGGCGAAAACGCCGACGCCTACGTCACCAAACTGGACAGCAACGGTACCCTGCAATTCAATCGTCAGTACTCTGCGGGCGGTGATGAAAAAGCCACAGCAGTCGCCGTCAACTCGAGCGGGGACATCTTCGTGGCCGGAATGGCGGACGCCAACGGCTTCCTGCGCAAGTATGACAGTTCCGGCAACGTGACCTACACGCAAAGCCTGGGCAGTGTGGGCACCGACGGTGACGTGACGGGCATTTCACTCGATTCCAACGGCGACGCGTACGTTTCCGGCTTCACCACCGACACGGCGCTGGATTCCACCGTGATCAACGCCCACAGCGGCGATACCGACGGCTTCGTGCTTCACGTCGACGACCAGGGGGCGAGCGCCGCCATAAACTGGGTGACGTATGTGGGTACGACCGCCGCCGACAAGAACTTCGGCGTTGTCGCCGACACCAGCGACAACAGCTTCTACGTCACCGGCAGCACTGCCGGTACGCTGACCGGCGAGACCAGCAGCGCGTCCGTCGATGCCTTCATGGCGAAATTCACGAGCGCCGGCGCGTTGAGCTATACCCACCAATTCGGCGGCGGCCAGAATCACCAGGGCTTCGACATCGCTTTCGATTCCAATGGCTCCAGCACCCTGTCCAAGCTCGGTCTGCCCGGCGGGCCGATCCCCGTCGAGGATTCACTGACCGTCGGCTCCCGGACCACGGTACGCGCGGATCAAACGTTTTACATCTCGGTCAACGGATCGGAATCAAAGGTCACAATCGAATCGGATGACACGTTCGGTTACCTCGCATTCAAGATAAACAAGATTCTGGGTATTCAGGGCCGGGCCTCGCTGGAACAGGAAATCGATCAACGTATCTTCCAGATTGAGGCCCTGAACGGCGCCAATATCGGTATCCGCAAAGGTCCCGGAAACTTCAACGCCCTGCCTGGTCTGGGACTTCAGGAGACCAACTTGTTCGGCAGCTTCCAGGAAGGCGACGAAGTCGGCGAACTGTCGGCCGACGACATGGCATTCGGCTTGGGCTTCGTTAGCGGCCTCAAGGTCACCACCACCGATCTCGCCACCGAAGCGCTGACGATTGTCGAGAACGCCATGCGCGAGATCAGGTCGGCCTACAAGTTCATCACAGAAGGTCCGGAAGACGAGGAAGATTTCAAGCCGCAGCCGCAGATTTCGGAATACGACGCCTCCCGGATCGCCGCTTATGAAGGAGCGCTGGCGGCGGTTTCCGCCATGAATATCCAACCTCTCACGGCCTCCACCCTGAAACTCTAGTTTCCAAGCGGACCATTGCCCGGTTGACCCTTGTGAAAAAATTGTTGGGGTACCCAACAATTTGATTGCAGCGCCTGTTCAGGGGTAATAAAATCCTGGAAATTGAAGCTGATATTTCCCCCGTTCCAGGAGTTTATTCGAATGAAAGAGTCTCTGGCCGCCGGCCTCAGCCTGACCAACCGCATTACCGTCGACAAGGACCGCACCATCGATTTCATGGGTGAGGAGCTGCGCGTCTACTCCACGCCCAAACTGGTCGAGGACATCGAGATGACCTGCCAGCAGCTCATCAAGGAACATTGTGACGACGGCGAGGATTCGGTGGGCACCCACATTGCCGTAGCCCACACGGCTGCGACGCCTTTGAACCTCAACGTCGAAGTGACTGCGACCATCACCAAGGTCGAAGGCCGGCTGGTGACGCTGGAAGTATCGGCAAAGGACGACGTCGAGGACTGCTGCAAGGGCACCCATACCCGTTTCGTCGTCGACATGGCAAAAACCGGCGAACGCCTGGCCGCCAAGGTCGCGAAGGCGAAAGAAGGCTAAAGAGTACTGAAGGGGGGCGATTAAATGGGGACAGGTACACTTTTTCGCCGGATGGCGAGAGAAGCACCTGTCTCCACCAAATCGAAAAAGTGTACCTGTCCCCATTTAACCGCGTTTCATTCAGGCCAAATGGCGAGGACGAACCCATGACGAACACCTCAGAAGCGGCCGAAACCCAAGCCCGAAGCGTTCCCGGCGACAACAGCCGCAAGAAGGTGCCGGTTTACTGCAACCAGTGCGTTGCCGGACCGGATCTGCTGAACGTCGAGGTCGAGAACGGCGTCGCTACCCGCATCGAATCGAATTATTCGATTTGCGAAGAACATCCCGCCGACGGCCGAGTCTGCGTCAAGGCTTATGGCCTGATCCAGAAGACCTACAACCCCAACCGCATCATGCAGCCCATGAAGCGGACCAACCCGAAAAAAGGCCGCGACGAGGATCCGGGTTTCGAACCCATCACCTGGGATGAGGCCTTCGACATCGTCGCCGGCAAGATGAATGAGATCCGGGCCAAGGGTCTGACCGACGAGAGCGGCTATCCGCGCCTCGCCATGACCACGGGCGGAGGCGGTACGCCGGTTCAGTACATGGGCTCCTTCCCCGCCTTCATGTCGGCCTGGGGACCGCTGGATCAGGGTTTCGGCGCCGGCCAGGGCGTCAAATGCTACCATTCTGAGCATCTCTACGGCGAGCTCTGGCACCGCGCCTTCACCATCTCGCCCGACACGCCAACCTGCGAATACGTCATCAACTGCGGCCACAACATCGAAGCCGCCAGCGGCGTGGTCGGCGTCTGGCGCGAGGCCGACGCCCGCACCCGCGGCATCAAGCGCATCCAGGTCGAACCGCACCTTTCCATCACCGGTGCCCTGTCGGCTGAATGGGTGCCGATCAAACCCAAGACCGATGCCGCTTTCCTCTACGCCCTGATCAACCGCATCATCGTCGAGAACGACTGGCAGAGCATCTGCGACGTCCAGTCGCTGGGCCAGGACACCAACTCGCCCTATCTGGTCGGCCCCAACGGTTATTTCCTGCGCGACAAGGCCAGCCGCGAGCCCCTGATCTGGGATTTGGACGAAGGCAGAGCGCGCATCTGGAATGAGGTCATTCCCAACCCCGCACTGGGCGGCAGTTACACCGCCTCGGGCGTCGAGGAAGGCCCGGACGGGGAGGAATGGCATCACGAGGACATCGAGGCCAAACCCTCATTCCAGCTTCTGATCGAGCACATCACGCCTTACACGCCGGAATGGGCCGAGGAAGTCTGCGATGTTCCCGCCGACACCATGCGCCGGATCGCCGACGAATTCGTCGCACACGCCCATATCGGGGAGACCGTCGAAATCGACGGCAAGACCCTGCCCTTCCGGCCGGTCTCCGTCATGCTGGGCAAGACCGTGAACAACGGCTGGGGCGGCTATCACTGCTGTTGGGCCCGTACCGTCATGACAACGCTCGTGGGCGGCCTCGAAGTTCCGGGTGGCACGCTCGGCACCATGGTCAAGCTCAATCGTCCGGCCAACAACCGGCACTCGTCGATCACGCCGGGCCCCGACGGGTTCATGCACTTCCCCTTCAACGAGACCTCGAAGGAAGGCTGGCAGAAGGATCCGAAGATCCGCAACGCCTACAACACCCTGGTGCCGTTGGCCGCCGATTCGCCCTGGTCGGCAGCCCTGGGTCCGGCCCACCTGCCGTGGCTGTTCCAGAAAAAACAGCCCAAGAGCTGGCCCAAGCACACGCTGCCCGACATGTGGATCTGCTACCGCACCAACCCGGCGATATCGTCGTGGAACGCCCCTGAGGTGGCGGAACGCGTGGCCGAATTCCCTTTCACCGTCGCCTTTGCCTACACTGACGATGAAACCAACCACATGGCGGACATCCTGCTGCCCGAGGCCACCGATCTTGAGGCCACGCAGCTCATTCGCATTGGCAGCACCAAGACCGTGCAGCAGTACTGGACGCACCAGGGCTGGGCCATCCGCCAGCCCGTTGCCGAGCCCGTTGCGGATGTCCGCGACCTGACGGACATCGCCACCGAACTCGCCAAGCGCTGCGGTATCCTTGAGGAATACAACGCCGCCATCAACCGCGGCGCGGCCGGCATGCGCCTGGTGCGCGACAACTACGATTACGGCTTGGACGTCACCAAGGAGCATTCCGCCGACGCGATCTGGGACGCTGTCTCCCGCGCCGCCAGCCACGACCTCTCGGACGGCAAGGAAGTCCACGGCCTCGACTGGTTCAAGGACAACGGCTACATGGTCGGCCCGATGTCGCAGCTTGAGTGGTACATGTACCACTACGTCAAGGAAAAGGGCCTGCGCTTTGAACTGCCCTACCAGGAGCGCATCAAGCGCCACGGCGCCCAGCTCGCCAACCGTTTGCACGAGGTCGGCATCGAGTGGTGGGAGAAGCAGCTCGAGGAGTACGAGGCGCTGCCCTCCTGGGAGCCCTTCCCCGAAATCTGGATCGATCACGCCAGGGAGGTCGGCAAGGACCCGGACGACTACCAGTTCTGGGCGCTGACCGCGCGCTCCATGCAGTATTCCTGGGGCGCCAACGTCGGCATACCCCTGATCAACGAGGTCGCGGAAAACGTCGCCGGCCACAAAGGCGTCATCATCAACCGTGACGAAGCGCGCAAACTGGGCATCGAGGAAGGAGACCCCGTTGTGATCGAAAGCCCCACCGGCCAGACCGAGGGCTATGCGGTCCTGCGCGCGGGCATTCGGCCCGACACGATGCTGATGATCGGCCAGTTCGACCACTGGAAGACGCCTTACGCAAAGGATCTGAAGCTGCCCAGCCTGAATTCGCTGACGGCGTTGTCGCTGTCGCTGACGGATTCGACGGGGTCGGGTTCCGATCTCACGCGCGTCAAAATTTCCAAGGGCACCGGCCCCAAACGAGAAGTCGCATGACCGCTGAAGTTACCACCACGGCCCCAGCGACACCGCGCTGGGGCATGGCCGTCGATCTTAACCGCTGCGTCGGCTGCCAGACCTGCACCATCGCCTGCAAACACGCCAACGACACCCCGCCGGAGGTGCAATGGAGGCGCGTGCTCGACGTCGAACTGGGCAGTTTCCCCAACGTCGAACGCCTCTTCCTGGTAACCGGTTGCCAGCATTGCGCGGAGCCGCCCTGCGTGCCGGTCTGCCCAACGGGCGCCACGGCCCAGCGCGCCGACGGGTTGGTGACGATGGACTACGATCTCTGCATCGGCTGTTCCTATTGCGCCGTTTCCTGCCCTTATCAGGCCCGCACGATCGTGCATGACCACAAGTGGTACTACGGCAAGGAAACGGCCCAGGAGAAAGCCGTTGCCCATCCCGAGAGGCTGGGCGTCATGACCAAGTGCACGTTCTGCGTCAGCCGTATCGACGAAGCGGCGGAGACCGGCCAGAAGCCAGGTGTCGACCCGCATGTGACGCCGGCTTGCGCTGCCGCCTGCATCGCCCAGGCCCTGCATTTCGGCGACTACAACGACCCGGACAGCAACGTCTCCAGGCTGGTGCGGGAGAACAAGACCTTCCAGATGCACGAGGAATTGGGTACCGACCCGCAGATCCGCTACATCTACGACCTGCCGCAGTCCACACCGGGCCGCGAGGCCACGGCGGACGAGACCGGCGAGGACGTCTACGGCGATCCCCACCACGCCTTGACCGGCAAGCGTCAGACGCTGTGGGACTGGAAGGGCGCCACCAACTTCATTCTCGGCGGCTTCGGGTCGGGCCTGATCATTATGGCTTATGTCGGCTCGCTGTTCGGCGCCGTCGACGCCGTGGCCCTGCCCGCCATTTTTACAGCCGGCGCCTTCACCATGGCCGTGGGCCTCCTGACGCTGCTGGCCAAAATCGGCAAGCCGTTCCGCATCCTCAATGCGCTCCGCCGGCCCCAGACCTCCTGGATGACGCGGGAGATCTACGTGGCTGCGGTCTTCTTCGCGCTGATGTTCCTTGAGGTCCTGCCGTTCGTACTGCAGACCGAACTTTGGTCGGTCGATGTCTGGGCCTCACTGCATACCGGCGTGGCGATTGCCGCCATCGGCTTCCTTTACTGCCAGGCTCGCATCCTGTGGGCCGCCAAAGGCATCCCGAGTTGGCGGGCGCCGCTGATCCCCTGGATGCTGTTCGCCACCGGCCTGTTCGAGGGCGTGGGCGCATTGGCGGTTGCCCAAGCGTTGGCCCCCAACCACATCAATGCCGCCGGCTACATCGCGGGTCTCGGCGCTCTCCTGGCCGCAATCAACTTCGCTCTCTGGCGGCGTTATCTCGCGACCGCCGAGGACGCCGGCATCCAGCCCCTGTCAGTCCGCGATCTCGTCAGCGTGACCCCCGGCCTGATGCTGGGCGGCCATTTGGCGCCGTTCATCGTGTTCGGCGGCGGCTTGTTCGTTGCCTCGCTCGCCACCCCGGCCGTCCAAGCGGCGACGGGTCTGGCCGTTCTGTGGGGCGGCTGGCTGTGGAAGAAGACCGTGATTACCAAGGCCTGCCACCACCAGGGATTTGCCCTGCCCCGCGTCCCGCAACGCGGTTCGGGCACGCGCGCCGCACCGGCCCGCATGGGTCTCAACAAATAAAGAGCAAAACAGGGAAGCAATGTCCGACGTCATGACCAAGGCTCCAGCGAAGAAGAGAGCAGCCAAGAAACCGGCGGCAAAGAAAAAAACCGCGCGGCGCCGCATCATCAAGCCGGACTGGATGTTCGATCCCGCCGCGGAAATGATCTCCAAACGGGCGCTCAAGGAACTGCAGCTCGCCAAACTGCAGAAGACCGTTCGGGCGGCTTACAACAAAGTGCCGCACGTCCGGGCCAAGTTCGACGAGGCCGGCGTCAAGCCGAGGCATCTCAAGAAGCTCAGCGACCTTCGCCACTTCCCCTTCGCGCGCAAGGCGGAGTTGCGCGAGAACTACCCCTTTGGCCTGTTCGCCGTGCCACGCGAGAAGATCGTTCGCATTCATGCCTCGTCCGGCACTACGGGCAAGCCGACCGTCGTCGGCTACACCAAGAAGGATCTCGCCGTCTGGGCCAATCTTATGGCGCGGCATCTCGCGGTGGCCGGGTCGCGCCCCGGCGACGTCATGCACAACGCCCTCGGCTACGGCCTGTTTACCGGCGGATTGGGATTCCACGACGGGTCGACCGCCATGGAAATGACCACCGTGCCGGTTGCCGCCGGCAACACGGAACGCCAATTGATGCTGCTGCAGGATTTCGGCGCCAATGTCCTGGCGTCGACGCCGTCCTATGCCCTCAACATCGCCGAGGTCGCCGAGGCCAACGGCATCAAACTGGGCACAGGCCCATTGCGCCTCGCGGTTTGCGGTGCTGAACCCGCCACCGACGCCATCCGCCAGGAAATCGCCAAGCGGCTGGGCGCGCTGGTGATCGATTCATATGGCCTTTCGGAGGTCATGGGCCCCGGCGTCACGGGCGAGTGCCTGGAAGGACACCTCGATGACAAAACGCCCGGCGGCCTGCATCTTTGGGAAGATCACTTCATCTTCGAGATCATCGATCCCAAAACGGAAGAACCGCTGCCCGACGGCGAACTCGGCGAACTGGTAATAACGACGCTGAGCAAGGAAGCGCTGCCCATGGTGCGCTACCGCACCGGCGACATTACGCGGATTTTTCCCGAGCCTTGCGTCTGCGGGCGCACGCACCGCCGCATGGCACGCGTGACGGGACGCAACGACGACATGCTGATCATCCGCGGGGTCAACCTCTACCCCTCGCTGATCGAGGAAGCGCTGGTCGGATTCCCCGGTGTCGAGCCGCACTACCTGCTTGTCGTGCGCCGCGCCGGCGCCCTGGACACGCTGGATGTGGAGATCGAGGCCGCCGCCAAGGTCAAGAAATCGGGATACCCGGCGCTTGCCGGCAAGGTCGGCGATCACCTCAAGGCGAAGACGGGCGTCGCCTGCAAGGTCGTCGTCCGTGGACCCGGCAAGTTGCCGCGCTCCGAAGGTAAAGCGGTACGCGTTAAGGACTTGAGACAGAAATAGCAAAGGCAAACAGACCTGGGGGGGTCGAACGATGACGAAGGTACTACAAGTCACCTTGAACGGCCGCCCCCGGGCGGACGTCGTGGCCGACAACATGCTGTTGGTCGATTATTTGCGGGAAACGGCCGGCCTGACCGGCACCAAGCTGGGTTGCGACGGCGGCGAATGCGGTGCCTGCACCGTTATCGTCAACGGCAAGGCGCGGCTGTCGTGTCTCACCCTGGCGAATTCCTGCGCCGGCGCGGTGATCGAGACAGTGGAGGGCCAGGGGACCAACTCGCGCCTGTCGCGCCTGCAACGCGGCTTTCACGAAAAACTTGGGTCTCAGTGCGGCTTCTGCACGCCCGGCATGATCATGGCCTCGGAAGGGCTGCTGCGGCGCAACCCCGACCCGGACGAGGACGCCATCCGCGAAGCCCTCGGCGGTAACATCTGTCGCTGTACCGGCTACGTCAAAATCCTCGAGGCCGTGAGGTTCGCCGCCGAACTGCCCACCGACAACGCGGAGGACGCGGCATGAGTTACCTCCCCAAGGACAAGACCTGGCCCGATCCCTCGCCCAAATCGGATCGCGACTTCAAGGGCGTCGGCGTACCGCTACCCCTTGTCGACGGCCCGGAAAAGGTCACCGGCCGCGCCAAGTATTCCGCCGACCTCGGCAATGACGCCCTGGCCGGTCGCATTCTGCACGGCGCCGTCAGCCATGCCGATATCATTTCCATCGACACCAGCAAGGCCGAGGCCCTGCCCGGCGTCATCGCCGTCATCACCGGCGATTTCTGCGACGAGCCCTACGGCATTCTGCCCATCGCCATGCTGGAGTACCCCCTGGCCCGCGACCGCGTGCGCTACCGCGGCGAACCGGTGGCCGCCGTTGCCGCCGTCGACGACGCCACCGCCGCCAAGGCCTGCGCGCTAATCGAAGTCGAATACAAGGAATTGCCGGCTTATTACACCTCGGAAGAGGCCCGCGCGCCCGACGCCGTGCAGCTTCACGAGGAACGCCCCGGCAATCTCGAACGCGACGTCCACTTCGAACTGGGCGATACCGAGGCGGGCTTCGCGGAGGCCGATCTGGTGGTCGAGGAGAACTACCAGTGCGCCGAAGTCAACCAGGTGCACATGGAGCCCAACGCGGCCGTGGCCGAGTTCGATGCCCTGCGCAATCGCCTGACCATCTGGCCCTCGACCCAAGTGCCGTTCTATGGCCACCTGATCTTTGCTCGCTGCACCGGCCTGGAAAAAGGCCAGGTGCGCGTGGTCAAACCATTTGTCGGCGGCGGATTCGGGGCGCGCACGGAGACCCTGCACCACGAGATCATTGCCTGTCTGCTGGCCAAGGCGACGGGCGGGCGCGTGCGCCTCAACACCAACCGCGAGGAAACCTTCGTGGTCCACCGCGGCCGGCCCGACACGCAGCTTCGCCTGAAAATGGGCATGACCAAGGCCGGCAAGATCACGGCCATCGAACTGGAGACCACTCAGCGCGGCGGCGCCTATTCGAGCTACGGCATCGTCACCATCATTTACGCCGGCGCCCTGATCTACGGCATCTACGACGTGCCGGCGGCCAAGTACGACGGCTACCGCGTGCTGACCAATACGCCGCCCTGCGGCGCCTTTCGCGGTCACGGCACGGTCAATACGCGCTTCGCCATCGAGAACCAGCTCGACCGCATGGCCAAGGAACTGGGCCTCGACCCCTTCGAGGTACGCCGCGCCAACCTGCTGAAAACGCCGACCTTCACGCCCAACGACATCATGGTGATGTCGTATGGCCTGCCGGAATGCATGGACTGGGTGGAGAAGGCCTCCGGCTGGCACGAGCGCAAGGACAACATGCCGCCCAACAAGGCGCTGGGCATGGCGTGTTCGCACTACATCTCGGGCGCCGCCAAGCCGGTGCACTGGACGGGCGAGCCGCACGCGGTGATCAACCTCAAACTCGATTTCGACGGCGCCGTGACGGTGCTGACGGGAGCGGCGGACATCGGCCAGGGGTCTTCGACCATTCTCGTGCAGTGCGTCTCCGAAGTGCTCAACATCGAGCCCGAAAAGATCCGCATCATCGCCAACGATTCCGAGATCACGCCCAAGGACAACGGCTCCTATTCCTCACGCGTCACCTTCATGGTGGGCAATGCCGCCATCGATGCCGCCAAGAACCTGCGGGCGGTGCTGGTGGAGGCGGCGGCGGCCAAGCTCGACGCCAAACCCGAGGACATCGAAATCGCCGGCTCCCTCTACCGCGTCGCCGGCGGACAGGATCCGGGCATCGAATACATGGACGTCGTGATCGAAGCGCTGCGCGACGAGGGCACGATCACGACAAAGGGCACGTTCTCGACGCCGGTGGAAGCGCAAGGCGGCCGCAAGTACCGCGGCGCGGCCGTCGGTCCGACCATGGGCTTCTCTTACGCCGCACAGGTGGTCGAGGTCGAGGTCGATCCCGATACGGCCCAGGTCACGGTGGAAAAGGTTTGGGTCGCACATGATTGCGGCTACGCCCTCAACCCCCTCAGCGTCGAAGGGCAAATCCAGGGCTCCGTCTGGATGGGCATGGGTCAGGCGCTGTCGGAGGAGACGCGCTACCACAACGGCCTGCTGATCAGCGGCAACATGCTGGATTACCGCGTGCCCACCATTGTCGAATCGCCGCCCATCGAGGCCAAGATCATCGAAAGCGTCGATCCCAACGGCCCGTTCGGGGCCAAGGAAGCCGGTGAAGGGTCGCTGTCGAGCTTCATTCCGGCCTTGGCCAACGCCATCGAGGCGGCCACCGGCGTGCGGCCCCTCGAAACCCCGATGACCCCAGACCGGTTGTTCGAAGCCCAGGCCCGCAAGGAGCGCGAAGACCGCGCCCGCGAAGCGGCCGAGTGAGGAGGTAGCAATGGAAGTCCTTCCCGAATTCACCCTGCACCGCCCCTCCTCCCTGTCCGAGGCTTTGGAAATCCGCGGCGACGTCGACGAAGCCCGCTACATCTCCGGCGGCACGGACCTGATGGCCAACGTCCGCCGGGGTCTGACGCCGAGCGCCAATCTGATCGATCTGACGGGTGTTGAGGAACTCCAAAGCCTCAAAATCGACGACGAGGGCCTGCATATCGGCGCGGCCGTGACGTTGGCCGAAATCGCACGCCATGAAACCATCGTCCGCGACTACCCAGTCCTGGCCGAAGCGGCGGCGGCTGTTGCCGGTCCGACCCACCGGGAGGCCGCGACCATCGGCGGCAACCTCTGCCTGGACACACGTTGCTTCTTCTACAATCAAAGCCAATGGTGGCGGGACAGCAACGACGGCTGCCTCAAGTACGAGGGCGAGATTTGCCACGTCGTGCCGACCTCAAAGCGTTGTTACGCGGCCTATTCAGGTGACGTGGCACCCTCCCTGCTGGTGCTGAACGCCGAGCTCGACCTCGCCGGCCCGAGCGGCAACCGCCGCGTACCGGTGACCGACCTCTTCAACAACGACGGCATCGAGTACCTCAACCTGCAGCCCGGCGAGATGGTCGCCGCCGTTCACGTACCGGCGGAGAGTGCGACGCCAGGCGGATCCGGTTCGGCCTCGGCCTACGTCAAGCTGCGCATCCGCGGCTCAATCGACTTCCCCCTGGCCGGTGTCGCCGTCAGGACCGCCATCTCCGACGGCAAGTTGACTTCACTGTCCGCGGCTCTGACCGGAACGAACTCCTCACCGGTCGCCATCGACGGCCTTGACGATTTTGTCGGCTCGCCCTTCGATGACGACGCAGCGGACGCCTTCGCCAAGTTGGTTCAGAAAGGCATCAGCCCGGTTCACACGACCACGACCCAACCCCAGTACCGCCGCCGTTCTGTCACCGCCATGGCCAAACGGCTGGCGTTGAGGCTGGTAGCGGAAGCAAGCGGGGCTTGAACTTCCCGCAAGCTGACTTCTGGGGCATGGACTCCCGCTTTCGCGGGAGTGACGACGTGACGTACGGCATTCTGTGATCGTCATTCCCGCGAAAGCGGGAATCCATGCCGTGGATACGCCCCAAAGAAAAGCAATTCGTCAAAACGGCAAAATGCCAAAAAAATAGAATCATTCGATTTGATTTGTTGACTCCCGCCTCTAAATCTGTATTTTGGTACTTGTATACCAATTAAACACCGTTTGGAATTTCAGGGTGGGGTCCGAACTGATGATCAAGCAAGTCGAGTTAGTTGAATTCGGGAGTTGGCTGGTGAGCGGCGCCGTTAATGCGGCCGAGCAATTTGTCGATCAATTGTTGCCGTTCGAAACACCGCTGACGCCCATTGGAAACAGCAAAACCGGTCCCGCGACAAGCCTTGTCGTTATCCGGAAGAGCTCATAGGACAACGGAGACCTGACGATGACGAGTACCCATGCCTCACGGCCCCTGAAGGCCGAAGATCTAGACGAAGTCATTGAGATCGACCGCCAGCACATTGGCCGGTCCCGCCGGGGCTATCTGACCAAACGGGTCGATGCCGCTTTGGCCGATCCGGCCCACCACATCCAGGTCGGCATCGATGCCGAGGGCGGCGTCGCGGGCTACCTGTTGGCCCGCATCATCGAGGGTGAATTCGGCCGCGACAAATCCGTCGTACTCGAGGACATGGGTGTCGATCCGGTACACGATCACCAGGGCATCGGCAAGGAACTGATCTCCGGCCTGGACGATGTCATGCGCCAAAAGGGCGTTCGCGTCGTGCAGACCAATGCCGGTTGGAAAGCCCACGATCTTCTGCGCTTCTTCGACCATCAGGGCTTCGTCATGGCGCCGCGCCACGTGGTGGAATGCGGCACCGACCTCGCCAACAAGGTGACGGATGACGACGTCGAGGAAAATGGCGGCTCCCTGGCGCGCGATCGCGTCTTTGTTCGTTTGATGACATCTGAAGATGCCGACGCCATCGCCGGCATCGACGCCGCCGTCACCGGACAGGACCGGGCCGACTACCTGAAGCGCGCCGTTGCCGAGGCTTTGAACGGTTCGGCCATCCGGGTTTCCCTGGTCGCCGAGGTTGACGGCCATGTCGTCGGCTTCATCATGGCCCGCATGGACTTCGGTGATTTCGGTCAGACCGATCCGGTCGCCGTCATCGACACCCTGGGCGTCAAGCCCGACCAGGGTCATCAGGGCATCGGCGCGGCGCTCCTGTCGCAGCTCCTTATGAACCTATCGGGCCTCCAGGTCGAACGGGTGCGCACCGAGATCGCCCGCGAAAATTTCGACCTCCTGGCCTTCCTTTATCGTCACGGCTTTGCTCCGTCGGATCAGTTGGCGCTCGAGCGCGAGGTCGCCTGATCCACTCCCAGACTTTCCTCCCCCAAACTAAAAGGGCCATCGATCGTTCGGTGGCCCTCTTTTTTTCGATGAAGGGGTAGGCCGTCAGTCTTCGACAGGCACTCCCGGCTGGTATTTGGACTGGCGGATCGAGAGGGCGCTGCGGACGTGAGCAACGTTGGGCGCCGCGGTCAATTCGGTCGTGAGGAACGTCTGGTAGGCATCCCAGTCCTTGGCGACGACGCGGACCAGGAAGTCCGCCTCGCCCACCAGCATGTGGCATTCGCGCACCATCGGCCAGGCCGCGGCCCGCTCCTCGAAGGCCTTGAGGTCGACTTCGGCCTGGCTGTCGAGACCGACCTGGGCGAACACGGTCACGCCGAAGCCCAGCTCCTCGGCGTTCAGGTCGGCGTGATAACCCCTGATGTAGCCGGCGGCTTCGAGAGCCCGAACACGGCGCAGACAGGGCGGCGCGGATATGCCGACCATGGCGGCCAGCTTGACGTTGGTGATGCGGCCATCTTCCTGCAGCGTTTTTAGGATACGTTTGTCGATATCATCCAGTTTGACGCGCGCCACGCCGCTTCCTTCCCTCGAATTTCCGCCTTCGGGAGTGGTTTCCCGCTGATTTGACGGCTATTAGTTTTGTAATAAAATTTCACGCTTGGCGCAATAATGTTTCCAAAACGATTAGCGGAATTTTGCTGATATTGGGGCGCCCGCGTCCCTTGCCAAGCCGTCTTAGGGCCTGTATCAGAGCGGGTGGGGATAAGTTGAATTGAATGGCCGGACATGAGTGAAAAGACCTGCTGGGTCGTCACCGAGGGAAAGGCGGGCATGGAAAACCAGGCCCTGGGCCTGGCCGAAGCGATCGGTTATTCCATTAGCGTTAAACGGGTTGCCGTCCGTTCGCCGTGGCGCAACCTGCCCTCGGCCCTCTGGTTCCGTCCTCTTCAAGCGCTGCACCCCTCGGGTGATCTGCTCGAACCGCCCTGGCCCGATCTGCTGATCGGCTGCGGGCGGCTGTCGATCCCGCTCAGCATTGCCGTGCGCCAAGCCAGCGGCGGCAAGACCTACACCGTTCAGATGCAGCATCCCAGGGTGTCGTTCTCCAAATTCGACCTCGTGGTGCCGCCCCGCCACGACCATGCCTCCGGTCCCAACGTGATCGAAACCAAGGGTGCCGTGCACCGCGTCACGCCTGAAAAGCTGGCCGCGGAAGCGGACAAATTCCGCGATTCGCTCGCCCACCTGCCCCGGCCGCTCGTCGCCGTCCTGGTAGGCGGCAACAGCAAGGTCCACAAACTGACGGCCGATGCGACCTACACGCTTGGCGCCAACCTCAAGAAAATCGTCGTTCACGGCGCAGGACTCGCCGTCACGGCGTCGCGCCGCACCGGGGTCGATAACGAGCGCATACTGCGCGACATGCTCGATCGCAAGAAGGCGTTGATGTGGGACGGCGCGGGCGAAAACCCTTACTTCGGTTATCTTGGATTGGCGGACGCCATCATCGTCACCAGCGACAGCGTCTCGATGGTTTCGGAGGCGGCCTCGACCGGCAAGCCCGTCTATATCGCCGAACTGGAGGGCGGCAGCCGCAAGTTCGACGAGTTCCACGCCCTTCTGAGCGCCGACGGCCACACCCGCCCCTTTACCGGCGAGTTGGAGGACGACTGGACCCCGCCCCGCCTCGATGACACCGAACGCGTCGCAGCCGAGGTGCTGAAACGCCTGGCGGAGCGGGGCTAGCCGCGCCGTCAATGACTCCCCTTGCGACTCCGGGCCGGCCTCTATACATACAGGAGGGCATTGAGAGGAGTTGTCCGGATGTCAGAAACCCATCGCACCAAAGTTCTCATTATCGGTTCGGGCCCGGCGGGCTACACGGCGGCGATTTACGCCGCTCGCGCCAGTCTTGACCCCCTTATGGTGCGCGGATTGGAGCCCGGCGGACAGCTTACGATCACCACCGACGTGGAAAACTACCCCGGTTTCGCTGACGTCATCCAGGGCCCCTGGCTGATGGAACAGATGGAGGCCCAGGCCGCCCACGTCGGCACCCAGATGATCGACGACGTCATCGTTTCGGTCGATTTCTCCAAGCGACCGTTTATCGCCATCGGCGATTCGGGCGATGAGTACATCGGCGATACCGTCCTCATCTGCACCGGCGCGCAGGCGCGCTGGCTGGGCCTGCCGTCGGAGGAGAAGTTCCAGGGCTTCGGCGTCTCGGCTTGCGCCACCTGCGACGGGTTTTTCTACCGCGGCAAGGAAGTGCTGGTGATCGGCGGCGGCAACACGGCCGTCGAGGAAGCCATCTACCTCACCAACCATGCCGACAAGGTGACGCTGATCCACCGCCGCGACGAACTGCGCTCGGAAAAGATCCTGCAGCAACGCCTGTTCGCCAATCCGAAGATCGAAGTGGTGTGGGATTCGGTGCTGGAGGAAATCCTGGGCGACGAAGACCCCCTCGGCGTGACCGGCGGCCGCATCAGACACGTCAAGACCGGCGAGGTGACCGACATCCCGGCCCACGGCGTCTTCATCGCCATCGGCCATTCGCCGGCCACGGCGCTGTTCAGGGGCCAGGTCGAAATGGACGAGAACGGCTACATCCACACCGAGCCCGATTCGACGGCGACCAGCGTGGCGGGCGTTTACGCCGCCGGCGACGTACAGGACCACATTTACCGCCAGGCTGTCACGGCGGCCGGTACGGGCTGCATGGCGGCGCTGGAGGCCGAGAAGTTCATCGCCGAAACGGAAGCGGACACCGCCGCCGCCGCCGAATAGTTCAGCCTGCTGACAGCGGCCGTCGTCGCGGGTTACACTCCCGCCCCATGGACTGGGACAAACTCCGCATATTTCACGCCGTCGCCGAGGCCGGCAGCTTTACCCATGCCGGGGAGACGCTCAACCTCAGCCAGTCGGCGGTGAGCCGCCAGATCAGCACGCTCGAGGGCGACGTCGGCACCGAGCTGTTCCACCGCCATGCCCGCGGCCTGACGTTGACCGAACAGGGCGAGATGCTGTTTCGCACGGCCCACGAAATGTCGGCCAAGCTGGCGATGACGGAAGCCTTGCTGACGGACGTCAAAGACCAGCCCAGCGGCGAGTTGAAGATCACGGCGACCGTTGGCGTCGCCACCACCTGGCTGACGCCGCGCCTCAAGGAGTTCCTTGAGCTCTATCCCGACATCACGATGCACCTCGTGGTCGACGACCGCGAGCTCGATCTGGCCATGCGCGAGGCCGACGTCGCCATCCGCATGCGCGAACCGGTGCAGTCGGATTTGGTGCGGCGCAAACTCGTGACCATGCACTATCACATCTATGCGTTGCCCGAATACCTGGAGAATTACGGCGAGCCCAAGAGCATCGAGGAACTGAACGAACACAAGCTGATCGTTTACGGCGACCGGGCGCCCAGCGTCATCCAGGACGTCAACTGGCTGATGCGCATCGGCGACGGCGGCAAGGGGCGGCGTCGTGCCGTTCTCAAGGTCAACAACATTTACGGCGTGTTGCGGGCGGTGGAGAGCGGCTTGGGCGTGGCCACTCTGCCCGACTACATGGTGGACGAACATTCCCCCCTGAAACGCATTCTTCCCGACATCGAAGGCCCCTCCTTCGATACCTACTTCGTCTATCCGGAAGAGCTGCGAAAATCCAAAAGAATCGCCGTTTTCCGCGATTTTCTGGTACGAAAAGTGGCGGAAACCTCTTTCTAAACGACCATTTTCGCATACTCACGCAAATGTGTTATGCAAATTCTGCATGGCAGCTTTGCCGATTTTTTGGTGGTGTTGCAGTGCAACATAACCCATATATAACAGCAAGCGGATGTTGCGACGCAATATCCGGTTCAGTTTCCGGGCGCAACACCCGGAACCGGTCGACCCGAACTCCCCCCTTTTTCGGTCGACTGATTTTACGTCTCCCAGACGTGAAGCCTCCCTGTTGATACTGCCCCGGAGATTTTTCTCCGGGGCTTTTTTTTGGCACGATGCGGCGATACGCTGGCTTTCAGGCCCAGGCGGGAAATTTGCAATTGCGATCTGGTGGGGTGGCACAGTGATGGACAGGGATCTGGTGAATTCGATCTGCAAGGACTTTCCCGGCGCCGAGGTTTCGGACCCCTGGGGCGGCGGACACGATGCCTGGAAGGTCGGGGGCAAGATGTTCGCCTGTATCGGTTCCGCCACGCCCGGCGTTTCGGTCAAGACCGACTCGATCGAAACGGCGCAGATGCTCATCGAAACCAAAGTCGGGTTGAAGGCGCCCTATTTTCACCGCTCGTGGGTCCTGCTGCCGTGGGAAACCGCGGAAGACGAAGCCCGGCACCGGCTCATGTCCTCCTATCGAATAGTCCGCCAGAGCCTGACGAAGAAGCTCCAGGCCCAACTCGAGCCGTTCGAATGAAGGGTGCGATCGCGAAGTTTGCGGGGGCTCGAGCCTTAAGGGCCGGCGCCTGATGGAGCGCCGGGAAGATTTTCGGAAGGCGACGGAGGCCTTGGCCGCGCGCCTCAATGAAGCGCTCGGCGACAACCTGATTTCGAGCGTCCTGCACAGTTATGATTTCCGGGGCGTGCCGGTACCCGATCTCGCGGACCTGGACGTTTTGATCATCCTGCGGGAATCGACGCCCAGCGCGCTCACCGCCATCAACGAAGCGACGGACGGGCGGGTTCGGGCTGCTGCCCGCGTGCTCAGCAAGCGGGAAATCGACCAGGATTTTCAATCATTCGCGCTCACGATGCGGGGCGTCTTCAGGCGCTATCTGCCCTTGGCGGGAGAAGACCCCTTCAAAGCGTTTGAACTCGATATGGCAACCTCGAAGTTCCTTGTCGACCATTCCCGGAAAGACCTTCGCCGGCGTGCCGCACGGCCACCCCCGACCCCCGACGACGAGGAGGGCATTTACCGTATTGAAGCACCGCCGGCCGACGACGAAGGGTGGGAATCATCAAGCTTGTCGGACGAAGGGATCGATCCATACCCCATCGCCGAATTGGTCGCCCGCATTCGGCGCGACGACTATGTCGGCATCGACGGATTGCTCAAGGACCGCGCGTTTCTGGATAGATTTTGGACGGCCCTCCGCGCGGCCGGCCTACCCGACAAGCCACCGTCGCAGCGCTCGCCTCCGTCGAAAGCGGAAATAGAACTAGCATCCGAAAAGCCATCAATCGCCGTTCTCCCCTTCGACAATCTGAGCAGGGACGAGGGGGAGGATTCCGTAAATCTCGATTTGCTGGTGGAAGGGAGTGAGGCTTTGTTTAACCCTTATGGCGTTATCGCGACAAATCCGAAACTTCACCCCACAGTCAATTACCATGGCGCTGTAAGATTTGTCGAATGGGTTACCTCCCAGGAGGCCGCTCGCATCATTAGCAACTATCGAATTCAGGGGGAGCAGCTATTTGTGCCTGATCTCCCCCCAAACGGAAACTAGCGACAAGACTTGCGCCCAAAAGGGAGGTGTCTTGAAGAGCATTTCGCTAAGGTCGTCTATTCGGTCCACATTGGCCATTACGTTGGCGTCCGTCATGTTGGTTATGGTGGGACTCAGCGTACTGGGTGATTCCTATTTCCGAAGTGCGGTCGGGGAGGGTTTTCAGGCAATTGACAGGGTTGATAGCTACCTCTCCCATACCAGCAAAGCCCGCGACCACTTTGAAGAGCAGATCCAGGAATGGAAGAATCTGCTGTTGCGGGGGCATGACGAGGAAGTTTTCTACAGGCACCTAAGTCAGTACTACGATTCCGAGCGCGCAACGCTCACCACGGCTTCGACCCTCAATGATGCGGCAGCGGATTTTCCGGAACTGCAGCCGGTCGTAGATCAATTCTTCGTCGAACACAAAAATTTGGCAAAGAAGTATCGCGCCGCTATTCGGCTTTACAACGATTCAATTACGGCGCCGCAAGAGGTCGCCGATAAACTGGTACTCGGACTTGATGACAAGCCGCGACAGCTTTTAAGCAAGATCGGGGAAATATTGACCGCGGAAAGGCGCGCCACGTATTTGAAAGTTGACGCACTTTTGGTTGTCGGGCAGTGGTTGAGTGTGGCCTTGATCCTGCTGCTGACGCTCGCTGGCGTCGTGACCATTTTTTGGCTCTTCAATCTGCGCGTCGTTCGGCCCCTGCAACAAGCCATTAAAGTGGCGGAAAAAATTTCTGCGGAAGACCTGACGGGAACCATCACATCCGAGCGGGAAGATGAGATCGGCGCGCTTCTCGGCTCTCTTGCTACAATGCAGCAGAGCCTGAAACGCTCGCGCGCTGAATCGAAGTCATTTACCGAGAAGCTCGAGCAGGCTGTTGCCGATCGAACGCGGGAACTTTCGCGAGAAATAAGCGAACGAGAGGAAGCGGAGAGCGCCAGCGAGCAGCTTTCGCATGCCATCCAGAATGTGCCGGTCGGAATTGCGCTCTTCGATTCCAACGACACGCTCACATTTTTCAATGAGCAATACCGAGCGATGGATCCGACCAGCGTCAGAGAGGCAACCAAGATCGGCGTTCGGTTTGAGGAAATTATCAGAACACTGGTTGAACTTGAATTGGTTGAAGATGCCGTCGGACGTGAAGAGGAATGGATCCGGCATCGGATGGAGCGACACCGGAATCCAAAGGGCACCTTTGAGGTGCGTCGAGCCGATTCCACATTGCAAGTGAGTGAAAATCGAACACCGGACGGTGGAACCTTGCACATCGTCGTGGATGTTTCTGAACAGCGTGATATCGAGGAGCAACTCCGGCGGGCTCAGCGCATGGAAGCCGTCGGTCAGCTGACGGGTGGCGTCGCTCACGATTTCAACAATCTTCTGGCTGTCATGATCGGCAACGCCGAAATACTTGAGGAAAGGCTTGGCGACGATGACGAAATCAACCAAAACATTCAGGCAATCATAAGATCGGTAAATCGCGGCTCGTCCCTCACCAACCGGCTGCTGGCTTTCTCGAGGCAACAGGCGCTCACGCCTGTAACCGCTGATGTGGCCGAATTGATAAGCGGATTGGAGGATATGATTCGGCGAACCATGGGCGAAACGATCGATCTAAAGATTGAAACCGCACCGGACCTTTGGCCTCCCATAATCGATCCACACCAGTTTGAAAATGCCGTCATCAACATGGCGATCAACGCCAGAGATGCCATGCCGGAAGGTGGAACGCTCTTGATCAAATCCACCAACGTCGTTTTGGATGAGGATTATTCGAAACAGGAAGAGGAAGTTGCGCCCGGTGACTACGTGGAGCTTGCCGTTAGCGACACCGGCGCCGGCATGCCGCCCGACGTCTTGGATCGGGTTTTCGAACCGTTCTTCACAACAAAAGACGTCGGCGAAGGAAGCGGCCTCGGTCTGAGCATGGTTTACGGATTCGCAAAGCAATCCAACGGGCACGTTACGATCCATAGTGAGATTGGCCACGGCACTACCGTTAAGCTTTATATGCCTCGATCGCAAGAATCGCTTCGCCCTCAGGACATGGCGGATGAGAAATCGGACCATGTACCGGGTTCGGAACGCATTCTTGTGGTGGAAGACGATCCGAACGTCCGAAATGTTCCGGTCAGGTTGCTTCGAACTTACGGCTACAAGATTGTTGAGGCGGGAGATGGCAAAGAAGCCATCGCGCATCTCGAGAACGATCAAAAATTCGATCTGATTTTCACCGACATCGTGTTGCCCGGTGGCATGAACGGCGTCGAAATAGCGCAAGAAGCGCAACGAATTCAACCAAACATTAAAGTCCTTTTCACCACCGGATACGCCGAAGGTGCGGTCGTGGATGAGCTTGATCTGGATCCGGCGGTAATGTTGGTAAACAAGCCCTACCGAAAAGCCGAGCTGTTGGATAAAGTCCGCACAATTCTCGACAAGAATGGTGACTAGGCGAGCTGACGCGAAAGTGATGAACATTTCGAATCTGGATTATTCTCTTTCCCACGAGTCGAAGGCAAACCATAGAGTTTAATAAAATTTGACTTCTCTCGTTTTAATTTACACCTCAAAGCGATTGTTCACGCTGTGCACGTCCGGATCATGGAAATATCGCCAATTTACGCTGCATGACCCGCTACATTTATCTGACAAATAGCTCACAAATATCAAAATAACCCCTAATAATAGATCAATTTAAAGTTGGCTCAATTGAAGTCAATACACCTTTGTGCCAGTATTTGGTCTCATTGACTTATGCCGAGAACGGCACAACCAAAGAGATTCAAGGGGGGTTGAAATGCGATTCTTGACCAAGTTTTCCGCGCCATTGGTACTGGCTTTTTTGTTTGTGATGTCAGCTCCGGCAGGTGCCGGAGTCGTTCCGATAGTCACCGGGGCCGCAAGTGCAGCTTTTACCGCCAAGGCAGTCAAAGACATTCTATCGGACGCGCAACTGAAGGCGGATCAGGTTCTTGCCAGCGCGCGGGCAGCGGGCGACGCCTTGGGGGTAAGGGCTGCAGACGAACTTGCAGCCGCCGTGGCCAATGCATCCAGAATTCTGGCGGACGACCTAAACGAAACGGTTGAGAATATTGCCGAAGAAAATCGCAAGCTTCTCCTGGCGATCCACGGGATGACGTCGAAGATTTCCTCCTTCGATTGAAGCAGCGTTACATCTTGGCCTCCGTGCCGCTGAAGAGGCTGCGTTCGGCGGCGGCCTTGCTCACCGCAGCCAGCAATTCTTCTTTTTCGACGGGCTTCACGAGGTAATCGACGGCGCCCTTCTTCATGAAGTCGACGGAAAGTTCGACGTCCGGATAACCGGTCAGGACGATCACCGGGATCGACGGATATTCGCGGCGGAAATAGTCCACCGCCTCGATGCCGTTGATCTTGGGCATGCGGACGTCGCAGACGATGACGTCCACTTCCAGAATATTCTCGCCGTTCAGCGCCCTGATACCTTCCTCTCCGTTCTCCGCCTCGCAAACCTCGAAATCTGTGCCCTCGAGCTGCAACCCGATGGTCTTGCGGATTTCGGCCTCGTCGTCGATTACCAATACCTTGTGCTTCATGTCATGCGATCTCCTCTTCGTTTGAGATGGCGGGAAACCTGATGGTGCACGTGGTACCCAGGCCTTCCTCGCTGTCGAATGAAATTGTTCCGTCGTAACCCTTGACGATCTCCTGAACGACGAACAATCCCAGCCCTTCGCCCTCCTCCGGACCCTTGGTGGTGAAAAACGGATCGAATATCTTGGCCATGTTGCCGGGCGATATACCGCTGCCCGAATCGCGGATGGCAACCGAGACATGGCCGTCGACGCTGGAACTCTCGATGTCCAGCCGGCCATTGCGGCCCATGGCCTGCATGCCGTTGCGAACGACATTGAACAGGGCCTGCTGGATGTCTTCCGTCTTGGCCCGGATGGCCGGAACTGTCGCGAGTTCTTCCCTGATCTCGATATCTTCGCTCAGCGGCGAGAGACGGGCCATGGCCAGCGCTTCCCGCAGCGCGTCGTTGAGATCCACGCTCTCCAAGCCGTGTTTGTCCGCCGGGCGGGCGTAGCCCGACAGGTTCTTGATGGTTTCCGAAATACGCTTGCAGTAGGCGATGATGTCGGCGCCGTGCGCCCGGCTGCGTTCGATATCGTCGCCGTCGCGAACCGCCTCGGCCGCGCCCATGATGGCGTAGAGGGGGTTGTTGATCTCGTGGCCGATGCCTGCCGTCAGGGTGCCGATGGCCGCCATCTTTTCGGCCTGGATCAGGGCGTGCTCGGCTTCCTTTTTGGCGGCAATGAGCTCGGCTTCCGCGGCCTTGCGGGCCGTCACGTCGTGCAGCATCACCGTCAGGATTTCCTCGTCGTCCAAGCGCATTTTGAAGACCGACGCCTCGGCGGGAAACTCCGAGCCGTCGGCACGGACACCGAATATTTCGCTGCGCTCGGTCATCAAGCGGCTTTGCTCGCCGCCTTCGCGGAAGCGGTTCATGTGTTCGGCATGAAGGGCGTGGTATCTCTCCGGAATCAGGATATCCAGCGGCTGTCCCAACGCCTCCCGGGCCGGACGACCGAAGAGCTTTTCGGCGCCGGGATTGAAGACGCGGATAAGAGCGCCCTTGCCCACCGCAACGATGGCGTCGGGCGCCACGGACAGGAGACCCGCGAGGCGGCTACCGCCTTGTGCCAGATCGGTTTGATCACCTTGGAAATTGGGTTTCCTGGCCATCTTCCCTCCATCGGGCAACGCCGGCCAGCGACCATTTTCGACGGTCCCTGGACCATCTCCAATTTCAAGTCGATTGTATCAACCCCAGGGCGATATGGATAGCAGCGGAGCTCTAGCGCGATTTCCGATCAATCAGAAACGCCTTGTCTCATTTTTGCGAGGCTGCGAAACGTGTTCATGGCCCCCGGTGTTTCAAACAAAACCTGAACCACCCTAGTTCTCGAACTTCCGCTCCAATACCGCAACCTGGTCGCTGGTCAGAAAGCGCGTTTCCATGCCGCGCAGCATGAGGAAAAGCTTGGCGGTCTCCTCCAATTCCTCGGTGGCGTAGACCGCGTCCTCCAGCGACTTGCCGGCCACGACCGGCCCGTGGTTGGCCAGCAGGACGGCATGGTGGTCCGAGGCCATCTCCCGCACCGCCCGCGCCAGGTCGAGGTCCCCCGGCGGAAAGTACGGCACCAGCGGCAGTTTCCCGACCTTCATGACGTAATAGGCAGTGATGGGCGGCAGCACATCGGCCGGGTCGACGTCGGCCAGACAACTGACGGCCACGGAATGGGTGGAATGCAGATGAACGACGGCGCCGGTGGCCGGGCGTTCTTCATACATGGCGACATGGAGGAAGGTCTCCTTGGTCGGCTTGTCGCCCGCGATATGCGTTCCGCCGTCGTCCAGTTTGGAGATACGCGCCGGATCGAGGTTACCCATGGCGGATCCCGTCGGCGTCATCAGCCAGCCGTCCTCGAGACGTGCGCTGATGTTGCCCGAACTGCCGAAGGTCAGGCCGCGGTCGAACATGGATTTGGCCAGGCGGGTGATGTCGTCGCGCAGTTTGGTTTCCAGGCTCATGGCAGCAACCTGAACGCCTTGTCGAAAAAGTCAACGCCGCCGAAATTGCCCGATTTCAGAGCCAGCGCCAAGGGCTCGCTGCCGCTGGATTCAGTCCAGGGCACCCCGGGGTCGATTTCCGGGCCGATGCGCAGCGCCTTGACGCCGAGGGCCTCGACCACGGCACCGGAGGTTTCGCCGCCCGCCACGATGAACCTTCGCACGCCGCACTCGACCAGCGCGCTCGCAATTCGTCCCATGGCGCCTTCGACAAGGGCGCCGGCCTCCTCGCGGCCGAGATTCTTCTGGATCGCGGCGACCTCGGCAGGATCGGCTGACGAGTAGATCAGGAACGGCCCGTCGTTGATATGCTGTTGGCTCCAGCTCACGGCGTCGCCCACAACGTCCGCGCCCGCCGCAATCGCCATGGGGTCGATGGCGAAGGCGGGCCGGCGGTCCATCATGGCGGCGATCTGCTCTCGCGTCCGCACCGAACAACTGCCCGACAGCACCACAGCCGCGCCTTCGACCGCAGGAAAATCGGGTTGCCGGGCGGCGCCCAAGCGCCCCTGCTTGCGGAAATTCTCCGGCAGTCCCAACGCCACGCCCGATCCGCCCGTGATCAGGCGCAGCTCGGCGGAGGCCGCGCCGATGGTGAGCAAGTCCTCGTCGTCGACGGCATCAACGATAGCGTGGCGGATACCGACGTCGTGCCGGGCGATTAGGACCACGCATGTCAAAAATAGATTCCAGAACCAGCGGTGAAAACGAACGCCGGATCCTGAAGCGGGATCCCAACCCCCATCTCTTTCGGTCCGTAACCTTTCGCTCGGTCACGTCAAGAAACCGGATCATGCTGTCGTCGATGTGCCAATACTCTGCCGAGGAGGGGTTGGCGAACAATTGGCACTTGGTCCACCTCGGTGCCCGGGCAACGGGCGGTGCCGGCATCGTCTTTACCTTCCGCGCGAAGTTCCCGGTAGCGTCGCTCAATGCCCTCCGCCCCCGCGGCCACGACCTCGCGGGGCACCAGACCGACCCGGTGCGGCGTTTGCCGCCTCAGGACGCTCACGAGGTTGGAATCGGTCATGGGATTGAGCGGATGGTTTCGCATGCTTGAATCGGAGAGCAATTGATCACCCACGAAGAGATGCCCCTTGAAAACGGTCCGTCCGTTGGTGGGAAAGGCGGGGCAGGCAATCGTGAAGTCGGACTGCAGGGCTTCCAGAAGGGCATCCGCCACGGGACCGATGTTCCCCCGGTCGGTCGAATCGAAAGTCGAACAATACTTGAAAAAGATTTGCTCTGTCCCCCGGGCCTCTAACCATTTCAGCGCCGCGAGCGAATCGCGCACCGCGTCCTCGGCAGGATTGGTCCTCGACTTCAAGGCGACGACGACGGCGTCCGCGTCGCCCGGATCGACGTCGTCATCGGGCACGCCGATGATCTGGATCGTTTTCATGCCCTGGCCGACCAGTGTGTTGGCCAAATCTGTCGCGCCCGTTGAATCGTCCGCAATACACCCCAATAGGATCGGCATTCGGTTCTCCGCCCTCACTCGCCGGGAACTGTCCGGCGCTCATCGTTCATCCGGTGATGATTTCCACGACGGTGGATGTTACCGCGTCCGTGCCCTGATCGCCGCCGAATTCCTGCGGCCTGATGCGACCGTCGGCAAAACCCGCTTCTACCGCCGTCTCGATTTCCAGCGCCGCGGCCGTTAGATTTGCGTCGTCATGGCGATCGCCGAGCCAATCGAGCATCATGCCGGCCGACAAAATGGTCGCCAGCGGATTGGCGATGCCCTGGCCGACGATATCGGGAGCGCTGCCATGGGCGGGCTGGAACAATGCATGCTCGTCCCCGATTTCCGCGCACGCCGCCATCCCCATGCCGCCGACCAACCCGCCGCCGAGGTCGGAGAGAATGTCACCGAACATGTTTTCCATGACCAGGACGTCGAACTCCCAGGGTTTGCGGATGAGGTCGAGGGCCTGGGCGTCCACGTAGTTGCAGTCGCTGGTGATATCGGGAAAGGCTGCCGCCCGTTCCCGGAAGATTTTGCGAAAGAAGGCGAAGGCGCGGAAGACGTTGGCCTTGTCGACGCAGGTGACCCGGCCCATGCCGCCGCGGGATTTGCGCTTGGTGGCAAGCCGGAAGGCGAAATCGAACAGTTTTTCGCTGGTCTCGCGGGTAATGCGGAGCGTCTCGCGCGCCTCGGTGTCGTCGATCACTTCGCCCCGGCCATGGGTATAGAACAGGCCCTCGGTCGATTCGCGCAGGATGATGAGATCAATGCCGGCGGCGCGTTCGTCCGCCAGGCGCCGGGGCGAGTTAGGGTAGGCCTTGACCGGCCGCACGCCGCCGTAGAGGCCCAGCTCGTCACGGATCCGGAGATGCGGCGCGATTTCGGTGCCATCGGCGTGACGCACGTCCGGCAAGCCGATGGCGCCCATCAAAACCGCATCGGCTGCCTTCACCTTGTCGAAGGACTCGGCGGAAATATCCTCGCCGGTATCGCGGTAGCAGCCCGCCCCGGCTTCCAGTTCCTCCAAATTGAGGGCGAACCCGCCGATTTTTCCTTCAACGGCCCGCAAGACGCGGGTGGCCGCGGCAATGATGTCCACGCCGATGCCGTCCCCCGGCAAAACGGCAATGTTCAATTCCCTCGTGTTGGTCACGGCATCGATCTCCTGAGCGATTTCGGAAAAGTCTGTGTTCAAGGCACCCAAGAATAATGTATACATTAATGTATGCGCAAGATATTTTGCGTTACCGACCAGGTTCAGACATGGAGTTTCGGAGTGTCCCTCACCGCCCGGAAGACCCCCGCGAAGATGTCCCTGGAAGACGCCGCCTACGCGCGTCTGAAAACCGAGATCATCAGCAACCAATTCGCGCCGGGCTCTCAAATGCTCGAGACCGAGTTGGCGGCGCATCTTTCCATGAGCCGGACACCCGTTCGCATCGCCTGCGTCCGCCTGGAAAAGGAGGGACTGGTGGAGGTCCTGCCGCGCCGGGGGATCCGGGTTCTACCCGTGTCACCCGACGACATGCGGGAGATATATGGCCTGCTGACGGCGCTGGAACCCGAAGCGGCGGCGCTGATCGCTGCCGACAAACCGGACGCGGCGGCGCTCGCCGACGTGAAAGCGGCCGGCGACGACATGGCCCAGGCGTTGGAGGCCGAAGACTTGGCTGCTTGGGCGGCGGCGGACGATCGCTTCCACCGCTCCCTGATGGCGCTTTGCGGAAATCGGCGGCTCAGGGAATTCGTCACCACCCTCTATGACCAGGCCCATCGGGCCCGCATGACAACGCTGTTCATGCGGGAGAGGCCGAGCAAATCAACCAGCGAACACGGCGAAATCCTGCGCCACATCGAGCAAGGCGACGCCGCAAGGGCCGCCGACGCCTTCCGCCGCCACCGCCGGCGGGCAACAGGGGAGCTATTGGAGCTTCTCGAAGGGAGCCCTCTCAATCATCTTTGAACGTGGACTCGGCGCCGTCATTTTTCTATTATTCTATTGAATTCGGAATCTATGGAGCGGAATCGTGGATCTGGATGGAAAAGCGGCCGTCGTTACCGGCGGAGCGTCCGGTTTGGGCGCGGCAAGCGCCAAAGCGCTGACCGAGCGGGGCGCCAGGGTCACTTTGGTGGACCTCAACGAAGAAATGGGGGAGGGCACGGCAAAGGGCCTGGGCGGCGTCTTCGCCAAAGCCGATGTTGCCGACGAAGCGCAAATGGCCGCCGCAATCGACACGGCGCGCGCAGCCCACGGCCCGGTCCGGGTTCTCGTCAATTGTGCCGGCATTGCGGCCACCGTGAAAACCACCTCCCGCGGCAATCCGCACGCGCTGGATATCTTTGAAAGGGTCGTCCGCGTCAATTTGATCGGCACCTTCAACGCCATCCGCCTTGCGGCCACCGAGATGGCTGCGCAGGATCCGCTGGCGGACGGCGAACGCGGCGTCATCGTCAATACCGCGTCCATCGCCGCTTACGACGGCCAGGTTGGGCAGGCGGCCTACGCCGCTTCCAAAGGCGGCGTAGTGGGCATGACGCTGCCCATCGCCCGAGACCTGGCGCGGGACGGCATCCGCATCTGCACGATCGCGCCGGGCATCTTCGACACGCCGTTGCTGCGGGCGACGCTGACCGACGAAATCAAGGAAGCGCTCGAAGCCAGCGTGCCGTTCCCGCCGCAACTCGGCAATCCCGAGCGTTTCGGCAGGCTGGCACGCGACATTTGCGAAAACGCCATGCTGAACGGCGAAACAATCCGCATTGACGGCGCCTTGCGCATGGCGCCTCGATAGGGCGCTTTTAGTCACGATCGTCCTTACCATGCAGCGAAGATTCGTGTCGAGATGCCATGGAATGGATTCCCGCTTTCGCGGGAATGACGCTTTACGGTTGCCGCACTCGTAGCCGTCACTCCCGCGAAAGCGGGAGTCCATGCCTGAGCGATTCACGATGTAGAAACAAAATAGGCAGAACTAGGCAAAAAAAGGGGCCCGGAAAACCGGACCCCTTCTTCATGGTATGACCTGAACGATCAGGCGGCCGCGATCTTGGCGATGAACGCGTCGACTTCGGCCCTGAGCGATTCCGATTCCTCTGACAACTGATCCGCCGAGGAGAGAACCTTGGTGGAGGCCTCGCCGGCTTCACCGGCTGCGACCGTCACGCCACCGATGTTCTCGGTGACTTCCTGGGCGCCGTTGGCGGCTTCCTGGGTATTGCGCGCGATCTCCTGCGTCGCCGCACCCTGTTCCTCGACGGCCGAAGCGATGGCCGCGGTGATCTCCGCCATGTTGTCGATGGTCGAGCTGATCCCGTCGATGGCGGTCACGGCTTCCTTCGTGGCGTCCTGAATACCCGCGATCTGGTTATCGATTTCCTCGGTCGCCTTGGTCGTCTGGGCGGCCAGGTTCTTGACCTCCGAGGCGACGACCGCGAAGCCCTTGCCGGCGTCACCGGCGCGCGCCGCTTCGATCGTGGCGTTCAAGGCCAGCAGGTTGGTCTGCTCGGCGATGTCGGAGATGAGCTGAACCACTTCGCCGATGCGCTGGGCGGCGTCATCCAGATGGCGCACGGTATCGTGGGTCATCTTGGCTTTGCTGACGGCGCCGTCGGCCACTTCGGACGACTTGGTCACCTGGTTGCCGACCTCCTGAACCGAGGTCGCCAGTTCCTCCGCGGCTGCCGCCACGGTCTGAACGTTGGCCGAGGCCTCTTCCGCAGCCGAGGCCACGACGCCGGACTGGCTGGAGGTTTGTTCGGCAATCGACGACATGGATTGCGCCGTCGTCTGCATTTCACTGGCTGCCGCGGAGACCGTTTCGACGACCCCCTTGACGCTGCCTTCGAAATCGTTGGCGAGCGAGATCATGGCCGCATGCCGTTCTTCCTCCGCTTTCACTTCGGCGGCACGGGCTTCCTCTTCCATGCGTTTCTTTTCGGCTTCGGATTCAGCCTGCTGAGCGCGCAGTTTCTCCGTCTCGATGGCATTGTCCTTGAAGACCTGCACGGCCCTGGCCATCTCGCCGATTTCGTCGACCTGTGCCTGGTTCGGAATATCAACTTCGAGATCGCCGGTTGCCAGCGTGCCCATCACGTCCGTCATCGCACCGACCGGTCCGACGACCACGCCGCGCATGCGGAAGTAGGCCAGCGCCAACACGGCGCCCAGGACGACCAGCAAGGCAAGAGCGATGCCGCGGCCGATCCAGGTTCCGCGCGCCAGCGCTTCGGTCACGTCGGCGTCGATTTCCAGCACGCCGCGAAGGTCGTTAAGCACCCAGTCATCTTTCGGCGTGTCGGCGCGGGTGTTGTGGCAGTTCACGCAAACCTGACTGGCCATGGTATCGGCCAGCCCGACGCGCACGATATCCCGGCCGTCGATGTTTTCCGTGCGCACGAACGATTGCTCCGGATTTTGTTCCAGGGCCGCCCAGGCGGCTTCTCCGAAGGCATCCAACTCGCGTTCAGCCCGGAGCGGGAAGGGATAGGGGCTGTAGAGCTTCAGGGTCGTCCCGGCTTCGGCCAGCAACTCACTCAGGTCGTGAATGAAAGTCGCGGGCAGCGGAATCTCGCCCGGCGTATCCTTGTGGGTATAGGTCGGCTTCAAGGCCTTGCTTTTGATCGCCTTGCTGACGACGTTCTTGGTGTAGTAGCCGCGTATGACTTTAAATTGCTTAACCGTCTTTTCGGCACTGGCCACCGCGTCGGCCTTAATACCTTGTTCGGTAATGATCGGAATGCCGATCCAGGCACCGATGCCGCAGACCAGAACGCCCGCGACCATAACCGGAAACAGTTTCCAGGAAATGCTTTTGTTTAGGATATCCATTGGTTCCACCTCTAACTGGACAAACCCGGGAAGTAGAAAACCATCCAATCAAGCAACGACATGAGCTTGGATGACCCAACTACTCCTCGTTCACTCGGCCGGTAGATCGCGGTTCGTGCCCCTCCGCCGCGTCCGGCCGGGCATGGCTTTCACCACGCCACAGAGGAATAAAATCACCCTATTGTTTCTGGGGGATTTCAGCAGTTGGAAAAAATGTAACGGGGGTATTTCAATGCGTTTCATTTGTTGACACGCATAGAATGCAACCGCTTATCCGGATGCAATTTGTAGGGCGCCATAAAACACATGAAAAATTTGTGGAACTAAGAATTTTACAGTCTTTGTATAACATCCAGTACCTCCGCGGCACTCAGCATTTGCTTCCCTTTCAATTTGCCTTAGGGTTTAGCCCCGATCAGGCTTGGTAGGGTGATTTGTCGATGTCCGACGTCCGCAACATTCTCTTCATCATGTGTGACCAGCTACGCGCCGACTACTTGTCGTGCGCCGGCCATCCCACACTGGAAACGCCCAACATCGACGCTTTGGCGGCAAGAGGCGTCCGCTTCGACAACGCCTATACCCAGTCGCCGGTGTGCGGCCCATCCCGCATGTCTTTTTATACGGGGCGCTATGTCGCCAGCCACGGCTCGACCTGGAACGGCATCCCGCTGGATGTCGGCGAGTGGACGATGGGCGATTATCTCCGGCCGCTGGGCGTGCGTACGGCACTGGTCGGCAAAACCCACATGGCGGCGGATCTGACCGGCATGGAACGGCTCAACCTCGATCCCGTTTCCGACCTGGGTATCCTGGTCTCACAGTGCGGTTTCGAGCCGTTCGAGCGTGACGACGGCCTGTTGCCGGCGGGAACCACCGCGCCCGATCTCCCCTACAACATATGGCTCAACGAAAAGGGTTACCCCGGCGATAACCCGTGGCACGATTACGCCAATTCGGCGGAGGGTCCAGACGGCGAAATCCTCAGCGGCTGGGAAATGCGTCATGCCCGATTGCCCGCCCGGGTCAAGGCCGAGCATTCCGAAACGCCCTATATGACTTCACGGGCAATGGATTTTATGCGGGATGCCGAAAACAACCCGTGGTGCCTGCATCTCAGCTTTATCAAGCCGCACTGGCCGTACGTCGCCCCGGCTCCCTACAACGAGCTCTACGGGGCCAATCAGATCATAGCGCCCAATCGCGGTGCGGATGAGCGCGATAATCCCCACCCCGTCATCGCCGCCTACATGGAGCACGCTGAAAGCCAATCCTTCCAACGTGAGGAAGTGCGCGATACCGTGATCCCGGTTTACATGGGTCTGGTCAAGCAGATCGACGACGAGCTGGGCCGTCTGTTCGAATTCATGGAAACCGAGGGCCGTTTGGACGATACCCTGATCGTCTTCACTTCCGACCATGGCGATTATCTCGGCGATCACTGGCTGGGCGAGAAGGAACTGTTCCACGAGGAATCAGTCCGCCTGCCCATGATCGTCGCCGATCCTTCGACGGCGGCCGATGCCACGCGCGGCACGGCGTCAAACGCCCTGGTCGAAGCCATCGACCTGGTGCCGACCTTTATCGAGGCCGTCGGGGGTAAGGTGGAAAAACAGCGTCTCGAGGGCCGCTCCCTGTTGCCGCTGCTGCACAACCCGACGCCGCCCGAGGACTGGCGCGATGCGGCCTTCAGCGAAATTGATTTCGCCTTCCGTGGCGCCCGCATGAAACTGGCGGTGGCGCCGGACCAGGCGCTCTCCTGGATGGTCCGAACGGAACGATGGAAATACGTCTACTACGAGGGCTTTCCGCCACAGCTCTTCGACATGGCGGAAGATCCCAGCGAACAGCGGGACCTCGGCCGGTCGGCGGATCACGAGGACATCAGGGCAGAACTGCACGAGCGGTTGTTCGCCTGGCTGCGCCACTTGCGCTCCCGCCGCACCATCAGCGACGACCAAGTGGCCGCGCGCACCGCCACCTCCAAAAAACGTGGATTCCTGATCGGTGAGTGGTGATTAGGGGACGGGGCAGCTAAATGCCGGATAATTGCCGTGAGAGGGACATCCGCAACCAACTGAATTTCCAATGGCGGTCGGTGCGCCGGTCCGTGTAGCTGCGCTGGCCCAGCACACGGCGTTCACTGTCTTTGTAGCCGCCCAAGGGGGAATTGCGCCGATCGATTTGGCGCCGATCGGTGGACCGTCTGTCGTTGAACTGCATTGTGATTTTCCCTCCAGCGGAAACGTCGAGACCGAATTCTGTTGCCGGCCTGAGGTTCGGGGAAAAGGGTCAAATAACCCTTAACACGGCCCGACGCGGACGCGCCGGCCGCACCCGCCCGATCTAATTCGCATTACTCCGCCGGTGCTGATGGCGGTTTTGAGCTTCGATGAAGATGCGCTTGATTTCGGGGTATTGCTGTTTGATGCGCCGTTCGATGTCACTCACGGCTTGCTCCACCTCGTCAGATTTGAGGTGGTCGGCGAAATCCAGGCTGAGGTTGAGCAGCACGTCGGCCGGGCCGAGATGCATGGTCAGCACCTCGTTGACGCCGATCACGGCCTGCTCGGCCTTGGCGATGCGCTTTACGGCGTCGACGACCTTGGGCTTGGCCGCTTCGCCGATAAGCAGTCCTTTGGTTTCGTACGCGAGGAAGGCGGCGGTGAGAGCCAGGATGACGCCAATGACGATGGAGGCAACGCCATCGAGCACCGGCATGTCGAGGTACTGCGCCAGAGCGATACCGACGAAAGCGACGATCAGTCCGAGTCCCGCCGCGGTGTCCTCAAACAGGACGGTAAAAACCGTTGGATCCTTGCTGCGGCCCACCGCTTCGAATACCCCAAAACGCCCCTGTGTCCGCTTGAACTCCTTGTAGGCGATCCACCAGGCAAAGCCCTCGAACACCATGGCGGCACCGAGCACGATGTAGTTGACCATGGGATTGCTGACGGCGTGCGGTTCCAGAACCTTGGACACACCTTCGTATATGGAGACACCGGCCCCGCCCGCGAAGATCAGGATGGCGACGACGAAGGTCCAGAAGTAGATCTCCATGCCGTAGCCGAAGGGGTGTGCGGCATCGGCGGGTTTCTTCGCCCTGTTCATGCCGTACAGGATCAACCCCTGATTGCCGGTATCGACCAGCGAATGGATGGATTCGCTCAGCATGGCGGAAGACCCGGTATAGATGGCCGCCCCGAACTTGGTTATGGCGATGAGCGAATTCCCCGCCAACGCCGCAAAGATGACCTTCTTTGAACTTCCCTCTTGCATGGCTAGGCGTACTCCCTATCGCTGCCAAGACCGATAATGCCGGCCAGTTCGTCCATCCGGCTGAAAACATGGCCCCCGGCGGCGGCCAACTCCTCGGGGCCATGTCCGGCTTCCGCGAGTTCCGGCGCGGCGTAGGCGAACACTTTCATGCCGGCGGCCAAACCCGCCATAACGCCTGGCACGCTGTCCTCCACAACCACCGCGGCGGCGGGCGCCACCCCCATTTCACGGGCGGCGAACAGGAACACGTCGGGGTGGGGCTTGCCGCGGGCGACCTGTTTGGCGCTGAACAACCGTCCGGAAAAACGGTCGAGCAGACCCGTTAGCCCCAAGGTCAGGTGCATCTTCTCAATCGAGCCCGAGGAGGCGACGCAGGTCTTTACCCCGCTGGCTTGGACGGCCTCAACAGCCCCGCCGATACCGGCAACGGCGGTGAGCTCCGATTTGAAGGCAGCGTATGTTTCGTCCTTCAATCGATCGAGGAAATCCGGCGGCAACGATTTTCCAAGCAAGGTTTCGGCCCAGGTCACGACATCCGCCAAGGTGACGCCCGTGGTCGCCTTAGCGACATCGATTTCATCCAGAACCAGGCCTTCCCGCTGCAGCGCTTCCGCCAGTATGCGATTGGCCGGACCTTCGCTGTCGACGAGGACCCCATCGCAGTCGAATATGACGAGCTCGGGCGGCGTTTCCAGGTGCTGTATCGCTCGATTTGACATCGCCCGAACCATAAAGCATTCGACCGCTCCGGCAAGTGACGGACCCGCCCGCGGCTGGCCCGGACTTGCCCGTCATCGGGCCGCATTTTACATTCGCACAATGAAAATGATTTGCCTGTCAATGACTGTGGTTTTTGCCGCGTTGACCCTACCGGGGACGGCGGCCGCCGGTCCTCTTGAGGATATCGAAGAAGGCGTCGCCCTAGCCGGCCGCAGCGAGCATAACCAAGCCATCAAGCTGTATACGCGGGCGATCAAATCGGGCGAATTGGCGCGTGAGAATCTGGCGGCGGCCTATTCGAACCGCTGTCTTTCGTTCACCCTCAGCGATCGCCCAGACCGGGCGATTGCGGATTGCACCCAGGCGCTGTTCCTCGAACCCGGCCTGGCGTTGGCTTACAACAGCCGCGGCATGGCGTACCGTCGCCTGGCCCGTTATGCGGAGGCCGTCGCCGACTACACCAGCGCGCTTCGGCGAAATCCGCGCTTGTTCGCCGCCTTGGGCAACCGCGCCTACGCCCGATTTCGCAACGGCGACTTGAAGGGTGCCCACCAGGATTACGGCGACGCCATCGCCTTCAGCGATTCCCACCCATTCCTTTACGGCGGACGGGGTATCGTCAGCTTCGCCATGGCCGATTTCGAGGAAGCCATGCTCGATTTCGCCGAGGCACGAAAGCTCTCTCCGACCGATCCGTTTTGGCTGGTCTGGGGCTATGTCGCCAAGGCCCGCTTCGAGCGCAAATCGGAAGCCCTGAACGCCAGCGGGATGGCCGGCTGGCCCGGTCCCCTGATCGAGTTGTTCGCGGGCCGCGCTGATGCCGACCGCATCCTTGCCCTCAACCCCCCGGATGAAGGGGACCTCCAATTGCGGCGTCATTGCGAAGCGCTGTTCTTCGTCGGCCAACATCATCTGCTCGGCGGTCGGATCGCCGATGCCGCGGACACTTTCCGCCGTATCATGTCGATAAAGGCGTCGGATGTCTGCCAGTCCGCCGTTGCAGCGGCCGAGTTGAAACGGATCAACTAAAGCTACATGAAGAGCTTTTCGCCCTTCATGTCGGCGTAAAGCCCAGCCACCTGATCGCCGTATCCGTTGTAGATGACAGTCTTGATGCGCCCGCCCGACAGCGTCCGTTCCGTCGCCTGACTCCAGCGCGGATGGGCGATTTCGGGATTGACGTTGGCCCAGAAGCCGTATTCCGAGGCCTGGACGGTCTCCCAAAAGGATTTGGGCTGCTTATCCGTAAAAGTGAAACGAACAATCGATTTGATCGACTTGAAGCCATACTTCCACGGCACCGCCAAGCGCAGGGGCGCCCCGAATTGGGGTGCTGCCGGCTTGCCGTAGACGCCGGTCACGAGGAAGGCAAGGTCGTTGTTGGCCTCGGCCAGCGTGAGTCCCTCGCGATAGGGCCAGGGATACCAGAACTGCTTCATGCCCGGCGCCATCTTGGGATCGTCGAAGGTCTGCATTTCGATGTACTTGGCGCCCGACGTCGGCTTGGCGAGTTCAACCAGTTTACGCATGGGGAAGCCGGACCAGGGAACGACCATTGACCAGGCCTCGACGCAGCGATGGCGGTAGACGCGCTCCTCCAGTTGGACCTTGGCCAGCAGTTCGTCGATGGCATAGGTCTGTTCCTTTTCGACCAGGCCGTCGATCAGCACTTCCCAGGGACGGATTTTGAGCTTGCGGTTGGCTTCCTTGGATATCTTCTTGTGCGAGCCGAATTCATAAAAATTGTTGTAGGTGCTGCTCAACGCTTCGTCGGTAATGGGACGGCCGGCATTGGCATAGCCCGGATTCCTGTGCGCCGGATAGAGATGGGCCGAAGGGTCCGCCTTTCCCGCCGCCAACGAGACACCCGGCGTTGCGGTAAGGATCGTTCCCGCCGCCAGGCCCTTCATCAACCGCCGCCGGTCGCGAAACAGCGCTTCGTCGGTTGCCGCGCGTTCGGGCAGTTCCCAGCCTTTTGGAATTCGGATCAGCATGACGTCTCCCTTCCGCCAATTTACCCCGTAACGCCCTGAACCTAATGGCTCCAAAGTTTAGAGCAATTCAAAGGTATGTGAACGTCATCCGGTCTGGCCTTACCCCGGCCGCGATGACAGAATGCGCCACCCGTCACACCTGTCTGCGGATAGCGCCATGCCCTCCTTCAACATCCACGGTTTCAACCACACCAGTTTCACCGTCGCCGACGTCGACCGCACGGTCGAGTTTCTCTGCGACGGCCTGGGCTTTGAACTCATGAACAAGGCGCCGCGCAACCCTAAAGCAATCCGCCATATCACCGGCGTCGAAGGCGCGGACATGATCGTCGCCTTCGTCCAGGGGCCCGGGCACCGGCTGGAATTGATCCAGTATCTGGCGCCCGACGACAAAAAACAGGTCGAGGCGCGCCCCTGCGACACCGCCTTCGCCCATATTGCGTTGGACGTCGATGACATCGACGCGGCTGTGGCAACCGCGGAAAGCTACGACGTCAAGGCCTACGCCACACCCTGGGTCATCGATCAGGGGCCGAATACCGGCAACCGCGTGGTCTACATGAAGACCTGGGACGGCATCACCATCGAATTCATCGAGAAGAAATAACTTCCCGCTTCACTCGACGAACGATACCGCGACCGTACCGAACCGGCCGTAGTCGGCAGTGACGCTGTCGCCGGCTTCAGCAAACAGCAGTCCCGTCAGAACGCCGGTGGAGACGATTTCACCGGCCTTCAATTCGCGCCCCAAACTGGCAAGGTCGTTGGCAAGCCACGCCAGGGCGTTAAACGGATGACCTAAAACGTTGGCGCCTTTGCCGCGGAGCGCTTCACCGCCGTTCATGGCGACGCTCACCTCATAGGCGGCGAGGTCGAGGTCGCGCCAGTCCGGGCTCGGCGTCCCCAGAACGAGTGCGGCATGACAGGCATTGTCGGCGATCAAGTGATGGGCGCCGACCGATTCCCAGTCCTCCCAAACGGAATCAACGATCTCCAGTGACGGCACCAGCTCCGCCACCGCCGGGGCGATGGTCTCGGCCGTGTAGGGACCGTCGCGAAACGGCACGTCGCGGCTCAGGCGAAACGCCAGTTCCGTTTCAACCACCCGCATGAAAGTGTCGGAGACCGACAACTCGGCGGGACTATCGTGAATGCCGGTTTCGAACACGCGGCCCCGAAAGGGCTCTTCCACACTCAACTGTTGGCGGGCGATTTCGTTGGTGCAGCCGATCTTCCAGCCCGCCGTGCGGCCGCCCAGCGACTCCACCACCCTGTCCTGTATGGCGTAGGCGTCGAGCAGCGTTTCCGGCGCATGCTCCGCCGCTATACCGGGTATCCGCTTTTTTCGCCGACGGGCCGTGACGATATTGGCCGCGGCGCGCGACGTCGAGACGTCCATCTCAGTTGCTCCGCCCGAACCGGACTAGTCGGCCTCCGACGCCGCTTCGATGACTTGATCGGCGAGGCGGCCGGTCAATTCCTGCAGGTGATCGAAGGTCCAGGAATACGTTCCGACACCGGCGCTGAGGCTTCGGAGTTCGATGATCAGATCATGGATCTCCGACTGCGGCATATTGGAGGTAACGATATCCCAGCCGCGCCAGCCCTCCCGCGTGTCGAACCCGAGGATCTGGCCGCGCCGGGTCGAAATCGTCGCATTAACCTTGGCGGTCGCTTCGCTGGGCACCGCGATCTCGACCTGCAGGATGGGCTCCAGAAGAACCGGACTGCATTTCGCCAAGCCTTCTTTCATCGCCATGGTGCCGGCGGTCTTGAACGCCATTTCCGAGGAATCGACGGCGTGAAAGCCGCCATCCGTGAGATCGACGGCGACGTCCACCACGGGAAAGCCCAAGGGACCCTTGACCAGGTATTCCTTCACCCCGGCTTCCACCGCGGGAATGTACTGCTTGGGTATGGCGCCGCCGACAATGGAATTTGTGAATTCGAACCCGGTGCCGCGCGGCAACGGTTTGATATCGACCTGGACATCGCCGAACTGGCCATGGCCGCCGGTTTGACGCTTGAAGCGGGCATGTTGGCTGACCGATTTGGTGATCGCCTCCTTGTAGGGAACGCGCGGCTTCGAGGTGGCCACATTCAGGCTGAACTTGTTGGCCAGCTTTTCGACGGCCAGGCGCAAGTGCATTTCGCCCTGGCCCAGGAAGAGCCACTGGTTGGCGTCGTCGTCGTGCTCGAAGGTAAGGGACGGATCCTCCTCGAGAAGTTTCGACATGGCGCCAGATAGCTTGACTTCGTCGTTGCGGTCCGCCGCCTTCAAGGCCATGCCGTAGACCGGCTGGTGAGAATCGGCCCGGCGCAGCACGGGCCCTTCCTTGCCGGTGGACAGCGTGTCGCCCGTGTGAACGTCGTCGAGCCGGCCCAGCGCCACGATTTCGCCAGGACCGGCGGAGCCGACCTTGTCCGTGTTCTGGCCTGTCATGCGGAACATGCCCGAAATGCGTTCGCCGTTGACGGTATCGCCGTCCTTCAGCGTACCCGACCACATCCGGACCAGGGAAAGCTTGCCGCCGCGGGCGGTATGGTAGGTCTTCAACACCTGGGCCAGGGCGTCGCCGCCGCCGGGAACCTCGGCGCGCTCCGCCGCCGCGCCCATGCCCGGCGTTTCGTGACGCAGTGCCTTGAGCAGGCGACGTACGCCGTTCTCGTGTTCGGCCGCGCCCAACAGAACGGGAACGATGAAGCCTTCGCGTAAATCCTTCGTCAGGTCGCCAAACACCTCGTCCTTGGACGGGTCGATGTCTTCGAGCAACTCCTCCATCAGGTGATCGTCGAAGTCAGCCAGCTTTTCGAGCATCTCGTAGCGCGCTTCGGCCTCGCGATCCTGCATTTCGGCAGGCAAATCGATGACTTCGGATTCCGATCCGTCGCGGTAGACGTAGGCCCGGCCCGACGCCAGATCGACGTAGCCCGTGATTTCCTCGCCCACCCGGATCGGCACCTGGCGCAACACGAGGGGCTGATTGGAGACGGTCTGAAGGGCTTCGAGCAATTCGCGCACCGAGCCGGCCGCGCGGTCGATCTTGTTGACGAATATAAAGCGCGGCACGCCCAGATCGTCGAGCAGCTTCAAAGTCGGCGACAGCGCCATGACCTTGTCGATTTCGGGCTCGCAAACCACCACCGCGGCATCGGCGCCGATCAAAGCGTTGGCGGCCTCCTGGCTGAATTCGATGGAACCGGGACAATCAAGAAAGGTGTAGGTGTCACCGAGATATTCACAGCTCGCCACGTTGAGCTCGACGCCCATTTCGTGCGCCTTGGCCTCATCGCTGGAATCGCCCACCATATTGTGCTGCGCCGCTGTCCCCTTCCGGTGCACCGCGCCCGTCACGAACAGAATATTTTCAAGAAGAGTGGTTTTGCCTGATAGATAGGGCCCGACCAAAGCAATCGTCCGAGGGCCCTCGGCTCTTATACCGTCCATAACGCGTCCTCACCTGTTTCGCGCCGCTGGGCGCCGGAAAGCCGGCGCGCGGCGTTTGTTGTTTTGTCTGGCGACAATGTTTTCAAGCGCGGGCGCGCCATGCAAGGAAAAAGGACTCTATTTGTAATTGCGGGGGAAGCGGGCCAGACTCCCGGGGCGCTACCTACCGATCCAGCCAGGCCGTATGCAGCAGCAATATGCGCCCCTTCATCGGCGGCACGCCCTTGACGTCGGCCCGTGTCAGCGCATGAACCCGCAAGCCGCCGCGCCACAGCAGCAAGGCTTGATCGTTGATGATCTCGGCGATCCGGCAGAGGGTGTTCTTGCGTTTGACGCCCGTTCTAGCAGTGAGCGATAGGGCGAGTTCGTCGAGTTCAGCGTTCTGGACGCCGGTCGGGTTGTAGGTGGACTTGGAAGACGAAAAAGCGGCCAACTGCGGGCCCTGGTCAAGAGCCTCGCGGAAGATCCAGGGGCTTACCATGTAGTTCCCGGTAAGGACCGCTTTTTGCAGACGTTTTTGCTCCATGGGCGTCAGCCGCAGACTGATGCCCGCCTGCTTCAGGAGCTGCTGCAAGGTCCTGCCCAGCAGTTCGCCGCGCGAGCTATCCGTGTGGATCATCTCGATGCGGATGGGTTTCCCGTAGCGGCGCGCCAGGGTTTTGGCTTTTTCGAGATCGTGTTCGCGGTATCCCCCGGGTCCGCATCTGAGACGCGCGCCAAACGGATCGGTCACAAACGGCACCTTATTCCTGCTTACCTTGTTGATGATGAGGCGCTGGCTCCATGCGTGGGCAACGGCTTGACGCACGCGCGGATCGTCGAGCGGCGGCTTGCGGGTATTGAGTAATATCACGCCGCCGCCTGAGCCGTCGTAGGTCAACGTCCGGATATTCCTGTCCTTTCGCGCCCTTACGATGTGATCGCCGATATCGCTCCAGATCACATCCACCTTGGCTTTTTTCAGGGCGGCAAAGCGGTCGGCCTGGTCGGGTATCAGGCGGAAAACAATGCGGTCGAGACGGGGCTGGCCCTTGATCCGATAGGCTTCGTTTCGCGCCAGAACGATACTCTTGGCAGGGGTCCAGGACACGAACTTGAAGGGCCCGGTGCCGATCGGCTTGCGATGTTGCCGGCCGCTTTTTACAGCCAAGTGGGAGGGTATCAGGCTGAATTCGCTGCGCGCAGATATGGCTTGCAGAAAAGCCGGCCAGGGCCGGCGCAGCTTGAACCTCACGGTCAGCCGGTCCACCACCTGGACATCGCGAAGAGCGGTAAGATAGGTCCGAAGCGGTGAGCTTTTCGGCGCTCTCAGGATTCGTTTGTAATGATCGACGACATCCTTGGCGGCGAAATTCTTGCCGTCGTGGAAGCGCACGCCGCCTCTGAGTTTGAAGGTGTAGGATTTTCCGTCGGAAGACCGTTTCCAGGATTTGGCCAGAACGGGAACGTATCCCCCGTTTTTGTTTTGCTCGATGAGCGGTTCCATGATGGCGTTGGCGGGCATCAATCCGGACAAGCCATAGGTGCCACCCTTGATCACGTCGAAACTGTGAACGTCCGTTTCGAGAGCGACGGTGAGCGTACCGCCGCGCTTGGCCGATTGGGCCGTGCCAGTCCAGGAAACGACAATGAGGGGAGCCGTTAGAACGAGTGTGAGCGCCAGTTTCCAGGGAAACCGGGTCCGCCCCCGCCCAATTCGGCCACACGTGAACACCACGGCAAAGTCTACCAAGGAGAAATCAACTACCGAGGTAGACTATCACCGATGGCGGTCAAGGTCTCAGCCCAAACAATTCGCAAGCCCGAATTCGTCAGCTCAGCGAGTCGCAAAAGCGTCCGATCCGGGTCATGGCTTCCTCGAGGTTCTCCGTCGACGTGGCGTAGGACACCCGAAAATGCGGCGACAACCCGAAAGCCACACCTTGGACTGCGGCGATGCCCTCGGCCTCCAGCAGCGCCGTAACGAACCCGCTGTCGTCCTCGATGACAGTGCCGTCGGGCGTCTTCTTGCCGATGGCGCCGGCGCAACTTGGGAAGACGTAGAATGCGCCCTTGGGCATGGGGCATGAAAGCCCCGTCATGCCATCAAGCGCTGAAACCACAAGATCGCGCCGCGTGCGGAAGGTGTCGACCCATTCCTTCATGAAATCCTGTGGACCGTTCAAGGCTTCGATGGTCGCGGCTTGAGAGATCGAACTGGTGTGGGTCGTCGATTGAGACTGCACCTTGTTGATGGCCGCGATGATGTCCTTGGGCCCGCCGGCATAGCCGACCCGCCACCCGGTCATGGCGTAGGCCTTGGCCAACCCGTTGACCGTGAGCGTGCGGTCGTAAAGCTCCGGTTCGACCTGAGCGATGGTGAAGAATTCGAAGTCGTCGTAGATGATGTGCTCGTAGATGTCGTCCGACATGATGCGCACATGGGGATGGCGTTTTAGCACGTCCGCCAGCGCCTGCAACTCGGCCTTGTCGTAGGCTGCACCCGTCGGGTTCGAGGGCGAGTTCAGAATCAGCCACTTGGTCCGGTCCGTGATGGCGTCTTCCAGCGCTTCGGGGCTCATCTTCAAACCGGCGTTGATGCCGGCCTCGACGATCACCGGCGTGCCGCCCGCCAGCAATACCATGTCGGGGTAGGAGACCCAGTAAGGCGCCGGGATGACGACCTCGTCACCGGGGTCGATGGTCGCCATGATGGCGTTGTAGAGAACGCCCTTGCCGCCGCAGCCGATGGTGATCTGGTCGATGGTGTATTCCAGGCCGTTTTCGCGCTTGAACTTGTCCGCTACCGCCTGACGCGCGGCGGCCGTTCCCGATACCGCCGTGTACTTGGTTTCGCCGCGGTGGATGGCCTCGATGGCCGCCGCTTTGATATGGTCGGGCGTGTCGAAATCAGGCTCGCCCGCGCCCAGTCCGATGATGTCGCGGCCGGCCGCTTTCAGTTCGGCGACCTTCCCGGTCAGCGCTACGGTCGGCGACGGTTTGATGCGGCCCAGGGATTCGGCAATGAAGGACATGGCAGCCCCCTCCAATATGACGATTGGCGCCCGGTCGCGGGCGTGAACGGCGGGAAATCTACGCCTGGCCCGGTGCCAAGGCAAGCGGCAATACAGAAGGCGCGCGAGTCGGGCTGGCGAGGCAGGCCCGGGTCCGCTATTGTGCGCCTGGGTAAAGTCTTTTGGGACCGCAAATGGGCGCAAAATTCGACCAGGGAGTGACGTCGCGAGCCGGGCGCTTGGGCGTACTGGCCGGAATCATGTTGTTGGGGGCATGCACGTCCTGGCACAACTATTCGCCGCTGCGTGATCCGCCGCCCCAAACCCACCCAACGGTGGCCGAAATACCCATGGTCGATTGGAAGAAGGCGCGCCAATTCCGCATGCTGATGACGGAGTTCGCGTTCTCGCCCAAGGAACCCACGTTCGTCGCCGGAGATGCCTATCGTCTGATCCTGCGCAACGCCGGTGAGGAAACACACATCATTACCGGCACCAACTTCTGGCGTGCCATCGCCATCAGGAACATTGTATTGGCGACGTGGATGCCCCACGGCAGCAACGGGCACGTCGACAAACAGGTCGGGCCAAAGGGAGCGGATCTGCTCCCGGTTTTGCCGAAAGCGTTCGAGTTGGACACGATTGTCGACAAGACCCGGGCCGATTCGGCGAAGGCCCAGGCCAAAAAAGCCGCTGTGGTAAAAGCGGCGGAGGAAGCTTACGAGGCCGAGAAGAAGCAGGGGGGCGTGGAAGCCGAAGAGGCGGACAATCCCTTCGCCGCCCCCGCCGAGGACGACGAGGGTGTTTCAGCCGACGACCCGTTCGCCGCGAAAACGGAAGACACGGACGAGGCGACTGAAGCCGAAGATCCCTTTGCCGCGGATACGGAGGACGCCGACGAGGCGGAAACCGCCGACGATCCCTTTGCCGCAAAACCTGAAGAGTCTGACGAAGCAGAGACCGCAGACGATCCTTTTGCGGCCGAAACCGAAGACGACGATTCACCGACCCCCGCAGACAACGCCTCGGACGAGAACACCGCCGACACGGAAGAGACCGAGGACACGGAAACGGCGGACGTCGAAGACGGCGAGGAAAACGACAAGGCCGACGACGACGACGTGGCGGCCGAAGACGGCGAATCCGACGAAGAGACCGAAAGCGCCGACGTCGATGAAGCGGAAGACGGCGGCGAGGCTCCGGATACCGGCTGGACGCCCATTATCGTCGATGCCATTGAAGTGCCGCCGGGTCATGAAGCCGTCATCGAGTTTGTCGCCGTCCGTCCGGGCGTTTACGGGTTCTGGAGCGAGATCGGCCCCTTCGTCGCCATGGGCATGTTCGGAGAAGCCACCATCGAAGTCGTCACCGAGGACGAGGCCGAAGTTGAAACCGCCGCGGTGATCCCGCCGGAAACCGAAGACGAAACCGAGCCGGAAGCCACCGAAGACGAGACAGAAACAGAAGCCACGGAAGACGCGGACGAGACGGAGGTTGAGGAAGACGCGGACGTGACAGAAGCCACGGAAGACGCGGACGAGACGGAGGTTGAGGAAGACGCGGACGTGACAGAGGTCGCGGAAGACGCGGACGAGTCGGAAGACGGCGAGGAAAAGTCCGAATAAGCTCTATTCGGCCGGCCTCAGATAACAAATCCAGTACACCAGCGCGACCAGGACGCTGCCGCCGAATACGTTGCCGACGGTTACCGGCACCAAGTTGGCGGCAAAGCCGGCGGGGTTCATACCCGCCAGGGCGCCGGTGCCCAAGCCGGTGGCGGAGACCACAGCCGGATCGCCGGCGGCCCAGATGCCGATTGGAATGAGGTACATGTTGGCCACGGAGTGTTCGAACCCGAGCGCCACGAATGCCGTCACGGGAAAGATCACCGCAACAACTTTGCCCGGCACGGTATGGGCCGCGAAGGCCAACCAAACTGCGAGGCATACGAGGGTGTTGCACAAAACGCCACGCACAAGCGCCTCGAGAAACGGGAGCTGGGTTTTGGCAGCCGCAATTTTCACTGCCGTCACGGCCACTGACCCGCCGCCGATGTCCAGCGTCCCCGATAATGCCACCAGAAAGACGGTGGCGACCGAACCGACGAAATTGCCAGCGTAAACAATCACCCAGTTGCGCAGGAGACCGCTCAGCGTCACCTGCCGCGACGCCCAGGCCATGACGATCAGATTGTTGCCGGTGAAGAGTTCCGCCCCGCCCACGATGACCAGGATCAGGCCGATTGAAAAGACCACGCCGCCGAGAACGCGGGTCGGTCCGAACCCGAGATCGGAACCCGTAACGGCGAGGGTGTAGAACATGGCGCCGAATGCGATGAAGGCGCCCGCCAGAACGGCCAGGGTAAAGGTCGGAACCAAGGGCAGGTTGGCTTTCGTAACCCCCGCCGTAGTCACGCGCTCCGCCATTTCTGCTGGTTTGTAGGCATCGAACGTTCCGGCCGTGACGGTCGGCAATTTATCCGTTTCAGCCATGGTCAATCTTCTCCTACGCCCGTAGTCCTTCGAGACCCTGCCAGTCCAATTCGACGCCGTGTCCGGGCCGCTCCGGCGCTGTTGCAAAGCCTTCGACGATGTCCATGGGATGGGCGATGAACCGCTCTAATCCGAATCCGTGCGCCTCCAGATAAGACGCATTGGGGATTGCCGCCAACAGGTGCACATGCAAATCGTGCACGCCGTGGGAGGTGACCTGCAGATTCCGCGCTTCGGCCAGCGCCGCGACTTTCATCCAGACGGTGATGCCGCCGCAATTGGACACGTCTGGTTCAGGGTACGTGACGCCGCCCGCGGCGAGCAGATGCTCGAACTCATAAAGCGAATGCAGGTTTTCGCCGGCCGCCAAGGCCACGCCGCCCTCCTCGAGGATCCGTCTATGACCGGCGTAATCGTCAGGAATAGTGGGTTCCTCCAGCCAGACCAGATCGAAATCACGTAATTGTCGGGCGGCCCTGATGGCCTGATCGACCCCCCAGCGCATATTGGCGTCGACCATGAGGGGGAAACCGTCGCCGAGATATTTCCGCATCTCGGCGACGCGTTCGATGTCCTCGGCCGTCTTGTCGCGTCCGACCTTCATCTTGATGGCGCGGAAGCCCCGGGCCAGATTGTCTTCCGTCTGCTTGAGCAGATCGTCCAAAGTGAACAAGAGATCGATGCCGCCGGCATAGGCCCGTACCCGATTGTCTGCACCGCCCAACAACCGCCAGAGCGGCAAACCGGCCCGCTTCGCCTTCAAATCCCACAGCGCAATGTCGAGAGCCGAAATCGCGTGGGCCGCCAAACCACCCCTCCCGACGTAATGAGCCGCCCACCATAAGTCATGCCAAATCGCCTCGATCAGGTCCGCATCTCGGCCGACCAGGCCGGGGCCGAGATCATCGCCGAGAAGGCTTCGAATGGCACGGCCTCCGGTTCCAACCGTATAGGTGTATCCGACCCCCTCCACCCCCTCGGCATCGGAAATCCGCACGGTAACCAGCTCAAAATGGCTCATGTCGCCGTGGGTTGAATCGGACAAAACGACGGGCAGCGGAATACGAAACGCGTCGGCGGCAACGGTACTGATTTCAGGCACTTGAAACTCCGGGTCCCCATAAATGTCAGTAGTGTTCATTGAAACCGGGCTGATTGGCAAGCCGCCGTCTGGCGGGGATGCAGGCGCCGTCCTATATTGGAGGCATGAGCAACCCTGAACCCACACCCCAATCCCCGGACGCGACCACCGCCAGACGCAAGTCGGAAGGCGGTATTCCGTTCGATCTGGTCTCCGATTTCACGCCGTCGGGCGATCAGCCCGAAGCGATTGCGGAGTTGCTGGCCGGCATCGACGAGGGCGAGCAGGATCAAGTGCTGTTGGGTGTTACCGGTTCGGGCAAAACCTTCACCATGGCCAACATCATCGCCAAGACGGGCCGGCCCGCGCTGGTGCTCGCGCCCAACAAGACGCTGGCGGCCCAGCTTTATGGCGAGATGAAGGCCTTCTTTCCGAACAACGCCGTCGAGTATTTCGTCTCCTATTACGATTACTACCAGCCCGAGGCCTATGTCCCGCGCTCCGACACCTATATCGAGAAAGACGCCTCCATCAACGAACAGATCGACCGCATGCGCCACGCCGCGACACGCGCCTTGTTGGAACGCGACGACGTCGTCATCGTCGCCAGCGTCTCCTGCATCTACGGTATCGGCGACGTGGAGACCTATCAGGAGATGGCGGCGGTGGTCGAAGTCGGACAGCAACTGGACCGAACCCATCTACTGCGTCAACTGGTCGAACTGCAGTACAAGCGCAACGATGCGGCCTTCGTGCGCGGCACCTTCCGGGTGCGCGGCGACCTGGTGGAAATCTTTCCGGCCCACCTCGAAGACCGGGCCTGGCGGCTCTCCCTGTTCGGCGATGAAGTGGAGAGCATAACCGAATTCGATCCCCTGACCGGACAGAAGACCGACAAGCTCGAATTCATCAAGGTCTACGCCAATTCGCACTACGTGACGCCCAAGCCGACGCTGAAACAGGCGGGTATCCAGATCAAAAAGGATCTGGAAATCCGGCTGGCCGAATTCCGCGAGGCCGAAAAACCGCTGGAGGCGGAGCGGATCGAACAGCGCACCCTATTCGACCTGGAGATGATGGAAGCCACCGGCTCGTGCGCCGGTATCGAAAACTACTCCCGATATCTGACGGGCCGCGCGCCCGGAGAACCGCCGCCGACGCTTTTCGAATACCTGCCCGACAACGCTCTGGTGATCGTCGACGAAAGCCACGTCACGGTGCCGCAACTGGGCGGCATGTATAAGGGTGACTTCAACCGCAAATCGACCCTGGCCGAGTACGGTTTCCGGCTGCCCTCCTGCGTCGACAACCGGCCGCTGAAGTTCGAGGAATGGGACGCCATGCGCGGCCAGAGCATGTTCGTCTCGGCAACGCCGGGACCCTGGGAACTGGAGCGCACCGGCGGCGTGTTCACCGACCAGATTATCCGGCCCACCGGCCTGATCGATCCGGTCTGCATCGTCCGCCCCGTCGAACACCAGGTCGACGACCTGCTGGCCGAATGCCGCGATGCCGCCAAAGCCGGCGAGCGCGTTCTCGTCACCACCCTCACCAAGCGCATGGCGGAGGACTTGACGGAGTACCTCCATGAAGCGGGATTGCGCGTACGTTACCTGCATTCGGACATCGACACGCTGGAACGCATTGAGATTATCCGCGACCTCAGGCTCGGCGCCTTCGACATCCTGGTCGGCATCAATCTGCTGCGGGAAGGCCTCGACATTCCGGAGTGCGCCATGGTGGCCATTCTGGATGCCGACAAGGAGGGCTTCCTGCGGTCCCGCACGTCCCTGATCCAGACCATCGGGCGGGCGGCGCGCAACGTCGAAGGCCGGGTCATCCTCTATGCCGACAAGATGACCGACAGCCTGAAGGGCGCCATTGAGGAAACAAACAGGCGTCGTGAAAAACAGCAGGCCTACAACGCCGCCAACGGCATCACGCCGGAATCCGTCAAGAAGGCCATCGGCGATATTCTCGACGGCGTCTGCGAAGGCGATTACGTCACGGTCGGAACCGGCGACGATCAGGTCGGACATCTGATCGGCAACAATCTCGAAACCCACCTGGCGGATCTCGAAAAACGCATGCTGACGGCGGCGGCCGACCTGGAATTCGAGGAGGCGGCGCGACTTAGGGACGAAATTCACCGCCTGAGGGAGGTCGATCTGGGCCTCAGTGTTTCAAGCCGCGCCAAGAACGCGATTTCAGCGAAAAAGCGAACCGAACCGCGCTCATCAGCGGGCCGCCCGGGAACACGCCAGCTCCGCGGAAAATCAAAATCGCCCAGGCGAAAAAGACACTAGAAATTCCCCCCTGTCAGTTTTCTCAGGAGTATTAGGTAATTATTTAAGCTACTCATGCACCATGGGTTGTGAGTACGTTGGCGGGGCAATGATTTTGGTGGGGGGAAATGTAACGTTGGGCTGCTGGTGTCGCACGATTTAACAAACAGAGAACTTGAATGCCTTCAATGGTGCGCAGCCGGGAAGAGCTCCGCTGATATCGGCGATATCCTTGGGATTGCGGAGCGTACTGTCAATTGGCATGTCGACAACGCCATGAAGAAAATGAACTGCATTAACCGGGTGCAAGCCGTGGCCAAGGCGGTTTCATTGGGCCTCATCGACGTCTGAAACAAATCAGATTTATTTGTAGGTCTACGGAGCTTCAGCGGGATTCTTTTGCGCGCTCAGGCTGTTGATCATTTCCACCAACGTATCAATTCGCAACGGCCTCAGCAAAAGTGCCGAGGCCTGCTCGATCAAGCGGGCCTGCGCTTGGGATTGATCGTCGCCGGACACGATCCCGACAAGCGGAACGGTAAGCCTGCCCGAGGGGCTTCGGGGCGCGATTTCGGGGTCGCTCAGGACGTCCGCGTCCGCCAATTCGGCATCGACGAACAATACTGCGGATGGATCCCCGGATGCCAGAGCGAGTCCGTCGGCCAGTGAAATCGCGAATTCAATTTCCTTGTGACAAAGCTGAACGGCCGCCGAGAGAAAATACCGGTCCCGTTCGTCCGACATGACGACGACCGCCTTCAATGGAAATATCCGCCGTTCCCACGCGCGTGCAAACAGGTTTCTGGATCAGCCATCAGTCGCGTCCCCATACGCTCGGCCTTTCTCACTACGGCGGCGCCAAGAAATCGGGAAACCAACCCTTGTTGCTCAATCGCCGTCCGATTGGCGGCGCATAAGACCACTCCCGTCTCAGCGTAACTACTGTCATTTGTCACGGTTTTTTGGATTGGTGTAATCCTCGTCACAGCACGTTATAAAGAGACAAACCCGCGTAAGCTTCTGGAGCAAATTGAATGGACGTCGCACAATTTCAGGAAATCATCATGCCGCTGGCCGAGGCGATCGCCGGTAAACCCGTCGACAAGACGTTAAAGACAGCGCTGGACGAACAGTTTCCGGCCGACGGGGATGTCTTCAAAACGGTTGAAAAGGCCTGCCTTGAAGCCATTGAAGCCGGTTGGATGTGCGCCCAGGGCGAAAAGGGACGGAAATTCGGCCGCGTCATCAAACCCTCCGAGGCGACCGGCAACCTCAGCGTCGACGTGGTCGATCTGGAGGATGTCGTCGGCCCCCACCACCGCCATCCCAAGGGTGAAATCTGCCTGGTCATGCCGCAGAACGAAGGCGCCAAGTTCGGCGGCAACGGCGCCGGCTGGTGCGTCTACCGGGCGGGCAGCGCCCACCACCCCACCGTCACGGACGGCCGGGCGCTGGTTCTCTACATGCTCCCGGACGGTGAAATCGAATTCACCGGTCAATAGGCTTGGCGAACCTGCGATTCTCCCTGCTCGGACTAGCCGCCGTCGTCATTGCGGTGACGGCGCTTAATATGGGCGGCTTCCTCGAAGAGTCCGATGCGGCCTGGTTCATCGACCCCAACCGGGGCGGCGGCAAACTGCTGAGCCAGGGCCGTCAGGTTTACGCCGACCACTGTGCCGGCTGTCACGGCGCCAACCTGGAAGGTGAGCCCAACTGGCGGGAGCGTCGGCCGGACGGCACCATGCCGGCCCCTCCCCAGGACGTTACCGGCCACACCTGGCAGCACACCGACGATCTGTTGATCGAAATCGTTTCCAAGGGCGGCAAGGTCTACCTGCCCAAGGGCGACGTCAGCCGCATGCCGGCGTTCGGCGAGATTCTATCGCTGGAGGAAATCACCGCCGTCCTGGCCTTCATCAAGAGCCATTGGCCGAAAGACGTTCTGGAAATTCAGAAAGCCATCTGCAAGGCGGCGCGCTGAGGTCGGTTCAGAGCTGGGCCATCAGCATGGCCGCCAACCTGTCGGGTTCCGTCAGCATGCAGTCGTGTCCGGTTTCCAAAGAATAGCTTTCCCAATCCGGATCGTCGGCGGCCCGCGCGGCAAAGGCATCCATGTAATCGAGCGGCGTTTGCGTGCAGCGGATATAGGTCTTGCGCGGCACCGTGAGCCAAGCCCCCGACAATTCGAGATGTTCGGTGAACGTGCCCCACGGCTGGTCGACGCATTTGGCGTTGGCCCAGGCGGCCTGCGCCGGATCCGTTACGCCGTAGAACTCGGCGGGAATGGCGGGCAGCCTGTAGCCGTCATTCTCCTCGACCAGCCGGGCGAAGTCCCGCGCCCGCGCCGCCGGCTGCAGGTCGATCACCGACTGGCCGCTCTCCGGTACCACGGCATCCAGGTAGACCAGGGCGCTCAAGCGCTCGGCCAGTTGATCGGCGACTCCCGTGATGACCATGCCGGCATAGGAATGACCCACGAGGACAGCGTCATCGATATCCTCCCATTTGAAGACATTGAGGATATCCCGGATGTGCGTCGACAAATTGACTTCGGGCGAAGCGAGATGGGCGCGCTCGCCCAGGCCGGTCAGCGTTGGCGTATGAACCGCATGGCCCTGCGCCCTGAGGACAGGAACGACATCGCGCCAGCACCAGCCGCCGTGATAGGCGCCATGAACGAGGACGAATGCCGCCACCTTGGTGCTCCCGATGCCGTGGTTCCAAATTTCCGGGCGGACGCTATGATCGCAACCTGACGAGCACGCCAGCCCGGAGGACAGCATGCCGCCGAAAAACAATCCGCTCAAGCTCAACAAGCTGCAGCTCAAAACCTTGACGTTGTTCCAACAACTGGCGCGCTATCCGGAATCCTCGACCAAGGACCCTCAAACAGGCGAGGTGACGATCTCGACCTTTCCCAACCCGCACGGCAATCACTTCCACATCGGCGACGCCGTGGTGATGTCGAAGGATGCCTCGGGCCTGAAGAACCAGGGCGTCTGGGCGGCGCTTGAACGCAAGGGATTGGCGCGTGCGTCCTTCCCGCTGGCCATCAAGCTGACGCCCGCCGGCCTCGATTACGATACCGGCGCGTTTCAGGAAATCCTGCACAAGGCGGATCACTGACCACCAATACTCTTTTTTGTTCCCGGATCGTAACAGCCGCCCTCTAGATAATAATGGCCCCACTGCATGACCTGCAGCAGCACGGGCTCCAGCGCCCGACCCGCGTCGGTTAGGTAATAGTTGTAGCGTACGGGCCTGTCCTGGTAAGGCTCGCGGTCGACGAGCCCCCATTCCATGAGCCGCCGTAATCGTTCTGAGAGGATGTTCGTCGGCATGTTCTCGGCGCTGCCCTGAAGCGCCTGGAAGGTGTGTTTGCCGTGCCACATCAGGTCCCTGACGATCAGCAGCGTCCATTTATCGCCGACCAGCTCCAAGGTCCGTGAGATCGAACAGCGGGAGCGGAAATCGTGGTTTTCTTTCCTTAGAGTCGCCGACATCGCCTCTTCGTCCGGATTGACTGCCACCTCAACCATCTCTTTTACAGCAGTGACTTGCATTTTTAAAGACACCGGACTAATCTGTCACTTGCATTTTTAAAGTAACTATTTCCGCGCATGAACCGGGCAGGAGGAAGCGTCCCCTTGAATAAGCTTTTGTTGGCAAATCTGGCGGCAGCGGCGGCGGCGTTGAGCGCCGGCGCCTCGGTGGTTGCAACCCGCCTGGTCATCGGCGAAACCGACCCCGTGGCGCTCTCCTTTTACCGCTACGTGATCGCCGCATTCTGTATGGCGCCGATCCTGCCGTTCGTCTGGCCTCGCCATCGCCTCCCGCTTACCGAGATTGCCAAGATCGCCGTGCTCGGCGCCTTGTTCTTCGGTTTCTTCCCCTGGGCCTTCAGCGCCTCGTTGCAATACACCCCGGCGGCACGGGGCGCGATCGGACTGTCGACCATCCCCATCCAGACGCTCATCATCGCGGCGCTGTTCGGCCGGGAGGTTTTGACGCGCAACAAGATCGTCAGCGTCGCCCTCGCCTTCACCGGCATCGCCATCGTTTTCGGACCGGAAGCCCTGGGTGCCGCCGGCTCCGACATCCTCCTCGGCGACGGCTTGATGCTTCTCGGCGCCCTCAGCGCGGCGGTCTATTCGGTGTTCGGCCGAACAACCCTGGGGCGGCACGGACCGCTGTTTGTCACCGCGCTGGCCATGGTGTTCGGCGTGCTGGCCCTCTTGCCGCTGGCTGCCGCTGGGGGTGCGGTCGCAGGACTACCAGCATTCAGCCGGGAGGGTTGGTATGCCGTGTTGTTCCTCGGCACTCTCGGCGGGGCGATACAGTTTTCGCTGTTCACCTGGGCGTTACGCTGGCTACCGCCCACGCGCACCGTCATTTACCTGACGTTAAATCCCATCTCGGCCATGTTGCTGGCCGTCGCGATCCTCGGCGAATCGGTCACCCTTGTGCTCGTGACCGGACTGGTGTTCGTGATTTCCGGCATTTTCCTTGCCAACAACCCAGGCAAGAAAGACAGCGCTGCCGCTGAATTGGCGGCGCGCAACTTTTGAATACTATTAATTAAAATACCACCCCTCTCACACCCGCATACCGGTCTTGCATGAGGCTTCGTTCATGTGAGCGATATTCGCCGTAGCCTGCTCAAATGCAAGGCGCTGGGCGGCTTGGCACTGATTGCGCGCATTAAAATCCAGGTACAGGAAATCGCCCAGTGCGGTAAAGCTTGCTATGGGCAAGCAAATCAATTAAAAGTCGAAAAAAATCGAAGCAATATTAATATTTTGTTGGGCCCTTCTCGGCGAAGAAGTGGTTTCTGAGTACAATAATGTTAGACATGAAAAATTTATGACCGATTCTCGAAAATCGGCCCGCCTACTTAATGTGGCGATTGTACTTGCGGTTGTTGTTTCGTTTTACGCTTTGCTCGAGTCGGCCTCCTATCTGGCCATCCACTATCGGGAAATTTTTAGTATCGGCGTCGACGCGGAAAAACAAAAAGAAGTGCTGGGTACAGCGCTTCCGAGCGCCAATAGTATGCCGGACGTTCCCTATTTCACCGACGAAATGGAGGTCGTGGAGGAGAATCAGTCCTACCTGCCCCACAGTCTCGGTTTCAGATCCTACAAGATGTGGGGTAACAAGGCGTTCAGCGGGAAACACCTGAATGTCAATTCAGCCGGCATCCGCTCAAACGGTGTCAAGGTCGCTAGAAAACCGAATGCGCGGAATATTGTAATTTGGGCTCTGGGCTCCTCGGAGCTGTTCGGCATTCCCGCAAACAAAGATAGTCAGACCCTTCCCGCCTACCTTGAGCGTACGCTCTCGAAAAATCACCCGGATATCAATTTCACCGTAATAAATCATTCGGTTATCGCCTACCGCACGATCCAGCAGTCGATCCTGCTGAAATTCCTCCTCCTGAACGGGAAACCCGATCTGGTGCTCCTGTTTGACGGCGCAAACGATATCATCCAAACGGCATTCCGAACCGATATCGAAGCCGATTCGATGACCCACGCTCCACTCCGCTCCTATTGGGAACAGCACCTCAATAACAATGTCGTAAATTGGGGCGTGTTGGCTCGCGTGATTCAGGAGAGCGTGGCGGACATAGCGTTCCGGTATTCTCGCCAGGCAGTCTCGATAGCCGGAAGGAAACTCCGCGCATATTTCAAGGAAGGTGGCGTTGAGGCTTGGCGGAAAGAATACCGGAAACAAAGTCTAGCGGTCCGGGAACCGCTCAAGGCCTCATTCAAGAAGGGACTCGATCTATTCCGGCTCTCCGTCCAGGAGATAATTCAATTGTCCAAGGCACACGGCGCCGCTGTCGTCTTGGCACAGCAACCGCACATAATGACGACAAAGAAAGCCCTGGTGGGACGCGAGATCACGGAAGTCTACAACAGCTTCAACACCAGATACGCCCTCCCCGAGGAGAGATTGGCCAGCATCATGACCGTGCCGCCAAGTATTCCAAAAAGCTACATACCCGTTGATTTGATGCAGGAAACCTACGCCAAACAGAACGATATCCTGGCGGAGTTGGCACGTACCCACACAACCGGATACGTGAACGTCGACAAAATCATCAACGATATGAACGGCAAACCGGTTTTTTGGGATGCCGTGCACTTAACGCCTTCCGCCCACAAATTTCTCGCAAGCAAGTTCGCCGTGGAAGTCGAATTGGCCCTTGGCTTGAGGTGAGACCAGTCAACGTTGATATTGCGACACGATCCGATCGATCAGGCCGCTGCGCCGCAGCTCGACGAACTCACGGCGTAGAGCGGACTTGTCCGCCGTCGTCAGGCCGGCATTGCGGCTGCAGAACAGCCAAAGCGGCTTGCTGTTGAGCACGAGCGGCTCACCGATGTCTTCGGGTGCGACGCCGACCTCCTTCAAATTGTGGATCATGCTCCAGTCGATCCCGAGAATGGCGTCGACCCGGCCGCGCGAAAGCATGAGCGCCGATTGCCGGTAATCGCGCGTGACAATTTTGGTGATCTTGTCGTCGCTATCAATCTTGTGGCCGAAGGATGTTTGTCTCGCCACAGCCAGGCGAAGATTCCATAAATCCTCGTACTTGGTGAGGCGGGTGGTTTTCTTGGCGAATACGGCAGTTTTGAAATCCAGGCCGAGGTAGACCACGGCTTCGGCGACCTCCTCCGCCGCCGGCGTTCGGATGTAGATCGTGCAATCGACCTCCCCTTGAAGAACGTATTTTCGCAGCCGGGCGGCCGGAAACGCGGCGACGCGGATATTTCGATCGCTATGCGCTCTATAGGCCCGAATGAGATCGATCAATACGCCGTGCATCTCTCCGTTCGCCTCGTGGATGGCATAAGGCGGAATGTCGAGGGCGGCAAAATGCAGCTCTTTCGCTTCGGCTCGGACCGACGCCAAAGCCATGGCACAGATTGCTAATAAATACGGAGTGAAGGCGTAGCGCAGCAGTCCGCCGCGAAAACGAATACAAATGGGAACAGTCATCTCTTGATCATATAGATCAACGCCGCGGTATCGCCATTCAAACGCGGCCCAAGCATTTGCGACGCGGAAGCCATAAGTATCGCACGAGCCAACATCCCATAGCCGGATAGCCTGGCCTATCGGTCCGCAGTTCCGTCGGCCATTCGACAAATCATATCGACATGGGAATCGAGCCACCTTTGATCGAGTGGCAAGCCCGCTATCAGCTTTCGAAAATAGGGCACGGCGATAGCCATCTGCACCAGGTAGCTGACGGGAGCCGCCTGCGACAGTTCTCCCCTTGCTTCGGCAGCCGAGAAAACTGCTTCCACGCTGGCCATTCTATCCTTCATAAAACCGTTGATGACCGAGCGTGCCTCGTGATCGGTGGCCGCCGCGGCAATCACCTGCGGCGCTATCTGGCCCCACGGCGTTTCATTAAGGGCTGCCATCAGAATGCCCAGCAGCCAGGCAAGGTCGGCGCGCAAGGGCCCGTCGGTTTTCGGGGCAACGATGTCGGGACTTGCCGCTCGTTTGAAGGCATCGTTGCGCAACTGATCAATTTGCGGCCAATGCCGGTACAACGTGCTCCGGGATATCCCCGTTTTTGCGCTGACCGATCCATGAGTGACCGCCAAAACGCCGTCCTCCTGAAGGATTTCCTGTGCAGCCTCCAACGCATGCTTGCGCGTCGCGATCAGGCGCGGGTCTTCCGGTTTATTCATATCAATTCACTATAGTACAATTTGTTGCATAACGATACAAAATGTACTATATCATTTTATGGCTTCGGCCATATCGTTTTTTCACCCTCGCTCGCGGAGCTGAGTACCGGCGCTCACGCATCCATTGAACAAGCGCCTAAGAGCAAAATGCGGGAACAAATTTGCCCCCTTTCCTAGCCAACATCCGGGGTCAGTCAATTCAGCAATAGAGGTCATGAAAATGAAAGCTAAGACCAAAGGCGGAATATTGTCGATCATGGCATTGATCGCACTGGGAACATTCCCGGCATTTGCTGTTTCCGAAACCCTTCCGATCCGAAAAGGTCCCCCGCCTTATACTTCGAAATTTGTGCCGCATGTCCAGGTTGGCGTCGAACCCGTCCCGGAAGTTTCAAAGGAGTTGTTGCGCCGCGTGGATAACATTCCGGGCGTTGAAATTCGTGACACAGTGATTTCAATGGCCGGCGCGTTGGGATTTTGGCTGGATGAAAAAATCCCCTTGGCCCGCCCCGATGTCATCGTCCGGGGGCGTGAGTTTGCGCATTTACATCCGGACGGCAGTCTTCATGCTTCCCTTTCACCCGAACTTGCCGCTCGTGCCGTCAAAACCGGCTGGGCCATACCTCATCCCTGGGCCAAATCGAGGCCGGGATGGGAAGGCTTCGTGATGATCTATACGCCAAGATCGATGGCTGAAATGGAGACGGTTTTTCAGCTCGTGCTGGGATCCTACAGGTTTGTCACAGGAAAAGACGCAGCCGATTCGGATGGCTAATCCCTCTTTTCCCTCGCTTCCTGAACGCGCGGCGCACATGGGCTCGGTTTGCGGTCCCCGGCGGAATCCCTGACCGCTGGATCGCCTAGCTCAATGGCGGACTGAACGACCTACTCCTTGCAGAGGTACGAATAATAGGCGTCCGGCACGTCCAGGTCGGACTGCGGGAAGCCGCACGTCCAATCGCGCACGACACCGTTGAATACCGCCTTCTTGCCGTATTTGGCGCAGTGGGCGACGGCCACTTTCTCAACGTCGCCACGAGTGGTGAACGCGCCGGCGCAGGCCGAGTAGTCGTGGCGCGTCACGGTCGAAGGCCGGATGTCGGTCTGGCAGGCGGCAACAATAAACAAGATGCCCAAAAGAATCGGCTTCATGCTCTCCCCCAAAAGAATATTCTACCGGTGCATCAATTTGTCGCGAGCGAATACTAGCTAATCGCGTTAATCTATGGCTATCCGAATCTAGTTTGTTGTTCAGGCGTAACAATCGAATTCACGCAGAGATAAATACCGAAGACCGCCGAGGGAAGGATATTAGGGGATATCGTGGCTAGCGGACTTAAGGGATTTCTGAAACTCGTTATCGGATCGATCCGCGATCTGGCGCCGATTCTGATCGTCGTCGGCTTCTTCCAACTCGTCGTCCTGCAGCAGCCTTTGCCCAACATCTGGTCATTGGCGGGCGGTGTTGTACTGGTGTTGCTCGGCCTCACGCTCTTCATTCAGGGCCTGGAGATGGCTCTCTTCCCCATCGGCGGCGGTATGGCCGACGCGTTCGCCAAGAAGGGCAGCCTGTTCTGGCTCTTGCTGTTCGCCTTTGCGCTGGGCTTCGGAACGACGGCGGCGGAGCCCGCCCTCACCGCCGTGGCGGCGGAGGCGGCCAGCATCGCATCGGCCGCCGGGGCCGTCGATGACAATGACGAGGCCCGAGCGGTTTACGCTTTCTCTCTTCGCCTTACCGTGGCGATCTCCGTGGGCGTCGCCCTGCTGGTCGGCGTTTTCCGCATCCTGAAAGGCTGGCCGGTGCACTACCTCATCATCGGCGGCTATTGCGCCGTGGTGATCATGACTTTTTTCGCGCCGACCGACATCATCGGCATCGCCTATGATTCGGGCGGCGTCACAACCTCAACCATTACCGTACCTTTGGTCACGGCGCTGGGCGTCGGCTTGGCCCAGGTTATCCGGGGCCGCAATCCGATGATCGACGGCTTCGGCCTGATCGCTTTCGCCAGCCTGACCCCCATGATCTTCGTCATGGCATTCGGCATGATCTGGGCAGCATTGTAGGGGAGCGGCGGATATGGAATTCATCACCCACCTGCTCTCAACCATCCTTTCGACATGCATCGACGTCATTCCCATCGTCGCCATCCTGTTCGGCTTCCAGTTCCTGGTGATCCGCCAGCCCCTGCCGCACATGAAACGGATCATCATCGGTTTGTTCTACGTGCTGATCGGCCTGGCGCTGTTCCTGGTCGGGCTGGAACAGGCTCTGTTCCCGCTGGGTGAACTGATGGCCCAACAACTGACCGACCCGGCGTTCATTTACGCGGGTGGCAAGGCGGCGCTTGAGGCCCACTGGGCGGATTACGCCTGGGTCTACGTGTTCGCCGCCGCCATCGGCTTCGCCACGACCATTGCCGAGCCCTCCCTGATTGCCGTCGCCATCAAGGCCAGCGAGGTGTCGGCCGGCGCCATCGGCGTGTGGGGCCTGCGCATCGCCGTCGCGCTGGGCGTTGCCATCGGCGTCAGCCTGGGCGCTTTCCGCATCGTCACGGGAACGCCTCTGCCCTATTACATCATTGCGGGTTACGTCGTGGTCATCATCCAGACTTTCTTCGCCTCTCGCACAATCATACCGCTGGCCTACGATTCGGGCGGCGTCACGACCTCGACGGTGACAGTTCCGCTGGTGGCTGCCCTGGGCCTGGGACTGGCGTCCACCATTCCGGGCCGCAGCCCGCTGATCGACGGTTTCGGCCTGATCGCCTTCGCCAGTCTGTTTCCCATCATCACGGTTCTGGGGTATGCCCAGGCGAGTGAATTGTGGCAGAAGTTCAAATCCGCCAAGGGCGCGGAAGAATCAAGGAGTGCTACATGAAATTCAAGCTCATCATGGCTCTGGTCGACGACGACCACACCGATGCCGTCATAGACGCCGCCAGGGACGCCGGCTGCACGGGCAGCACGGTCATCACCTCGGCGCGGGGTGAGGGCATGAAACGGGAATCGACTTTCCTCGGCCTGTCGCTATCCGGCCAGCGGGACCTTTGCATGTTCCTGGTGGCCGACCAATTGTCCCGCGACATTCTCGAAGCCATCGCCGTGGCCGGCGAGTTCGACGCCAAACCCGGCACCGGCATCGCCTTCCAGGTCAATATCGAGGATGCCGTCGGCCTGGCTTCACAACTGGAAACCATCACGCACGAAATCGAGGATCAGATATGACCCATACCCCCAAATACATCCGGGTTTCCGAAGTCATGAAGACGGAAGTCCAAACCGTCGATCCCATGAAGACGGTCGCCGAAGCGATGACGATGATGCACCGCGCGGGCGTGAGTTCCCTGATTATCGACCGCCGCAACGAGCAGGACGAATACGGCCTGATCGTGATCTCGGACATCGCCAAGGAAATCATCTCGCAGAACCGGGCGCCGGAACGCGTCAACATTTACGAGATCATGTCGAAGCCGACGCTGACCCTGGACAAGGACATGGACATCAAGTACGGCGTCCGACTCCTATCCACGTTCGGCGTATCCCGCGGCCTGGTGCTCGACCATGACCGCAATCTGGTCGGCATCGTCACCCTGCGGGACATGGTTTTGGCCTACGCGGAGCAGGTGGAAGGGGTGCCCGAATAGCGCCCGGGCACCGGCGGAAAAATCCTATTTCTGTTGGCGGATAGGACGCCAAGCCCCATATAGCAGTGATTGAACGCGCCAGCGGAGCTTCGGACAGTTGTCGGCAACAGGTCTCGACTGGGTGGCCGGTTTCTGTCCTAATACGCGCCGCTGAATACTTTTTGTTGAACTCAGCCTTGTTCGAGGGCCGCCGATTAATGCGCCAAATGCTCTGAAGTCCCGCCCGCAATGATGTATTTCGAAATCATCGCCGGCTTCATAATCCTGCTGTTGGGCGGTGATTTTATGGTGCGCGGCGCCGTGGCGGTGGCCGAAAAGCTCTGCATCTCTCCCCTCGTTATCGGCCTGACCATTGTCGCCCTGGGCACTTCGGCGCCCGAGTTTATGGTGAGCATCGAGGCGGTGATGAACGACGCGCCGGGCATCGCCATCGGCAACGTCGTCGGCAGCAATATCGCCAACGTCTTTCTTGTGCTGGGCGTTCCGGCACTGATTTTTCCCATCGTCGCCAGCGGCTCCTCGCTCAACCGTGACAATCTGGTCATGGTCGGCGCCAGCCTCCTCTTTATCGCGTTCTGCTGGAGCGGCAACCTGGTGACATGGCAGGGTCTGATTTTTCTCGGTCTGCTAACGGCTTTCCTGTACCACGCCTATAAGGCGGCGCGGCGCGAGGGAGAAACCGGCGAGATGTTCGAAGACGATTTCGACGGTGTCAGTGCATTTCCCCACAACTTGCCGTTGGCATTGGGCATGATCGTGCTCGGTCTGGCCGGCCTGTTCGCCGGATCCCATCTGTTGGTTTCCGGCTCCGTGGCTGTGGCGCGGGAGGCCGGCATATCGGAAGCGGTCATCGGCTTGACGATGGTTGCGCTCGGCACTTCGCTGCCCGAGCTGACAACCTCAATCGTCGCCGCCGTCCGCCGTCACGGCGATGTGGCTATCGGCAATGTCGTGGGCAGCAATCTCTTCAACATTCTCGGCGTCATGGGCGCCACTTCAGTTCTGATGCCTGTCCCCATTCCCCGGGAGGTTCTCCATTTCGATCTCTGGGTGATGCTTGGCGCGTCCCTCATCCTGCTGCCCTTCGCCGTCCGGCGTTGGCCCATCGGCCGCGTTCCCGGAATAGCCTTCACGGCGGCTTATATCGCCTACATTGTTTCGCAGTTCCACGACCACGGTGTCGAAATAGCCGCTAAGACACCGGGGATCGGACAATGACGCGCACACACGAGGCAGCGCTGGTTACGGGCGCGGCAAAGCGGATCGGCCGGGCCATCGCCCTCGACCTGGCGCAGGCCGGCTGCGCCGTGGCGGTGCACTATCACGTCTCGGAAAACGAAGCCTTGGATCTGGTCGAGGAGATCAAGGATTTGGGTGGCGCGGCAGCAGCGGTGCGGGCCGATTTGGGCCTGGAAAGCGAATCGCAAAGCCTCGTCGGCCTCGCCGCCGAGGGCTTGGGCCGACCGCTGGACATATTGGTCAACAACGCCTCCACGTTCGAGCATGATTCGGTCCGAACGGCAACCCGCGAGACCTGGGACCTCCACCTGGAGGCCAATCTGAGGGCGCCCTTCGTTCTCACCCAAGCCTTCGCCGGCCAGGTCGACGGCAAGGCCAACGTGATCAACCTGATCGACCAGCGCGTCTGGAATCTGACGCCGGAGTTCATTTCCTACACCGTCAGCAAGGCCGGCCTCTGGGCCCTGACCCAGTCCTTGGCCCTGGCTCTGGCACCCGACATTCGGGTTAACGCCATCGGGCCGGGTCCGACGCTGGCCAGCGCCCGGCAAACCCAGGAGCAGTTCGAGGCCCAATGCGCCGCCATGCCGCTCGGGCACGGCGCCACGCCGGATGACATTTGTGCCGCGGTGCGCTACATCCTGTCGGCGCCGGCGATGACGGGCCAAATGATCGCCCTTGACGGTGGCCAGCATTTGGCCTGGACCGGCTACGGTTCGGACGGCCGCGAAGAATGATAGTAGTTCAAGAGGACCCCATGAACGCCCCGCGCAGCATCCAGGCCACCAACATAAGATCCGTATTCGTCCGTGACCTCGAACTGCCTGCCAAGATCGGTGTGCACAGCCACGAGAAACTGGATTCGCAACTTATCCGCATCAACGTGGATATGGCGACGTCGGCGGAGGGCGGTCCGATCGACGATGACATCGCCAATGTGGTTTGCTACGAGGACGTGGTGAACGGCATCACCGACATCGTCGCCGGCGAACACATCAATCTGGTCGAAACGCTGGCGGAAAAAATTGCGGACTTCTGTCTCTCCGACAGCCGCGTACTGGCCGTGAAAATCAGGGTTGAAAAGCCTCATATTATTGCCGAAGCAGCCTCCGTGGGCGTGGAAATCGAGCGATATCAGGCGCTTCCCGGCACGAACGGAGATGACAAAGGAACGAAATAAAATTTCGTAAAATGCGGGGAGTTGTGCACAGGGGCGTCCAGGCCGACCTAATTGATCGTAAAAAGTTTGAATAATCACCTACCCCCAGACTAAAAAGCTCTTGACTTTAAATTATTATTATTTTTCAAAGACTTAATTAATTTGCACAAATTTTGTGCAATTCACAAAAATGTAGGGAAATCCGCGCCCGAATGATCCGAGGGGGCTGTTGCCCACAACCTTATCCACAAGAATCGTGGATAGCTTCACATGGCTGTTACCAACCAGTTACAATTGGGAAACATTTCAGCCGCCGATACCGATAAGCCGGCAACCAGTCGCCGATCAGTCGCAACACCGGAACCCCAGTCAACGATGGCCGCCAGCGAAAACGCCGCCGAACAGGAAGAACCGAAAGGAACCGCGCCGGAACCGGACGCCTCGATGTCGGGCGTCGCCGTCATCAAACGACACCTGAAGACCCTGCCCGGCACGCCCGGTGTCTACCGCATGATCGACGCCAAAGGGCACGTGCTTTACGTCGGCAAGGCCAAGAACCTGAAGAAGCGCGTCGTCGCCTACACCAAGCCGCGCGGCATAAGTGTGCGCATCGCCCGCATGGTGTCGGCCACCGCCGACATGGAATTCATCACCACCCATACCGAAGCCGAAGCGCTGCTGCTTGAATCCAACCTGATCAAGAAGCTGAAGCCGCGCTACAACATTTTGCTGCGCGACGATAAATCGTTTCCCTACATCCTGATCCGCGGCGACACCCAATGGGCGCAGATCACCAAACACCGTGGGGCGCGCAACAAGCCGGGGGAATATTTCGGCCCCTTCGCCTCGGCCTCCGCCGTCAACGCGACGATAAATGCGCTGGCTAAAGTGTTTCCCCTGCGCACCTGCTCGGACAGCATTTTCGACAGTCGCACGCGGCCCTGCCTTCAGTACCAGATCAAGCGCTGCACGGCGCCGTGCGTCGATCGCATCACGCAAGCAGACTACGACGCCGTAGTGGCGGATGCCCGGACCTTCCTGAAAGGCAAGAGCCACGATATCCAGGGCCGTTTGTCGGCGGCGATGCAGGCGGCCGCCGCCGAGCAGGACTACGAAACCGCGGCCGTCTACCGCGACCGCATCCGGGCGCTCACCGCCATCCAGGCGCGTCAGGGCATCAATGTGGCCAACGTCGGCGAGGCCGACGTAATCGCCGCCCACCAGGAGGGGGGCCAGACCGGCATCCAGGTTTTCTTCTTCCGGGCCGGTCAGAATTACGGCAATCGCGCCTATTTCCCGGCCCAGGCGCGCGACGCCGACATCGCGGAGGTTTTGGGCGCCTTCATCGGCCAATTCTATGCCGACCGGCCGCCGCCCAAGCTGATCCTGCTAAGCCATCCCGTCGAGGGTCAATCGTTGATCGAAGAGGCCTTGGGCGTGCGGGCCGAACGCCGGGTCCGCCTGGCGGTTCCCAGCCGGGGTGACAAACGCATGCTGGTCGAGCACGCCAAGGCCAATGCCCGCGACGCCCTGGCCCGGCGCACGGCGGAAAGCGCCTCGCAGCGCCGTCTGCTGGAGGGTGTGGCCAAGATCTTCGCCCTCGAGGCGCCGCCCAACCGCATCGAGATTTACGACAACAGCCACATCCAGGGCCGCCAGGCCGTCGGCGGCATGGTGGTGGCGGGACCGGAAGGGCTGGTCAAGAACCAGTACCGCAAGTTCACGATCAAGGATGAAGCCCTTACCCCCGGCGACGACTACGGCATGATGCGGGAGGTGCTGACGCGTCGTTTCTCCCGCCTGCTGAAGGAGGACCAGGACCGCAGCGGCGGCCTGTGGCCGGATCTGATCCTGTTGGACGGCGGTGCGGGTCACCTGAAGGTCGGCGAGGAGATCTTCGCCGATCTCGGCGTCACCGGCGTCGGCCTGGCCGCCATCGCCAAGGGTCCGGACCGCAATGCCGGCCGCGAGGTTTTCCACATTCCCGACAAGGCGCCGTTTTCCCTGGGCGAACGGGACGCGGTGCTGTTTTTCCTCCAGCGCCTGCGTGACGAGGCCCACCGCTTCGCTATCGGCGCCCACCGCAACAAGCGCCGCCAAGCCATGGGCCGCTCGCCGCTGGATGGCGTGCCCGGCGTCGGCGCCCGGCGTAAGAAGGCGTTGTTGCACCGTTTCGGTTCTGGCCGAGCAGTGGAACAGGCCGGCGTCGAGGATCTGGCTTCGGTGGAGGGCATCTCGCGCAACCTGGCCCAATCGATTTACGACCACTTCCACGCTGAGACGTAATTTTTGTCACTTTCTTTATCATCCCCGGCTAGGGTGTTTCGAGATTTGCTCGAAACACTGAGGTCCGTGAGTATTCGGCATTGCTTGAAATTTATGGGACTTGGCGTTTCCGTTGAAACGGAAAGCGCTCTAGTATGCCGCGGAGATTTCACCGACCGCTCTAGCGACTCCGACCGAGCATGATCACCAGCCTTCCCAATTTGCTGACGCTATCCCGGATTTTCATCATTCCGGCCCTGATCGCGTCCTTCTATGTGGCCTCGCCGATGGGTAACTGGCTGGCGTTGGGGCTGTTCGCGGCGGCGGGAATTACCGATTTCTTCGACGGCTATCTGGCGCGCGCCTGGAAGCAGTCGTCGGCATTGGGTCAGTTCATGGACCCGGTTGCGGACAAGCTTCTGGTCGCCGCCGTGCTCATGATGCTGGTGGCGACCGGCCGCATCGAGGATTGGTCGATCATCGCCGCGATCATCATCCTTTGCCGTGAGATCATGGTCTCGGGTTTGCGGGAGTTTCTCGCCGAGCTGCGGGTCGGCATGCCGGTCAGCCGGCTGGCCAAGTGGAAGACGGCGGCACAGATCCTGGCGCTCGGTTTCCTTTTGACCCACACCGCCGGCGACGCCTTGCTGCCGGCCGGCTGGACGGTCTGGATCGGCATCGTCCTGCTCTGGCTGGCCGCCGTTTTGACGCTTTACACCGGATATGATTATCTGCGCCTCGGCCTCCGCCACATGACGTCGGACTAGGACCGGCGGACTTCCACATACCACGACGAATCAGGTCCCGATTTATGCATATCTTTGGATTGGCCGGTTGGAGCGGCAGCGGCAAGACCACGTTGATGATCAAGCTGATCCCGGCGCTGGCCAGGCGCGGCGTCACCGTCTCGACCGTCAAGCATGCCCATCACGACTTCGACATCGACAAGCCGGGCAAGGATTCCTACGAGCATCGCGCGGCGGGCGCCAAGGAAGTGTTGGTGAGTTCCGGCAAGCGCTGGGCCCTGATGCATGAACTGCGTGAGGAGCCGGAAGCCACGCTGGAGGTGATCGCGAGACAGATGAGCCCCGTCGACCTACTGCTTGTTGAGGGTTTCAAGCGGGAGGATCATGCTAAGCTGGAGGTTCATCGGGCCGCCACGGGAAAACCGTTGCTGCAACCGGATGACGACAAGATCGTCGGCGTTATAAGCGACGAGCCGTTGCCCGACAGCACGGTTCCGGTCATCGACATCGACGATGTGGAGGGCGTCGCGACGTTTATTATCGAGCATTGCGGTCTGACCGCGAAGTAGCGCGAATGACGCACAGACACGGGGAATGAGTTGGTTCAACTGACGGACGATTGTTTCCGGGGCGACGAGCGGCTGCTGCCGTTGAAGGAAGCGCTGGACCTGCTGGCGGAACGCATAATCGCCGTGACCGGCAGCGAGCCGATAGACCTCGCCCAGGCCGTCGGCCGCACCCTTGCGGCCAGCGTTGCGTCTACCCGCAACGTTCCGCCCCATGACAATTCGGCAGTGGACGGCTACGCGGTTCGCTTTGCCGATCTTGTCCCCGATTCGGAGACGACCCTGGAAATCGGCGGCCGGGCCGCCGCCGGCCATCCCTATGAGGGCGATGTCCCACCCGGTCAAGCCATCCGCATATTTACCGGCGCCGCCATGCCCGCTGGCCTCGACACCGTTGTCATGCAGGAAGATACGGCCGTCGATGAAGACGGCAATCGGGTTACCGTGCCTGCCGGTTTGTCCGAGGGCGCCAACCGCCGGCTCACGGCGGAAGACGTCACGGCGGGCGATATCATCCTGGCGGCGGGGCGGCGCCTAAAATCCCAGGACATCGGCCTCGCGGCGTCGGTGGGGGTCGACGAGCTTACGGTCTACCGCAAACTCAGGGCGGCGGTGTTCTCCACCGGCGACGAGGTGCGTGAACCCGGCGACGAGCTCGGGCCCGGCGAAATTTACGACGCCAACAGATACTTTCTCCACGGCCTGGTCGCCGGCCTTGGGGCCGAAGTCACCGACGTCGGCATCCTGCCCGACAATCCGAAATCCATCCAGGACGCGCTGGCTACGGCGGCCGAAACCCATGATCTCATCGTCACCTCGGGCGGCGTGTCGGTCGGCGAGGAAGATCACGTCAAGCCGGCGGTCCAGGCACTGGGCTCCCTGCATTTTTGGCGGCTCGCCGTCAAACCGGGACGCCCGGTGGCGCTCGGCCAGGTCGCGGGCGTGCCGTTCGTCGGCCTGCCCGGCAATCCGGCTGCGGCAATGGTGACTTTCCTGCGCTTCGCCCGGCCCATGATCCTGAGGCTCGGCGGCGCTACGGAAGTCGACCCTATCATCCTGCGCGTGCGCTCGGCGTTCGATCACAAGAAAAAGACAGGCCGTCGGGAATGGGTCCGGGTGCGCATCCGACGCGGCGAAGACGGCACGCCCGAAGCCCACAAATTTCCCCGCGAGGGCGCGGGCCTCCTCACGTCCATGGTGGAAAGCGACGGCCTCCTCGAACTGCCGGAGGACATGGGCAAATTGAAGGCGGGTGTCATGGTCGACTACATCCCGTTCAGCGAGGTGGGGGCATGAAAATTCTTTATTTCGCTTGGTTGAGGGAACGGGTCGGCAAGGCCGAAGAGGATCAGGCACCGCCCGGGGAAATCGCCACGGTAGGCGAGCTGCTGGATTGGATCGAGAGCCTCGGACCCGGCCATGCCAAAGCGCTGGAGGACCGTTCGGTCGTCCGGGTCGCGGTCAATCAGGAATTCGCCAAGGAAGACGCCGCCATCAAGGCCGGTGACGAAATCGCCCTGTTCCCGCCCATGACGGGCGGCTGAAGGGACGGTTTTCCATGATCCGCGTCCAGTCCGAAGACTTCGACGTCGCCGCCGAAACCGAAGCGTTGATCGGTGGACGGACGGACATTGGCGCGGTCGTGACGTTCGTCGGGCAGGTCCGGGGTGACGACGAGGAACGCGGCGCCCTGAGGTCGATGACGCTGGAACACTATCCCGGCATGACCGAAAAAATGCTGGGCGACATCGAAGCCGAAGCCCGGGAGCGCTGGCAGCTCGACGCCAGCCTGATCGTTCATCGTTATGGGCCGATGAAGCCGGGCGAACGGATCGTCCTCGTCATCACCGCATCCTCACACCGCAAAGACGCCTTCGAGGCCTGCGAATTCCTCATGGACTGGCTCAAGACCAAAGCACCGTTCTGGAAGCTGGAAACCGGCGAGGGCGGCGAAGAATGGGTGGCGGCGAAGGACACGGACGACGAAGCGGCGGCACGCTGGTCGAAGAAATAGTCAAAGGGTCGGGAGGCCGGACATGAGTTGGGAAGCCGATATCGAGGAACTGCGCCGCCGCGAGGAGTTGGCGCGCCGGATGGGCGGGCCGGACAAGATCAAACGCCAGCACGACGCCGGCAGGCTGACCATCCGCCAGCGCATCGACGCCCTGCTTGATCCGGACAGCTTCCACGAAATCGGCGCGCTCGGCGGCAAGGCGACCTATGACGACGACGGCAACCTGGTGGATTTCATGGCCGCCAATACCCTGTTCGGCCGGGGCCGCATCGATGGCCGGCCGATGGTCGTCGTCGGCGACGACTTCACGGTTCGGGGCGGCGCGGCGGACGCGGCGCTGCACGCCAAGCAGGTGGCCGCCGAACAGCTCGCCAATGAATACCGCCTGCCCATCGTGCGTCTAATCGAAGGCACCGGTGGCGGCGGCTCCGTCAAGTCGCTGGAAACGGACGGATACACCTACGTGCCGGCCAATCCGGGTTGGGAATGGGTGGTGGCCAACATGGCCACCGTGCCGGTTGTTTGCCTGGCGCTGGGGCCGGTCGCGGGCCTGGGCGCCGCACGGGCCGCCACCAGCCACTATTCGGTCATGGTCAAGGGCCAGTCCCAGCTTTTCGTGGCCGGCCCGCCGGTCGTTGCGGGCGTCGGCGAGGAGGTCGACAAGGAAGGCCTGGGCTCCAGCGCCATCCATACCCGCAACGGATCCATCGACGACGAGGTCGAGAGCGAGGAAGCGGCATTCGAGGCGGCGAAACGCTTCCTTTCCTACCTACCGTCGAGCGTTTACGAATTGCCGGCTCGCACAGAGCCGCAAGACGATCCCAACCGGCGAGAGGACAATCTGATCAAGGCCGTCCCTCGTAACCGACGGCAGGTTTACAAGATGCGGCCCATCATCGAAGCCGTCGTCGATCAGGGCAGCTTCTTTGAAATCGGTAAGTATTGGGGCCGCTCGATCGTCACGGGTCTGGCCCGTCTCGACGGCTGGCCGGTGGCGCTCATGGCCGCCGATCCCTATTTCTACGGCGGCGCCTGGACGGCGGATTCGGCACTCAAAATCAACCGGTTCGTCGACATGGCGGAAACCTTCCATCTGCCCGTCGTCCACCTGGTCGACTGTCCCGGCTTCCTGATCGGGACGGCGGCGGAGAAGGCCTCGACCATCCGGCACGGCGCTCGGGCGCTGGCGGCGCTCTACCAGGCCAGCGTGCCCTGGTGTTCCATCATCATTCGCAAGGCCTTCGGCGTCGCGGGGGCGGCCAACGCCAACGCCGCGCGCTTCCACTATCGCTACGGCTGGCCCAGCGGCGACTGGGGCTCACTGCCGGTAGAGGGCGGCCTGGAGGCGGCCTACAAGTCCGATTTGGAGGCCTCCGACGACCCCGAGAAGCTGCACGAAGAAATCCTCGAACGCCTGGATCGCGTGCGCTCGCCCTTCCGCTCAGCGGAAAAATATTCCATCGAGGAGATCATCGATCCCCGCGACACCCGGCCGCTTCTGTGCGAGTGGGCCAATCTGGCCGCACCCTTACGCACCGCCGGACCCGCCGCCTTCGGCATGCGGCCCTGACCGAGTTCGGCTATACTTCGCTCACGATGCCGAATACCGCCGCGCCAGAAACCGCCTCCCTCCCCGGCAATGCCGAGGGCGAGGTGTTTCGCGATCAGGTTCGCCAAGGCCTGGAGCCCGCCGTCATCCGCAGCCTGACGGCCCTGGACGACGGCAAGGCCGCCCTATCCGTCGGGCGCAATGTCCTGTTTGCGCTGGCCGGTGTGGTTCCCGCCCTGATCTGGTGGAATGTCTGGACGATCGCCTGGGCCTTCATCGTCGTCCCCCTGGCGGCGCACGGCTTCGCCATCCTCTCGCATGACGCCGTCCATTACCGCCTTTTCTCCAACCGCCGGCTCAACGAGGCGGTGGGTCGCATGTGCGGCTTCCTGATCGGCGTCTCCATGCGCACCTACCGGGTCGTTCACCGTTTGCACCACAATCATCTTTACGACCGCGACATCGACCCCGATATCGCCCTGATGGCCGGCTATCCCCGGGGGCGGACATATCTCTTCCGCAAGCTCGCCATCGATCTCACCGGCATCACCGCCTACAAGAACTACAGCTACTTCATGGGCCGTCCGGCGACCAACCGCGAGACCAACAAGCGCGTCAAACCGCTCGATGACACCTCGCCGCGCCTCCGCGAACAGGCCAAGCGCGACCGCATCGCCGTCGGGGTGTTTCACGTCACTATGCTGGTTCTTGCCATCGCTACGGGCTGGTGGCCGGAATACCTGCTGCTCTGGTTCCTGCCGCAGGTGACGGTGTTCCAGGCCATCCTGCGTATCCGTGCGGTACTCGAACACGGCGCCGTCACGGACTATTCGTCGCCCAAAACGGCCTCACGCACAAATCTGGTACCGGCGTCGTGGGGCTGGCTGATCTTTCCCCACCAGGTGAACTATCATATCGAGCACCACCTCTACCCCTCGGTTCCCCACTACAACCTGCCGGCCTGCCACAAGGCCTGCATCGAGGCCGGCCTGCTGGAGAACGCCGAAGTGGTCGAGCTCGGTGAGGCGCTCGGCAAGATCTTCGCCGATCCGGTGGCCGCCCCCTCCCCCGCTTAAGCACAAAAAAAAGAGGCGGCCCGAAGACCGCCTCCGTTAACAACAATTAAGTGCCTGACACCAAATAAGGTTATTGAATCCTCTTGATATCCTTAGTTTCTACGCCGCGGCGACGGCCTGGCGGCGGACCAGGGCGTCGTAGTCCTCCATCATCTGTTTGGTGATCTCGCCGACCTTGAATTCGCGGTCGTCGATCTTGGCGATGGGGGTGACCTCCACGGCGGTGCCGGCGATGAAGACCTCCTCGGCCTTGGGCAGTTCGTCGGGCATGATGGCCCGGTCGACCACCTCATAGCCGCGTGCCTTGGCCAGTTCGATGACCGTGCGCCGGGTGATGCCGTCGAGGAAGCAGTCGGGCGTCGGCGTGTGCAGCGCGCCGTCCATCACGAAGAAGATATTGGCGCCCGTGCATTCGGCGATTTGACCGCGCCAGTCGAGCATCAGGGCGTCCTGATAGCCCTCGGCCTCGGCCTGGTGCTTGGACATGGTCGCGATCATGTAGAGCCCCGCCGCTTTGGCGAATACCGGCGCCGTCTCCGGCGGCGGACGGCGCCAATCGGCCGTCTTGATGGTGATGCCCTGCATGCGCGCTTCCGGCGTGAAGTAGGCCGGCCACGGCCAGGCGGCGATCGCCAGATGGATCGTCGTGTGCTGAGCCGAGACGGCCATCATTTCGCTGCCGCGCCAGGCGACCGGGCGGATGTAACCGTCCACGATATGGTTGGCCGCCATGACTTCCTTGCAGGCCTGATCGATCTCCGCCACCGAATAGGGGATTTTCATACCCAAGGTGTCGGCGGAGTAATGCAGGCGCTCGGTGTGTTCGGTCAGCTTGAAGATTTCACCATCGTAAGCGCGTTCGCCTTCGAATACCGACGAGCCGTAATGCAGACCGTGTGTCAGTACGTGCGGCTGCACACTGCGCCACGGCAACATTTCGCCGTTGAACCAGATGAAGCCTTCGCGGTCGTCAAAACTGGGTGTCGTCATCGTCGTATCCTCCGGGTCGCACGCCGCCGCGCGGAACCGTGTTATGTTGAGCCTCTGCCGGACCGGCGAAATCGGGCCGGCCGGATGGAATGACGCCAGGGTACTATTATGTCGCAACCACCACTCGTTTGCGCAACATTCTGACGTTTCATCTTGCATTACGTAACATTGTAAGCCATATATGTCAACATGACTGACATAAAATCCAGCGCCAACCCGCTTTTTCTTCGTGAGGAGGAACTTCGCCAGGGCATCGAACTCTTGTTTTATGCCTATCGCGACTTCACCAGCGACCCCGACGAAATCCTTAAAGAGTACAATTTCGGCCGCGCCCATCACCGGGCCATCCATTTCATCGGGCGCAATCCCGGCATGTCGGTGGCCGACCTCCTAGGCATCCTGCGCATCACCAAGCAATCGCTTTCGCGCGTCCTGTCGCAATTGATCGAGCGCGGTTTTGTCGAACAGCAGAAAGGCCTGGAGGACCGTCGCCAGCGGCTCCTTTACCTCACCGAAAGCGGCACGCGGTTGGAGCGTCAGCTCTCGCGGCCGCAACAGAGCCGGGTCGCCCGCGCCTACCGCGAGGCCGGCGCCGAGGCGGTCGAGGGCTACCGCAAGGTTCTGATGGGGCTGATCAATGAAGCCGATCGCGAATCGGTGCGGAGTTCCTTCCGCGGCCGTTAGAAAGCCATGACCGATTTCGCCCCGCATATCCTGGTGATCGACGACGACACGCGGCTGCGCGAACTGCTGGCGGACTATCTCGCCAAAAACGGCTTTCGCGTCAGTACCGCCGAGGACGCCGCCGATGCCCGCCGCCGCATGCAGGGGTTGGAATTCGATCTCCTGGTGGTCGACGTGATGATGCCCGGCGAAACCGGCCTGGAGTTCACCAAATCGCAGCGCAACGCCTCGAGCGTCCCCATTCTGATGCTGACGGCCATGGGTGAATCGGATGACCGCATCAAAGGCCTGGAGCACGGCGCGGACGACTATCTGGTGAAGCCGTTCGAGCCGCGCGAGCTGGTGCTGCGGATCGAGAGCCTGCTGCGTCGGGCGGGGCCGGCCCCGGCGGCGATACCGGCCCGGCCGCTGACGATGGGCGAATTTACCTTCGATCCCGAACGCGGCGACCTGCGGCGGGGCGATGAGGGCGTACGCTTGACGTCGGGAGAGGTTTCGATCCTGAGACTGTTTGCCGAACGCGTCGGCCAGACCGTAAGCCGCGGTGAGATCAGCGAGCACGGTGGTGGCGCCAGCGAGCGCGCCGTGGATGTGCAAATCGCCCGATTGCGGCGTAAGATCGAAGCCGACCCGCGAAATCCGCGATATCTGCAAACCGTATGGGGCGAAGGTTATGTATTGAGACCCGGCTGAGCGTCGAAGGTCTCCAACCGCAAATGCTGGCATGCTGAAACGTTTCCTACCGACGACACTGTTCGGCCGGGCGCTGGCCATCATCGTCACACCCGTCGTGCTGCTCCAGGTGATCGCCACCTACGTTTTCTACGAGCGACATTGGGATGCCGTAACCCGCCGCCTTTCCCTCGGCCTGGCCGGCGACATCGCCACAATCATCGACCTTCAGGCAGGCACGCCAAGCGACGATCTTTCCGCCGATCTTGCCGGGCAATTGCTTGAGAACATGCAGATCCAGGCCACCTTCCTGCCGGGCGAAATTCTGCCCAACGAACCCCAAGCCGCCTCGGTGGCCAATCGTATCCTCGACCGCATGCTGAACGGCGCGCTGCAGGAACGGATCCACCGCCCCTTCCGCACCGACACCGCGAGCTATGGCGAAAATGTCGAAATTCGCATCCAGTTGAAAAACGGCCTCCTGCGCATCCTGACGCCGCGCAAGCGGGTGTCGAGCCCGACGACCTACATCTTTGTTATGTGGATGGTCGGTGCGTCGGTCGTGCTGCTGACCATCGCCATCCTGTTTCTGCGCAATCAGATCCGGCCCATCCGCCGACTAGCCGAGGCGGCCGACCGTTTCGGCAAGGGGCAGTCGGCGCCCGAACTCAAACCCTCCGGCGCCACCGAAGTGCGGCAGGCGGCCGTGGCGTTCACGCGCATGCGCAACCGCATCGAGCGCCAGATCGACCAACGCACCGAGATGCTGGCGGGGGTCAGCCACGACTTGCGCACGCCGCTCACCCGGATGAAGCTGCAACTCGCCATGCTGGACGACAGCGGGGACCTGGCCAGCCTCAATTCCGATATCAACGACATGGAGCGCATGATCGACGGCTATCTTGCTTTCGCCCGGGGCCAGGATGCCGAAGTTACGGCGGAGGTCGATCTGGTTCGGCTGGTCGGCGACGTGGTCGATGAGGCCAAGCGCCAGGGCGGCGACCTGGTGATCGACACCGACGGCCTGGCGCCCGACCAACAGGAGGACTATCTCGCTTTCGTCCGCCCCGTCGCCTTCAAGCGCTGCCTCGCCAACCTCATCAACAATGCGGGCCGCCATGCCGAGCACGTGATGGTGTCGCTCTCCCGCGAAGGCGATTTTCTCGAAGTTGCGGTGGACGACGACGGTCCGGGCATACCGGCTGAAAAGCGCACCGAGGTGTTCCAGCCCTTCAAGCGGCTCGATGAATCGCGCAATCCCGAAACCGGCGGAACCGGCCTGGGCCTGGCCATTGCCCGCGACGTGGTGCGCAGCCACGGCGGCGACATCATCCTTTCCGACGCCCCGCTGGGCGGCCTGCGGGCTTTGGTGCGGCTGCCGGCGTAGGGCGCATCGGGATTCTTTTTTCTTGGTCACCCCCACCCAACCCTCCCCCATCAAGGGGGAGGGCTTTTGATATTGGGCGAAATCCCAATGTGAGTTCCTTCCCCCCCTTGTGGGGGAAGGACAGGATGGGGGGAGACGCCCTGCTAGGAACCGCTATCTAAATCGCAATTTTGCGGTACTTGGGATCGCGCCAGACTTCGCTCGCGAGCACGTCCTTGAGCAATTGAATCCCGCGCCAAATATCCTCGTGGCTGTGGTAGAGCGGCCCGAGCCCCAGGCGCAGCGCCGACGGCTTGCGAAAGGAACAGATCATACCGCGGTCGAACAGGGCTTCGCACACCGATCCGGCGCCGGGACTTTCGAAAGCCACATGACCGCCCTGCCGCTCGTAGTCGCGAGGCGAGGCGACGGTCACCCCGAGTTCGCCACATTCCTGTTCCAGCAATCGGATCGCCGTAGCGCTGAGCGCCCGGTGCTTGGCGGCGACCTCTTTTACGCTGACTTCCCGCCAGATATCGACGGCAGCGGCGAAAACCTCGTTGGCGATGACCGGCGGGGTGCCCGTGGCCTGGCCGACAACGCCGGCATGGGGCTCGAAGGAGGCGGCGAAGGCGCTGAAGTCCGCATGGCCCATCCAGCCCGCGATGGTCGGCCAGGAGCGGTCCTGCACCCGCGGGTGCATGAAGAGAAATGCGGGTGAACCGGGACCGCCGCAGAGGTATTTGTAGCCGCACCCCACGGCGAAATCGGCGCCAGCCCCCATGAGATCGATATCCAATGCGCCGGCCGAGTGCGAGAGGTCCCAAACGGTCAGGGCGTCATTGTCGTGGGCTGCCTTGGTCAGCGCGGCCATGTCCCAGCGCCGGCTGCTGCGGTAGTCGGTATGGGTGAGATAGAGGATCGCAGTCTCCGGGCCGAGTTCGCCCAAGACCCCCTCCGGCGTTTCGGCAAACACCAGCCGGCAGTCGCCGCCCATCTCGTCCAACAGTTTCTGCAGACCCTCCGCCACGAAGACGTCGGTGGGGAAATTGTGCGCCTCGGTGAGGATGACCGATCCGCTTTTCCTGATGCGCCAGGCGTAACTGAGGATCTTGAAGAGATTGATCGTCGTATTGTCGCAAACGATAACGTCCTCGGACTCCGCACCGAGCAAATGGGCGATGCCGGCACCCAAAGCTTTCGGTTTGTCCAGCCAGTCGAGTTCCGACCAGCCGCGCCGGCTTAGCTCGCGCCACCCCTCCTCCAAGAGTTTTTTCACGCGCTCGGGCACATCCGCCGGCATGGCGCCGATGGAATTGGCATCGAAATGCAGCGCGCCCGAAGCGGGCAGCGAAAACCGCGACCGGTACTCGGCGAGGGGGTCGGCGGCATCAAGGGCCCGGCAGTCGGCCAGCGTCATCGGTTCGGCGTTCGTCATCGGGAACTTTCACGGTTTGTCGCGCTGCAATCCAATATTGCAAATCTGCAAATATCTTGCAATATTGATCTATCATTTCAATTTTCGGAAATTCCGCGTTTCATGTCGACAACCGCCAGCCATCGCCTTGCCGCCGACATCGGCGGCACCTTCACTGACGCCGTGCTCGACACGCCGGCCGGCCGCTATACGGCCAAGGTCCTCACCACGCCCAGCCAACCCGAACTCGGCGTCATCAATGCCGTTGAAGTCCTGTTGGCCGACGCCGGCATCGATGCCGGCGACATCGATATCTTCGTTCACGGCACGACGCTGGCGACCAACGCACTGATCGAACGCAAGGGCGCGAAGACGGCTTTCCTGACGACGCAGGGCTTCGTCGACATTTTGGAGATGGGCTTCGAAAAGCGCTTCGAACACTACGACGTCTTTATGGACAAACCGGAACCCTTAGTGCCGCGTGACCTGCGGCTCGGGGTGCCGGAACGGATCAGCGGCCGGGGCGAGGTCCTTTTTCCACTGGATGCGGACGAGGTCGTCCGGCTCGCCCGCCAACTCAAGGACGACGATATCGAGGCGGTGGCCGTGGGCCTGATGCACGCCTACGCCCACCCCAGCCATGAGCGCGCCGTTCGTGACATCCTGGCCGCCGAACTTCCGGATGTGACGGTCTGCATCTCCAGCGAAGTCTGCCCGGAGATCCGTGAGTACGAGCGCTTCTCGACCACCGTCGCAAACGCCTATGTGCGGCCCTTGATGTCGGGCTACCTCTACCGGCTGCAAACCATGTTGGAAGAGCGAAATCTGGCGTGCCCGCTCTTCCTGATGATGTCGGGCGGCGGGCTGACGACATTGGAAAGCGCCGCCCGTTTCCCCATCCGCCTAGTCGAAAGCGGTCCCGCGGGCGGCGCCATCCTGGCCAGCCAGGTTGCCCTCGAATGCGGTTTGGATGACGTGCTGTCCTTCGACATGGGCGGCACCACGGCCAAGATCTGCCTGATCGGGAACGGGCGGCCCGAGCGCTCCCGCAGTTTCGAAGTGGCGCGCATGTACCGCGACCTCAAGGGCAGCGGCCTGCCGGTCCGCGTCCCCGTCATCGAAATGGTCGAGATCGGCGCCGGCGGGGGCTCCATCGCCCGGGTCGACGACATGGGCCGGATCACGGTCGGGCCCGACAGCGCCGCCGCCGATCCGGGTCCGGCCTGTTACGGCCTGGGCGGCGATCACGCCACGGTCACCGACGCCAACCTGGCGCTGGGCAAGCTCGATCCCGACCGCTTCGCCGGCGGCAAGATCACGCTTGACGCTGACAAATCGGAAGATGTGCTGATACGGCACGTCGGCGAACCGCTTGAACTCGGCGATCACTGGCCCGCGGCCGGCATCACGGAAATTGTCGAGGAAAACATGGCAAACGCCACGCGCGTTCACGCCATAGAGCGGGGCAAGGTTATCGGCCGCCACACCATGATCGCTTTCGGCGGCGGCGCCCCCTTGCATGCCGGGCGCCTGGCACAGAAGCTGGGCATCCGGCAGGTCGTCGTGCCCAAGGGCGCCGGGGTCGGTTCGGCCATCGGATTCTTAAGGGCGCCCGTTTCGTTCGAAGTCGTGCGCTCGCAGAACATCGAATTCCGCCACTTCGACGCCAACCGCATCAACGCCATGCTGGCCGAAATGAGCGAGGAGGCCACCGGCGCCGTTGCCGAGGGGGCATCGGAGGACGATGACCTGGTCGAGACCCGCCTCGTCGAGCTGCGCTACGTCGGCCAAGGCCACGAACTGCGGGTCAACCTGCCCAACCGTCCCCTGACCCAAGGCGACGCCGGAGCCATTCGCGCCGACTTCGAAGCCGCGTACGAGACCATCTATGGCCTAAGCATCGGCGACATGGACATTCAAAGCGTGTCCTGGTCGGTCACCGTGGCGACCAAGACAGAGGCGCCTGAAAAGGCGGCGAATGTCGACGGCGCGTCCGCCGCTCCGGTGACGGGCAGCCGCGATCTCTATGACGCAGCCGCCGGGGAAATCCTGAAAAGCACTCTCTATTGGCGTTCCGACCTGCCGCCCGGGACCAAGGTATCGGGACCGGCCGTCATCGCGGAGGACGAAACCTCGACCGTCGTTCCCGCGAATTTCTCGGCTGCGATCAACAGCCTCGGCTACATCGTCATGACGGATGAAGGAGCGGACAATGACCGCTGACGCCCTTGACAAGATCCACCGCCAGGTCATGTGGAACCGGTTGATCGCCGTGGTGGAGGAACAGGCCCAGGCCATTCTGCGCACCGCGTTCGGCTCGGTCGTACGGGAAGCCGGCGATCTGTCGGCCGGCGTCTACGACCTGGAGGGCCGCATGCTGGCCCAGGCGGTGACCGGCACGCCGGGCCACGTCAATACCATGGCCAGGGCGGTCGACCATTTCCTCAAGGCCTTCCCCGTCGACGGCATGAAACCGGGCGACGTCTACGTCACCAACGATCCCTGGCTGGGCACGGGCCATCTGTTCGACTTCGTCGTCGTTTCGCCGGCCTATCACCGGGGCCGCGCCGTCGGGCTGTTCGCGTCGACCTGTCACGTGATTGATGTCGGCGGGCGCGGATTTTCCGCCGAAGCGAAATCGATTTTCGAGGAAGGCGTCCGGGTGCCGCACATGAAGCTGCGGGATCGGGGGCGTCTCAACCAGGATCTCTTCGATGTTCTCGAAGCCAACAGCCGCAATCCCGTCGAGGTCAAAGGCGATATCCTGTCACTGGTGAGCTGCAACGACACCGGCGAAGCGCGCTTGAGCGAGATGATGGACGAGTTCGGGCTCGAGGCCATCGACGAGCTTGCCGCCTTCATCATAGAGAATTCGGCGGAGGCCATGCAAAAGGCCATCGCCGCGGTGCCCAACGGCAACTACACGACGGAGATGGAACTCGACGGCTACGAGAGCCCCCTCTTCATCAAGGCGAAGATGACGGTGGGCGACGACGAAATCGTGGTTGATTACGCCGGCACCTCGCGGGCCTCGGCCTATGGTATCAACTCGCCGCTTTGCTATACCGAGGCCTACACCTGTTTCGGCATCAAGTGCATCATCGCACCGACGGTGCCCAACAACCACGGCTCCTTGGCGGCGCTGCGTGTCGTGGCGGACGCTGGTTCCGCCGTCCATCCCCTGTCGCCCAGTCCCGTCACCGCGCGTCACGTCATCGGCCAAATGCTGCCCGACGTCGCCTTCGGCTGCCTCGCACAGGCGATCGAGGGCCGGGTGCCGGCGGAAAGCGCCGGCAGCATCTGGGTACTGGCCATGACCGACGCAGACCACGGCGCCGGTGCCCCAGGGATAAGCAACACCTCACGGTTCAACGTCATGAACGTCGGCATGGGCGGTATCGGCGCCCGTCCCGGCAAGGACGGCTTGTCGGTGACGGCTTTTCCCAGCGGCGTCGGGTGCATTCCTGTCGAGGTGACGGAAACCGACTCCCCGCTTGTTTTCTGGCGCAAGCAATTCGCCCCCGACAGCGGCGGACCCGGCGCCCATCGCGGCGGTCTCGGCCAGATCATCGAAATCGGCAACAGCGAAGACGCCGCCTTCACGATCTCCGCCGCCACGTTCGACCGCATGCGCAACCCGCCGCGCGGACGGGATGCAGGCCGATCGGGCATCGTCGGCCGGGCCCGGTTGACGTCCGGCGAGGAATTCACCGACAAAGCCATCCATACCGTGCCGGCGGGCGAACGATTGGTCGTCGAGTTGCCGGGCGGCGGCGGCCTGGGCGATCCCCACGACAGGTCTCCGGAGCTCATCCGCCGGGACCTCGCTGCCGGCTATGTCACGCCGGAGGGTGCCAAACGGGATTACGGCTATGACGAAAGTTCGGGAGGAGACTGACATGGCCGCGACAAAACCGGCGCCGGAGGGCGCATCGCCCGCGGCGGACGAACTCCGCATCGGGGAACGGCTTTCCGAACTGCGCAAGGAGCAGGGGCTGACGCTGGCCGCCCTGGCCAAACTGACCTCGATCTCGGAGGCCACGTTGTCGCGGGTGGAAAACGGCCGGGCGTCGCTGAACGCCCACAATCTCTATATCCTCGCCCGCGTGCTCAAGGTCGACGTTACCGCCTTCTTCCATAGCGACGCGGTTTCGTTCGGCAAAGGCGCGCGTTGCCTGACCCGGGCCGGCGAAGGCGATCACCGGGGAACCGGGCGTTACGATTATGAAATTCTCGGCGCCGACCTCGCCAACAAACACATGATGCCGAGCCGGAACCGGGTCACCGCCACCAGCCTCGAGGAAGTCGGCGGTCTACGCTCGCACGAGGGCGAAGAGTTCGTTTTCGTGCTGTCGGGACGGATCGTTATCCACTCCGAGTTCTACGCGCCGGCGTTGCTGGCGAAGGGCGACAGCCTCTATTTCGACGGCAACATGGGCCATGCCTACGTGGCGGCGGACCAGAAGGGCGCGGAAATACTGGTTGTCGTCAACACAGCACAGGCCGGAGGATAGCCGCTTGACCGATCCCCTGACCCACATCACCTCCGTCCGCATCGCCAAACCGGCCGCGGACGTCATGGCCTACCTCGTCAATCCGCAAAACTTCGGGGAATGGCAGGACGGCATGCGGGATGTCGAAATCCTCGGGCCGCGCGCCGTAAAGGGCGTCACGATAAGCGGCAAACCCGCCTTCGCCGAAATCCGCGACATGGCGGCGGAAGGCGCGATCTTCTTCCACCTCGGCAACGACCCCGCCAAGCTCACGCCGCGCATCATGATGCGGATCGTCGACGGCGCCCATCTCGACGCCTCACCGGATGAATGCGTCGTGAGCATGATCGCCTGGCGCCTCGACAGCATGGACGACAAGCGCTGGCGGCAACTGATGGATACACACGAGGCCGAGATCGTCGGGCTTAAGACGTTTATCGAGGGTGGTTAGTAGAGCCGTCCGCCGTCCGGGACATTGAGGCTGGGCTTGAGCAATACCACCTCGCCGTTGGCGTCCGGCAGACCGAGCACCAGGATTTCGGACATGAATTTGCCGATCTGGCGCGGCGGGAAGTTGACCACCGCCAGCACCTGCTGGCCCACCAGTGCCTCGGGCGAGTGGTTCACGGTAATCTGGGCGGATGCTTTCCGCTCCCCGATTTCGGGTCCGAAATCGACCCGGAGCTTGTACGCGGGCTTGCGGGCTTCGGGGAAATCGTCGACGGCGACAACGGTGCCGACGCGAATGTCGACTTTTAAGAAATCGTCAAAGGATATTTCTTCCACCACGCTTACCCCCTGTATGGAACCAAATTATTCAAGCCATTTCACGAACTTGCCGCGGCTGAATTCCGCCGGGCCCGAGCGCCCGGTCTTACGGTATAGCGTGCCCGTGCCGTGCATCTCTCCGTTGACGAAGGTGCCGTTGTACTTGGTGCCGCTGGCCCAAACCAAGATGCCCTGGCCGTGTTCCTTGCCGTCGAGAAAATCGCCTTCGTAGCGGTAACCGCTGGCGGAGGTGAAGACGGCGAAGCCGGTGCGCCGGTCGTGCACCCAGTTGCCCTCGTACTTGTCGCCGTTGGCCCACTTGAATATCCCAAAGCCGTGCCAGTCGCTTTGGAAGAACTCGCCTTCATAGGAGTTTCCAGCCATGGCGGAATTGCCGCTGATCGTCAGCTTGCCCTTGCCGTGCATCATGCCGTCCAGCATCGACCCTTCGTAGATCCATTTGACACGCTTGCCTTCCTCACTGACCTCCCAGATCAGGGTGCCCTCCCCGAAGGCCCTGTGTTCCTTGCACTCGCCCTTCCAACTCACGAGATCTGAGGGATGGGGATCCTTGTTCCAGATTGAGCAGCCGGTCCGGGCGTCCCGCTGCCATTTGCCCTCCTGGGCGAGGGCCGGCACCGCCGCCAGGACGATAAACAGAAAAATTGTGGTTAGGGTGCGCACGGTCGTTTTCCTCTCAGGAATTGGGGAGTTCAAGCCTCTGCGGGAGCATCCTTGGGACGGGTCATCCCACCGCGCAGGTTGCCGATCAGGCGGTCCGCCCGGCTCAACTGTTTGTCGAGATGCGCCATGGTGGCCGACATGTCTCGGCTGTCGTCCCTGAGCCAGACACGCATGGTGGACAAAAGGATCATGTTCAGACCTTTGCTGCGGATCAAGCCGAGCACGCCGTCGCTGCCGATGCCGGCGCTCTCGAGCATCCAACGAAGGGAACGGTCACGGGGGCAAACGAGACAGGCAAGCCCCAAGGGATCTGTTTGAAGGTCGCGGCAGATGGCCGCGACGGCGTCACGATTGGGCTGCAGGGCATCGAAACGCCGCATGCAAACGTCAAACAACCTGTCCTTCGGCGGTTCATCCGCAATGTCGCTGCCGCCGCCTGCAAGTATGGCTTGGTCGGTGCGGCGCATGAAGGCGGCGATGATCGCCGATTTGGAGGGCAGTATCCGGTAGAGTTCGGCGAGCTCGATCCCGGCGGCTTCCGCGATGTCCACCAGCGTTATCTGCCGCCAGCCCAGCTGCGCCGCCAGGTGTAACGCCGCATCGACGGCGGCGGCTTCCACATCCTTGGGCGCCTTGGTTTTGGCGGATTTCGCTGACTTCGCGGTTTTGGGCTTTTTGGCCACTTCGGCCTCCCCACTCGACCGATTCCCCGCTCCGGAGAACGGCGTTTGCTTCAAGCGGCAATTCTAGCCCAATTCGTTAAGGTTTTTGAAGCGTCAGCCGCCCTTGGCCAGTTCGACCGAACGCCGGGCGGCGGCGTCCACCGCCCGCGTCATTAGCGGCTGCAGGCCGTCGTCGGACATCAGAACCGCCAAAGCCTCCGCGGTCGTGCCGCCAGGGCTGGTGACATTCTGGCGCAACGTCGCGGCGTCATCGTCGGCCAACCGGGCCAGTTCGCCCGAACCGCTCACCGTGGCGCTGGCCAGCCGCATGGCGAGATCGGCCGGCAGGCCGGCCTCGACGCCGGCCTGAGCCAGACACTCGATCATCAGGAACACGTAGGCCGGGCCGCTGCCCGATACCGCGGTCACGGCGTCCATCAGGGCCTCGTCCTCGATCCAGCCGACCTCGCCGACGGCCTCCAGGAGCTCGTTGCAGGCGCGGCGCTGGTCCTGGCTAACGCCGGCGTTGGGACAGGCGACGCTGATCCCCCGGCGGACCGCGGCGGGCGTATTGGGCATCACACGCACGATCGCCGCTTCCGAGCCGAGAAATGTCTCGAAAGCGGCGATCGGCGTGCCGGCGGCGATGGAGAGGAACACAGCGCTGCCGGTAAAGCTGGCGTAGGCCGGGGCCACATCCGCCATATTCTGGGGTTTGACGGCGAAAACGACGATGGAAGGGGCAAGATCCTCCGCAACGTCCTTGACATCGGCCACGACGCCGACGCCCAGTTCGCGGGCGGCGGCGGCATTGGTTTCAAACGGTTCAACAACCGTCACGGCGGCCGGATCGAGACCCAAATCGAGCCAGCCTTCGAGCATGGCTCCGCCCATCTTGCCGCAACCGACAAGCAGTATCGAACCGGTCATGGGATCTCTCCTATGCTTCGCCGCTGGTCTCCAGCATGGCGGCTTCCAGCGCTTCCGCCGGCGCCTTGCCGCCCCAGACCAGGAACATGAAGGCGGGGAACACGCGCTCGCACTCCAGAAGGGCGATTTCGACCAATTCCTCGATCTGGTGCGAGGTGGTCGCGCCGTCGCCCGTCATCAGCGCCTGGCGGAACATCAGCATACCTTCATCGGCGCAGAGATCGAAGTGGCCGACCCACATACGTTCGTTGATGTTGGCGAGAAGGACGCAGACGTCGGCATAGCGGTGCTCGGCCACCTTCATGTCGAAGGCGCAACTGAACTGCAGCACGCCGAGATCCTCGCGCCAGGCAAACCAGAGCTGGTAGCGGTTCCACTGGCCGTCGACGCAGACGGCCAGTTCCTCTTCGGTGGGGCGTTCGAAAACCCATTCGTTGGCAGCGACAAGTTGTTCGACGAGATCGAGCGGATTGTGCTCTTGGACTTCGACGGCGACGTAGGACATAAAAACCTCCCCCCACCAATTCAACGCCACTATATATCGATTTTTGTCCAACATATAGTGCATAGCGCCAAGCCGAACGCTATGGAAAGTACCCTGCCAAAAGTCCCGTGACGACGCAAGCACGCGTTCGCCGAATGGCCAAATTTCTTGTGGATAAGATTGGAGTGGAAGGCGGGAATAAAGATAAAAGCGTCACCCCGGACTTGATCCGGGGTCCAATTTGGTTTTTTCCTGTCCACGGACTGAAAAAAGAAGATTGGATTCCGGCTTTCGCCGGAATGACGATTCCGAGCAGTTACTTCTTCGGCGCGGCCTTCTTCTTCGCGGCCGGCTTCTTGGCGGCCGCCTCAAGCGCGTCGATGCGGGCGCGAAGCTCCTCGTTTTCGAGGCGGGCGGCCTGTGCCATGGCCTTGACGGCGTCGAATTCCTCGCGCGTCACCATGTCCATGTTGGCGAGCACGCGTTCGAACTGGTCGCGCAGGCGGCCTTCCACCTCGCCGCGCACGCCCTGCAGGGTGCCCATTGCGCTGGTGGCGACGCGGGCGAGATCGTCGAGCAATCTGTTGTCAGTCTGCATAATGGGCTCCTCGCTTGACTAAGGCATAATATGGCGCTGCACCCACATGATCGCAACCCCGCTTGCGGCGGCGCATGCGCGCCCCTATAAGTTTGGCCGAGCGCTTTTCCGCAACGACGCGAGTATCTTACCTAAATGTCAGCCAGCTTCCTCGCCGCCCTGCCCTTTCCCGCCATCGATCCCGTGCTGATCCAGATCGGACCGCTGGCGGTCCGCTGGTACGCCCTGGCTTACATCGCCGGTCTGATCCTGGGCTGGAAATTCATCGTGGCGCGGGTGCGGGCGGCCGGGGACGATGCGGCCATGAGCGAGCCCATGGTCGACGACTTCCTGGTCTGGGCCACTCTCGGCGTCGTTTTGGGCGGCCGGCTGGGTTACATCTTGTTCTACAGACCCGATTACTACTTCGCGAATCCAATGGAAATACTCGCCATCTGGCGCGGCGGCATGTCGTTTCACGGCGGTCTCTTGGGCGTCACCGCCGCCATGGTGTTGTTCAGCCGCCGTCGCGGACTCAGGCTGCTGGCCGTCACCGACCTGGTGAGTTGCGCCGCACCTATCGGGCTCTTCTTCGGCCGCCTCGCCAACTTCATCAACAGCGAACTTTGGGGCCGCACCAGCGACGTCGGCTGGGCCATGGTGTTTCCCAACGGCGGTCCCGAACCGCGCCACCCCAGTCAGCTCTACGAAGCCGCCCTGGAAGGCGCTCTGCTGTTCGTCGTGCTCTGGATCCTGGCCAAGCGGCCCGGCATGGACAAAAAGCCCGGCTACCTGACCGGCGTCTTCATTGGCGGCTACGGAGCTGCACGGTTCTTCGTGGAATTCTTCCGCGAACCCGACGCCCATCTGGGGTTCCTGTTCGCCGGCACGACCATGGGACAGTTGTTGTCCGTGCCTTTGGTGCTGCTGGGGGCCTACCTGATGGCCACCGCCGGCAAACGGGCCCATGCCTGACGCCGCGGCACGTGCCGAGCACAGCGCCGCTCTGGGCCGTCATCTCGCAGACCTGATCCGCACGCACGGACCGCTCACTATCGACCGCTGGATGGCCGATGTGCTGGGTCATCCCGCGCACGGCTACTACATGACCCGCGACCCCTTCGGACTGGAGGGCGACTTCATCACCGCACCCGAGGTAAGCCAGATGTTCGGCGAACTATTGGGGCTGTGGTGCGCCCAGACCTGGCATCAGATGGGCGCGCCCGGCCGCGTCAACCTTGTCGAGCTGGGTCCGGGGCGCGGCACCCTGATGGCCGACGCCCTGCGCGCAGCGAAGGCCCTGCCCGGCTTCGTGGAAGCCGCCGAGGTTCACCTGATGGAGACCAGCCGGTCCTTACGGGAATTGCAGCGGCAGGCGTTGAACGGTCACGACGCAACTTGGCACGACGGATTCGAGACGGTGCCCGAAGGCCCCCTGCTGCTGATTACCAACGAACTGTTCGACGCCCTGCCGATCCGTCAGTTCGAACGCACGCTCGAGGGCTGGGCCGAGCGTCTCGTCGACCTGGCGCCGGGCGACGACGAGGGCCGAGAGTTCCGTTTGGTGCTGTCACCCGCCCCCGCCCCGGCGGCCAAGCTGCTCGCGGAGGAGGTACAGGAAGCGCCGATCGGCAGTATCGCCGAGCTTTGCCCGGCCGGTGTGCGTCTGTCCCACGACATCGCGGAGCGCATCATGGCCCATGGCGGGGCCTCGCTGATCATCGACTACGGCTATGTCGAAAGCCGGCCGGGAGACACCCTGCAGGCGGTGCTGAAACACAAAACCCATCCCATCCTGGAGGCACCGGGAAGCGCCGATATCTGCGCCCACGTCGATTTCGCCATGCTCGCCCGGAGCGCGCGCCAGTGCGGGGTCGCGATCGACGGCCCGGTCGAACAGGGCGCCTTTCTCAAATCCCTCGGCATCGCCGAGCGCGCCCGAACGCTGCAGGCCAATGCGCCACGCGAGACCGTCATCGACGTCGGCGCGGCGCTGGAGCGATTGACCGGACCGGGCGCCATGGGCAACCTGTTCAAGGTGCTCTGCCTGCGGCATCCGGATTTGCCCGTTCCGGCCGGTTTTGAGGCGGGTCTTGGCGAAGTTGTGTAAGATCGCTCCATGATCGTTTCCGTCGAAATCCTCAACGACCTCCCGGGCGTCAGACACGCGTTCTTCACACGCGCCGGCGGCGTATCGGAAGGGATTTATGCAGGCCTCAATTGCGGGCCGGGCTCCAACGACGATCCAACCCACGTCGCCCGCAACCGCTCCATCGCGATGGCCCGCCTCGGTCTGGGGGGCGAGGATCTCCGGACCAACTACCAGGTCCACGGCGCCGACGTCATCACCATCTCCGACGCCCTCAAGGTCACGCATCGGCCGCACGCCGACGCCATGGTCACGGCCGTACCCGGCGTCGCGCTGGGCATCCTGACGGCGGACTGTGCACCCGTACTGCTGGCCGACGGCGAATCCGGCGTCATCGGCGCCGCCCATGCGGGCTGGCGCGGGGCGCTGGACGGCGTAACGGACAGCGTCATCGAGGCGATGATCGACCTCGGCGCCAAACGCAGCAACATCCGGGCCGCAGTCGGCCCCTGTATCGCGCAGGAATCCTATGAGGTCGGGCCGGAGTTCCTGGAAACCTTCGTCGACGAGGATCCGACATTCGAACGCTTCTTCATCCCCTCCGAGCGCGATGGTCACCACATGTTCGACCTCGACGAATTCGTCCACAGTTGCATCGCCGAAGCCGGCGTCTACGTCGTCCAGAGCACCTCCATCAATACCTATGACGACGAGCAGAATTTCTTCAGCTACCGCCGCGCCGTCCACCGAGGCGAGCCCGACTATGGCCGCCAGCTCTCGGCCATCGCCCTGGCGCCCAAGGTGCACTAGCGCATGATCCACTTTACCGAGGAAGAACTCGCCGGCCGCCGCGCGGCCGCCTGCCGGGCGATGACCGCCAAAGGGCTCGACGGCCTGTTGATGTTCCGCCAGGAGAGCATGTTCTACCTGACGGGCTACGACACCTTCGGCTACGTCTACTTCCAATGCCTCTACCTCGGCGCCGACGGCCGCATGACGTTGTTGACGCGGGCGCCGGACCTGCGCCAGGCCCGGCATACCTCGGTCATCGAGGACATCCGTATCTGGGTCGACGTCGACGGGGCCAATCCGGCGGACGAGTTGCGCGACATTCTGCAGGAACATGGCGCCGCTGGCGGCAAGCTGGGCATCGAACTGGAGGCCTACGGGCTGACCGGCCGGAACTGGCAACGGACCTCGGAGGCACTTGAGGGTTTCTGTGCCCTGGAGGACGCCAGCGACATGGTGAGCAGGCTGCGACTGGTCAAATCGGCGTCTGAGCTGGAGTACGTGCGCAAGGCTGCCGAACTGGCGGATGACGCCCTCGCCGCAGCCATTGAGACGGCCGGTGCGGGCGTCTTCGAAGGCGACGTCCTGGCGGCCATGCAGGGGGCGGTATTCCGGGGCGGCGGCGATTATCCGGGCAACGAGTACATCATCGCCTCGGGCCGTGACGCGCTGTTGTGCCGTTATTTCACAGGCCGGCGGCACCTCTCGGACGACGATCAGTTGACGTTGGAATTCGCCGGCGCCTACCGGCACTACCATGCCTGCCTGATGCGCCTGATCCGCATCGGCGAGCCGGGCGAGCGCCAGGCCCGCATGTACGAGGCCTGCCGCGAGGCGCTCGACGCCTGCATGGACACCCTCGAGCCCGGACGCACCATGGGCGAGGTGTTCGACGCTCACGCCAAGGTGCTCGACGGCGCCGGGTATCAGGAGCACCGGCTGAACGCCTGCGGTTACAGCTTGGGCACGACGTTTGCCCCGAACTGGATGGATTGGCCCATGTTCTACACGGCCAACCCGGTAACGGCCGAACCCGGCATGGTCTTCTTCCTGCACATGATCCTGGCGGACAGCGACGCCGGACTGGGCGCTTCGCTGGGCGAAACCGTGCTGGTTACGGAAACGGGGTGCGAGCGGCTGACGAAATCCGACACTGGACTTGTGATAACATAGCCCGATGCACTACTTCGCCTTCTTCACGCTGCTTCTGATATTGGGATTGCTGGCGACCTGCGTGATGTAGGAAACGAACTACTTACCGATCTTGACCAGCTTCCCCTTGACGGTCCGGGCCAGACGACCGTCCAGCATGCGGCGAAATTCCAGCGACATGCCGGTGCCAGACAGCGTTCTTTCGAAGATTTGGAAGTCGCTGCGCCCATCGACGGCGATATAGAGCGCCGTCACGAACAGTGTCTTATCCTTGATGCGGGCCCAAACGTAAAAGCCGGGGTTCTCCGGGTCTTTGTTTGACGGCAGGTGCCAGACGCTGGGAAAACCGGAGGAGACGAAATTGAACTCCGTCGATTTCCGAACTTCGTCGGGATTGGAGGGATCACCCTTCTTGCGTTGTATGGTCGTCGTCACAAGCGTGAAGCCGTCTTCGTTGGGGCGGATGACGACATCAAGGTCGCGCGCCGTAAATTGGAAAGTGACGCTGACGTTGCTTTCGGACACGCCTGTGCCCTGCCAATGCCCCTCAAACGCCTTGATGTCGAGGTTCGCGGCAATGGCCGCCCCCCCGAAAACCGTAAAAATGGCGGCCAACCCGAGGTTTCGCAAACACCTCGAAATTCTCATTGTGAACATGACGGCGAACCCCTCCCGGCAATACTCAAAATGAACGCCGAAAGCTTAGCGGATGGCGGGGACGGGGGAAAGTGGCGGACGGAAGTCGAAAAATTCGGGATCAGGCCGCTGCGGCGCGCAGATCGCCGGCGATGCGGATCAGACGGTCAATGTGAACGGCGCGAACGAAGTTGTGTCGGCTCTTGGCGAGATTGCGCTGGGACTGGTGGTGGCGCAGCACATCCGCCCAGTCCTCGATCTTGGGCGCGGCTTCGTGACGGCCGACTTTCTCCAGAAGATTGCGCCGCGAGATAGGCCAGGATACGGCCAGGGCGTCGGTGGCGTCGATGCCGACGGAAATCAGATCCGTGGCGAACATCAGCGTTTCCGGACCGTCCATGGTGCTGGGATCATAGCGCCGCGCGATCCGGCGCAGATTTGCATCGTCCTTGGGGGCGGCGCCGACGACGGCGGCATAGTTGGCCACATGGGCGGGCTGGCCGGCGCCGTTGGGAATGTGTACGGAAATGACCCTGTCCTCTCGCTTGAAGCTCATAACGCGCCCCTAATCGCTCCTTCAAAATCTCTCGCGCGAATAAAAGCAAGCTCCGTGCCATCTGAAAATACAGTTAAATCAAAGAGTTAGCTTTTCGTGAACCCGGCAAATTCAGCGCCCCACCGGACAAGCTTTGCCGCCCCTTGGGCAGAAACTTCCAGTTGGCAGAATTTGGAGATTATAGCCCCTAGGGCCACTTCACCTCGGGCGGCATGGACATCAGGATGGCTTCGGTGTTGCCACCGGTTTTCAGGCCGAACTGCGTGCCCCGGTCGTGCAGCAGGTTGAATTCGACGTAGCGGCCCCGTTTGACGAGCTGAAAATCGCGCTGCTCGGCCGTCCAGGGCTCGTTCATGTGGCGTTTGACGATCTCGGGGTATATGTCGGCGAAAACCGAACCGACATCGCGGGTAAAGGCGAAGTCGGCGGCCCAGTCGCCGCTGTCGAGTTGGTCGTAGAAGATGCCGCCGATGCCGCGGGCCTCATTGCGGTGAGGCAGGAAGAAATAATCGTCGCACCACTGCTTGAACTTGTCGTAATCGGCGCACGCGTGGGCATCGCAGACTTTCTTGAAGGCGGCATGAAAGTCGCGCGAGTCGTCGTCGACAACGTAGGTCGGCGTCAAGTCCGAACCGCCGCCGAACCAGCCCTTCGTGGTCACGATGTGGCGGGTGTTCATGTGAACGGCGGGTACCAGCGGCGAGCAGGGATGGGCGACCAGCGAAATGCCGCTGGCCCAGAAGCGCGGGTCGTCCTCGGCGCCCGGAATCTGGCCGCGGAATTGTTCTGAAAACTCGCCGTGGACCGTGGAGATATTGACGCCGACCTTCTCGAACACGCGACCGCGCATGACTGACATGACGCCTCCGCCGCCGTCCACACCGTCAGGCGTCGAGGCGTCCGTGCGGAACCATTCGGAGCGCTCGAACCGGCCCGGTTCCCGGTCCTGAAAAGTGCCTTCAAGCCGGTCCTCCAACCGCTCCAGGGTCTGGCAGATGCGGTCGCGGAGATCGGCGAACCAGGCCGAGGCCAGTGTCTTTTGAACTTCGATATTGTCGGCCATATCGGACCCGTCCCTAGCTGTCTCTGCCGCGCGTCTGTCTGAGCGCCTCGCCCAACACCATGGCGGCGGCGTTGACGACGTTCAGGGAGCGGGCTTCGGGCTGCATGACCACCCGGATGCGGGCCCCCGCCGCGTCATGGACCTCCGCCGGAACGCCGGCGCTCTCCCTACCCAGCAGCAGGATATCATCCGCGCGGAAGGCGAAATCGAGGTAGTCCGTCTCCGCTTGGGTGGTGAGTAGGACAAGACGGCCGCCGGTCTCCCGCCGGGCGGCCTCGAACGCCGGCCAGGAGTCATGACGGGAGAAATCGGCCAGCTCGACATAATCCATGCCGGCACGTCGGGCGCGCTTGTCGATATCGCCCTTGCCGCCGAAGGGAAAGCCGCAGGGCTCAATCACGTCGACGGGCACTCCGAGACAGGCCCCGAGACGCAACATCGCGCCCAGGTTGGGCGGCATGTCGGGCTGGTAGACGGCAATGCGCATGGCGGCAGCATATCCCACGCCGCGGCGGGTTCGTCAATCACCCCGGTAAGGCGGAAATTCGGCCCTGCCGATTGGTCGGGAATACTGGACATTTGGGCCAGGAAATGTCAAAAAGCCCGGCGAAAATCACTAACTTAGTTTCAGTAAAAAGGTATTCACCGATGACGACGATGACGCCCGAGGGCGGTCACGACGAAGGTGCCACCCGGCGCGATTTTCTCTACATCGCGACGGGGGCGATGTCGGCGGTCGGCGCCGGCCTCTTTGTATGGCCCTTGATCGACCAGATGAACCCGTCGGCCGACGTGCTGGCGCTCTCCTCCACCGAGCTTGACATATCCGCGATCGAAGAAGGTCAGTCGATTACCGCCGTCTGGCGCGGCAAGCCGGTCTTCGTGCGCCATCGTACGCCGGCGGAGATCGAGCAGGCCAAAAAGGACGATGCCGCGGATCTGCCCCACGAGGAGACCGACGCAGACCGGACGCGGAAGCCCGAATGGCTGATCATGGTGGGCGTCTGCACCCACCTTGGTTGTGTGCCCATGGGCCAGAAGCCGACGGAGCCCAAGGGTGAGTACGGCGGCTGGTTCTGCCCCTGCCACGGCTCGCATTACGATACCTCGGGCCGCATCCGCAAGGGTCCGGCGCCCCGCAACCTCGAAGTTCCGCCGTACGAATTTACCGGCGAAACCACGATCAAGATCGGTTAAAGGGCGTCATCATGAGTAATCCAAGTCTTACCAACCAAGCGATCCAGTGGGTCGAGACCCGCCTGCCGATTTTCAGCTTCATCAATCATTCCGTCGGTTACGAATACCCCTGCCCGCGCAACCTGAACTACTGGTGGAGCCTCGGTTCCATCGCCGGCGTGGCCCTGGTGGCGCAGATCATCACCGGCATCGTGCTGGCCATGCATTACGTGCCGCACGAAAGCATGGCGTTCGATTCGGTCGAACACATCATGCGCAACGTCAACTACGGCTGGCTGATGCGCTACATGCACGCCAACGGCGCGTCGCTGTTCTTCGTCGCCGTCTACATCCACATGTTCCGGGGCCTTTATTTCGGCTCCTACAAGGCGCCGCGCGAGCTTCTGTGGTGGCTCGGCATCATCATCTTCCTGCTGATGATGATGACCGCCTTCATGGGCTACGTGCTGCCTTGGGGTCAGATGAGCTTCTGGGGCGCCACCGTGATCACCAACATGTTCTCCGCGGTACCGCTGGTCGGTGAGACCCTGGTGACCTGGCTGTGGGGCGGTTTCTCGGTCGACAGCCCGACGCTGCAGCGCTTCTTCAGCCTGCACTATCTGTTGCCGTTCGTGATCTTCGCCGTGATGTTCGTCCACCTCTGGGCGCTGCACACCTCGAAATCCGGCAACCCGCTGGGCATCGATGTCAAGGGCCCGCAGGACACGCTGACATTCCATCCCTACTACACCACGAAGGACCTGGTGGGCTTCGGCGTCTTCTTCCTGATCATGGCCTACTTCGTCTTCTTCAATCCCAACTACATGGGCCACCCGGACAACTACATTCCGGCCGACCCGCTAGTGACGCCTGCGCATATCGTGCCGGAGTGGTACTTCCTGCCGTTCTACGCCATCCTGCGCGCCGTGCCCGACAAGCTGGGCGGTGTTGTGCTGATGCTGGCGGCTATCCTGATCCTCTTCGTGATCCCGTGGCTCGACACCTCGAAGGTCCGTTCTTCGACGTTCCGGCCGATTTACAAGCAGTTCTTCTGGATCCTGGTCCTGGATTGCTTCATCCTCGGCTGGGTGGGCGCCAACCCGCCGGAAGGCCACTTCATCCTGATCGGCCGTTTGTCGACCGCCTACTATTTCGCCCACTTCATCATCATCATGCCGCTGGTCGGCTGGCTGGAGAGACCGAAGCCTTTACCGGATTCGATCGCATCCTCGGTACTTGGCGAAGAAGCCAGTGCGAAGGAGGCGGGATGATGTTTAGCGCAAAGACTGTCTCCAATACGCTAATGGCCGCCGTCGCGGCCGCCGGCGTGGTCTTCGCCGCTGCCGGCGCCCAGGCGGCCGGTGGCGCCGCCAAGCCTCTGATCAAGGTCGATTGGTCGTTCAACGGTCCCACGGGAACCTACGACCGGGCCCAGGTCCAGCGCGGTTTCCAGGTCTACAAGGACGTCTGCGCGGGCTGCCACGGCTTGAAGTACGTGGCCTTCCGCAACCTCCTGGACATCGGCTTCTCGGAGGCCCAGGCCAAATCCATCGCCGCCGAGTACGAGGTCGAGGACGGCCCCGACGAAGAGGGCGAAATGTTCACCCGTCCGGCTATACTGTCGGACCTCTGGCCTTCGCCCTTCCCCAACGACAACGCGGCCCGGGCCAGCAACAACGGCGCCCTGCCGCCCGACTTGTCGCTGATGGCCAAAGCGCGGGCCGGGGGCGCGGATTATCTCTACTCGCTCATGGTGGGTTACGAAGATCCGCCCGAAGGCACCGAGTTGCCCGACGGCATGGCCTACAACCCGTATTTCCCGGGCGGCCAGATCGCCATGCCGTCGCCGATCGACGATGATGCCGTCGAGTACGCCGACGGCACCGCCGCGACCAAGGACCAGTTGTCCAAGGACGTCTCCGCCTTCCTGATGTGGGCGGCGGAGCCGAAACTGGAAGATCGACACCGCATCGGTCTCAAGACCATGCTGTTCCTGATCGTCCTGACGGCTCTGTTCGTCCTGGTCAAACGCCGGGTGTGGCGCGACGTCCATTAACCGGCGATGTCATAGTGCGTTATCATTGGGGGCTGTCCACTGGACGGCCCCCTTTTATTTTGGTTTGAATAACAAGTACCCGGATCTGGGCCGGGCGACGAGGGGAGAGAAATGAGTGATCAGGCAAAGCCGGTGATCGGCGTATTGGGCGGCAGCGGCGTCTACGATATCGACGGACTGACCGACACCCGCTGGGAGAAAATCGAAAGCCCGTTCGGGGAGCCGTCGGACGAACTGCTGTTCGGTGAGCTCGACGGCGCCCAGTTGGTCTTTCTGCCGCGCCACGGACGCGGTCACAAGCATTCCCCGACAACCGTCAACTACCGCGCCAACATCGACGCCCTGAAGCGGGCCGGCGTCACCGATATCGTGTCGGTCAGCGCCGTCGGCAGCTTCCGCGAGGAACTGCCGCCCGGTACCTTCGTCATCGTCGATCAGTTCATCGACCGCACGTTCGCGCGCGAAAAAAGCTTCTTCGGCACCGGCTTGGTGGCCCATGTCTCGGTTGCCCATCCGGTGTGCGGCCGTCTCGGCGACGCCATCGAAAGCGCTGCCGGGTCGTTGGACATCAACGTCGTTCGCGGCGGCACGTACCTCGCGATGGAGGGGCCGCAGTTCTCCAGCCTGGCGGAATCCAATCTCTACCGGTCCTGGAATTGCGACGTCATCGGCATGACCAATATGCCGGAAGCCAAACTCGCCCGCGAAGCCGAGATCTGCTACGCCACCGTAGCCATGGTGACGGACTATGATTGCTGGCACCCCGACCACGACAACGTGGAGGTCGCCGACATCATCCGGGTGCTGTTGAACAATGCCGACAACGCCCGCAGCCTGGTCAAGGCGGTCACGCCGGGTCTGGCGACGGATCGACCCGAAGCCTGCCCACACGGTTGCGACCGGGCCCTGGAAATGGCGCTGATCACACAACCCGAAGCCCGCGATCCCGAAGTGGCCGCCAAACTGGATGCGGTCGCCGGCCGCGTACTTTAACCCCTCCCCCGAATCGACACATTGGACGCCTGAAACATGCCGATAAAAAGCCGTATTCGCACCATTCCGAACTACCCCATCGAGGGCGTGATGTTCCGCGACGTCACGACGTTGATGCTCGATCCGCTGGGCTTCCGCAAGACCATCGACGAGCTGGTCCAGCCGCACGCCGGCGTGAATATCGACAAGGTCGCCGGCATCGAGGCGCGTGGGTTCATCCTGGGTGGCGCGGTCGCCCACCAGCTCAGCACGGCGTTCGTCCCGGTGCGCAAGAAGGGCAAGCTGCCGTACGACACGCACGAACAGGAATACGACCTGGAATACGGCACCGACACGGTGGAAATCCACACCGACGCCATCAACGAAGGCGATCAGGTCCTGTTGATCGACGATCTGATTGCCACCGGAGGCACCGCGTGTGCCTCCATCGAACTGATCCAGAAGGCCGGCGGCGAGGTGATCGGCTGCTCGTTCATCGTCGACCTGCCCGATTTGGGCGGCCGCGCCCGGATCGAGGAGCTGAACATTCCGATCCTGACGCTGTGTGAATTCGAAGGGGAGTAGACCCGGCCATGCAAGTTGACGGCGTCGCCTACCGTACTATCTGGCCCGTCGACGACGGCGCCGCGGTCGAGATCATCGACCAGACCCTGCTGCCGCACGAGTTCACCACGGTGAGGCTCGAAACCCTTGAGGACGCCGCGGAAGCGATCTCCGTCATGCGGGTACGCGGCGCTCCCTTGATCGGCGCGACGGCCGCATACGGCATGGCCCTGGCCATCGCCGATGATGCCTCCGACGAGCGCCTCAACGAGGCCTACGATGTCCTGCTGGCGACCCGCCCCACCGCCGTCAACCTGCGTTGGGCGCTGGACGAGGCGCGTACCACGCTGAATGTCCTGGTCGAGGCCGACCGTCATGCGGCGGCGTTGGAGCTGGCTGCGGAAATCTGCGAGGACGACGTCAAGACCTGCCATTCCATCGGCGAACACGGCGCCAAACTGATCACCGCCGCCTGGAAAGCCAACGGCAAGGAGCGTCCCGTCAACGTGCTAACGCACTGCAACGCCGGCTGGCTCGCCACGGTCGACTGGGGCACGGCTCTGGCGCCGGTCTACGTCGCCCATAACGCCGGTGTCCCGGTCCACGTCTGGGCGGACGAGACCCGGCCGCGCAACCAAGGCGCCTCGCTGACGGCGTGGGAATTGGGCCGGCACGGCGTGCCGCACACCGTCATCGCAGACAATGTGGGCGGCCACCTGATGCAGCACGGCATGGTCGATCTCTGCATTACCGGCACCGACCGCACGACCTGGACGGGAGACGTCTGCAACAAGATCGGCACCTATCTGAAGGCGCTGGCGGCGCACGACAACGGCGTGCCCTTCTATGTCGGTTTGCCGCACTCGACCATCGACTGGACCTTGGACGACGGCGTGGCCGAAATCCCCATCGAGCAACGGGATGCGACGGAGGTGACGGAGATGACCGGCCGCACGGCCGACGGCGGAATCCAAACGATCTCAATCATTGCCGAAGGCAGCGCCGCGGCCAACTATGCCTTCGACGTGACGCCCGGACGGCTGGTCACCGGCCTGATCACCGAGCGCGGCGTCTGCGACGCCTCCAAGGACGGCTTGCTGAGCCTTTATCCCGAACGCCGCTAAGGCAAGGCCGAAAAGGGGGTACCGAGATGAAAAGCTTGTGGCGCGACGCGGACGCCAAGCGCATGACCGCATCTTATGCCCGCCGGGGTGTCAACCGCGACGTGGCGCTGCGTGTCTATACAACGCGGTTGCTGGGCGGCGATCCCCGGCTGGTGTTGCACGGCGGCGGCAACACCTCGGTGAAAACCACCATGAAAGACGTCTTGGGCGTCAAACTGGATGTCCTCTGCGTCAAAGGCAGCGGCTGGGACATGGGTGACATCGAGCCGCGCGGCCTGCCGGCGCTTCGCCTGGGCGACATTCAGGAACTGCGCCGGCTCGACCGCCTCAGCGACGAGGATATGGTGAACTTTCAGCGCGGCTGTTTGCTGGATGCCACCTCACCCAATCCGTCGGTGGAGACACTGCTGCACGCCTTCCTGCCCCACAAGTTCGTCGATCACACCCATTCAACGGCGGTGCTGGCCGTCACCGACCAGCCCGACGGCGCCAAACGATCGGCCGACGTCTTCGGCGACCGGGCGGCTCTGGTGCCCTACGTCATGCCGGGTTTCGCGCTGGCCAAGAAGGCCGCCGAGGTTCAGGCCGCCAATCCTGATGTCGAGGGCCTGATCCTGCTGAAGCACGGCATCTTCAGCTTCGGCGAAACCGCTCGCGAGGCTTATGAACGGATGATCGCTCTCGTGACCTTGGCGGAACGTCATCTGATCAAGGGCCGGCGCAAGGTATTCGCCGCCGCCCCGCTGCCGAAAAAAACCGCGCCCATCGCCGACGTCGCCCCGATCCTCAGGGGACTGATGGCGGCCAAGCGCGACGATGCCGACCCGGCCCGCATGGTACTGGAATTCCGCACCGGCAAGGCCATCCGCAATTACGTCGACGGCAAGGACATCAAGCGCTACGGCCAGGCCGGCGTGGTGACGCCCGACCACAACATCCGCATCAAGAACTGGCCCCTGATCGTGCCCGCGCCCAAAGCCGGCGGCCTGGACGAATTCGCGGCGGGTTCGGCCAAGGCGCTGGAGAAATATGCCGGGCGCTATCATGCCTACTTTGCTCGGCACAACGGCAAACGCGACGAACTCAAAAAGGAATTGGATCCGCTTCCCCGCGTCATCTTGGTTCCGGGGCTGGGTTTGTTCGGTGTGGGCAAGTCGAGCAAGGACGCCGGCATCGCAGCCGATCTGGCCGAAAACACCGTCGAGGTCATCACCGACGCAGAAGCCGTCGGCCGTTTCCAGGCCTTGAGCGAGGCCCATCTCTTTGACATCGAATACTGGTCGCTGGAGCAGGCCAAGCTGGGCAAGGGCGCGGAAAGTCCGCTGGCCCGGCGTGTGGCGCTGGTCACCGGCGGCGGCAGCGGCATCGGCGAAGCGACGGCGAAGGCGATGGCGCGGGAGGGCGCGGCGGTGGTCGTGGTCGACCGGGACGGCAAGGCCGCAAACCGCGTCGCGGCGGATATCGGTTCGGCGGCTCTTGGCCTGGCCTGCGACGTGACCGACGCGAGGGCGGTGCGCAAGGCTTTCGATGCGGCCTGCAGAACCTTCGGCGGCGTCGATATCGTGGTCTCCAACGCCGGTGCGGCCTGGCAGGGCAAGATCGGCGAGGTCTCCGAAAAGACCTTGCGCCAGAGCTTCGAGCTCAATTTCTTCGCCCACCAGACGGTGGCCCAAAACGCCGTTCGCGTCATGAAGGCGCAAGGGACGGGCGGCGCGCTGTTGTTCAATACTTCGAAGCAGGCCGTCAATCCGGGTCCCGATTTCGGCCCCTACGGCCTGCCCAAGGCGGCGACGCTGTTCCTGGTGCGCCAATATGCGCTGGAGTACGGCGCCGACGGCATCACCGCCAACGCGGTCAACGCCGACCGGGTCAACACCGGCATCTTCGCAGGCGGTTTGCTGGAGGAGCGAGCCGCTGCACGCGGCCTGACGGTCAAGGAATACCTCGGCGACGGCAATCTCCTGAAACGGGAGGTCATGACCGACGACGTAGCCCAGGCCTTCATCGACCTCGCGCTGTCGCGCAAGACCACGGCGGCGGTTCTCACCGTCGACGGCGGCAACATCGCGGCGGCGCTGCGCTAGTCCGGCCAAGGCCCCCGCGCCAATCAGTCCCGGATAGCGGGCTTTACAGGCCGTCCCCGGCAGCCGAAAATAGCGCCATGGCAAATGGAATTACCGGCATTGACCACGGTCTCATCGGGGTCCGTGACCTGGAAGCCGCGCGTGGGCTTTATGAGCGCCTCGGCTTCACCCTTACGCCCCGCGGCGTTCATGGCGGCTGGGGCACGGCCAACTACTGCATCATGTTCGACGACGACTACCTGGAACTCCTGGGCGCCATCAGTCCGAACATGACCAATCCGCGGCTTCAGGCGGCCTTGAGCGTGCGCGAGGGTATGTTCGCCGTCGCCCTGGGTTCCGACGACGGCAAGGCGACCTTCGAGGGCCTGAAGGCCGCCGGCCTCGGCCCCGCCGAACCGACCGATCTGTCGCGCGAGTTGGAGCTGCCGGGAGAACCCAACCCGGTGACGGCCCGCTTCCGCCTGGTCGACATTCCCGCCGAGGCCACCCCCAATCTCACGATGTTCGTCTGCCAGCACCTCGATCCGGCGCTGGTTTGGCGTCCCGAATGGCAGGTCCACGCCAATGGCGCTCGCGGCGTCACCGCCGTCACGGTTGTGGTGGATAGTCCCGAACCGCTGTTGACGCCTTACGAGAAAATCTTCGGCCCCGGTAGCTGTTCGCCCACCGATGACACGCTGGCTGCCTTCACCGGCAAGGGCAAGATCATGTTTGTCACGCCGGACGACCTGAAACTGCTCTATCCCAACGTCGATTTCGACGAAAATCAGCCGACGCCCTATGTTGCCGGCGTCAGCCTCGACGTCATGACGCCCGAAACCGCCGCCAACTACTTCATGCAGACCGGCGTGCCCTACTCCGTGGGCGACGACGGCACCGTCCGCGTTGCCCCCGATCAGACAGCCGGCGTCATCCTCGAATTCGCTAGGGCACCCCTGGGAATGTAGGGGTTCCTACCCTGACATGTGCTTTTCGAAGAACGGTGTCGTGCGGCTCTCGGCGAGCTCCGCTTCGTCCTTGTTGTAGCTGCCGCGGCGGTCGCAGTTGAAGCCGTGTTCGCCGTCGGGGTAGGTGAAGACCTCGACCGCGGCGTGCTGGCCGGCAATCTGGACGACGTCGGTCAGGGGAATGCCGCTGTCCTTTTCGCCGAAATGCAGCATCGTCGGACACTTCGGTTTTTCGCCGATGAATTGGATGATCTGGCCGCCGTAATAGCCCACCGAGCAAACCAGGTTGGCTGCGCGGCAGGCCGCCAGCCAGGCGATCGTTCCGCCCCAGCAATAGCCGACGAGACCCACAGGTCCCGCCGCGGCCAAATGGTCGATGGCGGCCTGGACGTCGGCCATAACGGGCCCCCAATCGATTTGGTTCTTGTAGCCGAGGCCGGTCTGGATGTCGTCCTGGACGTAGTCCAGTTCGACGTTGCGCTCCACCCGGTCGAACATGGCGGGCGCCAGCGCCGTGAACCCCTTGGCGGCGTAGCGGTCGCAGACGTCGCGGATGTGCTCGTTAACCCCAAAGATCTCCTGGATGACGACGATGCCGCCCTTGGACGGCCCGTCGGGCGTCGATTCGTAGGCCGCCAGATCATGGCCATCGGCCGCGGTCAAACTGATGGTGGTCGTCGTCATGGATCCCTCCCCGGATTATTGTTCTTCTCCCGGGAAGCAATATAAAGCAACAAAGAGGAGTTGCTAGGCTGGTACGTCGCTAAGCTGGCGGATTGCGCTTGAGGAACATGCCATAGCCGGTCATCGTCATGACCTTCTCGTCGCGCTGGTTGTACACCGAGTACTCGGTGGTCACGCTGCCCCGGTCGGGCTTGCTGCGCGACGATTTGACCTCGGTGATGACCGATTCGACCCGGATGGTGTCGTTGGGGCGCACCGGCACCAGCCAGCGGATGTTGTCGACGCCGGGCGAGCCCAGGCTGCCGGTTTTCTTACCCAGTTTCTCGTCCACGAGCATGCGCATGAGCACCGACGTGGTGTGGAAACCGCTGGCCACCAGCCCGCCGAACATGCTGTCCTTGGCCGCTTCCTCGTCGATGTGGAAAGGTTGGGGGTCGAACTCGGAGGCAAACCGAATGATCTCCTCCTTGGTCATCGTCTTGCTGCCGAACTTGTGCTCCATGCCGACATGGAGATCCTCGAGAAAAATCGTGTTTTCCTTCTTATCCGACATCACAAGACCTTGAAATTAAACGTTAAACCGGAAGTGCAGCACGTCGCCGTCGGCTACCGGGTAGTCCTTGCCCTCAGCGCGCATTTTGCCCGCGTCCTTGGCGCCCTGTTCGCCTTCGCAGGCGATGAAGTCGTCGTAGGCGATGGTCTCAGCCCGGATGAAGCCCCGTTCGAAATCGGTGTGAATGACGCCGGCGCTCTCCGGCGCCTTGGCGCCGCGGCGCACGGTCCAGGCCCGCGCCTCCTTGGGACCCACCGTGAAGAAGGTGATCAGGTTGAGAAGTTCGTGCCCCGCCCGAATGATGCGGGTGAGGCCTGTCTCCTCAAGTCCCAGTTCGGCCAGAAATTCATCGCGTTCGTCGGCATCGAGCTGGCTCACCTCGGCCTCGATGGCAGCGGAGATAACGACCATCGACGCTCCCTCGCCCGCCGCCATCTCGGCAACGCGGCCGGATTGTTCGTTGCCGTCGGCCGCCGACGCTTCTTCGACGTTGCAGACGTAAAGAACGGGCTTTGCCGTCAGGAGCTGCAGGCCGGCAAAGATCTTGGCCTCCTCCTTGTCGATCCGCACCGAACGCGCGGGCTTCCCTTCCTGTAGCGCCGCCAGAACCTTCTGCAGCACGGCGGAAAGCGCCTTGGCGTCCTTGTCGCCGGATTGTGCCCGTTTGGCAGCGTTGTCCGCGCGTTTTTCAATGCTCTCCAGATCGGCCAGCAGCAATTCGGTGTTGACCGTTTCGGCATCGGCGACCGGATCGATCTTGCCGTCCACGTGCGTGATGTTGCCGTCCTCGAAACAGCGCAGAACGTGAACGATGGCGTCAACCTCGCGGATCTTCGCAAGGAACTGGTTGCCGAGGCCTTCGCCCTTGCTGGCGCCCCGCACGAGACCGGCGATATCCGCGAATTCGAGCTGGGTCGGCAGGACTTGAGCGGACTTCCCCAGTACGGCCAGCTTGTCGAGGCGTTCGTCGGGCACCGCGACCCGGCCCACGTTGGGCTCGATGGTGCAGAACGGATAGTTGGCCGCCTCGGCCGCCGCCGTTTCGGTCAGGGCGTTAAAAAGCGTCGACTTGCCGACGTTGGGCAGGCCGACGATGCCGCAGGTAAATCCCATAACTCAATCGTCTTCTTGACTAGGTCGCGCAGCCTCCGTGGGCGGCGCTTTCTTCTCGTTCGGTTTCAGTTTCAGGGCCACGTCGTTCATGAAGCCGGCGTCGTCATGGGCCGCCAGCTTCGGCGCGGCGTCCGCAATGGCGTCGATCAGGTTGGCCAGCCAGCCCCTGTCGGCCTTGGCGAAGTCGCGCAGAACATAGCTCGAGACCTTGTTCCTGTCGCCGGGATGGCCGATGCCGATGCGCACCCGGCGATAATCTGCGCCGATGTGCTGGGTGACGCTCTTGATGCCATTGTTGCCGGCGCTGCCACCGCCCTTCTTCACCTTCATCTTGCCGGGCGCCAGGTCGAGCTCGTCATGGATCACCACGACATCCTCGTGCGCCAGCTTGAAGAATCGCATGGCCTCGCCCACCGACTGGCCGGAGAGGTTCATCAGCGTGGTCGGTTTCAGCACCAGGACTTTTTCGGAGCCTAAGCGGCCTTCCGAAACACGTCCCTGGAATTTGGTGCTCCACGGGCCAAACGAATGGCGGCGGACGATTTCGTCCACCGCCATGTAGCCGACGTTGTGCCGGTTGTTTTCGTATTTGGCGCCGGGATTGCCGAGGCCGGCAAGCAGCAGCATGGCTTACTCTTCGCCGCCTTCGCCTTCCTCGCCGCCTTCGCCTTCTTCGCCTTCCTCGCCTTCTTCGCCTTCGCCCTCTTCGCCTTCCTCACCCTCTTCGCCTTCCTCGGCTTCGGGCTCGACTTCGATGATGGGCGACGCGATGGTCGCGATGGTGAAGTTACGGTCGGTAATGGTCGGCGTCACACCCTCAGGCAGGGTAACGTCCTCGATGTGGATCGAATCACCGATGTCCCAACCCTCGAGGCTGACCGTGATGGACTCGGGAATGGCGTCGGCGCGGCACAGGAATTCGATTTCGTGACGCACGATGTTGAGAATGCCGCCGCGCTTGAGGCCGGGGCTCTCTTCGTCGTCGATGAAGTTCACACGAATCGCCAGGCGCACCTTGACGCCCTTCGACAGGCGCAGGAAATCGACATGCAGCGGCACGTCCGTTACCGGGTGCAACTGCACGTCACGCGGCAATACGCGTTCGGCCTTGCCGTCGACCTCGACGTCATAAAGCCGGGCGAAAAAACCGCCGCGCATGTATTCCCGCGCCACGTCGCGCACGTCCAGCGTCAACATGACGGTGTCTTTCTTATCGCCGTAGATCACGGCGGGTACCTTGCCTTCGCGACGCATGGCACGGGCGGCCCCCTTGCCGGCCCGTTCCCTCGCTGCGGCAGGAAGCGTTTCTACTTCAGCCATTTTTCGTACTCCAAATTCGTTTCAATATGCCGTTGGACGAGCGGAATGTTTCTCCCTCGTCCCCTGAAACACTTCCCGGGCGCGGCCTCCAAGGGTGCCGCCAGCCCGCGCCATGTCTCAACGGCGCTCACATACCGGTGCGGGTATGTACCCCAAACCGGAATTTCGTTCAATCAAACAGGCTGGAAACCGAGCGTTCCTCGCTGATCCGCAGCATGGCGTCCGCCAACAGCGGCGCAATGGAAATGCGCCGGATATTGTGGGACACCCGCACCGCTTCGGTGGCGAGAATACTATCGGTCGTCACCAGCGTTTCCAGCGACGAGGCCGCCACCCTGGCCACGGCGCCGCCCGAAAGCACGCCATGGGTGATGTAGGCGGCCACCGATTTGGCGCCGGCCTCCATTAGGGCATCGGCTGCGTTGCAGAGCGTTCCCGCCGAATCGACGATGTCGTCGACGATCACGCAACGCCGGTCACTGACGTCGCCGATGATGTTCATCACCTCCGACACGCCAGCCCGTTCGCGCCGCTTATCTATGATCGCGAGGTCCGCGTCAAGTCGCTTTGCAAGGGCGCGGGTGCGCACGACGCCGCCGACATCCGGCGAGACGAAGGTCAATTCCTTGGTATCGTAGTGTTCGGCGATGTCCTTGCTGAACACCGGACCGGCGAAAAGGTTGTCCGTGGGGATATCGAAGAAGCCCTGAATCTGACCCGCATGGAGGTCCATGGTCAGGACCCGGTCGGCCCCGGCGGTGGTGATCAGGTTGGCCACCAGCTTGGCCGAAATGGGCGTCCGGGGCCCCGGTTTGCGGTCCTGCCGGGCATAGCCGAAGTAGGGCACAACGGCGGTGATGCGCCGGGCCGAAGCGCGCCTCAGGGCGTCGATGCAGACCAGCAATTCCATCAGGTTGTCGTTTGCCGGATACGACGTCGGCTGCATCACGAAGACGTCTTCGCCGCGCACGTTTTCCTGGATTTCGACGAACACTTCCAGATCGGAAAATCGTCTGACGCTGGCTTTGGTAAGTGGGATGTTGAGACACGCCGCAATGGCGTCGGCAAGTGGCCGATTACTGTTGCCGGCAACCACTTTCATGGTGAATTCCCTCGTCGCCCGGCGGACCATATACGGCCCGGAGGTTGATACGGGCGGATGTCCCCCGACAGATCCGCTTGTGCGACCGAAACACCGATTTTCAGCACCCGGCCACCGACGCGGCGGAATGTATCAGGCGGGATTTGGCGTGTAAACGGATTAGAGCGCTTCCGAACCCTATTCCGCCGCCAATTGCCGTAATTTTTCGAGACAGGCCGTCCGGTCGGCCTGAAAATCGCCTTTGATCCACCATTTCTCGACCGCCGCGACCAGTTCGCCCACACGGGGACCGGCCTCCACGCCGATTTCAAGCGCATCGCGGCCCTTTACCGGCAGTTCGGGCGGCGGCCAGCTTTGCGCCAGCGCCAAGTGATCGGACCAGCCGTCGGCTTCCTCCGTCGCCCACCTTAGCAGGATTAGATCGACGATGAGATCCGTCCCGCCGGCATAGATGGCCCGCCGAACATCGGCGTCGTTTGACGGCGGCGAAAAGTCAGCCTCGGCGGCGAAAGCCGCGGCCAATCTGCGGACATCCGCATTGGGCAACCTGAGCCGCCGGGCCATGGCTGCGGCGCCGGCCTCGTCCAAGTCGACCAGAGCGGCCAAGCGGCGCACCGGGTCGACCAGGTCGTTTTCGTTCTCCAAAGTGCAAAGGCGTTCCAATCGGTCGAATTCGGAAGCTTCCGGCAAAATTTCGGCCAGCACGCCGACCTCCGCCATTTGACGCAACGTGGTGGCCGGCGCCTTCGCCGCCAACAGCTTGAGGAGTTCCGCCGATACCCGCTCCGCCGACAAGCCGGGCAACTTGTCCGCCTGTGCCCGGCAGGCCGCAAGACCGTCGGCGTCGATCTCGTCCTTGCCGTAGTGAGCGTGAAAGCGGAAGAAACGAAGGATGCGCAGCACGTCCTCATTGATGCGCTGCGCCGCATCTCCGACGAAGACGACGCGTCCGACCTTAAGGTCGGCGAGGCCCCGGACCGGATCGTAAAGCGTGCCGTCGAGATCGCAGAACACGGCATTGATGGTGAAATCGCGGCGCCGGGCGTCCGCCGCCCAGTCGTCGGTAAACGCCACCCGGGCGTGACGGCCGAAGGTTTCGACGTCATGGCGCAGCGTCGTCACCTCGAACGGCTTGCCGTCCGCCACGGCGGTGATCGTGCCGTGCTCGAAGCCGGTGGGCACGGCCTTGAGGCCGGCCGCTTCGAGCAGTTCGATCACGCGTTCGGGCGGCAGGGGCGTGGCGACGTCGATGTCCTTGACCGGTTTTCCCAATATGGCGTCGCGGACGCAGCCGCCGACAAACCGCACGGGTTCGCCGCCGGCTTCAAGCGCCGCCACAACCCGGACGGTTTCGCCAGCCCGCATCCACGGCTGGGGGGCGAGATTTCCGGCGGGCTCCATGGCGCACCGAGGTCTATTGTTTGGGCGTCGCTTCGGCGGGAACGATGACGCCGTTCACCAAACGCGGCGACTGATAGGAGGCGTCCGTAGGATTGTCGGGCGCAATGCCCGTGGCGAAAAGGGCGATAATCATCAAACCCAAACCGGCCATGCTGAGCCAAATCCAGGGCGTTTCCTGCAGCGGCGGATCGCCGGCGGCGGCGCGGCGGCGGGCCATGAAGGCCCAGATGGCGTAAAGCACGAAGGGGATGCCGAAAACCAGGGCGAGCTTGATGATCTTGAACAGCATCTAACCGGCCCTTTCACCTGTCACCCGGGCGTAGAAGCCCACCAGCATGCCGGCGGTGGCGCCCCAGATGTAGCGGTCCTCGTAAGGCAGCACGTGGAAATGACGCTCCTGGCCGCGGAACTCCCTGCTGTGGCGTTCGTGATTGGTTGGATCGAGCACGAACGAAAGCGGCACCTCGAAGACTTCCGCAACCTCGAACTCGTCGATCTCCAGCGTGAAGGCGGGATCGACGAAACCGACAACCGGGGTGATGATGAAGCCCGTGCCGGTGCGGTACGGATCGAGGCAGCCGACGACCTCGACCTGTTCGGGGGCAATGCCGATCTCCTCATGGGTTTCGCGCAAGGCCGTTTCAACGGCGTTCTCGTCATGCGGCTCCACCCGGCCGCCGGGGAAACTGATCTGGCCGGGATGGTGGTGGAGGTGGTCCGTGCGCTGGGTGAGCAGAACGGTCATATCGCCGTCCCGGTCGACGATCGGCACCAGAACCGAGGCCGGTTTCAGGTTTTCGTCGACGAGATCCCGGCCGTCGAGCCAGACGTGCGGACGCACGTCGGGATTGAGGTCGAAATCGCTGCCTCCGCTGCCGGCGAAGCCCTCGCCCAACCGTTCTATGATCTGCTCACGCATCAGGTCTCATTTTCGTCCAGCCGGCCGAGCTCGAAATAGCTGCCGTCGCTCCATACCCCCAAAACGCCGTCGCCCGTATCTTCCTTGCCGACCCCCAAATCGACGAGTTCATAATAGACGGCCCTCGAAATCAATGCTTCGAGATTGTCCCGCACCAATACATAGGGTGTCGGTTCCCCGGTTTCACTATTTATTGATATGCGAATGGGATTGGCCGCGTTGGCCGTCACGACTTCGTCCAAATTGGTTCGGAAGACGAGGCGCTGATTTTTGCCTGCCCCCTCGACTGTCAAGGCCACCGCGGTAAACGGGGCGTCATCGACTTGAACCCGGGCTTTTTCGACCGGCGTGACGAGGTAGTATTCGCCGTCGTCCTCCCGGCGCAAAACGGTTGAAAACAGGCGGACCAGCGGTTTGCGGCCAATAGGCGAGCCATGGTAAAACCAGGAACCGTCGCGAGCGATTCGCAAGTCGATATCGGGGTTTACCTTTGGACCGTTCCGGAACTCGCCATCCGCCTTGCCGATACCGTCGGCAAGTTCGTCGAGGTCTCCGGCCGCCTCATCGGCCGGTAATGCAGAACCGCCGTCGCCCGAACGGGTTGAGGCCATAGAAAATCACCGGTTACCAGATCAAATGGAGTGTGTTTCGTGAGTATAACCGACCCAGCCGACAGCGCCAAAACCGAGACCTCCGTTTCCGGCCTGGACAGCCCACCCGACGAAGCCCTGCTCGCCGAAATCGAGGATTTAGGCCAGCGCCTAGCCAGCGTGCGGGAGGCCGTCGGCGATATCATTTTCGGCCAGCGCGAGGTCGTGGAAGAGACCTTGATCACACTGCTGGCCGGCGGGCATGCGCTGCTGATTGGCGTGCCCGGACTGGCCAAGACCCGGCTGGTCGAAACCTTGGGCACCGTGTTGGGACTGTCGGAAAAACGCGTCCAGTTCACGCCCGACCTGATGCCGGCCGATATCATCGGCTCGGAAGTCCTGGAGGAAAGCGACAGCGGCCAGCGCTCGTTCCGCTTCGTTCCCGGCCCGGTTTTCTGCCAGCTGCTGATGGCTGACGAAATCAACCGGGCCAGCCCGCGCACCCAATCGGCGCTCCTGCAGGCCATGCAGGAGAAGCACGTTTCCGTCGGCGGCCAGCGCCACATGCTGCCCAAACCCTTCCACGTCCTGGCGACGCAGAACCCGCTTGAGCAGGAAGGCACCTATCCCCTGCCCGAAGCCCAGCTCGACCGCTTTTTGCTGCAGATCGACGTCGGCTACCCCGATCTCGATGCCGAGCGGCAAATGCTGCTGGCAACCACAGGCGTGGATGAAGCCAAAGCGCGCGAAGTTCTGAGTGCCGAGGATTTGATGATGGCGCAGAGAGCGGTTCGCCGGTTGCCTGTCGGCGAGAGCGTCGTCGCTGCCATCCTCGACATGGTGCGCGCCGGACGGCCGGAGGAAACGGACCTTGAAAGCGTGCAGAACCACGTGGCCTGGGGACCCGGACCGCGCGCCAGCCAGGCCCTGATCCTGGCAGCCCGGGCGCGGGCCTTGTTGGACGGCAGGCTGTCCCCTTCGATTGACGACGTAGCCGAGTTGGCAGGTCCGGCGCTGCGCCACCGCATGGCGCTCAATTTCGCCGCCCGCGCCGACGGCGTCACGATCGAAAACGTGATCGACAGCCTTATCGCCAGGCTCGGCTGAGGACACCCCGCCATGGCCAGGCACGGGTCAACCCAACGCCACCGCGCGGAACACCTGGCGGCCACCCTGCCGCCGCTGATGGTGGCGGCCGAGCGCGTCGCTTCGACGGTGGCCCAAGGCGTCCACGGCCGCCGCCGCGTCGGCACCGGTGAAACCTTCTGGCAGTTCCGGCAGTATCAGATCGGCGACCAGGCCAGCGACATCGACTGGCGGCAATCGGCCAAGTCCGACCGGGTGTTCGTCCGGGAACACGAATGGGAGGCCGCCCAGTCCGTCTGGATCTGGTGTGATGCCTCGCCGTCCATGCATTTCGCCAGCGATCCGGCGTTGCCGAGCAAGCACGACCGTGCCGCGATACTCGGCCTGGCGACGTCGGTGTTGCTGGTCCAGGGCGGCGAGTACGTCGGCCTTCTGGGCTCTGATTTTCCACCGGCGACGGGTCGCGCCACACTCAACCGTGTCGCGGCCGAGCTAGAAGCCAAGGCTTCGCCCGAAGCCCCCAGCCTGCCGCCGCACGTCCGGTTGCCGCGCGCCGCCGATGTCCTGCTCATCAGCGATTTCCTGACGCCCTTCGCCGAGATCGAAGAGCAAATTCGGCGCCTTGCGGCCGAAGGCATCACGGGAACGCTGATGCAGGTACTGGACCCTGTCGAACTCGACCCGCCGTTCACCGGACACATTCGTTTTCAAGGCCTGGAGGGCGAGGCCGATTATACGGCCGGGCGCGCCGACCGCCTGCGCCAACCGTATCGCACCAAAATCATGGCGCGGCGTGACGCCTTGGCGACGCTGGCCCGGCAACTGGGATGGATTTCGCTGACCCACGCCACCGATCATGCGCCTGAGGCGGCTTTGCTGGCGCTTTACCTGGCCCTGGCGGAACGCCATCAGGACACCCGAAGTCAGGCGGGCTGACCACGATGTTCGGCATTTCCTCCTTCGCCTTCGTCTCGCCCTGGTTCCTGGCGCCGCTGCTGGGTTTACCCATCCTCTGGTGGCTATTGCGGGTGACGCCGCCGCCGCCCAGGCAGGTGGTGTTCCCCGCCGTCCGGCTGCTGGCGGAACTGGAAACCGAAGAGGAAACGCCAGCCCGCACACCCTGGTGGCTGCTGCTTCTGCGTCTGCTGATCGCCGCCATCGTCCTGATCGCCCTGGCCCAACCATTGCTGAACCCGGGAGTGAGGCTGAATCCCGGCGGCGGGCCCGTCATCGTCGTGATCGACGACGGCTGGGCGGCCGGCCCAGGCTGGGCGGACCGTCAGACGGCGCTGGAAGGACTGCTGACCGAGGCCGAACGGGCCAACCGCCCGGTCCGGCTCCTCTCCACGGCCCGACCGAACAAGACCGAGACGCCTCAGTTGAGCGACGTCATGCCGGCGGTCGATGCCATGACCCTGGCACGCGCGCTGGAGCCCAAGCCCTGGCCGGTCGACCGGGCGGCCGCACTAACGGCCCTGGAGGGCGCCGAAATCGAAGGCCCGGCCGACGTCTTCTGGATCACCGACGGTCTAGCGGATAACGAGGTCGGTGCATACGAATTTGCCGCAGCCTTGCAAAAAATCGGGCCGGTGGATGTGATCGGCGGGGCGGAAGCTCCGACGCAATTGAGCCTCAGGCTTGGTGACGAGCCCGGCAGCGAGCTTGTTCTCGTGGCCCGCCGCGCCTCAGTCGGAGCTGCGATCAACCACTGGGCACTGGCGACGACCGGTGACAACCGCATCGTGGCGCGTCAAAAGATGCACTTCGAGGCGGCCGCATTTGAGGCGCGAACTGCGCTGCAATTGCCCACGGAGACACGCAACCAGGTGGCACGTCTGGAGATCGAAGGGGAGGCTTCGGCGGCGGCGGCCGTGTTGGTCGACGAACGCTGGCGTCAGCGTCCGGTCGGTCTGATCGCGGGCACGGCGCTGGAGGATGAGCAGCCGCTCCTGGCGCCGCTTTATTACATCGAGCGCGCGTTGAAACCGAGCGCGGAACTCCGGCGCGGGGAAATTCGCGGCCTGTTGGCCCGCCCCCTGGCTGTCATCATGATGGCCGACGTCGGCCGCATCGTCGGGCCCGACAAGGCAAAACTGGAAGCCTGGGTCGACGGCGGCGGCGTTCTGATGCGTTTCGCCGGCCCCCGCATGGCGGAAGTCGCGGACGATTTGACGCCCGTCAGATTGCGCAAGGGCGGGCGTAACCTCGGCGGCGCTCTGACTTGGAGCAAGCCTGCCTCCCTCGCGCCATTCCAAGAGACGAGTCCATTCCACGGCCTGCCGATCCCGGACGACGTTCGGGTCCACCGCCAAGTCCTGGCCCAGCCGGACCTCACGCTGACGGAGCGCACCTGGGCGAGACTGGCCGACGGCACACCCATCGTGACGGCCGAGAAACGCGGCAAGGGCTGGGTGGTTCTGGTGCATACCAGCGCCAATACGGAATGGTCGAACCTGCCGCTCTCCGGCCTCTTCGTCGACATGCTGAAACGCGTGGTGGAGCTCGCCCACGGCGTCGCACCGACGGCAAGCGGCGGCAACCAGACCGCGCTACCGCCTCTGGCCACATTGGACGGTTTCGGTCGTCTTGGCGAGCCATTGCCCGCGGGCCGGCCGTTGTTTGACGAGGACGCGCCTGGTCCCGGTTTGCCGCCCGGCTTCTACGGCACCCCCGACAATCGGCGTGCTTTGAACCTCGGTCACGCCGTCGAGGCGATGAAACCGCTAGGCTTCCTGCCGCAGGGGGTTCGCAGCCTCGGATACGGATCGGGCGAGGAAGTCGATCTCAAGCCCGCCCTGTTGGCAGCGGCTGTTGTGCTCGCCTTGATCGAGCTCACCGCCAGCCTCCACCTCAGGGGTTTGCTGAGCGGTTTCACGCCGCGCGTGCGGCGTCGCATCGTGGGCGGCGTTGTTGCCGCGTTGATCGTCCTCCAGCCCCGGCCCGAGGCCTTGGCACAGACCACCGAAGACGAGTTTGCCCTGGCGGCGTCGCTCGAGACCCGGCTTGCCTACGTTCTGACCGGCAATTCCCAGATCGACAGAATGAGCCACGCCGGGCTTTCCGGCCTCACCCGCATCCTGAGCGCCCGCACATCGGTCGAGGCGGCGGAGCCGCTGGGCATCGAATTGGAGATCGACGACATCGTCTTCTTTCCGCTGCTCTACTGGCCGATTACCCCGGCCATGCCCGCCCTGTCGGAGAACGCGCTGGCCAAGATCGACGCCTTCATGAAAAGCGGCGGCACCATCCTGTTCGACACGCGCGACCAGCAGGCAGCCGCCATCAGCGCGACCACGGGGTCCGGCACGCCCGAGGGCATGCGGCTGAGGCGCCTCCTCGGCCGTCTGGACGTACCGCCGCTGACGCCGGTGCCGCCCAAGCACATCCTCACCCGGGCCTTCTACCTGATGCAGGCGTTCCCCGGCCGCTGGGCCGGCGGCAGGGTCTGGGTCGAGCGCCACGGCGGCGGCATCAACGACGGTGTTTCCGGTTTGATGATCGGCGCCAACGACTGGGCCGCGGCCTGGGCCATGGACGAGGAGGGACGCCCGCTTTCGGCCGTCGTGCCGGGCGGAGAACGGCAGCGCGAGATGGCCTTCCGCTTCGGCGTCAATGCCGTCATGTACGCGCTTACCGGCAACTACAAGGCTGACCAGGTGCACGTACCGGCCCTGTTGGAGAGGTTGGGGCAGTGACGGTCGCCGACATCACCTTCGCGCCGTTGCTGCCTTGGGCCCTGATCGCTGTGTTGAGCGGCGCGGCGGTTCTGCTGCTGGGATACGGCTGGGTGCGCCAGGTATCGGGCAGCGGCCTCAGGACCATCGCCCTCGGCGCCGCCCTCATCGCCCTCTGCAACCCGTCCCTCATTGAGGAGCGCCGCGAGCCGCTCAAGGACGTTGTCGCCGTCGTCGTCGATCGTTCGCCAAGCCAAAATATCCAGGATCGGCGCGGCGCCACGGACGCGGCGCTCGAGGCCCTCAGGACCCGGTTGGGGACCCTGAAGGGCCTGGACGTCCGCGTCGTCGAAGCCGGCGCCCGCCAGCCGGGTCGCGGCCAGGACGATGACCGGGGCACGGAGTTGTTCGGCGCCGCGCGCGAGCTCCTGGCGGATGTCCCCGCCAACCGCGTCGCCGGCACGATCTTCATGACCGACGGACAGATTCACGATGAAGCGGAAGACGTACCCGGCCCGGTCCATGGCTTGATCAGCGGCCAGCGCGAGACCGGTGACCGGCGCCTGGTGGTGCAGAAGGCGCCGGCCTACGGCATGGTCGACGGGCGGCTGACCCTGGTGCTGCGCGTCGAGGATACCGGCGCTGGATTGGACGAAACGGCGCGCGTCAGCATCCGACGCGACAGCCACCCGGCGGAGCACTACGACCTCAGTATCGGCCGAGACGAGGAGATCCCCTTGAGCCTCGACCACGCCGGCCTCAGCGTCGTCGAAATCGAGGCGGCGGCGGGACCGGAAGAGCTGACGCTGCGCAACAACCGCGCCGCCATCGTCATCAACGGCGTGCGCGACCGCCTGCGGGTACTGCTTGTGTCCGGCGAACCGCATGCCGGCGAGCGCACGTGGCGCAATCTGCTGAAGGCCGATCCGTCGGTCGATTTGGTTCACTTCACCATCCTGCGGCCGCCCGAAAAGCAGGACGGCACGCCGGTGCGGGAGCTTTCCCTGATCGCCTTCCCCATCTTCGAGCTTTTCGAGATGCGGCTTGAGGAATTCGATCTGGTGATCTTCGACCGCTACCGCCGTCGCGGCGTCCTGCCGCCGGCCTATTTCCTCAATATCGCCAAGTACGTGGAAAACGGCGGCGCCCTGCTGGCGGCGTCGGGACCCGAATTCGCCTCCTCCCTGTCGATCCACCGTTCCGCACTCGGCGACGTCCTGCCCGGCGCGCCCAGCGGTGTCGTGCTGGAGCGCGGCTTTAAACCCGTGTTGACCGATATCGGCCGCCGCCATCCCGTCACCAACAATCTTGATGGCGCGGGCACGGCAAAGGAGCGGCCCGCCTGGGGCCGCTGGTTCCGCCTGATCGACGCCAAGGCTGAACGCGGCGTCGAGGCCATGGCGGGCCCCGAGGGCAAGCCGCTCTTGCTCCTCGACCGCTTTGGCGAAGGCCGGGTAGCCCAGCTCCTGTCCGATCATGCCTGGCTCTGGACCCGCGGTTTTGAGGGCGGAGGCCCGCAGGCGGAACTGCTGCGTCGGCTGGCCCATTGGCTGATGAAGGAGCCGGAACTGGAGGAGGAGGATCTGCGAACCGTCGTCGAAGACGGTCGGCTGCAGATCACCCGCCGCAGTCTCGACGGCAAAGCGGCCAAGGTCAGCGTGACCTCGCCTTCGGGCTCCACCGTTGAGGTGGAGCTGGAAGCCGGCGAGCACGGCCTGGCGCAGGGCGGGGTGGACGCGACGGAAATCGGCGTCTATCGGACCACCGACGGCGAGCGTTCCGCCATTGCCGTTTCGGGCGCCCTGAATCCCAAGGAGTTCGCCGACGTCCGCGCCACCGGCGATGTCATAGCACCCCTGGCCGAAGCCACCGACGGCGGCATTTTCTGGCTGGCGGAGGGGCCATCAAGGCGGGCGGGCCTGCCCGATATCCGCCGCGTCAAGCTGGGCCGCGACGCCGCCGGGCGCAATTGGCTGGGCCTGCGCGCCAACGGCAGCTACACCGTCACCGGCGTCGACCGGGTGCCGCTGATGCCGGCGTTGCTGGCGATGCTGCTCATCCTCGGCGGCCTGATCACCGCGTGGTGGCGCGAAGGCCGGTAGCAAGACTCTATTCGCCACCCTTGAGCGTGCCGTGCACGCCCGCCCAGGCGCCTTCCACGAGCTCCCCGCCCAGTACGCGGCGCTGGTCCGCCTCTCCCGGCACGTGAACGCCCTCGACCAGACTGCGCTGGAAACCGAAGCGGCCGTAGTAAGCGGGGTCGCCGACCAGGATGGCGGCCCGGTACCCCTTGCCCTTGGCGGCGGCCAGGCCCTGATCCACCAGGGCCTGCCCGATACCGTTGCCGTGCCGGTCGGGATGGACCGCCAGCGGACCGAGCAACAGCACACCCTCGGGCGTCGCTCCGTCCGCCTCGGGGATGATGCTCATGGGCCAGAAGTGAATGCAGCCGACGACAGTCGGGCCGTCGGCCGCGACGAAAGACAAACCGTCGACCTCCACCAGTCCGCGGCGCAAGGCATGAGCCGAATTACGGATGCGGTCAGGGCCGAAGGCGGCATCCAATAGGGCTTCAACTTGGGTGGCGTCGGCGGACGTTTTGGTTCTGATGTCGGTCACGGGTCATCTCCGTCGGAAATACTGGGTGTTAGAGCGAAGTCATGGACCGCGCTCAGCCCGTTCGTGAAGATCCGATCAAGGAGATTGGCGTGCGCCAGGCCCGGTTGGGGCAAGGCGCGCAAGAGATCACACGACGGCGGCACGGACCGCAGGGGCCGGTCGTCGTCGTCGCTGGGCGGGGCTGCCGCCGAACAAAATGGTGATCCCGTATTTCATGGCGGCTTAGGTAGCACAAATAAATGGGGACAGGTACACTTTTTCCCGTTTCCGTTCTCCGGTTTCCATCCGAGGTATCCCCGCATGTTCTACAAGACCGAAGACCCGCACGGGCTGCCGCACGGCCCTTTCAAGAGCCTGATCGTGCCGCGCCCCATCGGCTGGGTCTCCAGCATCAGCCAAGAGGGTGTCGTCAATCTTGCGCCCTACAGCTTCTTCAACGGCGTGGCCGACCAGCCGCCCATGGTGATGATCGCCTGCAACGGCACCAGCGGCGGCGGACGGCGCAAGGACACCATCACCAACGTCGAGGAAACCGGCGAGTTCGTCGTCAACCTCGCGACGCAAGCCCTGACGGAACAGATGAATACCTCCTCCGCCATGGTACCGGCGGAGGTCGACGAAATCGAATTGGCGGGCCTGACGCCGGAGCCGGCCGAACTGGTCAAACCGCCCCGCGTCGCCGAAAGCCCCGCGCATCTCGAATGCAAACACTGGAAAACCGTGCCCCTGCCCGCCAACGACCCCAAGCAGCCCAACAACATTGTCATCGGCAGCGTCGTCGGCGTCCACATCGATGAGAGCATCCTCACGGACGGTCTGGTCGACACCCTGAAGTTCAAGCCTCTGGCACGGCTCGGCTACATGGAATACACCATCGTCGACAACGTTTTCTCGATGATGCGGCCGGGGTAGGAGGTCCTACTCCTCCTCCGCTTTTTTCTTGCCGATGATTTGGAGGCCGCCGGTTTTGCCGCTGAAAAGGCCGGGGCCGGGTTTGACTTCGCCGGCGACCGGGGGCTCGTAAGGTTTGCCGCCGCAGGCGCTGACAAGCGCCAACGCCGCAGCCAGGGTGATCCCGGTTGCGGCGCGGCGGTGATTGAAGACGTGGAGGCCCACTTAGAACTTCACGCGGGCGCCGACCAGGGCGGTGTTGATGTCGTCGAAGGACGCACCGGTCCGCGTCAGATCGTAGTTGCGCCAGACGCCGTAGATGTCGGTGCCCCAGTTCGAGAAGCTCTGCACGAACATCAGGGCGTACGACGTCAGTTCATCGTTGTTCTGGGCGATCTCGTCATAGCTGCCGTAGTCGACGGCGAACGACGTCGGACCGAGATCGGTCAGCTTGGCGACGTAACCGATCTTGCCGTAGAAGAAGTCGGGATCGTTGCGGCCCGCCACCTTCATGTCCTGCTGACCGGCGGCCATCGTCAGGTTCAGCCCACCGCCCATCAGGATGGAGAACGACCCACCGAGCTGGTTGGAGACCGTGGCCGAGGTGCCCGACGGATTGGCGTAGCCGACGGCCGCCGCCACCTTGAAGCCCTTGTACTGACGGCCGTAACGCAGCGCGAAGTCGGCGTTACCGCCGTCGACCCAGGAGGTCGCCGCGGTGAAGCCCGCGAAGCTCGGCGTGTCGTAGCGGAACCGGTCGTTGAAGCTGAGCCCGTCCATGTCGCTCGCGACGTTGCCGATTGTCGGGTTGCCGGTGATGGCGCCGGTGCCCGAAGTGGCGAAGGAAATGCCGCCGGCCAGATCGGAAATGCTGGAATACCCAACCAAGGTCGTGCCCGAGAGATCGGTTTGCGACGTGCCGTTCGAGGCCGTGCTGCCCTGCCCCATCGACAGCTTGCCCCAGGACTTGTGGTTGAAGAACAGGTCCAGGTGACGTTCGGTGAAGCTGTTGGAGGCGATGACGGCGCCGTTGTTGGCCTGATTGACGTTGGCCGTCGAGTTCGATTCCATCTGGACTTCGATTTTCGCGCCGATGTTCAGGTTGTCCGTCGCCTGCACGTCGCCTGTCAGGCCGATGCGCGTCGATGAATGGTCGTTGTCGACGTGGAAGACTTCCTGAACGTTGCCGTCGTCGACATACAAGAGACCGCGGTTGACTTGTCCGTAGAGCTTCAGCGCGACCTTGTCGCTGCCCGAGGCCGCCAAACCGGCCGGCGCCGCCGCCTGCTGAATCTGGCGCTGATTGCTCGCCGCCGCCTTCTGCGCCTTCACGGCAGTGGTTTGCGCCGATGCCGTAGTCTGCGCGAGGGCGCTGACCTCGGCCTGCAGGCGGTTCAGCAATTCAGCCTGGGCCGCAATCTGCGCCTGCTGGGCCGCGATGATCTTTTCGAGCTCCTTCATGCGATCCGCGGGCGTCGCGGTTTGCGCCGCTGCTCCGAGTGGGATCGCCAGCGCCACAAGGGCGACCGCGATCGTGCGTAATTTGCTCATCAGATGAACTCCCTCACCAATTTGCGCGCAGATTGGCCGCTCCTCGGCTCTCAACCCTGCGGCGGATTAAGTCTAAACATGGGGGTACTACACGGACTCGTAAATGTTTCGTGAAAGTAGCTTCCGTCCCCCCGTACCAGCGAAATTATGGCATGCTGCACGGCGCGAAAGAGAGCGACCAAACGTCGCAGCAGGATGACGATTCAATTTCAGCCGGTGATGGGAGTACGGGAAAAATGGGGCGGATGCTGAACGGCAAATGGACGTCGGACGAGGAAATCCGCAACAAGAACGGCGCCTTTCAGCGAGCTACCACCTCCTTCCGCAACTGGATCAGGGCCGATGGCTCGACCCCACACCCGCCGGAGGCGGGACGCTATCACCTTTATATTTCGCTGGCCTGCCCCTGGGCCCACCGCACCCTGATCTTCCGCATGCTCAAAGGACTGGAAGACGCCATCTCTGTATCGGTCGTCCACCCGTTCATGGGCACGGAAGGCTGGAGTTTCGCCGAAGGACCGGACTGCAGCCCCGATCCCATCAACAACGCCGTACACATGCACGAGATCTACGCGGCCGCCGATGCCGACTACACCGGACGGGTTTCGGTGCCGGTGCTTTGGGACAAGACCCTCGGCACCATCGTCAACAACGAATCGCCCGAAATCATCCGCATGCTGAATTCCGAGTTCGCCGGGATCGGCAGCCAGGGCGACAACGAGGACTACGATTATTATCCCGAAGACCTGCGGGGCGAGATCGACGCCATCAACGAACCCATCTACGAGACCGTCAACAACGGCGTCTACCGCTGCGGCTTCGCCTCAACCCAGGAGGCCTATGAGAACGCCTTCGATGCGTTGTTCGCCACCCTCGACGATCTGGAGGCCCGCCTCGACGGCAACCGCTACCTCGTCGGCGAACGCATCACCGAGGCCGACTGGCGGCTGTTTACCACGCTGATCCGCTTTGACGCGGTCTACGTCGGGCACTTCAAGTGCAACCTCAGGCGCATCGCCGATTATCCCAATCTTTCGAACTACTTGAGGGAGCTCTACCAGATGCCGGGCATCGCCGGGACCGTCAACATGGACCACATCAAGAACCACTATTACGGCAGCCACGAGAGCATCAATCCGAGGCGCATCGTGCCGAAAGGCCCCCTGCTCGACCTCGAAGAAGCGCACGACCGGGAGAGACTACCCGGCGTGAGCAGCCCGGCGGCGGTTTGAGGCGTTGGGTCAAAGCGACATCACGCTGTGGGGCACCGGCACCATCCGGGTGCTCAGGGTGCACTGGGCGCTACTGGAGCTCGGCTTGGCCTACTCGACGGAGGCGGTCCATCCGCGCAACGGCGACACCCTGACGACGCGCTACACGGCGCTGACGCCCAAGCAGAAGGTGCCGTTCCTTACCGACGGCGATTTCCGGCTCTCCGAAAGCGCCGCCATCGTGCACTACCTGTTCGACAAGTACGGCGGGGGAAAGGATCTGTTCCGACCGGAAAGCGAAAAGGAAAAGGCCCGGTCGGATGAATGGTGCTACTTCGTCATGAGCGAGATCGACGCCCATTCGCTCTACGTCATCCGTCGGCATAAGTACCTGGAAGACATCTACGGCCCCGCCCCGGAAGCCGTCGCCTCGGCGGAGGAATATTGTCTGAAGCAGATGACGGCGGTGACGCCTCGCATCGCGGAAGCCGATCCCTATCTATTCGGCGATCGGCTCGCCGCCGCCGATATCCTCGTCGCCACCTGCATTGAATGGGCCGGCGACTACGGCATTTCGCTCGCCGGCCCTTGTCTCGATTACCTCGATCGCACCCGCGAACGCCCGGCCTACCGGACGGCGCGAGAGGTGACATACGGCACCGCTGCGAGCTAGTTACCCCTCCGCGTCAACTGGATGTGGGTGTACATGCCTTCGACGTTGAGTTTGAACCAGGCCTTGTACTGGCCCCAGTCCTTGTATTTGTTGAGGGTGATGGAATTCTGCGCCTGCTCCAAGGTTTGTCCGGCACGGGCTGCGGCCAGAACTGCTGCGTAAAGGTCCTCCATATAGCCGCGGAAAGCAGTGACGTCGGCTTTGGTGCCAAACCGACCATGGCCCGGCGAGAGGACGTCGAAGTCCATGGCCTCAACACGCTTCAGCGATTCGATCCAGTCTTCGATATAGGCATCGGCAAAATTCCGGAAAGCGACCGTTCGAACCGGAATGAAATCCACGGCGTGCAATATTCGCTCGGCCGGAAAACGCACCACGATCATGTTGTCCGAGTGATTGCGGCCGGTGTAGGCCAATTCGACGGTTTTGCCGCCCAGTTCCAGCGTCAGCCGGTCGGAAAACGTGATGTCCGGTATCGGCGTGGGACGTTTTTCGCCGATGATGTCGGCCTTGGCCTTGTCGTGGGCCACGTAGGTCGCCGTGTCCTGGAATACCTCGCCACCGGCAATGTGATCCCGGTGGTCGTGGCTGTAAACGACATACTTCACCGACTTGTTGAAACGGCTTTTCAGTTCTGCCTTCAACCAGGCGGAGGCGCCGGCGTTGATGGGATCGACGAAGATGACGCCCTCGTCCGTCACCATGAAGACGGAATTGTGGAAATTGTTTTTGAACTGATAGACGTCTCCGGCGATTTTGGCGATGGAGCGCTTGGCGTCCTGGGCAATCGCAATCCCCGAAACCGCCAACGAACCGATTACGACAGCAAAGCCGAGTGTTCTTGCGAGCATGGGTTCCTCCCGTGGGCCTGATCGATACCCGAACTGTATCGCCCACGCGTCTCACGCCCCAATCAGAGGTTCGTGAAGGAGACGGCGCCTAACGGTTGTCGAGAAACCGGTCGATGCGTTGCATCAAGGATCTGGCGCGGGCCTGGATGCCGTCGCACAGGCCTTCGGCGATGATGTCGGCATCGCGCTGCATGAGTTCTAGCGGAGAGACCTTGTCGGCTCCCGTGTCTGGCTGCAGCGAATAGGCCGGGCCGACGGCGTCGGGATTGGCGAAGGTGACCGACACGCGCCAGGGCATGGAAATCTTCCGCTTGGCCCACAAACCCGCCACGTAATCCCCGATCATGCCGGCGAAAACCTGTGAACGGGCGTAGAACCAGACCGCCGGTACGCGCTGGATTTCATTTCCGGGACCCATGTGGCCCTCGCACGACCAGCAGGGCGGACACTGGCGTAGCTGGTGGAAAGCGTAAGTCAGGGCGGCGATCCCCGGTTCGATGGGAAATTCGGGATCCGAGGTCATGAATTGGGGACTGTGCTCGCAATTGGGCGCACAGCCGCACGCGCAGGTGACGGAGCCCGAACAACTGCAGGGAAGATTGCAGCCGGGACAAACCCGGATCCGGGTATCCAGCAAATCACCGACCAGCGATTTCAGGTCATCCTTCTGCCGGGAGGCGACCTCCCGCCCGAAATCAGGGCCTTCGACTTTCAAGCGTTCCCCTTTCGATCAAATCCCGCAGGTATGCGCCCGCCGACGGCCCCCTGCCGGCCTAACTGAACGCAATCGCGCGGTACATCAGACATTAATCTGGTTCATCTCCTGCGTTAGTAAAGGTACTGGGCGCCGATGGGCCAACCCTTGCCCGCCGGGTCGGGATGATAACTGGCGTGCAGCACGGTTCGGTTGTCGATCAGGCAAATCTCGCCCGTGCCTTCCGGCGCCGACCATGGCTGTTCCAGCACCACGCGCCCGACAACATCGGACATACGCGTTTCGGCAAAAATTTCGTAACTGGGCTTCAGATTGCCCCCTGTGGCAAGGTTGCAGCCGCTTTCTCTCAGGTATTGCAAGTGCGCTACGAGATTGGCGGCGAAAAGGGTTGAGGACGTCCTGGGCGAACGCTGCTGCGGATCGTCAGGGTCGCGCGTGAACAGAGAATGGCGGTTAGGCTGGGTGTGCCCCCGGTCAAAATGGAACCTTAGGTGGGGGAAGATGTTGCGCTGCACGTCGCCGTAAGCCGCCCGATCGAGCGTGGCGTTGCGGATAGCCAACGGACCAAACTCGTCAATCGCCGCCCGGAGGTCATCGTGGAGACGGGCCTCGCCATCGGCCACCTTGATCTCAGCGGTGGAGCGGAATTCCGCGATCAGGCCGAAATGGCGGAAGTCGAACGGCGCGCCGACCGCCTCGCCGGCATCGGCCAGGCTCCGCCCGGCCAATTCAGCGCCGTAGTGCTTCGTCACCCTTTCGGCGTAGTCTGGAATCGCGATCCGAATGGTGAGATCCGCTTCCCCAATGACGTGGGCGATGGGCTCCGCAGGCCGTAGGCGGAGGGCCGATAAAACGTCCCGGTCGATGGCAAATTTTCGAACCGCCAACACAGTTCTCCCCACGGTGGCCGAACTTGATCGCTCCCCAGATTAGCTCCATACATGCTGAATTGAACGCTCGGAATTCCGGGGACGGCTGATTGCGATGGCCCGAACCCAATTCGGTTGCTCCGATGGTCATCCTTTTTTTGCAACCTTGCGGGACAAAATGGGATGCCGGACACTGAATATGTGTGGATTCACTTTTGACTTTCGGTATGCGGCTTTAACCTTTTGAGCGCTTTGCCGATCGTATCCGCGGCAAACTGGTATCCCAGAGTGTTGAAATGACGGGCGTATAGGGATTTCGCGTCCGCGTGGTTCCGTAAAGGGATGGAAAGGTCCAGGACGGCAAATGCTCTGACGTCGTTGGATTTCAGCGCGGCCACGACTTCGAAAATCGACCTCGTATCCCAATCTGTATGGTCCGGCGTAACCGTGTAGGTCTTCTGCGCAATATTAAGGATGTACTCCTGCGCCGCATACGCCGCCAAATAGCAAACCGTGCCACTTATCATGATGGCCCAACACCAATCCCTCGACCGCTTCGCGAGAACCAAGAGGAAGAGCGAAATCAACAATGCGACCGCTGCAATTACGACGGATTTAGCGCTTACGGCAACGGATAAGGCGTGTGCCGTCACCCCCGCTAGAATAGCTAGAACGGCAAAAAGGTATGAAAAAAACAAGATCCGCATCATCAGACCTCGTTCAGATCGGAGAAATTCTCCGGCCCATTTCATCTAAACAACTAATGATTGAAAAATAACTAAACTAATCAACCAATAATGATTTGGGGAGTTTTCGGTAACCTTATCACCTCAATCCATCCCGCTGCCATTTGATAATGGGGAGTTCATGGGCTCATTCGATGATGCCACAAATCGGAGTTCCAATGATACAAGCCGAAAGATTTCAATAGTCACCCACCCCAATCAACTTTCCAGGTCGCAATCGAGGACGCTCCTAAAACGCTGTATGAGGCATTTCGTCGGAACGGTGATTTTCGTATCCACAAGTAATTTCGAGAATGTAGTGTCGAAAATTGATGGCCGCCTCGCGTACGTCACCAGCAGCATCCCAACTGCAGACAAACTTGTGCGCTGCCCTACCGACAAATTCGTGGGATTCGCGCGCCGGGTCCGCTAATTGCAGCCGAAACCGAACGGTCGCGAATTTGAGCCGCTCACGAACCGGGACCGGACCATTTGTCCGTGACCGCGGACTTGACTAAGCTACCGATCGGAACGGTACGGACACACGTTGAAATTCGGGAAACGGGGGAGGACGGCAGGTGGATCCGGAAATCAAGGCGGCCCTAGACAAACTGTTCGCGGCCGACAGCAGTCTCTATCAGGCGCGGGGATTTCAGCGGCGCATCGGCTGGGGCGAGAAGCCGGCGCTGATCAACATCGACCTCGCCAACGCCTGGACGCGGGAGGACAACGCCTTCACCTGCGAGGGCATGGATGTCGTCATTCCTGCGGTTCAGCAGGTGCTGGCCGCCTTCCGCGCCAAGGGACTGCCCATCGTCTTTACGACCACAGCCTACGAAATTATCGAGGGCGAACACTCCGACATGGGACTTTGGGGCAAGAAAATCCCGGCGGAGGTGCTGCGTGCGGGCTCGGAGGCCGTGCAGATCGACGACCGGCTGGAGCGCCGGTCGGACGAAATGCTGATCGTCAAGAAGCAGGCCAGCGCCTTCCGCGGCACCAATCTCAACAGTTTTCTCACCGCCTGCGGCGTCGATACCGTGGTCGTCACGGGAGCGACGGCCTCGGCCTGCGTCCGGGCCACGGTCGAGGACGCCATCGCCGACGGCTTCCGGCCCATCATCGTGCGCGAGTGCATCGGCGACCGCATCGCCGGCGCCGTGGAGTGGAATCTCTACGACATGGACGCCAAGTTCGGCGACGTCGAATCCCTGGATGCGGTGCTTGAGCACATGCGCCAGAACACATAGCAGCTTGCTTCCCGCCGTACCTTTCAGCGGGGTTCCGGCTCAATAAAGAGGTCTGATCGTCAGCTCTTCTTTTCGCGCCTCGCCAAGCGGCAGCGCAGTGCCTTGTGCAGCTTCCGGGGGGCGATGAAGCAGCCCGTGACGTTGGCGCGCCAGAGGTCGGCTCCATCGAGTTTCGCTCCGATCATCAGGGCGTCGCAGAGATTGGCGTCCGTCAAATCCACGCCCGACAGATCGGCGCCGCACAGGTTGGCGCCCTCGAGATTGGCGCCGCGCAGGTTCGAACCGATCAGGACGGCGTTGCTCAGATCGGCGTTTGAGAGGTCCGTGTCGTTGAGGTCCGCGTGTGACAGGTTGCGCTTGGCCAGATTGACGCCGCGCAGATCGAGGCTGGACAAATCCGCCCGCTCGCCGCCGTGCCCCGTCAGCCAATTGTGGTGCGATACCATGATGCGCAGGAGGAAGCGCAGCTTGGCGGACATCGACCACTGCCGGTCTTCCGGATCGTCCATTTTTTCGGCAATGCGCGTGCCGGCGGGCAGTTCGGAAACGAGATATCGGACACGCAGCAAACGAGCCGCGTCGGCCGGATCGACGGCTTCGATTTCGCCGCGCTCCACGCCCAGCGGATTGTCACGCATGAATTCGTAGGTGTAGACCCGCGTCTCCAGCTCGTCTTCTTCGCCGGCCGGTGCCTCCGGGCCGTCGTAATCGCCGCCGAACGGATTTCGATTGTGTCCCAACATGCCGCTAACCGCGACCGCCTGATCCGTCATGACCACACCTTATCTGGCTCCAAAATCCCTTTTTATCGCCTGCTTTTCGCTCCCCTGTTTTTATCGGGCCGTGGGGATTATTGGCTGTTGGGATCGAAATATGGCACATGTTAACACCCAAGAACACTACATTTTGCGATCAGCCATAAAATTATTGGCTGATTCCAAATCATTAGCTGCGAATCCTGCGGACCGGTGGGAGACAAACGCCCCAAGTGGCGGAATCAAAGCGCGTCATTGAGATATAGGTCAGTCGGGCGTGGGAACCAGACTGACGGCGATATCCCGGTAGCGCGCCTGGAGTTCCTGCAGTTCGCCCTGTTCGAACAGGAGGTCGTCCTTGACAGCGGCGTCCTTTTCTTTTTTCTGCGCCTTTGCCAGCGCCTTGACGACTCGCCCCAGTGCCTTAACCGCCTGTTCGAGCCGAACTTTATCCGCTTCGATGACAACCTCCTGGTTCATCATCAAGTCGGCGTAACTTTCATGATCCTGCCGGCGCAGTTCATCCAGCCGCTTGTCCAACTCATTCCATGATTCCGCCCAGGCGGCGTAGGCCTCGCTGGCGGGCGCGTGCTCCTCGAGTTCGACCATCAGGCGAACAAACTGCCAAACCGGGATTTCGATTTCGATCATGCCTCGGTTCCATTCTTGGCTTCCGCGACCGCCACGGCGGCCGCACTGCGGACATTGAGAAACGTACCGGCGAAAATGACCACACCGCCGACGATCACCCAAATATCGATGGTTTCGCCATAGAGCGCCAGTCCCACCAGGGCAATCAGGGGCAGGCGCAGAAAGTCGATGGGCACCACCACCGTCGCGTCCGCCAACGACAAGGCCCGGGCGGCGCAGTAATGGGCGGTCAGCGCCGTCACGCCGACCACGACGATCCAGGGCCACAAGCCGAGTTCGGGCCAGGCCCAATGGCTGTCCGCCGGGTGCAGCGCCAGGGAAGCCGCCAGCGCTATGGGCAACTGGATGACCGTCATGTAGAAGATGATCGCCAGCGGGCTGTCGGTTTGTCCCAGGTACTTCGTCAGTACATAGGTCGTGGCGTAGGCCATGGCGGCGCCCAAAACCCCCAAGGTCGGAATGCCGATCTCCTGGAAGCCCGGCCGCAGGATGATGAGTATTCCGACGAAACCGAGGCCGATGGCTGCCAAGCTGGTGCGGCGGGGCCGCTCGCCCAGAAACAACATGGCCAGAATGGCGGCCCACATCGGGGTCGTGAACTCGATGGCGAAAACCTCCGCCAGGGGAATAACGGAAATGGCGAAGAACCAGCCGAACTGACCGCCGAGATGCAACACGTTGCGCAGCAGGTGAAGGCTGAACCTGCGGACCCGCAATTGCCGCCAGCCCGTTGCCGAAAGCAGGACGGACACCACGACGAGACCGACGATGCTGCGGTGGAAGAGGATCTGAAAGGTCGTTAGGTCGCCGGAAAGCTCGCGCCCACCCACCGCCATCGCGCTGAACGAAACCACGGTACCAATCATCCATAGGGCTGCGCGTACCGCCGGCGAGAGGTTGATCAACATGGCCGGCAGGTTACCCGGTGAGTGATCAGGAGCAAACGCGCTATTTCCCGGACCATTCCTGCAATCCGGTGCCACCGTACAGCCAGGACAACCGGTGGTAATATTCATCCCTGTCCATGGCCTTCAGAACGGTGTTCCGCATCAAGGCCAAGGCGCCGTCCGCGTGATAGACGTACTCGCCGATCAGACGCGAGCTCACCTGAACCCGGGCGGTACGGGCGATGCGTTGATTCTGGTAGGCGGCGAAAGCTTCGCCATGGTCGCGGCCGCACGCCTCGAACATGTGGCTCAGGCAAACGGCGTCCTCCATCGCCATGCAGGCGCCCTGGGCCATGTATTGCAGCATGGGATGGGCGGCATCGCCCAGCAGCACGACACGCCCGTCGATCCAATTGTCCACCGGGTCGCGGTCGCACAGCACCCAGAGCTTCCAATTGTCGCCGTGTTCGATGATCTGGCGGGCGCGGGGCGTTATGTGTTCGAAGCCCACACGCACTTCCTCGCGCCCGACCGGCTTGCCAACCACCGCCTCCGGGGCGTCGTTGTGGTAGGTAACCACCAGGTTGAACACCTCCCAGCCCTTCAAGGGGTAATGGACGATGTGACACTTCGGCCCGGCCCACAAGGTTGCCGCGTTCCAACGCAGATCTTCCGGCATCTGTTCCGTGGGGATCACCGAGCGGTACGTCGTGTGTCCCGACACGCGCGGTTCCCCGTCGCCGACCAGCTGGGCCCGGACGGCCGAACGCAGGCCGTCGGCGCCGATCAGGATCGAGCCCGAAACCGTGCCGCCGTCGCGGATCAAAGCCCGGACGGCATTGGCGTCCTGCTCGTAGCCCACAACCTCGTGACGGGTCCTGAGGTCGACCAAATCGCTAGCCTGACAGAAATCGAGCAGAACGCCATGCAGGTCGGCGCGGTGTACGACGGCGTAGGGATTGCCAAATCGCTGGCGGAACGGTTCGTCGACCGGGATGTGGACGATTTCATCGCCGTCGGTGGCGTCCATCAGACGCAGCTTGTCGATATAGACGGCCTTTTCGCGCGCCTCATCGCCGACACCCAGGTAGTCGAAGGCATGGAAGGCATTGGGACCGATCTGGATACCGGCGCCGATTTCACCGAGTTCGGCGGCCTGTTCGAGAACGATGGAGGGGAATCCCTTCTGCGCCAAACCGACGGCCGCCGAAAGCCCCCCGATGCCACCGCCCGCAATGATGATTGGTTCCGTCAATGCCGATACCCTCATTACCAATTCGATAGCCAATTCTATAGGGCTGGTCAGCGATTTACATCCGATTGTGGCGAACGGCTGAACAGGCCGCCCGACTGGAGACCGGTTGCCCCCAGAAAAACAATTCCAGCCAAAAAGAAAAAGCTCCCGAACGGGAGCTTTCGGATGGCTGGGGCGGGAGGATTCGAACCTCCGAATACCGATACCAAAAACCGGCGCCTTAGACCACTTGGCTACGCCCCATCGGCCATCCAAGCCGGAACATAGTGCGGAACCCCTTTGAGTGCAACGCCCACAATCGGCCTAGACCGACAATCTCGACTTACTCAAAACGTCGTGTACGACTCCCCCCAAATCGGCCGCCAGGGACGCCTTCATGACGTAACCGTCGATCCCGGCCTCGCGCGCCTTTTCCGGGGTAAACGTCCGGCTGAAACCCGTGCAGACGATGATCGGCACGTCAGCCCTGATGCGGCGGATCTCGCGGGACAGCGTTTCGCCGGTCATTTCGGGCATGGTCTGATCGGTGACGACAAGGTCGAATTCCGCAGGTTCCGCACGGAAGGTGCGCAAAGCCTGAACGCTGGAGGTCTCGCCCCGCACCGTATAGCCCAGCCTGCCAAGAAGCTTTTCACCCATCCTGACCACGGCCGGTTCGTCATCGACGAACAGAATGCGCCCCTCCCCCGTTGGCGCTTCGAGGGTGGTTTCGACCGCTTGTATTTCGTCATCAGGGGCCATGGGGAGCAAGACGGAGAAGTTGGATCCCGCACCGGGCGCGCTCTCGGCGTTGATGGCGCCGCCGTGCTCGGTGACGATACCGTGGACCACGGCAAGGCCCAACCCGGTACCCTGACCCGGCGCCTTGGTCGTGTAAAACGGCTCGAAGACGCGCTCCAGCGTCGCGGTATCCATGCCGACACCGGTGTCTCGCACGCTCAATTTCGCGTGGGCGCCGACGCCTTCCATGCCCAGCGCCGCGGCTTCCTCCGAACTCAATTCCACCCTTTCCAATTTGACTTCAAGGATGCCGCCGTTTTCCATGGCTTGGCCGGCGTTGGTACAGAGGTTCATCAGCACCTGATGAAGTTGCGTCGGGTCCGCCATGACGGCGATCGGTTCAGCGTCGGCTTCGTGACGAATCTCGACCGTCGCAGGCAACGTCGAACGCAGCAGTTTCAGGGCCTCCTTTACGGCGGGTTGCATCTCGACCCGCATTTTTTCCTGCTCACCCCGGCGACTGAAAGTCAGGATCTGATCGACCAGATCCCGAGCCCGGACGCCCGCCTGCATGACCATGTCCAGGTTCTCGCTGGCTTCTTCATCCAGTTCGGTAGTTTCGACGGTCAGACCGGTATACCCCAGGATGATCGACAGAATATTGTTGAAATCGTGTGCAATCCCGCCGGCCAAAGTGCCGATGGCTTCCATTTTTTGCGATTGTTGAAGCTGTCGGGAGAGTTCTTTTTGCTCTGTCACGTCCCGCAAGGTGGCGATAAAGACGCGTCTCGGCGTACGACGGCGTTCCTGCAGGATCCATGTCGCGTTGACTTCGTTTACGGCGATTTCCAGAGGAAATACCGTGCCGTCCCGCCGCAACCCTTGCAATTCGCGGATGCTGCCGATCAATTTGGGCTCGCCGCCATTCAGGTACCGTTGAAGATACCCGTCGTGATATTCGGAATAACCGGCGGGCATGAGCATCTTCACGTTCTGCCCGATGATGTCCGTACCGTTGACGCCAAAGATCTTTTCCGCCGCCGGGTTGAAGGTTTCGACAATCCCCTCGTCGTTGATCATGATGATGCCGTCGAACACGGTTTCGACGATTGCGTGAGTGCGTTCGTCCCGAACCATTCGTACCGCTTCCCGCCGCTCGGCCTCCGTCACATCGCGCATCAGCAAGATGGAACCGCCGTCGTTCGTGCGGTATTCGGCAATTTCAAGGCACCGGCCATCCGAAAGGTATTCCTTGTCCGGTTCGACGGCTGTCGGCACTGCCGGCGCCCGATGCCGCACGAGGCGGTCGGCGAGCCAGGCTTCGCGTTCCACGTCGCTGGCGAAATCGGCGTTGTCCGCAAGCGCGCTCGCGAACTCCGCAAACGTCATGCCGGCGCGGGGTGGCGAGGCGGCGTTGAGGTGCCGACCGAATTGGGGATTGGAAAGGACAAGACGGTCGTCGGGACCGAAGATGGCAACACCTTCGCGGAGGCTTTCCAGGGCCGCCTCCAGAGGGCTGTCTTCATGTCGGCGGGCGTTCATGGAAACAATCAATGTCGCTCCGATAACGCCGGCGCCAAGAACAATAAAGGCGGCAATAACGTTTCGCATGCCCGCCCTCTCAGCCAGATTATTCGTCGTTACCGCCGCAACCTTGGCCTCCATGGTGCGCCGCAGCGCACCCTCCACCGCCACGAGCACACCCTCAATCTTGGGGTCGTGGGACGAAAGGGGGGCATCGCCGCCTTCGGCCAAAACGCGAAGACGGGCCACGAAAGATCTCAGTTGGCGATCCGACGAAAGATCGGAAGACCAGAAACTCGCGTTGCGGGCCAAACGGTCGGCGATGCCTGCTAGCTTTGCTCGCTCGGTCGCGCGATCCGCCTCTGCTCGGGAAATACTCCGGGCGGCAGCGGCTCCATCCTGTATCAGCCTTAAACCCTCCTGCGCCATCGAGAGGGTCTGAATACGGCGTTCTTCCTGAACACCTTCGCGAAGCAGTAGGAAGACGATAGCGAATGCCCAAATCGCAAGGGCGCCCAACACCATCGCTCGAACTCCCGAACCGGAGAGGCGAAACAACCGTGCCTGACGAATCCAACGCATATATCTGGATTACAAGGCGTTCGGATTTCGCTGCATCAATCCGCGCCCCCTAAGCGCCAAAATCAAAACGTAGATCAAGAATGCCGCGACACCCCATAGAAGCGTCAACGTCGGGAAAAAGTAGGCAAACAAGGCGGGGATGCCAACCAATCCTAGGTAGGTCAATAAAGCCCAACGCCAGGGCATCATCTCCAGCAGCACGTGATGGAGGTGGTTCCGATCGGAACTGAACGGCGACCGCCCGGCGATCATGCGCGAAACCATCAGACGCAGACAATCGATTACAGGCAACAGGAACCATAGCGCGACAATGTCCGCGGGAAGTTGTTCAAAACCGACCTTGTATGCGTATATCGCAAGCATACCGATCGCAATGCTGATCGAGTAGGCGCCGGAATCGCCCAGGAACAACCGGCCTCGCAAATTGAAAAACAAGGCAACGCAAATTCCAACGGCAAACACGGTCAGTATCGGTCTGACATGCGTTGGCGAATACAACATGAGCAAAAAAACCCAAATTAGGGTCATGCCAATAACCAGACCGTTCTTGCCGTCCGCCATGTTGATCGCGTTCTGCAATCCGACCAGGCACAGTAGTGTAAATACCGTTGCCCACAAATGACTGAGATAAATGGGATGTTCGAGAAAGGTAAAATAAAGAAACGTTACACTGAATTCCGGCACCACATTTAAGACCAGGCCACAAATCACCAATGATGTGCCCAGGCGCAAATACGGTTTGATGTGCCGACGGTCGTCTACGAATCCAAGCAGCAATACGCTTGCGGTTCCACCAGCAAAAGTCGCGAATATCGGCATGAAGCGGCTGGAAATCGCGATGTAGACCACCGCCAACAAGAGGGGGAGCATAATGGCAAGTCCGCCGACCAAAGGCGTTTCGCGCGAATGAAGTTTACGGTCTCCGTCGGGAGAATCGATCACCCCGAGCGTACGTCCAATTGGCGTTGCATACATGCATACCCCCAGCGACACCATGCCAGAGAATACATACAGCCAAATTACCGACATATTTTGTTGCTCCACCGCAGCTTGGTTTGATTTTTGCCGCAGAATTGAGAGTTTATCAACCTAAGACGAGTTTCATGAAGCCACCGGCAATTGTCATTGTTCGATCAGATTACGGATGGTGTTCTCGGCTCGTCCTGAACTGTTGACAGCTTCGAGTGGATGACGAATGTTCAGCACCGGAGAAGCCAACCCATGGAGAATGCCCCTTGCACGTTTTCGTAACAGGCGGTGCCGGCTATATCGGCAGTCATGTATTGTTGCATTTGCAGGAAGCCGGTTACAAGGCGACGACCTTCGACAATCTCGCCACCGGGCGGCGAAGTGCGGTGGCATACGGAGAATTCGTGGAGGGCGATATCGTGGATTATCGTGCGCTCGCCTCCGCCATCGAGGAAAGCCGACCAGACGCAATTGTCCATCTTGCCGCATTGTCTAATCTTCGAGAATCAGTAGAACAGCCGATAAAATATCACCACAACAACACGGTCGGGACGCTTAATGTTCTGGAGGCCTCCCGGGAGGCCGGCATCAACAAAATTGTGTTCTCTTCCAGTGCCGCCGTTTACGGTTCGCCCGGCCCGACCGCATTGTCGGAGAACGCTCCCCTTGCCCCGATTAGTCCATACGGCACGTCCAAACTAATGGGCGAAACGTTCCTGAAAGAATATGCGGCTAGCTCGGAATGCAAGTACGTGGCGCTCAGGTATTTCAATGCGGCCGGAGCAGACATCAAGGGGAGGGCTGGCGAATCAACTGAAGATGCCTGGCATCTGATAAAGATTGCTTGCCAAGCGGCAACCGGCAAACGTGATGGCGTGGTCATATACGGAGAAGGGCACGAAACGCCAGACGGTACTTGTGTCCGCGACTATGTTCATGTGAGCGACATTGCCCGCGCCCATCTCGATGCTTTGGAATATCTCAGCTCTCACGGACAATCGGAGGTGTTGAACATTGGATACGGCCGGGGGATTAGCGTGCGACAAGTTGTCGACACCGTAAAACGCATCTCCGGGGTTGATTTCGCCGTCACTTCTGGACCGCCAAGGCCGGGCGACCCGCCGAGTCTGATGGCGAATTCCGATCGCGCCCGGAATGTCATCGATTGGCAACCCTTGCACGACGATCTGGATACGATAATTCAGTCGGCGCTGTCCTGGGAAAGAGAGTTGAAGAAGGCAACATCCCGTGCTTAATACCCTCGATCGGCGACCCGGCACCCCAAGGCATCCACTGGTATTTCCGTCCATATGACATCTCACGACCAACAGAAACGTCGGGGCTTCAGCTTCGGAACGAAGGCAGAAACGTTAGAAAGAATCTCCCCTCTGCTTTCGCTCTGCCAGATACCCGACTTTACTTACTTCAGCGTCAAGGAGTGGCAATCGGAAGAAGAAAAAATTCTTTTCCGACTGGTAGCCGATTTTTCGGACAAACAGGTGATTGTCCGCTCCTCTGCCGAGGCGGAGGACAGCGGTGACAACGCCATGGCGGGACAATTTGTTTCGATTCCCCGCGTTAACGCCGGGGATGCGGAAGAACTTCGTTCCGCAATCGATCAAGTCATTTCAAGTTATCGACGACACAACGGCCGGGCTGTATCGAACGATCAAGTGATCGTTCAATACATGATCGACGACGTTTTGATGAGCGGTGTTTTGTTCACGCGCGATTTAAATACGGGAGCACCCTACTACGCCATAAACTATGACGACGAGACCGGCCGGACCGACACCGTTACGTCGGGCGGCGAGTATTCCAATCGCACGCTTTATGTTCACAAGGGAGCCCGGGACGCCCTGCGTTCGGCGAGATTTCAGGCATTGATTTCCGCAGTCGCGGAAATCGAGACATTGATTGACGGTGAAGCGCTCGACATTGAATTTGCCGTCGACAGTCAGTTTTCGGTTCACTTGTTCCAAGTCCGCAGAGTCACCTCGCACGCGAACTGGAGCCCAGACGTAGTGGATAAGGTCGACGAAATGGCGTCGCACGTTCGAACCATGGTTCGCGAACGCATGGCTCCAAAGCCTGGGGTATTCGGTTCCCGGCCCGTGTTCGGTCAGATGCCGGACTGGAACCCGGCTGAGATAATAGGTCGTGCGCCAAGAGCTTTAGCTCTGTCGCTTTATCGGCATTTGATAACGGACAGGGTTTGGCGGGAAGCGCGCAAGGAAATGGGCTACCATGTACCTGAAGGAGAGGCCCTCCTCGTTTCTCTTGGTGGCCAGCCCTACGTTGATGCCCGGCTCAGTTTCCACTCGTTCCTGCCGAATTCATTACCCGACACGATTTGTCACAAACTTGTCGACGCCTGGCTCGAGCGCCTGGTAGCCCATCCCCAGCTTCACGACAAGGTCGAGTTCGATGTCGCCATGACCTCGTTCGCTTTCGATTTCGATATTCGCGCTGTACGCCAGGTTTCAGATGCGCTTAGTCGGACGGAACTGGCTGAATTCCGCGCTGCATCCAAGGATTTGACCTTTGCTCATGTTAAAGGTGACATATCGCCGATTGACGGCGAGCTTGCCCGGATCGAACAATTAAAAGGGTTTCTCGACCGGACAATTTCAAAAGGAGATGAATCCAACCTTCCCGAGATTTTGGACGAATGCATTGATTTGGGAACCCGTCCGTTTTCAAAACTCGCCCGACACGGATTTATCGCTCAATCCATCCTGCGGTCGCTGATCGCCACAGAGATCTTCACCGATGATCAAGCGAACAGGTTGATGAGGTCAATCCGCACGGTTGCCAGCGAATTTGCCGACGACACACGGCGCGTCATCCAGGGTGACCTGAAACGTGAAGATTTCTTCCGGTCGTATGGTCACCTGCGCCCAGGCACCTACGACATTTTGTCCGCCCGCTACGATCAGCGACAAGACCTTCTCGGGGAAGAAGTGCCGTCGGCAAATGCCATGCAATGGGATGAATTTCACCCGGCGAGCAGCCAATTCGCATCGATTGAGAAATTGATGAAGACCGAAGGCTTGGATATGCCGCCCGAAGAACTGATCAACTACATCCGAGCGGCCACCACCGCCAGAGAGTACGCCAAGTTTGTTTTCACCCGTGGGCTGAGCGACTCTCTGGAGATAATCAGCCATTGGGGCGACAGGATGGGTCTATCCCGGGATGATCTTTCGCATTTGGAGATCGACGTTGTCCTTGCCGAGATTGCTGCAGGTGAAGGGGGCGGCCGCCAGATCGACCTAAAATCGACCGCCGGTGCTGGACGGATTAATCACCAAACAACGCAAGCGCTTCGCCTACCGCAATTGCTGTTCGACGAAGAAGGTGTTCACGTTATTCCCTTTCAACTTAGCGAACCCAATTTTGTCACCCATAAGGTTGCCAGGGGGCAGTGCGTCAAGTTGGGGCGGCATGACAGCGCTTCAGTATTGACGGCGGGAGCCATTGTTTTGATCGAGAATGCCGATCCGGGTTTTGATTGGATATTCGCCCATCACATTGGTGGATTGGTGACGAAATTCGGTGGAACGAACTCTCATATGGCTATTCGGTGTGCTGAATTCGGGATCCCCGCGGCCATCGGTTGCGGGGAACAGATATTCGAGCGCATCAGCACGGCGAACGCAGTGGAAATCAATTGCGCTGAAGGCCATATTCGGCCCATCGATTAAATTTCAGACACGGCATGATAAAAAAAATAGCCATAACTCAACGCGTTATCGAAAATCACTCCTACTCGGAACGGAGGGATGCGCTGGCCCACGATTGGGCTCATTGGTTGAACGGAGTCTTTCCGGATGCGGCGGCTTTGGCCGTCCCGAACCGTTCTGACGCGCTGGACTCGTGGTTTGAGGCAGTAGAGCCGGATGCCGTCATTCTAACCGGCGGCAACGATTGGGGCGAAGCCCCCGAACGGGACAAATTGGAACGTCGCCTGGTTGCGCGGTCGCGGAATGCGGGCTTGCCCATCCTGGGTGTCTGTCGTGGATTGCAAGCTCTGAATATCATTCTGGGTGGCAGCGTCGTCACCGACATGGCATCTGTTACCGAACAAGAGCACATCGGACAAGTCCATCCGGTGCAATTGAGCGGCACGTTTCCCTCTGCGTTCGACATCGCAGATCGAATGGACGTGAACAGCTATCACGGCCAATGTGTCGTCGCTGCGGGGGTCGCACCAGGATTGACCGTATTTGCGAAAGCAGCCGATGGAATTGTGGAGGGGGTGTTTCACGATTCCGAACCAATCGCGGCCTTCCAATGGCACCCCGAGCGTCAAAGCCCAAGCGCGAACTTCGATGAGGCTTTGGTGACGCAGTTGTTCGAGAATGGGGCATTTTGGACCAAGGCATCACGATGAGGGCAATCATACTTGCTGCTGGGCGCGGCTCCAGACTGCACGAGATGACCGCGCACCGCCCGAAAGGTCTGGTGGAACTTGGTGGGCGCCCCCTGCTTGAATGGCAAGTGGCGGCATTAAAGGCTGCCGGCATCAGCGATATTACGGTCGTTACCGGATACCGCAGCGAAGATATTGAAGCGCTGGGTTACGCGACACGTCACAATCCCGAATGGGCCGACACCAATATGGTCATGTCGCTTCTATGTGCTGCGGCACTGCTGGATCGCCCGACTATCGTCAGCTATTCCGACATCGTATACGGACCGGATATTGTAACTGCATTGCTTGAAAAAAACGTGCCGCTTGGCGTCGCCTATGACAGCGAATGGCTGAAATTGTGGCAATCGCGGTTCGAGAATCCCCTTGACGACGCCGAGAGCTTTCGAATTGATGCCAATGATCGAATAACTGAAATTGGTCTAAAAGTTAGTGATCTGGCCGAAATCGAAGGCCAGTATCTTGGCCTCTTGCGATTTACGCCCGAATCGCTCGGCTGGGTCCGTGAAGTGACTGAAAATGATGAGGTCGACGCAGCCCGCCTCGATGTAACTTCGCTCCTCAATCGTATGATCGCCAACGGACATGCAATATTTGGCGTCAAAACCGAAGGGAACTGGTGCGAAATCGATACGCCCAGCGATTTGAAAGTTGCAGAGATTATGTTGGCGGAGGGCTCACTCAACGATCCCTTCGACACTCGGGATACGGTGAAACGATGATTGTCTGGTTGGTCGGCCTTTCTGGCGCGGGGAAGACAACCATCGGCCGTGCTCTGGTCGGCAGGTGGAAGCTTGTTGATAGGGCGACTGTTTTAGTGGACGGAGATGAAATGCGGGATATTTTCCGCAACAATGATCTGCAGTCCGACTACAGCGTGGAAAGCAGGCGCGCAAACGCTGAGCGCATGGTCGAGATTTGCATTTGGCTCGACAAGCAAGGCATCAATGCAGTTTGCTCCATGCTTTGTATTTTCCCTGAGATCCTGGCTGAAAACCGCACGCGGTTTTCGAATTATTTCGAGATATTTGTCGACGCCCCCTTGGCCGAACTGGAAAAACGCGATGACAAGGGTTTGTATGCAGCGGCGAGGTCGGGTCGGATGAACAATGTCGTTGGGATCGACATCGAATTTCCCGTGCCGGCGTCGCCCCATATGATTATTCACAACGCCGATTTAACATTGGACCCGGATACAGCAGCCGACAACATACTTCAACTAGCAGGCGTCGCTTCGTGAGCAAACTATATCCTTACGCCACAGGAAATTTGATCGAGCATCCAAACGACTATTTTTATTCGCCATATCAGGGTTCCGATTTTTTCGTCTCCTGGCGAGCCAGCCGCGATTCCGTCCGGCAAAAACTGTCCGCAGCTTGTCCGCCCCCGAAGGCCGAGGTAGCCCCGGCATCTTCGGACAAGAGCGTAGATCTGTTGGAACGTGCTCTTGCGGGCGACAACCTCCTCTGCGAGGCTTTCGTGAAGAAATTTGAAGTTACGAAACGCGTTCATGAACGTTATGACGCCGATTTCCGGGCGATAGACAAGAAAAGGCGCAACGACCTTAGTCTTTATGTTCGGGCTGCGGATCTGTTCGAAGCGGCTTACGATGCGACCGGTTCATCGCGTCATCTCAATGTATACCTCAAATGCCTCGACACCCTGTGCGCCCACGCTGCGGATATGCCCGCGCCTCTGTCAGCACGCCTAGCGTGGCATATTGATCGGGAAAGGACCCACGTCGAGAGGTTCGCTGCGGCAGTAGGAGCGCCCCTGTGAATTTTGAAAACACGTTGTTTCTGGCAGCGAATTCAACGCGCTCCAAAGCTTACGCCCAGGCTATTCACTCGAATGGCCTACGCGTTCGGCAGTCCGTCATCTTCGATTTGCCCGACAGATTGAATCAAAACACCGGCAACGCCTCCAGCCAGCCCGATGTTACGTGTTCAGTCGATTTACCTGATTTAAGCACCCCCTTACTCGATACATGCAAATTAATAAGCGACGACACGGAGGTGGTGAGCACCGGGTCAGTCAATGATGAGGTTATGCTTGCCAGAATCCGCCAGGCGGCTAACGATGGGATGGATTTAGTCGTTTATTCTGGTTACGGAGGAGAACTGGTAAGCCGGGACATATTGGATTGCGGCATTCCCTTTTTGCATGCGCATTCCGGATGGCTGCCTGACTATCCTGGGAGTACGACGATATATTACAGCCTCCTGAACGGTGACGGTTGCGGTGTTTCGGCGCTGTTGCTGACACCGACCATTGACGACGGACCAATTGTTACTAGGCGGCAATATCCGCCGCCTCCGGCCGGACTGGACATTGACCACTTTTACGATCCTGCAATCAGGGCTGACCTGATGGTCAGAGCGCTGTCACTGATGCAACAGCGCGCGGCCACAAGTTACGATGTCAGTGAGGAAGACAAGCCGCATCACCTATACTGCGTCATCCATCCCATCTTGAAGCATATCGCGAGACGAAAAATTGACTCTCAAGTGGGGCACGCGGCCACTGGGAACGACGGACATATTTGAAATGAATGGTATCGATTCCGCCGCGAACACAGCTGCCGCTAACGCAATCGCGGATGTTTTCAAAATGGAATTGGATGTCGCCGGCCCAGTCATGGAAAAACTGATGGCCCGGTTGGAGCAGCCCGCGAACCCACTGCAGTCCAACGAGATATCGTTTTTCGATCATCTGGCGAGCAAAGCTTCTACGTCGCGTAACCTGTATTCGGATTACGGTTCGGATTGGACGCGAACCGCCGAAGCGGAACCGCTTAGCGAACGAGAGTTGTGCGCCATAACGGTATTTTTTCTCGTCTTCGCCGACACCGAAATGATTCCCGAGGGGGAACTTGCAATTGATCGTTCGTTGAAGTTCTTGAATGCCGGGCTCCGCACGGCGGAACGATGCAAGATGGAATCCGTTGACGCACTTGCAGACACAAGAATTTCGCAGATCGCCGAACAATGCCGGAATATCCGCTAACGGTTTTGGTTCATGACGGACCCGTTGCCAGGGCCTACCTGGGCGTCCTGTCCGCCCATGGTATAATTCCCGACCGAATCATCTATCTCGCCTACAAAACACATCAGGCATCCGGCAAAAAATTGCTTCCGTGGTTGCCGCAGCCGTTCCTTCGTGGCGCACTCCTGGCGATTCACGCGGGATCCTTGAATCACTGGCCGCGCGTCCTCCTTCTGCACCACCCGGATATCGTAAAGAAGATTCAGGCATCCGTGGCCTCATCCTTGGGTTTGCCGCTCGACCTCGTCGAGGGCGCTTACGGCAAACTGAATTTCAAACGACTGGGCAAGCAGTTTGAAATTCTTGTCGTGAACGATTTGGCCGATCCGAAACTAACCGCCACCCTTGCCGATCACGGGAACGGATTGGTTCTGTTCACCGGCGGGGGCATCGTGCCGAAAAATCTTTTGTCCGAAAGCGGCAATCGATTTCTTCACATACACCCTGGATTTCTACCAAGGCTCAGAGGCGCTGATTGCCTGCTTTGGTCGATCCTAATCAAAGGGAATCCTGCGGCAACCGCTTTTCATATGGTGCCGAATTTGGATGAGGGCGACATCGTCCTGCCCGTTGAATTGGAGAAAATTTCAGTTCCGCTGGCTTCCACCGATCGCCCAGACGATCAAACACTTTACAGATTGGCTTATTCGTTCATTGATCCCTGGATTCGAGCCGCGGTGCTGGATGGTCTTATCAAGAAAGGGTTGTTGAAATCTTCGGCGCTCGGTACCCCACAAGATACCTCCAAGGGGATCACCCATCACTTCATGCACGAAAAAATCCGTGCCCTTGCCCTTTCCGCTTTGTTCCCCGAGGTTGAAGAGCCCTAATCTTCCGATCGCCAATACCGCAACGGATCGGTACTAGGTGGCCGTCAAACGCGCGGAATCAATCACGGCCGATTTCTGCCAATCCCTTCCATACGGCTTCGCCCGCCAGCCGGTGTCCTGCCTCATTATAATGCCGGTGGAAGAATGGCGTGAAAAGCGAGCGGGGTTCAACGTGAGCATCAAAGGCGGGCCTGGCGTCGAGCGTGTCAAACCCCAGTTTTGAGGCGATACCGAGCAATTGATCCACTGCACTGTCATCGCGGAAGGGCCGGCTGAAGACAGCCCGGTATCTTTCGAAATAGGGCAGATTGACAAAGACAATGCGCCCCCCCCAAGCGGCGGCCACGTCTTTTGAACGGCGCAATACCGCCTCGTAAACCTTGAAGTTCGGATTTTTGTGTGCGCGGGCCAAGCCGAGCCGTTTACGGGTCTCGGTCAACTTCCAAAACGCCACCAAAGACAGCGCCGGTTCCGCATGAACGTTTTCGGCCAATGGGCGATTTCGAGATGATGTTTCGTTTTCACGTCTCGCCCCACGGCGCACAAAATCCCGCAGAATATCGTCGGTGAGATCCTGTTGCGCCGCCAAATCTTGAAATGCCGTTCCCTCCAAATATCCTCTTAGCAGCGGACTTCGAAGCTCAACCTCCAGATCGTCAAACTCGTTGTCCGCCATATTGATCCAAACAATCGTCTTCGGTCTTAATACCGGCCCAAATTCGCTGAGAATAGCCAGCATAATCATGGGACCGGCTCCATCCGATGCCAGGTTCAGGGTATTTGGCAAGTGCTCACGCAGCACCGCAACCATTGACTTCCCTTGGGCGACACAAGCGCCATGCGCGAAAGATCCGCCCAAAACCACGGCGCTGGGCGGCAACTCGTCCCACGCGCCGCTCGGATTGTTAAACCCGTGCCTGTCTGCACGATAAGTGACCCAGGGGCCGGACTCCCGACAATGGACTACACTTTGCCCCGCTATGCCGGCGAGGGGCAGGAATTCCCGGCCATCATGGGTAAGCCGGGACCGCATTTCTCCATTTTCCGCTTCCACCAATAGTGACCGGGGGGCCAACCGGCGGGAAGCATCGAAGCCCTTGGCCCGCAGTTCGCCGATAACATCTGCGCTGTTTCGGCTTTCGATTCCGGCAGGCAGCGCATTGGCCGTGGATGACTGGCGCTGGAGAACATACTCTGCAGCATAGAGCGCGCAAATCGCTGACAGGGCCGAAAATGCCACGATCAATCTATTTTCGGGAGAGAGACGAAAGCAAAACAGCGAGCCGCCCAACCCGAGTGCTGGCAAGCCGATGAAAACGCCAATGTGAAGGAGGCTGCCCAGTTCGGCGACAACGTTGAACAGCCCATACACGAGGAACGAGCTAAAAAACAGCGCCGCCAGCAAGAGCATGCCATTGACGAAGATCAGCAAAATATTGACCGCACAGGAGATTCCCCCTGGAACCCGATCGGCCCTCCACTTCGAACGAGAAATCGGAGGCAACAGTTCACCAGCCTGCTCATCTCGACGTCTCAGAATATCGCGTAAATGAAAGGCGCCACGGCGCTGCCCTGAGTGAGGAAAAGAACGCTACCGAAAACCAGGCACGCTACCACGACCGGAACCAGCCAAAACTTCCTCCTAGCTATCATGAAAAGCCAGAACTCTGCCAAGAATCGCAAAAATATCGCTCCATATTCACGGGCGTTCGAGATTATTTCAAATGCCGTCGTGGGCGACCATAGCAGCCGCTGTCATGGTATGGAACCGTACTGGCGCCAAAGCGGAAAAGCTAGTTCGTTGTGGTGGTTAGCATTCGAGACGGACTGGACCGTCGGGATTTATTAGGCTACATAAACAGGCAAACTCGTCAGGTTTTGGTCGGATTGGGCTGGCAGGCTGGTCCGCAGCAAGGGATTAATTTATGTCTGTCACGGCGTCGAATTCCGGTACCGTCAATCAAACCACCGTGACCGTGTACTCGGAAAAGAATGCGGCCTTTTACGAGGAATTTTGCAATCGAAGCTTCGTTTACGGGAAGATCAGTTCCGATTTTCTCGAGGGGCTGCCGTTTAGCGACAATGATGAAGAATTGCTGGATATCGGCTGCGGAACGGGTTTGGTTTTCGACGTGGTCGGAGATGCTCTTCGGCAACACGAAGTAAACTGTCTTGGTATCGATCCGGCTCAGGGCATGCTCGATTTAGGCATTGAGAAGTACGCCGACGACCCGCAATTCAAGTTCCAACTTGGCTCCTTCGAAAATATTCCACTCCCCGATGCCTCCGTCGACAGAATTACCTCGGTATTGGCGTTGCATTGGGCTCCGGCCATCGAACCGGCGGTGAAAGAGATAAAGCGGGTGTTGAAACCGGGTGGCCGCGTCGACATTCTGATGATCGCCAGGGATGACGGTTACAATTTCAAAGCGGGGGTCGTGGCGGCGATGAAAAAGCACCTCAGCTTTGCCCAGATCATGCGGGCGGCGGGCCTTGCGCAGAGGCTGACCGCGGACCAACTCAAGCAGTCGTTCGAAGAATATTTCGACGGTAATGTTGACGTACGAAACGTCAGATCGACGATCTACGGAACATTTGACGACCATATGAAATGGTGGATGGCGCGTTCGGCAGCTATCATCGCCGAAGTTGATGACCGAGACGCGTTTTTTGAAGATTTGCGTTCAGAACTTAACGCCATGAATTCGGAACAAGGCATCCCATTCGACCTGAGTTGCCTGTGCCTTTCTCTCAAAGGATGAAGAAATGACCAAGGATGAATTGATAGCGCAACTCAAGGACATTATTGAGGCGGAGACCGAGCAAAGCATCTCCAATCCCACTGAGGAGTTGGATATCGATTCCTTTACAATGATGCTCGTCATCACCTACGCGGACGACGAATTATCAGTTCAATTGGATATGGACAGTCTGGATTTCGACGCGTTCACCTCTCTCGAGAGCTTGAGTAATCTGATTCTTGAGCAAAAGGCGGCCTAGTACTACTACCTGAGCCTTCCCGCTTCACCGTTCGATGCTTTTTCACTCGCTACAATTCGTGGCGTTCTTCGCCATCGTCTATCTGCTCTATCGTTTTTTGCCGCACTTCTGGCAAAACCGAATGCTGCTGGTCGCAAGCTACGTTTTTTACGGCTCCTGGGATTGGCGGTTCTTGTCGTTGCTCTTGATATCCACAGTCGTTGACTACTTCTGTGGTATTGGGATTGAGGGCACGTCGGACAAAAACGCGAAGAAACGATTTGTCGCGATTAGTGTACTTGTAAACCTGTCCATGCTCGGCACGTTCAAGTACTACGATTTTTTTGCCGGAAGTTTTCAGGAACTCCTTGGCAACTTAGGTTTCGTCGTTCATCCCTATTTCCTCGATATTGCGCTGCCCATCGGAATATCGTTCTACACCTTCCAAACGATGGGCTACACGATCGACGTATTTCGCGGCAAAGTTCCCGCCACCCGGAATTTTCCCGATTTTGCCCTCTATGTTTCGTTTTTCCCTCAACTTGTAGCCGGACCGATCGAGCGCGGCTCGCGACTACTGCCTCAGATTATCGAACCTCGGAAAGTAACGAACGAAAACCTGTATGAGGGTCTACACCTTATATTTTGGGGACTCTTTCTAAAGGTATTGATTGCCGACAATCTCGCCATCATCGTTGATGACGTTTACGGCGGGCAGGCCCCCTACGACGGCGCAATGGTGCTCCTGGCCACCTACGCCTTCGCCTTCCAAATTTTCTGCGATTTTGCAGGATACTCCTGGATGGCGATCGGTCTCGCTCTCCTCATGGGTGTTAGGCTTGTCGAGAATTTTCGCCGCCCATACTTCTCCCCGAACATAGGTGATTTCTGGCGGCGGTGGCACATATCGCTGTCGAGTTGGTTCAGGGACTATGTCTTTTCACCGTTCTTCATCTACCTGCAGCGCCACCGCTTTCTCAAACCCTTCAAAATGCGCCGGCGTCACGCCGTGGCATTCTTTATTACGCTTTTCACAACGGAATATTTGCTGGGACTCTGGCACGGAGCGGGATGGAACTACGGAAGTTTCGGCTTGTTCCACGCAATTCTTATTTGGAGTTACTACCAGTGGCGTAAACCGTGGGACAGCATGAATCGATACGTTCAAATAGTGCTGACATTCCATCTGGTTTGTGTCGGCTGGCTGATTTTCCGCGCCCCCACATTGGCGCAGGCCTGGGAGATGGGCATCGATCTGTTCTCAAACTGGCAAATCGGCGACATGGAATTTCTGACGGCATTGTTGAAATTCGTCGCCTTCGCCTCAATCCTGTTCGTCGTTCAGATCATCGAGGAGGTAAAGGATGATCGGTTAGTGCTGATGCGTCTGCCAAAACCATTGCTAGTTCCGCTGTATGCGGGAATGGGAGCACTTATTTTGGCGTTCGGACACTTCGGCGAACGAAAGTTCATCTACTTCCAGTTCTGACATGAAGACATTATGACGAATTGGCCTCGGGGACCGGGAAGCAAGTGCTGAAAAGATTGAAGAGCATTTTTCTCACGCTCGCATATGCCATAGTGTGCGGAGAAATAGCTGTTCGCGGTTTGGCCTGGTTCATGCCGATCTACGACATCGAGATGATTCGATATGCGAATAGTTTAAAATTTGCGAGCCCCCATCCCGTGCTTAGTCACGAGCACGTGCCCAATGCTTCAGCTCACCTGATGGGTGTCGAGGTGGAGCTCGACGAGCTGGGTCATCGAAACTCGACAACCGGCGATACGTCGGAGTCTGATGAATTTCGAATTTACGTCGCCGGAAGCTCCATCACCATGGGTTGGGGGGTCGCTGAGGAAGAGACGTTTTCGGCGACGCTTCAAAGGCGGCTGAATACATCGAACGCCCCAGACTCCGGATTGCGGTACACGGTAAAGAATGCCGGAGTGGGCAACTATAATACGGTGTATCAGGTAGAGCTGTTTGAGAAACAGGTAGACTTGGTCAAACCCGATCTGGCCATCCTTCAATACTTCGTCAATGACGCGGAACCCAATCCCGACGATGCCGACAATCCAATCTTCAAGTACTCATACTTCGCCGCCCTGGCCTACGTGAAGATTCGCGTTGTCTTTTTCAATCTGTTCAAATCCGAAAGCCTCGACGGATACTATGCCGATCTCTACAACGAAAATCAGCCGGGATGGCAGGCCGTGCAGCGCGCCGTACGAAAAATGCAGGCAATCTGCGCCGAACGTGGAATCAGCATGATTGTTCTAATGGTACCGGATCTTCACAATCTGGACTTGGATGGACCCTACCCGCCAATTTACGACAAGGTGACGGGTAGCCTCGCCGAGTTAGGTATTGAAGTCGCTAACGCTTATCCGAAGGTGGCCGAGAAGTATTCCAACAATCCCCTCGATGCGTGGATATCGAGTGACGATGCGCATCCAAATGCACAAACCCACGCTATTTTCGCCGATGTTTTGTTTGAGAAACTGACGCGGTCAGGGGGCTTGCTAAACCCCTAGAGCACAGCCAGTGAGTCCCGACAACACCAAGCCCCGCGCCACCGAGTGTTTTGAGCGACTCCGGAAATTTGGTCGGCCTCGCTTGCAGATTTTTTGGCCCAACATTTTGGCGCGTAGGTGTAGTGCCGCTACTCCCGATCCTTTAACAGGAAATCCGCCAGCCGCCGACTACCCGCCGAATTGAAATGCCCGTCATAACTGAAATAGAATTTTTCCGGGGACTCCGAAAATATTGCCGCAGTGTCAACAAATTCGACATCCCGTTCGATCAACGATTTTAGTACCGAAGCGGTTTCCGTATGTGACCCCAATATCAGGTCCTGTACTGGATACAGCAGGTATATTTGGTAATCGAAGCCGTATCGGTCTGCCAGTTTTCCCAACCTCGACAATTGAATTCTCGTTGCCGCCAGCGCCTGCCTGACCAAATCAGATGCCGGTTCGGGTGATAGTGACGCTTTAATTTCAGGTCCAAATTTGAAATAGAGAAAGCGCGCCAAATTCGACCATTCGAGCACCCGACCTCTTTGAGCAATCAGTTTTTCGAACCAGGTAGGCGCCGTGGGCTCCAAATTGCGTTTGTTGACGACTGTTTCTTCAGATGTCCCAGACCGCTTTTGGACCAGATCGTAAAAGTAATTGTCGTGCAGATCGTTGCCGGCCAGGAAAGAGCCCGACATTGCCATGACAAACAATTTCACCCTCTTCGGTCGCCACCCTTCAGTGTCCAGATAGTGCTGAAAGATATCCAATTGCCTGCCGGTACCGGTGCCGCTGCGACCCAGATTGGCGCACGAAAGCTTTGCGGTTTGGCAATAAATATAAGGAAACGTTTGATGATCCTTCAGGCCTTGCCCGAAAGTAAAGGAATCGCCCAGGAATATTACTTCCGGGCTGCCCTGTGGGTCCGGAACCCTGTTGCCGTACTCTCCAATCGAAACTTTTACGTCGAATTCATTGGAAATCTGTCTGTAAACAAGATTACGGCGCAGGCGCAGACCAACTGGGGTGTTGACGGCCACCGGGTTTCCGCTGAGATCCAAATTCCTGACGCCGGGAGAAACAGGCGCCGCATAACGGCTTAGAAATTCAACGCCAAGCAATGCAACGGCTATCGAAAAAAGTACAAGGCCGGTGTTTCTTAACAACGACACTGGAATCGGCTTCCATTGTTCTCGCCCACCTGCTCAGTCAAGTTCAAATGCATCCGCGTAACTGAGTTTTAAGGACGGGTCTTGATCTTCCTTGCGCAAGAGACAATTACCGACCACGAGCACATCGATTTCCGTACCCATGAAGCATTGGAATGCATCCTTTGGGGTACAAACCAATGGTTCGCCGCGAACGTTGAAACTGGTGTTGACCACGAGGGGGCAACCCGTTGCTTCATGGAACTTTGATATAAGGGCGTGGTATCGGGGGTTGGTGTCGGCGTGCACCGTCTGGATTCTTGCCGAATAATCGATATGCGTTATGGCCGGAATTATCGACCTTGGAACATTTAGTTTTTCGATTCCGAAGAGCGCTTCCTCTTCCTCCGACATCTTTCGGCGTTTATCCGCCTGCACCCCTGCCACCAGCAACATGTAGGGACTGTCCTCATCCATCTCAAACCAATCGGCCACATGTTCCCTTAAGACCGAGGGCGCAAACGGTCGAAATGATTCGCGATATTTGACCTTCAAGTTCAGCAGAGATTGCATTTTTTCAGAGCGTGGATCTCCAAGTATGGAACGATTACCCAAGGCACGGGGCCCGAATTCCATCCTGCCCTGGAACCAGCCGATAGCTTTACCTTCAGCCAAGGCTCGGGCGGTTTGATCAATCAACCCATCTTCGTCCAGTACCGTAAAGTCTGCGCCAAGCTCCGATAGCGTCAGTTCGATCTCATTATTGTTGAATTCGGGTCCCAGATAAGCGCCGCGCATGGTGTCGCTGCCGTTGACGACCCGCCTCTCCGAGCCGAAATACTGATGGTGAGCAGCCAGCGCAGCACCTAAGGCGCCCCCGGCATCACCCGCAGCCGGTTGAATCCATATGTTCTCAAACGCCCCGTCACGGAGAATTTTTCCGTTGGCAACGCAATTCAACGCGACGCCCCCTGCCAGGCATAGGTTTTTCGATCGCGATTCAGACGCGAGAAAGCGGGTCATCCGCAATACAACTTCCTCGGTGACCGCTTGTATGGAACTCGCCAAGTCCATGTGCCGCTGCTCAAGCATCTGTTCCGGCTGGCGAGCCGGACCTCCCAACAGATCGTCGAATTTCGAACTGGTCATGGTCAGGCCAGTACAATAATTGAAAAACGACAGGTCGAGCTTGTACGAGCCATCATCCTTCAAGTCGATGATCTCGTCCAAAATCTGTTGCGCGTATTTTGGTTGCCCGTACGGTGCCAGTCCCATCACCTTGTATTCGCCGGAATTCACCTTGAATCCCGTGTAGTACGTGAATGCCGAATACAACAGTCCCAACGAGTGAGGAAAATGTATTTCCCGCTCGATCACTAATGAATTGGATTTACCGAAACCGGCGGAAGTCGTCGCCCACTCTCCCACCCCGTCCATGGTCAGAACGACTGCGTCTTCGAATGGAGAAGGGTAAAAAGCGCTTGCGGCATGGCTCATGTGATGCTCGGCAAAGAGTAGCTTTTCACTCCAGTCGGGAGCTTCGAACAAAGCATCCAACTCTTTTGAAATAATGTTCTTCTGGAATAATTTTTCACGCAGCCAAACCGGCATCGCTTTGCTGAACGAGGTAAAACCTCTTGGCGCAAATGCCAGGTAGGTTTCCAGCAGCCGTTCGAATTTCAGAAACGGCTTATCGTAAAAAACGATCCGCTCAATTTGGTCTAGGGTGCTGCCGGACTCCTCCAAACAGTATTCGATGGCGTGACAGGGAAAGCTGGGATCATGTTTGACCCGCGTAAATCGCTCCTCCTGAGCCGCCGCAACGATGCGGCCGTCCTGGATCAACGCCGCCGCGCTGTCATGGTAATAGCTGGATATACCGAGTAGGAGCAATTGTTCGCTGCCTAGAATATCGTGTAGATGAAAGGCGCCACAGCACTACCCTGCGCCAGGACGAGCAGACCGCCGAATAGAACCAGAACGAGCATGATCGGCAGCAGCCAAAATTTTTTTCGTGCGCGCAAAAATGCCCACATCTCTTTTAGAAATGAAATCAATGTTTTTTCCTAGAACTGATTGTCCATGCCCTGCGGTTCAGGGCCGGGCGGTTCCCTTTGTACCCAATAAGATTCGCTGCTCGAATCCAGCTTTTGGCTGAGCAAATCCTTTCCGAAGGCTCTAAGGAGAATCGCCATCGGGGTCACGACAACAAAAAACATGAAACCGAGAATGATCGGACTTGTGATTTTGTGAAGGAGTTCACCAAATTTAAGCCAAACCAGTTTCGGCTTCTCCAGCCCTTTTGCGTAAAGGAAGCTAAGCGCGAAAAATGCAAATGCGACAAACAACGCCCACCACATGGGGTTGCTTCCGTGAACGAGGGGGAATAATCCCAGCAGCGAAAAAGCCACCGCCATGACCAATCCGAAACTCCTGTTCGAACTCTGCTTAACGCTTTGAAATTCAGAAATATTTTCGTGGGTCTGCATGCCTAGTTGTCTTGGTTTCCAATTATCGGACTGTTGAACTCCGCTGCCACGTTAACTTGGCACACCATGTAGCCGTTTGTATTGGTTTGCGCAATATCGATTATCATCGGCGTTCGCGGCCCTGGGGATGCAGCCGTTAAAGCGACCAAATTTGCGATTAACCCTCATTCCCCTGCCAGCCATCCCATGCCGTTTTGAACCAGGTACTCGATGTTTCGGATGGCGGTGTTCCGGTCCCGTACTAGCCTTCAAATGCCGACTGCTCTTCTGCGGTCCGGCTGCCGTTCAGCAGTTTTTCCTGTTCCGCCAATTCGGTTTGGGCAATATGCCTCAGCATCAAGAGTTGTTGTTTTCTTAAGCGGCTCAAGGCAATGCTGAGCGCCAAGACAAGTCCGAGAAGAATAGTAATGGCGATCAGGATTACAGCTCTTGGCGCATCCAATATACCGAGTTGTTCGGCCGTCCAATCAATGAACCCCTCGCTCATGCTGGCGAACCCCAGAATGACAAGTGCGGCGAACAGAGGAAATGACAGATCGACCTGAAGGTAGCCGCGCCGGATAAGGAACAGTAATACCGCGGCAAGAAAAATAACGACGACAAGCTTCATTTCGCTCTCGGTTTTTGTAGCAATTCCGCCAAGACAAAAATGTTGAAACGATAGAACAATGCCAATGCACGGCCCATTGTAATGGTTGAGCTTCCGTGACGTCGATCATTCTGCTCGACAGGAATCTCATGAGTCGAAATGCCCATCCTGCCGCACAGCACATACATTTGTGGCTCCGGAAATCTCTCCAGTTGGGCCAGGTTTATCTTTGTCATGGCCGCCCTGCTAATGGCAAACAGGCCACTGTTCACATCGGTTGGGGCCCTTCCTCCGGTCATGAGGCGCGACAGTGCCGAGAGATACATTCTGACCAAAGCAGCCAGCATCGAGCGAATGCCTTCACCCTCGTGACGGTTGACGCGATGCCCCACAACCAATTCCTTACCGTCCTCACAAATGGGTTCGACCAGGGAGGGTAATATGTCAATGGGATGCTGGCCGTCGGAGTCTATTCGCGCCACGATGTCGTAATCACACTTCAACGCGTGATCAAACGCTACGTGTGTCGCGACGCCCAAACCAAAATTGGTCGGAAATCTGACAAGCAGCGTTTCTTCGGGAAGCTGTGAATGTTCCACCGGGACGGAGGAACCATCGTCGATAACCAACGTCGTGTAATCGCCGTCTAAGGATTTGATGTCACCTGCAATCGCCGCAAGCTCCTGTGAATCGTTATAGGTTGGGACAAACACCAAAACGCGGCAATGTGATTTCTTCGGCATATTTTCTCCGCCGTGAGGCGCCAGATCCGACCGGCCGGCAAACCTAGACAGACATCCTTGAAACCCAGACAGGCGTAATACCTAACAATGGACCCCATCGAGGGCTAGTTCGTCGGCTGTACGGTTGTTCTTGTTGCGATCCATCGACGCCAAGCATACGTGTATACCATCGCACCGTGAAGAAACAGAATGGGGTATATCGGCAAATTGTATCGGTCCTGCGTTGGCCCCAAAAAAATGGGCAGCAGGAATATGCCGACGAATACCCGCTCATGCCAACTGGCAAACAGAAATAGGTGAAACAAGCCGGGTAATAAGATCAAACCCGCTGCAGCCCTAATCAGCACCAAGGACAACAGGGTATCGCCATATGCCGGCCTTAGCCCAACCAAATTGAACAGCTTCGCCCCGGCCAACAGCATCCACGACAAGCCCTTATCCAGCCATACGGGAAGCCCACTGAAAAATCCTTGAATGTACTCGCTGGTGCCATGCCCGAAATAGGTGATCTCTACATAAGATTTCTTCATTTCGGTGATGAAATAGGGATAGAGATAAAGACTGAAGGCAATCATCACGACCGCCGTGGTAATAACGGCGAGAAGGCTTATTCGTCGACCGACAAAATAAAGCCAGCAGAATTCCCCCATAACGAACACCATTAGCGAGTACCCGTTGGGTCGAGTCAGAAGCGCCAAGACCATGGCGACACCGTAGAGGATCGGTCTACGGACTTTGGAATTGTCCTCAAAAAACGCGAGAAAGAAAATGCAGACAAACCCGGCAAATAGGGAATCGGGACTTAGGACAAGCACAAACCATATGGGATTGGGGGCAACGGCAAATAGCAGCATCCAACCCCCGCTAATGCCGCGGTTGTCGAACCACTTCAACCAAGCAATGGTGATGGCGAGGTTGAACACGAGAAAAAATAGGGCCAGAGGAAGCGTGTTGTCCGGCGAGTAATTGAAAACGCCGATTAGGAAGGGGAATATCGGGCCCGAAATGATATGTCCAAACTGGTCCGCGAAGGGCAGTTGGTAGAACGCAATGAAATCTTGCAGGATTTCGCTCAGGGACACAGAGCGATAGCGGTCCATGGAACGCAGGTAGAATTCGAAATCCAGGTACGATTGCCCGAACAGGGGCGAGACCGGCATCAAGCGTTCGTTCGGAATTGGGTGAATCATGCTCCCGATGAACACCACAATTCGAACGGTTATCGCTGCGAGGATGGCGAAATTCAAACCTCGCTTATCTCTACTCAAGAAAATTTCGGAAATCCCGTATTTAGTGGAGAGGCCCGACACAATTTGCCGGAGAACTCACCCCATTGCACAAATTTTGTGATTTCAAATATTGCCTATCTGACATCCGCGAATGAATAACTACAGAGGGAAGTAGCTGTCCGGCCCGAGCCTATATCGATTGCCCCACTCTTGTCACCCGGCCAATCCGTGCGATTTCGTCAATAATCGGCGGCAGTTCTGTGCTTGCGCAATCGATCACTCACTTTGGATGGTGACGACGACATCTTCGAAGAACGGAAATCTGCCGTTCGTTTTCCGGGAGGTCACCCGCCCTTTCGCGGCTTTTGCCATCGTGTCGATTTCATTATCTGAATAGAACCTAACGGACACGCCTTTCTTGATTTTGAGCCAACTTCGCCGGACCGGGTTCAGCATCCGCAGCGACTTGGGGTAACTGAGGACGACGCGATCACCGGCATGTGCCAGTGCGGCGGCAATCAATTCCTCCGGTTCCTCCACATAATCGATCAATCCCAGCATGATCACGCAGTCGGCCGGGGCCATGTTCCCGATATCGGCAAAATTGCCGGTCACGAACTTGCACACTTCGGCGGTGCCCGCCTGTTCCGCCAGCTGGGTCGAAAGTTCAATCATATGGGCGGAGGCATCCAGGCCGGTTACCCGGCAGTTTCGCTCAACAGCCAAATGCACCGCCACCCGTCCCGACCCGCATCCGACGTCAAGGCAAGAGGAACCGAATGGCACCATTTCAGACGCCCTCGCCATTCTCACTCGAAGAGATTGCCGACGAAACAAACCGTCAACGAGCCGATGGATGAAACTTGGCCCCTCTCCGTCGTATATCGCGTCAAACCGTTTCGCGTCGCGCTCGAAGTACGCCGCTACGTCGGAATTTTGCGCTTTCATGTGGCGATCGCTTCCCGCATTGAAACCGGGTTTTCCAGGCCGGCGACAAGCTTGGAAAAGCGTCCAAACGCCGATCGCCGGTTATATGTCGTGATGAACTTCATCAGCTTTGGACGATAGTTCAGGTAAGGATGTTTTACGCCCATTTCCCACAAGTTATATTTTCGATCTTCCCACTCCCACGGATGAACATATAGCACCAGGGGCAGTTTCGAATCACGTTGTCCAATCAGGAACCGCAGCAGCCAGAATGGATACGCTCGCAGGTAAAATCCACCGCTTACGAGAAATTGATATCCCAACAGCCGCTTTGAAGACATCGGAATTTCCACCATGCCGTTGGTCAACACGTGTGGATTTTCCGGCGCATCAGGAATTCCGTAGGCGAAGTTTGATACCGGACAAACACTCGAATCGTAGCGATACCCTGCCTCGCCAAGAAGATCCAGGGCCCACGTCGTATTATCCGTGATGGAGAACATCGGTGCCCGGTACCCGTCAACGCGTCTACCCGTTATGTCCTCAAGGATCCGTTTGCTCAAATTAATATCGTCGTTGAATGCCTCGGGCGTTAAACGCGCAATGTGCTCATGACCATGGCCGTGACTGGCAATTTCATGTCCGGCATCGGATATCCGCCTGAGGTGGGGAACAATCCTATGAGCCAGGGACGAAAGGACAAAAAAAGTGCAGGTACAATTCTTCTCTTCAAACAAGCTAAGAAGACGGTCGAGATTGGCCTCTATCCTGCTTTCCAAATTGTACGTTTGATAAACGTCTTCGCCATTCGGGACATAGTTGTAGTAATCTTCCACGTCGACCGAGAGGATAATTTGAGAGCGCAGCGAAATAGGCTTCTCCACCAGTTCGGTGTATTTCCTTGCGGGAGGCATCCCAGTTTCTTCAGCCCGCGACATATTATCGCTCCGCCAACATCCTGCACTTTGCATCGATGGGGAAGGTCCGACGACCAAATCCCGGTTAAGCTCACTCAAAATAATGAATTCGAGTGTCGATGGAAGAACGAAAGTTCATAAAGCTCGGTTCGGCAACGTTGAATGCCTGAACGCCGTGCCATTGGCAACGCTGGATAATCCCGTTCCCCGACCGCGATACGGAGTTTCTCAGGACTTGTCTCGCGCTCAATCAGAGAATAAAAGCGAGGAACCAAAAAATTCGGAGCTTCGGCCCGCAAAAAACGCGCTTCCAGTTCCAATCGAACAGTTGTGCAGAACACGTAAGTTCGACAATGCTGGATGAACCAGAGAGTAACAAATGCTGCGACAGTGCTTCTTTTGGCTAGCGGAAAGAGACAATTTGAAACACTGGGAGTCCCCAAAGGTCGGGACCCTGCTGGCAATTCTTACGGGTATCTGCGTCCTGGTTTACTTGATGGTCGGGCTCTTTTATGGACCGATAATCTCACCCGACGGAAAGCGTGATGCCGGATATGCACTGAATCTGATCGCCTCGGGATTCAGTCCGGTCGAATACCTGAAAACGGTTGATATGCCTCAGCCCGGCATCCAGTACCTCGTCTATATCTACCTCCTGGCGTTTTGCCGGCTTGTCGCAGGCTCACAGTGGCTGAGCCTGCTTATTTTCATCAACGCTCTGGCGTACGGCGTTGCGGCTATGATGACCATGTCGATGGCCGCAACGATAACAAGATCCCTGATTGGTGTGGTGACCGTTTTCGGCTCCCTTGTTCTCGGATTTGAATACTATCAATGGATATCGATATCCCAATCCGAGGCTTTGTTTATCCTCGTCGTGGTCGGCGTACTTTTCTTTTCAGTGAAGGCGTGGGCGGCACCCGGAGCCCCTGAAAGACGATGGTCAATGGGGGTTGCCGTTTGTCTGGCCATCTTCAGCTTTTTCGTTCGCCCGACCTCACCGCCCGTTCTCGGGCTGATTGTGGGCGCGCTGATCCTCAAATACATTTCCGGGTCGATCCCCTATGGAACTTTGAGAAAACGAATCTTTCTGCTGGGAGGCGTAGGGATTTTGGCCATGTTTGGGATAATATTCGGTGTCGCCACCATTACACATGATCCCTCGATCCTTCCCCCGTCTAAGGTCCAGGACGTTCTCCTGCTTTACCGGGAGTACTTTCTTCAAGGCGCTGTCGTGTTGGTTCGGCCGGAAACCTTTATAGAGGTATCGGATTCGGTCTGGGGGTTTGCCACGGTATCGCTTTGGCGGCTGGTGTATTTTTTCGGGTTCCTGGCGGAAGAATTCAGTTTTTCCCACTCACTTATCAACACCGCATACTCGATTCCGTTATATGCCTTGGGCCTGGTCGGCATCGTCATCGGGCTGTCCGGTGGGAATTCGGATCATCGGACCGTACCGCTTGTCGCCACTTTTCTATGCGTCGCTCTAATAATCCTGTTCGACGTCTATCACGCTGTCACGATCCTGGATTATAACTGGCGTTACCGGGTGCCGGCGTATCCCGCAATATTCCTACTTGCGGGGCAAGGGGCGGCATGGCTTGCCGCCTGGTTCCTTCCCACCGGTCGGCGGGATTAGTCAACAGCCGGCTCATAGCTTCGAAACAATTCTCGCCGCGTTTGCCATAGCGGTGAAAGTTGGGTTTTGGGCGGGAAGGCTGGGAAAATTCGATGCATCGGCGACGAACACTCCGGTTGCACCTGCTAGCCGGCCATTGGGGTCGGTGTGCGGGTTCCCATCGGAAATAGGGATGCCACCGCCGGGCTTGCGCATCGGCAATGTTCCCGCGAGATGCCCCGAGAACCCGAAGGACATTGATTTCTTCATCGCCCTGATTGGTTTCAGACCGGTAAGTTTCGAGTGCTTCCGAAGGTGAGTCAGCACGCGGTCGAGGATGATCGATCCGTTCCGCTCGCTGTAATCAATTTCAATCCTTGTTTTGCCGCTGCGCTCGCTCGTGGGTGTGGCCGTAGCACTGCGCGATTCGTCCCCGTGCAAATATATGAAGGCCATGACCATCCGATTGAGGAGAATCGAGTTTCGGACCTTTGAAGGCAGATGGCGCGCCAGCGCACCCAGAAAGTAATCGTTGAAGGAATAAAATTGGATGTGTACCGGTCGCTCAGAAACAAAACCTGGGGCGATCGCCACTACACCTTCACTCAGGGCAAATTCCGATTTCCAGCCCTTTGGTATCGCGACATCGGCAAACATCGGAACGACAAACATGTCGTTATCAAGAAGAGGTGCCGCGAATTCGTACCGGGCCATCGAATCCGACACGATGCGGAGGGACGACAGCGTGTTGGCCGCAAGTATCAAACGATCGAATGTCTCTTTTTCCACGCCGCTGTTATCTCGACGAAGGAAAACCTCCACTTTACCCGCTTCCTCGCGAAAGGCCTCCACGAACAGCCCGGACCGGTATGAGAACAGGGGATGATCTATCCATTCGTCAATCAGGCTTCCCGCCTGGAACATGGCATCGAAAGGACATCCGTAGAAGCAGTAACCGCAGCGGTGACAACTCTGATCGTTTGCAGTGTCGGGAGGGACGACGGCGAGGGAGCTTTGACCGCCCCGCATCCCCAGTCGATCCAAGGTATCCTCGTTTTTTCGCCACAGTTTTATCAAACCGGAAACCGGGCCCCCGGCGTTCCAATCGACTCCCTGTAATGGATCCTCCGTTTTCGGATCAGGCGGGTAAATTCCGGCTCTTGGAGTTTCGCCGCCGGGAAACCGCAAAATTTCTGCGGCCGATTCGTAATGAGCAGTGAAATCGTCTTCTTCCAGCGGCCAGTCGACGTAATCACCGGCCTGCAACCTGTAGCAGGCGGTTCCCCAGACGTTGGACAATCCACCCTTTGCCAGAGAGCGTGGCGGGGATGCACCGGTCACGGGCATTTCCAGATCAACTCCCACATAGGGGAAATTGGAACCCATTATCGTCTTCTTGGTATTTTTCGGTTTCAGGTTGGTAAAGGGCAACAAGCCGATCAATGACCCCGGGTCCAGCGGTGCGTGGACACCTAACTCGACGAGATCCTCGGGCGATGGGTCCTGCCCCCTGGAAAGCGCGCTGCGCAATCTGACAGCCAAATGCTCGCCCCGTGGGTCGAGAGTGGAGCCGAAGTCCAATATTTCAACTGAATACCCCCTATCCAAAGCGGTCTTCGCGGCGGCTATCCCCGTTGGGCCGGATCCAATAATTCCGATTTTCACGGATTCGTCTCACCGTAATAGGCACATATGGCGGCGATGTTCTGGTCGATTTCACTCATTTCGTAACGGGGATATGTCGGCAACAGAACAACTTCCTCAGCCGTCGCTCGGGAAACCGGACAATCGCGATAAAAGGAGGCAAAACAATCCAGATCGGCACAGTTTTTCAGGTGCTGCTTGGCAACGTCCCTGCCCTGCTCCATCAAATGACGAACCAACTTGTCTCTATCGGGCACTCGAATGGGATAGTACGAATAGGTATGCGAGCGATCGCCCGGTAACGGGGGTAATCCTATTTCGGCAATGCCAGACAGCCCGTTTGAGTATTTTTTCGCCCGCTCGAGCCGGGCCGAGATGTCGGCATCAACGCCGTCAATCTTTGACAGCGACAAACGTGCCTGTAACGGACGCATTCTGCGCAGGTAGGATTCGGGCAGCACATCCTTGCTGGTCGGAGATGCATCGACGCTGACCTGGCTATTCAAAAATCCGATATCGTGCCGCAACGCGAATCGAAATATCGGAAACGTGATTGCCGAAAAAAGAGGAGGATAAGTTGCAGCATCGGTTGCCACCCCGCTGGTCACCTTACGTAGAAAATAGCCCATCTCCTGCGGGGGCATATGTTCCGTCCGGGCCCTGATCTTTTGGTCCAGCCAAGCGTGCCGCGTCACAAGCATCCCGCCAAAAAAGGAATTCAGGTTCTTATACATGCCGAAACTAAACGCGCCGGCATCGCCAAACGTACCCACCGATTGTCCATCAACTTTGGTTCCAAAGGCCTGAGCCGCATCTTCGACCAGGGGAATTTCTCGATCTTTGCAGATTTGTGAAATTCGCCTGATATCGCAGGCCAGGCCATGAAGGTGGGTCACAAGCACGGCTCCGGTGTCGTCGTCTAACAATTGCTCGATTTCGTTCGCGGAAACATTGCAGGTGTCGGCCTCCAGGTCGGCGAATACCGGTATACCCCCGGCGCACAAAACCATGTTTACGACATCCGAGATCGTATACGGCGACAGGACGACTTTTTTCGGCCTGTTCTCAAGCAGGGCCTCCAAAGCCAAATAGATCGCCACCCGTGCCTTCGCAGTGCACACGGCGAATGGACTGCCGGTGTAGTCCAAGACCCTGTTTTCCAGGCGCTGACAATCGTCGCCTCTCAGTGTACCCCCGAATACCGTTTCGAAAAAAACGCGTCGGTAATCCTCCGCCTTTGAATAAATTCTGAATCTGGGAAGGGGGGAAGCCACGGGCCTAACCTTCCAATCCGGACAATATTTCGGGCTCGCGGCTGCCGTTAACGAGTTTGCGCTCAAGAACCACGAAATCACCGTTTTTTCTTCGCACGCGATTTCGATGAACAAAGCCTCGACGAGAGTAAAAAGCAATCGCTGCATTTTCCGAATGATCTTCGGTCAGTACACACAGATTTTCACAGCCGGCGTCGGCGGTCAGCCGGCACAATTCATCCAATATCGCCTGTCCAATCCCGGACTCTCGATTTTCCGCTTTAACGAAAAGGTACAGCAGCAGCATTGACGATTCGCTGTCCGGCAAAGACGGGGATAGCATTGCGCTTGCCAAACCTTTGCGTCTACGACCCGGGCCAAAAAACAGGATGCTCACGATACTTGAAATCATTCGTGCGTAGGTCAGCGAAAGTAATCTGGCGCCCATGTTACCCGGACATTTCGTTACCACCGCAGCTCCGACAATGGCCCCCGCCGGATCCCGTCCAACAACAACGATCTCCAATTCCGACGTTGCAACCGCCTCATAGAAGCGCGCCGCATATGATTTTCCCAGGTAGGCAGGCACGGATTCGGGCAGGGACTCACAATGCAACTGAGCCAATTTTTCGCAATCCGCAGACGACAGTCGTTCCCCGGCTACGATGTGAAATTTGGCCGCCATTAGCGCTCGCCGTCCGTCGCTCCACCTATTTCCAGGAGACCGAGGAGAAATCCCGAGAACACCATTTGGCCGCCGAGGACAATGAGTGTCACGGAAGGTATAACGAGCCTTGGCACACTGAACGGATCAAGCTCTCCAAACTCACGCCCCCCCCAAATTGCAACGGCCCAGACCAACATCGCAATTCCGGCGACAAGCACAACAACTCCTGCCGCTACAGTTTGTTCCAGTTTCAGCAGTTGCAGGATCCGGTCTGACGGACGTCCGCTCGGCAACAATCCTCTAAAAACCGCAAACGCCTTGGCAAACACACCCAGCAACATTGTCTGGAACCCGAGTATGGTAACCATGGCGCTAACGATGTGCGTGTTGGTCGAAAATACGAGATCGCCAATTTTAATGGGGCCCGCCGCCAATCCCGCAACGCCCAACAGACCCAGAACGAACATTATCATTCCCGGTATGACAAACATCCACCGCGGGCTGTAAAGCAGCATGAAGCGAAGGTGCCTCCAACCGTCCCGCCACGTGCGCAAGTGTGGCGCGCGACTCCGCCCATCCGGGTGAAGTGTTATCGGCACCTGCTCCGTGGAAATACTCATGAGCGCAGCCTTCATGACCATCTCGCTGGCGAATTCCATGCCGGGGCTTCGCAATTCCATCTTGTCGTACGCCGCTTTCGTGAAGCCGCGCATGCCGCAGTTGATATCCTTGATGTGCGTTCTGAAAAATAGATTACTCAACCAGCTCAGGATGGGCGTGCCCAGCCAGCGATGCAGAAACGGCATCGCACCAGGCATGATCCGACCCCCACCGGAAGGAAACCTGCAGCCGATCACAAAATCCGCGCCGCTTTTCAATTTATCGACAAACTTCGAAAGTTCGCTGAAATCATAGGAATCATCGGCATCACCCATGATGATGTAGCGTCCGCGTGCGGCTGTAATCCCTCCCATCAATGCAGCGCCATAGCCACGCGAGGGCACATCAACGACGACGGCCCCCGAAGCGCTCGCTATTTCCTGTGATCCATCCGTGCTGCCGTTGTCACCGATAACAACTTCTCCCCTTATGTCGTGTTTCGCGAAAGCGTCGCTCGCCTTGTTGATGCAAATGGCAAGCGTTTCAGCTTCGTTCAAACAGGGAATGACGACCGAAACTTCAATATTGGTGGGCGGCATCAAATAAAGACCTGGACGCAGTGTGACGGGAAAGCGGTTGCATTTTGATCATTTGAGGACGCCGCCGCAACTTAATAGATTGGCTCGTCGCGGCGGACGACGCATGTCACATCGCCGACCTAAATACGCGCTCTACACATGAACGGCGGGGGTGATGATGGTCGATAAAATCATTGTCCGAGCACTTCGATTTGTGAGGATCAAATGAGCCGACGATCTTCAATCCGAATTCTCTGGCAACCGCCCGCAAATGAGCCTCTACCGTCTCCACCATTGCGTATCGTTCCTGCTCACGAATGGTTTGGTAGGCAAGCGGGTGATAGGCCGGGAGGTAGATCACGGCCTCAGCGCCCATCGACCGAATATCGCGCAATATTTTTTCCAGCTTGTACGAGGCATTGGGATCGAGACCGGAGAAATTCTCTAGGCCCCAAAAGGCGATGTCCCGGCCAACCCGGCGCGCCAATGCTTCGATCTCCCCCGGAGTTCGTTCAAGAACACGGCGCGGATGTTTGAACGTACCGTCAGGACGGAATACTGCGGCATTGGAATGATCATCACCCGCCGCGCGAAATGACTTTCCTCCGCCACCCGAAGCTTGCGCACGCCAGGTGCGAATGGAATCCAGGAAATACCGCAGTGAGAACAGCGCGCGCACGGCATGCAAGGTTATCTGCGGACTTTTGGCCCTGCCGTCAGTTTCATCGTCGTATGCGAAGGTCGGCTTGACGTAACCGAGACCGGTCGTTCGCGCCCTATTGAACATCCAAGGATCAATTCCCAGAACGACCAAGCCCGGGTTGAATCCGCGTTTTCGCCACATGTTCAACATGCCTTCGACGTCGTCCAGATCAGCCGCCGGCACGCTCTGATTCAAAAGAAATTCATGAGCAAAAATATTGTTCCCGATCTCCCAGGACCGGCTTGATCCGAGGACGACAATCGAGGGAGACCGATCGACACCTGCAGCCAGGTATCGCTGCACCAACCGAAGATCAAGGTTCTCCGCACCGACCAGGTACGACCCTTCCGCCAGTACCGTCGCGGCGGCAAGCTCTTCTTCTCCGCTGCCGAACAGCCGTGCCGGATCAACCGAACGGTTAACGCCGAAGATAGTGGCCAGGCAAATGGCCAGCCCAAATACGAATGCCGATATTGTGCTTCCACGCCGCATGTCGGCTAGAACTGAAAATACAGGAATTGGGTCGAGCCACCTATTCCCGCTATGGCCAGGCCGAGAGCAACGCCGGCGGCAGCGCCAACGGCAATTCGATACGTTCCAGTCCACCCACTGCGCCAGGTGGAAGACCACTGGCGTTCGACAAGTTGCTGCGTATTCGGAGCCAACCAGACGATCGGCAGCAGTACGGCAATCCACAACACAGCCTCCAGCTTCAACAGCGGAGTGGGTCCAAACGATACGAACGACGCCCCTGACAGGATCGGCGTCCCATTCAACATGGTTTCCATTATTGGCGGCAGAATTATGCCGTTCATGCCAAATAGACCTGCATAAAGCCGCATCGCCGCATCGAGCGAATCCGCCCGAAACACCACCCAGGCCGCTGAAACGGCGGCGAATGTCAGGATCATACATATTCCGCGGGTTATAACCGGATACCGCGCCTCCCCATGATCCTTGGCGACCCCTCTACCTACAGCGCGCCACATATGATTGATCACAAGCATGATCCCATGCAGTCCCCCCCAAATTATGAATGTCCAACCGGCGCCGTGCCATAGCCCTCCAAGCAGCATGACAATCATCAAATTTACGTGCCGGCGCGACAAACCCTTTTGATTGCCGCCAAGCGGAATATAAAGGCACTCTCGCAGGAACCGAGAAAGCGTCATGTGCCATCTACGCCAAAATTCGATGATGCTGGTCGACTTGTAGGGTGAATAGAAATTGAAAGGAAGCCGAATTCCGAAGATCAGCCCCAAGCCGACGGCCATATCCGAGTAACCGGAAAAGTCGAAATACAACTGCAACGAATAGGTCAATGTCGCGGCCCAGGCTTCGATCAGGGAAATCTCGGCCGCCACGGAGTTAACGGTGCCGAAAGCGAGATCTGCGTAGGTCGCGAGATGATCGGCAATGACGACTTTTTTGAAAAGGCCTATCGAAAAGAACATCAGTCCTGCAAAAGCGGACGACAGTTTGGGCAAATTGCGTCCCAAAAGTTCGAACTGCGGGATCACGTCCCGCTGCAGCACAATGGGGCCCGCGATCAGTTGCGGGAAAAACGTGACAAAAAGGAAATATCGCGCAATGCCGATCTTTTCCGTTGCGCCACGGTAACAATCGACAAGGTAGGCAATTTGCTGAAACGTAAAAAATGAAATCGCCAACGGGAGTGCGATTTTTAGGCTGTCGAACGAAGCATTCCAAAGCCACCCCACGTTTAGCATTACAAAATCGGCGTATTTGAAGTATCCGATCGCAAATAAGTTGATTGAAACACCGCCAAAAAGCACCAGCCCAGGGAAACGCCGCGACTGGTGCTGTTCTGATGCAGCCCGGCGCGTCAACATTCGGCCAATCTGGTAGTTGACAAGTATTGACCCGATCAGCAACGCCAAATACGGCGGATACCACCAGCCATAGAAAAACAGGGAGCACAGGACCAGCCATATTACAGTCGCATCCGTCCTGCCCCCCCGGCACAAAATCCAATAACCGCAGAGCACAACAGGAAGAAAGAAAAGAAGAAAAATGTATGAGTTGAAGAGCATTCGCTCGGCTTTACCGTCTTATTTTATTCTTGCAGGCAGCGATCACAATCAAAGGTATCACGGTTCACCAGCAACGGCACCGGTGTCGTAAGCCGTCTCGATCAAGCATTGCCAGCGGGAATTCCGCCACCGGCTTGCCCCCAAATGCCCGCTTCCGCCATACCCTCATGGGGTCCGATAAAGCCTCAACAATGCGTCAATTCACGCTGGCTTCGCTGCGGGAAGTGACGTACCTTCGGCAGCCAGATTTCACGGGGTCGTAGAGACCATTAACGCTAGAAAATTTGCCAATCTACCGCTGGAGTCCAACGGACGCACGCCGAACCTGGCACGACGATTCCTTACGTCAGGAATGCGATTCCCGAAAGGTAGAGATATGAGCCTACAGAATATTTTCTCTTACCTATCTTCAGTGCATCTCAACAGAGCCTTATTTCTCTTTCTCACAGGCTGTTGGATTTCCGTCTCCTTTATGGCAACGAATGCGATGGTTATTCGGCATCCATTCTCAATCCTATTAATCGGCGTTGTCGTCGGCTCGGCGGCCGCTTTGTTGTATTTGCTGGCGAAGCGGTTTGCTTCGGACGGGATCCAGCGAAGAATGTTTGGCGCTTTGGTCGGCGCTATTGTCGCCTTCTATACATACGGCATCGTCTTTGAGCTTACGTTCCAGGCGCTTTATCCAAGCTACTATCTTTCCGGGAAAGTTTCCCTCGCGATTTGGGTTCTTCTTTTTGCCGCCGTCATGATTTCCGCTTGGTTCATTATTTCGAACGAAGTAAGAGAATTTGCGGTAAAGGGCGCCGTCACGGCACTATTGGTTGTCGCTTCCGCGGAAGGTCTTTGGAGACTTGCGCCCGTCATCGGTTCACCCGATAGCGAAAAAACCAAGACCGCCGAACCGACGCAAAATTCGATTTCCACCGCGGAAACCAAATCATCCCTTCCAAACATTTACTATATCCTTCTGGACGGCTACGCCCGGCCTGATCAGCTTAGGCGGCGGCTGGATCTGGACGTGAGCGAGTTCCTGAACAACCTGTCGGACTTGGGTTTCGTGATCCCAAAGGCGTCCCGGTCGAATTACCTCACCACAAACCTGTCGCTCGGACATACGCTGCTTGGCGACTATTTCGTCATCGACCAGGAAACACATGAGAACTTTATTCTAGGTGATGGCCCCTCTTCCGCCGCAGAAGAAGGGCTTAGTCCCATTATTTCGCGCCTAAAAGCGAAAGGGTGTTCTTTTCACCGCCTAGGCGCTTGCAATGGAATTGAAGACCGCTGTCTTAGCCCGTATTCATCGCTTCCATCCGACGTAGTCGAACTGCTCCACAACACACCGGTGATAATCGCTCTGCGATACATTAAACCCACACTGGTCCAAATAAACCTTCACGACGCCAGCATCCCGAACGTCTTCGCGAAACTCGCGGAATCCGAAAATCAGCAGGTTTTTGCTTTTGCCCATGTTCTCTATCCCCATGACACCGTCTACAAGGAAGATTGCACCAGAATTGAGAACGCCGTTGAACGATCTCTGGGCGCGAGAACTCTGGGAGACAGGATGCTAAAGGACGAGGACGCGTATCGGAGTACCGTCAAATGCATAAATCGCCAGCTCGAATTGGGACTCAACGACCTCCTTGCCGAAAATCGGTCAAAAATTGTCGTATTGGCGTCCGATCACGGCACGGCGTTTGCCGTACCAGTCGACTCGGCGGCGGTCGATTGGCCGGCCGATGCCCTCATTGAACGCTCGGCGATATTCAATGCGTGGTTGCTGCCCCAACGTTGTCGAAATTCCCTGTATGATGAGATTACGCCGATTAATCACTTCGAGTTGATACTCGCTTGCCTCGACGACAGACCGCCGGAATACAAGCCCGATCATACCTACGCGGTATATTACGGCGACAAACGCGTTAAACGTATCCCCAACTCAGTATTTCTCAATCAATAGAGATCAATGGAAACGCGGCCTACAAACGGCAACGGGCAACAGATATCGACCGCCCACTATCTGGGTTTTTTTGCCGCGGCGTTTATCCCGAGATTGCTGATGATCTACGCCGCGGGCGCTGATTTGAACGGCGACGCGAAGCTATACGGTTTTGTGGCGGGAAACATTCTCGACAATTTCTGCGTATCGGTATCCCTTCCTCAAACCGGCGAATGTGCGCCTCATTGGGGAGGCAATCAACTCCCCGGCTATCCTCTGTTCATCGCGTTATTTTGGGCGCTGTTTCAACGGTCCGTGGAGGCCGTTCTGGTTGCCCAGTCGGCATTCTTCGCCGTTTGTGTGGTGATGCTGTCCCGGGCCTTAAAGCAGGCGAAATTCCCTGTGGGAGCGATTTGGTGCGCAGTCATCGTGCTGGGCGTATCGCCTTCTCTGGTCGGATGGTCACGCAGCTTGTTGACGGAAACACTGTCGCTTGCACTCACCATCCTCCTGCTTTCCGAGATTATCTACTCGATGGCAATTTCGCGGATTCGGCCACTTCCGCTCGGCGTAATTTTGGCTTGTGGTTTTTTTGTGCGATACGATTTCGCCCTGTTGGCAATCCCGGTTGCCGTCGCCGGATTTATGATCCACGGTCCTGTCGGGGCACTAAGGAAAGGCTTGATCGTTGTGTTGATCGTCGGGCTCCCGGTCGCCGCCTGGACCTTGCGAAGTGTGGTGCACGGCCTTCCTCCAACGCCGCCGATCGGGCTAACGGCCAAGGGCCAACAATTGCCGACCGGAATGATGCGTTGGGTGGGAACTTGGCTGGACAACCAGTATGACTTGGGCAAATCCATATGGGCTCTGGTTCATTTTGATTACAACAAATTCGACCCCCCGCCAAAGGCGTTCAGAAATGCCGAGGAGCGGCGGCAGATAATTGCACTCTTGAACACGCTAAGATCGGAAACCGTTAAATCGCCGCCGGCCTCCGAAATCGATTTGACATTCGAGGCGGTCGCTCAGGCAAAAATTAGGGAGACCGGGTGGGACTATTGGATATTTCTGCCGATCCGGCGGGCATTTTCGATGTGGTTGTCACCTTATCCCAGTATGGGTTGGCCGGCCGCAATCGATGAAGAAAGTAGGGGAAGCATTCGCGCCCAAATTTCGGACCGCAGTTTCACGGGGGTATTGGAAGCCGCAATATCGGCCCCCGGCGCTGCCTTGGCAAAGGGCCTGGTCAGTTTCCACCGTTATTTGTTGCTGGCCTGCTCCCTGATCATGCTTTACTGGTCGAGCAGGTTGTCAGCCATCGAGCGAAAACTGTTGTGGATTACACTGGTATACGCACTTGTTCGAACCACGTTCTTTGCCAACACACTGCTGATAGAAACCAGATACTTGGCTCCATCCTTGGCATGGATGGATGTCGCCATAGCGATATCCGCGTTCTCGATCATTCGCGGCATGATTTCATCCAAGGGAAAAAGTAAAATATGAGTACGATTGCTGTCTTGGGGGCAACCGGCAATGTCGGACAAAGCGTAGCCGCCGAGTTCGCGGCGTCACCCGCACACGAAATATTCCTAATCGCCCGCAATCGGCAGGCGGCTGAAGGGATAGCGGACGCAAACAATCAGAACCGGAATACCCGCTTCGTGCCGATCGACCAGTTTGAAGCCGGCGAATACGATATTATCGTCAACGCGATCGGCGCGGGTGACTCGGGACGGATAAGTTCGCTTGGCGCCGAGTTGATGCGCGCCACCGAGGAGTGGGATAACCGCGTACACACGGTTCTCGAAAAATCACCGGAGACGCTGTACGTCTGTTTTAGCAGTGGTACGGCATTCGGATTGTTGCGCGACGAACCGGTTTCCTCCGAGTCCGTCGCCTCATTTCCGATAAACAACTTATCATCAGACCACTGTTATGCCGTCGCCAAGTTGAATTCGGAAACAAAGCATCGTGCAGCTAGCAATCTCAATATCGTGGATCTTCGGCTGTTCGGTTACGCAAGTCGCTACGTTGATACGTCCGGAGGTTTCTTCTTGTCGCAGCTGATGGCCGCGTTGACCCACAACACGGTGCTGCCGACTCTAAGAACAGACATGATGAGGGATTTCGTAACAGCGCCGGATGTCTGCCAATTAATCGAGAAATGCTTCAAGTCGAGGCCCATCAATCGGGCGCTTGATGTCTACACGAAATCGCCGACTTCCAAGTTCGAACTGCTTCGGCGACTGGAGCGCGAATACGGTCTCAGGTGGAAGGAAGTCGATGATCCATCTGTGGCGCGTGGATCAGTAGAGAAGAGTGCGTATTATTCGACCGACAAAGGAGCCGCCCAAATCGGTTACGAGCCCAAATATTCAGCCCTGGAGGGTGTCGTTAATGAAGTCGAGAAATATCTGAAAAATCTTCAAGACGGAAATATGTAGGAAACCCGGAATCATCGTGTCGAACGGGGACTCCTATTCAGCGTCTTGTCGGCTGCTTTATCAAAAGATACTTCTTGCCGAATGTTATCGCTTTATACTCTTCGCAAACTAGATTTCGGTGTCAGAACGAATGCTTATCAGCGTTATTACTCCGTGCCTCAACGAGCGTGACAATATTGAACTTTGTCGCGACAGAGTGCGCGAAGTTTTCACAAAATCTCTCCCGGATTGCGACTATGAGCATATTTTTGCCGACAATCTGTCGCTGGATGGGTCACGCGATATCCTGAGAGAACTCGCCGACAATGACCCCAAAGTGAAGGTTATTTTCAATAGCCGAAACTTTGGGCCCGACGCGAGCATGCTCAATGCTTTGCGACGAACGCGCGGCGACGCAGTGATGGTCATGATCCCGGCGGACCTTCAAGATCCGCCTGAGTTGATCCCGGAATTCATTTCCAATTGGAAAGCCGGTTTTAAAGTGGTTTATGGCGTGCGGAAAAATCGCGAGGAGACGCTTGTCATGAAAAGGCTGAGATCAGCCTTTTACTGGGCGGTTTCACTGTTGTCGTCGGTGGAAATTCCAAGAAACGTTGGCGATTATCAATTGATAGACCGGGCGGTTGTATCCGCACTCAGCCGGTATGATGATCGAAGACCTTACCTCCGGGGCATGATCGCGAGCTGCGGTTTCCCTTCCGTTGGTATCGAATACGACGTCGAAAACCGGACGGGAGGGGTGTCGACAAACAACATCTGGAGACTCATGGACCAAGGCCTGAACGGCTTGATTTCGTTCAGCACCCTACCACTCAGAATTTGCATGGCTGCCGGGGTGGTTATTTCCTTTGTAAGCCTGCTGTATGCGTGCGTTTCGTTTGTCGAAAATTTGATTTACTACCGTGAAATATCCGCCCCCGGAATCCCCACGTTGATTGTCGCGCTTTTTTTCTTCGGCGGTGTACAATTGTTTTTCCTAGGCGTGATGGGAGAATACGTTTCCGCTATTCACTCTCAAGTTCGGCGCAGGCCGATGGTGATCGAAGAAGAGATCATTAATTTTGACGATTAGATTTGCCCATTTCCGCCTCTCCTAAACGATCTCAGCTCTTAGCCGTTCCGCCAAGCCTTCGGCGTCGAGCCGCAGCGAACGCCGCGCGGAAGCCTGACTGAGAACCAGATGTTTGTCATAGCCGGTTGTAGAGGCGACCGTGACGCGGGCGCGTGCACCCTCCTGTGCCGCAACAACCTGGGAAACGGCAGCGCCAAGTCCACCGCTTCCCACGGCTTCCTCTGCCGTGAATATGTGTCGATATCGATGCGAGGCTTCGACAATTCCTTTTTCGTCGATCGGATTGAGCCAAGGGGAACTCCATACCGCAACTTCGGTGCCTTCTGAAGCGAGAAGCTTTGCCGCTCCCATGGCCTCGGCAACCAACTCCCCCGTTGCAATTATCAAAATGTCTCCGCCGTCCCTGAGGCGCACAAACATTCCTCTTTGCATGGATATTTCCGCATCATGAACGGCAACTTGGCCACCTTTGCCCAAACGCAGGTACGCGGGGCCCGCCGCCTTGAGAGCGGTGCGGACGGCTTGTCGCGCCTCCGTATCGTCTGCCGGCGAAATGACGTCGATGTCGCCCAAGCCGCAAATCACTGAAATATCTTCAACGCCGTGATGCGTGTAACCCTGCGCGCCGTACGCAAAGCCGCCCCCCACCCCGACAAGCGTGACATTGAGTCCATGATAGACAATGTCGTTTCTGATTTGCTCGAGGCAGCGCAGCGTCGCAAAATTAACGATGGAGTAGGTGACGACGCGCATTCCCGACAGCGCCAAACCAGCAGCCATGCCCACCATGTTTTGCTCCGCCACACCGACATTGATGAAGCGGTCTGCAAATCTTTCGACGTATGGATCCAAAACAGAATATCCGAGATCACCAGTAAGGAGCCACAGACTGGGATCCCGCTCAGCCGCCAGACAGAGCTCGTCAACAAATGCCCGCCTCACGCAGCCTCCTCGATCTCGGCCAGCGCCGCCGCCAATTGGTCGGCGTCTGGCGATCGATAATGCCATTCAAGTCTATCTTCCATGAACGAAACGCCCTTCCCTTTGACGGTTCTGGCCAAAATCACTTTTGGTTTGTTATCCGGAATCTCTGTCACCGCCGTGTGAATTGCCAGGTGATCGTGGCCGTCCAATTCAACGGTTTCCCAACCAAATGCTTCCCATTTGGCAGCCAGCGGATTCAAATCCAGGACGTCGGATACCCGTCCTAGGCCTTGAAGGCCGTTGCAGTCCACAATCGCAGTCAAGTTGGGAATTCCGCGATGACCCGCGAATAGGGCAGCTTCCCACGTTGCCCCCTCGTCTAGTTCACCGTCACTTAACAACGCGAAAGTTCGCGAGCCGTTGCCTTTCGAATGCGCGGCCAAAGCCATTCCAATTGCAATCGACAGGCCATGCCCTAGGGATCCGGTCGATACCTCTACTCCCGGAACGTCTTTGTGGGATATGTGGCCGGCGAGCGGTTGATGATCGTCGCAATAATGAGACAGCCATTCGACAGGGAAAAAGTCCCTCTCAGCGAGCACGGCGTACAGTGCCGCGGCCCCGTGTCCCTTGCTCAGTACAAACAGATCCCGGTCCGCGAAATCGGGATCTTCCGAATCCACATTCATGACGCCGCCATACAGTACGGCAAGAATATCCGCCATCGACAAGCAGGTTCCTATATGTGACGTATTCGCATAGGCTGTCATGCGCAATGCGTGACATCTTATTTTCCCTGCCAGTATTCTTGTGAAGGAAATAGTATCGGTGGCATCACTCAAATTGACTCGCCCCATTCATGAAGAATCTGAAAATAAGCCGTAAATGAAATTCAGTACGGCAACTTCTATCTTCTATCATTTGATTGTCTGTTGAAACAATCCGATAATCGGCAAATGAGACCCCATCCGGCAGATTTGCGGATCTCTCCCTCAACCCACCAGGAAAATTCCACTTCTTGAATTGCGACATACTGCACTCAACACCAATGCACGTTTTTCCCCCACCCCTTCGTCTTTTGACAACTGAAATCTAACGGCAGAGTAGCGATCCTTGTGAGGCGTCATCCCCATGCTTTCAATGACAAACAATAAATCTGAATTTTGGCGTATCGCCATTCTGATCTGTTGCTTCGGACTGTGGCCGTTGATTGCTTTCGCCGCAACTAATGTCGGCGAAAACATCGAATACGATCGTATTGCCCTGTACGCCGCTGCGAATATCGTATTGCCCCTGCTGTTCTTGTCGCCGTTGCACTTTCTCAGCCGCGGTTCAGGTGGGGAGAGGGTGTATTACCTCTATCCACTCGTCATTGTCGGTTTCTACTTTTTTTCCGACATTGTTAGCGTCCTGGCTGAATTCGGGTTTTCGCGCTACCGCCATAGCCTGCCAATTATTGCGGGTGTCTTTGGCGTCCTGGGTTTTGCCATATGGCGCTGGTCAAAAAGTAAGGTTTTCCGGATTCTCGTGGTCGCCATCGGCGGCGCGGTATTTGTCGTTGCGAGTGGAAATTTGGCGTTCGTTTCTGCGGCACTTTACTTCAAAGGCACCCACGACCAACCGAGTGCAGGCGGAAAGAACGTAAAATCATCCCCTGTGCTGGTAAAAATTCCCAAGCCGGAGTTTTTGGGAACCGGCGCACGGCCCGCCAGACGGCCGAATGTGTATTTCATCTTGCCCGATGCGCACGTTAGTCCACACGTTTTGCGCACGGAATTCGGATACGAACCTTCTGCCTTCCTCGCCGGCATGAGAAATTTGGGCTTCAAAGTCTACGACCGGAGTTGGTCCAACTATCCGGCAACCGTAACGTCGGTCTCGAGCACCTTGTCCATGCAATACCTCTATCGGCCGGACAATTTGGAACAACGCGATGGCCTTAAAGCGATAGATGGAAAAATTGTTCTAGGGGCGAATCGCGTTGTGGAGGCCTTTCTCGATCGAGGTTACAAATATGTCCGCGTGCCGGGTGGGTTCATCACGTTGCTGAATTGCAGCCATTATGTCGATCACTGCATCGAGAAACCGAGGGGTTTTTTCGATATCGGCGGCACCGATATGATCCTGCTCAATCAAACGCCCATTCCCGTGATCGTGCAAACATTGTTCCGGACATTTGTCTGGACCAGTCGAATTACGGAATTTCCGGATTTTGAGGAAATACTGCCCATCGACGTCGAAGGCCCGTTTTTTTTGGTGTTTCACGCGATGTCACCCCACAGTCCAAACAGATTTACGGCCGACTGCAAACCCCGAAACGTATTTGAAGACGCCTCGGAAACCCTTTATTTGGAACAGGTCAAGTGCGTCGACAACCAAATTCTGGCAGCCGTTAAGCGCCTGGTCGAAATCGATCCGGACGCTATCGTCGTCATACAGTCGGATCACGGGTATTGGGCCGCTGAACAGCATGAAACGCCGATGCTTGAGTGGTCGGAGCGGAGCAAACGAATATCCATGTCGTTTTTTGGTGCTTATAAACTACCCGTCGAGTGCGCCGATCTGTTGCCGCCGGAGATGTCTCAGGTAAATGCATTCAGACTGGTCTTTGGATGTATCGACGGTGAGGCAAAACCGTTGTTGGAAAACAAATACTATTTGCCGATATGGCTTCACCATCCGGAAGCAGAAAATGAAATCCACCGTTGGTTTCCCGAGCGAGACGCATCGAGATAGTTAGGCCGTGAATCATCTGCAGCTAGAGGCTGACCCGTCGTGTTGACATCCGGGAAGCGAATTTTTCGCGATTGGAAGACGCTCAGGAAATTTGGTGCGTTGAATAATAGCGCCCGAGACCTGATTGTGTTTTGCGATTCCCCGGGCATGGCCGTTCACCTCGATCCGATCATTGATCACTTGCGGGCGGTTTTTGGCGTCGAATTAGCATATTTCTGCACGGATCCGAGCGATCCGAGGGTTCACCGCCGGGTTGACGGATTCAATGGCTTTTGTCTCGAAAGCTCCATCTTTCAACAATGGTTCTTCAAAAGCTTGGATGCTCGCCTCTTCCTCACGACGACGCCAGACCTTGGCGGCGGCGGATTTCCTCGTTCCGTCAACAACGTGCACTACGCCTATGTTCATCACTCCATGGTGAGTACCCACATGATCTATCGGCCGGCGGCGTTCGATCATTTCGACACCGTATTCTGTTGCGGTCCCCATCACGAGAAGGAAATTCGGGCACGCGAAAATTCCCTCGATTTACCTGAAAAGTCTCTCCCGCCGCATGGCAGCGCCCGGCTCGACGAGCTTTTGAATGCAGTTCACCGGAAGCCTGCCTCCGCCAAAACGCGTCAAGTGTTGATAGCCCCTTCTTGGGGGCCGACCGGCTTGCTGGAGACTTGCGGAGTGGATGTGGTTGGGAGTTTTGTCGAGGCGGAATGGGACGTCTGGTTGCGGCCCCATCCGGAAACTCTTCGTCGAACCCCCAAGGTCCTGGACGAGCTTGTGTATCGATTTCGTGATAACGGCCGCTTTCACTATGCACCCGACGTTTCGTCGATGGAGGCCATGCTGACAAGCCAAATCATGGTAAGTGACTGGTCCGGCGCCGCTTTGGAATTTGCCTTGGGACTGGAGCGACCTGTTATTTTCGTTGACGTCCCCAGAAAGGTGAACAATCCCGAATACGAAGCGCTTGGGATTGAGCCAATTGAGGTAGGTCTTCGGTCAAAAATCGGCAAAATCGTTGGTCTTCCGGATATTGGCGATATCGCGGCACATGCCGCGGATTTGACCTCAGAGGATTGGCGGCAACGCTGTCAGGAAGTTCGCCATCGGCATATTTTTAATCCCGGTAACAGCACCCCAGCCGTCGCCCAATTGATCGCCGAACTACTCGGATTGAAAGGCTTAGCCGACGATTCGTAAACGACTCTTGAAGAGTTCGGGACATTGTGTAATACCACCATTCAACGTCGAGACTCCACCTCAGGGTATCAACCATGAAGCTGAATATTTGCTTGACCGTCTTGATCGCGCTGGTGCCGACATCCGCGCTCGCATATATCGAGCCGGGCTCGGCGCTCATGGTAACGCAAATTATTATTGGCGCCCTAATCGGTGGAGTGGTAACCCTAAAGTTGTATTGGCAGCGGATCAAAGACAAATTCTTTGACGGCCCGAATGGAAAAAACGGCGGTCGGCAAACCGGCGCAATGTCGGGAGACGGCGACGATTGAGCACGATCGGGACGCTTTACACCCGAAACCTCGAAATACTCAAGTTGGCCGAATCCAGGATTTCGAGAAACTCCGCACTCATGAAAAACTGATGTTCCACGGTTCTCTGATCGGTCAAGGAATCCGCCCTTCTAAGCTCGTCATCGACAAACCCCGGGTGGCACATGATTAATCCGTTTGGCTTTTGCCCATCACAAAATTTCGCAAATAGATCGGCATACGGGACCTGCCCTGAAAAATCATAGACTCCGGCGAAAACGCTGTTGGTTCGCAAGCCCAGTGCAGAACACCGGCGCCTCAATCCTGCACCGATACCGCCAATAACCAGAGATCGCACTGGAGAAATTCCCCGCTTTGCGATGCGTCCTAATGAGTCTCCGCAAATCCTGACGTATTTGGGGCCCTGCAGACGATTTGCCGCGATTTCGAGCATGGCATTTCGGATCGTCGGCAATTGGTGGATGTGGTGATGTCCGTCTACAAAGTCCGGCTGCCGTCCCGTTGCATCCTCGAATGCGTCAAACTGGCGCTCGAACTCGTCTCTTATTTCCGGGTAGTTCAAGCGCCCGAGGAAGGCCGACTTCATCAGCTTTCCCAAAGGCGGCAGCCGCCCCCCGGGAGCAAGATCAGGTAGTCGCGATAAGGCCTCCTGATCCGTCAGCGTCAGATGAAGCCCCACGTCCACAACGCTTGAAACATCGGCCAAAGCCGGTGCAAGGTCACGCCAATGCCGACTTACCGTCATGCAGCTAGTCGCAGATAAGCGTCCGTTTTCACAAAGCGCCAAGACAGATTCGCTCACCCCCGGCGCTATACCATAGTCATCTGCGCAAAGAACTAGAGGAACGCTGACACGATCTTCGATGGAGCCGGGTGAAGCGGACATACCCCGGTTCAGATTTCAAACGAAGTCATAAAGCAGCCAAACCGCATACCCGGATTTCGGATCGGTGTTATGCGCTTCTTGCCGTGGCGATCGGCGATCTCGCTCAACTCCGAAAGAGTATGATAATTCGGTTTGTATTTGCCGGTCCTATGGCCATAGGCCACGAATACATAGAGCATGTGAACCATTCGCCAGAACGATAATCGTTTCTCGGAGAATGAATGCAGGAACTCCGCACCCTCGCTCAAACCAAATACCTTGTCGATTTCATCGTGGGTCAACCAATCCAGCAAACCCATTGAGAACACGATGTCGGCATCGACCTTTCCGATGTCGATCACCCCTCCCTGCATAAACTGTATCTTCTCGGACATCCCCGCTGCCGCCACTCTTTCCTGGGCGGATTTGACGGCGCTGTCCGCAATATCAAATCCGAGATAGCTTTCCGCTCCCGCTTCGATCAAGCTTTCCGCCAGCAGGCCTGTTCCGCAGCCAACTTCGACGATCCTTTTTCCCGCCGCGCGCGGAATCAAGACGCGGCTCGCCGTAGCCATCCGTTCAGGCAGGCCACTGAATTTTCGCGCCAGTTCCTCAAGAAGACTACTCCCTTGCGCGCTATGGGAGTATCGGTCCTCTTCCCAACCGATTAGCTTCTCGTTCCAAAAATCACGGGGTTTGATCGTATTCGATGGCAACTTGCTCATCCTTTTTTCTGATTGGGTGGTCGCTTTCGTTACGGCTGCGCAGCGTTAGCATAGAGACGGCATTATGTGCAAGTTGGGATACGCCGTCGGCCACGCCAAGGTCCTCTAATGGGACAAATTCCGACCGACTGCAGTGTCCGGACCGTGGCCGATCGCCTTTTCAAATGGGCGCACATGCGATATCAAACACCAATCAATCGACGCTCATCCAGGGGAATAATTTACCCTCTCGGCACCTCAGCCCTGTTCTCGTCGGTACAATCGAACCAATTGGCAGTCGGCCTTGGCCCCAATATGCGAACTCTACTTTTTGTCGTTAACGAAGCATACTTTTTCATGACGCATCGTTACGCTGTCGCGAAGGCGGCCGCGGATGCAGGTTATGAAGTTCATGTGGCTGCCCCCAGCCATCACACATGGGCGCCAGCCAATTTTAGCGTCGATGAATTGGCCAGTTCGGGTTTCGAATGGCACGAACTTCCACTTTCTCGCCGGGGAACCAATCCCTTTGAAGACCTGAAGACGCTCTACGCACTCATCAAATTGTTCAGGAAGCTGTCTCCTGAAGTCGTTCATCTAATGACGATCAAGCCAATGCTGTACGGTGGCATTGCAGCTCGCCTGACGGGTATGCGGGCCGTCGTCGGAACCGTGACCGGCCTAGGTCAAATATTTGTCGAGCAAGGCCCCAAGGCAGCCCTGATACGATTTGTTGTCCGTATCCTCTACCGGCTTGCCATGGGGCATCCAAACATGTCGGTGATTGTTCAGAATCCGATGGATGGCGACGTACTCGTTTCCGCCAGAGCCGTCACCCGAGAGCATCTTCATTTGATTAAGGGGTCTGGCGTATCGTTGGACGAGTTCGAAAGAACTGATGACCCGGGTGGCCTTCCGGTCGTGATATTGGCGGCCCGGTTAATCTGGGAAAAGGGCGTCGGGGAATTTGTTGCGGCGGCTGAGAGAATTCAAGGTATGGGTGTGAACGCACGGTTTGTACTGGTTGGCGATACACACTCAGACAATCCCAGGGCCGTCCCGCCTGAGCAAATTCAGGAATGGTGCAACGCCGGCACTATCGAGTGGTGGGGCCGGAGGACCGATATGGCCGACATCCTGAGAAACTGCCATATCGTCTGTTTGCCAACCAGTTACGGTGAAGGCGTTCCGCGAATTCTCATCGAAGCGGCAGCCTCGGGCCGCCCGATCGTCTCCACCGACATTCCCGGTTGTCTTGAGGTTACCCGAAATGGCGAGACAGGCCTTGTTGTACCGGTCGGCAACGTTGAGGCGCTAGCCGAGGCGCTGGCAACCCTTATTGCCGCCGCGGATACCAGAAACGAAATGGGCCGGAACGGCCGGCTGCTTGTGGAACGGGAATTGTCGGAAGAGATCGTCGTCCGAAAAACCTTGAGCGTTTATGAGGAGGTCGTTAAGAACTCTGCGCCGGCCATTGATCGATAAAGCTCCTCATATTGCCGCGTAACAGCTGCGATGGAGAAATTGTCAACGACTCTGGCCCGAGCTCGCCGACCTAGTTGCTCTCTGAATTCGGCTCCTCCCTCCAGCATTCGATGAAGCGCTTCCGCCATGGCACCGGGATTGCGGGTAGGAACAACAAATCCGTTCTCGCCGACAATCCATGCATTGTCGCCCGCATCCGTCACGACGCAAGGAACAGCGCAAGCCATGGCCTCGCCAATGGTATTGGAAAATCCTTCCGTGTCTGACGCACTCACCGCAATGTCCAGCGCCTGCGTTACCAGAGGGATGTCCTCTCGCCTACCGAGAGCATGAAGACGGCCGTCGAGGTTTGAGGGCACCATTTTGTCCAATGACTCTTGGCCCCTGAGACACCCTTCACCGACGAGGACGAAGTGCAGATCTTGGTGTCTGCCGATGAGTTCCGACGCCGCCCCAAGAAAAGTCTCGTGCCCCTTTACGGGGTCCAACCGGGCGATTAGTCCGATCACGATTGAGTCTTCGGACAAACCTAGTTCCTTTCGAAACTCGGATCGTGAATCGGCATTCGGTCGAAATTTGTCGAGTTCAAAACCGTTTGGGATGACGTGCCAATTGTTGGGATCATATCCAAGCAGTTCATGACTGGTACGGCCGGCTTGGGAATTCGTGACGATTGCATCCGCCCACTTCGAGAAGAAGGCATTGCACCGGACGACCATGCCCGTAACACCGCGGTAATACTCCGGCCCCATATCGGAGCAGCGAATGTTCCAAGCCAGAGCCCCCACACCGGCAAGGCGTCCCACCACGAATCCCAACATATCCGCATGATACAGCCAGGTCTGGACGACATCGGGTCGGATCTCTCGAAACTGGCGCCACAATTCGATCGCCCCGGCGAGTGTCGACCTGGCATCACCAATGCCCAATTCAATGACCTCAACACCCATTCCCCGAATATGGGAAACCAGATCGCCCCCTGCCCTCAATGAGATGACCGTCGTCGTGAACCGGCTCTTTTCAATCGACCCAATGATCTTGCTCAGCATGACCTCCGCACCCCCGACATCGAGCCCCGTGATAACATGGACGATCTTCAATGATTTGGCAGGCAAATTAATTCTCTTGTTAAGCGTCGAACGGGGGAGCGGCTTGCTTAGCTTTTAGCAGGGGGCTACTCTCTGCGCCTATTGTCTGGGATGAAGTTTGAATCGGGATTGCGGATTTGACGATCAAAAGCGACGCAAGTACCACATCTTCAGCGGAGGATGTGGAAATATCCATTGTTGCCCCGATGTTCAACGAGGCGGGAAACATTGACGCACTTATAGAGCGAATAGAGCGCGTACTCGAAGAATCGGGAAACACTTACGAGATAGTTTGCGTTGATGATGGAAGCACGGACGACACGCTCCAGAAAGTAACCGAACAGAGACGTCGCAATCGTTCGATTCGAGTCCTTAGTCTCGCCAGAAATTTTGGAAAGGAAATTGCCCTGACGGCGGGCCTGGATCACTCGCGGGGAGCAGCCGTTATACTCATCGATTCCGACCTGCAACATCCCCCTGAACTGATAACAACATTCATTGATAAATGGCGTGAGGGTTACGACGTGGTTTTTGCCCGCAGGCAGACCAGAGATGACGAGTCATATGTACGGAAGGTGCTCGGAAACGCTTTTTATTCGATATACAACAAATTGGTCGATGTCGAGATTCCCAGGGATGCAGGTGATTTCAGACTATTTGACCGGAAGGTTGTAGAAGCCCTTAGCCAGCTACGCGAGCAAAATCGATTCATGAAGGGACTATACTCCTGGGTGGGATTCCGCCAGTTCGGTGTCGATTTCAAGCCGGAGCGGCGTCAAGACGGCAGAACGTCCTGGAGCCTGTGGAAATTGTGGAATTTCGCCCTGGATGGCATCACTTCATTTGGAACGCTGCCCTTGCGAATCTGGCTGTATGTTGGCTTGTTCGTTGCCGTTATTTCCTTTGTCTACGCCGGCTTCCTGATCTTACGCACGATCGTCCACGGAGTGGACGTACCGGGCTATGCCTCACTGGTTGTGCTGATTCTCTTTTTTGGCGGTGTTCAACTGATCACGCTGGGTGTCATGGGGGAGTATCTGGGGCGCGTCTACCAGGAAGTCAAAGGGCGTCCCCTATATGTCGTCAAACATTGGGACGGCGTTGCAGACGAGTAAGCTCTTGTTGATCCGTCGCCATTGTCACAGATAACGATTTATCGTTCGTACGATTTCATGACTGAGCTTCGATCGCTCGCAGCGCCAGCGCTCCATGGGAATTTTCATTTCGTGTTGCCCGCAAAGCGTATAGTCCGGCGCCTTGGCGGCGTCGTATGCTCCGGTGTCCGACAAGCGATAATTCAATAGCGTCCCCCAAACGTTGAGCACCGCGATGACACCGAATGCGCAACGCCCGGCAATGCCGGCGGCAGCGGCTCTCGCCCAAAACAAATAAAAGAACGGTATCGCCGGTCCAAAGACTCTCGGATCATTGTTGGCGACAAAGGGCGCTGACATCAGCAACGCCAGCACGAGCAGATGCCATGAGCGGTGGGTTCGCCGATCTCGATGGAAGAACTGTATTCCAAGCGTAATCCAGGCGACGACGTAGATCGCTGCGACAGCCCCAACGCCCAACGTCGGTAGCGAGCCAAAATAGGCCGCGATGGGAATGTGAATGAGCATGATCGATTCGGCGAGCTTTGCAGTCCAGACGAACAAAGCAAAGAGTATCGCGTGAACGCCCTCTCCGGTGAACTGGGTTACCGGGCTGTTGCCGCCCGATCTGACATCGCCCCAAAACAACAATCCTTGACCAACAATGAGAGGAATGACGAGGACCGCGGCGATCGCCATTGCAACGCTTCCGCCACGACGCCAAGTGTGCCAGCCATACCACAGGTTCTGCAAAACCCATGGCGTCTTCGAAATATCTGAAAGAAGAAGATAGAAGAAGCCCCTGGCACGGTTGACGTTTGCCAGCGCCATGAACAGGAACAGCAGCAAGAATCCATCGTTCCGCTGGGAAATCCAGGTCGCGGGATAAACATAGGTCGGGTGCATGAAAACCGCCGTCACCACCAGCGGTGCTGCCGGCACCTCGAATACACCGGCGGCGCGGACGGCAAAAAATGCGGCGCCGGCCAGCAGCAACAAATTGACCAAACGGTGTTGATAGGCCTCGCTAAACAGTGCGTTAAACAACAACTCGGAGAAATAGTAAACCGGTCTAAAATGCTGCTGGAGACGGTTCAGGACGTGATCCAAATCCCCCTGGAGCTCCGTAAAATCATCCCACAGGTAGCCGTAGCTCAAACTCCAGGCATATATCGCCAAAACGATCACCGCCGGAACTAGGGGTGACCAATCCTTCATCCTTTTCCGGCCTTGGGCGTTCAACATCAGGAAAACGATCTAATTCTTGGAAGCCGACCATGCCGCATAGGGGTCCAAAGAGCCCGCGGCCACGGTTTGGCATCGTGTCAATAGTCCACATCCGTTTTGGAAGCAATTAGCGCCACCTCGGACAATCCCTCGATGGCGCTGATGTCCTGAACGAACTGGTCCAAATCGACATCCTTCTTGAGGACGATATCAAACGTCAGCAGGTTGGTTTGGTGGCCGTCCGCTGAAGGCTCCGAGTGCAACAAACTCGACGATTTGGCGTATTTGTTGACGACTTCACTATATGCCTCCTGTCGGCCCAGCTTGGTCCGGAATCGGAGAATGAACTCACTTTTGTAAAGTGAGCCGAAATTGGTGAGATGAAGTCCAAGGGCCATAACGGTAAATATCGCCGTGCCGACAAATGCTAAAAAATAGCTGGCGGTACCCGCTGCCATCCCCGCGGCCAAAGCCAGAAATATATAGGCGGTGTCTTTGGTATCTTTGACGACCGTCCGGAAACGGATGATCGACAGGGCTCCCACAAGTGCGAAGGCCCGGGCTAGGCTGTTGCCAATAACCATCATGACCATCGAAACGATTATCGTGACAAACACTATGGTCAACATGAACGACTGGGAATAGCTCAACCCCTTATGCGTTCTTTTGTATATCAAGCTGATTACAACCCCAAGAACACAGGCTATGGCCATGTTCAAAACGATATCCATCGGCTGATAAACCGCAGACAAAAAATCAATCTTTTCTTCGATGGGGTTCATTTATATTTCTTTCTTCCAGTTTTTACTTACAACTTCCTAGAGGGGGATCAAGACAGGTCAACCGCAATATTGCATTTCTTCATTCCGGCAACAAACTTGGATATGGAAATACGACGCAGGTCATAAGCTTGCAGAATACGGTGAAACCAAGCTGGAATTCGACGGTTGAATTTCACCTCCATAATGGTCATGCCGGCCACACACAACTTTGCCCGCCCCCAACCGGTGGGGAACAATTCGCTGGCCGCCATGACCTGAAGCTGTTGATCCAGAGTCACTCTAAAATTCATGTCGAAATCGCTCGTGTAGGGGCGCCGAATATAATCAACCAGTACCCTGGGTTTCGATTCTCGTCGCAGAGTGTCAATGGCGAACTTTTCCACGACTTCGACGTCGGGATATTTGGAGACCAAGTCGAACTCGTGGGCTCCACTTAGGATCGCTTCAAGATCATTCGAATCGAGCAATATCCGGTGTTTGTAGGTTCGTTCGTTGTGGCGTCCTTTTTCCTCTAGGTAGATTGGCGCCGAACCATCTTGTTCACGCGAGTAGGTCCGGATTCGAAATTTGGTCCGCGACTTAATGCCATCGGTTTTTTCGTAGAATGCTCTGCTGTCGGGCGAATCGAAATACAAGGACCGGACTAGATACTGATTATCCAAATCAGGATCACTGTGGCCGTCGATACGCATGAAATCCTTGATTTCACTTTCGATCGCCTCACGAAGTGCAGACGGCAGAAGGTACTTGAATTCATAACGGGCGAAGTCTTCCGTTCGAACTGCCTTGGTATCGACGTTAAGAATTATGCCCTCCAAAAATACTCGTTACATTTTGGCAATTTCGAGATGGGTCTGTGCGGCTCACGCCTGCGTCCACAACCGAGCCAGCCGATTTCTAACAATGATCAATTTCTTTTAGGTGCCGTGTCGTCATCGGGGAGAGTGATAGTGCCAAACGTTACCGTCGAATCCAATTGGGTCCTTTTTTCATGCGAAGGTTTTTCAAAACTGGGTCTTGGGTTCAAATTTGAATCCGAAATTCTAATTTGTGAATTTCTGCGCACCACAATCAGATTGTTCTTTCCGCTGAGAACGGAGTTGGTTACGTGCATTTTACCGCCGGATCCGTAACGCCAGTTTTTCAAATACGCGCTGAGTTGTACTTCGTTGGACTCCATTTGCATATTTGAAGCCGTAACCACGGAACCGTCCTTGGATTCAATACCGATACTGGAGTTGGAAATTTGGCTGTCGAGAATGGTTGTCATCGAACCCTCGCCGACCGATATTCCCTTGTCGCCGGAACCGGAGATAGCCGCTGCACGCACGACGGCCCTGGAATCCATGAAATCGAGAGCGTCATTCCCCGAGTTGGTGATACGCAGCCGGGAAAACACGACTTCCGAAATATCGACATCGATAGCGTCGGACCTGGCCCCGGTTAAGACCGCTTCATCTAATTCGACATCTTGGCTGAAAATGATATGAACCATATCGTCATATCGGCTGTTTCTCTCCATTCTTAGGTTTGTAATGCGGATATCCCTAGTGTCGTGAATGGAGAACATGCCGGTGTACCGGATTCCTTGGACATTGCCCCCGCTACCGTTTCGCATTTCCAGGAAGTTAAGCTTTGATCCCGCCGTCCCCCTTCCCTGAAGGGCAAACGTTCCCCAGGGAGATCCAGGTACAAGAGGCTCGACCAAAACACTAGCTTCACGAGTGCCATGAGAGCGAACGGTGTTCTTGAAGACAACGCTCTTGTTGGGCGCGATCTTGATCTCGGTACCCGCAGCAATTTCAAGCGGTTCCGACACGATTGTATCGTCCTCAATAACGATTTCACCGGACCAGTAACGTGTCGCGGTGGAAACCTCGGGCGTTATCGGGCGGTTCCACTTCGCCGGCAAAACACCGCGTGGCGTTCCTTTGTTCAAAAGGACTTTCCTACCGTTGAGGGGGTTTTGTGCCGATATCGCCCGAATGTTGAGAGGATGATTGGATCGGATTGGAAATCGGGTGGTCTGGGGATTTTTCTGATCCGGACCGATAATGTGGAAATGATCTGATGTGGGAACGACCCGGTTGGCGAGCCAACTGCCATGGATCGTCATTTCCCGATCGTTTTCAGTGTAGGGAAGCGAAATGTCATTTTTCGAGAATACGCCGTCCTGGTCGAGGTCAAGCCAGACTTGGCGCCGCCCCGTGCGCGGTGTCGCGTCGGACGGTTTGAAACTTAGCGTTAGTTCGGAGACCGGTAACTCACCGTCCAACATCAGCGATATACCGGAGTCTTCCGGCCGCCATGTGGCAACGGGGTCCCTGTTCAACCGCTCTTTCAGCTTCAATGACAGGTTTCGCAGTTTGGCTATAGAATCTTCCCTTTGCCGACGCAGCGCTTCACGCCGATCAAACAGGCCGAACTGCCGGGCCGTCCATGCTTGATAAAAGGCATCTCTCTCTTGCGATAGCTCGAACGCCGGTTCCTGTTCCTCAAGCCGAACAGCCACTTTCTCCAGAGGATCTCTTTCTTTCAGCAATCGGTACAAAAGCCGGTATTTCTTAAGCAAAAAGTCGCTGCGCTGCATATAGAGGTCGAAGACTTCATGGCTGCCTCGATCAAAGGCGGGTTCTCCGCCCTGGTATTTGAAGGCCGTATCCCAAGGAATGGGTATTACAATCCCCCGCCAGTTGTCGAACAAGAGTCGGATGTTGACGTGGCGGCTGTTGTGCCAGCTTTGATTGAGTTCCTGGAAGACGGCAAACCTCACCCATTCCTCGTCTCGAGCCTGAACCTTGAGAGCTTGAAGTGATGCCGGGTCCGAATGCGATTTCGCCAGCAACCTGAGAAAATCCCTGATATCGCTTCTGTCCTCTTTGGGGAAGGCATTGTTGACGGCCTGTTTTGACCAGCCCTTAAGGCTGTTGAACAAATCCTCATTCAACGGCCCCAGGTAGCCGTCCCCTCCATCGGGTTCACCCTTGTACAGATTTACGGGCATGAGCCCCGAACTGCGCAGAAAATTCTCGTCCAGCTGCTGAACGGACAACGAAATGCCGTGGTATTGGCCGTTAACCTGCAGTTCCTTGAATCTTGCCTTGGGCGTGAGAAGCGAAATTTCTTCGGCGATCCAGTAAGGAATGATGTCGCCCAACATGTGGCCACGGGGCACTATGAAATTGAAGACGCGTCCGTCGTCATGAAGCTCTCTTCGTCTGACTTTAACCTTCCACGATTTCTTCATATGGGCAAAATTGCGGGCGTTCTCTCCCCTATGCCTCAACTTGGCCGTTTGGATGTCTTTGCCCTCAAAAGCGACATATCCGCGCTTCCAGTCCTTGGTTGATCGGGGGGGGCTCTCCAGCAACTGCATTTGGGATTTCTCCGGCAGATAAATGTGAACCAGCGGGAGCCCAGGTTCATCCGGAGCGAAGAACAGATTGAATAGTTGATACGACTTGCCGAGGAACAGTTCCACAGGCGAAAAAATCTTACTTTCGTAACGGAAACCGAAATATAGGTAGTTTCCGGTGTCGTATAGAATCTTGATTAGAAACAGGGTCGCGATAATCGCCGCAACGAAAAGTTTTGAACGGAAGAACCTGGATTTGAACACCGCGAAGTTCCCCTATTGCAGGCAGGTAGGCTCGTTGGATAGGGCAAGCTTGTCAATCCTGTAACTAAGCACTAGGCGACTGAAGGGAGGGAATACCCCAACCTTCGGCTGGATTGCAATATTCTCTCCAGCATCTGATATGTGAATTACTTGGTTAACCGAAGCAACGTATCCCAATGTAGGAGTGATGAACAATTGCTCAGGTTTGTAAACAACGGTCTGCGAGGCGGACTCCAACTGGACCTGGTAAATTGTCAGCCGGACGCCAGGTATAGTCGGCAAAATCAGATTGAACCGCTCTGCGGCTACTTTCTGATCAAAATTGAATTCGCTTGTGCGGGGCTTTCCTAATTCAAGTTCATGAGACACCCCAAAAACCTCTTTTTCGCCCGCTGCCGCCACGGAGAATACCAGCGTTCGAACATCCTGATTGAGGCTTCCTTTGTTTTGGAAATACCAAGAATAAAATGAGCCGAGTTGGGCGGAATTGTATCTGTCGCAGATCTCACTCAGACGCCCCGTATCCTTGGCCAAACTCGCGTCTATTAGGGCGCGGTAAGACGCCTCGTCGATGGGCAGCAGGTTGATGGCATTCCCGGCGAGTTCCCTAGCTGCCTCCGGACTTGTCATGGCCAGGCTTTTAGCGAGCATGGGGAACAAGCGGTACTCCCGAGGCGCAAACTTCTTCAACTCGGCCAGCCAATCTGCGAACACGGCTTGTTTGTTGACTAGACTGGCATGCTTCAGAGCCATATCCGTATTTTCGATCAGATCATGTTTCATGAAATTGGTTGCGCCAATGGCTTCCGCAACGTTTTTTTGCCGCTCCAGCAACGCCAGCACCCGTTTGTAATCGTTCTTGCCGAGAGCCGTTCTAAGTTCAAGCCTTACGGTTGCCGCCGGCAACACCGAATAGGTATTAACTGCGGCCATACGCCAATCGTACCAGGGTACGGATTGAGCCAAATACGCCAGATAGGCCGTTCCAGCCAAAAAAACCGCCACTAGGCCAAGGGCCAAATATCGATAGAAACGTCGTGCCATGAATTTACCGGTTTACCTCAAGTCGACCATCTTACATTCCCGAGGCGCAGGAACGATGTTGGTGAAAAAACGTGACCTCGGCGCCAATAATGCGCCCTACCGAATTTAGCTGTCATGCCCCAACACGCCACGATAAACATCGGTGATTTGAGCCACATGGCTCTTAGTAGAGTAACGACCGGACGTTTCATCCGCTGCGGTTTTGGTCAGCGATGCTGACAAGTCCCTGTCGCCCAAGATCCTCTCTATCGCCGCGGCATAACCCGCCACATCGCCGGGCCTTACCAACAATCCGGTACGCTCGTCTTCAACAATTTTTGTGTGCCCTCCAGAACGAGAGGCGACCACAGGCGTTCCGACCAACATCGCTTCGACAAGTGTTCGGCCAAATGCCTCATTCAAGCCGGGAGCCACCAGCACATCGCAGCCCGCTATCCATTCTTCAGGATCTGTTACGAACTCTTGGAACAGAACCTTGTCCGAAATGCTGAGAGAATGCGCCAGTTCGATCAATTCCCGCTTGAGGCCGTCACGGTCGGTGCCGAACAAAACAAATTTAAGCGCGCGATATTCCCCAAGACCGGTTTCCGCGGCAATTCTAACAAATATGTCTGGCTGCTTTTGTTTCGTGAGATTTCCAAAGAAACCGATAACGGATTGCGCCGGGTCGATTTTCAGTCTGGAGCACAGCTCAGCCCGAGATTTTTGACGGTCGGGCGTGGTACCGCACATCTCGACAGGGTTATTTACTAAGGAGGTCTTGGACTTCAGCCCCTCGGGCAAACTTGAACTGGTAAACTCTGATATCGACACGATACGCGTTGCTAATCGTGCACCCAGAGTCAATAGCCGGGATTTGGCGAACATCGACCTTTGATGCCACACGAATGGAATGGACGTCAGAAACGCCGGTACCACCCAGGTCAGGTTCATGCGCCCGTCTTGGGCGTGAACCAGATCAATCTCGTTTCTTCTTAGAAAACTTATCAGTTTTGGCATCGTCGTCAGCACCGCCAGAAGATGCCCCCCGATTGTCCGGTGGCGGCCCAGATAAGTTCTGATCGGGAGGCGTTGGTAGTTAATATTTCTTTCGTCCAACAGCTTTGTAAAAGGCCCATTTTCGTGAACCACCAGAATGGGCTCGAATTTTTCTCTATCCAAGTTCTCAACCAGTGCCGTTCCCGACAATTGAGCGCCACCGACGGAATCGCCAACGTAGGGGAACAGCACCCGGATTTTTCGCCGCGCCATACTGGACGAACTGGCCATCAAAAGTTCAATGAAAAGGGCCTATTCGGCAGGAAGGTAATCCTCAACATAATAAAGGTCTCCATTGACAATCGAATATCGAAAATCCGCGACCTTGGAGCAAAAGGCGGGCCTGGCAACGTTGAGAAACGACCAAGGGTAAGGAAAAAACTGTACATGCAAATCGACCGTGTACTGGTACGGTCGCTGCAAAGGCACAACAATGATGGCGCGGCTTCGCGCTACCCTGCGAATCTCTGAAATCGTCCCCCGGATATCCCCGATGTGTTCCAGGGTATGGGTACAGGTGACGGTTTCAAATTCGCCGTCTGCGAATGGAAAGGGTCTCTCCAAATCAACGGACAACATCTCGTATGGCTTTGAGTCCGCGATCGTTTGGCTGACGATAAAATCGGCCGCCGTTACGACCGACACCGCTGCCAATCGGTCCGCCAAATATCCGCTTCCGCAGCCCAAATCCAGTACGCTATTGCCGACTACATCGGCGACTATCTTCTCTACGCAACGGCCCGTCAGATCCGTTTCGCGAATTTTCGGCTGGATTGTCTCGTAGGCTTTGATGATTTCCGCTTGAGTCATGGCGTGAAATCGATCCTTGAAGACGACCGGCAGTTCCTTGTCGCCAAACATATGCTGCGCAAGCATCCTAAATGGGAATGAGTCTCGAACGATCGGCGGGAGCAATTGATCGAATACGAACGAGATCTTGTTCGTTATTTCTCTTGGCAGCATTCCTCAAACTTTCGATGAATTGTCGGACTCTTCGGCGGAGTCCGGTGGCGGATGGACGGCCTGCGTTTGAATGCCCCTCCCTTGACGGCGGGCTCCGCCGGCAGCATCTGCGTATGCAATATCGGACACTGTGCTTAAAGCTTCGTCTTCTCGGCCTGTTCACGGACATCGTGAGCGCGCGACGAAATAAGGTATTTGAAACCGCCGTAAGCAAATACGATGAGGGCAAACGGCAGCACCAAAATAATATGTGCGACGACGGCAAAGACCGTGCCGGTATTCCAGTCCACGCCAAATGCAGACATGCCCAAGGCAGCGAAATAGTCAAACGTCCCGACGAAACCGGGCGTACTTGGAATTGCTGTAGCCAATGTTGCAGTCGAGAAGGCAAACCAAGGGGCCAGGGGCGGCTCGGCCGCGCCGACGGCAAGGGCAACCGTGTAATAGGTGAAACCCTCCAGCGTCCACATTATCGCGGTCAGCAAAATAACGGACAGGAAGACGCGAGGTTGCCGGATGGTGGAGATGCCATCGAAAAAGTGATCCATCCAAACTCGCAATTGACGGGAAAATTCATATCTTCTGACGGATTGAAGATCGCTCAGCCATCTGACAAGTTTCCTTATTGGCTTGTTGAGGAGAATCAATCCTAGCAGACCGGCAACCGCCAAAACCGCGAAAATCACCGCCATAATGGTAAATGCCCTGGGAATTACCTCCGATCCGGTCAGGGCGAGCGTACCGACAAGAAACACCATAAATACGGCGACTAGATCCAGCACCCTTTCAAGCACGAGGAGGCCCAGAATTCTTGAGGCCGGAGACATGAGCTGTTCTCGAAATCCAAATGCCCGGGCAAAATCACCCGCCCTGAAGGGAATTGCGATATTTAGCCAAACGCCCAGCAGATACGGCCAGACACATGCTTTCAGCGTCAGTGTTGGAGCCTGGACCAGCAGAATTCGCCACCATCTGACAATCCGGAAATACGCGCTCACCAGAATGCTGACTAGACCCAAAATCAACCATTCCCAGTTGGCCCTGGAAATAGATTCCCCGACCAATTCCCAATCAAGCTTTTCAGCGATCAGGTAAACGAAAAGAGCGGTGAAGCCAAAGCCCAAAAACAGTTTCGTGGTTCGGCTAATTCTCATTTCGGCTGAAGGTACATGATTGTTTTCATATGGATCGATATTTTCAAAGTAGCTAACTATTTACGGCAATCATTATCCGCACCTGGCTTTCAAGCACGCCAGGCCCAACCCTTTGCTCCACAACAATACAAACTCATTTTTCGTCCTATTGTTTTAGTTGCGTCAATCCTCACGGGGTTGGATTGAAGGGCATGTGCCCCGCGTATTTTCCCCGTCATACCGGCTGGAGCCGACGATAAATTGCTTCCGAGGAATCCAACATTCGACTTGTCGAATAGTTTTCCAAAATTCGGCGTCTCGCACGGCCGCTCAACTCCCGCCGCTGTTCCGGTGAGAGTTGCAGCCACTGCATCCAGGCATCTGAAAGAGCGACGGGATCTCTCTTGGCCACAACGTAACCCGTGTCCCCGACAATCAACGCTGCATCGCCGACGTCGGTCACGGCGCAAGGTATACCCACGGCCATCGCTTCTCCCACAGAATTCGGAAACCCCTCGCCGAACGCGGAACTTTGAGTGGACAGGTCGAACGAATTGAATACCTGCGGCATGTCGCTCCGGTAGCCAGCCCAAATCACGTCGTCGCTTATTTCCAGCTCGCGGCACATGTCGCGCAGGAACTCTTTGTATCCGGTTTCCCCATCTCCAACGCAAACATATCTTGCCTTTACGCCTTTTGATTTCAAACACGCGGCGGCCCGAAGGAAATTCGGATGATCTTTCATGGGATCAATCCGAGCCGCCAACCCAATTATTACCTCGTCGCCTGCACGCTGCCACTGCCGCTTCAAGGCCGTTGGGACTGCGCTGATCGGTTGGTACCGCTGGACATCGATACCGTTTGGAACAACCGAAATGGAGCGCCTTCTGAAACCATTGGCAAGAGCATACCTTTTGCCGGCGATCGAGTTCGCGATGATTTCCGAAGGCACGCCGGAACATGCCCTTTCAATCAAAGCGACGAGCCGCCAGGTCCAATCATATTCCGATAAATCCATATCGGACGCACGAATCCCCCAAATCAACTTCGACGGTGCATGGACCGGGGCCAGGGCTGCAGCCATCAAGTTCGGCGGGCCAAGAAAGCTGTGAATTACATCGGGCTGGAGAGACCGGAGCACTCGTCCCAGTCGGTAGATGAAACCGGCAATATCCCACCGCCCGCGCTTCTCGGCCGATAGCAACATAACTCCGGTTTCCATGATTTCACGCTCCAACGCTCCCCCAGGATAGAAGGTGACGATGGCAATTCGGTGCCCGCGCGCCGCAAGTCCCTTTGCCAGTTCAACGATCTGAACCTCAGCCCCTCCCACCTCAAGCGAGCGCGTGAGAAACACGATCTTCATGGAATGTTTAGGCCCCTCGGCACCATGTCTGGAATTCAGCCAAGTTAATTTGCCGTCACCATCTTCGCGAAACGCTCGGCAAACTGTTCCCAGCCTTCTTCGGACGCAACGTGGTAGCGGTAGGCTTCCTGACCATTTCGCGCAATCTCGACGTAGCTATCGTAGTTCGTCAGAACTTCGTCGAGTTTTTCTGAAACATCGTCGAGCAGCCAACTGTGGGGCAGGTAGGTGACGTTCTCCCGATACAAATCGGGATAAGTTTCCAAGTGCGACATGTCGGGTTTGAAGAGCAACGCGCCACAGATGAAAGTTTCAAAATCCTTGTAATTGATTTCGCTGTAGCCGAAAGGTGAAGCCACGACTTTGCTTTTCCTCAGTTCTTCAAAGTACCGCCATTTGGAAATCCTGTCGGTGCGACGATAGCGCCCAAGGATATCGGCCATTCGCCTTCGCTGGTATTCAACCGTTTTATTCTTGTAGTCCAAGCCCATGCGGCAGGAGACTTCAAAAGGTCTGTCGGTTGACGGCGCATGGTATTTCTTGGGGTATCCGAGAAATAGTCCCAGCGGCAATCGGGCATACATTGATGACAGCCGCGGACCGGAAAAACTGTAGTTCGCCAGACTGGTATTCCACGAGACGGCTAGCTTATCCAGGTCTCCCTCGTTTTTCAGGAAGTAAGAGTGGGTTGCCGGTGTGTCTTCAATACCCAACTGCTCATGGTAATAGTGGGAAAAATAGCGAGCCCCATAAATCGGCGACAGGTAGCGGCTGCGATCACGCAACAAGCTGGTTTTGTAGTACTTGGTTACGTAGGGAAATATCTCCGGAATAATTTGAGCTGAGGTGGAACTTCTGTCGAAGTAATAAACCCGTGACACCTTCTCGGAGAGGTCGGCCAGAAGCTCGAGAGCGAAAGCGCGATTTTCGTCCCAATGTCCGGAAAAAAACTTGCTGTTGATTATTACAGCATCGCATTCGGTCAACTTGCCGTCCGGCTCATACTGGCATGAAACGTCGATACCTCGGTCCCTGAGCCGACCAAGGTTGCTCAGGATCGGCATCAAAAAGGCCCTGGTGTTCTGCGTCGTGAAGCGTTGGGAGAGAATCTTTAGACGCACGTGCCGATCTCAATCTTCGTTTTCGGCAGGTCGACCGGCGGCATCGCTTTGAGTTTCAATTGTGGAGGCAAACAGCATCTCCTCCCACTGGTCGACCACCAATGCGGCATCGTTTTGCTTCACTCTCTCCCTACCGGCCGAGGCCAGTCCTTCTCGCAGTTCTCTGTTCGAAGCCAGCTTCGACAATGCCGCTGCAAGATCGTCGATGTCGCCGGCGCGCGTGACAAGACCCGTTACGTCGTGGTCGACAAATTCCAAAGCCCCGCCACACGCGTCGCTGACGACCGTACAAATTCGGTGGTTCATAGCCTCCAGCAAAACGTTTGGCGTACCTTCAAACATTGACGACAAAACGAAAATTTCCGCTGCGGCGTAGAAGTCTTCAGGAGTTTCCGTGGGCTTGTGGATCAGCGCCTTTCCCCGTAAACCGCACCGGTCGACAAGTTGGTGCAGGTCGTCGGCAAGCGCGCCATCGCCGACAATATCAAGGCGCCATTCCGGATATTCGCCAACAAAACTGGCAAAGGCTCTGATCAGAATGGCGTGAGCTTTTTGACCTGTCAGACGCCCAATCGAAAGAATTCTCCTGCTTCCGCTGTTGTACGGCAGTGTAGACCCGTCAACGATTTCAATTGGGTTTGGGACGTGACGTAATTTGGCGCTCGGTACGTATTCCCGCAGGCCTTCGACAGCCCCGTGACTATTTGCCGTGACGGTATCTGCAAGCGGATAGACGCGCCTGCGAAGCCAATCCCAAATTCGCCCGAATGATTGCCGACGCGGATCGTTTCGCTCTGAAATCACCGTCGTAACGTCGAGGCCGAGGGTAGCCAAAACCGTCAAAATGTTGGTGGCTCCGACAAAAGATAACACCTTGGGTGCGCCGGACCGTCGAACTTCCTTTCGAATCTTCGCGATACGTGATGCGTTCGACCATAATGCCCTGATGACGTTGCCGCTATCGCCCAAGGAATTCAATGCTATCCTGTCGATACCCTCCTCCAGGCGGAAAAAATCTTCCGCCGGACCGGCCAACGTCAACACCAGAATTCGTTTCCCTCGTTTGAACAAAGCGTTGGCCAAGGTGACCAGCACCCGCTGGGCACCCCCGGCGCCGAGGTCAGAGACGACCAGTACGATATCGTGCATTTGTACTTGCCTTGAGCGGGGCGTGAAGCACCATCCTGATAACAGGCCGATTCCTCTCAACGCCTAGGTGGTCGCCCCTGCTTCCCTTCCCGACCAACCGGCAAATTCACTGGCGATCGTCATTCGAACAGCAAGCCTCCGCCATCCCGGCTGCTCGCGCATGCGCCATACCTTCTCGCTAATGCTCTTGGGCACGCCATCAACCTTTGGCGGCGCGGCGTAGTGCATCAGGAAGCGGTCTTGGGGGTAAACAAATCCTCGTTTCGGCCGATCGAAATAGCTTGACGGAACATATCTCTCCGCAATTCGCTGCAACGAGGATTTTCTCCCGAACGCGAGCAGCGCCCGCGAATCGAATGTGGCAAATAGTTCGAACAGGGATTTGTTTAAATAGGGGGTCCTTAATTCCATGCTGGCCCGCATGCTCGCCAGATCCAAGGAAACCAAAATGCTGTTCGGCATCGTGATCGTCAGGTCGATCGAGTGGACCGATTCTCCAAACGAACGTTTTTCTTGTCCAAACATCTGCTCCGCCCAGGGCGCGAACGCCGGGAGCTTCCGCAAGAGATGAATGGCAGGTTGATTTTTCAAAGCAATGAAACGCTGCGAATCGCATACGCCAAAGATATCTCTAAAAATGCGAAATTTGTCGTTCGTATGTTGAATTGGGCCGAGGGCGGCGCCGGCTGCCAATCGGATTATTTCCGGAACGGCATAGCGATTCCGATTTCTATAGGCGAATTCGTTCTTTTGATAGCCTAGCGATAGTTCGTCGCCACCCATCCCCGTAAGGGCAACTCGATAATCTAGCCCTGCTGCGATTTTGGATATTTGATGTACCGGGGCAATCGATATGTTGTCGTTGGGCTGGCCATACATCCCGATAATGTAAGCACTATCGACCTCTTCGACTTCGTCGTCGCTCTCCATAACCAGGTGATCCAAACCCAGGTGATCTGCGATCGCCCTAGCATCCTCGCTCTCATCGTGAATCTGTCCCCTCGGGAATCCGACGGTCAGGCATGTTGAACTGCGTTTCAACTCCTTGGCAGTAATGGCGGCAACCAGGACGGAATCCACGCCGCCTGACAAGAACGTGCAGGTCGGCACATCGGCCTCCAACCGGCCTTCTATGCTTTCAGTCAACCTTTCATGGATATCGTCAATTTCTGTCTCGGATAACGGCACCAGGGGCCCCTGACGGGGTTGAGGGAGAGGCGGCTGCCAATACTGTCTTTGAGCGCCTATACGACCCTCGACAATCTCGATGTGGCCCGCCGGCAGAAGGCGTTTGATACTGGGATAAATAGTTTCGGGGGCAGGCAAGTAGCCGAGGGACAGATATGGCATCATGCGCTCGGATGAGAAGTCTGGTTGGACATCCAACAGTCGAACTAACGGCAAAAGCTCCGACGAAACGACTATGCCATCGCTTGTTTCGGCGTAGTAGAGTGTCTTCTCGCCGAAGGCATCGCTCGCCAGGTGCGCTTTGGCGCCATTCCAGACGGCAAACGCAAACATGCCGTCAAGTTGCTCCAAACACCCCGTTTCGAACTGCTGCCAAGCCCGCAGCAAAACTTCAACGTCACCTGTGGTGCTAAAATTCGCACCAAGTCCTTGAAGACGACCTCTAATGTTTTTGTAGTTGTAGATTTCCCCGTTGTAGGTCAGTGCGAGGTTGTCACGCACCATCGGTTGATTGCTGGCATCGCTGAGATCAATAACTGTCAATCGTCGGTGGCCCAGATAAACCCCTTTTTCCCGATCAACCCATTCGCCGCTGGCGTTCGGACCGCGGTGTCGAAGCATTTCCACACCTGCCCGCGCCAGTTTGATGTCAGCGTCCATTAATGGGCGATTCAGAAAAAGAGAAAATATTCCACACATGATGAGCGCCTGACGGTGAGAGCCAAAACCGATGCCATCACCTTTCGTCCCAACGGCGAACGACCTAAAAAGCGGGCCAATTCGCGGGGTTCAAAAACGTCTGATCGGAGATGTTAAAATCTTCGGCGGGTAAATGAAGTTCCGGCGTATCCAGCCACGCCTCGGAAATTCCAGAGAGCTCCTGCACGCTGTTTACTCCCACCAAAACGCTGTCAACCGCGCCGGTTGACCGGACATATGAAAGAGCCGCCTGCAAGGGGCTGACACGCGCCGTGGCTGCAGCCTCGTGGAAGGCATCCAACTGAGGCCGGATGGGCCGAAAGAACTCCGGTACCGAGGCCGGGTCCATCAGCAGAAGCCCCTGGAGAAACACCGAACGGGCGTGGATTTCGATGCCTCGCTCGCGAAGCGATCGTAAATGCCCGCTTCCTATCAGCCTTTGATCGAGGATATTCAATGGGAGTTGAATCAAGTCGATTCGATGGTGCTCAAGGACGTGGTCAATCTGGTCTGCCGAATAAACCGACACGCCAAACTTTTCTATGCGTCCATTCGCTTTCAGATTCTCCAATGTTGCGAGACGAATTTTTCCGCTTTCCTCCAGAACATCCCTAAAGCGGTGGAGCAGCACGCCGTAGACCTTGGATTGTCCCAGTCGGGCCAAAGATTCGGCAAAGCCATTTTCGATATTCGACTGTGTCTCGCTCGGCGAAAGCCCCGATTCGAAAGGTCCAAGTTTTGTGACAATCCGAAAACCATGGTCGGGTGGAAGCGATTCGCCCAGCACACGTTCGGACTCGCCATAGGAGGCGGCGGTGTCCAGCAAATTGATCCGAACTCTTCGCGCCTTCTCGAGTATCCTGCCCACATCGTCCGGCGAACACCGGCCTGTGGTGTTGGATATGCCGTAATTCAGCCCGAATTGGACAGTGCCAATGCCAAGTTCCATCTGCCAGACCTTATACCGGAAAGACTAAACCCCAATTCCGCGAACGATGCTTCGCTGTCTGTGTAGGGTCGCGTACCCTTCCGCCAAGCCAAAGCCTGATTGTGCGCCGCGCCATCGCGCCAAGGCCTCAACCCCCTCGATCGATCGGGGGTGGGGCCAACTGCGGATTTCACCCGAAAAGCATTTGAGGGCGCGGAGCTTTGCCTCCAGATAATTTGAAATATCCAAATACTCGTTTGGATGGAAAGCGTCGGATTTCGACATTGTCCATTCCGTGGACGAATTTACTTCGCACGCCAAGATCGTCAAATCTTCTTGGCCGGGAAGAGGTCGGCATGCCGTCCTTACCGCGGCATTGACGATTCTATGGTCGACATTCAGATCTCCGCCATGGTGGGTATAAATTGTATGAGGACGGAATTCCTTGAGAAATTGTTCCGTCTCACGGACGACTTCGAGCAACGGCACGCTGTCCATCGAATTATCCGGAAAATCGGCGAAATTCGTCGCGGCGACGCCTAACTCGCGTCCCGCGGCTTCCGCCTCATTTCGAAGCGCGGCTAATGCCTCCTGGTCATGCGGTCCCCGGGCGGCAAGCCCCTGTGCGAGTAGAAGAACCTGAATTTCATCTCCAGCTTCCGCATGTGCTGCAAGCGCGCCGCCACAGCCCAAAACCTCGTCGTCGGGATGGGCGAATATAGCGCATATACGATTTCCCATTGTATTCATCCTGCCTTTCGAACTTGGAATACCGGTCGAATCGGCGTTCCCCGCAAATGCCGGTTCGGTTCCGGGTCGTTAAAGGCTGAGGCCACGGCAATACAGGCCTTTTCCCACCGTTGAACGGCTTCTTCCAATGCAGGCTGGTCGTGCGCAAGACAAATATTGAAATTGCTCCCCATCAAAATTCCGGCAGCGATCAATTCCTGCCGCAACAAACTTATTCCGGTGGATTCGCGCTCGCCGATTTCAAGACATTTGATCGCCGGCTTCCAACTTGGCCCGACGACGGCGAATCGTTGATCCAAGCCATATCTTTCAAGCAGACCGGAGACTGCACCGCTTAGATACTGTCCGGATTTGTTGATACGTTCGATCCCATTGGACGCAACCAGTTTGTCGATCGTTGCAATCGAAGCGGCAATTGACAGCGCTTCGCCGCCGAATGTGCCCGAATAGAAAATATCTTCCATCAACTTCATGACAGAACGCCGTCCGACAATGGCGGATATCGGCATACCGTTGCCCATCGCCTTGCCGAAACACGCCAGGTCCGGGGTAACGCCGTACTTGGCTTGGGCGCCACCCAGGTGAATTCGGAATCCGGTGACAATTTCGTCAAAAATCAGAACGATCCCATGACGGTCCGTGATTTCCCTCAGGTGCTTCAGAAATCCGGGTTTGGGTTCCTCCGTGCCGGCAGGTTCAAGGATTACCGCCGCAAAGCGGTCCGGCGCCTTGGACAGGAGGTCTTCCAGTGCGTCGGAATCATTGTACGGAAAAGCTTCCGATAGATCGCGAATGGCATCGGGTACGCCGAGATGGCGCGTCGTCGATCCAATATACCAGTCATGCCAGCCATGGTAGCCGCAATGTGCCACACCATCGCGACCGGTATACGCCCTTGCAAGGCGAACCGCTGCCGATGTCGCATCCGAGCCGTTCTTTCCAAATCGAACCAATTCCGCACAAGGGATCACATCCACCAGACGCTCGGCCAAATCCGCTTCCAATGAAGTCGAGAGCGAAAAACTGATTCCCTTATCCAATTGAGATCGGATGGCATCGTCAACATCGGGATCTCGATAGCCGAGGACCACCGGCATGAGAGCCAAGAGAAAATCCAGATATTCGTTTCCGTCGACATCCCAAACCCGGCAACCGTCGCCACGATCCAGGAACAACGGCGAAGCGCCCTCGACAAAGTTCATGGCAGATTTGGAAAAGGTCTGCGATGCGAGAGGAATAGTCTCGAGCGCGCGTCGATAAAGTTTTTCGGAGTTTGGAAAAATCGGGGATTTCACTTTCACGCCTTTCTTGCACTTATCGCAAAACCAGAGGTATACGAGCAGTTATCACGCGAATCCGCCAAATATCCTCATCCCAGCAATTTCGGACTTTTGGTTGCCGCGGCAAGCGCCTCCAGCCAGGTGAAGTTTTCCGGCAACTTCGCGACTAATTCCCGGATCAGTTCGAGATCTTCCGGCGTATCGAGAGTCCATCGGACATGCGAAAAATCCGCCTCGTACTCCAGGTTCGCGAGACTGAAAGGTACGCTGGGAAACTCCGGGCCCTGGCTCTTTATATAGGGTGTAACGTGCTCCCTCGAAAAGGGATGCTCAGCTTCCCGTTCGGCTCGTCTCAGAGCTTCCATGGAGAACACTTCCACGTCCAATCCGTCGGGATAGCTGCGTACAAGACCATTTGAAATATAGTCGCATCCGCGGTTGGCGAATTCTTCGATAGCGAGGTCAATGACGGCGGGTTCGATCATTGGGCAGTCCGCTGTCAGGCGCACTACAGGATCCGCATTATGTTCCTCTGCGGCCTGGACATAGCGTCCCAATACGTCCGCTTCATCGCCACGGAAAACAGCGACTCCCAACTCCCGGCATAACTCAGCGACAGGGTCATCCGTTTCGTTGTCCGTCGTCGCCACGACGATTTTGTCGAGACGGTTTGCCCGGCGGACTCTGGACAACATCAAACTCAAGGATGGCTGACCGCAAATATCGGCCATTACTTTGCCCGGCAATCTGGTTGACGTCATCCGTGCCTGGATGATGGCCGTCGTATTAGGCATATTCAGGCTTCCGGCCCATTTTTCGACGGCGGAGAAACTCTGCCGGATAGCATCACCAACATCTTTTCCCTTTGCTCTTTCCAGTCCGAAGCGAACAGAGCCACACGAACAACATCCTCGAATTCATCGCCGCGCCGGATCTGTTTTCGCAACACCCCTTCTTCACGAAATCCAAATCGTTTGTGCAGGGTCAAGGTCGGCCGATTTGACTGCAACGTCTCGCCCCAGATTTTGCGAATATTGTGATTGTTGACCATGCGTTCGATCACGTGGAACTCCATAAAAGCTCCGATGCCGGGCAAATTCCGTTTTGGCGCCAAATACATCGACCAGGTACAGGTGAGAGCCTCGCGGTCGATATCCGTAATTCCGACGACGCCCACCGGTTCCTTCGCGTACTCCGCTATCAGCCATTCGCACCGATCGTCATCTGCCGAACGCTCGAACCAAGCCAAATGCTCGGACATTGAGATCTCGCGGTCGCTCAGCATGTTTCGCCGAACGGCATCGTCGTTGCGCCAATCAAGCACAACGGCCAGGTCCTGTTCGCCCATTGGACGCAATCTCAACATCTCGACGGTAGGCAACGCGCTGTCCGCTATTTCAGACCCGCGGCTTTGCAATTCGCCGCGATGGCGCTGCCCCGCACATCCATTGGCTACCGGTGCCTCAAACGTTTGAAGCGATCACTGTGTAGATCGCCGCGAACGAAATTGACTTTTACCGGCACCATGAAATCGGCAAGGTTTTTTCGGCAATGGCGTTTGACGGCTGAACGAATCGCTTTTTCATCCGTGTCGTCGAATGGAACAATATCGGCACAGACGATTTTCCCCATAATCGGATTTGGCTCGCCATAAACGACGGCATCCCTCACGTGGTCCGAACTAAGCAAAACCGCTTCCACCTCGGCGGGGTAAACCTTGCTTCCGCCGACATTGATGAGTTCCGATTCACGGCCCAAAACGCGAAAATAGTCGCCGTCGACCTCGACGCGGTCACCAGTCATGAAGTAGCCGTCATCGGTGAACGGGCTGGAAGCGTTGAGATATCCCAACATCGCCGACTCTGCCTTGATCTGGAGCATGTCGTCCACGACGCGGATATCGTACCCCTCTCCTCCAAGTTTGACCCACAGGGAATCGCTTGATTTCGATTTGGCTCGCAGTACGCCCAGTTCGATCAAGCCATACGTTTGACGGGTCTCGATATTCGGCATCACCTGCCGCAGTTTCTTCAAAGTCGTCTCCGGCATCGGCTCGGCACCGTAGGTGATCAATCTTAACGAGGACAGATCTCTGCCTTCGTACGCCCGACTAATCAGCAAGAGATTGAGAAATGTCGGGGTCGCCGGCAGCAATTCCACCCTGTGCCTTTCGACAAGGTCGCATATGTGATCCGGCGTTCTTCTTTCGGGCAAGACGATGGGGCTGCCGTTCGAGAGGCAATGAAGAAGGGTATTGAGCCCGCCCCAGTGATCAAACAAAAGGAAATTGAGTGATATCAGGGCCGCCCGTTGAACCCGGAATTTGTTGAGAAGCAAGCCAAAGTCGTGAATCACGCCCTTTGGTTTGCCGGTCGAACCGGAGGTAAACAGGACGAGACCCGGTGCATCCCGGCTTCTTATGGTTTCGAAATGCGGGTGGTCGTCATCGGTCGCTCTTCCCGTCAATTGGATGCCGCCATCCGGGTCCACTTCAAAAATATGCTTGGGGTTCGCAATGTCGATAAGATTGGGATTGCTCTCGAGTGTGGTCTGCAGCAGAGGCGCAATGATCGTATTGCGCCGGATAAGGGCGATTAGGATCGCCACGGTGACCGGCGAATAATCCCCCTTTAAGACGACGCAGTCCCCCGCCTTGATGTCGGCGTTGACGAGGAAATCGTACTGCCGATCTATGAGGTCCGCCAAGTCGGCTCGAGTCGGCGCTTCCTGGCGCCAAAACAGGGCTGGTTTCGCGGGATCGGCCCTCAGCCTTCCCAGGAGGAAATCGACGAAATTATCTTCGGGGATATCGGTCATAATCTCACCAGAGCCGTACCCCAGGACAAGCCGACGCCAAAACCGCAGAGGATCACCAACTGCCCGGACTTGATGAGATCCTTCTCCATCGATCGCTTCAGCGCCACCGGGATGGAAGCGGAGACCAAGTTTCCGGTGTCGGCCATGTCCTGGATGAACTTGTCATCCGGTATCTTGATGATCTTCTTCAAGGAATCCAAAGCGGCGGCGCTGGCCTGGTGGAATACGAACGCATCAACGTCGGACATGGACAGGTTATTTCGGCCGAGAATCTCTTCGATAGCGGGAGGGATCACGGAGTTGAAGAACGAGAGAACGCCGAAGCCGTCCATTCGGATATCGTCATCGGAACGAACATTACCGCTGCGGTCTTCGGATTGCATTGCGGTTTCGGGTGAAGACGGCAATCGAGCCCCTCCAGCCTGGACGATAAACCGTTCGTACTCGGCGCCTGACGTCGCCAGGGAAACATCGATGATTCCGCCGGCGTTCGTCTCGGTCTTTGACAGCAAAGTCACAGCCGCACCGTCACCAAACAAGACGCGAGTTGCGCGATCACCCGGATTGATTAGGTGCGAGTACGTATCCGCAGTTGCAAACAACACGTTTTTTGCCGCTCCGCCGACGAGCAGGCTTCGAGAGATTTCGAGACCGTAGGGATAGCCCGAGCAACCAAGGTTTATGTCGAATGCCAAGGTGGATTTCGGTAGGCCGAGACGGCCGTGAAGGATCGCCGAGTTCTGGGGAATCAAGTGATCCGGGGTTTCGGTACAGAAGATGACGGCATCCAAGTCCGCTACATCAACGGTTCCCGAATCCAATATTGACACACTCGCCTCGTGGGCCAGATCGAGTGCCGTCTCGCCTTGCGAAGCAATATGCCTGCTGTGTACGCCGGTCCGAGCTTCCAGTCTGTCGAATCCCCAATCCGGATAGCTCCGCGCCAAGTCCTCATTTGTTTCGACGGATTTCGGCAGGGCGTATTCAATCGCCTTGATTGCCACACGCGTCACCTGGCGGTCTCCATTTGTTGTCTCGCCGCTGCCGCCAGGGCTTCAGCCAATGTCACCTCCGGTCCGTGCCCGCCGTATACCTTCAGACTGCCGTCCATCTGAGACAGCCGATCATGCGATTCTGTCAGGATTTCCCTGTTGCCACCCGGCAAGTCGGTTCGCCCTCCGCCTTCCGCCATCAGCGTGTCGCCGGTGAACAAACAATCCCCCAGGCGAAAGCAGGTGCTGCCCTCCGTATGACCTGGCGTGTACATTACACCCAACTCGAACTCGCCAATTTCAATCCCATCAGATTTTGCCGCAACGTCGTGGTCCACATCGGGTATTCGGACAGCCTTTCTGGAGTCAAAAATCATCTTGTACAGATTGGCTCGCCGCAACAATGCGAAGTCACCCTCATGCAAATAAAACGGTATGCCGTAGCGTTCCTTCAATCCCTGAACCGCCCCGACATGGTCGTAGTGTGCATGGGTATTCAATATGGCTAAGGGGCGCCACCCGAGTTCCTCGATTCGAGCGGCTATGCCCGCCTCATCACTGCCCGGATCGATTATCAACGCATTCCGCTGCGCAGAGCCGATCAGATAACAGTTCTGACGCCAGCGGCCGTTGACGAAAACCTCGACCTGGAAGTTCACCGGACCCCTCCAAAATAGAGGATCTGGTCGGAAATGTTTCTTGCCAGGTCGGACGTCAGGAATTCAACGGCGTGCAGAATTTCTTCGATATCCAAGGGCGAGGGCTTGGGCAACAGTTTGGTCGCTTCTTTCAAAACGGCGGGATCGATGTCTCTGACCATATCGGAATCGGCGAACACGGATATGCCCAAGGTGTTGACCGTAATGTCATCCTTGGCCAGTTCCCTAGCCAAGGTGTGACCGTACTGGGTCATTGCCATTTTCGTGGCGCCGTAATAAGCCGTGCCCACGCTGCCGAGAGGAACCGCCACGGACGAAAAATTGATTATCCGGCCAAACCGTCCCCGCTTCATGAGCTTTACGGCCTCGCAGGTCACGGCAAGAGTTCCCGACAAATTGGTCCGGATTATTTCGTCTGCGACAGGCTTTGTCGTCAATAAAGCGGGCCTATCGATTTTGGCTCCGGCGTTATTGATCAGCACGTCAATACCACCGAGTTCTTCGCGGATGACGGCAAACAGCTCCGAAACCTGCTCCTGGACGGAAATGTCGGCAATCACGTGGGTATAGTTTTGATGTTCCAACGCCGCCGGGCTGCGGCTGCACCCCGCGACAAAATGCCCGCGCTCAACGAGCTCGGTGGCGAGCGCAAGACCCAGACTGCGGCTCGTCCCGGTAATCAAGAAGCGACGGTTGGACATTATTGCACCTGAGAGCAAACCCTAATCGATCAGCCGTTCAATGTGGGATGCAAGCGAAGACACGTTTCGAAAAGGATGGGCATCGGCCCCCATCGCGTCTTCATCGACCAGCACTACCGTCTGGCCCGTTTGAGCAAGAACCTCTTGTTCGATTGCGACGACGAGATTGACGAGGGTAAGTGAATCCAACCCCGCCTCGGCGCCCATAATTGGGCTGTCCAGCGCTTTATCGATGCGGTCTTCTTCTTCGAGTTGTTCATTCAATTCATCGATTGCCGAGTACAAAATTTCAAGCGCTTTGCTCATCTAAGGTCATCCTTTTCATAGAGGCACGAACACGAAAATGTCCGGGTGGTGAGATTGGTGATAGAGGCCCATCAGGGCCGTCGTGGCGGCGCAGCGAGCAGCAAACCGCGCCTTACCGTCCTGGCGCTTTGGCTACGGCTACCGCGCCAACAAAGGTTGAAATTTCAACGTCTGTCTGAGGGTAACTGACTTGGACGTCTTCTCCAATCGTGAGACCGATAGCGGCATCTATCAGGGCGACGCCGGCGGCCAGCGAGGCCACCAGGCTTCCGCTTGGACGCGGGTTTACTTCGAGCAGTCTTAATTCGCCTTCGTCATTCGTCATCAGGTCCATGTCGTGCAGGGCGTCCAGACCAACGACTTCGGCAATACGCTTGCAATACGATACCGCGTTCTCTTCAACGATGATGCGATTTCCCTCAAAGGGTATGCCGGTGGGGTTGGTGCGGCGCCTGACGACGATAGCTTTCACTATCCCCTTGCTCGCCAGCACGTCCGCGTCGTAGACGGGCGCGTGCATCCGTGGCATTACCAGCATTTCACCGGAAACAATGGGGTGCAGTGATTCCTCGGTCGGCGTAACTCCAACCAGTCGTTTTTCGCGGAGGCCGTTACCCAACCAATCTGGCGGCGAATCGTGGCCGCAAAATACATGAAGCCCTCTTCCCCCTCTCCCCGTCGCCGGTTTGACGATCACCGACCGTTCGGGGAAACCATATTTACCGAGGCAGTCAAGTATCTCCGCACCGGTCGTGGCAACGGAATATTCCGGTACCGGTAGATTCGCAGCTTCGAGCGCCCTGTACACCAAGAGTTTGCTGGTGATCATTTCCAGGCAGGAACGGGAGCTGGCAATAACGACCACTCCCATTTGACGGAATTCTTCCAGGTGACCCGACAATGCAAATGCCTCTTCATCGGATCCCGGTAAAATGGCATCCACTTTCTCCCGCCTGGCAATGTCCAGCATGGCGGGAAGGTAATTTGGATCGGCGCCCATCGGAACATGGTGGAATTGATCGACCAATTGGGCCGCCAAGCAGTCTGCCGTGTTGTCAACGCCGATAACGCGGACGTCGAACTGACTTTGACGCCAGAGTTCCTGCAGCAACGCGGGCACGGTTGCACCCCCGACGCAAGTGAGCAACAGGGTTACCTTTTTTCGGCTCATTGCTTGTCCATCTCCCGTCGAGCATACGGGCAGAGGGTATTCACAATACCGGAAATTGCCCTCACCCTTCGAAGCGTGTCCAATTCACAATCCTGCGATTTCGGCCGTCACCGGCTCGTCACGTTGCAGCGCCTTTGAGGCTTTATTTCCCAAAACCAGATCAAAGTACTTTGGAGCCAGTCCCAATTTTCCCGGCAGCGGGCGTTTCACGGCTAAGTTGGAAATGGTGAATGCCTCTCCTTTCTCAATGCCGCATCGGGCAACCAAGATTCGGTGCAACTCCCCAGCAGCGTTGAGCTCCGCCCCTTCCAACGACTTGCCAGGTACGCCCATCATGGTCTCAGCATCCCGTATGCCCGAAATCATGGCGGCGAATTCTTCGTGCTCAATCGAAAGTCGGTGATCGAATCCCGGCCTGGATTTGTCGTACGTGAAATGTTTTTCGACCATCACAGCTCCCGCGGCCACTGCGTGACACGCAGCGACAATTCCGTCCGTGTGGTCGGAGAAACCCACAGGCAAGTGATAACGTTTCGCCATCCAGGGCAGGTTCGCCAAATTCAAAGTGGCGATGGGAGCGGGATAGAGCGAAGTGCATTGAAAAAGACCGATATCTTGTCCGCCCGATGCTCGCGCGTACCCTACCGTTTCATCGATTTCCTCAGCCGAAGCCGCTCCCGTCGACATAAGAAGCGTCCGACCGGTTTCGGCTGCGCGTCTGATCAGTGGAAGATGTGTAAACAAACCTGAGGATATCTTATGAGCGGCCGGCGACAATTCCTCCACCCACTCAAGGGTAGCGATATCCCCAGCTGTGGTTAACACTTCCATGCCGAGGTGGCGGCCAAGATCGAACATTTGACCGGTTTCATCGTCTGTCAGCGGACATGAACTGAAAAGTTTGTAACTTTCCGTTCCACGGACATAATTTTCGTCGGGATCAACGGTCTGCAGCTTAATGGCGTCGGCTCCCGCTTCGCCCGCCAGTTCTATCATCGCTTTGCACGCGCCAACATCGCCTTCATGGTTGATGCCGATTTCGGCAATTGTCACGACCGGACTACCCGTCCCTATTCTCCGGCTGCCAAACTTTATGGGAGCGATTTCACCGTTACCGTTCATTGTATTTTCCGTCCGTCAACTTCGCTAAATTACGTCTATCGAAGGGTGTCGCAGTTCTCGGTCTTCACGTGATAACGTTGTTGACAATGTGGTGTGCCGCACGAGTGCCGGCTCCTATTCCGCCCGCACCAAAAAACGTTTCAATCACATCCCGCCTAGGCCCCGCCTTTTCGTTCCACTTGCGCTCGATGTCGGGCAAAGGTTGCGACAGAAATTCCCGAAGCTCGGCCTGGAAATTTTCTGCGGACGCATCGAACACGAAAAATGCCTTTTCGAATTGCTGCCGCGCTTCCGGTCTCAACGGTTTGTCCCACGGAATGTCGATAAATACGAAAGGCTTGCCGGATGTCGCACACCAGGCAATGGTGCTTGTCGCTCGGGCCGCAATGACAACCCGGCAGTCGGGCAAGAGGAAGCTGAGGTCGTCGCTGAATTCGTAGACGGAAATATTGGGATACGAACTGATCTTCTCTACAACAGGGTCTTCATCCAGGTATCGGGCGTTGGGATACGGTTTGTAAAGAAGATCATAAGGCAAGCGGGAAAATACGTTCTTCACGATCTCCCATTCTTCCTCGGCCATACGATAGTCGTTTGTACTGGCACCAACGGTGTAGTTGACGTTCCCACGGTACAGTTTTGTTGAGACAAATATTAACGGCGGTGTTGCAGAAGCCGGCTTGCGGTAATTGTCGCACCGCCAATATGCCGCCGGCAGTCCGGCGGCGATATTCTTCGCCTTGTTGAAATGACTCGCCGACGAAATCTGTGCGGCCTCATGGTTGAAGGAATAAAAATAGTCCGCCGTATTCCCTTCGTAGGTTGACTGAATTGTCCAGCCCGTTGTGCTGATCTCACGCCCCACCCCGTGTTGGAAAGCGATAAGGGGGAGCCCGTGTTCCTGGCACGCCGTATGCAGCGCCGCGAAATGTGAAATCGGCAGGATATTGGTGAGTACAGCTTTGAAGTTTTTGTCGCTCGATGCACTCAGGATCGTGCGCCAGTATTCGGCGCTGCTTCGATATCGGCCGATGGCCTCGACAAGCTGGGTTAGGAAAATGTCGATAAGGGAGGGTATGACGTTTGCAACCACCACCGGCTCGAGAAACTCTCTGACAATGGTCTCCACCATTGCCCTGATGGTCCCTAATTCCTGTTCGCTGACAACCTCGGGATCCGGGATTCTCTCCTCCAAACTCCAGATCCGGTAACGCATGGCGACGAGGGCGAGTGCCGTTTCTCTGAGCAGCAAGTTGTGCCTGGCTAGTAGAAAATCCCCTTTCGACCAACTCGACGGCAAATACCGGCAAAACCGATCGGCCAGTTGAAACCCTATTTTCTCGTAGCCGCCAAGTTTTTGGCGGTCCCAAAAGCCGACGCTTTCCGCTGGCCGCCGATTGATGTTGGGCAAGCCCTCGGCTGGAACCTCCAGGATTCTGAGATTTGGGTTCGACTCCAACAACTCGGACCAAGGCATGTTCGTTTGATGGCCGGAGATTGAGCCTTCGCTCACCCTTACAACGCTGACCGGTCTGTAAAAATCATTTTCTTCAAGAAACATCGCTTTCTGAACGACGGTGGGAAATATCAGGCCCACCCGGGAGGCAATAATGGCAAGCGCGCTATATTCCGCTTCCTCCAAGAACCTGTCGTACAGACTTTGGCAGAACCGCAGAACCCCCCTGCCCATCCGATTTTCAGATTTCTCCAACTCCAGATTTTCGGGTATGTGCGTCTTGAATCTTGGGTCGAAAATCAGGGAAGGTGCTGTCGTCCTGATTTCAAGCTCTTCCGGTTCAACGTCAAATTTGGCCTTTTGCAGGGCAACCAAACTATCGACGAACACAACGCCCTCGGCCGCATTTTCCTTTCTTTCCATATTGAAATTCGTGCCCATTACGCTGTTGCGAGGTCCAGTTTCGCCTGACCGTCTTCCATGTAGTATTTGATGTCCGCGATCTCGGACAAAGCCCTTTGGTGCGAGATCGCAAGAATGGTCATGTGACTTTTCAACGCCTTGAGTGTTTCACAAATCTCCGCTTCGGTTTCGGGATCGAGCGCCGTGGTCGGTTCATCGAGAATGAGCAAGCGCGGCCGCCTAACCAACGCTCGCGCGAGGGCGATGCGTTGCCGCTGGCCTCCCGAAAGCTGGGTTCCCCGTTCTCCAACCGGTTTCTGCAACCCCGCGGACCAAGCCGACACGAAATCCCAAGCGCCCGCCGCTTTTAGCGCTTCGACGACATCATCTTCCGAAATATCGGGATCACCGATTGTTATGTTCGACAGAATCGAATCGTTGAACATGATCAATTCCTGGGGCACATAGCCGATGCTTTTGCGGAAATTTTTGATATCCGCCTCTTCGAGCGGCTCGCCGTCGACGAAGACTTCTCCTGAATCGGGGCGATAGAATCCCACGAGGATGTCGACAAGAGTGCTTTTCCCGCTTCCGGATGGGCCGACGATGGAGATCATTTTGTTCGCCGGTATCGACATCGAGAGGTCTTTCAGAACCTCTTTTTCGCCGAAGGAAAGGGAGACATGTTCGACCCTGATCTCGGCGTCCAATTGAAGATCTTTCGAACCGACGTAGGATTCTCGTGCCGAGTTGGCGGCCCGGAATTTCTCTGCAAGGGCGTAGACGAAACTCTCCTTCGCGACCATTTTCTGATAAGCCGCCTGCAGCATGTTCATGCGGTTGATCGTACGGTAGAAAACCAATCCCATCAGGAGCAAGGCTGACCAGTCGAAACGCAGCACGACGACCGCGCCAAAAAGTGCGGCGCAAAGAATGGACGTCAACAGCGGGTCGCTGAGATTTTGGAGTCCGGCGGCGCTAATCACCTGACGGCGGGAAGCCTTGTTCAGGACTTCGGCCTCCGATTCCAAAAGCGGTGCGACCATTTCTTCGTAGGCCATCGCCTTGATCGGTTTGATTCCGGACAAGGTGTCAACGAGCTGGGCCAGCATTTTGTCATAAGATTTGTTGACCTCGCGCCCGGCCTTTCTCGCCATTATGACGAAGTAGTGCATCAACACAAAAATGCCGCACCCTGCGAGAAGACCGGTGAGGGTCGCCTCCCAGGATACCAAGGAAGCGACGCACAGATAAATCAGCACCTGCGTACCCATGGTCAACATCTGGAAAACATCGCTCAAGGTGCCGCTTGCCCGCGTCGCCTCGGTCGTAAACGCGTTGGCAAGTTTGCCGACAGGCTGCCCGGTGAAATAGCTCCACTTTGCAAACATCAAGGCATTTAGCAGTTCCAATCGCAGATCAGTCTGCAACCGCATTTCGGCGAAGCCGACCATCGTGCGCCCATACATGATGATCGCGGATTTCACCCAAAAAAGAGCTGCAATAAGAACCAGCAACTCGCCGAAGCTCGGGTGATAACCGACGAATTCGAAAACCTGTTCGAAGGTCTTCTGAAGCTGCGTATCGTTTTGTCCGCTTGAAGTCAGTTGATTTGCGCCGTCTGTCGCCGCAAGGAGGGGCAGAAACGAAGCGACGCCGACCCCTTCCGCAAGACCCGCAACCAATAGCATTGCCACGATGAACATGCTGCGAACGGGGGAAAGGAACAAAAGCGTCCAAATGAGGGTAATGCCGTGAGCATTGCCCAACTTTGAAAGCGAATCAGGATTCCAGTTTAGGTACACGAAGTCGCCTTTTGTCTATCCGGCGCCTCGGCGATGTAAATCACCGGGGACGTCCTCCGGCAGGGCTTGCCTTAAACGACGATGGGTTTCGGCTCACGGTATGATCCGGTTTTGAGCTGCTCGTACGTGTGCGCCAACACATACAACGGCCATTGCAATTTGGCGTATTGGGGGAGCAGCGATATTTCTCGGCTATTCTCGCGAAACGGCAAATCGTCGAAGATCGAACTCGAACGAAGGGTCTCCTCAAAGTCGAACGCTTTGCCTGCGCTCGTGGATTTAAACAGGGGAGCTCCAAATCCGTGTTTGGATCGAAATGCGACTTCCGGACCTATTCTCCGTTCCACAACTTTCCGCAACAGGTACTTGGTTTGGTCACCGCCGTCGAACCGGAGCTTTGCCGGCAAGGCGATCTGGAATTCCGCCATTTCAGGGGCTTGGAACGGTAGCCTGCATTCCACCGCTGCCCTCAGAAACGCCTTATCGGTTCGCAAGTTGAACATGTCGGGAAGACTGAGTGCGGCATAGGACAGCGAACGTCGTTGGGTTGGATCCAGATGTGGAACAATGTCGTCATATTCACTGTCATCAAGCCCGAACGCCCTGTCGGATTTCTTGATGTAATTGCTGTCAAAGATCCTCGAAAGGGTGTCTGGATTGTTTCCCTGATGTTGGGGAAGAAAATGAAAAGGTGAATAGGAAAAGTCGGGCGGCACCACCCAGCCCTTCAAACCAAATTTGTTGAGCACCCGCCGTCCTAGCCGGCTCGACGACAGCCATTTGCGTCCGACGTAACCGGCTGGAGAAGACGCGCGCGATTTGTCTTGCGACCAGGCTTGGCGGTCCACGTGATAACCGCCCGCCAGTTCATCCGGACCGTCGGAAATGAGCATTACTTTGGTTTTGCTCCGGCGGACCTGCCAGGCGAGCATCTCGAACGATGCGGTACCGGAATCGATTAGCCCGTCGAAGCCGTTGCTGGTGAGCCGGTCGATTACAGGGACGCTGTCATCTCCATTCAAGAAAATGTGCGTGTGGTCGGTGTTTAGCCGCTTCGACGTAAACACGCTCGCGTCATATTCGTTGAGTTCGCCGGGAAGGTTCTGATCGGGTTCGTTCGAGCTTTGGCCAAACAATGTTGAAATCGTCTGCTTGCCGTAGTCGGAAGCATAGGTACACACCAGGGAACTATCCAACCCGCCGCTCAGCGTTGAAATGAACGGGACATCGGGAGGAATCCTGAGCAGAGATGCCGAATGCATCAATTCCTCGAACTGATCGATTACGGCGTCGAGCGACGGTGATGCCGAAAAAAAGTCAAACCACTTCTCGGGTTGCAGCTTGCGATATCTTGATTGCTTCAATCGGCCGTCCGCAAATGCTTCCAAATTGTGCCCCGGTAGAAGCCTGTTGAGACCCTGAACAAGCGTTTTCCCCGGAGGGGCGGCGTTGTAGCGCAAGGCCGAGACAAGCCCGTCAAAATCGATCTTTTCCGGTTTGGCTCGATCAGCCAAAACAGGAAGTGCTTCCGAGGCGAATATCAACTCGTCGTTTTCGATTCTATAAAAAAGATGCCGCTCCCCCATGAGGTCACGGCTCAGCAAAAGGCGGCGCTGGCGAAAATCATAGAAAGCGAAAGCCCACATTCCGTCCAGCCGGGACAGGAATTTTTCGCCATCGAGATGCAGGCCCTCCAAGAGAACCTCCGTGTCGGTCCGGAAACGAAAATCGATTCCTTTTGCGATCAGTTCCCTGCGGATTTCGGCGAAATTGTATATTTCGCCATTGAAGCTGATTGTCGCGCGGCCGTCTGCCGAACGGAGAGGCAGTTCTATGGGCGCCCCGGGATCGGTGATCGCCAGACGCGTGTTTCCCAGCGCCAACAGACCATCCTCGGACACCAGCGTTCCCTGAGAATCGGGCCCCCGGTGCTTCAGACGATCAGTCATCGCCTGAATCCGGGGATCGGCATTTTCTACGGGTCTGCCGCTAAGCGAAAAAATTCCGGCCAGTCCACACATGTCAAGAAATCCTGAGAGAGCTAAAAAGTACGAGCGCCGGGGGCACCAATCGTTGTTTCAAGCGTGCGCCGTACGGCACTGGGTAATGGCATTGGCCAAGCGGACCGAACCCTGGCCATCAATCAGTTTTCTTGCGTTGTCCGCCATATCACGACGGCGCGCCCGGTCCGCAATCAATGCCGTCAAAGCGTCGGCCAGTACCGCGCTCGAAATGTTGGAACGCTCATCGAGAGCTAGCGTTCCACCGCCGTCGCTCGCCAGTCCGATCACATCCATCTGATTTTTGGCGGTTGCAATGGTTATCGAGGGAACGCCACTTGCCATCCGCTCAAGCAACCCGATCCCGCCCGCACCAATAGCCAGATCCGCCGATCGAAGCAGACCTGTCATATCGGTTTCGTCGATCCTGAGAGTAATCCCATGCCCGATTTCATTTATAAGGCGCCGAACCGTCGCCAGGTGCGGCGCCCGACCTCCCAGTACCACGGTGACCCGGGTTTCCGAATTTGCCGGTATCGTGTCTTTAAGCGCCTCCAAAGCGATCGTCGTAGCGTTCGTCCCGTCCCGGGCTCCGAAACAAACGACAATGTGTCCGACCTGCTGCGCTGCTTTGGATGGGTATTCAGTTTGAAACGCCGGATCCAACAATGCGTATTTTAGGCCGACAAGTTCGGTAACACCGGGCTCCAATTGTCCGGCCAGGCTGCGCCAGCCGATGACGATATCGGCGTGGGACGAGGGCAGGTCAAAATCGCAAAATTCGACAAGGAAGCCCGCCCTTGATTTCCAATTCCCGATTTCATGCGGATCAAAGCGATAACCGTCGACAACGACCCCATACCAATCTTGGTCAAGCCAGTTTCCGCTTTCGGCGGATTCCCAGGAAATCCCGCTTTGCGACAACCTTTCCTGCCAATCTCCCGCGTCTCCATCCAAAATAAAGTGGATGGGATTGAACGCGGCGAGATCCCGCGCCAAGGAAAGGCTGCGCGAAACATGTCCGCCACCGGCCTCTGGACGCGAATCCACGCGAAAAACCCAAGTGTTCTTCAAATTGCAGCGCTTTTGTTCTCTTGAATGATTTCGCTCAAAGCATCAACCACCCTGTCTACGTCCGCTAATTTCATGCCCGGAAAGAGCGGCAAGGACAGAAGTTCCTCATAAATCGCCTCGGCGCCGGGCAAGGAAATTTTGCCGTAGCGATTCAGATAATATGGCTGCAAGTGAACAGGTATGTAGTGAACTTGGCTGCCGATACCCTTGTCCCGAAGTTTGCCCATCAGCTTGGCCCTATCAATGCCGAGCGCGGCGAAGTTTATCCGTATGGGATACAGGTGCCAGGCAGGGCTACAGTGTGCCCTTCGTTTGAGGGGCTTTAGGATGTTGGCCAGTTGCCGTAGCTGACTGTCGTAGGCGTCGACCAGCATCGTGCGTTTCGACACAAACTCCTTCAGTTTTCCCAATTGGCTTAAACCGAGAGCGCATTGGACGTCAGTCGCCCTGTAATTCAGCCCCACATCCCGCATCTCGTAGTACCAGGGGTTTGGTTCCCCGTCGGCAGAAAACGCAAGCTCTTTGTTCTCGAAATCCTGGGGCCGATGGGTCATGCCGTGACTACGGAAATACCGCAGTCTCTCGGCGTCGGTTGTCTTGTTTGTTGTTACGGCTCCGCCTTCCGCCATGGTCACCGTTTTTACCGGATGAAACGAGAACATGGTCATCCGCGAATAACGGCAGTCGCCAATTGCGCCGAGCTCTCCTTCGATATCGTATTGCGTCCCGATCGCATGTGCTGCGTCCTCCACCACGGCCAACCCATGACGATCCGCCACGGCTGAAATATCGGCAAGGTCCGCACACTGACCCGCATAGTGAACAGGTATAACAGCGGCTAAATTCCTCTCCGAATTTTGGCTGATCGCTCTCTCGAAATCATCGGCGTTCATTAACCCCGATTCCCGATCGACATCGGCAAATACGACCTCCGCGCCGACAAATCGAGCCGCATTGGCGCTTGCGAGAAAAGTCAGAGAGGGAACGATCACCGCTTGGTCTGCGCCGATTTCAAGTGCGAGCATGGCCAAGTGCAGAGCGGCGGTACCGCTGTTGCAGACGACGGCATGATTTGCTCCGACGGTCTCCGCGAGCGTCTGCTCAAATTCCTCCACTGCGGGCCCGGTTGTCAGCCAATCTCCCCTCAGCACCGCGGCAACCTGCGCGATATCTTCCTCATCCACCGTCTGGCGGCCGTAAGGCAGAAATCTCTGTTTCTCGCTAGCCATTGCCGCCGGAGGTATTGAATTTGGCCATTGCCAGGGTGTCGCAAAACTCGCCTTCAAAAACGGCATGGTCCCTGAAAGTGGCTTCACAATGATAGCCGGCCCGCTCAAAAGCTATTCGGCTTCCGATGTTTTGCGCCATGATTCCGGCGGTCAATTTATGCAGTTGGAGTTCGTCGAAGCCGAAGCGGCTGGCGAGTTCAATTGCCGATGTGCCGATACCCTTTCCCCAGTAGTTGCGGGCTCCGATCAAAAGAGCCACTTCGGCTCTTTGGTGGAGGAAGCGGATATTGCTCAACCTGATATTTCCCACGTGCACGTCATCGTCGCTCATTATCCGCCAAATCGCAGAGTTATCCGTTTCATTAGCCGTTCTCACGTATTCTCTGGCTGCAGCCAAATCCTGTTTGCCGCGCACTTCCGTGTATCTGACTACTTCCTCGTCATTTAACCAGGATACGTATTCGGACGTCACGTTGTCGGCAGTCAACGGCGCCAAGTAGACGCCGCCCGGCGATCCAACTGTGGGCACCCTCAATTATCGAAGCTCCGGATACGAACGAATTTCGGGGAAGTCACTCAAACCAGCTCCGAGTTTGGCACGGGAATTCCGAGACTCTGCAAAATCGAACGCAATTTCTCTTCGGCCAGCCAATCCGGGTTGTTGTCGCTCGAATAATGGAATCCTTCAGCCAAGACTTTCTCGTCCGAGTGGTAGGTACGATCGTCACCGTAAATAATCGGCTTGATTATGTAGCGATCGGGCAATTCCAAGGTCGAGCGGGCGTCGTCCTCGGTGATCATGACCTCATGCAACTTTTCACCCGGACGGATTCCCACGATGTGCGTATCGCACTGGGGCGCCATGACCGCAGCCAGGTCCGTAACCTTCATGCTGGGAATTTTTGGTACAAATATTTCCCCGCCCTGCATTACGTCAAAGCAAGACAAAACGAAGTCGACGCCTTCCTGCAAGGTGATCCAAAATCGGGTCATTCTGGCATCTGTTATCGGTAAGCTGGTCGCGCCATTTTCAATGAGACTTCGGAAGAACGGGACGACGCTTGCTCGCGAACCAATAACATTTCCGTAGCGTACGACACCGAACAGGGGCTCGGCGCTGCCGACAAGGTTTTTCGCCGCGACAAAGATTTTGTCAGAAGCAAGCTTGCTCGCTCCATAAAGATTGATGGGGCTGGCCGCTTTATCCGTCGAAAGGGCGATTACCTTTTTGACCTTGGCCCTGATAGCTGCCCGGACAACGTTCTCGGCGCCATGCACATTGGTTTTAATGCATTCGAACGGATTGTATTCGGCCGTCGTAATTTGTTTTATGGCGGCGGCATGGACGATGTAATCGACTCCCCTCAGCGCCATTTCCAGGCGATCCGCCTCCCTCACATCACCGATGAAAAATCGGATGCGGGGATCATCGCGGAATTGCGGCTTCTGGCTCATCTCGAATTGTTTGAGCTCGTCTCGTGAAAAGACGATCACTTTTCGCGGCTTGCAACGCGCCAACACTGTTTCCACGAACTGCTGCCCAAAAGACCCAGTTCCCCCGGTTATCAAGATCACCTGATCATTCAATATCGATGTCACGCTGCTAATTCCTTGTATTAAGCAATCTGGGAGAGCCCCGAACGCACGGCCGGGGCCGCAATATCGCTAAACAGCCGCCAAAGGCGAAAGTCTCTTATCGGGCTTGAGGTCCAGGCATAGTTTTGCCTGTTTGGTCACGGCGTCGGCATCGACGAATGTTCGAAACCACTCCTCAAGATTGATCCACTGCCACACATAAAAGCTGTTTGAGTCGCCATGTGTACAAAATCGTTTAAACGCTTCACGCACCTTGTCGACATCAAAAAACCCTCTACTTGCGAAACGATCACCAAAGACAATGTCTTTTATGTAGCTCCGCATCGGCTCCTTCATCAACCAAAGCCCTTGAGGAGCCTGGATCGATCGTTTAGTGGCCACGCGCACCTCATCGTCCATTTCCCCCGCCAGAGCCTCCCGTACAATCGATTTTGACCGGCCTTCGTGAAAATAGTAGGAAGGCGGCAAGCTTAGCGCATATTCGATGAGGCGATGATCCAGAAACGGGATGCGCAATTCCAAGCCAAAGCCCATGCTCATGCGATCTTTCATGCGCGTGTTTCTGGGAATCTTTCGAACCTGCAGGTAGTCCGCCAACGCCAAGCGCAAATCCTCTACATGCTCCGGCTGAGCCGCTTGACTACTGTCACCGTTCTTCAGCACCTCGCTGCTCAGAAGTTCGTGCCGAACGGGCACCGTTCCATCGATCGTCGTCCCGCTTCTGCTCAGTTCCGACATCGCGGCCTTTTGAGCGTCGCTTTCATCAACGCCCCAATTTCTGGCATAGGCGGCAATATCGTGGGTCGCTCCGTTCCCATCCTCCCGCATGCGCAGGCCGAGAAACAAGTTGTGATGGTTGCGGTAGCCCCCGAACGCCTCGTCGAGACCGGTCCCGTCCTGTATCACCTTAAAGCCGTTAACGTGCGCCAGTTCCATTACGGTGGACAACGCGGAATTCATCAGACCGCCAAGCGGTCCTTCCAAATGCCACATCATCGGTTCGATGGAGTTCCTGAACTCGGTCTCGTTGTAGGTGTGTATTTTTGTCGGGAGATTGTGGTGGGCCGCAGCAGCTTCCACCCAGTGGCGTTCGGTCAAGTCGCCTCCGAACTCCACTGACAGACAAGCGAGACTGGAATTTAGCTCACCGGCAGAATCCAAACATGTAAGCAAGGCTGAGGAATCCAGCCCCCCTGACAGGGAGACAGCAACCGGTACGTCAGCACGCATGTGAATGCGGGCGGCATCCACAAGCAATTCCCTTGTGTCGGCCACCGCTTGCTCGAAACTAACGTTGAGCGGCTTCACCCGGTCGATCACACGGTAGTACAGGCGTCGCTCCAATTTTTTTTCAGGTTGCCACTTGGCACATTCTCCGGGCAAAAGCTGGCTGATACCTTTGAAAAAGGTGGTTTGGTCATCATCGTATGAGGCCGATGCGAGATATCTCGCCCATGTTCTTCTATCGGGCTCGGCTTTGATACCCGCGGCCAGTAGGGCTTTGATCTCTGAGGCGAAGAACAGTTTTTTGCCTTTGGTTGCGATAAAGAGCGGTTTTTGGCCAAACCTGTCGCGGGCAAGAAAGGCGCTCCTTTCCTTCGTATCGTAAATGCAAAATGCGAACATTCCGTCTAGATACTGCAGGCAATCGCGTCCCCATCTCAACCAAGCCGCCAGCAACACCTCGGTATCCGAATTACTGCGAAATACATGGTGCGCCGACAACTGATTTCGCAGCTCTTTGTAATTGTATATTTCACCGTTGTAGACCAACACAAATCGCCCATCCGGACTGGACATCGGTTGGCTGGCCTGTTCCGTCAGATCAATAATGGCTAAACGCGTGTGACCGAGAATAGCGCCGGGATACCTGCTGATCCCATTTCCATCGGGGCCGCGGTGAACCAGCATAGCGTTCATACCGGCGACCGCCGTTTCATCACCTGGGCCGACTTCGCCCAAAATTCCGGATATTCCGCACATGGTGGGAGCCGCCTCAAAAGACGGCAAATTCGCTTTCTATTTGGCTCTATTTGCCTTCCAGGCGCTGAAACGAGATTGCAAAGTCGGAGAGTTCCGCTTCAGCGCCACGGCAATTGAAGGATCAAACCGAACACGTTCCCCATGCCGGCGGATTACCCGGTCGGCGAACCTACGTGGCGTAAGACGCTTCCGCGCCGGCTTCCGGCGCCTTGAACAATGGGGACGTGTAGTCGCCGTCGCGTTCCTTCTCGAACGCATGACGATAATTCGGGAACGCCTCGTTATAAATTGAAATGTATTCCCGAAGGATGGATTTCTCCATCCAGGTCACGTTGTGGTTGTCACCAAAGCGGGACGTCGTGTCGCGCGTAGCCCAGCCGTTAAGATCGGAGGGAGGGACGAAACCCCGGGCAACCGCATCCGCATACATTGGCGTTCCGGGCAAGGGCAAATAGATACAGTTCTGCAGCATTGCATCCGGCACAATCTCGCGAATTTCATCCATGAGACTAAGGGTTTGCAATAGGTCGTCAATTGTCTCGCCCGGTGATGCAAAGATGAACGATGCATAGAATTCGAACCCGTGGTCACGGCACATCCGGGCGCTGTCCAGTGTGTCCTGCCGGGTGATGTTCTTCACCATTAGATCGAGCATCCGCTCCGAGCCGTGCTCGACCCCAAAGAAAATTGACCGCAATCCGGAATCGTAAAGCGTTTGCAGTTCCTTATCGTTCCATCTGAGCAAGGAATCGCATTTTGCCTTTGCCTTCCACAATGTTTGGGGTGAAATTTCCATAATGGCTTCGGCCATCGGAAGAACGCGCTTCTTGGAAAGGAAGTAGGTTCCATCTTGGAAGAAAACGTTCTTGAAGCCCATATCTTGCGTGACGTGCTCCAACTCCATCTTGAACTGGTCGAGAGAGCGGTATGACGTGCTGTAGTCGCCGGTTGTGCAAAACGTGCACTTAAAGGGGCAACCCTTCGACGAGAAGTACGAAGTGATGTTGTTGGGGGAACGATATTTTTCGATGTCGAGCAAATGCCAACCCGGAAAAATGTCGTACCCAAAACCGACACGGGAAGTGGTTCGGTCACCGATGATCTCGCCGTTCTTACGATAAATGACCCCTTGGAGGTTCGGCGGGTCCTTCTTCGCCACGATACTGTTGACGACCTCGACGATATTTTCTTCCGCCTGCCCCACGAAGGCGAAATCGGTTACACCTTCCTCGATCAATTGATCCGGCAATTGATTGGCATGATGCCCGCCCCACATGATCGGCAAGTTCGGCTCGGAATCCCTGATGATTTTGGCGGCTTCGACGGCCGTGACGAGATCCGGCCCGGACATGGCCGTGATACCGACGGAATCGGCATCACGAATTTCTTTGACTAACGTCGTCCGCCACTCATCGTCGGCACGGGCATCAAGGACCACGACCTTGTAGCCTTCTTTCTCCAGGAACGGTCCAAGATACAAGTACGGAAATGGAAACCAGAAATGCTCAATATCCCCGCCTGGTGTCGGATAAAACAGGACGACCTTCCCCTTGGTCAGGCTTTCCGGCGCCGGAGGTGTCTTGTCCATCAATATTTCCTTTCGAGATTCTCTGACGTGCCAATCGAATACACAACTTCGTCCGCTCAATCCTACCCAACCGGTGCCGAGTGCAAACTGTATTTATAAACCCAGCAAACCAATTGGCCAAACGTTCAACCACCCGCACTCAACTCACCAATCCGCATTCACCCGTGGCGGAGATTCAAATGAAATTCATTTGTCATTTGAGAGTATTGAAGCGCCCAGCCACTACCGTCATCAACAAACCAAGATATAATCTGATTTTACGAATTAACCAACTAAATTAGTGTGATACTGAGGATCATTCTACCGTTGAAGGATATTGGTGTCGAATGTCTAAACCGTATAGTTTCCAATTCCGCAATATTGAATTCAATTCCAATTCAATATTAATCCTTGGATCATAAACGCTCTTGTACATCCTTTTTCCGATTTACTTCGATTTTCATCAAGTTCAACAATGATGCCTCACAAGAGATAGCCGTTCGAACCCAGGTCAAGATCAAAATTCTCAGCCAGTTCTCGATTCCCCTCCGAATACAGCGATGAAAGGATTGCCATCTGATCCGGGTTTATGCGTATGTCCCCCGCTCTTACCCGCTGCAGCTTCTGGTGGAGCATTCGTGAAGCCGGCTTGAGAATGGGAAAGTGCTTGGTAAACATGAAATTGGAGAACAATTTGGACTTCAAGGACATGTACCTGATCTGGGCGAGATTCTGGCTGGGGTTCATCGCCTTGCTGTTGACGATGTAAGATGCCTTGTCGTCGAAAGTAATACCCATGGCTTCTGTCATTTCACGGTAGAATTTCTCAGGATTACCGGCGAGATCTTCAAACAAGAAGATGTGCACGTTTTCTCGGCCAAACGTCTCGCTGTAAAAATTTGCCAATCTGTTGAAGTCGATGATCCTCAAGTAATCAGAAACCCAATCTCTAGCTTTGTGGCCACCTCTATTGTTGAAATTTGAAAAGGCATAATCAAAATATTCGTCAAATTCCACAAATTTCAATTCGTATTTGCTGGGAACGTAGCTTAATTCTTTGCCCTTGTATTTATATATTGACTTGAGAATATCCTGCTGCCGCCTGATCACCAACAAGATCTGGGCATCAGGCATCAGCTCCTTCATTTTTGAGGTTGACCATTCGGGAGCAACGAGGAGGGAGTAATGATCGTTCGAGTAGACGAAGGCTTGATTGTTGTCGGCTGCGACCTGTTTTTGCTGCTCTAGCTCAGCCAAATCCTTTTCATCAAAGCCTTCGAAGAACTCAGGGTGAACAACCTGTTTGATTAGGTTTGCGGCGGATTCGTATGGCCACTCCGAAGTCATGTCCTCATAAAAGCGAATGCCATAGAAATGAATTTCCTCATGTCGGGGGAAAAAGAGGGATTGCAGAGTTGTGCTCCCGGCTTTGCCGTATCCCACATGATAGAAATTTCTTTGGCGGGAATTTGTCATGTCTTGGAGAACCCCATATCTAGGCGCTGATTAAGCATTTGAAGGAAAATGACAAGCCGTGAATTGCCCTGCCCGGTAACAGGTTGTTACACATTCCGCGGGGCTAGGCTGACGAGAAACGGCATTTGGCGCTAGTTCGTGCCCAGATCCACACGAGAGATCGCGATGTGGTCGAACAAAAGCACGTCGATTTCGGAACGTAGAAAAGTGCTTATTGCGTCCGCGGGAGATTCAACGATCGGCTCCCCATGGAGATTGAAGGAAGTGTTCAGGACGACGCCCAATCCGGTTCGTTCCTTGAATGCGGCAATAATGTCGTAATAGCCGGGATTGTCCTCGCGCACGAGCATTTGCGGTCTGACGGTCTTGTCCGAAGGGTGCTGCGCCGCGGGAATGGCATTCTTGAATGGCTCCTTGAGATCAAAGGCCAGCGTCATGAACGGCGAAAACAAACCCTTTGGGTTGTCAACGATGCGCTCCGCCTCTTCGTTCGTCATCGATGGCGTAAACGGCATCCAAAAATCCCGGTACTTGATTTTGCTGTTAATACGCTCAACGCTCTCCCATCTCCGCGGGTCGGCCAGAATGGATCGGTTACCCAAAGCCCGTTGGCCGAATTCCATGCGGCGTGAATAGCGGGCAACCACGAGACCCTGGTCGAGCCAACGGGCAACCACGTCGGGCGTAGGCTGTTCCAGGCATTCGAAATTGGCAGCTAGATCATTGTCGGCAATGGCGGTGTCGATAGCATCGGCGCCGTACTCACCGCCCAAGTAAACGCTGGACATTCCTTCAATTTCGGAATCGGCGCCAGCCCGCCGGTGCGCCAGCCAGGCGGCGCCGACCGCCAAAGAACCGTCGCCCGAAATCGGAGCGACCCAAAAGCCATCGACCTCCGGCAACTCGGAAATCAATTTGCATGCTTTGATATTCTGCGAGACGCCTCCCGACATTATGACGTTGCTGATGCCATAGTGACGGCAGTTATTGGCGATCCACTCACAAAGTATTTCCTCTACATAGGTCTGGAGCGCCCAGGCAATGCCATCAAATCGCTCACCTTCCAGGTGTTCACGTGACGAGAAATAAAGATCGGGAAATTCTTGGGTCTTTACGATTTCGATTCCGTCGACTTTGTTGATCGTGCGGAAATGTTCGAGGCTCCGCTTGCCGTGATACTCAGTCCCATAAGGAGCCAAGCCCATGATCTTATATTCGTGTTGATTGGGCTTCATTCCCAGCATCAAGGTGACGTAGCGATAGAGCCGCCCGAGCTGGAAATCGTTCGTTTTGTACACTTCCTTGATATCGCTGCCGTCAGCGATGCTGACCGTCGCCGAAGAATCATCGCCACCGCCTTCTACCGTAAAAATCAGCGCTTTCTCGCGCGGACCCATGGTTGAGAAATAGCCGTAAGCCTGGTGACAATCCTCATGTCTGATAGTGACGATACGCTCGGCCGGGACCCCCAGATGTTCCAGAATCACGCGTTCGCGCATTTCCGCGCCGCACCGCATCCATTCGGACTCGGGCTCGGTCCGAACGTCTTCCAACATGGGGAAATACGGATCCGTTCTGATGTCATGATCCTTACCGCTGTGAATGTCCTCATAGGAACCTATCAGGGATACCGGTTGGTTCTCGATCAACAGCGGTTTCCACAGGATGTCACACTCCCTGATCCAATCCCGAACAGAATACAGGGCGGACTTCTTATATATTTCGTGCCAAATCCAATCGGATCTGGAGGCAAAAGCAACAAGATCGATTTCGTCGCGGGATATACCCGCCGTTTTTAGGACGCCGTCAATCGCCAACCTCGGATAGCCGGAATCCGTCTTGAGACGGGAGTAACGCTCCTCCGCCGCGACAGCCAAAAGCTCGCCGTCACGCACAATACAGGCGTGAGCCTCGTGGGATTCGCATATGCCTAGAATTATCATTCGATAGTCTTTCCTGAACCATCTTGGGCCTGAGCGGCCATCCTCAAGAATAAATGATTGGGGCTAGTGTCGGACGTCAGCAGGCACGGCTGGCGACGTTGCGGATTCGCGCGCAACCATCCGCATGACTTTTTCATATTCCGGATCAGGCTCGTCTTCGTGATCCAAGCGATGTTTTGGCGCGGCCATAACCTCACCAATCGTCTGCCTCAATCTTTTCTCATCATAATTGATGAAGTGGGTGGTGAGGTCAGGTCTCGTTGCTTTTCCACCGGTCGCTTTCAGGATCTCCGGTGAATAATGCGTGTACTCGATAACGGGCACGCCGTACACCTGAGCAAAGAAATACGTCGTGCTCAGCGCGTTCGATATGAAAAATTTGGCCATGGACGCCAACATGATCGGATGTAGGTCGGCGACCGTGACATGCCGGTGCGGGGTTCGGTCCACAATGTCGTAAATGATCCGGAAATACTCTTTTGTCGTCGCCGGATGACATTTGACCACCACGGGTGTTTCAGGGATCTCCTCGGCAAGCACTTCCAGGGTGCGTTCAAAAAGCTGTACGAACTCGCCCTCGAAATAGGTCATGTTTGGCGGGTCCAACGAACTGAGGACGAAGACGACAAGCTCCTTTTCGACATCCAATCCAAACTTCTCGAATTGGCGCTTTGCCGATTTTCGGACGTAGTCGCGCCAGATCCATCGCCGGGCCGGGGGCGTAATCATGTGGCGTGGCAAATGAGCAAAATCCGGATCCTCGAGCGCATCCCAATCCGGGTTTTGCGCGACCAAGGCCGTCGCCGCAAGGTTGGTGTTTAATACGAGATCGGGATATCTGATGCGATCGACGACCTTTTCCATTGCATTGAGCCCCACGGGACTGGCCTGGAACAAATACGTGCGTTTGGCATTGCAATGGAAAAGTACTCGACGAGGATAGTGGTTGAGCTGACCAAAGTGTACGAACGTCGCGAGACCGAGCACGCCTCTAATGATCGCCAGAGCAAGAAACCACCATCGCTTAATTCGCCAGATCTGGCGCGACAACCCAACCGAAAACTTGTCGGCGAGAAGACGCAATTCACCGATCTGTGCAATCGCATCGTGCAAAACCACATTCGATACGATGCTCTCATACGTTTTTACCTGGAAGGCAACCAGGACAATTTTTTCCTTGGGATATCGATCAGACAATTCATAGAGAAAGGGCGTGATCGCGTCGCAGCTAAGGGTTTTCTCTGAGAGGAATACGTAGATCATCTAAGCTATCCGAACAAAACCACCGGGATCATTTAGGTCGACCAGGCGGGTCAATCTTTGTCCCATATATTTCTTTTGTGCCAGTTCCCTTCGTTGTCACGCACCCAAACCTTAGGGCTGCGGAATGAATCGGCAATTTCGTCAAACCATTCCTCGGACCGATCAACGTACTCGAGCCAGTGGTATAGATCGGAAGACCGGACATGGTCGTACTTGCGGACCATGTCTATGCCTTCCTCGCGTGACATGTAGCCGCCCCGAATATCTTTTGAAGCGTGGTCGGTAGCCCTTCCGTAACCGAATTTCACGTACTTCAGGTAGTCGTGAATTCCGTTTTCGTAACGATCGTCCAAATTCGACATGGTTCTGTATGTACGCTCAAATGGAATGTCCGCGGGCTCCCAGCCATACTTGTCCATGACCAGTTTTGTATGCGCATTAGGATCCCAGCGGTCGAAGCTGCCAATATAAAGACCCCGAACTCCAACCCGCTGGATGTCCTCGTCCGAGGGATACTTGAAGCATTCGAGTTCGTTCTCGGAAATCGGATCCTCTTCATCTCCGACGAAATCCCACCAATCGTAACCGCGCAAACCTTGATCCACGCGGTAGCGGTAGGTGAATTCGGGGAAATCGTGAAGCGACAGCATACCGCCAACTTCCGTCCAACCATGTTCGCCCCAGAACATCAACGGAATGTTGTAGTTTACTGCGACCTGAATCGGCGCCGTAAAAATGCCGGAGTGATTTTGCCAGTTCATATCGCCGCATTTGCGGTAGCCAAGACGATTCATACGGATCAATAAATCGGTGCCTGGCGAAATAATGATGTGATCGGTGTTGAAGACGTCCTTCATGCGCATGAGGTTGCGCCAACCGGCCTCCAAATAGTTATTTCCGTTGTAAGTCACCAACAAAGGATTAAGGCCGAGTTTCTCCTTAACAAAATGGACCTGGAAGTAACTGTCTTTGCCGCCCGACACCGGAACGATGCATTCATATCCGGATGACTTTCTGTGGGGCTCCACGATGGCGAGCAGCATCTCCATGCGTTCATCCCAATCGATCTCCGCTTTCTGATCGCCCACACGGCAACCATTGCATTCACCGTTTTCGTCGAACGTCAGCGGTACCGCCGAACTCGAAGGATAGACGCAACGCGAACACCACGTTACCTCCGGTAATTCAAGATGGCTCATCGGCGTGGCTCCTCAGTGGGGTATTCATCGGATTGGACAAAATAAGTCGGCAGCGACAGTGGTCAACGGATGTCTTCGAGGCTTCCGCGCAAAAGCAATTTGGCGTTGGGATAGGCATTTTCGGTGAAGTGAAAAATGTTTCCGGCCGCCACAGCACTAGCCCGTGTCTCACGAAAACACTTCAGGAAATCGAATTGATTCCCCGCTCCGCCACAGGCAATGACCGGCGCCTTGATGTTGTCGGCAACGGCGTTGATCGTATCAAAATCATACCCCTTGGCGGCGCCGTCCCGGTCCATCGAGTTTAGCAGTATCTCGCCAACCCCAAGATCAATCGCCCGCTTGGCCCAGTCGACGGCGTCGACACCTGTATCGCTTGAACCATGATGCACGAAAACGCGTGATCGGTTGTCAACCATACGGTAGTCGATACTCGCTACGACAGCCTGACTACCGAAGTTTTTTGCCGCTTCGGTAACGCATTCCGGCTGCTCGAGCAGGAGTGCATTCAAGGTTACTTTGTCCGCACCGTTCTGAATTCGCTGGCGGATATCGTCCAGGTTTCTAATGCGACCACCGAAAGTCAGCGGGATGTTGCATTCGACGGCGATCAACTGGATGAACTCAAGCAAAGATCCGACGGGTTTGTAGCGGTAGTCCGTGCGGTGGTGATCGAATGACATTTCCTTGTCGCCAATATCGATCACGATCAACTCATCGACATCCCACTGGACCATCCGCCGGACGTGATGCACCGGGTCGCCAATGTACTGATGGAGCTTGAAATCCTGACTCCTGACCATCCAGCCATCCTTCAAGAACAGGGTCGGTATTAGCCGCCGTTTGTACATGACCTAGGTCTTCAGGAATGCCGTTAGGAGCGCCGAACCGATGACGGAGCTCTTTTCCGGATGGAATTGGACCCCGGAAATATGCCCGTTGCGCACAGCCGACACAAAGTTGATCTGTTCGTATTCGGTCGTCGAAATGACGTACTCGGAGGGGCAGTCGAGGGCATAGGAATGAACGAAATATGCGTCCTTGCCGGCAACATCCGACAACAAGGGGTCAACCGTTTCAGTAGCGTCGACCGTGTTCCAGCCGACATGCGGGAGTCGAGCGTCCGATTCGGTCGGGCAGAGGCGGCGCACCCTACCTGGAATCCACCCCAATCCTCGATGTTCGCCAAATTCCTCACATATGTCCCCCAGCATTTGCATGCCGACACAAATGCCGAGAAAAGGGACGCCGCGTCCCCGGACACACTCTTCCAGCGCCTTGTCGAGGCTACGGCCGCGCAAGTTCGCCAACGCGGCACCGATCGCACCAACGCCGGGCAATACGATTCGATCGGCGCCGGCATTTAGGAGTTCCTCTCCGTCACGTGCTACGTTGACTTCGGCGCCAACCCGCACGCAGGCGTCAACCACGGATTGGACGTTGCCGATGCCGTATTCGACGATGCTGATCTTCATGCGCACATGCTATGGAATTGATTGTCGATCGGAAGCTAGCCGGGTCATACACCAGCGCCACTCCCCTAGTTTCGCGAAACGGCCGGCGAACCGATCCTAACTTGAATCATTGGCGCCAGCGCCCGGCCAATCTCATCGGCGACAAACCGATACCCCCGATTGTTGAAGTGCCCCGCATAAAGTAGCTTTGGATCAGGGTGCTCATTCAGCGGACCGGTAAGGTCGAGAATATCAAAGCCACGGCTTCTGGCGGCACTAATCACCGGGGCGGCTATACTGTCAGGAACGCCGAGTAAGGTGCTCTGGCGCGGCGGGTGATAAACGAACAGCAGACGGGCATCGGCCGTTGAGACATCGTTCGCTATCTCATCCAACACCCTTTCAAGATTTGATTTCGATTCGGGACTTATTTGGTACGTCTCTGCCTTCTGCTTGGTCAGGCGCAGGGAGACTCCATGACGCTCGATAAAATCCCGAAGTGCCGCAAGCTTCAATTTCCAAATCTGATTTTCGATACGCAAACCGGTGTGTCTGACAGCTGCGCCCGGCGTCTAGAAACCGGCATTGGATAAAATGCCGGTAGGCTACATTGACCAAACTCTGATTGTTGGCAGCCTGCCTTTCTGAAAGCCAATTCCGGTAGTCCGTTATCTGCGCGGTTCTTATTGCGTCGGTCGCTTCAAGTTTTGGTTGGCGGAAATCCCGCTCATTGAGGTAGCGGTTTAAGATCGGATTTCTAATTTCCCGGACAAGGTCACTTACATCGTTTCCTGCGTTGAAGAACCAGATAACTGCCCGTGGCCGCACGCGCGCGACGAATTCCCGCACTGTCGCCAGAGCCGCCATCGGTCCGTATCCGCCTGCCCCCACGCTAATCACTTCGCCTACGTGGCGAACGAGACGGTCGCGCAACGTATTGCCGTCGGAGACGCATGCGCCGTCCGTATACGAATCACCGATCAGCATGACCTTGGGCTTCGAATTCCATGCGTGAGGGGGATTTCGAAATCCATATCGGTCGGATTCAAATATGCTCCATTCACCCGATTCGTTGCATTGGACGAGCGTGGTTTCCGGAAACGACCCTAAGGGCAGTACACGTGCGCCGTCCATCCACAGCCCACCTTTTCCCTCGTACTGAGTGAAAACGATCTGGGGCAGCGCTGTAACACCCCGGTCGGCGAGGTCGGCAATTATCTCGGCTCGCGTACGCGTGTCCCATTCCGCGCTATCCCGCGTAATGCTGTATAATTCCTGTCGGTTTTCCAGGATGTAGGATTGAGAGACATAAGCGGCGATGTAGAGCGCCGTCCCGCTTATCATAAGGGCCCAACACCAATCCCGATACCGCCGAGCCAACCACACGAGCCCCACGGATACGGCAGCAGCGGCGCAACCAACAAACATCGTTTTTCCGGTTACGCCCGTACTCAAGACATATATGGCTGTCCCCGCTAAAAGCACCAAGATGGCGGTCAGCCAACCGAAAAATAGGATTCGAGTCATTTCACGGCTCGACCGGTTTGCTCGCGGTGAAAGGAATTAGGCTGCTCTCGTTGCAAGATATTTGAGTTGTCCTTCACCGTACTTCACTTGGGCGTAGGGCAAACCCGTCGAAATCTGTTCGATCTGGTCTGAGGCGACACCCCGCTTGAGTTGGACGAGTTGATTGAAACCGTGGCTTTCGAGCATGGCTTCCAACTCGACCGCGGATTTCCATTCATACGGCGCGTAAAGGAAGTCGCACATCCAATAGATGCGCCCGGAGTTGAAGCCCAGCAACGTCAGGAAATGTTGGGTCAAGCCGTGGGGAACTTGTTCCATGGATAACCGCAACGTATCCATCAACAATTCCAGAAGTCCCATCCGGCCGTTGACATAAAGAAACAACCGACCGCCGGGCCTGATCACGCGAGCAAACTCCTCAACGCATTTCTCGTACCCCACGGTGTGATGAATGACGCCATTGGAAAATACCATGTCAACGGAACCATCGCCGAACGGGATGTCGAGCAATGAGGCATTTTGATATTGCAGCCTGTCTCCGTACGGAACTTTCTCGGCCTGTTGTCGGGCAAAATTGAGCCCCTTCTCCCCGATATCCAGACCGATTACCTTAGCGGCGCCGAACTTGGCAATCGCGGCCGAAAATTTCCCGCTGCCGCAACCCGCGTCGATGACAACTTTGTCCTTGAACAACGATACCGGATCGACGCCACTTTTTTCCAAGCGCTCTTTGGTGAACTCGTACGACTGATCGAAGTATATATCGTCGGTCAACCCGACCCATATGTCGCTGAAGAGCCCCGAAACCTGATCCTCAAAACGGGAAACCGTGGGATCTAGTGATTCCTGAGCCGGGAAATGATCGCCGCAGACCCCTGCGGTCTTCGCGCCTTCCAGAAAATCCGATGCGGCGTTTACCGCTTCGACGAAGGGCAGAACCGGATCACGATCCCTAGCGAATTCATCAAGGTGCCAGAGGAAAAGGTTCACGGACGAGTGCATGATGACAGGCCAGAAACTCCGATCCTCCAACGCGCGGGCGCTGTCGACATAGCGGCGGCATGCCTCGACGGCCTCTTCGGGCCAGTTGGGATCGGGTTTGACGGGTGATGGCAATGGCATTTTTGTCTACCTAGCTACAATTTGGTGAACGAAGATTTTGCGGTGTGGCTTTGCGCTGATCAGTCCGCATCAGCAATCTTGCTGACCAACCATCCGGACATGTAAAGGTGGCGAAGGCCTGAGCGCAGGAACGTGCTGATCGCATCGGCGGGAGATTCGACAACCGGCTCTCCATGTAGATTGAACGACGTATTGAGTATCGCCCCGACCCCCGTCAGCTTTTCGAATTCTCTAATAAGTTCGTGGTAGTCCGGGTTCTGGTCCCGGGTGACGATATTAGGCCGGGCGGTGCGGTCGTAAGGATGAAGCGCCGCCGGAATCTCTTTGTGAGCCTTCGGCGTCGATTCGAAGGCCATCGTCATGTAGCGCCCGTCGATACCTTTGGGATTGACGATGTAGTCATCCGCTCTTTCAGCCAGCATGCTTGGTGCAAATGGCATCCAGAAATCTCGGATCTTTATTTGGCTGTTGATCTTGCGGATCACGTCTGGATCGCCGGCATCGGCAATTATCGAACGGGCTCCAAGCGCTCGCGCGCCGAATTCCATGCGCCCGTTGAGCCAGCCGACGATATTCCCTTCCGCCAACAGCTTGGCTACGTCCGCCGGTCCGGCTTGGCGAACTTCAAAGGCGTCGTCCGACAACTTATCTTCGATTTCAGCAGCCACTGCCGCTGAATCGTAACTGGTGCCGAGATAGGCGTCCGAGAATATTCCCGCGGGCGTGGCATTCGGATGATCCAGCACATTCGCCATATATGCGGCGCCAATGGAAAGCGATTCGTCATGTGCGCCGGGCGGAACGAAAATGTCCTCTATACCATCCATTTCCCAAACGCACTTGTTGGCCTTGATGTTCTGCGCCACGCCACCTGAGAAAATAATGTTGTTCAATCCGGTTTCCAGGACTGCATTGGCAACCCATTGGCTTACCAGTTCCTCGCAGCGCCGTTGTATGCCATAGGCGATCGAATCGAATCGTTGTCCCGCCAATCGGTCCTTGAAGTGAAAAAAGTTGTCTTTTGGCACGACATCGTAGGTGAAATCCAAACCGTCGACTTTGAGCGTTTCCGCGTATACGCGGTAGGCGGTCTCCCCGTACTTCGGATTTGCATATGGCGCCATGCCCATGACCTTGAACTCGTGCTCCGCCGGCTTCATGCCCAAAAGCAATGTGGCATACCTGTACATACGGCCGATGTGGCACCGGTCGGTGTGAAGAATTTCCGTCAACGGTTCATCATGGCGCCCGGTCCATATAGATGCGTTGGCGCCATCCCCAAATCCATCAGCCGTCAGGACGAGATACTCTCTCTCGGATTTTTCGCGGGCAAGCAGGCCATAGTACGCATGGCAGGCATGATGGTCGCGGAAGCTGACCTGTTCCGGAGAAACACCCAGGTCGTCGCAAACATACTTGCTTCTGGCAACCCGCATACCCTCCATATCGAAGTCGTTTTTGATAAGACTGCTGTCGTAGACGAAATTTTCCTCGAGGTATTTGTCCTCGAACACCTCGGAATACGACGGCTTCTTGCCTTCGTAAAAAATCGGATACCAGTAGTCTGTCTGCTCTCGCCAAAAATCAGCGATGGAGAAATCGGAGTCCCGACGAATCTTGAAGTAACCCGGCGGAAGATCCCTTGAGGCGATGGCCACATGATCGATATCGCCGTGCGATAGACCCGCCATATCCAGGCAAGCCGCAATCGCGTTGCGTGGATAACCATGTTCGTTCTTGCGGCGGGTGAATCTTTCTTCCGCCAGAGCCGCAACGGTTTTGCCGCCAACCATAAGTGCGGCACTCGATTGGTGGCCATCGTTGATGCCGAGTATATTCATTCGCCTAATGACCTCAGGTACTCTGCTACTTTGCGCGCCATGAAAACCCGCGCACCGTAAATCGATTCGTGAGTCGCCCCGCCGATGTGAGGCGTGATTACCAGGTTGTCGTGCTTGGCCGCGTACTTTACGAGCGGATGACCGGCCACGTCGTTCAGCCACTCCCCGTCGATCAAGTCCAGTCCCGCACCGCCCAGCTCTCCGCTTTCGAGAGCATCAAGCAGGGCGGTTTCATCCACAATTGCACCGCGGCTAGTGTTGATGAGTATCGCCGTCGGCTTCATGGCGGCGATGACATCCCGGCTAATCATCCCCCGCGTATCGTCTCGCAGATGCACGTGAATGGACAGTACGTCCGCCTCCCGATGCAAAGTTTCGAAATCAACCATTTCAACATCGGGCGCCGAAACGTCCCTGACATCGTGGGCGATTACCCGCATGCCGAATCCATTGGCGATTCGAGCGCTAATTGTCCCGAGGCGTCCCAAACCCAAAATTCCGAACGTTTTGCCGAGCAGTTGGAAGCCCGTGAATTCTTCCCGCCCCCATTTGCCTTCATGAATCGATGCTGCCGCGGGAATGGTCTTGCGGTTAACATTCAAGAGCAACGTGAATGCAAGTTCGGATGTCGCCGTAAAACCGCGGATGAGATCCAGTTCGCGGGATATGTCGAAGCACTCGATGTTCGACGCCCTAATGGCTTGCAGGTCAAGGTGATCCGTGCCGGTACTGGGCGTTCCAATGACCTTGAGTTTCTCAGCCGCCTCCACCATGGCGGCATCGATTGGGACCGTGAGGGACGGAAGGTAGGCATCGTACTTCCCGATTTTCGCCAACACGTTGGCATAGTCGGCATCAATCGTGTCGACTTCCGCAATGCCCTCGAATACATCCAGCGCGTCGGGGCAATCATCCAGGGACATGGTATTGAGTACGCGAAACTTGTTCATTGTTCCTCGCCCGCCATCTCGGCAGACCTTTTCAAGAGGTCTTCAACCAACCACTGCGTAAACTTATCCTGCACGATGAAACTTCTTTCGTATGGCATTGTGATGTGCCCCTGCGTTTCGCCATAAAGGCTATCGCCGGCCAGTACGTCGCGCCACGATGCCTTGACCGCGCCGTTGTCGACATACAACGCCTCGCGCTCCAAATAGAGCCGGTTCAAGGCTCCCTTGTTCAGAGGGGTCATGCCGTTTCGGCCGTGGCGAAAATGCAGATCCCTATCTTCATAAACGCTGATAACGCTATCGACGTTCATAAGCAGCAACGTGTCGATTGCCTCGTCGATATCACCCCCTCGCTTCAAGGGCGCGTGAACGTTCAGAGTGACAAGAATATCGGGGTAAAAGCTTAAATCCCGCTCCATGAAGTCGACGGCGTCCTTCATGACTTGAACGAGTTTCGTGTGACTTTGGGAAAGATCCAAGGACCTCTCATACGTGTGCACCTTGGGAAATTCCGCACAGTGCTCCAGAACCTTTTCGTCGTCAGAGGCAACCAGAACCGCGTCAAGACCGTTGGCCGATAACGCCGCTTCCATCGTGTAATCGATTAGGGGCTTACCGGCTACGGGCTCTAAACAAATATTGGCGGGATCCGTCCCAACATTTCGGGCGGGAACCACCCCGACGACCCTGGGCTTGACCTCTCCGTCAAATCTGGAGGCCGCGTGGCGCTTTATTCTTTGTCTGACGCTGAGGATTTTTTCCTTGTCCGTGGTTAGCGAACTGGCATGTTGGCGGTAGAAGAACAGCGGCGTTGAAACGTTGGCGACGTTGTACCTGTTGAGAATATTGAGCCAAACCTGGTGACCGTCTTGCGCAGGGTGATCACTGTTGTATCCACCCACGGATTTTAGAACTCGTTTGCGGACCATTGTACAGGCGCCATGAGCGGGCAAGTCGTGCACCTTCGACTCCAGCCCAATCTTCTTCCGGTTCTCCACCCCGAGATACCCGCCGTGCTCGTCGACGTAGACGTAATTCGGAAATACGAGGGCTACTTCGGGGTGTTGATCGAGGAATACCGACAGAGTCAGAAGGGCGGATTCATCGAAATAGTCGTCCGCATCCAGACGAATAAGGTACTTCCCTCTGGCCTCTTCGATCGCCAGGTTGGCGCAACGCGGTAGGCCGATGGGTTCCGGGTTGGTGATGAGGCGAACCGCTTCCGGCCTCTCTGCGATTTTGGCGGCTATCACTTCGGCTGAATTGTCCGTCGAGCCGTCATCGACAATCAGTAACTCCCAGTCCTGGAAAATTTGATTGTAGACGCTGTCAATGGCTTGTGCGACGTAGCGGCCATAGTTGTGGCAGGTAATATATACGGTTACGCGTGGACGCATATTTTCAATCCCGTGCCTCTATTGCGCGCCCATCAAAGGATGCAGCCGATCGTCGGATTCGAATGCCCGAACAGCGTCGGCGACTGAAAAATTCGAATCGCTGTCGTAGCAATGCTCGAAAATCCCCCTGATGAGTTCGAGGTTTTCGCGGTGATTGACGGCAAACGTGAGTTCCGGCCGGTGGCACCCGGCGAATGTTCCGGTTGCTTCCACAAAGGCCGATTTGAAGATCTCCGGATTATCCGCAATGAAACTGGTTGCGTGCTCACGCTCCGAGTGGGTGCGAGCAAGCTCCTCGCACCGGCGCAACGTTGAAAGCGGCATTACCTGCACTCGAACACCGATGGGAAATCGTTTTAGATCGGAATCCGCTTTTTTGTATTCGTTTGTCACAGTGGCGACATAGTCGGGTCGGTCGGATCGATAGAGGTCGACTGCGGCGTCGATCATCGCTGAATGGATCAGCGGGTTGTCGCCCAAAACCTCAACTATCAGATTTGCATCGAACGCACATGCGGCAGCGAGAAGTCGCCCCAGGACGTCGTCGCTTGATCCCCGAAAACAATCGATCTCTGCACCGGCGCACCATTCTTCCAGTGCATCATCTTCGACGAGCTCCGTCGTTGCCAAAACAATGCGATCAATGTTGTCGGAGGCGCGAAGCCGCTCGACTATTCGCCCGAGCATTGGCGCGCCATGCAAATCGCTGAGGGTTTTGCCGGCGAATCGGGAGGAACCCATTCGAGCGGCGATCAATCCAACGGCGCGCTCGTTTTCCGTATCGGCCGCCATCGCTAGCGTTCCAGAGTCCCGCGACGGATTGTTTCGCCGACGCCATAGTCGCAGGTAACCCGACCGCCGATCAAACTATCGATTTCGCCGGAAGCGTATTCGGTTGCCGGACGCGCAAACATGAGATCATCCCGTGTAAGCGTGTCTCCCGACTTGATTGCTCGCGAAGCGACAACCCCTTTTCTCATGGCCGCAGCCGATGACGCCTCGACACCTTGTACGCCGATTTCGGCGCTGCCGAGGCCGGCGCGAAGGTCCTGGGCCAAGTCGGCGACATATTTGAGATCATCCGCATCGAAGGAAAGCTGGTGATCCCGGAAGGTTCGACCTTCCTTTTGATCCGTGAAGTGAACCTCGATAACTTCCGCACCCAAGGCAATTGCGCCCACCACTGCGGCGGTACCAATAACGTGGTTGGAATACCCCGTATGAAGTCCATAACGATCCGCCAACGCCCGAACACCAAGTATGTTTGCCTCCGGGAGAGGGACAGGGTAAGCCGAAACACAGTGCATCAGCACTAAATGCTCGCGCAAATTGGCGTCCCCGATCTCGCTCCTGAACCAATCAACCGCCCGATCGACCTCCTCTGCCGTTGCCGTACCGGTTGATAGGATCACCGGTTTGCCGGTCTGGGCACAAGACCGGATCACGGTTTCGAAATCGATATCGCCGCTGGCAATTTTTAGGACCGGACACAATTCGTCCAACATCGGCACGACATCTTCGGTTATCGCCGACGAGAAAAACGTCACGCCAAGTTCGGCCGCCTCCGCGGCCAGCCGGCGATGGGCCGCTTCATCAATTCTGAATCGTTCAACCCTTTCCAATCTCTCGGCATCATCGGCCGAGATGAATCTGGCAGAGGTGTACGACTGGAATTTTACGGCGTCGGCGCCCGCTTCAGCCGCCAATTGCATGAGTGAACTGGCCTTTTCCAGATCACCTTCATGATTGACGCCAATTTCCGCGATTATGGCGACTTCCCGCTCTAAATCTCGATTGAATAGTTTCATTTGGTACTGTCCCGCAATTGACCTAATCGGCGGCTGGTTTTTCGATTGCCGAACCCGGATATGCCGTTCGTCATTGTGGGTTTCACCGCCAGGCGCGACGAAACCCTATCGTCGAAGGAAAGCGAAATCAGGTCCGAAGTGGTTGGAGGCATTGTGTTGCGTCAGGGCCGACGGCGACGGCCAGTTTAAAGGGGAAGCAAACCTAGCCCCAAGCTTCACCTGACACGACACGACTTACCATACGCGAAAAGCCGCTCTTCAAATATTGGGTGGGAGTATATGTTGATTTGCGCATGCTGCCGCACAACGGGTGAATCACGTCCCCCCGCCGGAGCACCCAAACTTAGTGTTCCTGAAGCTTGTTGGCAAGCAGTTCATGGACGTCCGCCTCTCCATGCGGCAGATATTCAGAACGGTCGAATTCCTGCAGTCGTGCGTTGACAAAAGAGGGATATGACCGCTATCAAATGCACTTCATTTGCGGGATGCGAGATAAATCTCATTCAATCCATATATTTGTTGGCTGACCGGCCTGGCCTTACCGCCATCGGCCGGAGCTGAGCAAGAGTTGAACGTGCTCACATGAATTTCATGGGCATTGATTATCGCGATTCGAAAGGCACGAAATGAGTTTGACAATTGATCACGACATTGCAGTCGGGCCTATTGAGAGGTGTCAGGTATGTGGTGGTGAAAATTTGGAGCTGGTGATCGATCTCGGCCACCAGCCGCTATGCGATTCGTTGTTATCCTCTGATCAACTCGACGAGCCCGAATCAACATACCCCCTGCGCCTTTATCGCTGTCTCGACTGCAGCTTGGCCCAAATCGACTACGCAGTAGATGGATCCACGGTATATCACCGTGAGTATCCCTACAGGAGCGGGGTTACAAAGGAACTTGTCGAATACCAAAAAGAAAGCAGTGCTACGACGATTCGCGAATTTTCCGTCGAACCCAATTCCCTTGTTGTCGATATTGGTTCAAACGACGGGACACTCCTGAAAGGCTTCAAAAAGCAAGGCATGAAAGTACTGGGTGTCGAACCCACCAACATCGCAAAGATTGCCAATGAAGCCGGCATTGAAACCATCCAGGCTTTTTTCACCGAATCGGTGGCCCGCGATATCGTGGCCGAGCACGGCCACGCATCCGTGGTGAGTTCAACAAACATGTTCGCCCACATGACCACCCTGGGCGAGGTGACAAGGGGGATAGAAACTCTCCTCAAAGACGGTGGGATATTTGTCTGCGAAGTTCACTATCTATTGGAGATCATCCGGGGAAGCCAATACGACACGATATATCACGAGCACTTGCGCTCTTACTCGCTCAAGTCACTCGTGACCTTCTTCGATATGTATGATTTCACGGTCGTCGATGCGCGGCAGGTAAACCGTTATGGCGGTTCGCTACGTGTGTATGTCGCCAAGGGGAAAAACCAGCCGGTGCGCGATTCAGTCGCCAAACTCCTTGCCCGTGAGCGGGAATTCGGCCTCTACGAAGCAGACGCCTACACGAGGTTCAGAGAAACCGCCGAAAAAACCCGACGCGATTTCGTGCAACTTGCTCACGATGCCCAGGCCGGGGGCTTGCAGTTCGTCGGAAATTCCTGTCCGGGGCGGTGCAGCACGCTTCTAAATTACTGTGGTATTGACAAGAGCCTCATGCCCTACATTGCGGAGCAGTCGACGTCGTTGAAACTGGGATTGCATCTGCCGGGTAAGCATATTCCGGTCGTTGACAACGAAATCTTGATCAGAGAACAACCTGATTTTGTAGCGCTTCTGGCGTGGCATTATGCCGAACCAATCATTCAGCAGTTGAGGGAACGGGGACTGAAGTCCAAACTGGTTATGCCGCTGCCCGAAGTCGCGGTCTTGGATTAGCACGATCGGGTAAATTTGATTTTTCTCATCTCGGTAAATGCATTGATGGGTGCTATTTGATGAAAGCCGTAATACTCGCAGGTGGTCTGGGCACTAGGTTAAGCGAGGAGACCATCACAAAACCGAAGCCAATGGTTGAGATTGGTGAGAGACCTATCCTCTGGCACATTCTCAAGATATTTTCGGCGCACGGCATCAACGATTTCGTCATTTGCCTGGGATACAGGGGCTACGTCATTAAAGAGTATTTCGCAAACTACGCCTTGCGATCATCCGACGTCACGTTTGATTTTCAGAAAAACGGCCTTGAAATCCACCAGAACTCTTCGGAGCCCTGGCGTGTGACGCTTGTCGAAACCGGCGCCGAAACCATGACAGGGGGGCGTCTGAAGCGGGCTAAACAGTACTTGGATGACGATGATTTTTGTTTCACCTACGGCGACGGCGTTTCGGACATCCACGTGGGAAAGTTGGTCGAGTTCCACAAGAATCATGGAAGACTGGCGACGGTCACCGGCGTTCGCCAGCCCTCACGCTTCGGACATCTACATATTGAAAACGATGTCGTAACCGGTTTCATGGAAAAACCGGAAGGAGAAGGCGGCTGGATCAATGGCGGCTATTTTGTGCTTTCCCCCAAGGTTCTCGATTACATTGATGACGACGAGACGATTTGGGAAAGAGAACCGCTCGAACGCCTCGCCGGCGAGAAACAATTGATGTCCTTCCATCACGAGGGATTTTGGCATTCCATGGACACGATCAGAGATCGAAATCAGCTGGAGAGTTATTGGAACTCCGGAGATGCGCCATGGAAAATTTGGTCGTAAATCGAGATTTCTGGAAAACCAAAAATGTCTTGGTAACCGGACATACCGGTTTCAAAGGAAGCTGGTTGTCGCTTTGGCTGCAGGACATGGGGGCAGCCGTTAGCGGATATTCTCTGCCTGCCCCGACCCAACCAAGCATGTTCGAAAGAGCTGATATTGCTCTGGGCATGAACAGCATCGCGGGAGACGTCCGAGACTACCAGGCGGTTCAGCGAACTGTTGACGAGACCAATCCGGATATCGTTCTTCATTTGGCGGCACAATCCCTGGTCCGACCTTCGTATGCCGATCCCCTCGAGACCTATTCGACCAACGTAATGGGTACAGCTAATATTCTCGAGGCTGTGCGGCAATCGGGGAGGAGGCAGGATTCCCGCATTCAATCCGTCGTTATCGTGACAAGTGACAAATGTTACGAAAACAAGGAAGTTGCCAGAGGTTACAAGGAAACGGACCGATTGGGCGGCCACGATCCCTACAGCAACAGCAAGGGCTGCGCGGAACTGGTGGCCAGCGCCTTTCGCAAGAGTTATTTCTCAGAAAAGGATGCGGGAATCCGCGTCGCAACCGTACGCGCGGGCAACGTCATCGGTGGCGGAGATTGGTCCCGTGAAAGGCTTGTCCCGGACGCGATGAAAGCCTTTGTCGAGGGCGACACCCTACGCATTAGGAACCCCGCCGCGATACGCCCTTGGCAACACGTATTGGACCCGCTTTGGGGTTATCTTCGGCTGTGCGAGAAACTGCACGCCGGCGGAACCGGCTTCGCAAAGGGATGGAATTTCGGGCCGGACTCCGATAGTGAACAACCGGTCTCCGAAGTCGTCCGTCTTTTGGCTGACGAATGGGGCGAAAATGCAATTTGGGACCTGGACAAGGGTCCGCACCCACACGAAGCGGCGTACCTGAAACTCGATTCCTCATGTGCCCGGGCGGATCTCGATTGGAAACCGCGCATGAATCTGATCCAGGCTATTGAAAAAACCGTGTCATGGTACAAACGGGATTTGGAATTGGAATCTATGCGCGATTTTTCGATAGACCAGATCGGTGAATTCGAAAATACCAGAGCAGTAGGCTGAACGCGGGACCATGAGAAAAAAAATATCCATCATCACGCCCTGTTACAACGAGGAAGAGGGCATTCGAGAGTGTTGGAAGACCATATATGACCTGTTCCAATCCCGACTTTCCGGCTATGAGCTAGAGCATATTTTCTGCGACAACGCTTCAACTGATCGAACCGTTGAAATCCTGAAGGAAATTGCTGCGGAATACCCGTCAGTGAAAATCATCGTGAATTCACGGGATTTCGGAATATTGCGAAATTCCTACAATGGCGTCATTAGCGCCAGTGGCGACGCTACGGTATTGTTCATGCCCGCGGACCTTCAAGACCCGCCCGAACTGATTCCCGAAATGGTTCAGCTCTGGGAGAGCGGTTACGAGATCGTGTACGGAATTCGCGCCGAACGGCAGGAGCGGTTTCTTATGCGAACCGCCAGGAAGTCCTACTATCGGCTGCTCAGTAGGATTGCCGAAGTGGAATATCCGCCGGATGTCGGGGATTTCCAACTGGTCGACAAAAAAGTGTTGAACGAGCTTAAGAAGAGCCGCTCCGTCCAACCGTTCATGCGAATCATGACATTCGAATGCGGCTTCAAGTCCGTGGGGTTGCCTTACGTTTGGCGAGCCCGCAAACATGGCGTATCAAGAAACCGGATTAGTCAGCTCATCAGTCAAGGGTTTCTAGGCATTATCAGCCACAGCATCGCACCGCTTAGGCTGGCGATGTGGCTTGGATTTGTCATCGCTGCATTGAGCTTCATATATGTCATCGGCGTTTTTGCAATGTGGTTCTTATTTGGTGACTATGCGCCAAAAGGCACCTTTACGATCATTGCCGCCATTTTCTTTTTCGGTGGTGTCCAATTAATTTTCACGGGCATACTAGGCGAATACATCGGAGCCATCTTTAACCAAGTCCGAGGACGTCCCATTGTCGTCGAACGAGAACGAATAAACTTCGACGATGAGCAGCCTTGAAACAGCCAGGGTGAAAATTGGGATCGTCGGAGCCGGTTTTGGCGGTTACGGACTAACACCTGCGTTTCGACACTTGGACAATTGCGAAGTCGTGGCGATTGCCGCCTCAAATCGGACAAGTTCGGAGGCAGCCGCGGAGAAATTTGGCATCCGAGAGAACTGCACTTGGCAGGAGATGGTTTCGGCTCCCGACATTGATGCAGTGGCCATTGCTGTTCCGCCTGCTCTTCAAACAGAAATTGCTACGGCGGCAATAAAGTCAGGCAAAGCCGTTTTCGCGGAAAAACCGCTCGCCCACAATCTAGAGGACGCAAAAAGACTTGCGACGCTGGCAACTGAATCCGGTTTGGCCAACATGGTTGACTTTATTTTTCCGGAGTTGGTGACTTGGCGTAAGGCAAGGGAATTAATAAACGCTGGAGAATTGGGGCGCATAAGACACGTGTTCCTTGATTGGCGCATGGAAAGTTTTGACATTCGAACGGGCAAGCTCGGATGGAAAACCACCCAGGTCGATGGCGGCGGTGTGTCGAGCCATTTCGGCGCCCATGCACTTTATTATTTGGAGGAAATGATTGGCCACCTTTCCGACATAGCTGCCAACACAGCGATCTATCCGGAAGCGCAAGGGGCTGGCGAAACGCTGGCAACCATATCGCTGCGATTTCGCAGCGGTGCCTCGGGCGTCCTTACACTTTGCAGCGCGGCCTTATTAGGAAACCACCATTGCCTTGAAATCTACGGCGAGGATGGTTCCATGCGTTTGGTCAATAGGAGCGCCGATCCAGTCCTCGGATTTCAGTTGTACTTTGGTCGTAGGGATTCGGATCAAATGGCTCTAATCGAGGAGGAGGTTCGGACGACCGCGGCAGATTCAGAAGACAGTCGAGTCTCACCCGTTTCCGAAATTGCCGCTCGGTTTGTTGACTGGATCAGGAGTGGAAAACCTGCCCGCCCGGATTTTCAAAGCGGTTATCGCGTGCAGGCACTGCTCGATGCCGTCTACCGCTCGGCAAATCGGGGAGACGCTCGAATTGACGTATCGCCCGAGGCTGACTAGCGACAATTTGTCGGGACCGCTCCCCGTTGGTACAGCGTTTCAAGCCCATCTGCACCATCGTCTTCCGGTCCCACGATCCTCTCGATTTGCCCTCGAACGAACATGCCGTCATAGACCTCGTATAGGATATCGGAGTATCGAAATTTGACCTTAAACTTTCGCCAAAAACCCAAGTTGAAATCGAATTCCCTGCTTTCCTTGTCGAAGTTCGTGAGGTATTCCTTGGACACTCCCCAAACGATGGAACTTTCCTCGTGCCGCCAGGCATGACACACAAAGTCGTTGACCGTTCGCATTTCAAGGTCGCGACCAATCACCAGATACGGAAAAATCCAATACGATTTTATCTCGGCGTGCCCCCTATACATGTCAACAACAAGATCCAAAAAAGGGGGCATGAAACGGTCGCTTGAAAAGTAAAGTCTATCGCCGGCATTCAGTTTTCCTAGAACCGACGCTCTTGCTTTCCAGCCATCGTATCGAGGGCCGTCACTAAGCTGATGCTTGAGGATGTGTGAAGCCGGACTGAAACCGACCAAAAGCGCCATCGCCGCCAGCACCAGAGTCCTGAGCACTGTAATTCGTGTCATTACAACGACTTACTTCGCATCCAACTCGGCCAACTCAACATAGCTACAAAAGAAAATACAAAACAATACGATACCATCGTAAATACCTGCACTTTCGGATAGTAGCTAAATATCAAATAAATAAATGGCATCCCAAAAATAGATATAGTTATTAGCGAATTTATTTCTATTTTTTTTCTATCGATCACATATTTTTTTATTTGTAATACTATCACGCCAACGGTCACCAAAGTCAAAACACCATAACATACGGCATAGTATAGTTGCGCGAGGTACGGAAAATGACCGGCCTTCAGCAACGTGGCATACCCCAACATTACAAGAATACCGGTGCCAAATCCCTCCACCAGGTTAGCGGAATGCGTGCCCACATGAGCTTGCATTATTCGAATGGATTCGGGGGCGTGCCAGGCGAACCATGCGGCCATCGCAGATATTGGAATCAGCGCGCAGGCGATAGAGATGGCGAGCGTTGAATAACGCTTTTGTTGCAATAGCCACCAGGCAAATGCCAGACAACAACCTCCTCCAACCACAACAAACATCGGGTGTGTCGTCATGGCTGAACCAAAAAGAAATGCGGCCGAAGCATAGTAAACCGTGTCCAAGGATTTTGATTTTGCGTCAGCCGCTTGCGCGCACAACATCCCCCCGGCCAATGTAGCCAACCCGAACGCCTCGGGTCTGGGGGACAATACGTCTATTACAAAAGGGGTAACCGGCAGCAAAATCAGAAATACATTGGCTCTCAAGAATCCCAGTTGCGAATTATCGCCTGAGGTCCGCTTCAATAATGTGACGCTTGTCGCGATCAACACACTAACGACCAGCAGATGAAAGATCTTGTAGGTGAAAAAATTTATCGGCAGACCCACGGAATCCCATATCAGATAAAAGACCGACTGTGTAAAGCTATAGCCGGGCAGATTGATATAGAACCTTTGGAACCGGTCGACGTACAAGATTCCAAGATCGCCGAAATTGAGAAAGCCGAGGGCTTGCGATATGAACGCCCCGTCGTCGGACCCGGGAGCCAAATACCAGATGCTTCCCCAAATGTGCAATGCCCACAGCACGCCCAAATACTGTGTAACGCGGGGCTTCGAAACAAACTCCCCAATATTCAGTCCTGAGGATGGCATGCAATTTACCGTGTTCTGGCGAACTGCCACCGTGTCGCATTTTGCCAATTGAGGTATAGATTTCGCGACTGGAGGACGGCAAATGCGATGAATATCATGGCTATCCACCCCGCACGATACCGATTTGCGGATCCAGGATTCATGACGCCGAAGGGATAGTTTGGGAACAAAACCCAAAAGGTGAAAAACATCCCGGTGATCACCGAATAAATGGGCAGTCGAGGCAGGCGCGGTACGATATAGAAAAAGAGGATACTCAACAGGACGACGCTCTCGACAAACGAGAAGAGGTGAAGCGGCGATGCTAGCGTTTCTTCAATCGTTGGTCCAATAAACGCCATGACGAAACCGATGTGCATCCGCGAAAAAACGTCGTAGGCGTGAACAAAAAACAAATCGGTTCTGGTACTCCCGACATTGATGTATGTCGTGAAACCCCGTTGAACGCCAAACGACATTTCATCAATCGCGTCCCGAAACACGAATAAGGCGGCCAGAGAAAACAAGCCGATCAATAGGGCGACGAATGCCTTTTGCTTAACGTGGGTGCCTAGAACGGTCACCGTCAGGAGGTAAAAAAGCGCTGGCACGTAATGAGGCTTGTAAACCCATATTGCCGCCAAGGCGACAAACTGAATCGTCGTAAATTTGTATCTGCCGTAATAAAGGCGGATCAGACCCCCACCCAGCACGCACACCGCAAAAACAACTATGCACTCCTTTGACGCCATGGACGTCCAGATCGTGAATGAAGGCAAGGCAAGAAGGATTGCGAGGCGCAGCCGTTGCGTAGCGCTCACGCTCATCAAAAGATAAACGATCCCAACATAGGCAATCGTCTGAAAGCCAATATTGATGAGTATGGGATTGCCTAGAAACAGCAGGTTGAAGACCCTGCCAATTAATCCGGTGAAGTGGGTCGAAGCCTGAAAATCTGCAAAATTGGCCGCCTTCTGGACAACTTCAAGCGCGCCCAAATCCGAAAACCCCTCTCCGGATTTTCCTTGCTGATACGACCAAGTGTCACCGACAAGTGTCAGGCGGAGTATCACCAACTGGGCAAATACAGATGACGCGCAGCGATAACAATAAAAGGCAAAAAGAAACTTCTTCCAAAAATTGTCCAGCTCAAATTCCCGGTCGTACAATCGAGTAATTCTTGTAGCCATACCCAGTACCGTCGTTTGGCTATTCGACGCGGTACAGCGTCCAGAGCACGATAAGTACGATCGACAAGGCCAGGGCACCAAAGACGCGTACGCCCATCGTCTTCAAAATCGTGGGCGACGTTTTGTATTTTGAGATGTAGGGCGGATCCAAAACCACAATTTCACTTGAACTCCCCCCTTCAAGCATCATTTCCTTGCGCGTAACGTTCGCGAGGAGCGACATCAGGGCATTACGGAAGTCGACGATTTGAGTATTTGAAAGCCTCGCTTCTAAAAATTTTCGCCGCTTGGCCTGAGCGGCGACTTCCTGCTGGTGAATGAACTCGCTGATTTCCGCGAAAACAATTTTCAACATCCATAACGCCATTTCGGCGTCAGCGTGGGCAAATGAAATCCGATTGAAATCACTCTCGTCGATCGCTTCGATTTGAAAACCGCCGCCAACGTATCCCGCCAAATCTTCGATCGTCGGCGCCGACCAAAGGGGTTGCCTAAAGAAGGCTTTGACCTTCTGATCCCATTCAAATTGGTCGCCGGAAGGCCGTTTCCACGAATTCCTCTCGGCATCCCAAGCGCCACCGTAGACCACCATCATCAGGTCGTGCTTCTCGTCCAATTTCTTGGCCAATTTCAACGTCGACGCAATAATCTTCATCCGCTGGAAAACGTCATTTGTTTTTTGGGTGCCCAGAGTAATGCCGGCCAGCCCCGCAATCGTCCTTGATTGGCCTTCCACGCGTTCCTGGATCTCAGCCGGTGCCACCAGCATCACCGCTCGATGCGCCGACTGGTGATTTTGGATTGTCGTAACGCCTGACCAAACCCCCAATACCAAAAATGCCAAGACCAGCCACCACTTGCGCCGGATCTCAACCACAATGGTCCGCAAATCGATGACGTCCTCATTTCGATCGACGTAAGATGGCGTATCACCGCTGGATTCGGGCGCGGAAGCAGGAGCGGCTTCGATAGCCGGCTCTACTGCATCTTTGACGGCGTCTTGTGTACTCATATCCTCCGACCTCATTCAGTGTCACACGGTTCAAACGTATCTTGATTGGCTAACAAGTTATCGCCGACAAATTAGTCAAGGAACCGATCCCAATCCCGCACTGTTCCATTCAAGCTTCCGCTCGAAACGACGCTATTAAGCCTTCCCTGCATACCCAAACGCGCACCGCCATCTCTTGTAATTGGTCGGAAAGCGAATGAGCCCCGCCGTGTGGACGACTCGGTTAAAAACAGTTCGAAGGGAAGAGAAATGAAAAATCCCTTGTCAAAGCTTCCCTCACCAAACACCTCAGCCGGTACATCTGTCAACGTGGCCCACATCCCGACACGGACACCGCTGTCGAATAGTCTCGATGCGGTAAAGGTAACGCCCGTGTCACCCGCGAGAAATCGGCCCACATGAGCACCCACCGACACATCGTACCACGGAGAATCATAGTAGGCGTTAATGTGCCCGGTAATGACATTGTAGTCCCGAAATTTAAAGAGCTGGTCGAATTCCCGCTTCCAAACCTTGTTTATGTCGACGCCGATGGAGAATCTGGAGTTATAGGGCGAATGAAGTACTTCCGCACTGTATCCCCCAAACATTTCCTCGAACAATCCTGCGGAAAACCGAACATACCATTCGGACAGGGGCTGGAAGTAATAGTTGGCTTGCAGCCTGCGAACGGTGAAAAAACCTGCTTCCTGGAGGTACTCTTTGACGTCCGTTCTAACATGTGGCAATTGGCTGCTGGAGCCGAACCTGATCTTACCGAAGTTGTCGTAAAAATTCCGGTTGATTCGACCTGTCAGATTGAGCCCGCGCCACAACGCGGCGTCAAATCCGGCAGTCGCAAACAACCTGTACAACACGAACTGGTTCGGGCCGCCGATGTGAGATTGCAGCTTCGGATTAATGGTCCAACTGATATTGGGATAATTCGAGGGATTTGTTACGGCGTATTTAGGCGGGAGAATCCCCGGGCGTGGACCTTCGAATTTGGTGTTTGCCCAAATTTCCTCAGGACTGCTCTTTGCCACCATGGCATTTTCGAGGTCTTTTCGCCTTACCGTTATTCGACTCAATTCCATCCCCGCAGATGTCGTCACGATGGATAGGTCTTCAATTTCCGGGGGAACATTGTTAGCCAAAACGCGAAGCGCACGCCCCAGGTTCCTTGCCCTTTGTCGGAACAATCTCTGGGCGCCGTAAACGGCGACGGACCGGCCTTCTACGACGACGGCTTCGGTGAAAAATTTAACCTTCCGCATCGCCTCGAACAGATGCCTTGAAATGGCGATTTTGTCCTGCTCAGTCCAGTAGGGCTCCACCGTCTCAGCTTCGCCGCTAACGCCGCTAGTGGCGGTATTCCATTGCTCGTTGCCTTCGCTGTTGCGGCCGCGATTGGCGGTGGCCCTCGCAATTTCAACCCCGGAACGCACCGCGACGATGGTCACCTGGTCTAGAGAAGTCGGCGCCGTATCCGCCACAACCCGCGCGGTTTCTGCAAAATCCGGCATGCTGCTTTGTTCCGGCAACACCACTTCAAGGGACGCGCTGCGGTGAGAAAAGCTGATTTCACCAAGGGTGAAACCTTGATCATCAAGAGCATCGAACATGTCGTCTACGAACGCATCGCGTTCAATCTCGGAACGAACGAATGTCCGCCGCGAGATCTCGTAACCGGAATTCACAAGTACAAGTGAAACGGTTTCGACGGGCGTCGGGACGCTCCGCAACACCACCCGGGCGGCTTTGGCGGACGGTTCGGCCGATACTCGGGTTCTTGATACGGTCACTTCCGCCTTCTTGTGCGAGAGAGAGAAATCCTCAACCTGAAAGCCTTCGATCTCAAGGCCTTCAAACATGTGGTCCACAATTCGCGAGTGTTCGACCTCCCGTCTGCTTACCTTGACGGCACCGCTCGTCCAGTTGGAATGAGCGCTCACTATCGTGACGGCTTCACTGTTTTCGGGGAAAGCGTTCCCGATGATCCTCGCGGCATCCTCTATTCTTGAAGATGGCTCGCCGTTTTCAAGACCCGCCAAGGCTACCTTCACCTCGTCTCCCACGATCTCAAAATTCGTAATCTCCAGACTCTTTTTGGCGAGATCGCTTATCAACAGGTTCGCCGGATCGGTTTCCTCTGAGACCACGTCTGCCGCAAGCTGCTCATCACCGGTCGTTTCGAATTTATCATCGTCAGATGGCCATAGCCATTTTGGCCATATCTCCTTCTTTTTTTCCTTCTGAAGTTCCGCCTCGACTTCCATACGCGGTTTCAAAGCGGGGGGCGGGGGATCACCGAATTTGGGCATTCCGGGATCGTGAAGGTTTGATCGCAACGCCACGCGAAATGTCGTTATATTGCCTCTTTCGTGCGCGAGCGATGTCTCCAACCAAGGAAACGGACGGTACATCACCCCGAAATTGATCGGTGAGTCTTGGGTATATCGGTTGCCTTGTGGTTCCGACTGATAGTCGTTGGGGTCGTATTCCATTTTGAACGTCAAGCCGTCGATAGGTGTTCTGTAGGCAACACCTCCGTAAATAGCTACGTTCGGACCCGAAAGGTAAGTGTCGAAATTAAGCTGCCCGCCAATCCGAGAAACACCGGAGCGGGTTTGGAACTTTTCAGACAAGTATGTGAGCGGGTTATCGATGCTGCTGCCGGACGTGCCATAGCCCCAATTCATTCCAAGACTAAAATCAAGATCATAGAAACGCTTGTTTGCCGTCAGATATTCACCGGCGAACTGTCCGGTGCCAAGACCATCCTGCAATGTCAATGCAATCGCCGGCAGGTATTTGCTTTCCTCCAGGAGACGGAAAGTAACGTCGGCGCCCCGATCCTTGAAGGTTTGGGCACCACTAAAATCCACGAAGGGAGAAAAAAGGCGATTTCGAATTTCAGTGTATCTGAAGGTGCCTTCCAACCAGGGCAGTGCCTGCAATGTGATGTAATATCTCTTGTAATCGTCCCAACGGGAATAACCGACTTCGAAGTTCGCGTCCGGGCTTGTACGCGCGCTTCTGGTTTGGAACAATCCGGTTCCACCGAAATTATTCTTCCCGATCCAATCATCGGCAACTGATTTGCCGGCGGCCCACACTTGGCTGGCCAGCGAAATAACAACGAACGCAACAGCCGCAATAAGATATCGTTTCTTGCGACGGCGCGTACGCAAGCACCACGGGAGATGCATCACTATTGATCCCGAACCAGACTGATGCCCGTTAAATCAATTGTTGCCGATAACGGCCAGCGATGCGGCGGTAATCGCCATCTGACTGATCAGTGAAGTGATATCCTTAGCAAAACTGAATATGTCCACAGGAGCCGGATTCTTTGGCACTACGACGGTGCTTCCAGGCGGAACCTGCACCGGATTGTAGTTCCACACGCTTACCGATACCGGCTGGGCCACGCCATTGGGATAAACGAGGAACATTCGATCCTCGTCAGCCGATTGCTGCAGTCCTCCAGCCTGCTGAATGTACTCGTCAACCTTGGTTCCAGAAACAAACTGGAGCGCACCGGGATTCAATGTATCGCCAATGACCAAAACCGAATTCGGCCTTTTCGGCATGAATATCTGATCGCCCGGCTCCAAAACGGAATCCAGTTCCGGCCTCACTTGCAATACCGTCGGATCCGCTTCAATCACGACACGGCCCAGCGGCTCGGTTTTGGCAATCTCATCGCTCAAAGTCTGCAGTGCCAGCAAAGCGCCAGGCTCCGCAACTTTGCTCCCGGCTGCAAACATGGCTGACGATTTCAATTCCCTGGCGGCGCGTTGAAATCCCTCTTTTTGGGCAATTTTCACGCGTTCCCGGGTAAATATCGCGCCATATGGGTAGGCTTGATCCGTCAGGCCGCCGGCCCGGGCCATCAATTCGGACATACGTTCGCCACGCCGAATATCGTACAACCCAGGCCGGACAAATTCCCCCGACAGCAATACCGGCCCACTATCGCGGTCGGTAAACAAGGCATTGAACCGAGCGACGTTGCCCGGATCGACGACGACCTGATGCGCGCTAACTCTTGTCAGATCCACCATGGTCCTGTCGGTTCCGCCGGATAGGAATCTTGTGATTTCCACCTGCGTCGGATCGGATTCCCGCGTCAGACCTCCGACGACGGCAATCAACGACGACATTTTTGTGCCCGACGTAACCGGATAGGCACCGGGGATTCTCACTTCGCCATTGACGGCCACGGCATGTTCCAAAGCGAATGGCAACAAATCCGGTATTCTGTTGAAAACTTCGGGACAGGGGCGTGGATTCACGAATGCTGCCGAACCATTCACACCCAGCGCCTGCAACGCGCTCTCAAATCGATTTGAGCGGGTAAACCTGAGAATGGTCGCCAAGCTCCTCAACCCGGAACACGATTGCACGCTAAGCGTTTTTTGCGCGACCTCCGCAGAAATGGGCTGATTGGTCGCCAATGGACCGAGTCGCGAAGCATCCGTCGTATCGTCGTCGCTGGCTTGATTCTCCGTCAGTTCCACGAGCCCACTGACTAGCGAAGTGACGTTTGTGGCAGCGGCGTCATCTTCTTGATCCCGTCTTTCCTCGACGAGTTCGAAGTCCGGTGAGATCGCCCGCCGAACGTCATCGGAGGAGAGGAATCTTATCTCTTCCTGACTAAACACAATCAGACGGTCGCGATCACGTAGAGAATAATCCTGCTCGCCGGAGAGAATCTTCCCTAGATTGAGCGCGAACAGCCTTCGTGCCCGGGTAGCCGGATCCGTCGTCTCAAGAACGGCAAACAACAAGTACGGATCGTCGCCAATATTCCGCTGATCTCCAACGAGGGCTCGAATCGTTGGCGTCGAGGCGAGAGAACGGCGTCCAGGATTACGTACATGGCCATCTATGCTCACGGTGCCGACCACGATATTTTCGCGGCGGCCCACGGTTACGATGTCACCGGCTCCCAAAACGCGATTGCTGTCAAATGTCTCTTCAACGATTTCCCGGCCGGAATCATCGAAATACATTACGGAAAAAATATTTCCCTTGGGCCGGATCGGATTTCCCGCCAACGCCATGGCTTCGCCAATGCTGATTTCCCTCTGGCCTTCCGCAAGTTCGAAGATACCGGGCGTTTGAACCTCGCCCGAAACGGCTACCGTGGCACCCAGGCTGGGAACGAGAATGTGGTCACCATCACGAACTCCGAAGTTCTGACCACCAAACGTGGGATACAAAAGGTCGTACACGTCGACCCAGAATATGCGATCCCCCCGCTGAACCTGCACACGCCTAAGACTCCCGGTTTTCCGGATCCCGCCGGCAACGGTCAAAGCGTCGAATACGGTCGAGAGGCCGGTCAGCTGGTGCACACCTGGTTTGCGGACCATACCGGTAACGCGCACGGCCGCCAGCCTAACGGCACCCAAAGCAATCGAAACATCGGTGCCGAAAACTGTGCGATTGACTGCATCCCTTAGGGATTGTCGAAATTCACCAAACGATTTGCCGGCGACCGGCACCTGGCCGATGTCTTCCAACCAGATGCTGCCCTGACGATCAACCCAAACCTTGCTCGCGCCGGTTTTGTTTCCCTCGAAAATAATTATGAGCTGATCACCGATCCCCAGCACGTAGTCATCTTGTATGGCCCCATTGACGAGAACATCAGGCTTGATAATGCCGTCAAACACACGATATCCGGCTTGGAAAATGGAATTGCCGATCCGCCTACAATAATCGCGTTCCGTTTGAGAAAATTCCGAAAGGATGCTAACGACCTGCTCGTCCTGCTTGCTGATCGTTCCCTGACAAAATTCAGCGATCAACATGTGTTCGGAGGTCGTGAAACTGGTGTTCAACTCGGGCGGAACGTCCGCTCCACCGCTCGCGAAAGGCGAACGGGCCACACCCTCAAGGGCGTCTTTTCGCGCTGAATCAATCGACGTCCCTACGCCCAAGCCCCCCCCGAGACGGCCGACATCGCCACCTAGTTCTTCGAGCAAGCGAGAGAGGTCATCGATATTCAGCGTCGATGTGGCTTGGCCTAGTACAGGCGTGCTTATCGAGAAAGTGGACAATAGAATAGCGACAAGGCAACAATATTGGGCTTTGACAAATGTTGGCAGCAGGTATCTTTTAAACATTCCGTATTTTCCCAATGTTAAAGGCTATCTCTTGACATTCTTTGGAAGAACACCGCGATCCCCCGATAAGAAGTGCGCTTTTCAACGTCGTCAATTCATTGTCTGCGGAGCTGCTTTCGTGGCGGGCTGCGCCGAATCACCGATAATTGCCAACGCTGCAAAAGCTTTCAAATATATTACCGTAGGATTGCCAGATGCCGAGTTCAGTCGCGAGTTGGTCACGAAAATACCATATGCTTCACTGAGCGCAAAGATTGGAAAAGGGCCTCGTTCACTTCTCATACTGAACCGGTACGCTCAAGACGAGAAGCACTGGGTATCCGCGGACAATGCCGTTTTGGTTACACGTCACGGTAGGATCGTCAAAACAACTGGATTTCCCGAAAATTTACTTGGCACCTCAACTGCTCTGCGTGATCCCGTAAACCGACGGCTACACACCCTTAAGAAAACGATACGCCACCACCGGACCATTGATGTCGACATCGATAAAAGATTCGGCATACCAATATTTTCGACATTCATCCCCATGGGTCCGAGAAAAATCGTGATAGCGGACTTGGAAATAAAAACGTTTCTGGTTCGGGAGGAGAACCGGGCCCAAACCATCAACTGGTCATTTACGAATTATTACTGGGTGGACGCTCTGGACGGTTTTGTTTGGAAGAGCCATCAGCATATTGCCCGCTCGTTCGATCCTATCAGCATCGAAATCCTGAAGCCGGCTGCCTAAACCTCCAGGCTGCTATACCCCCAATACGAATCGGCAACATGTCGTCCGGCGCAGAACACTTACCCGGAGGGCAAAAAAAACAGCCCGCCGGTTGACCAACAACCGGCGGGCTGAATTCTCTGATTTAGGCCTACGCGCGCAATTAGAATGCGCCGTTCACGTTACCCAAATCCGCAGAAATACCGCATGTGTTCGACGGGCAGGGGTCGAAATGCCCAAGGTGGTTCTGTGTCGACGTCGCCGTAATCGTTGACGTAGTACCTTGGTCATCATCATCGCTTGTAACCGCAGCAACCGCTACGGCTACCGCCGCGGCGACAGCAATACCAGCGGCAACGGCACCCGCGGTCACGCCGCCGGCAGCACCCGCGGCCTCTTCTTGACCAGAAGCGGCACCGGTACCCGTCTTGTGAATAAGCTGCGACTGAGCCATGGAAATGCTCGGGGCCGAAGCTAATGCAACCGCGAAACCGATTGCCGTCAAAGTCTTGCGCAAAGCCATTGTTAAGGGACCTCCCAATAAAAAATCACGTAAACCGTAGCGCCAATTCTTCGCCTCTTCAAGGCAAATCATCCCTGCGAAACGAAGACGCGCTATCCCCATCTGAGGCCGCAGCTTCGATACGCTCCGGCTCCCCAAGACCTCAAAGAGTCCCCTACAGTGCTGTAACAGACCCCATTCGCCTCGGGCAACGATGAAAACTTAGTGGAATTTCCCTATGTGTGCAATAGCTTAACACGCACTAGAATCAAACGGCACACACTGTTGCTATTGTGCAACAGCGCCGTCAAATTCGGCCCCGGAATCGCTCTTGAGCCAGCTTTCAATCTGCGGCATCTCCCCATGGCCGATCGGGTCCCGCAATTTGCCTTTTACATGGATGCCACCGCGGTCTATGAACAGCCATGCGTTTGGCAGTAATCATAATAATGGCTTTATTGTCGTTTTCCGATGACGACGCTTCGGCGGCAACTCAACTGTCGCCAAAACAACTGACGTTGAATTACCAAATATTCGTCGGTGGTTTTGAGACGGGGCGGGTGGAATTGACCGTCTCGCGCAACAATTCGGAATACATCATGACCAGCCAAGTCCGCTCCATGGGGTTGATCGACGCGCTTATCGGCTTTCGCTCCAAGGCCCGTACGAACGGGCATGTCAGGCAGGACGCCGTCTGGCCGGGTGCTCATTCGGCAGACAATCTCTGGATGGGAGATAAGCGCCATGTCCGGATCAACTACGGCGCGGAGGGCCCAAAACAAGTGCAGGTTGCACCGTTGCCGGAAGACGACGATCGCGAACCGGTGCCGCCGGCATTGCGGCTCGGCACTTTGGATGCCCTCAGCGCAGCCCTGGCGATGAGCCGCTTGGCCAGTGAGGACGAGAGTTCAAGGTGTTCCGGCAGCCTGCCGGTATTCGACGGCCGCCGGCGCTACAATATACGCAGCCGCGGCATCGGACCCGACGTTCTCAAGGGTCGCGTTTTCAACGGCAAAGCCTACAAGTGCGAGGTCGAGCTTGAGCGCATTGCCGGGCACTCCGAGAGTCCCTGGCTGCCCAGACAGGAGAACGAGGGGGGCGACATCTGGTTCGCCAAGCTGTCGCGTGATTGGCCCGCCATTCCCGTCCGCTTCGAAACCGATATCGGCATGGGTTCGGTGGTCATCCATATCACGCACGCCGCCGGTACGGGCCTCAAGCTGGGCCGGCCCCTCGAAGGGAACTAACTCCCCGTTCGCCGATTGGCGTCGAGGAAATCGACGATCGCCCGCAGGACCTGGCGGTCGGCCAGTACGTTGTGCTCGGAACCGTTGGTCAGGACGATTGACCGCGACCCCGGTCGGCCCAGCATGTGGGCGCCGCAATCGCCCTGCTGATGATTCTTGCGATACCAGGGATCGTCTCCCCGGACGACGGCAAGAATGGGTTCGTTCGGCGGGGCGCTGATGCCGTGGACGATCGGTGCGCCGGTACAGGTCCACTGGGCAATCACCCGGGCCCGGAACTCATCTCCGCGATAAAGGGCGGCGGCGACACCGCCTTCCGAAATGCCCAGCAGGAACAGGTTGTTCCGGTCGGCCCACTGCAGGCGCGCCAAGCGGTCCAGGGCAAAGGATATTTCCGTCAGTCGGAAGTCGTAGACGAAGCGATTGAAGCCGCCGGTCTGGGTTTCCGAATCGCACTGCAACGGGCGATAGCGACGGGCCATCGAGTCCGGTGCGATCACGGCGTAGCCCGCGCGCGTCAGCATCTTCATGAATTTCTTGTCGCCGATTCCCGTACAACCATGAGCGTAGAGAACGACCGGCAATCGCGAGCCGCGCGGCAAGGCTCCCAGCCGGGCGCGAACGGTTGAATCGCCGAGACGGGAGACCAACGTGCTCTGCCCCCCGCGCAACGGCGGCAAAGCGACAATGGCCTCCGACCAGGTCAGCTCGATATCCGGGCGCGGATCGATGATGGGGATGGGCGCCTGGCAGGACGCCGTCACCAAACCCGTTAGACACACGGCCACAATGCCGCCGATCGCTCTCATTTTCATGCCCGCAGTGTTTTCCAGGAGGACACGTCGGTCAACAGGGGAGCCGCCCGGACCCACCAGTCCGGACTTTCCGTGGAGATCGACCCCGCGGCGGCGGCGGCTTCCGCTTCGCCAGCATACAATCCGAAACAGCTTGCGCCGCTGCCCGACATGCGCGCCATCAGGCAGCCGTCGCTTGCCGCCAAGGCGGAAATGACGTCGCCGATCACCGGCGCCAGCGTCTTTGCCGGCGTTTCCAAATCGTTGTGCCGCCTGCCCAGTTCCGCGGCGAGCGATCGGACGTCGGCCACATCCCCGGTTAACGGCGCTTCGGCTTTCCCGAATCCGCCGAGTTCGGAAAATACCGCCGCCGTCGAAAGCGCCTCGCGCGGGTTGATCAGAACCAAGTGCGCGGCGGGCAGCGATCCCGAGGGACGCAGGTTTTCGCCCATCCCCGCAACCAGCGACGATCCGGACTGAAGACAGACCGGCACGTCGGCACCCAGGCTCAAGCCGATGCCGGGTAGATCGACGTCATCGCGCTCGACCCGCCAATGGTCGCACAGAAGTTGCAGAACGGCGGCGGCGTCCGCGGAACCGCCCCCCAAGCCCGCGGCCGAGGGCAGTTGCTTGTCGAGCAGAAGGGTTCCTTCGAGCGGCTTGCCCAGGGCACCCGCCAATCGCCGGGCAGCCTGCATCACGAGGTTGTCTTCCGGCTCCAGTCCGTCCAGCGCACCGGCCTCCGGCCCGGTGATTTCCAGCCCGGCCGGTCCATCGGGACGAAAGCCGACGCCGTCCCCAATGCCCGCGAAGGCGACAAGGCTTTCCAATTCATGGAAACCGTCGGTCCGGCGTCCTGTGACATGGAGGTAGAGATTGATCTTGGCGGGCGCTCTCAGTCGGATGGTGGCCGCTGCGCTCCCATCAATTGCCATTGGTGTCCGGAACCGCGTCCAAGCCGCCCTCGATTTTCAGCTTCAGGATCTTGGCCAGGTCTTCAGTGGGATTGAGCACCAGGGAATGCCGCCATTGGAATCCCGCCTCCAACCGACGGCCCACCTTCCACAATGCGTCGCCCAGGTGATCATTGATAATGGGATCTTCGGGCCTGAGCGCCACGGCGCGCTCCAGTTGCACGACGGCAGCTTCGAAATCACCAAGCCGGTACAGCACCCAGCCCAGGCTGTCGACGATATAGCCGTCCCGCGGGCGGAGATCGACGGCTTTCTCGATCATCGCCCGCGCGCGCTTGAAGTGCATGTTCTTTTCAATCCAGGAGTAGCCCAGGTAATTCATCACCAGAGGCTGGTCCGGCTTGATTTCCAGCGCCTTGAGAAAATCGGCTTCGGCCTTTTCCCAGCGGTCGGTGCGCTCGTAGGAAATACCCCGCGAATAATAAAGCGTCCAATCGCGTTCCCGCGGTTGCGATATGCGATCAAGCGCTTCGGAATAGGCCTCGCCGGCATCGGCAAAGCGCTTTCGCGACCGGTAGATATCGCCAAGGGCGACAAGCGCATCGGTTCTGGAGGGATGCTGGTCGGCAAGCCGGCGGAGCAGGCCTGCCGCCTCGTCTGTCTTGTCCAGTTGATCCAGATTGGTCGCCATGCGAATACGCGCATTCCAGCCATAGGGCGTGTCCGAGTCGATGGCCTCATAGACCCGGTTGGCGGCCAGCCAGCTGTCGCGTGTTTCGTGGATACCGCCGAGCAAGGCCTGCGCCGCCGGAAAATCGGGCTTCAGATACAGGGCGGTCTGAACGAAGATCAGCGCCGAATCGAGGGCGTTTTCGGGAACCAGGATGGCCGCGGCGCCATAGAACGTCTCCGCCGTTCCGTCGACGGCATCCAAAATGCCCTTTGGCGGTGTACCGCCGGATTTCGCGCGCGCCTCGGCCTCCAGAACCAACGGGTTGTCGGGATCGTTCTTGAGGTAGTCGGCGTAGATCTTGAGCGCCTCCTCGGGCTTGCCGTTGCGTTCCAGAAAGGCGCCGAACAATTCGACGACGCGCAGCGACCGGCCCTCGCGGGATTGCATCGTATCGCGGAAATCCTTCTCGGCGGCTTCGGCGCGGCCCGCCGCGTCATTGATCAAGGCGCGATGGAAGCTTTTGAATAGCTTGAACTGCTTGCGTTTCTTCAGGCCGTTCAAGGCGTTCAACGCATCGTCGTATTTTTCCTCCCCGACCCTCGACCAAGCTTCGGTGATCGGCACCAGAAGGCCCATGAACCGGGACCGCGACGCCCGCGACAGTGATTTTGCGGATTGTTCGAAATCGCTGGCCCGGATGTAGTCAACCGCAATGACCGTGTTGGCCAGTCCGGCCCGGGTGTTCTGCTTGACCAGACCGCGGGCGATCTCCACCGCCTTGCCGGTTTCACCGTTAGCCAGCAGGCTCTGGAATGTACGGCGCATCAGAACCGCGTTCTTGGGATCCTCCGCCAGAACCGTAAGGAACAGGCGCGACGCCGTTTCGGTGTCCTGGTTGCGAGCCGCAAAGCGCGCCGAGAGGTAGCGTCCGGTGAAGGTGGAGGCGCCGTCCGCGGCGCTCACTTGCGGCGGGATGGTCAGCGCGCCGGCCGCGATCAGGCCAAGTGCTATCGTCGTTTTGCGAATCATGAAGACATCAAACCAGTCGACGCGCGTTTAGCGCAAATGGAATCTTCGTGTACGCCCACGCTTTACATGTTCGGATAGTTGGGACCGCCGCCCCCTTCGGGCACCGTCCAGTTGATATTCTGGGTGGGATCCTTGATATCGCAGGTTTTGCAGTGCACGCAGTTTTGGGCGTTGATCTGTAGGCGCGGGTCCGAACCGTCATCCTCGGTAACGATCTCATAAACGCCGGCGGGGCAATAGCGCTGCTCGGGCGCGTCGTACAGCGCCAAGTTCGTTTCGATTGCGACGCTTTCGTCCTTCAGGCGCAAGTGTACCGGCTGGTCTTCCTCATGATTGGTGCTGGAGATGAAGACCGACGACAGTTTGTCGAAAGAGATGACGCCGTCCGGCTTGGGATATTCGATCTTGGGGCATTCCGACGCCTTCTTCAGCTTGTCGTGATCGGCATGCTGGCGGAACGTCCAAGGCGCGCGCCCGCGCAGCACCTTGAGGTCGATGCCGCCCAGCAACGTGCCCAACCAAAGACCGAAACGGAACGACGGGCGGAAGTTCCGTACCTTGTAGAGCTCGTCGTAAACCCAGGAGTTCTTGAACCGATCGGTGAAACCGGTCAGCACGCCCTGGCCCTCGTCGCCCGAAGACAGCGCCTCGAAGACCGCCTCGGCGGCCAGCATGCCCGATTTCATCGAGGTGTGGCTGCCCTTGATCTTCGGCACGTTCATCATGCCGGCCTCGCAGCCGATCAGGGCGCCGCCCGGAAATACCATCTTAGGCAGCGACTGGATGCCGCCTTCGTTCAGGGCGCGCGCGCCGTAAGCGATACGCCGCCCCCCTTCGAACATCGTGCGCAGTTCAGGATGGGTCTTGCAGCGCTGGAATTCATCGAACGGCGAAAGGTGCGGGTTCTCGTAATCGAGGCCGATGACGAAACCGACCGCGACCTGGTTGTCCTCGAGGTGATAGATAAAGCTGCCGCCGTAGGTCTTGCTGTCGAGCGGCCAGCCAGCGGTATGCATGATCAGGCCCGGCTGGTGTTTTTCCGGCTCGATCTCCCACAGTTCCTTGATGCCGATGCCGTAGGATTGCGGATCGGCGTCGCTGCGGAGGTCGAACTTCTCCATCAACTCCTTGCCGAGCGAGCCGCGGCAGCCTTCGCCGAACAAAGTGTATTTGGCGTGGAGCTCGACGCCGGGTTCGTATTCGCCCTTGTGCGAGCCGTCCGCCGCAATGCCCATGTCGCCGGTGGCGATGCCTTTGACCCGGCCTTCATCGTCGTAAAGCACCTCCGCGGCAGCGAAACCCGGAAAGATCTCGACGCCCATGCTCTCTGCCTGTTCCGCCAGCCAGCGGCAAACGTTGCCCAGGCTGATGATGTAGTTGCCATGGTTGTTGAACTGCGGCGGCAGCATGATGTTGGGCCAGCGGATGGCATTGGGCTTGGTGAGAAAAAGGAATTTTTCCTTGGTGACCGGCGTGTTGAGCGGCGCACCCCGTTCCTTCCAGTCGGGGAACAACTCGTTCATGGCGCGCGGTTCCATGATGGCGCCCGACAGAATGTGGGCGCCGACCTCCGAGCCTTTTTCGACGACGCAGATCGTCAGTTCGGTTTCGGCCTCCGCCGCCAGTTGACTGAGCCGGATCGCCGCGGATAAACCGGACGGGCCGGCGCCGACGATCACCACGTCGAATTCCATGCTCTCGCGGACCGCCTGCTCTTCCCCGGCTGTTTGCTCTGACATCGTCGTCCTCCAGAAACGCTCACCCGTCGGCGGACGGGCGGTAATACTCTCGAATATCAATAGTGTCGGCAGGTATATGCCCCGCCTGCCGCCGGTGGTCAACGCTTAGTGACCCATGATAGTTTAACGCGCCATGACCGCCATTGCACAGGATACCGCCAACTTGAAGTGGCTGATCGAAGCCGGCGCCGACGAAGCCGTCGGCGACGTGCCGCGAAACGCCTTTGAGGAATCGGCGAAGCCATCGGAGAACCCTTCGGTCCAGGCGAACGCCGCCCCGGCAGCGGCGGAAATCAGTCGGCAGACAGACACCCCGGCAAAGCCGGCGCCTCGAGCGGCGACGGTGCCGCTCGAACTCGAATCGGTGGAGGCCGCCCAGGCCAGCGCCAAGTCGCTGGCGGAAAGCGCGGCGACCTTGGCCGAACTGGCGGCGGCCATGCAGGCCTTCGAGGGCTGCGCGTTGAAGCACACCGCCGCCAACCTGGTGTTCGGCGACGGCAATCCGGATTCCGACATCATGTTCATCGGCGAAGCGCCCGGAGCCGACGAGGACCGCGAGGGCAAGCCGTTCGTCGGCGTATCCGGGAAACTGCTCGACCGCATGATCGCCGCCATCGGCCTGGATCGGACCTCCGCCTACATCACCAACATCCTGCCCTGGCGTCCGCCGGGCAACCGCAAGCCGTCCCCGGCCGAGGTCGCCAGTTGTCTCCCCTTCATCGCCCGGCATATCGCACTGGTATCGCCGAAGATTCTGGTGCTCGTGGGCGGCACCTCGACCTCCAATCTTTTGCAGACCAGCCAGGGCATTACCCGGCTTCGCGGGCGGTGGAAGACCTACACCGGATCGGGGGAAGACATTCCCGTCATGCCGATCTATCATCCCGCCTACCTGTTGCGGCAGCCCGGGCTGAAGCGGGAAGCGTGGCGCGATCTGCTCGACATCAAAGAGCGTTTGAACAGTGACGATTAAGCGCGGGATTTGAATTCGAGGGGCGCATGATCTTGTGTTTTTCCAACCTGCTTTCGCTAGATATAGATAATTTCGGCGTCGTTTTGCTTGCCGATCGCGGGGCATTCGGGTAAGTACGCCGTATGCGGGAGAGGTCCTTTTCATCCGAGGCAATGCCTCGGCGGAGACCCGGCGGGGCAATCGGCAAGCCCTTTGGCCGCAATCTAGTCCCTGTTCTCGCGGTTTCCGCGCTCGCGACATTCGGCTGTCTCGCTCTCCCTCTTGCGGCAAAAGCGGCCATGGAACCCGTTGTGGAGCGCGCGACAGTTGACCTCCCCACCATTCTTTCCGATTCCGACGTGACGCTCTACCGCAAAATTTTCAATTTGCAGGAAAAGGCGGAATGGAAGAAAGCCGACCGCCTGATAAAGAAGCTCCAGGACCAACGGCTGATGGGCCGTGTCCTCTATCAGCGGTATATGCATCCCACCGGTTGGCGCTCCAGTTTCCGTCAACTCTCTCACTGGATGAAGCACTACGCCGACCAGCCGGGCGCGGTTCGGGTCTACAAGCTTGCGCGGCGGCGTAAACCGGTAAATTCGCATCCGCCGCGCCGGCCGCGCGGACCAGCCAGCGGTATCTACGCAGAGGCCGAGAGCAAGCCGCTCTACAGGTCTCCCAAGCGGCGCAGCCGAGCCCAGCGCAGCCACGTTCGCCACGTTCAGCGCGATATCCGCCGGCACTTGTTGCGGGGCGAAGGAAAGCGGGCCGCCGAGCATTTGGCCGACAAGAAGTACATGCGCTACTTCGATCCCGTCGAGATCGATCTCCTGAAGGCCAAGGTCGCGGCGGTGCTGTTCCGCACCGGTCGTCGTGAGCAGGCCTATGAAATGGCTCACGGTGTGGTGAAGCAGATACGCAAGTACACCGTTCAGGCCGACTGGGTGGCCGGCATTTCAGCCTGGAGCCTCGGCAACTACGCCGAAGCCGGCCGCCATTTCGAGGCCATGATCACCGCCCCCGCCGCGTCCGATCGCGACATCGCAAGCGGCGCCTTCTGGGGCGCCCGCGCGGCGCTGGCCGATCGCCGGCCGGCTGACGTGAACCGGCTGCTGGCCGTTGCCGCCACCCGCCCCCGCACGTTCTACGGTCTGGTCGCCGCCCGTCAGCTTGGCGTCGCCTCGCCGTTTTCTTGGACGCCGCCGCCGATCGATCCTTCGACGTTTTCCGGCCTCAGCGCCGACCCTGCCATCGGTCGCGCCATCGCCCTGGTGCAGGTCGGGCAGAACAACTGGGCCGCCAGCGAAATCCGCCGGCTGTTCCCTTCCGCCGACGGCGCCAAACGCATGGCCCTGCTGGGCCTGGCGGCGCACGTCGGCGTGCCGTCCGCCGAACTCAGCCTGGCCCGCGCCGTCCTGGGTTCGGACGGCCAGGCCTTCGACACCGCCCTTTATCCATTGCCGCCCTGGGAACCGCGCAACGGTTTCAAGGTCGACCGGGCTCTGGTCTATGCCTTCATGCGACAGGAATCGGCTTTCAAGACCAAGGCCAAGAGCCGCGACGGCGCACGCGGCCTGATGCAGCTCATGCCGCGAACCGCCAGCTTCATCGCCCGCGACAGATCGCTTCGGGGGCGCAACCGGCGCGCCCTCTTCACGCCCGAGCTCAACCTGGAACTCGGCCAGCGCTACCTGAAGCACCTGATGGAAACCGAAGGCGTGGAAGAGAACCTCGTCCTGCTCGCCGCCGCCTACAACGGCGGACCCGGCAACCTGCGAAAGTGGCTGCGCCGTATGAATCGGACCGACGATCCGCTATTGTTCGTCGAATCGCTGCCGTCGCGCGAAACACGGAAGTTCATCCGCCGCGTGCTCGGCAATTTCTGGATCTACCGCGACCGCCTGAACCGGCAAAGTCCGTCGCTTGACGCCGTTGCCGTCGGCCAGTGGCCGCACTACACCACCCTCGATACCGAAGTGAGAACCGCCCAGACCAATGTCCAAAATTAGCGGCCCCCGGGATTTCATCCCCGTCCACATCGCCGTCCTGACCGTTTCCGACAGCCGTACCCTCGAAGACGACAAATCCGGACAGACCCTCGTCGACCGCCTGACCAAGTCGGGTCACATCCTGGCCGACCGCGCCATCGTCAAGGATGAGGTGCCGATCATCCAGGCCCAAGTGCAAACCTGGATCGACGATCCCGATATCAACGTCGTACTCTCGACCGGCGGCACCGGCGTGACGGGGCGCGACGTCACGCCTGAGGCCTTCGAAGACCTGTATGAAAAATCGATCCCCGGTTTCGGCGAGCTCTTCCGCATGCTGAGCTACGACAAGATCGGCACGTCCACGATCCAGTCGCGGGCCACCGGCGGGGTGGCCAACGGCACCTATCTCTTCGCCCTGCCCGGTTCGCCCGGCGCCTGCAAGGACGCCTGGGACGATATCCTGGAATCGCAGCTCGACTACCGCTTCAAGCCGTGTAATTTCGTCGAGCTCATGGACCGCCTGCTCGAGAAATAGCGCGCCAAGCCTCAAAGTCCTCGACGGTATCGACGTCCGATAGGGTTTCCAACCTGGCGACATCAAGCCGGCGGTCCAGACCCGCCAACGTGTCTTCGAGGGCGTGGGGACTGGACCACCGGACATTAGCGTAGAGACGAGGCCGAAGGCGGTTCACGGGTGCGGGGCGGCGTCTGAGACCGATCAGCCAATAACCGCCATCGGATGCGGGCCCGACAACTGCGCCATGGCCATCCAATGCCTTGAATGCCCTCTCGATGTGGCGGACGGTGATGCCAGGCACATCGCTGCCAATGACGATGACCGGCCCAGGCGGCAGGGTGCGGGCGGGAAAAGCCATACGTTCGCCCAAGTCGCCCCGCCCCTGGGGAATTCGGCAAAATGCCGACGGCCAAAAACGACCCTCTTCCGAGAATTCATCCGGCGTGACCGACAGCCAAACCCGCCAGCGCTCGCCCAGCATACGGTGCATAAGTCGCGACGTGGCACCGCGGTAGAACCGCAAGGCCGCCAGACGGCCGATACCCGCCGCCAGTCTCGTCTTGACGGTGCCGAAGCGCGGCGCCTTGACCATGATGACGAGGTGGCGTTGCAGGATCATCCGTATATCCTGGCAATCAGGGGCGGCGGCACGCGAAGGAAGAATAGTGCGAGACAAAATAGGTTTCGCGTACTTCGCATAAGGTAACCCCGTCGGCGGAACTTGGCGGCGCTTGTAACGGCGCGGCCGGCCAAAAAATGAAGCCGCGTTTTGCCGAGACGGCGGATGATGTCCACATCCTCCATGATCGGCAGGGGGCGAAAGCCGCCGATGCGTTCGTAAAGCTGACGCGAGATCAGCAGTCCCTGGTCGCCGTAAGGCAGCGCCAGAATCCGGTTGCGCCACGCCACTATCGCCTCAAGCCGCCGTGCAGCGGCCGAATCATCGTCCAGGCCGAAGCGAAAGATCGCCGCTTTGTCCCCGTTGCCTTTTTGGGCAATGAAGGATCCGACTTCGTCCTGCCAGCCGTCGGGCAGGACGGTGTCGGCATGGAGGAAGAGCAACCAGGCCGCTCCCCGGGTGAGCCCCGCATCCGCCCCGGCCGCCATCTGGGCGCCGCGTCCCCGCTGCGTCTCGATCACCTCCGCACCTTCCGCCCGGCCCAGGGAAACGGTTTCGTCGACGGAGCCCCCATCGGCAATGATCACCTCGACCCCAGCCAGCGAGGCAAGTGCTGCCGGCAAGTCGGCGGCGGCGTTGAACGTCGGCACGACGGCAATCAATTTGGCGGCGGCTTCCATGGCGCGCATGTTAGGGCGATTCCAGTCACGACGGAATCGCTTCTGCCTTTGTACCTGCTGCCCGAACCCGGTTAAACGAAACGCGGCGTTTCCGACAGGGCTGGAAACGCCCTAGCCGAGGCGACGGCCTTGCATCACCTCCAATCAGGGGATTAAAGGGTTCAGGCGTCGACCAGGTCGCCCGCCTCCTCGGGTACCTCTTGGAAGCAGGCAAAGCCCAGGTCGCTTTCCTCCACCTTTTCGATGTTGCAGAGGATGCAGCGCGCAATGGAGCCGCCGATCACCGGGTCGACGTCGTCCCTGAGCGGCGTCAGAACATTGGCCCCGACCGCCAGCGTTCCCTCGATGAGGTTTTCGCCGGGCATGTACCAAAGTCCTTCGGCGTTGACCACGCGCGGGTCCATGCCGTCGAGGATCTTGACCTTGCGGACGATGGTTTGCTCCGTCGTGGAGGCGGAGACGCGCACCCAGTCGCCTTCGACGACGCCATGGTCGTAGGCGGTTTCCGGACTCATCTCCAAGGTCGGGTAGGGCCGCCGGTCCAGCAGCCTTGGCACCTCGATGCCCAAGGTGGAATAAAACTCGACCGAGCGGGTGCCGCTCACCAGCACCAATGGATAATCCGCCGCCACGTCCGGCGTCGAATAGGGGCTGAGCGGCGGTTCGATGAATTCGGGCAAGGGATCGTAGCCGGCCTCGTCCAGCGTCGTCGAGGTGAACTCGATCTTGCCCGAGGCCGTGTTGAATCCGGGCTTGCCGTCTGGGCGCAACTTGCCGGACTTGTACTTCAAGGTTTCCACCTCGGTGCGGTAGGTCCCCATTTCGGCGAACTGCTGGAAATTGATGCCCAAGGGTTCCAGCCGGTAATCGAGCATCTCGGCATAGGATTTGATCGGCAGCCGATCGCCGTAGCCCATCCGCTGCAGAACGTCGAACAGCGGCTCCGCTTCCTCGCGCGCCTCGCCGCGGGGCTCGACCGCGCGGACACGGGCAGAGGCGATGTTGATGCCCGAGTACTCGGTGATGGCGTTGGATTCGAGGTGGGTCGTAATGGGCAGGATGTAGTCGGCCAGATGGGCGGTGGGCGATTCGAAGAGATCGCTGACGATCAGCAGATCGAGGTTCTTCAGCGCCGCCATGGTGGCGTAGGTATCCTCCAGACCGACCATGGGATTGCAGGACGTCCATAAAGCCTTCACCGGATAAGGCTCGCCCGTCAACATGGCGTCGATGACCTGGCGGGGATGGGGGTAGGCCGTCGTCACCGCCTTGGGGCCGGCGAACAGCGGGAACTTGTCGGCGCTCAGCATGGTGTCAAGCTTGCGGTCGACGCCCAGGGTCGAGTCGGCGGCGTAGTAGCCCGGCATGCGGATGCCCGTTGGCGGCAGGAATCCGTTGCAGCTTTCCTGGTCCAGCTTGCCGGTCAGGGCCGGGATGAACCCCATCAGGCGCAGTGTGGAGATCGAGTTGCCGCCCATGGTGGCGCCGATGAAGGTGTAGAGCCCCGGTTTCTTGGCCTGCCAGATAAGCCTTGCGGCCTCGACGATATCGGCGGCGGGCACCCAGGTGATGTCCGCCACGCGACCAGGTGTGTAGTCGGCGGCGCGGGCTTTCAGGTCGTCGAAGCCGAGCGTCCAATCCGTGACGAATTCCGCGTCGAACCAGCCGTTGGTTATCATCGCATTGATGATGCCGTAAGCCAGAGCGGCATCCGTGCCCGGCCTGAGACGCAGCCACAATTCGGCGTCTTCCACGGGCTTGATGGGGCGCGGATCGACGACGATGGTGCGCGCCCCCTGGCGCTGCGCATCGTTGATGCGCTGCAGTTTGGAGCCGTTGGTTTCGCCCAGATTGACGCCCCACTGGATGATGAGGTCCGATCCCGACAGATCGACGAACGAGGGATAGGTCAAAAGATTGCCGTAGGTCAGCACGTCCGACATGAGTTGCGGCGTGAAGCACTGATGGGAATCGTGTTTGAAGAACGTCGGGCTGCCGATGGCGTCGAGGAAGAGGTCGTAAGCGAAGTAATCCTTGGGCGGCAAGGACTGCACGGCCACCGCCGCAGGACCGTGCTCGTCGATGATGACGTTGAGGCGCTCGGCGATGTCATCAATGGCCTCGTCCCAGGTCACGCGCCGCCACTTGCCGGAACCGCGCTCCCCAACGCGCTTTTGCGGATAGATCACGCGTTTGGGCGCCTCCATCAGATCGATGGAGAACTTGCCCTTGGGACAGAGGTAGCCCTTGCTGAGAGGATGGTCCCGGTCGCCGATGACGCGCTTGACCTCCGTCGGCAAGGCGTTGGGGCGGGCAGTCGGGGCGGCGCCTTCATCTTCCGTTTCGACCAGCATGCCGCAGCGGACAAGACAAAGACGGCAAGTCGTTCTGGTCATTCCCATCGGGGCCTCCTTCACGCGTTGGATATACGCCAAATAACTGCAATTATTTTAAGGGTAACATATGAAACCAATTTTCGGCGACAAAATCGGCATTGAATTATCCGTTAGTTCTTGATTTGTTCTAATTATCGAGTCATGCTCCGACATGCGCCGAAACCAACTCCATTCGCGCACCGACAACCCCGATACAGTGGACAGCGAACGACGCCGGGGCCGGGGCGCCGTCAGCAATCCGGCCGGGCGGTATGAACCGCAGACCCGCGTCGTCCTGGATGACGAGTGGGTGTATGCGTCCCAGGCCGATTGGCCGTTGGAGGAAGACGGCGGCGAGGATCTGGTACCGCCGCTGCGCACGACGGTGACGGAGGAAGCCTGCCGTAGCGCAATCGTACGCAACGATTCGCCCGACATCCCCTTCGACCGTTCCGTCAATCCCTACAGGGGATGCGAACACGGCTGCATATACTGCTATGCCAGGCCGAGCCACGCCTATGCCGGCCTGTCGTCGGGGCTGGATTTCGAGACCAAGCTATTCGCCAAACCGGACATCGCGAAAAAGCTGAAGGAGGAACTGGCCGACCCACGTTACGACTGCCGCTTTATCGCACTCGGCACCAATACAGACTGCTACCAGCCGATCGAGCGCGAATACGGGCTGATGCGCCAGATCCTGCAAGTCCTCCACGACTGCGATCACCCGGTAGGGATCGTCACCAAGTCGCATCTGGTGACGCGCGACATCGACTTGTTGGCGGCAATGGCTCAGAAGAACTTAAGCCACGTCTACGTCTCGGTCACGACGTTGGACCGCCACCTCGCCCGCGCCATGGAACCCCGCGCCTCGACACCGGCCAAAAGGCTGGAAGCCATCCGGGCGCTTTCCAACGCCGGCATTTCGACCGGCGTGATGACGGCGCCCATCGTGCCGGGCCTCAACGATCACGAGACCGAAGCGATCCTGCAGGCCGCGGCCAACGCAGGCGCCAAGCGGGCGGGCTACATGGTCATGCGCCTGCCGTTCGAGATCAAACACCTGTTCCGCGAATGGCTGCGGGAGAATTATCCCGATCGCGCCCGGCGGGTGATGAATCAGGTCCATGAACTGCGCGGCGGCCGCGATAACGATCCCCGGTTCCACGTCCGCATGACGGGGACGGGCGAAACGGCCAAGTTAATCGCCCAACGATTCGAGATCGCCCGGCGGCGCCTCGGCCTGGGCGATCACGATTATGAACTGGACACGTCCCTGTTCCGGCCGCCGGAATTGCCAGGGCAGCAGATGAAGCTGCTTTGAGTCCCCGAGGTGGTCAGGCCGCCTGACGAAGCCCCTCCTCCGCCGCCCGCCATTGTTTGAGCCAGGCCGGATGTTCGGGCTGGACGCCGTCCAGCCCCATCAAGCGGTTGACGGTTTCGGGCGGCACCATGCCGTCCGGGCCGAGAAACCCGCCGCGTACGATGAGCACCACCGCAACCTCGCCACGGCGCACGAAGCGGTGCTCGAAATAGACCCATTTGTCATCCCAGGTGAGCACCCGGCTTTCCAGATCGTAACGCTTGAACGGCGCAAGCGATTTGCGGTAGCGCACGGTCGACGAAGCGACAACGGGACGCCAGCCACGCTTGACGCTCTTGAGCATGAGGCCCGAACGAAACGCCATGTCCATGCGGCCGACGTCGGCCAGGGTCAGAATGCGGCCGTTGTTGGCGTGAAAATTCAGATCGAGATCGTGCGGCCAGATCCGCATCGGTATGGACGTTCTTTCAAGAAGATTGACCGAGGGCCGCCAGAGCGCGGCGATCAGACTGAACAGTAATCTGCCCAAGAGGCTCATGTCGTTGCTCCCGTCGCAATGCCGCCTTCGGCCGCCTTGAGGGCCGCCCGGCGGGTTGTCCGCAGTATGTGATTTGAAAAATCCTCGTCGGCGACGGCGCGCGACAGCATCAAGCCGCCGATCATCATTGCCATCACGCCAAGCAACTGTTCATCGCCGTCGTCCCCATTGCCGGAAGTCAACAGCTCGCTCCCCGTTTGCGGCGGCAGAACCTTGGCGAAGCCCGTCATGAGGCGGCGCATGCCGCGTTCGAACCCCGCCTGTGCACTAGGCCCGGCCCGGGACAACTCCGCGCCGAGCGCGGACAGGGGGCAGCCCTCGCCCGGGTTGTCGCGGTGCGTCCGGCTGAGATAACGCCCGAGGTAGTGGCGCAAACGCTCCGGCGCATCCAGATCCTCAAGACCTTCCGATAGATTGCGGCCGGCATCCAAGACCGCAGCCTCGAACGCGGCGGAGATGAGTTCGTCCTTGGATGAGAAATGGGCATAGAATCCGCCATGTGTCAGCCCGGCCTTCTTCATGACACGGGCCACCCCGGTGCCGGCCAAGCCTTCCGTTCTCAGAAGATCGGCGGCTGCGGCGACAATGCGCTCACGGGTCCTGGATTTGTGCTCTGCTGTGTAGGGCATTTATATGATCACTATAATATTTTGAGTAATATATGATGATGATCATATAAATTCAAGCCTGATCAAAAATATAATGTCATTCCCGCGTAGGCGGGAATCCATGCCGTAGATGCTCCGTTCGAATTGCCTTGTGTAATCCATTTGCTCAGGCATGGATCCCGGACATTTGCTAATGCAAATTCCGGGATGACGGCGCCAAATCACTTCAGCCCCTCATCGATCCCGACCTGCAGGGTGTTCACCAGATGGTTGGTCTCGTTGAACATGCCGATTACGGCCAGCAGTTCACCGTGCATCTCTTCCGTCATGCCCTTCGCCTTGGCCATGGCGGTGTGGGAGCGGATGCAGTATTCGCAGCCGTTGGTGGCGGACACCGCAACCGCGATCATCTCCTTGACCATGGGATCGAGCGCGCCCGGCGCCATGACCTCCTGCAGCGATTCCCAAGTGCGCCTCAAAGTCGGCGGATGAGCCGCAACGGTCTTCCAGAAATTCGGCACGTGATCGAGGCCGCGTTTCTCCATAATATCGTCGTAGACGGCTTTGACCTCGGGGCTGGCTACATCGTATTCAACGGTCGTGACGGTCGGCATGGCGATTTGCTCCACTGCAGGGGATGGGGATCAACCCGAGTATGCCATGTCCGCGCCCCGGGCCGCGCCTTCGGATTTGAGCGTTTGCGTCGGCGCGTTGCCGTATACGCCAATGCCAAAAACCAGCCCGCGCACTCTATCGCCATGATCCAATATCCCCCCAGCGCCGGATCCCAATGGCTGAAGGGACCTTGCAAGCGAAAGGTCAGATCGACCGGCCAGAGCAGTAACGGACCGTCGTGGACGTGGGTCAGGATATCGACGATCGAATGCGTCCAGGCCCCCAGCAGAAATATCAAAATCAGTGTCCTGGCACCCCTCATCCAATGCGGCAAGGTCAAGGCGGCGGCAGTAAACAACACCAGGCTCAGCGGCGAATGAAGCAGATTGTGCAGAGCGCTGGTCCAGCCGACACCGAAGTAGATCGGATCGAAAACGGCTTGGATGCTCGGCTGGTCAAACGTGCCGAGGTTCAGCGTGACGCCCGCCGCAACATACGACCAGATCAGCGCCAATGGCAGATCGGGCGCCGTGGCGCCCAGCATGCAGACGACGGTTTGCCGCCGGGTGAAGCCTAAATACCGGGCGGCGGCGTATCCGATCAAGGCGTGGGTGGGCGTTTTCATCGGAACATCCATAATTGTCAAGTTACTTGACAATTATGGTAAGATGATCCTGTTCCGTCAAGGCCGTTGACAAATGCGATGGAACGTTGTCTTTGCCAGAAACTCGATAATTGGTGACGGCATGGCCGACGACACGTCCATCGAACGCCGCCGCAAGCGCGTGGCAAAGCAGCAGATCGATCACATCGGCGTCGGTCTGTGGCAGGCTTCCAATGCCTTCATTCAGGAAATGCTGCGCCAGGTACGGGCCCGCGGGTTCAACGACATCACCATCGCCGATGCGGAGTTCCTGCCCCATCTGGCGATCTCGGGAACGTCGCTGACGCAACTGGCGAAAAAAAGACGCACCTCCCGCCAAGCCGTGCACCAGAGCGCCCACAGCCTGATGAAGCGCGGATATCTCAGCCTGGAGACCGATCCGGCGGACCGGCGGGCAAAGATCGTGCGCTACACCGAACGCGGCCTCGATTTCGTCGAGGCCCTTCAGGAAATCAAGGCGGACCTGCAGAAGCGGGCCGAATCCAGGCTCGGCCGCAAGCAGCTCGGCGAGTTGACCAAGCTGCTTGACGACCTGACGGCGCTCTTCGACCGCGAGCCCTGAAACCGAACCCGCGGCCGCGGCGCATCAGTACATGTGCTGGCCGCCGTTGATCGACAGGGTCGAACCGGTGATGAAGTCGGCATCGTCGCCGGCGAGGAACAGAACGCCCCTGGCGATGTCCTCGGCCTTACCGAGCCGGCCGACGGGAATGCCGGCGATGATCTTCTCCAGCACGTTCTCCGGGACGGCCCGCACCATGTCGGTATCGACGTAGCCCGGCGCGATGGCGTTGACCGTGATGCCCTTCGCCGCGCCTTCCTGGGCCAGCGCCTTGGTGAAGCCGTGGATACCCGATTTGGCGGCAGCGTAGTTCACCTGGCCGTACTGACCGGCCTGGCCGTTGATCGAGCCGATGTTGACGATGCGGCCGAAACCGTTCTTGCGCATGTCGTCGATCACGCAACGCGACATGTTGAAGCAAGACGTCAGGTTTGTGGCGATGACGGCATCCCAGGTTTCGAAATCCATGCGGTGCATGGTGCCGTCGCGGGTGATGCCGGCGTTGTTGACCAGCACCTCGACCGGGCCGAGATCGGCCACGACCTGCTCCACGCCCTTCTTGCAGGCCTCGAAGTCGGCGACGTCCCAACGGTAGACCGAAACGCCGGTCTCCGTGGCGAACGCTTCTGCCGCTTCGGTGTTGCCGTGATAGGTCGCGGCGACGTTGTAGCCCGCCTCCGCGAGCATTTGCGAGATGGCGGCCCCGATGCCGCGGGTCCCGCCCGTTACCAATGCTACTCGTGCCATGGTGCCCCTCCTGGACAAGTTCTGAATACGAAATTCGGTTGTGGTGGATCGCTAAGCGCGTTCGACGCACATAGCGATGCCCATGCCGCCACCGATGCAGAGGGTCGCCAGACCCTTCTTGGCGTCGCGGCGCTGCATTTCGAACAACAGGGTCGTCAGCACCCGGGCGCCCGAGGCGCCGATGGGATGGCCGATGGCGATGGCGCCGCCGTTGACGTTGACCTTGTCCGCATCCCAGCCCATGTCCTTGCCGACGGCGCAGGCCTGGGCGGCAAAGGCCTCGTTGGCCTCGACGAGATCGAGATCGTCGACCGTCCAGCCCGCCTTCTCCAGCGCCTTGCGGCTGGCGGGAATGGGGCCGGAGCCCATGACCGACGGCTCGACGCCGGCCTGGGCCCACGAAGCGATCCGGGCCAGCGGCTCGATACCGCGCTTCTCGGCTTCCTCGGCCGACATCAGGACGAGCGCCGCGGCGCCGTCGTTGATACCCGAAGCGTTGCCGGCGGTGACGGTGCCTTCCTTGTCGAAGGCCGGACGCAGGCCCGCTAGGCTCTCCATCGTGGCGCCGTGGCGGATGTATTCGTCGTCCTCGACGACGGTCTCGCCCTTGCGGCTTTTGATGGTGACGGGAACGATTTCGTCCTTGAACTTGCCGGCCTTCTGGGCGGCTTCGGCCTTGTTCTGCGATGCGACGGCGAAAGTGTCCTGATCCTCACGCGTGATCTGCCATTGGTTGGCGACGTTCTCCGCCGTGACGCCCATGTGGTAGCCGTTGAAGGCGTCCCACAGACCGTCCTTGATCATTGTGTCGATCATGCCGGTGTCGCCCATCTTGGTGCCGTTGCGCAAGTGCACGCAGTGCGGCGACTGGCTCATGCTTTCCTGGCCGCCGGCGACGACGATGGTCGAATCGCCCTGTGAAATGGCTTGCTGCCCGAGGGCTACGGCGCGCAGTCCCGAACCGCAAACCTGGTTGACGCCCCAAGCCGGAGCCTCGACCGGCAACCCCGCGGCCATGGACGCCTGGCGCGCCGGGTTCTGCCCGGCTCCGGCATCCAGCACCTGCCCGAGAATAACTTCCGATACCTCGGCGGCATCGACGCCGGCGCGCTCCAGCGCACCCCGGATGGCAACCTCACCCAGGGCATGGGCGGGGACGGAACTCAACGACCCGTTAAACGACGCTACCGGTGTGCGAGCGGCGCTCGCAATGACGACATCGGTCATGGTGTATCTCCCTGTTCAGCCGGCGCAAAGCTCTCCCGTTCGCGCCCGTGCACGATTAACTCGACGCCAAAATGCCACGTTCCGGCGATTGATGAAAGTCATTTGTTGCACTGCAGCAAAAAATTTTGCGCCGCACCATCAGGCCCGTGACAGCAGCCAATCCGTCAACGGCCGCCACAATCCCTCTTCGGCCTTGCTGCCTACGACCATGCCGATGTGGCCGGACGGCGGCGTCATGAGTTCGGCGCCTGCGATCAAATCAGCCAGGGGCCGCGCCGATTCCGGCGGGACGATGCGGTCAGCCGACGGTGCGGCCACGAGCGTCGGCAGGTCGATGGCGCCGGGATCGACGGGCTCTCCGCCGATCAGCCACTTGCCTTCCGCCGTGGAATTTTCGCCGTACCATTCGATCAGGCAGGTCTTGGCCACGCTCGCCGTCAGGGCGACGCCGTCATTGAGCCAGTCCTCCAGCGCAACGAATTCGGCGGCCTTGTCGCCCTCGGGGTCCAACTCGGCAAAGCGTCGGAACTTCCGCAACCCCAAGGCCGGATCCAGGCTGGCGAAGAACGTTTGCAGGATGTCCACCGGCAACTCGCCGAACCCGCCGATCACGGCTTCGAGGGAATCCCGCGCCGCCGCGAACAACCTGCCCTGCAGGCCGGAACCGCCGTGGAAGTCCCACGGCGTCGCCAGCAAGGCCAGTGCGCGGAGATCCAGCTGGCGGCGCTGGGCCGCAGCCAGCGCCAGGTCGCCCCCCATGCAGTAGCCGACCAAGCCAATCTTGTCGCCCGTGCTGCCGCGCGACACCGAAAGCGCTTGGTCGATCGCCGCATCGAGCCGGCCCAGAATGTAGTCGTCGAGGGAGAAGTCCTTTTCAGCCTCGCCGGGGCCGCCCCAGTCGACCAGCAAGGGACGGATGCCATGGCGCGCCATCCAGCGCAGCATGCTCCGCCGGGCCGAAAGATCGAGCACATACCCCCTGTTGACGAGCGACGGCACGAACAGCACCGTCATTTGATCTTCGACGCCCGCGTCGTCATCGCCGTAGTCCAGCAGCCGCGTCGAGCCGTCGGCCCAAAGCACGGCGGGATCCTCGACATCGCGCCGGTAGGCGTGGCGGCGATAAGCCTCGATGCCCGCCATCATGACGCCGAGCCGCGAGACGGCTTCATTGCCCGCCGCCAGCGGGATCTCGCCGTCGCCGAGGTCGGCCAGAGCCGCGGCGAATTCCTTGGCTTCGGCGCCGACACCCGTATCCGCCGTTGCCGCGCCGGCCTGAACGCCCGGCAAGGCGGCGATGGAACCGCCCAGTGAGGCGAGAGCGGAGGCGAGATGGAATGCCAGCGGGCGGGGTCCGGGCCTCATGTCTTCAGCCGCGTCTTCCCGAGTCGCGGGTCGATCCGAATTGAGGGCGGTGCTGGTCATGACTGTCCGATCGCTGCAACCGTTTTCAATATAGGGCAAAAGGTCTTTTGTGGCATGTTGGGCGGTGTGTCGAATTACCGCAGCGCAAAACGGTACTTGCGCAGTGCAACATTTATCGCCCACAATACAACCAACACACGTTGCAGCGCAGCAATTGGGGGCGAAAGATTTGGCAACCAACACTCAGGACGACCAGCCGGTCCTCATCAAGAAATACGCAAACCGTCGGCTCTACAACACCGCGACCAGCAGTTACGTGACGCTCGAACATCTTTGCGAGATGGTCAAGGACGGCAAGGACTTCATCGTCGAGGACGCCAAGACCGGCGAGGACATCACGCGCTCCGTCCTGACCCAGATCATTTTCGAGGAAGAGAGCAAGGGCCAGAACCTGCTGCCGATCAATTTCCTGCGCCAGTTGATCGGCTACTACGGCGATAACCTGGAGCAGGTCGTACCCAAGTATCTCGAGTTCACCATGGAATCGTTCGCCCGCAATCAGGAAACCATGCGCGAGAACATCGCCCAGGCTTTCGGCGGGGCCAACCCCTTCGCCCAGTTCGAGGACCTCACGCGCCAGAACATGGCGATGTTCCAGCAGGCCATGGGCGCCTTCAATCCCTTCGCCCAGCAAGCCCCGGGAACACCGGCCGCCGAAGCTGAGGAGAATGCGCCGCCGGAGGCGGAATCGTCTGACGATCTGAATTCGCTGAAAGGCAAACTCGCCGAGTTGGAAAAGCAGATCGACGGCCTGTCGCGGAAATCCTCATAGAGCGATTTAACCAATTACGGAAAAGCCGCGTCGCCCGCCTTTCGGGCGTTGCAATAATCCGAGAGCCAGGGGTGTTCCAACTTGACCGTGAAACACTCTAACTTCCCGAAATTCAACAAGGAATCGGCTCGATCAGGCCGAAAAAATCCATAGTCAACAAAGGGTTAACACACTTTCAAACAAATTATCTAAACTTTTAGGTAATATTTAGGCATTACCGTTGAAGTTCATATAAGGGCAAAAAGCGGCAAGAGACGGGGCCCACCCCGCCGGCCGCCAAAGATGATGACTTCAACGGGATCGTGACAACCGCAAACGCGCTTACTGTCGTCCAGAACGCCGTCTTACCGGCGCAACTCGTCCGGCCGGAAGCCGCTGTTCCGGCCGCCGAGGCGTTCGCCCAGCAGATGGCGAACCAGAACCAGGCGCGCCGCACCATTGTCGAAGCGGATCCCATCGAACCGCGCTTCCGGCGGTCGGAAAAGAATGTCACGTTCCTCCGGGACCGGCGCCGGGCCGCCGATCCTCGCGAGGATCAGGACCGCCGCACCGCCGAGCGCCGCGAAACCAAACACGACAGGCGCAGCTTCCAGGCGACCAACAGCGGGTTCATGACCCAAATGATCGCCCAGGAGATCGTCCCCGACGACGGGCCGAGCAGGAGCCGTGTCATCCAATCCGGCGTGGCCGCTTATGAAGCCACGATCGAGCGCGCCGAGGTTTTCATCGATCCCTTCCGCGCCTACGCCGTCGACGCCTAATTTCTTCCGGTTGATTTCCGGTCACGCCGCCTCGCGCGTCATGCTATGATGGCACGCGGTGGGACTGGATCTTGGGGGACGACGCCACACGCGAACGCACCTCGAGAGCGCCATGCCGAAGTCAGACGACAATTCCGCACCACCAATTGTGTTCCGCCTATCCGTCTGGACTTTCCTCGGATTTCTTGGCCTCGGCGCGCATTCCCAGCTCGCCGCGGCGGAGGAACTGGTATTCGGCTTCCACGGCACGCAATGCCCGATCGTTTGCGACCCGGAGATCGACGGACAAAACGGTTATATTCTTGATATCCTGAGGGAAATCGGCCATGCGTCGGGCGTGAAGATTTCACTTAAGACCCTGCCGAAAACCAGACTAGTGCGGGAACTGCAAGCGGGACGCGTCGATTTCCTGCTGCTGCCGCCCAGTGCCATCGAGAAGAATGACCTCCTCGGCACTTCGCTGCCTGTCGTGAACTACGCCATCGGTATCTTGCGGCGGCGAGACTTTTCGTTTGAATTCAAAGGTGTCGAAAGCCTGAAGGAGGTGGTCTGGGGGGTGGTCAGCGGCGAACGCTGGCGGCCCGCCTATCAGCGCCATATAGAGGCCAACCGCAACAAGAGCGTCGTCGAAGTGTTCGGCGCCCGACCGTTCGAACGGCTGATCAAGATGGCGACCCGGAACCGCGTCGACGTCGTCATCGGGCTTTACGACATGCTGGAACGGAAACGCCTGGCTTCGGCTTCGCCCGATAAACTCACCGTCGAGCGCACCATGGTCTTCGGCGAACACGTGCCGATCTTCCTCGCCTTCAGTCCCGCCGACCATCGGGCGCAATCCCGGGCAAATGTCTTCTCCGCCGGCATCCGCCGCCTGGAGCGAAGCGGTCGTCTCGAAAAGATTCTTGCTTCCTACGGCGTCGGCGAGTGGGCCCAGGTCCGCATTTCCTCGTTCAAGGATTAATCGGTGTCAGGCACTTAATTGTTGTTAACGCCCTAGTAGCCGAGGGCGGTGCCGTCCTTGCGCGGGTCGGAACCGCCGGCGAGGGTGCCGTTGTCCCAGTCGATCCAGATGGCCTGGCCGCCGCCGTGAGGCGCGGCGACGCGTGTGGTGGCATGCCCCAATGCCCGCAGGCCCGCTTCGGTCTCCGCGGAGACGCCGGTTTCCAGCTGAAACGCTTCATCGAAATGGAACGACCGCGGCATATCGAGCGCGGCCTGCGGGTCCATGCCGAAATCGACCACGTTGGTCACCACCTGCGACTGGCCGACGGGCTGGTACTGGCCGCCCATGACGCCGTAGGGCATGACGCAGCGCCCGTCGCGGCTGAGCATGCCGGGCGTGATGGTATGGAGCGGCCGCTTGCCCGGCGCGATGCAGTTGGGGTGGCCGGGCTCGATACGGAACCCCGCCCCCCGGTTCTGCAGGTGCAAGCCGGTCCTTGGGCTGACGATGCCCGAGCCGAACCCGTAGAAGACCGAATTGATAAAGGAGAGCGCGTTGCGGTCCTTGTCCACCACCGTGAGATAGATCGTGTCGGGATGTGCGGGCGGCCGGAGATAGTCGATCTCCAAGGCCTTGTCGCGGTTGATTTGGCCTCTGAGCTCGGCCGCGAACGCCTTCGACAGGAGCATCTCCAGCGGCACGTCCGTCTGGCGTGGATCGCCGACGTAGGTCTCCCGCGCATTGAAGGCGAGACGCGTCGCCTCCCCCAGCAGGTGAAGGCGTTCCGCCCCGAGGGGGTCGAGCCCGGCGAGATCGAAGCCCTCCAGGATGTTGAGCATGATCAGCGTCGTGATGCCGGGATTGTTGGGGGGTACGGTGGATACCTCGTATTCGCGGTAGCTGGTGCGGATGGGCGCGAGGACTTCGCTCTCGTGGGCGGCGAAATCGTCCACCGAATGCAGGCCGCCCAGCGAATTGAGGTGCGACACGATATCTTCCGCGACCCAGCCCGTATAGAATCCGTCGCGGCCTTCGGCAACGATGGTGCGCAGCGTTTCGGCGAGCTTCGGGTTGCGGCGGATCTCGCCGACCTCGGGCGGCCTGCCGCCCGGCAGGTAGAGATCCGCTGCATTGGCATCATGGCTGATGGTCGCGATGGAAGCGCGCCAATCGTTGGCTACACGCGGCGATACGGCAAAGCCATTGTCCGCAAAGTCGATGGCGGGGGCCAGGGTCTTGTCGAAGCCCATGGTGCCGTGATCGGCCAAGAGCCGCGACCAGGCATCAACGGCGCCCGGCACACTCACGGCATGGGGCGAGTGGAGCGGGATGCGGTCCATGCCCTCGTCGAGGTACCACTGAATCTCCGCCCGGGCGGGTGCGGGGCCGGACCCGTTGATGGCGACAGCCTTTGCCATGTCGCCGCCGGGGGCGTAGACCGCGAAGCAGTCGCCGCCAATACCCGTCGATTGCGGCTCCACGACGCAGAGCACGGCGCTGGCGGCGATGGCCGCGTCGACGGCGTTGCCGCCGGCCCGCAGGATGTCGACGGCGGCCAGCGTCGCCATGGGGTGGGAGGTTGCGGCCATGCCGTTGAGACCGTGGACGGTCGAGCGCCCGGGTTGTTGAAAGTCACGCATGCGGTAGTGGTTCCTTCCGGCTGTAATCAGTATGTAGCGGGATCGCAGTATGCACATTGCTGCAGCACCCATCTATCTCTCAAGCGTCATCCCGGAAAGCGCAACGCGCTTGTCCGGGATCCATGCCTGAGCGTGCGCATTTTAGGAGGGCGGCCCAATTCAAACATCACGGTATGGATTCCCGCTTTCGCGGGAATGACGATTGCTGGATAAAGATTTTACACCGTTGCCACGGGCGATACCGGCGAGCCGACGGCACGCGGAAGACGCAAGGGCGGTGCGGTCAACATGAAGCGGTTGCGGCCGGCGCCCTGCAGCCATTCGGCCAGGTCCTTGAAATACCAGAGCTCGCCCAGCGGCAGGCCGAGCTTGAACAGGCAGTGCTCATGCAGCGGCAGGGCGGAGCACGGCGTCTCGCTGCCCTTGCCGAGGTAGTTCTCGACCGCGTAGTTGTCGGCGCAGATGGCGGCGACGCCGCTCTCGCTGATCCATTGCAGCAGGCGCCCGTCGCTGCCGTCCAGCGCCGCGCAGGAGATGTCCAGCACGGACTTGTCGGGCTGGTGGTCCATTTCGATGATGAGTTCGGCGAAGCCCGTGCGCAGGCAGAGCATATCGCCCTCCTCCACGACGATGCCGTCGGCCTCCATCACGCCCATCAGATCGTCGTAGTTGACGGCCTTGCGTTCGCGGCCGAAGTGTCGGGAAAGATCGACCATCACGCCGCGCCCCTGGATCGGCGCGGCGGCAAAATTGTCGATTGCCAGCGCGTGGGCGCCGGTATCGCCGGCGTGGTCGATGCCCAGGATATGCTCGCCCGCGCGGAAGCCGTTGTAGAACACGCGCTCCGCCTCGCCGTCGCCGTCGGCATCGAAGTGGCTGCCGACGTGCGCCAGGGCGTCCCACTGGGTGGAATACTGCAGGCAGAGCAGCACCTGATCGTCGCAGATTACGTCGGTCGCGTTGTCGATGAAGCGGTTCATGGGGTAATTCATCCACTCCTCGCCGTCCAATTCGGTGGGGCTGAGACGCGGCGGATGGCGGCGCGCATTGAGCACGTTGCCGCCCGGATAATCCAGCGGCAAGCTGAGGCAGAACGCCCGGCCCTCCCGCACCTCGGCGGCGGCGGCCTGGACGCGCTCCGGCGTCAAGAGATTGATCCGGCCCAACTGGTCGTCCTCGCCGAAGTCTCCCCAATTGGAGCCTTCGGGTCTGTTTACCCAACGCTTCGCCATGATCACACTCTCCTGCTCGGGCGGCCGACTATCCAGAATACAAAAGTGAGGCTAGCACGAGCGGCGTGCAACGCCTATGCGCCGTAGGCTCATTCAGCCTATTATGCTGGCGTCACGATCAGGTAAATTCATGAACGAGCGCGAAGAGCCCAAATCCGAAAAGATCGACCCGGATCTCACCGAAGCCGAAGTGGCTGAAATCCAGGCCTGGCTGGCCGACGGGGGCGCCGTTCTGATCGACGTGCGGGAGCCGCAGGAGTACGAGTACGAACACGTTCCCGGCGCGCTGCTGCATCCCTTGTCGTTTCTCGACGTGGACGTCTTCCCGCCGATTTCGGGCCCGCGCCTGGTATTCATGTGTGCCGTCGGCAAGCGCTCCGCGGCAGCCATAAAGCAGCTTCAGAAAGCGGGTTTTACCGATCTCGTCAACATGGCCGGCGGCCTCGACGCCTGGCGCGAAGCCGGCTTCGACCTGGAAGGCGCGCGCTTCGAAGCCCACGACTACATGATCTGATCGTTCACCGCCGCGTTTGTTCATACCCATGACCTGGCCCCGCCCCATTCCGCTCGAAATCCGGGAAGAAAGTCACTTCGGCGACCGCCGCATGAAATGTTTCGCCGACCGCCCCGCCAGCCTGGACGAGATGCTCGCGAACGCCGTCGCCCTTGGACGGGAGCGCGAAGCGGTGGTCGAGGGCGACGTGCGCCTGACTTACGGCGAGCTCGACGACTTGGTGAACCGGATCGCCGGCAACCTGACGGCTCTCGGTGTACGAGCGGGCGACCGCGTCGCCATCCTGATGGCCAACCGGGCCGAGTACGTCGGCCTCGTCATGGCGGCGGCACGCCTCGGCGCCATCTCCGTGCCCATCAACATCCGGGAGCAGACGCCGGAACTGGAGTACGTCCTCAATCACTGTGGCGCCAAAGTGCTCGTTTTCGAGGCCGATATCGCGGATCGGCTGCCGCTGCGCGATCGACTCTCCCACCTGGAGCACGCCTTCGTCATCGGCGACGATGCGCCGGACGCCCGGCCCTTCGACCAACTCGCCAAGCCGTCAGCCGCGCCGCCGGTGGCCCATGTCCACGAGGACGATACCGCCGTCATTCTTTATACCTCCGGCACCACGGGGCGCCCCAAGGGCGCCATGCTGACGCATCTCAACATCATCCATACGGTGCTGCACTACAAGGTCTGCATGGAGCTGGGCCCCGACGACAGCACGCTGCTGGTCGTTCCCGCCAGCCATGTCACCGGGCTCTGCGCCCTGATCCACACCATGATCGGCATCGGCGGTCGTACCGTCATGATGCGGGAATTCGACGCCGCCGCCATGGTCGACCTGATGGCGGCGGAAGGCATTACCCACTCCATGATGGTGCCGGCCATGTACAACCTGTGCCTCCTGCGGGCCGATCTCAGCCGATATGATCTGTCCGCCTGGCGCATCGGCAGCTTCGGCGGCGCGCCCATGCCGGAGGACACCATCGCCCGCCTGGCGGAACTGTTGCCGGAACTCAAATTGATGAACGCTTACGGTGCAACCGAAACCACCTCCCCGACGACCTGCCTGCCCATCGGCGATATCGCCGACCGGCCCGACAGCGTCGGCCAGGTCGTCCCTTGCGGGGAGCTGCGCGTCGTGGACGATACCGGAGCCGACGTCGCACCGGGAGAGAGCGGCGAATTGTGGATCGCCGGCCCCATGGTCGTGCCGGGGTATTGGGACAACCCGGAGGCCACGGCCAGGGAATTCACCGACGGCTACTGGAAATCCGGGGATATCGGCAGCTTCGATGCCCAAGGCTACGTCCGGGTCTTCGACCGCAAGAAGGACATGATCATCCGCGGCGGCTACAACATCTATAGTGCCGAGATCGAAAACGTATTGTCGCACCACGACGACGTCATCGAATGCGCCGTGATCGGCCGGCCCGATCCGGTGCTGGGTGAAAAGCTCCATGTTTTTGTCGTCACGGAGAGCCAAAATCTCGACGATAAGGCTGTTGCGGCATACTGCGCGACTCGCCTCTCAGACTACAAAGTACCGGATTTCGTCACCTTGTCGGACAACCCCCTGCCCCGGAATGCCAACGGGAAGATCATCAAGCGCGAACTCCGAGAGCGCAGCCTCGGCGATGCCGTCGATGGCGGGCCGTGACGAAGTCCATTAAGCTCGGGGGATGCAGGAATTGATCATGACGCCGGAGCGGCAAGCGGCCTTCGAACGGGACGGTTATGTCCTGGTGCCGGGCCTGTTCGACGAGGCCGAAGTGGTGCTGCTGCGCACGGCCATGGAACGCGACCCGAATATCGCGGACAACCTTTACGCCCGGCGCGACAACGACGGCGGCGCCACCCGCATGATGACCTGGAACCATCCGGGCGACAGCGTCTACGGCCTGGCGGCGCGGTCAGATCGCATCGTCGGCGCCATGGAAAAACTGCTGGGCGGCGAAGTCTACCACTATCACTCCAAGCTGACGGCCAAGAACGCCCACGAGGGCGGCGCCTGGGAGTGGCATCAGGATTACGGTTACTGGTACCACAACGGCTGCCTCGAACCGCTTATGGCAAGCGTCATGATTGCGCTGGACCGGGCCACGCCGGAGAACGGCTGCCTACAGGTGCTCAAGGGATCGCACGCCTTTGGCCGCATTGACCACGACCTCACGCCGGGCGCGCAGGTTGGCGCCGATCTCGACCGGGTTGAGGCGATCAAGGAACGGCTGGAACTCGTCCACTGCGAAATGGCGCCCGGGGACGGGCTGTTCTTCCACTGCAACACGCTGCACCGCTCGGACGCCAATCGCTCCGACCGGCGCCGCTGGACCCTGATCTGCTGTTACAACGCCGCCCGCAACGATCCGGTGATCGAACACCACCATCCCGGCTACACGCCGCTCGAACGCGTGCCCGACGGCGCCCTCTTGGACGGCGGGCTTACCTTCGCCAACGGCAAAGTAGAGGGTTTCTTTTCGGCGCCGGCGAACCCGAAGAGCCTGGAAGAAGGCTCGGGATAGTCCCATATAGTTAGGACGTTTCGACTGGGAAATATTTGGGGATCAACATGAGCAAACCGGTCTGCATCGTCGTCGGCGTCGGTCCCGGCTTGGGCGGCGCGCTGGTCCGTCGATTTGCCCGGGGCGGTTATGCCGTCGCGGCCCTATCCCGCGGTCAGACGGGCCTCGACGCTGTCACGGAGGGCATTGCGGATTGCCGGAGCTACGCCTGCGACACCACGAACGGCGCACAAGTGGCAGAGGTGCTCGGGCGCATTCGCGATGAAATGGGCGAGCCCACTGCCTTGATGTACAACGCCGGCTCGGGCACGCGGGGGTCGATCACAGACGTAACGCCCGAAGACTTCATGGCAACGCTGGAGATCAACGCGCTCGGGCTATTCCATTGGGCCAAGGCGCTTGCTCCCATTATGGCCGGTGCGGAAGGCGGCGGCGTCATCGGCGTTACGGGCGCCACGGCGTCGCTGCGCGGCAAACCGTTCACCACGGCCTTCGCCGCCGGCAAAGCGGCCCAGCGCAGCCTAGCGCAGTCCCTGGCCCGTGAATTCGGGCCCCAGGGCGTTCATGTCTTCTACGCCATCATCGACGGCGCCATCGATCTGCCCCGCTCGCGGGAGCGGATGCCGGACAAGCCCGAGGAATTTTTTCTCAATGCCGACGAAATCGCCGAGACCTATTGGTCGATCGCCAACCAGGGCCGGTCGGCCTGGGCCTTCGAAGTCGACTTGCGGCCCCACATCGAGAACTGGTAAGCCTCTGTTTGGAACGATAACAAGCTTGGTATCGCATGACTGAAATCGAAGACTGGGAGATCCCGGCTGCCGCCCAACCGAACCCGGCAAGCTGCGACTACGACCTGAACGCGGCGTTGTCCTCGGTCGTGGCTCTGCACTCCCGGATTCCGCCCGATGCCTTCACCGCGCCGATACTCGGGACCGAGCGCAGCGGCAACGCCGTCGTCATTGGCGACAGCGGGCTTGTCATCACCATCGGATACCTCATTACCGAAGCCACGGAGATCTGGCTGACGACCAACAGCGGCGTCGCGGCGCAGGCCGACGTCACCGCCTACGATCCGGTGACCGGTTTTGCCCTTCTGCAGGTGCTGGGTCGGCTCGGCGTACCGGCGCTGGAGCGCGGGTCGAGCAAACAATCCCGGGTCGGCGACCACGTGGTTTTTGCCGGCGTCGGTGGTCAGCGCCGGGCCTTGCAGGCGGTGATCGCGGCCAAACGGGAGTTCGCCGGGTATTGGGAGTACGTCCTCGACGAGGCGATCTTCACGACCCCGGCCTACCCGCATTGGGGGGGCGCCGCGATGATCGGCCGGGACGGCAAGCTCCAGGGCATCGGTTCGCTTTACATCCAGGATATGGACCTCGAGGGCCAGCAACGCGAAGGCAACATGATCGTCCCGATCGATCTCCTGGATCCCATATTCGAGGACATGACGACGCTTGGCCGGGTCAATCAGCCGCCGCGGCCCTGGCTCGGGCTTTATGCCTCGGACTCAGAAGATTATCCCATCGTGATCGGGCTGGCCGAAAACGGCCCCGCTCATGACGCCGGCATCGAGCCTGGAGATCAGGTCATCGGGGTCGGCGACATTCGGGTCAATGATCTCGCCACTTTTTTCCGCGCGGTCTGGGCGCAGGGAACGGCAGGCGCCGCGATACCCCTAACCGTCTCCCGTAACGACGAGGAAAGACTGGTGAACGTCATTTCGATGGACCGCAACGATCTTTTACGCAAGCCCGACCTCCATTAGATTCTCAATTCCGGTCGGACAACCCCTTATCTCATCAAGCAACATCGGAAAGACATCATGAGTTTCGTCATTTCGCCCGCCCCCGTCACCGCGCTGCCCATCGTGGGCAGCGAGGATCAGTTCCCGGTCCGCCGCATCTACTGCGTCGGCCGCAATTATGCCGACCATGCCCGCGAAATGGGCCACGATCCCGACCGGGAAGAGCCATTCTTCTTTCAGAAGAATCCCGACAACCTCATGCCTTTGGGCGGCGATTTTCCCTACCCGCCCATGACGGACAATCTTCATCACGAGATGGAATTGGTCGTGGCTTTGGGCGGCGGCGGCTACAACATTCCCGAGGACAAGGCGCTCGATTGCGTGTTCGGCTATGCCGCCGGCCTCGATATGACCCGGCGCGACCGCCAGGGCGAAGCCAAGAAGGCAGGCAGGCCCTGGGAGGTCGGCAAGGCCTTTGAGCATTCGGCGCCGTGTTCGGCCCTCATGCCGGCATCGGAGATCGGCCACCCCGCGACGGGCAGGCTCGTATTGGAAGTCAATGGCGAAGTCCGCCAGGATGCCGACCTCAGTCAACTCATCTGGAACGTGCCCGAATCCATCGCCTATCTCTCCCAACTATTCGAACTGTCGGCGGGCGACCTGATCTACACCGGTACTCCGGCCGGTGTGGCCGCGGTGGTGAAGGGCGATAAACTGCACGGCACGGTCGAAGGCATCGGCGAAATCGACATCACCGTCGTCTGAACGATGGATCCGGAAACCTTCAAGGAGTCGCTGGCCGGCGACGCGCCGCCGGCCGAGTTGACCGATGTGCTAAAGGCCATGTGGTTTGCCGCCAACGGCGATTGGGACCAAGCGCACAAGCTTGCGCAGAAGGACAATTCGCCCGCCGGTGCCTGGGTGCACGCTTACCTCCACCGCGTCGAAGGCGACGAGAGCAACGCCGGCTATTGGTATGCTCGGGCCGGAAAGCCGCACGGCAACGCCAGACTGCGGAACGAGTGGACGGAAATCGTGCTTGAATTGCTTCAAGACAAGTGACGCCCATGCTTCGAAATTCGTCCGAGCTATACCGCCGGCCCAATACGAGGGGTTTGATTCGCCTGATCCTCAACGCGACGCGCAAGCAACCACGCCTGTCCCGCGCCTCGTCCCTGAATAGGCTGCGGGATTATATGTGGTTGATGAGCACACCCGAATTTCATGATTTGCACCTCCAATTTGCCGGGATCATCGATAAGGCCCAACGGGAGTGGCGCAGTTATGACTATGGTGAAGGCTACTTCTACCAGAGCAATCTCGATGTCGGCATCCGCGGTTTGCGCTCCACCGAGGCCCGCTTTGAAGAGTATGAGTTGGCGGACCATCTTCAGGATCGCAACGTCTTCGAGATCGGCAGCAACTGCGGCTTTCTGAGCCTCAAGATTGCGCGCTGCGCCAACCGAATAACCGGTTTGGAAATTAATCCCTATTTGTGTGAAATCGCTTCGGCAGCCGCAATAAAGCTTGATTTGGATGAAAAGTCCGAATTTGTCAGCGGCAAATTCGAAGAGTATCAGCCTGATGGGACTTTCGACGCCGTCTTATCGTTTGCCAATCATACGACTTACGATCAGAACACCAGTCAAGATGTAGAGGCCTACTTTGCCAAGTGCAGGAAGCTGCTCAATTCGGATGGTCTATTTCTGTTCGAGTCGCATGCACCGGAGTTCGAAGGCGGAAGCCTCCACCGGGTGGTTGAGATATTAAAACAACACTTTGAAATTAATTCGTCAAAAACCAGCCGCGCGGGTTCATTTTTGGATGTTGGCCGGAGTTTCCTGGTTTGCCGGGCGCGTTAAGGGCTAATCCGAATTGGATTTTCGGCCCCTGATCTTCCACCAAAGGCTGGCAAGATAGGTTCGCGTCTGCCGAAACGTCAATACGAAGGCGGCGCCAAATGCTGCCAGGATTTGTAGGAAAATAGAGGTGCTGCCGGGATCAATATAAGCCAGAGCGGGCTGAGCACCCGAAATGAAATATACCGCGGTCGCCAATGCCACGACCATACATCCGGTACGAGCTGCCTCAATTGCTTTTGATCTAAGAACTTCCATAAATCCAGTTCGCTTTCAAGAATCACAAGTTTCCTTCCGCCGGTCTGACTTACTACCATGCTGGCGGCGGATTGCTCCACCAGTTTGTTCCCGGATTTTTTGATGACAATCGGGATTGCGCCGAATAATCATGTTTCCTCGTTTCCCAATCTAAGTTCCGGTACCGTGACACTGAACGACATTCGCGCCTTCGAAGGTGATCGATGGAACCTCTCCTAGCGCTTGTGGCGGCGACCACATTGGCGGGCCAAATCCTGAAGGACTGTCCGACCTGTCCGGAATTGGTCGTGATTCCGGCAGGCGAATTCACAATGGGCGCACGGGAGATCGAGTGGAAATGGTGGAAGCGCCCGGAAATGAGGAGGTACTACGACTCCCAAATCCCACGGCACAAGGTCACTCTCAAATCATTCGCGATAGGCCGTTTCGAGATCACCCTCGGCCAATGGCGGGAATTTGCCGAGGCAACGGACAGGAGTGGTGACGGCGGCTGTTTTTACTGGACCGGTACCACGGCAATAGCCAAGAAGGAAACGTCATGGCGCAACCCTGGTTATGCACAAGACGACGATCACCCCGTCGCCTGCTTGAATTGGGATGACGCAAATGACTATACGATTTGGCTGTCCCAAAAAACGGGTCGGAAATACCGTCTGCCAAGCGAAGCCGAATGGGAGTATGCCGCCAGATCCGGTCACGACACAATGCACACCTGGGGAGAGGATTGGGAAAACAACGAAGCCTGCGTATACGCCAACATCTCGGATATTGGATCGGGGGGGGCCGTATTCGATTGTGACGATGGTTATGCCAGAACAGCCCCGGTTGGTTCATTCCCCGCTAATGATTGGGGCGTATTCGACATGGAGGGCAATATCGGCGAATGGGTCCAGGACTGCTACCATCCCGGGTACGATGGGGCACCGGTGGATGGCAGCGTATGGAAGGGTCCCGAACGCTGCGGCGCGAAGGTGCGGCGGGCGAACTCGTGGGTTAGCGGTCCTTGGGATAGCCGATTAGCCGATCGATTGGGTAATCCGAGGGGAATTCGACTGAGCTACATCGGCTTCAGAATTGCCCGGGATTTGAACTAGTTTCCAAGTCGAGTCTCCATCTTCATAAGTCCGCCGGGTATCGAAAAGCACTCTTTCGCCGTTCCGGATCTATTCTCCTCGGAAGTCGGTGCAAGCGCTGGTTGACGGCTAGATTCTAACGTAAGCTATTTACTAGACGTTGCGAATTGCCGCCAAAATTTCTGACGTTACGACAGGTAAAACACATGCCCATCCAAGAACGCAATTCCGGTCCTCTTGCGGGACTGCGCGTGCTCGAACTCGGGCACTTCATTGCCGGACCGTTTTGCACCCGCCTGATGGCGGATCAAGGGGCCGATGTCATCAAAGTTGAACGTCCCGGCAAAGGGGATCCGGTTCGGGACTGGGGTGAAATGCTACATGGAAGTTCTATCTGGTGGTCTGTTCACGGTAGAAACAAACGATCGATAACGGTGAACATCAAATCCGGGGCTGGCTTGGGTATCATCCAGCGTCTCGTTCGCGACTGCGACATCCTCGTTGAAAATTACCGTCCCGGCCAACTCGAGAAATGGGGATTCTCAAGCTCCGAACTGGAGAAACTACGCCCCGGACTCGTGCTTGTTCGGATATCAGGTTACGGCCAAACGGGTCCTGACAAAGATCGGGCGGCATTCGGCGTTATCGGCGAGGCGATTGGCGGTTTGCGACGCCTGACCGGATTTCCCAAGGGGGTGACTGACTTGCCGCCGGCGCGAACTGGGGTCAGTTTGGGAGACAGTGTCGCTGCACTTTATGGCGCTTTCGGGGCGCTTGCTGCTTATCGAGCGCAGCAAGAGGAGGGCGGCACAAGTGTTCGCGTCGTTGACGTCGCTTTGACGGAATCCGTCCTCAGCCTGACGGAAGGATGTATTCCCGAATTCGATCTCTTGGGCAAAATTCGCCAGCCCGCGGGTTCGACGTTACCGACAAATGCCCCATCCAACGCCTACCGCTGTTCCGATGAGGAATATGTCCTGATCGCAGCCAATTCAGACCAGCTTTTCCAAGCCCTATGCAATGTTATGGACAGGACCGAACTCGTTTCGGATGCCAGATTCCTCACGAACAGCAGCCGATGTGAGCATGCCGACGAACTCGACGCGGAGATCCAGGCGTGGGCGGGTCCCATTACGAGCGATGAAGCCGTTGAAATTCTGCGCCAAGCAGATATTCCCTCGACCAAGATTTATGATATTTCCGATTGCGTTAACGACCGGCAATTTCGGGAACGTGAAATGATCACGAAGGTCGAAGATCCAAACTTTGGCAGCCTTCTCCAGCCGGCGCCGCTACCTAAATTTGGCGGCGGTCAGGGTACAGGTTCGATTAGATGGCCGGGTCCCGCCGTCGGCGAACACACTCGACAAATCCTAACAGAGTTGGGATACGGTCCCGACGAGGTAAATGCCTTTGTGAAAGATGGTGTCGTTTGAGCGATCTCGATATACACCGATTGTGATCAAGGTCTCTGCCGACACGGGGGCATCATAGCTCCGGCAAACGAGTTTCCTGCCGGTCCTAATCGGCTCCCGCGAATTATCGCTTAGTCTTTTATCCCCGCCAATCTGCGGGCGTGCTTTTTCTTGGCTTCGAGATCCATGCCGCGGGCGATCTGGACGCGCTGGGCCTGGGGCGAGCCGGCGCCGTGCATGGATTCGGTAAGGTAACCCACGGCATTACGGCCCAGCGTCATGTTCTCGATCAGCCTAAGGATGCGCATGCGGTCTTCGACCGGCGCGTTCTCGCGTCCGATCAGGAACTTGCGGATCAGCGGGCCGACCTCGTCGTTTTCCAGATCCTGCTCCGAGGGCATGGTGACCATCAGGCCGCCGGCCAGATCCTGGGCCAAGCGCGCGATCTCGTAAGGGAATCGCGTAACGTTCTGTTTGCAGACATTGGCGTGCATGTCGTCGTTCTGCCAAACGCCCGACTTCATGGGGCGGGCTTCGTAAGCCGACGCGAGGGCGGACCCGGCGATGGTCTCATTGAGGTGGGCCATCTCGATCAGCTTGTCCTTAATATGCGAGGCTTTGGGCACGCCGTTCATGTCGGCGATCTCGCCAGCCGCGCCGATCAGCACGTCGCCCACACCGGTTTTGCAGATGTAGCTGCAGCGGTGGTAGGTGGTGAAGCGTTCCACCAAGTCGGCCGCGAATTCGTACTCACCGTTCATGAAGACGCGTTCATAGGGGATGAAGACGTCGTCGAATACGATCATCGCCTCCTGGCCGGCGTATTCGGCGTTGCCGCTGTCGATATCGCCCTCTTCCATGCTGCGGGTGTCATTGGCCTGACGCCCGTATACGTATGTAATGCCCGCCGCATGCGCCGGCACGGCACCGACGATGGCATAGGACCGGTCATTTTCCCCCAACCGGATGGTCGGCATGACGATCAGCCAGTGCGAATTGACACAGCCCGTCTGGTGGCACTTCGCCCCACGGATCACCACGCCCTCTTCCCGCACTTCCGAAACATGTAAGTAGACGTCCGGGTCGGCCTGTTCGTGGGGCGCCTTGCTGCGGTCACCTTTGGCGTCGGTCATGGCGCCGCCGATTACCTGGTTCTTGTGCTGAACGGCCGTCAGGAAACGGAGGAAGCGCTGGTGGTATTCGGTCCCGTGCGCCTCGTCGATCTCGTAGGTGACGGAATGCAGCGAGTTGATGGCGTCGAGCCCGACACAGCGCTGGAAACAGGTGCCCGTGCGCTGGCCCAGCCGGCGCTGCATACGTCCCTTGGCGACGAGATCGTCGGCGCTTTCGGCAATATGCAGGAAACGGTTGACCCGGTCCCCCGTAAACGGGGAGAGCGCGGAAGCCGCTTCCGGATCCTCCAGCGCCAAATCGTAAGTCGCCGCCATGGCGTTCATGGAAGGCCGGATCATGGGGTGGTCGACGGGTTCGTCCACACGTTCGCCGAACAGGTAGACCGCCATGTCCCTGCCGCGCAGGCTTTCGATGTAGTCAGCGCCGGTGCGGATGGTGTCGTAAGCACCCCAGTCTGCCGTGTCGAGGGGGGCGGTCGGGTTGGCCGTGGCGTCTTCTGCGGTGCTCATATTTCAGGTCCTCAAATTGCGGGCGCCAACGGCGCGGTCATGGTCTCCAGCCACTTCCGGTCGTCTGCTTCCAACTTCGGGCCGACGACCTCCAGCACGCGTGCGTGGTAGGTATCCAGCCACTCGAGTTCGCCGGCCGTCAGCAAGTCGACGTCGATCAAGCGCCGGTCGATCGGCACCACGGTCAAGGTTTCGAATGCCAGATAGGGTTTCTCGGCGCTGCCGCGCTCGCTTTCCCGCACCACTAGTAGGTTTTCGATGCGAATGCCGTAGGCGTCGGCAATGTAGAGCCCGGGCTCGTTGGAGATAATCATGCCGGGTTCGAGACTGGTCGAGCTCCCCGGCGCCATGCGCTGCGGCCCCTCGTGCACGCCGAGGTAGGAACCGACACCATGACCGGTGCCGTGATCATAGTCGAGCCCCTCGTTCCACAAGGCCTGGCGCGCCAGAACGTCCAACTGCGCGCCGTTCGCGGTGGCTGGAAAGTGGGCCCTGTCCACGGCAATGTTTCCCTTCAGAACGCAGGTGAAATGGCGGCGCATTTCGTCGCTGGGCCGGCCAACCGGCAGCGTCCGGGTAATATCCGTGGTGCCGTCCAGGTACTGACCGCCACTGTCCAGCAGGAACAAGGACCCGGCCTCAAGCCGGTTTTCCGTTTCTTCGCTGACCCGGTAATGAACAATGGCGCCGTTCGAGCCCGCGCCCGCGATGGTATTGAAGCTGAGCCCTCGAAAGTTCTCGTTCTCGGCGCGCAAACCGTCGATCTTGGCGGCCGCTTCCATTTCGCCGATGGTCCGTTCGGCGGTGGTTTCATCAAACCAGCGCAGAAAACGGCACATGGCAACGGCATCGCGGACATGCGCGGCACGCGCACCATCCAGTTCCGTCGGATTTTTTTTCGCCCTCGGGAGCATTACCGGATCTGTGGCGAAGACGACCTTGGCGCCGGCGTTTTCCAGGGTCAGGCGAATGTGCTCGTTGCCCGTCGAGCGGTCGAGCATGACGGTGGCGCCGCGCTTACCCAGTGCCGCCAAGCCCTCATCGAAACCCGTGATCTCCACGGGTTTGATGCGGTTGCCGAAATGCGCCGCCAGATCGGGTGCGAGTTTCCCCGTGTCGACATAGAAGTCGGCGTGGCCGTCGCTGTGGATGACGCCGTAACTCATCGTCAAAGGGGTGTTGGCCGTGTCACCGCCGCGCACGTTAAACGCCCAGGCCACCGAATCCATCTGGTTGAGGACAACGGCATCCGCCTCCGATTCCGATATTTTCCCGGCGATCTCGTCAAGTTTCTCGTCAACGCCTTGTCCCGTGAAGCGGGCGGCGTGGGCGTTCACGGGCGCCGCCGGCGGTTCCGGGCGATCCCGCCATACCCGGTCGATGGGGTTGTACTCGACGGGGACGAGTTCGGCCCCGGAGGCCGCCAATTCCTTCCGCAATCCCTCAATCTGCTGAATGCCGTGAAGGCGGGCATCAAAGCCGATGCGGTCATTAGCGGAGGTGTTTTCGGCCAGCCATTTGCCGAGCGGCGGCTGGCGGAAATGACGCACCTCGACGTCACTGCCATCGAACTGCCGGCCCGCCTGCAGAATGTAGCGGCCGTCGACGAACAGCGCTGTTTGCTCGCGCAGCATGACCGCCGTCCCGGCCGAACCGGAAAAGCCGGTCAGCCAACGCAGGCGCTGGGCCGATTCGGGGATGTATTCGCCCTGGTGCTCGTCCGCCTGAGGAACGATGAAGCCAGACAAATTCATTCGATCGAGTTCGCCCCGCACCTCATCCAAGTGCGTGGACGCCGCGTTCGACGATGAACTCGCCGCAGAAGAAACAGATTGCATATCGTGGCTCATGACAGGCGCTGTTCGCTTAACGGACGTGACCCATGTAGGCCTTGTCCACGATCTTGATGTGGCTCAGCAGCCAATCGGTTAAATACTCCCGGGTGCCGCTGGCAACGTCCGCCGCGGAAAGGGATCCCCGTTCAAAATCGCTCCGCGCGCCAGCCAGCCAGTCCTTGAAATTCTGATGCTCAACGCAGTGATCGGCCAGTCCGGGGTAACCGGCGATTTCCATCAAACGCTCCTCGGCATAAAAATGTTCGCGAACATAGATAGCCAATCGGTCAAGCACTTGTCCGACGGCCTGATGGTTTTCCAGCGCGTTGATCAATCGGATCAATTCCTTGTGCTGGCTGTCCAGTACCCCCACGCCAACGCTGTAACTCTCATCCCAGTTAATAGCCGCCATGCCTTGCTCGAACTCTTGAACACCGCCTGAACAACGATAGCTTCTATATGATTTTGCAAGCCTCGTCGAAACCGTACCGCGGATTCCGCGGAAACACCCCCGAAAGATCACCATAGCCGATATTGCAGAGAAAATTCGATTTAAGGCTGGTACCGGCGAAAAAAATCTCGTCGACCTTGGCGTTGTTGAAACCGGAAATGGCGCCGACGTCGAGCCCCAGCGCGCGGGCGGCGATCATGAGATACCCGCCCTGCAGGGAGCTGTTGCGGAAACTGTCGAACTCCGCCAATTCGGGATCCTGGTCGAAGTAGGAAATCATCTTCCGAGCCGCTTCTGGATCGTGGGGAAAGAGACGCGGCAATTCCTTGTACCACTCCGTATCATAGGCCACGATGACCGTGACCGGCGCCGTTTCCACCTTTTCGACATTGCTGCCCATGAGGGCCGGCTTGAGTCGTTCCTTGGCCTCCTCGGAAGTCACGAAAACGAGGCGCATGGGTACGCCGTTGTTGGAGGTGGGGCCCATTTTCGTCAAATCGTACAGCGCCCGCAGCATATCCTCGGGCACCGGCCTGTCCGTCCACGCCATATGGGAGCGTGCCTCGCGCAAAATGAGATCGAGGCCGGCGTCATCGAGCCGATTGATGCGTTCGCGCAGTTCGCTCACCCGTCGCCGCGCAGCGGCCGTTGCGTCGGACATACAGTCCTCCCTAACTCACAACTTCAAACCGCCAGTATATCTCCAAGCGGCAATATGTCCTCATTTCCGGCACTTCAAATTGAAGGCGGCCGACCGGTATGTCGAACCATGGCCGCCACGAAGTAGACGGCGAGCGCCGCCGCCAGGTGCTTGAGCGAATGGCCGCTCACCACTCCGCCGAGGACGTCGTATACCTCGGCGTCGAAATGCTCAACCAACTTGGCCAAACCGTAACACCCCACGACCGGAACGATATAACGGCCATCCGTATGGCGCCCTCGCGGATAGAGCAGGCAAAGCAGCGGGATCGCCAAAATGGGCAGGAATTGCACCAAGGCGTAAAACCGGAGATCGCCCCGGCCCGCCTGTTCGGTCCAGATCCAATAGACCAGGCTTGCGATACCGAAGAGCACAAGTACCGGCAAAACCCAATCGTTGTCTGCGAACCGCCGCATTCGATCCCGCAGGAAACAGGTGAACAGGGCCATGAAGGCGATGGTCATGGGCAATCTGTCCCAGAACAACCGGCCATTATCAGGCGAAAGATGATAGTAGGCGGAGCCTGCGCTGACCGCGGCGACGGCCAAAAAGAACGTGTAATACGGGGCAGCCTCCCGAAAAGCCGAAAAAATACCCCGCCGCTCGGCGCCTCTCAGGATTGCCAGGCCGATTACACCGGTCAGCAGGAAAAACGAACTGGACCAAACGTCGGCGCAGTTCTTGGTACCCAGACAGGTGCGCACATCGGCGAACGCGTGGTATCCGGGATCCTGGGGTACGGCATCGGTTATAAGCAGCGCAGCGACGAAGATCGCCAGCAGGACGCCAATCCAGATACGGCGGACGAATTCCGTCATTTTATTTCCCCCGGACCAAAGTATGCCAACCTCGGCTGATTTCAGGTCGGCAAATCGCTAAACCAGCAGCGCGTGATCCCGCGCTAACCCGCCAACCGCCGGACCGCGGAGGATGCCGTAATCCTGCCGTCGCGGGTGAAAGCTTCGTGGTTGGCGATGATGTCGTCGCGTTCATAGAGGTAATTGACCATCATGCCCGCGGACTGCCGCAAGCCTTTCTCGGAATGATCGGCCGCCCAATTGAGGCGATCGACCGAAGCGCCGTTCCCAAGATGAAAGCGGGCAACGGGATCATCTGGCGCCTCTCCCGATTTCGCCGCCAGAAGATAGTGGGCGCATAGCGGCACCAGCTTGTCCTTCAAGCGTTGTCGGGATTGTTCGTTCTCCCACCACATGGGCTCGATCGCGATGGCCCGCTCCTCCTCGGTGAGGACGACCGGCAGCCTTTCGGGGTCGGTCCGGGTAAGCCAACGCAGGAAACCGGGGATGGGCGACAGCGTCGCAAATGTCCGGATCTGGGGAAGTTCAATGGACAGCGTATCGGCGACCTGCTTGATCAGGAAATTACCGAAAGAAATTCCCGCCAGTCCCGATTGGCAGTTGCTGATGGAATAGAACACCGCCGTATCGGCAACCGTTTCCCCGCCTTCATCGGGTTGGGTTTTCAGCAAGGGCGCGATCTCGCCGGCCATGCCTTCCACCAGGGCGACTTCGACGAATATCAGCGGTTCGTCCGGCAGCGCCGGATGGAAGAAAGCGAAACACCGGCGGTCGTCGGCCAGACGGCGGCGCAAATCATCCCAGCCTTGAATGGCGTGCACCGCCTCGTAGGCGATCAGCTTTTCGAGCACCACCGCCGGCGTGCGCCAGTCGATGCGCTCGAACTGCAGAAAACCGCGATTGAACCACGAGCCCAGCAGGTGTTTCAGATCTTGTTCCACGGGCGCGAGTTCGGGGTTGTCGCGCAACACCGACAGCAGTCGGGCGCGCATGTCGACGATGGCGGCGGTTCCCCCCCGCGGCATGTTGAGGCGGCGGATCAGTTCCTGTCTCGGCGATTCGATGGCCTTGCTCAGGCTTGCGTAATTCTCGTTGTTGGGTTGCGACACGTAGGTTCTGGCCGCGCCGCTAATGTTCTCGGGATCCGGGCCGAAATCCCGCGCCAGCATTTTGAAAAATTCGAGTTGATCGCCGGATTCCATGGCTGCGTATATGTCGATGACCTGACGCGCCAGCGCAGTGCCGGAAGCCTCGCCCTTATGGGACAGCAAGTCGCGACAGAGTTCGCCGGCGGCCTCCACAGAGGCGTCGCCCGCAGACGGCAAAAGATACTGACGGCCGATGTCGGCAATCGTGTCGAACATCTGCCTCACCCAAACCCTGGACATCGCTTTGTTCCGCTTGCCGTCAAATGGTGTGGACTAACGCCGCCTGCGACGCCGCCTCCGGCCGGAAACGGCATCCAGGTTCTTGCGGCCCTGGAGGATGGTCGCCCGCATGGCCTTTTCAGCGCCGCGCTTGTCTCCGGCGCGAATACGCTCCGCCACCTCCCGGTGGGCCGGCAAACCGATTTCGAGGGCATCGTCGGCCTCGCTCTGGATACGAAACGTCAGGGCCAGGATGGTGCCGACGACGCTGCTCAGCCGGCCGATAAACTGGTTGTGGCAGGCCGCCAGAACCGAGAGATGAAACGTCCGGTCGGCCTCGTAGAAGCCGTCGATGTTGTCGGCGTTCTTCTCCATGAGAGCGTAGGCGTTCTCGATCGCCACCAGATCCTCTTCGGTGGCCCTTTCCGCGGCATAACGGGCCGCGATGGGTTCAACGACCTCGCGCATCTCCATCAGATCATCGACAAGCTTTTCGCCGATATTTTCCGGAGTCAGCCACGAAAGCACGTCGGGATCCAGCAAATCCCAGTCATCGCGCGGCCGGACAAAAGTTCCGGCGCGCTGCCGGGCTTCGATCAACCCCTTCGAGGATAGGACCTTTAGGGCCTCGCGCACCGCCGTCCGGCTCGCTTCGAAGCGTTCCGTCAGTTCGGCATCGTTAGGCAACCGGTCACCGGGATTAAGCACGCCGGAGCCGATTTCACCACCCATTTCGTGGACGATGCGGCCGTGGATACCGGCATTCGGGTAGATGCGATTGTCGCTTACACTCATGTTCCCTTGAGTTTCCAGCTAATCGGGGGGGGCGGAACTCCAAATTTTCCGGCCACTATATCCGCGAATGGGCCGACGGCGCATCTTGTACCATAAATAGGACCATTGTCATGCCGCCGCAACGGCATGTCGCACTGGTACGATAAATAAATCTTCTTGCCGCCGCCAACGAGACATCCCGAAAAGAGTGCGGCGGCGCCGTGTTTGTAGCGGACCCCCCTGCCACAAACCCGACTGCCGCCGCCGGTCGCAGCCGCCGCAGCGACCGATCTTCTCCGCCCTGACGGGCTACTATGAGGCCTGCCAATATCGGCAGGTGTGCACGGTCCCCCTTAAGTTAAATCTCTATGGTGGCGTCAACCCAAGCGCCGCCCTGCTTGGACGATTCAACAGCCGCTTCGATGAAGCGCACGCCACGGACGCCGTCCATCACGGTTGGAAAGGCCAATGCGCCCGCCTCGGGCTCGCGGCCTTCGAGGCGCGCCGTGATAACCTCGGCCACGTCGCTGTAAATATTGGCAAATCCTTCGAGATAGCCTTCGGGATGTCCGGGCGGAATGCGGGTTACGCGTCCGGCGGCTTCGCCGGATCCGGCGCCGCCGCGGGTAATCACGCGGGGCGGTTCGCCCAACGGCGCATAATGCAGATGGTTGGGATGTTCCTGGCGCCAAACCAGCCCGCCCTTTTCGCCATAGACGCGGATCATCAGGGCGTTCTCGTTTCCCGGCGCCACCTGGCTCGACCACAGCATTCCGCGCGCGCCGTTCGCAAACCGCAGCAACATATGGGCGTTGTCATCCAACGCGCGGCCCGGTACGAAGGTCGTCAGGTCGGCGCACAATTCCGTCACGTCGAGACCGGTGATGAAGCAGGCGAGGTTGTAGGCGTGCGTGCCGATATCGCCGACGCTGCCGGCCGGGCCGGACTGCGCTGGATCGGTCCGCCAAGCCGCCTGTTTCTGACCGGTGTCCTCCAGCTTTTCGCTGAGCCAGTCCTGCGGGTATTCAGCCTGCACGACGCGGATTTCGCCGAGTTCACCCGCCTCTACCATTTCGCGTGCCTGACGAACCATGGGATAGCCGGTGTAGTTGTGGGTCAGCCCGAAGATCAGGCCGGTGCCTTCGACCGTTTGGGCCAAATCGATGGCGTCCAGCAAATTCGTGGTCAGCGGCTTGTCGCAGATGACGTGGATGCCGGCCTCGAGGAAGGCCTTGGCGGGCCCGTGGTGGACGTGGTTGGGCGTGACGATGGAGACGACATCGATGCCGTCCTCGCGCGCCGCTTCCGCCGCCGCCATTTCGGCATAGGAGGCATACGAGCGCTCAGCCGCGATGCCGAGTTCGGCAGCCGATGCCGCGGCACGTTCTGCGTCCGAGGAAAGCGCGCCCGCCACCAGGTCATAGCGATCGTCGATGCGCGAGGCGATGCGATGCACGCCGCCGATGAAGGCGCCCTGCCCGCCGCCGACCATGCCGAGACGCAGACGGCGTGCCCTGCCGTCGGTGTTGCCGCTGCCTTCGATCGCCATTGTTCGTCTCCCTCCCGATTAGGCCACGCCGAGCATGCGCTGGTTGGCGGCCTCGTCCGTACCGCCGTCGGCGAAATCGTCGAAGGCCTTCTCCGTCACGCGGATGATGTGCTGGTTGACGAATTCTGCGCCTTCACGGGCGCCGTCTTCGGGATGCTTGAGGCAGCATTCCCACTCGACCACAGCCCACCCTTCGAAATCGTTTGCTGCCATCTTGGAGAAGATGCCCACGAAATCGACCTGGCCATCCCCCAACGAACGGAACCGGGCTGCCCGGTCGGTCCAGGACTGGAAGCCGCTGTAGACACCCTGTTTGCCGGTCGGATTGAATTCGGCATCCTTGACGTGGAACATCTTGATTCGCTCGTGGTAGATGTCGATGAACGCCAGGTAGTCGAGCTGCTGCAGCACGAAGTGGCTGGGGTCGTAGAGGATGTTGGCGCGCGGGTGGTCGTCGACCTCGGCCAGGAACATCTCGAACGTGATGCCGTCGTGCAGGTCCTCGCCGGGATGAATTTCGTAGCAGACGTTGACGCCGGCTTCGTCGAAGGCGTCGAGGATCGGTTTCCAGCGCCGGCCCAGTTCCTGAAATCCGGTCTCCACCAGTCCGGCCGGCCGTTGCGGCCAGGGATAGATGAACGGCCAGAGGAACGACCCCGAAAATGAGGCGTGATCCGTCAGGCCCAAATTCTGCGACGCCTTGGCGGCCAGCATCATCTGGTTGACGGCCCATTCCTGCCGCGCCTGGGGGTTGCCTTGAACTTCAGGCGCCGCGAAACCGTCGAAGGCTTCGTCGTAGGCGGGATGGACGGCCACCAATTGGCCCTGCAGGTGGGTCGACAGTTCCGTGACTTCCAAACCGTGCGCCGCCAGCGTTCCCTTCACCTCGTCGCAATAGTCCTTGCTTTCGGCGGCCTTGGCGAGATCGAAGATGCGGCCGTCCCAGGACGGAATTTGGACGCCCTTGTAACCCACAGAAGCGGCCCACTGGCCGATGGCGTCGAGGCTGTTGAAAGGCGCTTCGTCGCCCGCGAACTGAGCCAGAAACAACGCCGGTCCCTTGATCGTCTTCATCGTTCGTTCCCTCCCTCAGGCGTGAGCTGGGAGAAATCGACGCTCACGCCAAAAATTTCGAATGCCAGATAATAAATAGTATTTTTTATCTTGCCTGTCACTAAAAAAATAATATTATATCAACATAAATTTTTCGGCATGATGGGGTGCTTAGGCTTCCGGATTCGCCGCCGTTCAGATGTTCCACCCGGCCTGGGTTGCCTTGGGCTGAAGCGCTTAAGGATACAGCGACAATGTCCGACGAGACCAAGAAATTCCGCAGCGCAGCCTGGTTCGGGCCTGCAGACCGCGACGGATTCATCCACCGCAGCTGGATGCGCAATCAGGGCTTGCCCAGCCATCTCTTCGACGGCCGCCCGGTGATCGGCATCTGCAATACGTGGTCGGAATTGACGCCCTGCAATGCCCACTTCCGGGATCTCGCGGACCACGTAAAGCGCGGCGTCTACGAAGCCGGCGGTTTTCCCCTCGAGTTTCCCGTCATGTCGCTGGGCGAAACCCTGATGCGCCCGACCACCATGCTGTTTCGCAATCTGGCCTCGATGGACGTGGAGGAATCAATCCGCGCCAACCCCATGGATGGCGTGGTTTTGCTGGTCGGCTGCGACAAGACGACGCCAGCCCTGATGATGGGCGCCGCCAGTTGCGACCTGCCGACCCTGGCCTTGTCCGGCGGCCCGATGCTGAACGGCAAGTACCGGGGCAAGGAAATGGGCTCCGGCACCTCCGTCTGGGAGTATTCCGAGGCGGTGCGGGCCGGCGAGATGTCGCTGCAGTCATTCATGGACGCCGAAGCCAGCATGTCCCGTTCTGTCGGCCATTGCATGGTCATGGGCACAGCCTCGACGATGGCGTCGATGGTGGAGGCCATCGGCATGGGCATGCCCATGAACGCTGCCATTCCCGCCGCCGATTCACGGCGCAACGTGCTGGCCCATATGGCCGGCCGTCGCATCGTCGAAATGGTCAAGGAAGATCTCCGGATGTCGAAGATCCTGACCAAGCAGGCGTTCGAGAACGCCATCACGGTCAACGGCGCCATCGGCGGATCGACCAACGCCGTCGTGCACCTGCTGGCGCTGGCCGGCCGCATCGGCGTCGATCTCAGCCTCGACGACTGGGACCGGCTGGGGCGCAACATTCCCTGCCTCGTCAACCTCATGCCGTCGGGCAAGTACCTGATGGAAGACTTCTATTACGCGGGCGGACTGCCCGCTCTGATGAAGTCGCTGGGCGATCGCCTGCATGGCGACGCCCTGACCGTCAACGGGCGCACCATGGCCGAGAACATCGCGGACGCCGAGTGCTTCAACGACGACGTCATACGGCCGCTCGAAAATCCGGTGGCGGACAACGGCGGTATTGCCGTGCTCCGCGGCAACCTGGCGCCACTGGGCTCGGTGCTCAAACCGTCCGCGGCAACGCCGGAACTGATGAAACACCGTGGCCGGGCCGTCGTCTTCGAGGACATCGACGACTACAAGGCCCGTATCGATGATCCCGACCTGGATATCGACCCCGAAGACGTCATGGTCCTGAAGAATTGCGGACCGCGCGGCTATCCTGGATTTCCCGAAGTCGGCAACATGGCCTTGCCGCCCAAGATCCTGGCCCGCGGCATCACCGACATGGTGCGGATTTCCGACGCCCGCATGAGCGGCACGGCCTACGGTACCGTGGTCTTGCACACGGCGCCGGAAGCAGCAGCCGGAGGTGTTTTGGCTTTGGTGCGGAGCGGCGATATGATCGAACTGGATGTCGCGGAACGCCGTCTGCATCTGGACGTACCGGATGACGAACTGGACCGGCGCCGGTCCGAATGGAGCGCGCCGGACGGCGAACAGGACCGGGGTTACGTCGGGCTCTATCGCCAGCATGTCACACAGGCCGATCAAGGCGTCGATCTGGATTTCCTGATCGGCGGCAGCGGCGCGCCGGTCCCCCGCGACTCCCACTAGCGCGATCGAACAGGGGAGATTACCGGATGTCCGCAGAAGCCACCTACCCAAGTTTGAAAGACCGGGTCGTTTTCGTGAGCGGCGGCGGCTCCGGCATCGGCGCCACAATCGTCGAGCATTTCAGCCGCCAGGGATCGAGAGTGGCCTTCGTCGACATCAACGAGGAAGCCAGCACCGAACTGGTTTCCCGGATCGACGATTCTGGATACTTCGCGCCCTACTTCATCCCCTGCGATCTGCGCGACATTCCGGCGCTTCAGGCCGCCATAGCCGAAGCCACCGCCAAGCTCGGCACCATCCGCGTACTGGTCAACAACGCCGCCCACGACGACCGCCACCACATGGATGACGTCACGCCCGAATATTGGGACGACCGGATGGCGGTGAACCTCAAGCACCAGTTCTTCGCCGCCCAGGCCGTGCATAAGGGCATGGCCGAGCTGGGCGGCGGTTCCATCATCAACATGGGATCGGTCTCCTGGATGATGGGTATGGGCGGCATGCCGGGCTACACCACGGCCAAGGCTGCGGTACAGGGACTGACGCGCTCCCTCGCCGCCGATCTCGGCCCTGCCAACATCCGGGTCAACACCGTCGTTCCCGGTCACACTTGGACGCAGCGCCAGATCGATCTCTGGACCACGCCGGAGTTCGCCGAAAAGCTGATGGAGACGCAGTGCCTCAAGCGCAACATCGTGCCCGAGGACGTCGCCCGCGTCGTGCTGTTCTTCGCGTCTGACGATTCCGACGCCTGTACTAATCAAACCTACATCGTGGACGGAGGCTTGGTGTAAACCCATGCAAGCACCGAAATGCATATCGCCGGCCGGCGCCCTGCTGGGCGAAGGGGTGGTCTGGCTGGCCGAGGAACAGGCCGTCTACTGGGTCGACATCAAGGGCAGGTTCGTCCACCGCCATCACCCGGTCAGCGGCGAGCAGAAAAGCTGGCCCATGCCCGAGGAAATCGGCTGCCTGGTACCTCGAACCGGCGGGGGCTTCATCGCGGGGTTTCAAAGCGGACTGGCGGCCATCGACTTGGACACGGGCGCAACGGAGCCGTTCGGATCACCCGAAAGCGGCGTTCCCGGCAACCGCATTAACGATGGCAAGGCCGACGCGCGGGGGCGGCTGTGGGTCGGCACCATGGACAATGCCGAAGTGGATCCGACGGGGGCGCTCTACCGCTTCGATGCGGATCGCGGGGAACATCGGCTGGACGACGGCTACGTCATCACCAATGGTCCTGCCTTCAGTCCCGACGGCGAAACGCTCTATCACACCGATACGCTGAAGAAGACGATCTACGCTTTCGATCTGGCCGACGACGGCAGCCTTTCCAACAAACGCGTCCACATCACGATCGCTGAAGGTGAAGGTTGGCCCGATGGCATGACGGTTGATGCGGAGGGTCACCTCTGGGTCGCCCATTTCGGCGGCTGGCGCATAACCCGCTTCACGCCCGACGGCGCAGTCGACACCGTCATCGAAATGCCGGTGGGGCAGAACACCAACGTCGCGTTCGGCGGACCCGATCTCGACGTTCTCTATATCACCACTGCGGCAAAGCAGCTCGACGAGGCGGAACTCGCCGAGCAGCCGCTCGCCGGCGCTTTGTTCGAATGTCCGGTAGGCGTCCGGGGTCTGCCCGCAGGCCGCTACGCCGGATAGCAACTCATTCAACACCAAGGGGATAAGACATGATTTTCGGCATGAACATGCTGCTGTGGACGACGGAAGTGACACCTCAGCACTTCGACATTCTGCGGCTCTGCAAGGACATCGGTTACGATAGCGTGGAAATTCCGATCTATGACGCCGGCAATGCCGAATCTTTCGTCGCGCTCGGAAAGTTCCTGGACGAGCTGGGCTTGAATCGCACCGCCCTGAACGCCCGCGGTCCTGAAGACAATCCCATCAGTGAGGACCCGGCCTTGAGGGCTGCCGCCATCAGGGAAACGAAAAAGGCGATCGACTGCACCGTCGCCCTGGAAACCGACATTCTCGTCGGCCCCATCCATTCCACCTTCGGCGTCTTTACGGGTGCTGCGCCGACAGAACAGGAATGGGCTTGGGGCGTGGAACACATGCAGCAGGCCGCTGAATACGCCAAATCCCAGGGCGTCGAACTGTCGCTCGAATTCCTCAACCGCTTTGAGTGCTACTTCCTCAACACCACCGCCGACACCGCGCGTTTTATCGACGACGTCGGAGCCGACAATGTCGGTATTCTCTACGACACCCACCACGCCAACATCGAGGAAAAGAACGTCGGCCAGGCGATCCGCGAGCACGGCCATCTGATCAACCACGTTCATATATCGGAGAACGACCGCAGCACGCCGGGCCAGGGTCAGGTTCACTGGCAGGAGACCTACGATGCGCTGCGCGACATCGGCTATGACAAGCGCCTCGTCGTCGAAGCCTTCGGCACCTCGATCCCCGACCTCATTCCCATCGTCAAAGTCTGGCGCAAGATGTTCGACACCGAGGAGGGCCTGGCCCGCGACGCACTGGCCTTCATGCAGAAGGAATGGGCGAAGAGGTCGGGGTGAATATTTCCGGCGCGGTCGCGAAAATTAGAACGCTCTGGCATGGACTCCCGCCTTCGCGGGAGTGACGAAGGTGGCTGCGATCAATCTAGGCCGTCATTCCCGCGAAAGCGGGAATCCAAGCCGTTATGGCTGTATGAGGCGCTGGTCCAGGCAGCCGGTACCAAAATTTGGATTTTTTCTACGGCAGATACCCGAACTTCCCCATGGCGTCGCCGTGGGCGGCGACGATTTTGTCGACCTGGGCGGTGGACAGCACCTCGCGCCAGGCGCCTGCCCGGCCCTGGCGGAAGAACGGCCGATCCTTGGATGATGCTTCGCCGAAGCCGTCCTTCTGCTCCATCGCACTGAGGGTATCGAAGGAAGAAAAACCGACTGCTGTCCTCACCCTTGCCATATCCGGCTGACCGCCTTCCAGAAAGCCCGCCAGCCGGCCGAACCAAAGATCGGGATCTTCCAGCAGATCCTCATAGCGCATGGCGATGAAGCCGGGGTGGTTCCAGGTCATCCAGCTGAACACATGCTCCGACCAGGTGCCAATGTGATCGTGCACCAGCGTTTTGGTCGGGTTGGCGCCGAAATCCTTGGACGCCATGGCATCAATGGTCCGATCGAGACCCCAATTCCAGAACTTGGCCAGCGAGATGCAGATATCCAGCGGATTTCGCGCCACATAGAGCGCGCCGGCAGTCAGCTTTGCGTCGATCAGATCATGGCCCAGGTACTTGATACGCGGCACATGCGTCTTGACCAGAACGGAGCCGTCCATTGAACCCGCGAGGTCGCGTTGCACCCTGCCGCGCAGAGCGATGACCTCGGCCGGCTTGAGATTGCTTGGCTTCTTCTTGGTGTGGGGCTCGTACCACCTGACCGTCGCGTCGCGGTAGTTGTGATGGAGGTTGTTGAGATCCTGCGGTTCGGTCGTGCGCAACAGATAATTGTGAAGAAAGATCCGGACCCAGGTGTTGCCGGATTTGGGGTACGAAGCGATCCAAAGAATGTCAGTCACGTGCGAACAAGGCTCCCGAATTTCCGCCCCGTTCGGGGGCGCGGCTATGCATAGCAAATTACGCCGCGCACAACACGCGATTTCAGCTTGTCAGAGATCGACCGGCGAAAACCGTACCGTCGCCTTGAGCGTTTCCCCCGGGGGAAGCACGCGCATACCCGTGTCGACCTCGCCCTGGGCAGCCCGGTTGAAGGCGTCGGTGTCGTGGCTGACCGGTTCGACGCAGAGGAGATCCTCGCACGGCGGCGTGAAGATCACCAGCTTGCCCAGTTCCTCGGTCGCCGTCATCGTCAGCCGTTGCCCCCGTTCCGGCCAGATTACGGAAGCCCGCCCCCGCCAGCCGACAAAGCCGTTGTCCAGAGGCACGGCATCGGCCTTGATGCCGAGGTTAGGATCTTCGCCGGGTGAAGGCGTCTCCAACGTGACAGGCATGACCTCGTCATTAACCCGCCAGATAGCGGAAACGGCCGCTTCGATGTTGGTTTCCGGCGTGCGCGGGAAATAGGGGTGAAGGCCGATGCCCGCCGGCATCAGGGAATCGCTCAAGTTCGTCAGGTCCAGTTCGACGGTCAGCTCATCCTCCGACAAGGCGAACCGTTGGCGCGCTTCGTAACTCCAGGGCCAGTCGCCGGCATCGTGTCGGAACATCAATTCGGCTTGCATTTCACCGGCGCTCTCCACTGCCCAGGGTGCCTGCCAGCCATGGCCGTGGATGGAATGAGGATGGTCCCCGAAATTCAGGGGCAGGGCGACCTCCCGGCCATCAAAGCTAAAACGGCCATTGCGGATACGGTTGGAATACGGCACCAACGGAAAGCAGGCGGCACCCAGGACATTTTCGTCTCCGGTGTCGGTGTCGGATATGGGGCGCAGCCAGTGGGTGGTACGGCCTTCGTCCTGTCGCCAATATGCGCCAAGTGAGCCGCCGATGCCGGGCAGGACCAGAGCGCGGCTCCGTCCCGCCGACAAAACGACTTGCTGGCCGTCCGTTCTCATCCTCCGACGGGCCGGCGCGGCCAGTCGTCCCGGCGGCCGATCTCGTCGCGGGCCCGGCCGATGACGTGGCGCATGGCGCGTTCGGCACCACGCCGGTCGTGCGCCCGGATGCGGTCGACAACGTCCATGTGGGCTTCAAGACCTTCCTTCGGTCCGACCAGGGTTTCCTTCTGCAGGGCAAAGCTTAGGCTCAGGACCGTACCGATGATTCCGTTCAGGCGCCTGAGAAGCTGGTTGTGGCTGGCGGCCAGAACGCTGAGGTGAAAGGCCACATCGCCTTCGTAATAGACTTCCAGATCGTCGAGACCGGCGGCCATCAGGTTGCTGGCCCGCTCCATGTTTTCGATGTCTTCTTCCGTTGCGCGGGTGGCCGCCAGGCGGGCGGCGACGGGTTCGATCACCTCGCGCAGTTCAATTAAATCGCCCGCCAATTTTTCGCTGATGGTATCCGGCGAATGCCACGACAATACGTCGGCGTCAAGAAGATCCCAGTCATTGCGCGGCCGCACGCGCGTCCCGGCGCGCTGGCGGGCCTCGATCAGACCCTTGGTCGTCAGCACTTTCATGGCCTCGCGGATGGCCGTGCGGCTGGCGTTGAACTGAACGGTCAGATCCGGATCGGTTGGCAGGCGGTCCCCTGGTTGAAACACGCCCGAGACGATCGCCGCGCCGATGCCGTGGACGATGCGGGCATGAACGCCCGTGCCCTGAAACGCGTCGAAACGGGCCGACAAAAGGAATCGATGGAGGGGTGTAACGTCCGGCGTTAGTCCACTTTGCTTTTCCATGGCCACGCTCGCCTTCACCAAATTCCGTCAGGAGCCCAGATAGATGCCGTAAAGGTGGGCCGAACCCAGGGCCAATACCACCACCACGGCAAATATCGTGAGAACGATCAATCCGGCTTTGACCACCGATCGCAGCGGCTTGCCGGGCTGGCAAAGCGGAACGAGGTTGAAGGCGAGGCCTCCGACCACGACCAGCACGCAGCCGACCGAAAATCCGATTTTGAAAAACGGCTGGAAGATCAAGACCATAGCTAAGATACAGAGGCCGATGATGCCGCGTTCGATACGGCGCGCGAGCTGGGGGCTCATGCCGCCGTCAGCGGTTAGATTCTGTGCTTGCTGGCTCATGAGAATACCCTCGCGCCGTCGCTGCCGAACACGTGCGCCTGGTCGGGACGGCAGCGCATGTGAACGCGTTCGCCCGGATTGAAGCGCATATCCCGATCAACCACTACGCGCACGTCGTGGCCGGATTCCATCATGTGAATGAGCGTTTCGGCGCCCATGGGCTCGATCAGGTCGACTTCCGCCGAAAACGTATCTTCACCACCTTCGGAAACGACCTCATAGGCGCGCGGCCGGATGCCCAGCGTGACGCTGCTGCCCGGCGCCAGATTGCCGACCGCCGGATCCGCCGCCATCGTGACTTCCTGGTCGGCCACCTGGAAACGGCCCTTGCCGCCCTCCGACTGGTAATCGAGCAGGACGGCATCCAACAGGTTCATGGCCGGCGTGCCGATGAAGCCGGCGACGAACAGGTTCTTCGGTTTGGCGAAGATGTCGTGGGGCGTGGCGATCTGCTCGATCACCCCGTCGCGCATCACCGCGATGCGGTCAGCCATCGTCAAGGCTTCGAGCTGATCGTGGGTGACGATCACGGTCGCCTTGGAAAGGCCCTCGAGGATCTCCTTGATCTGTCCGCGCATGGCCTGGCGCAACTCAACGTCGAGGCGGCTCAGGGGTTCGTCGAAGAGGAAACAGTTGGGATCGCGCACGATTGCGCGGGCCACGGCAACGCGCTGCTTTTCGCCTTCCGCCAGATATCCCGGGCGGCGCTGAAGCACGTCCGTGAGCTCCAGTTTTCCGGCGACCTCGGTTACCCGCGATTCGATTTCAGAGGCCGTCATGTCCTCGGCGTGGAGCGGAAAGGCCAGGTTTTCCGCCACCGTCAAACTGGGGTAGAGCGCGTAGAACTGGAAAACCATGGAAATGTCGCGCTCAGACGGCGAGATTTCGTTGACACGCCGCCCACCGATACGAACCTCGCCTTCGGTGGTGGTTTCCAGGCCGGCGATCATGCGCAACGTCGTGGTTTTGCCGCAGCCCGAAGGGCCCAGGAGGCAGAGCACCTCGCCCGCCGCGATATCGAGATCGACGCCGCTGACGGCCAGCATGTCGCCGAAACGTTTGGTCAGGTTAATGGTTTCGATAGTCGACATCGGACGCCCCTATTTCTTGATGGTGCCGAAGGTAACGCCCCGCAGCAGGTGGTTCTGCAAGAGATACGTCACGGCAAACACGGGGATCAGGAACAAGGTGATAATAGCGGCCAACAGCCCCCAGTCGACGCCGAGTTCACCACCGATGGTGCGGGCCATGGCGACGGGCACCGTGCGCGTCTCGGTCCCGGTCAGCAGCAGCGCGAAAAGGAACTCGTTCCAGGTCAGGATGAGGGCGAACACCGCCGTCGCCGCCAGCCCGGCCTTGAGCTGCGGCAGGCAGATTTTGAAGAACACGCCCTTTTCCGAGGAGCCGTCGAGACGCGCGGCGTCTTCCACGTCGGGTGAAAGCTCGTCGAAGAAGCTCTTCATCATCCAGATCGAGAACGGCAGGTTGAAGGCGGCGTAGAGCAGGATCACGCCCAAGTAGCTGCCGCTGAGGCCCGCAATGCGGAACATCAGGAAGATCGGAATAATGACGATGATCGGCGGCAGCATGCGCGTCGTCAGCACGACGAAGAGATAGGTATCGTTGCCCTTGAGCGGATAGCGCGAAAAGCCATAGGAGGCCAGCGTGCCGATAACCAGCGCCAATAGAACGCCCGAGGCGGCGACGAAGATGGAATTGAAGAAATAGAGATCCATGCCGGTCGAAATCGCTTCGGTGCCGGTCTGGGCGACCCGCCAGAACACGCTGACGAAGTTGTCCAACGTCGGCGTGAACAAGAACTTGGGCGGCGTCGCCAGGGCGTCGGCGCGCGACTTGAACGCCGTCATGATGATCCACAGGACGGGGAAGAAGTAGATCAGGCTGATAATACCGGCGAATCCGGTCCAACCCCATCCCGCCTCCCTCAGGCGGCGTTCCTTGCGGCGGCCGAATATGGCGGTCAATAGCGACATGATCAGCCCTCCTCACCACGTTTCTTGACGAAGTAGAGATAGAGATTGGTCAGCACGATCACGACGAACAGCAGGATGTAGCTCAACGCCGAGGATTGGCTGGTCTTGAAGAACTGGAAGGCGACGCGATAGACGTACACCGCGATGGTTTCCGTCGACGAACCCGGCCCGCCGTTGGTGATCAGGTAGACGACATCGAAGATCTTGAAGGTCTCGATGGTGCGGAACAGCAGCGCCAGCAGCAGCAATCCCCGGACGTACGGGAAGGTGACCGTCATGAAGCGGCGCCATCTCGAGGCCCGGTCGACCTCGGCGGCCTCGTAGAGATAATCGGGAACGCTCACCAGACCGGCCAGCACCAGCAACATGACGAAGGGAGACCACATCCAGGCGTCGGCAATGACAATGCCCCAGATGGCGCCCCACTGCGTCGCCAGCAATGTCAGCGGTTCGCCCGAGAAGTAGGCGTAGGCCTGGCTCAGCAAGCCGAAGGTGGGTTCATAAAAGAGTTTAAAGAATACGCCGACGGCGACGAAGGAAAGCATCATCGGCGTCAGCACCAGCATAAGAATTTCGCGGCGCAGCGGAAATTTCTTCTCGAACATCAGAGCCATCGAAAAGCCGATGATCAGTTGCAACAGGACGCTCAGGATGACGATCAGCGCCGTGGTCTGAAAGCGTTCCCAGACAACAGGGTCGCTCAGGACCTTTTCGTAGTAATAGAATCCGGCGAACCGGGGTGGCTTCAGGGAAGAGGCCTTGTAATGGAAGAAGCTCAAGCCGAACGACCACATCAGGGGGAAGATGTTCATAACGAACAGCATGATCAGGGCCGGCGCCACCAGCATGGCGCCGCGGCGTTCGGGGCTGAACATCCAGTGCCAAAAATCACGCATGTTTCTTCCTCCGGCGGGAGTTCTTGTATCGTTTTGCGCGTCGGTTGAGCGGGTCCGGGAGAGGATGCCGAACCGTCCCGCGACGTTGGTCACTGACTTGTTCATCGATCCTCTCCCATTCCCTAGCGGTTACGCGTGACTACTGAATGCGACCGGCTTCGGTCAGCAGTTCCTGCTGGAACTTGGCAATCGCATCCAAGGCTTCCTTGGCCGTCTTCTGGCCGGTGATCGCCTTGTCGAACTCCTCTTGCTGCTGGGTCAGCAACTCGAAGAACTCGGGCACATGCCAAACGTCCAACTGGTGCTCAAGGAGTTCCGCGTGGGCGCGGTTCCAGGGCAGGAAGGTGTTGTACTCGGGCATGTTCATGACGCTCATCAGACCGGGCTCTCCGCCGTTCTTGGAGAATTCGATCTGCACCTCGGGCGACATCCACCACTTGACGACTTCCAGGGCCTCCTTGGTGACTTCCTCGGAATTCCATGTCGTCAGCACGAAGGGCTGGCCGCCGATGTTGTCCAAGCGGCTGAGCGAACCGTCAGCTTTACGGAGACCCGGCGTCAGAGCGAAACCGGTCTTGTCGTGGTACTTGGAAATCTTGGGATCGAGCGCGGGTGGCGCAACGCCGGCCCAGTCGATGATGGCCGCGACCTTGCCCTGCATGAACAGTTCCTGGATCGCGAAGATGCCCATCTGACCGGTCTTGGCGATCGGCGGGGCGTACTTCAACAGCCGGAGATAGTGCTCGAAACCCTTGACCGACTCGGGCGAGTTCACGACGCCTTCAGCCTGGGCATGGGGCTCGTTGGCCTCGTCCCAGATGCTGCCGCCATGCTGCCAGATGAAGGCATTGATCTGCATGGAGGAGAAGTCGAGGACTTTGCCGGCCTGGTAGGCGATACCGTAAAAATCTTCCTCGGCGACGCCGTCACCCAATTTGGCTCCCTTGTCGCGGCGGAAGAACTTGCCGACGTTCTCCCACACGTCCCAGTCCGTGTCCTTCCACTCTTCGTAGGAGCACGGCAGGGTCTGGTTGAACTTGGCCTTGAACGCGGCACGCTCGCCGTCGTGGCAGAACAGGTCCGTGCGGAACCAGGTCACCTTGGTGTCCGGGAACTGCGGGAAGCCGTAGTAGTTCTTCGACTTGTGCGGATAAGTCGAATAGTTCTGCACCATAGCCGGATGGATGTCCTTCATGATCGCCTGAAGTTCCGGATCGGCGTCGATGTACTTGTTCAGCTTCATGAAGTGGCCGCCTTCGATGAAGGTGCCGATCCACTGGCTGTCCGAAACGATCATCTGGTACTTCTTCTCACCCGAGGTGAGGGAAGCGGCCACGCGATCGTAGAAATTCGGCCACGGAATAAAGTCAAAAACGAGCTTTACGTCGTTGCCGGATTTGGCTTTGTAGGTTTTGTTGAAATACTCTTGCAGGAAACGGGTCGGACCCCAGTCCGGTCCCGCCATGTTCAGGATGATTTCCTTGGCCGCGGCAGGCGTCGAGACAGCTAGGCCGCTCGCCACGATACCGGCTGCCAAAGCACCCGTGATTGAAAACTTACCCTTCATCGAAACCTCCTCCTCTCAATTGGAGATCTGGCGCCGCCCACCGGCGGCATGATTTCCGGCTCAGCGGATTGCCGATCCGGTTTCCCGAGCGAACACGTGAGTGTTCTCCACTCGTAACGACACCGGCACATCGTCACCGACGCTGTACCGCACCGCCTGTTCCTCCGGCAGGACCATCTTCAAGCCGGTCCCCCCCACATCGAGGTCCAGGATGACCACATCCCCCAAGGGCTCCGTCAGGTGCACCTTGGCGGTGAATTCGGCGTCCTCCGCATCAGCGGAGGTCGCCACGACATCGTTCGGACGGATGCCGAATATCAGTTCCGACCCGACCGGGAAGGCTTTCAGAGCCTCGCTCCACGGTCCGCCGGAAACGGATGCGAATGGCAGTTCGACGGCGGGCCGGGCGTCCTCGCCCCGGCGCACGCCCGATATCAGGTTGACCTTCGGCGAGCCCACCATCGAGGCGACGTAGGTGTCGCCGGGCCGCGTATACATCTCGTCGGGCGTGCCGGTCTGGACGATCCTGCCGGCGCTTAAGAGACCGATGCGCTCGCCCATACTCAGGGCTTCCAACTCGTCCGGCGTGGCGTAGACGATGGTCATGCCCAGTTCGCGGTGCAGGCGCTTGAATTCGGCGCGCGTGTCATGCCGGAGTTTGGCGTCGAGATTGGTCAGCGGCTCGTCCAGCAACAACAAGCTGGGGCGGCGCACCAGGGCGCGGCCGATGGCGACGCGCTGCTGCTCGCCGCCGCTGGCCGTGCCCGGCATGCGGTCAAGCGTATGGCCGAGACGCAGCATCTCGGCGGTTTCACCCACGCGTTTTTCGATTTCCGCCTTTGCCATACCGGCCTGGCGCAGGGGATAGGCGAGATTGTCGCGAATCGAAATGTGGGGATAAAGCGCGAAGGTCTGGAAGACCATGGCCATGTCCCGGCCGCGGACTTCCGCCTCGGTGACGTCGGCGCCGTCGAACATGATGCGGCCGCTGTCCGGACGCTCGATACCGCAGATGCTGCGCAGCGTCGTCGTCTTGCCGCTGGCGGAGGGCCCCAGGAGCGCGAAGAACTCTCCGCGCTCGACCGCGAAGTCGACACCGTCCAGGGCAACGATTTCGTCGAACTTCTTGGTCAATCCCGTAACGCTTAATACGGTCATCTGGTTTTCCCCCACCTCTCCAAGGGCTTGATTGGAGTCAATTTCGAACGAGCGGACTTTAGCGGGAGATTAATTGGGACGCAATAAAAAATAATATTATTTGATAAAAATAATCCTACTTTGTTTATTTTAAAGTATGACTTTTTTCAGAAATTCAGTGCAAAACCCGGGGTTTCCAGGACGTCGTGGCGCACCGGTAGCTGCTCAAGAAAGCGTGACCGTCCTTAGCCCAATGGCCCGTTGCGCCTGGGGCGGCGTTGTCCATAATTCGGTCGGTCGACAAAGCAATCGGGGAAACCAGCAAATGAGCGAAGTCATTTTCCATCACTATCCGCAATCGCCCGTCGCCGAAAAGGTTCGGGTCGGGCTGGGCATCAAGGAACTGAGCTGGCGGTCGGTGCAAATTCCGCGTATCCCGCCGAAGCCGGATCTGATGCCGCTAACCGGAGGCTATCGCCGCACGCCCGTTATGCAAATCGGCGCGGACATCTATTGCGACAGCCAGTGCATCCTGAGGGAGCTTGAGCGGCGCTTTCCCGAACCGCCCTTTTTTCCCGATGGCTCGGTGGGCTTGCCCTGGGGCCTGAGCCGCTGGAGCGACGGCGAATTTTTTCTCCAAATCATCAAGCTCGTTCTGGGATCGGCGGCCGACCAAATGCCCCAGGATTTTGCCGCCGATCGGGGTCGGCTTTATCTCGGGCCGGACTGGAACTATGACACGGTTGCGGCGGAATTGCCCCACGTCGCGGTCCAGGTGCGGGCTCAATTCGGCTGGGCGGAGCAGCAGCTCGCCGATGGACGCCGGTTCATGCTGGGCGACCGGCCGTTCCTGCCTGATGCGCTGGTGTACTACCTCGTCTGGTTTCTGCGCGGCCGCTGGGCCGGCGGACCGGACCTGCTGTCTGAATTCCCCCGGCTCGAAGCCTGGGAAAACCTGGTTCGGGACATCGGCCACGGCTCGGCAACGGAACTGTCCTCGGCGGACGCCCTTGAAATCGCCAAGGCGGCCGCAACGGAAACGCCAGAGGCCGGCGATGCGAACGACGCGCAGAGCCTGGAGCCCGGCATGACGGTTGGCGTCGAACCCGCCGACGACGGCGGCGATCCCGTGGTGACCGGCACGATCCGTTACCTAGACGCCGAAACCATCGCCCTCCTCCACGAGAACGACCGCGTCGGCGAGGTCTGCATTCACTTCCCGAGAGTAGGCTACCGCATCACCCCAGCCTAACCTTATTTGGTGTCTATTTGGTGTCTGTCTATTTGGTGTCAGGCACTTAATTATTGTTAACGGGACGTGGTCCCCTCTGTCGGGGACGTAAGACCAACCCGGTTTGCCGCTCTGCCTCGTCGATGAACCTGTCGTTGCCGGCGGGTCGGCCCGTGCCGCTGCATTGCCGCAGGCCATCCAACTGTTCGCTGTCGAGTGGCTGGCGCAGGAACAGCGACCAATTTGGAACAAGCGCGCTCAACGGTTCCAGGGAGATCAGGTCGTTTGGCTGACCGCTTAGCCTGACCCCGGCGCTGCTCCAAGGATAATCCGCCGCATCGTCAACCAAGCCAGCGCGCACCGGATTAAGTTCGACATAGCGGGCTGCCATGAGCAAGTGCGCCTCGTCCATGGGAAAGGACGTAAATCTGCCCTGCCAAAGATTCCCGGTCCACCCTTCGCGCCGGTTGATGGCGCGCGCGAAAGCGCTTTGGGTTTCGCCCACGGCGCGCGAAAAACCCTCGGCCCGGGCCGGCGTCAAAATGAGGTGCACATGGTTTGGCATCAGGCAGTACGCCCAGATTTCAACGCCATTGAAGGCACAGTTTTCACGCAGCAACCGCAAATAGGCCCGGTAGTCGTCGGCCCGAAAAAATGTTTGCTGTTTGCGGGTCCCCCGTTGCATCACGTGATGGGGGACATGGGGAAGAATAATGCGAGGTAATCTGGGCATAGCCCCGGTTATGAAAGGATTTGGGCCGAATTTTTCACAATTCCTCCGTTAAGAATAATTAAGTGCCTGACACCAATTAGCTTTGTGACCGGCCCCTAATGGAGACCCGGTCGCGGGTGATGTCGGCAATCGAGGCGAAGCCGGTCAGCGCCATGGAGCGTTCGACCTGTTCGCGCAGGATGGTGAGGGCCCGGTCGACGCCGGCCTCGCCGCCGGCGCCCAAGCCGTAGAGGTAGGGCCGTCCGACCGAGCAGGCTTTGGCTCCCAAGGCCAGCGCCTTGAGCACATGGCTGCCTCGCCGCACACCGCCGTCCAGGACCACCTCCGCCTTGCCGTCGACGGCCTCGACCACGGTTTCCAGCCGGTCGATGGCGGCCGGCGCACCGTCCAACTGCCGGCCGCCGTGGTTGGAGACCATAACCGCCGTTGCGCCGACATCCAGCGAGCGTTGGGCGTCCGCCGCCGTCATCACCCCTTTGATCATGGCCGGCCCGTCCCATTCGACAATCATCTCCGCCGCGTCATCCCATGTCGCGGAGGGATCGAACTGGTTGTTGACGAACTTGAGGATGGTGCTGATGTCCTTGCTGCCCTCGTCGATCTTGTGCTCGATGTTGGCGATCGAGAGCCGGGGGCTGGCGAAATAACGCGCCACCCAGGCCGGCCTGAGGGCGAAATCAAACAGACTGGCGAGGGTCAGCTTCGGCGGGATGGTCATGCCGGTGGCCAGATCCCGTTCCCGCATGCCGATGACCGGCACGTCGAAGGTCAGGCAGAGTGCGGTGTAACCCGACGCCTTGGCCCGGGCGATGAACTCGCGCGTCAAGGAGCGATCGCGGAAGGTGTAGGCCTGCAGGACTTTCGGCCCGTCGCCGGCGGCGCCGACGTCTTCGATCGAGTTGTTGGCCATACAAGACAGCATGAACATGGTCCCCGCGCGTCCCGCCGCGCGGGCGCTGCAGAGTTCCGATTGGGGATGGAGCAATCCTGTGCTGCCCGCCGGAGACAGGATCACCGGCCAGTCGAGCTTCTGCCCCATCAGCGTGGTCGAGGGATCGATCTTGCTGACATCGACGGCGTACTCGGTTTCAAGCTCGTATTCCTCAAAGGCGTCGGTATTGCGCCGCAATGTGACCTCGTCCTCGGCGCCGCCGTCGACGAAATGAAAGATCGGTCGCGGAATGCGGCGCTGGGCCAGCAAACGCAGGTCCGCAATGTTGCGGCAGCGCTCCAGTGCCTGGGTCATAACCGCCTCGCCCTTACCAACATGACAACTCCCGCTCCGTTTCCTTTCCCCGCCCAAATGTTTACTCTGGAAGGCATGGCGTCAACATCGATTATTGCTACGGACGGAGAGCGGACATGACCAAACAGCCACAGCTCGAAACACCGCCCGGCGCCTGCGACACCCATATGCATTTCTATGACGGCGCCAAGTACGCGACCGCCGAAACCGCCGCTTTCACGCCGCCGGATGCCAGCGTGGGCGATTATTTGGCCTTGCAGAAACGCTTGGGCCTGGAGCGCGTCGTTATCGTCCAGCCCTCGACCTACGGCAGGGACAACGCCTGCCAGCTCGCGGCCAGGGACATGCTGGGAGAGGCAGCCCGCCTGGTTTTGGTCGTCGACGACCGGACGACGGACGAGGAACTGGAACGGCTGACGACCCTAGGCTGCTGCGGTGCGCGCTTTTTCATGCTGTCCGGCGCGGCGGTGCCCTGGGACATTCTCGACACCGTCGCCGCGCGCGTTCACGAATTCGGGTGGCACATCCAGTTGCAGATGAACGGCCGTGAGTTCGCCGATCGCGCCGACCACTTGCTGCGCCTGCCGGGAACGCTGGTGGTCGACCATGTCGGCCGGTTCATGGACCCCGTACCGCTCGAGCATCCGAGCTTCCGGGCCCTCCTGCACCTCGTCGATACCGGCCGCTGTTGGGTCAAGCTCTCGGCGCCCTATGAATCCTCGCTTGAGGGCTTGCCGGATTTCCCCGATATCGCGCCGCTCGCCCGCGCCCTCGTCGAAGAAGCGCCGGAGCGCATGCTGTGGGCCAGCAACTGGCCGCACCCCAACCACCTCGGCGAATACGACGAAGCCGATCTCCTGGACACGCTGCTGCATTGGGTGGACGACGAGGCGACGCGCAACCGGATCCTCGCCGACAACCCGGCGGAGCTTTACGGGTTTTGATCCACACTCCTCGTCATCCCGGAAATTGCGCCAGCAATTATCCGGGATCCATGCCCGAGCGGGCGAATTTCGAGACGGATTACAGAAACCAAGATCAACGGCATGGATTCCCGCTTTCGCGGGAATGACGGAGGTGAGGAATCTAGTGAATCGTGCCTTCCGGCTTGATCGTCTCGGGGGCGGTGACGGCGGCGCGGAAGCGGTTCTTGAGCAGCACGCCGTCGCGCGTCGGCAGAACCCGGACCGGGCTGTCGGCGGCGACCTGGAGGGACGCGAAGCGCGGGCCTTTCTCAAGCAGGTGGACACGGTCGCGGAAGTCCTGAACATCCTTCATATTAGTCAACTCGCGCGTCCAAGCGAAGCCGCTGGCGTGGGCCACGCCGTGCATCTTGACACCGGCGGAGGTGTGACTGAGCTGCATGCCGGTCTCGCCGTAGTGGCCGTTGTCCAACAGGGCGAGCGAGAAATTCTTGGGCCGCTTGGCCCCGATGGTCGCCAGGGCGCCCATGCCCATGAGCTGTTCCCCGTCGCCGGTGATGACCAATACTGGCTTATCCGGTTGGGCCAGAGCGAGGCCGAGGCCGATCATCGCCGCTCCGCCCATGGCGCCCCAGAGGTAGAAATTGCGGTCGTCATCGCCGAGCGAAGCCACGTCGTAGGTCGGCGCGCCGAGGCCGCTCACGACCAGAAGCTCGCCGCGATCGCGCAGGAGCTCCTCCACGACCACGCGTCGGCTGAGGCGGCCGGGCTGGCGACGCTTGACGGTCATCGGATCCACTCCTTTTTGCCCACCAGTTTCTGCCCCAGTAAGACAGCGCCCGCCAGGTCGCCGGCGAAGACCTGCTCGCCCAGCGCACTGACGATCGGCGCCACCTCCGCCGGCTCTTCCACGTGACGGGTTTGAACGCCCATCAGTTCCAGTGATGGCGCGGTGGCGTTGCTCATGGGCTGCTGCCAGGGATTGAACTCCGCCCATTCGCCCCGCATGGTGACCAGCATCAAGAGCGGGAAGCGGCAACTCGCGGTCAGGCTCAGCATGTTGATGCAGTTGCCGACACCGCTCGACTGCATCAGCAAAACGCCGCGCTCGCCGCCGAGCCAGGCACCGGCGAGATAGCCGATACCTTCTTCCTCGGTCGTCAGTACCGTCGCCTCCATGGACCCCTCGGCGATGGCGAGATTGATCAGTTTGGTGTGCCCCGCATCCGGGACGAACGCGACATGACGGATCTTCAGCGCCTTGAGCGTCGTGAATATCTCGTCCGGCCACGTCTCCGATACGTCATGCATGGCGACACCAAACCCGGTCAGAGCAGGACCGTGCCGCCGTCGACCATGATGGTCTGCCCGGTCACGAACTTGCTGGCGTCGGAGGCGAGGAAAATGATGGTGCCGACCATGTCGTCGGTCTCGAGATTGCTCTTGAGGCTCTGCCCTGAGGCGATGACCGCCAGGGCCTTTTCCTTGACCTCACCCATGTAGCCCTCGGTGCCCTCCGTCAGTACCGCGCTCGGGGCAACCGAATTCACGCGGATCCAGTCTCGGCCCAACTCGCGCGCCAGGCTGCGGCTGAGGCCGATGACGGCCGCCTTGGAGGTCGCGTAGTCGGCGGCGAACGGCATGCCATAGGTCGCCGCCAGCGAGGAAATGTTGATGATGGAGCCGCCGCCCGCCTCCCGCATGGCCGGGACGCAGGCCTTGCAGCACTGCCAGATGCCCTTGACGTTGACGTTCATCACCCGGTCCCACTGATCGTCGGAAAGGTCGTCAAAACGGCCGCCGGAGATATCGCCGTAGAGGGCGGCGTTGTTGACCAGGATGTCGATGCGGCCGAAGCGGTCCACGGCCTGCTTGGCCATGTCGTGGCAATTGGCCATGTCGGTGACGTCGAGGGTTAGGCCCAGTGCCTTGCCGCCCTCGGCCTCGATCGATGCCACGGTTTCGGCGGTATCGCGAACGTCGCCGGCGACCACCGACGCGCCCTCGCGCGCCATCGCCTCGGCGTACGCCCGGCCCAATCCGCGTGCCCCGCCGGTGACGACAGCAACCTTGCCTTCCAACTGCATTACGCTCTCCCTCGAAATACCTTTGCTACGCTCTATATGGACTCAGCAATAGTATGACGATTAACATGGCTGCCGCAAAGGATTGGGGGAACCGCATTTCGCCATGGTCGAAGCGTCGGACATCGGTGGCAGGGGACCGACCGGGGGCAGCACGCCCGAGGTTGGGGGCGACGTCTATGTCCAGCAGTTCGCCGTGCCCTTCAGCTATCCGGTTTACTTTACCGACAATGTCTTCGCCCACGACAATCCGGTTTTCGTCAACGCCCTGACGCGGCTGGAAGCGGACCGGCGCCATAAACTTGTGGTGTTCATCGACGAAGGCGTGGCGTCGGCTTGGAAAGATCTGCCGGCGGCGATAAGCCGCTATGCCGAAGCCAACGCCGACGTGCTCGATCTGGTGGCGAAACCGGAGATCGTTCCGGGCGGCGAAGCAGTCAAGAACGACCCCGCATTGGTCGCGCGCCTGCAGCATCGCATGCTGGAACTCGGCATGGACCGTCATTCCCACATTGTCGCCATCGGCGGCGGCGCGCTCCTGGACATGGTGGGCTATGTCGCGGCGACGACGCACCGGGGCATCCGCATGACCCGGCTGCCCACCACCGTGCTGGCCCAGAACGATTCCGGCGTCGGCGTCAAAACGGGGGTCAACGCGTACCAGTCGAAGAACCTGTTGGGCTCGTTCGCGCCGCCCTTCGCCGTGATCAACGACAGCGCATTCCTCGCCACTTTAAGCGAGCGCGACCGCCGTGCCGGCATGGCCGAGGCGGTCAAGGTGGCATTAATTCGGGACGGCGCCTTCTTTGCCGCCCTGGAGGCCAACACCAACGCCCTGGCGGCGTTCGAACCTGCCGCCGTCAACCACTTGGTGCGCCGCTGCGCCGAACTGCACATGCACCAGATCGCCTACGGCGGCGATCCTTTCGAAAGCGGCAGCGCGCGGCCCCTGGACTACGGGCACTGGTCGGCCCACAAGCTGGAATCGATGACCGGCAACGCCATCCGCCATGGCGAGGCCGTTGCCATCGGGCTGGCGCTGGATACCCGTTATTCCGTCAAGTGCGGCTTGCTGGCGCCGGGCAACGACGACCGCGTCTGCCGGCTGCTCGAACAACTGGGTTTCGATCTCTGGCACCCCGCGTTGGAGGACCGCAACGAAAACGGCGAGCTTGTGGTTCTGGCGGGACTGCGTGAATTCCGCGAACACCTGGGCGGCGAATTGACGATCACGCTGCTGACGGGCATCGGCACCGGCCACGAGGTCAACCACATGGATGAGGACCTCATTTTGGAGTGCCTCACGTGGCTTAAAAAGCGGGCGGGTTCGCGTTAAGATCGATCCATGAATTTGGTAGTCGCGCTTAAACTCGGCCGGGTCTCCAACCTGCCGACGGTATGGACGAACGTGCTGGCCGGCATGGCCATGGCGGGCGGCGGCGCGTCGGGTGAAATGACGGCCCTCGTCCTCGTCGCCCTTACGCTGTTTTACGTCGCAGGCATGTATCTCAACGATGCCTTCGACCACAAGATCGACGCGGTCGAACGGCCCGATCGACCCATCCCGTCGGGGCAGGCGTCGCTGAACGCCGTCGCAGGCGCCGGTTTCGGCATGTTGCTGCTGGGCATGATCGCCCTGTTCGGAGCGGGCCTTTGGATGGCGGACGGCACGGGCCGCGGTCCCGCCGTCGCCGGTTTCCTGCTAGCCGTCGCCATCATCTATTACAACTGGAGCCACAAGACCAACCGCTTCAGCCCGCTCATCATGGGCATCTGCCGCATGCTGGTCTACGTCGCGGCGGCCTCCGCCGTCACCGCAGCGATCCCGCCCGTGCTCTATGCCGGGGCGGCCATGCTGCTGTGCTACCTGATCGGGCTCACCTACGCCGCCAAGCAGGAAAACCTCAACCAGATCACCCACATCTGGCCCCTAGTTTTTTTGGCGGTTCCGTTCGCCTACCTGCCCTACACCTTCGCGCTCAGCGGTTTGGCCTGGCTGATCTACGCCGGGTTTGCGGCCTGGACGCTCTATGCCCTGAGCTTCCTGGTCATCCCCTCGCGCCTGCAGGTTCCCAAGGCCGTGGTTTCGCTGCTGGCCGGCATCTGCCTGCTGGACGCCCTGCTGATCGCCGGCAGCGGCGACATGACCCTGGCCTGGGTCGCCGTCCTGGGATTCCCCCTGACCCTAGCCTTCCAGCGCTGGATCCCCGGCACCTGAAGGGAGATTACCTCTAGACCGACGACAGCACGTGGACGGCGCGGTCGGCCAGCATGTCCTTGGTCTTGCCGGCGTATTCCTTCATATGATCGGACGCGGCGTGGGCATTCAGGGCGTCCATGCTGGCCCACTTCTCGATGACGACGAAGGTGTCGGGACCGAAGCTGCTGACCCAACCCGGCGCATCGTCGTAATCAACAGCCGCCCCGTATTCGATGCAGCCGTCCTCGGCGTGAACCGCCGGGACGTTGGCGTTGAACAGTTCCAGCACGTCGGCCCGGAGGCCCGGTTTGGTGGTGAGGATCGCAACGACGTGAACCATGGACATGAAGTCTCTCCCTACTCGGAATTGTTTTTCGGGAGAGACCCTAGCAGTTGAGGCGGGTGACGATCTAGCGCGTTTCCAAGCCGATGGCTTCGTCCAGGATGGCGAGGCCGCTGTCGAGTTCTTCCTCCGTGATCGTCAGGGGCGGTGCGATGCGGAAGACGCTGGCGAGGTCGGGATGGCCGCTGATGTTCATGCTGAGCCCCAGCTCCATACAGCGGTTGGTGATCCGGGCGCCGAGGTCTCCCGCCGGGGATTTGCTCTCCCGGTCGCCGACGATCTCCATGCCGCACAAAAGACCACGGCCGCGGATATCTCCGACGCATTCATGGCGCTCCATCATATCGCGCAGACCCGTCCGCAAGCGTTTACCCATAGCGTCCGCCCGCTCGGCCAGACGGTCACGCATGACGATTTCCAGCACCTTGAGGCCCACGGCGGCGGGCAGCGGGTCGGAAATATGGGTGGTGTAGAACAAGAAGCCCCGTTCGTGGCATCGCGCCTCGATTTCCTCGCTGGTGATAACCGCCGACAGCGGCAAACCGGCACCCAGCGTCTTGGACAGCGTCAGGATGTGCGGTGGTGCGTCGTCACGCTCGAAGCCGAACATGTCGCCGGTGCGCCCGACGCCGGTTTGGGCCTCGTCGAGGATCAACAGCATGCCGCGGGCCTCGCAGTGCGCTTTCAACGCTGTGAGATAGCCCTCGGGCAGGTCGATGATGCCGCCGGAGCTCAATATCGGTTCGGCGATGAAGGCGGCAAGCGATCCCACGGACTGACGGTCGACGAGGTCGAAGCCGTAGTCCAGTTCGGCCCGCCAGTCGTAATCAGCCGGATCACCGAACGTGGGCCGGAAGAAATCCGGCGCATTGAGGGCCAGGGCGCCGACCGGCGTTTGCGGGTTGGTCTGGCGTCCGGCGGAATATGTCGCCTGGGATGCCGCTCCTGTAACGCCGTGCCAGGATTTGCTGAAGCCGACGACTTCATAGTTGCCGGTGTAGAGCTTCGCCATGCGGATGGCGGCGTCGTTGGATTCGCCCCCCGTGCTCAGCAGCATCACGCGATCCAGTCCCGGCGGCGTGATCTCGCACAGCGTTTCGGCCAAATCCAAGACGGGGGCTGACAGCATGCCGCTGAACAGGTGGTCGAGGTTGGCCACGCTCTCCTGAACGACCTCGACGATTTCGGGGTGGCAATGCCCCAGGATGGAACTCATCTGCCCCGACGTGAAATCCAGAATGGCTCGTCCGGCCTGGTCGTAGACATAAGCCCCTTTCGCCCGCGTGATCTCGACCGGAACGAACGGCGCGCCATAGCGGATCAAAGATTTGGCCGCGCGGTCCAGCACGGTCCGGTTCGGTCGGGTGTCCATTTTTTCGCTCCCTCGGGTCGCCGAATAGGACACCAGAATACCCAATCCTCGTTCCACATGTTGTCGAATAAACAAAAAATTTCGCCATGATGAATTGAATTGTTCATGATATTTGCGTAATTTTGTCGAAATTTTATTGAATGCGAGGAATCGGCTCATGGCGGTTCAGCTCGATGCGCTCGATACCAAACTGCTGACGCTTCTGCAAAAGGATTGCATGCTCACCAACGCGGAGCTGGGCGCCGAGATCGGTTTGTCGACCTCTTCCTGCGCCAAACGCGTCGCCCGCCTCCGCCGCTCGGGCGTCATTTCCAGGATGGTGGCACTGGTCGACCGGCGCAAGATCCAGAAACACGTGATGGCCGTGGTGACCATCACCATGTCGGCGCCAAAGCTGGAGTACCTGGAGACCTTCAAGAGCAGGCTCCACGATATGCCGGAAGTGCAGCAGTGCTACGCCATCGCCGGCGAGAACGATTTCATCGCCATCGTCGCCGCCGAGAGCATCGAGGCCTATCACGATTTTGCCCAAGGCGCCTTCGCTTCCGAGCCAATCGTCCAGGCCTACCGCACCAGCTTCATCCTGGAGACGGCGAAATACGAGACGGCGGTGCCGCTGGGCGCCTGAAGCGGCTCAGTCGAAGAGGTGGCGCAGGATCAGGTCCTTGACATCCGTTGCCTCGACGGGCGCCGTCGGCGCCAGCGCCGGGTCCGAGCTGATGATCACCGGCCCGTCCTCGTCGCGGTCCGTGGGACGGCCGTGCCCTCCCTTCACCAGCGTGGCATCCAGGGGGATGACGTCCATCAGCGTGCGGAAGCCCATTATCTTCTTAACCAGCCGCCAGATGACGCTGAGTTTTGGGAACGGCAGCGCGGGATCGAGGAACAATTCTACCGGGTCGTAGCCGGGCTTGCGATGGATTTCGACCGTTCGGGCGAAATCGGGGCAGCGCGCGTCGTCGAGCCAATAGTAGTAGGTGAACCAACTGTCGGCCTCCGACACCGCCACCAACTCTCCGGCCCGCTCGTGATCCAGACCAGCCGATGCCTTGCCCTCGCCGTCGAGGACTTTCTCGACGCCGGGCAGAGCTTCGATCAACGATTTGATGGCCGGGATGTCGCCCTCGTCCCGGACATATATGTGGGCCACCTGATGGTCCGCAACGGCAAAGGCGCTGCTGGCGCCGGGATCGAGCAATTCCCGCTCCATCTCGACGCGCACCGCAATGTGGCCGGCCTCGCGTAGGGCCCGGTTGATGTGTATGGGGCGGCTGACCGGCGTGATGCCGTATTCGGACAGCACCACGACACGGGCGTCGTCCTCGGCCGCCCGGTCGATAATCTGGCCGCAGACGGCATCGACCTCAGCCAAGTCCTTGGCGATGTCGGGATGGTCCGGCCCCAGGCGCTGCAGGTTGTAGTCGAGGTGCGGCAGATAAACCAATGTCAACGTCGGCGACCGCGTGTCCATAACGTGGCGGGTGGCGTCGGCGATCCACTGGCTGGAGGAAATGTCCGTGGCCGGACCCCAGAACTTGAAGAGCGGAAAGGCGCCGAGTTTGTCGGTCAATTCGTCCCGCAGTTCCGACGGCTTGGCGTAGCAATCGGGTATCTTTCGCCCGTCCGCCGGATACATCGGCCGGGGCGTGACGCCGATGTCGGCGCTGAGGTACATGTTGTACCACCAGAACATATTGGCGCAGGTGAAGTCCGAATCACGTTTGCGCGCCGCCTCCCACACCCATTCGCCCTGCACCAGCTTGTTCGACTGGCGCCAGAACCAGATCTCCGAGAGATCCCGGAAGAACCAGCCGTTGCCGACGATGCCATGCTCGCCGGGCGTGACGCCGGTGAGATACGTCGCCTGGGCTGCGCAGGTCACCGCAGGCGTCACGGTATGGAGCGCCTGCATACCGCCCCGATCGGCCAATTTCTTGAGATTGGGCGTGTGCTCCCCCACCAGCGCCGGTGTCAGACCGACCACATTGATTACCACCGTCGACCGCATGAATGCCCCCGATACCCCTTTGTTACCAGCCTAAGATCGGCTTTCGTTCATGGAATGCCGTGAGATCGCGACAATCGGACAGCAGCAACGTGATGCGCAGTTCCTCGATGAGAGCGTCCAATTCCGCCACCGTTTCGTCCGTCCCGACCATGGCGGCTGCCAGCATGACACGGCCGACGCCGGCCATGGCCGCCCCCAGCGCCAAGGCCTTGGCGGCATGAAGACCGTTGGTGATTCCGCCCGTCGCGATGACGGGAATGCCGGCATCGCGCACCTCGAGCACCGACTGCACCGTCGACAATCCCCATTCCGCAAAGGTGTCCGCCAGACGGGCGCCCTTTTCCTCGCCAGCGCGGCCAGCACGAACGCCTTCGATGCGCACGAAGCTCGTGCCTCCGGCGCCGCCCGTATCGACAGCGGCAACGCCGATCTCCGCCAACCGTTTGGCGGTGACGCCGTCGACGCCACAGCCCGTCTCCTTGACGATCACCGGCACTGCGGAGGCCTTGACCGTTTCCTCCAGCGACGCCCAGGCGAGGCTTAGTTCGATCTCGCCCTCCGGCTGGATCAATTCCTGCAGCACGTTGATATGGATGGCGAGGGCATTCGCCTCGACCATGTCGATCAGTCGTTTCAGCGTATCGGCACCGCAGGTAGGATCGACGATCTGGGAGATGCCGATGTTGCCGCAGATAAAAGCGTTTGGCGCTTTCTGACGCGTTACGGCGTAGGACTGGATGAGTTCGGGATCGCCCAACGCCGCCCGTTGGCTACCCACGCCCAGGGCGACGCCGCAGGTTTCCGCCGCCTCTGCGAGGCGCGCGTTGACGACCTCGACATCGGCATGGCCCCCGGTCATGCCGGCGATGAAAAAGGGCGCGGCAAGAGAGTAACCGAGGAAATCGAGGCTTAGATCCACATCGCCGATGTCGATGCCCGGCAAGGCGGCGGGCACCAGTCGAACGCCGTCCCACCCGGCATCCGGCCTTCGAACACCGCTGTCGTTAAGCGCCAAATCGATGTGATCGAGCTTGCGATTGCCGATGGCGTCGTCGTTCATCCTAGCCTTCCGGTTCGTTCCCCGATCCGGGATTTCAGTGACGGATCACACACATAACGCGAATGTGAGACAGGGTGCGTTTTTGTATGACTATTAATGGTTGACGCTACTGCATGAACCGTGTGGAATCCATCCCAAGCAACAAAAAGAAACTGATCCGGGACGAAGAGCCTGAGGATCAGCAATGCAGGGAGGCTGGATCTATTGGGGGCGCGATCTCCTGTCAGATCGGTTGCGGCGCGTCCGCTTCGGCGGCGAAACCTGTATTTATGTCTTCTCAATCCGGCATTTCGTTACGAATTATCGAATTTCGCTGGCCACTTAGCGTCAAAGGCCTTCGGAAGGCTCGACACATAATCCGCTGGAGGGATGCGCTGTTTCGAGCCCGGCGCCCGATCCTTCATGTGACGGAAATAATTAGTAGGGGAGAGATGCATGTTTAAGAAACTTGGAATGGCTGCGGTCGGCGTAGCCATGACCGCATTGGTCGGCACCAGCGCGTCTGCGTTGGACGTAAAATTGGAAGAGGTGGCCTCCGGTCTTCAGCATCCGCTGCTGCTGACATCACCACCGGGAGACCCGCGGCGTTTCATCATTGAGCAGATCGGCACTGTCAAAGTCCTGCATCCCGACGGAAAAATGGACACTTTCCTCGACATCAAGGAAAAAATCGTGCCGCTGACGCCGGAGTTCGATGAACGCGGATTGTTGGGAATGGCTTTTCATCCCGACTACAAGAACAATGGTCTGTTCTACCTCGCCTACTCGGTGCCGATTCACGGCACGCCCAATCTCGCCAACCTGTTGTTCTACGATCACAAGAACGTCGTCGCGGAATTTCGGGTATCGGCGAGCGACCCGAACAAGGCTGACGCCGGATATTCCCGGGTGATTTCGGTCATCGACTGGCCGCAGTTCAACCACAACGGCCACTGGATCGGATTCGGGCCCGACGGCATGCTCTACATCACCACCGGTGATGGCGGCTTCGCCAACGACTATGGTCTCGGCCACAATCCGGTCATGGGCAACGGCCAGGACCTCGGCTCGAATCTGGGTAAAATCCTGCGCGTCGACGTCAATTCGGTCGAGGGCTACAAGATTCCGGCCGACAACCCCTTCGTGGGCAACGATCAGGCCTTGGACGAGATTTGGGCCTATGGCTTCCGCAACGCCTGGCGTTGTTCGTTCGATATGGGCGGCGACAACGCGTTTATCTGCGCCGATGTCGGTCAGAACAAGTTTGAGGAAGTCGACGTCATCCAGAAGGGCGGCAATTACGGTTGGCGCACGATGGAAGGCAACCATTGCTTCAACTATCAGGCACCCAACGACACGCCGGCAAGCTGTGATTCGAGCGGCATGATCGCGCCGGTCCTGGAATACAACAACTGCTCGGCCAATCCCGACGGCTGCAAGGGCATCTCGATCACGGGCGGCTACGTCTATCGCGGCGCCCACAAGGCCTGGGACGGCATGTACTTCTTCGGTGACTGGTCGAAGAATTTCGCCTTCAAGGACGGCCAGCTCTTCGTCGCCAAGATGACGGGCAGCAAATGGTCCATGGAAGACGTCAACGTCACCAACATGCCCAACTGGAATTCCTACGTCATGTCGTTCGGCCAGGATAGTTCCGGTGAAATCTATGTTATGGCGACCGACCTGACCGGCCCCGTTCCGGGCGGTCCGGCCGGCGGTCTCGATAAAATCTATAAGATCGTCCCCTAAGGACGGCATAAAGCACCAATCGCCCGGCTCCCTTCCCTTCGGGGAAGGGGGCTGGGTGCTCTTTTTCGGGAGAACGAAGTTTTGCGAATTGTACCGGTTTTGGCCCTGATGGCCGTCATCACCGTGAGTGCAGTGTCCATGGGCGGTAATGCAACGCTTGCCGCCGAGGTGAGGTTTGACGAGGCGTTCATGAACGATCCCGCCAACATCGCCAGCGGTAAGAAAATGTGGATCAAACAGTGCGCCCGCTGCCACGGCCCTAAAGCCTATCCCGGCAAAGCGCCCAAACTGAAACCCGCCAAATACAATCCGGAGTTCGTCTATAGCCGGATCACCAAGGGCTTTCGCGGCATGCCGCCGTGGAACAAGAAATACAACAAGAAGCAGCGCATGGCGCTCACCGCCTGGATCATGAGCAAGGGCTTCGAGAATTAGGAGCACGGATCGAGCATGAAACTTGATCCTGCGGGACGCAGCCATCTCACCTACTGCACCAACATCCATCCCGGCGAAACCTGGGCGGAGGTGCGGGACAACCTCGAACAATTTCTGCCAAAAGCCAAAGCGGAACTCACGCCGGACGCCGACCTAGGCGTGGGCTTGCGGCTTTCCGCAATCGCCGTCGAAGATCTTGCCGAAGATGACGCCCGCTCGGCTTTCAAGGATTTCCTCCGAACCGAAGGCCTGTACGTCTTCACGCTGAACGGCTTTCCCTACGGGGAGTTTCACGGCACGCCTGTGAAGGAGAACGTCTACCTGCCCGACTGGCGCACGCCGGAACGGTTGGAGTACACCAACCGGTTGGCAGATATCCTGGCCGATATCCTGCCGGACGACGATAATCTGGAAGGTAGCGTTTCCACGGTGCCGGGGGGCTTCAAGGCGGAAATCACCACAGCCGATGACGTCTCCGCCATGGTGGACAACATGGTGCGTCATGCCGCCCACCTCTTTGAACTGCGGCGTACTTCCGGCAGGACCATCATGCTCACGCTGGAGCCCGAGCCCTGCTGCCATCTGGAAACCATTGACGAAACCGTCGCCTTTTTCCGGGATCATCTCCATGCTGACGCCGCGGTCGCTCAGCTCGCGGATATCGCCGGCCTCGGTGAAAGCGAAGCCCGTGACGCACTACAGCGACATCTCGGCGTCTGTCTCGATCTTTGTCATGCGGCGGTCGAGTTCGAGGATGCGGCTGGTGCGGTCGGCGCCTTGCGCGATGCCGGCATCCGGGTCGGCAAGATGCAGATCAGCGCCGGACTGAGGTTCACCGGCGTCGACGCTGCAACGGTCGAACTGCTGCGACCCTTCGCCGACAAGGTTTACCTGCATCAGACCGTCGCCTCGAGTGCTGGAGGTCTCGAGCGGTTTGTCGATTTGCCCGAGGCGTTTGCCGCCCAGGCCGGGGGCGCCGTGCACGACGAATGGCGGGTCCATTTTCACGTTCCCATCTTCCTCGACGACATGGGCAAATTCGCCACCACCCAGAACTTCATCCGCGAAGTCCTGGCTCTGCATCGCGAGGATCCGATTTCAGATCACCTTGAGGTGGAAACCTACACCTGGGACGTACTGCCGGCGGAATACCGCAACGTCGACGTGGTCAGCGCAATTGTGCGTGAACTGGAATGGGTTCGATCGGAACTCGCGGTATAGTGATGGCGCTATGAAAGACACCGTTCAAACACCCCGCGATCAGTTGTGCTTCTGGCTGGACCGGCAGCTCGGCGATGCCGCCAACGAATGGTTCTCCGCGCAAATCTCAAAGCTCGAAGAGACCGACGCCGACCGCGAGCTCTATATGGCGGTCAGCCTGGTGCCGCGCAAAATCGGCAAGGACGACCTGGCGCTTGGAGCCGATGATCTGGAGGCCGCCGACGCAATCCGGCCCGGCTGGGAACCCGCGGGCTGGAGTACCGATCAAGCGGCCCGCTTGGCCTTGATGCTGACATCATCGTCCGATGGTGAAACGTTCAACCGCCGTCTCGATCAGCTCTGCACAACGGCGGACGTGCGGGAACTCATCGCCTTCTACCAGGGCCTGCCCATTTATCCCGAGCAGGAACGCTACATCGACCGCGCCCGGGAGGGCGCCCGCACCAACATGAAAGCGGTTTTCGAGGCCGTCGCCCACCGCAACCCCTACCCGGCGGAAAATTTCGACCAAAACGCTTGGAACCAAATGGTCCTCAAGGCCATCTTCGTCGGCAGCGCGTTGGCGCCGATCAAAGGGCTGGACGAACGGCGTAACGAGGAATTGGCGACAACCCTGGTCGATTACGCACACGAGCGCTGGGCGGCCAGCCGGACGATTACGCCAGAGCTCTGGCGCATGGTCGGTCCCTTTGCGGACGAAAATATCGTAGAAGACCTCAACCGTCCTTTGGAAAGCGGCGACACCGCCGAACGTCACGCGGCAGTCCTGGCGCTGCACGAAAGCGGCCATCCCGACGCGGTCTCCCTGTTGGACAACCATCAAGATTTGTTGAGCAACGTTGAAGAAGGACGGATTTCCTGGGAAACTGTTTCCCGGGATTTGGAAAATCCATAACAGTTATAGGGGCTTAACCATGAGGAAGGTAATCGACCCGCACGTTCATATGAGCGCCCGCACGACGGACGACTATGAAGCCATGGCCGCCGCCGGCGTCGTCGCCGTGATCGAACCCGCCTTCTGGCTGGGCCAACCGCGCACGCACGTCGGCACCTTTATCGATTATTACGCCTCCCTGGTGGGCTGGGAGCGCTTCCGCGCCGCCCAGTTCGGCATCGCGCACTACTGCACCATCGGCCTCAACTCCAAGGAGGCCAACAACGAAGCGCTGGCGGAGGAGGTAATGGACGTACTGCCCCGCTTCCTGCTGAAGGAGGGCGTCGTCGCCGTCGGGGAGATCGGTTACGACGAACAATCCGAAGCCGAGGACAAATATTTCCGGGCCCAACTGGAGCTTGCCCGTGAGCTTGAGATGCTGGTGATGATCCACACCCCGCACCGCGACAAGAAGAAGGGCACCAGCCGCTCCATGGATGTTTGCATTGAGCACGGCTTGCCGCCGGAACATGTGATCGTCGACCACAACAACGAGGAAACCGTCCGTGAGACCTTGGACCGGGGCTTCTGGGCCGCTTTCACGCTCTATCCCCAGACCAAGATGGGCCACGAGCGGATGGTCGAGGTCGTGCGTCAGTACGGCTCCGAGCGCATTATCGTGGATTCCAGCGCTGACTGGGGCGTCTCCGATCCCATGGCCGTGCCGAAGACGGCCAACTTGATGGCCGAACGCGGTATCCCCGAGGAGGACATCAATCTCGTTTGTTACCAGAACGCACTCACGGCCTACGGACAAAGCGGCCAGTTCAACGAAGAGGACTGGCTCAACCCCGCCCCCATCGACCAGCGTACGCTGTTCGAGGATAACTCCGTGCTGCGCGGCCAAACCCCTCGCGTCGACAATGTTGAGGAACTCAAGGACGCCGCCGTCGGGTGAGAACAAGTTCTCGTCATTCCGGCGCATGCTGGAATCCAGTTTTGTTGTTTCATGTGACAGAAATGAGAAAAACCTGGACCCCGGCATGCGCCGGGGTGACGGTTAAGTGATGGCTCCATACGACACCTCCATCCCCGTCGCCGTGATCGGCGCCGGTGCCTGCGGCATGACCGCCGCGTTGGCGGCCCGCGACCAGGGCGTGGACGTCGTCGTCCTGGAACGCGATCCCCTACCGCGCGGCTCCACAGCCATGTCGGCGGGCATGATTCCGGCCAGCAACACAACCATGCAAAAGGCCGCCGGTATCGACGACGATAGCCCGGCCCGGATGGCGGCGGATATCCAGCGCAAGGCTGGGGGCAAGGCCGATCCCGATCTGCTGGCCGTCGTGTGCGCCGAAAGCGGTCCCGCCATCGACTGGTTGGCCGGGCGTCACGAGCTGAATCTAGAGCTGGTCGACGGTCCGCCCTATCCAGGTCACAGCGTTCAACGCACCCACGCACCGCCGTCACGGCAGGGAGAGGATCTGTCCGGCGATCTGGCGCGCGCCGTCCGGGATGCCGGGATCGAACTCGTCACCAGCGCACAGGTGACGGATCTGCTCGATGAGGACGGAAAGATTACTGCATTGCAGTTCCAGCGCCCGGACGGCAGCCTGGAAAGCCTGGGTGTCGGGGCGCTCGTGCTGGCTTGCTGCGGTTTCGGCGGTAATCCAAGATTGGTCGAACAGTACATTCCGGAAATGGCCGGAGCCGTCTATTTCGGTCACGAGGGCAACCGGGGCGACGCCGTGCGCTGGGGGCTCGATTTGGGCGCCGCCACCGCCGACATGGGCGCCTACCAGGGCCATGGTTCCATTGCCGTCCCGCATACCGCTCTTGTCTCCTGGGCCCTGATGAACGGGGGCGGCATCCTCGTCAACGATCTGGGCCGCCGCTTTGCTGACGAAAGGGAGGGATCGTCGGAGATCGCTGCCGACGTCCTGGCGCAACCGAATGCGGGAGCTTGGGCCGTGATCGATCAGAGGCTCCATGAAGGCGCAACGAACTTTCCGGATTATCGTCAACTCGCGGAATTGGGCGCGATCCGCGGTGGCGAGGATGCTGAGACGCTTGCCGGCCAATGCAGCCTGCCGCCGAGCGAACTGAAAGCGGCGTTGTCGAAGACCCAGGAACTATCCCCGCCCTACCACGCCATCCGGATCACCGGCGGGCTCCTGCACACACAAGGCGGCCTGGCCGTCGACGCGCGGGCCCGGGTTTTGAAGGCGGACGGTACCCCCCTGCCTAACCTGTTCGCAGGCGGGGGCGCGGCGCGCGGCGTGTCCGGCGATAACGGCCGGGGCTACCTATCCGGCAACGGCCTGCTGACCGCGATCACCCTGGGCCGCATTGCGGGGCGCGAGGCCGCGCGTCTCGTTCAGTAGGGCGGTCACTTCTCCGGCCGTCCGTTCCGCTTCCGCGACGCAGGCCGCAACCGAAGGACCGTTCAGGTAATTGCCGGTGACGTAAACTCCCGGCGTGCGGTCCGCCAGCGAACGCAACACATCGACCCTTGCGGTATGCCCGACACCCGCTTGGGGTATGCCCAGAGGCCATTGTCGGACCCGGCTGACCACCGGATCGCCTGTGACCCCAAGGACGTCGGCGTATTCGGAGCGCGCCTCGGCCATGAGTTCATCCGCCGAAATGCCGGCGAGATCAGGCGCGCGGGAACCGCCGATGTAAGCCGACAGCGCCACGTGACCTTCGGGTGCCCGGTTCTCGAACATTGTCGACGCGAAGAGAGCTCCGGAGACCGAGCGGCCCTCGCTAACAGGACTGAGATAACCCAGACCGTCCAGCGGATGGGAGACCTGATCGCGGCGGTAACCGAAGAAGACGACGGCGACCGGCGGCGCTTTGATGGCGGCGGCGGCCGAGGCGGCGGTTTGATCGACGTTTTCCAGCAATCCGGCAGTCACGTGCGGTTGGGTGGCGATGATCACGGCGCGGGCGCGGAGGCGACCTGCGTCCCCGGCGTCTATGGCGTAGCCCTCGCGCTCGCGACGGATGGAGCGAACGGCAACGCCCGTCCTGACCACAGGGCCGAGCTTGGCGGCCAGGGCCCGGGGAAGGCTGCCGATGCCGTCCCGCCAGGAATAGAGACGGCGGCCCGGCATGTTGCCGCCGGAAACCTTGTTCCTGATAACGCCGCGGATGATCGAACCATGCCGGCGTTCCATCTCCAGAAGTTTGGGGAACACCGCTGCCATGGAAAGATCGTCGGCCCTCGCCGCGAACAGTCCACCGACCAAGGGATCGATTACGCGCTCAGCGAACTCGGATCCGAATCGCCGGGACCAATACTCTGCCACTGTTTCGTCCGGATTGTCCGCGCCCGACGGCACGAAGGCTTCGAACAGAACACGCAAGCGCGCCAGCGGTGAGAGATAATTGGAGGTGAGGAAGCCCAAGGCGTGAATGGAAATGCGGTTCAATTCACCATCGCCCAGAAGATAGCGGTTGCGCACGCCGTCACCCAGATCGCGGCGCTGTCCATCCAGCCCAAGCTCCGCTTGAAGCTCCAAGGCGTGCGGCATGGCGGCGTTGACCGAACTGGGTCCGTGCTCCATCAAGAAGCCGCCGATGCTTTCGGAAACGGCGTTGCCGCCGGGTCGCGCCTGACGCTCCAGAACGGTTACGGAATAGCCGTTCTTGTTAAGCCGATGGGCCGCAGCCAGACCGGACACGCCTCCGCCGATAATGGCGACATCCAGCGTCATACGCCCCGGCCCTCCCGCTTGGCGGGATGATCGCCTTCGCCGTCGAGGAAGGCGGGCATTGTCATGCCCCGGTCCTTAAAACGCTCGCGGGCGAGGTTGCCCATGATCTCCGCGGTGACCTCGACGCCGCCCTGCTTGCGCACGTATTCCTCCGCCCGGCGGCGCACGAACTTGCGCACGAACGGCGGCACGCGCTTGAGCCAGTCCTCCGCCTCCGGCGACCAGGGAAGGTCGGCCTCGACCGCGGAGAGAGGTTCGATGACCGCACCACCCTCGGGCTGGTAGCCGCAGAGAAAATCCTCGCCCATGACGTTGCCGTCGCGGGCGAAGGGCCGGGCCCGGCAGCCGCCGCAGAGCTTGGCATACTCGCAGGCACCGCAACGGCCTTCCAGCTTGGGCGCGCGCAGCGCGGCGAAGGCGTCGGCATCGTGCCAGATGTCGCCGAAGTCGGAATCGCGGATCGAACCCACAGAACCTTCCATGTAGGGGCAAGGCGTCACCTCGCCCTCCGGCGTGATGCGGGCGTAGCGCGTACCGGCGAGACACCCGCCCGCCTCGTAACCGTGTGCCGCGGTTACCGGCCAGGCAGGATCGAGTTCCAAGGCCATGCGCTTGAAGTGGGGTGCGCACTTGGCCCGAACCATCAGGCCCTTTTCGTCGTGGGCCGCCACCGTGATGCGTCTGAGCGTGCGTTCGTAGGTCTCCAGCGAAATGTTCGTCACCTTTTCGCCGCGGCCCGTGCAGACCAGGAAGAAGACGTTGAGGACGAAGGCGCCGCTTTCCTTGGCGAAGGCGATCATGTCATCGAGTTCGTGGGCGTTGTCGTCGGTCACCGAGAAATGGATCTGGAAACGCAGATCGTTTCGCCGGCAGGCGTCGATGGCGCCCATGGACTTGGCCCAGGAACCCGGCGCCCCCCGGAAACCATCGTGGAAATCGGGGTCGAGCGAGTCGATGCTGATGCCAACGCCCTGCACGCCGGCCTCGCGCAGGCGAGCGGCGCGTTCATCCGTGATCAACACGCCGTTGGTGCCCAGCACCGGCATCAGGCCGCGCGAGGCAGCGTGGCTGACGAGTTCGTCGAGGTCGCGGCGCAGGAGCGGCTCGCCGCCCGTGAACACCACCATGGTCTCCTCGCTGAGCCGCGCGATGTCGTCGATCAGCGTCTTGACCTCGTCCGTCGCGAGCTCGCCGTTCTCGCCGTCCAGACGCGTTCCGGCATCGAGATAGCAGTGCTCGCAGGCCAGATTGCAGCGACGCGTGAGGTTCAACGCGACGATGAACGGGGGTTCCACAGTAGCCGTCATCGTTCCGGCCTATTCGTCCACGGTCTTCTTGTGGCCGCCTTCGAACATGGCGGCGTGCATGGCCTTGCGGCCTTCCGCGAAGCCTTCCTCGGCGATCTCCATGGTGACCTCGGTGGCGCCACGTTCCTTGGCAACCGCCTCGATGCGCTCGCGCACGGAATCACGCACGCCCTCCGGCACGCGGCTGAGGCGGGCCAGGGCGGCGGCGGCCCAGGTCATCGACTTGGGCGCATTGTCGTCCAGGAACGGCGTCACGTGTTCGGGCAGAACCTCGGCGGCGCCTTCACGACGGGCCTTCTTTTCTGCCCGCAGCATGATGCCGTTGCCGATGGTCTGGCCACCGGCGTCGCCCACGAGTTTCATGGCCGCGTCGGACCAGGTCACGGGCGTGTCGCCGTCCTTGTTGTCCTTATGCGCCGGACAGCCGCGCGGCATCAGCTTGTTGGAAACTTCCTCCACGATGCTCTTGGTAATGAAGGTGTGGCCGGTTTCCTGGGCGTGGCGCACCACAGCTTTTCGGGCAATATTGCGGGCGAATTCGGGTGCGCGGGAGAGGAAGTCCTCTGCCTCCTTGCTCCAGGAGATGGTCTCGTCGGCCACCACCTCGAAGTCCGCGACGTATTCAGTCTGGCCCAACCAGACATGGCAGGGCGCGATGCGCAGGAGGTTTTCCGCGGTACCGCCGATGTCGAGGCGGGCGTCGGCATGGACGCCGACCTTGCCCACCATCACCAGGCTGGCGTTGACCTTCTCCAGGTAATCGCGGATTGCCTTGAACGGCTTGCCGTCCAGCAAGACGCAGGTGAGATCGACGCCCTCCTCCTTGGCGATGCGTTCGGCAACGTCGAGGTGGGACTGGTAGATCTTGGCGATGCCGTCGTCGATCAGTTCCTCGTGCAGCTGCTCCTGCTCCTTGAAGCGGAAGACCTTGCCGGCCTCGTCGCTCAAGACGTCGGCGATCTTGTTGAAAGCGACGTAGTGATAATAGGGATCGTAGGCCGCGACGGCGTGGACCTCGACACCCAGCTGGCGGCCCATTTCGAAAGCCGTCATCAAGGCGCCGTAGGATTTGTCCGAACCGTCCAGGCCGACGACGATGGGGCCATCGCCGATGGCGCGCTCGGCGTCGCGGATGACCAGCGTGTTGACCGCGCTGCGCCGGACGACGCGTTCGCAAACCGTACCGACGACACTGCCGGGCACCGCACCGAGGCCGATGGCGCCCAGCGCCAGGACCTGAAAGTCGCCTTCCTCGACCGCGTCGATCAGCCGGGCGTAATTCTTGCCCTCGGGGCTGAGGCGGCGGTACTCGAGTTCGGCTTCGTCACAGGCGACCTGGGCTACGTCGTGGTAGCTGTCGCTGATGATGTCGAGGCCTTTGGTGATCAGCGAATCATGCACATCGCGCTGATACTCCATTTCCTCCTCAACCTTATAACGTTCCGGCAGGCCGCCTTCCATTTGACGGAAACGGCGGTCGTGAAGCTGGGCGGCATAGGCATGAATGCCCGTGATCACGCCGTCCGAGGGGCCGGCCAATCGCAGTGATTCGGCGAGCGCCCGATCGGCATGACCCGAGGCGTCGAGCGCTACGAGGATTCTCTTGAACGGCGAGATCGTCTCTGCCTGAACGTCGCCCTCATCGAGGGGCGCAATTTCCTGGATTGTCATCTTAACTCTCCGATATCGACTTTTCGTTTTGACCGCCGCGAACGGCGCCCACCACCAACAAAACAACGCCCAACGCCAGGAGGGACGCACTAAAGCCGCTGACGGCAAAGCCGCCGCGCCACGACAACATGCTGTTTAAGGCCCCCAGAAATAACAGCCCGGCGCCGAACAACTTGGTTTTGGCGCCTTTTCTGTATGTCTCTTCCACCACGGGCATCATGCCACCTCTACGTCTCCTCTTGGACGCGTCCATTCGTCGCAGCGCCGCGCGCCCACCAGATTTCACCCAACAGGATCAGCAGCGCGATAACGAAGCCGACGATGTAGGGCGTCATGCTCGAGGGCGGCTCCAACAGCAGCCAGTACCAGGTCGTGAGGGTATGGCTGTTGCCGGTCTCGGCGTTGCTGCCGTCCCAGGCGAAGAACGCCACGGGCAGGAAGCGGCCTTCCTCAAACTGCAGGTCCTGATCCGTGGCCTCGGTTTTCAGCGGGCGGGTCATGACGACGCGCCAGGTGCCGTCCGCATAGGTCGCCTTGGCGGTGAGACCCGAGGCCGCGGCGTCGCGTTCCTCCTGGTTCTCGATGCCGGTGGCATCCATCAGCGAAACGGTTTCGGGATCGTCCGTCGTGCCGCTCGACCACTTCCAGACGTTGACCGGATGGCTGGCGTCGCCGAATACGAAGTAGGGCTTCTCCATGCCGTCCGGGATGGTCGCCGGGAACTGTACGGCGACAGCGTCCTCGTGGAGTTCGTCTTCGGCGATTTTGGCGGCGTTCTCATCGCCCGGAATACTCTTGGTGCGGTCGTCCCATTCCAACAGCAGGGCGATGTTCTTGTCGTCGTAGAGTGCGCGCACCGAAATCGTGTCGTTGGACGGCGTGAAGAAGCGCTCCTCGGCGATGATCTGGGGCACCAGGTAGAAAGTCGACGCTTCGGCCGTCTCCCACTGGGCATCGTCCGTCGCATTCGGCACGTCGCCCTCGGCCTTGACGGCCTTGATCACCGTCTTGGCGCTGTCGACGACCTTGCCTTGAGAACTCAGCGAGGCCACGTAGTTCGCCACATGCCAGCGTTCCTCGACCGAGAGCTTTTTGGTGCTCTTGGGATCGGCGAAGTTCGGCATCTGCGTACCGGGGATACCGGTCGAGATGCGGCTGAAGATGTCTTTCGGCGAATTGGTGGCGCGATACGTCCACGGCTTGGTCAGGTTGCGCGGCCAGGTGCGGAAACCGTTGTCGTCCTTCAGCTTCTTAATGGCGACGCCGCGGCCCGAATTGCCGTGGCATTCCGAACACCTATCGCCGTCGTGGAAGAGCTTGTCGCCCATGGCGATGCTGTCGGCCGAACTTTCGACCTGCGTGCCGTAGTTGATCTGGGCTTCCGGCGCTTCCTCGATTTCCGCGATTTCCTTGAGGTAGGCAACCAGATCCCACATGTCCTGCTCGGACAGCATGTCGGCCCAGCCCGGCATGGCGGTTCCCGGCATGCCGTCGCGGATCATGCGGAAGATATCGTCGTCGTTAGCGTAGTCCTCCTCGAACGCCGAGGTCTTGATCTTGTAGAGACCGGACGTGAAGTCACGCGGCGTCGGATTGAGATGCTCCGCCGCCGGGCCGTCGCCGTCGCCGTCCTCGCCGTGGCACATGACGCAGCGCTTGAAATAAACCGCCTCGCCCTTCTCGGTATTACCCGGCTTGGCCTCCGCCGTCGCCGCGAACGTGAGGGCGGCGGCAAACGTCAACGCTAATAGGTTACGCATACTCATTACTCGTGCCCCCACGAACGTGGGCGATGGCCCGTGTAGTCATAAAGGAACAGGATGACCTTCCAGATTTCGTCCTCGGTGAGGAAATCCTGCCAAATCGGCATGGAGGAGATCCAGGGCGCGGCTTCCTTTGGCAGGCCCGGCCCGCCGGTGGCGATGCGCCAAAACAGGAAGGATTCCTGCAACTGGGCGATGGTGCCGACGTCCTGGAAATTAAGCGGAGTGGGGTTCAAACCGGCGGCATAGGGTCCCTTGCCGTCCAGCTTGTCGCCGTGGCAGTACTGGCAGTTCTTGATGTAGACGGCGGCGCCTTCGTTCACCAACTGGGCGAACTTCTCGGGATCCTCCTTCTCGAACTTGCGAAAGGGGTTCTCCAGGGTCGTGAGGTTGTAGCGCTTGCCGAACGCCTTCACGGAAGAAGGCGGTGCGGGGTGGATTGATCGCAGTTCTAGGGGCGCCTCGAAGCTCGGCAACATCTGGCTGTAGCCGTAATAGCCTGCGGCCAGCGGCACGATGGCGAACACGATGTTGCGGATCAGCTTCTTGGCAGGGTCTTCCACCAGCGCCTTGATCGGGGCGACCAGTTCCTGCGTGCCCTTTTCCGTGAACGTGAAGACCATGACGACGCCGGCGATGACGAAGAACATGTACATCGCCAGCAAGCTGGCCGGGATTACGTGATCCAGCGCCACGTCAAAGATCAGGCGGAAGGCGCCGTAAATACCGACGGTGACGAGAACGGCTTGCAGAAGTTTGGGTATACGCATCTCGCCGCCCCTACTTCAGGTTCGCCAGATAATCGACGAGCATTTCAAGTTCCTTGGCATAAAGCTGGGTTCCAAGTTCGGCCGGCATGGTGTCGGGCTCATAGGGCGGGTTCACGTCGGCATTGGGATCCAAGAGGGCGCGGCGCAGATATTCGCGGTCGAACTTGGCGCCGATGGTACGGAGGTCGGGACCGACATCGCCTTCTTCCTCGCCGATCTTGTGGCAGGCGCCGCAGGAATGTTCGCTGAGGATATCCTCGACGTTTTCGAAGGGCTCGCGCTGCTCGGCCTCTTCCTCCTCTTCGACGGGTTCGGCGCCGGAAGGGATTTCGACCGTCACGTCGACGCCGCTGCTCTCCTGCAGGTAGGCGATGACGGCGGCCATCTCGACCTCCGAAAGGCCGATGCTGCCCGCAGAGACGTCGGGCATGGGGCTCACGGTGTCATTGCTGCCGGCCTTGCCGAAACCGGGAACGACGTAGGCCGAGGGTTTGACCATCGATTCCATGAGGTAGCTTTCGACGTCGTCGGCCTCGCCTTCATAACGCTCGTCCGCCAGGCGCTGCTTGGTGAGCTCACCCATGTTCTCCAGCATCGGAGCGCGGCCGAGGGAGTTGTGGCAGAGCGTGCAGGTGCCCTTGCCCTGAACGATGCGGTCGCCCAGCGCGACGAACTGCTCCATCGTCATGGCGCTGAGGTCGATTTTTTCCTCCGTCGGCGGCGGCGCCGGCGTGATCTGCGGAATACCCCAGTTGGCGTAGCCGGCGAAGGCGGCCACGACGAAGGCGGAGAAGAAAACGACTTTGAGGAAGTGTTTCATCGCCCTACCCCCGCTGCCAGTAGCTGGCGGCTTCGGTCCGGCGTCCGCTGATCTGGCTGAGCCAGAAGACGAAGATGACCATGCCGAGGAAGATCACCACGCCCACGGATACGACGTTGGCGGCGTAGCCCAGGGTCGGCGTGTAGGCGTCGGCGGAGTTGTCGCGCATGATGTCGACGACGTGCCAATGCTGGCGGATACCGGAGCGGATGTAACCCATCAGACCCATCAGCCAGGTAAACGAGACGGCCAGCAGGAAGAGGGCGTACTGGCTGCGATCCGAAACCCGGCCCCAGTTGAGCGGGGCGACTTCCTTCGATCCCCGGTACATCACGCTGTCCAGCGAGATGGAGATGACGATGATGATCAGCGTCGTCAGCACCTGCGGGATGGAGGCGGCCACCTTGTACACCGTGTTGGTGAAGTAGCCGTAGTAGACGCCCATGATCATGATGTTGACGATGCCCGTCGTAAACAACGCCAACTGCGCGGCGTTGCCCATCTTGACCCAAGCCACCGTCGCCACCTTGTTGGCCCGGCGGTAGTAAAGGAAGCTCAAGGCCGTGAACAGGATCATGATGTTCACCGCCGTGTTCTTCGCCGGCATGATGCCGAGGGGGCCCAGGTACTTGTGGTACGGCCCGCCCAGCGATTTCAGTTCGGCATTGGTCAGCACCAGCGTGTGCGGCGTGAACCACACCAGGAAGGCGCCGACGATGACGATAGCGATGTACTTGATGTAGGGGTTGTAGCGCTCGGCCCCGTCGGAACGGCCCATACCGCACCAGAGGTAGTAGTTGGCCGAGAGGAACAGGGTGCCGATGAGCACCGCTTGGATGATGAAGAGCCAGGCGAAAACCCCGCCCATCAGGGTGATGCCCATCTGCTGGCTGTAGGCGTAGATCTCGGCGGTCAGGTAGTAACCGGCGAAAGGCAGCGGCAGCAGGGCGCAGATGGCGATGAAGTTGGCGTTATAGCCCATCCAGTCGTAGTGCGCCCGGTCTTCCTTGCGCTGGGCCGAGAGGAACTTGAAGGCCGCGTAGGCGCCGACGATGGAACCGCCGTAGGCGACGTTGGCGATGACGCGGTGCAGGTTGATCGGGTTCCAGAGATAGTTGTGGATGGCGGCCCATTCGTCGCCCAGGAAGACGCCAGCGGGATCGACGCCGGCGGGGCTCATCATGAAGGTCAGCCAGGCGTTGGCCAGCAGCATCAGCACCGTGCCGACGGCGTTGAGCAAGAGGCCCAGGGTCAGGTGCGACCACTTGCGGAAGCCGCCCTGCAACCAGTGCCAGCCGTAGTAATAGATGTAGAGGCAGGCGCTTTCGGCGAAGAACAGGAAGGCGTACCAGAACATCGACCCCTTGAAGATGGTCGAGAGGTACTGGAAGAGATGGGGGTAGAACAGCAGCAGACTGAACGCCAGCAAACCACCGAGAATTGCGGTCAGAGAATAGGCCGTGATGCTGACCTTGATGAATTCGTAGGCCATGTCGTCGTAGCGCTTGTCGCGCGTCGCCATGCCGACGGCCTCGATGATGAAGACGAAGATCGGCACGGCCAGAACGAAGGCCGCGAACCAGAGATGAAGCTGCGCCGCCAGCCAGACGACGACCCGGCTGTTGACGCCGGCGATGGTTGGATAGTCGGAAAGCTTGAGCTTGGGCGCGGGTAGATAACCGCCGGTTTCGCCCTCTTCCGCGGCGGCTCCGTCGGCGGCGGCCTGGACCGCTTCCTCGGCATAGGCCGGTGCGCCGTGGCCGATGAATTCGCCCGTCAGCCAGGCGGCGGCGGCGATCAGAAGCGCCAGACCGATTAGTCTAATCAACTTGTTCATGGATCGCCCCCGGCCTAACCGTGAAACACCAGTGAGAGGCCTTGAGCCCCCATCACCGCGTAATCCAGGGCCAGGAACAGAGCGCCGAAGGCCACCAGGGCCACCAGGAACGGCACAACGCTTTGCTTCATCGATCAATCTTTCCTAATTCGCGCCTACAGGAACCACCAGAAGAACGCGGTGATGCCGATCAGGACGGCGGTGAAAAGAGCGGGCCCCGCCCACTGCAACAATCCGCCGTCGTTCTCGTTGGGTGTATTCATGGTCAAATTCCCGCCCTTAGCCGGCCGCGGCCGGACGCTTGACGATGACCGTTGACGGCGGCGTGGCCAGGCCATAGGTTGCGGCCATGAGTGCCAAGCGAAAAATCTTCAACGGCGTCGTCTTCGCCGGAGCCGCCATCAACGTCGTGGTTATCGTCGCCATACTCTGGTTCTACGTCTTCTGACGACGCCTTAGCCCTTCTTGCCTTCGCAGGCGCAGAGCTTGCGGAGGTGGCCGACCAGCGCGTCGACTTCCTCACCGGACAACGTCTTGCTCCACGGCGGCATCATCGGCGATTTGCTGACCGCCGGACCGCCGTCGAGGATGGCGTTCTTGACGTCCGCATCCGAAAGTTTCGACATTTCCTTGGCGTTGCTGAAGGCGCGCGGCGTGACCGGAAAGTCCTTGGTCACGTTGGGCCCGTCGCCGCCGCCGGTCAGGCCGTGGCACTGGGCGCAGTAGAATTTGTAGATCTTCTCGCCGTCGGCGGCGGACGCGGTGCCGACGGTTGCGAGGGAGATGGCCAGCAGCGAAGCCGCCGTCACGAATAGCTTTTTCATGTTTCGGTTCCTCCGTTGCTCGCTTACTTGAAGCTCATGACGAACTGCGTCACGTTCTTCAGATCCTTTTCGCGAAGGATGCCGGAGAACACGGGCATCATTTTCACGGGCTTGAAGATCTGGGGATCGGTCATGTAGGCCATGATCCAGTTGGGGTTGAGACGCGCGGCGGCGCCGACCAGGCTGGGCCCGCTGAGGCCGCCCTTGACGCCCTTCTTCTTGGTCGGATACTGATGGCATCCGGAGCACGGCATCTTCTTGGTGAAGATGAGCTTGCCCTTGCCGCCCTTCTTGGCCTTGAGCTTGACCTTCTTCACGGCATCGCTGGTCAGCGACATCAGGAAAGCCGTGACGTTCTTGGCGTCGCCACCCGACAGCGTGGGATGATCGCCCTTGTTCTTGTCCCAGCTATTGAAAGCCAGGGGGCGGATCGGTTCGGGCTTCTCCAGCCAGCCGGCCAGCCATTTTTCGTTGAACTTGGACCCGGCATACCAGAGTTCCGGCCCCTTCTTGGCGAGCTGGTCCTCGATGGTCTTTTCCTTGGCCGGACCGTCGGTGTAGTGGCAATCGGTGCATTTGTTGGCCTCGAACGCCGCCTTGCCGGCGGCCGCATCGGCCCAGGCGCCGGCGGGGTACAGCAACAATACCGCGGCGCCCGCGATCACACTCAGTTTCAAATTCATATCCATTCTCCTTGAGTTACGACGCCGTGCCGGATTGACGGACGCCCGCGCGCCGCGCCATCCAGACGCCGAATGCGCCGATCACGAGGACGGCGATAACGCTGTAGATGTAGACGCTCATCGGGGTGGGGGCCTCGATGAAGACGTAGTGCCAGGTGCTCAGCGACATGATCAGACCGTGCTCGCCGTTGGAGCCGTCCCATGCGTTGAGCGACATCGGCGTGAAGATGCCCGGCCTGAACTGCACATCGTTGCGGTCATCGGTCTTGAGCGGACGCTTCATCACGATCTTCCACTGGCCGTCGGCCCAGACACCGCTCGAGGCAATCTGCTGCTGGTCCTCTTTTTGGGCCTTCATGGACTGGCGCCAGCCGCGCGCGACGGCCTCCTCGGCGCCGCCGTCGGCCTTCCAGTGCCAGAGATTGACTGGCGAGGAACCGCCGCCTCTGAAGAAGTGCGGTTTTTCGGCGCCCGACGTTTCCTTGGCGGGGAACTGGATGGCCACGGCGTCACGGAAAGTTTCCAGCTTGCGCGGGATCATGTCGTTGGCGGCTACGTAGGAATTGAAGTTGCCCACCGCGGCGATTTCCTTGGTGTCCAGTTCCTGGCTCTCGTCGTGGGTCTTGTCCTCGAAGGCGTCGTCCCAGATCAGCCGGAAAGCGATGTCCGTCCCATTGGTCAGGGCCTTCATGGTCACCATCTCGATGCTGGGGTTCTGCCAACGCGGCGCCCCCACGACCTGGCCGGTTAGGCGCACGTCCATGGGTTGGGCGGCGTCCCAGGCGGCATCGTCGGCGCTCTCGGGCAGGTCGCCCTCGATCCTGAGGACGCTCAGCACCTGGTGTTCGGTCAGTTTGTGCTGCAGCGACTTGATGAAGTTGGCCAGGTACCACCGGTCCTCTTCGCTCAGCGCCTTGACGAACGACGGCATCGGCGTGCCGTTGATGCCGGTCGAGAAGCGCATGTAGATGTCCTCGACCTCGGTGCCGCCCTTGATTTTCCAGGGATGCGTAACGTTTCGGATGCGGATGGGGAAGCCCCAGTCATCCTTGCGGTCGAAGGCCTTCTGACCGTTGCCGCGGCCTTCCTTGCCGTGGCATTCCCAGCACTTGGCGCGTTCGAACACCGCCTTGCCCTTGGCGATGGTATCCGCGTTGTAGGGCGCGCGATCCTTGGGCACGCTGACGAGCTTGCCGGTCTTGATCGGGTCCAGTTCCTCGTCGTCGAACTCCAGGGCAAAGGTCTTGATGTAGGCGATGACCTGCCAGCGCTCCTCCTCCGAAAGTCCCGTCTTGATCAAGTCGCTGTCGAAGGCCTGCATGCCGGTGCCCGGGAGGCCGCGGCTGACGGTGCGGAAAAGATCATTGTCGGTGGGCAGTTCGCCGCTCTGTGTGGTGCGGAACTTGAAGGTGCCCAGCGTGAAATCGCGCGGCCGGGGATCCATGAACTCCGCCGCCGGCCCCTCGCCGTCGCCCAGAAGGCCGTGGCACATGGAACAACGTTCGATGTATATCTCCCGCCCTTTCTCGACGAATTCCTCCGTCGCCTCCGGCATAGGGCTCGACGGAACGGACTTCGCCTCGGCGCCGGACAAGGCCGCCGCCGTAAACGCCACCGCCAACGCGGCGCCCGTGATCAATTTCGTCATACCAAACCTGATCATCAGTGCGTCTCCGGGATGCGCGGCGTTTTGTCCGCCAGGTCGTATTCAGCCATGATGATCTTCCAACGTTGTTCCTCCGTGAGGCTGAGCTTCCATTCCGGCATGGCCGAATCCCAGGGCGTGGCCTCGGTCGGCAGACCCGGCCCGCCGGTGGCGACGCGCCAGAAGGTGTAGCCTTCGACAATGGTTTCGATGGTGCCGTTGTCGGCGAAGTTGATGGGCCTGAGCTTGAAGCCGTCGGCCATGGGACCGTCGCCGGCAACGCTGTCGCCGTGGCAGGGGCGGCAGTTCATGGCGTACAAAGCGCGGCCCTCGAAGAGGTTCTTTTTGATCAGGGCGGCGCGGCCGGTTTCAGCCGAAATCTCCCCATCCTCCAATTCCGCCAACAGCTTCTTGACCGGTGCGGCCGGCAGGGCTTCCAGGGGATGCTCGGCCTCGCCCTCTTCCAGCCAGCGGTCGATATCGGGCTGGACCTGCTCGATGAAGGCGATCTCGCCTTCCTTGGCCTGCTCGATAAAGGCCGCCACATCGGCATCGGTCGGTGCGGCGAACGGGTTCTTCAAGGTCTCGAAGCTCTTGGGAAAGTTCGAGGAGGGATGCTGAATGCGCAGGCTCGACGGCAGTTCAGTCTTCGGTACGACGAGCTCGTACATCTGCCAGCCGGCAATCAGCGGTACCGCAATCATGATGACGAGACGCGGGATCTTGCCGAAACCGCCGGCCATGAACTTCCAGATCGGCGCCATGAACTCTTCCATGCCTTCATCCGAGAAGGTCACGATCAGGAAGAGCGCGATGATGGTCAGCACCATGTAGAAGAAGACCAGCGTGCCGGGCACCGGCAGCGGGAACGGCAGTGTGGTGATCTCCCGCGAGACGGCCGGGATGGCCCATTTCACGATGGCATAGACCGCCAGGAGGGTGAAGGTGACGGACCAGAAGAGTCCGATCTTGAATTTCGCCATGATCGTTCCCCTGCCCTACTCTTCTTTCTCTTCTTCTTTGGGTTTTTGCATCACCATGAAGGACATCAGGTCTTGATACTCCTTCACTGTGAGCGCCTCGGTGATGTCGGACGGCATGACGCTCGAGTTTTTGTCGACCGTCAGAGTCTTGATGTCCGCCTTCGACACCGTGACGACGTCGCCATTGGCCTTGGTGATGTCGACCTCGTCCCCCTCCTCGCGGGTCTTGAGGCCGATGTGCTTGCGGCCCTCCTTGTCGACCAGTTCGTAGGTTTCGTAACCCGGCGTGATGGACTTGGTCGGATTGAGCACCGATTCGCCGATGAATTTGACGCCCTTGGCCGCGATGCCGGTGAGATCGGGGCCGAGTTCCTCGCCCTCGTCGTTCAGCATGTGGCATTCGGAGCAGTTGTCCTCGTAGACCTCCTGCCCGGCGCCGGGATCACCGCCGCCGGCCGCCGAGGCCGCCGCGATGCGGCCGAAGTAGCGGGCGCCGATTTCCGTCGGATTGTTGATCGCCTCGAGATCGACCTCGCCGCCCTGGCTCTGCAGGTAGGTGACGACGGCCTGGACTTCCTTGAGACCAAGAGAGATCGGCGGTGCGAAAACGACCGCCATCTCGTTCTTGTAGCCCTTGACGATATAGGCGTCCGGTTTGGCGATGCTCTCGATAATGTAGTCGTTGGCGTCGTACTCCTCGCCGGTCTTTTCAGCGCGCTCCTTGGCGCGCGAGACGGCGCGGGCGCCGATGGCTTCGGGGAATTTTTCGCCGAACTGGCCCAGGTTGGGACCGCGCACGGCGCTGCCCTGTCCGCCGACGCTGTGGCAGGTGAAGCAACGCCCTTTGCCCCAGAAGATGGTTTCGCCGCCCTCGGGACTGATCTCGACCTCGCCGGAGCTCGCCTTGCGCTCGCCGCCCGTCAGCTCGGTGATCTCGTAGCCGATCCACTGATAGACGGCCAGCACCAGCAGCATGAAGAGGAAGACCTTGAAAATGACCCCCGCCATGCTGCCGCTTTCCGCGGTCTCCAGGGGTGCTTGTTGCTCGGTCATTCGGCCTTCTCCTTAGCCTTTTCGTTGGCGATCCCGCCGAGCCAAAACATGAAGGCGACGCCGATCATGAAGACCAGGACCGCCAGGCTGACCATCTGCGTCATCGTGTAGTTACTCGTCGTGTAGGCCCATTCGGAGGTGTCCCGCATAATGCCGAAGACATGCCAATCGGCCCGCAGGCTGGAGCGGATGAAGCCCATCAGGCCCATGTTCATGGTGATGATGAAGGTCAGCAGCAATAGCGCGTACTGGCTGCGCACCGACATCTTGCCCCATTGCAGCTTGCCAATCTCCTTGGCGCCCGCGAACAGGTAGATGTCGATGGCGGTGACGAGGACCAGGCAACTGATGAGCTGCAGGAACTGGGCCACGGCGACGTTGCGCAGGAACGGCGAAGCCTGTTCCATCACCACAAAGCCGTAGACGCCGAGGAAGATGGCGACGTTGAAGGCGGTGACGGCGAGATACAATCCCTGCCCGAGCTTGCCGCGATCCATCAGGCTGAGGATAACAGCGGCCACGGCGGTGGCGCAGTTGAACACCAATAGGTAGCCGACGGTGCGGAAGTACTGGGCCCGGTCGGCGGGCAGATCCAGTTCCGCGGGATCCATGGTCAGCAGCGTCACGGCGTACTGGCCGACGATGGCGATGGCCACCAGTCCCGCGATGGGAATGATGATCTTGGGCATCATGCCCTGCTGGCTGATGGGCACCACGTCGCTGCGGTTACCGCGCCGGTACAGCAGGAAGCTGAAGAACGTCGACAGGATGATCAGGTTGACCACGGCGTTCTTGGCTGGCATCAGGCCCATGAACTTGAGTGTCGGGTGATACTGGCTGCCGCCCATCTGACCGACCTCGGACGAGGTCAGCGGCAGGTTATGCGGCGTCAGCCAGATGGCGAACGACACGATGATGGCGAACAGTATGTACTTGATGAACTTGTAGTACCGATCCGCGCCGGGGATCCGTGTCATGCCGCTCCAGAGGTAGTAGTTGGAGATCAGGAACAGCGAGCCCACCAACATGGCCTGGATGATGAAGGTCCAGGAGAAATCGCCGCCCATCATGTTGTTGCCCATGACGGCGCTGGTCGAATAGACCTCGCGGCCCAGGTAATAGCCCGCGAAGGGCAGCGGGATCAGGGCGATGATGGCGACGAAGTTGGCGATGTAGCCCATCCAGTCGTAATGGGCCTTGTCTTCCGGGGTTTTGGCGGCGATGAACTTCACCGCAGCGTAGGAACCGGCGACCAGGCCGCCGAAGGCCAGGTTGCCCAGCATGCGGTGAACGGCGATCGGCGTGGCCAGGATGTTCTCGAAGACGGGCCAGAGACCGGCGATCATCTCGCCGGCTTCGTTGACGCCGGCCGGGCTCATCATGTAGCCGGCCCAGCTGTTGGCCATTTGCATGATGGCCGTGCCGGCGACATTGAGCAGAATGCCGATCAGGATGTGGACCGATTTACGGTCCTTGATCAGCAACAGGCCGATACCGACAGGCAGGATATAGAGGAAAACCATGAAGGAACGCGTATCGGCACGCATCTCGAAGCCGAAGCCGCCGAAGAAAAATACGACGCCCAAGAGGATGATGACGGCGCCCAGGGCATGGCAAGCCCGTCGGACGAGGATGTGGAAAGGCTCGCGCCGGCTCATCCAGCCCCAACCGTAGTAGTAGAGATAGAGGCAGAACGTTTCGGCGAAGAACAACAGGGCGTACATGAACATGACGTCCTTGAAGAGCCCCGCCATGTGCCCCATGAAAGAGGGGTAGAGCGTAAACAGCGCAAAGGCCAGCAGACCGCCCAGCGCCGCCGTCGTGGCGTAGGCCACGCTCAGCAGGCTGGTGAACTCATAGGCCAACTTGTCGAAGCGCTGATCGCCGTTGCGCCAGCCGACGATCTCGATGATCACGGCGAACAACGGCACACCCAGCACAAAGGCACCGAAGAACAGGTGCATTTGCGCCAGGAACCAAACCAATTTTCGCGAATCCAGTCCCATGAACTGGCGGTATTCGTTGACGTCCTGAGCCAGGGCCGGGAACGCCGCTAAAGCGACACCCATGCCTAAGGCAAGCGTCAATCCTGACCTTACCGCTCGTTTATTTTGCCGGATCGCGTTGATCATGGCCGCTTTCTCCCAATACTCGTTCCTTGCTTTCCGGGTGGCCGCTTAGCTGCCCGAAAAGGAGAAGTTGGCGTCGACCTTGCCGCCGGCCTCGACCTTCACTTTGGTCTTTTTGACGCCCAGGCGCGGGTGCCAGGCTTTGATGGTGTATTTGCCGGCCGGCAGGTTATCGAGCGTGAAGCTGCCGTCCTCGCCGACCACGACCGCATAGGGGTTCTTCGGCGCCAACAGGAAACCGAACATAAAGTTGTGGGCTTCGCAGTTGATGGAGATGTAGGCCGAACGGCGCGGCTTGACGGTCTGCTCGATGTCACCCGGATCGGGCTGGCCGAAATTGAACATGGTGCGCTTGACGACACGGCCCTTCTCGACGCCGATCATTTCGCGCGTGTTGATGTTGTGCAGCACGCCTTTGTCGCTGTTGCGGATCTTGACCGGGCCGGGCTTGACGACCTGGGCCCACGGCAGGAACCGGCAACCTTCCTGGTTGATCAGGTAGTTGCCGCCCTCGGGCGCGGCCCACTTCTTGCCTTCCTTGATCTTGTCAATGAAGACGAAGACGCCGCGCAGGGCACCGTCCTTGACGTCGACCCAGACGACTTCGCGCTCACCCTTGCCGCAAACGTCGACATTCTTGGTGATCAGGATGTTTTCCTTGGCGTCGTCGGGAAGCGCGCCCTCGAAGGAGACCTTGCCGCTGACGCTGCCGCCGTTGGTCACCTCGATTTCCTTGTACTTGGACTTCTTGGCCTCGGCGGCGCCGCCGAAGGCGACCGTCGTCATCAGGCCCAGGGCCAAAGCGGTCCAAAGTTTGCCTTGTTTGATCATGGTTCCTTGCTCCTTGTCCGTCGTTAAACCGTCGCCTGGGGAAGCGGCTTGGCGGCCGGCTCCGCAACGGCTGTCGTGTCGTTTCGATTAATCTCTTCCAGGGCTTCGATGGCGGCGGCCCAAATGATCCGCCGCTTCTCGTCGCCCAGGATAGCCAGCAGGCCGTCATTGGCCGCTGCCGCATCGAGCCGGCGCAACAAGCGCCCGCTTTCACGGCAGTGAAAGCCGTCCAGCGCAACCGCGAACTCAACCAGCGGTGCGATGGCGCCTGTCCCTTCGGTCTTGGCCAGAACCTGCGCCGCGGCGCTGCGGACGCCGGGATCGTCGTCCTCAAGCCGGGTTTGTGCCGTCTCGCCACCATGTCCAAGGTTGCCCAGGGCGATAAGGGCTTCCTTACGCACGAAGCCGTCGTCGTCCTTGACCTTGGAGAGCAGCGCCAGTTCGACCGTGGCGTCGCCGGCGTTGCCCAAAGCGCGGGCCGCCAGCATGCGGATGTCGCGGTTCTGGTCGTTCAGCGCCGTCGTCAGGATCATCTGCACGCCGTCGGGGAAACGATCCATGCGCTCGCCCAGCCGGGCCAGCGAATCGGTTACGGCCTGGCGCAGTTCCTTGTCTTCCGAATCGACGTCGGCCGCCAAAGCTTCGGCAACCTGGTCGTCGGCAATGTCGCAGAGCTGGCGGGCGGCAACCTGGCGGAGATCCGCATGCAGCGAGATCTTCTGGTCCTTTTCGATAACCCGCTTGCGCATCTTCTGTTGCGTCATCGCAAGCCGGTCCATGTCCTGGGTGGTCAGTTCGACGCCTTCCGTCTCCTTGTGGAATTCGACGGCTTCAGGCGTTTCCTCGCCCAGGATCGATTGCAGCGTCGAAGTCGGGAAGGCTTCGTCCGCCTCTTCATCGTTGGCGGCCAGGAATTCTTCCCTGAGTTCCTCTTCGGCCACCGGTTCGACTTCCGGCTCGACCTCCGGTGCGTCCTCCTCGGCCTCGAACAGGGTTCCGGCCAGCGCATCGAGCAGGCGGGCCTTCGCCTGTTCGCTGCCGCCCCGCGCCAATTCGCCCAGCGCCGCAACCGCCTGCAGGCGGACCGAGCGGTGTTCGTCCGACAACACATCCGTCAGCGCCGATTCCGCTTCCTCGCCGCCGATGCGGCCAAGTCCTGTGATGGCGGCGAGCCGAACCTTGAGCGGCGTTTCGCCGTTGCCGACCAGATCGGCGACCGTCGACGCCGCTTTTTCCGGCGCGACCTCGCACATGGCGGCCACGGCGGCGGCGACAATGTCGGAGTGTTGGCTGGTCAGGCGCGCATCACACAGCTCAATCGCCACCTCTTCGGGGAGCACCGCTGGATTTGCGGCAAGCGCATAGAGCGCCGCGGCCTGGACGGCGACCTTGTTGTCGTCAAAGGCGGCCAAAAGCTTATCGGGGTTTGCCGTACCCAGCCGATTGACGGCCCAAACGCGCAGTTCCGTATCGCTGTCCGCGAAGATTTCCAGCAGCCGGGGATCCCGGGCGTCGACCTCAAGGCGGGCTTGGGCGGCCGCCAGGCGGACCTCGGCGGCTTTGTCGGCCAGCGCGCGCGTCAGAGCGGTCGACGCAACACTGCTTTCGTAACCGGCCAGAACCTTGGCCACGCGGCGGCGAATACGCGGATTGGCATCGTTCAGGCCCTCGGCTAGCACGGCCATTCCGGGTCCGCCGATCTTCGCCAGGGCGGGATAGGCCACTGTCGTCAGATCCTGGCCGTATTCGTCATTGAGCGCCGCGACAATGCCTTCGACGGCATCGGCATCGCCCAATTCGGCCAGCGCCCTGATCGCCTTGACCTGCAGATCGGTCCAGTCATCCCACTCGTCGTGGTACTGGGATTCTTCGTCCCATGCCATGTCCTCGTCCCGGCCGGCCAATATCTTCCGTAACCAAGGCGCGGCTTCGGCATGATGCAGGGCGGTGAGCGAATCCATGACGGCGAGTTTGACGTCGGTGCAGGGATCGCCGATCAAATTTTCGAGCAGATCCGAACCGGCGGAGGTATCGCCGATCTGGCCGAGCGCGGTGGCGGCATCGACGCGGACGTCCTCGTCCTCGTCACGCAAAGCGGAGATGAGCGTCGGTACGGCGGCGGCATCGCCGATCCGTCCCAGCGCGCGGGCAGCAACGCACCGGTGAACGTCGACGCCCTGTGAAACGATGTCACAAAGCGCACGCACAACGGTGGAGATGTTTGCTTGCCCCCCCTCCACTGTTTGTTTGTCTTCCAATGTCGGCTCCTGGAAAGCCATTTGGTCTTGTCTCTCTCTTTCAGTTCCCCCGTTTCGGCGGCCCCGAAGGGCCGCCGATCAGGAGGACCGCACCGGCTGGGGCCACCACCCAGCCGATCCGGTGCTTCGGTTAGATGATGTCGCGCGGTGCGAACGACATCGAACGGAAGGTCTTCTTGTAGGGTGATTCGCCGATCTTCTTCACTTTGGCGACACCCATCTTGTAGTTGTAGTTGCCGCTGATCCAATCGACGATCCGGCCTTCCAGCGCATTGGCAGGTTGCTGCGTGTGCAGGAAGTCCATGAAGATCACGCCCTTCTTGATATGGCGCGTGACCATGGCGACGCCGGTGACGGCGCCCTTGGTCAGGACAACGTTGCCGCGTTCCATCTGCCCCTTGAAGGAGTAGTCCGAGCCCTCGATACCGAGGATCGTGTCCTTCAAGCCCGGGACGCGGTCGGAGTAAACCATGACGGTATCGCCGTTCTCGATACCGCGCTCCTTGGCGTCGTCGGGATGGATCTCGACGTAGTTGTCGGGCCAGCGCTGCACGATGTAGGGCCGGCGGCGGTCATCGAAGCCCGACTGCCAGCGTTCGTTCGTGCGGCCGGAGGTGCACCAGAGCTCGTTGCCCTTGGGGTTCATCCATTCCCAGTAGTCCGAGAACAGACTCCAGGGCGATTTCTGGATGTTGCACTTGCCGGTCTGGCTGTTGAAATGCGTCAATTTCTTGTTGTACACATTTCCGCCCTGCGGACCTTCCGGATCCAGCACGCGGCCCACGTCATGCAGGCGTTTGGTTCCCTCGAGGGAGCCGTCGGCCTTCATGAACACCGGACCCTGGATGCCGTTGGTGCCGAATTCGTTCAACTTCTGATGCAGGGTCTTGCCCTCGCGGTGGGCGGCGACCTTGATCATGTTGAAGTCCTTGCGGCTGCCGCGGCTGAAGCGGGCCGATTCCTCGGCGACCTCGTTGGAGTTTTTCCAATCGAAGCCGTCATAGCCCATGCGCTTGGCCAGTTGGGCGATGATCCACCAGTCGGGTTTGGCTTCGCCCGGTGCGTCATAGAACTTGTTGTAGAGACGCAGCCGGCGCTCGCCATTGGCCCGCATGAAGGTTTCCTCGCCCCAGGTCGCGGCGGGGAAGATGATGTCAGCGTAACGGTTGCCGATCGGATCGACCAGGTAGATGTCCTGGTTGAACACCACCATGCCGCCCGAATCCGCCCGCGCCTTCAGCGTATCGATGATCTGCTGCTTGTCGTAGGAGCGGACCTGATGCGGGTTGGCAACGGTCAGTTCGTGGAAGCGCTGAGCCAACTGCTGCGAGCCGCACATCGACTGGATCCACGTCGTCCCGATGACGTGAGCCAGTCGGGTGTGACCCGAAACCAGCCAGGTATCGGTGTCCAGCGCACGGCGGCGCCGGCCCGGTACCTTCATGGGCGACTTGTTGCGCGGGTACTTACCGCCGCGCTGACCGCCACGCTGGTGACCGCCGGCCCGGCCGATGACCTGACCCGGACGGCCGCCGGCACCGACGATGATGCCGAGCGCGGAGATCGCCTGGGTGGAGCCCGTGTTGTTGGACCAGTAGAGACCCTTCTCGATCATGATCGAGGTCTTGGGCCGCTTGTTGCCGTTGGGCTTGGCCATGAACTCGGCCGCCTTGCGGATCTTGTCGGCGTCGACGCCCGCGACCTTGGCCGCATTCTCGACGGTGAACTCGTCCTGCGAAAGCAGCCACTTCTTCCAGTCCTCGAAACCCTTGGTCTGGAACTTGCCCCAGGTCGTGCGCCACTGCCACGGCGTGTTGCGCGTGCCCTGGCCGAAGCCCGAGGAGGACTCCCACTTGTTGTTGACCCAGTTCTTGATCCACTCGGCATCCTGCCAGCCGTTTTCCACGATGGTGCGGGCGATGGCGTTGATGACGAGAAGATCGGTCCCCGGCGTCACGTCGAGCCAGATGCCGCCGTTTTGCTCGATATAGGCGACGCCGGCCGTGCGGCGCGGCACCATGATGATGGCTTTCTGGCCGTTCTGGATGCCCTTCATGATCCACTGCGTGAACAGGATCGTTTTGGTCTCGTACGGATCGGTGCCGCAGATCATCAACGTATCGGCGTTCATCCAGTCTTCGTAAGCCGGCCCGAAGTTGTCGAAACCGGCATCGCGGAAGCCCGGCGTGGAACTCACGTCCGACGGGGTGTCGTGGAACGTGAAATTCGCCGTGTTGATGTGCCTGAGGGCGTACTTGGAGATGGCGTAAGTATTCTCGATGAACTGGTACGAGAACGTCTTGACGCCATAGGCGTTGTCGCCGTGCTTCTCCAGAACGTGCTTGCCGACCTCGGCCGCCACGTCCAGGGCGAAGTCCCACGGCACCGGCTGAAGAATGCCGTAGATGCGCATCATGGGCGACTTCAGACGGTCACGGGTGGGAGTCTGCGGGTTATAGCACTTCTGGGCGATGCAGCCGCCGCGCAAGGACGAATCACCGTCGGTGTTGACGCTTGTGGCGTCCTTGTCCGGCAGGATGACGACGTGGTGGGGTTCACCCTTGTGCAGCACGACGTTGTGCTGATTGGGCGCCACCCACGGACCCAGCGTTTCAACCGGGAAATCCACGTCGAAGGCATTCTCGGCCGCCTTCGGTCCGCCGTTCTTGCCGCCCGCGACAGGCCAGCGGTAGACGTTGTAGCCGCAGGCGACGATGCAGTAGTCGCAGGCGGTTGAGATCACTTCCGCGTCCTTGGGAGGCAGCAGAACGTTGCTCTCGGGAATGTAATATGGAGTAGCCATTGTTCGTTGCTCCCTAACCTTGCAGGTTGTCGTAACGGCCGAAGATCAGGCCGAAGACGCCAACCGCCATAATCTTGTCGCCTTCGAGTTCAAGCAGAACCTGCGGCAGGCTCTGGTACGCTTGACCCGAAATCAGAATGCCGTGCCGCGTCAGGTCGTAGGTGCTGAGGTGCAGCGGGCACGCGCCGAGGGACTTGGTGTCGGCCCGGTAGGTTCCGGTGAGGTCACCGCCCTGGTGAGTGCAGGCATTGTTGAAAGCGACGATGTCGCGGTTCGGGCCGATGCCGCCGCCGGCAGCCTGACCCAGTTTCACGACCATGGATTCCGCGTAAGCGCCTTTGTCCGGATAGACGAACTCCAGCGGCTTGTCGGTCTTGAGATCACCGATCTTGGCAACGAACTGACGCGGGTAGGTGGCGACGATACCGGGAACACGCTGCGCATGCGGCGTACCGGGGTTCATCATCACCATTACGGTGGTGCTCGCAGCGCCCGAAGTGAGGAGGAACTTGCGCCTGGACATCAGGCACTTCCCGGGCTTGTGAGCAGGCTTGGCGGGCAGCGCCTTGTCGGGCGCCGTCGCCGGGGTTTGTGTTTGAGCAGTCATGTGACTATTCCCCTTAGTTGGTCGCCGGCAACGGCGCATATTCCGGAAGCTTCGGCGTCTTCATCTTGATCTCCGGACCGCTGAGCGATTCGAGGAAGGCGACGAGGTCTTCCTGCTCTTCGTCCGTCAGGTTCAGAGGCTTGATGAGCTTGGTCTTGTTCCGGCCGAACTCGTTCTTGCCGCCGCCCTCGTTGTAGAACTCAACCACTTCGTCGAGCTCGAAGAAGGCGCCGTTGTGCATGTAAGGTCCGGTGTAGACCAGGTAACGCAGAGACGGTGTGCGGAACTTGCCCATGTCCGATTCCTGCTTGGTGCGGAAATAGAGGCCGGGATCGTCCTTCAGCGTCCGGTACTTCTTCTCGTTCACGCCCTTGGCATAAAGCTCGTAGCGGAACGTGATCTGCGCCAGGCCGTCGGTGAGCCAGCGTTCGGCCCGCGGCACACCGATGTTGTAGTACTTCTCGTCGGTGAAGAACGCGCCGTTGTGGCACTCGATGCAGTTGGCCTTGCCTTGGAACAACGCCATGCCGCGCTTGGCTTCCTCGCTGAGGGCACTCTTGTCGCCGCGCATGTAGTTGTCGAACGGCGTGTCGGTCTGAACCAAGGTGCGTTCGAACGCCGCGATGGCCTTCCAGGCATTGGAAAGCTTGGGCCAAACATCGCCGAAGACCTGCTTGAAGCGCTTGCGGTACTCCGGAATGAAGGCCAGGCGGGCCTCCATCATGTCGGCCTCGCCGTTACCCGAGACAGCGCCCTTGGCGGCGCTGGGCGCCTGGGCTTCGAGCGACTTGGAGGCACCCGCCCAGAACAGTTTGCCGTAGTAGGCGGAGTTCACGACGGACTGCGAGTTGCGCCAGTGCTTGGCGCCCGGATAACCGCGAGAGATGTCATCCGAGAAGCCCCAGCCCTGGTCCGGCTCGTGACAGGTCGAACAGGCGACGGAAGCATCGCCGGAAAGACGCGTATCGAAGAACAGCATCTTGCCGAGTTCGATCTTTTCCGGCGACATGGGGTTGTCCGCCGGTACCGGCGGCGGCCCCAATGCGGCCAGCGGGGGGTTGTTGTCGGCCAACGCGGTGGCGGCGATGCCCAAGGTGGCGACGCCGGCCGCGAGAGCCGTGAAGACAGTCGATTTCTTCGTGTGACTGGTCATTGCTCTGCTCCTAATTCTCGACGTCGACCCAATTGGCGATGACGCCAAAGTTGGCCGGGATCTTGTCTTGCCAGACATGGTCGGGACCGGTAAGCGGCTCACCCGACAGGGTTTCGAGGAAGGCGATCAGGTCAGCCTGCTCGTCCGTCGAAAGCCCCAGGGGTTTGAGACGCGGATCCTTGTTGGGGTCCTGTCCGCCGCCGCGGTTGTAGAAAGCGACGACGTCCTTGAGCGTCTTGAGCATGCCGTTGTGCATGTAGGGCGCGGTGTACTTGAGTTCGCGCAGGCTCGGCGTCATGAACTTGCCAATGTCGGAGCCGTCCGACTTATGCCAACGCACGTGGGCGCCGGGATCGCGGCGAATGTTCATGTAATTCTCGACACCCATGAACATGGCGTAGGTCACGAACGTGACGTGACGCTTGGGATCGCTCCAGATCTGCGGATTGTCCGGCACGCCGGTATTGTGCGCCTTGTCGTCGCTGAAGCGCGGGCCGTAATGGCACTGCGAGCAGCCGGCCTTGCCGGTGAAGAGATCGAAACCGAGTTTGGCCGAAGGCGAAAGCTTGCCCGAATCGAACGCCGCGCCTTTCGAAGTCAACGTCTTGAGGTATTCCGGGATGGCCTTGCGGACCGAACCGTTGCTGGGCTCGCCGTAGCCGGCCTCCTTGAACATCTTCACATAGACCGGATCCTGCTTGATGCGTTCCTGCATCAGGCGCATGTCCATGTTCATGATGTAGGTTTCCGTGATCGATTCGCGGGTCACGTCGTTGAGGTTGGTGCCCAACCTGCCGTCGTGGAACCAAGCCGCCTTCTGCCAGGCGTTGATCAACGTCGGGGTGTTGCGAAAGCCATCCGAACCCGGATAGGCCTTCGAAAGCGCAAGACCGTCGCTGTACCCTTTCTCGGGATCGTGACAGCTGGCGCAGCTGATGGCGATGTCGCCAGAGAGACGTTTATCGAAAAACAACCGCTTGCCGAGTGCGGCCTTTTTTGGGTCGACCTTCGCTGCCTTGACCGGACCGAAATTATTATCCGCCTGGACAGCTACCGGGGCGGTCGTCGTGATGACGGCCAGCGCAATCGCCGTGAGAAATACACGACCCGTACGCTGTGAATGCCCGATGCTCATGAGCCATTTCCTCCATTTGCGGCCCGCTCCCGCCTTTTGCGCCGTATTCTCGGTGGTCAAGAACCGGGGCCCGGCGGCTTTTCTATGGGAAAACGGATGCTCTCCCGCGGACCTAATACTCCGCGCGAATAACAGCAAAAGCCGTACCAATTTTGGGGATTTAGCCGAAAGAAATAATTACGTTTGATACTAATGTCTTAACGCCAAAATTAGGATGCGTCGAAACAGCAAATTCAAGCGCCGTTTAACGAATCGTTAAATCGCCATCGCGGCGCTTTAACGGATCAATAAACTGAGATTTTCGTTTAGGAATTCAGTCAGTTATCCTGACTTAAGCCGTATTCCTTGATGCGGCGCTCAAGCCGGGGACGGCTGACACCCAAAATTTCGCAGGCCCGCCCCTTGTGCCAGCCGGTCTGGCGCAAGACGTCCTCAATATGACGGCGCTCAACCTCATCTAACGACAGGGCCGCGTCGGAGAGCGCTTCGCCCTGCCGCGTCTCTCCGCCGGAAGCTTCAGCCATGCGGGCGACCTCTTCCGGCAGGTGCGCCAGACTCAAGGTATCGCCCTGGGCCATGACGACGCCCTTCATCAGGACGTTCTCAAGCTCGCGCACATTGCCCGGCCAGTCGTGGGCCGCCAGAGCCTCCATAACCTCGGCAGGCACGCGCCGGACGCTCTTGTGGATATCCCGGTTGATGCGCTTTAGCAGTTGCTCGACCAAAATCGGGATGTCCTCGGCACGCTCCCGAAGCGGCGGCATGGTGATGTTGACGACGTTGAGCCGATAGAACAGATCCTCGCGGAAGCTGCCGTCCGCAACCCGCCCCTCAAGATCGGCGTTGGTCGCGGCGACGAACCGGGCATCCGCGGTCAACGTCCTGCTGCCGCCCACGGTCGAGTATTCGCGTGCTTCCAAGAGACGCAACAGCTTGCCCTGCATGCGCGGCGACAACTCGCCGATCTCATCCAGGAAGAGGGTGCCGTCCTCCGCCAGGGCAACCTTGCCCTTGCGCGCCGACGCCGCGCCGGTAAACGCCCCCTTCTCGTGGCCGAACATTTCGCTTTCCAGCAACGTCTCGACCAAAGCTCCGCAGTTGACCGCGACGAACGGCAAATCGGCTTCCGGACTGGCGCTGTGGATGGCCCGGGCAACCAACTCCTTACCGGTTCCCGATTCACCCCGGATCAACACCGTCACGCGGCTTTGCGACACCATTCCGATTGTTTTGTAGGCTTCCTGCATGGCGCGGCTGCGACCGGTGAGGGAACCGACGGCTGCGGCGCCGTCGATGACCAACTCGTCATCGCCGCCGCCGGCTTCGTCCGATCGGGTCGACAGCGCTTTATCGACCGCCGTCTCCAGTTCGTCCAGGTCGATCGGTTTGGCGACATAGTCGACGGCACCGGCATGCATCGCGGCCACGGTGGAATCGAGATCGTGGAAGGCGGTTATCATGACGACGGGCAGACCTTCGTACTTCTCGCCGATTTCGGTGAGCAGCGATATGCCGTCCCGGCCCGGCATGTGGATGTCCGAGACCACGACGTCGATCCGTCGTTCGTGAAGCCGATCGAGGCCTTCCTCAGCGTTTTCCGCCGTTTCGACATCAAAACCGCGCTGGCCGAAATGCAGGGCAAGGGTTCTGCAACTGGCCTGGTCGTCGTCGATAATCAGTATGCAGGGCATGGGCGAAAGGCTTCGGTGTTTGTCGTTCAATCGTTGCCCGGCCGGGTCGGGCGTGAGGCGCCCTCATCACTTACCGGGCTGGTGGACAATGTAAACGAAAAAACGGCGCCGCGCCCGCCTCCGTCCTCGCCCTCCGACAAAGGCCCCGTCTCCACCGTAATCTCGCCGCCGTGCTGTTCCACGATGCGTTTGACGATGGCCAGTCCCAACCCGGTTCCCTTGGCCCGCGTCGTAAAGAAGGGTTCGAATATCTGCGTCATCTTTTCGTCATCGATCCCGCGGCCGGTATCACTCACGGAAATCTGCACGGCCGGCTCGTCGCTGTCCATGATCAGGTAGCTTGAGATCGTGATCGTACCTCCCGCCGGCGTTGACTGGATGGCGTTGTCGATCAGGTTGCGCAGGACCTCCGATACCTTGACCCGGTCGCAGTGCACCAGCGGGATGCCGCCGCCGCCCTCGACCACGATCTCGATGCCCTTGTCGTCGGCGACATGGGCCAGCGCGGTTACGGCTTCGTCGATGATGCGCGCCAGTTCATGCCAGTCGGTGCGCAACCTCTCGGGCCGGGCGAAACTCAGCATGTCGCGCATGATCTCTTCCATGTAGCGGACCTGACCCAGCCCCATGTGAAGATGTTCGTGATCGGCATCGTCCGCGCTGTCGTGCCGCCGGGAGAGGATCTGCAGGTTCATCTTGACGGTAGACAGTGCATTGCGCAGATCGTGCGCGATCATGCTCGCCATCCGGCCCATGGCGGCGAGGCCCTGGGTATCGGCGATTTCGCGGGTCCGCGCCTCGACTTCCTGCTCCAGTTCCTCGCGGTAGGCGTTGAGTTCGTTTTCGCTATCCGTCACCCGCCGCGCCATGTCACTGAATTCGTGCGCCAGGTCGCCGATTTCATCGTTGCCTTCGACCGTCACCCTCCAATCCCGGTCGCCATCGGCAAATCGCCGAACCTCCGTGCTGAGCTTCTGGATGGGACCGGCGATGTGCCAGGCCAGCAGGCCGCCCCCGACCCCGACGACGATGATGCCGAGGACGCCGGCCACCCCGAGCCAACCGAGAGAGCGGCTGAGGGCGGCATAGGATTCCTGGGGCGATTGGGTGACGACCAGGGACCACGGCGGCAAATCGAGGACACGCCGCAGTTCGTTGATCTGGGTGAGCGGAGCGACGCAGGCCAGGCGCTGCCATAGAGGCCAGCCGCCGGCCGACGGCAGGGCCACCCAATAGGGCGAGCGCCGGTCGCCGAGCGCCGCCCGCGCCGGGGTCGGCGGCTTTTGCGCCAGCGCCTGGATCAGGAAAAGCCGCACCGTCCCGTCGAGCGGTACGCCCGCGTAATCGACAAGAACGGCCTCCCCCGTCTGTCCGAAGCGAATGTCCCTCACTTCGTCGATCCAGGCTTCATAGCCGATATCCGCCAGGGCGAATCCGACGATCTCGACACCCCCCCAGACGGGAACCACCACCGTCATGGTGCCGGCCGCCCGGTCGTTGTCCAGATAGACGAAATGATCTCGTTTTGTAGAGACTTTGACGAACCACGAGGCCGTCGTGACGACGCGTTCCCGGGGCGTCGTGCTGTCGGCAATCAACACGCCGGCGCGGTCGTAGACGGCGAGGCGGTGGATAATGCCCGCGCGCAAGCCCGCAAGAATTTTCAGGCGGTTGGAAAGTTCGGGGTTCAACTGCTCTCGCCGTTCTTCATCGCTGGCGGCGGACAGCCAATTGTTCGACAATCTGTTGTGCAGCGCGCCGATCCAGGCTTGCGGACGATCGGTATAGAGGTCGGCAACCTCCATGGCGACCTCGGTCGTCAGGACATCGGTCGCCAGGGTGCGGACGTAACCGACCTGGGCCGCAATGCGCCCTTCCAGCTCACCCACGGACCGGCTGGCGATCTGGCAATAGGTCTGCCCCAGGGTACCCTGGATCGAAGCGGCGCCGGCGACGTAAACCACGATCGCGCCGATGACGACGGCGCCCAGGGCGCCGGCAACGAACCACATCGTGAGCCGCGCGCGAATGCCGAGCGACCGTCTACGTCGGCCGGCGGACGTCCGCGCTTCGGACCCACCAGGGTTGATTTCGGGATTTGCGGGCTTTGACATTCCAATTCCGGCTACCGGGGGGCGGCGCGATGATAACGCATTTTTTTGCGCAATCGATGCTTTGCGGGTAATTTGCGCCACCGCCGCAGATCGTGACCAACACCTACCGGATGCCTATGTACGCCAAAAGAAGCCGACGCAAAAGCATGAGCCGGAGTTTTGCCGCACTTCTTGCATCGCTTGCGGTCGCGGCTCTGAGCCCCGTCGAGGCCGGCGCGGCCGACTACGAAACGGTCAAGGTCATTGACGGCGGTGAAATCAGCGGCCGGATCTTGTTGCGCAGTAGCCGGCCCCAGGTAGAGCGCTTTATTATCACTAAGAACAATGCCGTCTGCGGGCCGCGGACACGCGATGTCGATGTCGTCAAGGCGAACGGCTCGGCACTCCTCGGCGCCCTGGTCATCCTCAAGGGTGTCAAGCGCGGAAAGCCTTTCCGGGCGGCGGCGCGGAAAATCACCATCAACCAGATCGGCTGCCGTTTCGAGCCCGGGCTGGCGGTATTCGCCAACAACGGCGCCCTCGAGGTCATCAATTCCGACAACGTTTTGCACAACGTCCACGTTTATTCCCTGCATGCCGGCAAACGGACGTCCGTGCTCAACGTCTCGCAGCCGGTGCGAGGCGACATCACGGTCAAAACCATATCGCTGAAAAAGGGCGGTCCGCTGCTGGTGACCTGCGATGCCCACAACTTCATGCGGGGACACGCCTATGTGGCGGAAACGCCTTACTACGCCAAGGTCGACCGCAGCGGCCGTTTCACCATCGGCGACATCCCGCCCGGCACCTACGAACTCGTCGCCTGGCACCCGGCGTTGGGCAGCCTGCGACGCAAGGCCGTCGTCACCCCGAACGGCAAGCTGGACGTAACGTTCGAGTATTGAAAATCCGCAAATTGGGTGGACGTTGCGGTGGTACCGATGAAGTTAATCCCTTAGCGGAGGATCGCTTTGTCCAAGCGTTTCACGTCCTCCTCCAGATCCCGTTGAAGCCCTTCCCTGTCGGTCCGCAACGCCTTGGCAAAATCCCCAGGGACTTCGGTTTCGGCGTCAAATCTTTCGGACCACTCCATCATCGAAAGCATCGTCGGCATCAACGCCATTCCCTTGGCCGTTAGCGTATACAGCACCTTCGAGCCCTTCGTCGGATCCCGTTGCTTTGAAATGATGTCGTTCTGCTGCAATTTCGCCAATCTGTCAGCCAGAATGTTTGTGGATATGCCCTCGCCCGCTTCGAGGAACTCACCGTAGTAGCGCCTGCCCTTGAACATCAGGTCACGGATAATAAGCAGGCTCCACTTGTCTCCGAATATCCCGGACGCGTAGCGGACCGGACAGCCCGTCCATTTGGTTTTTTCGACATTGGCCATGCCGACAATATAGAGCAATTAATTTCACTTGCAATTTGCCAGTTAAAATGCGGGAATGAATTTAACTTGTGAAAAACAAGTTAAATCACTGTGCCATCTGCAGGGAATTCCGATGCTCAAACATATGCTCTCCGTTCTGGCCTTTATGGTCGTCACATTCACCGTTCAGGGCCTTTCGCATTTCGTCGTCAACAAAGCCCACTTCGACGCCATCGGTTTTGCCCGAACCGATCCCATCATGCCGCTTGGATTTCTTGTCATGGCGACCCAGGGCTTGATTCTGTCGTTGGCGCTAACGGCCTGGCGGGGAAAGACGGTGGCGTTCGCCGACGGCCTGGCCATTTCGGTCGCCTTCGGAATTTTTCTTGTTTCCTACATCGCCCTCACCGAACCTGCGAAATACGCCGTTCCTTCAATCCCGAGCTGGATCTTGATCGAAGGCGTTGCGGGTCTCATTCAGTTCGGCGTTTACGGCTTGCTGCTATGGCAGATCCACAAGCGGTTTGCCTCTGTCGTTCCGGCAGCGGCTTAGTTGGCGGTCGCGAACTTCCGCAATACCGGTCCTCGACGACAATCGCGCGACCATATTCCTCGGTGGTTCTAACAGGTGCTCGGGATTCGTGGTTGGACACCCTTTGTGCTAGCATTTCATCCGGCTACCCTCAATCACCTGGCAAATTTGTTATCGGATTGTCGGTGGCGGCAATTTTTCGGAATGGTTTTGGTGTTTGCACGCGTCTTCCGGCGACGGCCGCTGGCCGTGCCGGCGATGGGACTCCAGCCGGGAAATCCGCGCGATGTCATGGCCACGAATCAAAAGCCTCGTCCCCCTGCTCGTTTCGGCAGCCCTGCTGGGCTGTATTGCCCCCTATAACCTGAGACTGTCGATGAGCGCCGCCGAGTTGGAAGTCGGCGGCGCACAGGACGTGAATATCGCGATCATCGTGCCGGCAGCCAAGCGGGGTGCGGGAACCGTCACCCTTCTGTCATCCGGATGTATCGATATACCGTTGGCGCCAGTCCCCTATGGGCCGATATTCAGCCAAACCCTGCGGGATCGATTTTCCCGCGCCTACAGCAGGGTACGAGTGGTGTCCACCCCGGCCGAGGCCCGCGACGCCGAGGCAATATTCGAAGCGAAGTTGGATGACGCCGGCGTCAAGCATGTGTGTCTTGTCGATCCCGGCAGTTTCGCCCGGGTAAGAGGATCTTTGCGCGCCCTCGACCGCGACGGTAATTCCGTCTGGCAGGCCCAGACCTCAACGGTACGGACCGAAAAGACGTCGTTCGGCCCCATCAGCACATCCCAAACCGACTACGAAAAGCTCCTCGGTGGTCACCTCTCCAAGGGAATCGCCAGGCTTGTCGAGCAGTGGGTTCACGAGCTTACCCAGGCCGATCCCGCGAAATATGCCGCAAACACGCAAGCGGCGACGCTGCCGAGTCAATCAGATGTATTCGGAAAATTCATCCAGTCGGGCGCGACCGGCCTCTACCGGCTGGAGGAGGACATTACGTTCAACGTCCTGGACCGCGCGGAATTCAACCCCGAGAGCGGACTGCTGACCCTGGCGGGCCATCTCGACACGCGCTACGCAACGGGCCGCATTCCCTACCTTCAGCACCTGGCGGAACTGATCGACCACCCGAGACCCGAGTTTTCCCTCAACTGGACGCCGCAGTCGGAGCGAGAGGTCGATGCCTTTCTCGCCCGGCTTGACGATCCCGATTACCAGGACGAACTGCTCGGAGACTGGACGTCCTGGATCGGCGACGGCGGCAAACCCACCGCCGTCGGAAAAGCTTTACTCCCCTTACTTGGCGTGCAGCCGATTAAAAACGGCGGGGCGGGCGGATTGCTCGGTATCCAAATACGCTATGGCGATCGCAGCGTCGTCGTCACGGCGTTAGCACCCGGAAGCGCCGCCGTCCGGGCAGGCATCAGGGTAGGGGATGAAATAACGCTCGTTAATAACCGACAGTTCAGCCACCCCTACACGTTTGCCCGCTTCATCGACCGTCTAGGCGCCGGCTCGAAAGTTCAGCTAAACATGCTGCGGGACGGGGATTTCATGGATATCAGCGTAACCCTGGACGCAGCGCCCGGAGACCCATGGGACCGCCTGACGCGCTATGAACTGGTCGGGGCGATCCTTCATGCCGTCAAGAACCACCCGGCCGCACAGATGGTCGAGACGGTCGGCGTTCAGGATGCGCTGCAAAAAGGCGGTTGGGGACAGGACGCCTATATGCGGGTTCTGGAGGAGATATTTCTTATCGGCAAGACCCACGATCAATTTGTCGACCTCGATAGGCGCGGTCGAAACAAGGCGATCTCGCTGGCGGCCTACCGTCAAGGCCTCCGGCGGCTGCTTGCCGAATCCTTCGATAATGTCTTCGACCCCTTCGGCCGCAGGATGACCAAGCGCTTCAATTTTCGCATGCAAAGCGGCATGAATCCCTCGGATGCCGTCGTCAAAACCTACGCGGACGTGGATGAATTATTGCCGAAAATACTTGCCGAAGCGCTACCCAAACTGTATCGCAGCCGGCCGGAGATCCGTGTTCCGCCCGAGATCATCATGCAAACGGTCGGTATCGCTCCCACGGTCGTGCCGGAATTCATCGGCTTCGACGGCAACTCACAACTCGCCCGCGTGCTCTACCACGCCGACTACCTGGGCAAGGGGCTTGTCAACACACCCGAGCTGGCCGAACGCATAGCGGGCTACCAGACCGAGTTCTCCTATTACCGGTCCAATCCCCGCCGGGATGGGATCGCCATCGACAATACAACAGAACGCCTCTGGATTTCGGTCGAAGGGTTTGATCTGGCGCAATCAGAGAACGGCCAAGTCCTCGACACCCGAAGCGCAAAGCTGCGCTTCAACATCCGTGACCAGAGCGCCGGGGTTGACCGCGAGGTGCGGCCAGGGGATTACGAAGCGTTGCTCACGTCACTCTATGATGAATTCGCGCATGAATATCCGGTGCTCCATGAACTCAGGGAAGCGGCAAAACTGCTGGCCGTGGCGAACTGGATCAAAGTGAGGGATCCCGCCTTCGAACTTCCCCGGGAGGGAAGGGCGGGTTGGACCGGGCCGGCCGAGTTGCCCGGTCGCGTCTATTTCACCTGGGCGACAGAGCGACGGGCGGGAGTGGCAAATTTCCAGATGATGGCGACGGGTGGCATCGCCCTGGTGCCGCCGGTGGGACCCAGTGGTCCCGTATTTCCGGATCAGTTTGTCGATGGCATCCCAAACGATCCCAACGTGGTCGACCTGCGCGATTTCGACGGCAAGCGCTTGACCGTTCGGCAGCCCGTTTACGGCAACGAAACCCTGCGCCGCGTCCTGCGCCGCGGACGCAAAGGCGATCTTCCGATCCCAAGACCCCGTGGCTGGGTCACGCGCGCGACATTGGGTGCCAGAACACTCCAGTCGCTTTCGCTGGCGGGCCGCCGGGCAGCGGGCTTCAGCGACCAGGACATGGCTTTGAGGCGATGTCTTGACGCCGCCCGAGACGCTGCCTTCCATCTCGACCAAACCGAACGCCTCATCAACAACATCACGCAGAAGAACCCCCGAAGGCAGGCGGAGCTCAAGGGCATGAAAGTAAAGCTGGGAAGTGCCCGACGGCAGTTCATCGAAAGTTCGGTGGACATTCTGCTTTCCGGCATGGTGGATGCAAGCGGATTACTCGAAACCGAGGAATACAAGGCACTCGTGTCGGCCAAGAGCGAAATCGAGGGTTACAAGACCACCCTCGAACGCATCAAGCTGGGGATCGATACCGTGAACGCAAACGACCCCGCCCGGTACGATGAGCTCATCTCCAAACTCACCGACGTCGCCAGGGACCTCACCGAAGAACTTTCCAAACCGGCCCAAGGCCCGACGGCGCGACTGCTCAAGCCCCTGGTCAGGTCGGTCAATTTTCTGGAAAAAGCGAAGAACATATTCGAAACCGGAACCTCGCTTTTTTCCCTGGCCCAAACGATGGCCCGCCTCACCGACCTGGGCGACCAGATCGACAAGGAGAACGCGCTCCTGCGTGAGAGGTTGCTGCCCCTCCAGCGGAAACAATCCGACTTGCTGAACCGGCGCCTAAAGTGCCCGGCGCTGTCGAGAGCCTTTCTCTGACGGCCAGTCCGCTCCGGGCCAATACTCCCGTGGTCCTTTGTCGACCTACGCCCGGCGATCCTCTCGGATCAGGTCACAGGCTTTTTCGGCGATGGCGATGATGGGGGAGTTGGTGTTGCCCGAGGTTATGGTCGGCATGATGGAGCCGTCGACCACGCGCAAGCCGTCCAGTCCGTGAACCTTGAGCCGCTTGTCGACCACGGCCATGTCGTCATCACCCATTTTGCAGGTGCCGACGGGGTGGAAGATGGTCGTGGCAATGTTGCCGGCCTCGCGGGCGAGATCCTCTTCGCTCTCGAAGTTGAGGCCGGGCAGCATTTCTTCGGGCGCGTATTTGGCCACGGCCTTGGCGGCCATAATGCGGCGCGTCAGTTTGATCGAACCAGCGGCGATCTTGCGATCGTTGGGATGGGAGAGGTAATTGGGCCGGATCGCCGGCTGGGCCCGGAAATCGGACGACTGGATGTGCACGCCGCCCCGGCTGTCCGGCCTGAGGTTGCAGACCGACGCCGTGATGGCCGGATAGGGATGCAGCGGATCGCCCAGCTTGTCGGTGCTCAGCGGCTGGATGTGGTATTCCAGATCAGGCGTTTCCTTGCTCTCGTCGCTCTTGGTGAAAAGGCCCAACTGGCTCGGCGCCATGGACAAGGGGCCGCTGCGCGAAATCAGGTATTCCAGGCCCATTGATATCTTACCGAACAAGCTGTTGGCGCGTTGGTTCAGGGTGACCGCGTTGGTTACCTTGAAGACGGTGCGGATCTGCAGATGGTCCTGCAGGTTTTCGCCGACGCCTTTGAGTTCGTGAACAACCCCGATGCCGTGCTCGCTCAGAACCTCGCCCTGGCCGATGCCCGAAAGCTCCATGATCTGGGGCGACCCGATGGAGCCCGCCGTCAGGATCACCTCGCCCAAAGCCTTGGCTTGGGCCGGTTTGCCGTCCATCTCGAACTCGACGCCGGTGATGCGCTTGCCGTCCATCCTCAGTTTCGTGGTGTGGGCGCGGGTGACGACTTTGAGGTTGGGCCGGTCCTGGGCGGGTCGCAGGAACGCCTTGGCGGTGCTCCAGCGCACGCCCTTTTTCTGGTTCACCTCGAAATAGCCCGAGCCCTCGTTGGTGCCGAGATTGAAATCGTCCGTCTTGGGGATGCCGACCTCTTCGGCGGCGTCGCGGAACGCGTCGAGGATTTCCCACGACAGGCGTTGGCGTTCGACGCGCCACTCGCCGCCGGCGCCATGCATGTCCGATTTTCCGCGGTAATTGTCCTCGGACTTGAGGAAATAGGGCATCAGGTCGTCCCAGCCCCAACCGACGTTGCCGAGTTGCCGCCACTGGTCGTAGTCGCGCGCCTGACCGCGCATGTAGATCATGCCGTTGATGGATGAACAGCCGCCCAGGACCTTGCCGCGCGGATAGTTGAGGGCCCGACCGTTGAGACCCTCGTCGGGCTCGGTCTTCATCATCCAGTCGGTGCGGGGATTGTTCATGGTGAAGAGATACCCCACCGGAATGTGGATCCAGTGGTAGTTGTCCCTGCCGCCGGCCTCCAGCAGCAGCACCTTGACGTCGCGGTCCTCGCTCAGCCGGTTGGCGACGACGCAGCCCGCCGTGCCGGCGCCGACGACGACGTAATCAAATTCCCCAACGTTCTCTCTATTTTCCCCCGGCATCAGCCTCCCCCTATCCCTGGCCTTAATAATCATTAGTATAGCGGCGAATTTTCGCCAAGGGTTTCCCCACACATGAGCTCAACCCAACCAACGCGGCAGGCGCTCGCCATCGCGCTGCTGGTTACCACCGGCGCGCTGTTGTCGTCAATGGATGCCTTCGCCAAATATCTGTCGCAGGAGCACGCCGTCCTTTTCATCCTGTGGGGGCGCTACTTCTTCCACAGCGTGCTGAATTTCGGCGTGCTGTCGCTGCGCGGCGATTTCGCTTTCCTCAAGCCGAAGCGGCCGGGCCTGCAGATCTTGCGCGCCGGGTTCCTGCTGGGCGCGACGGGGTGCATGTATTTGGCGCTGTCGCTGATGCCGCTGGCCGATGCTACGGCGATCATGTTCCTCAATCCGCTGATTATCACCGCACTTTCGGTTCCCATGTTGAAGGAGAAGGTCGGGCTGCGCCGTTGGGCCGCCATCGTCATCGGGTTCGTGGGTATTCTGCTGATCGTCAAACCGGGCAGCGACGCCATGAACCCCGCGGCCATCCTGCCGCTGATCGCCGCCGTCTCGGTCAGCATGTACATCCTGATGACCCAGATCATGCGCGATCTGGACGATCCCAACGCCACCAACTTCCACACCACGGCGGTCGGCACCGTCATTTTCACGGCCATATTGCCCTTCACCTACGAGGACATGAGCAGCTTCAACTGGATGCTGATGGTGGCCATGGGAAGCTGCGGACTGGGCGGGCATTTCCTGCTGATGAAGGCCTTCCACATGGCGCCGGCCTCGCTGCTGGCGCCGTTCGGTTATGCCCACCTCGTGTTCGCCGCCATCATCGGCGTCATCGTGTTCGGCGACGTCCCGGACCTGCTTTCGATCATCGGCGCGTTGATCATCGTCGGCAGCGGGCTTTACGTCTGGTACCGGGAAACCTTCCAGATCAAGACCCCCCACCCTGATCTCAGCAGTTCGCTTTAGACGCCGGGACAAAGAACCGTTAAGTTCCCGCGACATGATCACGCTATGATGGCAGTTGCACTCTCGCCGGCCCCGGCCGGCTGACAGATTAAGGATACACCGCTAATGCGCGCTCTTTGCGTCGGTTCCGCCATGGTCGACATCATCGTTCTCGTCGCCAGCCGCGACGTCGAACGGATGACGATGCACAATGCCACGTCATCGTTCCTGTTGCTCGAACAGGGCCGCAAGATCGAATCCGAGGGCATCTCGACCCACATCGGCGGCGGCGCCGTCAACACCGCCGTCTCCATGGCCAGGCTGGGACTGGATGCGGCGGTGCTCGTCAAGCTCGGCAACGACCAGAACGGCAGCAGCATCCTCGACCGGCTGGCCGCTGAAGGCGTGGACGACCATGCCGTGATCAGGACGGGCGAGATGCCGACCGGCACGGCGGTCATGGTCTCGTCTCATGACCGCAACGCCACCATCTTCACCCAACGCGGCGCCAACACGCTGCTGCGGCCGGCGGATCTCGGATCCGACCTCGCTGAGGACCGGGGCCTGGTCTACATCGCCAGCCTGTCCAACCGTTCGGCCGATTGCTTTCCCGACATCGTAAGGCTCGGGCGTGAAGCCGGCGCCTTCATCGCCGCAAATCCGGGCATCCGACAATTGACGTCGCGGACCTCGGCGATCCTGGACTGCCTGGACAATATCGACCTTCTGGCCATCAACCGGGTGGAAGCGGAATCGCTGGTACCGGCCGTCGCCATTGCCGAGGACGTCAGCGACGACGCACCGGAGGAACACGCCGACGACGCACCGCGATTGATCCGCCTAGGCTTGAGCTTCGGCGGTTTCGACCTTGGTTTGCTGGATTTCTTCGCCCGTTTGCGCAAGCGCGGCCTGAGGCATGCCCTGATCACCGACGGTACGGAAGGCGCGTACCTCTCAAGCGAGGAGGGCGTCCATTATTGCCCCAGCCTCAAGACCGAGGTCATGGGCACGGCCGGCGCGGGCGACGCCTTTACCTCGACGCTAAGCGCTTTCCTGGCGGGCGGCGAGAGCATTGAAGACGCCATGCGGGCGGCGACGGTCAATGCGACATCGGTCGTCGGCGAAGTCGACACCCAGGGCGGGCTGCTTCACCGGGAGGAGTTGTTGAACCGCATTCGCGCGAGCGTGGATCAACTGCCGATAACGATTTGGCGTTCTACAGATGGCAGAGGATGAGAACCGTGTACCGCGATGCGTTCTCCATTAATTCCTCGTTTCTCAGTTCGGCGCCACGCTCTGAGACGCTGTAGGGAACGCCAAGGCTTTCCAGAAATTCCTTGGTCACCCCGAGCTTGATCGAAAAACTGATATTCTGAGAAATACTTGGATTCATGATGGCGACATTCACGCCGATAACCTGGCCCGACGAGTTGAAAAGCGGACCCCCGCTGTTTCCTGGATTTACAGGTGCCGTGTGCTGCATCACGCTGGCATTGTGCTGTGGACCTGCCGTACTGGAAAGCACGCCCGTCACGATCTTGGGCTGAGCGGACAGCCGAAAAGAGAACGGGTATCCCACGGCAATCACGGGTTGGCCGGGGCGCAACGCATCGGCCGACAATGAGGCAAAATTGCCACCGGCGACGTTGCCCGAAGACCCGGCTCCGGATTCGATTGGCGAATTCGATTCCCCTGCGCCACCCGCGGCGAGCTCGTTGCCCAACGACCGCCATTTCCCTTTTTTCCCGGACTCAGATTTTCGCTCGTCCTTATTCTTAGTTTGAGATGATTTGCCGGCGCCGGTGAAATTACGCAGTTTCAGAACCGCGAGGTCATTAGCTTTATCCCGCCCGACGATATCTGCGATGCCCTCGTAAGCCCCACCCTTTACATCCAACCGGGAACAAACTCCCACATAGCGTTTACCGTCATTCGTCTTGAAATCGTAACTCACCACGTGATTGTTGGTAATCAGGTGACCCTGGTCGTTGATCACAAATCCGGTTCCGCTTTTCACCGGTTCGGCTGTCGTAGGCGTAGCTTGCAGCCCAAGACCAAGGCCTATCGCTGCAACAAGCAAATTGAGTGGCGATTTCATCGGGCTCTCCCTGGTTTCGGCCTCAATCATCGACGCGCTCAGCAATTTTCACGTGCATTCATGGGGCCAGTGTTTACGCTTCCCGGTATCTATGCAAGGTTTAGGGCGTAATTTGCTCGGAACATGCCGCCCAGCCATTGTAATCCATGGATTCTGTCGCAAGAATGATACGATATCATAATAATTCCGGTACTTCGCTCACCCTGGAATATTGTTTGGAACCAACAATTTGGGCGAAATCTGGGGAGGCTATCGAAAGATTTGCCCGGCGGCGGGGAAAAAACCGCTCTAGTCCCGCCATAGTCACCGGCAGAGGATCAAGGGCTCGGAAGTGAGTGAGCCGGATTTTTGGGAGATTATGATGAAAAAGACATTTCTGTTACTCGCCGGAGCGCTGCTGCTGATTTCATGCGCGAGCGCGCCGTCGTCTTATGCGGTGGAAAAGCCCAACATCCTGATCATGGGCGACGATGCCGACCAGGATACCGTGCCGCGCAACAGCCGCGTCTTCCGCCGCGTTCTCGACACGCTTTCCAACGAACTGCACAACGAAGGCTTTGACGTATTCGACGAGGTCGCCGTCAGCCTGGACGATTTCGCCCAGGGCCGTTCGCGTCGGACGGACGCCGAGATCATCGATATCGCCAAGTCGGTCAAGCGGCCGCCCATCGATATCGCCGTGATCTTCCAGATTTACGCCAGCGCGAAGGAAATGAGCTACACCACCAAGATCAAGACGCGCGTCAGGGGACGCCTGCTGATGGTGAAGAGCGGCCAACGCTTGGGCAACTTCGAAGTCGATTCGCCCCGCGAATGGAACGCCCCGGCAGATTGCCCGCGCGAATGCATTCTCGAAGTCGTCGGCAAATACAGCAAAACCCTCGCCCGCGACGTCGGCTCCGTCCTGGCCGAACAACTCGCCGAGCTCTACGAGAGCGGCGACGATGCGGTCACGACATCGGGCAACCTCAGCAACGGTTTCAGCCTGGTTTTCGAGGGCTTTTCGAGCGACGACATGTTCGATATCGAGGAATACCTCGTGGTCTTCTCTGGCTACAAAACCCATCGCCCGGTCTATTCCGGCCGCCGGCACCACGAATACTGGTACGAGAGCTCCATCACCGCCACGCGCCTAAACCGCAATCTGCGCAAAATGATGGATCACCTGGGCGCCCGCGGACGCGTCGCCTTCTCAGGCAACGAGTTCGTGCTGACCAAGATCGAAAGCAGAAAGCGCCGCAAACTCAATCCGGAAGACTGGTAGGAACGATTTGCCGTCGTCCGGCGTCAAAACCGGACGGCGGCGAATTTCCCCGGCGCATTCACGATAGCCTTGACGGTTGGATTGAAGGCAATGTCACGCACCCGGAGCCTCTTGATCGCCGCTACAGCCAGCCTGCTGTTTCTTGCTGGAACGGCGGGCCAGGCGCATGCCGACGAGAGTACGACCAGCCTCAACGACATCATCCGATCCCTGGCGCCCATCGAGTACCTGCCGCAGCACAGCGGAAAGCGCCGAGCCATCGACCTGGATATTCCCTTCGAAATCAATTCCAACCGCCTGACTCCCCGCGCCAAGCGGCAGCTCGACATCGTGGCGGAGGCCTTGCGCCGGCGCGAACTTCGCGAGCAACGCTTTGAGGTCGTGGGCCACACCGACGCCTCGGGCTCCAAATCCCTCAACCTAAGCCTTTCCAAGCGGCGGGCCGAGGCGGTTCTGACCTACCTCACCGGACATCACCGCATCGCTGCCCACCGGTTGAAGTCCATCGGAAAGGGCGAGAGCGAAATCAAGAACGTTTTGTCACCGGAGAGCGCGGAGAACCGCCGGGTCGAATTCGTCCTGATCCAGCGGGATAACGGAACGGCCAAAACCAAACCGAAATCGGGCGGACAGAAAGTCATCAAGTGGTGAACATGCGGGCGAAACTGGTTCCTCTGTTGTTGGCGGTACTACTAGGTTCCGCGGCGACCACCGCGGCCCTCGGCCAGGAGGGCGAAGGCAGCAACGACCTCGTCTTCAGCCTGCTCAGCGACGGGCTCCATGACGGCTTCGAGGCCGCCCGGCTGCTCAACGGCAAGACCCGCGTGGCCATCTGGCCATTCCAGGAAAAGGACATTCCGGTCGACTCCGAGATGGCCGAATCGTTCAACAACCGGCTGCTGGCGCGCTTCAAGAAGGATACGGGACGCAAACTCGTGTTCGTCGGGCGCAAGGAATTGCGCGCGCTGATTGCCGACCTCGAAGAATCCGGCCAGGGTCTCGACGATCCGGTGGCGACGGTCTCGAAAAGCGCCGTCGCGGACGTGCTGATAATGGGCAAAATCAGGTTGACCGGCGGCACCGTCAACCTGTCGTACAAGGCGATAGGATCGTCGGGCCGCAACATGGGCAAAATCCTTGCCGCCACCGATCCCCAATCCCTCAAATTGGGAGTCCGGGGCGCGGCCATGACGTTGGACCGGGCCCTGCGCGCGGCGGCGCGGAAGCTGGCCGAGTTGTTCCCCGATCTCACGGAATTGCGTCTCGGCGGCATTCGGTTTCAATCAAGCCGCATCCAAACGCCGTTCGGCCGCTATGTCGAGCAGCGTGCGGCGGATGAATTCACCGACGTCTTCTCGAACGTCATTTCCGGCAGACTGATCAAGGTGAAGCGCTATTCGGTCAAACCCGAGGACATGAAACCCAGCAAGCAAAGCCGCAAGGGATCTTACGTCCTATCCGGCGGTTACTGGGATTTCGGCGCAGCCATCGACCTGCGACTGCGCCTGCGCGCCGACGATGGGCGCACCGCGAGCTGGCGGGGCCGCGTCCTGCCGCCGGCCGGCATCGTCGTCCGTCCCCAGGGCAATTTTCCCGCCGTATTGCTGGAGAACGACGGCCTGGGCCCGTTCCGATTCCGGCTTTCCAGCGCCAACGGTGACGATCCGGTCTATCACATCGGCGACAAACTGAACCTCCTCGTCCAGCTTGAGAGCGACGCCTGGCTCTATTGCTTCTATCGCCAAGCCGACGGCAGAATGCTCAAGATCATTCCCAACCAGTTTCATCGCGAAGCCCTGGTCAAGAGCGGGCGCGTCCTGACCCTGCCCGGCCAGATCATGCCGTTCGACCTCAACATCGGCGAACCGCCCGGGATCGAACTGGTCAAATGCTTCGCCCTCAGCCGCGATGTCACGCGCGATCTGCCCGACGAACTGCAGGCCATGGATTTCGCCTTCCTGCCCGAAGGCATGGATTTCCGCCTGCCGACGATCTTCCGGGAACTCGAAGACGTTACTCTCAGCGAAGCCAGCATCGTCATCACCGTCCGGCAGCCGCAAAGCCGCCAATCCCCAACGAATCGCTGATTTTTTAAGCCCACCGGGACTTTTTCGGCCATATCGCGGAAAAACCGCTTTGGTCTTTCCATAACCCTTCTCGAACGTCCTCCCTCCCCGAACTTGGCGGGCGTCGTCTTCGGATAGCGCCCGCCGTTTTTTTGGCGGAGAAGCAGGTAAGAGAAGGAACATCACGATGGAAGGCCCGTACGGAAACGCCATGACAGAGATCGCCCTGGCCCTGGCCATGGCATTCTTCAGCGTCATGGTTCTGGCGATGGTTTCCATGGGCGCTGATGCGCCGAATTCCGATCGGGCGGCGGCGAACGCAGCGGTACAAACGGCTGCCGCCAGCCTGGCCGTGGTGCGTTCGGAACCCGGCTCCAAAACCGCGGCTTCCGACATCAAATCGCGCCTGGTGATCTATCACCGCAATCGTTTCCTCGACGCCGACCTCGCCGAACTCGATCCACAAGGATTGGCCCCCGACGCCGACATCGTTCTCGCCATCGATCCGGCCCTGGCGCTGGCCGAAGCCATCACGGTCCGCGAGCGGATCACGGTCGGGAAAATCACCGTCACGACACTAGACGCGCGCTGGATGCGCAAATTGAAGGAGATCGAACAATGAAAAACGCTCTGCAGCAAAGCTTCAAAGGCGCACTGGCCGTCGTCGCCACGCTCGCCTTCGTTTCCCTGGCCGCCACTGCCGATGCCCGCCCGCATGACAACACGCCGCGCGGCGGAATCAAGAAAATGGTCGTCGAGGAAGCCATGGCAAGCCGGGTGCCACCTTCCCTGGCCCTTGCCGTTGCCAAGGTCGAATCCGACTTCCAAGCCAATGCGCTGAGCTCGAAGGGCGCCCGGGGCGTCATGCAGATCATGCCGAAGACGGCCGCCGACGAGTGGGGCGTCGAGGCCGACGAACTTTGGAACCCGCGCCTCAACATCCGCCTCGGAATCGATTTCCTCGAACGCCTGATCGACCGCTACGAGGGCGATTGGGAACTGGCGCTGTCCTATTACAACGGCGGCTCCCGCGTCGGCAAGCCGGGTCGGGCCCGGGTCCTGCCCTGGACGCGCAAGTACGTCGACGCTGTCCTGCGCTGGGAACGCCGCTATGCCGGGCAACGGCGGGTCTGGCTGGCGCTGGTCGACCGCGAGAACAGCTTCAACGGCATTCGCCAACGTGGCAACGGCACCCGCGTCGCCCGCTGGCGTCCCCATGAACAGCGCATCGCCGACGCCGCCGGCCGGGTCAACGCGCGGATGATGAGCAGCGAACGCGAATACGACGCCCACAATGCCGAAACGCAGGCCGGCGAACAGCCGCGTGTCACCTGGAAGAAGGCCAAGCGCCGGATCAAGAAGAGCCTTCCGCGCGCCCGTCGCTGGACGCCCAATCGCCGCCGCATGGACGATTTCGCCAAGATGCCGATCGAAGAGCGCCGCCGGGCCATCAAAGGCACCCTGGACGATTTTACCTCCCCCTACGACGCGGACGAAGGATAAGACGTCATGACCCTCCGGTCCCTCATCATCGCCGCCGTTTTGGCCGCGTCGGTTCAGCAAGCCGGCGCGGCCACGCCCCGGAGCGCGGCGACGATTTCGCCGGGTCCGCGGGCGATCCAGGAACTCGTTATCGTCGAGGCTCGCAAGATGAACTTCCCCGCCGCACTTGCTCTCGCCGTCGCCCGCGTCGAAAGCGATTTCAATCCCAAGACCGAAAGCCACAAAGGCGCGCGCGGCGTCATGCAGATCATGCCGGCCACGGCCTGGGACGAATACGGTATCGAGGCCGATCTGCTCTGGCAGCCGAGGATCAACATCCGGCTGGGCATACACTTCCTGAAACGGTTATTGTTGCGCTACCGGGGGCGGACGGATCTTGCGCTCTCGTATTACAATGGCGGTTCCCGGGTTGGCGACCTGCCGAACGCTCGCGTTATGCCGGCAACCCGGGGCTACGTGAAGAAAGTGCGGCGTTGGCAGCGGCACTATCAGCGGGAGATGTGGCGGCGCGCGGCGCGGCCGAATGGGGTGGTATGGAAATCGTCGAGGCAACCGGGCGTATCCTGGACGCCGGAAAGAGTCCGGAATTGACCGCCCTGCTGGCAAACGTCGCGGATGCAACCGCCGCCGACGGCGAGCCGCGCTACGCGCCCAAGACGTACCGCGACCTGGCCCGGTCCATCGTCTGCCGAACTTATGCCAAACCCGTTCTTCAGTTGTGCCACCTCATCAACGCCGCCGATGCCTGCGGATCGGGGCGCGATCGTTGGGAAAATTTTTTCTACGGCGTCGATGCGGCCCGCGCCGGCGCATTCCGCGGCTATCTGTTCGAGGCCCTGGAAAACGGCGGCTGGCGTCGCCCCGGCATTGAGGCGGATGCGGACGGGGTGTCGATCCGTTACGCCGACGGGTTTTTCACCATCAGATACGGCCGAATGCCGCTGCTGGCCGCCCTGCTCGAGACCGTCCTTACCATGGTGGGCTACCGTGAAATCGACGGCGTCTTTCAGGACATGCTGAAGCGTGCCGGCGACCTCACGGCCGTGGGAGAGGCGGCCAACGCCGTCAATCGCCTGATCTACGCTTATTTGAGGGAAAACCTTACCAGCGCACAGTCGGGCGACAAGTTCGACGCCATCGTCGCCTTCCTCAAATTCCGTTCCGCCTCGACAGGACAGCCCAACGGCGAGGGCGCAATCTCGGTCGATGATGACGCGTTGCTGGAATTCTGGCTGAAGCAGACCGGGGAGACTGGCTCAGCGGGCGACTTCCGCACCTTCAAATCGGTCGCCGGCGCCTTCGTCGACCTCCTGCGGGCGCTGGATTCGGCTTCCGACCAGAAGGCCATTCAATATGCCACCTCCATCGGATCCGACCGCGAATCCGGTGAGATGGATCCGGATCAGATTTACGGCGAGGAACTGGCCGATCAAATGGGAGTGGAATGGGTGGATCCCTTTGCCGCGCTCGATCTGCCGCCGGCCGACGCCATCAAATTCCTCACAAAGATCGAACGGGAAGCGCTGGATACCTTGATGGACTACGGACCGCTGGCGTGTGAATTGCCCCTGACGGTGTTGCGTGCGGATATTTTCGGAAACGCCCAGTCCCGCGTCACGCAGGCGTTGCGCCGCAAGCGCGAATTGATCGCCGATCTTGTCGGCTGCAAGGAGGTTGAAAATTACGCCGACAGGAAGGCGCGCTATCGGCAATCGGAGGGCTATCTCGACCAGGTGCAGAAAGCGGCGCTCCACGTCCTCATGGCGGATGCACCCGGCGACCATGGCGACGCGCCCGCGGAAGCGGAGCCCGATGAAACAACCAACATCGTCCCCCTGTTCGGCCGACAGGTTGCCGTCGCCAACGATATGCCGGACGTCCGCGCCGAAGCCCGCAGTGCGTTCAACAATATCAGCCGCAAGGGCTTCAACGAGGCGGACATGGAGGATCCAGATATCCGCGAAGGATTCAGCGTCGGCGCCGAGGCATTGGTGCGCGGACGCGGGCACCTTGCCGATTACCTCGCCATCCTGGAAAACCTCGACGAGGAGACACCCGGATTGGAGGATGTTTTTCATTCGGATCGCGAACTATTCAGCAAACAGTTTTCAGTGCTTTATGGAGAAGCGCCATGACGATACGCATTCACCTTGACGACGGCGCAAATCTCGACACTGCCAGGCAATTGTTCGAAAGCGAGGACACCGTCCGGCAGGTCATCAAGGGGGTCGCGGAAAAATCACACAAGCCGGTTATCGGATTCCGCCGCCTGCATGCCTATGCGACGGGCACCGGCGACCTCGACGACGCGGAAATTTCCCGGGCGCTGGCGGAGGACGCGAACCTTCAGGCCGATCTGCGCGCCCTGTTGGCCAAGACCGCCCTCAACCACCTACCCGAAGTCGCCGCCGCCAGCAGCGGAGAACTGACCACGCGGGAAAGCGCCGGTTGCCGCATCCGCATCGAACCTTCGCGCGCCGAACCCGACCAGGCTTACGTCATCATCGAACTGGTGGATCGTGAAGCACCCTTCCCGACCATGCTTTTCACCTTCAACGCCGAGGGACGCAGCGATACACTCGCGCTGCCCGAAGGCCGCGACGGCGTCGTCCAGGTTCTGCTGGATGCCGACGCGCCGGTACTGCAAAGCCTGAGGGACCACGCTTCCGAGGTTTTCCTGCGTTGAGCAAAGTCCGCGTTTACATCCCGACCACCGAACGACCGGTTCAGGTCGAACGCATAACGCGGGAACCGGCGGCTCAGTCCGCCATATGCGTCGGCCGGTCGACGCGGGTCCTGCCCATCAGCGGCGCCTATGACTCGTTTGTCCGCCCGCCGTCAGGCGTGATCGAACGGGAATTCGGCCCCTTCGACCCCGGTGCCTTCCGGCTCGACGTTTCAGCCCCTGTATCGGACGGGGAAAGCTGGCAGGCCGGTGTCTTCGTCGCCCACGCCCTGGCCGCGGTGGGCCGCCTGGCCGGCCCCGATGAACCCTGCGAGTCCGCGCTTTGGATTACCGGCGCGCTGGACAACGATCTCAAGATCGGCGGCGTCGGGCATGTCCCGGAGAAATTTCAGGCCTCCGAGGATCTCATTGCCGAATTGGCCTCCAGCGGCACCGCACTCCGGATGTTCGTGCCGCAGAACAACGACGAAGCGGCGGCGAACGCGGCCGGCGGCAACACCTACACAGCCGCCGGCGAAGCGTCTGAAATCCTGAGCGCCGTCGGCCTGGCGGCCGCACCGTCGGGCCAGACGGCCATCGCCGCCACCGCGCCGCAAAATTCACGAGGACGATTGTGGGCAGCTCTGTTGGTATCAGGTGTCGTGGTGGCCGGCGTGGGCGTCTTTGTCTTCGATAAGATGCAAAAAACCACCCCGCCCGTCGCCAAATCGGTTTCGAAAAAATCTGTTGTTTCGCCCGCCAAACCGCCGCTCCAAGAGCCGGAGAAGACGAAAACTCCCGATCCGCCCGTCGCATCGGCGCCGCCCGAGACAACGGCCAAACCCGTGGTTCCGGTCAAACCGGAAATCCCCAAGGCCGATCCGCCGCCGTTTCGTCCGCCGGTCCTTGAAATACTCGAACTGCGGGCACCGACCGGATCTAACTGCGCGGCGGTTCAGTTCGGCAAAGCCCGGGCGGCAACAATTCCCGTGAGCAGGGTCGACGGCATTTTCAGCGACAGCAAGCTGCCGGGGCTGTGCGGCCTGGAGATCGGCGTCGATGCCGGCGATCAGCGGGCTTACGCCAAACTGTCCCTCGAGGCGACGCGGGGCCGCTTGATCAAGAGCGGTGCAATGCCCCCGGCATTCCACGGAGACGAGGCCTTCTCGGGCCGTCTATCCTGGCGGTTCTTCGTACCGAAGAAACTGCCGCGGCCACTGGAATACGAGCTCATCTACAGCGCGGGGCCGGATCGCCTGACAAAGGCCAATTCCAAGACCATTCTGGTCCGGCATCGCGTCGTACCCTGAGATTTAGCCCTCGGCGAAAATCTGTTCCACTTTGCGGGCGACGATGCGCCCGAGGATTTCGTGCTGATCCTGATCGAAGTGGATGCCGTCGACATCGCTGGATGAAATGATCTGTCCGGCGTCCAGGTAGTGGCTGCCATAGAGCTCGGCGACGGCAGCGTAATATTCAGGAAATTGGCGCGATTTCTTTCGGCCGTCGCGGAACATGTCGGCGAGCAGACTCAGGCGGCCCAGCGGCGGCGGCGTCAACACCAGCGTCTCAGGCGCCGTCCCGTCGTTATCGGGGGCGATCGAGGCGACGATTTCCAGGAGCGGCTTGAGCCCGCTGGCGATGTCATAGGCCGACTTGGCAAAGCGGCTTTTCAGATCGTTGGTGCCCAGCATGTTGATGACCAGATCAAGCGGGGCGTGCGTCTCGAGGCACGGCCTGAGATACGATTTACCGTTCTTGTGGTCGCCGTCGATGGGGTCGTCATGCACGGTGGTTCGGGCGTTCAAGCCTTCCTCGATGACAACGAATTCATCACCCAACTGCCGGCCCAGAACGCCGGGCCACCTCACATCCCGATCAAACCTCTGGATATCGCCCAGTGTTTTGATGGGTTTGGCACCCCAAGTGTTTGAATCGCCATAACAAAGAACGGTTTTCATGGCCGCGGCCCCTCGTGTGCAGGAACTAGAGCTTTGGTTTTAATGGATATTTGCGAAAAAAACCCGCTTTGATCCGGGGTCGGCCAAAAAAAACGCTCTGGTCCCTCCATAACCCGGTTATCGATTTCAACCGAGGTTATGACAATGACCATGAAAAGCACCCTTTCCGCCACGAGCAAGCGCCTTGCTGCCCTGACGGTCGCCCTGGCAACCCTGTCAGCCTGCCAGACCAATCTGATCGGTACCACCCTCTCGCACGAGGGGATCGGTAATCGCTACAAGCGGAGCACCGAGATCGCCGAAGGCCGCGCCTGGCGGACCTGCCACGAGGAAGCGATCGTCCTTGACGCCCAGGCACGCAAGTCGGCCAGCGCCGCCCGCTATATCACAAGCGCCAGGGCGTTGGAGGCCTGCGAGGCGAATCTCGACAACACGGACACCGTCCCGACCGAGGATCGCATGAGGTCGTATGCCGTCAGCGTACAGAACTACCTCAAGGGCGGTGACGTCGCGGCCGCCCGCCGCAACCTCGACCGCTTCAAGACGGCGTTCGGCGGCAAGGATCTGTTCTACGCGGACGGCTCCTCGTTCACCGAGACCATGGAACTGCTGCTGGGTCTGGCCGAAAAATCCGCCGCCGGCGCCTATTCCATCGCCAACGTTTCCAGCGCCGTGAAGGGTGAAGTCCGCCGCATGCGCTACTGGAAACACATGTAGGAGGATGCCGTGATGTACAGCCGCACCATTTCGCAACGCACGCGCCTGATGCTGGGCGCCGCCGCCATCGCCCTGATCGCCGCCGTAACGCCGGTCAACGCCGCGACCGACAATGCCGCCCCGACCTGGCGGCCCCAGGTCAGCGAGCGGCTGGTCAAACTGCCGGCCAACTACCTGAAGAAGTCGCTCGACCGCGATTTCGCCCGCTCGGCCCTGGGCCAGGCGATCAAGGACATCGAATCCGAGATCGCCTTGAAAACCCAGACGCTGTCCGATCTCCAATCGGCAATCGAACAGGCCGATGGCGAGGTCCAGGTGGAACTGAAACACCAGCTGCTGGCCGAGAAGCGCGCCTACATCGACTTGATGAGCGACAAGCAGGACCTGCAGCGCAAACAGATTGCGACCAAGCACAAGTTGCTCGACCGCCTGCTCAAGCGCATCAACCGCAAATCCGGGGGTATGAGCAAGACCCGCCGCGACTTGGTGGCCAAACAGGAAAGCGCCCGCTCGCGCTTCGAGGCAACGGCATCCAAAGTCGACATGGCTCTTTTTGCCGACGACGCCGCGCCGCAAACCAAGTACGCCAAGGAATACGGCAAGAACCTGCAGTCCATCCAGGCTCTGGTCAACGCCATCCAGAACCACCCCATGAACGCGGAAGCGGAACTGGACGGCGAAAACATCTCCAAGCCGGAATACATCCGCCGCATGATCGCCAACGCGGAATCGCAATTGGCGCTGATCGACCAGGAGGAGCAGATCCTGGGCTACATGGCCAAGATCGTTGCGCTCGACGCCATGGTGCTTGCCGAGGACATCGCCGATGCCGATCTGGCCGACGCCGACGTGACCGAGCCCGCCGACCTGGCCAACGTCGTCGACATCTTCATCAACAACTAGCCCTGCCAACGAAGGAGATCGATCATGTCATTCACGAAAACCCTTGGCCGCCCCAAGGCCGCCCTCGCCGCCGCCCTTGCCGCTGCCGTCCTGACGACCACGCCGGTGCTGGCCGGCAGTGTCGAGAACCTCGAACGCGAGCGCGCCATCATCCTGGAAACGCTGCTGCATGCCGATCTCACGCCGGACGAGCGTTTCAGCAAAGCCACGACGTCGCGCCGCCGCCTCGTCGATCTGGAACGCATCGTGCTGCGCGACGACAAGCTGACGGGACGAAATACGCCGGCCATCCGCACGGCTTTCAAGAATTACGATTTGACGTTCCTGGTGCACGCGGCCAGCGAAAAGCAGATGCTGGTGCTCGACAACTGGTTCGACGCCATGGGTCTGACCACCCAGGCGCTGCTCAGCACCCGTGTGGGAGCGTACTAGGATGTCCGCCGCCGGTTCCAATTCCAGATCGATGCTGGACGCCGGGTTGCGCACCACGAGCTACGTCCTGGGCGGTGTCGTCATCGCCTTGGCCGTGGCCACCGCAGTCGGGCCGTTTGATACCGCGGGCATCGCGGACTGGGCCGAACGCGTCTTCGGCCCCACCTTCACGGTACTGTTCACGGCGCTGATCGCCGCCGCCCTGTTTTGTTGGGTCCGCATGCATCAGACCAAGTTCGATGCAACAAAGTACCGTCCCTGGCTGGAAGCCGGCATGCATGCTTCAAGCGGCGTTGCCACCCTGGCGCTCACCTATACCCTGCTGGGCATCAGCCTGGGCATCGGCAGTCTGGCCGATCAGGAGCTTTCCAGCCATACCGTCAACGCCGTCATTCAAGGTCTGACGGGCCACTTCAGCATGGCTTTCATGACGACTGTCATCGGATTGCCGACGGCGGCTGCATTGCGGGCCTTGCTGTTGGTCACCAACGCCGTCTACGCCTCCCGCCAACGTGTGCCTGCGCTGCTAACCCACGGAGAAACATCATGAAATTTCTGTTGTTCAACGCCGTCGTCGCTGCGGCGCTCGCTTACCTGCTGCTGGGAGACAACCGGAACCAGCAGACGGCCGATATCTCCGCCGCGCTGCAGGAGGGTGTGAATTCCGTCGTCGAGGCCGCCAAATCGGTCACGACACCCGGCATCTCGCAGCCCCTTGGGCCGATCTTGCCGGTCGAGGAGCCCGCTGCACCGGAAAACGCACCCGCGTCCAAGCCCGACATCGTCGCCGAAACTGCCGAAAAAGCGACCGGGCCCGAGGCGGCTCCGGCCCGCCGTGCTCCAGCGCCGGCCGGCCAGGAAGTCAGCGTAACCCAGGCGCCCGAGGTGCCTGAACTGCCCCCGGTCGCTCCGCCGGCTACCGCGAACAAACCGGTCCTCGATCCCAAGGTCGCCCAGCGCCGTGCCGAAGTTCTCGGCGAAGCGCCGGAAGCGGCGGCCAAACCGACGTTCATGTCGCCTGCCGACCGCAAGCGCGAACTCATGCGTCTGGCAGAGGACATGGAACTGCGGTTCCTGGGCTCGGTCCGGCAATAGGGAGAATACCGGTGTGGCGGTCCTGGCACGGAAGGGCATCGATCGGCTTGACGCTGGTGCTGGCCGGATTGCTGGCCAGCCGCATGATAAGCGCCGATCCCGAGGAAGCGCGGAGAGAGGCGCCGGCACCGCCGAGCACGACCGCAAAAGCGGAAGCATCCAAGCCCAAGCCGGAGCCGGCCATCCCGGCCAAGATCGTCCTGCCACCGCCACCGCGGGCAATCAGCGAAGCGCCAGTGCCTTCGCAGTCGACGCCGCAACCGGTGCTGGCTGCGCCGAAGATCGAACCGCTGAAGAAATCACCGCCCCCGCCCTTGAAACCGCCGCCACGCGCCGCCCTGAAGCCGTTGAAGCCCTTGGCACCCGTGCCCGCCGTCCAACCGAAATCCGTTTCGCTTACGCCGTTGAGGCCTAAGCCGCAAAAAACCCCGCCGCGCCCTGTCACACCCACACCGGCCAAGTTGACCGACACTGCGCGGGTTGAAAAGACGACCGTCGCCGCCATTCGGGAGCCCGTTTCGCGCCCAGGCGTCCACGCTGCCGCCAAGGGCCGGGTTCTGCTGCGCGTGCTCGAACACGGTAAGGGTCCCGCCATCGAAATCGCCTGGCCGTCCCGGTCGGGCAGCCGCGGTGACCTCAGCCGGTTGCTGCAGCGCTGCTATGGGATGGAATTGGCGCTGATGGACAGTAAGGGCCGTCTTTACGCCGACGAAGGCCTGCGCGGCCAGGTTTGGCGGCCCAATCTCGACCTCTACAGCGGCTTCGTGCGTCACACCAGCGGTATCCTGCCCGAAAGCGAACGGCGTGCAGAGGCCGCGATCCGGGGCCGCCACGGCCGCCGGGGCGACTTGGTCCACGTTTTTCCCCGCCGGGTCGACGCCCTCCTACTGGGCGGCATCCGGAACCTGACGGGTGCAAAGTACGGATCGGCCCGATCGATTCGCGCACGCTACGAGGTGCGCAACCAGCGCGTCCTCGTATCCGGTTTCGATGTCGACGGACAATCCCTGCGCGGCGCCATCGACCTCGGCGCCGCCGCTCATTGTCGGGGCGGTACGTCATGATCGGCAGCCTGTCGGGAAAGTTGTCGGCGATGGCTATGGCCGCCCTGATTTCCGGCTGCGTGACCGCCGGTCCCGTCGCCCCACACCGGGTCGAGTTGACGGCCTCCGGGCGGATAGCCGAAAGCGGCGCCGCATCGGGCGCTGAATCGACATCCGATTCGACGGACGAGCAGAGGGTCATCTATGCCCTCGATCCAGCCTATCGCATGAACCCGCCAAACTGTGCCATCGTCATGGCGGCGGATGAACGCCACGCCGGATCGGTTCTGGCCGCCGAGGTCGAGCGCGCCATCGCCGCATATTTGTCGCCGAAAATGGATCGGCTGATCGCCGGCACGAAACGCGATCGCATGTTCCGGCGCCAGGCGGTCGATCCGAACCACCCGGCCGACCGGCGGTTCTTCGCCCGGAAAGCGGACTGCCGCTCGTTCCTGACCTGGCGTTTCACCGAGGCCAGCCAAACCTATCTGCTGGCCTGGTCCAACCGGCGCATCGGCCTTGAACTGGAACTGACCCGCATCTCCGGGGATGACGTGCTGTGGCGCGCCCGGCACGCCGCCAGCCGTTCGGGCGGCGGTCTTCCCTTGTCGCCGGTGGGGCTGGTCATCGATTCCGTGAACGCCGGGAATTTCATTAACAACGGCGATATCACGCCGTCGATGATCCATGACGTCGTGCGCCGGCTCCTGTCGACCTTGCCTCCATCCACGTAAGCGAAGCCAAACCGGCAGGCCGTGCTAATCTCCCAATCGGAATAATGCATTGGGAGAGAAATTCATGGGACGACTCGAGGGGAAAGTAGCGATCATCACCGGCGGCACCAGCGGCATCGGCGCCAAAACCGTCGAGGTATTCGCCGATGAAGGCGCCAAGGTCGTCTTCTGCGGCCGCCGCGAGGACCGCGGCCGCCAGGTGGCCGAGACGGTCGGGCGCGGCGTCGAGTTCGTTTGCACCGACGTGACCGTCGAGGCGGAGGTCGAAAGCTTGATCAAAGGCGTCGCAGAACGCCACGGCCGGATTGACGCCATGTTCAACAACGCCGGCGGCCCGGCGCCCACGGGCTCCATTGCGGATCTCGACATGGCGGCCTATCACGCGGCCATGGACGTGCTGGTGGCCAGCGTCGCCCAGTGCATGAAACACGTCGCCCCCATCATGAAGTCGCAGGGTTCGGGCTCGATCATCAACAATGGCAGCGTCGGCGGCCACCAGGCCGGTTGGTCGTCATCCTCCATCTACGCCGCCGCCAAGGCCGCGGTCATTCACCTCACCCGCTGCATCGGCATGGAACTGGGCGAAAGCGGCGTACGGGTTAATTCCATTTCACCCGGCGCCATCGCTACCGGTATTTTCGGCAAAGCCCTCGGCCTACCGGAAGAAGAGGCGGAAGGCACCGCCGAGGTCATGAAACAAGCGTTCGCCAACATGCAGCCGGTCAAACGGGCCGGACTGCCCGAGGATATCGCGAGAACCGCCGTCTTCCTGGCCGGCGACGACTCCACCTTCATCAACGCCCGCGATATCGTGGTCGACGGCGGTCTGATCGGCGGCCGCCAGTGGTCGGCACAACAGGAGGGGCTGGCAGGCCTTCGGGCGGCCTTTGACTCGATCTGATCCACCATCCGTGACAGAGGACCGGGACAAGGCGGCACCCGCCTGCGCGCGGCAGGCATGGCCGTTGGCGTCGTTGGTTTACGCTGCAACGTTTGTTGCGGTTTTGGTCAATGCCTTCGCGCCACATGACTTTGTGCGGCACGCCGCCAACGGCGGACTGGTTCTGTTCATCCTGCTGGAATTCCGAAACACGCTTCCGATCCCGCGTACCGTCGGCACGATCCTGATCGCCGTCGGCCTCGCCGCCGCCGCGACGTCATCGCAGGTCTGGCAGAGCTTCTGGCTCGGTGTCGACCAGACCCAGAAGTTTCTCGTTATCTTCGGCGCCGTCGCCTGGCTGCAGGTTCCGGCCACGGAAAGCCCCTCGCTGCGCTCGATCCGGCAGATGGTCATGACGCAGACCCCGGGCCGCCGCTTCGCCTACCTGGGGGGTGCGGCCCACCTCCTGGGTGTGGGGTTCAACATCGCCGGACTGTCCCTATTGGCCGGCATGGTGAGCAATCAGGAGAACCGGCGGCTGCGGCGACGGCTGGGCCGGTCCATGGCCCAGGGCTTCGCCGCCGGTACCTGCTGGTCGCCGTTCTACGTCGGCGCCGCCGTCATCCTCGCGTCCTGGCCTGAGGTGTCCTGGCTGGAGATGGTCCCCTACGGCATCGCGCTGTCCGCGCTTCTCACCTATCTGAGCTGGCTCCTGGACCGGCTTTCCAAGAAGACCGCCCGACCGGAAGGAGAGATACAGGCCCCAAGTCCCGTCAGCGGCAGCGCCTGGCTGAGAACCGTTTTAGTTCTCGGTGTGCTTTTCGCCGGTTCGATCACCGTGGTGGAGACCTACGGCGTGTCCATACCCGTCGCGCTCGCGGTCGTCGCGCCGCCGCTGGCCTTCATCTGGCGGGCGCGTTTGGTGGAGGCGGGACGGCGCCTCCATCACGGCACCGACTTTGCGCGGCGCGCGACCAAAGCGCTGGCCGACCTCAGGGGCGAGATCCTGGTTTTCGCCGGCGCCAATATCCTGGGCGCCGGGCTCTCGTCGGCGATCGATCCGGCGTTCATCGCCGGGGGTCTGGCGGCGCTCGATCTCGGCTATGACGGAAACATCTTCCTTCTGGTCTTCGGCATCGTTTTCTGCAGCTTCCTCACCATCCATCCCGTGGTTCTGGTCGTTCTCGTCAGTCAGCTCCTGCCGCCCGAATTGCTTGGCATTTCGCCGCTGGTGATGGTTCTTATTCTAATGGCGATGTGGGGGATCAGCGTCAACGTCTCGCCGGTTTCGGGAACCATCCTTTACCTTTCCCGCATCGCCGGAGAGAACAATTTCACCGTGGCCTGGCGCTGGAACCCGCCGTTCACCTTGCTCGCGGCCTTAACGGTCGCCCTTCTGGCCGTCGCCGCGCGGCATCTGGGATTGGGGACATGAACAAAGTGGAGGCGATTTTCTTCGATTTGGACGGAACGCTCACCGATCCCAAACCGGGAATCACGAAATCGATCCAGCACGCCCTGACGGAGCTGGGACACCAGCCGCCGCCGGCCGACGATTTGACCTGGTGCATCGGCCCGCCCCTGTTGGCAAGCTTCGAGCGAATTCTCGGCGACGAGGCGATGGCAAATTCAGCCTTGACCCTCTACCGCGAACGCTTTGCCGACGTCGGGTTGTTCGAAAACGCGGTCTATCCCGGCATCGCGGACGGACTTCGAAAACTTGGCGAGAGCGGCCGCCCCCTTTACGTCGCCACCAGCAAGCCCGCGGTCTACGCCGAGCGCATCATCCGGCATTTCGAGCTGGACGATCATTTTCACCGGGTCTTCGGCGCGGAACTCGACGGCACCCGCGCCGACAAAACCGATCTGCTGCGATTCGCCCTGGCGGAAACGGGAATCGAGGCTGCCGGCGCCGTGATGGTCGGCGACCGCAGCCACGACATCGTCGGCGCCCACAACAACGGCATGACGTCGGTCGGCGTGCTCTACGGATATGGCGACCGGGCGGAACTAGAGGAAGCGGGCGCGGACGACGTGGTGGAGACGGTAGAGGATTTGTTTGAATCCCTACTCGTGTCTAAACGTTAAGCAATATGAGATGAGGAGGCATCCCCCATTCCAATTCGTCACTCCGGCGAAAGCCGGAGTCCAGGTTTCTTTTTCTTTCAAAGCCTGCGGCTTGATCGATCGCCCTGGAAAAAACAAGACAAACTGGATTCCGGCTTTCGCCGGAATGACGGTGAGTAGGAATTGAGAGGTAGGTGCCTACTCCGGTTTCCGCGCCACCAGATCGATCAGGGCGGATACGCCGGCGTGACCGCTACCCTCCTCGATGACCTTGTCGTACTCGTCCAGGAGTTCGATGTCGAAATCGGCGAAGGCATCGGTCAGAATCTCCCGGGTGTACATATTCTCGGCCCTCGGCGGGCCGCCGGTTCCGTTGTGAATTTGTTCGGGCCGATAGCCCTGCATCACCAACAATCCGCCCGGCCTGACCGCGGATTTCATGTTCTCGAACAAGACCGTCCGATCCGCCGGCGGTGCGAACTGCACGAAGATGGCGACGACCACGTCGTACGCGTCGGCCTCCGGCCGCCAGTCGAGAACGTCCTGTTGGATGTAGTCCACATCGACACCGCGTTCCTCCGCCAGCCGGCGCGCTTTTTCGAGGGCGACGGGTGAATACTCCAACGCCGTTACATGTGCGCCGAGGCCGGCGAGAAAGACGCTGTTTCGCCCTTCTCCGTCGGCAACCGACAACACCATTTGTCCTGGCTCGAAGAGATCTGCCTGGGATTTGAGGAAGTCGTTGGGCGCCTTGCCGAACAGGTAGCCTTCGCGCGCGAAGCGCTCGTCCCAGAATTGGCTCCTGGCGTCGGCGGGCCGATCAGTCAACCGGAACGCCGTCCGGTTTCGATTCACCGCGTTGAACCAACAGCCGGTCCAGCCAGTCCGGATCCATTTCGGGAACCGACGAGAGCAGCAGGTCGGTATACTCGTGGTGCGGCGGCTTGAGGACTTCCTCCTTCGGTCCCTGCTCCACCACCCGGCCCTGCAGCATCACGACGATCTCGTCGGCGATGGCTTTGACCGTCGCAAGATCGTGGGTGATGAACATGTAGGAGACGTTGACGTCGTCCTGCAGGCGCTGCAGCAATTTGAGGATTTCCTCCGCCACCAACTGGTCGAGGGCAGACGTCACCTCGTCGCAAATGATCAGGTCGGGTTCGGCGGCCAATGCGCGGGCGATGCAGATGCGCTGCTTCTGTCCGCCCGACAGTTCGCCGGGGAAGCGGTCAATGAATTCGGCCGGATCGAGTTCGATCATCTCCAACAGGCTTTTAATGCGGTCTTCCTGCTCCTTGCCGGAAAGGCCGAGATAGAAGTTGAGCGGCCGGCCGATGATCTCGCGGATGCGCTGGCGCGGGTTCAGCGCCGTGTCGGGCATCTGGTAGATCATCTGCATGCGGCGAAGCTGCTCGCGGTCGCGCTGCTCCAACGCCGCCGGCATGGGTTCGCCCTCGTACATCACGCGGCCCGCTTCGGGCGGCAGCAATCCCGTTATGGCGCGGGCCAGCGTACTCTTGCCGCTACCGGATTCGCCCACCACGGCGACCGTCCGGCCGCGATGGATGTCGACGCTGACATCCTGAAGAACTTTGACGCCGCCGCCGTAACTGGCGCTTACGCCCTCGACCTTCAACAAAGGCGTTTCCTTGACGGTGAGGTCGATGTCGTCCTTGGCGAAGGTGCGCACGGCCAACAAATCGCGCGTATAAGGATCCTGCGGATTGGCCAGCATTTCGCGGGCGTCGCCCTCCTCGATCAGGTCGCCCCAGCGCAAGACCATGATGCGGTCGGCCATCTGCGCCACCACAGCCAGATCGTGTGTGATGTAGATGGCGGCGGTGTTGAACTCCTTTACGACCTCCTTGATCGCCGCCAGAACCTCGATCTGCGTCGTCACGTCGAGCGCCGTGGTCGGTTCGTCGAACACGATCAGATCGGGCCGGCACGACATCGCCATGGCCGTCATGGCGCGCTGCAACTGACCGCCCGAAACCTGGTGGGGGTAGCGGTTGCCGATGGTGTCGGGGTACGGCAGCTTCAGTTTGCGGAACAGAACGCGGGCATCGGCTTCCGCCTCGCTCTTTCCCTTGACGCCGTGCTGGATGGGCGATTCCGAGAACTGGTCGATCAGCCGGTGGGCCGGATTGAACGATGCCGCAGCGCTTTGCGCCACATAGGAAATGCGCACGCCGCGCAACTGGCGCTTGGCGTCTTCGCTGGCCGCCATCAGATCGATGCCGTCGAAATTGATCTCGCCGCCGGAAATGCGGCAGCCCGGGCGGGCATAGCCCATGGCGGCAAGGCCGATGGTCGATTTGCCGGCGCCCGATTCGCCGATCAGGCCGAGCACTTCGCCGCGGCGCAGGTCGAGATCGATACCGTGGACGATTTCCTGCCATTGCTCGTCCGCCTGGCCGTCGATGCGCAGGCCGCGCATGGTGAGGATGATGTCGTCGCCGGCGTTAGTGCTCATCGCGTAATCCACTTGTTTTGTGCAGGAAGAAATCAACGACGAAATTCACGCCCACCGTCAGCAGCGCAATGCTGCCCGCCGGCAGAAGCGGCGTGATGTCGCCGAAGGTAATCAGGGTGGCGTTGTCGCGCACCATGCTGCCCCAGTCCGCCGTCGGCGGCTGGATGCCGAGGCCGAGGAAGCTGAGCGCGCTGATAAACAGAAAGACGAAGCAGAAGCGCAGGCCGAACTCGGCCACCAGCGGAGGCATGGCGTTGGGCAGCACCTCGCGGCGAATGATCCACCACAATCCCTCGCCGCGCAGTCTGGCGACCTCGACGTAATCCATGACGACGATATTCATTGCCACGGCGCGGGCCAGCCGAAAGACGCGTGTCGAATCCAGGAGCGCGATGACGATAATAAGGACAGGAATGGATGTGCCGCTGATAGTCAGGATCAGCAGGGCGAAGATCAAGGTGGGGATCGCCATCATGACGTCGACCAGCCGGCCCAGCACCTGATCGACCCAGCCGCCCAAAGCGGCAGCTACAAAGCCCGCGACGCCGCCGACCAGGAAGGCGAGGCACGTCGTCAGGAACGCGATGCCGATGGTGTTGCGGCCACCGAAAAGCAACCGGGTGAACATATCGCGCCCCAGGTTGTCGGTGCCCAGCATGAATTCGTCGCCCCAGGGTTCGAATTCCGAACCGACGATCTCCGATTCGCCGTACGGTGTCAGGACCGGCGCGAAGACCGCCAGAAGCACGTAGGCGGCGATGACGAACATGCCGAAACGCGCACTCCAAGGGGCGCCAAGCAACATTTTCCAGAACGCGGCCATACCTAACTCCTCACTTCGGGTGCATCAGCCGCGGATTGGTCACAATGGCCAATATGTCGGCTGTCAGGTTGAGGAGCACGAAGGCGCCGGCGAAGAACAGCGTCGTCGACTGGACGACGGGAATGTCGCGCTTGGTAACAGAATCGACCAGCAACTGGCCCATGCCGGGATAAACGAAGACGACCTCGACGACGACGACGCCAACCACCAGGTAGGCGAGGTTGATGACGACGACGTTGATGATGGGCGCGAGCGCATTGGGCAGCGCGTGGCGCACGATGATGCGCGAACGCGTCAGGCCCTTGAGGTTGGCCATCTCGATGTAGGGGCTGGCCAGCAGGTTGATGATGGCGGCCCGCGTCATGCGCATCATGTGGGCGACCACGACCAGAGTCAGCGTCAAAGCCGGCAGGATGCAACGGAACACCCGCTCCCAGAACGGCAACTGGTCGCTGATGTTGGAGATGCTGGGGAACCAGCCGGCGTTGACCGAGAGGAACAGGATCAGGATGTAGGCGACGAAGAATTCGGGGAACGAAATCGAGGTCAGCGTCACGATATTGATGATGCGGTCGAACAGGCTGTTGCGGTAGAGCGCCGCCAGAACGCCCAGCGTCAGGGCCAGCGGCACGGAAATAACCGCGGCAATGGCGGCCAGGAACAGGGTGTTGTAGAGCCGCCCGCTGATCAGCTCGGAAATTTCGCGGTTGTTCGCCAGCGACCGCCCGAGATCACCCTGAACAATATTGCCAAGCCATTCGAGGTAGCGGGTGTGGGGGGGCAGGTCGAGGCCCAATTCACGCCGGAACGCCGCCACCGTTTCGGGCGTGGCCGCCTGGCCGAGGATGGCCTGCGTCAAGTCGCCGGGCAGCAGTTCGACACCGAGGAAGATGATGAGCGAAACCACGAAGAGGGTCACGACGCCCAGCGCCAGGCGCTGAACTACCATCGTTACAAGTTGCGGCATAACCGTCGCCCCCCTTACAAACGAACTTGTTTCAGACTAGCAACCCACCCGTATTCAATCAACTTCCGGCCCCTGTGCGGCAGCCGGGTGGCCGGTTTTTTCTTTCTTGTTGCCTCATTTGGCCACGTTGCGCTCATCGACTTTAGCTTCCCTCCGACCGGCGGCGTTCATATTCCGCCAGAACCCCGCCGCTGGCGATCCCACCAGCCTTCAGCGCCTTAATCACGGCGACCAGACCGTCGTCGCGCCGGCGTTCGAGATCGGCGGCGGAGGCGCCGGCGGCTTGCGCATCGGATTGGGCGACGATCTTGCCGAGGAAGTCGTCGGTGAGTTCCGGCACGTCCGTCAGTTTGCTCCAGGGCCATTGCAGGCTGGGGCCGAACTGTTCCATGAAGTGGGCCATGCCGCCTTCGCCGCCACCCATGCGGTAGGTCAAGAAGCTGCCCATCAGGGCCCAACGGATACCCGGGCCGTAGCATATGGCATCGTCGATTTCCTCGACCGTCGCGACGTCGTCGTGAACCAGCCACAAGGCTTCCCGCCAGAGCGCTTCCATCAGCCGGTCGGCCACGAACCCATCGATTTCCTTCTTGAGGTGCAGCGGCTTCATGCCGATGGAGCGAAAGAACTCAAGTGCCTGTTCGATAGCCCGGAGCGAGGTTTCGCCGCCACCGCATATTTCAACCAGGGGTAAGAGATAGACCGGATTAAACGGGTGGGCGACCATGAAACGCTGAGGCCGAGCCATATCGGCCTGCAGCTTCGACGGCAGCAGGCCTGACGTCGACGAACAGATCAGGGCGTCAGGCTTCGCGGCGGCATCTATTTCGGCCAGTACCCGGCGCTTCGTAGCCTCGTCCTCCGGCGCACTCTCATGGACGAGATCGGCGTTCTGCACGGCCTCTGCTATGGAGGGAGCCAATTTCAGCCTGCCCGTTCCGCCCTCCGGGGGAGGCGATAATTCCGCCAGTGCCCGATGACCGTTCGCCAGCGTATCCCTGACGCGGCGTTCGGCTTCCGGGTGGGGATCGGCGACGCTGACGTCGATGCCGTTCCAAGTCAGCCGGGCGGCCCAACCGGCGCCGATCACGCCCGCGCCGATGCAAGCGGCATTAGCGATCATAGGACGCCAACCCTTTAACGCTTCCGGAGTTGAAGTTTTTCGCGAACCTCGTCGGGCCCGAGGATACGAACGTTCATGGCGTCCAGAATGGTGACGGCGCGTTCGACCAGCTGGGCGTTGGTTGCGGGTACCCCCCGTGAAAGGTAGATGTTGTCCTCCAGGCCCACCCGCACGTTGGCGTCCGCCAACGGCGCCATTGCAACATAAGGCAACTGCATCCGCCCAATGGAAAAAGCCGAGTAGATGCTGTCCGGCAGCAGGTTGTCGACCATCGCCAGCAAGGTCCGTGGATCGTCGGGCGCGCCGTAAGGAATTCCCATGCAGAGCTGCAACATGACGGGATCGTCGATCAGCCCCTCTTCCACCAGTTGCTTGGCCAGCACCAAGTGCCCGGTATCGAACACTTCGATTTCGGGACGGACACCCAGTTCCTGCACCCGTCGCGCCATGGCCCGCAAGGTCGAGGGCGTGTTGGTCATGATGTAGTCGCCATCGGAGAAATTCATGGTGCCACAATCGAGCGTGCAGATTTCCGGCAGCAGGTCCTCAACGTGCGCCAACCGCTCGTCGGCGCCGGCCATGTCCGTCTGCTCGGCATTGAGCGGCAGCGGCGCCTGGGCCGAGCCGATCACGAGATCGCCGCCCATACCGGCCGTGAGATTGATGACGACATCCGTTTCGGATGCGCGAACCCGTTCAACGACCTGGGCGTAGAGGGCCGGATCGCGGGACGGCTGGCCGTTGTCGGGATTGCGCACGTGAATGTGCACGATCGCAGCCCCCGCCTTGGCGGCTTCGATGGCTGAATCGGCGATGTCTTCCGGGGTGATCGGGACCAAGTCGCTTTTTCCGGTCGAATCGCCTGAACCCGTGACGGCGCAGGTTATGAACGTTTCCCAGAGCATCTCACCCGTCTCCAATTGTTTTGCCTTGCCGTGCCGGCCGAGGCCACAGACAACAACCCCGGCCGTTTCCGACCGGGGTTGCCGTCTTGCTTAGGCCTTGTCCGGCAGGGCCGGTCCTAGCCGAACCACCAGCGTTCGATGGCCTTGAAGCCGTCCATCGACCAGTTGGCCGCGACCGGACCGTGCTGGACCTTGTCGTTCAACGCCATGACGTAGTTGGCGAACATCGGGATCAGCACCCCGCCGTCGTTGCTGACGATGGTCTGCATTTCGACGTACATGTCGCCGCGCTTCTTTTCGTCCAGTTCGGCGCGGGCGGACAGCAGCAGCTGGTTGAACTTGTCGTTCTTCCAGAACGAGTCGTTCCAGGCCGCGTCGGCCGCATAAGCCGTCGAGAACATCCAGTCGGCCGTCGGACGACCGCCCCAGTACACCGCGCACCAGGCTTTCTTCATCCAGACGTTCGACCAGTAGCCGTCGTTGGGCTCGCGCACGACGTTGATGTCGATTCCCGCTGCAGATGCGTGTTCCTTGTAGAGGATTGCTGCGTCAACAGCGCCGCCGAAGGCCGCATCGGCCGCCGACAGATCAACCTTGAGGTTCGACAGGCCGGCCTTCTTGAGGTGGTGCTTGGCTTTGTCCGGATCGTACGCCCGCTGTGCTAACGCTCCGGCATGGTAGGGGTTGGACGTGCCGATCGGGTGGTCGTTCCCCAAGGCTCCATGACCCTTCAACACCGTCTTGATGATGGCATCGCGATCAATGGCGTATTTCAGTGCCATGCGGACGTCGTTGTTGTCGAACGGCGGCGTGTCGCAGCGCATCGTGAAGGTGTAGTGCTGGTTGCCGCTGGTCTCCAGAATCTTGATGCCTTTGCGGCGGGCCAGGAGATGCGCCGTCTTCAGGTCGACGCGGTCCATGGCGTCGATCTCGCCGGTGGTCAGGGCGTTCTGACGGGCCGCACCGTCGGCGATGGTGATCATCTCGGCGCTATCGAAATGGCCCATGCCGGATTTGAAGAAGTTCGGATTGCGTTCGAGGCTGGCGCGCACGCCGGGCTCGTAGCTCTTCTGCACGTAGGCGCCGGTACCGACACCCGATTTCCACTCCACGCCGTCGCCGGAGGCCGGCATGATGGCGATGTGGTAATCACTGATGATGAAGGGGAAGTCAGCGTTGCCGTCGGCCAGCTTGATGACCACGGTGTTCTTGCCGTCGGCCTTCATCTCGACGATGGGCTCCAGCAGCTTCTTGGCCGCCGATTTGCTGTCCTTGCCGCGATGGTGGTTGATCGAGGCCAGCACGTCGTTGGCGTCCATGCTCTTGCCGTTATGGAATTCCACGCCCTGACGCAGCTTGAACGTCCAGGTCTTGGCGTCCGGCGAAGCCTCATAGCTTTCCGCCAGTTCGGGAACCAGCTTGCCGTTCTGATCAACCTCGGTCAGGTTGTTGCGCGAGGCGGCGCCGAGAACCTGCGAGTAGAGGTTTTCAAAGGTCGCCGGATCATTGGAATCAGTGGTCGATCCGTGGCCCAGACCGAGGCGGAAGTGACCGCCTTTCTTCGGCGCAGCCATGGCCGACGGACCCAAAGCGGCAGCCACGCCGAGCGCCGACGCGCCGGCCAAGAAGTCGCGACGGGTGACCGTCGGAAATACGCGGGGTGTTCTTGATTTCATTGTGCCCTCCCAGACAATCTTTATGTCGGCATCATTCGGCCGACGCCTTAGGCCTTTGGATCTCGCCTTATCGGACCAAAAATCCTCCAACAGGCTTGATTCACTTTGGTTTTTGATTGTGACGAAAGTCTAACAGCATATCGGCGGGTGTGTCCAAACCTGGGTTCAAATAAATAAACTTATCTTTGGGCGACCCGCCAATTCTGCGCTTCGTAGACGGGGGCGTTGCTGGGCGCGGGGGGTGCCTTGCCGAGGATCATGTCGGCCGCCTTTTCCGCCATCATAATGGTCGGCGCGTTGAGGTTGCCGCTGACGACGTCAGGCATGATCGACGCATCGACCACCCTCAGGCCGTCCAGCCCGCGAACGCGGGTCTCGCCGTCGACCACGGCCATCTCGTCAACGCCCATCTTGCAGGTGCACGAAGGATGATAGGCGCTGTCGGCCTTGCGCCGAACGAATGCATCGATTTCGGCATCCGTCTTGACGTCGGCGCCGGGCGCCATCTCCGGGCCGCGGTAGGGGGTGAAGGCGTTCTGGGCGAAGATCTCGCGCGTCAGCTTGACGGCATCGCGCATTTCGCGCCTGTCACCCTCGGTCGCGAGGTAATTGGGTTGAATTTTGGGATGCTGGCGCGGATCTGCCGAATTCAGCGTCACCGTACCGACGCTGGTCGGTCTCATGGGACCGACATGGGCCTGAAAGGCATGCCGGTCGGGCATGATGCGGCCGTGATCCCACACCACCGAGGGTAGGAAGTGGTACTGCAGATCGGGATGTTCGACGCCGGACTGGCTGCGGATGAAACCGCCGGCCTCCAGGTGCGCCGAAGCCCCCATGCCGGTCTGGAAGAGGAACCATTCGAGGCCGATCCAAACCTGGTTCCAGGGCCGGGTCGAGGAATAGAGCGTGATGGGCTTGGTGCATTCGTACTGAACGTACAGTTCGAGGTGATCTTGGAGGTTCTGCCCCACCCCCGGCAGATCGGCCACCACCGGAATGCCATGTTCCCCAAGATGGTCCGCCGGTCCAATGCCCGACAGCATCAACAGTTGGGGTGAATTGATGGCGCCGCCGGAGAGGATCACCTCGCGTTCGGCCCGCGCGACCGATACGGTTCTTCCCATCGCGTACTCCACCCCCGTCGCGCGTTGTCCCTCGAACACGATACGGGTCGTCAGCGCACCGGTTTTCACGCTGAGGTTGGGCCGCTTCATGGCAGGCTTGAGGTAGGCCGTCGCCGCCGACCAGCGCCGCCCCCGGTGGATGGTCATATCCATCCGGCCGAAGCCTTCCTGCTGGTAACCGTTCATGTCCGCGGTGAAGGGATAGCCTGCTTGCTTGCCGGCCTCGATAAAGGCGTCGAACAAGGGGTTCGGCGTGGTCTCGCGGGAGACATGCAGGGGCCCGTCGCCGCCCCGGTAATCATTGGCGCCGTTCTGCCAGGTTTCGGCCCGGCGGAAGTAGGGCAGTACGTCGGCGTAAGACCAGCCCGGCAGCCCCTTCGCCGCCCAGCGATCGTAGTCGTAGGCGTGGCCGCGCACGTAGACCATGGCGTTGAGGGAGCTTGAGCCCCCCAGCACCCGCCCGCGCGGCCAGTACATTTGCCGGCCATCCATGTGCGGTTGGGCTTCGGTCGTGTAGTACCAGTTGTAGCGGTCGTCGGCGAGATTGTAGGTCAGCGCCGCCGGCATATGGATCTTCCAGGTCCGATCGCGCGGGCCCGCCTCCAGCAACAGCACACGGACGCCGGGATCGGCGCTGAGGCGGTTCGCCAGCGTGCAGCCGGCGGAACCCGCGCCGACGATGACGTAGTCGTAGGATTCCTGATCTGACATTCGACTAATAGGGCGCGTCGACGTCGCCAAGTTCGACATACACGCTCTTGAGCTGGGTGTAGTGCTCGATCGCGGCCCGGCCGTTTTCGCGCCCGATGCCCGAGTTCTTGTAGCCGCCGAAGGGCATCTCCACCGGCGTGATGTTGTAGTTGTTGATCCAGCAGGTCCCCGCCTCAAGCTTTTCGATAACCCGGTGGGCGCGCGTGATGTCCCTGGTGAAGACGCCGGCGGCCAATCCGAAATCGGTATTGTTGGCGCGCCCGATGACCTCGTCCTCGTCCTCGAACGCCAACACCGACATGACCGGGCCGAAAATCTCCTCCCGCACAATCGACATGTCGTCGCGGCAGCCGGTGAAGATGGTGGGTTCGACAAACGATCCCTTCTGCAGTTCGCCCTCGGTCCGGCGTAAGCCGCCGCACAACAGGCTGGCGCCCTCGGCCTTGCCCTTTTCGATGTAGCCCAACACTTTTTCCATATGCTCCGGCGAGATCAGCGAGCCGAGCTGCGTCGCCGGGTCCATGGGATCGCCGAGCTTGATCTTGGCTGTGCGCTCCGCCATCTTCCCGCAGAAGTCGTCGTGGATGCCGCGCTCGACGAATACCCTTGTGCCGTTCGAACAGACCTCGCCCTGGGTATAGAAGTTCGCCAGCAGCGCCGCCGACACGGCGTTTTCGAGATCGGCGTCGGCGAAGACGATCAAGGGTGATTTTCCGCCGAGTTCCATGGTGACGTGCTTCAGACCGGCGGCGGCCGAAGCCATGACTTTTTTGCCCGTGCCAACCTCGCCGGTGAGCGACACCTTGGCGATGTCGGGATGGGCCACCAGCGTCCGGCCGGTGTCGGCTTCGCCCTGAACGACATTGAAAACGCCGTCGGGTACACCGGCTTCGGTGTAGATTTCCGCCAACCTGACCGCTGTCAGCGGCGTCATCTCGGAAGGCTTGAAGATCATGGCGTTGCCGCAGGCCAACGCCGGCGCCGACTTCCAGCAGGCGATCTGCAAGGGATAGTTCCAGGCGCCGATGCCGGCGCATATGCCCAGGGGTTCGCGCCGGGTGTAGAAGAACGCGCCGCCGACATCAACGTGTTCGCCGTGCAGCGATGCGGCTTGCCCTGCGAAATACTCAATGCAGTCGGCGCCGGAATTGACATCGACGTCCAGGGCTTCCTGCAACGGCTTGCCGCAGTCCAAAACCTCCAGGCGGGCCAGGTCGTCCAACCGTTCGCGCAACAAATCAGCCGCCTTTTTCAGCCGCCTGCCGCGCTCCGCACCCGGTATGGTCGACCATTCGGCGAAGCCGTCTTTTGCGGCGTCCACCGCTCGTTGGATGTCGGCCTCACCGGCGGGAGCGATATCGGTTAACACCTCACCCGTGGCCGGATTGAGGCTCTGAAAACGGGCGTTTGTGTCGGGCTCGTAATGGCGCCCGCCGATGTAGGAATGACGTTCCGGAATCTGGCTCATGGATATTCACTTAACGAGTTGATGCGGCGTATTTATTGGGACCCAACTTGACCGTGAACGCAATCCCATTACTGTCCTTCAGCGGACACGCAATTTTCGTCCGCCGACATGGGGAAATCTCCGTTTTGACCATCCGCGGCATCCTGTTCGACAAGGACGGCACCCTGATCGACTTCGACCGCACCTGGGTACCGGCGTATTCGACGGCTCTCGACGATCTTTGCAACGGCAGCGGCGATGCCGGGCTGAAGCTTCGCTGCCTCGTCGCCACCGGCTATGACGAGGTAACCGGCGGCACCGTGCCCAACTCCCCCATGGCCGCCGCCGGCAATGACGAGATCGCGGCGATGTGGTTGGAGGTCGCTAAGCGCCCGCGCACCGAGCAGGCTATCACCCGCCTTGTCCAGGTTATGGAGAACCACGCGGCGACCCACCCGGTGCCGTTGTTCGATCTAGGCGGGCTGTTTGAACAATTGATCGGGCGCGGGCTGGTGCTGGGCGTCGCGACCATGGATGCGGAATGGGTAGCCCGGCAAACGCTGCGACATCTTGAAGTCGAAGCGCACATCGACTTTTGCGCCGGATACGATTCAGGCCACGGCCGCAAACCGGGCGGCGGTATGGTTACGGCTTTTTGTGCACACGAGAAACTGCACCCGGAGGAAGTTATGGTGGTTGGCGACAACCCCCACGACCTCCACATGGCCCGTGATGCCGGAGCGCGCCTCGCCGTCGGAGTCTGCTCCGGCGTCGGCGGCATGGAGGACTTGCTGCCGGACGCCGATCACATCATCGAGGATGCGACGGGGATTGTGCGTTTGCTGGACTAGGTTTCGAGCAGCCGGCCCATTCCCCTGATCGGCTTGTCGACAGCCGCCAATCGTAGGCCGTGCCAGGCCAGCGCCAGGTTGGAGGAAACGACCGGCTTACCCAGTTCCGCTTCCAGTTCCGCGATGGCGCCGATCAGCCTGAGGTTCGTGCAGGACACAAAAACGCCGTCGACGTCGTCCCGGCGGCCAAATTCCAGCACGGCCCGGCGGATGCTCTCGACCGTGATGCGGCCGGCGACGTTGTCGTCCTCCTCGTTGAAGGAGCCGAAGCGGTTGACCTCGAGACCACGCTCTTGAACCGCCTTCCGCAGCATTTCGTTGACGTCGGCGCGGTAGGGCGTGACGACGCCCAGACGGCGGACATCGAGGGCTTCGAAAGCCGCCATGGCCGCCGTGATGGGCGTGGTGCAGGCCGCCGCCGGGTGGACGCTGCGGATGATCTCGAAGACGCGCTCCTCCCCGATGACGATGGACGCGGAGGTACAGCCGAAGGCGACGACGGAAAGATCGACGCCGGGCAGGATCAGGGCGGCCGCGCCGGCGATGCGGCCTTCCATGTCGGCCAGGTTCTTCGGAGAGATGATCACTGAGCTCTCGATGCGGGTGGCGTACATCGCCACATCCGGTCCGGGGAAGATCCGGTTGAGCTCGTATTCCACCGTGTGATCGTTGGCCAGCACGATCAAACCGATCTTGGCGCGGCTACCGACGCCGCCGTCGATCTCATGCGGTAGGTCGAGGATTTCGTCCGTCATGTCAAAAACTCGATCTCAACGTTACGCTATATTCCGCGTCATTCCGGAAAGCGCATCGCGCTTGTCCGGAATCCATGCCGTCGTTTCTCCGCTTGGCCTCGCGTTTCGTAATCTTGACACTCAGGCATGGATTCCTGCCTTCGCAGGAATGACGCCAGAGCGTTATTTCAGTCACACAGGGCCTCATTTACGTTGTCACGACCGGCATTTCGCGCGGCGCGCGGCGGCTGAGGAGTTCCGCCCCGCCGTCTCGGACGACGAGATTTTCCTCGTGCACCAGCATCTTGCCGGGTGCGTATTCCATCCCCGGCTCGATGGTCAACACCAGTCCCGGCAAAAGAACCGTTTGGTCGTCGGGCGTGTTGGAAGGCGGTTCCGTCAACTGCAAACCCAAACCGTGGCCCATGCGCCCGACGTTGTTGCCGAGCGATCCGGCCGCCTCCAACACGTCCGCCATGGCGCGCCAGACGTCGGCGCAAGTGGCGCCCGGCACGGCGGCCGAGATGCCGGCTTCGGTCGCGTCCCACACCGCCTCGTGGGCGCGGCGGGCGTCGTCGTCGATGTGGCCAAAGGCGAAATTACGGTCGAAATCGCAGAAATAACCGTCAAAGGTCGAACCGGTATCGATGATCAGGATATCGCCGGCGTCGAGGGAGCGGTCGGAGGGTCCAGCGATGATCTGGGCGTAGCCACCCGGACCGGAGATGCCCGGCATGTAGGGCGTCGCGTCGGCGCCGCGTTCGGCGAAATCGATGCGCAACTTGCGGCAGGCGTCGCGTTCCGTATCGCCAATCTGCAAGCTGTCCGGCAAGGCTTCGAAAGCGTCGCTGGCGATGACGCAGATGTGGCGGATGCGGTCGATCTCAGCCTCGCTCTTGATCATGCGCTGTTCGCGGATCAGGGGGGCGGCGTCGACCAGTTCGACACCGTCCAGCCGGCGGCGGATTTCGGCGAGATCGGCCAGCGGCATGCGCATCACCGATTCACGGCCGAATTCCGCACCGATGCGCCCGAAGCGCCGGCCCACTTCATTGAGAGCCGCCGAGAGCAGCGTCACGCCGTCGTCATCCGGCTGCGGGGCGGGCCAGGTGCGGATATCCTCGACCCAGGTGACCTCCATGGCCGGGACGCCGATTTCCGGGATCACTGCTATGGGCTCGCCCTCCCGCGGCACCAGCAGGAACCAGGGCCGCGTCGGGCTCTCCCAAAACTGGGTGTCGAAGCCGCTGAAATAGCGCACGTTGGGCGGAGTCGTCACCAGCACGGCATCCAGTTCCGCCCGCAGCATCAGAGACTGGGCGCGGTCGAGCCGGTTTTCAAATTCGGATCGGGCGAATCCGCGGGCGGGGGGTTCGGTGGCGATGGCGGCAACTCCCGGGAGAAACGAAACCTCAAGCGCTCTTCAGTTCGCTTTCCAGCTCTTTCATCCAAATCCGCACACGGGCCTCGTTGACGCCGAAATCCCGCAAGCCGTATTTGGCACGGCTGTAAATTCCCATGGTGGACTGATTGTCGCCGATGGCAAGAAATTTCACGTCGACGGTATCCGGGAAGCGGAAGACGCGGCTGCGCTGCACGAATCGCTCTCCATCCGGCCCTTCCTCCACCAGTTCCGTCCGGGGTTGCCGGCGGACAACAGCCAGGAAGGCGTCATGCAGGGTTTGCACCGGTACGTCGAAAACCGGGTTTTCCATATGCGGTTTGGCGTTGCGGCAGACGTTGGCCGGCGCCATGAGGTACTGATTGGGCTTCCAACTGAGCTTGAGCGTTTCGAATTCCACCAACATTCCGGTCCCCACCCTGATTTGGTTGTCTACTCGGGCATGCCCGCCCTGATCCATTGGCCGAGCCGGGCGCGTTCGTCTTCCGTCATTTTTGTCAGATTGCCCAGCGGCATGGCCTTCGAGAGCACGGTTTGCGCCAGGATGCGGGCCGAGGCTGTGCGGACCTCCGCGATGGTATCGAACTTGAGCCCCCCCGGCGCCTTTTCGAAATCCTCATTGGTCGGCTTGGCGGCATGACAGGAGATGCAGCGGGTCTGCACGATGGCCAGGGCATCCGTTGCGGCGATGGTGTCCTCGTCGGTTTCGCTCAAGGTGGGCGCCGTCATCCAAATCAGCCCGATCACCAAAAGCACCGATACCGGCCACTGCCAATAGATCGACAGCCCGCGCCCCCCGGCGTTGTGGGTGTTGAAGAAATCGCGGATGACGCCGCCCAGGATGACGACGCCGGCGAAGATCACCCAGTTGTATTCGTGGCCGAAGGTCATCGGGTAATGGCTGCTGATCATCATCAGCAGCACCGGCAGCGTCAGGTAGTTGTTGTGCAGCGAGCGCTGCTTGGCCTGCTTGCCCCAGATGGCGTCGGGTTCATCGCCGGCCATCAGGGCCGCCACGGTCTTCTTCTGGTTGGGGATGATGACGAAAAAGACGTTGGCCGCCATCATTGTTCCGATGGCCGCGCCTGCGTGAACGTAAGCGCCGCGGCCGCTGAAGATCTGCGCGAACACCCAGGCGCTGAGGACTGTGAGGATGAATACCGACAGCGCAAGAAGGATGGTCTTGTCGCCGATGGGAGAACGGCAGAGGAGGTCATAGGCGATCCAGCCTGAGCCCAGCAGCAGCAGACTGATGCCGATGGCCTGCCACGCTGTCAGTTCCATGACGTCCGGATCGATCAGGAACGCCTCCGCCCCGGCATAGTAAATCACGCACAGCAGCAGGAAGCCGGTGATCCAGGTGAAATAGGCCTCGTATTTGAACCAGTGCAGTTCCGCCGGCATGCGTTCCGGCGCCACCAGGTATTTCTCCGTGAAATAGAAGCCGCCGCCGTGCACCAGCCAGGCCTCGCCCTGGACGGCATCGCTGCCGCCGACGCGCTTCCGTAGGGATATGTCGAGCCAGACGAAGAAGAACGACGAACCGATCCAGGCGATGCCGACGATGATGTGCGTCCAGCGCAACAGCAATTCGACCCAATCCCAGATGATGCTTTCCATGTTCCGTCTCTCTTTGTACTTAGCCGGCGGTCATTGCGGCATCGAATTTCGCCAAAGCGTCGGCGCGTTCGGCCTCCGATACGAAGGCCGCGTCAAAACCGTTGCGGGCCATGGCCGTAAGCTCTTCAGCCGTCAAATCGAGGGCAGCGCCAAGACTACGGAAGTTCTCCGAGATGTAACCGCCGAAGTAGGCCGGATCGTCGGAATTGACGGTCACGCGCAAGCCGGCCTCCAGCATGGTGCGGGCCGGATGCTTCCGCATATCGTCAATGCCGCAAAGCCGAAGGTTGGATAACGGGCACATGGTCAGCGCCATGTTGTCGGCAGCCAAGCGCCGCATCAGGGCGTCGTCCTCCAACGCCCGGTTACCGTGGTCGATGCGTTCGACGCCCAGCACGTCCAGGGCCTCCCAGATGTATTCCGGCGGGCCCTCCTCACCGGCGTGGGCGGTAAGGCGGAAGCCCTCGTCGCGGGCACGGGCGAAGACGTTCTTGAATTTTGTTGGCGGATGACCGACTTCCGAAGAGTCCAGGCCGACGCCGATGATCTTGTCCTTGTGGTCAAGGGCGGCGTCCAGGGCCTTCTCGGCATCGGCTTCATCGAGATGGCGCAGGAAGCACATGATGATATTGGCCTTGCAGCCGTGCTTGGCCTCGCCGTCCAGAAGTGCCCGATGGATGCCGCCGAGAGCGGTCTCGAAGTTTACCCCGCGTTCGGTGTGGCCCTGGGGGTCGAAAAATATCTCGGCATACGTCACACCGTCGGTGGCGGCGCGGGCGAGATAGGCATCCGTCAGATCATAGAAATCCCGCTCCCGATTGAGGACGGACATGCCCTGGTAGTAGAGATCGAGAAACTCCTGGAGATTGCCAAAATCATAGGCGGCACGTAAGGCCTCAACCGAGGGGTAGGCGAGCTCGATATCCTGAGCCCCGGCCAGGGCGAACGTCATCTCGGGCTCCAGGCTGCCCTCGATATGGATGTGCAGTTCCGCCTTCGGCAGGCGGTCAATGAAATCGGCGCTCAATCGTTGCTCCGCATGACAAACGTTGGGGATATCGAGAACCCGCGCCCGGGATCAACCGGACGCGGGCTATCGATGGTGGCGCCGATTTAGTTCGGCAGCTTGTCGTCGACGCCCTGGATGTACCAGTTCATGCCGGCCAGCGGCCCCCCGTCGAGGGTTTCACCGGCTTTGACCCGGATCTTGCCCGTCTGGTCCTTCAAAGGACCGGCGAAGGGATGGATCTTGCCGCTGGTGACATCCTCGACGGCCTGCTTCGCCATGGCCGCGACCTCGGCGGGCATATTGGTGAAGGGCGCCATCTCGACCATGCCGGCCTTGAAGCCGCCCCAGGTGTCCTCAGACTTCCAGGTGCCGTCCAACGCCGCCTTGGCGCGGGCGACGTAGTAGTGGTCCCACTGGTCGATGATCGACGTGAGCTGAGACTTAGGCGCGAACTTGATCATGTCTGACGCCTGGCCGAAACCGAGCACGCCGCGGTTCTGGGCGACCTGCAGGGGTGCGGAGCTGTCCGTGTGCTGCGTGATGATGTCGGCGCCCTGGTCGATCAGGGCTTTGGCGGCATCGCCTTCCTTGCCTGGGTCATACCAGGAATTCACCCAGACGACCTTGATCTTGATGTCCGGATTGACGGTGTGGGCGCCGATCAGGAAGGCGTTGATGCCGCGCACCACTTCGGGAATCGGGAAAGAAGCGACGTAACCAACGATGTTGGTCTTGCTCATCTTGCCGGCGATCTTGCCGATCACGTAGCGGCCTTCGTAGAAGCGCGAGGAGTAAGTGGCGACGTTCTTGGCGCGCTTGTAGCCCGTGGCGTGTTCGAACATGACGTTGGGCGTGCGCTTCGCCACCTTGACCGTCGGGTTCATGTAGCCGAACGACGTGGTGAAGATCAGCTTGTGGCCGCTCGCGGCCAGCTGCTGGATGACACGTTCCGCGTCGGGACCTTCCTTGACGCTCTCGACGAAGGAGGTTTTCACCTTGCCAGGGAAGGCCTTCTCGATGGCCTGGCGGCCGATGTCGTGGCGATAGGTCCAGCCATGATCGCCGGTCGGGCCGACGTAGACGAAGCCGACTTTCAATTCTTCGGCGGATGCGGCTGCAGCGCCTGTCAGCATCGCACCGGCCGTAAAGGCCGCCGCGAGGGATTTGAGTACTGTGCGTCTTTTCATTCTTGCCTCCTTGTTGAGCATTCAAAATATGACCTAGTCTTCTGCGGGCCGAAACAAAGGCCCGCGCTTTCTTCTTATTGCGCCGGGCGAAACGCCTGACCGATGCAGGCCGGAGCGTTCAGCCGGATCTTTGTGCGATCCCGTGAGATCAGCACGAGGACGATGATGGTCGCGAGATACGGCAACATCGACATGAGTTGCGAGGGCACGGCGAAGCCTGCCCCCTGGGCGTGGAGTTGCAGGATGGTAATGCCGCCGAACATGTAGGCGCCGAGCAGCAGGCGGCCGGGCCGCCAGGTCGCGAACACCACAAGGGCCAGCGAGATCCAGCCCCGCCCCGCCGTCATGTTCTCGGCCCACATGGGAGTGTACGAAAGGGAAAGATAGGCCCCGCCCAGTCCCGCCATCATGCCGCCGAACAGGGTCGCGAGATAACGGATGCGAACGACGTGATAACCGATCGCGTGGGCCGAGTCGTGGCTGTCGCCGACGGCGCGCAATACCATTCCGGCGTGCGTATTCTTGAGGAACCAGGCGACGCCGAATACGCCAACGAATGAGAGGTATACCAGGATGTCCTGGCCGAACAGGATCTGCCCGATGACGGGAATGTCGGAAATGAAGGGGATCGCCAGCTTGGGCAGGGGTTCAAGGGCGAAACCGACGAATCCGGCGCCCACGAGCGCGCTGAACCCGACGCCGAAGATGGTCAGCGAGAGGCCGGTGGCGACCTGATTGGCCAGCAGCGACAACGCCAGATAGGCGAATATGCCCGCCATGACCATGCCCGAAAGCGCGCCCGCCAGGATGCCAAGAATGCCGCTGCCGCTGGCGGACGCCACGACAAATGCCGAGACTGCGCCGACCAGCATCATGCCTTCCACACCGAGATTGAGAACGCCGGATTTTTCGGTTACCAACTCGCCTGTCGCGGCAAACAATAGCGGCGTCGAGGCCGTGATGACGGTGAGGATGACCGGAACGAACCATTCCATGCCGCTCATGACGCGCCTCCGTGGTGGATGACGGGGCGGCCGAAGCGGATGCGGTAGCTCGTCAAGACGTCGCAGGCCAGCAGAAAGAACAGCAAGATGCCCTGGAAAAGACCGGTCACCGCCGCCGGCAGGCCGATCTCGATCTGCGCCGTTTCGCCGCCGATGTAGGTGAGCGCCATGACGAGACCCGCGAGGCCGACCCCCACCGGGTGCAGGCGCCCCAGGAAAGCCACAATGATGGCGGTAAAGCCGTAGCCCGGCGAGATGACCGGGACAAGCTGTCCGACCGGGCCAGCGACTTCGCTCAAACCGGCGATGCCCGCCAGGCCGCCGCCCAGCAGCAAGCTGAACCAGATCAGGCGGTTCTCGACAAAGCCGACGTGCCTTGCCGCCGCCGGCGCCAGCCCCACGACCTTGAGCTGAAAACCGATCACGGCGCGGGTCAACAGCACCCAACCGCCGACGATGGCCGCCAGAGCGAAGAACAGGCCGAAATGCATGCGGCTGCCTTCGAGCAGGATGGGCATGGTACCGGCATCGGGGAACATGCGCGATTCGGGAAAGTTGAAGCCGCCGGGATCGCGCCACGGTCCGGTCACCAGATAGCTCAGCAGCAGAGTCGCGACGTAGGTGAGCATCAGGCTGGTGAGGATTTCGTTGGCGTTGAAGCGGGTCTTGAAATAGGCCGGGATGGCGGCATAGGCCATGCCGCCTACGGCGCCCGCGACCACCATGGCGGGCAGCAAAAGGAAAGACTCCGAATCGTGGAACCAGATAGCCATACCGCCGCCGAAGATGGCACCGATGGTGAGCTGTCCCTCGGCGCCGATGTTCCAGACGTTGGCGCGGAATCCGATGGCGAGACCGACGCCGATCAACACCAGCGGCGTCGCCTTGACGATCAGTTCGGTAAAGCCGAACACCGTCGTCAGCGGCAGAACGAAGAACGTATAGAGCGCCGTCAAGGGGTTCTTGCCGAACAGCGAAAAGATCACAAGGCCCGCCAGCAGCGTCAGCACGATGGCGAACACCGGCGAGAGGTAGATCATGATCTCGCTGTGTTGCGGGCGGGGTTCCAGTCTAACCATGGGCCGTCTCCGCCGTTTCGACGGGCGTCGCGTCCATGCCGTGCAGGCCGCCCATGAGAATGCCGATCTCCTCGACCGTCGCCTCTCCGATGGGTTTGGAATCGGAGAGGTGCCCCTCCGCCATCACCGTGATGCGGTCGCACACCGCGAAGATCTCGTCGAGATCCTGGGAGATAACCAGAACGGCGGCACCGCGCTTTGCCAGATCGATGAGCTGCTGGTGAATGGCTGCCGCCGCACCGGCGTCGACGCCCCAGGTCGGCTGATTGATCACCATGATGCCGGGCTCTTGTCGCACTTCCCGGCCGACGATGAATTTCTGCAGGTTGCCTCCCGAGAGGCTGCCGGCGTCGGCGTCGACGCCGGTGGTGCGCACGTCGAAGCTTTCGATGACGTCGGCCGCGAAATCCCGTGTCGGCGCGCTTTGGATCATGCCGTTTTTGGCCAGGCCCAATCGGCGGAAAGCGGTGAGAAAGGCGTTCTCCTCCAACGTCATCGACGGCACGGCGCCGTGGCCGTTGCGTTCCTCAGGCACGTAAACGGCGGCCAGGGCCCGCCGCTCGGCCGGTCCCTTGTCGGCGATGGCTTGGCCGTCGAGAACGATGGCGTCGGCGTTGCCCGGCATCACGTTTTCACCCGCCAGCGCCGCCATCAATTCGACCTGCCCGCTGCCGGCAATGCCGGCGATGCCGAGGATCTCGCCGCCGCGGACCTCGAAGGATATATCGTCCAGGGTGACGCCGAACTGGCTGTCGGCTTCCAGGCTGAGATTCTTGACCGCGAGCCTCACCTCGCCCAGGGCGTCCTCCTCCGCATGGCGTTCGGGCGGCCGCAGTTTGTCGCCGATCATCAGTTCGGCCATGCTGCGCGCGGTCTCCACCTTTGGATCGCAAGTCGCCACGACGCGCCCGCCGCGTAGGATTGTGGCGTATTCACAGAGTTCCTGCACCTCGTGCAGCTTGTGGCTGATGTAGAGAATCGCGCAACCCTCCGACGAGAGCTTTCGCAGGGTCTCGAACAGGCGTTCGACCTCCTGCGGCGTCAACACCGAGGTGGGTTCGTCGAGGATCAACAGCTTGGGATTCTGCAAAAGGCAACGAACGATCTCGATGCGTTGGCGCTCGCCCACCGACAGAGAATGGACATGGCGGTCTGGGTCGAGAGGCAGACCGTAGCTCTTGGAAACATCGATGATGCGCTGCCTGAGGACGCTGCGGTTCTTCTCGTCCGTCACCGCCAGCGCGATGTTCTCCTGCACCGTCATCGCTTCGAACAGCGAGAAATGCTGGAACACCATGCCGATGCCCAGTTCGCGCGCTGCCGAGGGGCCGCTCACGACCAGAGGCCGGCCGTTCCATTGGACGCTGCCTTCGTCCGCCCTGAGAACGCCATATATGATTTTGACGAGGGTGCTTTTGCCGGCGCCGTTCTCGCCTAAGAGGGCATGGACCTGGCCGGGCGTTATATCGAAGCTTACGTCGTCGTTGGCCAGCGTGCCGGGAAACGCCTTGGTGATGCCCTGCAGTGACAACAGCGGCGCTGCCTCCGTTCCGGCGGTATTCGTCGCGTCCGTCACCTACCCTTCCCCCTGTTTCTTCCCGGCTCTGCGGCCGGTTATTCGTCCACGTCTCCGCGTGGTCTCATGACTAACATCAATACGCAATCTTGTCGTCTTTGTCGCGCCATTCGTCGAAGATTTCAGCAGCCTCGGCCAGCTTCAGGTGCTCCATCGGCAGGATGCGGTCGCCGATATCCTTGGCAACCTCGTCGTAGATCAGCGCATCGTCGAAACCGATGTCGGCGGCGTCAGTCCGTGTGTTCGCGTAGTAGATACAGTCCAGGCGCGCCCAGTAGATGGCCGAAAGGCACATCGGGCAGGGCTCGCAGCTTGTGTAGATGACGCAGCCGGAAAGATCGAAGGTGCCGAGGACGCTGCCGGCGTGGCGGATCGCCTCGACCTCGGCATGGGCGGTGGGGTCGTTCGCCGAAGTCACCTTGTTCCAGCCCTCGGCTATGATCTCGCCGTCCTTGGCGATGACGGCGCCGAACGGACCGCCCTTGTTCGCGCGCATCTGCTCGGCCGAAATGTCGATGGCCCGGCGCATCAGGTCTTCATGACTACTCAAGATCCAGCACTCCTCGAAACGACCTCATGTCTCCTCACCCACCACACGCAAGCCGTCGTCGTCGCGCGCCGCCGCCTGGGCTTCCGATACCTGCAGGATCTGCGCCGCTACCGAGGCGCCGATGACCGCCGGTTCCTTGCCCGCTATGCCGTCGATGCCGATGGGGCAGACCAGACGCGACAGGTCTTCGTCCGTCAAACCGTCCACGCGCAGGCGCTGCAGGAAACGGGCGCGCTTGGTGGCGCTGCCGATCAGGCCGACGTAACCGAGATCGTCCCGCGTCAACGCCGCGTGCACCAGGTCATAATCGAGATCGTGGCTGTGGGTCATGATCAGCACGAGGGCGCCGCTGGGCAGCCCGAGGACGTTGGCGGCGTCGCCCGAGCTCGGGATACGTCGCACGTCATCGTCAACCTGGTCCAGAATGTCGGGACGGTCGTCGATGCAGGTGAGGCAAAGGGGAAGTGGCGCCAAGGCTTGCACGATGGCGCGGCCGACATGGCCGGCGCCGAATATAAAGACCTGGGGCAGGCGGGTTTCGGCGGCAGAATGCCGTTCTGCGATGGCCTCGAAACCGGCGTCGTCGAGTTTTTCGAAGGTAACGTCGACGGAGCCGCCGCAGCACTGGCCGAGATCGGGGCCGAGGATCAGGTTTTCGCTAAGACTGCCCTCCATCCCTTCCGCCGCCAGTTTGCGGGCGCGGTGGGTGGCGTTGTATTCGAGCGCGCCGCCCCCGATGGTGCCGGCGAAGCCGTCGGCGAACACGATCATTTCCGCGCCGGCCTCGCGCGGCGCCGAGCCCCGGATGTTGCCGACGGTGACGAGAATACAGGGTTCGCCCTGATCGAAGACGTCGCGGGCGGATTGATACCAGGTCATGTTGCGGCCTTTGTCTTGGCGGCATCCACCGCCGCGAGGATGGTCTCCGGCGTTGCCGGTGCGTTGAGACCAACGACATAACCCGGTCCGCCGACGCTGGCAATCGCATCGGCGATGGCGTGATGGACGGCAAGACCCAGCATCAGGGGCGGTTCGCCCACCGCCTTGGAGCGGTGAATGGTTTCTTCGCGGTTCCGGCCCTTCTCCCACAAGGCCATGCGGAAATCCTCCGGACGGTCGGCGCAGGCCGGGATTTTGTAGGTCGAGGGCGCATGGGTCTGCAGCCTCCCCGCCGCGTCGTAATAAAGTTCCTCCGACGTCAGCCAGCCCACGCCTTGGATGAAACCGCCCTCGACCTGGCCGAGATCGATGCTGGGGTTCAGCGAGTTGCCGACGTCGTGGAGGATGTCGACCCGCGTCATCCGGTTTTCGCCGGTCAGGGTGTCGATCTTCACCTCCGCCACCGCCACGCCGTAGGCGAAATAGTAGAATGGCCGCCCGGTGAAGGTCGCGGGGTCGAACTTGATCTTGGGCGTGCGGTAGAAGCCGGTGGCCGAAAGTTGGATGCGGCCGAGATAGGCTTGCTTTACCAAATCGCCGAAAGCCATGTCTTCGGTACCGATCCGCACGCGGTTGGCGGCAAAGACGACCTCCGATTCCCCCACTTCGTAACGTTCGGCGGCAAACGCGGTGAGCCGTGTTTTCAGGGTGCGGGCGGCGGCCTGGGCCGCCATGCCGTTCATATCGGAGCCGGATGATGCCGCCGTTGCCGATGTGTTGGGCACCTTGCCGGTATTGGTGGCGGTGATCTTGATGCGGTCGAGATCGATGGACAGTTCCTCGGCCACCACCTGAGCGACCTTCTGGTTCAGGCCCTGACCCATTTCCGTGCCGCCGTGGTTCAGATGGACGCTGCCGTCGGTGTAGATGTGGATCAACGCGCCGGCCTGGTTGAGGTGGCTGGTGGTGAACGAGATGCCGAACTTCACGGGCGTCAAGGCGAGGCCGCGCTTGAGCACCGGGCTTTGGGCATTGTAGGCGGCGATCTCTTGGCGACGCGCTGCGTAGTCGGAGCTCTTTTCGATCGCGGCGATCATTTCGGGCAGCTCGTTGTCCTCCACCGTCATGCCGTAGGGCGTGACGTTGCGGTCCTCGGTTCCGTAGAGGTTGATTTTTCGGACCTCCAGCGGGTCCTTCCTGAGCTCGCGGGCGATATCGTCGATCACGCGCTCGATCACCGCCATGCCCTGGGGTCCGCCGAACCCCCGGAAGGCCGTATTGGAAACCGTATTGGTTCGGCAGCGGTGGGAGACGGCCTCGACGTTCTCGAGGTAATATCCGTTGTCGAGGTGGAACAGCGCCCGGTCGTTGATGGCGCCCGAAAGATCGGCGGAAAAGCCGCAGCGCGAGGCCAGCGTGGCCGAAAGCGCCGTAATGCGCCCGCCCTCGTCATAGCCGACATCGTAATCAGCCATGAAGTCGTGCCGCTTACCGGTCATGATCATGTCGTCGTCGCGGTCGAGGCGGAATTTAGCGACCCGGCCGGTCTTCACCGCCGTCATCGCCGCCAGCGCCGCCCATTGCACGCCCTGCGTCTCCTTGCCCCCGAAGCCGCCGCCCATGCGCCGGATTTCAACGGTTACGGCGTTGTCGGGCCGGCCGAGCACCTTGGCGATCAGGTGCTGCATCTCCGAGGGATGCTGGGTGGAGGAATGAACCAGGACGTCGCCGTCCTCCTGCGGCCAGGCTATTGCGACGTGTCCCTCCAAGTAGAAGTGGTCCTGGCCGCCGACGCGAACCTCTCCCTGGCGGCGTTTCGGCGCCGCGTCGAGGGCCGCCGCCGCGTCGCCGCATTTCATGGTGACGGGGTCGAGCACCTTTTCGCCCGCGGCAAGCCCCTGATCGACCGTCACCAGGGGATCGAGTTCCTCATATTCGACCTCGGCTACTGCCGCCGCCGCCCGGGCCTGATCAATCGTTTCGGCGGCCACCGCAAAAAGCGGCTGGCCATGGAAGTGGACGGCGCCGTCGGCCAGCACAGGTTCGTCGTTGCTGCCTGTGGGGCTGATATCGTTCGTGCCCGGTATGTCGTCGACCGTCAGCACGCAGGCGACACCCTCGGCGGTTCGAACCTTGTCCAAATCGAGTTGCAGGATCCTGCCATGCGCGATGGTTGCCGGCGCGGCGTATAGATGGAGGGTACCGGGCGGGGTGGCGATGTCGTCGACGTAGACCGCATCGCCGCTGACGTGCTTGTGGGCGCTGTCGTGGGGCCGGGGTTGCCCGACGCCGCCGTCAACAGCCGTTACCGGAGCCTCAGTCTGAATGACCGCGTCATCCATGGGCCCGCGCTCCCACCAACCGTGTTTCGACGGCCGGTTCGGTGCTTTCCACAAAGAATTTCGTCAAAAGGTTTTGCGCCACGTTGAGGCGGTACGCCGCACTGGCCCGCATGTCGTCGATAGGGGTGTAGTCCTTTGCCAGAGCGGCCCGCGCCTTTGCCAGCGACGCCTCCGACCAGGGCTGGCCCATCAGCGCGTTTTCGGCCGCCGGCGCCCGCTGCGGCTTGGCCGCCATGCCGCCGAAACAGATGCGCGCATCCGAAATCACGCCCTCCTCGATCCGCAAGGCGTACGCCCCCATGACGGCACTGATATCCTGGTCGAAGCGCTTGGAAACCTTGTGGCAGCCGAATATCACGTCCTCTCCGTGCAGGGGCAGATCGACACGCTCGACGAATTCGCCCGGCCCCCGGTCCTGCTTGCCGTAGGAGACGAAGTAGTCCTCCAGCGGCATGTCCCGCCGGTCGGGGCCGTGGCGAAGAACCAGGCGGGCGCCCAGGGCGATGAGCGCCGGCATGGTGTCGCCGATGGGCGAGCCGTTGGCGATATTGCCGCCTACGGTGCCGGCGTTGCGGATCTGGCGCGACCCGATCCTGCGGATGAGTTCCCCGAAGTCGGGATACGCCGCGTTTATCCGGGGCAGTACGTCTTCATAAGTGGCGCCGGCCCCGATGTGCAGCAGGCCGCCACTCTCCTCAATACCGCCCAGGTCGGCCACGTCGCCGAGATAGATCACGGTGTCGAGACGCTGGTGAAGCTTGGTGACCCACAGTCCCACGTCGGTGCCACCCGCCAGCAGACAGGCGTCGGGACGCGCAACAAAGACTTCGGCAAGCTCATCGACGCTGCGCGGGGCGAAATACACCCGGTCCTGGTATTCCAGGGCAACGCTGTCCTCCGCGGCAATGGCTTTCAATTTCTCGACAACCTCCTCCTCGGGAAGACCGTGCGCCCGTTCGGCCCTGGCTTCGGACGAGGCCCGTGCGGCGGCGATAATCGGTCCGTAGCCCGTGCAACGACAGAGGTTGCCCGCCAAGGCATCATCCAAGGACTGGCGGTCGGGGGCCGCGCCCTGGCGATGATGGGCGAACAGCGACATCACGAAACCGGGTGTGCAAAACCCGCACTGCGAGCCGTGCTGTTCGACCATGGCGGTCTGCACGGGATGAAGCACACCACCGGCGGTTTTCAGATCCTCGACCGTCAGCAGTTGCTTGCCGTCGAGGGTCGGCAGGAACTGGATGCAGGCGTTGACCGCGCGGTATTCGAGACCGCCGTTTCTCGGTGCCGCCAGGACGACGGTGCAGGCGCCGCAATCGCCTTCGGCGCAGCCTTCCTTGGTGCCGGTCCGGCCCTCCACCTCGCGCAGGTATTGCAGCACCGTCATCGTCGGGTCGACGGACGTGAGCTCCCGCTCTTCGTCGCCCAACAGAAAACGGATCGAGGCGCGCATCTCAGCTTCCCCGGTAGGTGCTGTAGCCGTAGGGCGACAGCAATAGAGGGACGTGATAATGGGCCTCCGCGTCGGATATGCCGAAGCGGATGACGATTTCGTCCAGGAACGCGGGATCGCTCACGGGCGCGCCCACCTCTCTGAGATAGTCCCCGGCATGGAAGACCAACTCATACCGACCGACGGCAAACCCGTCCCCATCCAGCAGGGGCGCGTCACAGCGGCCATCGTCGTTGGTCACGGCTTCGGTCAGCTTTTCGGCGCCGTCCTGCCTAAAGAGTTCGATGCGAATCCCCGCTGCCGGGCGCCCCAGCGCGGTATCCAGCACGTGCGTCGTCAGCCGTCCCATAATCCATCGGCCACCCCGGCGGGGCGGACGCCTCTCCCTTCGACATTCCACAGCTTACTCCGCATTTGGCGGGGCGCAGTGGATTTTGAAAAATTATGGCATGACCCAATCGAAATTGCATCCAAAAATGATCTTGATTGTATTCACTCATTTACTGGCATTTCGAACAAATATACAGCCCGGGCCGCGAAAATTGAGAATTCGGCCAATAATATGGCAAATTAGCTTGACCATGAGCAATTATGGATACAAATTATGCTATACTTTGCATACAAACCCCCAACGCTTTTGATGGAACTCGAGGGCCGAATTCGTCATGACCGGATTAATGCAATCCAGTGAAACCGTTGATGGTAACGGCAAAACCGGCAAACGGAACGTTCAGACCTGGATCTACGGCCAGATTTTCGGGGCCATTCTGGAGCAACGCCTGGCGCCCGGCACCAAGCTCGCCGAGGACGCGCTGGGTGATATCTTCGGCGTCAGCCGCACCGTCATCCGGGCCGTGCTGCAGCGCCTCAGCCACGATCACGTTGTCGACATCCGGCCCAACCGGGGCGCCGTGGTGGCCTCGCTGTCGGTCGATGAGGTTCGCGACGTGTTTGAGGCCCGCCGCGTCATCGAAGCCGGCGTGATCGAACTGGCCTGCCACCGTTGCGACGAAAGCGACGTAGCGGCTTTGCGCGGGTTGGTAAGCGAGGAACAGGCCGCCTTCACGGAGGGCGACCGGGGCGCCTGGATCCGACTGTCCGGTGAGTTTCACCTGCGCATTGCCGAAGTTGCCGGCAACAAGACCTTGGCGAACACGCTGAGAGCCCTCGTCAGCCGGACGTCGCTGGCCATTTCCGAATATGAAACGCCGGGCCAATCGGCCTGTTCGCAGCCCGAACATCTGGCCCTGATCGACGCCGTCGAATCCGGCGATGTCGCCTTGGCGACCGATCTCATGACCCGGCATCTGCAGGGCTGCGAGGGCGTGCTGGATCTCGAGGAACGCGACGCCGCAACCGATCTCAGAGCCGTGTTCTCCGACGTCTTCGCCGCCCGCGAAGACATGGGAGGGCAACCGGCATGACCAAAGACTATCCCCGCGACATGATCGGATATGGCCAGACACCGCCCAAAGCGAACTGGCCGGGCGGCGCCCGCGTCGCCGTCCAGTTCGTGCTCAACTACGAGGAAGGCGGCGAGAACTCCATCCTGCATGGCGATCACGCCTCGGAATCCTTCCTTTCCGAGATCGTTGCCGCCAAGCCGCTCGAGGGCGTCCGCCACATGAGCATGGAGTCGCTTTACGAGTACGGCAGCCGCATCGGCGTCTGGCGTCTGCTCAACTTGTTTCGGGCCAAGAAAATCCCGATAACGGTGTTTGCCGTCGCCATGGCGCTGGAACGCAATCCCGCCGTGGCCGACGTCGCCCTCGAGGACGGTCACGAGATCTGCAGCCACGGCTACCGCTGGATCAATTACCAGGACGTGCCCGAGGACGTCGAACGCGAACACATGCAAAAGGCCATCGAAATTCTGGCCCGTCTGACGGGGGAGCGGCCCCTTGGCTGGTACACCGGACGCACCAGCCCAAACACCCGGCGGCTGGTAGCGGAAGAAGGCGGTTTTCTCTACGACGCAGATGACTACAGCGACGACCTGCCGTTCTGGTCGACCGTCGTGGACAAGCCGCATCTCGTCGTGCCGTACACGCTGGACACCAACGACATGCGCTTCGCCTCGCCGCAGGGGTTCAACTCGGGGGATCAGTTTTTCGGTTATTTGCGCGATGCCTTTGACGTGCTCTACCGCGAGGGCAAGGAAACGCCGCGCATGTTGTCGGTCGGGCTGCACTGCCGCCTCGTCGGGCGCCCCGCCCGGCTGGCGTCGCTGGAGCGCTTCATCGACCATGTCCGCGCGCACGACGACGTCTGGATTTGCCGCCGCCTCGACATTGCGCGGCATTGGCGCGAGCACCATCCCTTTGATGAGGCTGCCCTAACATGACGACAGGACCGCTGACATATACGGCGTCGGTGCCGAGCCGGCTCGACCGCGAGGCCTTCGTCGCCACCTTCGGCGGCGTCTACGAACATTCGCCGTGGATTGCCGAAGCCGCCTGGGACGCGGGCCTCACGCCGGCGCACGATGACGCGCGGTCCCTCCACGCCGTACTGTCGGCAATTGTCGACGCCGCGGGAAGGGAGGCGCAGCTCGCGTTGCTGCGTGCCCATCCCGATCTTGCCGGCAAGCTGGCGGTACGCGGCGAACTGACGGCCGAATCGACCGGCGAACAGGCCAGCGCCGGTTTGGACCAGTGCACGCCGGACGAGTTCGAGGCGTTCCAAAGCCTCAACGAGCGCTACAAGGAGAATTTCGGCTTTCCCTACATCCTCGCGGTGAAGGGCCGCAACCGCGCGGAAATCCTGGAAAACTTCCAAAGCCGCATCGACAATGCGCCGGAGGTTGAATTCGCCGAGGCCCTTGCCCAGGTTCACCGCATCGCTGAGCTCCGCTTGAACGACATCGAATAGTAATTGTAGGAATTCTTAAATGACCGATCCTAAGGACTTGGAGCTGCCCGACTTCGCGCGCAACGCGATCAATCTGGCCTCACCGCGCGTGGGCTCCCGAGCCATCTACGCCACGGACGACTTTTTCGCGCCGAAGGAACGGCTACTAGACGACAAACCGCCCGTCTTCATTCCCGACAAGTACGACGACAACGGCAAATGGATGGACGGCTGGGAAAGCCGCCGCCAGCGCGGCGGCCAGCAGGATTACTGCATCATCAAGCTGGGCGTCAGCGGCGTCATCCGCGGGGTCGACATCGATACCTCGCACTTCACCGGCAACTATCCCCCGGCCGCCTCACTGGAAGGCCTGTTGGCCGACGAGGATCCCGACGGCGACGCCGCCTGGACGGAGATCGTGCCGCCTACCAAGCTCGGTCCGTCGGCCCACCATTTCGTCGCCGTGAAGGACACCTCCGCCTTCAACTATTTGCGCCTGCGCATGTATCCCGACGGCGGCATCGCGCGTCTCAGGGTTTATGGCGATCCGGTGCGGGACTGGAGTCCCGACCTCGGCACCATCGAGCTTTCCGCCGTCACCAGCGGCGGGCGCGTCGTGACCTACAACGATTCCCATTACGGCGATCCCTGGGTCATCCTCACCGAAGGCAGGGGCGTCAACATGGGCGACGGCTGGGAGACGCGGCGGCGGCGCGACCCCGGCTACGACTGGATTATCGTCGCCCTCGGCGGTCTCGGGGCAATCGAACGCATCGAGGTGGACACCGCCCACTTCAAGGGCAACTACCCCGACCGCTGCTCGGTCCAGGCGGCCCGCGTGGCCGGCGATACCGAGCAGTCCATCGTCACCCAGGCTGTGTTCTGGGAAGAGGTGCTGGCCCAGTCCAAGTTGGAAGCCGACGCCGAACACACCTTCAAGGACGACGACATCAAGGACGTCGGGCCGGTGACCCACGTGAAGCTCAACATCTTCCCCGACGGCGGCATCAGCCGCTTCCGCGTGTTCGGGACGCCGGTCGTCTAGGTCATGCCCCGTTCCCTCGTCCTTCAGCCGTTGACGCGCGAGGCCTTCGCGCCTTTCGGCGACGTGATCGAGGCGGCGGGGGCACGGACCATGACGATCAACGAAGGCACCACCACCCGCTTTCACGACTTGGCGGCGGTCGATACGGCAAGCGAGGGCGGCCGTCCGCTGATCAACATCTTTCGCGGCCAGCCCCGGCCCCGGCCCATCGACATCCGCATGATGGAATACCATCCCCTGGGCTCCCAGGCCTTCATGCCGCTTCAGGCTTCGGACTACCTCGTGGTGGTCGCCACTCCGGCTGATGAGGTTGGACCGGATGACCTTGTGGCCTTCCGGGCCGAGGGAACACAGGGCGTGAATTACCGCGCCCGCGTCTGGCACCATCCCCTGCTGGTATTGCAGCCCGACCATGACTTTCTTGTCGTCGACCGGGGGGGCGACGGCGACAATCTCGTCGAACACTGGTTTACGGAAGAGCAAGGAAACGCTGTAATCGCCCTCGACTAGTCTTGATCAGAGGAGCCGACCCTTGACCAGCCGTTTTCCCCCGCTTGATCCTGAGCACATGTCGCCCGAACAGCGCGCCGTCTATGACGCCATCGTCGGCGGTGTACGCGGCAGCATTGGCGGACCTTTCAATGCCTGGCTGCGCAGCCCGGTGATGGCGAACCTGGCGCAGAGCCTCGGCGAATACTGCCGCTACAACACCTGCCTCGGACCGCGCCTGTCGGAGATCGCCATCCTCGTGGTGGCCCGGCACTGGCAGGCTCAATTCGAATGGTACGCCCACGCCAAACTGGCGATGGAGGCCGGCCACACGGCGGAGACCGTCGCCATGATCAAGGCGGGCGAGCGGCCCGGTCACCTGGCTGAAAAGGAATTGCTGGTCTACGACTACGCAAAGGAGCTCGTCGAGACCGGCCAGACCGGTGACGACATCCACGGCCGGGCGGTGGAAGCATTGGGGGAGCAGGGCATCGTCGAGCTGGTCGGGGTGATCGGCTACTACATGCTGGTATCGCTGACCCTCAACGCCTTTCGCGTGCCGCTGCCGGAGGGTGAACCTCTCCCCTTCCCGACCTGAGCGATCCCGGATGGCGACAGTGACGTACCGGACCGCCCTCGTCGGTGCGGGACTGGGCGCTTCGCTTTCGCCGGCGCTGCATCAAGCGGCCTATGCTGCCGCCGGCGTCGAAGGGCGCTACCGCCTCCACGACATCGAGGAACAGGGAGAGGCCGCTGCCGACTTGCCGACCATCTTCAACTCCTTGCTGGCGGAGGAGTTGAACGGCTTCAACGTCACCCATCCCTTCAAAACGCGCATATTGCCGCTGCTCGATGAGGTATCGCCCGATGCCGCAGCCACGGGGGCGGTGAATACGGTGGCGATCCGGGACGGTCGCACCACAGGCCACAACACGGACTGGCTGGGCTTCCGCGCCCTGTGGGAGGGGCTGAAAACCGGCGAAGGGCCGGTCCTGGTGCTCGGCGCCGGCGGCGCCGGTCGCGCCGTCATCCACGCCCTCAGATCACTCAAAGTGACGCCGGTCCTTTTGTTCGATCCCGACGTGCAGGCGGCGGAAAGCCTGTGCAGGGATTTCGCTGGTGTCGAGCCCGTCAGCGACGTCAGCACCGCGGCGGAGCGGACCCGCACCATCGTCAACGCCAGCACAGTCGGGATGCACGGCCGCGGCGGTCTGCCCCTGCCGGCGGAAGCGTTGACGCCGCATCACGCCGTCGCGGAGGTCGTTTATTTTCCCCTCGAGACGCCGTTGGTGCTGAGCGCCCGAGAAATCGGTTGCGAAGTGGCAACCGGCGATACCATGTGTTTTGAACAGGCCGCGGCAGCCTTCGAGTTGATGAACGGACTAGCGGCCGACCGGAAAGCGATGAGCGAGGCCTTCAAACAGCTGCTTTAGGGTCGAACCACTTACACTGGGGATTACGATGTCGGACATCAGGGATGCACTGATCTCGGAGGAGCGGGACGGCCAATTTCTGGCGCTAAGGGGACGTTTGATCGCGTTGGGCGTCATCAGCGTCCTGCTCATTTTCGTCACCCCTTTCCCCGGCCTTCTCTACTATCACGGACTGATCGCCGTCTTTGCGTTGATCGGCGTCGCCGGCCACCACAGCCAGCAACAGTCCTGGTACCGGACCTGGCACCAGTATTTTTTCATCTTTGCCGATTTCGCTCTGCTCTCTTTCACGGTGACCTATCCAAACCCGATTTCGATATTTGAATACCCGCCGCAGGTCAGCTACCGCTTCGGCAATGTCATCTACCTCTATGTCCTGCTGATCGGCCTCGCGTTCTCTTATCGGCCGAAGTTTGTGGTCTGGGGAGGATTGGCGGGCGCGGCATGCTGGGGCATCGGCCTGGCGTGGATGGTCACCCTGCCCGATACGTTGTCGCAACTGAACGTCAGCGACGACGAAATGCTGGCGGATCCGTGGAAGTACATCAACGACCCGAAGTTCGTCGACCTTGGCGTCAGGCTGCAGGAAATTGTCGTCTTTCTGGTTTCCGCCGGCCTCATCGCCACCATCGTCCACCGCTCCCGCCGGCTGGTGTTGCGCCAGGTCACGGCTGAACGGGAACGCCAGTTCGTGCGCGAGGCCCTGGGAAAATATGTACCGGCCAGCGTCGCCAACGCCATCATCGAGGATCGCGGCGCCCTGGAGCCCCAGCGCCGGACCGCCACCATGCTGTTCACCGACATCGAGGGCTTCACGGCCATGGTCGAACAAATGGACCCGGCGGCCGTCATGACCATGCTGAACGACTATTTCGCCGCCGTCGGCGAAGCCATCGTCGCGGAAGAGGGCGTGATCAACCAGTTCCAGGGGGATGCCGTCCTGGCCACATTCAATGTTCCGGTCCCCGACGACGACCACGCCGGTGCCGCCATTCGGGCGGCGAGGCGAATCCATGAAACGGTGGAACACCGCACCTTCGCCGGTCATACCATCCGCTCCCGCATCGGCATCGCAACGGGAGAGGTGATGGCCGGTTCGGTCGGCAGCGGCAGCCAACTGGCCTACACGGTGCACGGCGACGCCGTGAACCTGGCCGCCCGGCTGGAGCAGATGAACAAGGAAACCGGCACCGGAATCCTCATTGCCGGCTCGACCATCGAAGCCTGCCGCGATCCCATCGAGGCCAGACCCGTCGGCGAAATCCCGATTCGCGGGAGATCCCCGGCCCAGGTTTTCGCTTTGTAAACAACAATATATACTTTGTACACATTGTTGACGAACGACCTTGATGGAGAGGCGTCAGAGCGCGAATCGGGCCGCCGATCTCATACGACGCTTTTCCGCTTCCTCTTCCCGGTTTCTCGGCGGACTCGCCGTCTGCAATGAAGCCAGCAGCGTACGAGCGGCATCGGCTACCTCCTCGACGGCCTGCTCGAAGGCCGCTTCGTTGGCTTTGGAAGGCTTCGTAAAGCCGCTGAGCTTACGGACGAACTGCACGGAGGACGCCCTGATTTCCTCCTCCGTCGCGGGCGGCTCGAAATTGAAAAGCGTGCGAATGTTGCGGCACATGGCATCCCCCTGGCGATTGTGGTCCGGGCGGTGGATGACCCGTCCGGCCCGCTTGCATCATACCCCATCAGCGGGCATATTTTCGCCGCCGCCATGAACACACCTCAGCCCCCCGATGAGAGTCAACCCGACGCGAGCGTCCTGGACGCGCTTGTGCGGCTCGGATTGGCGCGAGACGGTGAAACGCCGACATTCGAACGGCTGACGGGCGGCGTGTCATCCGACATCTGGCGGGTCGATCTGGCGGATGGACCGGTCTGCGTCAAGCGCGCGCTGGCCAAGCTGCGGGTCGAGGCCGACTGGCGCGCACCCGTGGAGCGAAATGCCTATGAAGCCGAATGGATGCGGCGGGCCGACGCCGCAGTGCCCGGCTGCACGCCGAGGCTCCTGGGCCAGGACGCCGAGACCGGAACGCTGGCCATGGCGTATCTCGAAGCGGAGGAACACCCGTTGTGGAAGGCGGAATTGCTTGAAGGCCGGGTCGATCCCGCCTTCGCGGCGGCCGTCGCCGCCGCATTGGGCGGAATTCACGCCGGAACGGCGGGAAATGAGGAAATCTCGCACGCTCTGCCGACCGACGAAATCTTCCACGACATTCGGCTGGAACCCTATCTCCTGCATACCGCCACCGCCCATCCCGACTATGCCGAGGAACTGAGGGAAATCTGCGATACCACCGCCGCTAACAAACTCTGCCTGGTGCATGGCGACGTCAGCCCCAAGAACATTCTGATGGGTCCGGAGGGGCCGGTTTTCCTCGACGCCGAGTGCGCCTGGTACGGCGATCCGGCATTCGACGTGGCGTTCTGCCTCAACCACCTTTTGCTCAAGTGCTTGCCGCGCCCAGAAGCTGTGGATGCCCTGATGGAGAGTTTCCGCATGTTCGTCGCCGCCTACCTCGAGCGGGTCGATTGGGAACCGCCGCGCCGAGTTGAGGCGCGCGCCGCCCGCTTGCTGCCGGCTCTCTTCCTCGCCCGGGTCGACGGCAAGTCGCCGGTCGAATACGTCACAGCGGAGGAGCAAAAGGAATTGATAAGGCGCACAGCCATCGGTCTCTTGGAATTTCCGCCCGACCGTCTCTTGGACGTGGCGGCGGCCTGGCATGAAAGGTTGAATCGTTGAGTAGCACTGATATTGCCGCCGTCATCGGCCGGCGGGTTTGGGATTCACGCGGCCGGCCGACGGTTGAGGCCGAAGTCCGCCTGGCGAGCGGTGCAGCGGGCCGGGCGATCGCGCCCGCCGGCGCCTCCCGCGGCAGCAACGAGGCCATCGATCTCAGGGACGGCGGGGAAGCTTTCGGCGGCCTTGGCGTCGACGGGGCGGTGGCCAACGTCAACGGCGAGATCGCCGAGGCCTTGACCGGTATCGACGCCGTCGATCAGCAGGCCGTCGACGACGCGCTGATCGCCCTCGACGGCACGACCAACAAAGCCCGCCTCGGCGGCAACGCCGTCGTCGCCACCTCCCTCGCCGTGCTTCACGCGGCGGCGGCGGAGGCAGGTCAGCCCTTGTGGCGCTATCTCGCAGGCGAAACCACGCCCGCCCTCCCGTTGCCTCAGGTTCAAATCTTCGGCGGCGGCGCTCACGCCGGGCGACGGATCGACATTCAGGACTTCCTCGTCATGCCCGTCGGAGCCGAAAACGTCGATCAGGGCTTCGTCTGGATCGCCGAGGTCTACCGGGCAGCCGGGGAGTTGATGGCGGAGGCCGGCGGTTTGGCGGGCGTTGCCGACGAAGGCGGCTGGTGGCCCAATTTCGCGTCCAACGAGGATGCTCTTGAGATGCTGGTGCGCGCCATCGAGAAGGCCGGCTACGCGCCGGGCCGGGACATGGCCATCGCGCTCGATGTAGCAGCATCCGAGTTCGGTCAATCTGGCCGTTACCGGCTGGCCCTGGAGGACCGGGAGATCGACAGTGATGGGTTGATCGGGATGCTGGTGGGCTGGACAGAGCGTTATCCCATCGTTTCCATCGAGGACGCAGTGGCCGAGGATGATGCCGAGGGCATGAAGAAATTCACCCAAGCCGTCGGCGACCGCATCCAGGTAATCGGCGACGATTTCCTCGTCACCAACGCCGAGAGGGTTCATGCCGCCGCCGGCGACGGCACTTGCAATGCCGTGCTTTTGAAACCCAACCAGGCCGGTACCGTCAGCGAAACCCGCGCCGCTCTCGATGCCGCCCGAAGCCACGGTTGGGGAACGGTGGTTTCCGCACGCTCCGGCGAAACGGAAGACGTTTCCGTCGCCCATCTCGCGGTCGGTTGGAATGCGGGGCAGTTGAAGGTGGGCTCGTTTGCCCGTTCCGAGCGCATGGCGAAATGGAACGATGTCCTGCGCATTGCCGAAGCGCTGGGCCCGGATGCTAAATTCGCCGGTGGCGGTGTTTTGCCCGGCGTAGGGTGAGCGAAGGTGAAGGCCGTTCTGCATTTCCGCGCCGGCCCCGGATTTCGGGAGAGGGTGCAGGCGGTAAAGCCGGATTGGCTGGACGTGGCGATCGTCGAACCCGGTGACGACGACGCCCTGGTGCGGGAGATGGCCGAAGCGGACATCCTCCTTCACGTGCTGGAACCCGCCACCGCCGACGTGATCGCGACGGCGCCCAATCTCAAGTTTATCCAGAAGATCGGTGTCGGCCTCAACACCATCGACCTGAATGCCGCCAGGACTCGCGGCATCGCCGTTGCCAACATGCCCGGCACCAACACGCGTGCCGTGGCGGAAATGACACTGGGGTTGATGTTGGCCTGCCTCCGGCGGCTTCCCACGCTGGATGCCGAGACCCGCGCCGGCCGGGGCTGGACCGGCGATCCGGCCCTCTACGACGATGTCGGCGAAATCGCCGGCAATACCGTTGGGCTGGTGGGCTTCGGCGCGGTGCCGCAGGTTCTGGCTCCGATCCTCGGCGCCATGGGCGCCGAGGTGCTCTACACCGCAACGGCCGAAAAAACCGGTGTGCCGGCGGCATGGCGGACGTTGCCGGCGCTGCTGGCGGAGGCGGATATCGTCAGCTTGCACGTGCCGCTCAACCCTGAAACCGATCGAATGATCGATGCCGCAGCCCTCGCCGCCATGAAAACCGGCGCCTACCTGATCAACACCGCGCGCGGCGCCCTGGTGGACGAGGCGGAGCTGGTCGCCGCCCTGGAATCGGGCAAGCTGACGGCGGCGGGCCTCGACGTATTCGCTGAGGAGCCGGTCGATGCCGATAATCCGCTACTGACGCTGAATAACGTCGTTGTGGCGCCGCACGTGGCCTGGCTGACGCCGGAAACCCTCGACCGAAGTTTGACGGTTGCCTTCGAGAACTGCCGACGACTGCGGGATGGTGAGGCGCTTCTTCACGCCGTCCTTTGAACCCGGTCGACGGTTCGAGGGCGGCCTGGGTCAATTGGCCGCAGTGATATGAGATTTTTCTAATATTAGATTCCTCCGCATCACGGACCCATTTCAAGTGTAGTTGGAGGATTAGGGCGCTATGGACAATCTGAATGTCGACGGCACGGATATCGACGAAACCGCGGAAGCAACGGACGACGTAAGCGCACAGACGCACGCCGGCCCCGCTCGCGACAAGCTGTTCAATTTTCTCTCCGGCATCGAGGACGGCAAGTATCACAGCATCACGGCCGACGGGACACCGGAAGGTGACCGCATGGCCGAAGTCGCGGCGTATCTTGAAGGGCGGGACCGCAGTGCGCTGGAGCGCATGGTCGGCATTTCCATCCACCTCAACACGTCCGCCTCGGCCACGGCGGAAATGACGCGCGACGTGCGCGAAGTCGACAGCCGCGCCCAGGCCATCGCCGCAGCCACAGAGGAACTCGTGGCTTCCATTCGCGAAATTTCGGACAACTCCTCCGCCGCCGCCGAGAACGCACGCAACGCCAACGAGGCCGCATCGCTTGGCAACCAGGGCACGCGCAACGCGGAGCAAACCATGTCCGTCATCGAGGAATCGGTGCGCAAGGCCGAGGAACGCACCAACCGGCTGGAGGAGGCGTCCAACAATATCGGCGGTTTCGTGACCCAGATCGGCACCATTGCCAACCAAACAAACCTCCTGGCGCTTAACGCGACCATCGAAGCGGCCCGGGCGGGCGAAGCCGGCAAGGGGTTTGCCGTCGTCGCCAGCGAGGTCAAGTCGCTGTCGCGGGAAACCGCGGTGGCGACCGAGAACATCCGCAACATGATCGAAGAGTTGCAGGAAGAGATCAAAAGCATCGTCGAGGCCATGCAGGAAAGTTCGGCTGCGGTGGAGCGCGGCCGCGAGGTCATCGCGGAAAGCGGGGAGAACATCCGCACCGTCGCCGGTCTGGTCGGCGACGTCACCGTGAAAATGCAGGACATCACCTCCATCCTGGAACAGCAGACCGCGGCTTCGGACGAAATTTCCGAAGGCGCCACCGGCATCGCCAAGATGGCCGCACAAAATGTCGTTGAGGTCGATCAACTGGCCGACGCCATGGCGGCGGCCGACCACGAAATCACCGCAAGCATGGACGAAACGATGACGGCGGAGATCGGCGGTAAAACGATCCTGAGGGCCAAATCCGATCACGTCATTTGGAAGAAGCGGCTGGCCGAAATGATGATCGGCCGCGAAAGCCTCCGGGCGGAGGAGCTGGCCGATCACCATAGCTGCCGCCTCGGCAAATGGTACGACACCGCGGTGGATCGGGAAATTCTCGATCACCCGGCGTTCGGAAAACTGAAGGATCCTCATCGGGCCGTTCACTCCGCCGGGATCGAGGCGGCGCGCAGATACGCGGCCAACGATCTGAACGGCGCGATCGAGGCGATCCAACAGGTCGAGGAATCCTCGGTCGACGTACTGCGTTACCTGGATGAATTGTTGGCGGTTGGCCGCGTTTAGGCGGCGGTGTCAACCTCCCGCGCCGGCGACAGGGCCGATAGCATGAAGTTTCTGAGACTGGCGTGCTCGGGATCGCTGTCGCGGGTTTGGTGCCAGTGCAGACCGATCATGAACCCCGGCATGTCGAACGGCAGTTCGTGAACGTCGAGACCGAAGTGATCCTTCACCCGCTCGCCAAGCAGGCGCGGAATGGTGAGGAGATGATCGGAGCGCGACGCCAACAGGCAGGCCGACAGAAAGTGCGGTACGCTGCAGACGACGGTTCGCGCCTGCCCGAGCTTCCTGAGCCTGTCGTCGACCACGCCCCGCGTCCCGCCCCGGTCCGGGGCAACGAGGATATGCCCAAGCGATACATAATCATCAAGTGTCAACGTCTTGCCGACGGCCCTGTTTCCGCGCCGCGTCACGCAGACGAACTCCTGCTGCGAGAGCTTGCGCGAGATCACGCTGTTGACCGTCGTGGTGATGGGAATGTGGGCGAGTGCGAAATCCGCCCGACCGGTCTCAAGGTTGTCCTGTAGTTGAGTTCGTTGGAATTGCACGACTTCGATGCTGATGCCGGGAGCGCTCGCCGCGAGGCGTTCCACCAGATCCGGCAGGAACAGCGTTTCCTCCAGATCGGACATGACAATGCGAAAATGACGATTGATCGTTTCCAGCGACGGCAGTTCATCCGGCGCCTCGATACTGACGCCCCGCAGCATTTCCAGCGACTGTTCGATGCGGGGGCGGATTTGGGCGGCGAAATGGGTCGGCACCATGCCGTTGCGGGTCCGCACAAAAAGCGGATCGCCGAGCTGGCCGCGCAACCGGGCCAGAGCGTTGCTGGTCGCCGGCTGCGTAAGCCCAAGGGATTCCGCGGCTTTGGAAACCGATCCGTGCCGCATGATCTCGAGAAAAACGGGGTAGAGATTGAAATCCATCCATTATTGATATCATCAATACAGTTAAATCCATAAAATAAATTTCATCATTGTTGGTGTGGTTCCTATATTGAGCATTGGCTAATCAATTTTCGGAGGGACCGGCATGTTCGGCATCGTTATCGAGTATGATTTTTCCGGCGACGAGAGCGCCTGGCAGGAGGCCGTCGATACGTTCATGGCGAACATCGACGCCGACGACCGGCTCAAGGGCCGTTTCAGCTATCAAGTCAACGTCAAGAACGACGGCACGGGGCGGGTCCACATCGGCCAGTGGGATGAGGAGGAAACGCTCAAACATCTGCAGAGCCAGCCTTTCTTTGCCGAATTTTCCGGCAAGGTGAAGGAATTCGCCGGCGGCCCGCCCAACGCCACCGGCTTCAAACGACTGGGCCGCACAACGTCGCGGGTAAGCTAGTTCGATGAACGTTTACCTTGCGGCGGCGGGACTGGTCGCGGCCTTCATGCTGGTGGGCCACAGCACCGTGGGCCGCAAGCAGTTCTTCCTGCCCATGCTGGCGGTCGATTTCGACCCCGTCTCAAAACGCATCATGGAATTCGTTTGGCACATGGCGACCGCCTCGCTGGTGCTGCCGCCCATCGTATTGCTCTACGCCGGTTTCAGCGGCATCGAGGAAGCGGCGATGCGATACGTCGTCATCTACGTCGCGGTGCAGTTCGCCGCCTGGGGCGTCGTCCATTTCCTGATGGTTTCGACGTCGGGGTTGCCTGGCGCCCTTTACAAACTGTTCCAGTGGATGCTGTTTCTCGCCGTCGGCGCGCTTGGCTGGGCGGGCATGGCCGTCGCCTAATTCCCCGCTCCGTCCGCCGGGACTTGTCAACGGCGCGCAAGTCCCGTTCAATCACCGGCATGAGAGAACTGGTGATCGGCGGGGCCCAGTTGGGACCTATCCAGAAATCGGACGACCGGGCGTCGGTCGTCGCCCGCATGCTCGATCTGATGGATCGGGCCAAGGCCCGAAACTGCGATCTGATCGTTTACCCCGAACTGGCGCTCACGACGTTCTTTCCGCGCTGGCTAATGGAAGATCAGGCGGAGGTCGACGCCTGGTTCGAACGCGACATGCCGAACGGCCATGTCCAACCCCTGTTCGACCGGGCGGCGGCATACGGCATGGCCATGAGTTTCGGCTATGCCGAGTTGACGCCCGACGGCCACCACTACAACACCGCCATCCTCACGGATGCCGAAAGCCGGATCGTCGGCAAGTACCGCAAGGTACACCTGCCGGGTCACGCCGAGTACGACCCGGAGCGCGATTTCCAGCATTTGGAAAAACGCTACTTCGAGCCGGGCGATCTCGGGTTCCCGGTATGGCGGACGCTTGGCGGAATCGTCGGCATGTGCATCTGCAACGACCGGCGCTGGCCTGAAACCTACCGCGTCATGGGCCTCAGCGGGGTCGAACTGATTCTGCTGGGGTACAACACGCCTTCGGTCAATTCCCAGCGTTCGGAAGAGGGACCGGAAAAACGCCTCTTTCACAACCGCCTGTCGGTGCAGTCCGGTGCTTATCAGAACAGTACCTGGGTCGTGGCCGTCGCCAAGGCCGGCGTGGAAGACGGCAACCCCCTGATCGGCGGCAGCCTGATCGTCAGCCCCGACGGCGAGATCATGGTCGAGGCCGAGACCGAGGACGACGAGCTTATCGTCCATGCCTGCGACCTCGACGACTGCAACTTCGGCAAGGAAACGATATTTGATTTTGCCCGCCACCGCCGGATCGAGCACTATCAACCCATCACCGCCCAGACGGGCGTCAAATTGCCCTAACGAAAGACCGTCATGACCAGCAACCGCCTAACCGAGGACGCCCGGGGCGTCTATGTCATATCCGCTACGCCGTTCCGCGACGACGGCGCCGTCGATCTGGAGAGCGCCGACCGTCTGGTCGAGTTCTACCTCGAAAGCGGCGTTAGCGGCATCACCATCCTCGGCATCATGGGCGAAGCGCCCAAACTCGCGCCTGAGGAAAGCGTCGTCTTCATGGCGCACATGCTGAACCGGGTGGCGGGCCGCGTTCCGGTCGTCGTCGGCGTCTCCGCGCCGGGGCTCGGCAACATGGCGAACCTGGCGCACAAATCCATGGATGCGGGCGCGGCCGGCGTCATGATTGCACCCATGCCGGGACTCTCCCACGAAGAAAAATTGCTGGGATACTTCGATCAGGTGGTGGCCGCCTTAGGAGCCGACGTGCCGGTTGTCTATCAGGATTATCCGCAGTCGACGGGCGTCCACATCTCGGTACCGACCTTCAACCGGCTGATTGAGGCCCATTCCCAGATCGTCATGCTCAAGCACGAGGATTGTCCGGGACTCGCCAAACTGACGCAGATCCGGCGGAGCGCCGAGACGCAAAGCCTGCGGCGTGTTTCAATTCTGGTCGGCAACAACGGCCTTTACCTGCCGCAGGAACTGGCGCGCGGGGCGGACGGCGCCATGACGGGCTTTGCCTTTCCCGAGATGATCGTCGAGGTGGTCAAACTGCATCAGGCGGGCGACGCAAACGCGGCGGAGGACCTCTTCGATGCCTATCTGCCGCTGGTGCGCTACGAGCAGCAGGTCGGTTTCGGTCTCGCCGTGCGCAAGGAGATCTTCCGCCGCCGTGGAATCTTATCCTCGGCCGCCGCCCGTGCACCCGGGCCCAAACTGAACGACGAAGATCATGCCGAACTCAGCCGGCTGATGGACAGGTTGCAGGGTAAGATCCGCGACCTCGGTCGCGCGGCCTAAGGAAGGGGACGACAGACCATGGACGATTTCGATCTGGTCATATCGGGCGGGACCGTCGCCACCGCCAGCGATACTTTCAGCGCGGATGTGGGCGTCAAGGACGGCATCATCACCGCGCTGGGCCTGGGGCTGGGGCTGGAAACCTCCGGACGGACAATCGATGCATCCGGCAAGATCGTGCTGCCGGGCGGCGTTGAAAGCCACTGCCATATCGAGCAGGAATCCTCCATGGGGATCATGACCTCGGATGACTACTATTCCGGCAGTGTCTCCGCGGCCTTCGGCGGAAACACGACGATCATCCCCTTCGCCGCGCAGATGAAAGGACAGTCGCTGCGCGAGGTGATCGACACCTACCACGGCCGCGCCGCGCCCAAGTCGGTGATCGACTATTCCTACCATCTGATCCTCTCGGACCCGACCGAGGCCGTTTTGCGCGACGAACTGCCCGCCGCCTTCGAGGAAGGCATCATGTCGTTCAAGGTGTTCATGACCTACGATCTGATGAAGGTCGACGACGGCCAGATGCTGGATGTCCTTTCCATCGCCCGCGAGCACGACGCCATGACCATGGTGCACGCGGAAAACGACGCGTTGATCAAATGGATGAGCAAGCGATTGCTCGACCGCGAATTCAGGGCGCCCAAGTACCACGCCCTCAGTCACCCCCGGGCCGCCGAGGTCGAGGCCGTTCACCGGGCGACGCAACTCGCAAACTTCATCGACACGCCCATGTTGATCGTCCATGTCTCCACGGAAAAGGCAGCCAACGTCATCGCCCAGACCCGGCTTGAGGGCAACAAAGTCTTCGGCGAGACCTGCCCGCACTACCTTTTTCTCACTTCCGCCGACATGGACCTGCCCGAGGCCCATGGCGCCAAGTTCTGCTGCAGCCCGCCCTTGCGCGACACCGACGCCAAGGCCGCCATGTGGCGGGGATTGCAGAACGGCACCTTCCAGGTCTTGTCCTCCGACCATGCGCCCTACCGTTTCGACGAGACGGGAAAACTCAAGGCCGGTCCCGACCCCAGCTTCAAACAATGTGCCAACGGCCTGCCCGGCATCGAAATGCGCATGCCGCTGCTCTTCTCCGAGGGCGTCCGCAAGGGGCGCGTGACGCTCAACCAGTTCGTCGCGCTGACCTCGACCAATGCCGCCAAGATGTTCGGCGTGCATCCCCGCAAGGGCACCATCGCCGTTGGCACCGACGCCGACATCGCCATCTGGGACCCCGATCATACGAAGACCATCTCGACGGAGACGCTGCACGACAACATGAACTACACCCCCTACGACGGCTGGAAGGTGACGGGCTGGCCGACAACCGTCATCAGCCGGGGACGCGTCGTTGTCGAAGGAGACGATTTGAAAGTCGAGCGCGGCAGCGGGGAATTCCTCAAGCGCGGCCCGGTCGATTGCACGGGTATGCCGGGACACACGCCGCCGGAACTCGACAGCGCCCGAAATTTCGGCGCGGAATTGCGCTAGGGTCCGGCACCGTGGCGGCGAAGCAGATCCTCGTCATCAACCCGAACTCGAACGAGGCCGTCACGGCAGGCATCTCGGACGCCCTCGAAGGGCTACGCTTTGCCGACGGTCCTGAGATCGTTTGCGAAACTTTGGAAGAAGGACCATTCGGGGTGGAAAGCCAACGCGACGTCGACGCCGTCGCCCTGCCGCTGCGCCAACGCGTGCTGGCCCGTGGGGAGGCGGATGCCTACGTCCTGGCCTGCTATTCGGATCCCGGTTTGCAGATCTGCCGCGAAGCGACCGCCAAACCCGTTTTCGGCATTCAGGAAAGCGCCGTTCTTGCGGCATTGAGCCGGGCCGACAACTTCGGCGTCATCGCGCTTTCCCACGGCTCGATCAAACGCCATCTGCGCTACCTCAGACAGATGGGGATGGCTGAGCGCCTGGCGGGTGAACGTGCCCTGAACCTGAGCGTGGCGGAGAGCGGCGGTGACGATACCCTTCCCAGGCTCGCGGAGATCGGCGGGCAGTTGCGCGACCGCGACGGTGCCGAAGTGATCATTCTGGGCTGCACCGGCATGGCGCCCCACCGCGCACCCCTGGAGGAAACGCTGGGAATCCCGGTTATCGATCCGACCCAGGCCGCCGTGACGATGGCCATCGGCAGCGTGGCTTCGCATTAGACCTCGTCCATTCCCGCCAGACTAAAACCCGGTGGCCCCGGCTAAGCGGCTTCTTCGTGAAGGGGTAGCGTGAAGCTGAACTTGGTCCCCTTGCCCAGAACGCTTTCCACGCTGATTTCACCGCCCTGTTTTTCGACCAGTTCCTTGCAGAGCTTCAACCCCAGCCCCGTTCCGGTTTCGCCGCCGGTGCCGACGGTCGAGGTTTTTTCGTCAATGTCGAACAAGATTGCCAATTGATCCTGCGGGATACCGACACCGGTGTCCGCCACCATCACTTCCAACTCGCCGCCATTGGGTTTTGCCGACAACTTGATCCGGCCGTGTTCGGGCGTGAATTTGATGGCGTTGTTGACGAGGTTGCGGATGATCGTCTTGGTCATTCGCGAATCGACCATAACCATATCCGACCCCGACTGATTTTTGAGCTCGATCCCTTTTTGGCGGGCCACGGGATCCAACGCCAACAGGGCTTCTTGGGCCAGCTCGTGAATGTTATGCGGCGCCGGAACAAACTCGATTTGGTTCGTCTGGGCAAGCGACCAGTCGAGCAAATCCTCAAGTAACTGAAGCACTTGTTCTGACGATTCGTTGAGGGATTCACTGATTTCCGCAATTTTTTCGCGGTCCATCGATTCCGCTCTGCGTTTCAAGATGGCGCTGTAATTGAGCAGAACGGTAAACGGGCCAAGAAGGTCGTGGGCGATAATGGAAAAGAACTTATCCTTCTGCTCGTTCAGTTCCGTCAGCTTGTCCCGCTGTTCGGCGACCTCGATCTGCGCCAACTTGCGCTCCCTGTTCAGCACGAACAGCGTGGCCAACACGGCGACCAGAGCGGCGATCAACAGCGTTCCGGCCGAAATGATTGCTTTATAGACGAACAGCGTTTGATAAGCCTCGGCGATATCGATCTCGGTCGTGAGGCCCATTTTCAGGCGCCCGTCCCAAATCCAGGCGCCGGCAACGGGCACGCCCCGATAATCCCGGTAACCCTTCACATCGCTGCTGCTGTTGGCGGCGACGGCGTCCCTTGCCATCACCGTCAGGGGTTGGCCCAATCGGGGTTTGATGGCTTTCTCTCCGGCGACCAGATTGACGCCTGGATCGCGCAAAACGACGTCAAGGTTCAGCGGCAGATCAGGATCGACCACGCCGATGCGCTTCAGCTGATCGCGGAAGCGGCTCTCGCTGATCATGCGGCCATACTTGTCAAAGGCATAGGTTTCGCCCGATTCGCCGATGCGGCCCTGGCGCAGGACACGCGAAAAATCCTCCCGCGGATCGATGCGGAACATAAGTATGGCGATCACCTCGTCCTGGGCGTCTTGTATCGGTGCGCCGACGAACATCGTTGCCGTCTGTTCGAGGATATTCCCTTGACCATCGGGCAGCGGCACATCCGACGGCAACGGTAAGCTCATGGCCGACTGCCCGGCCCACACCTTATTCATGAAATCGTGCTGGCCTGCGAGAAGGTTCAGCACGCCGAGGTTTGAATCGCGCGTCGATGCCAGGTTGATGTTGTCCGTCCCGACAACGAAGAAACCGAGATAGCCCTTGCTCTCGAGCACGGGTTGCAACCAAATTCGCAAAGCCAATTGCGCCGGCGCCGCCCTCAGCGTTTCGGGAGATGGCATCGTTGTCAGCAGTTCTGCAACGTAGCCCCGAATTTCGGCGTTGTTGGCCCAAATCTCGGCATCCGACTGTTGTTCCTTGACCCACGACTTGACGGCTTCGTGGGTCACGCCGACGACTGTCTTGAGCGCGTTACGAGTGTCGTCCTGGGCGATCGCCTCGACTTTGGACTGAATGCTCCACGATCCCAGCACGAGCACAACGCAGGCCACCGCCGCCGCCGCGACGACCCAGCGATACTGAACTATTCGGGTACTGACAGTCATAGACGTCCAGCTCTGAAAACGAGTGCTAGGTTTTCGGAACGGCTCCAATTCTAAACCAATTTTCGCTTTGAGAACATGTCCTTAGAGGGAGGATATGCAAAACCACCAGGGGTTTTTCAGTCCGGGTTGTAAGGACTGATCGGTTGTATGACTGACCGGGTCGAACATTACCCGGACCGGCCGATACCGAAGCACGCCGCCGCCAGGCACAGGTTGGAGGACAGCACGGGAATTTCAATTCGTTTACCCAGCCTTTCCACCATGGCCAGGCTCGGCAATCCCGTGCCGGTAATCAGGATCGCCTGTGGTGAATGGCTGACGAGATGGTCCAAATTTTCCAGAACGGATTCCTCGGGTACATCGTAAACGCTTCTCGTATCGTCTTGCCGGCCGGCCAGGCGATTGACCGCGACCACGTCGTATCCGCCCGCCTGCCAGAATGCGGTGGAAGCCTCCGTCAACCAGTCCGGATAGGGCGATATGAGGGCTATCCTCTTCGCGTCCAGTTCCCCCAGCGACATCTCGATGGCCCGCGTCGCCGTTATCACTGGAATGGCCGCCCCGGCGGCTTCGATCAAACGGGCCTCCTCCTCCCGCCCCAACAAATAAGACGAACCCGTACAGGCGAAAGCCAGGACTTCGATCGGAAGCGTATCGAAGCTTTCGACGGCGCGATGTATTTGCCGGAGATAATTCTTCAGGCGTGTGCGCGAATTATTCGCCCGGCTGGTGAGCCGGGTGACGTAGACGCCTACGCCGTCGGGCGCCAAGGCCTGGAATTCCGGTTCCACCGTCGGGTTGGCTTGCGGCGTCGCCACCCCGATCGCGCCGAGACGCGGGTAGTTGGGCTGCCTCATGATTGTACCTTTGCGATATCACGGGCGCGCCTCAACCCGTCGATCATGGAGCTTTTAAGGAGGTACTCGCGGCAGCGTCCGCGATTGTCGGCGATCTCCTGCAGTTCGCGGAAGGACCGGAGGCGTTTTTCAGGATCGTTTTCGGTCATACGGGCGCGGTTGGCGTCCGCCGCATCGATAATATCGGCGGCGACGATGGGCCGCCGTTCCGCTTCGTACCGGTCGAGCTGCCCGGCGTCGCCGTCTTTCACCGCAGCCGCCAGCAGTCCCGCCAGGCAAACCGCATCGTGAATGCCGCCGTTCATGCCCATGCCGCCGCTGGGTGGATTGAGGTGGGCGGCGTCACCAGCCAGATACACCCGGCCCCGGGAGAACGTATCGGCCAGGCGGCGATGCACCCGGTAGGGGCGAAGGTCGATCAGTTCGGCGTCCGCGGCCGCCGGCGTGATGGCCGCCATCAGCCCGCGAACGATCTCCGGCGCCATGGTTTCATCGCCTTCAAGGTGTTGCGGCGGATAAAGCGAACAACGCCAGAGGTCCGGCAGCCGCAGCAAGGCGAAGTTGCCTTCGGGCGCCCAGGCGTAGGTGACGTTACTGAGGCCCGGCAGCACCTCATGGAAGGGAAAACGCGTGGTCGCCAGCAGGTTGGTCTGGGGATAGGTGGAACCCGGCATGGCGATGCCGAGTTGCTTGCGGATCGCGCTCTGTCCGCCGTCGGCGCCGATGACGTAGCGCGCCCGGTGTTCGGCGCCGTCCTCCGTCGTCACCGTAACCTTGTTCTCCGTTTGATCAAGGGCAACGACCCGTGACGAGAAGGACAGCGTGCCGCCGAGGCTGCGGACCCGTTCCGCCAGCAGTCCGGTCAGATTGAATTGTTCCGCCTGCAGGCGGTAGGGATGTGCCGTATCGTCGGCGATGGCGGCCATGTCGAAGATCACGGCTTCGCCCGACGGATGCATCCGGATCTGCCATTCCGGACAGACCAAGCCGGCATCAATCAGAGCCTGCGCCAAGCCGTCCTCGGCCAGCATGTCGAGCGTCGGCGGGTGGAAAGTCGTGGCGCGCAGGTCCCGGGTCAGTGCCGGCTCGGCTTCGAGCACCGCGACCTCGATGCCGGCGGCCAGCAGCCGCTGCGCCGCCATGAGACCGACGGGTCCGGCGCCAACGACGATGACGCGGTCGGTCTCGGCCTTTACCGCAATCCGGTTCGACATCGCCCTCCCCGGGTGTGTACCTAGTCGGCGCCGACGTTTTCGCCGAGCCAGTCGATCGCAGCCTGAGCGCCGCCGGGGCTGTAGGCGATGCCGACGGCGTTGAGGCCGACCTCGACGATGCTGAGGGTTCCCATGATCATCGGCGCGTTGACGTGGCCCATGTGGGCGATGCGGAAGGTGTTGTCGCTGAGGTCGCCGATACCGACGCCCAGCACGACCCCGCACTTTTCGTCGCAGTAGCGCAACAGAGGGTCCGGGCTATGTCCGTCGGCCAGTCGGATGGTCGTTACGGAATTGGCCCGCTCATCCGGCTCGGTGATGTTGAATTCAACCTCGCCGTTCTGCGACCAGACGCCGATAGCCTGCCGCACGGCGCCGGCCAGAATGCGGTGGCGTTCGAAGATGTGTTCGAAGCCTTCTTCCAGCAGCATGTCCATGGCCTTGCGCAAACCGAACAACAGATGTTCGGGCGGCGTGCCGCAGTATTTCTGGTAGTGGACGTCGCCCTCGCGGGCGGTCCAGTCCCAGTAGTGCGTCCGCATGTCGGCGGTCTTGTGGGCGGCCTTGGCCTTCTCGTTGGCGGCGACGAAGCTCAGGCCCGGCGGCGTCATCAACCCCTTCTGCCCCGCCGAGACGGCCACGTCGACACCCCATTCGTCCATCTCGAACGGCATAGTGCCGAGGGAGGCGATGGTGTCGACCATCAAGAGGGCGCCGTGGCCGGCGTTGTCGATCGCTTTGCGGATGGCGGGAATGTCGTTGACGACGGCGGAAGCGGTATCGACCTGGACCACCAGGACGGCCTTGATCTCGCCCGCGGAGTCGCGGCGCAGCCGTTCCTCGACCGCGGCCGGATCGACGGCCCGGCGGACGGGGGCATTGAGAACCTCGATCTCCACCCCCCTGACGTCGGCCATCTCGCCCCAGCCGATGGCGAACCGCCCGCTTTCAAGGACCAGAACCTTGTCGCCCCGCGACAGCACGTTGGAGATGGCGGCTTCCCAGGCGCCGTGACCGTTGGCGGCGTAGATGTAGGAGAGCCCTTCGGTGCCGAAAATGCGGCTGAGGTCTGCAAGGCAGCTATGCGTCGTATCCAGCAGGGCGCCCGTATAGATCTCCACCGCCGGACGGTGCATGGCGGAGAGGACTTCGTCGGGCACCGTCGTGGGTCCCGGGATACTCAAGAATTCACGGCCGTTGCGCACGGACATAGGCTGCTTCCTCGGTCAGGGTGATATGGTTGCGGAGTAGGGATTACTACCTAACGCGGAGTGGCGGTCGGGTGCAAGTCAATCGCGGTGCAAACTCTTGTGAGGGCTTGATCCGCGGCATAATATTTCGCGGCGCCCAAGGGAATTGAAACGAATGAAATTATCGCTTTGCAACGAAGTCATCCGGGACCTGCCCTTTCCCGACCAGTGCGAATTGGCCGCCGGGCTAGGTTACGCCGGACTGGAGATCGCACCCTTCACCCTGTGTGACGATCCGCGCGAGTTCAAACCCGCAAAGGTGGGTGAGGTTCGCCGATACGTCGAAGCCGCCGGTCTCGAGGTTTCGGGATTGCACTGGCTCTTGGTGGCCCCGGAGGGACTTTCGATCACCTCGCCGGACCCGGCAGTCTGGACCGACACCTTGGAGGTCATGACCACCTGCGCTCGTCTCTGCGGGGAACTGGGCGGCGCCTATCTGGTGCACGGTTCACCGGTGCAACGGCAACTGCCGGACGATGCCGAAGACGCCGACGCCGCCGCGGCGCGCGCCATCGAGGCGTTCGCCGCCGCCGCCGAGGCCGCGGACGAAGCGGGCGTCGTCTATTGCATCGAGCCCTTGGCGAAGGCGGAAACGAACTTCATCAATACCGTGGCGGAAGCCGCCGATATCGTCGAAACGGTCAATCACCCGAGCCTCAGAACGATGATCGATTGCTGCGCCGCGGGCAAAGGCGAGGAACTGCCGACCGCCGACCTGATTGACGAGTGGCTGCCCACCGGCAACATCGCGCACGTTCAGGTCAACGACCCCAACCACAGGGGGCCGGGCCAGGGTGACGAAAAGTTCGCCCCGATCCTCGGCGCGCTGAAGCGCAACGGCTACGACGGCTGGCTCGCCGCCGAACCGTTCATCTACGAGCCCGACGGACCGACCACGGCCGCCGTGAGCGCCGCTTATCTCAAAGGGATTTTGGAAGCGCTGGACTAGGCCGCGAAATGAAGGACAATGGCCAGCGCTGAAATTGCCACGACATAGACGCCCAGGAACCTGTTGAGCAGGTTGAAATCACTACCGAACATCATTTCTCAATCCTCCGGTACGCGCCCGGGCAAATACCAGGGGGCGCGAAACTGTGCCAAAGCGTATGCCGCTCTGATCCCCATTTAATCCCGCGCACCCATTCCGACAAACGCCGGATTCACACCCCAGATATGCGTTTTGGGAATGCCTCGACGGGGCGCTTTTCCCTTATCCATGTGGGCATTGCCGCCGCCGGGAACGGTCATGGAAATCCCCCAATTCCAAGGCTATTGTCGTGCCCATGAACCTGTCCGCAGCACCATGTGCCGCAGCCGCCGATCGGTAACGGGGGGATGTTGGTGAGATCGACGGTGGCTCTGATCCTGCTCGTCGCTTTGGGTGGTTTGGGCGGCCTTCTTGTAGCGATCCAAGCTTACGAATGGTATCACAGCGAATACCATATCCCGGTCATTGAGCCCCTTTCGCGGGAGCGCATCCAGCATCGGAAATACCATCACCTGGCCCTGGACGCGCTTGGCCGTTTTGATGAACTGGGGGAGGTCGACCGCAGGGCGCTTATCGGGAGCTTGCGCAGAACAATCGTTCCCATGTCCTCGTGGCTGGCGGAGACAGACAGGAAGGGCTTCAGCCTGTTGTGCGTCGGCGAGGATCATGAGGAACACACCCGCCGTTTTCTCGCCAATCATATTTTCCCCGCTCTCCGGTTGGACGCCCTGCATCTGGAAACGACGCCGACGGGCCTGGCGGACGTGGAGCGGCGGATTCGCCTGGAGCGCGGCTACGCACCGCTACTCGGCGCCGACATCGCGGGCATCCTCGATGCTGCCCGTCGAAAATCACCAAGCCTTGCGGTCACGGCCATTGAGGAAACCGAGCGGCAAAAGTCCGACCGCCGTCGTGAGGGCAAGGGCAGCCGCGAGGACAGTTTGGTTGAGAACCTGGAGTCCGCGTATTTGCCTGGGCGCCGAAACGCCGTGTTGTTCGGCGCCTTTCACTGCACCAACAGGAATGACTGGCTATACCAAAGAACCCGGCGGCGGCTGGCTCCGGAAGCCATCGCCCGAAGCCTGAACCTGCGCATCATCGGCGAACATCAGGATGGGCCGCTTGAGGCTCTTGTCTACTTTCTCGATGAAGTGGGCATGGAACCGGGCCACTTCGTGCTGCTCAACACGCCCGACTTCCCGGCGGCGATCCGGGATTGGTTCCGCCTTTTGTGGCACGGCAATTTCGGCCAGTTCGATGCCGCCCTTGTGTTCCGGGTCGAGCCTGATGCCGCTCGCTAAAAGGCTAGTGGTAAAGCAGGTTCGGCAGGAACAGCGAGATTGCCGGGACGAAGACCAGGAGCGCCAACCGCAGGATATCGGCGCACCAGAATGGCGTCACGCCCTTGAACACCGTGGTGGTACTGACGTCTCTCAACACCCCGGATAAGACGAATACGTTCAGTCCCACGGGCGGGGTGATCAGGCTGATTTCGGTTACCACGACGACGATGATGCCGAACCAGACGGGATGGAGGCCCATCGATTCGACCAGCGGGAAGAAAACCGGAATGGTCAGCAGCAGCATCGACAGGCTTTCGAAGACGCAGCCCAGGATGATGTACATGATCAGGATCATCAGGATGACCAGCATGGGTGCCACGTCGAACCCGACGATGATGTCGCGCAGTCCCTGGGGCAGTCCCGCTCGGTTGACGAAGCTCGAAAAGATCAACGCGCCGATCAGCACGGTAAATAACAGCGCCGTGGTCCGCGCCGATTCGGCCAGCACGTCGAACAAACCCCGCCACGACAGCGCACGCCGGCTTAGGGCGATCAAGAGGGCGCCGCCGGCGCCGATGCCCGCAGCCTCGGTCGGCGTGAAGATGCCGCCATATATGCCGCCCATGACCAGCACGAAGAGACCCAAGGTGCCCCAAACGCCGCGCAAGGCGACGAGGCGTTCAGGCCAATTCGTGCGCTCGCCTTGCGGCCCGGCGGCCGGATTGCGCCAGACCACGAAACGGACCGCGGCGAGGTAAAAGATCACGCCGACCAATCCGGGTATGAATCCGGCGGCGAACAGTTCACGGATCGAGGTCTCCGTCATCAGGCCGTAAATCACCAGGATCACGCTGGGCGGAATGAGGATACCGAGCGTACCGCCCGCGGCGATGGATGCCGCCGCCAAACTGTCGGAGTAGCCGAACTTGCGCATCGGCGGCATGGCGACTTTCGACATCGTCGCCGCCGTCGCCAGGCTGGAGCCGCAGATCGCAGAAAATCCGCCGCAGGCCACGATCGTGGCCATCGACAGTCCACCCTTGCGGTGTCCGAGGAAGGCGTTGGATGCCGCGTAGAGTTCGCTTGACAGTCCGGCCCGGTTGACCAGATTGCCCATCAGAATGAACAGCGGCACTACCGAAAGTCCGTAGTTCTGCGCTGTCGAAATAACCCGCTGGCCCGACATCGAAAGGGCCGCAACCCAGTTCCAGTCACCAAGGTAGGCGAAACCGACGAAACCGACTACGCCCATGGAAAAGGCAATGGGCATCTGGAGAAAAACGAGGACCAGCAGGACCGCAAAGCCGATAAGTGCAACAGTCATTGTGGGAGCTAAGCTTCTTATTCTTTGGGTGGCGACATCGGGCCGTGGCCCCGCATGTAACGCAAGGCATTAACCGCCAGCGCCACCATGGTGACGCCGCTGAGGATGCTTATGAAATAAATAATGGGGTAGGTGGGGATGCTGAGGAATTCCGTAGTATCGCCGTATTCCTTGGCCCGCGCCGCCAATATCCAGACGCGGTAGGCGATGCCGCCCAATGCGCCGGCGGCGATCAGGCTGAGAATGGCCTGACGGCTGTTGACCAGCCCCTTGGGAAAAATGTTGCTGAGGAGGTCGACGCTGATGTGCTCCTCGCGCCAACTGGCCACAGGCAGTACGGAAAAGACCACCACGGCCATCATCAGACGGGTGATTTCCGTGGCGCCGTCCAGCGGTGAATTGAAGAAATAGCGCCCCACGACGTCGATACACGTCATCGCCATGAGGCTGAAAAGAGAAAGAGCGGCGGCGCCCTCGAGAATACGGCTGATCCAATCGATGGATCGTATCCCGCCGGCACCGCCGCTCATTTGAGTCATATGCGTTTACTCAGTTCTTTTTTAGGCGTTTTGCGATCAGTAGCCGCGCGCGAGCGAACGCAATTCGCTGAGCGCCGCTTTGGCGTCGATACCGATCTTGTTCGCGTCCGCGAGCCAGTCGGTTTCGATATGCGCAACGCGCTTGTAGAAGTCAGCCTTCATGGCGTCGTCGGCCGTGCGGATCTTGTTTCCGAACGCCTTGGCGTCGGCCAGACCGGCCTTGTCGACATCGTCCCACATCTTGCCGGCGACTCTCGAGATCACTTCGCCCGAGCAGCCGTCCACAGCCTTCTGTTCGGCGGCGGAGAGGCTGGCGTACTTATCGGGGTTCATGACGAAAGCGAAGCTGCCGTAGTAGACGCCGCCCGGCATGATGATCGAATAGGGCGCGACCTCCTTGAGGCGGAAGCTCTTCTTCGTTTCCATCGGCATGAAGACGCCGTCGGCGACGCCGCTGGAAACCGTCTCGTAGACCTTCGGCGCCGGTACGCGCACGCCGACGATGCCGAGCGCCTTGCCGACCGCATCGGATACGCCGCCGCCGAGGCGGATTTTCAGGCCCTTGAAGTCGTCAAGCGTCTTGATTTCCTTCTTGGTGTGCATGATGCCCGCGCCGTGCGAGGTCAAGCCGACCAGACGGACGCCCTTGTGCTCGTTCTTGGCGGCAAGATATTTCTCGTGAACGCGCCAGTAGGCAACCGAGGCCGCTTCGGCGGAGGTGCCGAGACCCGGCAGTTCGACGACTTTGGTCAGCACATAGCGGCCCGGATTGTAGCCGTGGAAAATCCAGCTTGCGTCGGCCACGCCGTCACGCACCAGATCGTTCATGGCCGGCGGGGGCGCCAGTCCGTATTCGATCTTGGTCTTTACGCTGCCGCCTGTGGCATCGCTGATGCACTTGCCCCATGTGGGCCAAACGACGTTGTTGATGCCGTGTTTGGGCGGGGCCCAGCTAGCGATGCGAATTGTTGTGTCGGCTTTTGCGACGGTTGCCGCCGTGGCCGCCATCGCGACCGCACCCACGATCGCAATGTTACGTAACTTACCCATTTAATACCTCCCTGGTGGTGATGGTCGATTGCATGTGAAATTGTTGGGGGGACCACCAATTCGATTGACCATAACATTTTTCGGGTTATTGCGAATAGTCAATTTTTGCGTTTAGTCGCTATGCAATCGGCTAAATGGGAAATTGTTCACAGCATCCGTTTTCGCTGCATTTTAGGGTTGTCCGACTGTTCCTCTCGGACCCGTACCGCGTTTCCACCACAACAATTCTCCGCGCAGGAAGGCCTGTGCCAGGTCGTTCTCGGGGCCCGCGAAGAACCGCTCTGCCGGCGCGTGTTCCAGCAGGCGTCCGCGAAAAAGGAACAGGACTTCATCGGCCAGCCGCTGCGCCTGGCTCAAGTCATGGGTCGTCATGACGATCTTGGTTCCGGCTTGGTGGATCGCCTCGACGACACCCTCGAAGTCATGGGTGGCGGCAGGGTCCAGGCTGGCGGTCGGTTCATCCAAGAACAGGATCTGGGGCTTCAGCGCCCAGGCCCGTGCGACCGCCAGGCGTTGTTGTTCGCCGACGGACAACAGCCGGGCGGAGGCGTCGGCGCGGCTCCTGAGTCCCGTGCGTTCCAGCACTTCGTCGATTTGCGCAGCGCGGGCCGCCTTCGGCACATTGCGGAGTTTGAGGCCGTAATCGACATTGGCATACACCGACCGGCGCAGCATGACCGGGCGCTGGAAGACCATGGCCTGGTGTCGTTGCGCGGCTTCGGCGCCGCCGTTCGCGGCACCCGGTCCGAGCCAGCGCACCTCTCCCCGGCTGGGCGTCAGCAGGCCGTGACAAAGCCGCAACAGAAGGCTTTTTCCCGCGCCGTTGGGGCCGACGATGACGGAGCGTTTGCCGGCCTCCAAATGCACCGTCATATCCTTGATGAGGTCGCGGCGCCCGGCTTCGTAGGTGACGCCTTCCAAGGCCAGCGGCAGGATTGTATCGGGCGGGCGGGGGTTCATCCGTAGCGCCTTGTGGTCGCGTCGTTGATGATGTGGACGGCGGCGTTGACCGTCAGCGACAGCAGGATTAGGACGATACCCAATCCCAAAGCCATGGCGAGATCGCCTTTGGATGTCTCCAGTGCGATGGCCGTGGTCATGACTCTGGTGGCGTGGTTGATGTTGCCGCCGACAATCATGACCGCGCCGACCTCGGCCGAGGCGCGGCCAAAACCCGCCAGCAATACCGTCGACAACCCATGACGGCCGTCCCACAACAGCGTCGGGACCGACCGCCACGGCCCGGCGCCAAGGGAGCGGAGCTGCTCGGCGTATTCCTCCCACAGGGTGGCGACGGTCTGGCGCGTCAGCGCCGCGATGATCGGCGTGATCAGCACGGTCTGTGCGATGATCATGGCGGTCGGCGTGAACAACAGGTCGAGCACGCCGAGCGGGCCGGCACGCGACAGGATCAGATAGACCGCCAGGCCGACCACCACCGGCGGCAGACCCATCAGGGCGCTGATCGCGACGACCAGGAACTTGCGGCCGGGAAAGCGGAAGATCGCCAAAGCCGCCCCAGCGGGCAGGCCGATCAGGGCGGCGATCGCCACGGCAACCAAGCTCACCCGCAGCGATAGCGCCACGATCTCAGCAAGCGCCGGATCGACACCGACAATCAGATCAAAGGCCGTCGAGAAGGCGTCGGCGAAATCGCTCATGGCCCCTAGACTAGAGCGCTTTCCGTTTCAACGGAAACGCCTCGCCATTTATATTTCATGAGACACCATGTGCTCACGATGTTCAGTGTTTCAACAAAATATTGAAACACCCTAACACGCCCCCCGGTTTAGTGTTCAGGCGTCGCCGACTTCGACCACGACGGCCATGGCGGTGTCACCCGCGGCGCAGCCGGTGAAGAGGCCCGTACCGCCGCCGCGGATGGCCAGTTCCTCGATCAATTCGATGATGCCGCGCACGCCCATGGGCGCTTGCGGGTGGCCCCACACAAGGGTGCAGCCGTAATTATTCATCTTCTTGACGTCGAAGCCGGTCTCCTTGGCGAAGTAGAGGTCGTTGACGGCAAACGGGTTGTGCGTCTTGACGGCGTCGATTTCGTCAATGGTGACGCCGGCTCTTTCCATCGCCTGACGGGCCGCCGGCACGGGCGCCTCCGGCATGTAGGCCAACTCGGCGCGGGCCAGCCCGAAGCCCTTGAGCTTGATGACGATGCCGGGATCGGCGCTCATCTCCTTGGCCTTCTCCGGTGTGGTGACGACCATGCAGGCATTGCCGTCGGCCGGGTGGGTCTGGCCGCCGAAGGTGACGGTGCCGTCCTCCATCACCGGCTTGAGCTTGGCCAGCTGTTCCGGCGTCGATTCGTAGGTGCCTTCATCGCCTTCCATCGTTGCGACGGTCTTCTTGTAGTTTGCCGACGGCACCTCGAAGGGCAAGGTCATAAAACGCTTGAGGAAAGCGGAATCATCAGCCAGCGCGTCCTTGTATTGTTCCTGACGGCGAAGCACGACCTCGTGCTGCGCCTCAGTCGTGATCTGATGCCGGGCGGCGACGTTCTCGCCGGTCTTCAGCATGGAGTGCCGGCCCAGGGGATCGCAGCCCATGTTGTCCAGCGTCCAGTCTTCGTGACGCCCGCGGCCGCCGGGACCCTTGGGATCGGGGTAATAGATATGCGGCCCGTTGGAGACCCGGTCCAGCGTGGCGACCAACGCCGTCGAGGCCATCTCGGTATCGACCTCCTGGACGGCGTTCTGCAGGCACCGTACGCCGGTGGCGCAGGCCTGCGAAATGCTCGGACCGCTCACCTCGTTGGCGCCGATCATGCCCATCAGCCACGGCGCCCCGTAAAAGGAAAACTGCTGCGGCACGGTGATGCCCATCACGCTGTAGTCGAACGTCTCCGGCGTGATGTCGCGTTTGGCCAGTTCATTCTTGGCGACATGGGCCGCGAACTCCACGCTGTGGAGGTGGGAAAGCGTGCCCTGCCATTTGGCGAACGGGGTGCTCCAATAGGCGCCGTAGGGGACTTGGGCTGAATGTGACATGGTCGGGGATCCTTGAACTAATCGGCGGTTTGCAATTCTTCCGCCAGTTTCCTAAGTGCGAGTTTATCGATTTTTCCCACCGTGGTCTTGGGCAACTGATCGACAAATTCCAGGCGGGCGGGAACCTTGTACTTGGCGAGGTTGGCGCGGCAGTGCTCCAGCAAGTCCTCCGGTCCCGTATCCACTCCCTCGCGGGCCACGATGAAGGCGGCGATGACCTCGCCGCGGTAATCGTCCGGCACACCGATGGCCGCGGCCTCGAAAACGGCGTCGTGGGTATAGAGCACCTCGTCGATTTCGCGGGGATAGACGTTGTAGCCGCCGACGATGGCCATGTCCTTTTTGCGATCGCGGATGTAGAGCCGGCCCTCGGCGTCGAGTTCGCCGATATCGCCGGTGTAGAGCCAGCCGTCGCGCAGGGCCTTTGCCGTTTCGTCCGGTCGGTTGCGATAACCCGACATGATCTGTGGGCCGTGCACGCGGATCTCACCCTGTTCTCCGACCGGGAGAATTTTGGCGCCATCGTTGGCGTCGACGATTTGTACTTCGGTTTGCGGCAGTGCTTTACCCACCGAACCGGGCACGATCTCCGTGCCCCCGGCGGTGAACGTGATCACCGGCCCGGCTTCGGACATGCCGTAGCCCTCGTAGACCGGCGTGCCGGTAAGCTCCTGCCAGCGTGCCAGCGTTTCTTCCGGCAGCGGCGCGGAACCGGAATAACACGAGCGAAGCGAAGAGAAATCCGTATCGGCAAACCCCTCGTAGGCCAAAAGACCGTTGTAGACCGTTGGACCGGCGGGCAGGCGGGTGATCTTCTCGGCTTCCAGCGCCGCCAGCAGGGTGTCCGGACGGTAGCCCGGCAGGATCACGAAGCGCCCTCGGCAATAAAAGGCCAGATAGAAGAACGTGAGCGCGAAGACGTGAAACAACGGCATGACGTTGAGCACGGCCTCGTCGTCCGGGTGTGTCGGCATCGCCACTTCGCGCTGCGACACGTTGACCGAAATCTGTCCGTGCGTGAGGTCGACGCCTTTGGGCAGACCCGTAGTGCCGCCGGTGTACTGCAGGCTGGCGAGAGCGTTAGCCGCCGGCAGGGGTTCGGGCAGGGCCGCCGCGTCATCGTCCTTCCAGGTATCAAGCAGACGGCCACCGTCGCCGCCGACCGAAATCGTGTGCCCTATGCCACAATGTTTGGCCAGGGGCCGGACGGTGTCCACGACCGCTTCGTCGTGGATCAACGCCACTGGCGATGAATCCTCGAACAGATGGCCGAGCTCACGTTCCGTATAAAGCGGATTGATCGGCACGGCCTGGGCGCCGGCGGCCTGAACCGCATAGATGGCGACAGCCATTTCAAGCGAATTGCCGCAAATCAACGCGACGCGTTCGCCCTTCGCCCCCAGTTCCCGGAGTTCGGTGGCGAAACCGCCGACGCAGCGGAGGTATTCGCGATAGGTGAGGCTGCGGCCCTCGCATTGAACGGCGATCGCGTCCGGTGCGCGCGCCGCCGCGTCGGCCAGCATGTGCACGACGGTCTCATGAACCTTCGGCAGTTCGGCCACTCTACGCTACCCCTATACGGTGACGATGCCGGCCTCTTCCAAGGCCTCCAGCTGATCGCCGGAATAGCCCGCCTCGGTCAGCACCTTGGCGGTGTGTTCGCCGTACTTGGGCGGGAACGACATCTCACGGCTGACGCCCGGCAGATCGACCGCCATGGGCTGCATGCGGATTTGTTTGCCGTCCGGCAGGGTCGTCGTCGTCACCTTGCGGGCGACGGCGTCTTCCTCCATGACCTGGGGGATGGTGTTGATCTGCGCGTGTGGAATGGTCGCGGCGACCAGATCAGCGGCGATTTCGGCGGTGGTATACTGCGCCAGGATTTCGCCGAAATCGACGTAGAGCTGCTTGCGCCCGGCCAGACGGCCGTTGTTGGTCGCGCGTTCCTCGGTCGCCAGCGGGGCGAACTTGGGATTTTCCGTCAACCGCCGCCACTGCACATCACTGCCCATGGCGATGTAGATGAAGCCGTCCTTGGTCCTGTAGGCGTTGGTCGGAATGAACTTGCGGTGTTCGTTTCCGCTGCGGCTGATTTCGTCGTAGTCGCAATCGAAATCGATCAGCGAGAGCGTCGTGATCAGCCACGACGACGCCGCCTGCATCATGGAAACGTCGATGCGCTTGCCTTCGCCCGTCTCGGCGCGCTCGGCCAACGCCAGCATGACGCCGGCATAGACTTCATCACCGGCCTTGAGATCGACCAGCGGAATGCCGGCCAGGGTCGGCGGCCCATCCGTCTGTCCCGTCAATTCCATATACCCCGCCATCGCCTGGATCGCGGGATCGTAACCCGGCACTTTGGGATAGTCGGGGCCCATGGCGGAAATACCGGCCCAGATCAGGTCGGGCTTGACGCCGCTCAGCGTTTCGTAGTCGATGCCGAGCTGTTCGTAGCGCGAGGGCACGGTATTGCAGCAGAAGACGTCGACGTCGAGGTCCTTGATCAGACGGTGCAGCACCGCCTGGCCTTCCGGATCCTTGAGGTTGAGCGTGATGGCCTCTTTTCCGACATTGGGCGCGATGTAGTAGCTGTGCCGGTCGTCGTCGACCACGTTCTTGCCGATGTAGCGGTTGGGATCGCCAGGCAGTCCCTTACCCGTCGGCGTCGCCTCGATACGGATCACACGCCAGCCAAGCTGCGCGAAGCGCAGCGTGGCATAAGGCATGGACAAAGCTTGTTCGAGCGAAAGGACCGTACGCTGCTTCATTCCGCCGCTTCCTTGGCCTGATTCTTCTCCATCAGGGCCTTCACGACCTTTTCAGGCGTGATCGGCGGGTTGTTGAAGCGCACGCCGATGGCGTTGTAGACCGCATTGGCGATTGCCGGTGCCGGAATGATGGTCGGCAGTTCGGAGATGCCCTTGGCGCCATACGGACCTTCGGGTTCTGCGTTTTCGATGAAGTGGCATTCCACTTCCGGCATCTCCGGCGCCGTGACCAGCTTGTAGTCGCGGAACGACGGGTTCTTGACGATACCGTCCTCGATAATCAGGTCCTCGCTGAGGCCGTAGCCGACGCCGAAAGCGATACCGCCCTCGATCTGGCCCTCGATGCCGAGCTCGTTGATCACCCGCCCGACGTCCTGGGCCACCGTCATCTTCGAAAGCTTGACGTTGCCGGTGTAGGTGTCGACTTCGACCTCCGCCACGTACGCGCCGTGGGCATAGGCTGCCGACATATCGCCGACGTGGTTATCGCCCTCGGGCTCCGACGGCGGCTCGTAGTAATCCGTCGTGATGACCAGCTCGGCGTCTTCGCCGGCGAAGTGCATCTTGCGCAGCAGGCTGTCGGTCTTGATGATCGAGACGCCGTTGTTGGCCTGAACGACATGGCCGCCGCGGAGATCCATTTCCTCCGGCTTCACGTTCGATTGCTTCGAGGCGACCTCGAGGATGCGATCGCGCGCCTTGCGGGCGGCCCGCTTGGCCGAGTTGCCGGCGATGAATGTGGTGCGGCTGGCGTGCACGCCCACGTCCCAGGGACCAGTTGCCGAATCGTTGTTGACGATGGTGACGTTGGTGGTGGGAATGCCCAGTTCCTCCGCCACGATCTGGCTGAGCACGGCGTCGATGCCCTGGCCGATTTCCGATGCGCCCGTAATGACGGTGGCGCGTGCGTAGTCGTCCAGCATGATGATGGTGCCGCAACCGTCGGAACGGTGGATTTTGGCGCCGCCGGCGTTGTGGAACGAGGTGGCGATGCCGATCCCCTTCTTGTAGCGGCCCGGCTTCTCGCGTTCTTCGACATACGCCGCATGCTTGGTAAGGAAGTCGGTCTTCTCGGCCGCGACCTCGATGCATTCGCCGAGATTGCATTGGGCCAGGACGCTGCCCTGCGGCGTAACCTCGCCGTCTTCCTGAGCGTTCTTCAGGCGGAACTCGATGGGATTCATGCCAACCAGTTCGGCCATCTTGTCCATCAGGGTCGCCGTGACGTAGGTCGCCTGCACGTTGCCGTATCCCCGGAAGGAACCGGCGTAGGGATTGTTGGTGTAGGCCGCAACGGAGCGGAAGTTGACGTTGGGCACTCGATAGTGGCCGGTGAACGTCCGCATCATGACATAAGGCGTTGTCGCACCCCACGAGGTGTAGCCGCCGTTGTTGAGAACGGCGTTGATGTCACGGAAAGTCAGCGTGCCGTCCTTTTTGACACCGGCCCGGATGTAGAACTTGGCGGGCTGGCGGGTCGGCGAGGAGATGAACTCCTCTTCCCGGCTGAAGGTGAGCTTCACCGGACGGCGGGTTTTCTTGGCGAGATAGACGGCAATGGGCTCGAAGGGGTAGACGTCGAGCTTGGAGCCGAAGGCCCCGCCCACCGGCGGCTGCATCACGCGGATGTCGCCGGGGTGGACGCCCAGCGCGGGTGCGATGTCCATCTTGTAGTTGTAGGGATACTGCGTCTGGGTGTGGATCGTCAGTTTGCCGTCGGTACCGAAGTCGGCCAGCACGCAGCCCGGCCCCATGCAGCAGTGCGTCACGTAGTGGACGTTGTAGACCTCATCCAGAACGAAATCACTTTCGGCTTCCGCCGCCTCGATGTCGCCGTGAAGGGTCTGGTAGCTGAGGCCGACGTTGCCCGGCTTGTCTTCGTGGATCAGGGGCGCGCCCTCTTTCAAAGCCTCTTCGGGGTCGAAAACGGGAGGCAAGTCTTCGTATTCGACTTCGATCAGTTTGAGTGCTTCGTCCACGGCGGCTTCGGTTTCGGCCGCCACGGCGGCGACCTCGTCACGGATGCAGGCGACCTTGTCGCTTTTGAGCGGCGGGTTGTCCTTGTTGACGCCGATGCCCAGCATCGGCGTATCCGCCGCCGTCACCACGGCCTTGACGCCGGGAACGGCTTTGGCCTTGGAGGTGTCGATGCTGAGAATTTTGGCGTGCGGCCGGTCGGTACGCAGGATCTTGGCCACCAGCATGCGCGGCAGCACCATGTCGTTGATATAGCGCGTCTTGCCGACCGCCTTGTCCGGCGCATCGGGCTTTGTGATGCGCTTGCCGATCAGTGTGGTTTTTTCAATCGTTTCAGCCATGTGTCCCTCCCCTCAACCTTGGCCCGCGGCCTGGTCGACGGCGTCGAAAATTTTGCTGTAGCCGGTGCAACGGCAGACGTTGCCTTCCAAGCCGCGGCGGACCTCGTCCTTGCTCGGCTTGGGGTTACCGATCAGCAGGTGTTTGGTTTGCATAATCATACCGGGCGTGCAGTAACCACACTGGATGGCGCCGTGGTCGACGAAAGCCTGCTGCACCGGATCCAGTCCGTCATCGGTTTGCAGGCCTTCGATCGTCACGACGTTGCGGCCGTCGAGATCGGCGGCATACATCAGGCAGGAGTTGACGGACACGCCGTCCACCAAAACCGTGCAAGCGCCGCACTCGCCCTCGCCGCAGGCGAGCTTCGCCCCCGTGAGATCGAGTTCCTCGCGCAGCATGGTCAGCGTGCTCATACCGGCGGGAACGGAAATCTGGCATTCCTCGCCGTTAAGGGTGAAGGCGATTTCAACCATTTGCGACATCGTTCAGTACCTCTTCTGTCATAACGCGGACGAGATGGCGGCGGTACCAGTCGGACGCGCGCACATCTGAAATGGGGGAAACTTCGCCGTCGGCGGCATCGAGCGCCGCGGCAATGGTATCGGCGTTCAAGGGCTGGCCTTCCAGCGCGGCCTCGGTCTTGGGCGCCCGGATCGGCGTCGGCGCGACGGCGCCGTAGGCCACACGGGCGTCCTTGAGGTGCCCGTTCTCGCGCACACCGGCCACGCCGACGGCGACCATGGAAATCTCCAAAGCCGGGCGCGGACCGGTCTTGCCGAACCCGCTGACGAAAGCGTCCGCCGGTTTGTCAAACGAGATGACCGTCAAGAGTTCGTTGTCCTGCATGACCGTCTGCCCCGGACCGGTGAAGAACTCCGCCAGAGCGACGGTCCGCGTCGATACCTGGCCGTCGGTCCAGGAAGCCAGCTCGACGTCGGCTGACAGCAGCAATAGCGGAATGATCATGTCGCCGGCCGGAGAAGCGTTGCAGATATTGCCGCCGATGGTCGCCATGTTGCGGATCTGGTTGCTGGCGAAGCGGTCGGCCGTTTCGGCCAGGACTGGAGCTGTATCGGCAACCACGCCATTGGTCAGCATGTCCGTGACCGTCGCAAGTGCGCCGATCTTGACGCGCCCACCGTCGATGGAAATGTCCTGCAGGCCGTCGATGCGGCGGATGTTCATCAGCGTTCCGCCGGTGGTCGCGCCGTTGGCCTCGGATTGCAGTTTCAAGTCGGTGCCGCCCGCCAGGACGGTCACGCCGCCCGCGGCAAGCGCCTCGGCGGCCTCCGCCACCGTTTTGGGGGCCAGATAGTTTTGGTACTCAATCATGATCCAATTCGTTCCAATTTTTAGAACCGGATGGGTTCTTCGTAACGGCCGTATACTTCGACCAGGGCATCGTTCATTTCGCCGACCGTGGCGTAGGCCTTAACGGCCGCCATGATGGCCGGCATGACATTCTTGTCTGCGCGGGCGTCGTCGCTGATCTGCGCCAGACACTTCTTGACCTCGGCGTCGTCCCGTTCGGCCTTGACCTTGGCCAGGCTCTTGATCTGGATTTCGGCATCGGCGTCCTTGTAGTCGTGGAATTCGACTTCGTGTTCCTCCTCCTTGTCGACGCGGTAGCAGTTGACGCCGACCTTGGGGAACGCCCCGCTTTCGATGTTGCGGGTCATGTCGTAGGCCTGCTTGGAGACCTTGGCCTGGATGCGGCCGTCCTTGACCATCTCGACGATGCCGCCCTCGGCGTCGACCTCAGCCATGATCTCCTCCATGCGCTTGCGCATCTGGTTTGTCATGGTCTCGACGTAGTAGGAACCGGCCAGCGGATCGACCGTCTCGCAGAGCCCCATTTCCTCCTGCAGCAGTTGCATGGTGCGCAAGCTGATGCGGGCCGAGTATTCGGTGGGGATGGTGTAGGCCTCATCGTACGAACACAGCGCCATTGTCTGGGCGCCCGACAGCGCGCTGATCAGCGCGTAATAGGCGCCGCGCATGATGTTGACCTCGGCCTGCTCGAACGTCAGCCCGCCGCCGCCGCCGCCGGCGATCATGCGGAGCCACATCGATTTGGGATCCTCAGCCTGGTAATCCTCCTTGATGATCTTGGCCCACAAGCTTCGACCGGCGCGGAACTTGGCGACCTGCTCGAAGATGTTGCCGAAGATGTTGAGGTTGTAGCTGAGCCGGTTGGCAAACTCGTCGACCTTGAGGCCCCGCTTGATCACCTCGTCGGCGTAGGCCTTGGCGATACAGAAGGCGTAGGCGATCTCCTCCGCCGGATTGCAGCCCGATTCGCGGATGTGATAGCCGCAGACGCTGACCGGGCTGTATTTCGGCGCATGCTCAGCGCAGTACTCGATGGTGTCGCCGACCAGTTTGACCGAAGGCTCCACCGGGAACACCCAGGTGCCGCGGCCAATGAATTCCTTGAGGATGTCGTTCTGGGCCGTGCCGCGCAGCTTCTTGATGTCGTAGCCGCGTTTCTCAGCCATCGCCAGGTACATGGCGATCAGGATGGCGGCGGAGCCGTTGATGGTCAGCGAGACCGTGATTTTCTCCAGATCGATGCCGTCGAAGGCGATCTCGAAATCGCGCAAACTGTCGACCGCCATGCCGACGCGCCCCACCTCGCCTTCCGCCATCACGTGATCGGAATCGAGACCTGTCTGGGTCGCCAGGTCGAAGGCGACGTTGAGGCCGGTCTGGCCGTTCTCGATCAGGTACTTGAAGCGCTTGTTGGTTTCGATGGGATTGCCGAAGCCCGCATACTGTCGCATGGTCCAGCGACGCTTGCGGTACATCTCGCGGTGGATGCCGCGCGTAAAGGGATAGGCGCCGGGTTCGCCGATGAACTCGAAGCCGCCCGATTCCTCGACGTCCTTGGCCGTGTAGACGGTTTTGACCTCGATACCCGATTCGTTGAACACCCGGCCGTCGTCTGCGGTCGCTGCTTCGCTCATGATGCTTCCCTCAATTTTTCCGCGTTGGCGTTGATGAAGTCGACGATTTCATCAAGCTTCGTCCCCCCGGCGAAGACGCCGTCGAGGCCGATGTCCTTCAGCGCCGCATGGTCCTGGTCGGGAATGCAGCCGCCGATGATCCAGAGCTTCTCGCTCAGGCCGTACTGGTCCAACAGACCCTTAAGCTTTTTGCAAAACGGAACATGCGAACCGGCCAGGCTGGAGAGACCGATCACGTCGGCCCCCTCGTCGAGCGCCAACTGGGCAATCTCGCTGGGCGATTTACGCAAGCCAGTATAAATGACTTCAAATCCGGCATCCATCAGCGCCCGGCTCACAACTTTGGCACCGACATCGTGCCCGTCCAGACCGGGCTTGCCGATTATTACCTTCAGCGGCCGTCCGCCGCCCGAATCACCGCTCATACCGATAACTCCTTGGCGATAATGAGTTTGAGAATGTCGCTCGTGCCGCCGCCGATCAGGGTGAAGCGCACGTCGCGCAGGAACCGCTGCACCGGATATTCCATCGCGAAGCCGTACGAGGCGAATATGCGGGACGCTTTTTCGCAGATCACGGCCGCGGCCTCGGTGGCGAACAGTTTGGCCATGCTGGCTTCCCGCCTGTGGGGTTTTCCGGCATCCAGCAGCCAGGCGGCGTAGTAGGTGAGGTGACGGGCGGCCTCAAGATCCGTCGCCATCTCCGCAAGTTTCAACTGCACGGCCTGGAAACGGTTGATCGGCTTGCCGAACTGCTGGCGTTCGGCGGCGTAGCGGTTGGCTTCGTCCATCGCCGCGCGCGCCACGCCGAGGCCCATCGCCGCCGTGATGATGCGGATCTCCGACAAGAGCTTGCGCAGGTGTCCTTCGGCATCGCCCTCCTCCACGCTGAGGCGGTGGCTGTCGGGCACGAAGCAGTCGTCGAAGGCAAGTTCGGAGGTCGGCAGCGACCAGACACCCATTTTATCGATGGGCTTGCCGATGTTGACGCCGTCAAAATCCTTCTCGACGAGGAAGATCGTCAGCTTCTTTTCCTCGCCCGCCTTGGCAAAGACGGTGAAGAAGTCTGCCACGGGTGCTGCCGTCACCCAGGTCTTGGCGCCATTGATGCGGTAGCCGCCGTCGACCTTGGTCGCCGTCGTCGAGATGCCGCCGAGATCGCTGCCGGCGTTGGGCTCGGTCATGCAGATGGCGCCGATCTTCTCAAGCTTGAGCGCGGGTTTGAACAGCCGTTCGATGATGTCGTCGTTGCCCAGCATCTGCAGAAACTTGGTGCCCATCAGGGACTGCATGGCGATGCAGCCGCCGACCGACATGGAGCCGCGCGCAACTTCCTCCAGCGCCAGACAGAATGTCACGAGATCGACATCGGAGCCGCCGACCTCCTCCGGATAGCGCATGCCGACGAAACCCAGTTCCGCCAACTCGCCGACGTACTCGCGCGGATAGGCGTGCGCCACGTCGATGGCCTCGGCGTTTGGCACGATGCGCTCGTCGACGAAGCGCGCGAAGGTGTCGCGCACGACGGTTTGTTCTTCGCTCAGGTCATAATCCATCAAACCACGCCTTTACTGCTTACGAATCCAACCCGTAGGTGTCGCGCGCCGCTTCGGCCGTGATGATGCCGTCGCGGATTTCCTCGCGCAGTTTGTCGCGGTCGCGGTCTTCGGGCTTGCCGTAACCGCCGCCGCCGCCGGCGAACTGGTGGTAGACCGTGCCGCGCGGCACACCCTTGATCAGCGCCTTGTTGTTGGGCACGACCTCGCTGCCGTCGGGGTACTTCAGCGTGATCGAATTGAGCGTCGCGTCGTGGCCGCCGAAGAGGCCGAAGGCCGGTTCGAAATCACCGTCGCCGAAGGTGACGAACTGCGTGTCGTCGGAGCCGAAGGTATAGATGGTCTCGATCCCCAGACCGCCGCGCCACTGACCGGCGCCCGCCGAATCGGCAAGGTATTCGTGCTTGTTGAGGATGTGCGGCGTCTGCTGTTCGAACATCTCGTAGTCCTGGTCGAGCACGCCGCCGGAGGCGTCGATCATGCCGATGTGATCGTAACCGTCGGTGCCGTTCATGCCGCCGGAGCCACCCTTGAAGCCCATGAAGAAGATGTCGACGTACTTGTCGCCCTTCTCCTCGTCCTGGGCGGTGGTGAGCGAACAGAGAAGGTTGTTCCAGCCCGCCGTGACACGATCCGGCACGGCCGGCGCCAGCGCCCGGATGATGGCGTCGGCGTTGGGCGGGCAGAGGTGGTTGCCGAACGTCGTCGCCTTCGGGTACGAGGCGTTGAGGATGGTGCCTTCGGGGATCTTGATTTCCAAAGGCTCCACCATGCCTTCGTTGTGCGGCATGTCGGGATTGACCATCTGCAGCAGCGTCAGCACCGTGGCCGAAGCGCTCGAGGTGTAGGTGCCGTTGACGAAGCCGTTGGTCTGATCGTCGGTGCGCGAATAGTCGAAGACGATGCTCTTGTCCTTGACCTCGATGTCGACGCGGATGGTGAATTCGGTGCCTTCGTTATGGCCGTCGAAATAGACCATGCCCTCGCCGGAATAGTTGCCGTTGGGGATCTTGCCGATCTCGGCTTCCATCATCTGGCGGGTCGACTCGAACAGCGCCTGTTTGTGGTTGTCGTAGCTTTCGACGCCGTACTTCTCCAACAGTTCCAGCAGACGCCGTTCGCCGACTGTGCAGGCGCCCATCTGGGCCCGCATGTCGTGCTGGACGATTTCCAACCGAATGTTGGCGAAGATAAGATCCCAGACGTCTTTGCGAAGCGTGCCGCGGTCGACCACCTTGACCGGCGGGATGCGGATGGCCTCCTCCCAGACTTCCTTGGCGTCGGGATTGTAGCCGCCGGCAACGGCGCCGCCGATATCGGCCTGGTGCCCCTTGACGGCGGACCAGCCGACCAGCTCGCCCTCGAAGAAGATCGGCTTGTAGACGGCGACGTCGTTGTTCTGGTTGCCCATGGAGAAGACGTCGTTGTGGAAGATGACGTCGCCTTCGTTGATGTCGCCATCGAAATATTCAAGGATGTACTTGCAGACGGGCGCCAGGGAGAAGGCCAGGATCGGCAGGTTTTCCGTCTGCTCCAGCATGCGGCCTTCGGCGTCGTAGAGGCCGGTCACGAAGTCCTTGGCCTCGCAGAGGATGGGGGAGCGCGTGGTCTTCTGGACCGAGATGCTCATTTCGTCCGTGATGGACTTGAACGTCCTGGCGTAAACGGACAGCAGGATGGGATCTACGTTGCTCATGCCGATGCTCCCTTCAAGGTATCTTCCACCAAATCTTCGCGTCCCTTGCGGTAGAGGACGAACGAGCCGTAACCGTCGATGACGCAGTCGTAATCGGCGCTGACGAAAATCGCCGTCGTCACTTCCTCGATCATCGCCGGACCGCTCAATCTGTTGCCGTGCTCCAATTGGTGACCGTCGAACACCGAAACCGTCTGGAAGTCGTTGGTTTCGGGCACATAGACCGACCGCTCACCTTTCAGCGCATGGGATGAATCCGCCGAAGCGGCGTCGGCGCTCGCCATAACCGGTTTTTCGGTGATGCCGACGGCCTGAACCCGGATGTTGATGATCTCGACCGGCACTTCCTCGTCCGTGTCTTCCAGCGAATAGCCATAGAGGCGGTTGTGTTCGGCGTGGAAGGCGTCGGCAATGGCAGCTTCGTCGCCGGCCTCGATGTGGGCGGGATCGACCACGAACGAGACCTCGTGGAACTGCTTGAGGTAGCGGCAGTCGAATTTGACGTGGAATTCGCGGGCCTCCGCCGGAATGCCCTCTTCCTCCAGCATCGCGTCGCCTTCGCGCTTCATGTTGCCGATCTTGGTATTAAGCTCGGCCCAGTCGGCGCCCATCAGCGGCGAGACGAAGGTGCGGACGAAATCGTGCTTCAGGTCGCCCATCAGCATGCCGACGGCGCAGAGGATGGAGGATTCGCGCGGCACGATCTGCAGCGGGATGTCGAGTTCGCTGCAGATCAGGCAGGAGTGGATGGGCCCGGCGCCGCCGGCCACGATCATCGGGAATTCGCGCGGATCGAAGCCGCGCTTGATGGTGATCTCGCGCACGCCCTGCGCCATGTTGTTGCAGGCGATGCGATACATGCCCGCAGCCGCTTCCTCGATGCTGAGGCCGAGAGGATCGCCGATGTGTTCCTTGATGGCGTTGCGCGCCGCTTCAACGTCGAGCGACATCTTGCCGCCCGCGAAGAAGTCGGGATTGAGGTAACCCAGCACCAGATTGGCATCGGTGCAGGCCGGCAGGGTGCCGCCTTTCTGGTAGCTCACCGGTCCGGGATCGGCGCCGGCGCTTTGCGGGCCCATGCGCAGCAGGCCGCCCTCGTCGATCCAGCCGATGCTGCCGCCGCCCGCGCCGATGGTGTGGATGCCCAGCATGGGCAGCGCGATACGGTGGCGGTCGATCTCGCCGTCGTTGACCATGATCGGACTGTCGACCACGAGGGCCGCTTCAAAGCTGGTGCCGCCCATGTCCACGACGATGCACTTGTTTTGGTCGTGGGCCTGGGCGTAGACCAGACCGGCACCCGGCCCGCCGGCCGGACCTGAGAGTAGCGTCAGCGCCGCGTTGTCGCGCGCCACCTGGGGCGACATGACGCCACCGTTGGATTGCATGATCATCAGGACACCGTTGAAGCCGATGTCGCCGAAGCGGCTGACAAGCTGGTCGAGATAGTGGCTGAGTTTCGGCCCGACGTAGGAATTCAAGGCGGTTGTGCTAATGCGTTCGTAAAAGCGGATCGACGGCAACAGGTCGGTGGAAACCGTGAGGTAGGCATCCGGCAACTGTTCCCGCACCAGTTCCGCCGCGGCGCGTTCGTGGGCGGGGTTGGCGAAGGCGTTCATGAAGCAGATGGAGACGGCCTCGACGCCTTCCTCTTTGAAGAGCTTGATGGCGTCCTCGACATCCGAGAGCTTGAGCGGCTCAATCTCCTTGCCGTTGCGGTCAAGCCGCCCGCCGACACCCTGGCGCAGGTAGCGCGGCACCAGCGGCACGACGTTGGTGAAGCGGTTGTTGTACTGCTCCTCCCGGATACCGCGGCGCATTTCCAGCGCATCGCGCAGCCCTTCGGTCGTCAACAGCGCGCTTTTGGCGCCGGTTCGGGTCAGGGTGGCGTTTGTGGTCACCGTCGTACCGTGCACGATGGTCTCCAGCGACTGGGCGAAATCCTCCAGCGACATTGCCGGTTCCTGCGCTTCCGCCAGATCCTTCATGCCCTGGATCACGGCGATCGAGGGATCGGAAGGCGTGGACAAGGTTTTGTGGATACGCGGCTCCTCGCCTTCCTTCACCAGATAGAAATCGGTGAACGTACCGCCGACATCAATACCGATCTTCATGCTTCGCCCATCTCCCGTTGACCAACCATTTGACGTAATTCGTCCTTCAAAATCTTACCCATGGCATTGCGCGGCAGGCCGTCGGTGAAGACGACCTCCTTGGGATGCTTGAAACGCGCCAGGGTACCATCGAACAAGGCCAGGACGTCGGCCTCGTCGATCTCATTATCGCTCTTGCGCACGGCGACCGCCACCGCGACTTCACCCCATTTTTCATCGGGTTTTCCCACCACTGCGGCCTCACTGAGGGCGGCGCAGTCGGCCAGGACGTTTTCCAGTTCGGCGGGATAGATGTTTTCGCCGCCTGAAATGATCATGTCCTTCTTGCGGTCGTCGACGTAGAGGAAGCCGTCCTCGTCGAAATGGCCCATGTCGCCGGAATAGAACCAGCCGTCGCGCAAACTCTCAGCCGTCGCATCAGGCTGGTTGAGGTATTCGCGCATGACGTTGGGACCGCGCACCAGGATCTCGCCCGACGCGCCGACCGGCACGTCGTTGCCGTCGTCGTCGACCAGGCGGACCTCGCAGTGGATGCCCGGTTTGCCGGTGGAGCCGACCCGTTCCAGCGCGTCCCGCGCCGTGGTGTAGACCGCAATTGGCGCCGTTTCGGTGGAACCGTAGATCTGCAGCACGGGAATGTCGCGACCGTGGAAAAGTTCGATTTGCTTGTGCGGTACGAAGGTCGAGCCGGTGGTGACCGCCCGTAAGGCGCCGAAATCGAAATCGGTCCACCGGGGATGGCCTGTCATCGCCTGCATCTGCGCCGGCACCAGAACCGTCAAGGTCACGTCCCCGGCGCCGAGGTCGTCGAACGTGGTGTCGGGATCGAACTGGCGTTGCAGGACCACCGTCGCTCCCAGGTGCAGCGCCGGCATGGTCTGAATGTTGAGTCCGCCCACGTGGAACAGGGGCAAGGTCGTCAGAACCCGGTCGTCGTTATGTAGGTCGTGCATGTGGATGCTGTTGACGGCGTTGAACTGGATGGCGTTCTGGGTCAGCACGACGCCCTTTGGCACTCCCGTGGAGCCGGAGGTGTAACAGATCAGCACGGGGTCGCCGAGGTCGCCGGAGACCGGCCCCTTGATCTCGGACGCCGTGCTCCACAGCGCGGCAAGCGGCGTCCAGTCCTCGCGTTCCTCACCGATGCTGATGATGTGCGGAATTTCCACGTTCGCCGCGATCTCCGCCGCATGGTCGTAGAACTCGGGTTCGACAAACAGCGCCCCGGGCTGCGAATCGGCCAGCATGCGGATGTGTTCGGGCGCCGCCAGCCGCCAGTTCAGAGGGGTCAGCGCCGCGCCGACTCGGGCGCAAGCGAAAATCAACGTCAACGTTTCGGGGGAATTGAATCCGAGGAAGGCGACGCGTCCGCCGCGGCCGATATTAAGGCTGTTTTCGAGGATGTCGGCGTATTTGGAGACCCGGCCCGCAAGCGCCTCATAGGTGATGTCCTCGCCAAGGAACCGGATGGCGGTTTTACCGGGCGTAAATTCGGCATGCCGTTCGATCCAGTTGGAAAGGTTCATCAAACTCCCCGTGTAGCGCCGAAAACGGTCGGCGTGGCTGTTTCCAAGCATTTGTTTTGCCAAAAGCTAGCTATTTTTTACGGTACTGTAAACAGGGAATTTTACAGGACTGTAAAATTTTCTTTACTTATGCCCCGTGCCCGTCATAATCCCGCAAGAGACGAAAAGGAGGGCTTTCGCCCCACCATGAACCGGCGAACGGAAATATTGCGACGGGCCGCTGAATTGTTCGCGGAACGGGGGGTTTCGAACACCTCCATCGAGCATATCGCCAACGCCGTCGGCGTGACGCGCGAGGCCATATACTACTATTTCAAGAGCCGTCACGACATCCTGCTGGAGGTCCTGCTACCGTCGAGCAAGGAATTGCTGTCCGGCATGCGCAACATCCGCCGGGCCGACATGACGAGCCTGGAAAAGATGCACGCGGCGTTCGAAAACCACCTGATCCGGTTCGATCCGACTTACCTGGAAATGTCGATCGCGCTCAGGGAACACCATTTCTTCGCCGACACCACCAAGCTCGGCCAACTGCAGAAGGCCTGGACGGAGTACAGCAACCACTGGACCGAGTTGATCCAGGAGGGCCAGGATCGCGGCGAATTCCGCCAGGGCGTCGACGCCAAGATGGTGGCCTACGGTATCCTTGGCATGTGCAACTGGCTGTCGCGCTGGTTCGACCCGGCCAAGGACATCTCCATCGAGGAGATCATCGAGACCTACTTCACGCTGACCTCCAACGGCCTCGCCGTCCCGGCCGGCGAACAGGTCGACCTCGGCACTGCCGTCGGCGACGCCGCGGAGTAAGGCCGCCCGGCGCGCACGGCCTCATGCCCGACGACCGACCGCCGCTGATCTTCGTTCCCGGACTGCTATCCGACGACACGGTTTGGCGGCCCGTTGCCGAAATCCTCGGCGAGGCGCAGCCGTCGATATTTGCAGAGCTTCCGACCGTCGAGTCCATTACCGATATGGCGCAGTCCGTATTGGATTCCGTATCGGGCCCCCTCCACGTCGCCGGACATTCCATGGGCGGGCGGGTGGCGCTTGAAATGGTGCGCCTGGCGCCCGAGCGGATTCTGAAACTGGCGCTGGCCGACACCGGCACGCACCGGCGAAAGCCGGGAGAGGAGCAAAGCCGCCAGACCGTCATCGACCTCGCCCATCAACACGGGATGAAAGCGCTGGCAGATACCTGGCTGCCGCCGATGGTCCATCCTGAACGTCATGGTGACGAGAATCTGATGTCCGCCCTGACAGCCATGGTGTTGCGCAATGATGCCGACCGTCATGAGGCGCAGATCAAGGCGCTCCTGAACCGGCCGGAGGCCGAAGCGGTGCTCGCCACAATCGACTGCCCGGTTCTGTTGATGGTGGGCCGGCAGGATACCTGGAGCCCGCTGAACCAGCACGAGCACATGCTCGCCGAAATTCCCGATGCCAATTTGGCGGTGATTGAGGACGCCGGCCACTTCGCCCCCATTGAACGGCCCAAGGCCGTTGCGGCAGCGGTCAGGGACTGGTTGAAGGAAAATCCTATGGACTGAGTTCTCTCGCGCTCAGCCTTCCCCTGCGTCCCGTTTTTTTATCGCCTTGGCGGTGGCACGGCACAGTTTGCTGACCGCCGCGGCCAACCTCTCGATCCTGAACGGCTTACGAAGGAACAGGTCGGCGCCGAGTTTTTCCGCCATCTCGCGATAAAAGTCTGCCGGCAATCGCCCGCCGCCCGACATTGCGATGATCGGCATTTCACTGTCAGCGCTTCGAATGTTCGCGATGATTTCAATGCCGTCGCCATTATCCATGACGATATCCGTAATCACGATATCGATCGGATTTTTACTGAGTATCCTGGTGCCCTCACGCCCGCCCGAGGCCGGCGTGACGACGTGGCCGTATTCGGCCAAGGCGGCGCTAAGCGTTTCCCGGATTTCAGCGTTGTCGTCGACGACAAGAATTTTCGACATTGGAAGCAAACCTCAATCCCGGCATGTAACGCAGGTGCTGCATGAAGTTTGCCCGCGGGTCCGGGTGGAACTGCCGGATCCGCGGGCAACATCAGGCCGCGTTCCCCTAAGCGGCTGATTGCGTTGGCGTGACCGGCCTAGGCCGTCCTCACCTCGGCCAGGAACTTGTCCACCTCGGACCGGAGCGTGTTGGACTGCTGTGACAGTTCCTGAGCCGACTTCAGCACCTCGCCGGCCGATTCACCGGTTTCGGCGGATGCCTGATTGACACCCGAAATGTTGCTGTTGACCCGTTCCGTTCCAGTGGCGGCCTCCTGAACGTTGCGGCTGATTTCACCGGTTGCCGCACCCTGTTCCTCAACCGCCGAGGCAATCGTCGTGGAAATGTCGTTCATTTCCGAAATCGTCGTACCGATGCCTTCGATGGCCTTGACCGCCTCCTGGGTCGTACCCTGGATAGCGCTGATTTGACCGCCGATATCCTCGGTGGCCTGGGCGGTTTGGCTGGCCAGGTTCTTGACCTCGGAAGCCACGACGGCGAAGCCCTTGCCGGCGTCACCCGCCCTGGCCGCCTCAATCGTCGCGTTGAGCGCCAGCAGGTTGGTCTGATTGGCAATGTCGTTGATCAGATCGACGACCTCACCGATCTTCTGGGCCGCTTCCGCCAGGTCGCGGATGGTCTGGTTCGTGCTTTCCGCGGCGGCCACTGCCTTCCCGGAAATCTCGGCGGAATGCGCCACGCGACGCCCGATCTCGTTGATCGACGAGGACAGTTCCTCCGCCGCGCTGGCGACCGTTTGTACGTTGGCGGTCGCTTGCTCGGAAGCGGCGGCCACCTCACCGGTTCTGGTTTGCGCATCCTCGGCGGTGGAGGTCATCGACTGAGCGGTGCTCTCCATCTCCGTGGAAGCCGACGCAACCAGTTCGACCACGGCGCTGACGCTAGCCTCGAAATTATCAGCGAGTTCGAGCATGCCCTTGCGCCGGTCTTCCTCGGCCTGACGCTTCGCTTCCTCCTGCTCTTCGCGGAGTTTCTCGGCCTGCTTGCGGCTTTCTTCCTGTTCGGCCCGCAGGCGTTCGGCCTCGATGGCATTCTGCTTGAAGACCTCAACGGTTTCGGCCATGTCGCCGATCTCGTCGGCCCGTTCGGCGCCGGCGATCTCAACGCTGTTATCGCCCTTGGCCAAACGCTGCATGATTTCGGTCATGTGGCGGATGGGGTTGGCGATGCCGTTGCCGATGAGGAGGGCCAAGCCGATGCCGATGGCAAGGGCAACGATGACGCAAATGGCGATCATCATGTAGGTGTTGTTGACGGTCGACACGTTTGCCGCCTTCCGGACATTCATCAAGCCGACTTCCTCGCCGGTGAATTCGGCCATGAGCTGCCGGAACCGGTCGAAGTACTGCTTGCCGCGGGCTTCGCCAATCAGGTCCGCCATGTCATCCATGGTCTTGGCGTTGCCGATCTGGCGGCGCAATCCAATCGTGGGCTCGGTGACCTTTACCAGCCACTCGTCGATCGTCGCTTCAGTTTCCGTCAGCAGTTTCACCTGTGCGGGGTTGTCGCTGACCGTTTCGCGCAGGCCCGCGATCAGGTCGTGAAACGCCTTCTTGCCGGCATCATAAGGACCCAGGAAATCGTCTTTCCCGGCGAGCAGGTACCCGCGCATTCCCGTTTCCATGTCAACGGCGCTGGCGAGAATGGAATTCGCGTGCTGGATAACCTTGTAGGTGTGCGTCACCCAGTTTTCGTTCTTCCGCATAACCTCGAGATTGGCGGCAACGCCCTTTTCGGCCTCGACAGCTGTCGCCTGCCGCTCTTCCATGAGCTTTTGTTCGACTTCGCTGAACGCAGCGATCTGCCCGCGGAAGGCGTCAAAGAACTTCTTGCCCAATTTGCGGGAGACCAGCGCTTCAACGTCTGCAAGCGACTTGGCGCCCGACACGACCTGGCGGCGCAGCGCGATGGCCGGTTCGGTCACCTCGTCTACCCAGGCCTGAATGGTCGCTTCCGATTCCTTCAGCCGAGCGACTTGGGCCGGATTGTCGTTCACCGTCTCCTGCAGGGCACGGATACCCTTAAAGAAGGCGGTTTTACCGGAATTATAAGGCGCCAGGAATTCATCCTCGCCGGCCAGCAGGAAGCCCCGCATCCCGGTTTCCATGTCCACGGCGTGGGCTAGAATTGTTGAAGCGGCGGCCAGTACGTTGTGCGTATGGTCGACCCACTTTCCGGTTTGTTCGATCAGAGCGACGCCCTCGCTGACTTCGTTTTGTGCCGTTTCAAAGGCGTGGCGACGTTCCGCGAGCAACTTTGCTTCGCGGTCGATGAAAGTTTGAATCTGTCCGCGGAATTTGTCGAAAAAGACCTTGCCGCGGGCTTCACCGACCAGCGCGGCCATGTCGTTCATCGTCTTGGCGTCGCCGATTTGGCGCCGCAACGCGATTGTCGGTTCGGTGACCTTTTCCTGCCATTCGCGCAGCACGCGTTCGACTTCGGCCAATCTTTCGACCTGCGCGGGGTTGTCGCTGACCGTCTCCTGCAGGGAAGCAATTCCCTCGTATGTCGCACTTTCACCACCATTGTATGGATCAAGAAAACCTTCCTTACCGGCCAACAGGTAACCGCGCATACCGGTTTCCATATCCACCGCCGAGCCGACAATGCCGGCCGCAGAGGAGAGAACGTTGTGCGTGTGCTCAACCCTCTCGTTGGTATTGGTTATCGAATTGATGTTGAAGACGGAGATGCCGCCCAACATGAGCAGCAAGACCATCGGCGAAAGCACGCCGATCAGAATTTTCGGTTTGGTCTTTAAGTCTGCAAATTTCGCGGAAATATTCATCGAATCACTCCTGGTAAGACACCTAACGGGTGGTCTGTAGAAAATGAGAATAGTTCTCATTTGTAACGTCAGTGTTTCGGTGCAGGATTGAATTGTTTCCGAATGGTAATAATCATGTAATAAATAATGAGTAAAATTCCTAGGATTATCGTCCTAGATTACACGATACTTACTATTTAACTTATTGGATATGAATAACCATAATAAGTTATACTCATATATACGAATAGATGTTTCATAGGAGCACCATTTAGGCTTTCTGGCGCAATTTCTATATTATGGTGTCAACTTGACCAAGTTGGTCAATCTATGACTGTCCACAACAATTCACTCACACATTACGTGCAAATCAGGCACTCCAATGCACTGCTAACCGATCTCATTCAACTCATTCGCTGCCACCGCACCCACCCGGCACAGCAGGCTCCTTAGTTGATAGGTCCCCATGGCGGGGTCGTAGGGCGGTTTGGTGCTGGTCAGCACGTTGGCGTTGGATTGCCAGACGCCGTAGTCGGGCGGGTCGGCTTCCGGGAACCACCAGCCGAATTCGGCATGAACCACCCGGGGATCGATGCCGGTAGTGACCTTGGCGGTCTGGCGGATGCGGCCGCGGCGCGTTTCGATCCACATCCAGTCGCCGTCGGCGATGCCGTGGGCGGCCGCCGTATCGGGATGGATTTCCGCCACCGGCTGCCTGGCGCCCTTGCGGCAGGACGGCAACTGGCGGTGCTCGGAATTGAAGAAGAATGGATTGCGGGCGCCGGTGGTGAGGATCAGGGGATACTCCGCCGCCGCGTCGGGCGCCGACACCGGACTTTCCGGTGGTTCTTGATACGTGGGGAGCGGGTCGTAGCCCCAAGCCTCAAGGTTGGTCGAGTAGAGCTCGATCTTGCCGGTCGGCGTATTGAAGCCCGTTTTCTCGAACTTGCGATACTTCATTTCCGCCTGGTGGTAGCCAACCCGCTTGAGATCGTCGAACGAGAGCCCCGACCCGCCCGCCGCCAATTGCGCCTCATAGACCTCCTCGGGATCCTCGGTGCAGTGCTCCAGACCGAGCCGGCGTGCAAGCGCCACGAAAATCTCTTCATCAGACCTACACTCATGGGTCCGCACCGCCTGCTGGTTGGCCAGAGCCACGTTGCCGGCGATGGTCGGCAGGCCGGCGACCTCGTTGATCTCCGGCCAGGAGGCGGCCGGCAGCACGATGTCGGCAAGCTCCGCCGTCGGCGTCATGAAGAGATCGGCATGAACGAGAAAGTCGAGCGCCATGAGGGATTCGTAGACCACATTGGTGTCGCCGTAAGTGGTGAGGGTATTGTTGCCGAACACCATCATGGCCTTGACGGGATAAGGTTCACCGGTGCGCATGGCCTGCAAAACCGTCGGGATGTGGGCGGCGGGGAGTTGGGCACCGTCGCTGCACAGCATCTTGAAGGTGTCGTAGCCGAGGCGTTTCTGCTGCTGTTCGGGCGGCATGGTTTCCAGCAGGCTCGGCACGCCGCCCAGGCAGTGCATGCCGAACACCCAACCGCCCGGTACATCAATGTTGCCTGTCAGCACCGGGATCAGAGAGACCGCACGCACCGTCTGGATGCAGTTGGGCGTCTGTTCGATGGCGACGCCCCATTCCATCAGGCCGGGCTTGGCGGCAGCGAACAGACGGGCGGCGGCGCGAATTTTCTCGGCAGACACCCAAGTGATTTCAGCGGCCCATTCCGGTGTCTTGTCGCGGACCCGCTCCGTCAATTCGTCGAAGCCGTGGCAGTGGCGCACCACGAAGTCGGCATCGTACAAATTCTCGGAAATAATGACGTTGAGCATCGCCAGCGCCAGCGCGTCATCGGTGCCGGGGCGTAGTTGCAGCCAGAGGTCGGCCTTTTTGGCGATGTAGGTTTCGCGGGGATCGATGCAGATGATCTTGTTCGCGCCCCGGAGTGCATCGCGGGCATTGAACCGGGTCTCGCCGTCGGGTCCGGAATTCAGCGGCTGATGTCCCCAATACATGATGCATTCGGCCTGATGGCCGGCGGTGTAGTCGCTGACGGGGAAATCGCCCATCGTGGCGAAGCAGGTGTTGACCCGGGGGTGGAAGCACTGGGCGAAGCCCGGCTCGCTCCAGTTGGGACTGCCGAACGCGAAGGCGAAACGCGAAACCCAGCGGATGTGGTGGCGCCCGGTGCCCGTGCCGAAGTGGACGGCCTCCGCGCCGAACTCCTGCTTGATCGCCGTCAGACGCTCGGCGATTTCATCAAGCGCCTCGTCCCATGTGATGCGTTGCCACTCGCCGGAACCTCTCGGACCCTGTCGGCGCAACGGATGTTTCAGCCGGTCGGGATGGTAAACGAGTTCCAGCGTCGCGTTGCCGATGGGGCAGAGCCGACCCTTGTTGAAAGGGCTGTCGGGATCACCGGTCACCTTGACTAGCCGGTCACCTTCGACGTGCAGCAGAGTGCCGCAACCGCCATGGCAGCTCCGGCAGACGCTTTTCAGTACTTTGACGGCTTCCGTTCGACCGTCTTGTTCTGGTGTGACGATCCGGTCCATCCCCAAGATTTAACGGACAGATGGTTACATGTGAACCTATTTTTCGTGAGGGCCGTCAGGCGCCTGCAGGTAGAAATTCCCCGGTCTCCGCGTTCATCACCCAGAGATCGCCGTCCGAGATGTCGAACCACGCGGCGTGAAGTGAAAGACGGTTTTCCGCTTCCAGGCTTTCAACGAAAGGGAAGGTGCGCAGATTGGCGATCGATTGCCGGAGCGAGGCCCGCTCCATTTCGGTCTGCTTTTCCTCGGCACTCATCTCGCCCGATGAAACCGCTTCCGCCGTCGTGGACATCAGATCGATCCATTTGCCGACGAAATCGCCTGGCGACAACGGTTGCTCCATGGGGTTCAGTGCCGCGTTGACGCCGCCGCACCGGGCGTGCCCCAGAACGAGGATATGCTGAACCTTGAGAGACTGCACGGCATACTCAAGGGCAGCCGAGGTCGCGGTAAATGCGCCGTCGGGTGCGTAAGGCGGCACCAGGTTGGCGACATTTCGCATAACGAAAATTTCCCCCGGCCCGGAATCGAATATGGTTTCGGGCGCGGCGCGGGAATCGCAACAGGCGATGACCATTGTCGTGGGCGATTGGCCTTCAGCCGCCAAGCGGCGGTAGCGTTCCTGCACACTCTTATAGCGTCCACCCTTGAAAGCCCGGTAGCCCGAAAGCAGTTCGTCTGGAAAATCGGTCATGTCTCAATCGTTCACGTTTGCATCGAAATCTCAGAGGGGTTCGCCTATTTATCGGCGGGCGGCGGCATCAGGTCGAGGAATTTCAACAGAGAGACGAACGTGGCGAGCTTCTCGCGCCTGAATTCGTCAGGGTCGACCTCGCTGAAATCGTAGAAACCTTTACCGGCGCTGAGGCCGCGATCACCGCGGGCAATCATGTCGTCCACCATCTTGGGCACATCGAAGCGCTCCGAACCCAACTCCTTCTTCAGATATCTCGATGCGTACTGCAGAATTTCCACGCCGCCCCAATCGATGAACTCGATCAGACCCATCGTGGCATAGCGAATGCCGAAACCGGCGCGGACGGCCCGGTCGATGTCCTCGGCGGTGGCGACGCCCTCCTCGACCATCCGCGCCGCCTCGTTCATGGCGACCGACTGGATGCGCGGCACGATGTAGCCGGGCGAGGCCTTGCAGCGCACGGGCACCTTGCCGACGCTTTCGAGAAATTTCATGAGCTTCTGCACCACGGCCTCGTCGGTTCCGTCGCTGGGGCTGACTTCGACCAGCGGGATCAGGTAGGCCGGGTTGAGCCAATGCGCGTTTAGAAAGCGCTCGGGATGAACGATAAATTTCGAGAGTTCATCGACCAGCATGGTCGACGTGGTCGAGGCGACGATGGCCTCTTCGCCTGCCAATTCGCCGATGCGCTGCAAAGCATCCTGCTTGGCCACCAAAACTTCCGGCACGCCCTCGAAGATGAACTCGGCCGAAGCCAGTACGTTTTCGGCTTCCGACAAAGGCGCGCCGTTGATGCGGGACAAGGTCGTGTCGGCCGCCTCGGCGTCCATGACGTCCAGGGAGATCAGAAAATCAAGGTTCTCCCTGATCTCGGTCTTGGCCGCATCGATCAACGCGGCCGAGTCTTCGGCGCTGCGGTCCTTGAAATCGAGGATTGTGACGGGATGGCCGGCATAGGCGAAAACCTGCGCGATGCCCCGCCCCATGCGGCCGGCGCCGACGGCAACGATCGAGGGTGAGGGGGCGGCAGTCATGCCGGGATGCCTTCCCGCATCAACCTCTGCCAGGCCGCCCTATCGAGGCCCGCCAGGCCCAGGGATTCGAGCGTCCGGCCGGACGCGTAGAGATCCTCCCCAACGATCGCCGAGCCCATGGCCAGCATGCCGTTGGCGATGGGCGTCTCCACACCGGCGTAACGGCCCACAGACGTCAGGAACGACAAACCGATGGCCGTATCTTCCCGCATGTAGCGGTGAGACTGGAGGTCAATGTGTTCGCGCCAGTCACCGCTGTCGGTGAGCCGCTCGTGCGAGGAATTGCCGTACATCCATTCCTCCAGCTCGTCGTCGTAGTGATTGGCCAGGGGAAAGTGCGGCGCGCCGTAGCCCATGGCTTCGCGCACCGCCATGCGTTCGGCGTCCAGCGCGTCGGTGGTGCGCCGGATGGCGGGCTGGGTTCCCTCGTTGTGGATATCCCAGGCGTCGAAATGCTCCAGCGGACCAGCGTTCATCAGGATGAGCGGTGGGTGGATAATGGGTCCGGCGTTCATCAGCGCGCCGTCCATGAGATCGCTTAAACGTTCGACGGCCGGGTAGGCTTCCGCAATGACGGCTAGTGCGCGTTCGGTGTCGTTGGCCGGAAATACGCCGGTCGGCAGCCTGGTGGCATAGACGCTGACCCGTACCTCGGTGTCCGTCTGCTTACGTGCGAGATAAGGCAACGTGCCGGTTTCGGCGAAGGCGACGGCGGCGGCGTTGCCGGCATCGCGCATGGCCTTGGCGTAAATGTAGCCGCCGAACGTGCCGGGCGGTAGGTAGGCAACCTGGCCGTCCTCCCAGAGCGGGGCCAGTTGGGGAGCCAGGGAATTGTGCGTCGTACACGGCAGGGGAGCGACGATCAGTTGAGCACCCGACATGGCTTCCGCCAGATCAGACGTGAAAAGCGCTACCGGCACGTCGCGCGAGCCGTTCCAATCGGTCAACGTGATCGCACCTGCATTCTTGACCGGTTGCAGCGCCGCATCGTCCCGCCGCCACAGCCTGACCTCGTGCCCCAGCTCTGAAAGATGCGCCGCTGCGGCGTAGCATCCGTGTCCGCCGCCGATAACCGCTATCTTCATGGATTCTCCCCACCAATTAGTTTAAGCTTAAAATAATATTCTTGACTCGGGGCGCGTCGTCAAGGAATTCTGAGCGGGGTGAGAGCAAAAAGGCAAGACCGCACATGACAGGCAAAACCGTCCAGGGCAAAACACTTGAGCCCGTAATCTCCGACGAACAGCGGGCATTGTTCCCCGACATCGCCGGCAACGAGATCAACGGACTGGGCGAACAGAAGGTCCGGCCGCCGACGGCGATATACTGGCACCCGCCGCGCAAGAAACGCCCCTTCGCCCCGGTGCAGAGCTGGATGCTCAAGAAATCCAGCGCCGAGGTTCCGGAAATCGCCGACATGAACAACCAGCTCGGCGGCCGCGGTTCGAAGGAGCGCGCACCCAAAGCCGCCAGCCCGACCCGGGAATCGATTGAAGAACTGACGGCGGCGATCAAGGAATTCGCCCTGGCCGGGGAAGCCGATCTCGTCGGCATCACCAAGCTTCGACCGGAGTGGGTCTACGACGGCTACGATTTCAAGGACGACGAATTCGTCGTCATCGTCGGCATTGAAATGGACCACGCCGAACTTTCCACAGCACCCGAAAGCGGCAGCGTCATCGAAGTCATGCGGGCCTACAACCGCGGCACCCGCACGACGCGCGAACTGGCCGATTGGATCCTGGCAAAAGGATTTGACGCCGAGCCGGAGGGCGGGCCAATCGCCGGAAAATTCACCTTGATCCCGGCGGCCCTTGCCGCGGGTTTCGGCGAGCTGGGCAAGCACGGTTCCATCATCAACCGCACCTACGGATCGTCATTCCGGTTGGCAGGCGTGGTCACCAATATGCCGCTGCTGACGGACGAGGTGGACGACATCGGTGTCGACGATTTCTGCATGAGCTGCAAGCTCTGTGAGGCCGCCTGTCCGCCCGACGCCATCTCCAGCGAGAAGCAGACCGTGCGCGGCGTCAAGAAATGGTACGTCGATTTCGACCAGTGCGTACCATATTTCAACGAGACCTACGGGTGCGGCATCTGCATCGCCATCTGTCCCTGGAGCCGGCCCAACGTCGCCTCAAGCCTGGCCGCCAAGATGGCGCGCAAGCGGGCTCAACTAAGGGACCGGGACTAGGCTGCTAGCAGGAATCGCTGATGGTCCGGCTGGCCGGAAACCGCAGCGTCACGGCGGTACCGTTGCCGGGTTGGGTATCGATGCCGATCGTCCCGCCGTGCAGTTCGATCATCTGCTTTACAATCGTCAGGCCGAGCCCCGTACCTTCATGGGAACGCGTGCTGACCTGTTGAATTTGGCTGAACGGCTTGAGAACGAAGTCGACCTGATCGGGCCGCATGCCGATGCCGTGGTCGATGACCGTCACATCGACGGCGCCGTTGTTTTCCTGCAGGCGGACAATGATCTTGCCGCCGTTGGGTGAGAACTTCACCCCGTTGGACAGCAAATTGATGATCATTTGTTTTACCACCCGGCGATCCGCCATCAGGTGGCAAATATCGGTACGGTCCTCGATCTCGACATAGATACCGGCCGTCTCAAGTTGCGGCGCCAGGATCGGCAGGCAGTCGGAAACCGTTTCGCATATGTTGATCTCGGTCTCCTTCAACTCCATTTCCCCGGCTTCGATCTTGGCGATGTCGAGAATGTCGCCGACGAGTTCCAGCAGGTGCGTCCCGCTCTTTTGGATGAGCGCGCCGTATTCGACATACTGGGGCTTTTCGACGGAACCGAACATCTCAGTCGCGATCATTTCGGAAAATCCGATGATGGCGTTCAGCGGCGTTCGCAATTCATGGCTCATGGAGGCCAGGAATTCGGACTTGGCGTGGCTCGCCTCCTCGGCCTTGACAGCCAGCCTTTCCAATTCCTTGCTGAGTTCGATCAACTCCCGCTCGGTCTGCTCGCGGCGTTGGATTTCCCGATCCAGCCGTTGCACCGCGGGCAGCCACGATGCAAGGCCGATGGCCGCCATGATGGTACCGGGGAAATAGAAGAATACGGCAAGGATGAAGCTCTGCTCCTGCCACAACCAGGTTGACATCAGCGCTTTGAGATCGAGGGAAATCACGACCTGAACCAGATAATCGATCAAAGTGGCAAGCGAAATGATGGAAACGCCGCCGACAATCAGGAAAAAACCGCGGTTCACCGCCGCCAGGGCGCCGCGCTTGCTCAGCAATAGCGCCGGAATCGAAGCCACCCCCAGGAACGTGAGGATGCTAGGATGCAGGAAAACGGCGACGGAGCTCATTGAATTGCGCGATGCTTCTGATTGTCCGCTGGTTGATTGGAATGCCTGTCACTTACTCCGTAAGTTCCGGCGCCAGCATATTTCAGCAGCGCTCTGTTTCAGGTGAATGTCATTTCCCCATTGTTTTGTTTCTGAAATGTAAGTTTTTTGTCCTCTCCGCGGGGGCGTCGAGGCGAAAAGCAGATTCACCTGCCAGTTTCAATTTGATACAATTCCGGCGATTTTTCATCTCCCCCCATCTCGGGGCGGCCGGCATCCAATATTCCCGGGAGGCATCCTTGTCAGACACGAAATACAGATTGGTGACACGCAGCGATTTCGACGGTCTTGCCTGCGCCGTTTTGCTCAAAGAACTGGACATGATCGACGACATCAAGTTCGTCCATCCCAAGGACATGCAGGACGGCAAGGTCGACATTACCGACAACGATATCACCACCAACCTGCCCTACGTTCCCGGCTGCCACCTCGCCTTCGATCACCATTTGAGCGAAACCATCCGGGCCGGCGAAGCGAAACCCGACAATCACATCATCGATGCCGCAGCGCCCTCGGCGGCCCGCGTCGTGTACGACCACTACGGCGGCAAAAGCGCCTTTCCCACGGTCGACGACGATCTCATGACGGCCGTCGACAAAAGCGATTCGGCGCAGTTCTCAAAAGCCGAAATCCTCGATCCGCAGGGCTGGGATCTGTTGAATTTCCTGATGGATTCGCGCACCGGCCTAGGCCGCTTCCGGGAGTTCCGGGTATCCAACTACGACCTGATGATGGAGCTCATCGATTATTGCCGCAACCATTCGATCGACGAAATCCTCAAATTACCGGACGTCGAGGAACGCGTGACGCTCTACCTGGAGCATGACCGGCCGTTCCGCGACCAGCTTGAAGGCTGCTCGACGGTGCACGGCAATCTCGTCGTGCTGGATTTACGCGACCAGGAGACGATTTACGCCGGCAACCGCTTCATGATTTACGCCATGTTCCCGGAGTGCAACATTTCGATTCACGAGATGTGGGGCCTGAAGAAGCAGAACACCGTCTTCGCCATCGGCAAATCGATTATCGATCGCAGCTCGAATACCAACGTCGGTGAACTGTGCCTCTCCTACGGCGGTGGCGGCCATATCGCCGCCGGCACCTGCCAGGTCGAGAACGACCAGGCGGACAGGGTCTTGGGCGAACTGATCGAGAAAATTACCGCCGACGGCTGACGTCCCACAAACGTCATCCCGGAATTTGTGCCAGCAAATATCCGGGATCCATGCCTGAGCGCTCAAATTACGCAAGGCCCCTCACACGGAGGTACCACGGAATGGATTCCCGCTTTCGCGGGAATGACGGTAATTGCGGGGTCTCTACTCCGCTGCTTCGCGGGTGATGTGCTCGCCTTTGTATTCGGCCAGCAGGGCCTGCAGCTTGGCCTCCGCCTTTTCGATATTGGCCGATTTCACCGGACCGTATCCGCGGATCATTTCGGGAATCGCGGCAATCTCGACAGCCAGTTCCAGCTTGGCCGGCGTCAGTCCGGCCAGAAGTTCGTCGATGGTGCCGAGGTAGTCCGCGATAAGGCGGCGTTCCGTACGGCGGTCCTCCTGGTAGCCGAAGGGATCGAAGGCGGAGCCCCGCAAACCCTTCCAACCGGCCAGGAGCCGTAAAACCGGCATCAACCAGGCGCCGAACTTTTTCTTGCCGGGCCGGCCCGCGCTGTCCACGCCGGTCGCCAGGAACGGCGGCGCCATGTGGAAGTTCAATTTGAAATCACCCTCGAAACGTTCCTCCAGTTCCTCGAGAAATCCCGTTTGGGTGTAAAGCCGTGCGACCTCGTATTCGTCCTTGTAGGCCATCAGACGGTAAAGCGCCCGGGCGACGGTTTCCCGCAGCTTTTCGGAGCCCGGCTGAACCTTCATTTCCGCAGCACTCACCCGGTTGACGGTTTCCAGGTAGCGGTTCGCGTAGGCCTGATCCTGATAGGCCGTCAAATCCTTGACGCGGTTCGAAATGAGCGTCTCGACACTGTCGGCCGGGGTTGCCTCGGCGGGCGTTCCCCAGGCGATGGTTCCAAGAGCATCGGGGTCGTGCGCGGCCAGCCGGCCCCAAGCGAAGCTCGCCTTGTTCTCCTCGGCCGCCCGGCCCATTCTCTCGATCGCCGCCATCAAGGAGGCTTCTTTGAGCGGCACGGCGCCCATCTGGAAGGCGTAGCCCAGCAGGAAGATGTTGGCGGCGATGGAATCGCCGATCAGCGCCTCGCTCAAGGTCTTGGCCGGCACGTAGTGGGTGCAATCCTCGCCCGACGCCAGTTCCAGGCGCCGGCGAAGTTCGGCTTCGTCCAAACGGAAACTCGGATCGTTGACCGAGGCCGCCACCGGCAACACGTTGGCGTTGACGACCGCCCGCGTCACGTCAGGCCGCATGGCCTTCAGGACCGTGGGACTGGCGCCGACAACCATGTCGCCGGCCACCAGCAAGTCGGCACCGCCGAGCGGCAGGCGGGCAGCGAGTTTTTCGCCCGCGTCGGCTGAAATCCGCACGTGCGTGAGAACGCTGCCGCCCTTCTGGGCCATGCCCGTGAAGTCCAGCACCGAAATGCCGCGGCCCTCGATATCGGCGGCCAGTCCGAGCAATTGGCCGACCGTGACCACGCCGGTTCCGCCGACGCCGGCGACCATAATGCCGTAGGGCCTGTCGAGGCCCGGCAGTTGCGGCGCGGGCAAGTCCGTGGGTACCGGCGTCGTGGACTTGGCCTTGCGGCGCGGTTTGGCGCCGTCCAGCGTCACGAGCGCCGGGCAGAAGCCCTCGAGGCAGGAGAAGTCCTTGTTGCAGGCCGATTGGTCGATCATGCGTTTGACGCCATAGGGCGTCGGTATCGGCATCACCGACAGGCAATTGGATTGGGTTCCACAATCGCCGCAGCCTTCGCACACGGCTTTGTTGATGTAGACCCGGCGCTGCGGGTCGGGCGCTTCGCCGCGGCGACGGCGGCGGCGTAGCTCAGCGGCGCAGGTCTGGTCGTAGATGATGGCGGAGACGCCCTTGATCTTGCGGAAAGATTTCTGCAGGTCGTCCAGGCGATCGCGATGGTGGACGCTGACGCCGGACGGAAATCTCGTTCCGGCCGGATACTTTGAAGGATCGTCCGCCACGACGACGATCTGGTCGACGCCTTCGGCGCGGACCTGTTCCGCCAGTTTGGGCACCGTCAACTGGCCTTCCAGCTTCTGTCCGCCTGTCATGGCCACGGCGTCGTTGAACAGGATCTTGAACGTCATGTTCGATTTGGCGGCGATGGCCTGGCGCAAGCCGAGGATGCCGGAATGGACGTAGGTGCCGTCGCCCAGATTCTGGAAAATGTGGTCGTAATCGACGAACGGCGCCATGCCGACCCAGTTCACGCCCTCACCGCCCATGTGCATGATGCCGAAGGTATTGCGGTTCATACCCATGGCCATCAGGTGGCAGCCCGTTCCGGCCAGCGCGCGGCTGCCGTCCGGCACCTTGGTGGAGCGGTTGTGGGGGCATCCCGAACAGAAATAGGGCGGCCGGTCGACCACGGGCGGCAACGGACTGTCGGCATCGCGCGCCTTCAGCATGGCGAGATACCGTTGCGCCGAGGGAGTGTCCAGTGCATCGCCCAGGAAGCGCACCAGGGCGCGGGCGATGTCTGCCCCGTCGATCTCTCCGTTGGAGGCGATCAGCGTCTCGCCCTTGAGGTCGGTCTTGCCCTCGACCGTGGGACGTTGGCCATCGGGCAGGCCGTAGAGCAGTTCCTTGATTTGGCTTTCGACGAAGGCGCGTTTTTCTTCGACGACCAGGATTTTTTCCAATCCGTCCGCGAATTCCGTCACGCCTTGGGGTTCCAGCGGCCACGACATGCCGATCTTGAAAATGCGTAGACCCATGCGGGCCGCTTCGGCGTCGTCGATGCCGAGATCGGACAAGGCCTGGCGCAGATAGAGATAGGCTTTTCCGGTGGCGGCAAGGCCGATCCTGGCGTCCGGGCTGTCGGTGACGATGCGGTTGATGCCATTGGCGCGGGCAAAAGCCATCGCCGCAGGGATCTTGACCTGCTGGTTTCGAACCTCCTGCGCCAGCGGGGGATCGGGCAGGCGGATGTTGGGGCCGTCCGCCGGCATCTCGAAATCGTTGGGGATGACGAAACGGGGATTTTCGGGATCGATGGTGATGGAAGCCGAGGATTCGACGGTTTCGGAAACCGCCTTGAAGCCGACCCAACAGCCCGAATAGCGTGAGAGCGCCAGGCCGAACAAGCCGAACTCCAGATATTCCTGAACGCTTGCGGGGTGGAGTACCGGCATCATCCAGGACGCCATCAACTGCTCGCACTGGTGCGCCTGGCTCGATGAAACGGCGCCGTGATCGTCGCCCACGACCACGAGGGCGCCGCCGTGCGGGGCGCTGCCGTAAGAGGTCGCGTGCTTGAGGGCGTCGCTGGCGCGGTCGAGGCCGGGACCCTTGCCGTACCACATGCCGAAGACGCCATCGACGTTGGCATCGATGGAGAGCGGCGCTTGTTGGGTGCCGATCACCGCCGTCGCCGCCAGCTCCTCGTTGATAGCGGGTTGAAAGATGATGCCGTTTTTGCTGAGAAAATCCTTTTGCCGCGACAGCTCGCGATCCAGTTCGCCCAGCGGCGAGCCCTGATAGCCGGAAGCGAATCCCTTGGTATTCAGTCCGGCGGCTTCGTCCCGGCGTTTCTGTTCAAGGAGAATGCGGACGAGGGCTTGCACGCCCGTCATATACGTCCGTTCCTGTTCCGCCGCGTGCCCGGGCACGTCGGAAATCTCTGCGTTCGACATTTTTCCTCCACTTCGAGGGTCGCCACGCGGCGCTGCAGCGCCGTCTCCCCGCGACCAGGAAAATAATACGTTCCTCAATTAGGGAAAATCACTGCGAATATCCTTGTTAAATGAACGTAATTGGATGATTATTCCAAAATATCGAAGAATTTGGAAAATCATTCCATGGCACGCCTGGACCGTTACGACCGCATGATTTTGTCCGCCCTGCAGCGCGATGGACGCATGGCGATGGCCGATCTGGCGAAACACGTCGGTCTCTCCCCCTCCCCCTGTTGGCGGCGAAAAAAACAGCTTGAGGACGCCGGCGTGATCCGGGGCTATACCGCCCTCGTCGCCCCCAAAGCCGTTGGTCTCGGTCTCAACGCCTTCGTCAACGTCGCCGTCGACCTTCACCACGCGGAAGAATTCGAAGCCCTCATCTCAAAACGCGAAGAGGTGGTGGAATGCTACGCCATGACGGGGGGGCAAGACTACCTTGTCCATGTCATGGTGACCGACATGGAGGATTTCGACCGCTTCTTGAGAAGCGAAATGGCGCACATGCCCGGCGTCGAACGCGTCAATTCAAGCTTCGCCCTCAAGGCGATCAAACAGAGCGCCGCCCTGCCGGTCGACTCCGCTGCGGAAATCTAACTACGCCCAACGCTTCAGGAACGCGTCGAGCCGTTCCTTGTGCTCGTCGGTGCGGAACATGTAATTCTGTACCACCGCCTCGTATGACAGGCAGGTGTCAAGATCGGTTGTCTCACCGCGCAGCAGGGCGTTTTTGGTGTTGGCGGCGGCGCGCCGGGGATAGGCGTCGACGATTTGGCGCGCCATAGCCCGGGCTTGCGCCAGCAGTTCATCGGTCGGCACGACATCGACGAACAGGCCGAGCTCCCGCCCCATTTCGGCATCGACGGTCGCGCCCGTCAAAATCAGGTGCCGGGCCTTGGCGGCGCCGACGTGACGCGGCAATAGATAGGTGCAACCCATGTCGGCGCCGCTGGCGCCGATGCGGCCGAAGGCGAAATAGTAGCTCGCCTCGGGTGAGGCGACTGCGAAATCGCAGGCCATGGCCAACGCCGCGCCGCCGCCGACGGCGTGGCCGTTGACCGCGGCGATGACAGGCAGTTCCAGTTCGCGGATACGCTTGGTCAGGCCAAAGGCTGCGCGGATGACGTCGAGTTGCCATTCGATGTCGACATCCTCGCTGCCCAGCAGGCCCTTGAGATCGGCGCCGCCGCAGAACGCCGGCCCGCTGCCCGTGAGAATGATGACGCGGCAGGACTTGTCCGACTCCAGACGGTCGAAGGCCGCGTTCAGCAGCCCCGGGACCTCAGCCGTCAACGGATTTCGCTGATCGGGGCGGTTAAATGTTATCAGCCCGATTCCGTCGTCGATTTCGACCAGCACTTCGGGATTGTCGTCCGTTTTCCGTACGTCCGCCGCTTCGCTCATCGTCCGCTTTCCTTCCCGGTGTTTTTCGCGCCTAAGACGCTAGCAATTTAAGATGCGCCACAGAAGGCAAATAAACCGCCCCGTCCAAAAATCCGGATCAGGTGATCGTGAAGTTCAAGTCATTTCGAGGGGCCCGAAATTGAGATAGGATATTCGATCCTCGGATATTTCTCGGGCGGCATCGGGAGGAATCTTGACCATTCGCCTGCGACTTCTCGCGCTTGTCGTTGCTTTGGGGCTGCCGGTTTCACTGGCACTTCCGGGCAAGCCGTCGAGTGCGGCCGAAAAGTTCGTCATGGCGACATTCGAATTCGCGCCTTACGTCTACACGGCGGACGACGGCAGCATCCGCGGCCTGGTGGTGGACATTGCCCGCGAGGCCCTGGCGATAATGGGACGTGAAGCCGTGTTCCAGCCGCTTCCCTGGAAACGAGCGATGGCAACCGCCAAAAGCGGCCGGGTCGACGGCATTTTGCCGATCTACAAAAACGCAAAGCGCATGGATACCTTCAGTTTCTCGGAGATGCCGGTTCATCATTTCCGTATCGCCCTCTTTCGCAAAGCCGGGCGCCCGGATGCCTTTGACGGGACCGTCGAAAGCTTGCACGGCAAATCGATCGTCCGCTTGGGCGGCAGCGTCACCTCGCCGGAATTCGACAAGGCGGCCACAGACGGCAAGATCACGCTGGTCAGCGTGCCCAACATTGAATCCAAATTCAAAATGGTCCAGCGCGGCCGGGTCGACTTCGCCACCGGCATCTGGCTTTCCAGCCTCAAGAAGATCGACGAACTGGGTCTCGGCGAGGATATCCGCGCCTCGAACGCCTCCGTAAATTCCCGGCCCGGCTTCCTGGCAATGAAAAAGTCTCCGGAAAATGACCGGTTTCTCAGGCAGTTCGATATCGTGATGGAGAAAATGAAACGTTCGGGCGCCACACGGAAGATTATCGCGGGTTACGCACCCTAGGACCGAATTTCCGCCCTAATCCTGCCATAAGCTGGATTACACCCGGTGGGCAGGGTGAACGGACATTTAACGCCTGATCGGGCATAATTCGTCATACGTTCTTTCTGAGGTTTCGGAGGTTTGATGAAAGGCTGGAAAACGCTCGGCATCGCGCTGTGGAGCGCCGTTTTCATGCTCAGCGCCCAGGGCGCCGTCGCCGGCGAAAACGTTGCCGTCATCATCGGCAATTCGGACTATCGCGACGGCATCCCGGACGTGGCTTATGCTGGCCGCGACGCCGCGGCGATCAAGGCTTACCTGACCGGCGTGCGCGGCTTCGACGCCGCCAACATCATCGAACTGCGCAATGCCACCAAGGCGCAGATGGAAGCGACGTTCGGCAACGCGTACAACCCGCGGGGACGGCTATGGCGCTATGCCGATCCCGAGCAGGCCGGCGAGATCTTCGTCTTCTTTTCCGGCCATGGCGTTCCCGGCCTCAACGATCAGCGGCGCTACCTGCTGCCGGTCGACGCGGAACCCGACTTCGCCGACATCAGCGGCTATCCCATCTCTCAATTGTTCGAAAATCTGAAGGGCTACAAAAACGCCACCATCGTGCTTGACGCCTGTTTCTCCGGCAACAGCGCGGGCGGAACGCTTTTTCCATCGTCATCGGGAATTTCCATTTCCGCCCGCGCCGAGGCCCACGCACCGGGTCTGACGGTGCTGACGGCTGCCGGCGCCGGCCAGTTGGCGAGCTGGGACCATCGGGCGCGCCATGGCCTTTTCACCGAATACTTCCTGCGTGGCGTCTACGGCGAGGCCGATCTGGACCTCGACGGACATATCCGTGCCGGCGAGATGAAAACCTTCCTCGACCGCGACATGACCAGGATCGCCAGGCGCACCTATGGCCGGGAACAGGACGCTTCCCTGAGCGGCGCGCCGGATCGCCTGTTCGCCACGTTTTCTCCCTGGGCGAAACCGCGGCGCCCGCAAATCAATGAAACGGCCAAGGCCGACAACAAGGTCACAAAGGCCGAGCCCGAACAAAAATGGCTGCCGCCGGAAGAGGTAACGCCTCAGCCGCAACCCGCACCACAGCCGCCAGCGCAAAACCAACCCCGGGATTCGACGACGGATCTGGTCCTTAAGACCATTATCAAGGGCCTGGAGGTCTACCGCGACGTCATCCGCATGGACCGCCCCGCCGTCAGCCGGCGCTTGGTGGGCATCCGCAGCCGGCCGGAAAAGGAGGCGGTTAAGATCGGCAGGCTGCGTCCCGATCAGCCGATCCGCATCACGGGCCGGGTCGAAGGCACCAACTGGCTGCGCGTCCTGTTCCGTGGCGGCGACGGCTACATAAAAGCCTCCGCCCTATCGCCGTTGGAGCCCGGCGAACTTCGCCTCTGGCGCATCGCCCAGGAAACCGGCCGGCCGAGGGCCTACCGCCAATACGTCAAGCGCTTTCCCGACGGCCACTTCGTCAACCGCGCCCATGCCTTCTTGCGCGGGGCGGCGCTGACCAGCGACAAGCGTCCGCCACCGCCGCAGGCCCGGCCCTTGCCGCCGAAAAACCAGAAATGGAAACCACCGAAGAAGTAATTGATATCGGCCGAGCAGGAAATCAGTACTTGGCGTAAACGCTGGCGCTGCCGTCGGGTCGGATCGCCATCACCTGATAGCGCTCGGGGGTTCCGCCTTCCATGCCGGGCGAACCGATGGGCATGCCGGGCACCGACAATCCCCTGATCTTCGGGCGGGTGCGCAACATCCGGGCCACCTCGGCCGCGGGCACGTGACCCTCGACGACGTAACCATCGACGATGGCTGTATGACAGGATTGCAGGTTGTCGGGCACGCCGGCCATTTTCTTGATTCGGTCGAGATCGTCCATGTTGCGGACTTCGACGGTATGACCGTTCATCTTCATGTGTTCGACCCATTTGCCGCAGCAACCACAACTGGGCGATTTGTACACCGTCATCTCCGCGGCCATGGCCAGTCCGACGCCCGCAGTAGAGAGCAGAAATGCCAGCAGGGCGGCGGAAAAATATGTTTGCAAATGCCGTTTCATGGCAGTGCCTCTCGGTAGGTATATGTCGCGCCAACCAGCTTATGAGGGTTCCAGAACTGGAAGGTCAATGGGATGATCTTAGTCAATCCGTAAATTCGACTAAGGTCATATTTGCGCCATATTGGTGCGGCATCCGTGGGTGCGCGGAAGGAAAGGAATAGATGGAAACAGGCAACCCCGGCGACGCCGCCCAACTGCACGAGGTTGCCCTCGTCGCCATGGTGGCCGTCATATTGGGGCTCGGCCTGTTGCGGCTGCGCCAACCGCCCGTAGTGGGTTACATCCTGGCCGGCATCGCGCTGGGACCGACGGGCTTCGGCCTGATTTCCCAATCGGGTTCCATCGGCTTGCTGGCCGAGCTCGGTGTGCTGGTGCTGCTCTTCCTCATCGGCATGGAATTGAGCATCCGCGCCTTCGTCGCCGTCATCAAACCGGCCGTGCTGATCGCGGCGGGCCAGCTCGGTCTGGCCCTGGGCATCACAACAAGCTTTGCGTTGGTGCTGGGTTGGAGTCTGGCGCAAACCCTGTTGCTGGCTTTCGTCGTCGCCGTCTCCAGCACCGCCGTGGCCATCAAGATGCTGGAGGAGATCGGCGAACTGCGCAGCGAAACCGGCCGCATCACGATCGGCGTTTTAATCGCCCAGGACATCGCCATCGTGCCCATGTTGATCGTCACGGATGCCCTGGGGGGTGAAGCTATCTCGGCTTACGTCGTCACCTTCAAGATCGTGGCAGCGGTGGCTTTCCTGATCTGGCTGGTTTGGCGGCTGGGACGGCCAGGCAAGATCCACCTGCCCGGCCTGGACCTTTTGGAGGGCAAACCCGACGTGCTGGCCCTGGCGGCCATGGCGATCTGTTTCACGGCGGCAACCCTGTCGGGCTTCCTTGGTCTCTCGCCCGCCTACGGCGCCTTCGTGGCAGGTCTGGTGCTGGCCAACTCCACCCTGCGCTCGGAGCTGATCAACGTCACCCACCCGATCCAGAGCATTTTGCTGTTCGTATTCTTCCTCTCGGTCGGTCTGCTGCTCGACATCGTCTACATCCTCGACAATTTCGCCACCGTCTTCCTTTTCGTGCTGGGCGTCATCGGATTGAAGACGGCGCTCAACATCACGTTGACGCGCTTCATGGGGTACTCGTTGGCGATCGCCATCCCGGCGGGCCTGTCGATGGCCCAGATCGGCGAGTTTTCGTTTGTGCTCGCCGCCGCCGGGCTTGCCAACGGCGCCATCGACTTCGGCGCCTACCGGCTCGCCATTGCCGTTATCGCGGTGTCCCTGCTGATCTCGCCGCTCTGGATCATCAGCGCGCGCCGCTTCCACGAGGTTGCGGACGAAGGCATTACGACGTTTCGAGCCGCCTTCCGCGAAACCTATCCCGGCGAAATGGCCGAAATGGAACGCGGCGCCGTCTTCGTCGGACGAACCTCCCGGCGGGTCTGGCTGGCGGCGGCGGCGGCGATCCGCAAGCTGCGGGAAAGACGCGACCGCAAACGCGCCGCCAAGGGCATCACCATTACGAAGGTCGAAAAAACGCCGCTGCCCAAGCCCGACGAGACGGAAACTCAACCCGCCGAAAAAGGATCTTCGACCGCCGGCCAGTAGGAGGTCTTGAGGTTGCGGAAAAGGATAATCCGACCGGCAAACACTCAGGCGTCTCCGGTCATCACGGCCAGACGGGTTTGGATGAACTCCGCGAATGCGCCTGCCAGGCCGTCGATATCGTCATCCGTTAACGGCAGGGAAAGGACGATCATGCCGCGGTGCGGAATGTAGTAACCGGCGGCAAAGAGGTCGAACTGCAGGAGGTCCCACAGCCGGGGATCGCCGTCGGGAAAATGCACCGTCATCAAGGAACCGACGCCGGTGACCTCCACCGGCGCACCGGCGTCCCGCGCCGTCTGGTTAAGGCGCTCCCGCAGGGTGTCGCCCTTGGCGTTGAGATCGTTGATGGCGTCGTCGGTCAATACCTTGGTCACAGTCGCCAGCCCTGCCGCCATCGTCAGCACGTTGTTGTTGAACGTGCCGGCATGCATGAAGGAATTCTCGTGGCCCGGGTCGAAGCGTTCCATGATGTCCGCCCGCCCGCCGAAGGCGCCGAACGACATGCCACCGCCCAGATACTTGCCCAATGTCGTGAGATCGGGAGAGAGCCCGTACTTGCCCTGCAGGCCGCTGGGCGAGAGGCGCGAGGTCATCACCTCGTCCATGATAAAAAGAGCGCCGGCGTTTTGCGTTTCCGTCTGCAGCGCCGCGAGGAATTCGGGATCACCGGGAATGCAACCGCCGGCGCCCTGCATGCCCTCGATCAGCACTGCCGCCAGCCGATCCCGATGGTCGGCGATCATGGCTCTTGCCGCTTCAATGTCGTTGTAGGAACAGACGATGAAATCGAAGGGCTGGGTAAAATTCAGTCCGCCCGGCGGGAAGGCGAGGCCGCTGCCGTGGTAGGCGCCCTCGAACACCATCACGGCCTCGCGTCCCGTAACCTCCCGCGCCGTGTTGAGCGCCAGCATGTTGGCCTCGGTGCCCGAGTTGCAGAAACGCACGAGGTCGAGCGTCGGAAAGCGATCGCAGATGGCCGCCGCGAAGGCCGCATCGTCGACCCCCGGCGCACCCATGGAGAGGCCGCGCTTCAACTTCTCGTCCAGCGCCTCCAGAACGACCGGATTGGAATGCCCCAACAGGCCGCAAGTGTATTCGCCGAGGAAATCGACGTACTTGTGGCCGTCAGCATCCCAGATGTAAGCGCCCTCCCCGCGCACGATGGTCAGCGGGAAGGGTTCGTAATAGAGCGAAGTGCGGGTGTTGCCGCCCGGCATCGCGGCGCACGCCCGATCGTGGTAGGTCTTGCTTTCCGGGTTGGCCGCGACATAGGCGGCTTCCGCCTCACGCACGGCCTCCTCGAGCGAAACATTTGCCGTTTGGGTGGAACTCATGTCCCGAACCTCCCTGGTGACAGGGCAGCCTCTGTGACCCCGAGATCCTCAAGGTCGGACGGAATGCCGCCGCCGGTGGCAAGTGCGGCGCTCACCCGGCCCATGGAGGGTGCCGTCTGGATGCCGTAGCCGCCCTGCCCGGCCAGCCAAAAGAAATTTTCCACGGCGGGGTCGAAACCGATCACGGGGGTCTTGTCGGCAACGAATGACCGAAGCCCCGCCCAAGAGCGCGTGATGCGGCGGATCTCCATCGTCGTGGCGTTCTGGATGCGGTCAATGGCGATGGCGACATCAAGCTCGTCGGGCTGCACGTCGCAGGGTTCCATCGGCGTCTCGTCGGCGGGCGAGCCCATTACCGCGCCGCTTTCGGGTTTGATGTAGAACTGCTCGTCGGCGTCCACGCACAGCGACCAGTCGCTGGTATCCATGCCGTCCGGTGCGTCAAACAGGATGGCGGTGCGGCGTTTGGGCACCAGCTCAACCCGCTTCGCGCCGGCCATGTCGGCAACACGGTCGGCCCAGGCGCCGGAGGCGCTGACCACCACGCCGGCCCGCACTGTGCGATCGCGCGAGGTCACCTCCCAGCCGGCGGCGTCGCGCGCCAGTGCCGTGACTTCGGCCTTGTTGACGAACTCAGCACCCTTGGCCCGCGCACCCCGCATAAAACCCTGATGCAGGGCGTTGACGTCGATGTCCATGGCGTCGGGTTCGAGGACGCCGCCGGCGACATATTCGGGATCGAGAACCGGCAACCGTTCGAGGGCTTCGGCGGTGGTGATTTCACGAATGTTGTCGACCATCTGGGAAGCTTCCGCGGCCACTTTCTCTAAACTTCCGCGCTGATCCGCCCGGCCGATAAAGATAACACCGCGCGGCCCCAGCAGGCGATGATCGGCAAATCTCTCCGGTGGCTCAGTGAAGAATGGCCGCCCGCCGGTTGTCAGAGCCCGGATGGTGGCGTTGCCGTAGGCTTCGGAATAGACGGCGGCGGAGCGACCCGTCGTGTGGTAACCGGGCTGATCCTCCATCTCCAGCACCAGCACGCGCCCGTGGTCAGCCAAGAAATAGGCCGCCGAGGCGCCCGCGATGCCCGCGCCCACAATCACAAAATCGAAATCCTCAGAGGTCGTCATTTACGCCGCTTTCCTTCAACCGGTCCGCCGTCGATGAGGTGCGGCCGAACCCAGAGACTTGCCATCGCTGAAAGAAGATCATATTTTTCCGATAGGAAAAAGTGAAATTTTCTGATCGGAAAAGTACTTCATGCCCAATCCGGCACCTAAATCCCTCGGCGATACGGCGGAGTCCGAGCAAGACAGACAGCTCGATCGCATCTCCCTGGGTGAGCGCCTGCGCCAGATCCGCAAGGAGCACCACTGGACGTTGGCCGAGGTGGCGGAACGCTCGGGGCTCGCTGTTTCCACGGTTTCCAAGGTGGAGCGAGGGTTGATGAGCCTCGCCTACGACCGCTTCATGCAACTCTCTAAAGGCCTGGAGGTTGATGTCGGTGAGTTGTTCACGCCGACCGGCGAAGCCTTCGCGCCCAAGTCGTTTTCAGTCACCCGCGCCAGCGAAGCCCAACACCACGAAACGGAGCTCTACGAATACGAGATGCTGTCGGCCGACCTGCGCAACAAGCAGATGATCCCGATGATGGGCCGCATACGGGCCCACGACGTGAGGGAGTTCGACGAATTCGTCCGCCACACCGGGGAGGAGTTTCTCATGGTCCTGGACGGCACGCTTGAGGTCCACGTGGAAGGCCGCGAGCCGGTCACCCTCAATCCCCACGACAGCATCTACTTCGACAGCGGCATGGGGCACCTCTACGTTTCGGCGGGCGACAAGGACGCCACCATCGTGGTCGTGTGCTGGCAGCCCAACGGCGGGAGCTCCCGCCAATGAAACTGCAGACATCGCTGGACCGCTTTCGCGACCGCAATCAAATCAAGCCCGTCATCATCCGGGGGCGGCGCTGGGGCGTGCTGGAAAGCAAGGCCGTGCAAGGCAAGCGGAACACCGGCAAACCGGCTCTGCTGATGCTTCCCGGCACACTGGGCAACGCCGACATCTTCTGGAACCAGTTCACGGCGCTCGGCAGGGAGCTGCGCATGATCTCCGTCGGCTATCCGTTGACCGACGATCTCGAGGCCATGGTCGGCGATCTCGTGCGCCTGTTGGACCGCTACGGCATCGAACGCACCAGCGTGCTCGGCTCCTCGTTCGGCGGGTTCGCCGCCCAAACCCTCGCCGAAGCCGTACCGGATCGCATGGAAACGCTATTCATCAGCAATTCGCTCACCGACACCTCCTTGACCGGTCCGAATTTTCCTACCGCCGAAGTGTTGCGCATGATTCCGCCGCGCGACCTGCGCGCCCACATGTCCCCGCAGATCAAAGCCGCCAAGGCCAGTATTCCCACCCAGGAGGAATTGAAGCCGCTTCTCTTAAGGGAACTGCACGAGGTGTTGCCGCCGCGCGGGCCCAAGCTACGCCTGGCCGCCCTGTTCGGTGCCAACAGGATCCCCGCGCCCCAGATCGCCAGAAAGCAGGTCGTCGTCATCGACAGCACCGACGATCCGCTGATCGCACCGCCGATCCGGGCCGATGTCGTAAAACGATACCGCGGCGCGGAACGCCACCGCTTCGACGTCGGCGGCCACTTCCCCTACATCACCCGGCACGCCGAATACACCGACATCCTCCGGCGGCGGTTGCTCTAGATGGATACCGCCAACGACAACGCGGTGGCTCTGGCCGAAGTCTCGCTGGAGGACAAGTACGCCAAGCCCGAGGGTGCGGTCTACCTCACCGGCGTGCAGGCCCTAGTGCGGTTGCTGTTGATGCAGCAGCGGCGCGATCAGGTTGCCGGGCTCAACACCGCCGGCTTCGTTTCCGGCTACCGGGGGTCGCCGTTGGGCGGGCTCGATTTCACGCTGTGGCAGGCCAAGCGACACCTGGACGATGCCAACGTCCGTTTCACGCCGGGACTCAACGAAGACCTCGCCGCCACCGCCGTCTGGGGCAGCCAGCAGACCGACGTCTTCGGCGGCGCCCGCTACGACGGCGTCTTCGGCATGTGGTATGGCAAGAACCCCGGCGTCGACCGCACCGGCGACGTGTTCAAGCACGCCAACACCTACGGCACGTCCAAACACGGCGGGGTGCTGGCCGTCAGCGGCGACGACCCCGCCGCCTCGTCGTCCACCGTGCCCAGCCAGTGCGAACACGCCTTCATCTCCGCCATGATGCCTGTTCTATATCCCGCCAACGTCGCGGAAATCCTTGAAATGGGGTTGGTGGGCTACGCGGCCTCGCGCTATTCCGGCCTGTGGATGGGCATGAAGACCGTGGCCGACACGCTGGAGACCACGGCGACGATCAACCCCGGCCCGCTGGCCAACGCCTTTGCCCTGCCCGAGAACTTCGAGATGCCGCCCGACGGCGTTTCCACGCGTTGGCCCGACGACCGCTGGAGCCAGGATGTCCGGCTGCAGAATGTCAAAATCCCCGCCGTCATGGCCTTCGCCCGCGCCAACCGCCTCGACCGCACGATGCTGGATGCGCCGAAGCGGCGCATCGGTCTTGTCGCCGCCGGAAAGACCTACCTCGATCTCAGGCAGGCGCTGGACGACCTCGGTATCGACGAAGCCGTGGCCGCAGAGATCGGCCTCTGCCTCTACAAGGTGGGCATGGTCTGGCCCCTGGAGACCGAAGGCGCGACGGAATTCGCTTCGGGCCTGGAGGAATTGTTCGTCGTCGAGGAGCGCCGCTCCATCGTTGAAACCCAGCTCAAGGAGCTCACGTTCCACTGGCCCGCCGACCGGCGGCCCCGCATCGTCGGCAAAACCGACGAGGCGGGTGTGCCGCTGATCCCCTCGACCGGCGAAACCTCGCCCAAGCTTCTGGCCCGTGTTGTCGGCCGCCGGCTGGCCGCGATGACCGGGCACCCGGCGATCACCGCCGCCCTCGAGCGACTGGAGAGCGCCGCGGCAACGCCGGCCCGGACCGGCAAGACAATGCGCGTGCCCTACTTCTGTGCCGGCTGTCCGCACGCCCGTTCGACGCGACTACCCGACGGATCCCGCGCCATGGCGGGGATCGGCTGCCATTCCCTGTCGGTCTGGGTGCCGGGCTCAAACACCATGACGCTCTGCCAGATGGGCGGTGAAGGGGCGAGCTGGATCGGCGCCTCACCCTTCCTGGAGGACGACCACATCTTCCAGAACATGGGCGACGGCACCTACTACCACTCCGGCCTGCTGGCCATCCGCGCGGCTATCGCCGCCGAGGTCCGCATCACCTACAAGGTGCTCTACAACGCCGCCGTCGCCATGACGGGCGGCCAACCAGTGGAAGGCGCGCCTGACGCCGTCGCCATCGCCTGGCAGGTCCACTCCGAGGGCGCGGGCAAGGTCGTGATCGTGGCCGAGGATCTTGCCCGCTACGCCCACGGCCGCAAACCGCCGCCCGGCGTCCCCGTTCGCCCGCGCGAGGATATGGACCTGGTGATGGAGGAATGCCGTGACTGGCCCGGCGTCTCGGTCATCGTCTACGACCAGATCTGCGCCACCGAAAAGCGCCGCTTGCGCAAGCGCGGCACTTTCGTCGGCGACGAAAGCCGGGTGTTCATCAACGAGATGGTCTGCGAGGGCTGCGGCGACTGTTCGCGCAAGTCGCGTTGTGTCGCGGTGCACCTGAAGGAGACCGAGTTCGGCCCGAAGCGCGTGATCGACCAGTCGACCTGCAACACCGACCGCTCCTGCGCAGACGGCTTCTGCCCGAGTTTCGTGACCGTGGAAGGCGGCAGTTTGCGCAAATCCAAACCGGTGGAGAGCCTCGGCGACGTCGAGCTTCCCGCTCCGGCTTCACCCCGGATCGACGGCAGCTACGACATCATCATCGCCGGCGTCGGCGGCACGGGCCTGATCACTATTGGCGCCCTGATCGGCATGGCGGCGCATCTCGAGGGCAAGCAGTGCTCGATCCTCGACAACACGGGTCTCGCCCGTAAGGGCGGCGGCGTGACGACACACGTGCGGTTGGCGGCGGCGGATACGGAACTGCACGCCGCGCGCATCGGCGAGAACAGCGCTCGCCTCGTGATCGGCGGCGATCTCGTGGTGACCTCCAGCGCCGATGTGCTGAGCCGCAGCCGCTTGGGCGAGGCGCGAGCGGTGATCAACCACCACGCCATTCCCACCTCCGCCCAGGCCCTCGACCCCGACGCCGCCTTCGACGCCGGGGAATTGGAGCGGCTGATCGAAGAGGCCTATGGCGAGGGTAACATCCTGGCGTCCGACGTGACCATGCTGGCGGCGGCGCTAATGGGCGACAGCATCTACGCCAATATCATGTTGCTCGGAATGGCCTTCCAGCTGGGCGGTGTGCCCTTGAGCGAAGCTGCCATACTGAAATCCATCGAAATGAACGGCATCGCCGTCGAAGCCAACACGGCCGCCTTCACCTGGGGCCGGCTGCAGGCCCACGACGAGGCGGGCTTGCGCGCGACGGCCGGAATTTCGCCGACCGACAGCGAGCCTGAAACCCTGATGGACATCACTGCCAGACGTGCGGTTTTCCTGAATGCCTATCAGAACAAGGCCTACGGCGAGCGGTACCAGCACCTGGTGACGGCGGCGGCCCATGCCGAAGCGGCGGTCGAGAAATCCGTCGGCAAATTTTCCGATGCCGTGGCGCGCGGCTTCTTCAAGCTGATGGCCTACAAGGACGAGTACGAGGTGGCGCGGCTGTACTCGCATCCGGTCTTCCGCAAATCGCTGGAGGAGACGTTCGACGGACCGCTCAAGCTGACATTCCATCTCGCCCCGCCCCTGTTGTCGCAAAGCGGCACGGCCAACGGCAAGAGAGCCTACGGACCGTGGATGATGACGGCGTTCGACCTGCTGGCGAAACTCAAGTTCCTTCGGGGGACGGCATTCGATCCTTTCGGCTATCTGGCGGACCGCAAGACCGAACGGCGCCTGATCGACGAATACGAAGCCGACATTCAAGCCGTCCTCGCCAAGCTCTCGGTGAACAATCTTGAGACCGCGATCGAAATCGCCGCGCTGCCCGACGTGATCCGCGGCTACGGACACGTCAAGGCGCAGGCCATTGCGGACGCAGCCGTCCGCCGGGCCGAACTTCTGGACAAATTCAACTCATCGCACGAGGCCCCCGCATGACGATCTCCTTTTTCCTTACCTTCGACGGCCCGGAAGACCAACGCGGCGCCATGGGCGCGTGGTTCGAAGCCAAGCTTTTGCCGCCTTTGCGGGCCCAGAGCGGCGTCGAGGGCATTGAAATCTACACGGCGGAAAAAGGTCACGATCCCTACCTCGACGACGGCGCCGGGCCGTTGTTGTTGGCGGAACTGCACATGACGGACGTTGCGGCACTGGAAACGGCCATGGCGTCGGGGGATGTCAAGTCGGCGATCGGCGACCCCGCGTCGTTGGCCGTTCCGGGTTGCAGCGTCCGCCACGACGTTTTCGAGCCTGTCTGGCAACCCGTCCATGGCGACGATAAGCCGAACCCTCGTACCGCGCCATTTTCATATGTCGTCCGCTATTACCGCCCGGCCGAGGACGAAAAGACGTTCACCGATTTCTACGTCGCCCACCATCCGCCGCTGCTGGCCCAGTTCCCCAATATCCGCAACGTGCTGTGCTACATGCCCGTCGCCTGGAACAATCCGACGGATATTCCCAATTCGGACTGCATGCTGGGCAACGAGGTGGTGTTCGACACCCTCGACGACTTCAACGCCGCCATGAAATCGGACGTGCGCCACCGTCTGCGGGAGGACTACAACCAGTTCCCGCCGTTCTCCGGCCCGGTGACCCACTTCGGCATGCTGCGGCGAAAGGTTTGATTAGGCCCCCAAATAGGGCAGCCAGAGGGCGATTGACGGGAAGACGATGATCAGCGCCACCAGGATCATGGCGCAGAACATGAACGGCAGTGCCGACAGGCAGATCTCGCTGAAGCGGGTGCCCGGCGGCGCCACCCCCTGCATGACGAACAGAAGCAATCCGAAAGGCGGCGTCGTGAAGCTGATCTCCATGGCCAGCAGCATGATGACGGCGAACCAGATCAGCTTCATGTCCATCACCATGCCGAAGTCGATGCCCTGCACGATGGGGAAGAAGATCGGCACCGTCAGCAGCATCATGGCCAACTGGTCCATGAACATGCCCAGAAGCAGCAGGACGGCAAACATGATCAGCAGCAATGTGTAGCCGGAAACGTCGAAGCTGGTGACCCAGAGGATCAGCGATTCGCTCGCCTGCGAGGCGGCAAGGACGTTGCTGAACAGCGAAGATCCGAACAGGATGAAGAGCGCGATCACGGTGACCCGCCCGGCCCCCCACATGGATTTCCAGAGCGCAATGCCAAATTCGCGCCAGAACCGGCCCGCGGCTTCCTTATCCCCTTTCAGCAAGGGAACGAGGTAGAGGTAGACGACGGCCAGCAGGATCACCCCAAGCGAGCCGAACGCGGCCGATTCCGAGGGCGTGGCGATGCCCAGCATGATCAACAGGATGACCATGACGATGATCGAAACCATCGGCACGATGTCGGCCAGAACCAGGCGCATGCGCACCGAGAAGGGGACCGGTTCGATGTCGTAGGCCGGCGCGGCTTCCCGGTCGAGCGTCGCCTGGACAAAAATCAAGATGGCATAGAACGAGGCCAGCATCAGGCCCGGCAGTATGCCGGCGATCAGCAGCCGCCCGATATCGAGTTCCGCCAGCGTACCGAGCAGCACGGCCAAGGCGGACGGCGGTATCAGCATGGCCAGGCCGCCGGTGCCGAGAATCGGGCCGATGGACATCTTCTTCTTGTAGCCGCGCTTGCTCATCTCAGGGATCATCAGCGTGCCCAACAGCGCCGTCGACCCCATCGACGATCCGGAAAGCGTGGCAAAGACGGTGCCGCCGGCGACGGTGACATACGAGAGACGCGCCGGCACGCGGCCGAGAAGCCGCTCCACCGCATTGAACATGCGGTTGGCGAGACCGGTGTGGAAGAACATCTCCCCCATCAGGAGGAACATGGGTATGGGCACGATGGCGAAAAACGCGATATTGGCAAAGGCGTTGTCGCTGAGCTGGTTGATGCCCATGAACATCTTGGTATCGAGATCGCCGAAACGGCCGAACAGGATGATGGCCGCGGCCGTGTTCACCAGGATGAACGCGACGCCGACGGGCAGCCCGACGAACATCAGGAAAAGTATGGAGCCCAGCAGCAGCAGGAGTGTCCAGTACCACTCCATCTAGCTTTTCTCCGCCAGTTCGCGCTTGGTTTCCTCGAGCTCCACACGGTCGCTGGCCACGCCGGCGTAGCCGAGATGCATGGGCTCCTTGGTGAAGACGAAGCGCGTGAATTCGATCGCCATCAGAATGAAGCCTAACGGAAATGCCGCGGTGCTGACCCAAAGGCGGATGCTGAACTGGGCGCGCAACTCATCGAACAGCATGGGATCCTCGAAGTGTTCGAGGAAAAGCTGGCCGGTATACCAAGCCCAAACCAGGCAGACCGCCGCGCCGGCGAAGGCGATCAGACGCGAGAGGTAAAGACGCACGGTGTCCGGCACGGCGGCCGTCAGCATCTCGATATAGACGTGACCGCGGGTGCGAATCAGCCAGGGCGACCCGAGGAAAAGAATGTAAACGAAGCCGTACTCGATGAAGACGAAGGTGAGCGGCTCGTAGGACCAGCCCAACGCCCGGAAGGTCGTCATGTAGATGATGGCGACCATGATGAGGCCGACGTACAGTGCGGCCAGCGCCATCAGGCACCACAGCACGCGTCCCCAAGCCCTGTCGATCAGTGAAATCACGTATCTACCGCCGCTCCATAAAGAATCCCCGCGCCCGGTTTTGCGTAAATTCCGGACGCGGGGACAGGATACTCGAGCCTACTGCTGGAATGCAGCCCGCAGTTTAGCGACGTGTGATTTGTCGCGATTGGCTTTGGTCAAACGGTCGTCCATGCGGGCATAAGCCGAATCGACGGCGATATTGAGGTATTCCTTGGCCGCCGGCACGGGATGGAAAGTCATGCCCTCGGCCTTCAGCGTCGCGGTCTCCTTATCGGCCATTCCCTGCAGCACTTTGCGGTTGATAGTTTCGTACTCGATCACCGTATCCTGGATTATCTTCTGGGATGCGGCATCCAGGCTCTTCCACTTATCAAGGTTCATCATCCAGCCGATATCGGTGTGATAGAACTCCTCGGCGATGGCGTGGCGCAGGAATTTATCCCACTTCAGACCTTTGAGACCGAGCGTTGCCCACGGGCTGGCATCGACAACACCCTTTTCAAGGGCCGAATAGACCGCTGAGGACGGCAGGTTGTGGGTGGTCGCCTTGAGCGCCCGCAGGAAGGCGCCATAGATCGGGTTGTCGCGCATCTTCACGCCCGTGAAATCGGGCAGGCCATCGCTGCCGAATTTGGGCGCATCCTTCATGTAGATGCGGAACTTGTTGCCCGACGACGTCCAGCCGAGATACTTGGTGTTGAAGTGCTTCTGGTGCAATTCGTCCAGCATCGCGATGCCGCCGGAGGCGCGTGCCTGCTCCACTGTCGAAGAGGCCGTCGACACCGCCTCGTTCTCAGGAATGGCGCTGGCGTAGAATGCGGCCGGCGTGCAGACCAGATCAATGCGGCCCTTGCTGACGGCCGGCGGCTGGGCGAACATCTTAACCGAGTTCAAAGGCAGCATTTCGATTTGAACTTTGCCCTTGCCGCGCTCGTTTATCACCGAGACCATCTTCTTGCAGTTCTTGGTGTACTGCAGGAAATCCGGAAACGGATGGACCATGGTGAGCTTGGTTTCCGCCCTGACACCCGTGCCGGCGGAGACGATCACGGCCAGCGCAGCCGCGCCGGCGAAAGCATAAAGCGACTTGCTAAATCCAATAGACATTTGAAGTGTCCCTCCCTTTCAAATCAGCCCTTGTTCTTGTGTCATGAATACCCGCCCAAGACCGGCGTGGGGGCGCCACGGGCAAGTATTTGTCGATTTATGGTCCTGAGAGATTAACCTCCTATCTTCCTATTCGGCAACCGACTGAGGAGACAAGAATTGAGTTATCGTAATACGAGTGAAATAGAGAGTTTTCACGCGCACGTATATTTCGACGCCGAAAGCCGCGAGTTTGCCGCTGAATTGCGCGACGAGATCAGCGAGAGTTTCGACATAGAGATGGGCCGCTTTCACGAAAAGTTGGTCGGGCCGCACCCCTGCTGGAGCTACCAGATCGCCTTCAAGCCGGAGCAGTTCGGCGTTCTCATGCCGTGGCTGGCCATCAACCGCGGCGATCTCGTGGTTTTCACCCACCCCAATACGGACGACCACTTACGCGATCATCGGGATGACGCCATATGGATGGGCGCGAAATTGGACCTCGACCTCGATGCGCTGTTATCGTAGCGGCACGTTTCCATAGGCGAATAGAATCTTCATGACCGATAGTCCCGCTCAAAACCCTGAAACGCCCGACGCCTGGCCGGCGAACGAGCCGCCGGACAACCCGGAAGACTGGAAGCAGTTCGCCGAAAGCGATCGCGAGGCCGGATTCCAAATCAGCGAAAACTTCCGCCGTTTCAGCCAGCGCGACGATATTTTCAATCGCGCCTGGTGGGACGAGGCCGTGGTCAGCGACGACGTCGTCGCCTTCTACGCCGCCCACCAACGGCCTGACCCGCGCAAGGGTGACGGCTATACGCAGTGGGATTTTGCCCTCCTCAATGCTTCTTGGTCGGTGGCCCGGGAGTATGCCGCGCGCGGACTTACCAAGGGGGAACGCGAAGGTTTCCTCGATGCCTTCCACACCTTCATGCCCCTGGCGGAAACGCAGGCGGAGCTTCCGCCCATCGAAGAGACGACGGCCCGCATCAAGAAGGTCGCCAAGTTCCTCGGCGCCGATCTCGTGGGCGTCACCGAATACGACGAACGCTGGACCTATACCCACGCCGCCGACATCGGCACCAAAACACGCGAGGAAAAACCCAACATCGATCTCAGCGGCATGACCACGGTGATCGTCCTGGGCCACCAGATGGACCACGGCCTGGTGCGCACCTATCCCTCGGCCATGGCCGCGGCGGCGACGGGCCGCGAGTATTCGCACGAAGCCTCCATTGTGACCTCGGTGGCCAGCTTCATTCAGGGGCTCGGTTATCGCGCCATCGGCTCCTCCAACGACACGGCCTTGACCATACCCTATGCCATCAAGGCCGGCATGGGAGAGTACGGGCGTAACCAGATGGTCATCACGCCGGAGTTCGGCCCGCGCGTACGGTTCTCGAAGGTCTTTACCGATTTGCCCCTGGCCCACGACAAACCCCGGAAGCTGGGCGTTACCGAGTTCTGCAGCATTTGCAACAAGTGCGCCGACGCCTGCCCGCCCAAGGCGCTGCCTAAGGGACCGCCCGAAGAAGGCGGGCCCAACCGGTCGAACATCAAGGGCATTACGAAGTGGTCGGCGGATTGCGAGAAGTGTTTCCGCTACTGGACCAAACTGCGGGCGGATTGCGCCATCTGCATGCGCGTTTGCCCGTTCAACAAGGACTACTCAAAAGCATGGGCAAGGCTGTATTTGAAGCTCATGGGGACGGGCCTGCGCGGTTTGATGCTGAAGATCGATGACTGGCTGGATTTCGGCAACCGCGTCATTCCCAAGGACTGGTGGCGGTCACAGTATTGAAACATTGCGGTAAACCGGTCTTTCCGTCACCATGCGCCGTCGTTCAGTGAAACAACGGTTTGGCAGTCCATTGATCAAACGCACCACAATCGCCGCACTTTGCGCTTTCGCCTGGCTCGGCATCGCCGCGCCGGCAAACGCCGATATGGTCCTGAACAAGGTCGTCGTCGACTTCGACGGCAAGGGCGCCCCCCGCGACGACGTCAAGATCATCAATACGGGCGACGAAACGCTGTTCGTGCTCGTCGAACCGTTCGAGGTTATCAATCCGGGCACCAAGGAAGAGAAGCGCGTCAAGGCGCGCGATCCCGGAAAGTTCGGTTTGCTGGTCACGCCCAACCGATTCGTTCTGCAGGCCAAGCAATCCAAAGCGATGCGGCTCGTCGTCCTGAAACCGGCGGAAGGCAAGGACCGCGTCTACCGCCTGACCGTCAAGCCCATCGTCGGCAAGGTTCAGGCCAGTGAGACCGGGGTGAAGATCGTCATCGGCTACGACGTGCTGGTGCTGGTGAGGCCCCAGGGCAGCAAGCCTGAAATATCGGCCAAGCGGGAAGGCAAGAAACTGACCTTCACGAACTCAGGCACCACCAGCGCCCTGCTGACGAACGGCAAGCAATGCGACAAGGCGGGCGAAAACTGCGTCGACGCCGCACCGAAACGGCTCTACGCAGGCATTACCTGGTCAACGGAACTGAAGTACGACACGCCGGTGGAATACTACGTCACGGTCGGCGAGGCGATCACGCGCCAGAGTTTTTGAACCGTCGCCGGCGTCGTCGATTTCTGTCATCTCGACACCAAACAAGATATAAAAATTGGATTCCGGCTTTCGCCGGAATGACGGTGTGCACGAGTTCCCTTGCAATGCGTCATCCCGGACTTGATCCGGGATCCATACTGGGTGTCAGCCAAGTATTATCCTGGAAGAAAAGTAACCTGGATTCCGGCTTTCGCCGGAATGACGAACTCAAGGCTACCGCTTCACCACCAGACAATCCTGACCATTTGACTTCAAGTCACGGCAGAGCCGGTCGGCCTGCGTGCGGCCGTGTTCTGCCCGGACCTGGAGCCGATAGTAGATGCCGCGCTTGCCGAGATCGGCGCGGCTAACAATGGGCGTGAAGTAGCGCCAATTGCCGCCCATCTTGTCGATCACGCGCATCCATTTCGTTTCGGCGTCGTCGCGCGAGCGAAAGGACGCGATCTGGACCCGGTAGTCCAGTGTCGTCGGCCGGGCTTTGACTTTTTTGACGCTTTTCGAGGGTTTGCCGCCGCTCACGCCCGATGCCGCACCCGTCGCTGCTTGTTTGGTCTTTTGCGACTTGTGAGCGGACGCTGCAACCCGTGTCTCCCGGCAGGTTGAAAGCGCCGGGTAACGCGCCGCATTGATGCCGCCAGTGTTCTTGACGATGCACGCCGTGGGTCGGTCCGTCTGGTCAACGAGCGGCACATCGACCACCTTACAGGCAAGGTCGTCGGCGCGAAGCTCGGCGCAGAGCTCTTCTGCTTCGGCAAAATCGCTCATGGGCCCTGCCTGCAAGCTGAAGACCTTGCCGCCGCCCTTCACATCCGGCGAAATCACGGCGAGGCGGTCATCAAGCCGCGAGCCCGCCAGCCGAACGATTTCGCGCCATCCGTCGATGGCCTCGTTCAAGCCGGCATACGCGGCGAGCTGGACCCGGACGTCGACCGGTCCGGCATCGACTTCGGCCGTGTCCGCATCCGGCAACAGCGAGCGCGGCGCGAAAACCGATTCTACCGGAATTTCGGCGTCGCCCGTTTGCAGGGTGCTTTGCTCAAGCGCGGCCACGGTCGCCTCCGCCGGTGCTTCCACCTCTTCCTTTATCTCCTCTTCGGTTGCCGCTACGGCATCCGCAGGGGGTTGTCCGCTCTTTTGGGATTGGCTGACGACCGGTTCTGCAGCAGCCTCGTTCGGGGTTTCTTCCTGTCGTTCCGAATGTGCCTTTGCGTCCGATTCGGCGCTGGCCACTTTCACGACTTCAGCGACGGGAGGCCTTTTATTATCGGTACTCGGCTTTACGCCCTCTGCATCCTCCTTGTAGGCCGCAATAACCTGCGTCCAATCCGGTTTCGCCTTGCCGCCGTCACCTTCCGTTTCGGGCACGGTGTTCCTGGCCTCAAGCAGGAGATCGACGCAGACCAATTCCTTGAGATCGGCGTACACTTGATCCGTCGGCAGGGATTTGACCTCGACCTTGCAAGGCCGCCCGGTTGTCGGCCTGAAAACGAGTTCGCCGGCCTTGGCCAGTTCGGCCTGAAAATACCCGAAGTCGTCGGTAAACGCGCCGTTTGTCGCCCCTTCGATGCGAGCGAAGCTCACTGGTGTGCCGTCGGGTCTGACGATCTGGCCGAACACCGCAACAATTGGGTTGACGGCCCAAGACACCGTCATCACGGTCCCGGGAAACAGCGTCACGCTTTTCTGCGATGAGTCAAAATCAACGAAATCGCCGCCGGCCGGCTCGACGCTGACATTGTAGGACCCGAAAGGCGATAGCATCAGAGGCAATTCCTCGCCCACCCTCAGCGTGCCGCGTGGCGAGCCGTCGACGAGGACGTTGAATTCGGCGTCCTTGGCCTCTCCGGTCAGGGCGACGACGACGCCGCTGTCCCTTCGGTCGCGCCCACCAAGGGCGATCGACGTGCCGTCCGTGACGAAACTGGTTGCTGCATTGCCCGAGAAACGGGTGATGGGCGATCCCGAGCCCCAGTTGCGGTCCGAATCGAGCGAATAACGGCCCCAGCGGCTGATGTAGCTGGCGCCGGCCCGCGCTGTCCGTTTCTTGCTCTCGCCGTAGAACGATCCGTTCAGGCTGAGGTCGCCGGGAATGAGGTCCTGATCGCGCCAGCCGCCCCCGATGCTGGTATCGCCATCGAACTTGTCGCTGGAATCGGCGTTGGTGCCGCTGCGCACGTCGTCGTACTGGGCCGAACTGGTCACGCCGAAACTATAGCCCGGATCGCTGAACCTGATTTGAACGCGGGCCGTGGCGACCGTTTCGTCCTGGGTGCGGGAGGCGTCCATGCGAAGGATGCCCCCCCATTTGCCGCTGCGGAACAGGGGATAGGTCATGCTCGGCCCGAAGGAATAGCTGAGCTCGTCGCCGCTGCTATCCTGTACCAGGGTCTGAAAGCCCAGTTGGGCCCGGCCCCAGGGATAGCCCACATTGGCCCGTACCTGGGTCAGGGAACGGCCGATCGGGTCGAAGGTGCGATCGCCCCGGTTGGTCGATGAATTGGTCTCGCCCGTCCAGGTTCGCCGCGCCGAAGCCGAATAGGTGAAGTCGTCGTAGGTGCCGGTGACGGCGGCGCTCAAACCGAAATCCAGCTCGGTGGAGATCACGCCGGACGCACGGGCGCGGAAGCTCCGCCCGAAATAAAAGCCCCTCACTTCGCCAACCGCCTGGTGCTTGGTGGTAATGAGGTCGCCGCCTGCGCCATAGCTGTCGTCCAACCTGAACAAGGCGCCGGCGTGAACGACCGGGACGCCGGTCGGTTGGGCCCAGTGCGGTTTGGTTTCGCTGAGCAAAACGCCGCCTTCGACAAAATACAGCGGTGCATCCTTGGGCGGCAGCGAAGCGGTTTTGATGTAGAAATGCGTCTCCTCGCGCGGTTCCGCGCCGGATTCGCGTATGCGCAAAGTGACGTCGTAGGCCCCGTCGGGCAACTGGCTGGTGTCCAGGGTCTGGTTCCCGGCTTCGTAGAAGCGGGTACCGATCAGCCGGCCGTCCTTGACGATATCGACCTGCGCCGGCCGCGGCAGGAAAATGACGAGCTGGTTGCCGAAACCGACGTCCAAATCCATGCGCGTGTCCGTTGTCGTCGTATAGCGCCCGCCGATAAGCTTCAACTCGCCGACGTTGTCCATGCCAAGACTGCGGAACATGCCGCCGGAATACCGCACGCCCTGTTCGTCGTACTAGCTGGTCACGGTGTCGATGTAAAACTGGTTGGCCGACGAATAGTTGGTGTTGGCCCGCACCCGCCCCTCGCCCCAGCCGAAAATGCTCTGGTTGCGGATGTTGTAGACGTTGTCGGTTTTCGCCGACCCCGACGCCGCCCCTGCGAACGAGGACACCATGGAAGGTCCGGCGTCGGATTTCGGCAAATAACGTGGAATGCCCAGTTCATAAACGTCGAGAAGATCGGAACTGATGAAGACGTCGAGCCGGAACTTGCTTTCGTCCAGAATGACGCCGGCGACCTGTGGTTCCAGCTTTCCGCAGTCCTTGGCCCCGCCTTCGACCAGATCGGGATCTTCCGGGCAGACCAGGTTGGCGTTGGGCTCGAGCGGCCCGCTCAGGGCCGAGAGAACTTTTTCGGCGTCTTTCAGTCTGGGAATGCTGGAGACGATCTCAATGGGGTTTTCGATGACCACGCTCTTCGGCCCGAACGTTGCCATCGTCGAGCCGATGGAGCGCCCGGCGTAGTAGATATCGAGCATCGTGGTTTGGGGCTGGCTCAAAGCCTCGAATCCCGGCGGTGCTTCCGACTTGAAGCCGGGTGGTGCCTCGGATTGAAAGCCTGGCGGCGGTTCGGACTGGCCCAGTTTAGACTGCGCCCCCGCCGGCAGCGCGGTCGGCACGACCAGAGAAGCGGAAAGCAACAACGTCCCGGCCCGCTGCAGAAGACGGCCCGTGGCCCGGCGTATGCGGCGCGCTCCGGTCACGGACATGTATGGCAGGGAAGAACTCACGCGAGCCTTGCCGCCTAGGACGGCGCTCCGGATGGTCGGGCGGTTAACTCGGCGCTACTGCGAATACCACATTTTTTCGGACCGACCATTTCATCACCACGCGACCTAATACGGATAAACCATCAGCGTAATGATACCCGAATAGGTTCCCGCCGGCACCATGGCGAGATCGCGGGCCCTGATGCGAACCTGCAATCGTTGTTTCTGGCCTTTGCACTTGTAGGGATTTTCACCGCCCTCAAGATCATCGATGGGAACGCCTGACCGAACTCTAATGTAGTCCTCGTCCGGTTGGTCCTTGTAGAAAACTCTATAGGGGAGCAGCGCAGCACCGCTCGCCACCGTGAAAGCACCGCCAGGGCCGTCGCCCGTAATGATGATGGTGAATTCCTCATCGTCTGCGGCGACGCAGTGATTGGTATGGCGCTTCAGGTTCTTCTTGCCGTTCCAGGTGCCGAGGTTGAGGTCGTCAAGTTTGTTGATAACCACGTTCGCGGCCATGGCCGTGGGAGCGACAAAGGCAATAAGGGCCAGACCGGTTACAAGCATGGTAATGCTCGACCTCATGCGCCCAATCAACCGTTTGTCCTTCGAAACCATTCCTCACGCCCTGCTGCCGGACCGGATCGAGGGGAGATGTGGTTGGGAGGTTGTTTCCCCGCAATCGGCACCGGACAAAACAAGGCCGGGAACCGCGATTAAGCAGCCCCCGGCCAAAGATCGGAGAGAATTATTCAGGTGCGATGACCAGGGTCAACGTACCCGAATAGTTGCCGCTCGGGGCGCCGGACAGGTCGCCCTCGGCGATGCTGACGCCGAGCGTCGCAGTCATGCTGCCGCCTGTGCAATCGGTCGAGGTCGCCGACGAAGTCTGCCCTGACAGGCCCGATCCCGCCGTCAAGCTGGTTCCTGAGCTCGAACCGGCGACGTCATCCCAGGTAACCGAATACGAAACTTCGTTGGAACCGTCTGCCAGCGTAAAGGCGCCGCCGGTGCCGCCACCCGTTGCCGTAATCGAATAGGCCCCGCCGGTGGTCCAGACGCAGACGTCGTCGGTGGCTGACAGAGCGCCCGAGCCGCTCCAAGTGCCAAAGCTTACGTCGTCGATCGCGGTGATACGCGCCAAGGGCGACACAACGACGCTGATCACACTCGTGCCCGTCGAAGAAGACCCGACCGCACCTTGCGTCGCAGCGTAGGCGGGGGCTACAGAAGCGCCGCCGATCATCAGCGCAGCGGCGGCCGATACGGCGGCTTTGCGAGCGCTCTTGTTGAAATTCTTGTACATGAGATTTTCTCCCGATCCCTATTTTCTACCACCTGGGCCGATCTGGCGTCGGTTGTGCCGGCCCTCATATTGTCATCGCGGAAACCGACCCAAACCAAGGCACGACGGTTCCGTTCAGGGCAGTTACAGCAATTAGCGGGCCAACCCGTCCGAATTATGGAATTTCGCTTGAATCGGCAGAAATAGGAGGTTTCCTATTCATCCTTATCGCCGAATGGGCCGATTTGTGCTCCAATTTGGAACATTTATTGAAACACTCGCATCGATTTGATGCAAAATTGTGGTTAATTTGCGATTCATCATTTTCCCATTTTGATGCAAGTAATAATCGTCACAAGGCAACGAAATTCACGCATTTTTGGGAATCTGGGGTGCGCACAAGGCTCTGTCACAAGGCCCCCATACACATGCGCTTTTTTCGAGTTGGGCGGATGACTAGTTGGGGGAAACCATCACGGTGACGACGCCGAAATAGACATTGCCGGTGTCGGTCGTGGAACCGGTTCCATCATCGTCGAGTTGCACGGATAACGAATCAAGGTCGTTCATGCCGATGCTTTGATGCGGGCTTAGGCCACCACCGGCATCACCGGCATGGGCCAACTTGAAGGACACGGTGTCGCCGCCGGCACTTTTCAACTGAAACGCGCCATCCGGCCCCGATCCCGTGGCTGAAATCGTCGTGGCGCCATGCAGATAAGAGGCGCCGTTCAACTGAACGTCCATTTGGCCGCCGTCGACCAGAACCTGTTCGTGAGATCCGGCGCCGGTCGCGCCATCGCCGCCGCCGGAACCGATGTCGATCTTGCCGCGGTCCGGAATGACGACGCTGATAATCGACGTCCCCGACGAAGTCGCCGCCAGATCGCCGGAGGTCGCGGCATTGGCGGTGTTGCTCATGGTGGCGACCGCGGTGGTGATCAGGGCAATCGACACGCCGCGGCGGATAAGCTTCTGCAGTTTGAGGGTGCGGCTCAGCGACGCGTCGTCGAGGTGCCCCAGTTCGACCAGCGTTTCACCCAGACGCGCACCGCTTTCCTGCTGCATCTTGAGGGCGAAATTGAGCTGCTCCTCGTTGACCAGGCCCATGCGGACGGCCAGGTTGCCGAGCGAGGAATCATCCGTTTTTTGTCGATTGAGGGCTTCCTTGATGGCGGTCTCGGTCGCCAGACCGAGGTCCAGAAGCGTCTGCCCCAAGCGCTTGCCGGTTTGGCGCTGCGCGGCGACCGCCTTGTTGATGGTCTCGACGCTGGCGGCGCCGATTTCCACCAAAATCTCGCCGAGCCATTTGCGCCGGATGGGGGAACGCCGGTCGGCCTGCACCGACAAGGCGGCATCAAGATAAGGCTGCGCAATGACGCCTTCGTCGACCAGAATGTCGCCGAGTTTGCCGTTCGTGGCGTTCTGGATGCCCAGGCCGTGACTGACCGCGTCGGCGCTGGCAACGCCGAGATCGACCAGAATTTCACCGAGTTTCTTGTTCCAGGCCATGCTTGATCCTCAGCCCCCGCACACTCCAACATAGGGCGGCAAGGCGGAAACACAAGCAGCAAATTTCATTCCAATTTGTTGAAAATTCGTCCTTTTTTCACGCCCTATCGGGACCGGCACAGCGCAATTTTTTGGAATCACTCCAGGAAACGGCTAGACTGTGCGGCATCAATCGCAAGGATATTGCGGAGGGGGGTACGATGCTTGAGTTCTCTTCCGGTTTAAGCACGGCCGTGAACAGCAAACAGGCTGCGGCCGAATGCGTCGAACTGGCGCTCGGCCCGGACGACGGCGCGGCCTGCGACTTGATCGTCGTGCATTCCACCGTCGGCCACAACTTCGGCCAGGCCATTTCGGCGATTCGCGAAGCCTGCCCCAACGCCCAGATCGTCGGTTGCTCCGGCAGCGGCGTCATCGGCAAGGAAGGGGTGAGCGAAAACATGCGTTCGCTGGCCGTCATGGCGGTCAAGGGAAAGGAGTTCGGGGCCGCCGGCGTGGAGGGGGTCAACAGCCAGAATTCTCTGGAAAAAGCCACCGAGGCGGCAAAGGAAGTCCAGCGCACGTGCGACGGCGTCAACATGATCTACTGCCTGACGTCGGGGCTCAATCTATGCGGCGACGAAATCATCGAGGGCATTGAGAGCGTCTTCGGTGCTGACATCCCCATCTTCGGCGCCACCTCTGCCGACAACGGCAAAGCCGTGAAAACGTTCCAGTTCTTCGGCGACGATGTGATGGAGCACGGCATAGTGCTGGTCGGCTTCGCCGATTCCTCGCTGGAGCTGGTCATGGGCATCCACCACGGTTCTATCCCCCTCGACGGCATGACATTCGAAGTGACCAAGTCGGACGGGAATCGCATTATCGAGCTTGACGGCGAACCGGCCTGGCCGACCCTGACGAGCAAAGTGGGATTGCCGCCCGATTCACATCCCTCGGGCGCCATGGGCATCGTGGGCCTGGGCGTCGACCTTTCGCCCGACGACCAGAGCGCCTACGACAATCCGCAAATTCTCCGGGTGCCGTTGGTGGTCAGCGACGACCACCAGACCTTCCTCTGGCCGGTGCGTTGCGAGGAGGGCACGAAGGTGGTGCTGATGCAACGTGACGAACAGCTCATATTCGACGGTGTCGACCGCATGATCGACCGCATGGACAAGGAGTTTGCGGGCCGCAAACCCGTCGCCGTTTTCCATGCCGACTGCATGGCGCGCGGGCGCTTGATGTTCGATCGCGTACTGAAGGACGAAATCATCGCCAAAATGCAATACCCCATCAGCGGTGACGGCGAGGTTCCATGGTTGGGCGTCTATGGCTACAGCGAATATGCGCCGTTGCGGGGCAAGAACCGCTTCCACAGCTACACCACCTCGATCTTTTCACTGGTCAGGAAAGAAGGCGCTTAGTTCGCGCGCATCATGTCGCAAGCAGAGGAGCAAAGAAGCTACGAGGAACTGCTGAAAATCTGCGAACGGCTGGAAGCCGAGAGCGGCCACCACCTGCTGGTCCAGCAGAAGTTGATCGGCACCAAGGATCGCCTCGATCGCGAACTCATGCGGTTCAAGGCAATCCAGGACTATATTACCGGCGCCTTGGACGCCGCGACCGCCTCCGAATTCCACACTTTAACGCTGGAAGCGATCATTGAAGCCTTCGAGTTCGAAGTGGCACTGGTGCTGCGCACCACGGCGGACGAAAACCAACTGGTGGCTGCCGCTGAATTCGGCTTTGACGATCCCCCGGGGCTGTTGCCGTTTTCAATCGACTGGATCGATCCGGAAGGCAGCCGCATCGTCGATGCCGCCGATCCCCTGCTCGACAGCTGGCGCGAGTTGAAACTGGCCCAAGCCATCGTTTGCCCGTTGACCGACAAGTCCGGCGCATTCAGCGGCGCCATTCTGGCCGGCATCACCCTGGAAAGCGCCGACTTCTTCGAACCCATCACGGATGAGCACACCTCCGCCTTCACGGTGATGGTGCGTCAGGCCAGCGCGCTGTGGACCAACCGCGAGCTCAACGAGGAGATCAAATCGCACAACGAGAAGCTGGTCGATCTCACCGGTTCCTACAGCCGCTTCGTTCCCTTCCAGTTCCTCGAACTGTTGAGCCGGGAGTCGATTGAGGAAATCGGCGCGGGCGACGCCGCCGGATTGGAAATGAACGTCCTGTTCGCCGACATCCGCGGCTTCACGACGATGTCGGAGCAATTGGGGCCGCAGGGCGCCTTCGCCATGCTGAATGAGTTTCTCGGCGCGGTCGAACCCGCCATCCAAAACGAAAACGGTTTCGTCAATCAATACCAGGGCGACGCCATCATGGCGCTGTTTCCCGGTGAGGCCGATGCGGCACTGCGCTGCGCCATCGCCATGATCAAGGAAACCCAGGCCCTCAATGTGCGGCGCAAGAGCCGCAACGAGGACGAGATCCGTTTCGGCCTCGGCATCTCCAGCGGCCCTTTGATGCTGGGCGCGATCGGCGGCGGTCAGCGCCTGGAATCGAACGTCGTGGGCGATACCGCGAACCTGTCAGCGCGCATCGAAAGCTTGACCAAGCTGTTCGGCTCGCAGGTCTTGTTCACCAATCACACCAAGGAGCGCCTCAAAGAGCCTGCCAAATTCGACATCCGCGAGCTCGACCGCGTGATCGTCGTGGGCCGCGAAACCGCGGTCACAGTCTACGAGTTGATGGACATGGATGCGCCAGACCTGAAGGCGCAGAAGCAGCAGATCCAGGCCCAGTTCGAGAAGGGTCTCGAGCATTACCGCGCCGGCGAATTCCTTCCCGCCTGCAAACGCTTCGAAGCCTGCGTCGCCCTCGCCCCCGACGACCGGGCGGCAGCCCTCTATATCGAGCGCTGCCAAGCCCTGGCGGCGCATCCACCAGAAGACGGATGGGACGGACTGACGGTTCTCGGGCAAAAGTGACCCTGAATTATCGCCGTCATTCGTTACAGTATGGAAAAAAGAAAATTGGATTCCGGCTTTCGCCGGAATGGCGACGGGAATGATGCCCACGCCCTAGTGTCATCCCGGACTTGATCCGGGATCCATACTGAATTTCAGCTCCGCGCTTGCCTCTAAAAACAGAAGAAACCTGGATTCCGGCTTTCGCCGGAATGACGACGGTAGTGAGTTCCACACCCCGGCGTCATCCCGGACTTGATCCGGGATCCATGTTGAATCTCGACTTAGCGCCGGCCTACGGAAAAAACGGAAACCTGGATTCCAGCCTTCGCCCGAATGACGGTTTGTCGCTACGGCCAAATAATACCCTTCTTAAGAATGACGTTGCCGTAGTGGCGCACCTCGCCGGTGGCGACGACGGCGAAGGCTTCCTTGACCCGATCGTAAAAGGCGTGGCGTTCGATCTTGCCCAGGGTCACGTCTTTGACCTCGAGGCGGTTGATGATGTCCTGAAATTCGTCGCATATCGCCGGTACGGCGTCGGGATCATCCACCACCTCCATGCGGTAGGCCGGACAATCGACGAACTCGTCGAGCGGCAGCAGCGAGAGCACAGCCTCCAGAACGTCGGTGGCGGCGCGGCCGTCGATGCGCACAAGCCGCCGGGCGTTGGAAACCGCCGGATAATTTGCGTCGACAATGGCGATTTCATCGCCATGGCCCATCGCCCGCAGGACATGGAGAAGATCCGGACTGAGCAGCGGATCGAGATTTTTCAACATGACGGATCCTTATTCGTAGCCACCAAATCTATCCAATAAATAATATTTATTTTGCTGGAAAATCAAGTCGCCTGAAATATCCCGGCGCGGCACCTCACCGTATCGTTAGTTGAATCCGTTCCGCCAATTGGCATTTACTGGACGCGTCATGAAAGACACGACAATGCTGAAGACCGGATTGATCGGCGGTGCGGTGGCGGGTCTTTGCTGCTTTACGCCCGTGCTGGTCGTCACCTTTTCGGCCATCGGCCTGACCGCAATCGTTGCCTGGCTCGACTACGTTCTGCTGCCGGCCCTGGTCATATTTGCGGGCGTCACGGTCATCGCACTCGTGCGCCTCCGCACGAAGGCCGGCGAAGCCGGGACGAGCCGGTGATGACAGCGCAATCGGACGCCGTTTTCATTCCCGATTCCGTCATCACTTGTCCGGAGTGCGGCCACCAGCAGTCTGAAACCATGCCCACGGACGCCTGCCAGTTTTTCTACGACTGCAAGGGATGCGGCGCGCTGCTGAAACCGCTGGCCGGCGATTGCTGCGTGTTCTGCTCATATGGCACCGTGCCCTGCCCGCCTGTCCAGGAAAACGGCAAAGGCTGCTGCTGACGAGATTTGGCCCCCCGTTTCAAACCTGACCGCCTTGCCCCTCCTCCAAAGCCTGCCCTATCCTGTTTTGCGAGAACGGTTTGATTTGGAATGGAGAGGCGAGTTCATGGCATCGGGAAAAAAACGTGACGGCGGCTGCCTTTGCGGCGCCGTTCGCTACCACGTGACGGAGGACGTTTCGGATTTTGGCGCCTGCCACTGCGACATGTGCCGGCGCTGGACGGGTGGGCCGCTGTTCACGGCGGAAGTCGGACACGGCGTCACGTTCGAGGGGGAGGAAAATATCACGACGTTCCGCTCGTCCGAGTGGGCCGAGCGGGGCTTCTGCAAGCTTTGCGGCTCCTGCCTTTTTTACAAGATCGTGCCGAACGGCATTTACATGATGGCCGTGGGCGGCTTCGACGATCAGACGGAACTTGAACTGGCGGGACAGGTGTTCATCGACGAAAAACCGGAGGGCTACGCCTTCGCCAACGAAACCGAAAATTTGACGGGCGCCGAGGTCATGGCGCTGTACGCACTCGACGACGGCTGACCATGGACCTCTCCACCTGGATCGACCGACACGCCGATCTGACGGGCGAGAAGACCGCCATCGAGTTCGAGGGCGGGGAAATCACCTACGCCCAACTCGCGGAGAAGGTCGCCCGGCTGGCCGGAGTCTTGACCGGCCCCCTGGGCGTCGGGCGCGGAGCCCGGGTGGGCTTTCTTGGCTTTAATTCGCCGGAATTCCTGGCGCTGTTGTTCGCCTGCGCTCGTCTCGGGGCCATCGTGGTGCCGCTGAACTGGCGCCTGGCACCGCGCGAACACCAGGAGATGCTCGCGGACTTCGAACCTACGGCGTTGTTCGTCGAACCCGAATACGTCGATCACGTCGGCGAGATCGGTGACGGGATAGCCGGGGCGAAACTGGTCGCCATGGGCGATGCCCCCGAGGGTTGGCTCTCTTACTGTTCGCTGCTGGATGAGGTTCCCGAAGGCATCCGAATTTCCCAGGGCGCGACCTACGACGATCCGGTGGTGATCTGCTACACCTCCGGCGCCACGGGAACGCCCAAGGGCGTCGTGCTGACGCAGAACGCCCTTTTCTACAACGCCGTCAACAGCACCCACATGCACGAAATGACCAGCGAGGACCGGGTACTGACCAACATCCCGACCTTCCATGTCGGCGGTCTCAATATCCTCACCGTCCCCGCTTTGCACATCGGCGCCACGGTGGTGTTGCGGCGGCAATTCGATCCCGGTGAGACCATCGAAGACATGGTCAATGCCAATGTGGCGCTGACGGTGCTGGTACCGGCCCAGATCGCCGCCATGATGACCCATCCCGGCTGGGCGGGGGCCGATTTTTCCGGTCTGCGCATGATCGATACCGGCTCCACCTTCGTGCCGTCGAAGTTGATCACGGCGTTTCACGAAAAATACGTTCCCGTCGGCAACATCTACGGTTCCACCGAAACGGCGCCCATCGCCACGGTTCTGACGCGCAACGACACCAGCCGTCTCGGTTCGGTCGGCAAGCCCGCGCTGCACTGTGAAATCCGCATTGTCGACGACGAGGGCAACGACCTTCCGGCCGGCACGCCCGGCGAAATTCTGGTGCGCGGACCGAACGTGATGCAGGGCTACTGGAACAAGCCGGACGTCACCGCTGAAGTCTTGCGCGACGGCTGGTACCACAGCGGCGACATCGCCCACTTCGACAAGGACGGCTTCCTCTACATCGACGACCGCAAGAAGGACATGATCATTTCGGGCGCGGAGAACATCTACCCCGCCGAACTGGAGAACATCCTGGCCGACTGTCCGGACCTGGCGGAAGCCGCCGTGGTCGGCCGGGTGGACGAGAAGTGGGGTGAAGTGCCCGTTGTCGTCGCGGTGCGGCGGGAGGGGTCTGAAATCGACGAAGATGGCGTGATTGCCCTGTTTGACGGCACGCTGGCCCGGTACAAGCATCCCAAGGACGTGATCTTCGTCGAGGCGCTGCCGCGCAACGCCATGGGAAAAGTGCTCAAGGATGAACTGCGCCAGGTGGTAAAAGGGTAGTGAAATGGATGCCGCCACGGAAAACGACCAAACCGAAGCAAAAGAGGCGCTCAAGGCTTATGCCATGAAGCGGGGCGCGGCCGCCTTCGGTATCGCCGACGCGGCGGTCGTGGAGGCCTATTCACCCGAAGGCCATGGCCCGAGCACCCTGCTTCCCAATGTCGCTTCGGTCATCTCCATCGGCGTCACCGGCCCCACCCAGGGCACCTGGCGGGCGCCGGCCAAGGTCATGACCTCGGTGGGGGCGAACGTCGGGCGCATCTACCGCGTCGCCGTCGGCCTGTCGTTCCATATCGAATCACACTACGGCTTCCGCTCGATCTACTGCCCGCCCCACGTCGATCCGGAATTCGGTGCGCGGCTGCCCTTGCAAAGCCTTAAAGTGCATGCCGAGCTGGCCGGCATCGGCGCCCGGTCGCTGGCCGGCGACATCCTGCTGCATCCCGATTTCGGCATGCTCTATTACGGCTCCATATTCACCGAAATGCCGTTGCCGCCGGACCGGCCGATGGCGGAGAACCCCTGCCCAGCGCCCAGTTGCGTGAAGATGTACCGCGAGGTCGGCCAAACTCCCTGCCAGAAATTCTGTCCGGTCCAGTGCCTGAGCGCGGAGTTGGACGACGACGGCGGCGTCGAGAGCTCGACCTTCGACATGTACCGCTGCGCCGAGATGTGCCAGCAGTACGAAAACATGCCGAGCATGATCGAAAGTGCCTTCGGCGCCGAAGATCGCCTGGACCGAGAGGAATACCTCTACGGCGCCGAGGCCCAATCGTTTTTCTACAAGGCCACCGCAGGCGTCGACACCAACGCCCAGTGCTTCGAGTGCATGCGCGTCTGCCCCATCGCGACGCAAGGCCCCATGGTCGATCCCATCCGGCGCGGCGAACTGGCCAAGGCCCGTGCCGCAGAAAGCGAAGGGGAGGACTGACCATGCCGTATGCCGTTTCCGAACAGATGGTCGAAACCTACGGCGATCTCATATTCGACCTCAGCCTCAACAAGCAGATCCGGCGCGGCGATCCCATCCGACAACTGGACCATGCGGCCTGGCTGAGGGAGCGCGAAGCCACGGGTCTCACCGATCCTGAAATCGCCCATAAGACGGGGCTCGCCATCGAACAGGTGACGTTCATCCGCAACATCGTGGAGCGCCGCCGCTTCCGACTCGATCAATACCGCAAACTCTTCCGGCTGGGCGGCGGCCTGCGCTACCGCGAGGACCGCTACCGGGATCCGGAAGAAAAATTCGAGATGTCGGACGCCGCTGTGGCGCTGCGCCGTTCCATGCACTTCAATGCCCGCGAGGTAGCGAAGTATGTGCAAAACGGCTGGTGGACCGGCCGGACGGTGTGGGATTGGATCAATGAAATGACACGTGCCGATCCGGACCTTGCCGTCGATGGTAAGGGCGCCCACTCAATCGGCGATCTCAAGAACTCCGCTGCCGCCGTCGCCTCTGCACTGGCATCCAACAACGTTCATCCCGGCGATGTCGTTGCCGCTGTCCTGCCGGACGGCTTCGCGCGCTACGCCGCCTACCTGGGTGCAGCCAAGTTGGGATGTGTTTTCCTGCCCCTGTCCGTCGAATTGGCTGGGCTGGAGATTTCCGGCATCCTTTCCCACGCCCGGGCGCGTGCCGTCATCGGTGACGGCGGCGCGATGGCCAACCTGATGACCGAAATGGTGGGCCTCGCGGGCGAAAGCGCCGACCTCGATGTCGTATTTGCGTTGGAGCAGAAAATTGCGGGTGCCGTTCCGCTAGATCTGCAGGACCCGGCCACAGAAGAGCTGCAATCCGCATACGAACCCGCGGCAGCCGATCCGGTGCTGCTGCTGGCCGCGGCCGGCGGGGAAAGCGTCAAGCTGGCGATCCATACCCACCAGACTTTCCTCAATGCGTTGGGGGCTACGGCGGTCGGGGTGCACATTCCGCCGCTGCATGACACGTCGGCGGCAGAGGCCGAAACGTTTCTGATGCTCACCGCCGGCGCCGGCATATCGTCCATACCCGGCCTGGAAATGCGGATTGTTGGCGACGACGGCACCGAGGCGTCGGCCGGCGAAACAGGGCACCTGCAGGTACGCGGACCGTCGCTTTTCGCCGGATATCTCAAAAACCCCGGCGCCGAGAAGGAAGCCTGGACCGCTGACGGCTGGTTCCGCACGGGCCGCCGGGCAACCCTGGAGCGAAACGAATCAGGGGTTGTCACTGCGGTGGTCGGTGAATCCGCTTGAAATTCAATATTAGATAAATATTATTTATTTAGCGGAGTGATCAGACCCCCATCCTCCTAAATTGGCAACATCTGTGACGATGGGGAAAATACATGTCCGACACACAGGCCCATTCCGGGCACACCAACAATTGGCCCAAACTCCATAATGCGGCATGGCCGGGCGTCGTCGGCAAGGGCGAAGGGTCCGAGCCGGCGATCGAACTCGACACCATGCTCGACCTGACGGAGAACGCCGAGGTCGACGGCGTCAAGTTCGACGGCATCGACCTCTTCCTGTATGAGCCGCACACCCCGATCGACGTCGACGACGACGGCATCAAGGCGCTGGCCGACAATGTCGGCAACCGTGGCCTGGAAATCGGCACGGTCATCGCGCCCGTGTGGGAGCCCACCGGCGGCGGCTCGGCCTTCGGCACGGAGGAGGAGCGCGGCAGGTTCCTCGACGCCGTACGCAAGGCCTGCGGCATCGCCAAGAAACTGCGTGCCCTGGGCATCCGGCCCAACGGTGTGGTGCGCATCGATTCGTCGGGCGATGTGGAAAGCTGGAGCAAGGATCCCGAAGGCAACACCAAACTGATCGCCGAAACCTTCAACGAGGCCTGCAACATTGCCGAGGATCACGGCGAACGCCTGGCCGCTGAAGGCGAAATCTGCTGGGGCGGCATGCAAAGCTGGACCGAAATGATGAAGGTCTTCGACCTGGTCGACCGGCCGGACACGCTGGGCTTCCAGGCCGACATGGCGCATACGCTGCTGTACACCCTGGGTTACAACGCACCCGAAGCCCGCATCGTGCCGGAAGACTTCGAGTGGGGCGACGACGACGCCTTGCAGGAAGCCCTGAGGACGCTGACCGAGGCCTTGCGTCCCTGGACCATCGACTTCCACATCGCCCAAAACGACGGCACCGTGTTCGGCTCCGGCAGCCACGACAAGACGGGCCGCCATTGCCTCGCCACCGATCCCAATGGGCGCCTGAACATTGCGCGCGACGCCGGCCACTGGCTCAGGGGCGGCGACGGCAACCTCACCAAAACCATGCGCCACCTCTGCTGGGACGGCTGCATGTTCCCCAACGAAACCATGTTGAAGCAGGAAACCTGGAACGACGTGCTCGCCGCCATGCTGGGCGTGCGCGACGCCCACGGCTGGCAGGAATAAGGATCCGTCGTCATGTCAAAACCGCTTAACGTCGCCGTGCTGGGGTGCGGCTTCATGGGTAAGGCGCACGCCAACGCCTATTCCCAGGTCAGCCACTTCTTCGACAGTGAACACAAGCCCGTCCTGAAGGCGGTCTACGGCCGCGAGGAGAACAGGGAAGGCCTGGAAGCTTTCGCCACGCAGTGGGGCTTTGACTCGTTCGACACCGACTGGCGCCGCATCGTCGAGCGGGACGACATCGACCTCGTCGACGTCTGCGTACCCAACCACATGCACCGCGACGTCGTCGTTGCGGCGGCCGAAGCGGGCAAGATGATCGTCTGCGAAAAGCCGTTGTCGATGACCACCGAGGAAGGCGAGGAAATGGTCGCGGCCGTCGAAAAGGCCGGCGTCGCCAACCTGATCTGCTTCAACTACCGCCGCGTACCGGCGATCTCGCTGTGCAAGCAGATCATCGACGAGGGGCGTATCGGCAAGCCCTTCCATTACCGCGCCACCTATAACCAGGATTACACCATCGGCGCCGAGGTGCCGCAGGGCGGGCGGGCGTTGTGGCGGCTCGATTCCAAGGTTGCGGGTTCCGGCGTCACGGGCGATCTCCTGGCCCATTCCATCGATACGGCGGAATGGCTCAACGGTCCCATCGCTTCGGTCGTTGCGACCACCGAGACCTTCATCAAGGAACGCCAGCATCAGGACACGGGCCAAGTCGAGAAGGTCGACATCGACGATGCCTGCATGTTCCTGGCGCGCTTCGCCAACGGCTCCATGGGCACGTTCGAGAGCACGCGCTATGCCCGCGGCCGCAAGAACTACAACACCTTCGAGATGAACGGCGAGAACGGCGGTCTGTTCTTCGACCTGGAAGACCCGCACATCCTGCAGTTCTTCCGCTATGCCGATCCCGAAACCGGCCAGAAGGTCGAGGACCACCTCACCGGCTGGCAGCGCATCCACGTCACAAACTTCGAACACCCCTATATGGACAAGTGGTGGGTGCCCGGAACGACCATCGGCTATGAGCACACCTTTACCAACACCATTGCCGACTTCCTGGAAGGTCTCGACAGCGGCACGCCGGCCCAGCCCGACCTCAAGAGCGGTCTCCGGACGCAACGGGTTTGCGATGCGGTGCTGGAAAGTGCCAAGATCAATAGCTGGGTGGAGATCGCCTGACAAAATAATCGGGGGCAGCGATGAAATACCGGAAATTTGGGAGCACGGGTCTCGCGGTTTCCGAGGTTGTTTTCGGCGGCGGTTTCGTCGGCGGCATCCTTCTTCACGCCCCCGACGACACCAAACGCCAGGCGCTGCGCATGGCCTTCGATGCCGGCGTCAACTGGATCGACACCGCACCCAGCTACGGCCAGGGCCAATCGGAGGAAGTGATCGGGGAGTTGTTGTCCGAAATGGACGACGCCCCCGTCATCTCCACCAAGGTCGGGCTGGACACGGAAAATCTCAACGACATCCAAGGCCAGGTGGAGGCCAGCATTGAAGCGAGCCTGAAGCGCCTAAAGCGATCGTCGGTCGACGTGCTGCAATTGCACAATCCCGTCAAATCGGCGGCGGGCGACGGGGCCGTTTCCGTCGACGACGTGCTGCGCGACGGCGGCGCCGCGGACGCGCTGGACCGCGTGCGTGAACAGGGCTTCGCAAACTTCATCGGCTTCACGGCGCTGGGGGAGGCCGCGCCGTGCCGCGAGGTGATTGCCAGCGGCCGCTTCGATTCGGCGCAGGTCTACTACAACATGATCAACCCGAGCGCCGCGCTTGCGCCCGGCCACAGCCTGCCTGTTCACGACTTCGGCGGCATCATCGATGCCTGCAGGGACCGCGGTATGGCCATCATGGCGATCCGCATCTTCGCCGCCGGGGTGCTGGCTACAAACGAACGCCACGGCCGCGAAATCCCCGTCACGGCGGATTTCGACATGGCCCGGGAAGAAGAACAGGCCCGCCGCGCCTGGACGGTTCTTGGCGTGGACGACGAGGGAAATTCGCCGCACGGCACCCGCGCCCAAGCGGCCTTGCGCTACGTTCTGTCAAATTCCGACGTCAGCTGCGCCGTCTTCGGTCTCGCCGAACTCGGGCATCTTGAACAGATTATCGAAGCCGAAAACCAAGGGTCTTTGCCGGAGGATGTGCTGGCCGATCTACAAGATCTATACGGATAAACAGCCATTGTCCCCCCCATCCTGACCTTCCCCCACCAGGGGGGAAGGGATTTACATTGAGATTTCGCCCCGACATGGAAAAGCCCTCCCCCTTGATGGGGGAGGGTTTGGGTGGGGGTGACTAAGTCGAAAAATCTAATGTGCCTTCGCTATCTCCAACTCTCCCAACCGCACCGGCCGGCCCGGGCGGGCGCCGGTGTGTTCGCCGTCGCGCCAGACCGTGCGGCCGTTGACCATGACCATGTGAATGCCGGCGGCGGGCTGCTTGGGCGCGTCGAAGGTCGCGGTGTCGATCACCGTTTCGGCATCGAACAGCACCAGATCGGCGAAGGCGCCTTCGCGGATTTCGCCGCGATCCTTCAGGCCGAACTGCCGAGCCGTCAGCGACGTCATCTTGCGCACCGCCTCCTCCAAACTGAACAGACCCTCGTCGCGTGCGTAGTGGCCGAGCACCCGGGGGAACGTGCCCCACAGCCGGGGATGCGGATGTTCATCGTGGGGCAGGCCATCGGAGCCGATCATGCTGTGGGGATAGGCCAAGATTCGCCGGACATCGGCCTCGTCCATCATGAAATAAATGGCGCCCGCGGGCTGCAGCCGGTCCGCCGCCTCCGCAATCGGACAATTCATCTCCGCTGCGATATCGTCGAGGTCGCGCCCAGCGTGTTCCGGATGCGGCACCGACCAGGTCACCATGACCCGGCTGGCGCCCATCGTCCGGTTGATGTCGAGGACGGTCGATCCGGCAATATAAGGATAAACGTCGAGGCCGATATCCTGTTCCTTTCGCGCCGCATCGATCAGCGCCAAAGTTTCAACCGAGCGACCGTGATTGGGAGCGCCGGCGCACTTGTGATGGGAGATCACGACGGGGACGCGCGCCTCCCGCCCGATCTCTAGTGTCTCGGCGATGGAGTCGGCGACGCCTTCCGATTCGTCACGCATGTGCGTGGTGTGCAGCGCGCCGTAGGCCTCCAGCGCTCGCGCGAGTTCGATGACTTCGGCTGTCGGCGCGGCGGTGGAAGGTCGGTAAAAAAGACCGGTTGAAAGCCCGATGGCGCCGTCGTCGAGGGCGGCTTCCAGATCCCGGCGCATGGTTTTGATCTCGCCGGCGTCGGCGGCGCGCTCGAGGTCGTCCATGGCGGCTACGCGGAGCGTGTTATGTCCTGCCTGAGCCAACGAATTGACGGCTGCCGGGTCTGCTTCAATTGCCGCGTAGTAATCGCGGAATCTGGGAAAAAAGCGCTCCGCGGATTCGCTCAAAAGATCGAGCGGCGGCACCGGGTTTCGGTCGGCTTCGAGCGGGGCGATGCTGATACCGCAGTTCCCGGTGACGACAGTGGTTACGCCCTGGCTCACCTTGCAGGTCATCAGGGGATCCGACAGCAACGCCCGGTCGTCGTGGGTGTGGGCGTCGATGAAACCTGGCGCCGCAACGAGGCCGGCGGCGTCGATTTCGGACCCACCCCTGACCGCGCTCAATTCGCCGACCGCCGCGATGCGGTCGCCGTCGACGGCGATATCGCCCATGGCGGGCGGCGCCCCGGTACCGTCGATAATGCGGGCGCCTCTGATGACGAAGTCGAATTTGGCTTCGGGCATGGCCCCTCCTAGACCGGAAACAGGGCGACGGCCGCCCCCAAGGCGACGGACGCGCCGGTGTAACCCAGAAAGGTATACCATCCGTTCCACTTCAAGCCGACGACCGCACCGCTGCGGTCCACGAACGATCCGATCAGCAGCGTCGACATGGCGACCGGCGAGTTGCCCACCGTCAGGCTCCAGGCCGTGAGGTACGTGGCGCCCAGGATCACCGGCTGAACGCCGAAGACTTCCGGGTGCGGTAACGCGCCGCCGATGATCATGACTGTAATGATGGCGTTCAGCCCGGCCAGGCCGCCGCCGATGATGAAGGCCATGACCAGCGCCGGCACCACGAAAGCCGGCGCGTGGATCCAGTCCAATGCCGCCGCCACCATTTCCGGCTCCAGGAAATAGCCGATCACGGCCCCGGCGAAGCCGGCCGTCGCCAGGATGGTCATCTGCATGCGCTGCTGGGGCACCATGTCGGTGGCGTATGCGGCGAAGCGGTTTGCCGTATGCCGCAGCAGGCGCACGCCGGGCCGTTTGAGCGCCTGAACGCCGAGCCACAGGGCACAGACGATGGGCGCGCCGGTCATGACGCCCGCGATAAAAGCGATGCCCGCCCAGTGCTCCAGGCTCCAGGCGATGGCGAAGGTGGCGAGGATCAATATCATGGGAAAGAGTTGAACCGACCAGCCGTCCTCGGCCTCGGGGGGCGCCATGACCTGGCCGGAGGGCCGGTGGGTGGCCCGGTCGATCTGCCAGCCCAGCAAATAGAATGCCACCGCCATGCCAACGCCGATGGTGAGGACGGCCCGCCAATTGAGACTGGGCAGCGATGTGAGTACGACGGCCAGGCTGATCGACATGGGCGACCACAGCAGCGCCGCGGTGAAGCCGCGCATCAGCGCCATCATGGAGCGTTTTGCTCGGATCGCCTGGACGCGCTCATCGCCGCCCGCCGAAGCCAGGGTGTTGGCGCCCTTGATCATCGATCCGAACAGGCTGAGGACGCCAACGCTGATCACCGCGCCGTAGAGCGTGCCGCCGGTCCAAAGGGCGAGGTATCGCGTCCCCGGTTTCTGCGCCAGCAACTGCTGGCCGCAGCGCCGGACGATTTCCGAATCCTCGGCCGCTGCCCGCGTAATACCCACGAGGACGAAAAAGGCGCACATGTAGGTGGCGCGCTCCAGCCCGTCGACGATCAGGATCAGGGGATCGGGGGACAGGAAGGCGATACCGACCATGGCCAGTCCGCCGATGCCGAGCAATTGCCCGGCCAGCGGCAGGCGGAACCATTCAAGGGCGATGAAAGCGCCCACCAACACGGCGCCGGCAACGGCGAACTCGATGCGGGTGAAATACTCGGAAAGCAGCAGCAACACCGACGCCACCGCCATCAGCGCGCCCGAAAGCCGGGATGTGTTGTCCGCCATGCCAATCCGATCCGCCCCATCCCCCAAGACTCAAGGGCGGGCCACGCTCACTAAAAGAGGACCGGATTTTCGCCCAGCCCGGGCGTCAGATCAATGGTGGCCGAGCGCCCTACGCCGCCTCCAGCAGCACTGCGGCGCCAAGGCCGGAACCTGCGGGAATGGTGGCTCCGCCGAGCTTGAGATCCCGCTGCTTGAGCGCATTCGCGAGGTGGATGGCAATGCGCAGGCCGGACATGCCGACGGGGTGACCCAAGCCGACGGAGCCGCCGTCGACGTTCAAACGCTCGCTCGACCAACCGCCCATTTCGCGGCAGGCCAGGAGCTGAACGGCGAAGCCCTCGTTGCATTCGATCAGATCGAGTTCATCGACTTTCTTGTCCGCCGCATTCAAAGCGGCGTTCAGGGCGTCGACGCAGGAATAGCCCATGAAGTGGGGATCGCAGCCCACCAGCGCCGTACCGGGCATGACGATCCTGGCCAACGGCTCGAGGCCCAGTCGGGCTAGGCCCTTTTCGCTGCAGACCAGCGCGGCGGCGGCGCCGTCGTTGATGCTGGCGGCGTTGCCGGCGGTGATGACGCCGCCCTCCTGCACCGGCGGCAGTTGGCCGAGGCCCTCAACCGTCATGTTGGGCCGCGGATTTTCGTCGCGTTCGAAGCGTTTGGATCCGCCTTTCCGTTGCGGCACGTCGATAGGCACGATCTCGTCGTCCATGCGCCCCGCCTCGATGGCGTCCAGGGCGCGCTCGTGGGTGACGATGGTATAGGCGTCCATTTCCTCGCGGCTGACGCCGTCCTCCTTGGCGTGGTGTTCGGCGACATCGATCATGTACCAGGGATCGCCCCACATGCTGGAGCCCGCCATGGTGCATTCCTTGAGCGTGTCGACAAACTGGGCGCTGCCGAGGCGATGACCCCAGCGCGAGCCCGGCACCATGTGCGGCGCGTTGCTCATGGATTCGAGGCCCACCGCCAGCCCTATGTCGACATCCCCCAGCTTCACGGCCTGTGCCATCTGGATCAGCGCCGTCATGCTGGAGCAGCATTGCATGTTGAGGGTAAAGGCCGGCACTTTATCGGGAATGCCCATGCGTTGAGAGACGATGCGGGCGGGGTTCGATTCCGTCATATCCTGCAGCACCATGCCGCCGATGACGTGTTCGATAGCACCGGGTTTGACGCCGGTCTTTTCCAACAATGCGCCGGCGACCTGGGTGCCGAACTCCGTCGCCCTGAGAGGCTGGAGCGAGCCGCCGAAGCGGCCGATGGGACTGCGCAAACCGGCTGCGAGATAGACGTTTTCGGACATGGCGCCTCACTTTTCCCGGGTCTCGGTCAGGGCTCGGACCCGCCGCTTAACATAACGAACGTTAGGCATTCTATACAGGAAGAGGCGATTTTGATCAAGTGATGATTTTTGGCTGTATTATTGGGGTTGACGGCGTTCTTCGCTTCGATGTATATGATTAACCTAACGTTTGTTTGATTGAATTCGACGCGGGAGAACGACATGCATGACGAGCGGACCTTGTCCCTCTCGGAGGATCTGGCGGCCAAGCGGGACGCCGGCTACGAAAAGATGCTGGAAAAGTTCGGCAACCGCGCGCCGGCCCAGGCGCGAGACCCGAGAACCCATTCGGGCCTGCCGATCAAGACGGCTTACTTTCCCCATGACGTCGCCGATCTCGAATTCGCCGATGTCGGCGCGCCGGGCCAGTATCCCTTCACCCGCGGCAACCTGCCGGCGCAATACCAGTTGATGAACTGGGCCAATCAGCCCGTCATCGGCTACGGCCTGCCGGAAGACACACGCTCGCGCATGGATCACCTCTCGGCCCAAGGCATGACCGGCTACTTCGGCCACAACTTCTACAATCTGGTCTACGACCTGGTCTCTCACGAGGGCCTCGATCCCGACCATCCCGGCGCCCGCGGCCGGGTCGGTCAGTGCGGCATGGCGGTCTATTCGAAATCGGATATGGCGCGCCTCTTTGACGGCATGGACCTGACCAAGATGAATGTCGTGCACATCAGCTACTACCAGGTCGTGCCGGCCTTGGCGCAGTACATCGCCTACGCCGAGGACCGCGGCCTCGGCCCCGGCGATCTCCGGGGCAACTCGATGAACTGGTATCACCAGTCGGCCTATGTGGGTATGAGCGCCTTCCCGCCGGACAACGGCCACCGGTTGGCGGTCGAACTGATCAGCTACTGCAACAAGAACATGCCGCGCTGGAACACCACCAACCTGTTCGGCTACGGCGTCGAGGAAGCCGGCGGCACGGCTGTGCAGGAGATCGGCCTGATGCTGGCCTACGGCATCGATTTGGTCAGGGCTTGCAAGAAATCAGGCATGGCGGCGGACGAGGCGCTACCCCGATTCGGCTTCCAAATCGCCCAGGCCAACGATTTCTTCGAGGAAATCTGCAAGATCCGGGCGCTCCGTAAAATCTGGGCGAAGACCATGCACGAAGACATGGGTGCCGAGGATCCGCGCTCCATGCACGTGCGCATTCACACCCACACCTCCGGCGCTTCGCTGACCGCCCAGCAGCCGTTGGTCAACCTGATCCGCACCACCCTGCACGCCTTCGGGGCCGCCCTGTCCGGCGTCCAGGCCATGGAGGTCTCGGCCTATGACGAGGCGTTGTCGATCCCCTCGGAGGATTCGGCCACGCTGGCGCTGCGCATCCAGCAGGTCATCCAGGAGGAAACCAACATCACCGCCGTCTCCGATCCGCTGGGCGGCTCCTATTACGTCGAATCGCTGACCGAACAGCTCGCTCAGGAGGCGCTGCAACTGGTCGAACGCATCGAGGAGCAGGGCGGCTACATCGCGGCCCAGCAGTCGGGCTGGATCCGGCGCGAGGTCGAGGGATCCGCGGACCGCTGGCGCGACATGGTCAACTCGGGCGAGCGCAAGATCGTCGGCCTCAACTGCTACACCGAAGAGGAAGAAGCCAAGCCGGAGATCTTCCGCGTCGACCGCGAAGCCGAACGCGTCGCCGTCGAACGCGTACAGGAACTGCGGGCCAGCCGCGACGGCGCCCGCTTCGACGCGGCCATTGCGAACTTCCACAAGGTGGCGGAGGAGTTCGCCGCCAAACCGTACGAGGAACTGGGCGGCGGCGAACTGATGGAGGCCGCGATCGAAGCGGCCCGCGCCGATGCCACCACCGGAGAAATGATGGGTGTGCTGAAGGACACCCTGGGATGGAGAGCCCCCCATGAGTACTGAGAACCAAGCCGCATCGGCGGACGCCGAACCCATCCGCGTGCTGTTGTCGAAGCCGACGCATGATTGCCACGACCGCGGCGTCCGTCTGGTCGCCCGCAAGATGCGCGATGCCGGATTCGAAGTGATCTTCTCCAACTTTCTGTTGCCGGAGGAAATCATCAATACCGCCATCGAAGAAGACGTCGACGTCGTCGGGGTGTCCAGTTCCGCCGGCGGCCATATGCCGGTATTCGAGGACGTCATCGCCGGCTTGAAGGACGCCGGTCTCGAGGACGTCGTGCTGATCGGCGGCGGGGTCATCCCGGAGGACGATGCCGAGCAATTGTCGGAATGGGGCGTCAAGGCGATCTTCGGCCCCGGTACCTCGGCGGAGGACGCCATCGAAATGATCAAGGGCGAAGTCAACTAGCGGCGCCTCATCCAAACGGGGAACAGTGCAATGAGTGACGAGTTTAAGAAAGTGGCGATCCTCGGCGGCGGCGGCCTGATGGGGCACGGCATCGCGCTCGCCTGTCTGCAGAACAGCGCGGCCGAGGTGACCATCGTCTCGCGGCGCGACGAATCGGTTCAGCACGGCATGAACCTGATCGAGAACGGTCCGTTCGGATTGGGCAAGGCCGTCGAACGGGGCAAGCTCAGCGAGGACGACGCCAAGGGCGTACTGGCCCGGCTTGACGGCACGACCGATTACGAAGCGGGCCTGGGTGACGCCGACTTGGTTTTCGAATCCATCCCCGAAATCGTTTCCGTCAAGCACGAAGCCCTGCTGACGGCGGAAAAATACGCCCCGGAGGATGCCGTTTTCGCATCCAACACCTCCTCCATCATGATTTCGGAGCTGTCCGCCCCGCTTGAGCGGCCCGAGCGCCTCGTGGGCACGCACTGGTTCTACCCCTCCAACGTCATGCCGCTGGTCGAGGTCGCCCGCAGTGAACTGACGGACAAACAAGCGCTCGACCGCGTCGTCGCCTACCTCGGCGCCGTACGCAAGAAAGCCGTCGTGGTGCGCGATGCACCGGGCTTCTTCATGACGCGCTTCATCAACAACTACCTGGCGGAAGCCATGCGCCTTGTCGAACTGGGCATTGCCGGTCCGGCCGAAGTCGACGAGATGTGCAAGACGGGCCTGGGCTGGCCCATGGGCGTCTTCGAGATGCTCGACGACACGGCCAACTTCGACGCCTTCTATCACGCCCAGGAATACCTTTTCGAAACCTGCGGCGAGCGCTACGCCGTGCCGCCGCTGGCGCGAAAGGTGTTCAAGTCGGGTTATCTCGGCGATCCCAAGCTGAAACCCGGCAGCCGGGGGGGCTGGTACGAGTTCCTCGGCGCGGAAAAAACGGCTAAAAAGCCCAAAAAGTGATCGAAAGGGCGATGGCCTTGAACCTTCAACTCGACGAAATCCAATCCAATGCGGGCGTCAAGCGCCGCTCCTCGAACCGGCGCGAGGCCCTGATCAAGGCGGCGGCGGCGCTCTTCCTGAGCGACGGCTTCGCCTCCGCCTCCATGCGCGATATTGCGGCGGCGGCGGGCATGAAAGCCGGTTCGATCTACTACCACTTCCCCTCCAAAACCGATCTGTTCATCGCGGTCCACGAGGAAGGACTGCGCCTGATCACGAAGTCGGTCGAGGAGGCCCTGGTCGGCGTGGAAGGGCCGTGGACGCGGCTCGAGACGGCCTGTGTCGCTCATCTCGAAGCCCTCCTGACGGGCAGCGTCATCCTGCAGGCCGTCATGCGCGACCTGCCGCAGAACTTCGATGATGACGCCTGGCGCCAAATCACCGGCTTTCGCGACGCCTACGAGGCCATCTTCGCCGGTCTCTTGGACGACCTCCGCCTACCGCAGGGCACCAACCGGCACGACCTTCGCTTGATGCTGCTCGGCGCCATGAACTGGTCCTTCAACTGGTACCGTCCAGGTCGCCAGACACCGGAAGCGCTGGCCCGGCGCTATGTCGGCTTCCTCAAGAACCAACTCTACGTCGACGAATGAGGCAGGCGAAACGCACCGTCGAGTACTACCGCGAGGAACTGCTGGCGGGAAACCGCGTGGCGCTGGCCCGCGCCATCACGGCGGTCGAAAACAACCGGGCCGACGCCCGCAACGTCTTCCAGGCCATCAACGGCCACGTCGGTGACGCGCACGTCATCGGCATCACGGGCGCGCCGGGCGCGGGGAAATCGACGTTGGTGAACGCCGCTATCCACGAGCTCAGGCAGCGCGGCCGCAAAGTCGGCGTCATCGCCATCGACCCCACCAGTCCATTCAGCGGCGGCGCCATCCTGGGCGACCGCATTCGCATGTCGGAGCACGGCGCGGACGAGAAAGTGTTTGTCCGCTCCTTGGCCGCCAGAGGGCACCTGGGGGGGCTATCGCGGGCCACGGCGCGGGTGGTAGACGTTATGGATGCCGCCGGCTGCGACGTTGTCATCGTCGAAACCGTCGGCACCGGCCAATCGGAAGTCGAGATCATGGAAATCGCCCAGACGGTTCTTGTCGTCTGCGCACCGGGACTCGGCGACGACATCCAAGCCGTCAAGGCGGGTATTCTCGAGATCGCCGACATCCTGGTCGTGAACAAGGCCGACATGGCCGGGGCCGAGCGCACGGTCGGACAATTGCAGGACGCCATCTCGCTGGGTCCGAAATCGGACTGGGCCGTGCCCGTGCTCAAGACGGCCGCGACGACGGGTGATGGCGTGGCGGAGCTCATCGACGAAACGCACCGGCATCTCTCGGAAATCGACGCCGAGGACCGGCGCAATGCCGCCCTCGTGCGCATGCGGGCGCTGATCGCCTCGTCCGCCGTCTACTATGTGCGAAAATGGCTGGATGACCTGCAATCGGACGAGGTCGATGCGCTCTGTCGTGATGTCCTTTCGGGAGAGGTTGATCTCGATGACGCGGTTATGGCGGCCCTCCGGGCCTTGTCGAACAAACGCACTACCTAGATTCCCCAAAGTTTGACATATTGAAACTCCCACCAGCGCACTTGATATTGCGCTGTCTCGGTTTGTTTCCGCATAATTTCGCCGCAGTCGTGGGATATTCACCCCGTCGAATGCATGCCGGTTTCCCGATTTTCCGTGATGCGGAAATTTCGGCTCAAATCCTTCCATAATTGCATTTGTTGAATTCACCACAAAGAAGAGTAGATAACTCCAATGAACCGGGAACGGTCTTTCACAAGACTTGAATCGATTATTGTCGACAGCCGCAGCGACTATTCGCAATACGGAAAGGCCGAGGTTTTTTTGGACGGCGCCGAAGTCGGATCGCGCCGAATATCACCTGAATCGATGGCTGCAAAACTGTTGGCCGATCTCGTCATCCATCTAGCCAAATTGAATGCCGCGTTCAGCGCGGCTTTGATTTCCGATTACGACGACATACTCGAACATTTGAATGTTTTCCTGAAGCCGCTGACGGGGGGAGACGCGGGCTACCTTCGCGGTGCCGCGACCCCTGACGACATATTCTTCAACATGCTGGAGTGGGATGAGCGTCCGGCTGACGGTCTTTCTGAGCCTGGCGGACGGCCTCCCGATACCACCCCCAACAACTGCTTCATCCGTTCTTCCGGTCCGAGGGAAGCTGCCGTCAACGCCAAGGCGGCAGCGGCATATCTGACCTTTGTCCTCATCCTCGATATCGCGGACATCCGTCACGTGGCGGGCGAGGATGCGGAACTCGACACGGCGCAAATGTTCCGCTGTCTTTCGCATCTGGTCGAAAACATCGCCGACATCGACATCGGCGACGAAGTCACCGAACCCGGCGAAGTCAAGATGAGGAAACTGGTGTTTGTCGCCGCGCTCAAGCGCCTGAGTGACGACGGAATCGCCCGGACCGCCATGGACTCAAGTGCGGCGCCGTCAATCCACTAGCCGTCAGGCGATCCGCGCAATCACCAAATTGCCGTAGGCGTCGACCGTTCCGCTCAAACCGGGTTCGATAAAGATGGTGGTGTCCGGCTGTTCCAATAGCGCCGCCCCTTCGATAACGGCGTCGACCGGCAGCGCCAGCCGCTCGAAGATACCAGCATCATGCCAACCGCCGTCGACCCAGACTTGCCGGGCGCCAAGACGGGCCTCCTCAATCGTGGTCCCACCGCCCGGGGCCAGGATGCCGAGATCGAACTTGGGCCGCCTTCCGATCACGGCAACCCGCAAGTTCAGGACCCGGATGGCGATATCTTCCAGCGGCCGGCCATAAACGTGGGAATAGCGTTCAACGAAGGCTTTCTCGATCACCTCCCGCGTCACCCCGACGGCACCGCCTTCAAAACTTATGGGCAGCGGTACATCCACCGTGTGGGTCTGGCCGAGATAGGACATGTCGAGTTCGAATTGGCTGTCGATGCCGCCGAACGTCACACCGGCCTCCTGCAGCAGCGTCATGCCCTGCCCGGCCAACTCCGCCATGCGGCGGTCTAGATCATCGACATCCAGTTCCTGCAACATGCCGTTCAGCGTCTGGACGAAATCGTGGCGCATGTCGGCGATGGTGCAGCCCAGCGCACTGGTCACGCCGGGATACCTGGGGACCAGCGCACTTTTCAGGCCGACCTCCTTGATCAGGGCGCCGGCGTGCAGTGCGCCGCCGCCGCCGAACGGCATGGCGGCGAAATCGCCGGGATTGTGGCCCCGTTCGATGGAAACGAGGCGGATGGCACCGGCCATGCGCGAATTGGCGACCCGGATCACGGCCTCGGCCGCCGCCATTGCGTCCAAGCCCAGGGGATTGCCGACGTGTTCATTGATGGCGGCTTTGGCCGCTTCGACGTCGAGGCGGTCGAGTTTGCCGCCGATCGGCCGGTCGGCATTGATGCGGCCGAGCACCAGATTGGCGTCCGTTACCGTCGGACGGTCGTTGCCCAGGCCGTAGCACACGGGACCGGGATCCGAGCCCGCCGATTCCGGTCCGATCTGGAGCAATCCGCCGCGGTCGACCCAGGCGATGGAACCGCCGCCGGCACCGATGGTCGTGATCTCGATCATCGGGGTACGGACGACCATGCCGAAATCGATCGCCGTCTGGGCGGCCAATGCGCTCTGCCCGTCCGCCACCAGCGAGACGTCGAAACTCGTGCCGCCCATGTCGCAGGTAATGACATTGGGAAAACCCGCTGCACCTGCGATATGGGCACTGGCGATCACGCCCGCGGCGGGACCGGAAAGGGCTGTCCGGATCGGCAGGCGCCGCGCCGTATCGACCGACATGACCCCGCCGTTGGATTGCACGATAAGCACCTGGCCTTCAAAGCCGTCCTCGCCGAGAGCGGTTTCCAGGCGGTGTAGGTAGTTGCCGATCGGCGGCTGCAGATAAGCGTTCAGCGTCGCCGTCGAGGTCCGCTCGAACTCGCGGATTTCCGGCAGGATGTCCGAGGACGCGACCACGTGGTCGTTGGGCCAGACCTCCCGGACCGCGGCCGACGCGACGGCTTCGTTGGCTGTGTTGGCGTAGGCGTTGATGAAGACGATGCAGATGCTTTCGACACCCTCATCCAACAACTGTTTCGCTGCCGCCTTGACCTCGTCAGGGTTCACGGCGACGTGGACCGTGCCGTCGGCCAGGGTCCGTTCGGCTACCTCGAGGCGCAGGTCGCGAGGCACCACAGGCTCGAACTGGCCCCAAAGCCCCCAGGTGTTGGGGCGATCGCGTCGGCGCATTTCCAAGGCGTCGCGAAATCCCGACGTCGTGATGATGCCGGTGCGGGCGCCTTTCTTTTCCAACAAGGCGTTGGTGCCGACCGTGGTGCCGTGCACCACCGTGGCGATGTCGCCGAAGTCCTCGACGCCGGCCCGGATGCCTTCGATGAAGCCCACGGATTGATCGGGACGGGTGGACGGGACCTTGGCCACCTCGCAACGTCCCGTGCCCTCATCGAGGAAGAACACGTCGGTGAAGGTACCGCCGACATCGACGCCGACGACGAACTTCGATGCTTGCTTCATTGGGCGGCCTCGCGCCGCAAGGTTTCCGTCGCCGCCGCGTCAACTTGGCCGTCCTTCGTCACCGCGACACCGTAATCGTCGGCCGCGCCACGGACCGTGACGTATCCCAGCCGCACGTCCCGCGCAACCGCCGCCGGGTCGCGGCTAAGCGCCGGACCATAGCCACCACCACCGGGCGTTTCGAGATGGAGATGCTGACCCTTGGTGATCTTGATGCCGACCATCTTCGAGGCCATCGGCGGTTCCGCCCGGCCATTCTCGCTTTCGTAGAAAAATCGGTTGATGGCGCCGTTGCCGCCGCCTTCGATGCCGGGCGGAGCATAGCGCCCGCGCTCGCCGAACAGGAAAACATCGGCGTTTTCCTCCAGCAATTCGATTTCGTAGATCGCGCCCAGCCCGCCCCGGTGACGGCCCGGGCCGCCGCTGTCCGGCCTGAGCGCCCATTGGGTGAAGAACATCGGGTAGGCTGATTCGAGAATTTCGATAGGCGGGATGGTCGCCGTCGAAATGGGGGCGTTGCCGTGATTGAGGCCGTCGCCCTCCGGGTGGCCGCCGTGACCGCCGCCGAAAAAGCTGAACATCACCCAGCGCCGACCGTCACGGCGGTGCCCGGCCAAGGAGAGTGCATTGATGGTGCCGTAGGCACAGCCGTTGGAGCGTTCGGGTGCCGCTTGGGCCACCGCCCCGAACACGACGTCGATGATGCGCAGGATGGTTTCGGTGTAGCCGCCAACGGGTTTGGGCGCCGTTACTGAGAGCAAGGTGTCGTCGGGAATGACGATATCGATGGGCTGCAGAACGCCGGCGTTGGCCGGCACTTCGGTGAAGACGTGCTTGAGGGCGACATAGACCGAGGCCACCGCCGTCGACCGGGCGATGTTGACGGGACCGGCGCAGGCCGCGGAGGAGCGCGAGAAATCCAACGTCATTTCCTCGCCGTCGATGGTGAGGTCGAGGGCGATCCTGAGGGGTTCGTCGACGATGCCGTCATTGTCGAGCCAGTCATCGCAGGCGTAGGTGCCGTCCGGCAGTTCGGCGATGTTGGAGCGCATCAGCCGCGTGGCGCGCGCCTGCAGTTCAACCAGCGCCTCGCTCACGGTGGCGTCGCCGTATTCGTCGAGCAGCGCCGAGAGACGTTTCTCGCCGAGCTCAAGCGCGTTGATTTGGCCGTTGAGGTCGCCATAAAGGCTGCCGGGCTGGCGCGAATTGGCCTGCATGATATCGACGATGTCCTGGCGGAACACGCCTGCCTCGTACAGCTTGACGGGCGGGATCAGCATGCCCTCCTGGAAGCTTTCGGTCGCTGCCGGGTTGTAGTTCCCCGGCACATTGCCGCCGACGTCGTGCCAGTGCCCGACCGAGGCGAGATAACAGAACACCTCGCCGTCGCGATAGTAGGGACGCACCAGCTTGAAGTCGGAAAGGTGCGTGCCGCCGTCGTAGGGGTCGTTGAAGATGTAGACATCACCGTCCGCCAGATCGCCGTCGCGGGCGGCCTTGTCGATCACCGCCTTGACCGCGAACGACATGGCGCCGACGAAGATGGGCAGGCCGGACTTGCCTTGGATGAGGGTTTCGCCCGTCGCCGCATGGTAGAGCCCGTGGGAAGCGTCGTGGGCCTCCGCGATGATGGGATTGAAAGCGCTGCGGAACAGCGTCGCGTCCATCTCGTCGGCGATCTGTTCCAGCCGGCCCTTAAGCACGGCCAGGGTGACGGGATCAATCATCGGCATCCTCGAAATTGGCGGCATCGTAGGCGGCGCCGGCCTGCAGCATGTCCGCGGTGCCCATGAGATCGTTGAGTTGGTCGAAATCGAACATGCGCCCCCGCATTGGCTCGTTGCTGCCGTGTTCCCGAAGGCTGGCAAAATAGTCCTGCGCCGTCCGCGCTATGGTGCGCACCAGACCGCCCGGGAAGATCGCTATGGAGAAACCCATCGTCTGTAGTTCGGATGCCGTTTTTAACGGCGTCTTTCCGCCTTCGACCATATTGGCCAGCAGCGGTGCGCGACCCCGGAATCGCGTCACGACCGACTGCATTTCCGCCGGATCGCGCGGCGCCTCGACAAAAAGGATATCGGCTCCAGCTTCCAGATAGGTTTCTGCCCGGTCGAGCGCCGCCTCGAAGCCTTCGACGGCATTGGCATCGGTACGGGCCACGACCAAAGTTTCCTCCGAACGGCGGGCGTCGGTAGCGGCCTTGACCTTGCCTGCCATTTCCGCCGGTGCGACCAACTCCTTGCCGGCAAGGTGACCGCAGCGTTTGGGCAGTGTCTGGTCCTCCAATTGGATGGCGTTGGCGCCGCAGCGTTCAAACAGGCGCACGGTGCGCTGAACATTGAGGGCGTTGCCGTATCCGGTGTCGGCATCGACGATCAACGGCATGTCCGTGCGTTCGGCAATGGTGGAGAGCGTGTCCGCCACCTCGCTCATGCCCACCAGTCCGATGTCGGGCCGGCCGAAGCGGGTGTAGGCGATGCTGGCGCCTGAAAGATAGGCCGCGGCGAAACCGGCCTGTTCGGCCAGCAACGCGCTCAGCGCGTCGTAGACGCCGGGCGCCGTGACGATATCGTCACCCGCCAATTGGGTTGAAAGGGGGGTGTGGGTCATGTCGCCTTGTTTTTCCGTTCTGCCTGCAGGCGTTGTTCAAGGTGGGGCACAAGCCCGCCGGCGGCAATCATATCGAGAAGGTGCGGCGGAACCGGCTCACAAGATATTGTAGTGCCGCTGGTGTGGTTGACAATCTCTCCGGATGCGCCGTCGACGGCGACCCGATCGCCCGCCGTGACGGGTAGCGGATCGTCGTAGGTTACGGCAAGCAGGCCGAAATTGAGGGCATTGCGGTAGAATATACCGCCGAAGGAACGCGCGGCGACCGCCGCCACACCGAGCAGTTTGAGCGCCTGCGCGGCCTGCTCGCGCGACGAACCGATGCCGAAGTTCTCGCCGGCAATCACCACGTCGCCCGGCGCGATTCCGGCGGCGAATGCCGGGTCGACGGCTTCCAGGCAGTGGCTCGCCAATTCCTCCATCGACCCTTTCATGTAAAGCCCCGGCGCCAGAACATCGGTGTCGATGTCGTCACCGAAGATCCAGGCGCGGCCGCCCTCCGCGCTCATTGCACCGCCCCCGTCAGATAGTCGCGGGGATCGGCAATGCGTCCGGCAACGGCGGAGGCCGCCACGGTGTAGGGCGAGGCAAGATAGACACTCGAACCCGGATGCCCCATCCGTCCTTGGAAGTTGCGCGCCGTGGAGGCGATGCAGGTTTCCCCTTCGGCCAGCACGCCGGCGCCGTAACCCGCGCAGGCGCCGCAGCCCGTCGGCATCAGGATGGCGCCCGCCGCCGTCAAGGCGGCAAGGGTACCGTCGGCGGCGGCTTGCGCCGTCGTGCGCGTCGAGGCCGGAGCGATCAGCAGGCGAACGCCCGCGGCGACCCGTTTGCCGTCGAGAACCTTTGCCGCCATGTGGAGGTCCGCCAATTTCGCACCCGTGCAGGCGCCGATATAAGCCTGCTGAACGGCCGTGTCTGCATGATCGTCCACGGGTCCCGCGTTGGCCGGCGAATGCGGGGCGGCGACGAAGGGCGTCAGGTCGTCGGCGTCGAATTCGTGGGCCTCAAGATAATCGGCGTCGTCATCGCCCTGCCAGCGTTCGATGTCGCCGGGTTCGCCTCCCCCCGCGCGGATGTAGTCGGCTGTGGTTTTGTCGGCGGCGATAATGCCGGTTTGGGCACCCAGCTCCGCCGCCATGTTGCAGAGCGTCAGGCGTTCGGGCATGCCCAGGCCGGATACCGCTTCGCCGGCGTATTCCACCACCTGGTAGCCGCCGCCGCCCATGCCGAGCCGGGCGCAGGCGGCCAGCATCATGTCCTTGGCCGAGACCCCTGCCCCCAAAGTTCCCCGCCAGTTGAGACGGATGGTCCCGGGCACCTTGATCCAGGTCTCGCCCGTCACCAGAACACCGGCCATGTCCGTCGCGCCGACACCGAACATGAAACAACCCGCCGCCCCGCCCGAGGGCGAATGGCTGTCGCCGCCGACGACGAACATTCCCGGCGCAAGATGACCGTTTTCCTGCAACACGACGTGGCAGATGCCTTCCATATCGTGAAACCGGCTGACTTGATTGGCCGCCACCCATTTTCGCGTGAGGTCGAGAATGGCGGCGCTTTCGGCATCAACTGCCGGGACGTAGTGATCGGTGACCACCACGACGCGGTCCGGGTCCCAGACTTCGGCGCCCAAACGCTCCAAGATGGGCGCGACGCGGCGGGGGCCGCCGGAATCGTGCATCATGGCGAGATCGACCCGGCAGGTGACGATCTCGCCCGGCGTCACGCTGTCCCGGCCGGCGGCACGCGCAATAATTTTTTCCGCCAGCGTCTGCTTCGCGCTCAATTTTCCTGCTTCCCCGCCCTAGGTCTTTCGATCTTCCCCAATAGTCTTATAGACTACATCGAATTCCAAGCCGGTCTACAGGGAGAGTGCCGTGAGCGGACAAGAACCGAGCCAAATCGTGAAGGATTATCTGGCCGCCATGGAGGCACGCGACCTGGAACGGGCCGCCACCTATCTTGCCGACGGTTTCGTCATGGTATTTCCCGGCGGCGTCGAATTCTCGGCACCGGAAGAACTGGTCGCCTGGGCTAAGGATCGCTACCGGTCAGTGGCCAAAACTTATGAGCGCTTTGACGAGGCGGGGGGCGAGGCGAACGCCGCCGTCTATTGCTACGGCACGCTCTACGGCGAATGGCCCGACGGCAGCCCGTTCGAGGGCATCCGCTTTATCGACCGATTTACCGTGTCGGGCGGCAAGTTGGTCGACCAACGCGTCTGGAACGATCTGGCGGAGATGAAGCCCTAACGTTGCATGTGGACCGCTGCCGGACGGGGCGGTATCCTTTCGGCCTGAATGAGGGATTGGGGAGCGCCGGATAATGTCTGCCGAAGACGAACTGCAGTATCGCGAATTCGCCAAGGGAACGACGATATTCAAATCCGGCGACGAAGCCGCCGAAGCCTATCTCCTGCAGAACGGTACAGTCGATATCGTGACCGAACGCAACGGGAAGCAACTGGTCATCGAAACGCTCAGCCGCGGCGATTTCCTCGGTGAAATGGCGTTGGTCGACAATGCCCGGCGTTCAGCCACGGCGATCGCCCAGGACGACGTCACGTGCGCCGTCTTCAGCAAGGCCGAGATCGACCGCAGCCTGGAGAATTCGGACCTTTTGACCTACGCCCTGATCAAGTTGTTGACCAAGCGGCTGCGCAAGGCCACCGAAGGCGATTGAAGCGACTGGCGGTTAGTTCTCCGCTGCTTCTGCAGGCAGGCTCAGCACGCCGAATTTTTCGTTGAAGGCATCCAGAATTAGTTTGTACCGGCCGGATGCCTTCAATTTTTTGAGGCCCCGGTTCATGGCGTCTAGGAAGTAGACGCCTTTTTTCGATTTTTTCGAAATGAGCAGGTAATCGTATTCGACCGGCTCATCGATAGCCAATCTGAGCGTAATGTTCTGCCGATGCCTCTTGTCGATCTTGGTTGAGAGGGCATAGAGGGCGATGCGCTCGGGGCTGATCATCAAGTCAATGCGTTTTTGGCTGAGCATGCGAAAGTTCGTGGCCGTGTCGACCACGCGATTGACCTTGATGATGCCTTTCCGTTCGGCTTCCTGAAATTTCGGCCCGTAGTTGGAGCCCTGAATGGCGCCGACGTGAAGACCTCCTATGTCCTCGTAATTCTGCTTTATCGGATCCCAGTCGAATTCAAACCCCTTGCGGTGGAAGAACACCTCCCGGTCGCTCTCGATCAAGGGCTCTCCGTAATGGAATATCGCCAGCCTTTCGTCGCGGCGGGCCCAGGGCATCGTGGCGTCGTACCGCCCGGTGGCGGCATTTTTAAAGGCACGGGCATCGGGGTAAAAGCCAAACTCAACGTCTATTCCTTCAAGTCGAAACGCCTCCGAGGCGATTTGACCCAACACGCCAAAGTTCTCCAAGTTGGGCGCAACATAGGGCGGATAGTCTTCCGTCGCGATCCTGATCGTTTCTCCGGCCAGAGACGAAGTTATGGAGGCCGCGAACAGCAATCCTCCCATCGCCAATCTGGATATCGTACGTCTGCCGCGCATGTGCATCGCCTTTTGATCCACTTGTTTCGTGCGGTTCGGAATTTCGGAAATTATATACGTTGAGAGCTTTGGGTCTCCAAATTTGTGGCCGGCGAGTGTGGGCCGAGGACCAGGCCACAAGACTCAACAAGTCCTTTCGGTGACGATTACGCCGTCGGCCTCCAGGGTTTCAATATCCGAATCCGCGAAGCCGATGGATTGCAGAAACTCCCGCCCGCCCTCCCCGGGTGCCGGCGGCTCGTGGCGGAGGGCGAAATTCCCACCCTCCATCTGCAGGGGAAGTTTCGGCAGGTGGACGGTCCGGCCATCCGGCAGGTCGGTTGCAACCATACCGCCCGAGCCCAGGAGATGCGGATCTTCGGCCAATTCGTCCGGACGCTTGACCGGCGCGAAGGGTATGCGGGCGGCGTCGCAGGCCGCGATCACCTTGTCCAGGGTCATCCCACGGATGGCGCCGCGCAGGGCCTCGAGGACGTACTCCCGGTTCGCCTTCCGGCCGGCTTCGTCCGTGAGCCGTTCATCGCTACCGAGCTCGTTCAGTTCCATATGTTCGCAAAATTGCCGCCAGTGCTTGTCCGAGATGATGCCGACGCAAACCTTGTCTCCGTCCGCCGTCTCGAAGAGATCGTAGATCGTCCAGGGACTGGCGCCCTCTGACATCGTGACCATGGGTTCTCGGCTGATGGCCGCCGTCGACATGTGCTGGCCGACGAGAAATGCCGTTGCTTCGAACAGCGCCGCCGAGACCTGCTGACCCCGGCCCGTATGATCGCGCTGGCGTAGGGCGGCGACGACGCCCAGCGCGCCATACGTCGCCCCCATGATGTCGGTAACCGAGGCGCCGGCCCGCATCGGCTTGCCGGGCGGTCCCGTCATGTACGCCAGGCCGCCCATCATCTGCACCAGATTGTCGAGGCTGGGCCGATGCTCGTACGGCCCCGGCATGAACCCCTTGAGCGAGCAATAGATCAGGCGGGGATTGATGGCCGCGCAGTCTTCATAGCCGAACCCCAGTCGTTCCACGGCACCGGGGCCGAAATTCTCGATCAGGACGTCGACCCCGGCAATGGCCTTGCGCAACACCGATTTTCCCGCCTCCGACTTGAGATCGATGACGAGGCTTCGCTTGTTGCGGTTGAAGAAATGAAACAAGCCCTTGCCGAAGCCCTCGAAGCGACGGGTTTCGTCGCCGTCGGGCGCTTTTTCGATCTTGATCACCTCAGCGCCCATGTCGGCCAGCACGACGCCGCAGCAGGCGCCCATGACGACATGCCCCAATTCGAGCACACGGACGCCGCTGAGCGGCAGTGAGGTCTCAGCCATGCCTAGTCACCGGCCCGGTATACCGGAATTTTGGAACCGAACTCCGACAATCCCTGCGGGCGAAGATCGATCGGGCCGCTTTTCATGACCTGTCCCGGAAGCTGTGCACCCAGAACTTCTTCCAACAACTCGGCCGCCTCGATGACACCCGCCAGGTCGACACCGCTTTCGATGCCGATGTTGTCCAAAAGGCAGACGACGTCTTCGGTCGCCAAATTGCCGGCGGCTTTGGGCACGGTCGGGCAGCCGCCGACGCCGCCAAGTGAGGTATCGAAGGTCTCCGCACCGGCGCCCAATCCGGCATACAGGTTGGCCATCGCCGTGCCGCGATTGTTGTGGAAGTGGAGCGAGAAATCATTGGCGCCGAAACGGTCCTGATAGCTCTTCACCAGATGTTCGACCGCCGGCGGAACGGCCATGCCCACGGTGTCGCCGAAGACGACGCCGGCAGCGCCGGCACGGCGGAAACGGTCCGCGATCGCCAGGACCTGATCGAGCGCCACCTCGCCCTCGTAAGGACAGCCGAAACTGACGGCGATACCGGCGATCACCGGCGTGTCCCCATCATCTGCTGTTTCTATGATGGCTTCGATACCGGACATCGATTCGTCGATGCTGCGCCGGACATTGGCCTGATTGTGACTTTCGCTCGCCGATACGAAGACGGCGATTTGGTCGGCGCCCGCGGCCAAGGCGGCTTGGGCGTGCTTGTAGGTCGGCGCCAGAACCGTGCGCGTCACGCCCAATTCGCCGGTCGCCGCCATGAGGTCTGCGGCATCCTTCATCTGCGGCATGAAACGTTCGCTGACGAACGAGGTAATCTCGATTTCCCTGAGCCCGGCGGCCGCGGCGGCCCGGATGATCTCCAGTTTTCGATCCGTCGCGACGAAATCGGGGATGCCCTGCAACCCGTCCCTGGGCGCGACTTCGCGTAACTTCACGCGCTGCGGCATGTACATGTTCATTCTGTCGCCACGACCTCTTCCTGCCGATCATCCAGCACGATGGAGGCCTGATAAACGTACCTGTCGCCGCGCAAATAAAGATGGGTGACGGCGACCATATCACCTTCCGTGCTGGCGTACCGGTTTTCGACGAAAAACAGTGAATCGCCGAACTCCACTTCCAGGATGTCCGCCAGATCGCGATCAGCGTTGAGCGCCTCGACCCTCTGGTCCATGCGGCCAAGCTCGATACCCGCCACCTCCCGCATGGCGTCGACGAAGTTGCCGTTGCCCGCCATGGCGCCGGCATCGATGCCGCCCAGCACCTCCGGGCGGCCGAAATTTACGTGGTAGGAGATCGGCGCGCCTTCGATACGCCTGATGCGGCGCATGCGCCAAAGCGGCGTGTCGCCCGTCACCTCCAACGATTTGGCCACCATTGGGGGCGCCGGCCCCTCACTGACCTCCAACACCTCCTGTTCGACCGGCCAGCGTGCGCCGCTGGCGGACTCGAGCCATTCGCGGAAATCGCCGGAAACCTCGATGGCGACGCGATCCTCAGGTTGGTTTGCGATTACCAGCGTGCCGATACCACGCCTGCCTTCGACCCAGCCTTCCTCGGCCAGGATGCCCAGCGCCTTGCGCACCGTGATGCTGCTGACGTCGAAGATGTCCTCAAGTTCCACCAGGGAAGGAATGATATCGCCCTTGCGGTAAACGCCATTGCGGATGCGCCGCCGCAGCGTGTCCGCCACCTGGCGGTATTGCGGCAGGGTTTGCGGCCGGTTCATCAGGCCCGTCCCACGCGCTCCCGCGCCAACCGGTCCGAAGCGACATTGGTGGCGATGCCCTGGCTCTCGGCGCGCTCGATGATCTCCAGGCAGGTGTCGCGAATCTTGAGGACGTTGGCTTCGACGTCCTTAGGCTCGGTACCGTACCACTCCGCCGAACAACAGATCAGGCCGCCGCCGTTAGCGACGTAGTCGGGCAGGTAGACGATCCCCTTTTCCATGAGCCGCTCGCCGTGGCGGTCGGCCTCAAGCTGGTTGTTGGCCGCCCCGGCGACCACCTTGGCCTTGAGACGCCCCACCGTGCCGTCGTTGATGACGCCGCCCATGGCGCACGGCGCGAAGACCTCGGCGTCGACGTCGAAGATGGCGTCGGGCGCTACCTCGTCGGCGCCGAAATCGTTGATGGCGCGTTGCAGGTTGTCGTCGAACACGTCGCAGACCGTCAGCTTGGCGCCGGCTTCGTGAAGCAGGCGGCAGAGGTTTTGGCCGACATTGCCGACGCCCTGGACGGCGACGTGAACGCCGGAGAGATCTGAGGCCCCCAGAGCTTTCTCCACGCCGGCGCCGATGGACTGGAAAACCCCCAGCGCGGTCATGGGAGCGGGATCGCCGTAACCGCCATCTTCCTTGCGCAAGCAACTGACGTTGCGCGTTTCCATCTTGATTTGGGCCATGTCGAGAGGGTTGGTGCCGATGTCCTCTCCGGTGATGTAGCGCCCGCCCAGGCGTTCGATCCAGCGCCCCATGGCGTGCAGCAATTCCGGCCGCTTGTCCGTGTGCGAATCGGCGATAACGACCGATTTGCCGCCGCCCAATTTGACCTGGGCCATCGCGGCCTTGTAGGTCATGCCGCGCGAAAGCCGCAACACGTCACGGACGGCATCGGCCTCTGTCTCGTAGGGCCACATGCGGCAACCGCCGAGCGAGGGTCCCAGCGTGGTGTCGTGGATGGCGATGATGGCCCTCAATCCGACCGCCGGTTCGTTGACGAATACAACCTGTTCGTGATCGTCGTAATCGGGCGCCCCGAAAACACTCATGTCACCAATTCCCCTTTACAACTCCAGGACCTTGCCGGGATTCATGATATTGCCCGGATCGATCGATTTCTTGACGGCCGCCATGACGTCAACCGCACCGCCGTGTTCGAGACGCAGGTACTGGGTCTTGCCCATGCCGATGCCGTGCTCGCCGGTGCTGGTGCCCTCCATCTCGATGGCCCGCCTGATCATGCGGTCGTTGATGTCGTGCGCCAGTTTGACTTCCTCTTCGTCGTCGACGTTGATGACGAAGATGAGGTGGAAGTTGCCGTCGCCGACGTGGCCGAGGATGGGCACGGGGAACGGCACGTCCTCCAGGTCCTTCTTGGTCGCCATGACGCATTCCGTAAGCCTGGAAAGCGGCACGCAAACGTCGGTGCCCCACAATTCTGCCCCGGGCCGCAAGGCCTTGACCGCGTAAGCCGCGTCGTGGCGGGCCTGCCAGAGTTTGTTGCGTTCCTCCTGATCAGAGGACCAGGCATAGTCGCCGCCGCCGTGATCCTGAGAGATCGCCTTGGCCATTTCGACCTGCTCCGCCACGCCGACCTCGGTGCCGTTAAACTCGAGAAAGAGGGTCGGCTTGACGGGGTAGTCGAAGCCCGAATAGTCGTTGACGGCGGCCAGTTGCACCTCGTCCAGAAGCTCCATGCGGGCGATGGGGATGCCGGACTGGATGATCTCGATGGCCGTATCGACTGCGCCCTCGATGCTCTCGAATGGCGCCACGGCGGCCGAAATGGCTTCCGGAATGCCGTAGAGCTTAAGCGTCACCTCGGTTATGACCCCGAGTGTGCCTTCCGAGCCCACGAACAATCGTGTGAGGTCGTAACCGGCCGAGGACTTGCGCGCCCGACTCGAAGTCCGGATAACCTCGCCGTTGGGCAGCACGGCCTTCATCGACAGCACGTTGTCGCGCATGGTGCCGTAGCGCACGGCGTTGGTGCCCGAGGCGTTGGTCGCCGTCATGCCGCCGAGCGAGGCGTCGGCGCCGGGATCGACCGGAAAGTGCAGCCCGCTGTCGCGCAAATGGACGTTCAACTGCTTGCGCGTCACGCCCGGCTGCACCGTGCAATCGAGATCTTCCGGGCTGACGCGCAGGATCTCGTTCATGCGTGAGACGTCGATGCAGACACCGCCGTGGACAGCCTGAACGTGCCCCTCCACCGCCGTGCCTGTGCCGTAGGGGATGACCGGGGTACCGTCGCGGGCGCAGACCTTGACGATCTCGACGACCTCCTCCGTCGACTGGGGGAAGACCACGGCGTCCGGCGGCATCGGACGCTGCCAGAACTCGTCATGGCCGTGCTGTTCCAGCACCGCTTCCGACGTCGACAGCCGGTCGCCCAGCAGGGCATCCAGTTCACTGATCGAAGCGGCGACGCCGGCGTCCTGCGTACTCATCGGAGTTCTCCCCATCCAACGGAATTTGGAAAGTGTATGTTAACATACATTTTAATGGAATCGAGTCGTTTGTTCGCACTTTGACTTCGGCCGTCCACGCCGCATAACTTCTCTGATCCCTTGCGAGAAAGGCCTTCATGTCCGAGCCGTCCAGTTTTCCGGTATTTGACCTCGGTGAATTCGAGGCCGCAGGGCCCGAGCGAAAGATCGCGCTGGGCCGGGAGGTTGACGCGGTTTGCCGGTCGACCGGATTTCTTGCGGTCGGTGGCCACGGAGTCGGCCAAAGCATCATCAATGACATTTGGGACAAGACCGGGAGATTTTTCGAGCTTCCGGCGGCTGCCAAACAGAAGGCCAAGGCACCTTACGCCGGGTACCCGTACGGCTACCTCGCCCCGGAAACGGAATCCCTGGCGAAATCGCGCGGCGAGGACAGCCCGCCGGATCTGAAGGAAAGCTTCAACGGCGGACCGCTGGCCATACCGGGCACTGTTCAAGATCCTGAGGCGCTCGAGTTCTGTTACGCCGATACGGTCTGGCCCGACGGACCCGAAGGCTTTGTCGACGCCTGGAAGGCCTACTACGCGGCGATGGAAGACCTCGCAGCCCGTATTATGCGCGCCTTCGCTGTCGCGCTTTACCTGCCCGAGGACTATTTCGACCGCTACATCGACGCGCCGATCAGCGCCCTGAGGGCGCTCAACTATCCCATTCAATCGAACGTTCCGCGACCGGGACAATTCCGGGCCGGCGCCCACACGGATTACGGCAGCCTGACCATCCTGCTGCCGCAGGAAGATACCGAAGGTCTCGAGATCCTGTCACCGGGCGGCGACTGGATTGCCGTTCCGCCCGTGCCCGGCGCCTTCATCGTCAACATCGGCGATTTGATGGCGCGCTGGACCAACGACCGCTGGGTTTCCACCCTGCACAGGGTCGTCAATCCCGCAACCGGCGGCGAGGGTAGCGGCGGGCGACGATCACTTGCCTTCTTCCATCAGCCGAACTGGGATGCCGAAATCGAGTGTCTCGAATGCTGCCTGCAGCCGGGAGACAAACCCAAATACGACCCGGTCCGTTCGGGGCCCTACCTGATGTCGAAATTCAAATCGACGACGATGTCGTCCAAGGAAACAGCTCCATGACCTTCAACAGCATCACTTACGAAGTAGACGGCCGCATCGCCGTCATCACGCTCAATCGGCCGGACCGCTTGAACGCCATCGACATGGCGATGCCCGGCGAAATCGAGGCTGCCGTGGGGCGCGCCAATGACAATGACGACGTCCACGTCATTGAGCTCCACGGCGCCGGGAGATCGTTCTGTGCCGGCTACGACCTGAAGGAGTTCAGCGAAAAAGCCGGTCCCAATCCGGGCGTTCAGGACATGCCCTGGGATCCGATGATCGACTACAAGTTCATGAAGCGGAACACCGACGCGTTCTTTTCCCTTTGGCGCAGCTACAAACCGACGGTCTGCAAGGTCCAGGGGCACGCCGTGGCGGGCGGTTCGGACATCGCGCTCAGTTGCGATCTCGTTGTTATGGCGGAGGACGCCGTGATCGGCTACCCGCCGGCCCGGGTCTGGGGCTGCCCGACCACGGCCATGTGGGTCTACCGCCTTGGGGCGGAGAAAGCCAAGCGCATGCTGCTGACCGGCGACACCATCACCGGCGTCGAGGCGGCGGCCATGGGACTAGTGCTCGAAGCTGTGCCCGCCGACGCTCTCGACACCCGCGTGCGGGAGCTTGCCCAGCGCATGGCGGGGGTGCCGAAAAACCAGTTGATGATGCAGAAATTGATGGTCAATCAGGCCTACGAGAACATGGGTCTGGGCGCGACGCAAATGACGGCGACGCTGTTCGACGGAATCACGCGGCACACGCCGGAGGGCATGTGGTTCAAGCACCATGCCGAAGAGCACGGCTTCCACGAGGCCGTGAACTGGCGCGACGGCGGCGACGACATCCCTGAAGGCAGCGATCTCAAGCAGCGGAAGTAGCAGCACGCTAATTTTCTTCCGCCGGTCGACTGTTCGCTTATTTCTACGAATTTCCGTCCAAATCGGCTATGATTATGAGGCCGTCTCATATCGGTTGCAGACTGGCACAATAAATGCCCGTTTAACTTGCCGGGCAAAACTCGGGGATCATCTAATTTTGCGATCTAATCCGAAAGGGGATCGGATCCATGCCGAGGTACGACAAGTTTCAATTTCCGATTTGTAGCGCCGCGATTGTATTGGGTTTGATGGCCGCGACGTCTGCGGTCCATGAAGTCAATGCCGCCCCGTATGCTGCGCCTGCCGAGGGCACCGTCCTGGAGATCACAGGCGTGGGAAAATGCACCGCTTTGCGCGCTGAGGGACTCCACTGGTCCTGCCGAACCCGTGCAGGCAAGGAAATCGAACGCTTCGGCGCCATCCAATTTATAGGAAAGGTTCCCACCTCGCCCTACTTGCGGGAGCGCTGGAAGACCAAGTGCGGACGACACAATGTCATCGCCTGGAAAATCGGCCTCGGAGACGACGCCCGCCTCGCCATCGCCTCCCTCTGGCCTTTGAAGGCGGGCGCCAGGATCAGCTACCGGCTGGACGTCGACTGGGACGCCCGCAAGGCGCCCCGGCAGGCAGCCGTGACGGCCCGTATCGTCGGGCCCGAGGAAATCGTGGTCGGCGGCCGTACAATCGCCGCGATCAGGATCGACTCGAACATCGATTTCGGCGAATGCGGCGGCCAGACGCTGGGCCGGCAAAAGGTTTCCGTGTGGTACGATGGCGCCTCCGGTTCAGTGGTGCGTGAAATTTTTGCCTGGATCAACGGCGGCGGCAAAGCCCGCTCCGGCAGCGCCGATTACATTTTACCCGCCGGGGCTGGCGCAAAAATCGCCGCCGCTACCCTGGTCAATCCCGCTGCACCGAAACAAACGGAAGTCGTGGTTAAAACCGACGACGCCGGACCCACCATCGATCTTCCAGCCCGCGTCAGCACCGAGAGCGCGGTCGTCGAAATAGCCGGTTACATTCGCGATGACAGCGCCGTGGTCGAGGTGACCCTCAACGGCCGGGCCATTCCGATGTCCGACGATGGCGCCATCTCCATCCGCCGCGGCGTCCCCGTCGGCACCTCGAAGTTGACCGTTGCGGCGCTGGACGAATGGGGCAACCAAAGCAACCTCGAGATTGACGTGGAGCGGGCCGTCGTCGCGGCGGCAGCCACCACCCGGTCCTCGGGCAAGGTCTCCACGGTCGTCACGCCGCGGACCGAAATTACCGTCAGTGAAGGCGACGATCGGACGGATTCTCCATTCGCCGACATCAATTTCGGCCGTTACCACGCCCTCGTGATCGGTAACAACGACTATCCGGATTTGCCCAACCTCAAGAGTGCGGTCAACGACGCAAAATCGGTGGCGGCTGCACTGACCGAGGATTACGGCTTCGAGGTGGACCTGCTGCTCAATGGCACGCGTGCGCAGATCATCGGCGCGCTGGCCAAGTTCCGTGCGAAGCTGAAGAGGAACGATAACCTGCTGGTCTATTACGCGGGCCACGGCATTCTCGATACCTACGCCAAGGAGGGTTACTGGCTGCCGGTGGATGCCGCCAAGGACAATCCGGCCAACTGGGTCTCCAACAGCGACATCACGAACATGGTCCGGGCCCTACGCGCAAAGCATGTCATGGTGGTCGCCGATTCCTGTTATTCCGGAACCCTGGTGCGGGCCGCCGATGCCAAGATCAAGACGGCGGAGGAGCGGGAGGTCTGGATTAAGCGCATGGCCTCCAAGCGGACGCGCACGGCGCTTGTATCGGGCGGCCTGGAGCCGGTGATCGACGGTGGCGGCGGCAACCATTCTGTGTTCGCCAAGGCCTTTCTCGATGCTTTGGAAGCCAACACCAGTGTGCTTGAGGGTCAATCGCTCTACACCGCCATTAAGCGGCCCGTGGCGCTCGAATCCGATCAGACGCCGCAGTATTCGGACATCCGCCGATCCGGCCATGACGGCGGCGATTTTCTGTTTGTCAAACGTTGACGCTTGGGAGGGAACGCCATGCCCAAGTCTCCATATTCCTTGTTCGTCGCGGCGGTGCTGCTCGGTCTGGCGGGCGGGGCGCAAGCGGACGGGCCCGTAGCCGTGGTCGAGGAGGTCGGCGCGGACGTGACCGGCGTCGCCCTGTTCGAGGTTGTCCAGAGCGGCGCGGTTATCGAACTCGGCGCCAGTGGCCGGCTTGTGCTGGGGTACCTGGCCGGCTGCCAGCGGGAGGAAATATCCGGCGGGCGCGTCACCGTAGGCAAAGGCAGGAGCGACGTTCAAGGCGGCCGGGTTCGGCGCGAAACGGTGGAGTGCGACGGCGGCAGCCTGCAGCTCGCGGCGGAGCAGGTTGGCAAGAGCGGCGTGCAGGTCTATCGCGTCAGCGAAGGCGGCGGTGCCTCGGGCGAGAAACAGCCGACCCTGACCATCTATGGCGCAAGCCCCATCATCCTGGCGATTGGCGTCAGCGGTTCCGCCACCATCCAGCGCCTGGACGTCGATGAACAGCGCTTGTCGTTCCCACTCACCGGCGGTCTGGTCGATCTCGCCCGACTGAACGAACACCTGTTGCCCGGCGCCATCTATGCGGCACGGGCGGGTGACCGCGAGATCATTTTCCAGATTGACGAATATGCCCGGCCGGGTCCGGAACCGGTGCTCTCCCGATTGATCCGGTTCTGACATGAAAATCCGCGACGGTTTAATGATCGTGGGCGCAGCCATGCTCGGCGCGCTGATCATGGCGGCACCCCCAGCGAAGCGCCTGGAAGGATTTTCGATCGACGTCCTCCACTTGCTGCGCCATCAGCTATTCGACGCGGGACCCGTCGCCCCGGACAAGGGTGCGGTGGTCATCGGCATCGACGAGGAAACCTACCGGACGCCGCCGTTTTCCGGTCTGCCGAAGGTCATGTGGACGCCCGAAATCGCCCGGGTGCTGAATGCCGTCGTTAACGCAGGCGCGGCCGTCGTCGGCTTCGACGTCATCTTTCCGACATCGGTGGAAAAACACATCCGGGGCTTCGACCGCGATTTCCTGCTGGCGTTGCGGGCCGCCGCGCGAAAACGCGCCGTCATCTTGAGCAAGGTCCAGCACAGCGACAAGCCGATCGCTCCGCATCCGACACAGAGTTTCGCCGTCGGTCACAGCCGCAGCATTCGCGCGGTCAACGTCACGGAAGACCCGGACGGCATCATTCGCCGGGTGCCGCTGTTTTTCGATGCTGTCAACCGGGACGGCACGCCCCGCCGCGAGCCGTCGTTCTCCCTGGAGATCGCCGGCCGGGCCGCCGGGGTCGCGGCGATCATCGACAAATCCGGCGCCGTCCGCTTGGGCGAGCGGGAGATCGTCGGATCCCGCAGCAACAACCTGGGTATCGACTTCGATACCGCCAATGGCGCGGTGCCGACTTATTCGCTTGCCGATCTTCATGCCTGCGCGGCGGCGGGCAACGCCGAGTATTTCCGCCAGAACTTTTCCGGCCGCCCGGTGCTTCTCGGTGTGGTGGTCGACGTCGAGGACCGTAAACTGACGTCAGCCCGCTTTGCCACCGGCGGCATTTTGAACTCCGCCGCCGCCCGGTGTGCCGGTACGGGCAAGCCGGCCCGAAGCGGCGCGCGCGATAGCCTGCCGGGCGTTTTCATTCACGCCAGCGCCGTCAACAACATGCTGGGCGGGCGGGGCTTGCGTGAGTTCGGCGACATGGCCTACGCCGCCTGGTCGTTACCACTGGCCCTGTTCGCGGCCTTGATGGTGATGGTGTTCAGGCCGGTATCAGCCGCCGTCGTCGTCTTGTTGGGGGCTTTGTGCTGGACCGTTCTGGCGGCGGCGCTGTTCCGGGACGGACTGGTCCTTCCCCTGGTCGACCCGCTGCTTGCCGCCGGGATTGCCTTCGGCGTCATGCTGGCGCACCGCTATTTCGTTTCGGACCGCGATAAGCGCTACCTGCGCAACGCCTTCACCTACTACCTCGCGCCGTCCGTCATCGATCAAATGGTGGACTCCGAACGCCCGCCCGAGCTGGGCGGGGAAAGCCGCGACATCACCGTGTTGTTTTCCGACATCGTCGGCTTCACGCCGATTTCGGAAGCGCTCTCGCCGCGCCAGCTCGTCACATTCCTCAATCAGTATCTTTCGGCCATGACGGACATCATCGAGGCCCACGGCGGGTTCGTCGACAAGTACATCGGCGATGCCATCGTCGCCGTCTTCGGCGCGCCGCTGGACGATGACGACCACGCCCTGCACGCGGTGCAGGCGGCGCTCGCCTGCAACCGCCGCCTGGCGGGCATGGGTGCGGAATTCGGCGTCGAGAACCTGCCCGTCATCGACGCCCGCATCGGCGTGAATTCGGGCCGCGCCCTGGTGGGCAACATCGGCTCGGTCAACCGCTTCAATTACACGGTGATCGGCGACAACGTAAACTTGGCTGCCCGTCTGGAAGGCGCCAACAAAGCCTACAAAAGCAGGATCCTGGTCGGCCAGTCCACCGCGGAAGCATGCGATGGCGGGATTGCCTTCCGCGAACTGGATCGTATCCGCGTCGTCGGCCGGGACGAACCGGTATCGATCTTCGAACCCATCGGCAACGCCGATGAAATCGTAAATGCAAAGCGGGTGAAGCTCGAGGCGTTCGAACATGCGTTGCAGGTTTACCGAAGCCGTGAATTCGCCGAGGCCGCAATGCTGTTCGAAAACCTCGCCGACGAAGGAGACGGGGTCGCCGGCGCCATGGCCGATCGCGCGCGCCGCCTGAACGAGGATCCGCCGGAGGAGGGTTGGGACGGCGTCACCAACCTGGACAGCAAGTAGACCGCCGCCGCTTGACCCCCTTGCCGTGCCCGCTATCCTGTCCCCGCCAGCGCATGCTGGGCGTATTTCTTCCTTGGGGTGCCGGGATTGGTTTTGGGGCTGGGCAACTGACATGAGCGGCGCGATCGATCCCGTATTGGCGTCGGTTCTGCAACGTCGGCTCAAGGCCGTCACGGAGGAAATGGGCCTGACGATGCTGCGCACGACGCGCTCGCCCATCCTCAACGAAGCCCGCGACTTCGTCACCGGCCTCTATGATGCCGACGGCCGCATGCTGGAGCAGACCGAGTACATCCCGGTCCTCGCCTTCGCCCTGCAACCGGCCTGCCTGGAGATCATCAAATACTTCGGCGACGACATCCACGACGGCGACGTGATCCTGCACAACGACGTCTTTTCCGGCGGCAACCAGAACAACGACGTGGCCGTCTTCAAGCCGGTATTCTTCGAAGGCCGGCGCGTCGCCTGGGCCGCCTGCAAGGGGCATCAGGCCGACATCGGCGGCGCCGTCAAGGGCGGCTACAATCCGGAGGCCCGCGAGGTCTGGCAGGAAGCCTTCCGCATCCCGCCGATCAAGGTCTTTGAGCGCGGCATTCGGCGGCGCGACGTCTGGGACCTGATCTTTGCCAACGTGCGGCTGAAGATGGTCGAGGAAGACATCATGGCCGAGATCGGTAGCGTCGTGGTGGGCGAACGCGGCATCCACGGCCTGCTGGAGCGCTATGGCGCGGACCAGTACCACGCCCACGTCCAACATCTGTTTGCCTCCGCCGAGCGCATGGTGCGCGCCGAGATCGAGCGCATTCCCGACGGCCGTTACAAAGGCGTAAGCCATGCCTGGGATGACGGCGTCCGCGAAGGATCCAAGATGCGCATCGCCCTGGCTGTAACTGTCGAAGGCAGCGACATCTCATTCGACTTTACCGGCTCCGCCCCGCAGACCGAGGGCTTCGTCAACGCGCCTTTCGCCGCCTCGGCATCAGCCGTCATCCTCACCTTCCTCATGCTGATCAATCCCGAAATCCCCCACAACGACGGCCTCACTCGGCCGCTAACCATCGTCAGTCCGGAAGGCACGTTTCTGAACGCGACGTTTCCCGCCGCCACCACCTTCGGCAACACGCTCACCGGCCCCATATCCGACGCGGTCTTCCGGGCCTTTGCCGGGGCCCTGCCCGAAAAGGTCACCGCGGGCTGGAACCGGCAACTCGGCATGGCGATCAGCGGCAGCGACCCCCGCAACGGCGGCGAGAGTTTCGTCGATATCCTGTTCCTTGCCCTGAAAGGCGGTTCGGGCGCAACGCACGGCGCCGACGGCTACGACCATATCGGCCTGATAAATTGCGCCGGCGGCATCCTGGCCCAGGACTACGAAATGTTCGAGCAGCACAATCCCTTCATCCTGCGCCGCCACGAGTACCTGGAAGATTCAGCCGGAGCCGGCCAGTGGCGGGGCGGTCTGGGCACGGACACCGAATTCGTGGTCGAGGGCGACGACGTCACAGGTGTGGTATTCGGCGACGGGGTCGAGGAAGACGCCCGCGCATTTGGCCTGTTCGGCGGCAGGTGCGGCAGCCTCAACGAATTGACTTTGACCTACCCTGACGGCGCGACCGTTCGGCCCAAGTCGAAGGAGATCGTCCGGGATATCCCCCGGGGCGCCGTCTTCCGGCAAAGGGCTGGGGGCGGCGGCGGATACGGCGACCCCCTCAAAAGACCGGCGGAGAAGGTGGCCGCAGAAGTCGCCAGCGGCACCATTAGCCTTGCCTCAGCGCGGGACGCTTACGGCGTCATCCTCGATGCATCGACCGGTGATCTGGATAAGACCGCTACCGAAGCCCGCCGGAGGCAGCCGGTATGAGAAAACCCCGTCTCGATCACGTCGGCATCATCGTGCCCGATCTCGCCCGCGCGGTGGAGCGCTTCACCGCGCTGTTCCCGGATGGCCCCTCGTCACGCCGGACGATGGACGACGTCGGCCTGGAGGTCGCCAAGTTCGAGGCGGAAAACGTGACCATCGAGTTGCTGGCGTACACGGACGGCGGTTCCGGCTTCGGCAGGCAAACGATGGGTGAGGACAAGGGCCTCAACCACCTGTCGCTCCAAGTCGACGATATCGAGCAGGCGATCGCCGCGCTCGGCGCCGCCGGCTTCGTCCCCCAGGCGGGTTTTCCCCGGCCCGGCGCGCACGGCACCATCGCCTTTTTCGAACGCGACGAGGAAACCGGCGTTCTGCTCGAGGTCTCGACACCGGATGACGACGAATGACGGCCGAAGACCGCTCCTTCTGGAACCCTGCCGTCGAGCAGATGCCGCGCGAGGAATTGCGCGCCCTTCAGCTTGAACGTCTCAAAGAACAGATCGCTTACAATTTCGAACGCTCGCCTTTTTTCCGGACGAAGTTCGAGCAGGCCGGGGCCGCGCCCGGCGATATCCGAAGCTTCGGAGACTTTTCCCGCCTGCCGCTAATGACCAAGTCCGAACACCGCGAGGCGCAGGCCCGCTCGCTTGCGGAGGACGGCAACCCATACAGCCAGCTGGCCTGCGCCCCACCGGAAGAGATCGTCCGCATCAACGCCACCTCCGGCACCACGGGTGCGCCGACGCTTTACACGCTGACCCAGCACGACGTCGACGTGGTCAACGAAATGCATGCGCGCAAATACTGGCGGGCCGGGGTGCGGCCCGGCGACGTCATGTTGCAGGCGGTAGCGCTGAGCATGTTCACCGGCGGCCTTCCGCTGTCGCAGGGAATCATGAACATGGGCGCCTGCGTCGTCCCCATCGGCGTCGAAGGCGGCACGCGCCGGGTGCTGGAGTTCGCCGAACTCACCAAGCCCAAGGCGTTGCTGGCGACGCCGTCGTTCGGCCGGCATCTGATCGAGGAATGCTCGAAACACCTCGGCAAGCCGGCGTCGGAATTGGGCTTCAAGTGGTTCTTTTCCGTCGGCGAACCGGGCGGCGGCGATCCGGAGATCCGCACCGCTCTGTCGGAAGGCTTCGGCGGCGCCAAAATATTCGACCATACCGGCGGCGGCCATGCTTTCCACGCCATCTCGGCGGACGAGCCTGCATCCGAGTTTTCCGGCATGTACATGGTGAGCGAGGACCACTGCCTATTGGAACTGGTCGACCCGGTAACCAAGGCGCCCGTCGATATCGTCGACGGCGCCGTCGGAGAAATGGTCTGGACCTTCCTCGACTGGCGCGGCGGCCCGTTCATGCGCTACGCCATCGGCGATGTCGTCCAGGTCTGGACGTCACGCGAACCCGGCAAATGGCCGGGTCTTCGCTTCAAGATTACCGGCCGCGCCGACGACATGCTGATCGTCAAGGGCGTCAACGTCTATCCGCAGGCCATACAGACCGTCGTCGCCGCCCACTGCCCAAACGTCACCGGCGCTTTTCGTATCGTGCTCGACAGGCCGGGCCCCGCGGTAACGCCCCCGCTGCGCATACGGCTCGAGTACGGCGAGGGCATAGCGCCCGAGGACCTGCCGGGGCTGGAAGCGGAAATCGTCGCCCAGTGCCGCGAACAGTTGCGCCTGACGCCCGAATTGATTTGGCTGGCGCCCGGCACGCTGCCGCGCGAAGCCATGAAGACCAAGCTGATCGAGATCGAAAGCAGGGAGACCGCCCCATGACCGACACGGAAACCTACGAAGTCTTCGCCATACGTTATGGCCGGATGGAGAACCGCTATCGCCGTGACAATTTCATCATGGCGGATCCCCACGACGGCCACATGCCCATCGATTACTTCGTCTGGGTCATCCGCAACGAAGCGCGCACCATCGTCGTCGACACCGGCTTCGACCATGCCGAAGCCAAGGGCCGCGGCCGCGAACTCTTGCGCCTGCCGCGCGAGGGGCTCGCCATGCTCGGCGTCGAAGCCGAAAGCGTGGAGAACGTCGTGATCACGCACATGCACTACGATCACGCCGGCACGCTCGACGATTTTCCGGCGGCGACTTTCCATCTGCAAGAAAAGGAGATGTACTACGCCACCGGCCGGCATATGTGCCACGCGCCCATGGGACACGCCTATACCGCCGATCACGTCTGCGGCCTGGTCAAGCGCGTCTTCGAGGGCCGCGTCGCCTACCACGACGGCAGCCGGGAAATCGCGCCGGGCATATCCGTCCACCTGATCGGCGGTCACACCATGGGCGTGCAGTGCGTCCGCGTACGGACGCAGAGGGGTTGGCTGGTGCTGGCCTCGGACGCCGCGCACTTCTACGAAAACATGGAAACGCCCTCGCCCTTCCCCATCGTCTATTCGGTGGGCGACATGATCGACGGCTTCGACAAGATGCGCCGGCTGGCCGAAAGCAACCGCCACATCATTCCCGGCCACGATCCCCTGGTCCTGGATCGCTACGCCGCACCCAACGCCGACCTGGAAGGCATCGTCGCCAGGTTGGATGTGGAGCCGGTGGGATAACAAAAAGGGAAAGCGTCACCCCGGACTTGATCCGGGGGCCACACTGTTTCTCGATTCAGAGCCGACCTTAGAAAAAGAAAATTGGATTCCGGCTTTCGCCGGAATGACGGCAAAAAAGGGCATCGCTCACCCTTCCACTGCCTTCACAATAACCGGCCAGTAATTGGCGCCGAAGCCCATTTCGCGCACCGCTTCCAATGTTTGGGCGACATTGCGGGCGCCGCTGGCGTCGGTGCCGGTCTCCGCCGCCAAATCGAGGGCGTAGCGCAGGTCCTTCTGGGCGTATTCAGTGGAAAAGGCGCGTTCGGGAAAGTCGCCGGTCAGCAGCGCCTTCATGCCGTGGTTGCGCAACGCGAAACTGTCCGCCGAGCCCTTCGACAGCACATCGAACAGGACCTCGCCATCCAGCCCTGCGCGCCGGCCGATGGTAAGGGCCTCCGACAAAGCCTGCACGGTCTCCATCAGCACCATGTTGTTCATGATCTTGACGATCTGGCCCGCACCGACGCCACCGCAGTGGGCGACGTCCGAGGCCATGCAATCCAACAGGGGTCGGATGCGTTCAAAAATTTCAGGCTTGCCGCCGACCATAATGCTGAGCGTCCCGGCTTGCGCCGCCTGACGCGTCCGCGCGATGGGGGAATCGCAATAGTCGACGCCAAGCGCCTCGAAACGGGCGGCTATCTCGCGCGTCAGCCCGACCGGTGATGTGCTGGTGTCGACGACGATGCGACCGGCATGGATTGAGCCAAGGAGCCCGCCGGCGCCTTGGCAAACCTCGGCAAGCTGATCGCCCCCGGGGAGCGATAGAAAGATCACGTCGGCGGCCTCGGCGATCTCGGCGATGGAGCCGGCTGCGGCAACGCCTGCCCCCGACAAAGTTTCAAGCGGCTCCGGATTGAGGTCGTAGGCTAGCACGGGAAGGCCGCACTTCTCGGCGAGATTGCGGCACATTGGCTCGCCCATCACGCCGAGCCCGATAAATCCGATCGTTTCGAAATCCATACGTTCACTCCCGCCGTGCCGACAATCCGTCAGTCATTACACCCGAAAGCCTTCGGTGGAACCAGCGCGTCATTTGGGGGCTTGACTGTTTGGCGGCGAGCAACGAAAGTCCGGGGGCAATTTTTACACCCCTGTAAAATCGTCATACAAATCGGATTACCCATGGCTTTTCACGACACCGCAATCCGGCCCGCTTCGTACGTCGCCGACAACCCGCCTTCGGTCGTCAAGAAGGTGAACCTGCCCGAAGACACGCCGATCCTGAACCTGGCGACCAACGAATCGAGCTGGGGTGCGTCGCCGAAAGTGCTGGAAGCGGTCAACAAGCGGGCGCTGTCGCCGCACCGCTATCCGGACCCGTCGAGCACGGAATTGCGCGAAGCCATCGGCGAGTTCTACAAACTGGACCCCAGCCGCATCGTCTGCGGCAACGGCTCCGAGGAGCTGCTCGACGGCATCGCGCGCGTTTACGCCCGTCCCGGCGACGAAATCCTGTTCTCCGAGTACGGCTTTTTGCAGTTCCCCATCGTGTGCGTCCGGGTCGGCGCCACCGCCGTCAAGGTCGAGGCGCCCAACCTCACCACCAGCGTTGACAACCTCCTGGCAGGCGTGACGGACAAAACCAAAATCGTTTTCCTGGCCAATCCGGAAAACCCGACGGGCACCTACATTCCGGCGTCGGAGGTCAAGCGCCTGAGGGACAATCTGCCGCGCTCGGTCGTGCTGGTGATCGATTCGGCGTATGCGGAGTACGTCGACGATCCCGCGTACACGGACGGACTGGAACTCGTCGAGGATTTCGAAAACGTCATCGTCACGCACACCTTCTCCAAGGCCTGGGGCCTGGCCGGCTTGCGCGTGGGCTGGGCCTATTGCGCGGAATCCATGGCCTTCGCCCTGAACACCATGCGCGGCATCGGCAACGTCAACGCCCTGGCCCAGGCCGGCGCCGTGGCGGCTCTCGGAGATCCCGGGCACGTCGACATGGTGCGGCGGGAAACCGACAAAGCGCGTGACAAGTTCGTGTCGGATCTCGCCCCGTTCGGCGTTACCGCCGTACCGGGGGCGGCCAACTTCGTCTTGGTCAAATTCCGCAACGATACCAACCGCCGTGCCGTCGACGCGTTTCACCATCTCGCCGACGCCGGCATCATCGTCCGCACCAACGAGGACTATGGCCTCGACGATTACCTGCGCATCACCATCGGTACGACCGACGAGGGCGACCGCGTGATCGACGCCCTGCAAAGCTTCTTCGCCTAAAATGCCTTAACGCGACGGCACGAAGGGCGCGCGCAAGGTTTCCTTGTGGCCGAAGCCTTGGGCGTTGTCGATCAGGGTGATGAATTTGGGATCGAAGCGGTAATACTCGATCGCGGCGAAACGCGCGATCAGCGCTTTCGAACCGCTCTGAAACTGCTCAAGAAAGGGATAGCGGGCGGCCAGGCTGGCAAGAGCCGCTTTTTTTTGGTCGGCACTCCTGAGACGGCGAGCCCTGCCCGTCATCTGCAGCCCTTTGATTTCACCAAAATCTTCGTATTGCCGAGCGATCGTCACGGTCACCTCGGGCGATTGCTCTAGATGCTCGGAATGCCTCGATTTGGGGTCGGAGACCCAGAGCAGTGAGTAGCCGTCCAAGGCGTACATCAGCGACGCCGCGTGGACGCCCTCGGCCGACGACGTCGCCAACGTACAAACCGTGTGATCCTTGAGTTGATCCAGGATGCGGTCAGCCAGTGTCATGCCCGGTCAGATGTCCTGTCCGTCCCGTCTAGCTTCATCAGTTCTGCGGCGAGGCGCGTGGCTGCACCCGTGTAGCTGCGGCAATTGACGGCCAGGCCTCGCTCCTCGAACGCCCGCAGGCCTTCCTTGCTGCTGATGTCGCAGTCCAGCAACTCGGTGCAATTCGTTGAGCCGAATTCGGCCTCGAACCGGGAAAGCAGTTCCTGCACGGCCAGATAATTTTCGGAAACGTCGTCTTCGCCGGTGCGGCGGCCGCTGGTCAGGCCCAGCGACATGATCGCGCCGGAAAGCGCTCCGCACATGCCGCCGGTGCGGGAGACGCCGCTGCAAAAGCCCGTCGCCACGCCGGGCAGGATTTTTTCTTCCAGGCCCAGAGCCTCGGCGATCGTCAACAGGACCGATTCGGCGCAATAAAGTCCGTCGTCAAATTTTTGCTCGCTTATTTCCCCCAATTCCGTCATTAAATTGCTCCCACGACAACCACTGATTTTCCCGAGTCTTAACACAGAACCACCGGATTTCCGGCTTTTCGACGCGCTAAAATAACCTATGCCCGATTTCGCATCGCCTGCGGAAGCATATGAATTAACAATATTTTCATATGTTTCAATAGGATAATGCGAGTAGCGTAGATTTTAGTATAGAAAATGCGCATAAGGGGCATACATGATTGGCAGAACGCGGATCATTCTTTTTTCAGGTTTACTTTTTGCAAGTGGTTGTACGTTGCCGGCCATCGGGGCGCTGACGGTTGACCAGGTCTTTTCGGTCGTTTCACTCGGCTCCACACTGCTCACCGGCAAGGGTGTCGGGGATCACATGCTGACGGGCGTCACCGGCGAGGACTGCCAGGTCATGGGAGCCGTTCTCAATGCGGAGCGGGAGCTTTGCGAACCGCACGGCGCGCCGGCCACGAAGGAAGACTTCAGAGGCATTGAAACGATCGTCGCCTTGTTCGAAGACGAAGAAAGTCGAGCCCGGCCCAACCAGCATCCCTGGCGCGTCCACCAAACGGCCGCGAAATTTCAGCCGCCCACGCCAAGCCGCTAGCCGCTGATCCGTTACCGCTCCGGCACCGGCTCGCCGGCGGGAACGTCGTCTTCTTCCAATGACGGTACGTCTGCCCCCGCAATGGCTTCCTGGCGTTCCTTCGAAATATCCGGCTGATCCTCGTCTTCCGACGCCACCCGCCGGCAGCCCGATCATCACGGCATTGTTGGGTGCACGCGAGCGTCGGCGGCCATATTTTGGTCGCAATCGCCGGAAAGAATCCCGGTGTTACAAAGGCTTGAAGAAAGCTTCGCCGTCCGCGACAGTTTTGCTTGTGGACTCCCCGACGAAACCATAAACTCCACAACATATTGTGGTCTGGAGGATCCTTTGACGCTATCAGATGTGTTGGTGCGGTTTAAGAAAACCGCTGGTATAAGTTTGTTCGCGGCCTTTGTTGCCGCCGGTCCGGCCTCGGCGGAAGCCTTGAAGGCCGACCAGGACATGTTCATCGGCAAGGCGGATGCGCCGGTGACGGTGATCGAGTACGCCTCCATGACCTGTCCGCACTGCGCCAACTTCCACACCGACGAATTGCCGGCGATCAAGAAAGCCTACATCGACACCGGCAAGGTGAAGCTGGTGTTCCGCGAATTTCCGCTCGACCGGGTCGCCTATTGGGCTTCGATCCTGGCGCGCTGTGCCGGTAAGGACCGCTATTTCGCCTTCATTGACATCCTGTTCAAGCGTCAAAGGGCCTGGGCCACCGCCGAGAACCCGCAAGCCGCACTGGCGCAGTTCGGTCAAATGGGCGGCGTCAGCCAGGATCAGTTCAAGGCCTGCCTGGCGGACAAGGCATTGGGCGACGGTATCCTGAAAACCAGGCTGGACGGCCAGAACAAGTTCGAGGTCAACTCGACGCCATCCTTCGTCATCAACGGAAAGAAACACGCCGGTGCCATGAACGTCGACGCCCTGGCGAAAATCGTCGACCCCCTGCTCAAATAGGGCAGGGGTAACGGAGAGGGCAAACGGGGGCCTCGAAGAGTGCAGTTTACGCGTTTGAAATTGTCGGGCTTCAAGTCGTTCGTCGATCAGACGGAGCTGATGATCGAACCGGGGCTGACCGGCGTCGTCGGACCCAACGGCTGCGGCAAATCGAACCTGATTGAAGCCCTGCGCTGGGTCATGGGCGAAACATCGGCCAAGCGCATGCGCGGCGCCGGCATGGACGACGTCATCTTCAACGGAACCACCAGCCGGCCCTCGCGCAATCTCGCCGAGGTCACGTTGGCGCTCGACAATGCCGAACGCCTTGCTCCCGCCGCCTTCAACGACGCCGACGAGATCGAGGTCACCCGCCGGATCGAGCGCGAGCACGGTTCGACCTATCTGATCAACGGCAACGAGGTGCGAGCCCGCGACGTCCAGCTTCTGTTCGCCGACCTGGCCACCGGCGCGCACTCCACGGCGCTGGTCAGCCAGGGCCAGATCGGCGCCCTGATCAACGCCAAACCGATCCAGCGGCGGCATATCCTGGAGGAAGCCGCCGGCATCACCGGGCTACATTCGCGCCGTCATGAAGCGGAACTGCGCCTGCGTGCCGCCGAAACCAACATGGAGCGCATGGAGGATGTGGTTCAGGCCATGGAGGGCCAACTCCAGGGGCTCAAACGACAAGCCCGGCAGGCCACCCGTTACCGCAACATCTCGGGCCATATCCGCAAGACCGAAGCCATGATGCTGCACCTGCGCTATCTGGAGGCGGAGGACGCGGCGCAAAAGGCGGCGACCGATCTCGGCGAGATCGAAGCGGAGGTTGCCGAAATCACCCGTCTCGCCGCCGCCGCCACGACCGCCCAGGAGGAAGTAGCCGGGAAAATTCCGCCACTGCGGACGGCGGAGGCCGAGCGCGCCGCGGCGCTGCACCGGCTCAATGTCGCCCGCGACGGCCTCGACGCGGAGGAGCAGCGCGCCCGTGAAACCCAGGCCGGGCTTGAGAGTCGTTTGGCGCAGATCGCCGGAGATATGGCGCGGGAAGAGGAACAGGGCCGTGACGCCGAACGGCACATGATGCGCCTGGACGACGAGGCGAAGGAATTGGAGGCGGCGCGCGACGGTGAGGCCGAGCGCGGCGAGGCGGCCGAAACCAAGGTCGCGGAGACGCGCGAAGCCCTGACGGACCGCGAAGCCGAACTCGATGCCGCCGGCGTCCGGGTGGCCGAGGAAGAGGCCCGCCGCAACGCCCTGGCCGGCGAAATCGACAACGCCAACCGTCGCCTCGAACGCCTCAACGAACGGCGCGAGCAGGTTGCCGCGGAACGGGCCCGCCTCGAAGCGGAGGCCGCCGAAGAAGGTGCCCCGGACGTCACCGACGACGGCATCGAAACCGCTTCGCAAAAGTCGGCGGAAGCCCACGAGGCGGCGGAGGCGGCCGAACGCGCCCGCCTGGAAGCCCAAGGCGCCGAGGCGACCAACCGCGACGCCCTGCAGGACCTGGAAAAGGAACTGGGCCGCATCGGCGGCGAGGAAACCGCGCTCCGGCGGCTCCTGACTAAGGAAGACGAGGATCTTTGGCCCCCCCTGATCGATGCGGTGACGGTCGAGGCCGGTTACGAGGCCGCCCTCGGCGCAGCGTTGGGGGAGGATCTCGATGTGCCCGCCGACACGGGCGCACCGGTTCACTGGCAGACCCACCCGCCCTACGACCAAACGGCGGCCTTACCGGACGGCTGCGAGCCCCTCAGCCGCTACGTTTCGGCACCGCCTGCGTTGAGCCGCAGGCTGAGCCAGATCGGTGTGGTTGACGATGACCGAGGCAACGAACTGGCGGCGGGTCTTGAACAAGGCCAACGGCTCGTGAGCCGCGAGGGCGGACTGTGGCGCTGGGACGGCTACACGGCCGGCGCCAGCGCACCCACCGCCGCGACGCAACGTCTGGCGCAACGCAACAGGCTGGAAGACTTGAGCCGGACCCGCGAAACGCTCGAGGCCGATGTTAATGCGGCGCGCAGCAGCTTCGACACCGCCGAGGCCGCGGTCAAGCAGGCGGCGGCAGCCGAGCAACAGGCGCGGGAAGCCGCCCGTGAGGCCGACCAGAACCTGCGCCGGATGCAGGAAACCCACGCCCATGCCGTCGAAGCCCGAGCCGCCCGCGAATCGAGATTAACGGCGCTGAACGAGACGGCGTCGGAGATTGCCGGCGAAGTGTCGGAAACGGAAGCCGCCGTCGAAGACACCACCACCGAACTGGCCGCCCTGCCGCCCGCCGAGGTCGGCCGTGAAGCCCTTGATGCCCTGCGCGAAGACGTCGCCGGCCGCCGCCAGGAACACGCCGAAGCCACCGGCGTCCGGGACCGTCTTGCTGCGGAAGCGCGCGTTCGCGGTCAGCGCCTGGAGGCTATCGCAGGGGAGCGTCAATCCTGGCAGAGCCGCAAGGCGTCTGCCGAAAGCCAAACCGGGCAGCTTTCCCGCCGCAAGGAAGAGGCCGAGGCGGAACTCGACGTCGCGCGGGCCGTGCCTGAGGAAATTGCCGCCCGCCGCATCAGTCTGCTGGACGAGATCGAAAAGGCGGAGGCCGCCCGTTCGGAGGCCGCAGACGCCCTGGCCGAGGCTGAATCCGCGCTGGCTGAGTGCGAGAAGCAGTCGCGCGAGGCCAACGAACATTTGGCGGAGGCCCGCGAGAACCGCGTCAGGGTCGAGGCCCGCGTCGCCCAGGCCGCCCAAAGCCGCGAAGAGATTACCGAGCGCATGCGGGAAATCCTCGATTGTTCGCCGCAGGAAGCGCCGGAGGTCGCCGAGATCAAGGAGGGCAAGGAGCTACCGGAACGCGACGCCGTCGAGCACCGCCTGGAACGCCTCAAGCGCGAGCGCGACAACATGGGGCCGGTCAATCTGCGGGCCGAGGCCGAAGCCGCCGAACTGACCGAACAGATCGAGACCATGATGACGGAGCGCGCCGATCTGGAGGCCGCCATCGCCCGCCTGCGCCAGGGCATCGCCAGCCTCAACCGCGAGGGCCGCGAGCGGTTGCTGCTGGCCTTCAAGGAGGTCGACACCCATTTCCGCGAACTGTTCGTACGCCTGTTCGGAGGCGGCCAGGCTTACCTCACGCTCACCGAATCGGACGATCCCCTGGAAGCCGGCCTCGAAATCATGGCCAGCCCGCCGGGCAAGCGTCTGCAGTCCATGTCGCTGCTGTCGGGCGGCGAGCAGGCCCTGACGGCCGTTTCGCTGCTGTTCTCGGTCTTCCTGACCAATCCGGCGCCGATCTGCGTGCTGGACGAGGTCGACGCGCCCCTGGACGACAGCAATGTCGAGCGTTTCCTGGGCCTCGTCGAGGAGATCGCCGCCAACTCCGGCACCCGCTTCCTCATCATCACCCATAACCCGATCTCCATGGCCGGGATGGAGCGCCTTTTCGGCGTCACCATGGGCGAGCGCGGCGTGAGCCAACTGGTGTCGGTCGATCTGACCCAGGCGGAGGATTTGAGAGAGTCCGCTTAAGAGGCATTCTTAAGAGACTTTGTCATTGTTTTTCAATGGCTTAAGCCTTACCTATTGAGGCTTGACAGCCCATAGCCCAATCCCTATTGTTCACGCGGTTTTTACCGGCCCAAGCGGTGGATGGCCCGTCGCGGAAAGCTGGCTAACGATCAATACCTGAGCCTACGCCTATTCAGTCTTCCGGGACCCTTCATCGAGGCGGAACCTCATCGGACAAACAACCATGACCGAAGAGGAACCCCCTAAACACTCCGCAGATCCGGCCTTCAGGGCATTGGACACCCGAATTCGGGAAGCCCGCCAGAAGGAGGAGCAGAGATCGCCGAAGAGCCTGGAGCATGGCACGTCACCCGTTGGCATGGCTCTGGGCATGCGCATCGGCATCGAGCTCGTCTCGGCCTTGGCGGTGAGCGGCGGTATTGGTTGGTACCTGGACCGGTGGCTGGACACCAAGCCCTGGTTGATGTTGGCGATGCTTGTTTTGGGCTCCGCCGCCGGATTGATGAACGCCTACCGGGCGGCCATGAAGGCGAACGCGCAGCTTGAGGCGAGCCAAAAGGAAGACGGGGATGACGATCCCCAAGTTAAGGAGTAGACCGAGGTGGCCGAAAATCACAGCCCTCTCGCGCAGTTTGAAATCAAGCGCCTGGTCGAGATCGACCTCGGCGGCATTGACGCCTCTTTCACCAATTCGTCGATGTGGATGATCATTTCGATCGTCGCCATCACGGCCATGCTGACGCTGAGCATGCGGGGCCGCGCCATGGTGCCGGGCCGCTGGCAGTCCGTCGCCGAACTGAGTTACGAATTCATCGCCAACATGTTGCGCGAAAACGTCGGCGCGGAAGGCCGTCACTACTTCCCCTTCGTCTTCACGCTTTTCATGTTCATCCTGTTTGCCAACGTTTTGGGCCTGATCCCCTATTCGTTCACCACCACCAGCCACATCATCGTCACCTTCGGCATGGCCATCGTCGTGTTCCTGGGCGTGACGCTGATCGGCGTCATCCGGCACAAGGGCAAGTTCCTGTCGCTGTTCGTGCCCTCGGGCGTGCCGGTCTTTTTGATGCCGCTGCTGATCCCCATTGAAATCATTTCGTACCTGACGCGCCCCGTCAGCCTCAGTCTGCGATTGTTCGCCAACATGATGGCGGGACATACGCTGTTGAAGGTTTTCGGCGGGTTCGTCGTGGCGCTCGGCCTTTTCGGCGCGGCGCCGCTCGTCTTCATCGTAGCTTTGTACGGCCTCGAACTGATCGTGGCCTTTTTGCAAGCCTACGTGTTCACCATTCTGACCTGTCTTTACCTCAACGATGCGATCCACTTGCACCACTAGGGCGTAATACCCGGACAGCCGGAATTCTTTTCACTCGTTTAAGTCTGACAAAATAAAAGGAACCATGGAAATGGAACTCGAAGCCGCAAAGCAAATTGGCGCCGGTCTTGCCACCATCGGCCTCGCCGGCGTTGGTGTCGGTATCGGTAGCATCTTCGCCGCCTATATCTCGGCCGGCATCCGCAACCCCGCCGCGGCGCCGAAAATGTTCGGCACGGTGATGCTGGGCTTCGCGCTGACGGAGGCGATCGCGCTGTTCGCCCTGCTCATCGCCTTCCTGATCCTGTTCGCGTAGTTCATTTTGTATTTCCGGTCCGGTCCGGCTATTGCCGGCGCCGGGCCGAATTACAATTCTTACCGAACGATAATCAGGGGCCCAACCCATGCCTCAACTTAATCTCGCCGATTTTTCGCCGCAGCTCGTCTGGCTGCTGATCACCTTCGTCGCGCTGTACTTCGTGATGTGGAAGGTGGCGCTGCCGCGCATCTCGGACGTTCTGGAAGAGCGCCAGGAACGCATCACCGACGATCTCGAAAAAGCCGAAAGCCTGAGGGCCGAGGCCGAAGAAGCCATCGAGGCCTACGAGAAGGCGTTGGCCGATGCCCGCTCAGACGCCCAGGCGACGGCCAAGGCCGCCCACGACGAACTCAGCGCCAAGGCGGATGCCAGACGCGCCGAGGTCGAAGCCAAGCTGGCTTCGGAAGCGGCTGCGGCCGAGGCGCGTATCGATCAGGCCCGGACGGAAGCCATGGGCCATGTGCGCACCGTGGCAGCCGATACCGCCCGCTCCGTTGCGGCCCGGCTGATCGGCATCGATGCCGCCGATGACGCCGTCGGCGCTGCGGTGGACTCTGCCATTGCGGGGAGCAAGTAGATGAACGGTTTATTTGCCGATCCCTCCTTCTGGGTCGCCGTCGCCTTCGTCGCCTTCGTGGGCGTGATGTTCAAGTTCGCCTACGGCAAGATCGTCGGCGCGCTGGACGACCGGGCGGCCGGGATCAAATCGGAGCTCGACGAGGCCGTGAAGCTCCGCGAGGAAGCCCAGTCGCTGTTGTCCGGCTACCAGCGCAAACAACGCGATGCGGTATCCGAAGCGGAAGACATCATCGCCCAGGCCAAGGCCGATGCCGAACGCATGGCGACGGAAGCCGAAGCCGCGCTGGAAGCGGAGGTCAAACGCCGGACCGAACTGGCGCTGGACAAAATCGCCCAGGCCGAAGCCCAGGTCGTGCAGGACGTGCGCAACACCTCCATCGAGGTGGCGATCAAGGCGGCGGAAAAGTTGATCTCGGAGAACATCGACGACGACAAGGCCCGCAGCCTGATCGACGAGAGCATCGCCGATATCGAGGGCAAGCTGCACTAGCTATTTTCGTTGCGTGGAATACCAAACACGGAAAACCCCGCCATATCAGCGGGGTTTTTTGTTGAGGTACCTCTCGAGGCATTCCGGACAAACCCGCCACACAAACAAACGTCATTCCGGACTTGATCCGGAATCCATGTTGTTTTGTTTTTCCTTCGTGAAAAAACAAACTGGACCCCGGATCAAGTCCGGGGTGACGACGGTTCTTGAGTTAGATCCTTCCCCTACTCCTCCGCCGGGCGCCAGCGCAGCACAGGGTTGCGGGCGGCTTGGGTTTCATCGAGGCGTTTGCGAGGGGCCAGTGTGGGTGCGTTCGTGAAACGCTCGGTATCACCGGCCTTGACCGAGGCCACGAGATCCCTAAGCGCCGCGACAAACTGATCGAGGCTCGCCTTGCTTTCGCTTTCGGTGGGCTCGATCAGCATGGCGCCGTGCACCACCAGCGGGAAGTAGACCGTCATGGGGTGGAACCCCTCGTCGATCATGGCTTTGGCGAAATCGAGCGTGGTGACGCCGGTATCGTTCAGAAATTCCTCGTCGAACAAGGCTTCGTGCATACAGGGGCCCGGATAGGACGGCGACATCACGTCGTCTAGAGAAGCCATGACGTAATTGGCCGACAGCACGGCATCCTCGGAGGCCTGCTGCAGGCCGTCGCCGCCATGGCTCATCATGTAGGCCAGGGCGCGGACGAACATGCCCATCTGGCCGTGGAACGCCTTCATGCGGCCGATGCTGGCGGCGGCATCCCCGGTCGCTTCCTCCAAAAGCTCGTACCCCTCACCGCCGGCGACGATCCAAGGCAGCGGGGCGTAATCCTTCAGAGCGTCCGACAGTACGACCGGTCCGGCACCCGGCCCGCCGCCGCCATGGGGCGTGGAAAACGTTTTGTGCAGGTTGATGTGCATGGCGTCGACACCAAGATCGCCGATCCGGACCTTGCCCATCATGGCGTTGAGGTTGGCGCCGTCACAGTAGAAATAGCCGCCCACCGAATGGATGGCCTCGGCGACCTCGAGGATGTCGCGCTCGAACAGGCCGCAGGTGTTGGGATTGGTCAGCATGACCGCCGCCACGTCGTCACCCAAACTATCGCGGAAGGCGTCGAGATCCACCCGCCCGTCTTCGGTCGCCGGGATCGCCTCGATCTTGTAACCGCACATCGTGGCCGTAGCGGGGTTGGTGCCGTGAGCCGATTCCGGTACCAGCACGCGGCTGCGGGGATCGCCCTTGGCCGTTAGCGCCGCCCGGATGGTCATCAGGCCGCACAATTCACCGTGCGCGCCCGCCGCCGGCGGCATTGCCACGGCCGGCATGCCGGTGATGGTTTTGAGCCAGTGGGCCAGCGTGTCGATCAATTTCAGGGCGCCCTGGGTCGTCGAAACCGGTTGCAGCGGGTGCAAATCGGCGAACCCCGGCAGACGAGCGAGCTTTTCGTTGAGCCGCGGGTTGTGCTTCATGGTGCACGATCCCAGCGGGTAGATACCGGCATCGATGGCGTAGTTTTTCCGACTGAGCCGCACGAAATGCCGGATCACCTCGGGCTCCGACAATCCGGGCAGCCCAATATCGCCGCGGTCAAGGCCGCCCAGACGGTTGGGTTTGCCCGTCGGTTCCGGTAGGTCGACCCCGCACTGGCCGTCCCTGCCCAATTCGAATATCAGGGCTTCCTCGTGATCCAGGCCGCGATGCCCGGTGAACGTGGTGGGGCTCTGTTGGCTCGCGCCGTCCACGGGATTCGGTGCCGTCTGGCGGCCTTGCCGGTTCATGACAACACCTCCGTCAGCGCCGATGCGAAGGCCTCGATATCCTCGGCCGTGTTGGTTTCCGTGGCCGCGACGATCAGTTGATCGGCAAGGTCGTCACGTTCGGGAAAGAGACGGCCTGCGGGTACGCCGCCCAACACGTCGCGCGCCGCCAGGGCGTCGACGACCTCGGTGGCGGGCTTGGGCAGCCGGATGGTGAATTCGTTGAAGAACGTGTCGTTCAGCACGTCAACCCCCGGCACCTCGGCCAGGGCATCGGCCAGTTCGATGGCGGTTTCGTGGTTGAGATGGGCCAATCGGCGATAACCATCCTCCCCCAACAGCGCCAGATGAATGGTAAATGCCAGCGCGCAGAGGCCGGAATTGGTGCAGATGTTGCTGGTGGCCTTTTCCCGGCGGATGTGCTGTTCACGCGCCGACAGCGTCAGCACGTAACCCCTGCGACCATCGCCGTCGACGGTTTCACCGCACAAACGTCCCGGCAATTGGCGGACGAATTTACTGCGCGCGGCGAACAGTCCGAGATAGGGACCACCGTAATTGAGGCCGTTGCCCAGGCCCTGGCCCTCGACCACAACGATGTCGGCGCCCATTTCACCGGGCGATTTCAAGGCCCCGAGCGAGACGACCTCGGCGACCGCCACGACCAGCAGGGCGCCAGCCTCGTGGCAAGCCTCCGCCAAGGGCGTCAAATCACGGATATTGCCGAAAACATCGGGGTTCTGCACAACAACGCAGGCCACGTCGTCGGCGACGTCCGGATCGGGCTCAACGGTCTCCAATTCCAGATCGGAGAATTGCGTGTTGGTCAGGATCGTATCGCGGTAGTGGGGGTGCAGCCCACCGCACAGCAGCGCCTTTTTGCGCCGGGTTACCCGCGCCGCCATGGAAACGGCTTCGGCGCAACCCGTCGCCGCGTCATACATCGAGGCGTTGGCGACGTCCATCCCTGTGATCAGCGCGACCTGGGTCTGGAATTCGAACAACACCTGCAGCGTGCCCTGGCTGATCTCCGGCTGGTATGGCGTGTAGGCCGTGAGGAATTCGCTGCGCTGAATGAGGTGGTCGACGGAGGCCGGTACGTGATGCCGGTAGGCGCCGGCCCCCACGAAGCTCGGTCCGGCGCCAGCGGCCCGGTTTTGCCCGGCCAACGCGCCGAGCGCGCGCTCCACCGCCATCTCGCTCTGCGCCGGCGGCAGGTCAAGCGCATCCGTCAGGCGGGCCTGCTCGGGGATGTCGACAAACAGATCGTCAAGGGAATCGGCCCCGATTCGGGCCAGCATGTCACGACGGTCAGCGTCGCCTAGCGGCAGGTAGCGCATCAATCCGATCCTTCGACGAATTCAGCATAGGCCTCGGCATCCATCAATTCGTCCAACTCGCCGGCGTCGGCCAGTCGCAATTTAAAGAACCAACCGTCCCCTTCCGCATCGGAATTCACCAACGCCGGATTCTCGTCGAGCGCGCCGTTGACCTCGGTAATCTCGCCGCTGACCGGGGAGTAGATTTCGCTGGCGGCCTTGACCGATTCGACGACGGCCGCTTCCGCCCCTTTTTCGAACGTGGCGCCCGTGTCGGGCAAATCGATGAACACCACGTCACCCAATTGCTCCTGGGCGTAATTGGAAATTCCGACGGTGGCGATGTCGCCGTCGACACTGACCCACTCATGGTCTTCGCTGTATTTCAGATCGCTCATTGTCAAATCCCTCAAATCCTCAAAAATTCAACATCTATTTTGCATAGCCGTGCGGCACGAAAGGCATCTTTACGACCCGGGCCGGATGGCTGGTTCCCCGCACCAGAAGCCCCAATTCGGTATCCGGCTTGGCATAGTCGCTCTGCACGTAGCCCATGACGACCGGCCCCTCCGCCGTGGCGCCGAACCCTCCCGAAGTAACTTTGCCGATCACGGCGCCGTCAGGTGCGGCGATTTCCGTGCCCTCGCGGGCCAGCGCCCGGCCTTCGGGCCTGAGGCCGACGCGTTTTCGTGACACGCCGTCGGCGATCTGCCCGACGATCACGTCGGCGCCCGGAAAGTTTCGTTCCTCGCGGCGACGTTTGCCTACGGTCCAGGTCAGGCCGGCCTCGATGGGCGTCGTGGTTTCGTCGATGTCATGGCCGTAGAGACAGAGGCCGGCTTCGAGGCGAAGCGAATCACGCGCGCCGAGGCCGATGGCCTCAACCTCGTGTTCGGCCAACAGAGTCCGGGCCAAGTCTTCGGCCTCGCCCGCGGGGGCGGAAATTTCGAAGCCGTCTTCGCCGGTATAGCCAGAGCGCGAAACGGCGCACGGGACACCCGCCACTTCCATGTCCCCCGCCGTCATGAACTTGAGATCCGCCGAGGGAGGCGCGTGGCGGGCCAGGACGGCCGCCGCCGCCGGTCCCTGAAGCGCCAGAAGGGCGCGATCGGACAGCACCTCGACGGCGTCGTCACCCAAATGCGCCTTGAGGTGGGCGATATCGGCCTCCTTGCAGGCGGCGTTCACCACCGCGAACAAATGATCGGCGTTACGGGTCACCATCAGATCGTCGAGAATGCCGCCTGCATCGTTGGTGAACAATGTGTAGCGGATGGCGCCGACATCCAGACCGGCGATGTCGCCGGGCACCATCGCCTCGAGCGCCCCAACGATATCATTCCCGGTGAGCCGGACCTGACCCATGTGCGAAACGTCGAAGAGACCGGCGGCCCGACGCGTATGCTTGTGTTCGTTGAGGATACCCAGAGGGTATTGCACAGGCATGTCATAGCCCGCGAACGGCACCATGCGCGCGCCCAACTCGCGATGCAGCGCGTCAAGCGGCGTCGTTTGCAACACTTGGTCCGGGGAATTTGCCACCGATTTTGCCTCCGAAGCCACGACAAGAAACCTGGCCCGGCACCCGGTCCGCACCGAATTGTGCGGGCGTTCCGCGCCGAACCGGCCCCCTCTGTCGTGGAACCTGAGAGATTCGCCGAACGAGCCTGTCCGGTTTACCCCTTCGGTGGAACCGCTCCGCCGGGCTATGAGGCCACGGGCGGCGTGGTTCGCTTTCCAGAGTGCGGCGTTCCTGCGGTCCTGGGTGCCTGAGAGTTTCCGGGGCGGTTGCTCCTTCGGCGCCGGCCGACGTCAGGTCGTGAGACTGCTGCGTCCACCGGTCTCTCCCGCAGAAACGGAAGGTTTGCCGGCCGGGGGCAACCCGATCCGACGTCAGACATGATACCCCCGGCGACCCGCGAGTCAACAAATGCTCGGGCGGGGTGCGTTCTCGGTCTACTTACGCCGGTTGAACTGCAGTTGGTTGGCCGAGAGCTGGAATCCCACCAGCACTTCGTAGTCGGCGCCGGTGGCTTGAGCCTGCAGGGGAATGCTCTGTTCCGTTTCCTCGACGGTACCGGCGCGTCGGCGGTTGGCGGCAAAGGCTATCCGGCTGTTGAAGGTTTCTTTGGCCAGTACCCGGCCGGATTTATCGGTCACCGCAATGAAGTAGCTGAAATCCCCTTCCCGCGATTTGGCCGCGGGGAAGCGGGTCGCCACCAACTCGAACGTCATGTCGACAATCAGGCGGCCCGGCCGGTGTTTGCAGGTGGTCCTGAGGTTTCGGATTTCCGCCTCGAACATCTTATCGGTCAGGTCCCGCCCGGTCCCCGACTTGAACTGGGTCACTTTTTCCGCATCGCCCAGGATGGCGGCGCCCGGACACACCATGCGCTTGCTGTCCCCGTCGCCCATGCCGAACCATGAACACGCGGAAAGCAGCGACAGCGCGGCCGCGGCGGCGGCCAATTTGAGGGATTTGCCGGTCGAGTTCAGCACGCGGCCGACGGTAGATATCGGCGTTGCCCGATCGCTCTTATCAATAAAAAATTTCACCTGCCCGCGCCCAATTCGAGTTATTGCGGCAACATCCGCCTGATGAACGCGGCGCCGCCGGATAAATTCCACCATCACGGGCCAGACTGTAATTGACGCCCAGCCGTCGGACAAGGTACCACGCGGGCACCGGTCGATGATATATTCCCTGCCGACCGACGATTGGAACCGCAAGAACATGCCGAAACCGCCCCTGGATATCGTACTGGCCGCACCGCGCGGATTCTGCGCCGGTGTCGATCGCGCCGTTCTGATCGTCGAGGAAGCGCTGCGCAAGTTCGGCGAACCGGTGTTCGTGCGGCATGAAATCGTCCACAACCGCTACGTCGTCGAGGACCTGGAAGCCAAGGGCGCAGTGTTCGTGGACGAGCTGGACCAGGTGCCGGACGATGCCGTCGTGATCTTCTCCGCCCACGGCGTCCCCAAGTCGGTGCCTGCCGAAGCCGCCCGCCGTCAGCTCAAATACCTCGATGCCACCTGCCCGCTGGTCAGCAAGGTGCACCGCGAGGCGGAGCGTCACCACGCCGCCGGTCACGATGTCATCCTGATCGGGCACGCCGGGCATCCCGAAGTCATCGGAACGACGGGTCAATTGCCGGACGGCGCCGTCACGCTGGTAGAAACGGTGGCCCAGGCGGAAAGCATTATGCCGGCAAACCCTTCCGCGCTGGCCTACACCACACAGACGACGCTGTCGGTGGATGAGGCCGCCGAGATTATCGCAACGCTGAAAAGGCGATTCCCCCAGATCGTCGAGCCCCACAAGGAAGACATCTGCTATGCCACCACCAACCGCCAGCAGGCGGTGAAAGACGTGGCCGGCAGCGCCGACGCGGTACTGGTGATCGGCGCTCCCAATTCCTCCAACTCAAAACGGCTGGTTGAGGTGGCGAAACGGGCGGGATGCGCCGATGCACGGCTCATACAACGCGCCGAGGACGTCGATTGGCCGGCCCTTGAGGGCAGCCGCCGCGTCGCCGTCACGGCCGGGGCGTCGGCGCCCGAGGTTCTGGTCGACGAGGTCGTCCGGTCGGCCGGCGAACACTTCGACGTAACGGTCCGCCTGGCCGAAGCCGAACCGGAGAACATGCACTTCAAGCTGCCGGCCGAACTTCTGGACTGATTGGCAGGGCAATGGCGGTTTACACGGACATCACCGACGACGAATTGAGCGCTTTCCTCGCCGATTACGATGTCGGCCAGGCGGTGTCGTTCAAGGGCATCGCGGAGGGCGTGGAAAACACCAACTACCTCCTGCAAACGGACAGCGGCACCTACATCCTGACGCTTTATGAAAAACGCGTGGATCCCGCCGATCTGCCGTTCTTCCTGGGGCTGATGGATCATCTGGCGGCCCAGGGTTTTCCTTGCCCGAGTCCCATTCACGCTCGCGACGGCAAAGCGTTGAGAACCCTGGCCGGCCGGCCGGCGGCGATGGCGAGCTTCCTCAAGGGTGTCTGGCACCGCCGCCCCAAGGCCCGTCACTGTAGCGGAGTGGGCAATATCATGGCGCGGCTGCACCTGGCCGGTGCCGGATTCGCCATCGAACGGCCCAACAATCTGTCCGTCGGGGGCTGGCGGCCCCTGTTCGAGGCCAGTGCGGAGCGGGCCGACGAGGTCGCGCCGGGACTGCACGACGAAATCGGCACGGAACTGGATGCGCTCGAAATGTTGTGGCCCAGCGATCTGCCGAGCGGGGTCATCCACGCCGACATTTTCCCGGACAACGTCTTTTTCCTGGGCGATGACTTGTCCGGACTCATCGACTTCTACTTTGCCTGCAACGATTTTCTCGCTTACGAGATCGCCATTTGTCTGAACGCCTGGTGCTTCGAGCCCGACCGTCAGTTCAATACGACGAAAGCACGGGCCATGCTGCAGGCCTATCGCCAGGTGCGGCAGCTTTCGGACGAAGAAATGTCGGCCTTGCCAGTGTTGGCCCGCGGCGCCGCCCTCAGGTTTTTGCTGACACGGCTTTACGACTGGCTCAACACGCCGGAGGGTGCGCTGGTCAGACCCCACGACCCCTTGGAGTACCTCCAGTATTCCCGCTTCCACCGCGGGCTCACCAGCCCGGCGGCCTATGGTCTGGAGTGACCATGACGGAGGACGGTACGGTCGACATCTATACCGACGGAGCGTGTTCGGGAAATCCGGGCCCGGGCGGCTGGGGCGCTTTGCTTGTCTTCAACGGGCATGAAAAAGAACTCTCGGGCGGCGAGCCCGACACCACCAACAACCGCATGGAATTGACGGCTGCGATCGAGGCCCTGGAGGGCTTGAGCCGGCCCTGCAAGGTTCGTCTGCACACCGACAGCACCTACGTGAAGGACGGCATCACCTCCTGGATCCACAACTGGAAACGCAACGGCTGGCGCACCGCGGCGAAAAAACCGGTGAAGAACGCCGATCTATGGCGACGTCTGGACGAGGCGATCGGCCGCCATGAGATCACTTGGCATTGGGTAAAGGGACACGCCGGACATCCCGGCAACGAACGGGCCGATGCTTTGGCGACGTCGGCCGTCGAACGGCAGCGCTGAAAAAAAAGAGGCGCACGAAACCGCGCGCCTCTTTCCATTCGATACGGAAACGACTCAGAGTGCCGCCATCACGCTTTCCGCGCTCGAGACGTCATAAGAGCCCGCCTCCTCGACAGCGATGTGCGTAACCGTGCCGTCTTCGACGACCATGGCGTAGCGTTGCGAACGAACCCAAAGGCCCTTGTCGCTGAGATCCCAGTCGAGACCGGCCGCCTTGCTCCAGGCGGCAGCGCCGTCCGCCAGCATCAGCACGTTGTCGCCGACGTTCTGATCCTTGCCCCAGGCACCCATGACGAACACGTCGTTGACCGAGAGGCAGGCGATGGTGTCGACGCCCTTCGCCTTGATTTCCGCGGCATTGTTCACGAAGCTTGGCAAATGCTGAGCCGAACAGGTCGGCGTAAAGGCGCCAGGCAGCGCGAACAGCACGACCTTCTTGCCGCTAAACAATTCATCCGAAGTCATACCCGAAGGTCCGTCCGCCGTCATGACGGCCAATCCGACGTCCGGGACCTTGTCCCCCACCTGCAATGCCATGTTCTTGTTTCCTTCCTTGAGTTTGGTCGAATACCGCAGCCGTTGGCCACGATGTCACGCATGAGAAATAGCGGACCTGCGTGCGATGTCCAGCCCAAATCGGGGAAAACTCCGGTCCGCGGCGAAACAGCATTCAATCGTGTGGAATCGTTAACTCCCGTTCGATGGCGCGGTCGCCGTCATACGCCGTGACCGTAACGGTTTGTCCCTTGAGCGAATTACCCGATTTTCCGCCGTAGACGGCAAAGCTCATGACAGCCTGACCGCCCGCTCCATCCAGGCGCACGTCCGGCGCCGAAAAGGAATAGGGCGAGGCGGCCTCGACGATCATGTCCGGCGCCTTGAACGATTCCGCACCTAGCGTCACGACTAGGCGCTCTTTATCCCCCGTTCCCTCGACGCGCACGCCCTTAATCTTCAGGCCGTTGCCCGGCTTCCGTGATGGGACTTTCGCGGCAAAGCGGTTGATCAACTTGGCGAAAAAGCGCGCGGCGGCAGCCGTTTCGTTGCGGGGATCGATGTGCAGTTCAAGTACAGCCTGCAGCGGAACACAGATGTCCTTGCAAACGGCATAGTCCACGGCGGCTTTCAGGATCACCGGCGCGGTCGGATCGATGATCCTGGCGGAGACCGGCAACACCACCTCATCGCCATACACGAAGCTCTGATATCCCGACAGTACGGCCCGCTTCGGCAGCGGCCATTGCAGTGCGGGCTGGGCGACATTTTTCGAACCGGACCAATCGATCCGGGTAGGTAAACCGGAATCGCCGGGCGAGCGCCAATACGTCTTCCAGCCCGGTTCTAGCTGGATATGAAGGCCCGTCACCAGGTCGTCATTCCTAATCGTGCCGATCAGGCGGATCTGGGCGACATCCGTGCTGACCCAGGGCGTCGCCCCGGCAAGCGCCGGCTTCAAGCCAAACGGAGACCCTATCAGCACGATCACCAATACCAGGAATGATAGCCAAGCCATTGATATACGGTTATTTTCCACGTCGTCCCCAGATCGCCGAATCGAGATCGACGACAACAGCCGGACCATAAGAGTCGACCGCCGAAGCCGCCTTATTTTCACCAAACCATGTATATAGGATGAACTAGGCCAATTCATGGGATATGATTTCACATGTGCGAGAGGCCATTTGAGCCTGCGGCGGAGAGTTGCGCGCGCGGGTTTTCACACCGGCGAAGGAGCAGCCGATGACGGTAAGCCAGTATCTCGACGGCCAACTTCTAATTGCCATGCCGGGCATGATGGATCCGCGTTTCGAACATACCGTCATCTATGTCTGCGCCCATTCGGAAGAAGGGGCGATGGGGCTGGTGGTCAACAAGCTGGTCGATCACATCACCTTTCCGGATCTGCTTGAACAGTTGGGCATCGACTCGGGCGTCGGCGACGACCGCATCCAGGTGCATTTCGGCGGTCCCGTCGAAGAAAGCCGCGGCTTCGTTTTGCACTCGGTCGATTATCTGCAGGACAGTTCCATGCCGGTCGACGAGCACATGGCGCTGACGGCGTCGATCGACGTGCTCAAGGCGATCTCGCTGGGCAATGGACCGAGGCATTGCCTCCTCGCCCTGGGATATGCCGGATGGGCACCCGGACAACTGGATTCGGAAATCCAGGCCAACGGCTGGCTGCATCTGGAATCGGACAACGAACTGGTCTTCGGCGCCGATCAGGACACCAAGTGGTCCCGCGCCGTCGCCAAGCTGGGCATCGACCTCACCCTGCTTTCCAGCAGCGCCGGCCACGCCTGACAGCTTCGCCGAAGAATCCTATCTCGGAGGAGGGTCGGAGGCGAGGTAGGCGAAGAGGATGTGATCTTCCCATCGGCCGTTGATCTTCAGATACTTGCGGGCGTGGCCTTCCTCGTGGAAGCCCACCTTTCGCAACAAATCGCGGCTCGGCACATTGGCCGGCACGCAGGCCGCCTCCACACGGTGCAGACCAAGTTCCTCGAATATGAAGCGGACCGTTGCGCTGACGGCGTCAGACATATACCCGCGCCGGGCGTAGGGCTCGCCCATCCAGTAGCCCATGGAGCAGGACTGCGAGACGCCGCGGTGGACGTGGCTCAGGTTAACGCCGCCGACCAGTGCGTTGTCCTCATGGCGGAAAATGAAAAATGAATACCCCCTGTCGTCGCGCGCATCCTGGGCATAGCGCTTGAGACGGCGGCGAAATGAAGCGCGGGTCAGGACGTCCGCGGGCCATACCGGCTCCCAGGGCACCAGAAAGGCGCGGCTTTTCTCGCGCACGCGGCTCCATTCCTCGAAATCCCCGGCTTTGGGCGGGCGCAGCCAAACGGCATCGCCGTCAATGCGGACGCCGTCGATTTGATGGCCGATACTGCTGAGAAATGTACTCACCGAGCCCCCTTCACCGCCGGAATACCCAAATATTAGAGCATTTTCCGCTGCAATCTCCAGAGCTTAGGCGAATCTGCCTTTGGTGGTTGAATAGCTTTCCAGACCGTCCAACGGGCCGATTGCCGCAACCGTAGGCGTCGATTTGATCAGACGGCCGGCTACCCGGCGCACGGCTTCGGCGTCGACCGCGTCGATTTTCTCCACCAGCTCATGCGGCGTTATCGAACGTCCGTAGATCAGCATTTGGCGACCCAGATGCTCGGTTCGCGCCCCGGCGGCCTCCAGCCCCATCATGATGCTCGCCTTGTGCTGGGCGCGGGCTCTGGCGGTTTCCGTATCGTTCACATCCAGACCGGCCCGGATGACCTCGTCGGACAACACAGGCACGAGTTCGCTCAAGTCGTTGGGACCGGTTGCGGCATAGACGCCGAACACGCCGCCGTCGACATAAGAAGCGGAGAAGGCAAATACGGAGTAGGCGAGGCCGCGCTTCTCGCGCACCTCCTGGAATAGCCGCGAGGACATGCCGCCGCCCAAGACGGTCGCCAGCACCTGGGCCGCGTAGAAGTCGTCGTCGCCGAACGAGAGCCCGTCGAAGCCCATCAGGTAGTGCACCTGCTCCAAGGGCTTTTGCAGCAGGCTTTCCCCGCCCTCGTAGCAGGCGATTGCCGGTCCGGCATTTTTCAGCGCCGGCAGGATCTCGAAGGCTTCCTTCGCCATTCCGACGATCTCGTCATGGTCGACACCGCCGGCGGCCGCCAAGACCATGTTGGGACCGCCGTAATGATCGGCCATGTAGGCCATCAGGGTTTCGCGGTCAAAACCGCCAACCCTTTCGACAGTCCCCAGGATCGAGCGTCCCAGCGGCTGGTCGGGATAGGCGGCGTGCTGGAAGAGGTCGAACACCAGGTCGTCGGGCGTGTCGTTGGTTTGTCCGATTTCCTGGATCACGACATCCCGCTCGCGTGCCAGTTCGTCGTTGTCGAATATCGAGTTCTGCAGAATATCGGCGAGGATATCGAGCGCCAACGGCAGGTCGCCCTTGAGCATGCGGGCGAAATAAGCCGTTTGTTCGCGCGAAGTGTAGGCATTCAACTGGCCGCCGACAGCCTCGATCTCCTCGGCGATCTGCAGGGCATTGCGGCGCTTGGTGCCCTTGAAGGCCATGTGCTCCAGCATGTGCGAGACGCCATTGACGGCGAGATCCTCGTTGCGCGCACCGGTGTCGACCCAGACGCCCAAAGCCGCCGTCTCCAACTCGGCCATCGGATCTGTTGCGACTCTGAGGCCGTTCTCCAATGTCGTGACGCGGACGCTCATGACTTCGGTTCCACCCGTTTTCAGTCCCGAACGCCTGCGCGCACCGTCGCCATGACGGCGGCGAGATCGTTGGGCAGCACCTCGAACCGCTCTGGCCGTTGATGTAGGTCGGCCAGCCTCGGGGGCAACTGCGGGCGCGTGCCGGTGGCCCGTTCGACGGCATCGGGGAACTTCGCCGGATGGGCCGTGGCCAGGGAAATCATCGGCAAAGAACGGTCGCGCCTGACCCGGCGCCCGGCCGCCACGCCGACCGCGCCGTGGGGATCGATGGCCTGACCGGTTTGTTCGGCGACGGCGCCGATCTCCTGCAGGGTGGCGTCCTCGCTCACGGCTTCGCCGTCGAACAGTTTGGCGGTCTCTGCCAGCGCTTCGTCGCCGACTTCGAATTCGCCGGACTGGTCCAGTGCCGCCATCAAGGCGCGCACCCGGCTGCCGTCGCGGCCTTCCATGTCGAACAACAGGCGTTCGAAATTGCTGGAGACCTGAATGTCCATGCTGGGGCTCATGGTGGGGTGGACATCGCCTTTTTTGTAGGCGCCGCTCTGAAAGAAACGGGCCAGGATGTCGTTGCGGTTGGTTGCGACAACGAGCTGTTCGACCGGCAAACCCATTTCGCTGGCGCAGTAGCCGGCGAAAACGTCGCCGAAATTGCCCGTCGGCACGGAAAATGCCACGGAACGCGCCGGTGCGCCCACCGCAAGTCCGGCATGAAAGTAGTAGACGATCTGGGCCATGACGCGGGCCCAATTGATGGAATTGACGGCCGAAAGGCGCATTTCGTCACGGAATTCCAAATTATTGAACATCGCCTTCACCAGCGCCTGGCAGTCGTCAAAAGTGCCCTGGATGGCGATGTTGTGAACATTGGCGGAGGTCACCGTCGTCATCTGCCGGCGCTGCACGTCGCTGACGCGGCCCTCGGGATGCAAAATGAAGATGTCGATGGCCGCCCGGTCCCGGCAGGCCTCGATGGCGGCGGAGCCGGTATCGCCCGATGTCGCCCCGACGATGGTCGCGCGCTGCCCCCGCCGGGTGAGCGTGCGGTCGAGCAGTCGGCCGAGCAACTGCAGGGCAAAATCCTTGAACGCCAGCGTCGGTCCGTGAAACAGCTCCATCAGCCATTCGTTGGCGTCGAGCTGGCGAAGCGGCGCCACGGCCCGGTGGTCGAAACCGGCATAGGCTTCGACAATCAGCTCCGCGAACTCGGATTCGGGAATGTCATCCTCGACGAAGGGCAGCATGACGCGAAGCGCCAGGTCCGCGTAGGACATACCCGCCATGCCGTCGAGTTCGGCAGTCGAGAAAACCGGAAACGACTCCGGCACATAAAGGCCGCCGTCGCGGGCGAGCCCGGTCAACAGAACGTCTTCAAATCCGAGCGCGGGGGCCTCGCCCCTTGTGCTGACATACTTCAAGGCAAACTCATGGTTTCGGCTGAACGAATGCCGGTTCACGGCCCGGCGAAACTAGAGCAGTTTCGGGCCATAGGGAAGCCCGGCAAAAGGGCTACTTGACAATGTAATTTTGTACCTATTAGTATGTACAAAATTTACGAGATCCGATCAATGGCAGAGGCACACTCCCGGACTCCCCACAAATGGAAGGAATCGCGACGACGGTCCTTGCTGGATGCCGCCAAGGCCCTGCTCTGGGAGCGCGGTTTCGAGGCCATGAGCCCCCGCGCGGTGCAGGACGCCAGCAAGACCGGGCAGGGCAGCTTCTATCATCACTTCAGCGGTAAGCAGGCGCTGGCCGCGGCGGCTATCGAGGAGATCAAGGATGAGCTCATTGCCGACTTCGATGCCTCGTTCCGCCTCGACCGACCCGCTCTTGAGCGCATTGAGGACTATTTGACGCGATCCCGCGATGGCCTTACCGGCTGCCGTGTCGGACGCCTGACGTCGGAGCGATCGATAATGGAGGAGACCATCCGCGCACCGGTGGCCGCGTTCTTCGCCCACGTGGCCAAGGCGATAGCGGATAGCCTTCGGGAGGCGCAATCCCAGGGCCAATTGCCGCGCGATATCAACGCTACGGCGCTTGCAACCACGCTTATCGCCGTTATTCAGGGCGGCTACGTCCTGAGCCGGGCCCATCAGGATGGGGAGGCGTTGAATAGAGCCGCCGCCGGCGCCGTCCAACTTTTGAAACAAGCAGGAATATCCGCAAAATGATGAAGATCTACTATTCCGACGCCTCGCCTTACGCCCGCAAGGTCCGCATGACAGTGCTGGAGAAGGGATTGTCAGAGCAGGTCGAGTTCGAAGTGTGCGCGCCCTATGACAAGCCCGCCGAACTGGTCGAGGCCAACCCCATCATCAAGGTCCCGGCGCTGGTACGCGAGGATGGATCGTCGTTGTTCGACAGCGCGGTCATCTGCGAATACCTCGACAGCCTCACGCCCGAGCCCCGCTTGCTGCCGCTGGAGGCTGGCGAAGACCGCTGGGCGGTCCTCAGGCTTCACGCCCTGGCCAACGGCATGACCGACGCGACCTACCTTGCCACGATGGAAGGCCGCCGCCCCGACGGCGAACAATCGCCGGACTGGGTCGACAAACAACGCGGCAAGATCACCAGTTGTTGCGATGCCTTGGAAATGAGCCCCCTGCCCGATCCCGACAGGCCCACTTTGGGCACCCTGGCGCTCGCCGCCGGGCTGGGCTACGTCGACCTGCGGCATGACGATCTCGGATGGCGCAACGGGCGATCAAACCTTACCGCCTGGATGGACCAGGCGTCGGCGCGCCCCAGTTTTCAAGCAACCGTTCCGTCCCCATAAGCCACGATCGGACCCACCATGCTCGACGAACCCGATATCGTTTTCTCCGACGCCATCCTGGCCACCCAGGCCCGCAACGGCGCGGCCGGGGCAGGGGAGAAGATCATCAAACGCGGTTGGAACAAGACCGTCACGGACGATCTCAAGGCATTCCTGGAGGTTCAGGATTCCTTTTATTTCGGCACTGCCGGCAAGTCCGGCCAGCCCTACATTCAGCACCGGGGCGGACCGAAGGGATTTCTCAAACCCGTGGACGAGACCACCTTGGCTTTTGCCGATTTCCGCGGCAACAGGCAATACATCTCAACCGGCAATCTGTCCGAAAACGATAAGGCTTTCATCTTCCTCATGAACTATCCCGCGCGGACGCGCATCAAAATCTGGGGCCGGGCCGAGGAAAGCGACGATCAGAAGTTGATCAAAGCCCTGTCGGACGACGAGTACGATGCCGTCGTCGAGCGCGCCATCCGCTTCAAGATCGAAGCCTGGGACCTCAACTGCCGCCAACACATCGTCGAACGCTACACCCAGGAGGACGTCGAAACCGTCGTCGCCGGTCTGCAATCCCGCATCAAGGAATTGGAGGCCCTGGTGGTCGGTCAGACGGTGGGGTAGACGGTATAGATCAACCTGGCGTCACCTCGGCGAAGGCCGGGGTCCAGTTTGTCCTTTTTTTGGACACTTGGATGAATTGCCCGTCGTTTCAACAAAAGAAAAAACTGGATTCCGGCATGCGCCGGAATGACGGCTGCTCGGAAGACATCGGCCACGGAAATTGCGGCGGCACGAGCCCCTCAACCGCCCAGATAGCGTTCCTCGAGATGCGCCTTGTAGGTTTCGATATTGAGGGGTTTGCCGGTGGCGCGCATCAACAGGTCCTGGGTCGACATCAGCGACCCCAGCGCGTGGACATGCGAGCGCAGCCAGGCCAGGAGCGGCTGGAAGTTGCCGGATTCCAACCCCGGAAGCACCTCCTCGGAATCGCGCACCGCCGCTTCGAACAACTGGGCGGCGGCGATAGCGCCCAAGGTATACGTCGGGAAATACCCGAAGGCGCCGCTCGGCCAGTGAATGTCCTGTAGACAACCGTCACGATCGTCGGGCGGGGTTTGACCCAGCGCCTTTTCCATCGCCTCGTTCCAGGCGCCGGGCAAGTCGGCCACTTTGAGGTCGCCGGCAATCATGGCGCGTTCCAGCCGGTAGCGCAAAATGACGTGCGAGGGATAGGAAACTTCGTCGGCGTCGACACGGATGAGGCCGGGTTCGACACGGCGGTAGTGGCGCACCAGGTTCTCCGGCTCCCAGGCCGGACCGTTGCCGCCGAACGTTTCGCGGACCAAGGGCGTCAGATAGCGGATGAAGGGTTCCGACCGGCAAGCCAGCATTTCGATGATCAGCGACTGGCTCTCGTGCAGCGTCATGCCGCGCGCCGCGCCCACCGGTTGGTGGCGCCACTGGCCGGGCAGGCCGCGCTCGTAGAGGGCGTGACCGGTCTCGTGCAGCACTCCCATCAGGCTTTGCGTGAAATCCGATTCGTAATAGCGCGTGGTGATACGGACATCATCAGGTACGCCGCCCGTGAAGGGATGGTGACTGACGTCGAGCCGGCCGAATTCAAAATCGAAGCCCAACTGGTGCATCAGCCGCTCGGCCAGGGCGCGCTGGTCGCTCACCGGGAACGACCCCGCCAGCGGCTCCGGTTGCGGGCCGGCCGCCTGGGCCTCCTGAACCTTGGCGCGGAAATCGGGGAGAAAGTCTTCAAGACCGTCAAACAACGGATCGATGTCGGACGCCCGTGCGCCCGGATCGAACTCGTCGAGCAGGGCGTCGTAGGGATCGATCCCGAGGGCTTCGGATTTGATCTGGGCGACTTCGGTAACCAGCGAAACGAGATGGCTCAGGAGCGGTTCCAGCTTGGCGAAGTCGTTTTCCGGGCGGGCGTCCCGCCACACCATCTCGCAGGCCGAGGTGGCCTGGCTCAACGCTTCGACGAGATCCGCGGGAATGGCATTGGCATGGCGCCACATGCGGCGCATCTCCTCGACGTTGGCGGTGTGCCAATTGTCGAAGTCGTCGGGGTTCTTTTCGATCTCGCGTTCGGCGCTGGTCAAGGTTTCGTCCAACACCGGATCGGTCATCAGCTCATGGCAGACCAGTGAGAGGGCGGCGATCTGGTCGGCGCGAGCGGAGGCTCCACCCGCCGGCATCATCGCCGCCGAATCCCAGTGCAATACTGCCAAAGCCCCGTTCAGGTCCGTGAGACGCTTGAACCGCCCTTCTACGTCGTTATACGCCTTCATTTGCACCCATAATAACCGCTCGCCGCCTCGGGGCGAAGCGCCCAGGTCAATTAGTTAGCTAGAGCGGCGAACACGCAGGGCAAAAATCAGGTAAATAGCCGTCAAAGCCCCCGCCAGGGCAAACCAGGTCAGCGCATATGAGAAATGGTTATTCACGATTTCGGTTCTGGTCCGCCCCCCGATCGGCAACTCGCCGGGAATATCCATCTTACTGATTTCAATAATGAAATCTGGGGCGGTCAGCCCAAGCGATCGGGCCATGGCGGCGGCATCGGCGGCATACCATACGCCTTTTGCGGGATCGTCCGCAGGGGTTAACCAACCGCGTCCCGGAGTCCCTGTCCTGACGATGCCGGAAAGGCGGATTTCACCCGCGATCTGACCCGCCATGCGGGTTTCCGGCGCACGCCGTGCGTTCGGCACCCAGCCCCGGTCGACCAGCACCACACCGCCACCTTCCGTGGCAATCCGCTTAAACGGCGTCACGACATGGACGCCTGCCACGCCTTCGCGGTTGCGGTTTAGGACGTGGAGTTCACGCTCGTGCAGAAAATGACCGCTCGCCCGGACCCGGCTGAAATTCAGTTTTTCCGGCTGGACGACCAAGCCTGGAAGTTCAACCGGCGGCGCGGCCAAGGCCGCTTGCCGTTGCGCGATCAGATCGGCCTTCCAGGCCAGGCGCTCGAGTTGCCAGAACCCGAGCGCCAGCAGGACAATCAGGGCGGGCAGAGCCGTCACGGTTGGCCAGAGCAATGGGCGGAAGGTCATTGCCCGCGCCGGGCCTCACCGGCCTGATGGCGGAACTGCAAGGCGATAAGCGTCGCCTTGAAGATGCGCAGCAGGAAAACGGAGGCGACAAGGATAAACGGAAACCACAGCACCCCGTGCATCCAGAGCGGCGGTGCGAAAACGAATTCCACCCAGGCCGCCAGCCCGACGACGACGAAGCCGAGGACCAGGACAACGAAAACCGCCGGCCCGTCGCCCGAATCATGGTTTGAGTAATCCAGGCCGCAGGTCGTGCAGGCCGGAACGACTTCGAGAAGACCCGAAAACAATTTCCCCTTTCCGCATCCGGGGCATCGGCAGGCGAGCCCGGCGCGGAAAGGGGAAACGGTTTGCGTTTGCTCTACCGGCATGGCGCCGGTACAGCTGGATTGGCGCCGCTTAGTTGCCGCCCCACCAATAGACGCCGCAGAACAAGAACAGCCAGACGACATCGACGAAATGCCAGTACCAGGCCGCCGCCTCGAAGCCGAAGTGGTGGTCCGGCTTGAAGTGGCCCTTGTAGGAGCGCACCAGGCAGACCACCAGGAAAATCGTCCCGATGATGACATGGGCCCCGTGGAAACCCGTCGCCATGTAGAAGACCGAGCCGTAGATTCCGCTGGTGAAGTCGAACGGGGCAAACATGTACTCGTAGGCCTGAAAGCCGGTGAACGTGGCGCCCAGGATAATCGTGAGCCAAAGACCATTGATCAGGCCCTTCTGGTTGCCGGCCCGCAGGGCGTGGTGCGCCCAGGTCACCGTGGTGCCCGAGGTGAGCAGGATCAGAGTGTTGAGGAAGGGGATGCCCCAGGGGTCGAACACCTCGATGTCCGAGGGCGGCCAGACGCCGCCGGTATGGGCATCGCGGCCCACCAGTTCGGGGCTCTCGACGCCGCCGGGATAGAGGCTGGCGTCAAAGAAGGCCCAGAACCAGGCAACGAAAAACATGACTTCCGAAGCGATGAACAGGACCATGCCGTAGCGCATGCCGATCTGCACCACCGGGGTGTGGTCACCCCTGAAAGTCGCCTCGTCAATGACGTCGCGCCACCAGACGAACATGGTGTAGAGCACCATGACTCCGCCAATGGGCAGCACCCAAGGCGTGTAATCATGCATGTACAAGAGCGCGCCGACGGCCAGGACGAGCGCCGACAGCGCCCCCAGGGCCGGCCACGGGCTCGGGTCGACCAGGTGGTAGTCGTGCCCTTTGGTGTGCGTTGCCATCCTTTACTTCTCCCGCAAACCTGTGTCCAGCACCGGTACGAACCGGTTAACGACACAAGAAACTAGATACCCGTCCATTCCCTAATTCATTTTGCCGTCGGCCGACTTGGGATCGAGCGCCGTTGTCTGGCGTTCGTCTATGTCTTCCAAGAGCGGCTTTTCGAAAAAGGTGTAGGACAACGTGATGGTCCCGACGTCGTCGAGGTTGCGATCGTTGACGATATCGGGGTCGACAAAGAAGGAAACCGGCATGTCGATGGACTGGCCGGGCTCCAGAACCTGCTCGGTGAAGCAGAAACATTCGATCTTGCTGAAATACGGCCCTGCCTTGTGCGGCGTGACGTTGTAGCTGGCGGTTCCCATGACGCGCCGGCCCAGGGGATTGTGGGCCGTGTAGAAAGCCAGCGTTTCCTCCCCCAGCCGGACCGTGACCTCGCGCTGGACGGGCTTGAATTTCCAGGGCATGCCGCGTGCGACACTGGCGTCGAATTGCACCGTGATCACCCGCCCGGCAGCCTGTCCCTGCGGCGCGCCCGGCGCCGTCGCGGCGACCTGGGACGTCCCGCCGTAACCCGTGACCTGGCAGAACAGCGTGTAAAGCGGTACGGCGGCGAAAGCGAGCCCGATCATGCCGAGGGCCACGCCCGCCAACACCAGCCCCGTGGCGGCATTGCGCCGCGCCGGAACGGCAACCGGGTTCGGCTGAGCGGCGCTGGCGGAAGATTTGGTGTTTGCTGTCATGGCCGATCACATTTTCACGATGGTGATGACGTAGAACAGCACGACGAGGGCCAAAAGCGCCCCGAACAGCAAATAGTTCCGCCCGCGGCGGCGTTTATGGCGTTCGTCCATCGGCATGTCACGCCAAGGCTCCCATGACCAGGCGGTCCACGACCAGGAGAACGAAAATCAAAAAGAGGTAGAGGATGGAAAAGCCGAACAGGCGGCGGGCCAGGGCGGTCGCGCCCGAGGCGTCACCGCGTCGCCAGACGGCGTAGGCCAGCCCCAGGAAGACGGCGCCGAGGCCGGCCGCGGCAAGACCATAGACCCCGCCCGACATGCCGAGGTACCAGGGCGTCAGCGTCAGGGGCACCAATACGAGGCTGTAGAGCAGGATCTGCTTGCGCGTTTCCTTCAGGCCGGCCACCACCGGCAACATCGGCACGCCCGCGTTTTCATAATCATCGGAACGGTAGAGAGCCAGCGCCCAGAAGTGCGGCGGCGTCCAGATGAAGATGATGGCAAAGAGGACGATGGACTCGAGACTGACGCCGCCGGTGGCGGCGGCCCAGCCGACCATCGGCGGGAAGGCGCCCGCAGCGCCGCCGATAACGATGTTCTGCGGCGTCCGCCGCTTCAGCCACATGGTATAGATCACGACGTAGAAGGCGATGGTACCCGCCAGCAGCGCCGCGGCCGTCCAATTGACCGCTAACCCCATGACCGCAACGGAACCGACCGCCAAGGTCGCTCCCAGTCCCAAGGCATCGCCCGGCGAAACCAAGCCTTTGGGGATGGGACGGTTGCGCGTGCGCTTCATGACGGCGTCGATATCGGCGTCGTACCACATGTTGATGGCGCCCGACGCGCCGGCGCCGACGGCGATGCACAACAGAGCGACGAACCCGAGAACGGGATGCATGTCCCCCGGCGCCAGCCATAAGCCGACGAAGCTGGTGAAGACAACCAGCGACATGACGCGCGGCTTGAGCAGCGCGACATAGTCCTGCGCCCGCGCACCGGCTTCTTGCGCCGGGCGTTCGTCGGTCGAGGTGTATGCCGCCATGTGGCTCGTCACTTAGGCCTTCTCCTTCTTCCGCGCGGACTACTTGACCCGGGGCAATTCTTCGAAGGTGTGGAACGGCGGCGGCGAACTTACCGTCCATTCCAGCGTCGTGGCGCCCTCGCCCCACTGGTTCTCCCCGACCTTCTCACTCGACGTGAAGGTCCTGAGAACGATGAAGAGGAACAGGATGGCGCCCGCGAAGGAGATGTAGGATCCCCAGGACGAAATCATGTTCCAGCCGACGTATGCGTCGGGATAGTCGGGAATACGTCGCGGCATGCCGGCGAGACCCGAAAAATGCATTGGGAAGAAGGTCAGGTTGACGCCGATGAAGGTGATCCAGAAGTGCAGCTTGCCGAGCGTTTCGGGATACCGTTTGCCCGTCATCTTGCCGACCCAGTAGTAGAAGCCGGCAAAGATCGAGAACATCGCACCCATCGACATGGTGTAGTGGAAGTGCCCGACGACGTAGTAGGTATCGTGCAGGGCGATATCCGCGCCGGCGTTGGCCAGCACGACACCTGTGACGCCGCCGATGACGAACAGGAAGATCATGCCCAAGGCCCACAGCATGGGAGTCGGGAACGTGAGCGACCCGCCCCACATGGTGGCGATCCAACTAAAGATCTTGATACCGGTCGGCACCGCAATGACCATTGTCGCAGCTACGAAGTAGGCCCGCGTGTCGACGTCGAGGCCGACGGTGTACATGTGGTGGGCCCAGACGATGAAGCCGACGAAGCCGATGGCGACCATGGCGTAAGCCATGCCGAGATAGCCGAAGATCGGCTTCTTCGAGAACGTCGAGACGATGTGGCTGATGATGCCGAAGCCCGGCAGGATCAGGATGTAAACCTCGGGGTGGCCGAAGAACCAGAACAAGTGCTGGTAAAGGATCGGGTCGCCGCCGGCGGAGGCTTCGTAGAAGGCCGTGCCGAAGTTGCGGTCGGTCAGCAGCATCGTGATGGCGCCGGCCAGCACGGGCAACGACAGCAACAGCAGGAACGCCGTAATCAGCACCGACCAGACGAACAGCGGCATCTTGTGCAGCGTCATGCCGGGCGCGCGCATGTTGAAGATGGTGGTGATGAAGTTGGCCGCACCCAGGATCGATGAGGCGCCCGCCAGGTGCAGGCTGAGGATCGCCATGTCGACCGCCATGCCGGGATGACCCGAGGTCGACAGCGGCGCGTAGACGGTCCAGCCCGTGCCGGCGCCGCCGTCCATGAAGGGCGAAGCCACCAGCAGGATGGCCGCCGGGATCAGCAGCCAGAAACTGATGTTGTTCATGCGCGGGAAGGCCATGTCCGGTGCGCCGATCATCAGCGGCACGAACCAGTTGCCGAAGCCGCCGATCAGCGCGGGCATCACCATGAAGAACACCATGATCAGGCCGTGCGCCGTGACCAGAACGTTGAAGAACTGGTAGTTGTCGCCGATGTACTGCATGCCCGGCTCGGCCAGTTCCATGCGCATGATGACGGAGAACAGGGCGCCGATGACGCCGAAAACGACGGCATAGATGATGTACATCGTGCCGATGTCTTTGTGGTTGGTCGAATAAAGCCAGCGCTTGATCCCGGTGGGATGATGATCGTGGCCGTGATCGGATGCGTGCGCGGATTGCTGTTCGCTCATTTACCCAAAACCTTTTTCTGTCCGCCTTGGCTGGGCGGAATTATGCCTAATTAGCGCGAACGGCGGCAACAGATACCGCGCGGCTTTTCGATGGCGCCGATTTCCCGTCGAGGGATGCGTATTCCTCCTTGGCCTTGGCGGCCCAGGCGGCAAAGTCCGCCTTGGAAACGACCTTCACCTGGATCGGCATGAAACCGTGGTTGGTGCCGCAGAGTTCCGAACACTGACCGTAGTAAGTGCCTTCCTTGGTCACCTTGAACCAGGTTTCGTTCAGGCGTCCCGGCACCGCGTCGATCTTGACGCCGAAGGCGGGCACCGCCCAGGCGTGGATGACGTCGGCGGCGGCAACGAGAACCCTGATTTCCGTATCGACGGGAACCACGACCTCCTCGTCCGTCGAGAGCAGGCGGATCTGGCCGTCCTTGATCTCTTCATCCGGCACCATGGTGGCGTCGAAGGCAAAGCCGCCGTTATCGGGATATTCGTAGGACCAGTAGAACTGGTTGCCCGTCACCTTGAGCGTCATTTCCGCGTTAGGCGCCTTGTCCTGATAGTAAAGCAGCTTGAACGACGGGATCGCGATGACCACCAGGATCATGATCGGCAGCGCCGTCCAGATAACCTCGAGGAGCGTGTTGTGGGAGCGCTTGGACGGCGTCGGATTGGCTTTTTCGTTGAAGCGCATCACGACGTAAACCATGAGCACCGTAACGAATGCGGCGATAACGAATATGATCACCAGCAACAAGTTGTGGAAATCATTCATCCGGTCCATCACCGGCGTTACCGCCGGCTGGAAACCCATCTGCCAGGGTAGGGGTTTTTCCGCCATGGCCGGGGTCGTCACGCCCGCCAGTGCCGTAAGGCCGATAACCGAAGCTGCAGCGGCCCTGCAAAAGGACTTGGTGCTGAACGTCATGATCCGTTCCGTCTCCTCGTCAAACGCCGCTTTACAATTCGCGGCTGGAAATCTGACTTTTGGGGGGTACCCGGCGGCTTGCCGCCGGACAAATTTGAACAAGGCACGAAACCAACAAAACGCGGTACCGACTGCCTACACCCCTCCCCTCGCCAGCAATGCACAAAAGCTGAATTTGGCGGGGAGACTACACAGTGTGGGGAGCGAGAACAAGCCCACTTTGGAATAATTGAAATCTATTTCAGATGCCGCGTCGAATGTCAAAAATGTAAAGTTTTCTGCGGGTTTCAGAAGGTGTCAGGAGGAGAAATCGGGCTCCACTCCAGTTCCTCGGCACAATACCCACAAAAAAAATGCGACAAAATGTCGCAGGGTTATCTTGATTGAAGTCAAATCCGCTTCGATATTCGACGGTTCGTTGCGAACGGTTCGCGTTTATTAGCCTATGCGAAACCCAATCATTGATCGTCTGGTGAAGCCCGCCGGCTGGGTCTATGCTACCCCTTTTCAACATCCAGTTTCGGAGAGCGAAATGGCCGACGCCGCCAAAGCCGAAGAACTCCTGTTCAACCGCACCGGTCTCGACCGCAACCGAGTCGAGGGTCTGGTCGACGACGCCTTGGCGGGCTGCGACGACGGCGAGCTGTTTCTCGAATACCGCCAATCCGAGGTTTTGGCTTGGGACGACGGACGGCTCAAGTCGGCGAGTTTCGACACCTCGCAGGGCTTCGGCCTGCGCGCCGTCTCGGACGAGAGCACGGGATACGCCCATGCTTCGGAATTGTCGGAAGACGCCATCAAGCGCGGCGCCGACACCGTTCAGACGGTGCGGGCGGGGCGCTCGGGCAGCCTGAGCCAGGAACCCGCGGGCACGAACCAGGCGCTCTACATCGACGACAATCCGCTGGCCGACATCCCCTTCGAACAAAAGACCAAACTGCTTTCGGAGATCGACGCCTACGCCCGGTCGAAGGATGAACGTGTACGCCAAGTGTCTTGCTCGCTCGCCGGCTCGTGGCAGGTTGTTGAAATCGTCCGCGCCGGCGGCGTGCGCACGGGCGACATCCGGCCGCTGGTGCGTCTCAACGTATCCGTCGTCATGGGCGAAGGCGACCGCCAGGAAACCGGTTCCTTCGGGACCGGCGGCCGGACGCTCTACGATCACTACATCCAGCCGGAAAACTGGCGCGCCGCGGTCGACGAGGCCATGCGGCAATCGTCGGTCAACCTGGAATCCGTGTCGACGCCTGCCGGCACCATGCCGGTCGTGCTGGGACCGGGTTGGCCCGCCATCCTGTTGCACGAGGCCATCGGCCACGGTCTGGAGGGCGACTTCAACCGCAAGAAGACCAGCGCCTTTTCCGGCCTGCTGGGGGAGCGCGTCGCAGGGCCGGGCGTTACCGTGGTCGACGACGGCACCATCGCGGACCGGCGCGGTTCGCTGACCGTCGACGACGAAGGCACGCCGACCGAACGCACGGTGCTGATCGAGGACGGCATTCTCAAGGGCTACATGCACGACCGCCTGAACGCGCGCCTGATGGGTATGAAACCCACAGGCAACGGCCGGCGTCAGGACTTCGCCCACATGCCCATACCGCGCATGACCAACACGGTCATGGACAACGGCGAAATGGACCCGGCGGAAATTATCGCGTCGGTCGACGACGGCCTTTACGCCGTCGACTTCGGCGGCGGGCAGGTCGATATCACGTCGGGCAAGTTCGTCTTCACCTGCACCGAGGCCTACCGCATCGAGGGCGGAAAAGTGACCGCGCCTGTGAAGGGCGCCACCCTGATCGGTAACGGACCGGACGTGCTCACAAAGGTCGGCATGATCGGCAACGACCTGGCGCTCGACCGCGGCATCGGCACCTGCGGCAAGGACGGCCAGGGCGTGCCGGTCGGCCAGGGCCAGCCGACCCTGAAGATCGACGAATTGACGGTGGGGGGTACGGAGGCAGCTTAGTTCATGCGTATCACGGAGGTTGAGGTCCGCTGCTGCAAGCAGCCGGACGGGATGATCGACAGCGCCAGTCTGCGCCAATCCGATACCCACTATGGTATGGAGTTCCTGGTCGTCACCATGAAGACGGAGGATGGGCTTGAGGCGTCATCGTTCGGCTTTGCGGCGCGCTCGGCCCGCGGCGCGGGGGAATTGGCGGCGGCCTCCATGCGGCCTTTCTTCACCGGACGCGATGCGCTCGACCGCGAAGGTGCCTGGCAGGACTTCCGTACCGCCGATCGCTGGTGGAACCACCTGCCGATCTATTCCTACGGCCCCTTCGACAACGTCTTGTGGATTCTCGGCGCCCTGGACGCCCGCCAGCCGCTCTACAAATACATCGGCGGCTGCCGCGACGAAGTGCCGGTATACGCCAGTTCCCTCGTCCTGCCTTCCCCCGAGGCCTATGCGGAGGAGGCGTTGGGCATCAAGTCCAAGGGCTACAAGGCCTACAAGGTGCATCCGCCGGGCAAGGACTACCGCGAGGATGTCGAGGTTCACCGCGCCGTGCGCGACGCCGTCGGCCCCGGCTTCACCTTGATGTCTGACCCCGTCGCCTGCTTCAACGTCGAAGAAGCGGTGCGCTTCGCCCGGGAGTTGGAAGCACTCGATTACTATTGGTTCGAGGAACCTCTGGCCGACGAAAACGTGCCCGGTCTGAAGGCGCTGACCTCACAAGTCGACATCCCCATCGTCGGTGGTGAGGTTCTGGCCAAGCACCCCTACAGTCTCGCCGCCTACATTTCCGACCGCGTCGTCGACCGCGTTCGGGCCGACGTCTCGTGGACGGGCGGTGTGACCGGGGTGCTGAAGACGGCGCGGACGGCTGAAGCCTTCGGCATGAACTGCGAAATCCACACCACCATCATGCACCCGCTCGAACTGGTAAACCTGCATTGCTGCGGTGCCATCGCCAACAACGACTTTTTCGAATTGTTGACGCCCGAATCGCTGTTCGATTTCGGACTGGCCGAACCGCTGCCCATCGAGGACGGCCTGGCCAAGCTGCCTCAGAAGCCGGGCCTCGGCATCGACCTCGACTGGGATTTCATCGACAACGCGACTTTCGAAGTGCTTTAGAGCCGCATGAGCCTAAACCGGTTGAATCTGATGTCAGCGCACTTTTGATCGATTTCAGCTCATTCGACTCCACCCCCACCCTATCCCTCCCCCCTCAAGGGGGAGGGGACTCACATGTCGAAAATGTCCTCAAATTTGCGTGCCTTCCCCCCTGGAGGGGGAAGGACAGGATGGGGGGGACAGCGCTGGGTAAGCACTCCACTGCTCGGAACTACAAGTAAGCGTGGTTGAACATGAACCCGCTTAGAAATGAATCATCCCAAATTCAGCTGCTTTAACTACCCGGCTCCAGGGTTTTCCAGAAACGGATGTTGAGGCCGCGCATCATCGAATCGTGACGGTTCTCCAGGCAACTGCGAAGACCAAATACCAGCCGGTTGCCGATCCAGCGCTGGCAACCTTGGAAGTGCTCGTTGGCCATGGCGATGGCGTCCCGGTCGGCGCCGCCCGGCAGGCTCTGGAGGGCGGCATCCCAGCGCTCCTGGCGTTGGGCCGGCGACATGCGTTCATCGGGAGCGACGGTATTGATGGCCCGGGCCAACACGCGTGTAACGCCGGCGTAGCCTTCTTCCCCGTCAAAGTATCCAGCGGCGATGGCGCGGGCGGGACCCGTGGCCTGGGCGATCTCGTCGGCGGTCAGCGGCGAGGGATCGCTCGCCTCCGGCACCGGCAGCAGCGCAACCCGTTCACCGATGGTGATGGCGGCCCGCTCGGCGCCGAAGGCGCTGAGGACCTGTCGGCCGACGCTTATCCTAACGGCGGAAAAGCCGCGCTTGGTGACGATCCTGATGAGGCCCTCAGGGGCCACCTCGCGGGCCTCCCCGTTCGCGGCCGTCAGTGTGAGTGTGACGTCCTGGTCGGTCGCCAGCTCGTAAGGCGCTTCATGGCCCGGCCTTTTGCGGTCCTGCTGAAGGCAAAAACTGCTGAACTCGGCCGCGCATTCGCTGCCCGCGCAGTTCAGTTCCACCGGACCCGCCGTCATCGCCAGGCCGAGAATCTGCGTCGCCGCCGCAGCCGGCGACGAAACGGCAGACGGCAAGGCGGCTATGAACAGAAATGAGATGAGAAGCTTAAGCCGACGCTGATACGGAAGAACACGACCTCGAACGGACATCACACCCTCCTTATTAGCTTGCGCGGACTATATCACGAATTTAGTGATCGGGGTCCGCACTTCGGAACAAGAAAAAGTGTTCGATGCGAGGGCTGTGCTAGTACGCGTACTCCTCAAAAACCGGATCGACGGAGCGGTTCCAGCGTGACTCGTAGGCTTCGAGGAGTTCCTCAGCCGGAGTGCGGCCGTCCTCGATCACCAGGCGGACGGCACTGAGGAAGTGGCGCTCGTCGTCGCCGAAAGCGTCCATGCGATGGCGCGCCTTGAGGCCGTCGGAGGCGATGTCGATCATGTCGCCCGCCATTTCCGCCACCGTGCGGCCCTTGACCTCGGCCTTCAGGCCCTGGCGCATGACGCCGGCGTGCAAGGCCGCACGGTCTTCGTGCGTCCAGTCCTTGCAAAGGTCCCAGGCGGCGGCGCGGGCGGCATCGTCATAGAGCACGCCGACCCACAAGGCCGGCAGGGCGCACAAGCGCCGCCATGGCCCGCCGTCGGCACCCCGGAGCTCAATGAACTGCTTCAGGCGAACCTCAGGGAAGAGGGTGGTGAGGTGATCCTCCCAATCCTTGATCGTGGGAATTTCGCCTGGCAGGGCAGGCAGCTTTCCGGCCAGGAAATCGCGGAACGATTGGCCCAGGGCATCGATGTATTGTCCGTCGCGGTAGACGAAGTACATCGGCACATCGAGCGCGTATTCGGCGTAGCGTTCGTATCCGAAGTCGTCATCGAACACGAACGGGACGAGACCGGTGCGGTCAGGGTCGGTATCCGTCCAGATATGGCTGCGGTAGCTGAGGAAGCCGTTGGGCTCGCCCTCGGTGAAGGGCGAGTTGGCGAAAAGCGCCGTGGCAATGGGCTGCAGCGCCAAGGCGACGCGGAATTTCTCGACCATGTCGCGTTCATCGGAGAAATCGAGGTTCACCTGCACCGTCGAGGTGCGGAACATCATGTCGAGGCCGAGGTTGCCCCGCGCCGGCATATAGCTCCGCATCAGCGAATAGCGGCCCTTGGGCATGACCGGGATATCCGCGCGCGCCCACTTGGGCTGAAACCCGAGGCCGATGAAGCCGACGCCCATGGCTTCCGCCACCGTCTTGACCTGATGCAGGTGGGTGTTGACCTCGTCGCAGGTCTGATTGAGGTTTTCCAGCGGTGCGCCCGACAACTCAAGTTGGCCGCCGGGCTCCAAGGTGATGGACTGGCCGTTCATGGCCATGGCGATGGCGTTGTCGCCCTCCATGATGGGCTGCCAGCCGAACTGCTCCAATCCCTTGAACAGCGTCGCGATGCCCTGCGGACCCTCGTATTCGAGCGGACGAAGATCGTCGTGGCGAAATCCGAATTTTTCGTGTTCGGTGCCGATGCGCCAGTCCTCGCGCGGCTTTCCGCCTTCACTCAGGTACTCGATTAGCTGCGCCCGGCTTTCGATGGGCGCACTGTTTGTGCCGGTGTCCGCCAAGGGGGGGTCCTCAACTAATAATTTCAGGAACTGTACATAAGGAGGTCGGCAAAGGTTAACAACCTAATATTCTGGACCATCTTCAAGAATGCGTGACCCGCCAGTCGCCCAAAACGGCCTGCCAAAGGCTCAACGCGGCCGCGGCGGCCGTGTCGGCACGCAGGATCCGCGGTCCCAATGAAACCGCGTGCGCGTTGGGAAGAGCTGCAATGGCGGCCTGCTCATCGGCGTCGAAGCCGCCTTCCGGTCCGATCAGAACGGCCCAGGGCGCCGCGCATGTGGCGGCATCCAGTCCGCCCAGGACGTCGACGGCGGGGGCACCGCCGCCGCTTTCGTCGCACCACATCAAATGCCGGTCTACCGGCCACGCCAGCAGCAAATCGTCCAGTGACACGGCTTCCCTAACCACGGGTATGTCGAGCCGTTCGCATTGTTCCGCGGCCTCGCGCGCGTTGGCGGCGAGGCGTTCGCCCTTGATCCGCTGGACGTTGGTGCGCCGGGTCACCACGGGATGGATTTCGGACACCCCGAGCTCGGTCGCCTTTTCCGCCACGAAATCCAGGCGTGCCCGCTTGATGGGCGCGAACGCCAGCCACAAATCGGGCGTCGGTGTCTGCGACCGGCGGAGCGCGTCCACCGAGACGGTGCAGGACTTCTTGGAGATTCGCTCGAGCGTTGAGGCCCACTCCCCGTCCCGGCCGTTGAACAGGGAGATGCCGTCGCCGGCTTTCAGTCGCAGAACGTGGCCGACCTTGTGGCTTTGATCCCTGTTCAGATCGATCGATACGCCGGCGCGAAGATCGTCGCCGACGAAGAGGCGGACCTTGGGACGGGGTGGGGATTTCGTTTCGTTCATGAAAATTGAATAACGCGAATGATTGAAGCGGGCGGCGGAAACGTCTACAGCATAGGCCATGAGCGCCAAGCCCGATAGCAGCCGCAGTTCGATCATCGCCGATGCCGTTACCGGCAACTGGGTCGACGCGCGCGCCCCGGAAAAGGCCAAGCCCTATCTCAAGCTCGCCCGCTTCGACCGGCCCATCGGTTCCTGGCTGTTGTTCTGGCCGTGCTGGTGGTCATTGGCGCTGGCGGCCTCCGAGCCCTCGGAGTTCCGCTGGTCCGCGTGGGCACCGAACGGCTGGCCGGATCCACTGTTGTTGGCGTTGTTTTTCGTCGGTGCCTTCGTCATGCGGGGCGCGGGCTGTACGCTCAACGACATTGCCGACCGCAATTTCGACGGCATGGTGGAGCGCACGGCGCTCAGGCCCATCCCGTCCGGGCAGGTCAGCGTCTTCCAAGCCTTTCTCTGGATGGGCTTGCTGGCCCTGATCGGCCTTGGTGTGCTTTTGACGTTCAACACATTTGCCATTGCCGTGGGCGCCGCCTCCCTCGTCATCGTCGCCGTCTATCCGTTCATGAAGCGCATCACCTACTGGCCGCAGTTCGTGCTGGGCCTCGCCTTCAATTGGGGCGCTCTCCTGGGCTGGGCCGCGGTCACCGGGGAGCTCGGCGCCGCACCCGTCGCGCTATACGCCGCCGGCATCGCCTGGACGCTGGGCTACGACACCATCTACGCCCACCAGGACAAGGAGGACGACGTTCTGATCGGCGTCAAATCGACGGCGCTGCGGTTCGGGCCGACCACCAAGAACTGGCTGACGGTCTTTTACGCCATCGCCATGGCGGGCATGGCCGCTGCCGGTTTCATCGTCGGTCTTTCGTGGATTTTCTACGCCGGATTGGCCGCCGCCGCCGCCCAGCTCGCCTGGCAGGTCGTCGACGTCGACATCGACGACAGTGCGGATTGCCTGGCCAAGTTCAAATCCAACCACCCCTTCGGCCTGATCGTCTTCCTGGCCATCGTTGCGGGACAGGTGGTTTAGCTCTCCCGCGACCAGAGCTGTTCGGCCACGATGCCGACACGGTCCTCAATGACCTGGGCAGCGTCGAGACAGAGGTCCTCGCGGAAAGCCTGGCCGACGATCTGGACGCCCATGGGAATGTCGCCGAGAACGCCCGTCGGCGTGGCGGCGGCAGGCAAGCCAAGATAATTCACGATGTACAGCGGCGCCTGCGAATCCAATAGGGATTTGACCCGCTCCGCCCCCTTCAGGTCCTCGCCCTGCGGGAACGGCAGCTCGGCGGAAACGGGCATCAGGACCAGCGGATAGTCCTCCATGAATTCCGCCCACAGACGCCGGAGGCGGGTACGGTCGGCGGCGGCCCGCATGTAAGCTTCGAGATCCATCAAGCTCGTCGCGGCCAGACAATCGGCAAATATCTGCTTGAAATTGTCGGAGGCGTAGCTCCCTATCGCTGTGCCCATCATGACCTTGGCTTCGGTGAACAGCAGCCGTCGCCAAACCTCCGCGATCTCGGCCGCCGCCGGCGGATCGGCTTCTTCCACGGCGTAACCGGCATCGCTCAAGGTTCCCGCGGCGAAATCGATGGCCGCGGCCACGGCTGGATCGACGCCGAGCCCGACGGGATCGACCGATACAGCGACGCGTACAGGCTTGTCCAGGGCGGCTCCATCCAAGGGCACGACAGCCTGCCAGGGATCCCGCCAATCCGGACCCGCCATGACCTCGAGACCGAGGCGCACGTCGGCAACCGTGCGCCCGATGGGCCCTTGCACCGACATGGCCTGAATGGACGGCGGCCGCTCCTCGGCGCCCGAAGGGTTGTACGCCGCGACGCGCCCGAGGCTCGGCCGGATGGTCGACAAGCCGCAACAGTAGGCGGGATAGCGCAGCGAGCCGCCGAGATCGTTGCCGTGCGCGATGCAGCCGATGCCCATCGCCAGAGATGACGCAGCGCCACCTGACGAGCCGCCGGGCGTGATGGCCTCGTTCCAGGGATTGCGCGTAAGACCCCTGAGATCGTTGTCGGTAAACCAGCGGAAACTGAACTCCGGCGTGTTGGTGCGGCCAAGGACAATCGCGCCCGCCGCCTTCAGATTGGCGACCACGGGCGAATCCGCTTCCGCCACGACGGCCTCAAATGCCGTCACGCCGTTGGGTGTCGAGAAGCCCGCCTGATCGACGTTTTCCTTGATCGTGACCGGCACGCCGTGCAGGGGTCCGATATCCTCACCCACCGCCAGCCGGTCATCCGCTGCCTTGGCCGCCGCGCGGGCGGCGTCCGGAAACTCGTTGGTCACGGCGTTGAGGTCCGGGTTGACCTCAGCCAGCCGCTCAAGATGGGCCTCCACCACATCGCTACTGCTCGTCACGCCGTCCTTGATCAGGGCGGCGGTTTCCACGGCGCTCAAGCGCCAAAGCTGATCGGTCATCGAATACTCCCTACCTATGCCACCGGCGATGATTGTCGGGCAGTCGGACAGGGTCAAGTCACCAGAGGTTTGAAATTGGGGAAATCGAGGACGTGGGCTTTGCGGCGAAGGGTTTCAGTCCAGTTGCGTCGGCGGTCATCGTCGGCGACGGCCACTGCGATGAAATCGTCCAACTCCATTTCCCGGGCCAGCAACTGCCGTGCGCTCTCCAGAATTTGCAGCTTCGTCCTGGCTTCGAAGCGGCGGTCGCGGGCGCTGATCTGATCGAGCGCCAAGGGCGATGCGGCCAGCCCCAGCGCGCCGTGGTTCGTGAGATAGGCACCGGCCTCGGCCAGGTCTTCCCGATCCTTCAATTCAAGCCGGATATCCTTGAGCAGGCCGTAGGCATAGTTCACCGCGGCCCCTCCCGACGAGCCCATTTCCGTTCGGTGCATATGTGCGAGCTGTCTGGGCAGCAGCCAGTTGACCCAGGTCTTCAGCACCGTTCCGGGCGACGGCGCCAGGGTGGCCGGGATGGCGCCATAGGACGTGATGTGCGCCGAATACACGACGTCGTAATCGGCAAGCCGCGCTTTCGTCACGGGAATGACCGCGCCGAGGAATTCGCCGAACTTGCGAGTCAATTGATCAGGCGAGGCGTTCGACCCGAAGGCCAGCACCGCGGTGCGGTTGGCAAACAGGTCATCCAGCGGCCCCGGCCAGTCGGCCAGCGGCACGATACGGGTGTCTTCATAGATATAGGAATAGCCTGGCGTCTCGTAGGGATAGGTTTTGGCGCGGCGGTGGGTATCGCGGTTCATGACCATGGAGAATAGGCCGAAGGCCTAAGGGAACCAGCTTGGATCAGCCTATTCCTTGCTCATGATGCCGAGACGCGTGCCTTCCGTGATGGTGTCTTCCATGACGGCGCCCCGCATGTCGGCGTTGGAGAAATCGGCATCCGTGAGATCGGCGCGAGAAAGATTGGCCGGAAAGGTGTGGCCGGTCTCCTTGCCGTCGGGTCCCTTGATGGCGATGCGCGTGACCAGCGCGAAGCCGGCCTTGACCTCGCGCAGGTTTGCCGCCACCAGCTTGGCGCCACCCAACTCCGCCTCGCGCAGGTTGGCGCCGGCCAGATTGCTGCCGCTGAGATCGGCCAGCACGAGCTGGGCCTTGGCCAGGTTGACGTCCGACATGTTGCAGGCGCCGAAATCCGCGCCGGAAAGGTAGGCGTTGGAGAGATCCGCGCCGCTGAGATCCATGCCCTTGAAGCTGGCGCGCTCGCCCTGAGCGCCGCCCGAATCGGCCCACAACGCATGCTTCGCCATCATGCGTTGGATTTCCACGGACAACTTGCTGGCGCCCTTGGAGACCTTGGCGTCTCGCGTATCGGCGGTCGCCAGGTCGACGCCGGCCAGAACGGTGCCGCGCATGTTGGCGCCGCTGAGATTGGCCTCGGCGACCTGGGCGTCCTCCATGTTGGCGCCGGTCAGATCGACGTTCTTGAGCTTGGCCTTGCCCAGGTTGGCGCCGCCGAGGTCGGCGCCGGAAAAGTCGACCCGGCTGCCCTGCAGGCTGCGCAACGACGCGCCCTTCATGGAGGTGTTGCGCATCTTGGCGTCGTCGGCTTTGGCGTTGTCCATCTTGGAGCCGTCGAGATTGGCTTCGCTGAGATCGACCGGCGCGTTGGACGCCGATACCAGGGCGCCGGGCCGCAAGTCGGCGTCGCTGAGGTCGGCGCCGCCCATCTGGGCGCCCTTGAACTGCGCCCCGCGCAGGTCGGCCCGAACGAACGATGTGTTGGTTAGGTCGGAGCCTTCGAAACAGGCGCCGAAGAGATCTGCCCGCGAAAAATTCACGCCGGCAAGGATGCATTCGGTAAAATCACACCCGGTAAATACGGAATCGCTGAGATCGATACCGGGGAGTTTCAAGCCGGCCAAACTGGCATTCTGCAGCACGGCCCGCTTGCCGCCCTGTATGCTCTTTACAAACTGCTGATGAAGCTTGAGCGTTTCCACCAGCTCTGTGACATCCATGCCCCCAAATCCCCCAGATATCCTCTCATATTTGTATTATTCATAGTGCGGCGGGTCAATTCAGCATTCGTTGAATACTAACAAAAGTGGGAATGGCGAGATATCGGGTCAATACCCGAGAGGCGGCCTAATCTCGTTTTGGTTGAGCCTCGAACCTGATCTTTGGGTCACTCGGGAAATACAAAATCGTCGTCCATGCGGCCGAGAATAGCGTCATCCAGGATGGCGTTGTCCAAAATCACGCCTTTCATGTCGGCATTCGAGAAATCGGCGTCAGTGAGATCGGCGCCCGACAGATTGGCGGGAAAGGTATGGCCGGTCTCCTTGCCGTCCGCGCCCTTCATCTTGACGCGCCCGAGGTTGGCGTTGCGGGCGTTAACCTCACGCATGTACGAATCGACGAAGCGCGCGCCTTCCATTTCGGCGTCCCGCAGGTCCGCCCCCATGAGGTCGCAGCCGCTGAGGTCGGCGAGCACAAGCTGTGCCCGGGAGAGATTGATTTCGCGCATGCGGCAGGCGCCGAAGTCGGCCGCCGAGAGATAGGCGCCGGCCATATCGGCTTCGGTAAGGTCGACGCCCTCGAAGCTGGCGCGTTCGCCTTCAGCACCTCCGGAATCGGCCCACAGCGCGTGCTTGGCCATCATCTGCTGCAGTTCGACCGGCAGCTTGCTGGCGCCGTGGCTGACGTTGGCGTCGCGCAAGTCCGCCTTATCCAGGTTGACGTCCGCCAGCACCGTTCCCCGCATATTCGCCCCGTGGAGACTGGTCTGGTCGAGCTGGGCCTTTTCCATGTTGGCGCCCGTCAGGTTGGCATTCTTGAGCTTGGCCATCTCCATCTTGGCGCCGCCGAGGTCCGCGCCCGAAAAGTCCACCCGGCTGCCCTGCATGCTGCGCAGCGAAGCCCCATGCATCCTGGCATTGCGCATCTTGGCGTCGTCGGCCTTGGCGTTATCCAAGGTGGAATCCTCAAGATTGGTTTCCGACAAGTCAGCCGGCGCGCCGGCCGCCGCGACCAGAGCGCCGGGCCTGAGATCGGCATCCGTCAGATCGGCGCCGCTCATCTGGGCGCCCTTGAACAGGGCGCCGCGAACATCGGCCCGGACGAATTTCGCGTCGGTGAGGTCGGCGTCCTCGAATACGGCGCCAAAGAGATCGGCCATGGAGAAATTGGCGCCGGAGAGCTTGCATCCGGAAAAATCGCAGCCCGTCAGCACGGCGTCGCTGAGATCGACATTGGGGATCTTCAGGCCGGACAAATTTTCGTTCTTGAGCACGATGCGCTTGCCGCCCCGCATATTCTTCACGAAGCGCTGGTGCTGTTTCAGCAACTCAACTAGGTACGCAGTGTCCATTCCGCCCCATCTCCCTTGCGGGATAACTTGATACGATCGGACGATAATTTCCAGCGATATGCTCAAGGAATCGCCGATAAAAAGCGCCCGAGGCCAATATTATGATCGGTATTCATCCGATGCCGCCGCCGGGCTGTCGCATGTGACCTAAAACCGGCCTATACTCCGTCCTTCGGCGGGCCCCAATCCCGCGTGACCACCCCCATGAAACGACGGACAAGGGATGATGGCAGTAACCGGCCCGGGCAAACGTTATGCCGCGATCATGAGCATGATCGGGACCGGGCACGCTTTCAGCCATCTCTACCTGTTGGTCCTGCCGCCCCTGTTTCCGGTGCTGCGCGAGGAGTTCGGGGTCGGCTACGCGGCGCTCGGCCTGCTGGTGACCATGATGAATGTCGCCAGCGGCGTGTGCCAGATACCGGCCGGTATCCTGGTCGACCGATTCGGCGCGCGGCTGATCCTGATCGGCGGCCTGGTCCTGATGGGAGGATCGGTTGTGCTGATGGGATTTGCACCGGGTTATGCCGCAATGCTGGTCCTGGTCATCCTGTCGGGCGCCGGCAACAGCGTCTTCCACCCGGCCGACTATTCCATCCTCTCCCATTCGGTGAACCCCCAGCGGCTGGGCCGGGCCTTCGCCCTCCACACTTTCATGGGGCAGGTCGGTTTCACCATCGCGCCGCCGGTCATGATCGCGCTGACCGCCTTCTGGGGCTGGCGCGCCGCCCTGATCGCCGTGGGTTTGGGGTCGGTGCTGGCGGCCGTCGCCATCTGGCGCTGGAGCCACATGTTGAAGGACCAGTCCGCAAACGACCCCGAAATCGGCGAAACCAGACCGGCGCACACGGGCACCCTCGCCCTCTTAACGCCTGCCGTCATCACGATGTTCGGCTTCTTCGTTCTGACGGCCATGGTAACCGGCGGGTTACACACCTTCCTGGTGACGGCGCTGGTGCAGTTCGAAGACCTGTCACTGACGACCGCCAACGGCGTCCTGACGGCCTACCTGGTGGCCACGTCGGCGGGTGTGCTGTTGGGCGGCATCGTGGCAGACCGCACGCACCGGCACGGCTTCTACGCCGGCTTCGCCCAGATCGTTTGTGCCGCCGCAATTCTCGTCCTGGCGCTGATCAGCCTGCCGCTGGCGCTACTGACGACGGTCTTTGTCGCAGTGGGTCTTTTTCAGGGCTCGGTGCGGCCGTCGCGCGACATGATCGTCCGGTCCATAACGCCGGCGGGCGCGACGGGGCGGGTCTTCGGCATCGTCAGCGTCGGTCTCAATGTCGGCGCCGCAACCACGCCGGTGCTGATCGGCTACCTGATCGACATCGGCTACGGCGAGGCCTTCTTCTTTATCGTAAGCGCGCTCATGGCCCTCACGGTCGTGACGCTCGGATTGGTTGGGCGCAAGCGGCGGGAAGCGGTGCCGGCGGAATGATCTTCCACCCCCGCGCCTGTCGCGTTCCCCCCAAGCCCCCTATATACTCCCGCTGGCCAAACCAATTTGCCGGGAACCTCAATGGCTTACTCATCGCTGCGTGAATTCGTCGACCGCCTGGAGCGTGAGGGACGCCTCATGCGCGTCGCCGAGCCGGTGTCGACGAACCTGGAGATGACGGAAATCCAAACCCGGCTGCTGGCGGAAGGCGGTCCCGCCGTCCTGTTCGAGAATGCCGTCGACAGTGACGGCAATCCCGCCGGCATGCCCGTTCTGGTCAACCTGTTCGGGACGGTCGAACGTGTCGCCTGGGGCATGGAGCGCGAACCCGGACAGCTACGCGAGTTGGGTGAGGCCATGGCGTTCCTGCGCCAACCGGAACCGCCCGGCGGCTTCCGCGAAGCCGTCGCCATGCTGCCGCTGGTCAAGCAGGCCATGGCGATGAAGCCGAAAACGGTAACGCGCGCGCCTTGTCAGGAAATCGTCCTCACCGGCGATGACATCAACCTCGGACGCCTGCCGATCCAGACCTGCTGGCCGGGTGAGCCGGCGCCGTTGATTACCTGGCCGCTGGTCGTAACGCAAGGTCCGGGCGGAGCCAAGGAAGATGGCTTCAATCTGGGCATCTACCGCATGCAGGTGACCGGCCCGAACACCACCCTGATGCGCTGGCTCAAACACCGGGGCGGCGCCCAGCACCACGCCCGCTGGAAAGCGGAGAAATCGGACCCGCTGCCTGCCGCCGCGGTCATCGGCGCCGATCCCGGCGTGATCCTGGCCGCCGTCACGCCGGTTCCCGACAGCTTAAGCGAATACCAGTTCGCCGGATTGCTGCGGAACGAAAAAGTGGCGCTGGTCGATTGCAAGACCGTGCCCCTGAAAGTCCCGGCCAATGCCGAAATCGTCATCGAGGGGCATGTTTCGCTGGAGGACTACGGCGACGAGGGGCCTTACGGCGATCACACCGGTTTCTACAATTCGGTCGAGCAATTCCCCGTCTTCACCGTCTCCGCCATCACCATGCGGAACAACCCGATCTACCATTCCACCTTCACCGGCCGCCCGCCCGACGAGCCCAGCGTGCTGGGCGAGGCCATGAACGACCTGTTCGTCCCGCTCCTGCAGCAGCAGTTTCCGGAGATCGTCGACTTCTGGCTGCCGCCGGAGGGCTGTTCCTATCGCATCGCCGTGGTGTCCATGAAGAAGGCCTACGCCGGCCATGCCAAGCGCGTCATGATGGGCGTGTGGTCGTACTTGCGGCAATTCACCTACACCAAGTTCGTCATCGTCGTGGACGAGGACATCGACGCGCGCGATTGGAAGGACGTGATGTGGGCGGTCTCGGTCAACATGGACCCGGCCCGCGATATTACGCTCGTGGAGGACACGCCGATTGACTACCTCGATTTCGCCAGCCCGAAATCGGGATTGGGCTCCAAGATCGGCCTCGACGCCACCACCAAGCTGCCGCCCGAGACGGAGCGCGAATGGGGCCGCAAACTGCGCATGTCCGACGACGTTGTCGCCCGCATCGACGAGATGTGGGACCGCCTCGGCCTGCCCGGCTCCGGCAAGTCGATTTGGAAATGAGGCGTGCCGGGGTATGATCGGGTGTGTTCCTTCCCTTCCGATCCCATCAGCAAAGTCGCTTACATGTCCCAAGCTCTCGAGTTCCTAGACGATCTGTTCGCCCGCGCCAAACGTGCCGGGGCCGATGCCGCCGACGGGCATCACGTGCAATCGACCTCGCTGTCGACGTCGCAACGGTTGGGCAAGCGGGAGGATCTTGAACGGTCGGAAAGCCTCGACATGATGCTCAGGGTGTTCGTCGGCCAGCGCCAGGCGTGCGTCGCCTCGACCGACCTCTCCGAGGCTGCCGTCGACGAATTGGTCGAGCGCGCCGTCGCCATGGCCCGGGCGGCGCCGGAAGATCCGTACTGCGGACTGGCCGACAACGTCCGTCTCGCCAAGTCCTATCCCGACCTCGACATGGCCGACGACCACGTTCCCGATGCCGAGGAACTCTACGGCCTCGCGGCCGAAGCCGAGGACGCCGCCCGCTCGGTCGAAGGGGTGACCAATTCCGAAGGCGCCGGAGCCAGTTGGGGCTGGGGCAGCGTCGCGGTCGCCACCAGCGAAGGCTTTTCGGGCGAATACACCACGACCTCCCACAGCGTCAGCGCCTCTGTGCTGGCCGGCGAGGGCACGGCGATGGAGCGCGATTATGATTACTCCTGGACCCGCCACCGCGCCGACATGGAGGACGCGGCCGAGGTCGGACTGAGCGCCGGCCGGCGGGCCGTCAAGCGGCTCAACCCGAAGCAGGCCGACACGGCGGCGGTGCCGGTGGTCTACGATCCCCGCGTTTCGGGCGGCTTGCTGGGCCACTTTTCCGGCGCGGTGTCCGGCTCCTCGGTGGCCCGGGGGACGAGTTTCCTGAAGGACCGCATGGAGGAGCAAGTCTTCGCCGACGGCATCCGTATCATCGACGACCCGCACCGAATGCGCGGCCTTTCTTCCAGGCCCTTCGATGGCGAAGGTGTCGCGAACGCGGCTCTCGATTTAATCGACAATGGGATTTTAAAGGCCTGGCTGCTCGATTCCGCTTCCGCCAGGCAGTTGGGCCTGGAAACCACGGCGCGAGCGGCGCGCGGCGGCGCCTCGCCGCCCCACCCTGCAACCACCAATCTCTACATGGAAGCGGGCGATACGTCTCCGGCCGAGCTTATCGCCGGCATCGACCAGGGCTTCTATGTCCAGGAACTGATCGGCTTCGGCGTCAATCAGGTCACAGGCGACTATAGCCGCGGCGCGGCGGGTTTCTGGATCGAGAACGGCGAGATCAGCTATCCGGTGAGTGAAATGACGGTGGCCGGCAACCTCAAGGACATGTTTCTCAACATGACGCCGGCCGACGATCTGGTCTTCCGCTACAGCACCAACGCGCCGACGCTCCGCGTTGAGGGCATGACGGTCGCCGGCGCCTGATGGCCATCGATCGGTCCGAAGACCTCCGCCTGCTCGAGGAGGCAGTGCGCGCCGCCGGCGCAGTGGCGCACGAGTTCTTTACTGGCCACGCAGAAACCTGGGAGAAGAATCCAGGCGACCCCGTAACGGAGGCGGACCTGGCGGTCGACAAGCTGCTCAACGAGCGGCTCTGCGCCGCACGACCTGAATACGCCTGGCTCTCGGAAGAAACAGCGGACGACGGCAAGCGCCTCGAAGCGTCGCGCGTTTGGGTGGTCGACCCCATCGACGGTACTCGCGCTTTCGTCAAGAGGAAGCCGGAATACACCGTCTGCGCCGGTCTGGTGGAGGACGGCCGCCCCGTTCTGGGCGCGGTTTTCAATCCGGAAACCGACGATATGTTCTTGGCCGCGGCCGACCGGGGAGCCACCCACAACGGCAAGGCGCTCAAGGCCGCACCCCCGCCGCCCATCGAGCAGGCGAATCTTCTGACCAGCCGCCGCACGCTTGAGCAAAACGGCGTATCGCCGATCCCCGAAGCCCAGTTCACCTTCCACAATTCCATCGCCTGGCGCATGGTGCTGGTGGCTGCGGGCCGCTACGACGCGACGATTTCGGTCAAGCCAAAAGCCGATTGGGATATTGCTGCGGCCCATTTGGTGGCGACAGAAGCGGGTCTGGGCTGCGCGGCGCCCGACGGCAACGCGCTGGAATACAATCGGCCTGACATCCGCCACCCCGGCGTCGTTGTCGCAGCGGAACCCCTGTTTTCGGACATTGTCCGCCGGCTTGAGGGTTTCCCGTTGTCGCTGGGAAGAGACTAGAGCTAGGCCGCCTGTTCCGCCTTTGTGGAAACGAAGATCTCCTTGAACAGCGCCAGCAGGTTCTGGTCGATGCCGGTCGTCATGCTTTCAAGGATGGCGAAGGCCTTTTCCGTGGGAAAGGCGGGCTTGTAGGAGCGTTCGTCCGTCAATGCGCCGAATATGTCGCAGATCGCCGACATGCGCGCCAGCTCGTTGAGTTCGGCGCCCTTTAGGCCCTTCGGGTAACCCGTGCCGTCGATTTTTTCGTGATGCTGCTCGGCAATGATGCGGGCGCCTTTGCGGACGTCGTCGCCGCCCTCCAGGAGAACCCCGGATTGCACGACGTGATCCTGCATCAGCGGCCATTCCTCGTCCGTCAGTTTGCCGGGTTTACCGAGAATCTCGGGCGGCGTCACGAGCTTGCCCACATCGTGCAGCAATCCACCGGTGGAAAGAATCAGCAAATCGTCGTCCGACATGCCGATGCCGTGCCCGAACAGCGTCAGCAGCGTGGCGACGCGCATGGAGTGAACGTAGGTGTAGTTGTGGTGGGATTGAACCGACGCTAACAGGTCGTGGTGGGCGGCTTGATTGACCGCATCGACCAGGGGCGTGCAGCTTTCCGCCGCCGTGCCGTAATCGATCGGTTCACCGTTCTCGATGGCCGTCGAAATGCTTTGGTACTCCTCGACGGTCAGTTTCAACGGTTTTTGCTGGACTTCCGGCAGGGCCTCCCAGGCTTTTTCAGCGGACTGGCTGATCAGGTCGCTGATTGTTTCAATCAAGGCTTTCGACGACATGGGCCAACTGAGGAAACGGCTGGTTTTGCCGAACCGCTCCAACAGGTCGCCGGCGCCCTCGCCCTTGACGCCAATGAAAATGATGGAAACCGTCGTCCCATCCAAGCCCAACCGGTCGATGCCGCCCCTTTTCGCCATCTGCAGATCAACCAGGGCGACATCGGGCGCCGCCGCCGCCATGCCGTCTCCGGCGGCACCGACGTCATCGAAAATCGACAGGTCGAACCGGCGATTGAGGGCGTGTTCCAGTTCCCGGCGGCGCCGTTCTTCCTGGAAAATTACCGCTACCTTGGGCAGCTTTATCGCCGGATCTGCGGACATGACCTAAATCAATTCAACCCTTAATTGTGACCTGTTTGGCCTATTGGTTCGTCACATAATTATTTGGCAGCAACGACCATGATTTCAACCAAAAACTCCGGCAAGGCAAGCTTGCTTTCGACGCAGGCGCGCGCCGGCGGGTTGGCCTGATCCACCCAGGCGTCCCACACCGAGTTCATTTCATTGAACGTGGAGATGTCCGAAAGCCAGATATTCGCCGTCAGCATTTTCGACTTATCCGTGCCTGCCTTAGCCAGCAAGCCTTCGATCTTGGCCAGGATCTGCGCTGTTTGGCCGGCAACGTCCGCGCTGGGATCGTCCGCGACCTGGCCGGCAGTGTAGACCGTATCGCCGTGAACCACGGTCTGGCTCATGCGCGGGCCGGGGTCAATTCGGGTGATCGACATGTAAACTTCCTTTCAATGAAATAACTCGACGGCAAATACTAGCCGATTGTCGGGCAAGCTGCGACCAACCCAGCCTACAAGCGGCTTGTTTTTTTGAAATTGGGTGTGAATGAAATCCTTGAGATTCCCGGCCAATTGAAATTAGGCTCCGTTTTGGGGAACCCAACCATTTCGGGGAGGGAGTTTCATGCGGGACTATATCGACCTTGATCGCTATCCCATCGATCGCTTGCAAAGCGCCGAAGGCCAGACACTGTTGTCGGCCAGCCGCCGTGAATTGGCCGAATTGGGCATGTTCAATCTTGAGGGTTTTCTTAAGGCTGCAGCCCTTCGCCAGTGCATCGACGATGTGATGCCGGTTTTCGAACATGGCGCCTTCACCCACCGACGCAGCCACAACATCTATTTCGAACCTACCATTCCCGAACTTCCGGCCGGCCATCCCGCGCTTCGGCAATTCGAGACCGTCAACCATACGGTCTGCGCCGACCAGATTCCCGGCAGTCTTCTCTGCCGAATTTACGAATGGCCGCCGTTGGCGGCGTTCCTCGCCGCCGTCATGGACAAGCCGGAGCTTCATGTGATGGCCGATCCCTTGGCCCGCGCCAACGTCATGAGCTACGGCGAGGGCGAAGCGCTGAACTGGCATTTCGACCGCTCGGAATTCACCACAACGCTGTTGTTGCAAGCCCCCGACGGGGGCGGCAAATTTCAATACCGCCGCGACCTGCGCGGCGAAAACGATCCTAACCACGCCGGCGTCGGCCGCCTGCTGGCCGGCGAGGATGGGGAGTTGCGCACGCTGCCGCTGGAGCCCGGTACGTTGAATGTCTTCAAGGGCAAATACAGCGCCCACCGGGTCACGCCGGTCGAGGGCCCGACACCCCGTATAATCGCCGTATTCTCCTATTACGAAGAGCCCGGCAGGCTGTTCAGCGAGGAGGAACGGCTTGGCTTCTACGGCCGCTCAGAGCCGCTGGAAGCGGCATCTTGACGGCGTCCCGCCCGGCCGCCGCGGTCGACATTGCCGCGCTGAGATCCGAGCGCCTGTCACGGCTTCGCCAATTCATGGCGGCGGACGACGTGGCGGCGGCGGTCTTTTTCGACCCCATCAACATCCGCTATGCCGTCGACGTCTCCAACATGCAGGTTTGGAGCCTGCACAATCCGGTGCGCTACACGTTTGTCTCGACCGCCGGGCCGGTTGTGCACTTCGAGTTCGCCAGTTGCAGCCATTTGGCGGAAGGCTTCGAACTGATCGACGAGGTCCGGCCCGCCGTCAACTGGTGCTACATGATGTCGGGACAGGACGCCGAGGTGGCGGCTGGCACCTGGGCGGACGAAATTGCCGATCTAACCATTCGCCACGGCGGCGGCAACCGGCGGGTGGCCGTCGACCGGCTTGACCTGGCCGCGTACCAGTCCCTGCGGGCGGCCGGCGTGGAGGTCGTGGAGGGCCACACCCTGGCCGAAAAGGCCCGCACCATCAAAACGCCGGAAGAACTGAAGGCCATGCGGGCCTCGATCGCCGCTTGTGAGGAGGCCTGCCTGGTCATGGGCGCGGCCATGAAACCGGGCATGACGGAGCAGGAGCTCTGGTCGGTTCTGCACCAGCAAAACATTGCCCGCGGCGGCGAATGGATCGAGACGCGGCTGCTCACTTCGGGTCCCCGCACCAATCCCTGGTACAACGAATGCTCCGACCGGGTAATCGAGGACGGCGACTTGGTGGCGTTCGATACCGATTTGATCGGTTTATACGGCTACTGCTGCGACATTTCCCGCACCTGGCGGATGGGGGCCGACGAGCCGAGTGACGAGCAGCGCCGCACCTACGCCCACGCCCACGCCCATCTCGAAAAGCTGAAGCGGATCGTTCGTCCCGGCATCGAGACAAAGGACCTTGCCGCCGAAATCGGCAACCGGCCCAATGCCTGGCACGTCTACAGTTGCATCCTGCACGGCGTCGGCATGTGCGACGAATACCCCACGGCTATGTGGCTGGACCAATTAGGTCACTACAACGCCGTCATCGAACCCGGCATGACACTGTGCCTCGAGGCCTATTCAGGGCCGGTCGATGGGCGGGAGGGCGTAAAGTTGGAAGACCAGATCCTGGTGACCGACGACGGCATTGAGGTCTTGAGCAGCCTTCCCTTTCAGGAGGATTGGCTTTAGTCGAGCCGCCTAACCCAGTCGGATATCGTCCTCCACCGACACTTCGAGTTCCGCCCCCTGAACGGTGAGAACGGCCCTGGCCTTCAGAACCTCATCACCCGTCAGTTTTCCGGATGCAAGGCCTTCGCGCACCGCCTTCTCGATTTCACGCTGGGAAGTGATGCCGACTTTTTTCAGAAACTTCCTGACGTCCATGTTGAACTGGTCTTCGTTCATGGCTGACCGCCCGTACTTTCGGCTGGTGGAATGATAATGGATCGGCGACTGGGTTAGGCCTCCTGGGCCTGACCCTCCGAATCCCCGTCGCCCTCCATCCAGGCGGCATGATGTTCGCGCGCCCAGTTCTCGTCGACGTAGCCCGAATACATGGCATCGAACGCACCTTCCATGCCGAGGCTGCCGATATAGATGTGGGCGATGATGATGGCGATCATCACGACCGAAACGGCGGAATGAACGATCTGGAGAAGCTGCATACCAGCCATGTCGGCCCAGGTGAACGGGAAGAGCAAGGCCAGCCCCGTCAGGAACAACACCACGCCGCCGACGGTAACGGTCCAGAAAATGAATTTTTGGCCCGTGTTGAAGCGCCCCGCCTTGGGATGGGCGCCCTTGACGAAAAGACCGCCGCCTTCGGCGATCCAACCGGCGTCGTAGCGGTCGGGAAGGTTGTCCTTGACCCAAAGAACGAACATCATCACCACGCCGACGATAAAGACGAAGCCAAGGTAGTTGTGCACGTACTTGCCGCCGAGGGTAATGAGTGCGAAAGCGTCGGCGCCGATCAGGGGCTTGAGGACATAGCGGCCGTACATCACGTTGAGGCCCGTCAGTCCGAGGATGATGAAACTGACCGCGGTCAGCCAGTGGGCAATCCGGTCGAGGCCCCCGAAGCGAAGGACGAGTTTGCCGGAAAAACCGCTGTCGATGCGGATGCGCTTGCGGACGACATAGAAGATCACCAGAACCACCAGGGTCGCCGCCATGGCGCGCGCGCCATAGACTTTCAAGGGACCGTTGTTGATGGCGCGCCAGTTGTCGCCTTCGGATTGAACCAGAACGCCGGCCTGCTTGTCGGGCAGCGATACCGTGCCGCGAACGCCGTGCCTGATGGTGCGCCAGATTTCGCTATCGCTGGAGAAGCCCAACGCCTGCCCCGGTACCTGGCCCTTGGTTTGCGCGACAGCCGCGCCGCCGGGAATGGCCAGGAACAGAACGCCTGCGCTCACCAACGCCAGCGTCAGCACGATGCAAATCATGGCTTTCATCCTGGAGAACTGAAAACCCCCGTTTTTCCAGTTGTTCGCAAGCATGAAGGATCTCCCAATTTGGCCCTTTGTCAGGGCGCTCGTTGACCGCTGATACGGTTGAGACGGACGCTCTTGGACGCGCCGCCGCTGGTCCCCGAAGCAGCTCCCGGCAGGCTTGCCCCGCCCAGGCCCGCCTGAGCCCAGGCGCGGGCCCGATACGCAGATCGCGTCTTGGCGCTCAGCGGCAGGCTTTTGTTGCCGAGGTAGACGCCTTTCTTATATTCGAGAATTCGCCCCTGCTCCTCGGGCCGGCAGGCGCCCAGCGACACGACGACGGCGAGACCCAGAACAAGGGCCAGCGCCGTCCGACCGAATGTCATTTCGATCATCTTACCTTCCCAATACGCTGACGGTTGAGGCGGGGGCCCGCAACGATCCGGTTGGATCGCCGCGGTCCCGCCTGAACCGTACGCTCACGCCCTGCGGCTACGACCTGGCCTTCAGCCTGTAGGCCGTACCCCAGCCCCAGGCACCGCTACCGAAGCCGCGCGCGGTTACGCGTTCGCGGTAGATACCCGAGACCTCGTCGCCGTCACCGGCAAGCAGGGCCTTGGACGAACACATCTCGGCGCACAGCGGCAATTTGCCTTCGGCGAGACGGTTGCGGCCGTACTTCTGGTACTCGGCGCTGGAGTTGTCTTCTTCCGGACCGCCGGCGCAGAAGGTGCACTTGTCCATCTTGCCGCGGGAGCCGAAATTGCCGGCTTGCGGATACTGCGGCGCGCCAAACGGACAGGCGTAGAAGCAGTAACCGCAACCGATGCACAGGTCCTTGGAATGCAGCACGACGCCGTCTTCGGTGTCATAGATGCAGTCGACCGGACAGACTGCGATGCACGGGGCATCGGAGCAGTGCATACAGGCCACGGAAATCGAGCGTTCCCCGGGTTTGCCATCGTTCAACGTAACGACGCGACGGCGGTTGATGCCCCAGGGAATTTCATGCTCGTTCTTGCAGGCAGTGACGCAGCTATTGCATTCGGTGCAACGTTCGGCATCGCAGAGGAACTTCATTCTAGCCATTTTTCAGCCCTCCCTATGCCTTGCTCAGATTGCAGAGAGACACCTTTGACTCCTGCATCTGCGTGACCGAATCGTAGCCGTAGGTCATGGCCGTATTGGCCGCCTCCCCAAGGACAAAGGGGTCGGCTCCCGGCGGGTACTTGGATCTTTGATCCTCGCCCTGCCAATGACCACCGAAGTGGAACGGCATGAACACCACGCCGCGGGTAACCCTTTCGGTAAGCATGGCTTTGACCTTGACCTTGGCGCCTTCCGGCGTCGCCACCCAAACGTCGCCGCCGTTTCTGATGCCGGCGTTGTTGGCGTCGTAGGGATTGATCTCGGCGAACATTTCCTGCTGCAGCTCGGCGAGCCAGGGATTGGACCGGCTCTCGTCGCCGCCGCCCTCGTATTCGACCAAGCGGCCGGAGGTGAGGATCAACGGATAGTCTTTCGAGAAGTCCTTGTCCTGGATCGACTTGTAAAGCGTCGGCAGGCGGTAGTTCTTGGTATCCGCGAAGGTGGGATAATCTCCCACGAGATCGCGGCGCGGCGTGTAGAGCGGCTCGCGGTGCAGCGGCACCGGATCCGGGAAGGTCCACACCACCGTCCTCGCCTTGGCGTTGCCGAACGGGGCACAGCCGTGCTTGATGGCGACACGCTGGATACCGCCCGAGAGATCGGTTTTCCAGTTGGTCTTGTCGCCCGCCACCTTGTCGATCGCGGCTTTCTCGTCACCCGTCAGATCACCGTCCCAGCCCAGTTTCTTGAGCATGGCCATGGTGAATTCGGGGTACCCGTCCTTGATCTCCGAACCGACGGGATACGACCCTTCGGCCAGCAGGTTCTCACCGTTGCGCTGGACGCCGAAGCGGGCGCGGAACGCTAGGCCGCCCTCCGCCACCGGTTTTGAGGGATCGTAGAGGATCGGCGTGCCCGGATGGCCCATCTTGTCCGTGCCCCAGCAGGGCCACGGCAGGCCGTAGTACTCGCCGTCCGCCGGACCGCCAATGGCCTGCAGCGTCGTCTTGTCGAACGTCGCCATGTTGGCCATGTGCAAACGCAGGCGTTCGGGCGACTGGCCGGTGTAGCCGATGGTCCACATGCCCTTGTTGAACTCGCGGGTGATATCCTCGACCAGCGGCTCCTCGCCGTTCACCTTGATGTTCTTGAGCAACTCCTTCTCGAACCCAAGCTTCTTGGCGAACTTGTACATGATGGTCTGGTCGGGAAGCGATTCGAAGACCGGTTCGATGACCTTTTCCCGCCACTGCAGGGAGCGGTTGGAGGCCGTCACGGAACCGTATGTCTCGAACTGGGTCGAGGCCGGCAGGATGTAGACGCCGTCCTGGCGGTCATGCATCACCGCTGTCATGGTCGGATACGGATCGATGATGACCAGCAGATCGAGCTTCGACATCGCCTTCTTCATATCCGGCAGGCGAGTCTGCGAATTCGGCGCATGGCCCCAGAAGACCATGGCCCGGATATTGTCCGGCTGATCGATCTGGTCCTTCGGCGTCATCACGCCGTCGAACCAGCGGGACACCACGATACCCTTGGTCTCCATCAGCTTCTTGCTGGCGAAGCGCTTCAGGAGGTAGTCGTAGTCGACGTCCCAAACGCGGGCCCAGTGTTTCCACGACCCCGTTTTGAGGCCGTAGTAACCCGGCAGCGAGTGCGACAGGATGCACATGTCCGTGGCGCCCTGGACGTTGTCGTGACCGCGGAAGATGTTGGCGCCGCCGCCTGACTTGCCCATGTTGCCCAAGGCCAGTTGCAGGATGCAGTAGGCGCGGGTGTTGTCGTTGCCGTTGGTATGCTGGGTACCGCCCATGCACCAGATGATCGTGCCGGGACGGTTGTTGGCCAGCGTGCGGGCGACGCGCTTCAATTGCGAGCCCGGAACGCCGGTGACGCGTTCGGTTTCCTCCGGGTTCCACTTCTTGACCTCGGCTTTGATCTGTTCAAGCCCCCAGACGCGCTGGCGGATGAACTCCTTGTCTTCCCAGCCGTTGTCGAAGATGTGCCACAACAGACCCCAGATCAGCGCCACGTCGGTGCCGGGCCGGAGACGAACGTATTCGTCGGCATGGGCCGCGGTGCGTGTGAAGCGCGGATCGCAGACGATGATCGGCGCGTTGTTCTGCTCCTTCGCTTTCATCAGGTGGAGCATCGCCACGGGATGCGCCTCCGCCGCATTGGAGCCGATCATGAAGATCGCCCGTGAATTCTGGATGTCGTTGAACGAATTCGTCATGGCGCCGTAGCCCCAGGTATTGGCAACGCCGGCGACCGTGGTCGAATGGCAGATGCGGGCCTGGTGATCGACGTTGTTCGAGCCCCAGAAGGCCGCGAATTTGCGGAACAGGTAGGACTGCTCGTTACTGAACTTGGCCGAGCCGAGCCAGTAGACGCTGTCCGGGCCGGAAGCCTGGCGGATCGCCAACATCTGGTCGCCGATGTCGTTGACAGCCTCGTCCCAAGAAACCCGTTTCCATTTACCGCCTTCCAGTTTCATCGGATAGCGGGCCCGGCGTTCGCCGTGGGCGTGTTCACGCACCGATGCGCCCTTGGCGCAGTGACCGCCGAGATTGAAGGGACTGTCGAAGTTCGGTTCCTGACCGATCCAGACACCGCCCTGAACTTCGGCGTCAATGGCACAACCGACAGAGCAATGCGTACAGACGGATGTGACCATCTTGATCTGCGCCTTGCCTGCGGCTGCCTGGGCATCGGCCTTCTTGACCGTGCCGAGGCTGAGCGCGCCTGCCGCGGCAATGCCGCTGGCCGCCAGGCCGGAGCGTTTCAAGAACGTCCGTCGGTCGACCGTTTCGCCGGCAACGCTTGTCAGGGCCTTCGCCAAACGGGGGCCAATCGCCACCCCGCTGGATTTTTTCCTGAGCATGTTTATCTCCCTATCCCGGAAACCTGATGTTCCGGGTGCTTGATTGTTTTGTTGGCGTCCTCATCAAGGCACTTAGAACCTTGCTGCCGAGTACGCTTTCTTGACGTGGTCGGTTAGTTGGTAGCCGCGATCTTTACGGTCCGCCGAGGCTGCTTCAGCCTCCGACGGTTTACCGCCGATCGTGACCGCCGCGGCGCCCGCCGCACCGACACCGGCCAACTTGAAAAAGTCGCGCCGGCTGGTCACGTCCTTGGTTGGGTTTTTTTCCTTACGCATATCGTCAAACCCCTGTCTGATGATGGGTTGAAATCACAACAAATTGGGGAACCAATCGAAGGCGTGAAAGGACTACAAATCACCCGACGGCGGCATTCAGGCCGCCATCTTGAAACCTTCTCGTTCGATATCCATAAACAGCCGCCCGACGGCACCGAGCGGCATATACAGCGCGGCCGATTGGGCGCGCTCCAAATCCTCGAAAAACCTCGCCGCCCAGGGGCCGACATGGGCATTGAAAAAATCCCGTTGGGTGCCGAGGTCGACCGGCGCCCCGAACGATCCGCCGATCAGGCCGGCCATCATTTCGCACAGACTGGCGATATGGTCCTCCGGCTCGGCCACGTCGTCCGCATGCTCGATGCCCAGCGCCGTCATGGTGTCGCGCAGTTCCGCCAGCGGTTTCTCATACAGAAATCCGGTGAGATAGAACGACGCGTAGGGATTGAGTTCACCGCCGTTCACGCCGATGAACAGGGCATGGTATTCATCGCTGGCCGATGCCGGATCCGCGGCACGGGCGGCTGCACCCAAGGCGGCAAGAGCGTGGCCCAAGGCGGTGTCGTCACCGCTCAAATCGGCAAGTTGCGCCAGGGTGTCCTGATCGGGGGGAGAGGCGAGCGCGCGGCCCAACAGCGCGTAGAGCCCCGCGCGAAGATAATCCTCTTCGCTGACATCTTCCGGATCGAGGTATTGCGCCTCGATGACGCTTTGGGCGTCTGCTTGGGACGCGTCCAAAGGTTCCCCTCCCTGACGGTCCTCGTTTCGCCCCAACCATACCCCTGGGCAAAACCACGGACCGGTTGCTCTGGTTGCGCCACGAAACAGGCGCACCTTTTTATAAGCATTCCAAGTATGCGCCCGTTCCGCGCATTCGGTCAATCAACGAATCGGTGAACGGGTGGGGGAAATCCGTTTAATTTCAATATATTAGAGAATCGTCATGTTGCGTTGCGGTGGCTGCGCCGCAGCATAGGTCAGCCTTCGTCCGTACCGATATCTTCCCCCAAAATCTCATCTCCCGAGGATTCATCGTCCGCCTCGGCAAACTGTTCTTCGAGGTCCTCCTCGATTTCACCAATGAATTTTTCGCCGGCTTCGCGGGCCCGCGCGATGTACTCGGCACCCGCTTCCAGGAGGGATTTGAAGTCGTCGTCGTAGTCGTTGAGGCCGTCCAGGTTGGCCAGGATGGGGTTGGATTGCCAAAGCTTGCGCAGGGCCAAGCGCTGAACGGCTTCGGGCACGCCCTCCTGCAGGAATGGCGTGAAATCGGAATCGGCATCGAGATCCTCGATATCGGGCAGCTCCGGCACCGGCGTCTCCGCCGGCGTTTCGGATGCAGCCGCATCTTCCGGAACCGCAGGTTCGCCGCCTTCAGCCATCCCATCGGCGGCGATGGCCGATTTCTCCTCCAGCCTCGCCTCCTGTTTGCGGCGGGACCAGCGTTTGGCGAAGCCTTCTTCCTTGCCGCTCATGCGCTTTTCTCCGGCCGCCCATCGCGTCTGCGTTTCTTGAACGGCTGATCGACGTGATGTTTGTTTACGAAGTCAGCCAGCCAGGCCTTCATGTCCGGCGGCAGCGCCACCGTGTCGACCTGCTCCTCGCCGCTGTCCATATAGTCCTGCGCCTCAAAGGGGCAAACGGTCGCCAGGAACGGCGTCATGGCATCCCCCGGGCCCTCGTCGTCCGCCTCGCGCAGAACGACGAACACGACGGATCGGCTGGACAGGTTGGCGCGGTAGCCCTCGGTCTCTCCGGGATAGAGTTCGACGTTAAGTGTGGCGGCTTGAATTCGCTGCCGCCCTTCGACCTCGTCGAGCACCAAGGGCGCTTTCATCGGGCCGGCGCCGGGCATGACGCCGACCACGCGCCATTCGAAATCCTGCCAGGCGTGATCCACCTCGCGGCGCTCGATCACGATGCCCACGGGCATGGAATCGGCCGGTTTCGGAGTCACAGCTTCCCCCATTCGAAATGCCGAAATCTAGGATGTGCCCAATAGCACCGTCCCCGCAAGAGGGGAAAATTTTGATCACGGCGATTTGTCAACGGCCGTCGCCGAACCATTTGAATTTCAGGGCGCGATTGGCTAGAGCTATGGGGCGCGCCTTTCCGGGGGGGACGAGCTCGTCATGAAAGCCGGTCAAAAGTCGGTTCTGATGTGCGATTGCGACGGCACCATGACCGTCGACGCGAAGGCCATCGCTCGAGCTCTGGACGGCGAGACACCGGACGTTCACACTCAACTTTGCCGCCGGCAAATCGAGAAATTCAAACGCCAGCTCGACCATCGGGAACCGCTCCTCGTGTGCTGCACGCAGGAAGCGCCGGTCTTCCTCGAAACCGCCCTTGAGCGCGAAGGCGACGCCGCCAACGAACCATCGCTGACGTTTACCAACATCCGGGAACGCGCCGGCTGGTCAAAGGAAGGGAGCCGCGCCGCGCCCAAGATGGCGGCGCTGATCGCCGAGGCCGCGTTGGACATCCCGGCGGCGGGCAGCATGACCCTGACCTCGGAGGGGCGCCTCATCGTGCTCGGCGGCAATGCCGAAGCATTCGATCTTGCCGCCCGGCTTTCCGCCGTCCTTGAGGTCACGTTGGTGTTGGGGGACGGCATCGACATCGCGCCACCGCGCGTCACTGATTTTCTCGTCTATCGGGGCATACCAACGGCCGCCCGCGGCAGTTTCGGCAACTTCGAAATTGAGTTCGCCGATCTGGCGGCGGCCATACCGTCATCCCGTGACGTGCTCGATTACGACATGGGGCAGCATGCGGTGCTGGCGGCGGACTTGATCCTCGACCTCCGGGGCGGCGATCCCCTGTTCCCCTCGCCGGAGAAGCGCGACGGGTATGAATGTCCGGATCCGGGCCACGCCGCCGGCGTCGAGCGCGTCATCGGCGACCTGCAGCAGATGGTGGGAGAGTTCGAGAAGCCGCTGTACGTGTCGTTCGATGACGCCCGCTGCACTCATTCGCGCAACAATGTCGTGGGCTGCACGCGCTGCCTGGACCTTTGTCCTGCCGGCGCCATTCAGCCGGCCGGCGACGTGGTGGCGTTCGACCCGCACCTCTGTGCCGGCTGCGGCAACTGCGCCGGGGTATGTCCGACCGATGCTGCCAACTACGCGCTGCCGGGAACGAAAGCGTTGTTCGAGCGGCTGCGGACGATGCTGACGACCTACCACGGAGCCGGCGGCGAACACCCCGTCCTGCTGGTGCATGACACCGGGAGGGGCGACGAGATGGTCTCCGCCGTCGCTCGGCACTTCCGGGGGCTGCCCGCGTCCGCCCTGCCGTTTGCCGTCAATCAAGTCGCCCAAATCGGTTTCGAATTCCTTCTGAGCGCGGCAGCCGGTGGCGTCGAAAAAATCATCCTGCTGACCTCCACAGACAATCCCGACGATTTCGCCGGATTACCGGACCAGGTCGCCTACGCGGATGCCGTGCTGCAAGGGCTCGGGTACGGCCCGGACCGCATCGAGCTGTTCGACGACGCCGATCCGGAAGCGCTTGAGGCAAGACTTTATGAACTTGCGCCGTTGGCCATCTGCCCGCCGGTTTCGAGCGCGGCGATGGAGCGCAAGCGGGCCAACCTGAACCTGGCGGCGGCCCATCTCCACGAACATGCCCCCGAATCGCTGGATATCGTCGCCATGCCGGAGGGCGCGCCGGTCGGCAGCATGGAAGTCGATGCGCCGGGCTGTACTCTTTGTTTGGCCTGCGTGTCGGTCTGTCCGGTGGGGGCGCTGGGGGACAATCCCGATAGTCCGATGCTGCGTTTCAACGAAGCGGCCTGCGTGCAATGCGGGCTCTGCCGTGTGACCTGCCCGGAGAAAGTGATAACGCTGGTGCCGCGCCTGAACCTCGCGCCGGAAGCGCGCGATTGGATCATCGTGAAGGAAGAGGCGCCCTTCAACTGCATTAGCTGCGGCAAGCCTTTTGCCGTCCAGTCGACCATCGACAAGATGATGGAAAAGCTGGTCGACAATCCCATGTTCGCCAAGGATCCGGCGGCGCTGGAACGATTAAAGATGTGCGAGGACTGCCGCGTGGTCGACATGTTCGAGGCGCCCCAGCCCATGGCGTCCGGTGAGCGGCCGCGCATCCGAACGACCGACGACTATCTGAGGGAACGCGACGATGGGGAAGATTTGGACAGCTAATACCGCAACCCTGTTGGCCGCCTTTCTCCTACTGGCGGTGTCCCAACCCTTGCGCGCCGACATGATCGGCCACGGCGGCATGGTGCGCAGCGTCGCCGTGTCGCCCGACGGCAGCCGCGTTCTTACCGCGGGGTTCGATCATGCCGTCAAACTCTGGGATTTCGTGGAGCAGATCGAGGTTGCCGACCTGAGCGGCCACGACGCGCCAGTGAACGCCGCGGCCTTCCTGCCCGACGGCAAGCGTGCCGTTACGGCAAGCGACGATGGAAGTGCCATTCTTTGGGAACTCGGGACCGGAAAACCGATCCTCCGCATGAACGGTCACGCAGCCAAGGTGATGACGGTGGCGGTAGACCCGACAGGCTGGCTGGCGGCGACGGGCGGTTGGGATCGCTCCATCCGTTTCTGGAATCTCAATACGGGGAAGGAAATTCAAACCATCAGCAGTCCGACCAACCTCAATGCAGTCGCTTTCATGGCGGACGGCGATATGTTGGCCGGCGGTGGTCATGACGGTGTCATTCGACTGTTCGAGGTAACCAGCGGCGACCAGGTGGGTGAACTCAAAGGCCACGGCTGGGGGGTGACCCAAATCGCCGCGCTGCCCGACGGCAAGCGGCTGATCAGCAGCGGCACAGACGGCACGGTTCGGCTCTGGGATATCGCGGCGCAGGCCGAAATCGCCTCCCTGACGGGACATGAGGGTCCCGTGTTCGGCCTGTCCGTCGCCAGCGACGGCAAAACTGCGGTGACGGTGGACCGCTTCGGCATCCTGCAGATCTGGAACCTCGACGACGCCCAATCGATCGGCAGCTTGAAGGTGCACGACCGGGCCGCCTGGGCCGTTGCCTATACGCCCGACGGACGTTTCGTCGTGACCGGCGGCACCGACGAATCGGCCCGCGTCTGGCACATCGCCACGGGCGATCGGATCGGCACGGCCGTGGCGGGCGATAACGAACCCAAACCCTGGCTCGACAGCGACCATCCGGGCGCCCGGTTGTTCCGTAAATGCGCCCGATGCCACGCCATTTCGGCCAAATCGCGAAAGCGCTCCGGTCCGCATTTCGAAGCCCTGATCGGACGGCGGGCGGGCGCCGTTCCCGAGTACCACTATTCGGAAGCGCTGTCGGACGCGAACTTCGACTGGTCGCCCGAAAACATCGCCGCGCTGTTCCGAGAAGGGCCCGACCGTTTCCTGCCCGGCACCAAGATGCCCATGCAGCGCATCGCAAGCGAAACCGAACTGGCCTCCCTGATCGAGTACATCGCCCGGATCACCAACAACCGATAGCGGAAATGATCGAGGACGGTCTACAGGGTGGGCGCGACGCCGAACAGAAATTCGTGTGCCCAGAAGATGACGCCGAAGAACGCCAGGCCGACGATGACCGCGATGGCGTCATGTTTTGCCTTGGGCGCATCGTAGGCGGGAAGCTTTCCCCGTCTCGTGGAGGAGATAATCGAGAAAACCGAATAAACCGCGAAGGAACCGAACAGGTAGAGGGCGGCGCGGTCGCCGTTGTTGAGGAGGTGGATCAGGGCCCACAACAAGACCCCGATAATCATGGGATGCTTGATCCGTTTGCGGATGTGGCCCTTGAGTTCGGCGGCGACAAACAGAATGAAGACCACGGGCATGACCGCGAACGCCAGGTGGCTGGCCCACTCCGGCGCCGTCCACAGCTCGCGATAGTCGATGCGCGTGTATCCCCATCCGATGAGGATCAGCCCGGCCAGGGAAAGGAGGGAGTAAACGCCTTTGTAGGGGTTTGGGCCAAGGCGCCCGACCAAGCCCTCCCGCAGGCCGGGAAACGACGGCACCAGGTGCAGCCCGAAAAACAGGACCATGCCAAACCAAATCATTTTGTAATTCCTCTCAAAGTCGGACAAATCCCCCGGGGCCTGTCGGGCTAATCCTCGGCGTCAACAAATTCGAAATCGCGTCGCTTGTCCGCCGGCAGGGCATCGAGGAAGGCGCGGGCGTCCGCAGGCGACATAGGTTCGAGATCGCCGTCTTCATGCTGGACGACAACGCCGCTTTGGTGAAGCGACTTGATGCGCCGATCCCGCTCCTCCCTCTCGGGATGGCAGACCAGCGAGCAATTGCCGCACGACGTCGTAAGATCGCGGCTTTTGAAGCCGAACGTGATGGGCTGCTTGTTGGTGACGCCCGGCGGTGAGGGCCGGCGGTTGAACGGCGGAATGGCCCGGCGGTAGGCCGCCTTCAATTCCTTGTCGTCCTTGGGGATGGGAAAACGTCCGGGCGACCATGTCGACCAGCGGCCGTTGGGATGCAGGCCGTTATAGCCGGCGCAGACGTAGGTGCAGCGGGCATAGTCGCGGCGTTCGGTGTAGCTGAAGTCTTGCCCGCCCATGGTCACCGTGACTCTTTCCTTGAGGCCGTAACGGAAGAAGCCGGAGGGACAGGAGGCGTTGCAGGCTTGGCATTCGTCGCAGTAATTGTCCGCTTCCGGCAGTGGCTTGTCCGCTGCGAACGGCACGTCGGTGACCGCCGTGGCGAAGACGACGTTCGGTCCGTGCTCCGGCGTCAACACGTTGCCGGAAAAGCCGAACCAGCCGAGGCCGCAACGAACCGCCAGATAGCGGTGCGAGAGGTCGGGTCGTTGTTCGACATACCTGCTGCCGTCGCCCTGTCGGTAGACCGAGTTTGCCATGACGGCCACTGCTTCGGCGCCGAATTCGCTTAAGTAGCTCGCGATCTGGGCGGCGATGCCGCTGGCCAGGGTGTTTGTCAGATTCTGGTCGCGCTGGTGGCCGTGACGGTCGCGCTTGGCGAGGAAGTTGCGGATGTGATCCTGGTCCAGCGGCACGGCAAAGGTGATCGCCGTGCGGGCGGAATTCATCACGTAGTCCAGCCGGGTCGACGGCGGTCCGCCGGCCAGCGCATCGAGATTGTTGATGCCCACGGCGCTGGCGCCGTACTGCAGTGCCAAATCCTTTATCTGCGGCGTCATCTCAGCGACGGATACCTCACCCGCCGCCCCGCGCATCATACCGTCGGCGTATTTGTCAGCCATGCCAATGGATCCTGATTGACCTTTGCCGGTTACTATTCGATCAGGCGTAATGCTAGCCAGACCTTCCGCCTAACGGTAGAAAATTTTCTCCAGTTTGCGGCAATTATCCCCAACCGCTCCGGCCCCTCGCCCCGCCTTATCCCGGCACCAGCAGTTTGATGCGCGCGGGTGCTATGGAGAACGTCACCGGGACCGTGCCGTAACCGTCCCCGTCGATCTGCACGGGGTAGCCTGCCGGTCTGAGGATTTTGACCTCGCGGACGGCGCGGGTGATCTTGTCGGGGACCTGGGGGATGCGGCCCATGGCAAAGGCGATGCCGTAGCGCAGGAGGTTCCAGCGCCCGTGGCTCAGCGCCGCCAGCACGTGCAGCTTGCCGTCGTCGACCCGGGCCTCGGGCACCACCACATGTGGCCCGCCGAAACGGGAGACGTTGGTCATCACGATGGTTGAGCCCGTCACCGGCTCGCCGTCCAGTTCGGCTTCGAACGAGACGCCGCCGTCGCGCACGAGGGCGATGATCAGCGAGATGATGTACGCACCCCAGCCGAAAACGCGCTTGATGCGCGGATTGAGGTACTTCACGGCCGCCGAATCGAGTCCGACGCCCGCGGTAATCAAGAACGTGCGATCTCCCGCCAGACCCACTGTCGCCTCGGTCACATGCCCGCCCGCGATGGTTTCGGCCATGGCGGCGGCCTCCGCCTTCAGGCCGATGTCGAGGGCGAGCACGTTGACGGTGCCGAAAGGCATGGTCGCAAAGGCGGGGCCGATATAGACGCCGTCTTCGGTCTCGCCGTCTCCGGGCGCGCCGCCGCCCGTGCAGGTCAGCCCCTGGATGACCTCGTTGATGGTACCGTCACCGCCGGCGGCAACGACCGCGTCATAGCGGCCGTCGGCAACGGCCTGGCGCGCGAAGCGTTCGGCATCGCCGGGGCCTTGGGTAACGCGCACCTCCACGACGCAGTCGCGCTGCTTCAGGGCTTCCAGGGTTCGGCCGAAAAGGCGTTTGCGCCGGCGGCCGGCGATGGGATTGAAGACGATCAGGACGCGCCGGGCGGTCAAGCCGGGCGCACCCAGACAGCCGTATCGTGGAACACCGCGCCGCCCGCGGGCGCGGCGGCCTCGGCGCTGACCAGCATGTTGATGCCCTTGCCGTCCTCATGGGCGTTCAGGCCCCAGATGCCCTCGGCGATCACCACGCCCTGCTGGACGCCGTCGAACAGCCGGGCATGCAACGACATTTCGCCGAGATCGTTGCCGAGCCGCACGCCGCCGCCTTCGCCGATGTTGTGGGCGCGGGCGTCGTCCGGGTGGATCAGCAGCGACGGCCGGTCCTCCTTTTTCACGGAGGTCGGCGTGTTGTTGAAGCTGGAATTTAGGAAATTGCGCGCCGGCGGCGTCACCAGCCGGAAGGGACGTTCGTCGTCGGTGCCATCGGTCGCGGCCCAGTGGTCCGGCAGGTCTGGCAGTTCGTGGCCGCGCGGCCCCATCGCTTCCCAATCGGGCTTGAAGCGGAACTTGCCGTCGGGCCAGCCGAAACCCTTGGCGAAATGCTGTGTATCGAAATCGCCGATGCAGTCGTGCCAGTGGACGGCGTCCAGCGCCTCGAGCTCCGGCCAGCCAGTCACACGAAGCATCTCGTCGATGATCTCCCGCTCGGTCATGTGGAAGCCGCGATGCTCGGCGCCGAGGCGCTTGGCGAGTTCGCAGATCACGAAGTGGTTGGGCCGTGACTGGCCTACGGGCTCGATGATCTTGAGGCCGGAAATGATGTGGGAATGGCCGCCGCCCTGATAGATGTCGTCGTGTTCGACGAAGGTCGTTGCCGGCAGCACGATGTCCGCCATGTAAGCGGTTTCCGTCATGAACTGCTCGTGCACGCAGACGAACAGGTCCTCGCGCGCGAAGCCCTCGTGAACCAGCGCCTGTTCGGGCGAGATCACCATCGGATTGGTGTTCTGGATCAGCATGGCGGTGACCGGCGGGCCGTCGCCAAGGTCGGTCTTGTCGCCCGTCAGGATCGGTCCAATGCGAGATTGGTCGAGCCAGCGCACACCCGGCTTTTGCACGTCCAGTCCTTCGATCAGCGTCTTGTCCCAACCGTAGATGCCGCTGTTGCTGTAAAAGACGCCGGCGCTGGGGGTGAGCCACTTGCCCGTGACGGCCGCGAGGCAGCTCACCGCATGGACGTTGACGGCGCCGTTACGCGACCGGGAAAATCCGTAACCCATGCGGATGAAGGCGCGCTCGGTCTCGCAGTAGAGCTTGGCGAAATCCTCAATTTCCCCGATAGACAATCCCGTGATATCCGCCGCCCATTCCGGACCGCGGCTTTGGAGGTGCGCTTCGAGCTCGTCCGGCACGTCGGTGTATTTGGCCATGTAATCGCGGTCTGCGTAGCCGTCGCGGAAGGCGATGTGCATCACCGCGCAGGCCAGCGCGCCGTCGGTGCCGGGTTTGAGACAGAGGTGCGTATCCGCCGCTTCCGCCGTCGGGTTGCGATAGGGATCGACGACGACGATCTGGGCGCCCCGATTCTTGCGGGCCCTGGCGACGTGCGTCATGACGTTGACCTGGGTCGAAACGGCATTGGAGCCCCAGATCACGATCAAATCGGCCTCCGCCATTTCGCGGGGGTCGGGGCCGGCTTTCTTGCCCGTCCCGGCCATCCAGCCGGCGTCGACCAATGCTGTGCAAACCGTCGCGAACTGGTTGGAATAGCCCATGGCGTGGCGCAGGCGCTGGATGCCGTCGCGCTGCACCAGACCCATGGTACCCGCGTAGAAATGCGGCCAGATCGCCTCCGGCCCGTGCTCCGCTTCCGCCTGCTTGAAGGCCTCGGCCACCGTGTCCAGCGCCTCGTCCCAGGTAACCTCCTCGAATTGGCCGCTGCCCTTGGGGCCGGTGCGCTTCAAGGGAACGGTGAGCCGGTCCGCGTGATGGGTGCGTTCGGCGTACCGCGCCACCTTTGCGCAGACCACGCCGGCGGTGTAGGTATTGTCCTCGGCGCCATGCACCCGGCCGATGGTGTTATCGTCGATCTTCTCCACCGCCAGCGCACAGGTCGAGGGACAATCGTGCGGACAGGCGGAATAGGCGATTTCGGTCTGGGACGTCACGGTTTCTACTTCCTTGCCAACCAAATGCTCAAGCGCCGGAAGATTAACCCGTGCGCCTCTGCAAAGCCATCCACATTGGCCCGGCCCCCACAGCGTGATATGTTCCCGGCGATTGCCCAGGGAGCGGCCCAAGGAACTATCTCGTTGACCGAGCAGCAAAATTCACCGCGAGGAGGCACCAGCAGCAAAGCGCTGGTCGGACGGCTGTTGCGCGGTCATCTGCGCCCGCACTTCGGCAAGCTCGGCTTCGCGTTCGTCTGCATGGCCATAGCGGCGGCGACCACAGCGGCCAACGCCTGGTTGATGCAGTACATCTTCGACGACGTGTTCTTCAAGCAGGACCGCCAGATGTTGGTGCTGATCCCCATGGCCGTCATGACCGTGGCCCTGATCAAGGGTGTCGCCACCTTCCTGCAGGGCTACATTGTCGGCTCCATCGGCCAGCGCATCATCGCCGACATTCAGAAAAACCTCTTCGCCCACCTGATGCGAGCCGATCTCGCCTATTTTCAGTCAGTTGCCTCGGGTCAATTGATCTCCAATTTTCTCAACGATACCAATCTCTTGCGGGACGCTGTCGCCAAGGCCGTGACGGGCATCGTCAAGGACACCCTCACCGTGGTTTTCCTGATCGGCCTGATGTTCTACCAGGACTGGCGGTTGGCCATCGCGAGCGTCGTGATCTTTCCCCTGGCCCTCATTCCGATCCGCAATCTCGGTAAGCGCATGCGCAAGGCGTCGGTCTCCATGCAGGAACGCACGGGAACGTTCTCCGCCCTGCTGTCCGAGACCTTGCAAGGTGCCAGGCACGTCAAGGCCTACGGCATGGAGGATTACGAGACCGGCCGGGCGGATGCCGCCATCGAGCACCGTTTGATCCCCATCCTCAAAACCATCCGTACACGCGTCGCTGCCTCGCCGATCATGGAAGCCCTGGGCGGCGTTGCCATCGCCGTCGTCATCTACTACGGCGCCAGCCGGGTGATCGCCGGCGAGACCACCACAGGCACGTTCGTCTCCTTCATCACGGCGCTCTTGATGGCCTACCAACCCCTTAAATCGCTGGCCAACCTCAATACGGCTCTGCAGGAGGGTTTGGCGGCGGCCGGCCGCATATTCGCGTTGATGGATGTGGAGCCCCAGATCGTCGACAAACCGGACGCCAAACCGCTGGAGGCGTCGGGCGGGGAAATCGTCCTCGAGAACGTGGCCTTCGCGTACACGGAAGACGCCCCGGCGCTCAACGGTGTGTCACTGACGGTGCCGGCCGGCGGCACGGTGGCTCTGGTTGGAGTTTCCGGTTCTGGCAAGTCGACGGTGCTCAATCTGATCCCGAGATTCTACGATGTCGACGGCGGCGGCGTCCGCATCGACGGCCAGGACGTCCGGGACGTCACGTTGGCCAGCCTGCGCCAGTCCATCGCCCTGGTGAGCCAGGAAGCCACGCTGTTCGACGACACCATCCGCAGTAATATCGCCTATGGCCGGCCCAACGCGGACGACGAGGCCATCGCGGCGGCTGCCAAGGCGGCGGCGGCGGACGATTTCATCCGCGACATGGCCCACGGTTTCGAAACCGAAGTCGGCGAGGACGGCACGCGGCTCTCGGGCGGCCAGCGCCAGCGCATCGCAATCGCGCGCGCGATGCTCAAGGACGCCCCCATTCTGTTGCTCGACGAAGCGACATCGGCGCTCGATTCGGATTCCGAGCGTCAGGTCCAAACCGCCTTGAAGGAACTGATGAAGGGCCGCACCACGCTGATCGTTGCCCACCGGTTGTCCACCACCATCGACGCCGACACGATCCACGTGATGGAAGGCGGCCGCATCATCGAAAGCGGCAGCCACGCCGAACTGATGGCGCGGGACGGCACGTATGCACGGCTTTATCGACTTCAATCCGGAGACGAACAGATCCGCTCCGACGCTGCCTTGGCCTGATCACAACCGGACGGGATTGATCGAGGACAATGAAACCGCTCAAGGCGATCATGGCGAATTCGATGGTACGGCGCATCGCCTGCGCCTTGGCCGCGCTGCTGATCCGGTTCCTCCACGGAACGGGCCGCTGGCGCACGATCGGCGCCGAACGGGCTGAGGCGATGTGGGACCGGGGCGAGCCTTTCATCATCGCCTTCTGGCACGGACGCTTGACCATGATGCCTTACATCTGGCGGCGCGGTGTTCCCATCAACATGCTCATTTCCAAGCATCGCGATGGAGAGTTAATCGCCCAGACGATGCGGCATTTCGGCGTCAAATCCGTCCGCGGCTCGACCTCGAAGGATGGTGCGCAGGCGCTTCGGGCCATGGTCAAGCTGCTTAAGCAGGGCGAATACGTTGGCGTGACGCCCGACGGGCCGCGGGGTCCACGCATGCGGGCGGCTGACGGCGTCGTCTCGCTCGCGCGGCTGAGCGGGGTGCCCATCTTTCCGGCGGGTTACAGCGCCGACAAGCGGCGCGTTTTGGGCTCGTGGGATCACCACGTCCTTCCCAAGCCGTTTTCCAAGGGCGTTTTCGTTTGGGGTGAAGCCATTGAAGTGCCCCGCGACGGCGATGCGGAGTTCTTGGAGGCGACCCGCCGCCGCCTAGAGGAAGCGCTGATCGCGGTGACCGCGGAAGCGGATCGCCTGTGCGGGGTCGAGCCCATCCGTCCGGCACCGGTCGCGGAAATGACGAAGCCGAACGAGGCCTCGCTGTCATGATGATGGGGCTGTACCGCGTTCTGACCATCGCGGCAGGGCCGTTGATTTCCAGCCATCTGGCCAATCGCGCCCGCAGCGGACGCGAGGATCCGAACCGCGCCGGGGAAAGGCGCGGCATATCCGGTCTGGCAAGACCGGACGGCGGATTGATCTGGCTGCACGCGGCCAGCGTCGGGGAAACCGTCTCCGTCATGCCCTTGATCGAACGGTTGCTGCGCGACTTTCCGGCCTGCCGGGTACTGGTGACGACCGGTACCGTCACCTCCGCAAATCTATGTCGGGACATGTTGCCCGACGGCGCCTTCCATCAGTACGTGCCGGTCGACCGTCCGGCCTGGGTCGGCCGGTTTCTCGACCACTGGCGGCCCGATCTGGCTCTATGGGTGGAATCCGAATTGTGGCCGAACCTGCTGCACGGCCTGAGGCGGCGGAATATTCCAGCCGCCCTCATCAACACCCGCATTTCGTCCCGCTCGCACCGGCGCTGGCGGCGGTTTCCCCGCTTCGCCAAATCGCTGCTCGGGACGTTCGACGTCTGCCTGGCGCCGGACGACGAACAAGCGGCACGCCTTAACGATCTCGGCGCGGGACACATCGCCGTCACCGGCAACCTCAAGGATGCCGCCGGGCCCCTGCCCGTCGACCGCGTTGAGCTGTTGCGCCTGACCGGTCTGGTGGCCGCCCGCCCGGTATGGCTGGCCGCCAGCACCCATCCCGGCGAGGAGGCGGTCGCGGAACATATCCACGAATCCCTGAAGCCGAAGTTCAACGGCTTGCTGACCATCATCGCGCCCCGCCATCCCGAGCGCGGAGCGGAAATCGCCCAGGGACTGGAAAAAAGCGGCCTGGTCGTGGCCCGGCGTTCGCAGGGACATGACATACAGGACAATACCGATGTCTATTTGGCCGACACGCTGGGCGAGTTGGGGTTGATCTACAGGCTTGCCACCATCGCCTTCGTCGGCGGCTCGCTGGTGCCGCACGGCGGCCAGAACCTGCGGGAGCCGGCGCGGCTGCATTGCGCCATCCTGTTCGGCCGGCACATCGAGAACTTCGCCTCGGTGGCCGACCAGTTGATCGGCATCGGCGCGGGCCGGAAGGTCTCCGACGACGAGGCCCTCAAGCGGGCGGTGGCGGCCCTGTTGACCGAACCCGACGCGGCGCAAGCCATGGCCGAGGCGGGTAAACGGCTGGCCGGACACGGCAGTGCCATTATCGATGCCGTGATCGAGAAACTGTCGCCGCAGTTGGCGCGCTTTCGCGAATCCGCTCAGGCCACCACTGGCGGAGGCGACGATGCGACAGCCTGACTTCTGGACGCATGGCAGGGGCCCGTGGCCGATCGTCCTGTCGCCGCTGTCCGCCCTCTGGCGGGCGGCAGCGGACCGCAGGCGGCACCGCCCGGACGCCTACCGGGCGCCGGTACCGGTGATCTGCATCGGCAATTTGACCGTCGGCGGCAGTGGCAAGACGCCGACGGCATTGGCCGTGTGCGCGCGGCTCTGGCAGAACGGTATCAAAGCGCATTTTCTCATCCGGGGGTACGGCGGTGGCCTGAAGGGACCGGTCCGGGTTGATCCGGAGCGCCATACGGCCGCGGATGTGGGCGACGAGGCCCTGCTGCTCGGACTGGCGGCGCCAACCTGGGTCGGCGGCGACCGGTCCGCGAGCGCCAAGGCCGCGATCGCCGCCGGCGCGGAGATGTTGGTGATGGACGACGGGCATCAGAATGGTGATCTGGTCAAGGACCTCTCGTTCGTCGTGATCGATCGCGGCTACGGCTTCGGCAATGGCCGGATCATGCCCGCAGGTCCCTTGCGCGAAGCCGTCCCGACCGGGCTCAAGCGGGCCGATGCCGTGATTGCCCTGGACGGCGGCGACGGCGGCGAACGGGAAGATTGGCCTCAGGCGGTGAAGGAGGCAGGCGTTCCGGTCCTTGCGGCAGTCATGGAACCCGGCGCGGACAACGAAGCCATTGCGGGCAAGAAAGTTCTCGCTTTTGCCGGTATCGGCCGGCCGGAGAAGTTTTTCGCCAGCTTGGAACAACTGGGTTGTGACGTCGCGGCCCGCGTGAGTTTTCCCGATCACCACGCCTACGACGTCGACGAGATCATGCAGTTGGTGGAAAAAGCAGCGGCGGGTGGCGCCATTCCCGTCACGACCGCCAAGGATGCCGCGAGATTGCCGGCCGACGCCCGACCCATGATCCAGGTCCTGAAGGCCGGCGTGAGTTTTGCCGAACCCGAAGCTCTGGACGCCCTACTCCAACCTCTGATGGCAAAGGTCCGGGCCGGGAATGTCTGAGTCCGAAATCAAGATCGCCAGCGGCCGGGTTCACGACATCAACCCGGGTTTGCGCCTCGGCTATCTGCTGCAGGCGATTGGCCTGCGCATATTGTTGGCCATCTTCGCCCTTCTGCCGATAACCGCGGCGTCGGCTTTGGGAGGCGCCATCGCCCGCGCCGTCGGACCCAAACTGGGGGTGACGAGGCGCGCTGCCGACAATATCCGCCGGGTGATGCCCGAAAAATCCGAAGCCGAAATTCGCGGGATCGTGCGCGGCATGTGGGACAACCTCGGCCGCACGGCGGCGGAGTTCCGACATATCGGAAATCTCGATGTCTACGGCGCCGATAGCCGCGTCGACGTGGTCGGCGCGGAACATATCGACCAAATCAGGGATGACGGCATCGGCGGCATTTTCTTTTCCGCCCACATCGGCAATTGGGAACTGACCCAACTTTCGACGGGTCAACGCGACTTGTCCCTCACCGCCGTCTTCCGCGAAGCCAATAATCCCTACGTCGACGAAGTCATCCGGGACCTTCGACGGGACGCTTCGGATCACGACATGATCCCTAAAGGTCCGGCGGGCGCGCGGGCCCTGGTGGCCGCCCTTAAACAAGGCGCGCATCTCGCCCTGCTGGTCGATCAGAAAATGAACGACGGCATCGCCGTTCCCTTTTTCGGCCGCGACGCCATGACGCCGCCGGCGTTGGCGCAACTGGCTTTGAAATATGACGTACCGATCATCCCGGCTCATACCGTCCGTTTGCCCGATTGCCGCTTTCAGGTGATCATCGGAGAACCCATACGGCTCGCGGACAGCGGCGACCGCCGCGCCGATGTGGCGGACGCCATGGGTCTGGTCAACGCCCGCATCGAAGACTGGATCCGGGCACATCCCGAACAGTGGCTGTGGCTGCACCGCCGCTGGCCGTCCGAGTAGAACCAGGGGAGTAAAGTCTTGAAAATCGCGGTCATGGGAACGGGCGCCATCGGCGGCTATTTCGGGGGCAGATTGGCAGCGGCGGGCAACGACGTGACGTTCATCGCCCGCGGCGCCCAGCTCGAGGCTATCCACTCGAACGGCCTTCGGGTTACCAGCCCGCTTGGCGATTTCGTCATCGATCCGGCGATGGCCACCGACGATCCCGCCGAGGTCGGGGCGGTCGACCTTGTAATGTTCATGGTCAAGAACTACGACACCGAGGCGGCCGCCCGACAGATCAAACCCATGGTCGGGGGCGATACGGCCGTCGTTTCCTTCCAGAACGGCGTCAGCGCCACCGATATCCTGATGACCGAGTTGGGCGCCGGCCAAGTGTTGGGCGGCACCGCCCACATACCCGCCTCCGTACCGGCACCTGGCGTCATCAGCCACAACGGCGAGATCGCCAGGCTGATCTTCGGCGAGTTGGACAAACCGACAAGTCCGCGCTGCGAGGCCTTTCGCACCGTCTTGGACGAAGCCGGTGTCAGCGCCGTCGTGTCGGCGGACATCCGAGCCACGATCTGGCAAAAATTCGTCTTCCTTTCGTCCATGAGCGCGCTCAATTGCGTGACCCGCCAACCCATGGGCGTAATTTTGGCCGACGACGATCTCAGGGCCCTGTACGTGGATGCCATGAGGGAGGTGGTGGCGGTAGCGGCAGCCCGCGGCGTCGACCTGCCCGATGACGCCGTCGACAGCGCGCTTGAGCTGTCGCAGAGCATGCCGTACGAAATCAAATCCTCGATGCTGCAGGACATGGAAGCGGGACGTCGGCTGGAAGTCCGTTATCTCAGCGGCACCGTCGCCGAAATGGCGGCCGAGGCCGGCCTCGAAGCCCCCATTCACAGGACGATTTACGCTGCCCTCAAACCTTTTGCCGATGGACCGCCGACCGAAGGATCGATATAGATTAACCCGGGTCAACACATTGTGCATATTGTTTACAATGTGTACGTATTTGTTTTTATTGATTAATCTGAGATCAAATCGATCCACTTCATTCGCATGGCCTTGGCATCCCCCTGCGGTGCCAGAAGCTCCGGATCCAGGCGCTGCTTGAACCAGTTGAAACGCCAATCCAGATGCGCCCCGGTGGAGCGGCCGGTGGACCCGACCGCTCCGATGCGTTCGCCCTGCTCTACTGTCTCACCCGCTTTGACGCTGACCTCGCTGAGATGGGAATAGACGGACGTCAGCCCGTGGCCGTGATCGAGCATCACGGTACCGCCGGTGAAATAGAGATCGTCTTCCGCCAAGGCTACGACGCCGCCGGCCGGCGCCAGCACCGGCGCGCCCTTGGGCTTGGCGATGTCGAGACCGTAGTGCGGCCGTCGGGGTTCCCCGTTCAATATGCGCTGGCTGCCGTAAACGCCGGTCACGGTTCCCTTTACAGGCCAGATGAACCCCTCGGCATAAAAGGCAACTGGCGTATTGCGCCGGCGCACCGCAGCAATTGCCAAGTTCTCCTGGCGAATCCGCTTCATCGCCTCGGGTCCCGGCGACACCATCTTTTTGGGCAGCCCGTCGATACGCTGGATTTTGTACTTGCGCTTTTTGACCTCGAACTCACGGCGGATGATGTAGCCGTTGGGTTGCTGGACTTCGATGTGGGTCCGACGCTTGAAATCGCGACCGAAGCCGATGATGAAACGCCCGTCCTTGCCGACATGAACGTCCCGGCCGAAAAACCGGACGCTGGATCCCGGCGCCACCGTGCCGTGGACCAGGCCGCCCTGAACGAAGTTCCCCTCCAGCCGCAACCGGCTCTTGGCTTCGGCGGCCGCGTTGAGGCACAGCAGAATGGCCAGCCCGCCCAGCAGCCGGCCATATTTCATTCGCCCTGGCACTCCAATTCCCGCTCGAGACTGGCTTCCGGCGTGGCGTAGGCCTCCTGACGCTCGGCGTTCCAGTATCGGAGGTCCTCCAAAAGAATGCGCCGCCCGGTCACGAAACACGTTACGTAACTGCCGGGCGAAACAACCTCGTAGCTGTGAATGGTGTATTGCAGAACCGCTTCGTGAGCCGCTTTATCCATCGTCGCCTTCGCTCCGGTTCATAGCAACGAACCCTGCGGGTCGTCGTCGGGATTTGTCCTCGTCCGGGTCTTCACGGATCGTTTCCGGCCCGGCGATTTGGCTTGCAGCGGTTGCGCCCCGCCACTGCCGGCAACCGCCGACACACGGCCGTCGCGGAACTCGATATCGAGATCCGCTCCGGGCGTCACGGCGGCGGCGGCCGGCACCAGGCCGCCATCGCTGCGCACTACGGCAAAGCCGCGCGCCAGTACGCTTTGATAGCTATAACTTTGCAGCAATTTTGCAAGTCCCGACAGCCTGTTCTCCAGATCGGTACGGCGGCGGCTGATTTCCCGCGTCATGGCGAGGCCCGCCCGCTCTGTCCGCTCGCCCAGGCGTGCAAGCTTTTCTTCCAAAGCCGATTTGCGCAATCCCGCGGCCACCACATTGAGGTTGGCCGCCCGGCGCTCGACGCCGACCGAAAGCGCCCGCCCCAAGCGCTCGGTCAGATCATCAAGCCGCTGTTGGTGCGCCTGCACCAACTCGCGGGGATCGCGCAAGCCCCGCGCCAGCCCGTCCAACCTGGTGGCGCGCTCCTGCGCCAGGCGGGCAAGCGCCGCTCGTGCGCGCCGCTGCAGGTCCAGCACGCTGACTTCGAGGTCGGCCTTCACCGGCACCGCCATTTCGGCTGCCGCTGTCGGGGTGGGTGCACGCTTGTCGGAAGCGAAATCGATCAGCGTCGTGTCGGTTTCGTGACCGACGGCGGAGATCAGCGGAATCGTGCTATCGGCCGCCGCGCGGACGACAACCTCCTCGTTGAAGGCCCAGAGATCCTCCACACTGCCGCCGCCGCGGGCGACGATCAGCAGATCCGGCCGGGGCACGGCACCCTCGGCGGAAAGCTCGTTGAAACCGCGGATGGCTCCGGCGATCTGTTCCGCAGCGCCCTCGCCCTGGACCAGGACGGGCCAGACCAGAACGCGCCTGGGAAAACGGTCCTCAAGGCGGTGCAGTATGTCGCGGATAACCGCGCCCGTCGGCGACGTGACCACGCCGATAACCTCGGGCAGATAAGGTGTTTCCCGCTTGCGTTCGGGCGCAAACAAACCCTCGGCCATGAGTTTTTTACGTCGTTCCTCCAACAGCTTGAGCAACGCGCCCTCGCCGGCGACCTCCATGGCGTCGACGACAAGCTGATAGCGCGAGCGGGCGGGATAGGTCGTGAGTTTGCCGCTGGCGACGACCTCGAGACCGTCCTCGGGCTCCAGGCCGAGACGGCCCGCGGTACCGCGCCAACACACCGCGTCGAGCACGGCGTTCTCGTCCTTCAGGCTCATGTAGAGGTGGCCGGAGGCGGCGCGTTTGAAGCCTGAAATCTCGCCACGCACCCGGACGCGGTCGAACGTGCCCTCAATGGAGCGCTTAAGCGCGAACGAGAGTTCGGCCACCGTGTATTCGGGTTGATTGTGTACGCCGTCGGTCGGCTGGGCCGGGTCGGCCATGTCCGCTTTCCTCACCATCTGCGAACATGATACAAGAGTGACCGTGCGGGCGGAACGGCGGAATGGCCGGCGCCGCTTATTTGATCGTTAAATAATTTTTCCGGGGCGGTCCCCTCATGAACGTACTCGTTGTCGGCTCCGGCGGCCGTGAACATGCCTTGGCCTGGGCGCTTTCCTCCTCCCCAAAGATCGACCGGCTTTTCTGCGCGCCGGGCAACGGCGGCATCGCCGAGGTTGCGACCTGTGTCGACATCGACGTGATGGATACCTCAGGCCTGATCGGACTGTGCCGGGCCGAAGACATCGACTTCGTCGTCGTCGGCCCCGAAGCGCCCCTGGTCAATGGCCTGGTCGACGATCTGGAGGCGGCCGGCATCAAGGCCTTCGGCCCCAGCGCCGCGGCCGCCGCGCTGGAGGGTTCCAAGGGTTTCACCAAGGATCTCTGCGCCAAATACGGCATCCCCACCGCCGCCTACGGCCGATTCGACGAGGGTGCCGCCGCCAAGGCCTATATCCTTGAGCACGGCGCGCCCATCGTCATCAAGGCTGACGGCCTGGCCGCCGGCAAGGGCGTAATTGTCGCCCGCACGGTGGAGGAAGCGCTCAACGCCACGGAGGAAATCTTCGGCGGCGCTTTCGGCGCGGCCGGCGCGGAGGTCGTGATCGAGGAGTGCCTGGTCGGTGAGGAAGCGAGCTTCTTCGCCCTGGTGGACGGCGAAAACATCCTGCCGCTGGCCTCGGCCCAGGATCACAAGACGGTCGGCAACGGCGACACGGGACCCAACACGGGCGGCATGGGGGCCTACTCGCCGGCTCCGGTCGTCGACGTGGCCATGCACCAACGCATCATGGATGAAATCATCGAGCCCACCGTGAAAGCCATGGCGGCGGAGGGTCACCCCTACCGCGGCGTGCTATATGCCGGCCTGATGATCACCGAGAAGGGGCCCGAACTGATCGAGTACAACGCGCGCTTCGGCGATCCCGAATGCCAGGCTCTGATTGCCCGCCTGGACTGCGATTTCCTTCCCCTGCTGACGGCCGCCGCCGACGGGACGCTGGACCAGGCGGAGGTCCGATGGCGCGACGAGGTGGCGCTGGTGGTCGTGATGGCGGCGAAGGGCTATCCCGGCGCTTACGAAAAGGGCAGCGAGATCAGGAACCTAAATGCCGCCGGCGATCTGCCCGGCGTTTCCGTCTTCCACGCCGGCACCGCCGTCGTGAACGGCGACACCAGGGCGACAGGCGGCCGCGTGCTCGGCGTCACGGCATTGGGACCAACGGTTGCCGAGGCCCAGTCCCGCGCCTACGAAGCCGTCGACGTCATCGATTGGCCCGAAGGCTTCTGCCGCACCGATATCGGCTGGCGGGCCGTCGCACGGGAACGCGCGCAAAGCGACTAGATGCTGGACAAAATTGGTTCTTCCGGGAAAACTTTGGCTGCCCAATGAATCGACCGCAGAACAGGTGACCCCCCGATATGAACGAAGACCGCCAGCAGAAATTTTCCGGCACGATGGAGGTGCGCAAGGCGCATCAGATCGATACCGGCGCGCTGCAGGAATACATGCAGGCCAACGTCGACGGCTTCTCGGGCACGATTAGCATTTCCCAGTTCAAGGGCGGCCAGTCCAACCCAACCTACCGCATCGATACGCCCGATCGGTCCTATGTCCTCCGGCGCAAGCCGCCGGGAAAGCTGCTGCCCTCGGCCCATGCCGTCGACCGGGAATACCGCGTCATTACGGCCTTGGGCCAGACTGACGTGCCGGTGCCAAAGAGCTACGCGCTGTGCGAAGACGACGAGGTCATCGGCACCGCCTTCTACATCATGTCGTTTGCGGATGGCCGCATCTTCTGGGAACCGACGCTGAAGGACATGGAGAAGGGCGAGCGCGGCGCCATCTACGACGCCATGAACGACGTCATTGCAAAGTTGCACCTTGTCGATTACGACGCTGTGGGCCTGGGCGAATTCGGCAAGCCGGGCAACTACTTCGAGCGCCAGATCGGCCGCTGGTCGAAGCAGTACAAAGCCTCGGAGACCGAAGAAATCCCGGCCATGGACAAGCTGATCGAGTGGTTGCCGGGGAACATCCCGCCGGGCGACGAAACCAGCATCGTGCACGGCGATTACCGCCTCGACAACATGGTGTTCCACCCCACGGAACCGCGCGTCATCGCCGTGCTGGACTGGGAGCTTTCGACGCTCGGCCATCCGCTCGGCGATTTCTCCTACCACGTCATGCCTTGGCGCGTGGATCCCACACTGTTCCGGGGCTTAGGTGGACTCGATCTGACCGGAATGGGCATCCCGACGGAAGAAGAATACGTCGCCGCCTACTGCCGGCGCACGGGACGCGAGAGCATCGGCAACTGGAACTTCTACATGGCCTACAACATGTTCCGCCTGGCAGCCATCGCCCAGGGCATCATGGGCCGGGTGCGCGACGGCACGGCGGCCAGCAAGCACGCCGTCGACACGGGCAAGATGGCCAAGCCGCTGGGCGAACTCGGTTGGGTCCACGCCGAGCGCGTCATCGCCGGCGACTAACGGCCCGACATGATCGGCGATCTCGGGGGTAAACGGGCGGTCGTCACGGCAGCCGCGTCGGGCATCGGATTTACCGTTAGCCAAAGGCTGATGGCCGAGGGCGTCAAGGTGCATGCCTGCGACATCGACGGAGCGGCACTCTGCGAGGCCGCCACGGCCCTTCCCGGACTCACCACCACGGCCGCCGATGTGGCCGACGAAACCCAGGTGGCGACGCTATTCGCCGAAGCCGAAAAGCGCCTCGGCGGTCTCGATATCCTGGTGAACTGCGCCGGGATCGCCGGACCCACCGGCGCGATCGAGGAGATCTCCCCCGACGACTGGCGGCGTACCATCGCCGTCAATCTGGACGCCACCTACCTCTGCAGCGCCCGCGCCGTGCCGCTATTGCGCGCCGCCGGCGGCGGTTCCATCGTCAATCTTTCCTCGACGGCGGGCCTGATGGGATACCCCAACCGCGCGCCCTACGCTGCCGCCAAGTGGGCGGTGATCGGCCTGACCAAGAGCCTGGCGATGGAATTGGGCGGCGATGCCATCCGGGTCAACGCCATTTGCCCCGGCAGCGTCGAGGGCGAGCGTATGGACCGGGTGATTGATGCGGAAGCCCTTAAGACCGGCGTCGATCCAGCCGACATCCGGCAATCATACGAACGATCCACCTCCCTCGGCACCTTCATCACGGCCGATGACATCGCCGCCATGGTGTTGTTCCTGTGTGCCGACGCCGGCGCCAAGATCAACGGCCAGGCGCTGGCCGTGGACGGCCATACGGAATCACTCAGCGGCTAGGGCTAATTCGGCGGCTTGCCGCCGCTCGCGCCGGAACAGCGGCACGACCAGAACCAAATTCAGCAAGTTAAAGGCGATGCCGACGAGGAAGGCGGTAAAATAGCTGCCGGCGAGGTCGAAGATAGCCCCGCCGAGCCAGCCGCCCAAGGCCATTCCGATGGTGCCGTAGAGGTAGATAACGCCGACCCGGCCGCCGATTTCGGCAAGCGGGAAGTGGCGGCGTAGGATCACCGTATAGCTCGGCACGATGCCCGCAAAGGCCAGGCCGAAAAACCCGGATATCAGATAGAGCCCAACCAGACTGTCGACAAAAAGAAACAGGGTGAGCGCAGCCGCCTGACAGATCGATCCCGTCACCAGCGTGGGCAAACCGCCGATTCGGTCGGATACCCAACCCCAGACCAGACGGGACAGGAACCCGCAGCCCAACAGCAGCGTCAGCATGAGAGCGGCGTGTTTGCCGCTGTGGCCGACATCGCTGGCGTGGGCCGGAACATGCACCATGGGCATGGCCATGGCGACACAGCAGCCGATAATGGCGAAGTTGAGCGTCCAGGCCACACGGGCCGGACTGAGCCCGAGCACACGCCCGTCGGACTGGGACGATTCCCCTCCGCCGCCCGACTGCTCGTTGGCGGCGGGCGGTCGCGGCCTGAGAACGATGGCCAGGGGGATCAGCGTGACGAGACAGAAGAGGGCATAGGCGTCGAAGGTCGCGCGCCAGCCTTCGGTGTCGATCAGCCAGCGAAATACCGGCGCAAAAACCGCGCCCGCCAGCCCCTGGCCGGAGACGACCGCCGCCACGGCCACGCCGCGGCGTTTGTCGAACCAGCGCGTCGCGTTGGCGACCAGGGGCGAAAACATCGCCCCGCCGCCGAAAAATCCGATCAGAATTCCGTGCACCGCCAGGAAGGTCCAGCGGTCTCCCGCCCGGGCCGCCAGCAAGGCGCCGGCGACGACCGCCAGCGCGCCGAAGATCGTCGGCCACATCATGCCGATGCGGTCTGTCCATTTGCCCATCCAGATGCCGCCGAGGCCGGTCCCTAAAAGGGCGAACGAATAAGCCGCCGACGGCACCCAGCGCGGCCAGTCGAACTCCGTGGCGATGATCTTGAGCCCGACAACGGTGACGTAAAAGCCCGCCGTGCCGACCGTCATCAACAGCACCGAGGCCGTGATGACGGCCCAGCCGTAGGGCGTTTCGATGGAGGCCGGAGCCGGACTTCGGGGGGACGAGCCGCCGCCGTCGGTCACGTCCGTCCCCTCGAAGCGGGCTGCATCAATTGTACTTCCGCGCTTCCAGGCGGGCGATCTGGTCGGTGTGGACCTCGTCCGGCCCGTCCGCCAGGCGCAAGGTCCGCTGGCCGGCGTAGGCCGCGGCCAGGTGGAAATCGGAGCTCACGCCGCCGGCACCGTGGATCTGGATGGCGCGGTCGATGACTCGGCAGGCCATGTTGGGTCCGACCACCTTGATCATGGCGATCTCCTGGCGTGCCGCCTTGTTGCCGACGGTGTCCATCATGTAGGCGGCCTTCAGCGTCAGCAGGCGCGCCTGTTCGATCTCCATGCGCGAATCGGCGATGGCCTTGCGGGTCATACCGAGATCGGCGATCGGGCTGCCGAAGGCGACGCGCGACTTGGCGCGCTTCACGGCGAGTTCCAGCGCCCTTTCGGCCTGGCCGATGGAACGCATGCAGTGGTGGATGCGGCCCGGACCTAGACGGCCCTGGGCGATCTCGAAACCGCGGCCCTCACCCAGCAGGATATTCGATACCGGCACCCGGACATCGGTGAAATCGACCTCCATGTGACCGTGCGGGGCATCGTCGTAACCGAACACGGTGAGGTGCCGCATGACCTTGACGCCGGGCGTGTCCATCGGCACCAGGATCATCGATTGCTGCTGGTGGCGGTTCGCCGTGGGGTCGGTCTTGCCCATGAAAATCAGGATCTTGCAGCGCGGATCGCCGGCGCCCGAAGTCCACCATTTGCGGGCATTGATGACGTACTCGTCGCCGTCGCGTTCGATGCGGGCTTCGATATTGGTGGCGTCGGAGGAAGCCACGCGCGGCTCCGTCATGGCAAAGCCGGAGCGGATTTCACCGTTCAGCAGGGGCTCCATCCATTCCTTCTTGTGCTCGTCGGTGCCGTAGCGTTCCAGCACTTCCATGTTGCCGGTATCGGGCGCCGAGCAGTTGAAAACCTCGGGCGCGAAGACGACGCGGCCCATGATTTCGCATAGCGGCGCATATTCGAGATTGGTCAGTCCGTACCCCCGTTCGGACTCGGGCAGGAACAGGTTCCACAAGCCCTCCGCCTTGGCCTTCTGCTTCAGTTCCTCGACGATCGCCGTGGGCTGCCACCGATCGCCTTCATCAATCTGCTCGTGGAACGTCTGTTCGTTGGGATAAATGTGCTCGTCCATGAAGGCGTTGAGCTTCTCCTGCAGTTCCTTCACGCGCGCGGAATATTCGAAATCCATAACTTCTACCTGTGCCTATGTGGGGGAATTTGGTCGTAGCCGAACTATTTTAACGCCGAGATTTACCGCCTGTCCCGGAAAAACGAACGCAGCAGGTCGGCGGACCGGACCTCGTCGATGCCGCCGTAGACATCCGGCGCATGATGGCAACTGGCGGCATCGAAGATGCGCGGCCCGTTCTCGACGCCGCCGCCCTTGGGGTCGGCTGCGCCGAAATACAAACGGCGGATACGCGCGAAGCTGATGGCCTGGGCGCACATCGGGCAGGGCTCCAGCGTGACGTAAAGGTCACAACCCGCCAGCCGTTCGCTGCCCAATGCGGCAGCAGCCTGGCGGATGGCCAGCAATTCGGCATGCGCCGTCGGATCGTCCTGTTCGCGCGTCCGGTTTCCCGCCGCCGCCAGAATTTCGCCGGTTGCCGGATCGACGATCACGGCGCCCACCGGCACTTCGTCGCGCGCGGCGGCGGCCTCGGCCTCGGCCAGGGCGTTGGTCATGTATCCGCTTGGTTTCGCCATCCCGGCAAGGTGGCGCGCACGGGCGATGGGGTCAAGGCCCGCCTCGTCAACGCCATTGTCCCGGCCGCGCCTTGAGCCTATGCTCCGGCCCATGACCACGCGCCCCATTATCGGCCTGACCCTGGATGCGGAGGACGGCGGCGAAAACGGCGCCGCTTACTCCAAATTTCCCTGGTATGCGCTGAGGCAGAACTATTGCAGCGCCGTCGCCCATGCCGGCGGCATCGCCATGGCGCTGCCGCACGCGCCGGAACTTGTGGAATCCTACCTCGACGCCATCGACGGCCTGATCGTCACGGGTGGCGCCTTCGACGTCGACCCCGGCTTGTTCGGCGCCGACGAGCGTCATGAAACCGTCGTCCTCAAACCCGGTCGGACCGACTTCGAGATGGCGATCGCAAAGGGGGCGCTGGCACGCGACATGCCGGTCTTCGGCATTTGCGGCGGCCAACAGCTCCTTCACGTGGCCCTGGGTGGTACGCTGGTCCAACACATTCCCGAGGCGGTCGAAAACGCGCTGGCCCATGAACAGCCCAACCCCCGCGACGAGGCAGGCCACAAGGTCGTGGTCGCCGAAGGCACCCTCCTACACGAGATCGTCGGCGCCACAGAAATGAACGTCAACAGCGCCCATCACCAGGCGGCCGAAGACGAACCGGACGGCGTGGTCGTCAACGCCCGCGCCGAGGACGGCGTCATCGAAGGCATCGAAGCGCCGGCCTACAATTTCTGCCTGGGCGTCCAGTGGCATCCCGAGTTCGAGATCGACCCCGGCGACGTCAAACTGTTCCGCGCCTTCATCGCCGCCGCCCAAGACTGACCATGAGCAAGAGCCCCGCCAAAGGCGAGCGCATCGCCAAGCGCATGGCGGCAGCCGGGCTCTGTTCGCGGCGCGAGGCGGAACGCTGGATCGAGGCGGGCCGGGTCAGCGTCGACGGCGAGGTGCTGAGCTCGCCGGCTCACAACGTCACCGCCAAAAGCCTCATCGTTGTCGACGGCAAGCCGCTGGCCGAAACAGGACCGACGCGGCTCTGGCTCTACCACAAGCCGACAGGCCTGATAACGACCCATCGTGACCCCGAAGGCCGGCCCACCGTCTTCGAAAAGCTGCCCAAGTCCCTGCCGCGCGTGGTGTCGGTTGGGCGGCTGGATATCAATTCCGAAGGCCTGCTGCTGCTGACAACCGACGGCGACTTGGCGCGCAAGCTGGAGCACCCCGACACCGGCTGGGCCCGGCGCTACCGTGTCCGCATCCACGGCCGCCCCCGGCCGGAAGAGTTCGCGAAACTGGAAAACGGCCTCACCATCGACGGCGTGCGCTACGGTGCCATCAAGGTGGAACTCGACCGTCAGCAGGGCGCCAATGCCTGGCTCTCGGTCGGGCTAACGGAGGGCAAGAACAGGGAGGTGCGCAAGGCATTGAAACACCTGGGCTACGACGTCAACCGCCTGATCCGCACGGCCTACGGGCCATTCCAGCTGGGCAACCTAAAGGCCCGCGAGGTCAAGGAAGTGCCCGGCAAGGTCATCCGGGAGCAACTCGGCGAGGGCGGCAAACCCGCCGGCAAGGGCCGCGCACCCCGCAGCAAATCACGCGAAGCCGTCACGAGGCGGGGTCGGTCGGGCACGGCAAAGAAGCCCCGCACCAAGGAGCCCCGTGGTGGCAAAGCACGCTCATAAGGGTCTCCGCGTGATCGGCGGTCGGTTTCGCGGCCGCAAGCTCATGGTGCCGGAGGGGAGCGCGGTGCGGCCCACCTCCGACCGGGCCCGCGAGGCCTTGTTCAATATCCTCGAACACGGCGATTACCGCACCGATGGTGGTCCCCTGCCCCTGGGCGCGCGCGTGCTGGACGTCTTCGCCGGCGCCGGCGCGCTGGGGATCGAGGCGTTATCGCGGGGAGCCGCTCACGTTGCGTTCCTGGAACAGGAGCCGACGCACCTCAAATCGATCCGCAAGAACGCCTTTCAATTGGGCGAGACCGGCTCGGTTTCCATGCTGCAGCGGGACGGCGCCGACCCCGGCCCCCCACCCGCCGGCGGCCAGGTTCCCGCCGATCTTGTCCTGCTCGACCCGCCCTACGGCTCAGGCCTCGGCGGTACGGCGTTGGCCGGTTTGGCCGAGAACCGCTGGCTGTCACCACAGTGCGTCGCCGTCATCGAAGCCGCCGCCAAGGAAAGCGTCGAACCGCCTGCCGGCTTCGCCATAACCGATGAACGAACCTATGGCGCCGCCAAGCTTGTGTTCCTGAAACGAGGCGAATCGGAGTAGGATTTCCCAGAGGGAACTTCGGGGGAGATCATGTTCGATTACGTCATCGTCGGCGCCGGCTCGGCCGGCTGCGTCCTGGCCAACCGCTTGTCGGCCGATCCCAAGAACAAGGTTTGCCTCCTTGAGGCGGGCGGCGGCGACAACAGCGTCGTCGTCCAGATGCCGGCGGGCGTTGTCGTCACGATGCCGCGCAAGTTCAAGAATTGGGCCTACCAGACGGTACCGCAGCCGGGCCTCAATGGACGGCGGGGATATCAGCCCCGAGGCAAGATGCTGGGCGGTTCCAGTTCCATGAACGCCATGATCTACATCCGCGGCCAGCGCGAAGACTACGACGGCTGGGCGGCGGCGGGTTGCGCGGGCTGGGCTTGGGACGACGTACTGCCCTACTTCAAGAAATCGCAGCACCAGGAACGGGGAGAGAGCGAGCTTCACGGCGTGGGCGGTCCGCTAAACGTGACCGAGCAGCAATGTCCCAACCCGGTTACGCACACCTTCCTCGAGGCCGCCCAGCAGATGCAGTATGTCATCAACGACGACTTCAACGGGCCGGTCCAGGAAGGCGTCGGGCTCTATCAGGTAACGCAGAAAGACGGTGAACGCTGTTCGGCCGCCAAGGCCTTCCTGACGCCGGTGCTGAACCGCGATAACCTCACCGTCATCACCGGTGCGGCAGCCACGCGTATCCTGATGGAGGGGAAGCGGGCGGTCGGCGTGGCCTATCGGAAAGGTGGCAGCGATCACGAAGCGAGGGCCGCTGCCGAAGTGATCCTCAGCGGCGGCGCCTTTGCCTCGCCGCAACTGCTACTGCTGTCGGGCATCGGCCCCGGCGCTGAGCTTTTGCCGCTCGGAATTGAGGTCAAGCACGACCTCCCCGGTGTCGGCAAAAACCTGCACGATCACCTGGATTACCCTTACCTATTCGCCACCAGGAACACGGAATCCTTCGGTCCCTCACCCAGCGGCATTTGGGCGATCACCAAGGGATTGGTCGAATGGACCACCAGGCGTACGGGCATGATGACCACGATTTATGGGGAGGGAGGCGCGTTCATCAAAAGCTCGCCCGAGCTCGACCGGCCAGATATTCAACTGCATCTTGTTCCGGGCCTGCTGGACGACCACGCTCGCAAAATTCGTCTCAGCCACGGCCTCTGTTGCCATACCTGCGTGCTGCGTCCCAAAGGCCGGGGCCAACTGACGTTGGCGAGCTCCGATCCAGCGGCCGATCCGTTGATCGATCCCGCTTTCCTCAGCGATGACGCCGATCTCGAGTTGCTCATCATAGCCTTCAAGATCACCCGCGGTATTCTCACGGCCCCCGCCTTCGACCGCTACAACGCCTGGCCTTACTACGCCAAAGATCTGGAGACGGACGAACAAATCGCCGAGGAAATCCGCAACCGGGCCGACACCATCTACCACCCCGTCGGTACCTGCAAGATGGGCACCGATGACAAGGCGGTGGTGGACCCAGGATTGAAAGTACGGGGCTTGGACGGCCTGCGTGTCGCCGACGCCTCCGTCATGCCGTCGGTGGTTTCCGGAAACACCAACGCCCCCACCATCATGATCGGCGAGAAGGCGGCGGACATGATTTTGGCGGCAAATTAGTTCCGGTTAGTCCGTCACTCCCGCGGAAGCGGGAGTCCAGTCCTGAGTGGCTGATTTGTCAAACGGGGTTCGAGGACGCTGGGCAACGGAATGGATTCCCGCCTGCGCGGGAATGACGCTGAAAGGGCTTTTTGCCCTCAGCGCCGGCCGAAGAGCTTTTCGATATCGCTCAGCTTGAGTTCGATATAGGTCGGGCGGCCGTGGTTGCATTGGCCGGAATTGGGCGTGACCTCCATGCGGCGCAACAGCGCGTTCATTTCGGCAACCGCCAGTCGGCGGCCGGCGCGGACACTGCCGTGGCAAGCCATGGTCGAGCAAACCTCGGCCAATTGGTCCTCGAGAACGGCGGCCTGATCCAGGTCCTTGAGGTCGTCTGCGAGGTCTCTGATCAGGGCCTGCACGTCGGTTTCGCCCAATAGCACAGGCGTTTCGCGCACCACCACGGCGCCGGGACCGAAGGCCTCCAGGGTGAGGCCCAATTTGCCGAGTTCCGCCGCCCGCGACACCAGCAGTTCCGCCTCGTCTTCGGCCAATTCAACGACCTCCGGCAGCAACAGACCCTGGGCGGCGACGCCCTCGCTGAGGAGCGCGTCCTTCATGCGCTCGTAGACGACGCGCTCGTGGGCCGCGTGCTGGTCGATGATGACGATGCCGTCGGCGGATTGGGAGACGATGTAGGTCGCGTGGACCTGGCCGCGCGCAGCCCCAAGCGGATGTTTCTGCAGGGCTTCGGCGACCGCCGGATCGTTAAGGGTTTCCGCCTGGCCGGTCGGCTCATCAAGCGCGTCAACGGCGTGACGGTTGTAGCTGTCGGCATCCAAGGGCGCCTGGGCGAGATAGGCGCTGTCGGCCAGTTCGCCCTGGGCCGATGTCGCATGCCCGCTGTAGTGCCGGCCGCGGGCGCCGAACAAGGTCGGGTTGGCTCCTTCCTTGCGCGCCGCGCCAAGCGTCCCCGCCCCGATGGTCGGTGAGGCACGATGCCCGGCCCCGGCCAGCGCATGCTTGATGCCGGAGACGATCAAGCCGCGCACCATGCCGGAATCGCGGAAGCGCACCTCGGCCTTGGCGGGGTGGACGTTGACGTCGACGGCGGCGGGTTCGATTTCCAAAAACAGGGCCACGAGCGGGTGACGGTCGCGGGCCAGCAGATCCTGATAGCCGCCGCGCACCGCCCCCAACATCAGTCGATCGCGCACCGGACGGCCGTTGACGAACATGAACTGCATCATGGAGTTGCCGCGGTTGAAGGTGGGCAGGCCGACATAGCCGGTCAGCTTGGCATCCTCCCGTTCCGCATCCAGGGCGACGGCGTTTTCGGCGAAATCCTTTGCCATGACCTGCGACAGGCGCGCCAAGCGGGCCTCGAACAGATCGCCCTGGGTGGCGTGGTAGCGCAACACCTCGCGCTCGCCGTCAGAGAGGGAAAACGAGATCTCCGGATGCACCATGGCCAGGCGCTTGATGGTGTCGACGGCGTGGGCCTGCTCGGTACGGTCGGTCTTGAGGAATTTGAGCCGGGCGGGCGTGGCAAAGAAAAGATCCCGGACTTCGATGCGCGTGCCGAAGGTCAACGCCGCCGGACGGGACTGTTCGATCTTGCCGCCGTTGACGTCGATTACCCAGGCTTCCTCGCCCTCCATGGGGCGGCTGGTGATCGACATGCGGCTCACGGAGCCGATGGACGGCAGGGCTTCGCCGCGGAAACCCAAAGTCGCGATATTGACCAGATCGTCGTTGGGCAGTTTTGAGGTGGCGTGGCGCTCCACGGCGACGCGCAGCTCGTCCGCGGACATGCCGATTCCGTCATCCTGCACGGAGATGAGCTGGCGGCCGCCTTCGACGATGGTGACGTCGATGTTCTTCGCCTCGGCGTCGATGGCGTTTTCGACCAGTTCCTTGACCGCCGAGGCAGGACGTTCCACCACTTCACCGGCGGCAATGCGGTTTACCAGTCCTTCCGGCAGGCGACGAATGGTCAAGTCGGTACGTCCTCCAACGGATTGTCCGCCGCCAGTGCCGCCCGCGCCAGGGATTTGCCTTCCTCCACGGCGGGCTGAACGACGGCGTCGACACCCAACAGCCTTGCGGCGATGAGCGTCTCAAGCATGAAATGCATGAACAGGCCGCCTAGGGCGGCTTCATCCAGGCGCGGCAACTTAAAAATCCGCGTCGGCCTATTATTATGCACCAAAGAGGTTGCCGTTCCCTTAAACAAGGCGGAAACGACATCGCCGATGCTGTGCCCCGCCAGATAATCGGCCCCCGCCGATTTCGCCAGATCCGGGTCGATGCGGCCGCTTTCCCCGCGCTCAAGATCGATCAGCGTGAACATTTTGTCGGCCGGACCGTCAAGGTAGAGCTGCAATTGGCTGTGTTGATCCACCGGGCCCAGGGCCGAAACCGGCGTCGTGCCCTGGCCGTCCTTGCCGAGGCTTTCGGCCCAAAGCTGGCCGTACCAAGCGGCAAACGGCGCCAAGCGATTGGCATAGGGCATCATCACGGTGGTCGCGATACCGCGCTCACGCAGCAGCCCGATTGCGATGGCCGCACCTACTGCCGGCGGAGAGGGTTCGGCGTCACGGACGGTGCCGGCCAGCACCTCCGCAGCACCACGCCGCACGGCCGCGGCGTCGAGGCCGGCGGCCAGGGCCGGAAGCATACCGACCAGCGAAAGCACGGAAAACCGCCCGCCCACATGGGGCGAATGATCGAGCGTCGGCAGATCGAATCGGGCGGCGAGTTTGCGCAACGGATTTTCACCCGGCTCGGCCACCAGTACGAGGTGTCGTTTGACCGCCTCCTCGTCGAACGCCCGGCGCAACCGGTCGATGACAATCAGGAGCTGGCTTAATGTTTCGGCCGTTCCCCCCGATTTCGAAACCGCGAGAAAGACGGTATCGGCCAAATCCAACTGGCCGAACAAATCCTCCAATGAATGCGGATCGAGATTGTCGGGAAAATGGAGGGTCAACCCACCGCCGCCGCCCTGTCCCGCCAGCGCGGTCACGGCCTGTGCACCCAAGCTTGATCCGCCGGTGCCCAGAACGACGAGATCGGCGAAGCGCTCGCGCCAGCCGCGGGCCAGAACTTCGAGTTCCGCCAAATCCGCTGTTTCCCGCGCCAGGGCGAGAGGTTCGTGGCCGCCTTCCGACAATTCCCCGGCGATTGCCGCCATGGCGTTTTGCGCTTCGGCGGCGAGGGGTTCGAATTCGGCGGTAGCCAGCCCCGCGTCTCCGACAGCTTCAATAAAACAGCCGTCCGTCGCCTGGCGGTACGTCATGCCGACCACTCCATCTTCGTGCCTACCCCCATGCCTCGAGATCAGCCGTCAATTCCGGCCGGGTCCCCCACGATCACGAACGTCATCGCTTCGGGCCGCAGAAGTCGCTCCGCCACCCGCTTGATGTCCTCAATCGTCACGGCATCAATATAACCCGGCCTCTTCTCGATGTAATCAGCCCCGAGCCTGCTCACCTGAATGCCGACCAGCATGTTGGCGATCTTGGCGTTGCTGTCGAGGCGCAACGGGAAGGAACCGTTGAGGAACGTCTTGGCCCTCTGGAGTTCGTCTTCGCTAATGCCTTCCTCGGCCAGCCGCTTGATCTCGGCCTTGACCAGGTCCAGCGATTCAGCAACGCGGGCGTTGGCAGTGGCGACGCCGCCAAGGTAGATGGCGGAGTATTCATAGGGATAGAGGTAGCTGTATACCGAATAGGCCAGCCCGCGCTTCTCCCTTACCTCCTGATAAAGCCGGGAGGTAAATCCGCCGCCGCCCAGGACGTAGTTCATGACGTAGGCCGCATAGTAATCCGGATCGTCCCGCTTGATGCCGGGCATGCCGAAAATCACGACGCTTTGCGGATTGGGTCTTCTGATGACGGTAAGCGAGCCTTCGGTAACCGGCATGATTTCGGAAATATCCACGGGTTGGGACGTCGCGGGAAGTCCGGCCAATGCGACATCGAGCAGCCGGGAAAGTTCCTTTCCGTCAATGTTTCCCACCGCGCCGATAAGAATGTTATCGCGGGCGAAGCGCCGCTTAACGAATCCCCGCAGATCGTCGGGCGTGATGGCGGCAACGCTCTCCTTCGTCCCGTTGGAGGGCCGGCCGTAGACATGGTTCGGGTAGATCTTCCTGAACCAGGCCTTGGCGGCAATCGAATTGGCGTCTTCCAGTTCATTTTCGATGTTGGTCAAAATCTGGGTGCGCACGCGTTCGACCGCCTTTTCGTCGAAACGCGGCTGCTGCAGCACCAGGCCGAGCAGCCTGAACGCCTCATCGCGGTTCTTGGTGAGGGTACGAAGACGGACGCGAAAGCGGTCCTTGTAGGCGTTGAAAGAAATGGAGATCGCCAGGTCTTCGAGGCGCTTCTGGTAAGCCAGAGAAGGCAGGTTGCCGGCACCCTCGTCCAGCGTTCCCGACACCAGGTTGGCGAGCCCCTCAAGCCCCGCCGGATCGAGCGCAGAACCGCCGTCGAAAGACAACGTGACCGTAATGATCGGGATGGTTTCCTCGCGAACGAACCAGGTCTCGAATCCCGCAGGCGTGGTAATCCGGTCAATTTCCGTGGCAGCGGCCGGCGTAAATCCGAACGCCAGGCCGAACCAAACGGCGGAAACGAAGGTACAGAACTTGAGGGCTTTGCCGATGGACCTACTCATCGTCTATCCCTCCTTGCCCGGCAGCAGCAACCCTGTCACCGATCTTCGCATATCGAGGACGTGCTTGGCGGCGGCCAGAACCTGCTCCGCTGTGACGGCTTCAACGCGTTGCGGCCAGTTCTCGACGTCTTCGGCCGAGAGTCCGATGACCAACGCCCGGCCGAAGATGCGCGCGGTTCGCGTGACGCTGTCCCGGGCGTAGATGGCGGCGGCGGTCATGCCCGCCTTGGCCCGGATCATTTCTTCTTCCGTTACGCCTCCCGCCAGTAATTTTGCGATGGTGGCGTTGACGGCGGCTTCGAGCGTCGGCAGGTCGCCGCCCGGACGGGGTTGGGCGTACAACCCGAAACGGGCGAGATCAACGGAATCACCGGCGTACCAGGCGCCCGCAGAGGCGGCAATTTTCTGTTCGACCACGAGATCCTGATAGAGCCGGCTTGTCGTGCCTCCGCCGAGAATATTCGCCAGCAGATCAAGCGGCAGTGAATGCTTGGTTTCCCCCGACATCACACTGGGCGCCGTGTAGATGCGGCGCCAGGCCGGTTGGCGCACACGGTCGTCACGCAATTCGACCCGACGCGCGGCGATTTGTGGCGGCTCGGTCGGACGGTTGCGCGTCGCCTTCCCGGAAGCCGGAATGACGCCGTAGTATTTTTCAGCCAACTCCCGCACATCTGCCGTTCGGACATCGCCCGCCACGATCAGGATAGCGTTATCGGGGGCATAGTAACGGCGGTAGAATTCCAAGGCGTCGGCGCGGTTGAGCTGGTTAATTTCGTGGGCCCAGCCGATGACCGGAATGCGGTAGGGCAGGGCCAGGAACTGGGCGGCCGCAACATGCTCGGACAACAATGCCGAGGGCTCGTTCTCCGTCCGCGAACGCCGCTCCTCCAAGACCACTTCGCGCTCGGTGGCGACGTCTTCCTCGGACAGCGTGAGATTGGTCATGCGATCCGCTTCGAGCCGCATCACGGCCTCCAAGCGGTCGGCCGCCAGCGTTTGAAAGTAGCCGGTGAAATCATGCGAGGTGAAGGCGTTTTCCCGTCCGCCGTTTGCCGCGACGGTCTGCGAAAACACCTTTCCTGGCGCCATCTTCGTGCCCTTGAACATCAGATGTTCCAGGAGATGCGCGATCCCCGATTTGCCAACCGGTTCATCCGCCGCGCCGACCTTGTACCACACCATCTGGGTTACGACCGGCGCCCGGTGATCCTCGATCACCACGACCTGCATGCCGTTGTCGAGGGTGAACAGATTGGGATTGAAGAGCCCCGCTTTCGCGGGCAGTGCCCCAAACGCCAGCACAGCCAACAAGATGGCAGCCCTCGCCGTCCGTCGCGTCCAAAACAGATGAAGGTATTTCACGATCTTCTCCGCCAATGATGGTTTCAGCCGCCTTTATGGCGGCGGGAAATGGCAAAAATATGGCTCCTCGGCAATGGGGCGCAAGCGAATTGCCTTCAATCTAACGTGAGTGGAAGCCGGCTGCACAGTGTACGGCGGCGTAAGATCCGAGCGTTAGAATAGTCCTTCTAGGAGGGTCTGTTTCTTGCGGCGAATGACGGGAACCTGCGCGTCGCTCGCGGGCTTGCCTTCGGCAGCAATTTTCTTCAGACGCTCCGCTTCCTTGCCGGCATTGATGGTCGTGCCGTCCAGATCGGGATTGGTGCGCCAGAACATGAGCTTATCGGCGAAGGTTTCGCCCTTCTCGCTGACCGCCGTGGTCTCTTGGCGAATGATGCGCCTGATGTCGGACTGCGACGGATCGGCGCCCGCGTGGCTGAGCATGGCGACTTCACCGGCGCTTTTTGGCGAATTGGACCGCGACGCATCCGCCAACGCCGCTTGCGCCCGGCTTGAGGCGGAACCCGGTTGACCGGTCTGTTTCTTCTTCGTGCCGAAGACCGCGGAACGGGCTTCCTTGCCCGGACTCAGTCCGGCGGGACGGGGCGCCCCCGGTTGCGGCGGCCGCAAGTTGTAATTGGGCGGGATGATCAGTGGCGCCTTGGTGACGACGGAGAATTCGTCCGGCGCTTTCTTGTTCAGGCCGAGCGTTTCCTTGACGTTGGCGCAACCGCCCAAGACCAGCACTGCCGCAATGCCGAAGGCAAATACTGATGGCGCAAACCGCCGGGACGAGGGTGCATTTCTCATAGGCTATTTTGTATCGCGTCCGCGCCCGGCGAACAAGCCGTCGAAGACCAAAATGGCGGCGCCGACGACAATTGCGGCGTCGGCGACGTTGAACGCCGGCCAGTGCCAGCCGGCCACGTGGGCGTCAAAGAAATCGGCGACCCGGCCCCACATGACGCGGTCGATGACGTTGCCGAAAGCGCCGCCGATTACCAGACCCAAGGCGCCGGCCACCCATTTGTTTTCGGCCTTTACCAGCCAACGCACCAAAACGCCGATAATGACCAGCGCCAATCCCGACAACAGCCAGGGTGCCCAAGCGCTGCCGCTTTGGAACATGCCGAAGCTTACGCCCGGATTCCAGACCATGACCAGATTGAAGAACGGCAGGAGTTCCAGGCGCCCGCCTGCCTCCGCCATGAGATCCATGAGCCACCATTTTGACACCCGGTCGAGGCCGCAGACAGCGACGGCCACAACCAGACCCTGGCGCAGCATTAGGCTTTTGCCGCGGCGGCGTTGGCGCCCGCCGAACGTTCGATCACGTCTGCACAGCGATGGCAGAGGTCGTCATGGTCTTTGCCGACCTCCGGCAGGACCATCCAGCAACGCTGGCATTTCTCACCTTCGGCATTGACCGGCTTGACCGCGACCCCGGCGACGTCTTCAAGGGTGAACGCATCGTCCGGCGCCGCGCCCGCCACCAATTCAACGCCCGAGGTGATGGCGATCTCCGCCAGATCGACGCCGTCCAAGGCGCCGGCGTTTTCGTCCGAAAGGTAGACTTCCGGCCATGCCTGGAGGCTGGAGCCGATCCGCTTTTCCCGGCGTTCGATTTCGAGCGCCCCGGTCACGACGCGCCGGATATCGCGGATGCGGGCCCATTTGGCTGCCAGTTCATCGTCACGCCAGGCGGCCGGTACGTCCGGGAAAAGACGCAGGTGGACACTGCCGGTCTCATCCGGATAACGGCTGCGCCAGACCTCTTCCATGGAGAAGGCCAGGATGGGGGCGAACCAGGCCGTGAGGCAGGAGAAGACCTCATTGACAACCGTTCGGGCGGCGCGACGCCGCAGGCTGTCCGCACCATCGCAATAGAGCACGTCCTTGCGGATATCGAAGTAGAAGGCCGAAAGTTCAACAGTGCAGAAATTGTAAAGCGCCACGAACAGTCCGTGGAAATCGAAATCGTCGCAGCCCTTGCGAACGACGCCGTCCAATTCGGCCAGGCGATGCAATACCCACCGCTCCAGTTCCGGCATTTCCGAGAAGTCGAGCTTTTCGGCCGGGTCGAATCCCTGCAGGTTGCCGAGCATGAAGCGGAAGGTGTTGCGCAGCCGCCGGTAGCCGTCGACCTGGCCCTTGATGATTTCCGGGCCGATCCTGAGATCTTCCGAATAATCCGAAGCGACGACCCAAAGCCTCAGGATGTCGGCGCCGTACTGGTCGATAACTTCCTGCGGTTCCACCGTGTTGCCCAGCGACTTCGACATCTTGTGGCCGTTGCCGTCCAGGAGGAAGCCGTGCGTCAGGACCGCATCGTATGGCGCCCGGCCGCGGGTACCGCAACTTTCCAGCAGCGAGGAGTGGAACCAGCCGCGGTGTTGGTCGGAACCCTCGAGATAGAGCGAAGCCGGCCACTGCAGATCGTCCCGGGATTCCAACACGTAGGTGTGGGTCGAGCCTGAATCGAACCAGACGTCGAGGATGTCCTCGACCTTTTCGAAATCGTCCGAATTGTAGTCGTTGCCGAGGAAGCGATCGTCGGCGGACGAGAACCAGGCGTCCGCCCCCTCGGCCTCGATGGCATTGGCGATGCGTTCGTTGACGGTCGCATCGCGCAGGGGTTCGCCGGTTTCCTTGGACACGTACACAGTGATCGGCACGCCCCAGGCCCGCTGGCGTGAAACCAGCCAGTCCGGCCGGTTGGCGATCATGCCGTGCAGCCGCGCCTGGCCCGAGTGCGGCACGAAGCGTGTCGCTTCGATGGCGGCGACGGCTGTATCCCGCAGGCCCGCTTCGGTCATCGAGATGAACCACTGCGGCGCATTGCGGAAGATCAATGGTGCCTTGGAGCGCCAGGAATGCGGATAGGAGTGAACCAACGTGCCGCGCGCCAGCAGCGCACCGGCCTCGGCCAGCGCCTCGCACACCGGATCATGGGCCTTGTAGACGTGAACGCCGGCGAATTTCGGCACGTGGTCGTAGTAGGTGCCGTCCTCTCCCACCGTTTGCGGCACTTCAACGCCGTGGGCCGTGCCGAGCTCGAAATCGTCGGCGCCGTGGCCCGGGGCGATGTGGACAACACCCGTTCCCTGTTCGGTGGTGACGAAGTCGCCGGGCAACATGCGCACATCGAAATCATAGCCCTCGCCGCGCCAGGGATGGGCCAGCAAGGTATCGTCGAACGCCGATGCATCAACGTCGGCGACGGGCGTCAGCTTTTCAATGCCGGCGTCCTCGGCCACCTGATCCGCCAGCTCCGCCGCCAGCACAAGCGTTTCGCCCGGCTTGGCCAGGCTTTCCTCGGCCACGTCATCGACGCGATAGACCTTGTACTCGATGTCGGCGCCATAGCCGCAGGCCCGGTTGCCGGGCATGGTCCAGGGCGTCGTCGTCCAGATCACGACGCTGGCACCCTCAAGCTCGGGCGCGCCCGGCTTGACGACCGGAAATCGCACCCAGATGGTGTGCGAGGTATGGTCGTGGTATTCGATTTCCGCTTCGGCCAGCGAGGTTTTCTCGACCACCGACCACATCACCGCCTTAGCGCCCTTGTAGAGACTGCCGTCCATCAGGAACTTCTGTAGTTCACGGACGATCTGCGCTTCGGCGGCAAAGGACATGGTGGTGTAGGGATTGTCCCAATCCCCGATCACGCCGAGGCGCTTGAATTCCGTGCGCTGGACGTCGATCCAGTGATCAGCGAACTCACGGCATTCCTTGCGGAATTCGTCGATCGGCACCTCGTCCTTGTTCTTCCCGGCGTCACGGTACTTCTTTTCGATCTGCCACTCGATGGGCAGGCCGTGGCAATCCCAGCCCGGCACATAATTGGCGTCGCGCCCCATCATCTGCTGGGAGCGGTTGATCACGTCCTTCAGGATCTTGTTCAACGCATGGCCCATATGCAGATGGCCGTTGGCGTAGGGCGGGCCGTCATGCAGGATGAACTTCTCGCGGCCCTTGGAATCCTCGCGCTGGCGGGCGTAAAGATCGATCTCCTCCCAGTGGGCCAGGATATCGGGTTCCTTCTTGGGCAATCCCGCCTTCATGGGAAAGTCGGTACGGGGCAGGAAGACCGTCGATTTGTAGTCCGGTTTGCTGTTTTCGTCGGTGGGCGCAGACATAATGGATAGAGCCTATTCGATGGTATCGCCCGTGTCGCACGGATTGTGGCCAGGCGCTTTAACTGATCTTTGAAGAAAGGCCGCCGCCGTCGGCGGGGCGCAAACGCGTATCGTTCCCGGCCTTTAGGGCAAGGCCGGGCCCGTAATTCGTATCGTCCGGGCCGGGTTCTGGGGCGCCTTTTGCATATCCATCGCGGGGTTGTAACAAGTTGGGCTCTGGCTGTCGAGACGCTTCAACGCGAGGCATCCTCGGGCGCCGACAGCACGCCTTTGGGCCGGGCCGCCGCCGCAAGCGCCGCGCGGGCGGCCTTGGTGTCGGCGGCGATTTGCGCTGTCAGCTCCTCAAGGCCGTTGAATTTCCGCTCCGGCCGGATGTGTTCGACCAGCGCCACCCTGAGTTGACGGCCGTAAATATCACCGTCGAAGTCAAGAAAATGCACCTCCAGGAGTTCCTGTTCGCCGTCCCGGATCGTCGGCCGGCGGCCCAGGTTGGCGACGCCCTCACGCCAGTCGAGCGCTGCATCGCCCGCCCCGGCGTCGGCCTGTTCGTCACCCAACACGGCAACCCGCACCGCATAGACGCCGAAGGCCGGGCGCAAATATTCCTCCAACGCCACGTTTGCGGTGGGAAAGCCGAGCTGGCGCCCCCGTTTGTCGCCATGGATCACCCGGCCGTCGATTTCCCACCAGTGGCCGAGATGCTGTGCCGCCTCCTTGGGACGGCCCTGCTGCAAGTGCTCGCGAATGGCGCTGGAGGCATAGATCTCTCCGGCGCCGCCGTCATCCGTCTTGTGGCGCATCGCCGGCACCTGGGTAAAGCCAAATCCCGCCTCGGCGGCGGTACGGCGCAGCAGACCGGCATCGCCGCCCCGGTCTTTGCCGAAGACGAAATCATAGCCGGTGACGACATGGCGCGCGGCCAGCCCCCTCACCAGCACCTCGTCAATGAACTCCTCGCCCGACTTATCGGCGAAGGCGCGGTCGAAATGCACGGCCACCATCAAATCCACGCCCAGCGTCGTGAGCTGTATGGCTTTGGCGCGGAACGGAGTCAGGCGGAACGGCGGCTGGTCGGGGCGAAACAGGACACGGGGGTGGGGCTCAAACGTCAGCACCGCCAATGGCGCGCCGAGGGCCTTGGCCAGCATTGCCGCCTCGCCGATAACCGCCCGATGACCCAAGTGGACGCCGTCGAAATTGCCGACCGCGACCACGGCCCCTTGAAGGTCCGCCGGGACATCCTCGTAGTGACGCAACACCCGCATAGTCATATCGTCCGGACTCGCAAATTGAATTTTGCCGGGGTCGCGGCTTAGTCCTTGCTCGGCACCATGACCAAGGCGTCGCCGCCGATCACCATGGTATCACCGACGTAGCATTCGGTCTTGAGCTTGGCCCGCTTTTTCTCGGGTACCAGTTCCGTCACGCTGACCCGCGTCTCCACGGTATCGCCGGGCCTTACCGGTGCCAGAAAACGGGTGTTTTGCGACATGTAGACGCAGCCGGGACCGGGCATTTTGGTGCCGATGATCGCCGAGATGAAGCCGACACTGAGGATGCCGTGGGCGATACAGCCTTTGAACGGCGTTCCGGCGGCAAACGCGGGATCGAGATGCAGGGGATTGTTGTCGCCCGAAACGTCGGCGAACTTGGCGATATCGTCCTCCGTCACCGTTTTCGTGAAGGTTTCGGCCATGCCGACCGACAGATCCTCAAAAAAGTAGCCGTGGATTTGCGTCATCAGGTGTTCCTATGCGGGGGAAGAGGAGCGATTGCTGGGGAATTGTGCGGCGCAATATAGTAGAACCCCCCAAGCCCGGCAACCTAGGGGGATCAGGCGACATTGACGGCCCTGAGAGGGCACCGGTATCATGTGCCGCCCGCACGTCGATGAAAGCCCCTCACCGGCGAATGGCGGACTAGAGGTATTTTCGAACCAAATGTCATACACACCCAGTTCCATTAAAGACATCGAATCGCTGTCCACCAAGATCCAGGATCTGGTCGATATGCTGCGCACCGACCGCCACAGCCGGTTGGGAATTACCGAGGTGGCCGCCGTCACCGAAGTGCTGATCGCGACGAGCCACCGTTATTTCTCGTCGCTCGACACGGCGCTATACAAGGAATTCAAGAACCTATCCGAGCACCTGGCGGACATGCATCAGGAAATCGCCAAGGTGCAGGCCAGCAAGATCAAGGGCGAGAAATTGCCGAGTGCGGGCGAGGAACTCAACGCGATCGTACAATCGACGGAGGAAGCGACCAATACGATCATGGAAGCCGCCGAAGAAATCATGGGCGGCGACATCAGTGATCCGGCGGCTTTCAAGGCCATGGCCGACGACGCCTGCATGCGCATGTTCGAAGCCTGTTCCTTTCAGGATATCACCGGCCAGCGCATTACCAAGGTTATCGGTACGCTGACCTACATCGAGGAACGCATCAGCCAGTTCGTCACCATCGCCGGTGACGTTACGGCCGAGGACGACGAGGTCGCGCCGACCGGAGATGCCGCTTTGTTGCATGGCCCGCAACTGGACGGTGAAGGCATCAGTCAGGATACCGTCGACGCCATGATGGGCGGCGATGAAGCGCCGGTGTCGGAGGCCGCGCCGGTTGCCGAGGCAGCACCCGAGCCTGCCCCGGCTACGGAGGCAGCACCCGAACCTGCCGCGGCCGCGGAGGAGGCGCCCGAACCGACCCCAGAGGCGGAGGCGACACCTGAACCTGCCCCAGCCGCAGAGGCGGCTCCCGAACCTGCCCCTGAGGCGGAAGCGGCTCCCGAACCCGCTCCGGCTCCTGAGCCCGCGCCCGAACCGGCGCCCGAACCGGCGGCAGCGGCCGGAGAAGAACAAAGTCAGGGCGATATCGACGCGCTGTTTGACGAAGCACCGGCGGCGGCGGAGCCCGCAGCCGAACCGGCCCCTGCCGCGGACCCGGCCCCGGAAGCGGCCGCCGCACCGGAACCTGCTGCTGATCCCGCGCCGGAACCAACCCCGGATGCCGCACCTTCCACGCCCGCAACCGACCCGGATCCGGCTCCGGCGGCGGACGACAACGGGGGCGAATCCAGCCAGGCCGATATCGACGCATTGTTCGACTAGCAACGGGACTTTCAGCCGGCTCAGTCTTTCACGGAACAGCGGGAGAGATGGAACAATTCGGCCCCATTTCCGGCAATAATTGCCTCGCTAAGGGTACGTGTGATCCAAAAACCCGATCCGCTTCTCGATTCCAACCCCGGAAATAATTCCTAAAAATCAATCGCTTGATCGTTCCTTTCCCGAAATGATCAGCTTTGGCACGGGTGTTGCTGGACTATCTGCGAAGACCGTTCACCGGAACTGTCAATGAAATCGATTTGCGCGGAAATGGGGCGATGCCATGCCTATGTCGATTAACACCAATGTTGGTGCGATGGCTGCACTCAGAAATCTGAGCGTAACCAACAAGGGTCTGGAAAAGACACAACTTCACGTAACAACCGGTCTCAAAGTCAATGGGCCGAAGGACGACGCGTCAACCTATGCGATCGCCCAACGCATGCGGGGCGACATATCCGGCATGCAGGCCGTAAAAACGGCGCTGGCAGCCGGTGAATCCACGGTTAACGTGGCGATTACCGCTGGTAAGGCCGCGGCCGATCTCCTCACGGAGATGAAGGCCAAGGTTGTGCAGGCCAACCAGGCCGGTCTCGACACGGATTCCAAATCCGCACTGCACAACGACTTTACGGCGTTGCGGGACCAGCTTGAAACCATCGTCAAGACCGCCGAGTTCAACGGCAAGAACCTGCTCACCTCGACCGCGACCAATCTTACGGTGCTGAGCACCGTGGACGGCAGCACGATCACCGTGACCAAACAAGTGCTCGATGCCACAACCTTGACCATTCAAACATCGGATTTGTCCAGCTCGGCCAACGCGGCCACCGCGTTGAACCAAATCGATACGGCGATCAACACGGTCACGACCGCTCTTGCGGCTCTCGGTTCGTCTTCCAAACGGATCGAAGTCCAGACCGAGTTCACCACCCAGCTCGTCGACATCCTGAAGGAAGGCGTCGGTAACCTGGTGGATGCCGATCTGGCCGAGGAAAGCGCCAAACTGCAGTCTCTGCAGATCAAGCAGCAGCTCGGCGTGCAGGCGCTGTCCATCGCAAACGCCGGACCGCAGAGTATTCTGGCCCTGTTCAGGGCTTAATCTCGACGGACGTAAAGCCGAAGTCCTTCACCCCCTGACGCAGCGGCGCCGGGCCCACCAATTTCGGTGGTCCCGGCGCCGGTCGTTCGGATTCGGGAATCTTCGCTCAGGCCCACCGATCAGACTTTGGTCAGCCAATCGTCGGCGATCCGCATCAGCCTCTGCGAACGCCGCCTGACAGAGGCGATATTGGTCCTCCCGAGGGTACTGTGGAAGCGGACGAAAGCACTCCTCGTTTCGCCGAGTTCATGGCGCAGTTTGAGGATATTGTGGCGAAAATCCTCAACACCGCGGCGCTGGATTTCCAATCCGGCTTCCAACTTCGAAACGGCCCGCCTTAATCTGGCATGTGGGTCGCCGGACCGTTCGGATCTTCCATCAAGGGCTCTGAATTCAACGGCTATTACGTTATCGCTTCCAACCACCCCAACAACCTATATCGGCCGGCTACACAAGGCACGAAGGGTAGAAAAATGTTCCCCCCGCCGTCGAGTGACAAAACGTCGCACGATTTGTCGGATCTCGCTGAACGATTCCTGCCCGCTGCGTATTGGGGATTTCAGGCTTTCCGGAACGCCGAAAGGACTCGCAAAATTCGCCCGGATTGCGTTCACTTGACAGGAAAGTGCGAGGAGAGCGTCAGTGGTTCCGTGCGTCGCTCCTGGGATACGCACCGTCGAAAGTGGGGTTGGGAGGCCTGACCGTGATGAGCCGAGATTCAATTCAAACCAACGGCAATCGCTATCGCGAGTCGTTTGGCCGATATTTCGAGGAATTCGGCGTCGGCGACGTTTACGAACACCGCCCCGGCCGCACGATCTCGGAGGCGGACAATACCTGGTTCACGTTGCTCACCATGAACCAGCACCCCCTGCACTTCGATCATGAATATTGCCGTCACACCGAGTTCGGCCGGCCGCTGGTGAACAGCGCCCTGACGCTTTCGATCGTCGCCGGAATGAGCGTCTCGGACGTCAGCCAGAAGGCCATCGCAAACCTGGGCTGGACGGACATCCGCATGCCGGCGCCGGTGTTTCATGGCGACACGATCTACGCCGAGTCCGAAGTGCTGGAAAAACGCGAATCGAAATCGCGCCCCACCCAGGGCATCGTCACCGTGGAAACCCGGGCCCACAAGCAGGACGGTACGGAAATCATGAGCTACAAGCGCTCGGTCCTGGTGCCGAAGATCGGCCACGGCGTCGATGACAAGATGGCCGAGGCGGCGGAAGACAAGGGAGGCGAATGATGACGGAGGACATGCTGAACCGGGCGGGGGAGGGCTTTTCCGCCGAGGACGAGCGCCTCATGCTCGACAACATCGGCCGCTGGCTCGATCGCGAGGTCAAGGACAAGGTCATGGCGCTGGAAGCGGCGGATGAATATCCCCATGAGATGGTGGCCCAGATGAAGGAACTCGGTCTGTTTGGCGCCACCATTTCCCGGGAATACGGCGGGCTGGCGTTGCCGGCGTCGAGTTACGCCAAGATCGTGACCAAAATCTCTGAGGTCTGGATGTCGCTCACCGGCATCTTCAACTCCCACCTCATCATGTCGGCGGCCGTCGAGCGGTTCGGCACGGAGGAGCAGAAACGGGAATTCTTGCCCAAGTTCGCCACGGGCGAGATCCGGGGCGGCCTGGCCCTGACCGAACCCAACTGCGGCACGGACCTGCAGGCCATCCGCACGGGCGCGGTGCGCCAGGGCGACAACTACACCATCAACGGCACCAAGACATGGATCTCCAACGGCATCGAAGGCACCTGCTTCGCCCTGTTGGTCAAGACCAATCCGGACGCCGAACCCCGCCACAAGGGCATGAGCCTGTTCCTGGCGGAAAAGGGTGAGGGGTTTACGGTCAGCCGTAAGCTGAAGAAGATCGGCTACAAGGGGATCGATTCGGCGGAGCTCGTCTTTGACAACTTCCTGGTTTCCAAGGACCGCCTGATCGGCGGCGAGGAAGGACACGGCTTCCAGCACACCGTCGGCGGCCTTGAACTCGGCCGCATCAACGTGGCCGCCCGGGGTGTTGGTCTCGCCAACGCCGCCCTGGCGGAGGCCACGGCCTACAGCCAGGTGCGAGAAACCATGGGCAAGCCGATCTGTCAGCACCAGGCCATCCAGCTCAAGCTCGGCGACATGGCGACGCGTTGCGAGGCCGCCAAGCTGCTCACCGAATCCGCCGCGAACGCTTACGACAAGGGAGAACGCTGCGACATGGAAGCCGGCATGGCCAAGCTGTTCGCTTCCGAGGCGGCCATGAAGAATTCCGAGGAATGCATGCGCATATTCGGTGGTTACGGCTATTCCACCGAGTATCCCGTGGAGCGCCTCTATCGCGACGCGCCCCTGATGTGCATCGGCGAGGGCACCAACGAGATGCAGCGCATCATCATCGCCCGCCAGTTGATCGCCAGGAACCCGGTATGACGGCGCCGCTGGCCGGGCTCAGGTTGATCGCCGTCGAGCGTTTCGGCGCCGGACCTTACGGCACGGGCCATTTCGCCGACCTGGGCGCCGACGTCATCAAGATCGAGCACAGGACCGGCGGCCTCGATACCGCGCGCTCGGTCGGGCCCTACTTCCTGGGCGAGGACGATTCGCAGTACTTCCAGTCCTTCAACCGCAACAAACGCTCGCTCTCGCTCGACCTCAAGCACGAGCGGGGCCGCGAGGTTCTGGGCCGCTTGGTGGCCGGAGCCGACGGGGTGCTCGACAACCTGCGCGGCGACCAGCCGGAGAAGTTGGGTATCACCTACGAAGCGCTCAAGGTTCACAACGACAAGATCGTCTGCGCCCACATCTCCGCCTACGGCCGCGATGGCGAACGCAAGGCCTGGCCCGGTTACGACTACCTGATGCAGGCGGAGGCCGGCTTTCTTTCGCTTACCGGCGAGCCCGACGGCCCACCGACGCGCCTGGGCCTCTCCATGGTCGATTTCATGAGCGGCATGACGGCGGCCTTCGCCCTGTTGGCCGGTATCGTGTCGGCGCGCGAAACCGGCGTTGGCCGGGACGTCGATGTCTCGCTCTACGACGTCGCCATGCACCAGTTGACCTACCCCGGCATCTGGTACCTCAACGAAGGTCTGGTGACGGGGCGCATTCCGCGCTCGGGACACCCTTATGCGGTCCCTTCGCAATTGTGCAAAACGGCGGACGGCTGGATCTTCGTCATGTGTCTGGCGCCCAAGTTCTGGGGCATCCTGTGCGAAAAGATGGAGCGGCCGGAACTCGCCAACGATGAACGCTTCGTCGATCAGGCAACCCGCCACAAGAATCGCGATGAACTGACGGAAATCCTGGACGATATCCTATCGGCGCGGACCACGGACGAGTGGATCGAGCGCTTTGCCGGCGCCCTGCCGTGCGGTCCGGTCTACGACCTCGCCCAGGCGTTGGACAATCCCTATTTCGTGGAACGGGGCGGCGTGCGCACCGTGAACCACCCCGACAATCCCGACCTCAAGATGATCGCCAATCCGATCCGCATGGGCGAACCGATCCCCGACCGTCCCGGTCCCAAGCTCGGTGGGGACAGCGACGCCATCCTGGCCGAATTGGGCTACGACGAAGACGAGGTCGAAGCCTTGAAGGCCAGCGGTGCGGTGTAGATTCGGAGCTGGGTTCTTGTGGCTCCACCCCCACCCAACCCTCCCCCGTCAAGGGGGAGGGCTAAAAGGTGGCCAAGTGAGTACCTTCCCCCCTGGCGGGGGAAGGACAGGATGGGGGGGACAGGTTTTGTTGTCGCTCCGCTGTTGAACCAAATTGCCAGGATCACGGAGCATGGAAATCAAGGCGGCTATTAAAGCGGAGTGGCAAAAATGAAGCTCGAAGGTATCCGCGTTCTCGATCTTTCGCTGTTCCTGCCGGGGCCGATGCTGACGCAGATGATGGCGGATCACGGCGCCGAGGTGATCAAGGTGGAGCCTTGGGGCAGCGGCGAGCCCAATCGCGAAATCGATCTCAAGCGCGACGGCGTCTCCGTCTTTTTCGCCAACACCCATCGCGGCAAAAAATCCATCGAGCTCAATCTCAAGTCCGAGCAAGGCAAGGAAATCCTCTATCGCTTGGCGGAAACCTGCGACGTTTTCGTCGAAGCCTTCCGGCCCGGTGTCGTCGATCGCCTGGGTGTCGGCTACGAAAAGATCAGCGAACGCGCCCCAGACATTGTTTACATCTCCCTGTCCGCCTTCGGCCAGACAGGCCCCTACGCCGGAAAACCCGCCCATGACTTGGCGACCGAAGCCCTGGCCGGCATCCTCAGCGTCAACCTCGGTCCGGACGGCGGCCCCGCCATCCCGGGCATCGCCAACGCCGATATTCTCAGCTCGATGATGGGTCTGTCGGCGGTGCTGATGGCGCTTCTCAGGCGCAAGGACACGGGACGCGGCGACTACATCGACATGGCCATGATGGATTCGCTCGTGGCCGCCATACCCAACAACATGGGCCCGGTCTTTGCCGACAAACGGCCGCCCGTGGTCAAGCACCAGCGCCCCTGGGGCGGCAACGCCATGTACGGAATCTACGCCACCAAGGACGAGCGGTGGGTGGTGCTCGGCGCTGCCGAATTGCATTTCGCCAAGAACGTGCTTGAGGCGTTGGGCCGGCCCGACCTGATCGATTTGTGCAAGCCGCCGCCGGGACCCAATCAGGATCCGGTCAGGGAATTTCTGACGGAGACGTTCAAGACAAAAAGCCGCGACGAATGGGTCGAATTTTTCGACGGTATCGAATGCGCTTTCGCACCGGTGCAGGACATGCGCGAGGCGGCGGACGATCCGCACGTCCGCTTCCGCCAGATGGTGGTCGAGGACGAGCGCGGCTGGGAACACCTGGGCATGCCGATCAAATTCCGGGACGAGCCAGGGGCCTTGAAATTCGACCTGCCGGAACGCGGCGCGCACAGCGAAGAGATCGTCCGCGAGCTCGGCTACGGCGATGACGAGATTGCCAGCCTGAAACGGGACGACGTAATCTAGGACAGTCCCATAATCGAGGAGAGTTTACTGTGGAAGAAACAGCCGCCATTCGCGATTCCGTGCGCGCCCTGTGTTCCGAATATCCGGGCGAATACTGGCGGCAGAAGGACCGGGAGCGGGCCTACCCGACGGAGTTCGTCGAGGCCCTGACCAAGGGCGGCTTTCTGGCGGTGCTTATCCCGGAGGAGTACGGCGGCAGCGGTTTGGGCATCGGCGCGGCGGCGGCGATCCTCGAGGAAATCCAGCACAGCGGCGCCAACGGCGCGGCCTGCCATGCTCAGATGTACATCATGGGCACCATCCTGCGGCACGGCAGCGCGGCGCAGAAATCGCAATGGCTGCCCAAGATTGCCAGCGGCGAAGCCCGGCTGCAGGCTTTCGGGGTCACCGAACCGACCAGCGGCACCGATACGCTCAGCCTGAAGACGACGGCGGTGAAAAAAGGCGACAAGTTCGTCATCAACGGCCAGAAGGTCTTCACGTCGCGGGCCGAGCACTCCGACCTGATGCTGTTGCTGGCCCGCACCACGCCCAAGGACGAGGTGGCGAAACGCACCCTCGGCCTTTCCGTCTTCCTGATCGACATGCGCGAGGCCCTGGGCAACGGCCTGACGATCCGCCCCATCAGGGCGATGATCAATCACGCCACCACGGAGATCTTCTTCGACGACCTGGAAATTCCGGCCGACAGCCTGATCGGCGAACTGGACCAGGGGTTCCGCTACATCCTCGACGGCATGAATGCCGAGCGGACGCTGGTCGCCGCCGAGTGCATCGGCGATGCCCGCTGGTTCATCGACAAGGCGACGGACTACGCCAAGGAGCGCGTCGTGTTCGACCGGCCCATCGGCCAGAACCAGGGCATCCAGTTTCCCATCGCCAAAGCCTATGCCTCCACGGAAGCCGCCGACCTCATGGTGCAGAAGGCCATCCGCCTGTTCGATGCCGGTGAACCCGCCGGCGAAGCGGCCAACTTGGCGAAACTGCTGGCCTCGGAAGCTTCCTGGGAAGCCGCCAACGCCTGCCTGCAGACCCACGGCGGTTTCGGTTTCGCCGAGGAATTCGACGTCGAACGTAAATTCCGCGAAACCCGGCTCTACCAGATCGCGCCAATTTCGACCAACTTGATCCTGTCCTACGTAGCCGAGCATGTTCTCGGCCTGCCGCGCTCGTTCTGAAGGACCTTTGAAATGGGGGGATGACGGTGGACATCAAAACGGACGACGGCGTCAGCCTCCATGTCGAGGAGACGGGCGGCGGCGCGCCCATCATTTTCGTCCATGAGTTCGCTGGGGATCATCGAAGCTGGGAACCCCAGGTGCGCCACTTCGCCCGCACCAACCGCTGCATCACCTTCAACGCCCGCGGCTATCCCCCCTCCGACGTGCCGGACGACCCCGAAATGTACGCCCAGGATCGGGCGCGCGACGATATCCGCGCGGTTCTGGATGCATTGGAAATCGGCACCGCCCACGTCATCGGCCTCTCCATGGGCGGCTTCGCAACGCTCCATTTCGGCATGGCATATCCAGAACGCACAAAGTCGATGGTAGTCGCCGGTTGCGGTTACGGCGCGGGAGAGGAAAGCCGGGAGCAGTTCCAGCGCGAAGCCCTGCAGGCCGCCGACCGCATGGAAAGCGAAACAATGGACGTCTTCGGCGCCGCCTACGCCCTGGGTCCGACGCGCGTGCAGTTCCAGAACAAGGATCCGCGCGGTTGGCGGGAGTTCGAGAAACAACTCAGGGAACATTCCAGCCGCGGTTCGGCCAACACCATGCGCGGCGTTCAACGTCGCCGGCCGTCGCTTTATGATCTGGAAGAGCGCATCCGGGCCATCGAAGTCCCGATGCTGATCCTGAACGGCGACGAGGACGATCCATGTCTGGATGTCGGACTGTACCTGAAGCGCTGTATCCGCTCTTCCGCCCTCGTTCTGTTGCCGCGCACCGGTCATGCCAGCAACCTGGAGGAACCGGCGCTGTTCAACCAATTTTGCGAGGACTTCATCCGGCGAGTGGAGGCCGGACGCTGGGAGATGAGGGACGCGCGTTCCATCACCCAGGGTATCCTTTCGACGACGGACCAACCCTAGATCCCCGAGGAGGCCGCCATGGCAAATCACACCCATCCCATGACTATCGTGAGAATGGCGCTGTCGGTGTTTTGCCTGCTGGCGGCTGCCATGATGACGACCGGCGCCGCGGCCGATGCCGGCCACGACGCCTACAAGCGCGGCGATTTCGCGGCGGCGCGAACGGCCTGGCAGGCAGCCGCTCTCGACGATCCCCGGGCCGCCTTCAATCTGGCGATCCTTTGGGAAACCGGCCAGGGCGGACCTGCGAACTACAAGGAAGCCTTCAAGTGGTACGAGCGGGCGCTGAACAAGGGCATCATGCAGGCCCGGCTTGAACTTGCTCGCATCGTCGTCGAAACCGGGGATATCAGCCTGTTCGCCACGGCCTCCATGTACATCGGCCAGTCGTTGAAGACGAAGGTACCACAGGCGATCTACACCGCCGGCAGGCTGTATGAGGTCCAGGGAGTGGAATCCAAGAGACGCGAGATCCCGCGTTGGTACAATCCGCTGATTTTCGCCTGGGGTTACTACAAGGCAGCCGCCCTTTACGGCGGGCACCCCCACGCCGAAGGGGCGGCCAGGCGGGTCAAGGAAATGCTGGGTTCCAAGTACGACGACCGGCTGAAGAACATCGTCCGCATCGTCCGCGAAAATATCGAGGGACGTCGGCTGGAGCAGTAATCAATCGCTGCCGCCCTCGACCGTACAGCGCTGCGCCCGCCAGCGCAGCATCCCCCCGGCAAGGTTGGCGACGTCTTCAAAACCGGCCCGCTTGAGAATGACCGTGGCCTGGGCCGAACGTCCGCCGGCGCGGCAGACCGTCACGACGGGCGTGTCTTTGCTGATCTCGGATGTGCGGTCGGCGATTTCGCCCAATGGCAGTAACGTGGCGCCGGGGATGCGCCCCAGCGGACCCTCGAATTCGTCCGGTTCGCGGACGTCGATGATTTGAATGTTGCCCCGGTGATCCTCCAACCAGTGGGGCTGGATTTCCCAGATGCCGGCGAAGGTATAGGTGAGCGGCGCCCAGTCCGGCTCGGTCAACGGCGCCAGATCGGCTTCGGGCTTGCCGCAAACCAAGTTGGCCGGAACGGCGATATCGATTTTCTTCGGATGGGCGAGACCAAGGTTGGCCATGTAGCCCGCGAAGTCGCTTTCGCTGAGATCGCCGCCGAGCCGCGGATTGAAGGCCTTTTCCTCCGCCACGCTGGTCACCATCAGGCCCCGGTAGTCGTGGCCCGGATAGAGCAGGCAATCGTCGGGCAGGCTGAAAATCTGCAGGTGAACGGAGCGATAGAGCTCAGCCGCGTCGCCCTGCTGGAAATCGGTGCGGCCGCAGCCCCGGATCAATAGGCTGTCGCCGGTGAAGGCTTTGCTTTCGTCATCCAACACGTAGGTCAGGCAGCCGCTGGTATGGCCCGGCGTCGCCCGCACTTCCAAAAATCGTTCGCCGAACGGCACTCGGTCGCCGTGGCCGAGATACCGGTCCGCACCGTCCGCGCCGCTGCTTTCCGCGACGGCGATTTCGCTGCCCAGACGCTGCTTCAGGGCCCATGCGCCGGTAACGTGATCGGCGTGAACGTGCGTCTCCAGCGTCCAGCGGATGCTTAACTCAAGCTCCTCGACCAGGGCGGCGTCGCGCAGGACCTGTTCGTAAACGGGATCGATCAGAACCGCCTCCCGCGTCTCCCGGTCGGCGATGAGATAGGTGTAGGTCGCCGATTCGGGATCGAACAGCTGACGGAAAATGATCATTCTTTGGCCCCCATCGAAATCCGTAGGGCCAATTTACTCGGGCGCGGGCCGCCTGTCAGCCGATGGGTTGGCGCCGCGACTACAACAATCCGCGAGCGAAGTGTTCTCCGACGACGAAATCCCAGCCACTGTCATAATTCTTGCGCATGGCGTCGCCCTCTTCGCCCAGGGCTTCCCAGTTGCGGTGTTCGAGCCGGACTTCCGTGCGGCCGTCGTCCAGGGAGGCGAAGCCGACCTCGACTTCGGTCGCCTGCGACTCGGGCCGTCCGACATGCCAGAAAAAGACCACTCGGCTGCCCGGCTGAAACGCCGCGACCGTCCCCCAGAGGTGCTCCGCGCCCTGGGGATCGATTTCGTAGATGCGGCCACCGACGCGCGGTTCAAATCGGATATCCGCCGGTTCGGTACCTTGGACCTGTGCCGATAGGGAGTGTGTCCCGCCCGGCCACCAGGCGGCGATACGGTTGACGAAAACGTCGAAGGCGACCTCGGGCGCGCAGTCGACGACATAGCGCTTGCGGATGGGCTCGATCATTCCGGCGCTCCCCGCTTTTCCTCGCCCGCCTTGTTCGCCGCCTCCACGAAGGAAGTCATGGCGGCCTCCCACATGCCGTCCAGATATTGGCGGAGATCGGCCAGCCCGGTGGGCTCCAGCCGGTAGATGCGGCGCGTGCCCCGGGGTTCAACCGATACCAGTTTTGCCGCCATCAGCGCTTTCAGATGCTGCGAGACGGCGGGGCGGCTGACCGGCCGCCCTTCGGCCAGTTGGGCGACGGATTTGGGGCCGCCGCGCAGCTCGTCAAAGATGCCCCGGCGCGTTGGATCGGCCAATGCCGTGATTGCTGTTTCGTAAGCCATTACTTACCGTAAGTAACAACTTACGCTTCGTCAAGTCCTCTCCTGCGCCTCAGTGACCCTTGTATTCCGGCTGCCGTTTTTCGACGAAGGCGGATACGGCTTCGACGTGGTCGTCGGTACTGTGGCAAACGCCCTGCCAGACAGCGCAAAGGTCGAGAAAATCGGCCAGTTCCATGCGTTGCGCCTTTTTCATCAACCGCTTGGCGTAGCGCAAGGCCTGCGGCGGTTTCGCCGCGATGGTTTGGGCCATCGCCAGCGCCCGGTCCATCAGCTCCCCGGGTTCGGTAACCTCCAGCAGCAAACCGATTTCCTTGGCTTCGGCGGCGTCGACCAGCTTGCCGGTGAAGGTCATTTCGGCGGCGCGTTGGTAGCCGATCAGACGCTGGAGGAACCAGGCGCCGCCGTCGCCGGGAATGATGCCGAGGTTGACGAAGGTTTCGCCGAACAAAGCCGCGCTCGAGCCGATCCTGAGGTCGCACATGCAGGCAAGATCGCAACCGGCGCCGATCGCCGGACCGTTGACGGCGGCGATAATCGGCACGTCGGCATTGTGCATGGCCAGCGGGATGCCCTGGATGCCGTCGCGGTAGTAGCCCTCGACCTCACCGACGGTGCCGGCGAAGCCGCCGGTGCGCTCCTGCATGTCCTTGATGTTGCCGCCCGCCGAAAACGCCTTGCCGTCGCCGGTCAGGATCAGAACGGAAACCGCCTTGTTGGCGTTGACCCAGCCGATGGTGTCAATGATGTCGTCGATCAGTGCAGTACCGGTGAGGGCATTGCGCACATCGTCGCGCTCAAGGGTCAGGACGGCGACGCCGCCCTCGAAAGTAAGCGACGATTCCTTGGTTTCGATAATCTCGGTCATAAGCTTTCCGTTTCTACAAAGTCCCGTTGATGGCGTAGGCCAGCAGCCGCACCACCTGGTCGGGCGTTTCGGCCACCGCCAGGGCGGCGCCGTCGACCTCCTTCAGGGGATGCGTCAGGCTGGGGTCGTGCAGCGTGATGTAGGGGGTGTTGAGCGCCGCCGCGTAACCCGCATCGAAGGCGGCGTTCCACTGCTTGTATTTGTCGCCGAAGCGGACAACGACCACGTCGGCCCGCTCGATCAGGGTGCGGGTGCGGATGGCGTTGACCTTGGCGCCTTTGTGATCCTTCCAGAAGTCGTCCGTTTCGGCGCCCAGGATGTCGACGCCGCAGTCGTCGCTGTCGGCATGCACGGTGACGGGACCGGTGAGGGTGACCGGCAGGCCCGCCTCGGCGACGCCGTCGCGGATGCGCTCGCGCCAATCGCTGTGGATTTCGCCGGACAGGTACACGACCCATTCGTCCTGTAGATCGTCGAATTGCTGGCTGGGGGCGGTACTCATTGGCCTTCTCCTGCTTGCCGTGCTTGATGTTTGACAAGGCAGGATATCGCCGATCGCGGAAAGCGTCAGCCCCCGGCGCGCAGGCGTTCGAAAATGCGCACGAACGGCATGACGTACATGCGCCCCACCCCGTGGTAATCGGTCTCGGTGCCGTCGCCCAAGCCGTAGACGATGTCCTCCTCGCCCTCGGGAACGTAAAGCGTGCCGAACATGCGGTCCCAAATGGCGAACGCGCGGCCCATGTTCTTGTGAAAGTGCTTCTGTTCGATGCTGTGGTGGATCTGGTGCTGTGCCGGACTGACGAGCCAATGTTCGACCGTCGGCCCGTAGGAGACCCAGACGTGACTGTGCCTGAGGTTGCTGATGACGTGGTAGAGAGCGGTGCCGGCGCTCATGCCGAGAATGGTGTAGCCGCCGATGGCGCCGCCGGCAAGGCCTTGCGCCACGCCCAGCACGATACCGGTGCAAAAGCCCGGCGGCACCGACATCAGCAGAAGATCCACGGGGTGCAGGCGGAAACTGGTGATCGGCGTCAGCACCTGGGCGGAGTGGTGGATCTTATGAAATTCCCAAAGCCAGGAGTTGGTGTGCTGGGCCCAGTGTCCGACGTAGTGGCCGAAATCGTAGGCGATGAAAACCAGCAGGCTCAGGAGGGCGATCGCCGCCCAGCCGATTTCCCGATCCGCGGCGGCTGATGCCTCCGGCGCTCCCAGCCAGCCGGCAAGTGCCGTGGCCGTCAATGCCGATACGGCGAAAAACGGGGCGAACACGATGGGAAAAAGGGCCCCATTGACGATGTAGTAGCGATAATCGGCGCGAGCGGAGGCATGCCACCAAATCCCGGCATTGAAGTATTTTCGCGCGAATTCGGCGAGGTTGGGCCGTCGGGTCTTGCGCCCTGGCTGCAGGTAGAAGACCAGAAGGGCGATACCCAGCGCGCAGACGAGGAAGGGCCAGTGCAGCAAGGTGCCTTGATCGAGCGGCGCCCTCAGCGGCGCGATAAATGCCTCAATCAGCTTTTCCGCCCAGCCGGGCAGACCGTTCAGCAGTTCCATCTCTTGCCTCCCGGATCCCTAGCCCCCCGGGGGAACCATGTGATCGTACGGCCTAATAACCGTAAGCCTCGGCCGGAACCAGCGCCATGCTGCCCTCCTCGTCATCCGGCTGAAGCCAATAAAGCTGCAACGTCGAGGTGTTTTTGCGTTCGAAGTATAGCACCTCGATGGGATACCAGCCGGCGCTCTTGATCTCGACCTCGACGGGATCCGAATAGCGGTCGGCGTGAACGTCCGGGTCCTCGAGGATCATCTTGCCGCCGATGAACAGGCGCACGCCGTCGTTGGACTGGGTGGCGAAGGTGTAGGTGCCGGGGGTATCGAACTTGATGAAGCCCTTGATATGCGCACCGACGCCGTCCTCGGCGCCACTGGTCAGAACGGGATCGAGACCGGTGCGGTAGTTCAGGGAGTGGAGCGGCTTGCCCGGTTTGCCCTCGCGGTATTTCGCCCACTCGGGAATTTCCTCGACGTGGCGGAACATATGCCGGTAATAGACCACGGACAGGCCGGGTTTCAGGCTGCCCTCGGCCGGTTGGGGCGAGGCCGCCTCGACGCCGGTAACGGCCGCCAGTGCCCCCACCCCGGACAATCCGATTGCCAACGCGGCCGCAACGCACAGCATCAAGATACGAACATACGGCATTCCCTGCTCCATCGTGCTTGTAATCCGGCAGATGATAACGTCATCACGGAATGAGGCAAAGCTCGTCTCGATCTGATGAATTGCACGTGATCAAGGTTGCCGATCGCATCCTGAGCCTCCAGATGTATGAGGTCCCGTTTCTCGCCTGCGGCAACAAGGAGTATGACCACATGATTTCGATGACCGTCATGTACCCGAACGAGGAGGGGGGCAGCTTCGATTTCGACTACTACCTGAACAGCCACATGCCCATGGTGAGCGATCTGTGGACACCGATGGGGATGAAGAGCGTGCAGGTCAACAAGGGGATCGGCGGCGGCGCACCGGGTTCGGATGCGCCCTACGTCGTCGTCGCTCAGGTCGTGTTCGATAACATGGAAGACCTGCAGGCAGCCCAGGCCGCCCACGGCCGGGACATTTTCCACGACGTGGCGAACTTCACGAATTTATCGCCGCGGGTGCAGATCAGCGAAATCGTCGGCTAAGCCAGGCAGCAGGAACGGGGGGACGATATGTGTGCAAAGAGAGCCACCGACATTGAAGGCTTCATGCAGGGCGTCGTCGCGCGCAATCCTGGCGAGGTCGAGTTTCACCAGGCTGTTCGCGAAGTGGCGGGCGACATCATTCCCTGGATCCAGGACAAGCCGGAATATGTCGACCATCAGATCCTCGAACGCATGGCGGAGCCGGATCGAATCGTCTCCTTTCGGGTCTGCTGGGCGGACGACGCGGGCAACGTCCGGGTCAACCGCGGCTACCGCATCCAGAACAACAATGCGATCGGTCCCTACAAGGGGGGCTTGCGCTTTCATCCCTCGGTCAACCAGTCGATCCTGAAGTTCCTCGCCTTCGAACAGACCTTCAAGAACTCGCTTACCGGTCTGCCCATGGGCGGCGGCAAGGGCGGTGCGGACTTCAACCCCAAAGGCAAGTCGGATGGCGAGGTCATGCGCTTTTGCCAATCATTCATGACCGAACTTTATCGCCACGTCGGCGCCGATACCGACATTCCGGCCGGTGACATCGGCGTGGGAGCGCGGGAAATCGGCTACATGTTCGGCCAGTACAAACGGATTTCGAACCAGTTCACCGGCGTCTTGACGGGCAAGGGAATCGAGTACGGCGGCAGCGAAATGCGGCCCGAGGCCACGGGTTACGGCGCAGTCTACTTCCTCGAGGACATGCTTCATACGCGCGGCGAGGAAGTCGACGGCAAGTCCGTGGCGATTTCAGGCTCCGGTAATGTCGCGACTTTCGCTGCCGAAAAGATCAATCACCGCGGCGGCAAAGTGCTGACGCTTTCGGATTCCGGCGGCTTTGTTTTCGACAAAAACGGCATCGACGAGGAAAAACTCGCCTGGGTGAAGGAACTAAAGACGGTGCGCCGCGGTCGCATCAGCGAATACGCCGAGCAGTTCGGCGCCGAATACCACGAGGGGAAGAGGCCGTGGAGCGTACCGTGCGATGCCGCGCTGCCCTGCGCCACCCAGAACGAAATCTCTCTCGACAACGCCGAGGCGCTGCTTGCCAACGGCGTACTGGCGGTCTCGGAAGGCGCCAACATGCCGACCGACATCGCCGGCATCGAGGCCTTCCAGGAAGCCAAGATCCTGTTCGGTCCGTCGAAGGCCGCCAATGCCGGCGGCGTCGCCATGTCGGGCCTGGAAATGAGTCAGAACTCCGAACGGCGCGCTTGGAGCGAAGAGGAGTTGCGCACCCTTCTGCGCGACATCATGGACGGCATTCACGCCCGCTGCCACGACGCCGGCATTGAGGACGACGGCTATTGCAACTACGTGCGCGGCGCCAACATTGCCGGTTTCAGGAAGGTGGCCGACGCCATGCTGGCCTTCGGGGTGGTGTAGACGGCTTCATGACCAGGGCGTCTTGACCTTTTCCTCGGGCTCGCCGTCGATCAGGATGGCGTCGACTTTTTCGTTGAAGAAACACAGGAGATCCTTGATACGGCCGACCTCCGGCAGGGGGTCGGGGTAGTACCACACCAGGTTCTCGAAAGTTTCGCCCTTCACCTCGAGCGAACGGTAATTGGCTCGGCCCTTGTAGGGGCAGGCGGTCTCAAGATCGCTGGGCGTCAGCAAGTCCATGCGCACGTCCGCCTCCGACAGGTAATAGCGCGTCGGCAAGCCGGTTTCGAAAAGGAACATGGCGCGGTTGGACGAAGCGACCGTCTCGCCCCCGATAACGACGTCGACGCGCCGCGTGCTGGGAATAACGTCGATGCGTTTGTAGGGATCGCGGGCGTGGACGAAAATCTCCTCGTCCTCCTCCATCCATTTGTCGACCTTGTTCCAATAGAAGGCGACGTGGCCGGCAAGCTCCGGAACTTCCGGCAGCGGGTTTTCGTATCCCCACATGGCATTTTCCGACGTTTCACTGCCGGCCCGGATGGTCCAGTAGCTGGCGTCGCCCTTGAACGGGCAATGACTGGCGTGATCGGTGCGTTCCATCAGGTCCATGCGCACGTCGCCGACGGGAAAGTAGTAGACCGGTATGTGGTGGGATTCGAACAGCAATTGCGCATGCGTGCTGTCGGCGATCGTTTCGCCGCCGAACATCACCCGCACCCATTTTGGGCTTGGTTCGAAATGGACGTCGTAGCCGGGGTGGTCGATATAGCCCTGGCTGAGTTCGACCTTCGAATTTTCCGCCGCCATCGTCAGTCCTCCTCGGCACCAGACATAAAACTAATGCGTACTGGCAGTTTTGACAGGGACAAGGGTAATATTCGTGCTCGACGATCCATCCCATCCTACGTCATTTGCGGCGTACAAATTATTCAGAGTTTGCGGTTCCGGATTTTCCCATGCCGATTACCTACCGGATTGACCACGAGGCTAAAGTCGTCCGCATCCGCGGATCGGGCACGCTGACGAACGATGAACTGGTGTCCTGCATCATCCGCCTGCGCGAAGATCCGGAGTTGCCGTTCGGCATGCCGGCGATTTCCGACTTACGCGATGTCGCTGTCCTGGAGGTAACGCTTGAGGGATTTCAACAGGTCGCAGACGTCATTGCCGCCACGGACGAGCAGCGGGGCCCGGCCCGCGCCGCCCTGGTGGTCGACAAGGAAGGCGACCTGATGATGGCAAAGCTCTACACCATCGTCGGACAATCTGCCAATTCGCAAACCAGCTTCAAGGTTTTCAAGGATCTGGCGGAAGCGGAAGCGTGGCTGGGGTTGGGGGAAAACTAGCCGCCGTGGCGTGAACTTGGCGCCCTGGAAGGAATCTCACCCGACCTGCCCGGCGTGTAAAAACCGCCATAAGCGCCGCGTTTGACGAACTCGCCGTCGCCCGCACGGCCCAGATACTGCCCCTTGTCGATGATCATGCGGCCACGGCTGAAGACGGTTTCGGTGAACCCCTTCACAGGCATGCCCTCATAGGCGTTGTAGTCGATGTTCATGTGATGGGTATGGCTGTTGTAGTAGCTGATCGTTTCCTCGCGCTCGGGATCGAAAATTACGATATCGGCGTCGCTGCCGACGGCGATGGTGCCCTTCTTGGGGAACATCCCGAATATCTTGGCGGGCCCGGTCGAGGTCAGTTCGACGAAACGGTTGAGATCGATGTAGCCGCCGCTGACGCCGTAGTGATAGATCAGGCTCATGCGGTTTTCGATGCCGGGTCCGCCGTTGGGAATTTTGCTGAAATCGTTTAGCCCCAGTTCCTTCTGCTCCTTGAGACAGAACGGACAGTGGTCGGTCGAAATGGCGTTCAGCGCATCTCCGCGCAAGCCGCGCCACAGCTCCTCCTGATTCCACTTCTCGCGCAGCGGCGGCGTCAGTACGTACTTGGCGCCCTCGAACCCCGGCGCATCGTAGGCCGAGACGTCGAGCAGCAGATACTGCGGACAGGTTTCGGCGTGGGCCATGACGCCGCGGGCCTGCGCCAGGCGCAGTTCCTGCAGCGCGTCGTAGCTGGAAAGATGCACGATATAGACCGGCGACTTGGCGACCTCGGCAATGGCTAGGGCCCGGTGCACGCCTTCGGCCTCCAACCGGGTGGGACGGGTCAAGGCGTGGTACTTGGGCTCGATGTGGCCTTGCGACAGGGCGATCTTGATCAGTTCGTCCATGACGATGCCGTTTTCGGCGTGCATACAGACCAGCGTGCCGTCCTCACCGGCCTGGCGCATGGCCCGGAAAATGGTGCCGTCGTCCGACAGCATGGCGCCTGGATAGGCCATGAAGAGCTTGTAGCTGGTGACGCCCTCGTCGGCCAAACGGCGCATGTCCTTCGTCCGGCTTTCGGGAACATCGGTCAAAATCATGTGAAAGCTGTAGTCGATGGCGGTCTTGCCGGCGGCCTTTTCGTGCCAGGCCTCGAGTGCGGCGAGGGGATCTTCGCCTTTGAGCTGAACGGCAAAATCGATGATGCAGGTTGTACCGCCGTAGGCCGCCGCTCGCGTGCCGGTTTCGAAGGTATCTGAAGTGACGGTTCCGCCGAAGGGCAGTTCCAAGTGCGTGTGAGGGTCGATTCCCCCCGGAATGACTAGCTTTCCGCCGGCGTCGACAACCTGATCGGCGTCGATCGACAAGTTCTTGCCGATCAGGTCGACCTGGGACCCGCTGATGAATATGTCAGCGTTGTAATCGTCGGTCGCGGTCACGATCCGACCGTTCTTAATCAGTACGCTCACCCCGATCCTCCCCGGTTTGGCTCCAGGTTATTTACGCCCTGGTTCAAGTCTCGGTAGTTCCCTCCAGAATGACTCTAATGTATCATTAATATGTTCTGCGATCGAAGATTTCATCACGAAGCCTCGGTCGTTGTTTGATTACGTTTGTCATGGAGCGATTTTTCGAGGCGACCTAAAACAAAAACACAAACGGGAGGACGAAGATGGCTAAGAGCAAGCGCAGAGTACCCGGCAAGGACATTACCCGCCGGACATTCGTTGGGGGAGCAGCGGGCGCGGTAGCAGCCGGGTCGATAGCTGGCTTCCCTGCCATTGTAGAGGCCGCCGATCCGCTTCGGACGATCGGCCTTGGCGTGAGTATCATCAACGAGATCCAGAGCAAGGCGGCCAAGGATGTCGGCTTTGGCATCAACGGCACGGCCATGGGCTACGGCGCCCTATTCGGCAAGGGGCTAAATCAGAACGATCAGTTCGAGGTCTCGGAATGTTACTTCGACATGTTCGACGCCATGACCCCGGCCGGCGTCTTCCAGCCCATTGACACCCAACGCATTACGAACTGGGACAAGGTTTCCAACCTGACCAAGACCGGCATGTTGACGCCAGGCTCCCAGATCGGAGACGGCGATGCGCCGGTCCGCCAGATGTGGGTTGACAAGGACGGTAAGCGAACCAAGGGGCCATCGCGCTGGATCTCGGCGTTACCGACCATCCACAACGCCGATTCCATCGGTTACGCGCCCGAGGATACCGGCCGCGACATCGAAAGCTGGGCTGAGTTGTTCAGCCCGGATTTCAAGGGCCGTGTGGCGTTGCTGAACGTGCCGCAAATCGGCGTCATGGACGCTGCCATGGGCGTCGAAGCGCTCGGCCTCACCAAGTTCGGCGACAAGGGCGACATGACCCGGGCGGAAATCGACTTCCTCATCGACTTCCTCATCAAGAAGAAGAAGGAAGGACACTTCCGGGCCTTCTGGGAGACCTTCGGCCAGTCGGTCAACCTGATGGTCTCCGGCGAAGTCGTGCTGCAGAGCATGTGGTCGCCAGCCGTCACCGCCGTCAACGCCGAGGGCGTCAAGTGCATCTACGCATCGCCCAAGGAAGGCATGCGCGGGTGGCACGGCGCTTGGGCGATTTCGGCCAAGGCCACGGGTAAGAAACTCGACCAAGCCTACGAGTACCTTAACTGGTGGCTCGATGGCTGGGCCGGTGCTTTCGTCGCCCGTCAGGGCTACTACATGTCGGCGTTCGAGCCAGTCAAGAAACACCTCCCGAAGGACGAATGGGACTTCTGGTATGAAGGCAAGCCGGCGGCGCGCGAGCTCCCGGATCCATTCGGCAGCCCACTCGTGGCCAAGGGCGAGGTTCGTGACGGCGGCTCCTATGAGCAGCGCTTCAAGAAAATCGCCGTGTGGAACTCCATCATGAAGGAGAACGACTACCTCGTGAAACGCTGGACGGAGTTCCTGACGGCGTAGCCGCGGAGCGGTTCCTTGTCTGGAGCCATCCGTTCGCTAAAATAATCGGGCCGGTGCGGACGTTGCGCACCGGCCCCTTTTTCGCGGCAAGCCCAGACGCAGCAGCATGAAGCGATGACCGAAGTTACCGCCCACCATCCCGGTCTGATCGGCGACCAACCCAAGCCTGACGAGAAAGCCGTCCGAGCCAAGATCATCAAGCCGGAAGAAGGTTTCTCCACCGGCTGGCTGATCGCGCCGGCGACCCTGTGGTTGGTCCTTTTCCTGGTGGTGCCGCTCGCGTCGATCATCGTGTTCAGCTTTTGGAAATCCACCCCGCACGGGATGTATCCCGATTTCTCTTTCAAATTTTACATCGAGTTCTTTTACACGGAGGGCTTCTTCGATCCGGAGTCGGACCGTTTCCTCCTGCCCAGCGTCTTCATCCGCACCCTGGGATCGACCATCTACTACACCCTCGTGGTCATGGTGCTGTGCCTGATCGTCGGCTATCCCATCGCCTACTTCCTCTCCATGCAAGTGGAAGCCTTCAAGTGGCAATTGGCCCTTTTCCTGTTGTGCATGGTGCCGTTCTGGACCAGCTACCTGATCCGGGCCGTCGCTTGGCTGCCCATGCTGGGCCGTCGCGGACTGATCAACCAGGCGCTGACCGGGATGGGCATCGTCGACCGGCCCGTGAGTTTCCTGTTCTATTCCGAGTTCGGCTACACCATGGCGCTGGTGCAGATTTACGTGGTGCTCTGCATCGGCCCGATCTTCTTCTCTTTGGCCAAGATCGACACCGCCATTATCGAGGCGGCCCGCGACATGGGTGCCACGCCGTTCCAGATTTTCCGCGAAATCATTTTACCCTTGTCGCTGCCCGGCATCGCCATCGGCATGATCTTCATCTTCGTCATCCTGATGGGCGAGTTTGCCACCGCCGTCGTCGTCTACGGCGGCAAGACGTCGACCACCGGAACCGTCATTCTCAATTACTACGGCATCGCGAACTATCCCTTCGCGGCCGTCAATGCCCTGATGTTGATGCTGGCCATGGTCGTGGGCATCGTCGTCATCCTGCGCATCGTCGACATCCGGAAGGAGCTCTGAGGTGAAGCGGCGCTGGACCCGCGAACGAAAACGCAGGCTCTGGGTAAAGTCCGGATTCAGCATCTATTACATTCTTTTTCTGATCTTCATTTACGGCCCGATGTTCGCCATGTTCGTGCTGTCCTTCCAGGGCCGGCGCGGCGGCACGAGTTTCCCCATGCGCGGCACCAGCCTTTACTGGTGGAACAAACTGATCGAACCGTCGACCGTGGGCGACCTCCAGGGCGCCATGGGCCGCTCCATCATGCTGGCCGTTATGGTAATGATCATCACGGCGCTCTTTTCCACCATGCTGGCCATGGCGTTCCGCAAGAAGTTCCGGTTTTCCAATGTGCTCTTCTATACCATCCTCTCCGGCCTGATGGTTCCGGGCGTGTTGCTGGGGCTGGGCCTGGCGACATTGACCCGGCAACTGGGCCTGTCGCCGGCTTGGTACACCACGGGCCTCATCGTCCATGTCGTCTGGGCATTGCCGTTCGGGTACCTGGTGATGATGGCGGTCTTCAATCGGTTCGATTCCAGCCTAGAGGAGGCGGCCCGCGACATGGGCGCCAATGAATGGACGGTTTTCAAAGAGGTGACGCTGCCGCTGATCACACCCGGCATCGTCGCGGCGGGCCTGTTCGGCTTCACGCTGTCCTATGACGAGTTCGCCCGCACGACGCTGCTGGCGGGGGAATTCAATACTCTGCCGCTCGATATCAACGCCCAAATGACTCAGCGCATCCGGCCTACCCTGTTCGCGCTCGGCACGGCCTCCACAATTTTCTCGCTGTGCATGATCGCGCTGTTTATTGCCGTCTACACCATCCTTTATCGGCGTTCGCGGTAGCCTTAGCCGTCATTCCGGAATTTGCGCCAGCAAATGTCCGGAATCCATGCCTGAGCACCCAGTTTTCGATAAGCGATATCTAACGGAGACGTAACGGCATGGATTCCCGCATCCGCGGGAATGACGAGGAAAGGTCGTAATAAAGTTACTCCGCCGCGTCCTCTGCGCCTTCGATATGGGCACCCGCTTCCTCCAGGAGGATGCCGGCCTCGGCGGCCCAGCTTATGGTTTCCATCTCGCCCATCTGGTAGACGTGGTCGGAAAGCTTGCGGTGCTGTTCGACGTGGACGTAATGGCCGGGGCCGATTTCGAAGACGTCGGTTTCGAGCGTGCCGAGGTATTCGGTGGTCACATATGACCCCCGGACGGAATTCGCCATTTCGCCGTTTTCCCCGGTATGCATGAGATCGGCGCGGACGGAGAAGAACGCTTCCTCACCGATGGGCACGCGGCGGATGTATTCCGGCACCCGCACGTAATAGAGTCGGTCGCCGGATTCGACGAAGATGATCGAGCCGCTCTGCGACTTGATCACGCCGCTGAAAAGATTGTTGTTGCCGATGAAGTCGGCCACGAACTTGGTGCGCGGCGCTTCGGCAATTTCACGCGACGAGCCGATCTGCTGCACCAGCGCATCCGACATGACGATGACCTTGTCCGCCAGCGCCATCGCCTCCTGCTGTGAGTGCGTCACCATGATGAAGGTGATGTCGAGCTCGCGCTGGATGCGCTTCAGTTCGATCATCATGGCTTGCCGCAGAGAGTAATCCAAAGCGCCGAGCGGTTCGTCCAGCAACAGCAACGTCGGATTGCTGATCAGCGCCCGCGCCAGGGCCACGCGTTGCTGCTGGCCGCCGCTGAGATCGTGCGGCCGTCGCAGGGCGAGCTCCGTCAACCCCACCATCTCGATCATCTCCCAGACCTGTTTGGCCCGGCTGTCCTTGTCGATGCCCTGCATCTTGAGACTGAATTCGACGTTCTGGAAAACGTTGCGGTGGGGGAAGAGCGCAAAGCTCTGGAACATCATCGAGGTGTCGCGCTGCGATGGCGGCAGGTCCGTCACGTCCTCCCCGGCGATGGTGATCTTGCCCCTCGTCACTTCCTCCAAGCCGCCGATCATGCGCAGCGTCGTCGTCTTGCCGCAGCCCGACGGGCCGAGCATGGCGACGAATTCGCCCCGCTCGATCTCCGTGTTGAAGTCGATGACCGCTTCAACGCCCCCAGGAAAGGTCTTGTAGACGTGTTCGAGGACGACGTCGTAGTCAGCCATCGCTCTCCGGTCCTTCGTTCATTCAGTCCGCGGCCTTTGCCGTCGCCTGCAGCAAGCTCCAGACGGTATCGAACGGCACCTGCTCGAAGACGCCGTCCTCGTTGGCATCCTTCAACAGGCTGAGGGCCTGAACCTGAGCTTCGTTACCGCCGGCCTTGTCCTCCAGAAGCTTCAGGGCCTCGCCGAAACTGATCTCCCGCTTCTTCTTGGTGCCGAGGTTGTCGCGCACCAGCTTGGAGAGTTGTTCGGCCATTTCCTTGAATTGCCCCGTCCGGTAGGGCTTGCCGAAGATGCCACGGATGCCGTTGCTGGCGAAGCGGCTGCGCAAGCCCTCCGGCAACGACTGGGCAACCCCTTCCAACACCTCGCCCAGCGAGAATCCTGACGTGAACATGCCGCGGATGGTATCGACGGTGTCGTCGTTGCCGCCGCCGTACATGCGGATCTGGGCCTGACTGAGGGCGTTGCCCATGGCCTTGGCCTGGTCGATATGGACGTCGCGCTCGGCCTCGATATGCAGTTTCGACAGCTCAAGGAAAGTGGCGGCCTCGTTGTACTTTTTGAGCGCCTCGGCCTTGGCCTCCATGCCGTTGGCTTCGGCCTCCAGCATGCGCTGGGTATTGTCGACCCTGAGCGATTCCACCTCGGCTTCGGCGCGGCCGCGCGCCGCAGCCTCCTTCTCGATGCCCTCGGCGCTGATCTTCTGCGCCTCGCTTGTCGCCTTGGCCCGGATCAGGGTGGCATCCGATTCCTTGGCGGCGGACTCTTTACGCGCCTCCGCGCCCGTAACCATATGCATGCGGGCGATGTCGGCTTGGGCTTCCTCCGAGATCTTCGCAGCTTCAGCCTCACGCTCGGCCTGGATGCGCTCGATTTCCTTCATACGCTCAGCATCAGCGATCTTGCGTACGCTCTCCGCGTTGTGCTCGGCCTTCTCCTTGTCGGCCGTCACCTTGAGGCGTTTGATTTCCGCTTCTTCCAGTTCGCGGGTTTTGTTGACCAGGACGATCTCGCGGTCGCGTTCCTCCTTTTCGCGCGCCAGATACCGCAGGATGTCGGCTTTCTCCCTCTCCTGCTCCTTGGCGATGACCTTGATTTCGCGATCTTTCTCCTCCAGTTCAACCGCCAGTTCCTGGCGAACCTTGGCCTGTTTGAGCTCCTCCTCCTTGGCCACCAGCGCGATGTCGCGGTCGCGTTCCTCCTGTTCGCGGGCGAGTTGGCGCCTGATCTCGGCTGCCTCGCGCGCCTTGCTCTCGTCGATGATGGCCGCCTCCATCTGGATGCGGGCCTGCTCGAGCGCCTGTTCCTTGGTGATCTCCTCCTGTTCGACTTCCCAGCGTCGGTCGAGGATGATGCGTTGTTTTTCACTGAGGACGCGGGCCTTCTCGGCGGCAACCTCTTGCTCCTGCTTGACGACGGCGAAGGCCTCGTCCTTGTCGATGTTGAGCACTTTGAGCTTGGTGTCGAGAGAGCGTTTGCGCACGGTGAGCGAAACCTCCTCGGTCGCCTTGTGGCGGGCGTCGCGGGCTACTTCCTCCGATTTCATGACTTCGGTTTCACGGGCGATTTCAGCCTGCTGTCGCTCCTTCTCCATGGTCGAAAGTTCGATGGCCCGGTCCCGTTCAGCCTGTTCCCGCGCCAGGGTGCGCTGAATGTCCGCAATTTCCTCTTCCTTGGCCTTTTCGATCAGTTCGATCTGGCGGTCCTTCTCCGCCTTCTCCAGCGCCAGGTTGCGCTTGATGTTGGCCAGTTCCTCTTCCCGCGCCTTGGCGATCAGGGCGATTTCCTTGTCGCGTCGCTCTTCTTCAAGCGTCAGGGCACGCTGGATTTCCGAAGATTCGCGCTTCTTGGCTTCCTCGGTAATCGCCACCTCACGGTCGGTCCTGAGACGCTCGAGTTCGACCTCGTTGGCCAGTTCGCGTTCCTCGACGGAGCGGCGCTGGTCGAGCATGTATTTCTGCTTCTCGCCCAGTTGCAGGGCCTGTTCGTTGGAAACGTCCTTGTCCTGCGAAGCGCGGGCAAAGGCCTCCTTGCGTTCGATCTCCAGCAATTCCAGTTGCGTGTCGAGGTCCTTCTGGCGGATCGCCACGGTGGTTCGTTTCTCCGTGTCGTGCACCTTGCGGCGGGCATCCGAGGTGATGTCGGTGATGATCTTCAGACCCTCGGCGTCGAAAACGTTGTCGGACTTGAAGTATTCCTTGCTGGTCTGCTCCAGGGTGACGATGGTGACTTCCTCCAGCACCAGACCGTTGGCCTGGAAGCTGGCGATGACGTTCTCCTTGACCTCCTGGGCGAAGGCGTCGCGGTTCTCGTGGAGTTCACTCAGGGTTTTGGTGGCCGCGTAGCTGCGCAGCGCGCTGACGACCTTGGCTTCCAGCAAGTTGCGGACCTTGTCGGCATCGAAGGTCTTCTCGCCCAGGCTGCGGCTGGCGGTTAGGAGGTCGTCCTCGGTGCGGCCGACATGGGCGTACAGTTCCGTCACCACGTCAATGCGGATTTTGTCCGATGTCAGAACCGCCTGATCGCGGGAGCGGCTGACGATCAGCTTGATGGTTTCAAGCGAGATCCAGGAGACCTCGTGAAAGACCGGCAGCACCAGGGCGCCGCGCCCCAGGCACACCTTGGTGCCGAGGAAACCCGTCCGGATGAAGCCCATATTGGCGGGGGCCCGCTTGTAGACCCAGATCGAGATCACATAAAGAATGGCGACAACAATGATCGCCGTGAATATCAGTCCGATCCAAATTTCCAACATTGTCCCTGCACCTGTTCCTGTGTCTTGTTATCCAGCCTGGAACCCAAATCCTACGCTTTCCCACTCTACGCTTCTCTCACGTGGCGACAGACGGCCGCTCGCCGAAATCAAACAACTCCGCTGGACGCCTGTTCTGCGACAAGCTGTCCCTAAGGTCCGTGGTGCCGCGTCGGTCAAGCTCAAACCTGGCGCCCGTCAGCACAACGCCGTATTCGTCACGCGCCTTGGCCGGCGACATCAGGCGCCGCGCCACGTCGTTGCGCACGGCTTCCGCCTCGCGCTTCAAGGGATCGCCCCAGCCGCCGCCGCCGGCCGTGCGGAAGATGATGCGGTCGCCGGGTCTGACATGGACGTCGTCGATCTTGGAGGGCAACGGTTCCCTGTCGCCGCCCTTGCGCACGATGAATTTTTCCGAACACGCGCCCGGCTTGCCGCCTAAAATACCCCAGGGTTGGGTCAGATGCCGGTCGTCGTGGATCGATACCCGGCCTTCCTCCAGCACGCGGTAGACCTTTTCCACGCCGTTGCCGCCCCGATGTTCTCCCGCGCCGCCACTGTCGCGAATGCTGACGCAGCCCTCGATCAAGAGCGGGAAGAAGCTTTCGAGGTATTCGGTGGGGATGTTCTCGAAAAGCGGCCACCACGAATGGCCGTCCATGCCGTCGCCGATGGGCCGGCCGGGAATGCCGCCGTAGAGGATTTCCATCAACTGGAAGGGGCGGCCCTCCTTGTCAATGCCGGAGAAAAGGAAATGCGGGCTCGAACCGTAACCCGCGGCGGTCGCCATCTCCGGTGCGTTGCGGCTGAGCGCCCCGCCCAGCACGTCGAACTGGCGCGACAGCGCATGGGTGCGGCAGCCGAGCGGCGCCGGAAAATCGGGGTGCACCAAAGAGCCCTTGGGCAGCGTGACGTGAATGAGATCGTAGAAGCCATCGTTGAACAGGATCTGGGGGTCGAACACCATGATCATGTAAACCCCGATGAACATCTTGAACATGCCCTCGTGCATGTAGAAATTGATCGGTCCCGGCGCCTGGGCCGAAGTGCCGGTCCAGTCGAAATAGGCGTGCTCGCCTTCGCGCCAGACCGTCAGCTTCATCTTGTAGGGCCCATTGCCGCAGCCGTCGTCGTCGACGTAATCCTCAAACGACTGAGGCTCCTCCGGCAGGTTCTGCACGATAAGCTGGCGCATGGCCCGGTTGGTGCGGTCCAGCAACGCCTCGCAGGCCTGCTTGTAGAGGTCCTTGCCGAAGCGGGCGCAAATCTCGATTACCCGGCGCTCGCCCGCCCGACAGCCGGCGATGATCGCCATCAGGTCGCTGTAGTTCATCTCGGGCGTGCGCGTATTGTTCATCAAGAGGTCGAGCGTGGCGTCGTTGAGCACCCCGGCGTCGAAGATCTTGATCGGCGGAATGCGCATGCCTTCACCGAAGATCGAATTGGCGGCGGTCGGCATGCTGCCGGGCACCGGACCGCCGACGTCCATCATATGGCCGAACATGGAGGTGAAGCTGATCAACTCGCCTTCATAGAAAACGGGGATCAGCACCATCCAGTCGTTGATATGACTGATGGCGCCGCCGCACTTGTAGGGATCGCTTTGCAGGATGACGTCGCCCGGCGCCAGGTCGAAGTCGCTCTCCGCCAGCATTTCCGCAATGTAGGAGCCGAACTGACCGACGATCATGCGGCCCTTGGCGTCGGTGATCATGGGAAATTCGTCGTGCTGTTCGCGGATCACCGGCGACATGGCGGATCGGAACAAGACCGCGTCCATTTCATGGCGCGCGTTGCGCAGGGCGTTTTCGATGAGGTCCAGCGTCACCACGTCGAGCGTGTCGTGATAATCGCGGCGCGGTGGCGCGGCGGCAGGCCGGTCCTCGGCCTCCGCTATCGCCGGCGCCGGCGGGCGTCCACCGGAGCGGGCCTGCACGGCCGGGACACCGCCGTCAAACTGGGCGGCGCACTTCATCAGGGCATCGTCGATGGCCAGTCTGAGCGCCAGCGCGTCGTCGCCGCCGGCGCGGGCCGTGCCGGCCTGGATTTTGGACGCGCCATTGACGGTCATGCGCAGACGCACCGTCGCGTTGCCGCCCTCGACCTTCTGCTCCATGACCTCGGACGACCAGTCCAGACTGAAGCGCTTGTTCAATTCCGCCGTGACGTTGCCGCGCGGTTGGGCAGCGGCGGCCTCCACGCTGGCGGAGGCCAGATCCTCCCGCGTCGGCGGCTTGGCTGTCGCCGCAACGACACCCGCCTCTCCCATCTGCCGTGCGAAAAGCTGATCGAACTGGTCCTTATTGGCCGTCAACAAGGCGTCGAGCGAAACCGGTTTGGTAAATGTGGCGTTTTCAGACATAGCTAGTGCTGCCCCGGCAGGGCCACGCCCTGACGATGGATGAGGATGTTGAGGTATTCGTCCACCTCGCCCACGTGCCCAGGATGGATCACCGTCGTCGAATCCCGCTGGGTGACGACGGCGGGGCCGACGATATGATTGCCGGCGGAAAGCTTGGTGCGGTCGTAGACGTTGGTCATAACGAAGTTGCCCTCGAAATAGACCTGGTGCGTTTCGATCAGCGCCGGCGAGGGATCGGGACCGGCTTTCTCAAACCTCGGGAAAGCGACCTTGTCGACCTGGCCTGTGCCGACGGCGCGCAGGTTGACCAGTTCCACCGGCTGATCGAGGCGGAAGCCATACAAGCGCTCGTGAGCCGCGCCGAAGCGGTTGGCGAGATCGTCGAGGCCGCCATTGGATAGGGTGCCGGGGTCGACCTCGAGCGTGAATTCGTAACCCTGGCGGAAGTACCGCACGTCGGCCTCGTAAGTGAGGCTCCGGCTTTGTTCGCCGCGGCCTTCCTGTTGCAGCCAGGATTCGGCCTCGCGTCCAAGACCCGACAGCACCTCGCTGATCTGTCCCGGCTGGACCTCGTCGAGGGTGCGGGCGAAGGTCTTGGCGAATTCGTTTTTGACGTCCGAATAGAGGAAGCCCAGCGCCGAGAGCACGCCCGGCGTCGGCGGTACAATGACGGGATAGCTGCCAGCCAGTTCGCCCATGGCGTTACCGTGCATGGGGCCGGCGCCGCCAAACGCAACGATGGCGAAGTCACGCGGATCGAGGCCTTTTTGAACGCTTACCAGCCGGAGCGCGCCGAACATGTTCTCGTTAACGATGTCGAGGATGCCTTCCGCCGCCTGGTAGACGTCGAGCCCCAGGGTTTTGGCGATCTTGGAGACCGCCTCCTCCGCCGCCTGGGCGTCGAGCGCCATGCCGCCGCCCAAGAGACTCGGCGGCAACCGGCCCAGAACGACGTTGGCGTCCGTCACCGTCGGCTCAGAACCGCCCTTTCCGTAGCAGGCCGGTCCCGGCACCGCGCCGGCGCTTTCCGGCCCGACGCGCAGGGCGCCGGTCATCGGCACATGGGCGATGGAACCGCCGCCGGCGCCAACGCTGTGAACCTCCACCGACGGCACCTTGACGGGGTAGTAGCCCAAGGTCGTCTCGCGGCTGATCATCGGGCGGCCGTCCTGGATCAGCGAGACGTCCGTCGACGTCCCGCCCATGTCGAACCCGAGCGCGTTGGGATAGCCCGCCAGGGTCGATAGGTAGGCCGCACCCGAGACGCCGCCGGCCGGTCCCGACAGCATGGTGTGCACTGGCGAATCGGACGCCCGTTCGACGCTCATCAAGCCGCCGTCGGAGCGCACGATGTTGACCTGCGGGCTGAACTGCACGCCGCGCAGCTTCTCTTCAAAACCGCTGAGGTACTTGCGCATGCTGGGCCGCACGTAGGCGTTCATTACGGTGACCAGGGTGCGCTCGTATTCGCGGAATTCCGGCAGCAGTTCGGAAGAGAGCGAAACGGGGATGTCCGCCGCCATCTCCGCAACGATCGCCTTCAGGCGCTGTTCGTGGATCGGGTTGGCATAGGCGTGCAGCAACGACACCGTGATGCTCTCGACGCCGGCGTCCAGAAGTTGTCGGATGCTGGTGCGGGCGTCGGTCTCGTCCATCGGCGTGATGACATTGCCGTGGGCCGACATGCGCTCCTTGATGCCGCGGGTGTGCTCCAGATCCGCCAGGGGATCGGGCTTCTTCATGATCATCCAGCCGGCCAGCGGACCGGGCGTCTGGGAACGCGCGAGATGAAGGATCTGTTCGAAGCTCTCGGTCACAAGAAGGCCGACACGGGCGCCTTTTTCCTCCAGCACGATGTTGGTCGAGACCGTCGTGCCGTGCAGTACGCCCTCGATATCGGAAGGGGCGACGCCGCTTTCGTGAATGATGTCCTCAATGCCGGTCTGGATGCCGACTGATTGGTCTTCGGGAGTCGACGGCGTCTTGAGCAGGTGCATCTCACCTGTCGTGCCGTCGAACAAGAGGAGATCGGTAAACGTCCCCCCCACGTCAATGCCGAGGCGGCTTGACATTGCTCCTCCCTTGCTGCCGGCTTGAAGTAAGAAGTGCTCACCGCCGGTTCAATAATTGGCTGCGGTACCCCTATCCAGTTCACCGCAGACTGCACCAACTATAGGGCAGTTGAACAATTTGATCAGGCTTTTAATGATTCTACAAGAACGCTTATTTGGCCCTGTGGCTTGCGTTTTTGTGAAATTATTCCTGTTCTGCCAATTTGACAGGAATGCCGATTTCTATACCATTCCGACCGACGATTTCTTGGCCGAGTGCCAAACGCCGAATCGACCCAGGGGGATATATCATCGTGGCTGAGGATCAACCAACCGGACGCAGGCCGAGGTTCTGGATCACGCTGATCGCGGTCATCATCCTGCTGATCTTCCTCTATTTCTACGCGCCGTTCGAGAAGTTCCTGGTCGGCAGCATCCCGAACATTCACTTCAGCAACGTGATCTTCTGGTTTGCCTCGGTGGTCGGCGTCATCGCCTACGCGGTCGCCCACTGGTCGTCGTTTCGCCGCAACATCTACCGTCAGGTCAACGAACTCGACGTCGGCCGGCTGGTGTTCGACTCACTTCAAGTCGCCATCCTGATCGCTGTGATCTTCTGCGCCGGCGCCACGTTGCAGGCCGTCGCCATCCTGGCCGAGCACCTGATGGGCGGCGGCCCGCTGATCGATGCGGGCTTCGCCGAGAACCTGATGTCGATCATCCTGCTGGTTATCCTGGCACTGCTGTTCTACCTGTTGCACCACGTCGTACGCGGCTTCCGCGACGGCTGGCACACCCGCCGCCCCCCGCCGCGCGTCACCAACTCGCAATAACTGGATCAGGCGGCGCTTGAAGAGGTTTCCGCCGGATTGGCCAGCGCGTTGAAGGCCGCCAGCGAAGCCTCGATTTTTTCTTGAGACAGCTCCCGCACAATAAAGATCAAGCGTGAGCGCCGATCGGTGTCGGGCCAGGTTTCCAGGTGTACCGGCGGGTGCACGACATGCTGTACGCCGTTAATCAGAACCGGCGTGTTCACGTCCGCCACATTCAACATGCCCTTCAGGCGCAGGACCTTGTCGCCGTGGCGGTTGAGCAGCATGGTCATCCAGATGCCGAAGGCCGTCCAGTCGAGCGGCCGGTCGAAGGTTAGGGCGAAGGAATAGACGCCTTCGGTATGGCTGTGGTCGTGACCGGCGTGGTCGTCTCCCTCCAGCCAGTCGGCCACCTCCCTGGCTTTGCCATCCGGATCATGGATGTCCTCGACGATCAGGCGTGCAGGTGAAAGATCGTCGAACTGGGCGTCAAACAGGGGAGCGGAAAGGTTGATGTGCGCTAGCGCGATCTTCAGGTCTTCGACCTCATCGGGGGCGGCCAGATCGGTCTTGGTGATGACGATACGGTCGGCCACCGCCACCTGCTTTTCCGATTCCTCGAATTCCACCAGCCCAGCGGGGCCGTTGACGGCATCCACGGTCGTGATGACGTTGCCCAGGCGGAAATGGTGTTGCAGCACCGGTTCGGCCAGCACCGTGTAGGCGATGGGCACCGGATCGGCGAGGCCGGAGGTTTCGATCACCACCCGCTTGAAGGCGGGGATCTCGCCGCGTTCGCGCTGCGAATAAAGCTCGCGCAAACTCTCCTGCAGATCGCCCCGGATGGCGCAGCAGAGGCAGCCGTTGTCCATCAGCAAAGTGTTTTCCGTTACCTCCTGCAGGAGATGGTGATCGAGCCCCACTTCGCCGAATTCGTTGACCAGCACGGCGGTGTCGGTGAGAAGAGGTGATTCAAGCAAACCCTTCAGTAGGGTCGTCTTGCCGCTGCCGAGAAAGCCGGTGACGACGTTGACCGGGATGAAGGTCGAATATTCGCTCATGACGCATCCCGGAGCGCGGCGATCAGGTCTTCGTCCAGCGGGTCGCATTCCCGCCCGGTCATGGCCTCCGCCTCGGCCCACATCTGCGAGAGATTGTCCACCAGCGCCGTCTTGCCCGTGCCGCCGCGCAAGACATAGGAGGCGGCGTTCCAGTCCTTGAGGCTCAGGGCGTAGTGGCCGAGCACCCGGTTGACCAGCGCCGTCCGTACCTGACGTTCGCGCGCGAGCGTGTGGCTGTCGCCGCGTCCCGCGAAGGCACCGGGGTTGGTCGCCGGATCGGTCCAGTGTCCGCGGCCGCCGAGGATGCCGCAGAGACCGCACATGAGCCTTATCTCCCGCCGCTACTCCGCCGCCCGGGACGATTGTCCCCTCGGGAAGCGGCGGGCGAAGTCGTCGGCGATTTCATCGAAGGTGCAGAAGCGCACGCCGGCGTGGCCCATGATGTAGTTTAGGATGCGCTCCAGCATCAACTGCACCTGCGGCCGTCCCGACACGTCGGGATGGATGGTCAGCGTGTAGACCGCGTAATCATACTCCCGGTAGACCCAGTCGAACTGGTCGCGCCAGATGTCCTCGATGTCGCGCGGATTGACGAAACCATGGCTGTTGGGCGAGCCCTTGATGAACATCATCGGCGGCAGGTCGTCGAGGTACCAACTGCCGGGGATGTCGATCAGATCGGTCTCGGTGCCGCGCACCAGCGGCTTCATCCACTCGTCCGGATGCTTGGAGTAATCGATGGGCGTCCAACTGTCACCGACCCGCACGTAGAAGGGATGGAAGTCGTCGTTCATCAGGCTGTGGTCGTACTTAATGCCCTTGGCCAACAACAATTCGTTGGTCACCGGGCTGAACTCCCACCAGGGCGCCACGTACCCCGTCGGGCGGCGGCCGCACAGGCGTTCGATCAGTTCGATGCACTTGTCCAGCACGCGCTCTTCCTGTTCGGGCGTCATGGCGATGGGATTCTCGTGGGAATAGCCGTGCATGCCGATCTCGTGACCGGCGTCGACCACCATCTGGCATTCCTTGGGGAAGGTTTCGATGGAGTGGCCCGGAATGAACCAGGTGGTGGGGATTTGAAGCTTATCAAAGAGGCGCACCATGCGCGGCGTTCCAACCTCGCCGGCAAACAGACCGCGGGAGATGTCGCAGGGCGAATCCTCGCCGCCGTAGGAACCCAGCCAACCCGCTACCGCATCGACATCGACGCCGACGGCGCAAAGGATTTCCTTTTTTCCGCCGCTGCCGCTGCCGGCAAGCGAGTGCGACGCGATGGACCGCGATGCCGCCGATGATGAAAACGTCGGACGGGGTTGATAGCGGCCGCCGCTGGAACCCCTGCCGCCGGAACCATACGCGTTGCTCATGGAGCGTCCCTCCCTCGTTACGGCTTCCCCGATGCTTGGTCGGGAAATGTCCGCGTTCAGTTTGACACAAGCCCTGCAAGGGGAGTCAAGCTAGTCGTACGCCTGGCGGAGCGCTACCATTTCACCCGCACCGGCCTTGGCGTATACTTGGCGGAAGGAATCTGGGAGGGGCAAATGACGGATTGGCAGAAAGATACGCTGGCGAGTTACCAGAGCAAGGGCTTCGCCGAGCGCGCCGGCTATGGCCGGCGGCCGGCACTGCTGGTCGTTGACTTCATCAACGGCTTCACCGATCCCTCATCGCCGCTGGGCGGTGACTTCTCCAGCGAACTCGCGGCCACGGGAAAACTCCTGGACGCCTTCCGCCGGGCGGCGCTGCCCATCGCTTACACCACCATCGAATACGATGCCGATTTCCGCGACGCCGGCGTCTTCATCAAGAAGGTGCCGTCACTCGCCGTGCTGCTCAGGGGCTCGCCCATGTGCGCCATCGACGACCGCATCCGGCCGCAGGGCAACGACTACATCATCTCCAAGAAGTACGCCTCCGCCTTCTTCGGCACCAACCTCGACACTTTCCTGAAGACCCAGGGCGCTGATACGGTCATCATCACCGGCTGCACCACCAGCGGCTGCGTCCGGGCGTCGGCCGTCGATTCGCTGCAGTCGGGCTACTACACCATCGTTGTCGAGGAAGCCGTGGGCGACCGCGCCCAGGGACCCCACGAGGCCAATCTCTTCGACATGGACGCCAAATACGCCGATGTGGTGTCGCTTGAGGAGGCGTTGGGTTATCTGGGTAGCCTGGGCGAGGCCAACGGCCAATCGAACGGCGCTTCGGAAGAATTTCAGCGCTGGTGGAACCGGGGATAGGGAAAGGCGGTCAACGCAATGCCGAAAAAAATCTCCTCCGCCTTCGATGACCTGCTGGCCGGTAACAAAGAGGCTTTCAACGATCTGTTGGGCACGGACCGCGCGTCCCGTCTTCCGTCGCGACCGGCTCCGCCCATCCGCAAACCCAGCTCCGCCAGCGAAGAGGACGCATCTCCCGGCGAGACCACGGTTCACGAAGGCACCGCCAACGGCATTCCCTTCCGCCTCACCACCGACCGCTAATTTGGTGTCAGGCACTTAATTATTATTAACGGGCGGCGACCTCGGGGAACAAGCCGGCCTTCATGACCTGTCCCGGCAGCGGGGCATCGAAAAAGCTTTCCGTCCATTCCGCGACATCAATAAGGCCGTCGAGATCGATACCGGTCTCGTAGCCCATGTTGCGCAGGAGGTAGCCGAGATCTTCCGTCGCAATATTGCCGGTGGCGCGTGGCGCAAATGGACAGCCGCCGATGCCGCCCACCGAACTGTCCAGCAGGCGAACGCCCGCGAGGACCGCCGCCGCCGCATTGGCGATGCCGGTGTTGCGGGTGTTGTGGAAGTGGCAGCCGAGCGGCACACCAGCGCCGACGACCTCGCGGACCGCGTCGATGCGTTCGGCGATCTGGTTGGGCACGGCGCAACCGATGGTATCGGCAAGCACGATCTCGTTGGCTCCCGCCGCCGACAGCCGGTCAGCGCAAGTGGCGACCTGCCCAATGGCGATCTCCCCCTCGAACGGACAGCCGAAAGCTGCGGCGATAACGGCAGAGATTTTCAAACCGGCTCCGGTGACCCGGCCGGCCACGTTCTCGAAGATCTTCAGCGATTCCTCAACACTGGCGCCCTGGTTTTTTTGGCTGAAGGTTTCCGACGCCACAATGACGTAGCGTACCTCGTCGCAGCCGGCCTCGATGGCGCGCTCGACACCGCGAAGATTGAGAGCCAGGCCTGTCAGGCTCAGTCCGTCGACGCGCGACACTTTGGCCATCACCTCTTCGGCGTCGGCCATTTGCGGCACGCGTTTGGGATTGACGAAGCTGACGGCCTCCATCCGCCGGATGCCGGTCGCCACAAGGCGGTCGATCAGCTCGACCCGTTCGTCTACGCTCCAAAGGCGTTTTTCGCTTTGCAGTCCGTCCCGCGGACCGACCTCGCAGATTTCAATCCTGTTGTCAGCGCCGTTTATTGCCGTCATTTTGAATGTCCGATCGTTTATCGACGTAAGTGCGATAACACAGTTTACACCATCGGGGGAGACCGAACGTCATGTTTGAAGGCCAACCAATCGTAGAAGATGCCGCCCGGGTATTCGACGTCGTACGCGGCGGCGGCGTTGCCATATTCCCGGTCAGCGTGGGCTACGCCATCGTCGGTCACGAGGAAGAGGCGGTTTCACGCATCTACACCGCCAAGGAAAGGTCGTTTGAAAAACCCTGCGGTAATTTTTGCGACTGGCAGCTTTTCAACGAGGCAATCGAGTGTCCGCAGCAGGGCCGCGACGTTGTCGATACCATTATCCATACCCACAACCTCCCGTTCTCCATCGTCGCTCCCTTCCGGGCGGACCATGCGGTCATCCGCAGCCTGCCGCCCTTCGCCCTCAAGAACGCAACGAAGGCCGGGACCATGGACATGCTGCTGAACGCCGGGCCCCTGCACGACGAAATCGCCCGTTTGGCGCGCGAGAACGAGTTTGCGGTCGTGGGATCGTCGGCCAACCGCTCGCTGACGGGCAGCAAATTCGTCTTCGAGGATATCGAGGACCAGGTCGTCGAGGTGGCTGACATCACCATCGACTACGGATTGGTGCCCTACGCCACCCCCGGCGGCTTGGGCAGCACCATCGTCGACCTGATCTCCTACGAGACCATCCGTGTCGGCGCGGTCTACGACCAGATCTGCGAGATCCTTTTGGAGACCCACGATATTGATTTGAAAGGCATCATGGCGGCGAAGGCCTGATCCTCACGGTCAGGTGTCGACAGTTTGGTGTCAGGCACTTAATTATTGTTAACGGGGCTGGCACTCTCTGCCCAAGAGTGCCAATAACATATTGTAATTAAACGAAAAATTTGACGTTGATTCGCTTCGCCTCCATATTATTGGCAGGGTCGACCTGAACGAATGCGTCATTTTTCGGAGGGTTACAGATGTCGTTGAAACTGCAACTTCAAGGCTACCGCCTGACGACCGCCAACATCACCTACCACATGCCCGATCATCCCCATTTGCTGCAGGAATTCATCTGGCAGAATATGGATATCGCACCGAGGTACCCCAAACTCACCAGGTTCCTCGATTTTTGGGAGCGCGAGATCGAAGGCGCACTGAACTCCGTGCGGGTGACGAGTTCGGAACTGATCACGCCGGCCGAGTTCAGGCTGGTCGGTCATTCCTTGACGCTGCACTAGCCCCGCCCTGTAGTCACGATCTTTTGAGCCCGCCGGGTGGCGGCAAAGACCTATGATTTAAAGATCATCACGGTGGTGCCGGGGGACTGTGGACCGGGTACGGCCCTCTCCCCCGCTTTCAGTCAAATTTGCAACAAACGTCAACCGAACCCGTTTTGGGGAGGGCAAACATGACATTGCGCATCAACGACCAAGCACCGAACTTCACGGCGGAAACAACGGAAGGCCAAATCGATTTCCATGAGTGGATCGGCGACGGCTGGGCCATTCTGTTCTCGCACCCCAAGGACTACACCCCGGTGTGCACGACGGAACTCGGCTATCTCGCGGGCCTCAAACCGGAATTCGACAAACGCAACTGCAAGATCCTGGGCCTCAGCGTCGATCCCATCGCCAGCCACGAAGGCTGGGCCAAGGACATCGAGGAAACCCAGGGACATGCCTTGAATTATCCCCTTGTGGGCGATTCCGATCTGGCAGTCGCTAAGCTCTACGAGATGCTGCCGGCGGACGCCGGCGACAGTTCAGAAGGCCGCACGCCGGCCAACAATGCGACCGTGCGGACGGTCTTCCTGATCGGCCCGGACAAGAACATCAAGCTCTCGCTCACCTATCCCATGAGCACGGGCCGCAACTTCGACGAGGTCCTCAGGGTTCTCGACAGTTGCCAGCTCACCGCCGAGCACCAGGTCGCCACGCCGGTCAATTGGCATCCCGGCGAGGACGTGATCATCGTGCCGACGGTATCGGACGAGGAAGCCAAAGCGAAGTATCCGGACGGCTGGAACGCGCCGCTGCCCTACATGCGACTGGTGCCCCATCCGCATTAGGGGGATTTGAATTCAGCGTCATTCCCGCGAAAGCGGGAATCCATGCCTGAGCGTACAAGGATTGCAGCGCGGTATCATACGGAGAGACGACGGAATGGATTTCGGACAAGCGCTTCGCGCTTTCCGGAATGACGCCTTTCTACCTACTCCGCCGCCTCGGCCGCCTTTCTGTTGCCCATCCATTTCTGGAAGACCGGCGTGGTGGGCGGGTCGAGGTGGGTGTCGGCCTTGCATCGGGCCTTGAGTTCCTCGACCGTGCCGCCCCGGTTGAAGAGCTCGATCTGGCCACGCTCGCTGGCCATTTTTCTCCGGAGATCGTCGGTACCCCTCTGATCGACGCTGAGATCGTTGTTGAGTATCACGCCGTACCGGCGCGCGCCTTCCGGCGTCACCAGACCGCGGTCCGCGTCCAGCGACACCTGGGCGGGGTCGCGTTCCAGGGGATCGCCCCAGCCACCGCCGCCCCAGGTGTTGAAGTAGAGCGTATCGCCCGCCGCCACTCTGACGCGGTCGCATTTTGAGACCATCCATTCGCTGGAGCCGTCGGCCCGCACCATCAGCTTGTCGCTGCGCTGGCCCGGCAGGCCACCGTTGACGCCCCAGGGATGGGTCAGCCAGCGGTCGTCGTGGATCGAGATTTCGCCGGGCTCGAGGAACTGATAGCCCATGGATAGTCCGTTGCCGCCGCGGTGCAGTCCGGGACCGCCGGAATCGGCAATGGTCTCGTACTTGACGATGCGCAGCGGGAAGTAGGCCTCGAGGAATTCATTGGGCACGTTGGTAAAGGCGGGCCACAGCGAATGGCCGTCGGGACCGTCACCCGCGGGCCGGCCCGGCACGCCGCCGAATCCGATCTGGTAGAGCTGGTACCACTCGCCGTTCTTGTCGTAGCCCGAGTACATGAAATGCGGACTGTCGGAGAAGCCCGCTGCGCAGAGAGCTTCGGGCGAGCCCTGGCCCAAGAGGCCCGACATGATGTCGAAAATGCGGGCCAGCATGTGCGTCCGGGAGGAGAGAGCTGCCGGCCGGATGGGTTTCAGGATGGTGCCGCGCGGAATGCGCACGTCCACCAGATCGTAGAAGCCGTCGTTGAAGAGGATCTGCGGATCGAAGATGTTGATGAAGAAGGAGCCCAGGAACATCTTGAACATCTCCTCATTGAGGAGAAAGTTCACCGAGGAAATGGACTGGGGATCGGTGCCCTCGAAATCGAAGATCACCCGGTCGCCTTCGCGCCACAAATGGCAAGCCACCTTGTAGGGTCCCATGCCGAGGCCGTCGTCGTCGATGTAATCCTCGAAGTACTGCTTGGTTTCCGGAACCACCATCTTGAGGATTTCGCCCATGGCCATCTTGTTGCGGTCGAGCATTTCCTCCATGGCGCAGACGAACCGGTCGACCCCGAAGCGGTCGACCATTTCCAAGACGCGCCGTTCCGCCAGGCGCAGGGCGGCGATGATGGCGTTGAAGTCCGACTTGTTCCATTCCGGCAGGCGGCAGTTCCTTAAGATGAGGTCGAGGATTTCGGTATTGAGCTCGCCCTTGCGGTAGATCTTCACCGGCGGGATCTGGATGCCTTCCTCGAAGACCTGGGCGGCGTCCGTCGGCAAGCTGCCCGGCACCTTGCCGCCGATGTCGGTCATATGGCCGAACATGGCGGCCCAGGCCACGACCCGGCCATCCACATAGATCGGCATCATGGTCAGCCAGTCGTTCAGGTGGCTGACGGCGCCATTAACGCCATATGGGTCGTTGGTGAGGAAAATGTCGCCTTCCTCGATGTCGCCTTCGTAGCCCTCGCGGAAGCCCGAGAAGAAGGAGCCGAATTGCCCCACCACCATCTTGCCGTCGGGATTTGCGATCATGGGGAACGCATCATGCTGTTCGCGGATGCCCGGTGACATGGCGGTGCGGAACAGCACGGCGTCCATTTCGCTACGCGCGTTGCGAAGCGCGTTCTCGACAATGTCCAGGGTGATCGGGTCGATCTCGACATTCTCGAAGGGCTTGGTGTTGCTCTGGATGACTCTGGCGGGCATGGCTCAGCCTCCGTCCGGTCGAATGATGATGTTGCCGACGCCGTCCACCTCGCCGGTGTGGCCCGGCAGGATCAACGTCGTTGAATCCATTTCAGTCACGATAGCCGGGCCTTCGATGCGGTTGCCGGCCTGCAGTTTGCCGCGGTCGTAAATCTTGGCGCCGTGATCGGCGCCGTTGACGAAAACGGTCGTGTTCTCGTAGGCCGCCGCGCTCGCATCGGCGGAACCGGCGGCCAGTTTTTCAGCCTCAGCGCCACTGTCGCGGCCCTGCACCAGCGCCCGCAGATTGTAGAGCTCCTGCTCGGCATCCAAGGCGAATGTGAAGAGCTGTTCGTGCAATCCGTCGAAGCGCCGGCCCAGCTCGGCAAGTCCGCCGGAAGCGTATTCCTCGGGCGTGATGTCGACGGTCAGGCGCATCCCCTGGCCGGCGTAGCGCAGGTCGACCTGATAGAGCGTCGTCTGTTCGGCACGCGGCACGCCCTCGGCATTGAGCGTCTCCGCGGCATGCTCGGCCAGTTCCTCCAGGATGCCGCGCACTTCGACGTCGCTGGTTTCGGTAAAGCGGCGGACGAACGTGCGCGAGGCCTCGTTGCGCACCCGCGTCGTGGCATCGCCATAGGCACAAAGCACGCCCGGTCCCGGCGGGATGATCACCGGCCAGGAGTTCATCAGCCGGCCCAGCGCGTTGGCGTGCAAAGGCCCGGCGCCGCCGAAGCCGATCAGGGCGAAGTCGCGGGGATCGAAGCCCTGCTCGACCGAGACCAGGCGCAGTGCGCCGAACATGTTCTCGTTGACGATGTTGATGATGCCCTCGGCCGTCTCCTTGAGGCCCAGGCCCATGGCGTCGGCCACGGTCTTGACGGCGCGTTCGGCGGCCTGTCGATCGAGCTGCATGTCGCCGCCCAGCTTGGCTTCACCCGGAAGATACCCCAGTACGACGTTGGCGTCGGTCACTGTCGGTTCTTCGCCGCCCTTGCCATAGGCCGCCGGGCCGGGTTCGGCACCAGCGCTTTGCGGGCCCACGCGCAGCGCCTTGGTGAGGTCCGGCACGTAGGCGATGGAACCGCCGCCCGCGCCGACCGTGCGCACGTCAACGGAGGAGGCCCGCACCGTGACGTCACCGACGCGGGTTTCACGCCGCGTCTGGGCGATGCCGTTCTGGATCAGCGCCACATCGGTGGAAGTGCCGCCCATGTCGAAAGTAAGCAAATCCTCATAGCCCGCCTGCTTGGCCATCCAGATGGCGCCGGAGACACCGCCGGCGGGGCCGCTCATGAGCAGATTGACCGGTGTTTCCTTCGCCGCCTCGGCCGATGAAAGCCCGCCGTCCGAACGCAGAATATGTAGCTTCACGCCCTTCATCTGGCGGTCGAGTTCGGCGAACAGGTTTTCGATATAGGTCGAGACCACGGGCCGGATGTAGGAATTGACCACTGTCGTTTCGGTGCGTTCGTATTCGTACATCTCCGGCACCACTTCGGACGAGAGCGACACCGGTACGCCGGGCAGGATGCCTTCGGCGATGGTGCGGATGCGCTGCTCGTGTTCGCCGTTGGTATAGGCGTTCATCAGCGACACCGTCAGCGCTTCGATGCCCCGGCCGTGGAGCTGCTGCAAATCCTCGCGCAGTTTGCCTTCGTTGAGGGGCTCGACGATTTCGCCGCCTGCGTCCATGCGTTCGTCCGCTTCGATCGTCAGTTCCAACGGCGCCAGCGGATCGGTCTTGTTGAAGATCACCCAGCCGCCCAGGCCGCCCGGCACGTAGGAGCGGGCGATCTGCAGGACCTGCTTGTAGCCCTTGGTTGCGATCAGGCCGACCTTGGCGCCGCTGGTCGTCAGCACCGTGTTGGTCGCGACCGTCGTGCCGTGCATGACGTGTCCGATGGCACTGGGCTGGATGCCGGCCAGGCCGCAGATACGCTCGATACCGTTCAGCACCCCTTGCGAAGAATCCTGCGGCGTCGAAGGGACCTTGGCCGTGAAGGTATGGCCGCTCTGTTCCTCGATCAGCAGCAGATCGGTGAAGGTACCGCCGACATCAACGCCGAGGCGGTATTCGCCGCCCGACGGCGCACGCCGCTCCGTTCGTTCGGCCGGTGCCGGTGGCGGCGCGGGCGTCGGGGCTGGCGGCGGTGCACGCCGGGCTTCCGGAGCGGGCTCCTCCCTGCGGGCCACAGGAGCGGCGGGCGGCGCAGCGGGGGCGGCGGGTGGTGCGATGGTCGGCGCCGGCACGACGACGGGCGCCTCGGAAACCGGCGGCGGAGCAGGCGTTGGCGGCGGGGGTGCGGCCGGTGGCGGGGGTGCGGATCGGGCGACCGTGCTGCGCCGACGGATGGTCGATCCATCGCCGCCGCCCAAGCGGTCGAACTCCGATTTCATGTCGTCAAGCTGGTCGTCGAACCAGTTCGTCGTGCCGTTCCGTCTGTCCGTCATGCCTCTTTTCGCCCTTTATGTCTCGTTGCGCCCCCGCCAGTTTTCGATCCAGTCGATGGCGTCGTCTGCCGTGGTGACGTCGCAGTAGCGCCGTTCGACGTCACGCAGGTTGTCATGATGTGGTCTTTCATCCTGATCGCCGACGCAGTCCTCCGGCACGATGGTGCGGAAGCCCCACTGGAAGCTGTCGATGACCGTAGCCCGGATGCAGCCCGACGTGACGCAGCCCGTGACGATCACGGTGTCGACGTTCTCCTTGTTGAGATAGGCCGCCGCCGGGGTCTGGAAGAAGAACGAGGCGCCGGTTTTGCGCAAGGCGACATCGTAATCGGGATCATAGAGCCGGGGGTCCAGTTCGGTGGACGGATGGCCTTCGACCAGATCCTCCAGCACCGCCGCGACCTTCCAGTAAGGCATATCCTTCTTGGAATTATAGGCCGTGTAGCAGGTCGCTACCGGCACACCGCTGCGCCTTGCCACCTCTAGCAATCGTTCGGTGTTGTCGACGGCGCGTTTGATCAAAGGCGCCCCGCCGAGCGGGTATTGCGGATCGGTGAAGGCGGTCTGGAAATCCACGACGATGACGCCCGGCTTGTTTCCGTAACCTATGCTGTGGGCTCCGTACGTGCGGTCCCTGTAGACCGCAGCGGATTCGTCGCTGACGCCGCTGTCGCTCAACTAGTCCTCCCCTATGGTCGGCGCAGCCCTGCGCTGGCGTGAGCTGCTGCCTTTGTACCCAAGATGGTCCCCGATAAGGGGTTGGCTGGTCAACCTCGGAATCCGGACCTCGCCGGGTCGTGATCCGCCCCGTGGTGGTTATGTCCCGAGCACTTGCTCCCTCAGAACGCGTTTCAGCACCTTGCCGGTGGCATTTCGCGGCAGTTCGTCCATGAAGACCAATTGGCGGGGGATTTTGAACTTGGCCAGCTTGCCGTGGCAGTGCTCCAAGATGTCGTCGATCGTCAATTCGACGCCATCCTTGGTGACGGCGACGGCGCATCCGATTTCGCCCCACTTTTCGTCCGGCACGCCGATCACCGCGACATCAGCGAGTTGATCGAGCTTGAACAACACGCTTTCGACCTCCGCCGGATAGACGTTCTCGCCGCCCGAGATGTACATGTCCTTCCAACGGTCGACGATGTAGTAGTGACCTTCCGCGTCGATGCGGCAGGCGTCGCCGGTGCGGAACCAGCCGTCGGTGAAGCTGTCCACGTTAGCCTCCGGGCGGTTCCAATAGCCCGGCGTGATGTTGGGACCGCGCACCCACAATTCACCGTTTTCGTCGATCCCGGCATCGGTGCCGTCCTCACGCACGATGCGCGCCTCGGCATGCAAGGCAAGCTTGCCGCAGGAGCCGGGCTTGGTGAGCGCCATATCGCGGTCCTGGGCGAACACCAGCGGGCTGGTCTCCGTCATGCCGTAGCCCTGCTGCAGGGCGATGCCGACGCCTTCGTAGGCCTCCAAAAGAGGCAGGGGGGTCGGCGCCCCACCGATGCCGGCGGCCACGAGACGCGAGAAATCCGTTGTGGCGAAGTCGGGATGTTGGCTCATAAAGAGATAGTTGGCCGGCACGCCGAAGAAGTGGGTGACCCCCTCTTCCGGATCGCCGATCAGCCGAAGCATCTCCCCCGGCTCGAAGGCCCGCGCCACCAGCACCGTCCCACCGGTGTGCAGCACCACCGAGGCATAGCAGTTGAGCCCGCCGGTGTGAAAGAGCGGCAGGATGGCCAGTGCCACGCTGCCTGCCGTGATGTGGGTCGACATGGCCAGATTGACGGCGTTGTAGAACGTCATGCGGTAGGTGTTGATGGCGCCCTTCGGAAGACCCGTGGTGCCGGAGGTGTACATGATAGTCCAGGTATCGTCGTGGCTGAGTTCGACCGGTTCGGGGTCGCCGTCCGCCCCGGCAATGGCCGCCTCATACGGCGTGTCGCCGCCGCCGCCCGTGGTTTCGATACAATGCGGTAGATCGATCAGGTCCTGCAATTCCGCCACTTCGTCCGCGAAGGCGCGGTCGAAGACGAAGGCAGCGGGGCCGGCATCCTCGATGATGAATTTGAGCTCCGTCACCGTGAGGCGCCAGTTGAGCGGCAGGTAGATCGCCCCGATCTTGGCGCAGGCGAACTGAACTTCCAGCATGTCGGTGGAATTCATCGCCAGAACGCCGATGCGGTCGCCCTTTTGGATGCCGCAGTTATTCTGCAAGTAGACGCCCAGTCGGGCCGCCCGCTCATTGGCTTCGGCGTAGGTGAAGCGCCGGTTGGAGTGAAGATCGACCCAGGCCGTCTGGCCGGGCGTACGCTCGGCGTGACACGCCAGCCAGTCGTAGTAACGAACGCTCATTCCCGTTTCCCCCAAGAATTCCTGGCTACATGGGCCAGACCCACAAGATCATCGGTATGGCAACAATGCAGATCAGGACCTCCAACGGCAAGCCCATGCGCCAGTAATCCGAGAAGCGGTAACCGCCCGGCCCCATGACGAGGGCGTTGTTCTTGTGGCCGATGGGCGTGAGGAAGGCGCAGCTTGCCGCCACCGCCACGGCCATCAGGAAGCTGTCGGGATTGGCGTCGAGAGCCTTGGAAAGGTCCATCGCGATGGGCGCCATCATGACGGCCGTCGCCACGTTGTTCATCAGGTCCGACAGCGTCATGGTCACGAGGAAGAGGGCGAACAGGATGACGGCGGGCGCCAGGCCGCTGCCGATTTCCAGCATGGCGCCGGTGATCAGCCCGGTGGCGCCCGTGGCTTCCAGTGCGCCGCCGATTGGGATCATTGCGCCCACCAGGACGATGACCGGCCAATCGATGGAATCGTAAAGATCGCGCAAGGGTACGATGCGGCAAAGCACCATGCCGAGCGCCGCCGTGGCGAGCGCGATGGTCAGGCTGGTCCAGCCGAGCGCCGTGATGCCGACCGCCCCCGCCAACAGGGAAACGGCGATCCAGGCCTGGTGGCGCTTGCCCATCTGCAGCTTGCGCGGCGCCAACGGCCAGAGCCCGAGCCGGGCGAAGCGGCGGTACATGCCGTCACTTGCGGCCTGCAGCAGGAGGATGTCGCCGGCCCGGAAGTTGAGCTGATGCAGGCGGTTGCGGATCGGTTTGCCCTGGCGCGAAACGCCGAGGAGATTGAGGCCGTAGCGCGACTTGAGTCGCATGTCGCCGATGCGGCGGCCGACGATGCGGCTGTCGGGGGAGACCGAAACCTCCACCAGCACCACATCGTCGGAGGCGAACAGCGCCTTGTCCTTTTCCACGTCGCCCTTGATGTCGGCGCCGATCTGGTGGGCGAACTTGTCCAGTTCCTCCGCCCCCGTCTCCAGCAGGAGGATATCGTTCGCCTTGATTTCCATGCCGCGCGCCAGACGCAGCATGCGGCTGTGGTTGCGGATCAGACCGGCGATGCGGGCGCCGCATTCGTCGGCGACGACCTCCAGGTCGGCCACCTTCATGCCGTCGGCGGCGCTGCCCTCGGTCACCACGACCTCGGCCACGTAATCGTCGATCTCGAACAACTCCTCGGCCGCCGACTTGGCGGTGCGCTCCTTGGGCAGGAGCCGCCAGCCGACGAACGCCAGGAACACCACGCCCGCCGCCGCCACGGCCAGCCCCACCGGCGCGAAGTCGAACATGGCGAACGGCGCGCCGAGCGCGTCCTCGCGATAATGGGCGATAACGATGTTGGGCGGCGTACCGATCAGGGTGATCAGCCCGCCGAGGATGGAACCGAACGACAACGGCATCAGCAGCAGCGAGGGCGAGCGCCCGACCTTCTTGGCGCTTTCCATGGCGGTGGGCATCAAAAGCGCCAGCGCCGCCACGTTGTTCATGGCCGCCGACAGCAGCGCCGCGAAGCCCGACATGGCGCCGATCTGCAGCGCCAGGGTCTGCACCGGCGGCACCACGAGATGGGCGATGCGGTCGATGGCGCCCGAAGCCGACAGTCCGCGGCTGATCACCAGCACCGCCGCCACCGTGATCACCGCCGGATTGGAGAACCCGTCGAAGGCATTGTCGGCCGGCACGACGCCCAAAAACACCGCCACGATCAACGCCCCGAAGGCCACGATGTCGTACCGCAACCGCCCCCAGACGAAGAACCCGAAGACCCCCGCCAGGATGGCGAAGATACCGATTTGCTCAAATGTCATGCAGGGACGATAGCGGGCCCGAGACGGACTTGCAAAACCGTTGGGTGATCCAGACTACCGCCGCATGGCGACGTCGCCGCCGCATTTGTGATTGTTGCCGTCCCAGGGGCCGGTCCAGGCGCCGTTGCGGTAGCGCAGTTCGAATTGCACCAGCATGTAGCCGATGGTCATGCTGCCGATAACGCGCTTGTCCGAACCGGCGCCGCGGACCCTGCCCTCGAAATGGGGAAAGGGATTGTCCGGGCTGATGAGCTTACCGTCGTGGACGATGACCGTGAATTCGGCGGGCGGCGACATGCACATGCCGTTTTCGTTGGCGTCGGGGCCGCTGATCTCCATGATCCATTTATCCACCGGCGGTTTCTTGGGCGGGGCCGGCTTGGGCGCGGGTTGGGGCGTCACGCGGGCCTGCTGCACCGGCTTCGGCGCCGGCTTGGGTTTGACCGGCGCGGGTTTCGCAACGGCCGCTGGCCGGCGCTTCGTCGGAAGGGCGGCGACCAGGACGGTGTCGTCCGAGCCCTTGACCCAGGCGTTCTGGTGGCGGCCGTATTCGCGCCGCGCCGCCCGTGTCATGCGGTCGTCGAGGTAATCGCGCACCTCCGCCATCGTCACCTTGCCGTCGGCGTTGCTGTATTCCTCACGATCCGCCTGACCGTAAAGCGCATCCATGAGATGCTTGGTGAACATGCCGCGCTTGGCCTTGAAATCCCACGAGGCCACCTGGTCCCCCTGGGCGGCGGTGATCACCGTCATGCGGCTAGTGGGCTGGGACGGCATTTTCGGCGCGATGGTGATGCCCGAGGTGGCGCGCACCAGCATGCCCTGCTGGCTGTCGCCGGAAAAACAGGCGTCGAGGAAGACAGACATCGACTTGACGTCCAGCTTGGCAAGATTGGCGAACAGTACGTCGACGGGATAACCGTTAATCTCAGGCGCATTGGGATCGGCATCGACGGGCAGCAGATAGCCCCGCTGGTCTTTGAGACCAGGCACGCCATGCCCCGAATAGAACACGGTCACGTCGGACTTGCCCTTGGGATCGATGTAGCGCCAAAGCTTGCCTTCGTGGGTTTGCCGGTTGCCGAAGGCGGCCTGCAAGTCCGCCTGCGTGGCATTGCGCAGATCGATCACGTTGTCCGGATCGTAGCCCAGAACGTCGATCACGAATGACTTGAAGTCGTCGGCGTCGTTCAGCGCGAAGTCGACATCGGGAATGCGGTCCTTGTAATCCTTGTTGCCGATGATGACGGCGACCGCGTACTTGTTGAGGGCGGCTGAAAAGGCGGTGGCCGGAGGCAAAAGACCGGCGGCAAAGCCGACCAGGGCCGCCAGGGCAATCCACTGCTGCTTGAAACGCCGGAAATCCATATGGGCCTCGATGTTCTGTCGAGCATTCGGAACGCGTATGCCGAATTACCCATCCTATCGAATAACGCCGATAACCTCCAGCAACCGCGGCGGAGGTCCGGATTTCCGCCGCCGCTAAAACATCGTTCGGGGCAGCAGCAGCGACAGAACTGGGAAGATCACGATCAGGGCGAAGACGATGATGTCCATGGCCAGGAAGTTGATCACGCCGCGGAAGATGGTGTGCACGGGCGCTGTCTTGCCGACCACGCTGCCGATGATGAAGACGTTCAATCCGACGGGCGGCGTAATCAGGCCGATTTCCAGGAGCTTGACGACGACCACGCCGAACCAGATCAGATCGAGGCCCATGCCCTCGATCAACGGGATCACGAAGGGCAAGGTCAGCAGCATGATGCCGATGGGATCGAGGAACATGCCCATGATCAGATAGAGGATGACGATCACAAAGAGGACCGCCCAATCGGCCATCTGGTAGTACTCGGTTAGCGCCACGACCTCGCGCGTAAGACCGGTGAGCGAGACGAAGGCCACGAACATCTTGGCTCCGGCGGCGATGAAGAAGATCGATGCGGTCTGCAGCGCCGTCTCCCGCATGGCCGAGACGAAGTTCTTCCAGGACAGTTTCCGCGAGATAAACCCGTAGGCCGTGGCGATGGCGACGCAGACGGCGGCCGCCTCGGTGGCCGTGAAGACGCCGCCGTAAATGCCGCCGATGATGACGGTGAACAGCAGGAACGCGGGCCAGGCGCGGTAGGCCGCCTTCCAGCGCTGCATGGCGGTGATTTCTTCATCCGCCGTGGGCCCGTCCAGGGGCCGGATCCTGGTCCAGATGAAGATGACGATGATAAAACCCAGCAACGACATGAGGCCGGGGATGACGCCTGCCAGGAAAAGCTTGTTGACCGAGGTTTCCGTAAACAGCCCGTAAAGGATGAACAGCACGCTGGGCGGAATCAGCGATCCCAGGGTGCCGCCGACGGCGACCGTGGACGTCGCGAGCTGCGTCGAATACCTGAAGCGCAGCATCTCGGGAATGCAGATGCGGCCCATGGCGGCGGCGCAAGCGACGCTGGATCCGGTGATGGCCGAAAAACCGCCGCAGCCGACGACCGAGGCCATGGCGAGCCCGCCCGGCACCTTGGAGAGCCAGACCCGGCCGGCGTAATAGATCTCGGTGGTAATTTCCGAATGATAGGCGATGTGGCCGAGGGCGATGAACAGCGGCACCAGGCTCAAGGGATAGGAATGCAGGAATTCGAAGGCGTTGGACGATATCAGCGCCAATGTGGGATGCAGCGCCCTGACGTACTGGAATTCGTCGCCGTACTTGAAGCCGAAAAAGAGATAGGTGCAGGAAATCGCCAGGCCGGCCAGCGCAAAGCCGATCGGCACGCGCAATGCCATCATAAAGAGCGCAATCAGAAAGCCGACCAGGCCGATCGTCGTGGGATCCATGGTGTACTAATTCTCGTTTGGTGTGGGGGAGGCGGGTGGGGCCGACGTCCCCAGAACCGAGAGGAAATCAAAAAAGACCAGGACGGCCAGACGCACGACGAACGTGACGTAACCGACGAAGAAGGCGAGACGCCCCGGCCACTCCGGCAACTCGAGGTCGCCGAAGAAATAGGCCTCGTCGACCAAAACGTCGCGCAGTTCGACATAGCCGCCATACATGAAAGGCACGATGACGATAAAGCCGATGACGGAGCTCAGCAGGTTCAACCAGGGTTGGACAATGCCGGGCATCATGCTGGTGAAGACCTCGACCATGATGTGCGCCCGCTCCGCCGTGACGCAGGCCAGCGGCAGGATGACGCAACTGATCATCAGCTCCTGGGTGATGACGACGGTGTCGGGGAACGACCAACTGAAAAGGGCTCGCGTTAGGACGCTCATGGTGATCAGCACCCCGATGCTGAGGATGCAGACGGCGGACACCACCACCAGCAGATCCTCGAACCGTTTGAGGAATGTCGGACCGGGGACCGATGGGGCCTGTTGTTCCGAGGGGTCCGGGTTGGCGGTTTTCATGGCTGTCCCTTTGCTTCCAGGTCCGTTCAGGGGGCGAGCACGACGCGGCCGATGACCTTGCCCGCCCGCAGATCCTCAAGCGCCGCGTTGGCTTCCTGCAGCGGCCTTACTTCATAGGGAATGGGCGGCACCTTGCCGTCGCGAACCAGCGCCATCAGCTCGTGCATTTCCTCCAGGGTCCCGACGTAGGACCCCATCATGGTGCGCATGGTCAGCGGCAGGGTGGGAAGCGGCAGCGACAGGGCGTCGCCGAACAATCCGACGCAGATGTAGATGCCGCCCTTCCGCAGACCGTGAAAGCCCAGGTTCGCCGTGCCCGGCGCCCCGACGAAATCGATCACGCCGGCAGCCCCCCCGCCGGTGAGATTGCGCAATTGGGAAGCCACGTCGGCGGCTCCGTTGTCGAGGGTCTCAAACGCGCCGGATTGTCGAGCGACGGCGCGTTTTTCTTCGTCGATGTCGGCAACGATCACCTTGGCCTCGATCACGGACGCCGCGAGATGGACGGCGGAGAGGCCGACCCCGCCCGCGCCGATAATGAGAACGAAGTCGTCCTCCCCGAGGTGCGACAATTTCTTCAGCGCGCTGTAGGCGGTCAGGCCCGAACAGGCATAGGTACAGGCCAATTCCTTCGGCACGCCGTCATAAGGGATCAGATACCTGGCGTGCGGCGCGATGACCATTTCGGCAAAGCCGCCGTCGTAGCGCGATCCCAACGTCAACGGCGCGTTGCAGTATTGTTCCTCGCCGGCCTTGCAGACGGCGCACTCGCCGCAGCCGACCCAGGGAAATACGATGCGTTTGTCGCCGACCTCGACGCCCTCGGCATCCGGCCCCAGGGCCGCCACCTCGCCGACGATTTCATGACCCATGGTAAAGGGGAGTTCGATGCCCCTGCCGGCGAGCTCAATACGGGCGCCACCGCCGAGGTCGAAGTAGCCGTCCCAGATATGCAGATCGCTGTGACAGACGCCGCAGGCCTCGATCTTGATCAGGACCTCGCTGCCCTTCGGCTCAGGCGCCGGGCCCTCCCGGCCTTCCAGCGGCTGGCCGAATTCAACGACTTGCTGGCTGTGCATGTCCCCTACCCACCGACGAAGTGAAGATTATGTTTGCCGACCCGTTTCGGAAACGCGGAGGGGATCGCAGAAATCCCCTCCGCGGCCCGCGGTCCCGCAGGACCGGTTACGCGGTTACCACGCTGAATTCCGACTAACGCGTCCAGGGATAGCCCTTCGCCTTGCGCTCGTCGTCGTACTTCTTCAGGAGCGCGAGGTAGTCGTTGCGCAAACCGTCGGCGTCGATACCCGCCGCCAATGCCTTCTTTTTCCAGTCCTCGAGATACGGCCCACTTGCGTCGATCAGCTTGGTGCGTTCTGCATCCGGGAACTGGTGGATGTTGACCTTGTTGCCTTCGATCCCGGCGGCCAGATCCATGAGAGCCTTCTGATTGCCGTTCGTGATGATCTCGGCATACTTGTCGATGAAATCTGAACCGATCTGCGTCACAATCTTCTTGTGCTCGTCACTGAGGGCGTTCCAGGTATCCTTGTTCATGGCGTAGGTGAGACCCATGAGTGCGCCCCAGTTCAGCAGGGTCATTTCCTTGGCGACTTCCTGGATCTTCACGGCCGGCACGAAGTAGCTGTAAATCTGCGTGCAATTGATCAGACCGGTGTCGAGCCCGGAGTAGGCCTTGTAGGCGGTTATGCGAACCGGCGTCGCGCCGAGATCCTTGAACACCTTGCCGTAGAGACCGACACCCCGGACCTTGATGCCCTTGATATCGGCAACGCTCAGGATCGGTTTGTCCTTGCAGATAATCTGGATTTCGGTGGTCGTGAAATTGGTGATGTAGTGCAGGTTCAGCTTGTCGAACTCGGCGATCAGATCCTTGTTGGTGCTCGCCAGTTCGTAAACCGCGCGCGTACCGACCCAGGGATCGGAATATTGCGTCGGCAAATCGACCAGCAGGTAGCCCGGATGAAGCTTCGGATTGTAGACGCCGATGATGGCGCCCATGTCCGCGGCGCCGGCGCCGACGCCCTTGGTCGCCGCTTTGGCCTTCAGGAGGGCGCCGCCCCAATGGAATTCGATCTTCAATTCGCCGTTGGTGCGCTTGTCGAGTTCTGCCGCAAGCCAGTTGGAAGCCTGCGCGCGGGCGCCCTTGTTGGGGCTGGCGTCAGAAAAGGTCAGGATCTTACCGGCCTGTGCCGGTAGTGCCAGGGCCACGGACAGCAATCCCGCAGCGATAATATTCCGGCCTAATGCTAATCGTTTCATACTCACTTCTCCCAGTTTGAAGCTGTTGATAAATCTGTTTCGCTTACCTCGCGATTTTGAAACGCCGATTTTTTCATCGGACTTGTTCTTGATCGAAACGCTTAACTCAACTCGTTGACTAAGTGACGCTAACCCGCCGTGCGGTCCTCCTTGTGCCCGAGAACGTTTGAGATGGCCTTGCCCGCCTTGACGGCGGTGTCGCGGAAGCGGGCCTCTTCCTGCAGTCCCCGGGACAGCGGCACCCCGATGGCGAGAGCCGCCACCATGTTCCCTTCCGAATTGAAAATCGGGGCTGCGAACCCGGCAACGTCGGCGGAAAAATCACCCAGCGTAACGGACACGCCGGATTGGCGGATTTCGTTCAGCAGGTTTTCGAGGGCCGCGCGCTCCGTAATGGTTTTCTCGGTCACCCGCTCCAATTCGACGCTGTCGAAATAGGCCTGACGCAACGATTCCGATTGGTGAGCCAGGAACAGCCGACCGCACGAGGTGGCGTAAAGCGTGCGCCGCGAGCCGATGGGTACGGAATATCGAACGGATTTCGGAGATTCCACGATATCGACGTAGCTAAAGTGCCGGAGATCGGAATCCAGCGTCGCCAGAAGCACCGTTTCGCCGCAGGATTCCATGGCCTTTTCGAGATAGGGCCGGGCGATCTGGCGAATTGTCCGGCCGGCCAGAATGACGGACGCCAGCGAATACGATTCGGCCCCTAGGGAATAAAGCGATCCCGTACGCTTGAGATACCCTTGCTCCGTCAGCGCTTTCAAGGTCGACGACAGGGAACTCTTGGGAACGTCCAGGCTGGTGGCGACGGCAGACAAGTTCAAACCCTGGGTTTCCTCCGCAAGCAAACGCAGCAGCGCGAATGCGCGGGGCAGCACCATGGGGCCGTCTGTGCGTGTGGTTGCGTTTGCCAATTCAAAACCTAACGTTATCGTTCGTATTTACGTAATCATTCCATTTATTCGAATTATTTTACCGCTGTGCCCCGGTTTGTCAAATACCAAGACGCCTTCGCAACGGCAAAAAATTCGCAGTTTTCTGCTGTTTTTTGGTGATCCGTCATGACGCCAGTACCGCTTGCAGCCGCATGGGGTCCATCGTCAGTGCGGCCCCCCCATCGGCGGGCAGCAAGACGCCCGTGACGTAGCTCGCCATATCCGAAGCCAGGAACATGCAGACGTTGCCCACGTCCCGCCAGACGCCCAATCGGCGCAAGGGGATGGAGGCCGCCTTGGCCTCGAGCTGCTCCTCGGTGGTGTAGAGGCGCTCCATGCCGCCGGAATTCCGGATCGGGCCCGGCGCCACCGAGTTGACCCGTATGCCCTCAGGCCCCCATTCCATGGCCAGGGTGCGGGTGATCATGTCGACGCCCGCCTTGGCGGCGCAGACGTGGGACTGGCCGTACAGCGGCACGTAGGATTGGGCGGCGGAAATGTTGATGACCGAGGCGCCGGGTTTCCTGAGATAGGGATAGGCAGCCGTCATGACGTGGTGCGTGCCCAGGACGTCGATCTCCATCACCGCCCGGAAGCCGTTCGAGGAAATGTCGTTGGCGCGGGCGGGAAAATTGCCGGCGGCGCCCGAGACCACGACGTCCAGTTCGCCGAACGCCTCGGCACACTGCGCGAAGGCCGACTTCACGGCCTCCGCATCGCGCACGTCGACGGTGCAGCCCGCGACCTCGCCGCCCTGTTCGGCCAGCAATTCGAGGGCAGCGTCGACCTTGTCCCGGCTGCGGGAAAACACGAAGACCGAGGCCCCGGCCGCGGCGAAACACTCCGCCACGCCGAGATTGATGCCGTTGGTGCCGCCGGCGACGACGACGTTCTTGCCGGTAAAGTCGAAGCCCATGGTTCCCCCCCGGCCCGATCAATTGCCCTTGAATTCAGGTTTGCGTTTTTCCAGAAAGGCCGTGACGCCCTCCGCCCAGTCGTTGGTGGCGGCGCAGCGGCCGAAGCTTTCGGCCTCCATGGCAAGCTGCGATTCGAAGGTATTGGCGTGGGAGGCGTACATCAGGCGCTTGATGTTGCCGAGCGAGACGGTGGGACCGTCGGCCAATCGCCTCGCCAGTTTGGCGGTTTCCGCTTCGATGTCCGCCGCTGGTACGACCCAATTCACAAGCCCCAGTTCCTTGGCCTCGTGGACGTCGAAGGTGTCGCCCAGCATCGCCAGCTCCATGGCCTTGCGCACGCCGACGATGCGCGGCATGTGATAGGAGCCCGTGCCGTCCGGACTGGCGCCGATGGCGACATAGGAGAACTTGAAGTAGGCGTCGTCGGCGGCGATGGCCAGATCGCAGGCCATCATGAAAGACAGCCCGGCGCCCGCCGCCGCCCCCTCGACACTGGCGATGGTCGGCTTCTGCATGCGCCGGAGCGACATCATCATGGGATGCAGGCCGTGCACCCGGCGCTCGAACGCCTGCTGGCGCTCCAACGGCGTCATCTTGAGGTAGTCGTTGAAGTTCTTGATGTCGCCGCCGGCCATGAAGTGCCCGCCGGCGCCACGCAGCACAAGGCAGCGGATGTCGTCGTCGTGCTCGATGTCGTCGACGGCATCGAACATGGCCGTCCGCATCTCGATGGAAAGAGCGTTACGGACCTTGGGCCGGTTCATCGTCAAGGTGGCGATGCCGTCCTCCTTGGTGACGAGCAGATGATCGGTCATTGGTATTCCTCTCTTATTGCTGCCAGCTGACTCACGCGGCCATCAGGCTCGCCTGGCCGCGGTCCAGCACCACTTCGCCGCGGTCCTCGACGACCACGCGGAAACGCGCGCCGCCGTCCTCGTTCCAGATGTCGATGCGCAAGGTATCACCCGGAAAGACCGGTCGGCTGAACCGGCAGGCGTAGCCGCCGAAGCGGGCCGGATCACCGCCCGCCATGGTTTCCAACAAAGCGTGGCCGGCAATGCCCATGGTGCAGAGGCCGTGCAGGATGGGCCGGTCGTAGCCCGCCTTGGCCGCGATCTTGGGCGAAATGTGCAAGGGGTTGTAGTCGCCGCTGAGGCGGTAGATCAGAGCCGCGCGCTTGTCGATGGTCTTGTGGATGACGGTGTCGGGATCGCTCTCCGGCACCGCCGTGAGGGGGTCGGGCGTGGTGCCGTGGTCGCCACAGCCGCCGTCCCCCCGGCAGAACCCGCCTGTGACGACGCGGCAGATTTCCGCGCCCGTGTCCACGTCACGCAGGGTCTTTTCGTAGTAAACGATGGCGCCCTTCTCGGGCCCCTTGTCGGTGATGCCCACGACCCGGTAGCTCGCCCGCACCGTACCGCTGGCGGGCAACGGGCGCGACAGCGTAACGAACTGTTCGGCGTGCAGGAGCCTGACCCAATCGACCTCCAAAACGGGATCCTGAAGCCAGAAGCCCGGGTGTGCCAGAACGTTGGCGTAGCCCGGCAATGCCGTTATGTCCTGCTCGAAGAGGTATTTGAGTTCGTTCTCGTCCGTCGGATCGAGACCCAGATTGACGCCCAACGCATAAAGAATGGTATCCCGCTCGGTGAAAGAGCGGTCGGATTCCGGGAAGGCGTAGTTCAGGACTTGGTCGACATTCATTTAGGCTTTCCTTCGCTGGTTTGGGTCGTCAGGCATCCAACCGGCCGATGATCGAAATCCCGGCGATGGAGTTGTAGGGTGCACCGCCGAGGTTGTGCGTCAGCGCGAGGTCGACGTTGCCTTTCTGACGCTCGCCGGCCCGGCCCTGGAGCTGGTTGTAGTTTTCGTAGACCATGCGCAAGCCGCTGGCGCCGATGGGGTGGCCGAAGCACTTGAGACCGCCGTCGGTCTGGCACGGCAGATCACCGTCGGCATCGAAGGCGCCGTCGAGCACGTCTTTGACGGCCTGGCCCTCCTCCGAAACGCCAAGGTCTTCCATGGTCACCAATTCGGTCACCGAAAAACAGTCGTGCACCTGGAAAACGGAAAGCTCCTCGCGCGGTTTTTTGATGCCCGCCTCCGCATACGCCGCCTTCGAGGCGATGCGGGTGTTCTCGACGTAACTGCCGTCCCACTTGTCGGTACCCGCCTCGACGCCGGACGACGCGGAAAGCTGGAGCGATTTGATCGAGACGATATCGTGCTTGCCCATGGTCTTGGCGATCTCGGGCGTCGTCACGATGGCGCAAGCCGCCCCGTCTGACACGCCGCAACAATCGTAAAGCCCCAGCGGATCGGCGATGATCGGCGCATTGAGAATGGTCTCGAGCGTGACTTCGCGTTGCAGGTGCGCCTTGGGGCTTTTGACGCCGTTGGCGTGGCTTTTCCAGGAGATATGCGCCATGGCGTCTTTCAGGTCCTTGCGGTCGATGCCGTGCCGCGCCTGGTAGCCCGCCGCCAGTTGAGCGAACAGTGCGGGCGCGGAACCGTAGGGCATCCAGAGATCGTTGAGCGTCCCCTTCGGCGCGGTCGGCAGTCCGCCGTAGCCCGTGTCCTTGAGCTTTTCGGCGCCGATGGCCAGGGCGAAATCCACCACGCCCGCCGCCACGGCATAGGTAGCGCCGCGCAGCGCCTCGGTGCCGGTGGCGCACATATTCTCCACCCGCGTCACCGGAATGCCGCGCAGGCGCAGCGCCGTCGCCAGCGGAATGGCGCTGTTGCCGACATTGATGGTGTCGAAGTAGGCCCCGAACCAGGCCGCGCCGATGTCACCGGGCTCGATGCCGGCGTCGTCCAGCGCCTCCTGATACGCTTCGTTCAGGAGATCGGCCTCGGAGTCGTCCCAGCGTTCGCCGAAACTTGAACACCCCATTCCGACGATGGCGACTTTGTCTCGAATGCCCTCAGCCATATTCCTATCCTCTCCTGCGTTTCGCTTCGGATCTAGGCGCCACGATCATCAGGCGATCGACCGCGCCTTCCAGAAGTAGCTCACGTTGTTCAGCCTGGCGTCCTTCGACTTGATGCGGAAGGCCATCGCCAGGGGCGACCCCACATGGAAATTTTCGGGGTCGACGTCCACCATTTCCATCAACACGCGCGCGCCGTTGTCGAACTGTACGAGGCCGACATAAAGCGGCGGCGCGGGATGGTACTGCAGATAATCGGCCGTGAAGGTTTTGACCTCCGCCTTCTCGTCCGCCAACTCGTAATGCGGCATCTCACCGGACGCGCCGCAACTGACGCAATTGGGCAGCCGGGGAAACTGAATGGCGCCGCACGACGGACACTTGCCGCCGGAAAACGAGAGGATCTGATCGGACGAACGGTAAAGCTCGGTCTGGGCCACCTTGATGTTGCCTTCCGCCCGCATCCCGCCGTCGACCTCGATCTCCCCATAGTAGGCCAGATACTGGGAATAGCCGATCGTCTCCGTGCTACCGTCGGCCAGCCGTTCCAGCCCGTCTCCCCGCGCCGCCCGGCCCGCACCGTTTCCCGCTTCCAGCAAAATTGCCTCGGCGCCGCCGCCGAAGCCGCAAACCAGGATCAGATCGCCCGGCTCGGAGGTATCCAAGGCGTGCGACAGCATCATCAGCGGGTGAGCGACACCGGCATCGCCCAACCGGCCGAAAAACTCGTCGACGCAAGCATCGCCGGGAACGCCGGCGGCGCGCGCAACATGGGCGGCGGCGGTGGGGCAAACGAACTTCTTGACGTCGCCCGGCTTGGCCTGGGATTTCTCCAATACGTCGGCGATGACCTGCGGCAGGAACTGACGGACGCCGGAATCGCGGATCCAGCGGTCTTCCCAATAATAGTCGTGGCTCTCCCCGGCGGCGCGAAAATGATCGAGGAAAGGCGAAGACAGGGACGAAGCGGCGATAAAGCGCGCCGCATCGCCGCCGGGGGTCACATGCACGGCGGCTGCACCCGCGCCGTACGTCATTTCGGCCGGGCTGGCGGGTTTGGCCTGACGGCGGTCGCTGGCCACGACCAGAGACGAGGCATGTGGCTTCTCGAAAGCCTGGCGCAGGGCTGAAACGCCAACCCGCTGCGAGCCCACGTGATCGATGCTGGAAACGTTTTCCGGCAGCCTCAAGGCGGCGGTCAGGTACATGGAGGAGGCCGGTTCGACGAACGGATGGGTCGAGGAGGCGACCGAAACATCCGTCACCGTTTCGCGATCTTCAGGAGAGACACAGCCGCGCGCCGCCTCCACCGCCATGGTGATGCTGTCCTCATCCCACGAGCAGACGGCGCGGGTCCCTTTTTTCGATTTGAGACCGGCATTGAACCAGCCGTTGAAGCCGGCGATTTCCTGCCGCTCCAACCGCAGGCGCGGCACGTACACCGCATGGGAGGCGATGCCCATATCACCCATGTAAACCTCGTGTATCCATAACCACGGAAACTCAATAGGACTTCGGCATGCCGAGCACCCGCTCGGCGATGAAGCACTGGATTAGCTGCTCGGAGACCGGCGCGATGCGGGTGATCATGACCTCCCGCAGCAGCCGCTCGACGTGGTACTCCTTGGCGTAGCCCATGCCGCCGTGCGTCAAGACCGACTGCAGCGCCGCGTTGTAGCCGGCGCGGGAGCCCAGAAATTTTGCGGCGTTGCTTTCCGCCCCGCAGGGCTCGTCCTGATCGTAGAGGTCGGCAGCGCGGAGACACATCAGCCAGGCCGCTTCGAGTTCCATCCAGTTTTCCGCCAAGGGGTGCTGGATGGCCTGGTTCTGCCCGATGGGACGGCCGAAAACTTCACGCTCGACGGCGTAAGTAGAGGCCCGGCGGAGACAATCCTGGCCGATGCCGACGCCTTCGGCCCCGACCAGGATTCGTTCGGGGTTCATCGAATGAAGGATGTAGCCGAAACCCTTGCCCTCGTCCCCGATCAAGTCCTCGTCCGGCACGAACAGGTTGTCGATAAAGAGCATGTTCGAATCGACGGCCTTGCGGCCCATCTTCTCGATCACCTGGGCCTCGATCTTGGTGCGGTCGAAGGCGGTGTAGAAGATCGACAGACCGGCCGAGGGCTTGGCGCCCTCCTCGCGCTTTTGGGTGCGGGCTAAAAGCATGATGCGGTCCGCTTCCTGCGCCGTGGTGTTCCAGATTTTGCGGCCGTTGACCACGTAACCGCCGTCGACCTTTTCGGCGAAGGTCGTGATGTTGGTGGTGTCGAGCCCGACGTTGGGTTCGGTGACGCCGAAGGAAACCTTGTCGAGCCCCTGCACCAGGCGCGGGATCCATTTCTTTTTCTGTTCGTCGGTGCCGAACACCAATATCGGATGGGGACCGAACATGTTGATGTGGAGTGTGGAACAAGCCGTCATGCCGCCGCAGGACGCCACGGTGTTCATCATCACCGCAGCTTCCGCCACGCCAAGACCGGCGCCGCCGAACTCCTCCGGCATGGTGATGCCGAGCCAGCCCGCCTCCGCCATCGCCCGGTGGAAGTCTTCGGGAAAAACACCGTCCTTGTCGCGCGCCAGCCAATAGTCGTCGCCGAAGTCCCTGCAGACCGCCAGGACGCCCTCGCGGATTGTCCGGTGCTCTTCCGATATGTCCCTTTGCATGGCCACTATACCTACCTTCTCTATTCGGACGTTTCCGAGAAACGCCTGAGGTGGTAATCCGCGTTGCCGAACAGCGTGGCGATCGACATCAGCCGCTTGTAGTAGTGGCCGATGGGATATTCGTCCGTCATGCCGATACCGCCGTGAAGCTGGATGCCCTGCTCGCCGACGAATTTCGCCGCTGCGCCGATGCGGGCCTTGGTCGCCGAGGCCGTGCGCGCGCGGCCTTCTCCGTTGAGGTCCATGCGCATGGCCGCCATATCGGCCATCGACTTCGATTGCTCCTGTTCGATCAGCATGTCGGCCAGCCGGTGTTTGACCACCTGGTTGTCGCCGATGGCCGCGCCGAACTGCTTGCGGGTCTTGACGTAATCGGTGGTGATCTCGTTGACCTTGCGCATGGCGCCGACGGCTTCGGCGCCGGCCGCGCAGATGGCGATATCGATCACGGTTTCAAGGACGGCGTAACCGCCACCCTCGACACCGACAAGGTCGGTAGCGCCGACTTCGACGTCTTCGAGGATGAGATCGCTGGCGCGCTGACCGTCGAGGGTTCGGTAGTCCTTGCGCGTCAGGCCCTTCGCCTCGGCATCGACCAGGAAAAGCGAGATGCCGTCCCGGTCGCGCCGGGCACCCGAGGTGCGGCAACTGACGATGATCTTATCCGCCGTTGCCGCATGATAGACCACTGATTTGCGTCCGTTGAGGACGTAGCCGTCACCGGAGGCCTTGGCCTCGGTCGAAACGTCGAACAGGTCGAAGCGCGATTGCGGCTCGGCATAGCCGAGGGCGAGGTGCAACCCGCCCTCGATAAGGGCCGGAAGGTGGTATTCCTTTTGTTCATCGCTGCCCGCCAGCTCGAGCAGGCGTCCGCCCAAGAGCACTGTGCTCAAGTAGGGCTCGAGCACAAGGCCTTCGCCGAAGCTTTCCATGATAATGGCAACGTCAACGGCCGAGCCGCCGAAACCGCCGCTTTCCTCCGCGAACGGCAGGCCGAGCCAGCCCATCTCCGCAAACAGCTTCCAGTTCTCCTCCGAGTAACCGGTATCGCCCGCAACCAGTTCGCGCCGGGCGTTGAATTCGTAGTTGTCCTGAACGAAGCGGTCGACGCTGTCCTTCAAAAGGGATTGTTCGCTGGATAGTTCGAAGTCCATCGGTCCGGCCCCTACAGTCCGAGTAAATGTTTGGCGACGATGTTGCGCTGGATTTCGTTGGTGCCGCCGTAGATGGTCGCGGCGCGCTGGTAGAGATTGTCGGCCTGGACGCCGTGGGCGTGATCCGGTCCGATCGGCCCGTCGTTGCGTTGCGCCATGTCCCCGTCGGTCTCGTACGGCAGGCCGTAGAGGCCCAACGCCTCCACCATCAGTCCCTTGATCGACTGGGCCATTTCGGCGCCCTTGATCTTCAGCATCGACGGTTCGGCCGTCAGCTTCTTGCCCGCGATATCGTGGGAGAGGTACCTGAGTTCGGTGTATTCCAGCGCCATCAGATCGACTTCGACCTGGGCGACTTTTCGCCTGAAATCGGGATCATCCAGCAGGCTGCCACCGCCTGCGATCTCCCTGCCGGCGATCTCCACCAGGCGGTTCAATTGGTACTTCGAGCGGGCGACCCGGGCGATGGTGTTGCGTTCGTTGCCCAGCAGGAACTTGGCATAGGTCCAGCCCTTGTTTTCCTGGCCGACGAGATTTTCCGCCGGCACCCGGACGTCGTCGAAGAAGACCTCGTTGAGGCTGTGTTCGAGATCGAGACCGATGATGGGCCGCACCGTGATGCCGGGGGATTTCATGTCGATCAGCAGAAAGGAAATGCCCTCCTGGTTCTTCACTTCGGTATCCGTGCGCACGAGGCAGAACATCATGTCGGCGATGTGGGCCCAGCTCGTCCAGATCTTTTGGCCGTTGACGACGTAGTCGTCGCCGTCGCGCACCGCCCGCGTCCTGAGCGAGGCCAGGTCGGAACCCGAACCTGGTTCGGAATAGCCCTGGCACCACAACGTATCGGACGAAAGGATATCCGGCAGGTATTCGGCCTTCTGTTCGTCGCTGCCGAAGGTGTAGATCACCGGTCCGACCATGCTGACGCCGAAGGGACTGACCTGCGGCGCACCGGAAAGGAAGTATTCGTGATTGAAGATGTACTTCTTGGTCAGCGACCAGCCGGTGCCGCCGTACTCGACGGGCCAGTTGGGCGCGATCCAGCCTTTGGCGTGGAGCGCCTTCTGCCACTGCACCAGCTCGTCCTTGCGTATATGCAGGCCGCGGTCGGAGCGGTCTTTGGTGGCGGCCGGCAGGTTTTCGGCGAAAAAAGCACGAACCTCCTTTTGGAAGGCCTTGTCTTCTTCGCTAAACGATAGGTCCATAAGTTGTCACCGTGCTGAATTGTCGGTTTGGGCGGGTGCGTCAAAGCCCGCGAAGCTGGCGATGTCGTCGACGTCGCGCCGGTCGGTACGCCACCGGTTTATGGGGTGGTCCTCGGCCATGTGGCCCAGCGCCATGCCGCAGTAGATCATCCGGTTTTCGGGAATGTCGAGATAGTCGCTCACCGTTTTGTGCCAGCGCGCCCAGGCTTGCTGCGGGCAGGTGTGCAGCCCGTGAGAGCGGGCGGTCAGCATGATGGACTGGATAAACATGCCGAGGTCACCCCAGTGTCCCGGTCCCATGGACCGGTCGATGGTGAACATCAACCCGACGGGTGCGCCGAAAAAACTGAAATTGTCGGCAAACTGGCGGATGCGGCCCGCCCGGTCGTCCCGAGTTACGCCCATGGAGGCGTACATGCGCTCCGCGCACTCGATCCGGCGGGCATTGTAGGGATCGGCCATTTGCGGCGGATGGATGGCGTATTCGGTCTCCTCGCCCTTGGGGAAGAGGTCTTCCTGCGCCATGACGCGGTCGATCAGCCCCTGCAACACCTCGCCCGCCATGACATTGACGTGCCAGGGCTGGATGTTGCTGCCCGACGGCGCCCAACGGGCGGTCTCCAGGATTTCGCGCACGACGCCCAGCGGCACCGCGCGGTCGGAAAACCGGCGGCAGCTCTGGCGGGTCTTGATCGCTTCGGCGACGTCCATGGGTCCGGCGATGTTGGCGTCTCAGGCCGCTTCCGGCCGCTTGTGCATGAGGGCCGTTCGCTTGCAGTTGGCGACCAGTTCGCCGCGCTGGTTGAAGGCCTCGTGATAGAAGACCACGATGCCGTTGGCGGGCCGGGACTTGCTTTCCCTTTTTTCAAGTATCGTGGTTCGCGCCCTCAGCGAATCACCGTGGAATACCGGCTTGGGGAAATTCATGTCGGTCATGGCCAAATTGCCAACCGTAGTGCCCAGGGTGGTGTCCGTGACGGTCATGCCGATCATCAGGCCGAGCGTGAAAATGCTGTTCACCAGGGGCTGGCCGAATTCCGAATCCTTTGCCCAATCAAAGTCGATGTGCAGCGGCTGCGTGTTCAGGGTGGCGTTGCAGAACCACATGTTGTCGGCTTCCGTGACCGTACGCGAAAGGGCGTGGTCGAACACCTGACCCTCTTCAAATTCCTCAAACCACAATCCCGACATATCCCATCCTTTTCCGCCGAGTGTGCTTCGGCATTTCCATCCTCGCGCCGGCCCCGGTGATTCTTCATTCGGGCCAATGTTTGCGCATTTCCGTATTAAGTTCTATTATTCGAATATTGTCAGGCGTTCGACCCGCCGTCAACGTGAACTTGGCACTTTGCGTCGACACGCGTTCGACTTACTGGCCCGGACAGACTTATTCCGCCTTGGTACGGATATGGGCGGAATGTTCGAAATGGGGAAAGATTGGTGGAGTTGGGTTCTCGATGATGACGGCAACGGACGGATGGCAACCGCTTAAAGGCTTGAAGGTCATAGATTTTTCGATGCTTTTGCCGGGCCCCATCACGACGCAGGTGTTGGCCGATCTGGGAGCGGAGGTGGTCAAGGTCGAGCCGCCCGGCGGGGATTACGCCCGCCACATGAAGAGCCACATCTTCATGGGCGCCAACCGCAACAAAACCAGCATTGCCGTCGATCTCAAGTCCCCGGACGCCGCGCCCATTGTCAAACGCCTGGCGAAGTACGCCGATATCGCCATCGAAGGATTCCGCCCCGGCGTGGCCGACCGGCTCGGCATCGGGCCGGTGCACTTGCAAGCCCTCAACCCCGACCTGATCTACTGTTCCCTCTCGGGCTTCGGACAGAGCGGCCCGGCCCGCGACAAGGCGGGGCACGATCTTGCCTACATCGCCATGGGCGGCGGCCTCGCCCAAAAGGGTCAATTGCGCGAGCCGCCCAGCCGTTCCCCGCTGCCGGTGGCCGACATCGCCGGCGGCGCCTTCGCCGCCATCGCCATTCTCGCCGCCCTGCAATCGCGCCAGGCAGGACAGGGCGGTACGGTACTCGATCTCAGCCTGTTCGAGGCGGTGCACTATGCCAGCGCCATCCGCTTCGGCTTCGACACGCCGGAGGACGAAGTAAACCATTTGTATCCAGGCAACGACCTGTTCACCTGCGGCGACGGCCGGCGTCTCGCCCTGACCATCGTCGAGGAAAAATTCTGGACCAACTTCGTGGCGGTCACCGCCGACATCGAACCGGCTTTCGGGTCCGCCGACTTCGCCGCCGAAGAGGGCCGCCTTGAGAATTTCGAGCGATTGATGGCGCTGCTCGACGACATGTTCGCCACGCGCCCCGCCGAGGATTGGATCACGCTGTTCGACGCCCACGACGTGCCCGCCACCATCTGCATCACCAACCAGGAGACGGTCCTGACCGATCACGCGGTGGCCAGGGGAATGCATCGGGAATGCGACGGCGCCACAGTGCTTCCGTTTCCCGTCGTGGCCGACGGCCGCACCATGCCAAGGAAGCAGTCGCCCCCGCCGGCACTGGGCGAGGACGGAGCGGAGATCCTGGATATGCTCGGGTTTTCTGCGGCAGAAATTTCGGCGTTTGCCGAAGCGGCCGTCGTCCGGCTACCCTCCACGCCATGATGAAAATCGTCGATCCGCACGCGCTGGACTTGGCCGCGTACATACGCGAAGGCGATACCCTGACATGGGGCCAGGCCAGCGCCGAACCGCTGAGCCTGGTGGACATGCTGATCGAACAGCGGGCAGCGATCGGCAAGGTCAACGCCTTCATCGGCCTAACGTTGACGGACACGCTCAAACCCGAACACGCGGATTTCATCTCTCCCACGAGTTACGGCGCCCTCGGCACCACGTCCAAACTGCTGACGGCCGGAGTGCTCGATCTGCTGCCCTGCCACTACTCGGCGGTGCCCAAGCTGATCCGCAAGGGCCGGCTTCCCATCGACGTCGTTTTCGTCCAACTCAGTCCGGCGGGACCCGACGGCACCCACAGCCTGGGCTTCTGCAACGACTATCTGAAAGACGCCATGGCGAAGGCGCGGGTGGTTATCGCGGAAATCAACGAGCACGTCCCCTGGAGCCGCATGGACGCGCCCCTCGATGCCGATCTCATCGACATCGCCATCACAACCGACCGCCTCCCGCCGTCCCTCGAGGTGCCCGAGCCCGGCGAGGTCGAGCAGCGGATCGCCGCGTACATCGCCGGGGTGATCGAGGACGGCGCGACATTGCAGTACGGCGTCGGCTCGATCCCGGCGGCCATCCTGAAGAGCCTTTCCGGTCATAAGGACATGGGGCTTCATTCGGGCCTGATCACGGAGGAAATTATCGACCTCGTGGAAAGCGGCGTTATCACCAACGCCCGGAAGGCCGTTCATACCGGCGTCTCCGTCGGGGCCATCTCCATTGGCGGACCGCGTCTCAAGGACTTCCTGCACGACAACCCCGCCATCGAAATGCACCCCTCCAGCACGACCCACGGGCCCGCGACGCTCTCCCGGATCGACAACCTCATCGCCATCAACTCGGCCCTGGAGGTCGATCTCCTGGGCCAGGTCAACGCCGAACAGATCGGCGAGAGGTACCTCGGCGCCATCGGCGGGCAGGTCGACTTCATGCATGCCGCGACGACCAGCGAGAACGGCATTTCGATGATCGCCATGCCGGCCAGCTTGGGCAAATCCGGAGCCAGCCGCATCACGGCGAAACTGGGCGGCCCCATCATCACGACCTGCCGCACCGACGTGGACATGGTGGTCACCGAATTCGGCATCGCCGACCTGCGCGGCAAAACCATCGGCGAACGCGCCCGCAGCCTGATCGACATCGCCCTCCCCGAATACCGCGACGAACTCGCCGCGAGCCTGCGCTAGCGGGCTTTCGGGCGCGGCGCGGGTCCCCATGGCATCGCCACGCACAAGGACCGCCGTATCGGCCGGCCTTCTGATCTTGATCGCCATCGCCGCCGCCTGCCTCGAACTCGACCTTGCCGGTCGGATCATCGTCATTCCGGCCATCGCCCTGCCGCTGTTTTTCGCGCTGGAATGGAGCCGTCTGGCCTGGGTGGCGCGGCTGCTGATCCTGATCGCCTTGGCGGCGGCGCTCGTCTTCTGGCAGTACGGTGACCTCTCGGCGGAGCTGGTTTCGGCCGCTGTCCAACGAGCGGCCTTCTTCACCTTTTTCGTAGTTTCACTGGATATCCTGCGGGCTGCCGCCCAGACGTCGCGCCTTATTCAGCAGAGCGGCAAACTGATCATCAACCAGCCGCCGGGACGGCGGTACACGGTTTTGACGCTGGGCGGACACCTGTTCGGCATCTTGCTGAACATGGGTTCGATCAATCTTCTGGGCACCATGATCCGCCGGTCCGTCGACACCGGGCAGGAAGGGGTCGAGGAACGCATCCGTGAGATCCGCCTGCGGCGTATGACGCTCGCCATGTTCCGCGGTTTCGCCACCGTGCCGATGTGGGCCCCGACGTCGGTCGCCATGGCCATCGTGCTGGTGGCGCTGGAGGGCCTGACCTGGTTCGACCTTGCACCCATCGGTTTTTCCCTGGCCATGTCCTTCGTGGCCTTCGGCTGGATCCTCGACCGGGTGTCCTTTCCCCGGCCGCCGCAGCGTCAGCGTCCGCAAAACGTTCTCCGTATGCTGTTCGACCTAGCGCCCCTTCTTCTGATCAATGTTCTCATACTGGGGCCGACGTTCGCGGTGGCGCAGGTTTTGTCCCTCCGCCTGATCGGCGCCATGCTGATATCCGTGCCCTTCATCGGCGTCGGCTGGATGATTTTTCAGAACCTTCGCGCCGGACGTTCGGCGGCGGTCCGGCTGACCGCGCGGCGACTCCGCCGGCATGTCCTGCCCGGCCTGGTGACGTTGCGTTCGGAAGTGGGCATCCTGGCCGCCTCGGGCTTCCTCGCCGTGGTGCTGCTGCCACAGATCAATGTCGACGCCCTCAGCCGGGTCATCAGCGAATACGGGCTTGGCGGCGGCTGGGTCCTGGTGCTCTCGCTGTGGACGATCTGCCTGCTGGCGCCCACGGGCATAAATCCCATCATCACGGTATCCCTGGCCATCGGCATTCTGGCGGAACTGCCGGGATTGAATATCCCCACCTATCTGATCGCGCTGACGGCAATCGCCTCCTGGTCCATCGTCACCGGCTTTTCACCCGTTGCCGCAGCGAACCGCCTGATCAGCCGCTGCGTCCAGAAATCGCCGTTCGAGGTGGGCATTCTGTGGAACGGCATCTACTGCCTGTGCCTGCTGGTGGGCGTCAGCATTCTGTTGCTGGCGCTCGCCTAACCGTGGGAGAATTGGCGGGTCGCCCCCGAAGCCAGAAGGTCGTCGATCTCCGCCTCCGTATAACCCGCTTCCCCGAGGATTTCCCGGCTGTGCTCGCCGAGGTTTGGTTGCAGCCGGCGGACGGAAGACGGCGTTTTGGAAAACCGGACCGGCGGTTCCGGATAGCGCACGCGCCCTTCGGTGGGATGCTCGGCGAACTGCCAGAAGCCCGTGGCGTTGAGCTGTTCGTCCTCCAACAGGTCTTCCTTGGCATTGACGGCTTGAACCGGCACATTGGCCTTGTCGAGCTCGCGCTGCCATTCCGCCGTCGTTTTGGTCGCCACCATCTCCGCCAATAGATCGTAGATTTCCTGGCTGTACTTGACGCGTGTCGCCAGGTCGACGAACCGCGGATCACCGATCAGGTCATCACGCCCGGCGATCTCGAACATGGCCCGCCAGTTGTCGTCGGTATAGGGCAGCACCGCAAGGTAGCCGTCCTTGGTGGCATAAGGCCGGCGCGCGGTGTTGAGGATCCGGGTATATCCCATGTCGGCGATGGGCGGTTCGAAGTTGGCGCCGAAGAGATGCTCCACCATGACGAAGTCGACCAGCGATTCGAACATCGGCACTTCGATCGCCTGGCCGCCGCCGCCGCGCTCGCGACAGAGCAGCGCCGCCAGGATGGCCGAGACGACGTTGAACGACGATGTCTTGTCGGCAACGATCGTCGGCACGTAACGCGGCTGGTCGGAGGTCACGGTCATCAGTTCGGTGATGCCGCTGGCCGCCTGGATGATGTCGTCGTAGGCCGGCTTGTTGGCCATGGGCCCATCTCGGCGGAAGCCGTAGGTCGCGCAGAAGATAATGTCGGGATTGATGTCGCAGAAGCGGTCGTAGCTGAGACGCAGCTTGTCCGCCACCTTGGGCCGCATGTTGTGCAGCAGGACATCGGCGCCGGCCACGAGTTTGTCGAGAGCCGCCTGCCCTTCGGGTTGGTTGAGATCAAGCACGATGCTGCGCTTGTTGCGGTTGGCGCCCATGTAGAGCGATGCCATGTTTTCGTGCCGTCGGGGGCCGTTGTGGCGCGTGGTGTCACCGCCCGGCGTTTCGACCTTGATTACGTCGGCGCCCATGTCGCCCAGCATCTGGGTCGCCCAGGGACCGAGGATGACGGTCGAGAGATCGATGATGCGAATTCCGTCCAGTGTGCCCATGGTGTAACCCCCGAAATTCCTACTTCAGCGCTTCGATCTGTTTCGCCAGCGCCAGTACGTTGCGCGCCTGTTTGAGGTGCGGCATGTCGAGCATCTTGCCGTCGAGCCCAACCGTGCCGAGGCCGGGGTTCTGCTCGAACACGTCGATCACGCGGCGGGCGTATTCGATCTCCTCGGCCGATGGAGTGAAGGCGCGGTTGATGATTTCCGATTGGGCCGGGTGGATGGCGATCTTGCCGACGTAGCCCGACTTGCGGTCGCGCAGGCAGTCGTCCTCAAGGGCCGCCAGATCCTTGTAATCGACCACCACGACACCCACGGGCTGGGCGTCAACCGCCCGCGCGGTAGCCAGGCACATCGTCCGGGCATAGAGGTAGGGATCATCGTAATCGCCCGACGTCGGATGCTGATTGTCGCTAGCCCCCAGCGCCGCCGCCAGATCCTCACCGCCCCAGGTCATTGCCACCAGCCGGTCGCTGACGCCCTCCAGATAGGTATGGAATGTCAAAAGCGACGCCGCCGTCTCCGTGGCCACGCAGAGGATCTTGGTTGACCCGCGCTCCAGACCGTGACTGGCCTCCAGGGCGTCAAGGTAATGGGCCAGCGTGTTGACCTCGGCGGCCGAGTAGACCTTGGGCAACACGATGCCGTCCGGCGCCCCAGGCATCACCGCCGCCAAATCCGGCAGCGAAAATTCGTGGTCGAGCGGATTGATGCGCACCCAGAGCTGCTGGCGGGAGCGGTCCGATCTTTCCTTGAGATAGGCGCATGTCATCTCGCGGGCGATCGCCTGGCGGTCGTCGGCCACCGCGTCCTCGAGATCGAGGATCAGGGCATCCGCCGGATTGTCGCGGCCCTTCTCCAGCTTTCGTTCGCTGTCGCCCGGCACGAACAGCCAGGAACGGATGATTTTCATGGGCTTCTTCCTCGTCTCTTCAACGATCGCGGCGGTCATTCGCCAAGCTGTACGGTGGCGCCGCTTTCGGCCAGGGCGGCTATGCGCGCCTCGTCGTATCCGTATTCCCGAAGAATTTCGAAACTATGCTCACCCAATCGCGGCACATGGCGCGAGGGCGCCGGCTGGGTTTCCGACCAGCTGCTGGGCACCGCCATATCCTTGAGGCGTCCTTCACTTGGATGATCGACGTCGGTAAAGAAACCCGTCGACTTGAGGTGCGGATCTTCCAGTAGCGATTCCAGGGTATGCAGGGGCATGGCCGGAATGTCGGTCTCATCGAATAACCGAAGCCAGTCGGCAGTGGTGCGCGTGGCCAGCAGGTCAGCCAGTTCGGCATAGATCGAACCGATGTTTTCCGTCCGCGTCGCCATGTCGGCGTAGCGGGGATCGCTTTCGAATTCTCCCTCCCGGCCCAAGGCCTTGAAGAAGGCGCGCCAGTGCCGATCGGTATAGATCAGCACGCAGATGTAACCATCCCTGGTGGGATAGGGCCGGCGGTCGGGATTGAGCATGCGCCTGTATCCGGGCGGCGCGATGGGGGGCTCGAACGCCTCGCCCGCCAAATGATCGCCGAGCACGAAGTTGGCCATCATCTCGAACATTGGCATGTCGATGCGCTGGCCCTTGCCGCTGCGGCTCTGATGGTAGAGCGCCGCCGTTACCTGCCCCACCGCCCACAACGCGACGCCCCGGTCGACGATGGCGGTGGGCGTGTAGGCGGGCTCCCTTCCATCGGCCATATGGGCCAGCCAGGGGATGGCCACCGCACCCTGGATCAGATCGTCGAACGCGGGCTTGCCGGCATAGGGCCCGTTCTCGCCATATCCGTAGAGACCGGCGTAGATGATGCGCGGGTTGATCTCGGAGATCGCCTCGTAGGAAAGACCCAACCGCTCCATCACTTGGGGACGACGGTTATAGATCAAAGCGTCGGCCTCCCGGATCAGGTCGAGCGCCGCCTGACGGCCCTCCGGCTGTTTGACGTCCAGCACGATGCTGCGTTTGCTGCGGTTGATGTTGAGAAAGATGGCGCCCATGCCGGGATTGCGCTGAGGCCCGATATCCCGTACCGGATCGCCGCCCGGCGCCTCGACTTTAATGACGTCGGCGCCCATGTCGCCGAGGATCTGCGTCGTGTAGGGCGCCATTAGCATGTTGGAGAAATCGATGATCTTGACGCCGTCCAAAGGTCTGGTCACGGGGCTCTCCACGGGCTTTCAACCGACAACCCGGAAGACCGGCAGGGCCTGGTCGCCTTCGGTCGTGCGGAAGGTCACTTCGACTTCCTGATCGATTTCCAGCCGGTCGAAGTCGCATTCGACGATATTTGTCATCATCGTCACGCCCTCCTCCAGGGTGACGTAGGCGATGACGTAGGGGATTTCGGCGCGGCGCTGGATGGCGAAGGAATAGATCCGGCCCTTGCCGCTAGCCTCGTACCATTCGGTGTCGCTGCTCATGCAATGGGGACAGACGGCGCGCGGGTAGTAGTGGGTCTCGCCGCAGGCGTTGCACGTTTTCAGGAGCAACTTGCCCTCCTTCGCGGCCTGCCAGTAGCGCTCGGTCTCCATGGTAATGGTCGGTTCGGGGTAGGTGCGCTCGGGCTGGCTCATGCGTCGTTCCTCCCCAGGATTACGGTGGCGCTGCCCATGCGCGTGGCGATCTGGCCACCCGTGCCGTGGGCCAGGGCGAGGGTGCAGTCCGGTACCTGCACCGCCGGGTGGGCCTCGCCGCGCAACTGGCGGACGGCCTCGATCACCTTGGTCATGCTGCCGCGGTTGAAGGGGTGGTTGTTGCACAAGCCCCCGCCGTCGGTGTTGAACGGTAGCTTGCCGGTGCCGGATATCAGGTTGCCGTCGGAAACGAACCGGCCGCCTTCGCCCTTCTCGCAGAAGCCGAGATCCTCGAGGGTCTCCAGAACGGTGATGGTGAAGCTGTCGTAGATCGAAACGTAATCGATGTCGGCCGGCGTCACCCCAGCTTCGTCGAAGGCGATCGGGCCCGACTTGACCCCGGCGGTGTAGGTCGTGTCGACCCGGCCGCCGTTGAGATGCTTGATCGCCTCGCCCTGGCCCAGCACCTTGACGCAACGATCGCCGATGTCCTTGGCGATCTCCGGACTGACGACCACGAGCGCACCGCCGCCGTCGCTGATGACGCAGCAGTCCAGACGATGCAGCGGATCGGCGATCATCGGCGAGGTGACCACATCCTCGACCGTCACCACGTCACGCAGCACGGCGTTTTCATTGTGCTGGGCGTGATGCGACGCCGCCACCTTGATCCAGGCCAGTTGCTCGCTGGTGGTGCCGAACTCGTGCATGTGGCGCCGCGCCGCCATGGCGTACATGTTGGTGACCACGGGGCCGTACGGCATCTCGAAGCCGCGCTCGGGCAGATCGGCGCCGTAATCGCGTGCCGGCAGCGAGGAGACGCCCTCGGCCCGGGGCCGGCCCGCCAGCGTGATCAGGGCCACCCGGCACTTGCCGGCCGCGATGGCGTTCACGGCATGGCCGACATGAACGACGTACGACGAGCCCCCGGTTTCCGTCGAATCGGTGTGGGTGATATCGAGACCCATGTACTCGGCCATGGACAGGCCGCCCAGCCCGGGGATCACGCCGTCGCAAAAAAATCCGTCGACGTCGTCCTTGGAAAGCCCCGCGTCCTGCAGGGCGCCCAGCGCCACTTCCGCATGAAGCTGGGCCACGGTTTTGTCGACCGCCTTGCGGGTCGGATGCTCGAAGGCTCCCGCGATATAGGCTTTGGCTGTTCGACTCATGTCATTACCCCTGCATGCCTTTTCAACGCAATCAGTAGGACTTGGGAAGATCGAGGGCACGCTCGGCGAGATAGCTCAGGATCAACTGCGGACTGATCGGCGCCAGACGGTGGATCATGCACTCGCGCATGTAGCGCTCGACGTGGAACTCCTTGGCGTAGCCCATGCCACCGTGGGTCATCACGGCGTTGGTGCAGGCCTTGAAGGTTGCCTCGCCTGCGAGGTACTTCGCCGCATTGGCCTCGCGTCCGCACTCCTTGCCGGCGTCGTAAAGCGCGGCGGCCCGGAAGGCCATCAGGTTGGTCGCCTCCAGTTCGGCCCAGGATTCCGCCAGGGGGTGCTGGATCGCCTGGTTCATGCCGATGGGCCGGTCGAAGACGATACGCTCGCGGGCATAGTCGGCGGCGCGCTTGAGAGCGCAGCGTCCGAGCCCGACCATGGAGGCCGAAATCAGGATGCGCTCGGCATTGAGGCCGTGCAGGAGATAGCGGAAGCCCTTGCCCTCCTCACCGATCAAATCCCCTTTCGGGATCGGCAGGCCGTCGATGAACATCTGGTTGGAATCGACGCACTTGCGGCCCATCTTGTCGATGGCGCGGATTTCGACGAAATCGCGGTCGAGGTCGGTGTAGAACAACGACAGGCCATCGATGGGCTTCTCTGTTTCGGAGAGATCCTTGGTTCGCGCGATCAACAACACCTTGTTGGCTTCCTGGGCGGTCGAGGTCCAGATCTTTTCACCGTGCACAACGTAGCGGTCGCCCTGCAGGACCGCCTTGGTCTTGAGACGGGTCGTGTCGAGGCCCGTGTTGGCCTCCGTTACCGCGAAACAGGCGATGTCCTCACGCTTGATTATGGGCGGCAGCCAGCGCTGCTTTTGTTCGTCGGTGCCGAACACCACCACCGGGTTGAGGCCGAAAATGCCGATGGCGATGGCGGCGAAGCCGGCGTTGGCAGCACCCGATTCAGTAATGGCCTGAACCATCGTCGCCGCCTCGGTGATGCCGAGACCGCTGCCGCCATACTCTTGAGGCATGGCGATACCCATCCAGCCTTCATCGGCGATAGCGCGGCAGAAGTCTTCGGGGAACTTGCCGTCCGTGTCGCGCTCCAGCCAGTACTGGTCGTCGAAACGTTCGCAGAGGCGGGCGATGCTCTCCCGGATCATCTGCTGTTCCGGGGTGTAGTCGATGCTCATTCTTCGCTTTCTCCCGTGGCCGGCGGCGCGCCGCCGATAAGCCGGGTGCCTGCCGCAGCGGCATCCCGCACCAAGCGTTCGTTGGTCTTGGCGTTGGCCTGCATGCGCTCGGAGGGGCCGGCGATTAGCGCCACGGCGGCGACCGTACCGTCGTGGGCAAAGACCGGTGCGGCCACACCGCTGGCTCCCATGACACGTTCATCACCGGTGCGGGATAGGGCCTCCTCGCGAACTTGCTTTAATTCCGCGAGGAGTTCGCGCTGCCCGGTCTTGGTGTTGGCGGTAAATTTCTCGCGCGGGACGGACTTGAGATAGGCCTGCAGGCGGTCGGGCTCGAAATATGCCAGCAGGACCTTGCCTACCGCCGTGCAGTAAAGCTCACGCCGTTCCCCCACCGTCACGCCGTAGCGGATAGGGTTGCTGCTCTCCACCTTGTCGAGGTAGATCGCGACATCGGCATCCGGGGCAAGTCCGCCCAGTACGGCCGTCTCCCCCGATGTTTCCGCCAAGTCGGCCAGGATCGGCCGCACCAGTTCGATGACTTCGCGGCCCGCCACCGCCCGCATGGCCAGCGAGAGGAAGCGCGTACCGAGGTAGTACCGCGAGCCCTCGTCCCTGACCAGGCACCCCTCCGCCGTCAGACCCGCCAGCAAGCCGACCAGGCTTGTCTTGGGCGCGCCCGTGCTTTCGGCCAACTCCGACAGCGTGGCGCCCTGGTTGTTGCCCGCCAGGGCCTCCAGGATCGCCAGAATACGGCCGACAGATTGCGGCCCGCCCCGCGCCGCCGGTGCCTGCTTGGTTTTATCGGATGCCCGCCCCGCCATTTGCGCTTAGACGCCGATGGTGTAGCCGCCGTTGACGGACAGGTGCTGTCCGGTGATGTAGCTGGCGGCGGGCGACAACAGGAAGCAGACGGGCTGGCAGACTTCCTCCGGGTCGGAGAACCGGCCCATGGGAACCTGCGCCATGACCTTGTCGCGGAATTTGTCGGAGCGGATGGTCTCCGTCATCTCCGTTTCCACCACGCCGAAGCAGACGGTATTGATGCGGATGCCCTTGGGCGACCATTCGCGCGCCGAGCTCATCGTGAGGCCCATGACGCCCGATTTCGCCGCGCCGTAGTTGATTTGGCCGATGGTGCCGCGGCGGCCCGCGTCGGAGGAGATGTTGACGATAGAGGCCGGGCTGGTGTCGCCGGCTTCGGCGCGCTCGTACATGTGGCGGCCGACGGCCTGAAGGCAGTAGAAAACGCCCGACAAATTGACGTCAATGACCTGCTGCCAGGTTTCCACCGGCATTTTGGTGATCATCGCGGCGCGCACGATTCCGGCGTTGTTGACCAGGCCGTGAATGGCGCCGTTGTCGGCGATGGCCCGGCCGACCATGTCCTGGACAAATCCCGGTTCGGCCACCGAACCGACGTGGGCTTCCGCGTTTTCGGCGCCCAGTTCATCGGCCAGGGCGTTGACCTTGTCGCCCTGCAGATCGACTAGGATGGCGCGGCCGCCGAGTTCGACGATCAGGCGCGAGACGGCTTCGCCGATGCCCTGACCGGCGCCGGTGACGATGATGTTGTGGCCTTCTAGATTCATGGGGTTTTTCATGTTTACGCGTCCATATTCCGACCGGTCGTCAGGGTCTCAAGGACCATATGTGCGATTGACGAGCGGTTTTCCAAACCAAGATGAATTTACGCATATTCGCAATATGTGCGTATATTAATAAACTTGGTTGACGGCGCAAGTCAATTCGTTCGCCCCCAGGACCGAATTCCAGCGAGACAACATTGTCGTAGGCAGAACGACCGAAAGCTGTCGAGCGCAAACCGGCCTGCTGGCCGCGGATGCCGGACCCGCAAAATATGCCGACTGAAATGTAGCGGTCGGTGGTACCGATATGTGTCGGTTGGAGCCCCGGCCGGCCGGGACTTCACACGGATCACACGTCGGTCATCGTCACGATCTTGCCGGATTTATAGGATTCATCCGCCGCCAGGACGATGCGCAGCGAATTGACCGCATCGGCCATATGATCACCCAGATCGATGTCCTCCTGAATGGCCTTCAGGAAATAAGCCTGTTCCCGCTGGCACAATTCGTCGTGGCCGGGTTCGTCGGACATGCTGATTAGCTCGTCATTCCGGGTGAATTGTTGATCCGGGCCGATTTCGGCATGGTGCAGCCTGAGGGTGTTGGTCTTGGTGTGGCCGTCGACATCGTCGGATTTGTGCCCTTGGCCGGCTTCTTCGGCGGCGACAATGCTGACGCAGCCCTTAGGCCCAATGACGTCCTTCACGAAGAACGCGGTCTCGCTCATCATCGGCCCCCAGCCGGCCTCGTACCAACCAACGGAGCCGTCGTCGAAGGTGACCTGCAATTGACCGTAGTTGTACATGTCGGCCGCCACCTCGTCGCTGAGGCGGGCCCCAATGGCGTGCACCTTTGTCGGTTTCGCCCGCGCCATCAGACACATCATATCGACGTAGTGAACGCCGCAATCGACGATGGGTGAGATGCTCTGCATCAACTGCTTGTGCACCGCCCAGGTATCGCCGCTGCTCTGCTGGTTGAGGTTCATGCGCATAACGAGCGGCTTGCCCAGACCTTGCGCCAATTCCACCAACATGGCCCAAGAGGGATGGTGGCGCAGAATGTAGCCGACGACGAGCTTGCGATCCGCGCGAACGGCTGCTTCCACCACGGCCTCCGCCTCCGCCACGGTTTCCGCCACAGGCTTTTCCAGAAAGACGTGGGCACCGGCCGCGAACGCCATGAGGGCGTATTCCGCGTGTGTGTCCGGATAGGTGTTGATGGAAACGGCGTCGGGTTTAAGTTCGGCCAATGCCGATGCGTAATCGTCGAACCGGGGATAGCCGTCCAACCCGTCCGGCAGACCGGTCATCGAGGTGGCGCTGCGGCTGCACAAACCGGCGATCTGGAATCCCTCGAGCTGGTGATAGGCCTTGGCGTGCGATATCCCCATGTTGCCTAAGCCGACGACAAGAACACGAATATTTCTGCTCATGATATCCCCCTATTTCCGATCGTGATCGGCTCGTTGCCCGCCGACCCAGGTGCGCCACACCATAAATTCGTCATCCAATTGGACCAAGTCCGCCGCCAAACCCGGTGCGATGCGGCCGCGCACGCCGGTCATGCCGAGAAATTCGGCCGGGTACAATGACGCCATGCGCAAAGCCTCTTCGATCGGCAATTCCAGCAATCCGACGGCATTGCGCACCGCCGAGGCCATGTCGAGATCCGAGCCCGCCAGCGTACCGTCCGCCAGGGCGCAGCGGCCGTCTTCGACATGGACGGTGACGCCGCCCAGTTCGAAGCTCTTTTCCACTGAGCCGACCGAAGGCATGGCGTCCGTGATCAGCATCATGCGTCCGCCGCGTTTGGCCCGGAGCGCAATGCGGGCGGTTGCCGGATCGATGTGGTAACCGTCGACGATCAGACTGCACCAGCAATCTTCGTTCTCCAGGGCGGCGCCGATAATGCCGGGCGACCGGCTTTCCATGGGCGGCATGGCGTTGAACATATGCGTGACGCCGGTAACGCCTTCCTCGAAAGCGCGCGTGGCCTCTTCGTGGGTTGCCGCGGTGTGACCGGCGCTGACGATGATGCCGGCGCCGACGAGTTCCCGGATCAATCCCGGCGCCGCCTTCTCCGGCGCCAGCGTCACGAGAACCCGACCCAAATCCCGCCGCTTGAACAAATCGATCGCGTCGCTTTCGAATTCCCGGATCCGTTCCGGATCGTGAACGCCCTTGCGGGCGACGTTGAGGTAGGGCCCTTCAAAGTGGATGCCGAGGACGCCGGGTGTGTTGTTGGCGAGTGCTGCGCTGACGGCCGCAGCGGCCAGCTCCATGGTTTCCAGGGTGTCCGAGATGAGCGTCGGCAGAAAACCGGTCGTGCCGAAGCGTCGGTGCGCCCGTGCAATATCGGCAATGCCCGCCAGTTCGGGTTGGCCGTTGAACAGAACGCCGCCGCCGCCGTTGGCCTGAACGTCGATGAACCCAGGCGCCAGAATTTGACCTTCGAGATCGACGACAACGCCTCCCGCCGGAAGATCCTTGTCGGATGTCATTTCGCCGATGACTCCGTTGGCCACCACAACGGCCTGGCCCGAATGGAACCGCGTGCCGTCGAATATGCGGCCATTGGTGAGAATTTGCCGGTCCTGGGACATCAGAGGGTCTCGGTTACCTTTTTGAGGTGGGGCGGATTGTCGGGATCGAGACCGCGTGCGCGGGCGACCCGCTCGGCCAGTAGATAGAAGCTCTGAATCATGGCGATGGGTGCGGCCACAGGATGCATGGCCGCAACGACCGGCAACCGGCCCGCCTCGGCATCACCTTCCTCCGCCACGAACAGGCGGGCGCCGCGTTGACGCAAACCGGCCGCCAAATCCTTGAGGCCCTTGCGGGTCTGATCGTTTTGGCTGAAGGCCAGGACGGGAAACCCCTCGCGCATCAACGCCATGGGCCCGTGGGCGAGTTCGGCGGCGCTGAAGGGTTCGGCGTGAACGCGGGACGTTTCCTTGAACTTGAGCGCCGCCTCCTGCGCAATGCCAAAGCCGAGGCCGCGGCCCACGACCAACAAGCTTTCCGCCGCAGCGAACGGTTCGACGGCGGCACGCCAGTCCAGATCGGCGGCCGTTTCCAGGTGCGAGGGCAGTTGCGCCAATGCCTCAGACAACGCCTTTTCGCCGGACCACGCCGAAACGGCCTGCAGCAGTGCGGAGAGCGAAGCGATGAAGGACTTCGTTGCCGCTACGCTGGTTTCGGGCCCGGCCCACAAGGGCAGGCATACCTCCGCCAGATCCGCCAGCGGCGAGTTGACCTGGTTGACCAGAACGACGACCAGCGCACCGGCATCCCGGGCCGCCCGCGCGCTTTCCACCAGATCGGGACTGTGACCCGACTGGGAGACGGCGAGGAACAGGGTTCCGGCCATGCGCTGGCGGCTCTTGTAGACCGAGCTGACGGAGGGCGCGAAAGAGGCCGTCGGCACACCGATTTGCGTTTCGATCAGATATTTGGCGTAAGTCGCAGCGTGATCGGAACTGCCACGAGCGCAGGTAACGACCACGGGTGGAGCCAGGCCGCGCAATCGTTCGCCCAGTTCCCGGCAGGCGTCCGCGTTGGCCGCCAGTTGACGTTCCACGGCCCCGGGAGCCTCGCGGGCTTCCGTGGCCATCTGCGTCTCCGCCGGGTGTGATGGGGCCGATGCGCTCACAATTGCAGCTCCGCAACGAAGTCATAGGAATCGCCCCGGTAGTGGGACCGCACCAGTTCGACGGGCGTGCCGTCGGCCAGGAAGGAACGCCGCTCGATGTATAGACAGGCGCTGCCGGCCGGAACGCCGATCAGGCGCGCGTGCTCCGCGTCGAACAACTGGGCCCTGAGGCGCTGTAGCGCCCGAACCGGCCGGAAACCGTCCTGCTCCAGCACCTGGTAAAGCGAGGTTTCGACCCGGCCGGGATCGTCGAGCATGGATCGCGGCACCGTCGCGTGTTCAAGACACATAGGTCGGTCCGCGGCGGAACGCAGGCGGTAGAGCCGGCTGACCTCGGAGCCCGGCGAAAGGTTCAGCGCCAATGCTTCATCCGGCGTCGCCTTGCCGATGGAGCGGTTCAGCCACTGGACGCCCGGCGTCAGGCCGCGCGCCGTCATATCGTCGGTGAAACTGGTGAGGCGCGAGAGCGGCTGTTCAACCCGCGACATGACGAACGTGCCTGCCCCCTGTCGTTGGTTGAGCAATCCCTCGTCGGCTAATTCCTGGACCGCCCGGCGGACGGTGATGCGGGATACGCCGATGCCCTGGGCCAGGTCCCGTTCACTGGGCAGCGTGTCGTTGCCCTGCAGGGCACCGCCCTCGATGGCGTTGCGGATGCCGTGTTGCACCCGGCGGTAAAGCGGCGCGGCGCCGGCGCCCTCGGCCTCCACGGCATGCCGCAGTATTTCCACGAGGCTTTTTGGATCAGACATGCTGCAGGTCACCCTCATGCAGGCGGTGCGCAAGAATAAGGGCGCCGTCCAATGCATCGCCTTGACGCGGCACCAGCCCCCGGCGCAAGTCGTCCGAGAGATAAGGCGTCAGCGGTTCGGCCAACCCCCCCGCAATGGAGATTTTGGGCGCACCCTTGGCAAGGAGTGTCTCGGCCAGGCGTTCAACGTCCGCCGCCGTTTGCGCCACAAGATCCAGGGCGGTTCGATCGCCGGCGTCCGCCTGTTCGATGACCACCGGCGCAAATTGGCCGTAATCTCTTGGCTTGGCCGATTCCGCCCAAATCACCATCGCTTCCGGGCTGCCATCGAATTGGCCGGCGAGGACCCCTCCCACTCCGGACATCTCTCTGACACCGTCGATTTCGTCAAGCGTCCGCCTCAAAGCCGCCCGTCCCAAATCGGCGGCGCTGCCTTGGTCGGAAAGGGCAAATCCCCAGCCGCCGGCCGTGTGGACTTTTCCGTCGACAATAGCGTAGGCACAGGTCCCCGTACCGACGATGACGATACCGCCGTTCCTGCCGCCATGGGCGCCCAGGCAGGCGACATGGGCGTCCGCTTCGGCGGTGAAGGCGGCAAAGGGGTGAGGTTGGGCAAGAATGCAGCGGCGCTCCCGCTCCAGCGACAACCCCGCAAGCCCCGCCGCAGCCACGATGCGGTTCAAATCGCCTTCCGCCAATGCGGCCGAACGCAACGTTTCAAGCGCCACTGAGCGCACCGCTGCCATGGCGCTTTCGATCCCCAACAAGGTATTGGCCGGGCCAGTCCGGGCATCGGCCAAGACATTTCCCTCGACGTCGCAAAGACGCGCTTTGCAGGCCGTGCCGCCGCCATCAATGCCAAGAAAAAGTGGATCGTTCATGATTGCCCGAAGCCCTATTGCCAATACCAATGTAGAACCAATCGATAGGCTTCGTCGACAAAAAAATTTATTAAATAATATTTATTAAAAAAAATTCCTTACTTTTCAATAGGATGGGTCAAATAATCTTCGGTATTCCGCCAAATTCAAGCGTTCGCCGCAAAAAAAGGACTCTAATTCGAGAAATTTGTGTGGTACTAAATTGGTATGCAATGGAAGCGAACAGGCAAATGAACAGCATTTCGTCATCTTCCACGGCCGGACTGAGCGCTACGGAAATCGCCGATCCCCGCTACAAGGGTCTCGACACGTGGCCGGACGAAGCGATACTGACGGCGCTATGGCAGGGCCAGGCGGCGGCGGTCGGATGCCTTCAGGCCGCCTTGCCGGCGATTGCAGACGCCGCCCAAGCCATTGCCCACCGCCTGAAAAACGACAACGGCAGGCTGATTTATGCCGGCGCCGGATCCTCCGGTCTCCTGGCGATGCAGGACGGCATGGAAATGACGCCGACCTTCGCCTGGCCCGAGGAACGGCTGGTCTTCCTGATGGCCGGCGGCGACGACGCTCGCCTGCGCCCCATCGGTGTCGTCGAGGATGATACGGAAGGCGCTCGGCGCGATGCCGATCGCGTCGGGTTCACGCCCGACGATGTTCTCATCGCGGTCGCAGCCAGCGGAACCACCCCCTACACGCTACAAATCTTGCAGGCAGCCGCGGACCGGAAGGCTTTGACGGTCGCTATCGCCAACAACGCCGGCACGCCGCTGCTCAGCGAAGCCCGGCACGCCGTTCATCTGGATTCCGGCGGGGAGGTCATCGCCGGTTCGACGCGGATGGCGGCGGGTACCGCCCAAAAAGCAGCCCTTGGCCTACTCTCGACCCTTGTGATGACCCGTCTCGGCCACGTCGTCGACGGCTACATGGTCAGCATGGTGGCGGACAACGCCAAACTCCGGGACCGTGCCCGGCGCATGGTGGCGGCCATCGCCGACGTCCCGGCCGAAACGGCGGAGGCGGCATTGGAAGATTGCGGCGGCAACGTCAAACCGGCGGTGCTGGTTGCCAGGGGCATGACGCCCGAAAACGCAGAACGCGCGCTGGCTGAAGCCGGCGGCGATCTACGCAGGACCCTAAGCATGACGAACTAGTTTCAACCACGGCCCGAGCTAGTCACGGGCCGAACTCGACCGAAGGGAGACGACAAAATGACGACAACGACAAAAGCAAATTGGGGCGCAGAGGTCTGGTGGCCGCAGCCGTCGCCGGTGTTCTGGCGGCGCTGCCGCTGGGCGCAGCGTCCGCTGCGGACTTGAAGATCGAAAGCTGGCGCAACGACGATCTCGAAATTTGGACGAAAAAACTGATCCCGGCCTTCAACAAGAAGCATCCGGACATCAAGGTGGTCTTCGCACCCTCGCCGCCGGCGGACTACAACGGCGCGCTCAACGCCAAGCTGGCGGGCGGCACGGCGGGCGATCTCATCACCTGCCGGCCCTTCGACGCGTCGCTGACGCTCTACAAGCAGGGCAATCTCGTCGGGCTCAACGATCTCAGCGGTCTTGAGAACTTCTCCAGCGTCGCCAAGAGCGCCTGGACCACCGATGACGGTTCGACCACCTTCTGCGTGCCGATGGCGTCCGTGATCCACGGCTTCATCTACAACAAGGAAATTTTCGAAGAACTGGGCCTGTCCATTCCGAAAACCATTCCGGAATTCATGAAGGTTCTTGAGACCGTCAAGTCAAAGAGCCGTTACACGCCGCTGGCGCTCGGCACTTCGGACCAGTGGGAAGCCGCCACCATGGGCTTCCAGAATGTCGGCCCCAACTTCTGGAAGGGCGAGGAAGGCCGCAAGGGCCTGATCGACGGCAGTCAGAAGTACACGGATGCGGCTTACGTCGATACCTGGAAGCACCTCGCCACCTGGGCGCCTTACATGGGCAAAGGCTTCAAGGCGCAGAAGTATCCCGACACGCAGAACCTGTTCTCGCTGGGCCGCGCGGCGATCTACCCCGCCGGCTCCTGGGACATCAACACGTTCAACAGTCAGGCCGACTTCAAGTTCGGCGCCTTCCCGCCGCCCGTGCCGGCCGGTCAGTCGACCTGCTACATCAGCGACCACACGGATATCGGGCTGGGTCTGAACAAGGCTTCCAAGAACCAGGCCGCGGCGAAGACCTTCCTGAGCTGGGTGGCCTCGGCCGAGTTCGCCGAGATCTACGCCAACGCCCTGCCAGGCTTCTTCCCGCTCTCCAAGCACCCCGTCACCCTGAAGGATGCGGTGGCGCAGGAGTTCGTGAACTGGCGCGGCAAGTGCAAGTCAACGATCCGCAATTCCTACCAGATCCTCTCGCGCGGCACGCCGAACCTCGAGAACGATCTGTGGAACGTCAGCGCCCAGGTGCTGAACGGTTCGATGACGCCCGAACAGGCCGCCGCCAAGGCGGAAGAAGGCCTCAAGGGCTGGTACGCTCCGCACAAGTAAGCGTTTGATGTTTGACCGCGCGGTTGCTCCCATAAGTCCGGGGCAGCCGCGCGGCGGCATCGACAGGACAGGTTTGCCCAAAATCGCGCCATGACCCCCAGCAGCAAAATAACCGGCAAGTTTCCCGTCCATATCGCCGTGTTCCTGGCGCCGGCGGTCGTCATTTACACGCTCTTTATGATCTATCCGCTGCTCGATTCCATCCGCATCAGCTTCTATACGGTCGACGACAACCAGGTTGCGACCTTCGCCGGCCTGGAAAACTTCGTCACGCTGCTAACCGATCCCAACTGGTCCGGCGCGTTCTGGAACGCTTTCTGGAACAACATGATCCTGTTCGCCATCCACATGCTGGTGCAGAACCCCATCGGCCTGCTGCTGGCCGCTCTTCTCAGCCTGCCGGTTTTGCGCGGTCGCCACCTCTACCGTTCGGCCATGTTCATGCCCACCATGTTGTCGGTGGTCATCATCGGCTTCGTCTGGCAGCTCATCCTCAGCCCGTTGTGGGGGGTGGCGGAAACGCTGATGGACTACGTCGGCATGGTCGACTACTTCCAGCCCTGGCTCGGCCAGAAGAGCACGGCGCTGGTGACGATCTCGCTGATATCGGTCTGGCAGTTTGTCGGCATCCCGATGATGCTGATCTACGCCGCCTTGCTGAACATCCCCGAGGACCTGACCGAGGCCGCCCGAATCGACGGCGCCAATCACTGGCAGATCTTCTGGCGCATCAAATTCCCGCTGATCCTGCCGACCATGGGCGTCGTTTCGATCCTCACCTTCGTCGGCAACTTCAACGCCTTCGATCTCATCTACGCCATCAAGGGCGGCCTGGCCGGGCCGGACTTCGCCACAGACATCATGGGCACGTTTTTCTATCGCACGCTGTTCGGCTTCCAGTTGCAGATCGGCGTCACCACCATGGGCGCGGCCGTCGCGACGATGATGTTCCTGATCATCCTGACCGGCATCCTGATCTTCTTCTTCGGCTTCCAGCGCCGCCTGTTGAGGCACAGCTTCTGATGGCCAAGCTCAACAGAAATCCCGCCGGCGCCATGATGGTCCATGGCATCCTGCTGATCTACACGGTGATCGCGCTGTGGCCGATACTGTTGGTGATCTCCAATTCGTTCAAATCGCGCAAGGCCATCTTCCGCGATCCCATGGGGTTGCCCAACGCGGAGACGTTCAGCCTGATCGGCTTTGAAAAGGTGCTGGAGCGCTCCAGCTTCGACGTTTACTTCACCAACAGCATCGTCGTCACGGTGGCCTCATTGGCGCTGTCCCTCCTGTTCGGCGCCATGGCGGCGTGGGCGCTGGCCGGTTACCGCTACCGCGGCAACACATTGATGGCGTTCTATCTCGCCATCGGCATTATGGTGCCCATCCGGCTGGGCACAGTCAGCATCCTCAAACTGGTCGTCGGGCTCGGGTTGATGAACACCCTGACGGCGCTGATCCTGGTCTACGTCGCCATGAGCCTGCCGTTGACGATCTTCATCCTCAGCGAGTTCATGCAGCAGATTCCGAAGGAATTGCAGGAGGCGGCTCGCTGCGACGGGGTCAGCGAATACCGCATTTTCTTCCAGATCGTGCTGCCCCTGACCCGGCCCGCCATAGCCACCGTCGGTGTCTTCACCATGGTACCGGTTTGGAACGATCTCTGGTTCCCGCTGATCCTGACCTCGGAGGAGAGCGTGCGCACCGTCACCTTGGGCGTCCAGCAGTTCATCGGCCAGTACGTCACCGATTGGAATTCCGTGCTGGCGTCGCTGACGCTCGCCATCGTACCCGTGATGATTCTCTACATCATCTTCTCCCGCCAACTCATCCGCGGCATCACCGCGGGCGCCGTCAAGTAGCAAGAGGATCCGTCATGACCGACGTCAAACTGGAAGGAGTGCAGAAATCGTTCGGCAAGACCGAGGTTGTGCACGGCGTCGACATCGACATCAAGGACGGCGAGTTCGTCGTGTTCGTCGGGCCTTCGGGCTGCGGCAAGTCGACGTTGCTGCGCATGATCGCCGGGTTGGAGGAAATTACCGCCGGCGACATTTATATCGACGGCGCGCGCGTCAACGACCTGGCGCCGGCCGAACGGGGCATCGCCATGGTGTTCCAGTCCTACGCCCTCTATCCGCACATGACGGTCTACAAGAACATGTCGTTCGGTTTGTCGATCGCAAAGATCGGCAAGGCCGAGGCCGACCGACGGGTGCGGCAGGCGGCGGAAATCCTGCAACTGACGGAGTTACTCGACCGCCGTCCGGCCCAACTTTCGGGTGGCCAGCGCCAGCGCGTCGCCATCGGCCGCGCCATCGTGCGCGATCCCGGCGTCTTCCTGTTCGACGAACCGCTCTCCAACCTTGACGCGGCGCTCAGGGTCAATACGCGGCTCGAGATCGCCAAGCTCCATCAGGATCTCAAGAACACGGTAATCTACGTGACCCACGACCAGGTGGAAGCCATGACGCTGGCCGACAAGATCGTCGTGTTGAACGAAGGCAACGTCGAACAGATCGGCTCGCCGCTGGAGCTTTACAACACGCCCGCCAACACCTTCGTCGCCGGTTTCATCGGTTCGCCCAAGATGAACTTTTTATCGGCAACCGGCGGCGCCGTAGGCGCGGCCGCGCCCGATCTTCCGGCCGGCGCGGCAACATTGGGGATCCGTCCGGAGCATGTCCACGCCCAGGGAGGCGACGGGCCGGCCGTGGACGGCCAGGTGGAAGTGATCGAGCGATTAGGCGACGTCTCCTACGTTTACGTGCAACTGGCGGGCGGGGAAAGGCTGGTCATGGCCGAACCCGGCACCAGCGGGCTGCGGCCGGGCGACGACGTCAGTTGCCGCATGAACGCGGACAAAATCCATTTGTTCGACGCCGACGGCGTTTCACTGCCCGTTTAACAGCACCGGGACATCCATCCCGATTATTCGAGGCCGGTTTCGTCGGTCAGATCGTCCTGTCCGTCCGGCATCGTGAAAAGCCCGATCGGTTCGCTCAGACCCCGGATCTCGGTTTCACCGATTTTGCGAAGGCTGCCGTTCGTCAGCAATCCCGCTGTCGATTGTGATGCCAGCAGGGACGTTCCGTATTCCTTGTTGAGGGCCTCCAACCGCGCCGCCAGGTTGACCGCGTCACCGTGTACCGTATAGCTCTGGCGCCCGCCGCCGCCCACATTGCCGGCAATTACCGGTCCGGTATTCAAGCCGATACGAACCGCCAGCTTTTCGCCGGCGAAGGTTTCGCTGTGGACGGTGGACAGGATATCCGCAGCGGCCTCGAAAGCATGCCGGGCGTGGTCCTTGTCCTCGAACGGCACGTTGAAGATGGCGAGGATGGCATCGCCCTGGAACTGGGTCACCACGCCGTTGTGCCTGCCGATGATCTCGGTGGCCGCATCGAAATAGGCATTGAGGATGTCGACGATGGCCCTCGGTCCACGTGCTTCGGTCAGGTTGGTGAATCCCGCGAGATCGGTAAAGAGGATCGTGGCCTCCCGTTCGATCGGGTCCAGCGCGCCCCGATCCTTGATCATGGAATCGGCCACCGCCTCGGGCACGAAGCGCCCGAACATCTGCGAAACCGCGGTCATGTCGCGCTCGGCCTCGAGCTGACGGCGCACGGTTTGCCGGGCCCGCTGCATGACGATGGCAATCAATATCGCCACCACGAGGTAGACGACGGCTTCCTGCACCCGGCTGCCGTATGGCGCGAAGTTTTCGTTCAGAAAAACCGCGACAAAATCTTCCTTAGTGCCGTCGAGCGGCACGTTGGTCCACTGCAGCGGCGCTTCCATGCGGGTAAAGACCCAGGTGAACGCCGCCAACCACCCCGCCGCGCCAAGCACGCCCGCCCAAAGAACAAGACGGGGGGAGAAGCTGAAGGCAGCCACCCCGAGAATGACGAAGTAGTAAGGAAAGACGTCGAACTTGAACATGAAGATCTGCGGCAGTTCGAGTGCCGGTTCCGGCGGTAGCACGGCGATGGCCAGCGACAGCAGCACGATATCGATGCTGAGAAAGACGAACTTCACCCACTTGCGATCGTATGCGGTTCCAATCACCGCGTGATGGGCGACGCCCAGAACCGCCAGAAACAACACCGCCAGGATGGTATCGGCCGCCCGTTCCGGCCCCCGCGTGACCGTCATCCAGAAACCGAGCAGCAGGAGCGCAACCAACCTTCCCTTGATGGCGAGCTTCAGCCCGGCCTGTTCAGCGGCGGTGAAGGTTGCCTCGATATCGGTTTCGACGTCCCGGTCGGTCATGGATTTCGGCCTTCCTGTGCGCCGGCGCTGGATCGCGGCGCGGAGCAAAAATGTGGTTCCCTCCTCAGTTTTTCTTCTTGTTGATCAACGGCTCCATCATGCGCTGGGGCTCATCTGTCCGGTAGGTTTCCTCTAGATAATCGATGCCGAGTTGAATGCCTTCCGCCGGCGTGATCTCCTCCCAGGCGTTGATGAGTTTCTTCTGTGCGCGCACCGCCAAAGGACCCGCGCCGATAATCTGTGCCAGTCTCACCTCCACTGCGGCATCGAGTTCATCCGGCTCGGAAACGCTTTCCAGAAATCCCATCGCCAGCCCTTCGCCGGCGTCGTAGTTGGCGCCGGTCAGCAACATCTCGCGCGTCTTGCCCCAGCCGATGAGCAGGGGCAGCAACGCCGCCTCGATCACCGAGGGCAGGCCGACCTTCACCTCAGGCATGCCGAAGACGACGGAGGTGTCGGCCATGCGAAAATCGCAAGCCGCGGCCAGTTCGGTGCCCGCACCCAGGCAATAGCCCTGCATGCGGGCGATCACGGGTACCGGGCAATCGCGGATGGCCTGGATGGCCAGATGCAGCTTGGTGATGAAGGCGCGGCCGCTTTCCGGATTGAGGGAATGCAACTCGGGCAGGAAGGCGCCGCCGACGAAGGCCCGCGAACCGGCACCGGAAATGACGACGACGCGCAGGTCCTCGCGGTCCGCGAGATTGGCGAAGACGGCCATCATGGCGTCCATCATGGCGCTGCCGATGGAGTTCATCTTGCCGGGATGATCGAGGGTGACCCAGGCGACCTCGCCGCCCTCCCTGGATTCGATGCGGCAATCCGCCGTGCCGCGGTCGTCGATTACTGCGGCGGAATCTGTGTCGGTTTCCGGCGTCATGAACTACCCCATTTGTGCGCTTTCAGGTCCGCCCATTGTTTCTTGTCTCGCCAACCCGCGTCAATCGCGGAGCCGCAGGATATCCCCGGCGGTTCCTAGTCGTAGACCGTCCTGGGCAGCCAGAGCGCAATTTCCGGCTGCCACATCACCAGGATCAGTACCGACGCCTGCAGGATGACGAAGGGGATGATGCCCCGGTAAATGCTGACCGTACGGACCTCCGGCGGTGCGATGCCCTTGAGGTAGAAGAGCGCGAAGCCGAACGGCGGCGTGAGGAACGAGGTCTGCAGGTTGATCGCCACCAGCACGGTGAACCAGAAGATCATTTCGTGCTGCGCGACATGGTCGCCGAAATCCAGTTCCGCCACCATCGGCGCGAACACGGGCAGGATGATAAGCGTAATCTCTATCCAATCCAGGAAGAAACCCAGGATGAAGACGATGCCCATGATCAGCAGCAGCAATCCCCAGGAGCCAAGCCCGGCTTCGAGGATCATCTCCTCGACGATGTCGTCGCCGCCCAGCGAGCGGAAGACGTAGGCGAAGGCCGTGGCGCCGATGATGATGAAGAAGATCATGGCGATGGTGAGGCCGGAGGAATGGCTGACGCCCTTGAGGATGTCCCATCTCAGGCGGCCCTTGACCCAGCCCAGGAACAAGGCCCCGAAAGCGCCGACCGCGCCCGCTTCGCTCGGCGTCGCCAGCCCGAACAGGATGGATCCCTTGATAAAGGCGATCAGGAACACGGGCGGGAAGAAACTCTTGAGCAACAGAGGCGGCAGCTCCTTGGGCGGCACGTAAAGCATCTCGCGCGGCAGCGGCGGCGCTATTTCAGGCTTGGCCTTGGAAATTGCCGTGATGTAGATCAGGTAACAGGCGGCCAGCACCAGGCCCGGCGCCAACGCCGCCATGAAAAGGGTACCGACCGAAACCGACAGGAGGTCGGCCATCAGGATCAGCATGATGCTGGGCGGTATGAGGATACCGAGCGTGCCGGAGGCCGCGATGGTGCCCGTCGCCAGGGCATGGCTGTAGTTCTGGCGCAGCATCGGTGGTAGCGCCAGCGCGGTCATCATGGTCACCGAGGCGCCGATGATGCCGGTCATGGCGGCCAGGATGGTGCCCATGACGGTGACCGCCAACGCCAGTCCGCCCGGCACGCGGCGCAACAGCACCTGACAGCAGTACAGCATGTCGTTGGCCACCCCGCTGCGCTCCATCATCACGCCCATGAAGACGAAGGTGGGCAGCGCCACCAGCACCAGGTTCTCCGCCGCTCCGCCCCAGATGCGGGCGATGAAGTTGAAGAATTCGATGAGGTGGAAGGCGCCCAGCGCATAACCGATAAGGCCGTAAGCGACGGCGATGCCGCCCAGCAGGAAGGCGACCGGATAGCCCGAGAACAGCAGCAACGCCAAAGTGGCGAACATGAAGACGGGCAGGTAGTCGATGAAGATTTGCAGGATCATGGCGGGGGGAACCGTGCAGGCGACCGAAGGACGGGGGACAATACTATAGAACTATTGAAAAGTATCGGAATTTTCAGCGGTCTTCGGACCCGCCTGAAAAGTCTAAGCGGACACCGTCACCGACAGCGTGCCAAGGGGCGGCGAGTGGACCTCGATGACGTCGCCTGGCGATACCGGACCCACGCCCGCCGGCGTACCTGTCATGATCAAATCACCGGGATGGAGGGTATAGAACGCCGACGCCATGGCGACCAGCTGGGGGATGGAGCGGATCAGTTGGCGCGTCGTCGCTTCTTGGCGCACCTCGCCGTTGACCTTGGTTGCCAGCGGCAGGGCGGCGGGATCGGCGATCTCGTCAGCGGTAACAATCCATGGACCCATCACGGCGTAGGTATCGCAGGATTTTCGGAAGCTGCGGTCCTCCTTGCCCCGGATGGTCATGTCGAGGCCGAGCGTGTACCCGGCGACATGATCGAGCGCGTCCGCCTCCTCTACGTTCTTGGCCATGCGGCCGATCACCGCGACCACTTCCCCTTCGTGGTCGGTGCGGCGCTCCGGTATTGTCAGGCTGACGCCGTCGTCGGGCCCGGCCAGGGCCGAAGTGGCCTTGAGGAACAGACCGATTTCGTCGATGGGCATGACGCGTTTGCCCTGGTGCATGGCTTCGTCCTCGCCGGCCTCGTCGAGGTGGGCCTGATAGTTGACCGGCGCGCCGATGATCTTGCCGGGATTGGCCACCGGCGCCCTGAGAGCGACGTCGGCCAGCGCTTTGCGGGCGCCCGATTCCGCCGCCTTGGCGATGGCGGGCGTCAGTTGCCTCAGGTTCGCGATCACGGGGTCACCCGCGGCATAGGCCCAACGGCGTGCCGGCAGAATTTCGAGGGCGGCCGTGACGTCGGCCACCTGTTCCCCTTCGATCAGGCCGAAGCGGTCGTCGTCAAAGCGGCAGAGTTTCATGCGGTTCCCCAATCAGTCATCGCCGGCGGCGCGTTCCTCGCGCCACAACCCCAGTGCCTCGAGCGCCGCGCGGTCGGAGTAACTGAACAGCACGGCCTCGCCCGCCGCCTGGTGGGAAACCCAAGTCCAGTTGGGCACGACGAAGACGTCGTTCTCCGACCACTCGAAGGTTTCGCCGCCGATTTCACTTCGGCCTTCGCCCTCAACGACGAAGAACACCTGAGATTCGGTGGCGCGGCGGGCCGCGCCGGCGAACCCTGCCGGCAAAAGCTGCAGGTAGGCGGCGATGGTGGGCATCACGTGCCCGCCGTCGCGGGGATCCGCGTAACTCATGCGAACGCCGTAAACCGGATCGAGGCCAACGTCGCGTTGGGAGTCCAATATTTCGCGGCAACGCTCGTAGGGGTACTTGAAGATCGGCGAATGACGGTGGGCCGGCACGTCTTCGGGCATCAGGCCGCTGCCGAAGCGGCGCACGCTGTCTTCGTCCGGTCGCGTGATGGGCTGGTGCTCCCCCTCGCCCATCTCGGCAAAGGTTGCCTGTAGGAAATTCGTCAGCGGCACGTCGAGGCCGTCGAGCCAGACCACCGTCTGGTCAGATCGGTTTTCGTGATCGTGCCAGGTCCACGAGGGCGTCGTGATGAAATCGCCGCGGCTCATGAACAAGCGCTCACCGTCCACTGCCGTATAGGCGTCGCCACCCTCCACCACGAAGCGGATGGCGGCCTGGGTGTGGCGATGGCAGCGCGCCGTCTCGCCCGGCCCGACCACCTGGAAGCCGCAAAAGAGCGTGTGTGTGATGCTGTGGCCGGGAGTGTTGCTGAGGATCAGCACGCGCCGCTCGGCCTCGCTGAGGTCGACGGCGGTGAGCGATTCGTCGATCAGCGGCCGGATGTCGTCGTACTTCCAAAGCCGGGCGTCGAGACCGGGCCGCGGCTCGCGAAACACCACATCCCCGAAGATCTCCCACAGCGGCACGGCATGGGTGGCTTTTACGCGGTCGGAAAAGCCCTCATCGCCGTTTTCGGCGTGTTTTAATGAAGCCATGCTTTCCCCCCTTCGTTAACGCTCTCACAAAGACAGCGTAGGGAAGGAGGTGAGCTAGGCCAAGAGGCTTCCACCCGTGCGTCAAATGGTACGGCCCAGGCGGCATCGGTTTCCGTCGCAGTTTGTCTGAATTCGATATCTGCCACCAGGCGCCCTGCACTCGTCGGGGCAGGATACCAGTCCGAAGAGTTGTCACTCAGTTCAATCCTTCAGCTTGGTGTTCCGATTGATTGGACGGAGCAGCATGAACTCTTTGGCATGTGAGGCCACTCATTAATTTGCAAGGCTATATCCACCATCAAGTCGGCCTGATGGAGACCTCCAAATCAGCCAACAGAGAAAATTGCCCTGTTGCGGCTAGATCTCACTATCTAGGCTTCATTATGTGAGCAAAGAGAGCGCCAATTCGGCCGCACAGCCCCGGAAATCGGGCGTTCCGAGAGGCGCCAATGGAAACCTCTAGGGGAGAGCAGAAAAAATGGCGGAGGGAGAGGAACCGGGTTCGAACCTTCTCCACTTGACCAAGACGCCGGGCAGCGAAAGTTGGTAACGATAGCCGCAAGGGGGAGAGGAACGGGCCAAAAGCCGGCTCACTGCCCTTCTTGCAGGCAGATCTCATAATAACGGGTTTCCCCGACACCCTTTGTAAATCGCTCTGGGTCGAATTTTCCCGGTCGCAGATACCAGCATTGCGACACTTTGAAAGCCGCACTTGCTGCCGCACAGGCGACGGCCTGCAGTTTGGAGCCCGTCAAGCCGAACTCGAAATTAAGACCGCGGTCGATGTACCACCACTTGTACCGATCGGTGATGAACGTCAGTACGCCGTCGAGATCGTTTGAGTCGATTTTCGCGACATTTGAATTAGCGTTGTTTCGCGCTGCAACTTCGGCGGCGATCTGTGCAACCTTGCTCCTAGGGGAGTCGCTCTTAGGAGCAACAATCTCGATCCTGTCGTAATCCCGATTATCAAGCAGTGAGAGCAGTCTCTCATGCTTCGGGGACGAAAATGCGCAAAGAACCCTTTGGCGAGTGTCGTCAGAGTCAGACGGCAAGAGCTTATCGGACGCATACGGTCCCTCCTCGCCCGTAAGGACTCCGCGTAACTCCTCGAGCAGGACGTGGCGGTCTCTATCAACTTCCGCTTTCAGGACGCGTTCCAAATCAGCGTCAAGCGGATAGTAGCTCTGCGCTTCCGTATGACAAATCCAAACGCGCCTTTTCCGGCGAAGCTCATTCCTGACCGCATGGAAGATCACCGGCTTCGCCAGGCCCGTGATGTCAACGATCACATTCCCATCGACATCCGGCAACCCCTGATCGATGACGTTGTAGTATTCTAGCGCCGAATGACTCCCAACCGATTCTGTTAGGACTGTCTCTATTTCAGCGCCTCTGCCCGGTTCTCGATATTCAACGGTCAGCGCGTTGCGTGGCCTTGCCGCTAAACACAACCGTCGGACAGATTCCAGGGTTCGCTCCTCAAAACCCAATCCGACGATTATCCAGTTTATTGGAATATCGGAGAGCGGTTCTTCGCTCAGATGTCCGAGTATGGGCCTCTTTCCCTCCAAGAACGCTGTATACGCAGGATCGGGAGGCACCGGCGCCTCCACTGCGGGGAATGGTACTGTACGATCCACCTCAAACAATGAGATCTGCTCAGCCGCGCTTCTATGCTTCGCGCTGCCGTGCGCCTTCACCTCCACGTCTGTCGGCTTCACCTCGCTCGCTGGCGTTTCTACCTCTCCCTCGGACTCTTCATCCGGATGATCCCCTCCAAGGTTTCGGAGAAGGATTTCCTTGCCTTTGCTGGGTTCGGCAAGCCACTCCTCAAGGTCGGCTCCAGACAGCTCAAACCGATCCCGCTCCGCCAAGCCGATGAAATTAACGAGCCCGTAAATCTTGCGGTAGGTGAGCTTGAACTGTTGCGTGGGGTTGGAATCGCGCGTCTTTGTCCGGGGGACGTTGCTACCACCCGCGAACACAAATACGCCAGCATCGATTAGTTCGCGCAACCGCTCAGTTTGTCTTTCGAGATCGCCCGTCGTGATACGCACGTAGAGCGACGAATACTGACGGATCCGTCTCTTACCTTTCTTCGATGGGGATCCGTTGCAGGACTTCACAAGGAGCTCGTGCGATGCCTCCGCAAACGATTTGGCGACATCCTTTAGGAAGCCACCGCGCCGATTGAGGTCGTACAAACGCCTGGCACAAAAGTCCTGGAAACACTCCGACTGGATCTCCGCCGCAATCGGAAGGGATTGTCCCGCAGCCTTCTTCAGGATCTGTTCGTAGAGGCTGATCACGTCACCGATGTCGCCAACACACATTCGCGCGAGCGCGGTGATCCCCCGATAGATTTCCTTCCGCTTCCTCGAATTGCTTGCGGACTCGCCGATTTCGACCGCTATTGTCTCCAGCGGCACGTCGCCGAGCAGAACGCCCGGCGCCTCCGCTGGATGCGCCACGAAATGCTTCGCTCTCTGCTTGAGAATCTCCTCCACGAAATCGCGACCATTTCCCTTGCCCGGTTTCTTAATCTTCTCGTAGACCTCTGCGCCCAGATCGAAGACGCTTAGGTCGCGACCCACCCGCGCCGGGTGGATTTCCCCCGGTGATTTTAGGCCGAGTTCAATGGTTTGCGCTTCGGAGGTCAGCTTGAAGGCGCATGACGGACTTTGGAACATTAGCGCGGACAGCAACTCCTCAATACGAGGCTGGTTCAAATATCTTGTCGAGACATCGTCCAGCAGAAACAAGACCTGGGCGGTCTGCCAGATTGGAGAACAGCGGCGTATCGCCTCTGCGAGAACCGGAAAGGCGGTGTTCGGGTGCACCGTCAAAGAGTAATCGCGCTCGCCTCGGCTCAGCGAAATCAGAAGATGATTGAGGCGGCTCTCGAGGTCATACGCCGAGGTCGCGGACGCGAGGTCGTCCGAAATCTTGAGGTAGCCGGCAATCGCCTCCGCAAGGTCCTTGTAGGCCAACTTTGAGATGGATGCTTCGTCGATGTCACGAAGGTGGTGTACCGCTCTCACCCCTTCCAGCCCGTAGGCCACGAACAGACGTGCGAACGGATCCTGCTTCGTCCCGGTCTTGTCGCCAAGCCTGTCGAGCAGTCGCTGGGCCGAAACGAACAGCCCTACATAGTTGTCGCCTGTCAGCCGTTCCAGTATCTGGCTATTCGATTCCGTTCCCCGTTGGGCGGCACGGGCGTGGAACTGCAGGGCGCGTAGCAGCATCGTCTTTCCGCATCCGCGCATCCCGGTGATCACCTGCGGTCCCGGTGAACTGATCCCATTTAGCCATTGTCCATCTGGATCGACGAGTAGTTGCGGAACGTGCCAGGCCTGCATCGTCTGGGCGTTGTATGAGGCATTGAAGGCTCTGAGGCTCAATGGCTCCCGCCAGGGTCGCCAATGTTGCGTCACTCTATAGTATGCCTCCTCGATTTGCGCGATGAAGTCTGTGGAAGCGGGTGTTCGCTGATTTTCTGCGCTCGGGGAGATGCTTTGCGCGATAAGCTGCAGCGCGCTGGCCATCCGGTTGTCCAGATCTGAGATTTTGTCCGGATCGCGTAGCAGATTTCCGACAAGGCTGTTCAGATGCACGGCTATCCAATGCAGGTCGCCAAGGCGCAACTTTTCACTGTCGCTCTTGCTGGCGTCGGAGATCGATCCTAGGTCGATCGCGACGGCGCGGATCGAGTCGTCGATTGCCCCCGCGCGTCTGGCGTCCGGTCCTAGGGACTCGATGATGATATTCTCGGCGTGCAGGTCATTGTGGTTGACGCCCTTCTTCTGAAGCTCATCGCGAATCTTGAATAGATCGATGGCTATTTGTGCGGCTGCGGTCGCCGAAAGTTGAGTTTCCGGTTGCAGGTAATCTCCCAGCAGTTTGCCGTTGACGTAATCCAACTCCGCGATGTGGCATGGAACCACCGTATTCCCGAAGGTAACATCGGCATCGAACATCTCGCGGATACCAACAATGTGTTCCGTCCCTTCCGCCACCGCCGCGTGGGTCTGACACTCCTCCTCGAAATTCTTATTAGGAAAGAACTCAAAGAATTCCTTCGGCGAAACCTTGAGAACCGACTTGGTCTTGAGTGCGCCTCGCTCGGCAACATATGTCGCTGCATAGAATCCGCGCCCCAACGGTACGACGACCCTGTAGTTCTGAATCTCTGCTGGGGTGTCGAAGAGCGGAAACCCGTACTTCAGCCCACACGCAGGACAGGGATCGTCAAGCGATTTATCGGAATAGTCCGCAGTGGGGCAGCAAAAACAGCAGAACTTACCCATTCATCACCTTTTCGAACCCCGCCCCGAATTCCAGCGTGTCGGATATCGAGATCACATCGTCCAACTGGCGTTCGACGGAATGCCATTGCTCTTCAGCGACTCTGACTGTGGCGATAAGGTCGCCGGGTCGAACTAGCTCTCCTGGAATTTTGCACAATACCATCCCCATACCGTCCGGGAAAACGGCACCACCCAATGCTCCGGCCGACTGGAACCGAAGGATCAGATCGCGCAGCCGATCAAGTCGCACACAGACAAACCCATGATCCTTGGCAACAAATTGAAATCTATGACCGTTTCGAACCTTGTCGACATATTCTTCAAACGCATCCTGGCTACTGCCCTGAGCCAGCAAGTTATCATAGAAGTGCTTCTCGGCCGCTTCCATCTTAGCCCGCAGATCGCCGCCCGGATGACCGGCAGTGGCGCACGCCATGGCGAAGCACAGCTTTGCATGATCTCCGAGTGATTGATCATGCCTTCCGGCAAATATCTCTTTGAGTGCAACGAGCGATTCCCCCCTACCCACAAACGGTTGGTATGGGAATCGGGCATCAGTGAGAAAGCAACTTGTATCTATGCCGACGATGGCCGCCACACTCCAGAATCGCCGGGCATTTCGTCGTGCCTCCTCCCAAGTACCGCCGAAGTTTCCGTGTGGTGCCACCCGGACGTCCAAGCCTGCGCGTTGTAGGCCGACCGCTATCTTCTTCGACAGAAGACTCGCGATGGCGAGCTCAGGGATGCTCTGCGCCCCCGATTGTTGCCTGAATCGGAATAGACGAGCGTCGAGAGGCGCATGTTCCCCATCCGCCAGGAAATGAGCATAGCCGCATCGGTCGATGCAGGCCATGACCTCATCACCGGTCAGATTCACCCTGTAGCCCGGCAACTGCGCAAGAGCGTCCACGCCGCCAGCCGGGCGCCCTGGCACCCCGAGCTTCGGCACACAACAACCCATGGCGCGCAAGTAAAGCGGCCCAAGCAGGGTCGACAGCGAAGTCGGTGCGCCGGTAGATGCGAGATCGGTCGCAGATTGACCGCCTGGGATCGAAAGAACAGTTCCGGATCTGCCGAGGGTTGTTGCAAGATACGCGATATCGTCGTCTGTTATCTGGCTGGTGCGCGCTCGATCGATCACAGCACGCATAGCCTCGTCTGTAGGATCTGAGCGGAATTTATCCACCAAAGATTTCATGGCAAACGATCTGCGCGTTGTTTCCCACGGTCGTGTGAATCATTTTGCTCTGCTCACGGACCGTCGATACGACTTGGTTTATGGACGCTTCGAAATCCTTTTCGATCTCATGCTGCCACAGGCGTACCACCTTCCACCCCATCTCGCGAAGCATCCGGTGGCTCTTTGCGTCGCGCTCGCGGTTCTTGGATATCTTCTTCTTCCAGAAATCCGATACTTTGTGCTCCCACGATGGAAATCGGTAGCCGTGCCAAAAATCGCCGTCGATGAACACGGCGACCTTTGCCCGGGTGAACACTACGTCTGGCTTACCAGGTAGATCTTTAACGTGCTTGCGGAATCTGAGACCCCGTCTGTGAAGCTCCGACCGCACGCGAACCTCCAATCCCGTATCTTTGCCTTTGATGCGGGACATGCAGTAGCGTCGCTGCTCGGGTGTCAGGTTATCCGCCATCATCCCGTCTCCATATCGGCTGAAGGCCCCGGCCGTCTCCCTTCGATCCGGCAAGTGGCGTTCGCGCGGCATCCGTCGTCGGCACTCGGAAACCCGGCCTGATGCGCATCAAACACCACACCTGAGGCGCCGGCTTGACTGCAGTGGCAGATGTTCCGACGTCGGTTTGGCTCTCATGACCATGCCAATTGCACACTCTGCCGAATTGCTCTTTCGGGTGGTCACGTCCCGTCATTGTTCCAAAGGATCCGTCGGATGCTCCTGCTGTGAGCCGCGATGAACGGCGGTGGCAGGGCGTTTCCTATCATCGCCGCCAAGGCTTCTTTGCCAATCTCCGGCGCGAACTTGTACCTGGCCGGGAAGCCTTGGAGAAGGGCTGCCTCCCGCATTGTTATCGCGCGGTCCTCCTCCGGATGCAGGAATCGTCCTTTGGAGGGATTGAAACATCCGCTGGTGATCGTTGGAGCGACATTGTCCCAAGCCATGCGTCCGTAAACGTCGCTGAAGCCGTTGCAGCGCCTATGGCATTCGAGTTGGAACTCTTCCGGCAAGTCGGTGCGGCTCCCACCGTCCTTCGGAATGCGCCGGATGATGCGCATGACTTTCGGGCTCCGACGTTCGGGCATGTCGTGAGCACGATCGCCGCTTTCACCTGCCTTCGGGAGATCGAAGAGAACATCCTTCACCGTTTTCAACTTACGCGCCTTGCCGGCGAAGGGAATCTCAACGCCGAAACCGGCAAGGTAGATGAGTCTGCGCCGGCGTTGCGGCACACCATAGTCGGCCGCATCCAGGATTCGGTAGTCTCCGACGTAGCCGAGATTCTTGAGTTTCTTGCAGAAGGAGGCGAAGCGTTCATCACCGGCCAAACCCGGCACGTTTTCCATCATCACGGAACGAGGCTGAAGCGCCTCCACAAAGCGCTGGAACTCCAGAAGCAGATCGTTGCGTGGGTCGTCGATCCGAACAGACCCGTTCAGGGTACGCAGCGTTGAGAACCCCTGGCATGGCGGACACCCGGCCAGGAGGTCGATCTCTCCCGGGTCCAGACCGAGTTGCTCAAACAGTTCGGCGGGCTGGAGGTTCCGGATGTCCGTCTTCCATACCGCGACATCCCGGTGGTTCGCCTTGTAGGTTTTTATGGCCAGCGAATCGATTTCCACGGCGGCGGCGACTCGAAATCCGGCCTTCCTCAGACCGACGGTCAGCCCGCCGCAGCCACAGAATAAATCGACCGCGGTTGGTTTATTGTTGTTTGACCGCATCACTCAAATCTCCAGCGTTTTCAATACGGCTCTGTCTACATCGCCATAGAAGACGACATCCAAGCGTTCGATCACGTCCTCCGGAAGACCGGCGAACTGCGTTTTGTTCGCGACCGGGACCAGTACGCGAACGGCCCCTGCCTCCAGCGCAAGTTGGAGCGGCTCGGTGATCGAGGCCGGGCCCTTGATGTTGCCTTGGATGGTGAGATCCCCGAGGATGACCGTTCCCGCCTGCACATGGCGGTTTCGTACCGCGGAAATCAATGCGGCGAAGAATGCGACGCCGCAGGGGCAGTCGATACGTCCGCCGGACAGGTCTACCGTTTCCGCATAGATATCCTTCTGCGCCAACATCTGGGTAAGACCGAGCTTATCCTTCACGTTTTGCAGGTAACTGAATGCTCGGTTTAGGGATTCCTTCAACGACTTCTCAAGGCCCGTCGGAGTCCGCAGCTTGCCCGTACCCGCCGTCAGCGTTACCTCCAGCCTGAACAAGGCGACCTTTGCTTCGGAGTCCACCGCAGCTGTGTAGACAGTTCCCGGCGAAAGCGGGTCCTGAGAGATAACACCGGCACCGCCTTGCTCCGGCACCCCCACCGACCGCTCCGCATCGTTCTCCAGGTCGATGTAGGAAAAGCTGGTTTTGTAGAACTCGAATGATCCGCGCTTCTTGAGCTGCTCCTTAACCCGCCGGCGCCCTTCCATGGCCAACTCGATGTACTCGGTAAGCTCCTCTTTCGTCCACCCGCCGCCGGGGTGGAGGATTTTGAGCAGGCCGCTCACGGTCTTCTTCGCCGCCGTAGCGTCCCGACCTTCGACGTGGGACCCGAAGCGGAAAACACGTTCGGCCTCGTCGAATCGGTTCTGTTTCCTGAGCGTCCGGAAGGCCTCCGCCAAGTAGTCAGTGACGAATCCGTAGTGGACCGTCAACATATCCTTCGAATTCTTGGGGACCTCCCAACCCGGCAGGTAGAAGTGCATGCGGTCGAGGAGCGCCAGATCGAACTCCCTGGGAAGCGGTTGAAACAAGTCCGTCGCCGAGTTCTGAACCAAAGTCTCCACAGGCTGGTTCAAATTGCCGATGAACACCAAGGAGGCATCCGCCAGCACTTGGGTGACCCCACGGCTGAATCGACCGTTGGCCATGTAGTCTTTCATGATCTGGATCGCATCCGGATCGGTGATCTTCACGCCGCCGACTTCGTCGAAGGCCACGACGTCCCAGTGGCCGACGAGGCCGACCTGCCGGCGGGCGTTGTTGTAAAAGAGATTCGCCGTGCTCGCTTTTCCGCCGGAAAGCAGCATGCAGTATGGAGACATCTCGCTGAACGCATAGGACTTACCGGTGCCCCGTGGACCAAGCTCGATGAAGTTGTAGTTCTTCTCGACGAAAGGGATGAACCGCGTGAGTAATAGAATCTTCAACCGCCGCTCCATCCGCACAGGTTCCAGCCCGACGCTTCGCAGGAGAAGGTCAATCCATTCATCCCTGCTCAGAGCGCGTCGGCCTTCGACGTACTCGTCCAAATCGAACCGGGCGAGTTGGATGGGCTTCAGATCGACCACGTGAAAGGGGCTGTCCTTCTTTCCCTCATCGGACAACCTGAACTCCACGTCGATGATCGCCCAAATGCCGCCCTCAAGGAGGCGTTCGTAGCGGCGATAGAACTCTTCAGCGATGTGAATCTTGGTGTAGCCGAAGTGGTCCATCGAGGCCCAATACTTGTTTTCGCTTGCCAGGAATCGAACCTCTATGCGGTCGATGAAACGGTGCCTGCCTTTCTGCTCGACCATGGACTGAGCTTTATTCGCTTCGTCATGGCGGAAATAGTTCGCTGTCAGGGTCTCCTTGACTGCGTCCACGCCGATGCGGATCTCCTCATCGTTATCCGAAGCGCAGTACTTGCCGAGAAGGTACTCGAGGACGTAGGACGGCACGTTTTCGCCGCCTTTGATCTGGTGCAGAAGATCTTTCCGCACCACTTTGCCGGCGAAACCGCTGGTTGCCTTTCTGTCCAGGTCGTCTTGTTGCATTCCCGGCTCCTTATTCGAGCATCGCATTCTTCAGCTTCCGCCTCGCCCACACGACGCGCGTCCGGGGATCGCTCACGCGGATTTCGATCTCGGTTCCGTCGAAATCCGGGTCGACCAACACAGGTACAGGCATTTCTTTGTGCGCTAGTAAAGTCACTTCGTGGGTTTTCTCGTCACGCGCCTCGCAGTCGGCGGCTTCGCCCACAACCTTCGCCTTCGCTCCAGAACCGTCGTAGGCCTCGATCCGCACTCGGGCTGACGTGGCGAACATGTCGCCCTGTAGATGGAACTTCAGTCCGATGACGCGGCTGGTGAACCTGTCCGAACGGTAGCGGATGTCGATCTCGGGCTTGCCGCCAGCGGCCGAAGCTTCTTGTTCGGCTCGGTAGACGATCACCGGAATCACCGCTTCCTGAAGGCTCAGACCGCCGTGAAAGTAGCTCGGGCCGTCGGAGAAAACGCGGAACCCGATGGGCAGGCAGACTTCCTGCAGGTCGCCCTGAATCCCCACATGGCCAGCTTTGAGGGTGATGGTCCCGGCTGTTCCCGAAAGACCGGAGCCCAAGCGGCACCGCCGCTTGTTCTCAAGCCAACCCCCGGGAGGCGATTGAACCACGTCGCCGGGCGGGATCTCCGGCAGCATCATGTGGCCGTGGTCGGAACTGATCACGACGCGTTCGAACCTCTGGGAAACCACCCAGCGAATTGCAGACGCGATGTCGCCCACGACTTCGGAGAGGTATCTGCGGGCGCGCCAGCTTCCCAGGTTTTCCCCTATCGAGTCAGGATCTTGGGTCCGCACGACCAAGAGCTCTACGTGCGTCAGACTCGCGGCGACCTTTTTGGGGGCGCCGAGCAGATCGTCCAGCGTGGTTTCGAAGAAACGGTCCCCATAGGTATCCGCCAGGAGCTTCATTCGGTCGGCGGAGGTCTTCAACAATCGGGCACCGAGCGCCGGGACCAGGCCGCCGTCTTTCTCGACAAGGCGGAGAATGCCGTCTGCCCCGGGCATCAGGGCCGCCATCCCTGTGATTGTTACTGTCGGGACGACACCTGCTGCGTAACGGACCTGTACCTCACCCTGTCCGGCGAATACCTCTCCAAGGTCGCATCCCATCTCATAGCGCAGCGAATCCACCATGAAGAACGCGGTTTTCTCCCGGCGCTCCAGCACGGGCGCGACGTGATCGTCGAAGATGCGGGTCTGTCTCGGCGCGCCGTCCGGGGGCCAACCCTCCGCCTGGACCGCGGCGAGGAAGGCATCCTGCATCTTCGTCGCGGACTCGCGGTAACGTCGTCTACAGAGATCGAGGACCGGCGTCAGCGCTTCTTCATCGGTGCAGGCGGTGAGCGCGGTTTCGAACAGGCGGGAGGTACGGTCGAGGTCCGACCCTCCTTCCTCGGTGTATGCCTTCACCAGGCCTGCAAGGTCCTTCTTGTCGCCTAGCCCGCTCCAAACCATTGCGGATGATTCGAGCAGGGCGACCGCCCGCTCGAGGGCCGTCCATGCAGGTGACCTCTGTGGATCCAGACGCCAGATGGACCGTTTCCGGTCCTCGAACACCGTCCGAGCCGCCGCGATGTCTCCGGCGATGACGAGTTCAACCGCGCGGCCGAGTAACCTCCGCTCCTCGAAGGGGAAGGTGTCGCGCCTACCTGGGTCGAAATCCTTAGACATGAGGTCGGGCAGCCGGAGTTCGCTTTCGATCTTCTGCGCGAGCTCGGTGTAGGTTTCGCGTAAGCCGGAGTCGGCCCGCATCCGTTCGCACGCTGCGTAGACGACGGACTTCGCGTCGCCGCCAGCGCGCGGCACGACATTCAAGGCGTCCGGCTCCCCCTCCGGCAGATCGAAGAGGAATTCGCTGAACAGAACGTACCCGGCGGCTTTCGGCCGAAGTGACTTCCACTTCCGTTCCTCGGAAGCCGGCTTGAATCCGACCGCGGATTCGAAAAGCCGCAGGAGTTCCTCGATGCGCCCGGGTTTCTCGTCTACCTCTTTGGCCTTGGCCCTATCGCAGAGAGCCAGTGCGATGACGTCCGCAGTGGTCTCGGTGCGGAACACCTCGTTCAGCAGCGGCCAACGCTGCGCCTTCTCCAGCCCGTCCAGCAGGGCGATGTCCGGTCGTCCTTCGCGGAAAAGGCGCGTGATCTCCTCGGCCTTCTGCGGCATCGCCTGACGGGCGAGCGACTCGATCTTCTGATCCTCGGTGTCGCCGAAAGCCGCGCCCGCCATCGCGTAGACCTCAAACGGGTCCCGCATCTTCTCGTCCTCGGTCGCGCCGCGGCGACGGGGAATGTAAATGAGCAGGCAGCGATCTCGTTCGGCGGGGTTCTCGGTCTCGTTCATCAGCCGATAGATTTGGTCCGCCCGGCGGCGGGTCTTGAGGACGGACGCATCCGCCGAAAGCACCTCGCAGTTGGGCGCATTGAGCGCCGCAGCAAACACCTGGAAATCCTTCTCGGCGTCGTACCAGACCACGATGCGGCGCTCGTTGAGGAGGTCCACCAATCTTTTGTGGAGGAACGAACTGAACTTCATCCGGCGGCCTCCTGTCTCCGTCGGTGCCGGCCGCCGCTCTTATTCGAAGCCTGCGTTGTCGCCTCGCAGAAGTCTTCCAGGCCGTGGGAGATGGCGATGGAGCGGTCGTTCCTGCAGACCTCCCGGACCCGGTCTGGCCAAACCGTGTAGGCCAGGTGCGCCCAGTCGTAGTCGCCTTTCCGAAGCTTCTTCCAGCAGTCCTGGGTGTTTTTGGCCCATGATCGCAGGCGGAAGAGGTGATGGAGCGGAGCGGCGTTGATGATGACACCGTCGTTGAGGTCCGGCCTGTAAGGCAGCGCCGCGATGCGGAGCAGCTCTTCCCGCATTTCCCGCAGCTCGCCGAGGAACGTGCGGGTCTCGTTCAGCCGGTCGTTCAGCCGCGTCGCCTCACGGCCGGTGGCGGACTTCGCCTCTTCTTCGATCCGATCGAGCCTGCGTTCGACCTCCGTGATCTTGGGTTCGACGTGCTTGTTTACCGCCGCATATAGCGTCTGATCGGTCAGGCGGTGATAGTAAAGCCAGACCGTATAGGAGCCTGATGCAGTCGAGAGCGGCCAGTAGATCGGCGCCTTGCGCCGGCTCTTGGAGTAGCGCTTCAGGTGGTCCTGGAAAAATCCCGTGGGTTTGCGGAAGTAATCGCGCAGTTCGGAAACGCCGAGAATATCACAGGCCTCCCGCTCGATCTCGTGGGCCTTGTCCTTCCAGAGGAGGTCAATCACCTCACGGACGCGGCGGACGATGTCATCCCGATGAGGCTGAGCGCCGTTAAAGCCGGCGTCATCTACTAGAGTACCGTCCCAGGAGACGCGGAGTGGGTAGGCGTCATCGGGGACGGTCGGGGTTTTGACTGAACCTACCGGCGGCAGATTGCTCGCGTCAGGTCGGGCGCGGAGCCACTCTTCGCTGACGACACGGCCGGGCTCTGCGGGCAGACCATCCGGACCGACCAGCATCCCGGGTGGGCAGACCGGAAGCGGGTCGAAAGGTTCTGGTGGTTTTGATGCCAATGTCCCGTCCAATGCAAGTCGGACGTCCCAGCGACCAAAGGCAGCGCCCAGTGCGTAGTCCAGCAAGTCGGCGGTGAGATAGCGGGTGTCGGCGGCAGCGATCACTTCCTCTTCGTCGTCGTCGCCAGGTTCGGCGTCGCTGCTGTTGGCGGATTCGGTGGCGAGGGTGGCGGTCAAAGCGGCGCGGTCCGCGGCGTCGAGGCCGTAAAGCCGGAAGGCGAGGTCGTCGATTTCCGCTTGGATGGCGGCGACGGTTTCCCCGCTCGTGCGCACGCGGGTGGTCCACGCGGCGGCATGTTCGACGAGCGTGCTATCGGAAACAGCGAGCAAGGCCGGGACGATAAAGGCATGTGAGGTCGTTTCGGTGCGATTCAGCGTCCAGTTGGTGCTCCATGCCCTGTGAGCCATCACAGCGAATCGCGTCCTGGTGTCACCTCCAAGGTCCGGCACAGGCGTGCGCTGAAAAACGCCGGTTTCGTAAGAGCCGAACGCCATCTGGAGCGCGACTAAACCCCGGAACGCTGATGAGTTCGCGATAGCCAAAAACGCGAGCAAGTCCTGCGAGTCATTCCCGGCCACGAACGCTGTAGGGCTTTTGTCAGCGAAGATGCAGCCGTCTGGGAGTGGTCGCACGGACAGCCCCTTTTGGCTGCGGCGAGGCCATGTCAGTCCGGGGCGGAAAAAACAATCGGACGATTCTAGCTTGGCGAGCATTCGGCCCGGCCGGCCAAAGAATCCTGAGTAAGTGAACCGTTGTTCGTCCCACGCGACCACGAGATGAACGTCGTAGTAAAAGGGGCTGTAATTACCGCCTTTTGACAAGCGCGCCCACCCACGCTCCCGAGAATTGTCCGAAGGCTGAATCTCCCACCAGCAACGGACTCTGCGAGTGTCATCTCCAGTTGATGGGCCACGACGCGCTTCGCGACCCTCACTGGCGAACAACGCGTTCCGTCGGAATAGAGCTTGGATTTTGTTCCCGACCCAATAGGCGAACGTCGCGTTTGGCACCTCTAAGAAACCGCGAGGATTGCAGACAAAGGTGTTCCTGTTCTCAAGGCTGCGTAGTCCTTCGATGAGAGCCGCACCTTTATCCTCCTCAGCCAGCGCCCGGACACACACGAGCGGAGGAAACGCTGGCGCCGTTGGAGCGGTGACCTTTTTCACCGAGTGCCAGAGCGGCGTGTAGCGGACGATGTCACCGGGGCTGCGCTGGATGAAACCGTGGGCTTCAAGGTGTTCGAGTTCAGCGACGGCTTGATGGCGCTTGAGGCCGTCGCGGGCGGCCTGCCATTTCGGGAGGCTGAAGCGGTCCTGCCGGTCGCGCACTACTTTCTCCAGCACGGGGACGAGGGAGAGGGTGACGTCGCGCGCTTCGGGCGCGGAGAGGCTGCGCAGGACGTAGGCGGCGACTTCGACCATGGCATCGAGCACGCCGCTGCCGAGGTCGGCTAGGGCGATGGGCCGAAAGAGGCGGAGAACAACGCGGGTGCGCCAGTCTTCGCTCTGGCCAAGGAAGAAACCGGTGCGGGAGCTGATGATGCCGAGGTAGCCAGCGGGGACGAGCCGGGCGTGGAAACACTCGATGAAGGCCTTGTAAACGTCGCCCTTGGTGTCGCCGTAGGTGTTCTCGATGTAGGATTTCGAAGGGACGCTGGCGTCGCCGAAGGGCGGATTCATTAGCGCTACGTCATAACGCTGGCGACAGAGGTCGATGAAGGCGAAGCCGCGGGCGGCGTCCTCGGCAAAGAGGCGGCGGCGAATCGCGTATCCGTTTTCCGCCCATTCGGAGTAGTCTTTCAGCGCATCGAGGATTCGACCCTCTGCTTGTTCCCAGAACCGCTCGCCAGTGACCCCTCTGACATCGAAGTGCAGTTCCTGTTGTTTGGGTCGCGGATCAGCCATACTCGGGAAGAGAAGCTGCTGCTCGGGCTTCGGGCTTTCCAGCCACTGCTTCCGGGCCTCAGCTACGGCGTCCTTGATTTCCTCCTCGATCTTCAGGAGAGATCCAGCCTCGCCAGCGAGTTTCATTTTCTCGAACATCACATCGACAAGCTGTCCGAGAACACGCGGCTTGAGCCCGGCGGTGAACTCACTACGCATGTCTTCTTCGCCGGGCATGGGCTCGGCGGTGACGATGTTCGACCGGTGGATGCGTGGCCGTTCCGCTGCTTTGAGGCCGATGCTTTTCCAGCTCTTCTGCGCCCGCAGCCAGAGAGCGAGCGCGGCGATCTGCACCGCGCGAGCGTCGATGTCGATTCCGTGAAGATTGTGCTCGATTATCAGCTTGGGCGCGGCACGGCGCAGGCCATCGAGCGTCTCGAACTCCTCCCGCAGGGTGCGACGCGTGGCCTCGGACTTCGGACTCTCCGAATCCTCCCAGGCTTCCTCGTAAATGCGCTCCAGCAGGTCAAACGCATAGAGCAGGAAGTGCCCGGAGCCGCAGGCCGGGTCCAGCACGCGCAGGTCACGCGGGTCCTTCCTGGGCCGGTCCTCTATGTAGACCGGCTTCCTGAGAATCTCCTCCTGGGAAAGGTCGGCTTCGTTCTCTTCAGCGGCCGGTGCCTTTTCACCCGACGCGAGGAAAACCTCGTTCGGCCGCAGGACGAGATACCTGCATTCGTCTTTCAGCCTGGTATCGCCCTTACGCATCTCGTACCAGATGCGGCCGAGAGTGTTGTCGGTGAGAAACTCGACCACGTAGCGCGGCGTGAAGAACTGGTTGCGGACGGCTAATTCCCGACTGTTGCGCGGGGCCTGGGACGCATCCCGCATCGCTTTGCGCTCTTCGGGCGGGTTGAAATACTGGTAGATCCAGCCGATGGTCTCGTCCTCGGTCCAGAAACCCGCCAGCTCCGGCTTGTTCAATTCAGCGAGCACGTCCTCCATGCACCGTTCCGTGGGAAAAACCGCGGACTGCGGCGTCAGCCGGTCGAACAGGACGCCTAGATCGAGAGCCAACTCGTCGAACAGACACTCGATGAAAACCCGGTAGGTTTCGTATCGTCCGCCGAGGGCGCCGCCGGAAACGCGCTCGAACAAACGGAAGCCGTCCGACGCCGTCGCCCGGCGCACGCATTCCACCACCAAACCGCGCTCCTCGCACAGGCGCAGGGCGGCCAGGCGGTTGAGGACGGTGAAGGAGATCTCCAGGACCATCCTCTCGTAGGCGGCCTTTCGGCGCTCCTCTGCCTTGCCGGCCGAGCCAGCGGTGTAGTGGTCGAGGAGGTCGCGCAGGCGGCGGGCGGCGGCGGTCTGATCGGGCGACAGATGCGTCAGTTTGTCGAGCGGCAGCACGGTGCCGTCTGGGTGCAATCCGAAGACGCCGCGGAGCTGGTCGGTGACATCCTCGGTTAATCTGCGCCTGCACGCCGCGACGGTCTTCGCTAGCAGATTGCGGGTGTCTTTGTCGAAGCTCATCCGCGCCCCTTGATCCGTATCCGCTTGTGCGACTTCAACAGACCGGCCAATTTCTCTCGGATTGCGGCCAGCCAAGATTCCAAATCCTCCGGAGTTGCGATTACCGTCGGCTGAACAAGGGCGTCCGCGTCGACGACTTCCTCGCCGGTCGGCTCGGCGCCGTCGCCGGGCTCGGGTTCTGGTTCTGGTTCTGCAGGTCGTCTCCGATGAATCTCGGCCTTCAGCTCTTCGATCAATCCGGGCAACGTGCGCTTCCGGACCAGCAGGGTCTGGAGCAGCCGCACCGGATCGTCGCTATCGGCGGTCGCCGGCAGGTCGCAGACTAGGTTGGCGGCGATCTCCTCGCGGTCGTCGTCGAGCAGCTTCGTCCAGTCAGGCTCCGCCTCCAGCGCGTTGGCGGCCTTCTTCAGATCGTCTTCATAGGCGGCGCGCTCATCTGTGTATCGCTTCTCCGTCCGATCCACCGCTCCTCGGATGACGCCGCGCAACTCAGGAAGGCGCTCGTGGAACCGCTCCGAAGTGAGCACTTCATCTGCGGCTGCCCTATCCTCCGGACTGAGAAGATCACCTGTAGAGCCGGGAAATAACCGCTCCAGATCCGCGGTAGAATCCAGAAGCAACCGGGCATTTCGGACGTCGGCCTCCGCGCCGGCCTCCAAGGTGTCGAACACGGCTTTCGCCCAGGTGATTTCGTCCGGCAGCGCGCATTCGACGCCGCCAAGAACCGCCGCCGCTCCGCTGGCGTCGCCCTTGAGCAAGTCGGCTGCATCTGCCAGCAGTCGCCGACATCGGCTTTCGCCGGGGAGACTCAACAGGCGCAGACGGTCGGGCAGCGCGCCCAGTTTCTCCAGTAGGTCGGGGACATGCCGCCTAACGGAACGACTGATGTGGTCCTCCAGCGGCAGGACCTCGTCGCCGAAAAGGGTCTCCAACCGCCTGGCGGCCCTGTCCAGGGCTTCGGGCGGCATTTTCGCGTCACGCGTGGAGATACCAATTCTATTGAACGCGACGGTGCTCTTGACGGCTTCGACCGCCTGCGGTCCGGCCGTGCGGACGGGTCCACCCGCACCGGGCACATGCAATTCGATCTCTCCGGCACGCAGCAAGGCCGCGAAGAGGTACCGCACGGTGTCCTTGGTCCAACCGTAGGGCGGTGCGGAAAAGAAGTCCTGCAGATAAGAGCCCTGGAGCCTCCCGGAACCGGACTCGGCGGTCTTGGTCTGGAACACCCTGAGCACCTCAGCCAGCACCGGCGCGGCGGTGTCCATCCGAGGCGTGCCTTTGCTCTTGACGATGAGGCCGAGAGGATCGAGGTCCTTGGTGATTCGGTCCAACCGCTCCACACCGAGGAACTTTGCGGCGGCGTCGGTGGACGGTCGGACCGGAGCAAGGTGGAAATGCGGAAAGACGTCCTTGACGGCGGAGGCAAGGATGTTTCGGACGGCGGCGTCCATCGTCTCGCCGGCCTCGCGGACCGGCGTCGGCTTGCCGCGAAAGATGAACACGCCGTCCAGCATCGCCTTTTCCATGGCGGCGGCCGTGCGTTCCCGGCTGCGCTCGGCGGCCCGTCTTTCGGCGCGGAGGTACTGGGCGACAACATGGTCGGCGGTGCGTTCGTCCACATCGCCGAGCACCTTCTCCGACCGCACGATGTCGGGCAGCAGTTCCTCGACTGTGTCGTCGTTTTTGGCCAGCAGGACCACCGTGTCTTTCAGCTCGATCTGGGCGTTGGTGGAGACGAGGAACTCGCTCCGTTTTCCGTCCCACAGAGTCGGGTCGGTGAACTCGAGGCGGAGTTCCACATCCTCGGAACCGCCCACCACGGGCGATCGGCTGAGTTTCACCGATGACCTGACTTCCTTGATGTTTTCAAGTCTAGCGGCGGGCTGCACCCGGAACATGGTATGATCGGCGGTGCCCTGCTTGAGGACGTCGATCCTTGCGCGGGCGCATTCGCCCGAAGTGGGGGCATAGCTGTTTCGCTTGTCGCGGATCGGCTTGACAGCGTCGCTCAGGAACACGTACCCGCCCGCCTGCGGGTCCTCGATGAGGCCGCATTCTTTTTCGGAGGTGAGCCTGCGCAGGGCTTCCCGCACCTGGTCGATCAGTGAGGGCGAGCCGACGTTCCTATAGAGCAGAGCGGCGATGTTCTCCGCCGTGCGGGGAAAGGTGTCCACCGGCTGAAGAGCGGCGACCACCTTGGCCACGCGCACTTCCAGGGAGTCCGCCCCGAAAATCCTGCTTGTCTTATCCACGCCGCCGATGACGTGGGGCAGAATTTTGGCGATGTCCGCACGCAGGGTGTCATAGAAATCGTCAACGCAGGCAAGCGCGCCGATCGCTCGGTCGGCCAATTTGACCGCGTCAGCTCCGAGCACGCGGCTCTTGTCCACCAAAACATCCTGTATGACACGGATCGCCGAGCGCAGGCCGATACCGCCGGTAGATCGGGCGAGGGTCCGAATCAGCTCGAGCAGTAGGTCAAAGTGTTGGGGCAGGAAGGGATACAACCGCAAGAAGGTCTGCGCGTCCGGATCCCCCTTGAACAGCACCGTCCCGCTGAGCCTGGTGTGCGTGACGGTCGATTGACCGTGCTCCTTGAACAGCGCCTCGAGCTTCTTTCGTCCTTCTTCCGATTTGTCCAGGAGCCGGCGGTGGGTGATTTCCCGAATGTCGCTCGCATCGAGGTGTACGGAAATGGGGAAACGGTCTCGGAGCTTGTTCAGTTCCGCCGAGTTGTGAGCCGCCTTTTCGACGATCTCGCTCAGGGTCTGCTGACCGGTAGCCGCGATCCAGACCTTGCCCTTGCCAAGCTCCTTGAGGTTACGCGCCAAGCCGTCGAAGTTGAGGATCAGTTCCCCGCGGGGGGCCACATACTGACCGGCCTCGTCGACCAGGAGCAGAATGTTCTCGTGGCCGGTCTTGCGGTGGCATAGTTCGATGATTTCCCGGACGAGGTCGCGGACATCGCGGGCCTCTTCGAACCGCAGGCTGCGGAAGCTCTCCGGCGTGGGGAAATCGTCCGGAAGGACCTCGGGCACGATTTCAGCGGCCCGCGCCACCCCGATCAAAGGGTCGTTGTGGATTTCCTCCCACTCTCCCTCGTATCTCTCACTGTATTTCCGCCTGAAGTCGTCGTATTTACCCTGCCGATCGAGGGCGAACTCGAGCCGCGCCGTCTTCTTTTCCTTGGAGAAGCCCGCCCATTGGAGCACCTTCCAATAAAGCACGGTGGATACCGGCGCGGCCGCGCTTTCGGCCAGCTGCTCCGCTCCGAGATCGAGCAGCACGACCGCCGTCGGGTGTTTCTTTGAGACTGTGCGGAGGGCGGCTGGAATCTCGTTGCGGCTGAAACGGTCGCAGAGGAGGTCGAGGAAAGGTTTCCCCTGGACCGTTCTCGACGGGTCAAGCGCAGCGCCCAAATACTTGGTGAACGAGCTCTTGCCACTACCGTAAAAGCCGGACACCCAGATGCCGACCTCGGTCACCTGTCCGCCGCGAACCCCTTCGCCGAAGACGTCAAGGAACTTGCGGAAGCAGGACTCGATGCTCTCGGTCACCTCGTATTCAGAAATCTCGCGCGCCAGGCGGTCTTCCTCCTGTGCGTAATAGTCGATGACTTTCTCGATGGTGCGATCGATCGGCCGCCGCGGCGAAAAAACCTGTCGAACCGTCACGCTCATCAGAGGCCTCCAAGCAACGTCGACCGGTAGTTGCCGTCGACCGGATAGAAATCGAGGAAATGAAGTCCGTATTGGCCGGATCGCCTGCCGGGATAGAAGATCACCGTGGGCGCCTTGACCCTATCGTGTAAGCGGCTCTCGATGGTCCGTGTACGGAAATATGGATGAAGAAGTTCCGCCTCGGTAAGCAGTACCACCGAGCCTTCGGGAGTGGATTCGACGACTTCGATCACCCTGTCGACGAGGGCGTTGCGCTGGCGTAGCACGTCACGCACAGCCTCGTTGATCTGTTCCGGGTCGGCGTCCGCCTCTAGGTCAAGCCAAGTGTCCCATCTCCCGGAGTCGTCTACAACACCCCAAAGAATATCAGCGAGGGAGACGCGGCGGACGTCGAACCCGGCCTCACGTAGCTTGGATGTCCAACGTGGAAGGCGCTTTTTCAGATCGAGCATCAACTCCGGCGGATAGGCGAAGTAAAAAACCGGGTCACTCTTGGCCGGATTAAGAGCGTCCGGATCACGTATCTTGTCGACAAGTTCGTTGAATGCGTTATCGAGCGAGTACATCGACCAACTCCTCGATGGATTTAACGACCCAGGTGAAATGCACGACCGAGCCGGCACGCTGAACGATTACGCCGCGGTGTTCACCGAGTCCGTCCAGTCTCTCCACAACCTCCGATGGAGCCATTCCGAAAAGCTTCCAATCGGAATGATTGCAGAGCGAGGAATCTGTGACGCCGGATTCGTGAAGTTCCCTGGCCAGCAGCGCCGCTCCTTCATCCGACATCCGATAGTTGACGATCTCCCTTCGTCCACGGACGGCTTCCCGCAGCAACCCGACATCACGGAGAAGACTGAGAACGCAGCGTGCGATGCGTATCGACACCGTGTCCGACCACCGATTGTCAAGCCGCCCGTCGCAATGGGCCTCGGAAAGGAAGGAGAGCATGGAGTCGGTGTCCATCGCTGATCGTCCTCGACGGACGGTGGGCCAATACTCGCGGACCGCAAAGTCGTAGATCAATGGGTCCTGTCTCGCGGCGAACACGAACAGCAGCTCGGTGAAGACCCGTCCCGGCAGGCCGGACGAAAGGACCTTCTGTAAGATTCTCGCGGGCTTGTCGGTCGGTCTCAGAAAACGCGGAGCAAATACTCTCGTGACGGCGTCGCGGGTTCTGTAGGCGGTCGAATTACCAAGCAGACCTTCTTCTTGGACTCGCCGGGTGAAATCATCCAGGGGCTCGCCGGAACGCCAGTGTCGGAGCAGACGCCGCGTCTCCTCAATCATTCCGGCTCCCTTGCTTATCGCCGTTGTATATTGACGTTGCACGCCCTTATGCATGGCCATTGTCATCCGCGGCTCCCGCCTTGTTCCGCGAAGTATGGGAATACCGGACTCCTCTGCATGAAGGCCTGATGGTAAACTGAAGCTGTGGCCTCAAGAGCGGCGTGCGTCATCAAATCTCTGTCCATGCCGATCCGCCTTGCACCGAGGGAGGCCTCCCTTTCCTCTGTTTGGTGGCACAGTGACGCGAGCATCTCCATCAACTTGTCCGGATGACCGAGAGCGGCTCGGAACGCTGTGACGAAACTCTCGTCCGCGTTAGGGGGCATCCGGCTAATCTCCGCATCCAAAGGCTCGGTAAGCCGGAAAAGGTGGTAGACACCGACGCGCCCAACCGCCCGATCATGAGCGTCACAAGCCGCCCTGCCGCCAGCGTGGATGGCGGCGCGAAAAAAGGTGCGCGGGCAAAGCCTTTCTAGAAATCGCAGACCGGTTTCGTTCATGAACTCGGTTTTCCACCAAGACGAACCGGCGCATTCTCCGAGAGCAAGAACTAACGCTCGGAGACGGAGTGCGACTACAGGCAATAGTAGGATTTGTCCGTGTTCTGATTTCATGAGTTGTCGCTCTCCGGAAGCATCAACCTACCCTGTCCGGTCATTTTCTTGCAGAAGGCTTCCAACTGGCTCTTGGCGAGCTTTGATGGCTTGGATTGTTCATTTTCCCAGCGGTTGACGGTCGCATAGCTGACACCAAGCTGCCGAGCCAAGTCCTCCTGGCTCAAAGCGAGCTGACGCCGGATCTCCTTGACCAGTGCCGAAAAACGTCGTCCTTCTGCGTCCATCAGGCGCGCCTCTCATCTCCACGTCCCCTTACTCGAATATAATAACGAGTGTTATAGCGTCTGCAACAGCAAGGTCGAGAAAATCAGGCCGTCTAGGCTACCGAATACCGCATGCCCGCACGTGGTACCGCAGAGCTGGTAGTTGGCCGGCATCTTCTTCATTCGCCGAACTGGGAAGCAGACGTTCGCGCTCATCGGCCGCCCGGGCGAGGAACTCGCGGTTACGCCTCTCCGGAGCGTGATGCGCGATAGCGCCGCAGCGCCAAAGCTGAACGGGGATGATGCGGACGCATCGCTTTGGCTGACCTCAACCGTCCTTTCCCCGCCTCCGATTCCACTCCAGGATCGCGGCGTTCGTAAGCGGCTTCGAGGTTTCGGCCATCTCCTCCTGGTAGCGCCGCTCCGCCTCGACGTCGTGGACGCGCTTCACGTCCTCGGCGTTCGGCCCCTGCACCCGCCGCGGAGCCTTCTCGATCATCTTGGTGCCGAACCAGAAGCCGATGATCGCAAGGAAGATGTACCACAGCATCTCTGGCACGTTCTGGAGGGCAAGCATGGCGATCGAGAACGCCGGCGGGTCGACCACGGCCCAGATAAACAGCCCGATCACCCCGAACGTCATGAGCGGCCGCGGCAGGCGGTTGAGCCCGTCGACCAAGCTGTCCCACCAGGTGCGGCGCTCGCGGTGCGAGAACTCCGCCTGGAAGCCCATCTGCACGGCCATCTGCTCTTCGGCGGCGTAGCGCTCGCGCGCGGCGCGGTCGCCGAACACGGTCGAGACGAGGCGCTGGGCGCCGCCACCGAGCAGCATGGAGAGCACCTTCGCGATCATGCCGCGTCCTCCGCCTTCGCCAAGGCTTCGGCGGACACGTCCTCGACCGGAACCTTGAACGCCTCAGCCCTGTTGAGCCAGCCGCGCAAGAACACGCGCTGTGAGGGGTCGGCCGCGACGAGGCGCCGGTAGAAATTCGCCCGCTGGTCGGCGATGGCGTTCGTGAAGAAGGGCCCCATGTCGGCTTGCGCCTCGAACGCTGCCTTGCGGGTTTGCGGACCAATCACCCCGTCGACGTCGACCCGCCAGCCAGCGAGGCCGAGCACCTCCTGGAGCATGCGTACCGCACGACGCGGTCCGTGGTTCACTGCCATGTCGAACACATGCGGCACGATCTCGGGCGGCAGCGTGCCGACGCGGGGTCCGGCGAGATAGCGGGCGACGTAGATCTCGCGCGCCGTCTCCTCTTCGAGGGTCCGCACCTCGTCTACAGTCGTCGACCGGCCGAGCCACTCGGAGAGAGTAGCCTGCGTGATCCCGAACCTGGTGGGTCCGCCCCGATCGGCCGGGTGGTGGACGAAGCCGCCTTCGCGGGCGATCACCTCGTCGAGAAGCTCGTCAACACTTCGGGTCACGGTCCGCCTCCGAGCAGCTTGAGCTTGATTCCGACCCAGGCGAGCAGCGCCAGCACGAACGCCGTGGTCACGATCTTCACGGCGGTCTGCCAGGCCGTCCTCCTGGCGAGACGGAGCGCGCCGAGGAGCGAGCGCAGCTCGCGCAGGTCCTCCCGCGCCGCGCCGTTGTCGAGGCCGATGTCCTTGAGGGCCTGCCTGGCGCCGCGTTCGGCGGCCAGTTCCAGGAGCTGTTCGAATTCCTCTTCGGGCATGACAACATGCCCGTCCTCCATTGCTGGACGGTTCATCCAATTTTCCTTTCGATTTTCAGGGGCGGGTAACGGTCGGCTGCCGGCTATTCGAGATCGCGTGGCATCGGGCCATCGATGGCGACGGCGACCTTGCCGGTGAGCATCCAGAGGGCGCCGGTGAGCATGGCGAGGTTGTAGGTGAAGCTGTTGTCACAGCCGCGTCGCCAGTACTCGCCTTCGAGATACATGCAGGCGCCCTTGCAGAGTTGGACCACGGGGCAGCGCCGGCATTCCTCGCGCAGCGACCAGTGCGTTGCCGTCGTCAGGCGAACCGCGTCGAGGGTTTCGACGTGTCCGATCCGATGCCCGGCATCGCCGGTGTTCTGGCAGGTGTAGACGTTGCCCTTGAGGTCGACCGCAATGTTGTCTTCACGGTCCATGCCGCACTTCTGGCTAAGCGTCGAAGCGGGCCGAGCCTGGGCCAGGGAATTGAACCAGTCCTGGAGCTTCATCCAGACGGTCGAGACGGCGAGTGCCCTGCCGTCCATGATCTCACCGAGGAGAGCCAAACGGATCTGCTTGTGCTCCTCGTCCGTCGCCGGCGAGAGCATGAGCCCACCCGGATCGTAGGGCAGCAGCAATTCTTCGCTGCCGACCACCACGGATTGATCACCCATCGTTTCAACGAACCACTCGCGTGCCGCAGCGAGGCTATGGTGGTCTCGGGTCAGGACTACATTGAATGAGACCTTGCCCTTGGGATGCAGGCGGGCGAACAGCGCGCGTATCGCGGCAGCTTTTTCCGGGTCGTCGAATGGGTCGGGCCCACGCAGGGCCTGACCGGGACCGTCGTGGGAAACCGCGACAGCGAAGTCGAGGCGATCGAGCCAATCGATCCTTTCTTCGTCGAGCACCGAGCCGTTGGTGATGACGGAGAGCTCTGCGTGCGGCCACCGGGTCTTGATGCCCTCGGCCAAGGGTTTCAGCTTCTTCCAGTAGACGAAGGGCTCTCCGCCCCAGAATTGGACATTGGTGCCGGCGCCCATGCCATCCCTGCCGCCGTCCCACCAGGAACCGAGATTGGCGAGGAACCGGCCGACATCGCCGAGGTCGGTCGGCTCCTCTTGCCCAACCTGGCTCGCCTGGCCGCAATAGGCGCAGGAGTAGTTGCAACGGAACCCCAGCGAAACCTTGAGCTTTCGAACGCTATGCGTCTTTCGGCCGGGTTGGTCGGGGCTCACGACCGTTGCCGCGTCCCACGCCCTTTCGTCCGCGTAAACGAAACCGGCCGGGGAGAGATCCACCGGCCGGCCGTCTTCGTGGGTCAGGCGAGACGTGTGCGGGTCATAAAGGAGCCGCTCAGTCGAGCCATCGGGTCCTTGCAGCGTGATGGTGTAGATCGGCAATGGATGCTCCCTCCTGTTCGGCAATCCAGGCGAATAGCTCGTGTTTGGCCTTGGCCAGCCGGCAATCGACATCGTGGGTCTGGGACAGGTGACAGTTGCCCCGGCACCAGCGGTTGATGGGGCAGCGCCGGCATTCGGCAGTGTCGACAAACCGGCGGACGTGACGTTGCGCCGCTACGGTCTCGGGCGTGTCCGGCTCCGCTTGGAACAGGTGGCCGGTACGCAGGCTTCGGCGGACCGAATGGTGGCAGCCATAACGATTGCCGGCGAGATCGACCGATACGTGGTCGTCGGCATGGCAGAGGGGCGCCGGCGGCTTGGAGGGCGCGCGGAGGGCTTTCCGCCATTTCGCGAGATGGCCTTCGAACATGCCATGGGCATGCCGATCGCCCTCGAGACGAAGTCGCGCGAGTTCGCGAAGATGCGGCACGTGGCGATCGAGATCGGCGTGGGTCAGGTAGTAGGCGGGATCGCAGCCCTCCGTTGCCCGCACCCAGTGAACATAGGGAAAGAACGGTCGACCGAAACGTTGCTCTAGCCTGTCGAGTTCCCCGAACCACGGCCAGGCGAACAAGTGCTTCTGCGAGAACAGGAACGAAATCGCCGAGTTCTCGAGCCGTGCAACCTGCTCCCATCTGGGCTCGCCGAACGGCTGATGCTGGCTCACCACCACATAGGTGCCCCAGCGATTGAGGGCTTCGACGTGCCGATCCTCAAGCAGACTGCCGTTGGTGACCAGCTTAACGAAGGTGAGAGGAATGCCGGCCGCGACGAGCGCCTCGTGGATCGCCTCGATGGCCTCCCAATAGAGCAACGGCTCCCCGCCCCAATAGGCGATCTCGGTGATGCCCTTCGCTTTCACATAGGGAACGACCCGGTCGACGAAGTCTTCGACCGGGTGCCGGCGCCTCTCCGCGTCGCCGCCCTTGGGGTCCTGGAGGCAATAGGCGCAGCGGAAGTTGCAGGCATAGCCGAGAAAGATGTTGAGCACGGGTTCAGGCCGCCACGGAATCCGCCACCCGGATCTCGGCCTCCGCGACGCCGCTGAAGTGACGGAACCCGGCCTTCAGGCGGACGGTGTCGCCCGCCTCGAGGCCGAGCGCCATGAATCGAAACGATGCCGTGCCCGCGTCGGCGCGCACACGATTGTGCGGCAGGTATCCGCCGGTGGCCTCGAGGAAGATCTCCGGCGCGGCGTCGCCGATCAGGCGACCGCGGCTGTTGACGACCTTCAGCCCGATGGTCGCCGTTTCCTCCGGTGCGATCGTGCCCGGTGCATCGAGCCTGAGGCTCGGCAGCGCCTTGCGGCCGATGGTCGGGATCTCGGCGGCGGTATGTTCGGCGCCGGGATCGAGATTGCCGATGAGGCCGTAGTCCGGGTGCAACGTCAGACGGAAACTACAGCTGTCGAAATCGCAGACCCGAAACGGGACATAGACCTGAAGCGGCAGGTTCACGCCCGCCACCGCCAGGTGACGCGGTGCGGGCATGCGCGCGGCGAAGCTCACCGGATAGCGATTGAAGGGCGCCAGGGGAACGCCGGCGGTCCCAGCGCAATAGGGGGTCGCCAACGGAAACATCCAGTTGCCGTGATCGGACCACTCGGCCCGATCCTGCAGCGCATCGAGATCGAGGGTCACCGCACCGAGCGCACAGAAGAGCCAGTCCTGGAATCGCCGATCCAGAGCGGCGCCTGGCGTTGGCGATCGGGCGGCATGAGCGGCCGGCACGATCGCCGCATGGCGTCCGATCTCCATCGCTTGCTCCTCGTCCGTTATCGGCTGGCCGGTGAACCGGCCGACCCCGTCGATGACCTCCTCGTAGGAGCGAAGGGTCACCTTGCGGGGCGCGCGCAGCACTTCGATCAGCAGCGGCACGGGCAGGCCCCACATATGGGTCGTGAATGGAGTGATCATGACGGTTCTCCCTTACGGCCCATCGCCGCAATCACAGTTGCAATTGCAGTAGGTGCAGTAGCTGCAATAGGAGCAGTACGAGCAGTAGGACATGCAGTTGTAGTTGACCCGCTGGAACGCGAGCCGGACCTGCGTCGCAGAGACCTGCTCCATCGTGTAGCTGTAGTAGTAGAAACTGCCGGACCCGGTGGTGCCGGCGTCTCGCGCGCCACCCACGGACGCGTAACCCTTGTTGAAGAGCGCGGCGAGGTCGGTGGCGTCGGCGATCTTGAAGCCGGTGGCGCCGGCGGTTCCCTGGGACTTGACGCTGGGCGCGACCAGTTCGCCAGACATGGTATCACCGGTCTTGGCGACGCGGCCCGATTGATCGACGCCCGCCTGGATATCCGCGACCGGCGTGGTCGCGGCATCCGAGAGCCCGAGCGTGCTACGCTGGGCCTCCGCATTGGCGTCGTCGAGCAGCGCCTTGCCGGCGGGCGTGACCGGAACAGCCTGCGCCTGGCCGTCGCCGGTGCGTTCGATGAGCCCGGTCGCCGTCAGACCGG
>CAYFKJ010000002.1:0-255174 GCA_964343605.1 uncultured Rhodospirillaceae bacterium
GCATGGAGGTCAGCCAGTTCACCTATTTCCAGCAGGTCGGCGGCTTCGACTGCAATCCCGTGTCGGGCGAGATTACCTACGGGCTGGAACGCCTGGCCATGTACGTCCAAGGTGTCGAGAACGTCTATGACCTCGACTGGAACGGCGCCGGTGTCAAGTACGGCGACGTCTATCTGCAGAACGAACAGGAATTCTCGGCCTACAATTTCGAGCACGCCGACACCGACCGCCTGTTGCGACATTTCGAGGATGCCGAGGCGGAATGCGCCGTGGCGCTCGGTGCCAAGCTGGCGCTGCCCGCCTACGACCAATGCCTCAAGGCCAGCCACATCTTCAATCTGCTCGACGCCCGGGGCGTCATCAGCGTCACGGAACGCGCGGCCTACATCGCCCGCGTGCGGGCACTGGCCAAGGGTTGTTGCGAATCCTGGCTTGCGAGCCAGGGTGAGGATGCGGCGGATGGCTGAATTTCTCCTCGAACTGCTGTCGGAGGAAATCCCCGCTCGCATGCAAAACCGGGCGGCGGACGATATAAAGCGACTGATCTGCGATGGGTTGAAGGACGCCGGGCTGGAATTCGAGACCGCCGAGGCCTATGCCACACCGCGTCGCCTGGCGCTGGTAATCGATGGCTTGCCGCTGGAGCAGCCCGGTGTCCGCGAGGAACGCAAGGGCCCCAAGGCGGACGCGCCGGACAAAGCCATTGACGGCTTCCTGCGCTCCGTCGGCCTCAGCCGAGATCAACTTGAGGAACGCGAAACACCCAAGGGCAACGTGCTGTTCGCGGTGATCGACAAGAAGGGCAGCGCCACCACGGACGTCCTCAGTGAAGTTGTGGGTGCCGCACTCAATGCCTTGCCCTGGCCCAAGTCGATGAAATGGGGCAGCGGTGCGACGCGGTGGGTTCGACCCTTGCATAGTCTGCTGGCGCTGTTCGACGGAGCCGTCGTACCGTTGGAATTTGCCGGGCTTGCCTCCGCCGAGCGTTCAAGCGGGCACCGCTTCCATTCACCTAAGGCCTTCACGGTCGAGAATTTTGCCGACTACCGGGAAAAGCTGTTCGAAGCCAAGGTTCTGCTGGAGGCTGCGGAGCGCCGCGATCTCGTTCGTGCAGGTGCCGACAAACTCGCTGCAGCGGAAGGTCTCACGGTCAAGGCCGATGACGCTTTGTTGACCGAGGTTGCCGGTCTGGTGGAATGGCCGGTGCCGCTGATGGGCGCCATCGACGCGGAATTCATGGAACTGCCGCACGAGGTGCTGACCGCCTCCATGCGGGCGCACCAGAAATATTTTTCGCTGGAAGACGGGGACGGTAACCTCGCCCCGCGCTTCATCGTCGTCGCCAACCTGGAAGCGACGGATAACGGCGAGGCCGTGACGGCGGGTAACGAACGTGTCCTGCGGGCGCGCCTCGCCGATGCCAAATTCTTCTGGGACCAGGACCGCAAGACGCCCCTCGACACCCGGCTGCCGGCGCTGGAGAAGATCATCTTTCACGCCAAACTCGGCACGTTGGCTGAACGCGTCAACCGCGTCCACGATCTGGCGGGCGGCCTGATCAACGACGCCGTGGCCAAGGCGGCCGGCGCCAGCGCCCCGGAAACCGGCGTACTGGCCGACAAGGCGCGCAAGGCGGCAAAACTCGCCAAGGCCGATCTCGCCACCGGTATGGTCGGCGAGTTTCCCGAGTTGCAGGGAACCATGGGGCGCTACTACGCCCTGGCCGACAGCGAACCGGCCGACGTGGCCGAGGCCATCGCCGAGCACTATTCGCCGCTCGGTCCCAACGACGCCTGCCCCAGCGCACCGGTCAGCGTTGCCGTGGCGTTGGCTGACAAGCTCGACACGCTGGTCGGCTTCTTCGCCATCGACGAAAAACCGACGGGCTCCAAGGATCCCTTTGCCCTGCGCCGCGCCGCGCTCGGCGTGATCCGGCTGATCTTGCAAAACGACATTCGTCTATCGCTGCGCGACGCCATCGCGCAGTCGTTCGAATACTACGCCAACGAAGTGCCGGAAACGGTCGACGTGGGCGAGGTTAGCGATGCCTTGATGGCCTTCGTTGCCGACCGCCTTAAGGTCCACCTCCGCGAGGAAGGCGTGCGCCACGACCACATCGACGCCGTTTTCGCTCTTTCGGGCGAGGACGATCTGGTGCGGCTGGTGGCTCGCGTCCGGGCCTTGGGCAAGTTCCTTTCCGGCGACGACGGCGCCAACCTGTTGGCCGCCTACAAGCGGGCCACCAACATCGTGCGCATTGAGGAAAAGAAGGACGAGGCGAGCTATGCCGGTTCGGCTGATGCCGGATTGCTGACGGCGGTGGAAGAAAAACGCCTGCACGACGGCCTTGCGCAAAGCGGCGACGAGATTGCCACCGCCATCGGCCGGGAGGATTTCGCCGCCGCCATGGCGGCGCTGGCCAAACTGCGCGGCCCGGTCGACGACTTCTTCGACGAGGTCACGGTCAATGCCGAAGAGGTCGATCTCCGCCGCAACCGGTTGTTCCTGTTGTCGCAGATCAGAACGGCGCTGGGGGCCGTCGCGGACTTCTCCAAAATTGAAGGATAATATGCGTATGACTCAGTGGGTCTATTCATTCGGCGACGGCAAGGCCGACGGCAGCGCCGAGATGCGCAATCTCTTGGGCGGCAAGGGCGCCAACCTGGCGGAAATGTCCAGCCTCGGATTGCCCGTCCCGCCCGGTTTTACCGTGACGACTGAGCTCTGCACCTGGTTCTACGACAACGACCGCAGCTATCCCGACGAGCTTTCAGCGCAGGTCGAGGCCGCCATGGCCGCTATCGAGGAAACGGTCGGCGCAAAGTTCGGGGATTCCAAGGATCCCTTGCTGGTTTCCGTCCGTTCCGGCGCCCGGGCCTCCATGCCCGGCATGATGGACACGGTTCTCAACCTGGGCCTCAACGACGAGACCGTCGAAGGGCTGGCAGCCAAAAGCGGCGATGCCCGTTTCGCCTACGACTCATACCGGCGTTTCATCCAGATGTACTCGGACGTGGTGCTTGAGGTGGATCACTACCATTTCGAGGAAATCCTCGAGATCCACAAGGAAGGCAAGGCGATCACGCTGGATACCGACCTCGACGCCGAGGACTGGAAGACCATCGTTGCGGCGTACAAGGAGAAGGTCGCGGACGAACTGGGCGAACCCTTCCCGCAGGATCCGACGGCCCAACTCTGGGGCGCGGTCGGTGCGGTCTTCGGCTCCTGGATGAACCGCCGCGCCATCACCTACCGCCGGCTCAACGACATCCCGGCGTCCTGGGGCACGGCGGTCAACGTGCAGGCCATGGTGTTCGGCAACATGGGCGAGGACTGCGCCACCGGCGTCGCCTTTACGCGCGATCCTTCCACCGGCAGCGCCGAGTTTTACGGCGAATACCTGATCAACGCCCAAGGCGAGGACGTGGTGGCGGGCATCCGCACGCCGCAGCACCTCACCGTCAAGGCCAAAGCGGCCAACGGTTCCAAGCTGCCGGCGATGGAAGAGATCATGCCGGAGGTCTACGGCCAGCTCGTCGAGGTTTACCAAAACCTCGAAGCCCATTACCGCGACATGCAGGACATCGAGTTCACGGTCCAGCAGGGCAAGCTTTGGATGCTGCAGACGCGCTCGGGCAAACGCACGGCCAAGGCGGCGCTGAAAATCGCCGTCGACATGGCCAACGAAGGTCTGATCAGCCATGAAGAAGCCGTCTGCCGCATCGACGCCAATTCGCTCGACCAGCTTTTGCACCCCACTCTCGATCCGGACGCCGAGCGGGATGTGTTGACCAAGGGTTTGCCGGCCTCGCCGGGTGCGGCCTCCGGCCAGGTGGTCTTCAACGCCGACGAAGCCGAACAGGAAGCCGCCGCCGGCAAATCCGTCATCCTGGTGCGGGTCGAAACCAGTCCTGAGGACATCCACGGCATGCACGCGGCGCAAGGCATCCTCACCAGCCGGGGCGGCATGACCAGCCACGCCGCCGTGGTGGCGCGCGGTATGGGCCGGCCCTGCGTCTCCGGCGCCGGCGCGGTGACGATCGACTACGGCCAGAGCCTGATGACGGTGGCTGGCCGCACGGTCAAGCGCGGCGATGTTATTACGATAGACGGCGCCAGCGGCACGGTGATGATGGGCCAGGTACCCACGGTGCAACCGGAGCTTTCGGGAGATTTTGCCGAACTGATGGTGTGGGCCGACGAGGCCCGAAGCTTGAACGTGCGCACCAATGCCGAAACGCCGGAGGACAGCAAGGTTGCCCGCAGCTTCGGCGCCGAGGGCATCGGTCTTTGCCGCACGGAGCACATGTTCTTCGATGCCGAGCGCATCATCGCCGTGCGCGAGATGATCCTGGCCGAGGACGAGGAGGGCCGCCGCCAAGCCCTCGACAAGTTGCTGCCCATGCAGCGCCGGGACTTCATCGACATCTTCAAGATCATGAAGGGGCTACCGGTGACGATCCGCCTGCTGGATCCGCCGCTGCATGAATTCCTGCCTCACACGGAGGGCGAAATCGCCGAGGTCGCTGAAGCCGCCGGTGTCGACGCCAAGCACCTGGGCCTCAGGGTCAAGGAACTGGCCGAGAGCAATCCCATGCTGGGGCACCGCGGCTGCCGTCTCGGCATCTCGTACCCGGAGATTTACGAGATGCAGGCCCGCGCGATCTTCGAAGCGGCCTTGGAAGTCGGCCGCGAGGCCGGCGAGACGGTGGTGCCGGAGGTTATGGTGCCGCTGGTGGCGACGCGAAAGGAACTGGAAATCCTGAAAGACAAGATCGCCGGCGTAGCCGAAGCCGTGGCGGCGGAGCATGGCGCGCCGCCCGAATACCTGATCGGCACCATGATCGAGCTGCCGCGCGCCGCCTTGCGCGCCGGCGAGATTGCCGAGGTGGCGGAGTTCTTCAGCTTCGGCACCAATGACCTGACGCAGACGACCTTCGGCATCAGCCGCGACGATAGCGCCCGTTTTCTGGAAGACTACCAAAACCAGGGTATCTTCGAGGTCGACCCCTTCGTCTCCATCGACCGCGACGGCGTCGGCGAGCTGGTGGAATTGGCGGCAGAGCGCGGGAGGGCGACGCAGGCGGACCTGAAGCTCGGCATTTGCGGCGAACACGGCGGCGATCCGGCTTCGGTGGCGTTCTGCCATGGCGCGGGTCTGGACTACGTCTCCTGTTCGCCGTACCGCGTGCCCATCGCACGCCTCGCCGCCGCCCAGGCCGCCATCCAGGGCGAGGTCAAGGGCGGCGACTGACGGTCCCTATTGGTCGAGGTTGGTGACATGGAGTTCAAGCGTAACCGGAAGCAGACCCGTTTCCACGATCCCCGCAACGGCATGGAACTCACCGATGTGGAAAGCGAAATCCGCATCGATCCGCTGACCGGCGAATCGGGGCGCATTTGCCATTTCGCCCTGGCTGCGCTCCCCCCCGTCGATACCTCCGAACTTGCCGAAGCGACCAAGGCGAACTGCCCCTTCTGTCCGGAATCCGTCCACACCGTGACGCCGCGTTACCCTGACGAATTCATCCCTGGCGGCCGCATGGAGCATGGCGGCGCCGTTCTCTTTCCCAACATGTTCCCCTACGACGACGATTCAGCCATCACCGTCGTCACGCCTGAACACACGTTGCCTGCGGACGACATGCCGGTGGAGCCGGTGATCGACGCCATGACGCTGGCGCGCAAGTTCCTGTTGCGCATCGAAGACGATTTCGACGCGAACACCCCGCCGTCCTACCCGCTGGTCAACTGGAACCACATGCCGCCGTCCGGGGGCTCGCAATGGCACCCGCACATGCAGGTGATCCACACGCGCACCCCGACCAACCGCCAGCGCCGCCTGCTGACGGCGGAGGCCGCCTGGCACGCCGAGCACGGCAACGCCTATCTGATCGATCTGGTCGCCGAGGAGAAGGCGTCGGGCGATCGCTGGATCGCGCAATCGGAAAGCGGTTCCGTGGCGTGGCTGGCGCCGTTCATTCCCACCGGCATGCTGGGCGACTGCATGGCGGTTTTCCCCGAACGCGGGCGCTTCAGCCAACTGGACGACACCGATATCGCGGAATTCGCCGACGGCCTGCGCCGGGCCCTGAAAGGCTTTTCGACGAAGGGCCTTTGGAGCTTCAGCCTGGTGTTCTATTCCGCGGCGGCGTCCGGCGACGTCGGTCCACACCGCCTTTTCGCCCAATTGGTGCCGCGCTTCTACGTCAATCCCGTGACGCATTCGCCGGACGTGTCGTTCCTGCAGTTGATGATGCAGGAATGCATCGCCATGACGTACCCGGAGGAAACGGCGGCGCTGCTGCGCGACAACTGGGGCGCGTAACCCGCCTGCCAAAGCCTACCTGCGGGAAATAATGAAGTATGCTATTATCCTGACAGGCGATCTGACGCCTCCGGCTGGGGGAGGGTTTGTCGCGTGTCAAAATCATTCATATTGGTCCTGCTCGGGTTCGTGTTCTGCGTCACAGCGATGACGCCACGGCCCGTTGCGGCAATTCAGCTCGGCGCAAACTGCCAGAGCGTTTTTCGGGACTTCAAGAATTGGTCGGCAAACCCGAAGGTGTTCGCCTACGCCCATCTGAGCATGCGCATGTACGTCTGCCGGTACGGCCGCGGCGAGGCGACTGTTTTAGAGGAGTGCAATCGCCGGGCGGCGAAGTACGGTCTCAAGTGCCGAGTCTATGCTCGCTCGGCGCCCGGCGGCGGCGTCAAGGTCGTCTGGGACGAGGAGGACCCCAAGGCCATCAATTCGGCGTTTCTTGCCGGTCGGCCCGATACCGCGCTCTGCCGCACCGCCGCAGCCAACGGCAACGCCGAATGGTGGAAGGGACCGCTTCGTTCGCGGTACGTAGCCGAGCTCAAACGCCGCGACATAACGAAGGAGGACTGCGACGCGATCCTCAACCCGCCGCCCAAGGTGAAGGCTCAGGTTGCCGCCGTCGCGTCGACGACCGATCCCCCGATGACTGTCGAGACCTCCAAGGCGTCGAAGGCGCTGCGCAAGAAACACAAACATGCCGTGGCCGTCATCATCGGCAACAGGAAGTATCAGGACGGGGTGCCGGAGGTCCTGTTTGCTCACAACGATGCCAACGCCATGCGGACGTATCTGATCCATTCCCTGGGCTACAGGCCGGGCAACGTCATCGACCTTCGTGATGCCACCCAGTCCAAGCTCATCGGCGTCTTCGGCTCCAAGGACAACCACAAGGGCAAGCTTTACAGCTATGTGCGACCGGGCAAGTCCGACGTCACGATCTTCTATTCGGGTCACGGCGCGCCGGGGCTCAACGACCGCAAGGGTTATTTGCTGCCGGTGGACGCCGATCCCAATCTGATCGAGCTGAACGGCTATCCCATCGATTTGCTGCTCGGCAACGTCGCCAAGATCAACACGAGGTCGACGACGGTGTACATGGACGCCTGCTTCAGCGGCGACAGTCCCAAGGGCATGATCGTGAGGGCGGTATCGGGGATATCTGTTACTCCGCGGCTGCCTGCGGCAAGTCAAAGCATGACGGTGATCACCGCGGCCCAGGGTAGCCAGTTTGCCAGTTGGGACGAGGAGGCGAAGCTGGGTCTCTTCACCGGACACCTTTTGAAGGCGCTGTCCGGCACGGCTGACGAGGAAGATTACGGCAACGGCGACGGCAAACTTACGCTGGCCGAGGTCCAGGCCTACCTCGACGATGAAATGACCTATCAGGCGCGGCGGCGCTACAACCGCGACCAGGTGGTTTCCGTCCAGGGCACGCCTGAAACGGTATTGGCCGGTGAATAGCCGCCGCAAGGAATAAGAGGAAATCTCCGGTGTGGAATAGGTTGATCCTCATTTCGGTTGGCTTGGCCCTCTGCATATTGGGGTCGGTCCCAAAGCGCGCCGCCGCCATTGAATTGGGCGCGAAATGCAAAACGACGTATGCGGATTTCGAGAGATGGTCCGAATACTACAAAGTGTTCGCCTATTCTCGTGAAGGCGCGCACGGCAGGTACGTATGCACCTACCGTCGGGGCGAAATCGACGCCATCACGGCCTGCAATGCGGTCGCCTTGCCCCGTGGAATGCCGAAATGCCGCGTGTACGCGCGTTCACCGGTCAACGGAGGTATAGCCATCGTTTGGCGGGAGGAGGAAAAACCGGATCCGAAAACCGCAACCGTCGCGCCAGCCAACAGTTTCTTGGCGGATCGCCCCCTTTCCGCGCTCTGTCAGACGGCGGCACAGTCTGACGGCGCCGAATGGCGAAAAGGGGCATCAAAGTCGATCTATGTCGCCGAAATTATTCGCCGTGGCGGCAGCAGGAGGGATTGCGACAAGATTACGGGTGCCACCGCCATGGCGACAAACGTCGATCCCGTAACGGCACGCTACCTATCCGTCAGGCCGCTTTCGTTCCTTTGCGAAAACGCTGCGCGTAACGACAGCCAAGAGTGGCGGGATCCAACGGCGCCCTCCTCGATATTCGTGGCGGAGCTTATGAGACGCGGCATCAGCGAACAGCAGTGCCAGGTGGTCTTGGGCGGCGGGATTTTGATAAAGGGCGCCGATACGGCGACCGCACGCCCGGCCGAGCCGGTTAGCCGCCGCGCTTCCGCCGCCATGCGCAAGAAACACAAGCACGCGGTGGCCGTCATTATCGGCAACCGCAAATATCAGGACGGCGTTCCGGAGGTCTCGTTCGCCCACAACGACGCCAACGCCGTAAGCCGGTTCCTCATTCACTCGCTGGGCTACCGCAAGGGCAACATCATCGATCTGCGCGATGCGACCCAGTCCAAGCTCATGGCCGTTTTCGGCACGCGGGAAAATCACAAGGGCAAGCTTTTCAGTTACGTCCGACCCAACAAGTCCGACGTGACGATCTTCTATTCCGGCCACGGCGCGCCCGGCCTCAACGACCGCAAGGGGTATCTTTTGCCGGTAGACGGCGATCCCAATCTGATCGAGTTCAACGGCTATTCCATCGATCTATTGTTGGAAAACGTCGCCAAGATCGAAACCCGCTCGACCATGGTCCTGATGGATGCCTGCTTCAGCGGCGACAGTCCCAAAGGCATGATCGTCCGGGCGGTCTCCGGCATCTCCGTGACGCCCCGGTTGCCTGTGGCCTCTACCGCCATGACGGTGATCACCGCAGCCCAAGGCAGCCAGTTCGCCAGTTGGGACGAGGATGCCAAGTTGGGCCTCTTCACAAATCACCTATTGAAGGCCTTCAAGGGCGCGGCCGACGGCGAGGATTACGGAAACGGGGACGGCGTGGTCACCTTGGCGGAGGTCCGGGCCTATCTTGACGACGAAATGACCTACCAGGCCAGGCGGCGCTACAACCGGGATCAGAACGCCTCCATCCAGGGCTCCCCCGACACCGTTTTGGTCGACAAACCGGAATAAGTTGTCCTCACCCACAATCGACATATCTAATAGCTTTGGCGCCGACCTTTGGCGTTGTGAGCGGGTTGCCCAGCGGGTAGTCTTTTTTGAACGTGGCGTTCGACACGGGTATTCGTCGAATGCCGCTGGCAGGGCCGATCCTGGGGCGAGGGGCGGCTGTTATGAATATTTCGACGCGCTTTGAGCCTAGGTATCGACGCCCATGACGTCAGACGTGACCGATGATCGACGCGCCACAGGCGACGCAGCCCAAGACTTGAACCGATCGCGTTTGCGCGACGAGCAGATGGCGAACTTCCGCCAGATGCTGCCGCTGATGGGCGCGGTCCAGGTCCTCATCGGATCGCTCACGGCGTATGCCTACGATGCGGCGGTGTCACCGCTGCTGCTGGCGGTCTGGCTGGGTCTGATTTGGTTCTCGGGCCTGGCCAGCATCTGGAGCTGGTTCCGCAATCGGCGACGCCCCGCCCAGATCGGCGTGCCGCAAAAACACCTGCGACGCGCGTCGGTGTCCGGCGTCGTCATGGGACTGGTTTGGGGCGCGGGCGTTTTTTTGTTCTTTCCGCAAAACGATCTGGCCGGTCAGACCCTGATCGTCTTCGTCGTCGGCGGCATGACGGCGGGCGCCATGGCGGCCTTGTGGAGCGTCCCGACCATCGGGATCGCCTTCGCCCTGTCGGCCGTGTTGCCCTTGATCGCGCGACTGCTAATGGCTGGGGAGGCAATCCATATTCTGATGGCGGCCATGGCCGGCATTTACGTGCTCGCCCTTGTTGCCATTTCCCGCTTCGCCTACGCCAAGTTCGTCGACGGGGTCGCCGTCAAGAGCCACCTCTCGAGTATCGTCGAATCGATGAACCAACTGGAAATCGGATTGGTCGTCTACGATGCGGACGAGCGGCTCGTCTTCGTCAACGAACGCAAAACAGAAATGTTCCCCGAAAGCGCCCAAATCGAACGGCCCGGCGTCAAGTTGCCGGAGGTGATCCGCGCCCGCATCGAGGCCGGTCATTTTCCCGAAGCGGCCGGACGGGAAAAGGAGTGGGAAGCCGATTTTCTGGCCAAACTTCGGGAAGGCAGCCACCAGCAGGATCTCCAGACCTCGGAAGGGCAGTGGATGCAGACGGGGTTCAGGCGCCTGGCGTCGGGCGGCTTTGTCGGCACGCGGATCGATATTACCGAGCGAAAGCAGACGGAAGAAAGCCTGCGCAAGCTTTCCCTCGCGGTCGAGCAAAGCCCCAGCATGGTCATGATCACCGATGTCGAGGGCACGATCGAATACGTCAATCCGAAATTTTCGGCGGTAACGGGCTACATGCGCGAGGAAGCTTTGGGCCAGACGCCCAGGTTCCTGAAATCGGGAGAGCGCAGCGACGACGACTATGCGGTCATGTGGCAAACCATTCTTGATGGCCGCGATTGGCACGGCGAATTTCGCAACCGCAATAAGGACGGGACGCTGATCTGGGTTTCAGCCTCGATTTCACCCGTGGTCGACGAAGACGGAACCGTTCAACACTTCGTGGCGATCGAGGAGGACATCTCCGAACGCAAGCTGGCGGAGCGGGCGCTGGCCGACAGCCAGGAACGATTCAAGGACTTGGCCGACGCTGCATCGGACTGGTTCTGGGAGTTGGACGATAAACTACGGTTCACTTACGTGTCGGATGCCGTCATGCGGTTTAACGGCGGCGTTCATCCCAGCACGTTTTATGGCATGACCCGGCGGGAACTCGATATTCCGGCCGGGGAAAGCCGGGAGAAATGGGATCGCCATTTCGCCGACATGGAAGCGCGCCGGCCCATCAGGGGCTTCGAATACACGTTTGTCGACCAACACGGAGAGTTCCATCACTGGTCGATATCCGGGCGGCCCAAATTCGATTCGGCAGGAAAGTTCATCGGTTACCGCGGCGTCGGACGGGACGTGACGGACCGGAAGATTGCCGACGAGCAACTTCGCCAGAGCCGGGCCCAGTATCAGGCGGTCGTGGAGGGACAGTCGGAGCTCGTAACCCGGTTCAGGCCGGGCGGCGAGTTCACCTTCGCCAACGACGCCTACTGCCGATTTGTCGGTAAATCCCAGGCGGACCTTCTGGGCACGTCGATATATGACGACGTACCGGTCGCCGAGGCCGAAAAACTGCGCGCTTACTTCTCATCCTTTTCCCGCGATCAACAACTTCAGACCAACGAAAACTCCTTGCGCCGGCACGACGGCGTCGAACGAATATTCGAGTGGACCAACAGCGCGTTCTACGACAGCGATGGCGAGCTCACGGGGTTTCAATCCGTCGCCCGCGATATCACGGCGCGCCGCGAGGCGGAACGGGAGCTCGAAAAGAAAACGGAGCTCATCCACCTGCTGCGGCGTACGGCGGTTGACGCCAATCACGCCGCCAATCTCTCGGAAGCGATAAAGGCGACCCTCGACGACGTTTGCGCCTACAACGGATGGCCTGTCGGCCATGCCTATCTGCTGAGCGAGGACGATCCCGATTTAGTGGTGCCGTCCGGCATATGGCACCTGGACAATACCGAACGATTTACCACGTTCCGCGAAGTTACGGAGAAGACGACCTTCAAGAAAGGGATCGGCCTGCCGGGCCGTGTGCTTGAAAGCGGGGAACCCGCATGGATCGTCGACGTGACCAAGGACAGCAATTTTCCGCGCGCAAAACTGGCCGCGGATATCGGCGTCAAGGCCGGCTTCGCCTGCCCCGTTTTGGCGGGATCCAAGGTTGTCGCCGTATTGGAGTTCTTCGCGCCTGAGGCCCTCGAGCCCGACCAGACACTGTTGGACAGTCTCGTACAGGTTGGCACGCAGTTGGGGCGGGTTCACGAACGCGACCGTTCGGTGCGGCGCCTGCGCAAAAAGGAAGAACAGCTCACCCAGCAGGTCGTCGAGTTGAAGGACAGGGAGGAACGATTGGAACGGCAGGCCGCCGAGCTTGTGGCGTTTGCCGAAGACCTCGCCGATACGCGCGATGAACTGGAGCTCCTTGACCAGCAGAAGAACAAGTTCTTCTCCATCATCGCTCATGACCTCAAGAACCCCTTCAATTCGCTATTGGGATTCAGCCGATTGATGGCGAAGTCCGGCGACAATCTGAGCCACGCCAAGCTGGTCGAATTCGGCGCCTCGATAAACGAGGCAGCAGAGCGGCTTTTCAGCCTGCTTGAGGATCTTCTGGCCTGGGGCCGGACGCAGATGAACCAGGTTTCCTTCCAGCCCGAAGCGTTGGACCTGAGTGAAATCACCGACGCCGGAATCCGCGTTCTTGCCGACGTGGCGAAAGAAAAGGGCGTGACGCTGCACATCGACGTCCCCGATCTTTCTGTCACGGCGGATCGCGAGATGCTCGTCACCGTCGTGCGCAATCTGGTCGGCAACGCCATCAAGTTCACCGCCAGCGGGGGAGAGGTGACGGTGACCGCCGAAGCCAAAGGCGAGTATGTCGGCATCAAGGTTTCGGATACGGGCGTGGGCATGAGCGAGGAACAGATCGCAGGATTGTTCCGCATCGACACCCACAATTCCACGAAGGGAACTGGGGGCGAATCCGGGACCGGGTTGGGGCTGCTGCTGTGCAAGGAATTCCTTGAAAAGCACCACAGCGAGCTGTCGGTTGAGAGCGCGCCGGGGGAGGGGACCAGCTTCCGTTTCTCCCTGCCCAGCGCCGCCGCCCAGGCCGCTGAGTAGAGCTCCCGCCATTGATCGGTTTCCCCTTGCGGTCCAACGCCAAATGACTGACGCTTGGGCATATGTCCGAGCGTACCTTTTCCACTCAGCAGAACCGACTGGCCGGCATCACGTTGATGATCTCCGGATCATTGATGTTCCTGCTGCTGGACAGCCTGGCCAAGCACCTCGGCCAAAGTGTGCCCGTTCTGGAGGTCGTGTGGGGGCGATATCTCTTCCATCTCCTGTTTATCGTCATTCTGATGCGGCCGCGCAGTCTTACGGGCCTGTTCAAGACGCAGCACCCGCTCAAGCAGGTGGCCCGGTCGCTGTTGCTGCTGGGGGCGACGATGTCGTTCTTCACGGCGCTCAAATACATGCCCTTGGCCGATGCCGCCGCCATCGGTTTCATTTGGCCGCTGATCGTGACGGCCTTGTCGGTCCCCCTGTTGGGGGAACGCGTCGGGTTGCTGCGCTGGGGGGCGGTGATTGCCGGTTTCATCGGCGCCGTCATCATCATCAAGCCCGGCTTCGGGCTCATTCACTGGGCCACCCTAATGCCCCTTTCCATGGCGGCTTGCTATGGGCTTTACCAGGTTCTGACGCGCATGGTGGGAAACGACGATTCCCCCGTCACCAGCGTTTTCTACACCGCCGTACTGGGCGCCGTCGCGATGTCGGCGGTCATGCCGTTTCTCTGGCAGATGCCGACGCCGCTGCAATGGCTGGAAATGGCCGCCATGGGCGCCACCGGCGGGTTCGGGCATTTCCTGGTGATCCGCTCATTGCAACTGGCCCCGGCCTCGGTGTTGGCGCCGTTCGCCTATACCCAGCTCGTGTTCGCCATGGTGTTGAGTTGGGCCCTGTTTTCCGACGTTCCGGACATCACGACCATTGGCGGCGCTGCTCTCGTTGCTTTGGCCGGTTTGTTCGTGATCTACCGCGAGCGCCGGGCGGCGCAGGTCGAGCCGACCGAAGTCTAACACCTCAATTTTCCACAGGATCGTCGAGGAAATGACGGCCTTCGCGGTCCTCGATTTCGACCACCCAGATATCGGGATCTCGTGTGAGGGCGCGAGCGATATAGGCCTCGGCGTCGGCATCCTCGACCGGCGCGTCGCCCGATGCCCGCCGCCATATGCGCTCGCCCTCAAGGTCGTAGCCGGGCGCCAGAACGACGGCGCTGCCGTCGAGGGTATTGATTTTCAGCAGCAGAGTGCCCGCGTCGGCATCTCCCCGGCGCACGACCATGGCCATAGCGCCGGCGCTCTGGCAGCGCTGGATGAGGGCCTTGACGACAAACTCGGCTTTGAGCCGCGGTTCACTCATACTTCATGGTAGCGGAAACAATCGGTGGTGTGGTCGTTGACCATGCCGACAGCCTGCATAAAGGCGTAGCAGATGGTCGGGCCACAGAAGTTGAAACCGGCCTGCTTCAGGGCCTTGCTCATGGCCTTGCTTTCGGCTGTCTCGGCAGGCATGTCGGCCATGGTTTTCCAGGAATTCTTGATCGGTTCGCCGCCGACGAACTCCCAGAGAAAATTGCTGAAGGTTGTGCCGCTGTCCTGAATGTCGAGCCAGGCCTGGGCGCTGCGCACCGAACTTTCAATTTTGAGCCGATTGCGCACGATGCCCTTGTCCTGCATCAGGCTTTCGATCTTGTCCGGTCCGTAACGGGCCATGATCGCGGGCTCGAAGCCGTCGAAGGCGCGGATGAAGTTGTCGCGTTTACGCAAAATGGTGATCCAAGCCAGGCCGGCCTGAAAGCCATCCAGCAGCAGCTTTTCGAACAGCGCCCGGTCATCGTAGATGGGCACGCCCCACTCCTCGTCGTGATAGGCGACGTAAAGCGGGTCGTCCCCCGGCCAGCCGCAGCGCGATACATCGGTCATTTCGCTTCCACCCAAGACAATTTGTTCACTATATGTTCTTATAAACGATAGAGGGTTGGACGGCGTGGCGCAAGCCGCTAAAGCGATTTCCGATTTATCGGAAACGCCTAGTCTCATACCTGCGAAGCATCAAAATGAGTCATGGACCCTCAGTGTTTCAAGCAAGACTTGAAACACCCTAATCGCCGGATTGATCGGCGGGCAGTTCCATCCAGGAGGGGACATGGGCTGTCAGCGTCGCGTCGCCGGCGGTCAGCGCCGCACCGCCCGCGTTGGCGGCGTCCAGGTGCTCAAGCCTGAGAAAAGCGAGGGCGGATTGGCCGCTGCCCGACCTGATTTCCCCGATTTCCCGCTCGCCCAGGGCAACCGGCGTACCGGACGGCGGCAGCGGTCCTTCCACTTCCACCGGCAGCAAACGTTTCCGGATGGTACCCCGGTGATGGGTGCGGGCGGTCAGTTCCTGTCCGACGTAGCAGCCCTTGGTGTAGCTGATGGCGTTGAGATCATCGAGGTTGCACTCTAGCGGAAAGGATTTTTCCACCAGCACGTCCCGGCTGCCGTCCGGCACGCCCAGGGACAGGCGGTGGAGATCGTAATCCTGAGCGGACGCCCCGCCGAAACCGGCCGCTTCCAGCGCCGCCGCCGCCGAGCTTTTGGGCATCACGCAGCGCGCGCCGAGCGCTGCCAGGCGCGGGTCGGCAAACGCAAGACCGTCCGCCAGTTTCGCCGCCGTGCCGGGGGCAGAGCCCAGGCCCAGCGCTTCCGGGGCATCTTCGCCAAATGCCGCCGCTACTTCGAATTCGGGGGTGACGTCGGCGATTTCGACATCGGCGCGCAGTTTGTACATGGACAGGCGTCGGATGAGGTCCGCCGCACGCCCGCCTTCGCACTCCAGATAGATGGCGTCCCCGCCGTCCAAGCCGGAAAAGACGAAGAAATCGAACAGGAATTTTCCCTGGGGGGTCAGCAGGACGGCGTAGATCGCCCGGTCCGCACTGACGTCCGCCACGTCGTTGGAGATCATGCCCTGCAGGAAGTCCCTGACATCCGCCCCGGCAAGGCGGAGCAGTCCTCGATTTTCAAGAACGGCGAATTGCTTGTTGGCCATGGTTTTCGATGCCTTGTGCCTGACTGTGTCTGGGTGTTGCCTAGGCGTTAGACTTATGGTCTCTTGCCGCCGATAGCAAGAAACCCTAATCAATTATCCGCGCTTTGGGAAACGCGCCGGCGTATGAAAATTCTATTTGTCACTTCGAACCGGATCGGCGATGCGGTGCTGTCGACGGGACTGTTGGACTATCTTGTTCACGAATACCGCGAAGCCGATGTTACCGTCGCCTGCGGACCGGTGGTCACGCCGCTGTTCGAGGCCGTCGGTTCGGTCGAATGCGTCATCCCCATGCCCAAACGGAAGTGGTCGCAGCATTGGCTTGATTTGTGGCGCCAGGTCGTCGGCACGCAGTGGGACATCGTCGTCGACCTTCGCGCATCGGCGCTCTCTTGGATGCTCAGGGCGGACAAGCGTTATGTCCTCGATACAAGCAAGTCGACCGAACCGGTACACCGCGTGATCCAGTTGAGCGAGCTTCTCGAACTCGATCCGCCGCCGTCGCCCCGGGTTTGGCTGACCAACGACGACCGCGAACAGGCCAAGGCCTTGTTGTCGGCAAGCGAAAAGGTGCTGGGCGTCGGTCCGACCGCCAATTGGGGCGGCAAACAGTGGCCCGGCGAGCGTTTCGCCGAGGCCGTCGAACGCCTGACGGCGCCGGACGGCATTTTGCCGGGAGTCGATATCGCGGTGCTCGGCGGACCGGGACCGGAGGAAGCCGCCATGGCGGCGCCGTTGCTGGAGGCGTTGCCCACCGAACGCACGATTAATCTGGTTGGCGTGACAGGACTGACGGTCTCCGCCGCCTGCCTCTCCCAAATGGAATACTTCATCGGCAATGATTCGGGCCTGATGCACCTTGCCGCCGCCGTCGGGGTCCCGACGCTCGGCCTGTTCGGGCCGAGCCGCGAGGAACACTATGCGCCCTGGGGCCGCATGTGCAGGACCGTGCGGTCGGAGCAGTCCTACGAGGAGCTGACGGGCGCCGATAACTACGATTACCGCAAGCACGACAGCCACATGTCAGGCCTTTCGGTCGACCGCGTCGTGGCGGCGGCGGAGGATCACTTTTCAAACCTGTACGCCTTCTAGATGAGCAGCCAGTCCGGCAATCCCGTATCCGAGCCGCCGCGGCTTTCCGCCCTCGTGGTTGCCCACAACGAGGAAGGCCAGCTTGGCGAGTGCCTTGAACGCCTGGAATTCGCCGATGAGATCGTCGTTGTGCTCGATCGTTGCACGGACGCCTCGGCCGACATTGCGCGACGCCATTCCGCGACCCTTGTGGAAGGTGCATGGCCGGTGGAAGGCGACCGGCGCAACACCGGGATCGACGCCTGCGGCGGCGACTGGACCCTGGAGGTCGACGCCGACGAACGCGTAACGCCGGAGCTGGCCGCCGAAATCCGCGGCGTCATCGACAACGCCGCACCCGGTCATTTCCTCGTCCCCTTCGACAACTACATCGGCGACCGGCTGGTGCGCCACGGCTGGGGTGCGTATTGGGGCGTCAGTGCGGCACCCCGCCTGTTTTCCAAGGGCGCCAAGCGCTGGGGCCGACAGCGCGTGCATCCCTCGCTGGAGCTCAAAGGGGAAAAGCGGAGCTTGCGGAACCGCATGATCCATTATGTCGACCGCGACATTTCCGACATGTTGAGGCGCCTCGACAGCTACACCACCGCCAACGCCCGCGATCTGCGCGACAAGGGCGACATCGGCACCTTCGGGCGCAACGTGCGGCGGATCTTCTCCCGCTTCTGGAAATGCTACGTCGGGCGGAAAGGCTACCGCGAGGGACACTACGGCTTTCTCATTGCGCTGATGGCCGGGCTCTACCCCATCCTCTCCTACCTTAAGGCGCGCTACGAAGAGGGCGAGGCCGGCTGATGCGGCTGCTGCAGGCCATGGCGGGGGGCAGGCACGGCGGCGCCGAAGCCTTTTTCGTCCGCCTCGCCGGCGCCCTGCAGCAGCGCGACGGGATCGAGCAGAAAATCCTGATCAAACGAGGCGCGGTCTGGGACGGTTTCCTGCGCGAGAGCGACATCGAACCGGTGGCGCTGCCGTTCGGCGGTCTGCTGGACTTCACGACCCGAAGGCGGTTTCGGAAGGAAATCAAAGATTTCCGGCCCGACGTCGTGCTGACCTGGATGAACCGCGCGACCCGGTATTGCCCCGCCGCAACGGCCTCCACGCCTTTCGTCCACGCCGCCCGGCTGGGTGGATACTACAAACTCAAGAACTACCGGACTTGCGACCACCTGATCGGCAATACCCGCGACATCGTGGACTACCTGGTGCGGGAGGGCTGGCCGGCGGAACGCGCCCACTACCTGCCCAACTTCGTTGACGACGCCAGGGCGCCCCCGGAACCCCGGACGGCGCACGATACACCGGCAGATGCGCCGCTTGTTCTGGCCCTCGGACGCCTGCACACCAACAAGGCGTTCGACGTCCTGATCTCGGCCTTGACCGACGTGCCGGACGCCTTTCTTTGGATCGCCGGTTCGGGTCCGGAGGAAACAGCGCTCAAGACCCAGGCCCGGCGCGAGGGGGTGGCGGACCGCGTTCGGTTCCTGGGGTGGCGGGACGATCCGGCGGCGCTCTACGCCGCCGCCGACGTCTTCGTCTGTCCGTCGCGGCATGAACCCCTGGGCAACGTGGTGATCGAAGCCTGGGCACGTGGCGTGCCGGTCGTCGCCTGCGATGCGGCCGGACCGAAAGCCCTGATCGCGGACGGCGACACGGGTTTGCTGGTGCCCGTCGATGATGCCAAGTCCCTGGCCGAGGCCATCTCCCGCGTGATCGAGCGTCCCGAATTGGCGGCGGTGCTTGCCGCCGGTGGGCGGGCCGCCTATGAGGCCGACTTCACGGAGGATGCCGTCGTCGATCGCTATCTCGAGTTCTTCAACCGGATCGCGGAGACGGCCTGATGTGCGGCATCGCCGGCATCATGATGCGCTTCGGCACGCCCCCCGACGCGGGCGCTTTAGCCTCCTTGACCAAGGCGCTCTCTCATCGCGGGCCGGACGGAGACGGGCATTACATCGAAGGCGGCGTCGGGCTTGTGCACACGCGCCTCGCCATCATCGACCTCAACACGGGCGACCAGCCATTTTCCGAACCCGGCGGCGCGGTGCTGGTCGCCAACGGTGAATTCTACAATTACCGCGAACTGCGAGCTGAACTGGCGGACGTGGAGTTCAGCACAAACTCGGATTGCGAGCCGCCGCTGCATCTCTATCGCCGTCACGGCCTGACGTTCACCGACCATCTGCGGGGCATGTTCGCCCTGGCTATCCACGATGCACCTGCCGGCCGGCTGGTGCTGGCGCGCGATCCCTTCGGGATCAAGCCGCTGTACTACGCCGAGACCGACGCGGGCTTTGTCTTCGCCTCGGAAATCCAGGCCTTGATCGCGGCGGGGTTGGTCGCTGCCGGTGTCAACGGGCGCGCGCGCGACGAACTCATGCAATTGCAGTTCACCACCGGCGACGAAACGATCGTGGAGGGCGTCAAGCGGGTGCTGCCGGGCGAGACCTTGGTCGTCGAGAAGGGCCGCATCACGGAACGCCGCCGCCGCGCCGCTTTGCCCGAAGGCGGGCCGGTCGACATCGCCCCCGAAGCGGCCATGACCAAACTCGATGCCGTTTTGATGGAATCCGTCGACCTGCACCAGCGTTCCGACGTGCCCTACGGCATGTTCCTGTCGGGCGGCATCGATTCCTCGGCGCTGCTGACCCTGATGGCGCGGTTGAACGATACGCCCGTCCTTTGCTTCAGCGCGGGATTTCCCGAAACCAAGGCGACGGACGAACGCGAGCATGCGCGCGCGGTGGCAGAGGCGCTGGGCGCCCGCGCCGTCGACGTCCCGGTGACCAAGGCGGATTTCTGGGCGGAGCTTCCCCACATCGCCGCCGCGATGGACGACCCCGCCGCCGACTACGCCATCGTGCCAACCTACATATTGGGCCGGGCTGCTGGAAAGGAACTCAAGGTCGTGTTGACGGGCGAGGGCGGCGATGAACTGTTCGCCGGCTACGGCCGTTACCGCAAGGCCCGCCGACCGCGCTGGCTCGGCGGCCGGCGCATGCGCGCGCGCGGCACGTTCTTCGGCATGGGGGTGCTGCGCGAGCACACCGGCGCCTGGCGCGACGGTATTGCGGCGGCGGAGCAGGCGGCGGATACCGGGGGCCGCAACGCTCTGCAGGCCGCCCAAGCGACCGACTGCGCCGACTGGCTGCCCAATGATCTATTGGCCAAGGCAGACCGTTGCCTGATGGCGCACGGAGTGGAGGGCCGCGTGCCCTTTCTCGACCCGGCCGTCGCGGAACTGGCCTTCCGGCTGCCGGACGATCTCAAGATCCAAGGCCGCATGGGCAAGGTGCTGCTGCGCCGCTGGCTCGACGACGCCCTGCCCATGGCCCGGGCGTTTTCCAAAAAGCGCGGTTTCACCGTGCCGGTGGGCGAATGGATCGCCTCTCAGGGCGTCAAATTGGGGCCGCTGGTGGCGGCGCAGCCGGGCGTCCAGGAAACCTGCCGTCCGGACCGCGTCGTCGCCCTCTTCGAGACGCTCCAAAAGGCGCCCCGCACCAAACGTCCGGCCTTCGCCGCCTGGACCATCTTGTTCTATGCCTTGTGGCACCGGCGGCATATTCTGGGGGCGGCGCCCGCGGGCGATGTCTTCGAAACCCTCTCGCAAAGGCCTTGAGGAACACCATGGCTGATACCTACGATCTCATCATTCGCGGCGGCACGGTGATGACACCCTCGGGCCGGACCGAAACCGACGTCGGCGTTCGGGAGGGACGTATCGTCAGGCTGGGCGACCTCGGCTCGGCGGACGCGGAGGAGGTCTTCGATGCCACAGGTTTACACGTCCTGCCCGGCATCATCGACACTCAGGTCCACTTCCGCGAACCTGGGGGCGAGCACAAGGAAGATCTCGAAAGCGGCACCCGGGCCGCCGTCATGGGCGGCGTCACGGGCGTCTTCGAGATGCCCAACACAAACCCGCTGACCACGTCTGCCCAGGCACTGACCGACAAGATCGAGCGCGCCGCGGGCCGGGCCTGGTGCAACCATGCCTTCTACATGGGCGGCACGGCGGAGAACGCTGCCGAGATGGCGGAGCTGGAGCGCACGCCCGGCTGCTGCGGCGTCAAGGTTTTCATGGGCTCGTCCACCGGCAACCTGCTGGTCGAGACCGACGACGATCTGCGCGAGGTGCTGCGTCACGGCACGCGCCGCGTCGCCGTCCATGCGGAGGACGAGCCGCGCCTGATCGAGCGCAAGAAGATCGCCGAGGAAAGCGGCGACGTGCACGCCCATCCCGACTGGCGCGACGGCGAAACAGCGATCCGGGCGACCAAAAGATTGCTCCGACTGGTCGGCGAAACCGGCCGCAAGGTTCACCTGCTGCACGTCACCACGGCGGAGGAAATGGATCTCGTCGGCGCCCACAAGGATCTGGTGTCGGTGGAGGCCACGCCGCAGCACCTGACGCTGGCCGCGCCGGACTGCTACGACCGCCTCGGCCCCTTCGCCCAGATGAACCCGCCGATCCGCGAAGGCCGCCACCGCGACGCCATCTGGCGGGCGCTCGACCAGGGCATCGTCGACGTCATCGGCTCCGACCACGCCCCCCACTCGGCGGAGGAAAAGCAGCAGGCTTACCCCAACACCCCATCCGGCATGCCCGGCGTGCAGACCATTCTGCCCATCATGCTCAATCACATGGCGGAAGGGCGGCTGACGTTGGAACGATTGGTGGACCTTTTGTGTTCCGGCCCCCAGCGCCTGTTCGGCGTCATCGGCAAGGGCCGCATCGCCGTCGGCTACGACGCCGATTTCACGCTGGTCGACCTGGACCACAGCCGTGAGATCACCGACGACTGGGTCGAAAGCAAATGCGGCTGGACCCCCTTCAACGGCGATACCGTCACCGGCTGGCCCCGCGCCACCATCATCGCCGGCCGCTTTGTGATGCGGGAGGATGAACTGCTGGGCGAAGCGTCGGGGAAACCGATGCGGTTTTTCGAGTGCGGGTATTAAAAAACAAACTGGACCCCGGCATGCGCCGGGGTGACGCTGATAAAGGTGGTTTACTTACATACGTCATTCCGGCGCATGCCGGAATCCAGGTTTCTTATTTGAACTCATCACATCTCTTGCATTGCCGGAAAATCTGCTAGTCTTTTGCCAACATATTCCCCCGTATCAGGAGAGACCCCATGACCGCGTGCATGACCGGTTGGGCGCACACGCCCTTTGGCCGTTTGGAAGACGATGACGCCGAATCGCTGATCGTCCGCGTCGCCACCGACGCCATCGCCGATGCCGGGCTGGAGCCGGGCGACATCGACGAGATCTTCCTCGGCACCTTCAACGGCGGCATGTCGCCCCAGGACTTCGCGGCCTCACTGGTGCTGCAGGCCGACGACCGTTTGCGCTACAGGCCGGTGACGCGGGTCGAGAACGCCTGCGCCACGGGCTCGGCGGCGATCTACCAGGGACTCAACACCATCAAGGCCGGCAACGCCCGCCACGTCCTCTGCGTCGGCATGGAGAAGATGACGGCCTGCGACACCAAGACCGTGGGCGAGACGCTGATCAAGGCCTCCTACGTCAAGGACGAGGCGACCGAAGGCATGACGTTCCCCGGCGTCTTCGGCCTGATCGCCCAGAACTATTTCCAGAAGTACGGCGACCAGATGGACGCGCTGGCGATGATTGCGGCCAAGAACCACAAGAACGGCTCGGTCAATCCGCTGGCCCACATGCAGAAGGACTTCGGCTACGATTTCTGCCGCAACGAATCGGAAAAGAACCCGTTCGTGGCGCCGCCCTTGAAACGCACCGATTGTTCGATGGTATCCGACGGCGCGGCGGCCGTGGTGATCTCCGACAGTGACGCCAGCGCCGAGGCGGACAAGGCCATCGCGTTTCGGGCCACCACCCACGTCAACGACTTCCTGCCCATGGCGCGGCGTGACATCGTCTCCTTCGAAGGGCCGAAACACGCCTGGGCCAAGTCGCTGGAGGCGGCGGGCGTCGGTCTTGACGATCTTTCATTCGTCGAAACCCACGACTGCTTCACCGTGGCCGAACTGATCGAATACGAGGCCATGGGCCTGACCGACCCGGGGAAGGGAGCCCAGGCCATCAAGGAGGGCTGGACGCAGAAGGACGGCAAGCTGCCGGTCAATCCTTCCGGCGGCCTCAAGGCCAAGGGCCATCCCGTCGGCGCCACCGGCGTTTCCATGCACGTCATGGCGGCCATGCAGCTTACCGACACGGCGGGCGGCTGCCAGATCGACGGCGCCGAGCTGGGCGGCGTCTTCAACATGGGCGGGGCGGCGGTGGCCAACTACGTCTCCATCCTGGAACCGCTGCGCTAGGAACCCGCCGTCATGATTAGTGCGATGAATGTCGGCCGTCTGCTGTCCGACACGGCCCGGCTCTATCCCGACCGCATCGGCCTGGTGCACGGCGAGGACGACTGGACCTGGGCGGAGCTCGATGCCAACGCCAACGCCTTCCGGGCGGCGCTGGAGGGTATGGGCGTGAAGGCCGGCGACCGGGTGATGGTCCAGTCCCGCAACAATCGCGCCATGTTCGAAAGCCTCTGGGGCATCTTCAAGGCGGGCTGCGTCTGGGTGCCGTCCAATTTCCGCCAGACCCCGCCGGAGATCGCCTACGTCGCGCAAAACTGCGGCGCCCGGGCGTTCCTGTTCGAGGCCGTCTTCGCCGATCACGCCGTCGCCGCCAAGGAAGCCTCCGCCGAACTGGAGCACCTCATTTCGATCGGCGGCGACGTCGACGGCTCGGCCAACTACGACGATGTCATCGCCGCCCATCAGGGCGCCGAGCGCAGCGAGGTGCAGGTCGAGTACGAGGATCCCTGCTGGCTGTTCTACACCTCCGGCACCACGGGACGGCCCAAGGGCGCGGTGTTGACGCACGGTCAGATCGGCTTCGTCGTGAACAACTTCGCCGCCGACCTGATGCCGGGCCTGACGCGGGACGACGCCTCCCTTGTGGTGGCGCCCCTAAGCCACGGCGCGGGCTGCCACGCTTTTCCGCAGGTGGCGCGCGGGGCCAAGACGGTGCTGCTGCCGGGCGAGAGCTTCGATGCCGAAACCGTCTGGCGGCTGGTCGAGGAGCACAAGATCTCCAACATGTTCACCGTGCCGACCATCGTGAAGATGATGGTCGAACACCCCGCCGTCGACCGTTACGACCACTCCAGCCTACGCCATGTCATTCACGCCGGCGCGCCGATGTATCTGGAGGATCAGAAGACCGCTCTCGAGAAGCTCGGCCCGGTGCTCTTCCAGTACTACGGCCTTGGCGAGGTGACGGGCTGCATCACCGTGCAGCCGCCGGAGCACTACGTCGTCGACGCCGACGATCCGAACGCGCGGCCTGGCACCTGCGGCATTCCCCGTATCGGCATGCAGATCGGCATCCGCGATGCTGAAGGCAACATGCTGCCGACCGGCGAGCAGGGCGAGATCTGCGTCATCGGGCCCGGAGTGATGTCGGGTTACTGGCAGAACGACAAGGCCAATGCGGAGGTCTTCCGCGACGGCTGGTTCCACACCGGCGATTTGGGAAGGCTCGACGAGGCGGGTTTCCTCTACATCACCGGCCGGGCCAAGGACATGTACATCTCCGGTGGCGCCAACGTCTATCCGCGCGAAATCGAGGAGGTGCTGCTGACTCACCCCGGCGTGTCCGAAGTGGCCGTGGTCGGGATCGAGGACGAGAAGTGGGGCGAGGTCGGGGTCGCCGTGGTGGTGCCCACGGCGGAAGGCGCGACTGAGGAAGCCTTGGCGGGCTTCGTCAACGGCGAGCTGTCGCGCTACAAGCACCCCAAACGCTATTTCTTTTGGGACGAGATGCCCAAGTCGGCCTACGGCAAAGTGCCGAAGCACCTGATCCGCAAAACGCTGTTCGAGCGCGGCGATCTGGTTGAAGGGGAAGCGGTATGAACGACGCTCCGTCCTCCGGCGAACCGCGCCGTGTCGTCCATCCCGGTAAGGTCATCGAGCCCCGCGTGCTGACGGAAGTGGCCGAAGCGGGCGAAGACCTGCGCCTGGTGCTGCCGGAAGGCACGGACCTGCTCAACGGCCTCTGCGACGCGCTCAACGATCTTGGTATCACCACCGCGGGCGTGCGCCTCGGCGGCGGCAGCTTCGCCGAGTTCTCCTACTACACGGGCTACAAGGATCCGACGGGCTACCGCGTCGCCACGTTTTCGCCGCCGCACCATCCGCCGTGCCCCGTACACATGTCCATCGCCAACGTCATCATCGGCCGGGACCAGGAGGGCGGCGCCAAGAGCCACTGCCACGCCATCTTCCTGGATGCTGAAGGGAACACGCTGGGCGGTCACCTGATACCCGGCGAATGCATTATCGGGCCGGGTGGCATGGTGGCCTGGGCGACCTCCAGCGGCGCCGTCGATCTGCAGGCGCGACACGATCCGGAAACCAACTTTCCGCTGTTCCACCCGATCAAGGGAGCCGCCTCATGAACGATGTCAGCGACGGCGTTGTCGTCGAGCGCGGCCGCTTCGGGCGCATTCTCACGGCCCGGATCAGGCCCAACGTCGATCTCGTCGAAGGCATTGAAGCCATCTGCGCGGAGAACCGCATCTCTCACGCCGAAATCCGCGGCTGCGTCGGCAGCGTCATGGATGCCGTGCTGGAGATCGGCGGCGGCGGCGAGAACGCCCGCGAACAGTTCGTCAAGGGACCGGGCCTGGAAATCGCCCTGACCACGGGAGAAGTGCGGCCCGATGACGAGGGCAACCCGCGCGCGCGGCTGTTCGGCCTCGTCGCCAACTGGGACAGCGACGCCTTCGCCGGCGAGTTTGTGCGCGGCAAGAACCTCACTTTTGTCACCCTGGAGCTCGTGCTTCAGGAGTGGCTGCCCGAATGACGCTTCAATCTCAATCACCTGGAACCCGAAAGAGAAACCATGTCCGATAGCTTCAAAGCCCTGCTGGCCACCGAGAACGACGAAGGCAAGGCCGTCGCCGACTTCACCGAACTCACGCTCGACGACCTGCCGGAGGGCGATACCGTCGTCCGCGTCGCCTATTCGACGCTGAACTACAAGGACGGCCTCGCCATCAACGGCAACCGCGGCAAGGTGATGCGCAGCCTGCCGATGATTCCCGGCATCGATCTCTGCGGCACGGTGGAAAGCTCCGACAGCCCGGATTACAACGCCGGCGACGAGGTCATCATCACCGGCTGGGGCATGTCGGAGACCGAATGGGGCGGCTACACCCAAGTGGCGCGGGTCAAGTCCGACTGGCTGGTGCCGCTGCCCGACGGCATGAGCCTGCAGCAGTCCATGGCCATCGGCACGGCGGGCTTTACCTCCATCCTGGCCGTGATGGCGCTGGAACACATGGACATCATGCCGGATTCGGGTGAAGTCCTGGTTACCGGCGCCGCCGGCGGGGTCGGTTCCATCGCCGTGGCCATCCTGGCCAAGCTTGGCTACACGGTGGCCGCCGGCACGGGCCGGGCGGAAACGCACGACTACCTCACTTCGCTGGGCGCGGCTTCCTTCGTGGGCCGCGAGGAACTGGAAGGCGAGGGCCGCCCCCTGGACAAGGCGACCTGGGCGGGTGCGGTCGACACCGTCGGCAGCCAGATCCTCGCCAACGTCATCCCCAAGATCGCGCCCAATGGCGCCGTCTCGGTTTGCGGCAACGCCGCCGGCTTCGATCTGCCGACGACGGTGCTTCCCTTGATCCTGCGCGGCGTCAGCCTGATGGGCATCAATTCGGTATTCGTGCCTTACGAGAAGCGCCTCACGGCCTGGCAGCGCCTGGTGGCCGATCTGCCCATGGACAAGCTCGACGAGACCACCAACGTCGTGCCCTTCGACGACCTTCTCCCGTTATCCAGGGACATCATCAAAGGCCAGGTGCGCGGCCGGACGGTGATCGACGTGAATGCTTAGACGCTAAATCCCTCCGTCATTCCCGCGAAAGCGGGAATCCATTCCGTAGACAAGCCGACCGCACCGCCGGCGCAAATCCAATCTCTCAGGCATGGATCCCGGATATTTGCTGACGCAAATTCCGGGATGACGGTGGGAGGACTATTCCGCGTGCATCTCCCTGAGATTTCGTCGCAGAACCTTGCCGACCGGCGTTTTCGGGATTTCGTCGACGAACTCAACGTGCTTGGGCCGCTTGTAATTGGTCAGCGAGCCCTCACAGTGGGCGATGACCTGCTCGGCGGTGATGTTGGGGTCGGTGGAGACGACGTAGGCCTTTACCGCTTCCTCCGTTTTCTCGTCCGGGATGCCGATGACGCCCACTTCGGCGATGCCGTCCAGGGCCGAGATCACGTCCTCGATCTCGTTGGGATAGACGTTGAAACCGGAGACCAGGATCATGTCCTTCTTGCGGTCGACGATCTGCAAATAGCCGTCGGCATCGAGGAAGCCGATGTCCCCGGTGTGCAGCCAGCCGTCCTTTATGGTTTCCGCCGTCGCCTCGGGACGGCCGAGATAGCCTTTCATGACGGTGGGGCCCTTGGCGACCACCTCGCCTTCTTCACCCGCGGCAACTTCGTTGCCATCGGCGTCGACGATTTTCACGATGGTGTCGGGCACCGGGATGCCGGCGACGCCCAATCGGTTGTTTCCGACGGGACTCATGGTGAGCGCGCCGGCGCATTCCGTCAGGCCGTAGCCCTGGTTGATCGGCACGCCGGTCAGCGCCTCCCAGCGTTCCGCCACCGCGACATGCTGGGCGGCGCCGCCGGAACCGCAGAATTTAAGGTGCTGCGCGACATCCTTGGTGAACCACGGTTCCTCCAGCATCGCGGCGAACAGTGTGTTGATGCCGCTAAAATGCGTGACGGGGTGATTTTCGAAGGCCGTCTTCAGGTTGCTCGGCGGCCTCGGGCTCGGGATCATCACGCAATGGGCGCCGTACTCGATGCCCGGCAGCATGATCAGGGCGAAAGCCGTGATGTGGTATAGCGGCAGCGCCACCACGGTGCAGTCGCCGCCGGCTTCTTCCATCTTGTCGCCGACCAGCGAAAACGTCGTCGCCGCGTTGCACAGGATATTGCGGTGCGTGAGCTCCGCGCCCTTGCTGCGGCCGGTGGTGCCGCCGGTGTACTGGTACAGTGCGGTGTCGTTGACGGTTGCCCCCTCACGATAGGCGGCGACGTCGATGTTGCTGCCGCTGCGCTTGGCCGCACCCTGGTTGAGGGCTTCCGGTATCGTGACGTGGGGCGTCCGCATGTCCGGCACCATTTTCTTCACGCGCTTCAGGACGAAACCCATGATGGCCTTCTTGATGGTCGGGAAGAAATCCAGCAGCGAGATCTTCACGACCTGCTGGACCGCGGTGTTGGCCACCACTTGGTCGACCTTGTCGCCGAAGAGGTCGACGACCACCAGCACTTTGGCGCCGGAATCCTTGAGCTGGTGCTCCATTTCGGGCGCCGTATAGAGCGGGTTGATGTTGGTGCAGACGCAGTTGGCCTTGAAAATGCCGAACACGCTGACGGGGAAGTCGATGCAGTTGGGCGACATCAGCGCCACTGCATCACCGGCGTTGAGACCTGCGACTTCGCGCAGGTAGACCGCGAAATCGTCCGTCAACTGGTCAAGTTCGTTGAAATCGATGGTGGTGTAGGCGCCCGTCGAAAGTTGGGTCGAAATCGCCGGCGCGCTGCCGTATTTACCGGCCGCTACGCCGATGACGTCGGCCAGGTGGCCGTGCCCGATCGCCGATTCTTCGTAATTCTTCGCGTCTTCCGGATAAAATTCGGTCCAGGAATGTCCCTCGCCCATTGTCTGCTCCCCGATGAAAAACCTTACCTTTGCGGCGGTTTTGTTTTGTTATGTCTGCAGAGTTGGTCAAACATACAGTGGGAATGCCGGATTCGGCAAAGCATTGATGGTTGATAGACGCGAAGGAGAATCGACAAATGGGTGATGGGCTGGACGTCAGGGCGCCGACGGATTTCGGCGACCGCGAATATCCGGTGGCCCTGGTGAATGTCACCAATGCCTGCAATCTGGAATGCAGCCACTGCTTCATCTTCCGCGACGGCAATCCCAACAGCGCCCGGGACAAGATGGACGACGCGACGATGCTGGGTCAGCTCGAGATCCTGCGCGACCGCCACGGCATCAAATACATGTACTTCATGGGCGGGGAGCCGATGATCCGCCGGGACCTGGTGTTGAAGGGCATGGACCTGTTCGACGAGTGCCAGATCGTTACCAACGGCACCTACGGCATTCCCTCCGTGCCCGGCCATGTGGTTACGGTATCGCTGGACGGGCCGGAAGCGGTCAACGACCCGATCCGGGGGGAGGGTGTCTTTGCCAAGGTCCGCGACGCCATATTTACCCGTGACGGCGATGACGGTACCGACGTCATCGTGCAGATGGTCGTGACCTACCAGAACGAAGGGGGCCTGGAAGCCTTTTTCGAGGAAGTTAAGGATTGGCCGATCGCCGGCGTCGCGGTTTCGCTCTACGTGCCCTGCAAGGATGACGACAGCGGTCTCGACTGGCCGACGCTGCAAGAACGCGATGAGGTCGTTCACCGCCTGATCGAACTCAAACAGAAGTATCCCGATCTCTTGAAGGCCAACGTGCCTTCCTTGCGCCTGATGCTGTCGGACACGGCTCTTGAGGTGACCGGCACGGACGGCGCCGATTGCGTCATCCGGGGCACGACGCTGACGCTTTATGTCGGCGATGACGGCAATTTCGAGCAGACCTTCTGCTGTTACGGCAATAACGTCGATTGTTCGCGTTGCGGCAGTTATCTCCTGTTCAACGCCTACCATCACAAGCAGGCCCAAAGCGGCAGCCACGCCAGCAAGGCGGCGACGGGGCAGCTGTGAGCGGCCCGGCGATAGCGACGAGTAGGATGTGGTCACATGTTGTTTGAACGCGATTGCCAAGCGGCCATGGATAACCCGCGGATCCGGACCTTCATGGAAGCCGTGAGCGAGGCTGCCGGTGAGGACATCCTTACCCAGCGCCAGTTCCAGGAACCCCGCTTCAGCAAGTTCTGGCCCAACTGCGTCATCACGCGCTATGTCGAGGAGATGGACGATTACGAATTCGTCCTGATGGGCGGAGATCTCGTGGCCCTGGGCGGCCGCGATCTGACCGGCAAGTTCATCTCCGGCGGCAGTTACATGAACACCGCGGAAGATCTTCGAAACTACAACGGCGACGTCATTCGGCTGCAGCGGCCGATCTACTGCTGCGGATCGGTCGATTTCGAGGACTTTGAATACAAGACCTGGAAGCAAGTCAAGATCCCGTTCGAGATGAACGGGACTTACGGCCAGACCTTGGGCTTTTCGGTTTTCGATTGACGGAATTACGGGTGCTAGCGGCGATGGAACAGCGGAGCCGGCCACATGCTGTTTGAGCACGATTGCGAAGCGGCCGAGAAGAACCCGCGGATCGTGGCGTTCATGACGGCCGTTCGAGAGGCGGCCGGGGACGCCGTTTTCACTCAACGTATGTTCCAGGAGCCCGAATTCAGCAGCTTCTGGCCCAACAGCGTGATCACCCGCCACGTCGAGGAGCGGGACGACTACCTTTTCGTCCTAGTGGGCGGCGAACTGGTGGCGATGGGCGGCCGTGACATGACGGGCAAGTACATATCCGAGGGCAATTACGCCCGCACCGAGGCGGATTTGCGCAAATACAACGCCGATGTCATCCGCGAGGGCCGCACGATCTACTGCTGCGGCTCCATCGACATCAAAAACCAGGAATACAAGTCCTGGCACCAGGTCAAACTGCCTTTCGAGATGAGCGGTAAACTCAACCAGACGCTCGGGTACACGGTGTTCGAAAAGGAACAGAATCCGGGCGCGTCTGCGTACTGAGGCAACAAAAACAAACTGGATTCCGGCGAAGCCTGTCCTCGCGAAGGCGGGGGCCGGGATGACGATTGTGTTTTACCATTACACTCTTCCGTCACCCCGGACTTGATCCGGGGTTCAGGTTTCTTTTTTCCTAAAGCGTCCCTCCAACGTCAACGGCCGTGGTTGTCGGCATCTGGCGAATATGTGAGTCTCTGACTATCAGGGGTCCCCTGTCGGAAACGGAGCAGTCCAAAATGCGCCCTAGGGAACTAGTGGAGGCCTGGGTGAAGGCCTTCAATCGTGGAGATGCCGACGAGATGGCTGGCTTCTACGCCGACGACGCGGTGAACCATCAGGTGGCCAACGAGCCTGTAGAAGGGCGTGCCGCCATACGCGACATGTTCGCAGCTGAGTTTGCCCAGGCCGAGATGGTTTGCATCGTTGAGAACATTTTCGAGGACGGTGATTGGGCGATCCTGGAATGGAAAGATCCACTGGGCTTACGCGGATGCGGCTTCTTCCAAATCCGCAACGACAAAATCGCCTTTCAACGGGGGTATTGGGACAAGCTCTCCTTCCTGAAGCAACACGGCTTTCCTTTAGAGTGATTATCGATCAAGTACGCACACCCAAAACTTGTCACCCCGGACTTGATCCGGGGTCCAGGTTTCTTTTTTCTTCAATTTCTCAATATTTTTCATTATAACTATAACATTATAATACGAATGAAATAAAATTATGGAGCACTCCCATGCTGCCCATCTTTTCCCGGCGGAAACGGCCCATGCATCAGGGGAAATACCCGATGCATAAGCTGAAAAGGGTCGACGAGCCGACGACGTTGATCATCGATGACGAGGTTCGGCGCACGCCGATGCGCGTGAACGGGTTTTTTCGGGCGGCGCACGGGGATTTCGGCGAACGGGCGGCCACCGAGGTCAAGCGCTTCATCAAGAAAACGCCGCTGTCGGCCGCCATCAGCAACGTCGGCAAGAACCTGATCAAGGCGCAGGACGGCGAGGTGGCGGCGGAGGTGGCGCCCATAAGCAACGATCCGCGCACGCTAGCCGAACACATCAAGTCGCTGTCGTACTTTCTCGACGCCGATCTCACCGGCATCTGCGAGGCCAAGGACTACTGCTGGTACAGCCACGACAAGCACGGCAAGCCCATCGAGCCCTACCACAGCCATGCCATCGTCATGATCATCGACCAGGGCTTCGACACCATGGACAGCGCCAGCGGCGACGACTGGGTGAGTGCAGCCCAAAGCTACCGTGCCTACGTCCGCGGGGCGGAAATCGCCGACATCATGGCCGATTATATCCGCAGATTGGGCTATCCGGCCCGCGCCCACACCAATTTCGATAGCCACGTGCAGCACGTGCCGCTTTCGCTGCTGGCGGGGCTTGGGGAGATGAGCCGCATCGGCGAGATGGTGGTGAACCCCTTCGTCGGACCGCGCCTCAAGACCGTCGTCGTCACCACCGACCTGCCGATGGAGATCGACAAACCCATCGACTTCGGCATGCAGGACTTCTGCGCGGCCTGCAAGAAGTGCGCGCGCGAATGCCCCTGCGGCGCCATCCCCTACGGTGACAAGATCATGTACAACGGCTACGAGACCTGGAAGCCGGATTCCGAGGGCTGCACCAAGTACCGCACCACCAATCCCAAGGGCGCGGCCTGCGGGCGCTGCATGAAGATGTGCCCGTGGAACAAGGAGGGCCTACTGCACCACCGCCTCGCCATGTGGGCGGCGATCAGGCTGCCGTTCACCCGGCGTTTCCTGATCTGGCTCGACGACAAGCTGAGGTACGGCGAGCGCAATCCGAAAAACCGCTGGTGGTTCGACCTCGAGACCGTTGATGGCCGGGTCGGACCGGCCGCCGCCGTCAACGAACGCGGCCTCAACGTCGATAAGAAAGAGCCGAAGGCCGCCAAGCTCGCCGTCCACGAACCCGATATGTGGCCCGAGCCCGACAACATGGCGCCGGTACCGACCGACCGGGCCGAGGGCCGCCGCCGTTACGCGGCTGCAGAAAGCCCCGATGCCGCCCGCGCGCGGCTCGGAGGGCCGGTGACATGAGCGATCTTGCCTACGACAATGACAGACCGATCCCATACCTGTTGGACAACCAGATCGGTTACCTCCTAGGCCGGGCGCGGGGCGTGGCGTTGAGGAACTTGCGCCGCAAGCTCGGCGATCTCGATTTGACGCCGCCGCAATTTGGCGCGTTGCTCAAGCTGATGGAGCTTGGTGAAGCGTCGCAGAACGAGCTCGGCCGCCAAAGCGGCATGAAACCGGCCACCGTTCACGGTGTGATCCGGCGCCTGCAGAGCCGGGGTCTGGTCGAATCCCGTCGCTCGCCGGAGGATCAACGCCTCCTGCTGGTGGCCCTCACGGCGGCGGGTCTGGAAACCGCCGCCGAGGTGGCCCGCCATTCCAGCGCGGCGTCGGCCGAAACCCTGGCGCCGTTGGACGAAAATGAACAGGCCTTGCTGGAAGGGCTCTTACGCCGCATCATCCGATGATATGATGACCGCCGTTCACAACTACTGAGTAAACGGATTTAGTCATGACCCAAGCCCCCCGCGCGTCCCTTGCGTTCGCCACCCCCGACATCGAAACCGTCAAACGCGACAACGGCGAAGTGCTGCTGTCTTCGCGCGATCCCCTGGGCGATTACGACACCCAGGTTTCGGTCTGGTTGCGGCGCTGGGCGGAGAAAACGCCGGAGGCGACCTTTCTCGCCGAGCGGGACGGCTCGGGAGGTTGGCGGCGCTTGTCTTACGCCGAGGCGCGCAAATCGGCGGATGCGGTGTCGCAGGCGCTGCTGGACCGCGGTCTCGGGCCGGACCGGCCGGTCATGATCCTTTCCGGCAACGCCGTCGATCACGGCATCCTGGCGCTCGGTGCCATGCAGGTGGGCGTGCCGGTCGTGCCGGTGTCGCCAGCCTATTCGCTGATGAGCCAGGACCACGCCAAGGTGAAGCACATCTTCGATCTCTGCCGGCCCGGCCTGATCTACGCCGCTAGCGGCGAGATGTTCGCCGGCGCCTTGAGCAGCCTCGATCTCGAAGGCGTCGAGGTCGTCGTCAGCGCCGCGCCGCCAGAAGGCGTGGCGACAACGGGTTTTGCCGATCTGGTGCGGACGGTCCCGATGGACGCCGTGGAAATCGCCTATGCGGGTGTCGGCGCCGACACCATCGCCAAGATCCTGTTCACCTCGGGCTCTACGGGCCTGCCCAAGGGCGTGATCAACACGCAACGCATGCTCTGCGCTTCCCAGCAAAGCCTATTCCAAGCCTGGCCGTTCCTGGCGGACGAGCCGCCGGTGGTGCTGGACTGGCTGCCCTGGAACCACACCTTCGGCGGCAATCACAATTTCAACCTGGTGCTGCGCAACGGCGGCACGATGTACGTCGACGGCGGAAAGCCTGCGCCGGGACTGATCGAACAGACCATTGCCAACATCCGCGACGTCTCCACCAGCATCTACTTCAACGTGCCCGCCGGCTACAACATGCTGCTGCCGTACCTGGAGGCCGACGGCGAACTCCGAGACATGTTCTTCGCCAAGCTGCAGCTCATCTTCTATGCGGCCGCCGCCCTGCCGCAGGACCTGTGGGAACGCCTGGAGGCGCTCTCCGTGGCCTCGCGGGGGGAGCGGGTGATGATGACGTCGGCCTGGGGCTCCACCGAAACCTCGCCGCTTTCGACCTCCGCCCACTTCGAGTTGGAAAGCGCCGGCAACATCGGCGTGCCGGTCCCGGGCGTGACCATCAAAATGGTGCCCTCAGGCGACAAGATGGAACTGCGGGTCAAGGGTCCCAACGTGATGCCGGGCTATCTGAAGGCTGACGACCTCACCAAGGCCGCCTTCGACGATGAGGATTTCTACCGCATCGGCGACGCCGGACGGCTGATTGATGAAGCCGACGGCGCCAAGGGCATTGCCTTCGACGGCCGGGTGGCGGAAGACTTCAAGCTTCTTTCCGGTACCTGGGTTGCCGTGGGTGCTTTAAGGGTTCGTGTGTTGGCGGCCGCCAGTCCGGCGCTTCAGGACGCCGTCGTCACGGGCCACGACCGCGACTACATCGGCCTTCTGGCTTGGCCGAACCTGCCGGCCTGCCGCGAGATGGCCGGGCTGGGGGAGGATGCCTCGCCCGCTGACACCGTCGGCCACGAGAAGGTACGGGACCACGTTGCCTCCGCCTTGACGGCTTACAACGCGGATGCCGGTGGGTCCAGCAACCGCGTCCGGCGGGTTATCCTGATGACGGAACCGCCTTCCATCGACGCCAACGAGATCACCGACAAGGGCTACATCAACCAGCGCGCCACGTTGGACCGGCGGGCCGACCTAGTGGCCGCCCTCCACGCCGAGAGCCCGGGAGACGACGTGATCGTCATCGACGGATGACGTTTTCGGACAACGTCAACTTCGGCCGCACATCCGAGGACTACGCCCGCCACCGTGCCGGATTCCCCCTCGAGTTCTTTGCCCGACTGGGCGAATACGGCATCGGCCGGGCCGATCAGCGAATTCTCGATTTGGGAGCCGGCACTGGCACGGTCGCACGCGGCTTGCGCGAGGCGGGCGCCGATGTCGTCGCCAGCGACCTCAACCCCGCCCAGTTGCGTGAGGCCGGAGACCTCAAGTGTGTCGCGTCGCGGGCTGAAGTCCTGCCCTTCCCGGACAACACGTTCGATGCCGTCACGGCCGGGCAGTGCTGGCATTGGTTCGACCGGCCCCGTACCGCCGCCGAAGTCAAACGGTTGCTGATTCCGGGCGGCCGGCTGGTCATCGCCCATTTCGACTGGCTTCCCCTGCCGGGATCCGTCGTCGAGGCGACGGAGGCGCTGATCCGGGAGCACAATCCGGCTTGGACGTTAGGCGGCGGAGACGGTCGTTATCCGCAGTGGATCGGATCTGTTGAGGCATCCGGTTTCCGTGGCGTGAAGACGTTTGAATTCGATATCAACGTGCCTTACACGCATGCGGCCTGGCTGGGGCGCGTCCGGGCCAGCGCGGGCGTCGGGGCGAGCCTGGATGATGCCGCCGTCGGCGTCTTCAATTCCGCGCACGAAGCCGTCCTGGGTGAGCGTTTCGCCGAGGATCCGCTTCGCGTGCCGCATCGGGTATGGGTGATGATTGCCGAAGCAGTGGACTGATGGGTAGTACGTTTCTGGAAGGCTTGTTCATCGGCTTCGCCGTGGCGGCGCCCGTCGGCCCGATCGGTGTGTTGTGCATCCGGCGCACCCTGACGCACGGCCGGCTGGCCGGTTTCATTTCCGGCCTGGGCGCGGCCAGCGCCGACGCCTGCTACGGGTTCGTGGCGGCGTTCGGTTTAACGGCGATTTCCGGATTTCTGCTCGACGCCCAGGAATTCCTGCGCTTCGGGGGCGGGGCGTTTCTAATCTGGCTCGGCATCCGGGCCTGGCGGTCGAAGCCGAAAGCCGACAACGCCCACAACGGCAGGCCGAACGGCCTCGGCCTTCTGGCGAGCTACGCCGGTACCTTCCTGCTGACCCTGGCCAACCCGTCAACCATCCTGACGTTCCTGGCGATCTTCGCCGGTCTCGGTCTGGCCGCCAAGGGGCGGGCCTACACCGAAGCCAGCATCCTGGTGATCGGCGTCTTCCTGGGCTCGGCCATCTGGTGGCTGTTCCTGGCGGGCCTGGCGGGTGCGCTACGCCAACGCCTCAATCAAACCGGCATGGTCTGGATTAACCGGTTTTCGGCGATGCTGCTCGGCGGCTTCGGCGCCTTCATTGTTGCGGGCTTAGGCAGTTAGCAGTCACCTCGGGCAACGAAGAAGGTGTTTTCGAAGCCGGGTTTGCCGTAAAGAAATTCCTCGCCGTCGAGCGTTTCGACGCGACCGCCCGCAGCCCGGAGCACCGCGTGACCCGCGGCGGTGTCCCATTCCATGGTGCGGCCGAGGCGGGGATAAAGGTCCGCCTCGCCGGCGGCGACAAGGCAGAATTTCAGGGAACTGCCGGCCGATTTCAATTCCTTCACTTCGTATTGCGCCAGATACTCGTCGGTCTTGGCGTCACGGTGGGAACGGCTGGCGACAACCGTCAATCCGGCACCGGATGTCGCCCTGACGCCGATCTTACGGGGTTCCGCGGCGCCCTCCTCGACGAAGGCCAAGTCCGGTCCGGCGGCGAAGAACAGGCGTTCCCGCGCCGGGGCGAATACCACGCCCATCACCGGGCGGCGATCCTCGATCAGGCCGATATTCACCGTAAACTCGCCATTGCGGCTGATGAATTCCTTGGTGCCGTCAAGGGGATCGACGAGCCAGTACCGGCCGCCTGAGATATCAGGAACATGTCCTGCTGCGACGCTTTCTTCCGCCACGACAGGGACGTCGGGGGTGAGGTGCGCCAAATGCTCGAGAATTATTTTCTCGGCCGCTTCGTCAGCGGCGGTGACCGGGCTTTCGTCGCCTTTGGTGCGGACTTCGAAATCGCTCCGGTAGATTTCCATGATGGCGTCACCGGCCGCGCGCGCAGCTTGGCGGAGACCGGTAATGGTTTTTTCCGACATTAGATGGATCGTCCTTGTCTCATTGAAAATTTTCAAAAATCAGCGGCCGCCGGCGACATCCACGATGGCGCCGGATACGTAACTGGCCTTCTCCGACAGAAGCCACAGGATGGTCTCGGCGACTTCCTCCGGTTGGCCGGCCCGCTGCATGGGAATTGTCGGGGCGATGGTACCGAGGCGGTCCAACGCGCCCGCGGCGGCATGTATTTCGGTCTCGATCAATCCCGGCCGGACGCCGTTGACGCGGATGCCGTCGCTGGCCACCTCGACGGCAAGACCGACCGTCATGGAATCGAGGCCGCCCTTGGTGGCGGCGTAATCGACCCATTCGTTGGCGCCGCCGATGCGGGCCGCAGCCGAGGATACGTTGACGATCGCGCCGCCCCCGCCCCCTTGCCGCGTCGACATGCGCCGAACGGCTTCGGCGGCACACAAGAGGGCGCCGGTGAGATTGACCTCGACCGTTCGGGCGATGTCGGCAGCGCTGGTTTCATCGAGGCGGGAGAGGGGCCCCGTAATACCCGCGTTATTGACCAGGCCGGTGATGGGGCCCAGTTCTTCTTCGGCCTGTTGGAACAGGCGTTCGACATCGGCGGCTCGGCCGACGTCGGCCTGAACCGCCAGCGCCTTGCCGCCAATTCCCTCGATTTGGGCGACAACGTCTTCGGCCCGGTCCCGGCGGCCCTGGAAATTGACGCAGACGGCATAACCGGCGCTTGCACCCGCCAATGCAGTTGCCGCGCCAATGCCCCTGCTGGCGCCGGTTATCACCAATGTTCCCGACAAAGGTCTTCCTCCATACGTGAAATCGCGCCGGAAATAATCGCCCAAACGGCGCGGGCGGAGTGGACCATTCCGGCGTCGCCGGGTCAAGCGTTCGTGACCCGAATTGAAGACGGAACGCAAATTAAAGCGCCGTGAACCTGATACCATTGCCATTGTCGCGTGCGCCCACATATTGGACGGTTCCATTAGCTTGGAAAAAAGGTGCGAAATATGGCGAACATACTTGTCATCGACGACGACAGTGATTTTCGGACCATTCTTTGCGCCACCCTAGAAGATGCCGGTCACGCCGTGGATGAAGCGTGTGACGGGCTTGCGGGCATCAAGTGCTTCCGCGATTCGCCGGCCGACATCGTTTTGACCGATATGATCATGCCCGAGCGGGAAGGCGTCGAAACCATTCTCGAACTGAAACGCGACTTCCCCGACGTGAAGATCATCGCCATGTCGGGTGGCGGCCGTCTCGACGCCAACAGTTTTCTGTCCTTCGCCCACAAGTTCGGCGCCTCGGGCACCCTGGAGAAACCCTTCAGCGCCGCCCACCTGCTGTCGGCCATCGACAAGGTCTTGGCCGATTCATGAGGCGGGCAAATAATGCAACCCCATTGAAAAACCTAAGAATTTTGAACTGAGTCGTTGACGAACAGGCGTTCGCGCGACATCTTTCTCGGAGGTCCTTCTGGTGGGACGTGAGGGATGGTCGAGGAAACGCTTGAAGAAAAGCTCATGGCGATGCGCGATTCGTTCCGCGCCGGCCTCGCCCAGCGGCTTGTCGACATCGATGAGGCCTGGGAGCAGGCCTGCGCCGGCAACGAAGACGCACAGGATACCCTTCACCGTTTGGCCCACAGCCTGGCGGGCTCCGGCGCCACCTTCGGCCTGCATGACGTTAGCGAAGCCTCGCGCGCCCTGGAACGTGCCGTGGAGGCGGTACAGGATGCCGCGGACATCGCCACCAGCGGCGCCATTACGGCGCGTCTCGCCGCCCTGCGCGCCGTTATGCAGGACGCCGGCGAACGGCGCGCCGTCGACATCGACGCCCCCAGGCCGACGGCGGTGCGGCGCAACGACGACGAGCGCCGCCTGATCTATTTGATCGAGGACGATGCGGATTTCGCAGAAAACCTTGCCGTCCAGGTGGGCCATTTCGGCTACGACGTGGAGACCTATTTCCGGCTGGCGGACTTGGAAGCCGCCATCAACCGCAAGAAGCCTACCGCCGTCATCGCGGACATCGTCTTTCCTGAAGGCCGCCTTGCCGGCATCGAGGCCATGCGGTTGATCCGTGACAAGCTCGGCGAGGAGCTGCCCGTCATCTTCATGTCGACCCGGGACGACATCGAAGCGCGCCTCCAGGCGGTCCGCGCCGGCGGACTGGCTTATTTCACCAAGCCCTTCGATGTCGGCCTGCTGATCGATCAGTTGGACACGTTGACGTCGTCCGAGCCGCCCGATCACTACCGGGTTCTGGTGGTGGACGACGAAGCGCCGATGACCAGCTTCTACCGCGCCGTTCTGGAAGCCGCCGGCATGGAAGTGGCGACGCTGAACGATCCCATGGCGGTGATGTCCGAGATGGTCTCCTTCATGCCCGAGATCATCCTCATGGACCTCTATATGCCGGGCTGCAGCGGGCTGGAGCTGGCGCAGATGATCCGCCAGCAGGAATCCTACGTCAGCATGCCGATCGTCTATTTGTCGGCCGAGAGCGATCGCGAGCGCCAATTGAAGGCGATGAGCGTCGGCGGCGACGATTTCCTCACCAAGCCCATCGATCCGGCCCATCTCGTCAGCGCCGTGACCTCAAGGGTCGAGCGCTGGCGCACGCTTCGCTCGTTCATGGTGCGGGACAGCCTCACCGGACTGTTGAACCACACCCGTACCAACGAGGAACTCGAGGTCGAGATCGCGCGCGCCCGGCGGACGCAGAGCAATCTCGTCTACGCCATGATCGACATCGATTTCTTCAAGGACGTCAACGACACCTATGGCCATCCCACCGGCGACCGCGTGATCAAGGGTCTGGCGCGGTTGCTGCAGCAGCGCCTCCGGAAGGTTGATATCGTCGGCCGCGTCGGCGGTGAGGAATTTGCCGCCATCATGATTGATACCAACGCCGAAAACGCGGTTCGCGTTCTGGACGAAATGCGCCAGCATTTTGAAGGCGTCGTGCATTTTTCCGACACCGCACAATTTTCGGTCACGTTCAGTTGCGGGGCGGCTGATTTTACTGATTTCGGCGATTCGAACTCCCTGCGCGAAGCCGCCGACGGCGCGCTCTACAAGGCCAAGGAAAGCGGCCGCAACAAGGTAATGCTGGCCGAGGCCAAGTAGGTTTCAAAAAATCCCCACTTTCCTTGATTGTCATCCCGGACTTGATCCGGGTTCCATACTGAATCTAATTCCGGTGCTGACACTGAAAAATAGAAAACTGGATTCCGGCTTTCGCCGGAATGACGGAAGGAATGAACCCCACGCTCCAGCGTCATCCCGGACTTGATCCGGGATCCATACTGAATCTCATTCCGGTGCTGACACTGAAAAATAGAAAACTGGATTCCGGCTTTCACCGGAATGACACTGTTATCGAATATCCCTACAGGTATTGGTCGCGCAGGACGTTTTTCTGGATCTTTCCGACAGCGGTCTTCGGCAGTTCTTCCACCAGGCGGAGGACGCGCGGGCGTTTGAAGCGCGCCAGGTTGGCCGAACAGTACTCGATCAGTTCCTGCTCGTCCGCTTTGGCGCCGGCGCGAAGGCAGATGTGGGCCGCGCCGATTTCGCCCCAGGTCTGGTCGGGAATGCCGAAGACGGCGCACTCCGCCACAGCGGGATGGCTGTGCAGAACGTTTTCGATCTCTTTCGGGTAGACGTTCTCGCCGCCCGAGATGTACATGTCCTTAGCCCGGTCGACGAGCGAGAAGAAACCCTCCTCGTCCATGACGGCAAGGTCGCCGGTCCAGCCCCAACCGTCGTTCATGCCCTTGAAGAACGCTTCGGTCTGTTCCGGGTCGTTATAGTAGCCGGCCATCAGATGGTCGCCGCGGGTGGCGATTTCGCCGACTTCACCGGGCGGCAGCGGATTGCCCTCTTCATCCAGTACGGCGACTTCCATGCCGGCCGGCGCCCGGCCTAATGACGCCGAGCGGTCGGGATGCTGGTCGACGCGAAGGACGGTGAGCGGGCAGGCTTCCGTCTGGCCGTAGTTGGCGGAAAGTTCGAGTTCCGGGAAGCGTTCGAGGATCTCGTCGTTCAGCGCCGGCGGCATCGGCGAGCCGCCGTAGGTGATCTTGCGCATGCGGCGGAAGAGACCCTCGTCGTAGGCCGGATCGTTGAGCAGCATGATGATCTGCGTCGGCACGAGGAAGGCCGACGTCACGCCGTGATCGCGAACGGCATCAAGGAAGGCGGCGGCGCTCCAGTCGGCGATGAGCATGGCGGTCTGTCCGACCATCACGGTCGACTGGTACCAAACGAACAGGCCGGCGGTATGGAACAGCGGTGTGGTGATCGCCGCGACATCCGTTTCCACCATGTTTTGACCGACGATGCTGGCCTCGCTCGAGACGATGCGCGCCCGGTGATCGACGATGGCGCCCTTGGGAAACCCGGTGGTGCCGCCGGTGAAGGTGATGGCAAAGTGATCGCGCTCGTCAACGTCGACGTCGGGGGCGTCGGCAGAAGCGGCCGCCACGAGGTCGTCGAAAGCAATGGCGCCGGGCAGGTCCGACCCGTCACCATCGCCGATATGGATGACGTGCTTCACATTGGGCGCCTGAGGCAGGGCCTCGGCTGCAATTCCGGCAAACGGCGCTTCCACCAACAGCGCCTCGGCATCGGATTTGTTGAGGATGTAGGCAAGCTCGGTCGCCGTATACCGCGTCGTGGCGTGAACCAGGACATGTCCCGAGCGCGCCGCGCCGAAATAGGCGGTGGGGTAGGCCGGCACGTTGCGCGCCATGATGGCGCCCTTGGCGCCGCGCTCCAGACCAAGATCCAACAATGCGTTGGCCAGGCGATCGGCCCGGCGGTCCAATTCGCCGAAGGTCATTGACCCGCCTGCGAAGATCAAGGCCGGCTTGTCGCTCAAGCGCTCTGCCGTCTGACGCAGTATTTCGCCGGTCACCTTGGGAGACATTGGGGTCGCTTCACCTCGGTTGATCTCGCCCGCATGATGCTGGAAATACCCCTACATTTGCAAGTGTTATTGTTGGGTACCCCAACAATTATAGCCATTCCAAATTAAGCCCGCGCGCCCGGTACGGCGACCGATGGGACGGCGTTCGGCTCGTCCGGTCGGGCCTGGTCGATGATCGTTTTTCTGAACAATTGTCCGGCCGGTCCCAGCGGAGACGAGACCAGGCTGAACAGGGCAATGGGGATTTCCGGTGTCGCCGCGAAATGCCGGGTCGCCACCCTAATCAAGCGGCCGGCGGCCAGGTCGTCCTCGACCAGGTCGGACGGCAGCATGCCCCAGCCCAAACCGCGACGGATAAGCTCATATTTGGACCTCAAGTCGACGACCCGCCAGATATGGCGGCTGAAGACACCGAGATCCGGTTGGGCTTCGGGTGAGTCGCTGCTCGACAAAACGATTTGCCGCAAATCCGGCAATTCGGATTCGCCACCGCCGCCGGCTTCCGGTTGGACGCTTGGGCTTATGACGGGCACCATTTGAAAACGCCCGACCAGGGCAAAATCATGCTTTTCCTCCAGGCCGATGATGTCCGCCGCAATTCCCAGCGCGGCGCCTCCGCTGTTGACCAGGTGCCGGGCATCGATGCCGGCGGTTCGGATCAGCCGGACCTCGAGACCCGGGTAATCCCTGGCGACAGCCCTGATCGCGGGGTCGAAGAAATCGAACGGCACCATGTCGTCCACCGCGACGGAGAAGATTTCCTCGACGCCGGCGGAAAGTTCCTTGGCTTTGCGCGACAGGTCGAGCGAGGCACCGACAATGTTCCGTGCTTCCTTCCGCAGCGCCTGCCCGGCGCCGGTAAGGACCGCCTTGTGTCCGCTGCGGTCGAAAAGTTTCACGTTCAGGTTCTCTTCGAGCGCCGAGATGCCGTAGCTGACGACGTTCTGGGCCCGCCCCAGCTTCCTGGCGGTGGCGGAAAACGACCCAAGCTCGCCGGCCGCAACGAACATTTCCAACTGGTCGAGCAGGTTCGGATGGATCATGGCCAACTCATTCGAAATATTTGATTGATAATAGCGATATTATATCGGTTTTTTGGTTGAGATTATATCCCACATTTGCCCCATCAAATCGTCAATGGATGGAGAAGCACTGATGAACAGCAAATTCGGCAAGTGGGCGACCTGGGGACTGACCGGTCTGGCAACCTTGGGATTCCTGGCAGCGGGCGGCTTCAAGCTCTCCGGCGCCGAGCAAATGGTTCAGAGTTTCACGAAATTCGGGCTGCCCGTGGCCTTCATGTACTTCATCGGCGCCGCCGAGGTCGCGGGCGCCATCGGTCTCTGGCTACCCCAGAAGCCGTTCGGCCCTTGGGCTTTGAAGCGGTTGGCCGCCGCGGGCCTTGCAATCATCATGGTGGGCGCCGTTTTCATGCACCTGATGCATGATCCCATCGCTCAGGCCATTCCGGCGCTGCTGTATCTGGCGATCCTGTCGTTCCTGTTTTTCGCTTTCGGCAAATCTGCCGCACAGTCTGCGATTTCCGAAGCTGCAGCTGGCGCCTGACGCATCTTTCCGAAGCTTTCACCGGTCTCGCCCGCTCCGGCCCTGCGCCCGCGGGCGATGATCGTTTTGTGGGATTCCCCGCCCTGGCGATGCCCCCTCTCACCCCGGGCCCTGCCGACAAAATCGCGAATTTCCTGTGAAACGCGAAAAAGTGATGTCGGGAGGCTATTCCGGTAGTCCCGGCAATTGGTTACTATTTCCCGGTAAGAACAAAAACAAACAATCACGGGGAACTATCCAATGAAAACATCCAAACGATCAACGAAAGTGGCGCTGCTTGTGGGTGTCGCCATGATGTTCGGCGCATCGCAAGCCGGTGCCGAGACCTTGCGTCTGTTGACCTGGGGCGGTTATGCGCCGGCCGAGGTCATCAAGATGTTCAAGAACGAAACGGGCATCGACGTCAAAGTCACCAAGTCCAACAACGAAGAAATGATCGCCAAGCTGCGCGCCACCGGCGGCGGCGGGTTTGACCTCGCCCAGCCCAGCCAGGACCGCATCGCCGGCGCCCAAATCGAGCACAACATTTATAAGCCGATGGATCTCTCGAAGATCAACGCCAAGAACTTCATCGGCTCGATGCTCGAAGGCACCAAGAAGAACACGATGGTGGACGGCAAGGTCTACGGCGTGCCCCACGTTTGGGGCACCAGCGGCCTCGTGCTCGATACCGCCAAGGCGGCGGCCGTCACGGACTACACCGATCTCTGCGGCAGCGGCGTTGCCGGTAAGGTGTCCTACCGCCTGAAACGGCCGACCCTGATCGGGTTCGCCTTCGCCATGGGCATGGATCCCTTTGCCGCGTACGGCGACAAGGGCAAGTACCAGGCCATCATGGACAAGGTCAAAGCCAAGCTGATTTCCTGCAAATCCAACGTCAAGGCCTACTGGTCCGGCGGCGATGCATTGATGAACCTTCTGCGTTCGGGCGAAGTCACGGCGGCCATGGCTTGGGACACGGGCGGCTGGAAGCTCAACAAGGATATGCCGAGCATCACCTTCGTGGCGCCGAAGTCGGGCGCGCTGGGCTGGATCGATACCTTCGCCTTGCCGCGTAAGACCAAGGCCGAAGATGCCGCCTACAAATGGATCAACTTCGTCATGCGGCCGGGAATCGCCGCCATGATCACGGCCTCTGCCGGCAACTTCACCGCTTCAAAGGGTGCCGACGCGTATGCCGACGATGCTCTGAAGGCGCGCTACCAGAAGAGTTTCCCGCAAGCCGCGATCGATAACATCAAGTGGTATCCGCCGGTTCCCGCCGGTCTTGAGGATATTGAAGGCAAGGTACTCGATACCGTTAAAGCAGCGAACTAGCTGTTGAGAAGAAGCCGCCGCCGGGCTTCGATGGAGCCCGGCGGTGTTTCCTGTTGCGCGTGGGTATCTCATGAATAATTCAGCGGACGGCGTCGATCTGGAATGCCGTGGCGTTAGACGTACGTTTGGCTCGTTCGTGGCCGTCGACGACGTTAGTTTTTCCGTACCGTCGGGCTCTTTCTTCTCGATCCTGGGACCGTCCGGTTGCGGCAAGACGACCATCATGCGCATGGTCGCCGGTTTTCTCGAGCCGACTGCCGGTGAGATCGAGATCAAGGGCAAATCGGTGCGCGGCGTGCCGCCCAACAAGCGGCCCGTCAACATGGTGTTCCAGCATTTGGCGCTGTTTCCCATGATGAATGTTGCCGACAACATCGCCTACGGCCTGAAACGCCGCGGCGATTCAAAAGCCGAAATCCGCACCAGGGTCGGCGAGGCCTTGGAACGGGTGGGCTTGCCGGATTCCGGACCGAAGAAAATCTCCCAGCTTTCCGGCGGCCAAAAGCAACGCATCGCCATCGCCCGCTGCCTGGTGCTGGACCCCGATGTTCTGTTGCTGGACGAACCGCTGGGCGCACTCGACCTCAAGCTGCGCGAACACATGAAGATCGAGTTGAAAAAACTGCAGCACGAGTTCGATACCACCTTCGTCTACATCACCCACGACCAGTCGGAGGCGCTGGTGATGTCCGACCAGATCGCCGTCATGAACCACGGCAAGTTCGAGCAGATCGGCACGGCCCAGGAACTTTATTACCGGCCCGATACGGCCTTCGTGGCGGGCTTCGTCGGCGATTCCAACCGCTGGAGCGGCAGTGTTCAGACCAGCGATGGAGGTGGAGTAGGCGTGTCGACGACAAGCGGCTTCGAAATCCTCGCGGCCGGACCGTCCGGGAACGGACTGGCCGCCGGTCAGACCGTCGACATATTCGTCCGGCCCGAATCCATCACGCTGGCAAAGGAAAGCAGCCGCCTGGTAGACCTGCCCAACCGGGTCGAAGGTCGCGTGGCGAGTGTGCTGTTCAACGGCGCCAACAGCCGGGTTCTGGTAGAGGACGTCAAGGCCGGCCAGGAAATCGACGTGGCCTTGCCGCAAACAGGCGAATTCAACGATCTCGCCATCGGCCAAAGCATCCATCTCGGCTGGCGGCAGGATCAGGCCAAGTGTTTTCCCGCCAATACGACGCCGGCCGAAGAGGCCGAGGCGGAATAGGTGCCCATGAAATCGCGTCTGGGCCTCTTCCTGCTGCTGGCGCCGCTGCTGACGTGGCTGTTCGCCCTGTTGATCATCCCCCACGTCGATCTTTTCTTCCTTTCGCTGCAGGAAAAAGTGGCGCCGCGCGTTTACCAGACGGGCGTCGCCAACTACCTCGAGTTCTTCAACGAGCCTCTTTACTGGAACACCTTCGGCCGCACCGCCGTCATGGCCATCGCGGCCACGGCACTGACGCTGCTGATCGGTTTCCCCATTTCCTATTACATCGCCAAAATCGCCAAGGGCCGCCAGAAAACGGCCCTGTTCCTTCTCTGCCTGCTGCCGTTCTGGGTCAGCGAGCTGGTGCGGACATTCGGCTGGATGATCCTGCTGCGCGAAACCGGCGTGATCAGCGGGGCGCTGCAATGGCTCGGCATCGTCAGCGGGCCGGTCGAATTCCTCTACAACGACGCCGCCATTATGGTCGGTCTGGTCTACACCTCCATGCTGTTCATGGTGGTGCCGCTGGTCAGCACGCTCGACAGTCTCGACGACAGCTACATCGAGGCGGGATACGACCTCGGCGGCAACGGCTGGACCGTGCTGCGCGAGGTCGTCATCCCCCACGCCATGCCGGGCATCGTTTCGGGCTGCATCATCGTCTTCATGCTGTCGCTGGGCAATTACCTGACGCCGGTGCTGCTAGGCGGCAAGGACAGCCTGTGGTTCACCGAACAGATCTACGCCCAGTTCATCACCCGCTTCAATTGGGAGCAGGGTTCGGCCTTCGGCTTCCTGCTGCTGATCCTGTCGTCAACCATCGTCTGGGTCGGCCTGAAACTCTCCGGCCAGACGTTAGGCGGCACGATGGGTGAGGAGGGCAACGCATGATCCCCTCGATCCCGCAAAATCCGCTGTTCAATTCCGTCTACCGGGCCTACGTGCTGCTGTTCATGGTATATCTGGCCGCCCCCCTGGTGGTCGTTTCCGTCTTCGCCTTCAACGATTCACTTTTCCCCTCGCTGCCCTGGAACGGCTTTACCTGGGATTGGTTCTTCAGTCCTGACGACGCCCGGCTGGGTCTCTTTCACGAGACCGCCATCCTCGATTCCATCGGCGTGTCGGCTTTCGTCGCGGTTTCGGTGACGTTGATGTCGGTCGGCGTCGGCACCACCAACGCCTTCCTGTTCGAGCGCGAGAGCTTTCCCTTCAAGAACATCCTCTACATGCTGATGCTGACGCCGCTGGTCGTGCCCGGCATCATCCTCGGTATTTCCATCCTGGTGCTCTCCAACACGGCCGTGAACTGGGTGGAGGAGCTCAGCGGTTACGAGATCGAATTGCTGCGGCCGGGCCTGCTGCTGGTCGTGCTGGGGCAGTTCTCCTTTATCACCACCATCGCCACCCTGGTGATCTCGGCCCGCCTCAAGAAGTTCGACCACACCCTGGAGGAGGCGGCTCTCAATCTGGGCGCCACGCGCTGGCAGGCGGTCCGTACCGTGACGCTGCCCTACCTCGCGCCCGCCATGATCGGCGCCGGCATCGTCGCCTTCCTGATGAGCTTCGAGAACTTCAACACGACGCTGATGCTAGTGGGTTCCGATGCACCCCTGACCATCGCCATGTTCGACCGCCTCAAGGAAGGCTCGACCCCGGTGCTCAACGCCGTCTCGCTTCTGCTGATGATCGCCTCCGCCGTCCTCGCCCTGATCAGCATCGCCCTGCAGCGGGAGAAGGATTAGGCGCTCGCCGCAGGATTTTCTTGGCCGGGTAGACTGGCGCGGACGGCCTCCGTAATCTGCGCGGCATCCAAGGCCGCATCTTCCAGCGCGTCGGGCCGGGTGCCGCTCTGCTCGGCGATCTCCTTGGCGTAGCGTTCAAGATTTTCCGACCCTTCCTTGGTGGAAGCGGACATCTGTCTTTTGACCTTTCCCGCCATGGCCAGCCACATGAGCCTGGAGAGCGCGCCGCCGTATTCCAGTTCGGCGTAGCGGACCCGCAACAGTGTGCCGTTACCGACTGGTTCGAGTTCGAAGGTCTGGCGAATATTGGCGTTCATGGGCATGAGGGCCGCAAACGTGACGTACTCGAAGGGCCGCCAATCGACGACGGTGAGGTCAATGGTAATATCGCCGTGGGCGCAGTGCATCACGTCATCCGGCCCGCTGCGTCCGGCATTGCGGTGGTCGACCTCGATGCTCTCGACGCCTGCCTGCCATTTGATGCGGTGGCTGGGTTCGGTGACCAGGGCCCAGACCGCCGAGCGCGGCAGCGGCAGCACGCAGGAGGTTTCCTCGATGAACTGGGGATCGTTCTGGCCGATGAAGTTGCGCGTGAGCTCCTCCCGCCGCTTCCACACCGCCGCCAGGTCGTAGAGCCGGCAGTCGATGACGCCGACGTGCTCGTATTCCTCGGAATGCAGCGGCAGGGGGTCGAAATAATCCCGCATCTCCATGGCCCCGATGGCCGCGTCGGTCAGCATGGCGTAGGCCGTCATGCCGGTTTGTTCGGTGACGTTGTTCTTGAGCAGGCGGAAGGTGGCGATCACGTCCTTGCTGGTCAGTTCGTCCCAGCCGCCGGCCGACTGCAGGATGAAGTCGCCGTAGTGCACGGCGATCTTGAGGTCCAGGTTGTCGATGTTGCGGCAGGCGTTGCAGGGGCAGGTGGTGTTGAGGATCATGTCCCGACGCGCCGCCGCGAAGCCGCAATAGAGGTTGTCCATGGCCTCCAGGATCAGCTGACCGAAGATGGTGTCGGACTGTTCGGCGTAGATGAAGATGGCGTCGCCGTGGAAGTTGGAGATCACCAGCGGGTTCTTGACCCAGGGCAGCAGGGATTTGAAGAGCTCCTCCAGGATGCCCTTGGCGTGCTCGACCTCCGATTCGGCCAGGAACGAGGTGTAGCCGGAGACGTCGGCGATGATGAAATAGCCGGTCTTCAACGAACTCTTGTCGTCCATACCGCTCCCCCTTAGGTGACGTGAATAGTAACCTAGATGCACCGTCCGGGTAAGCAAGCGTGCCATGCGGGCGGCGGGGTGGTAACGTGGGTTTCCGCTATGGAACCGGGACAAAATTCGTGCTTGAGCAGCTCTTCACTGGCGGATTTGATTCGCATATTACCGAATTCGAGCCGGCCTATTTGGCGCTGGCCCGCACGGGTGAGCTCCGTGAACGTGCAGAGGCCGCCAAGGACCTTCTGCGCGACTGCACGCTGTGCGCCCGCTACTGCCGCGTCGACCGCACCGCCTCGTTGAAGGGCGTCGCGTGCAGCACGGGAACGAAGGCGCGCGTCGCCTCCCACTTCCCCCACCATGGGGAGGAAGATCCCCTGCGCGGCAGCCGGGGGTCGGGCACCATCTTCCTCTCGCGCTGCAACCTTCGCTGCGTCTATTGCCAGAACTGGGACATCAGCTGGCAGGACGCCGGACCCGAAGTGACGGCGGCGGAATTGGCGGCGATGATGCTGGAACTGCAGGGCCAGGCCTGCCACAACGTCAATTTCGTGAGCCCGAGCCACGCCGTGGCGCAGATCCTCGAAGCCCTGGTGCTGGCGGTGGAGGCGGGCCTGCGGTTGCCCCTCGTCTACAACACCGGCGGTTTCGACAGCCCCGAGGCGCTCGCCTTGCTGGACGGCGTCATCGACATCTACATGCCGGACATGAAGTACGGCGATGCCGACGTGGCCCGGCGCTATTCCAAGATCCGCGACTACCCGGCGGTGAACCGGGCGGCGGTTAGGGAGATGCACCGCCAGGTCGGCGATCTGGTGCTCGACGGCCGCGGCATCGCACAACGCGGCCTGCTGGTGCGCCACCTCGTGCTGCCCAACGCCCTCGCCGGCACCGCCGAGGTCTTGCGATTCCTGGCGGAGGAGATTTCCACCGACACCTACCTCAACCTGATGACCCAATACCGCCCCTGCCACAAGGCTGAGCGCCTTGAGGACATCGCCCGGCGCCCCACGTCAGCCGAATTCGCCGAAGCCCAGGCCCTCGCACAGCGCTACGGCCTCACCCGCCTCGACACCCGCTTCCCCCTCGCCCTCCACCAGATGAGCCAGGCGGAGATGTAAGGGGTGGGTCGCCTAAACCTCACGGACTTGAAATTTTTTCCGTAACGCGTTACGATACAGCCCAACGAAAGGTTGTATTATGGCTATGTCTTCCGCCGAACGGATGCGGGCCTTGCGGGCGCGGCGACGCCAGGCCGAAATTCGCGAGGTGCGCTTGCATCTGCCCGATGCGCGCTCCAAGCGCGTGCGGTCCCGTGTCGCGAAGGAGGTCGCCGGCCTTGATCCGAGCCACGAATTGGATGCCCTGACCTGGATCGAGAACGTCTCCGAATTTGACGAACATGCAGAGGGGTGACGTCGTCACCGTTGCCGCGGTGGGCGATTACGGCAAACCACGCCCGGCCGTGATCGTCCAGACCGACGCCCTGCCGGAAATCCACCAATCGGTCGTAATTTGTCAAATGACCTCGTTTTTGGAAGACGCCCCGGATTTTCGCGTAACCATCGAACCCACGACCGCTAACGGTCTCCGCGTGCCGTCACAAGTCATGGTCGACAAACCCGTAACAGTCCGCCGCGAACGCATCGGCGACCACATCGGCCGTTTGAGTTCTCAGGACACGGCTCGGCTCAACATCGCATTAGCCTTTGTGATGGGGTTGGCGGATTGATGGTTTTGAATGTTCGAAATGGATGTTGTGTTGATGTAATGGGACGTCTTCGTTGATTGATATGACCCAAATTTTCGCTGTGCCTAAATTTTCCCAACGAATAATTGCTTTAGTTTGTTTTCTAATGGTGGTGGTGGCTGTGCATCTGGCCCCAAATGAATTGGGCGCTCAGGAGACAAACCAACTGCACACCAAAATACGCAGTCACTTGGACAAAATTTATCCACCCATGGGTGGGAGGAGAATTTCGAAATGGGCGGGACCGATAATATTTTTTGAGGCCGGATTGGACGAAGATAATGCCCGATTTCTGGACGATGTGATGGAACAGATTTCGGAACTGGCACGTCTGAAAATAGAACGTCAGCACCTGTCAATGGGGCCAAAGGGAGCAAACGTTTTGTTTGCGTTCGACGCAGACCCAAGCTCGATACTCTTCACAGGTTATGGGCGCGCATTTTTTAATCAGGAATTCGAATCAGAGAAAGAATTTGCGGACTGGGTTGGTGTCATTACCGATCTAAAAGCGTACCAGGAAAATGCCTTGTTGGGCGTCGCGGGGACGCAGAGAAATTACGTCAATGAAACGAGTATGGTTATCGCGGATCATACAAGGCTACCCCCAAATCAGGTGCGTGGACTTATATTGGCCGCTGTTCTCGAGGTTTTTGCGAACGGGTCATATAGTAACGAAATAGTTCCTTCGCTATTAAACACTGATCGCAGTTCCTGGGGTGGGAGCTTATGGCTTGAGAAATTTTACCCCGTTGACCTAGCGCTATTGAGGGCTCTCTACGGTGACAAAATTTCAGTGGGTATGCAGCTTGAGAAAGCAAAATCCATCATGGCGGCAGAAATTACCAAGCATTTAGAAAAAGATCATTAGATGAGCGAATCGTGGACCGGTAGTTCCCACGGTCAGTTCCAGGCACAACTTCCCTAACCCGCCCCTCCCCCAAACGGATCCACCACCGCGACGCCTGTCGGTTCGAAATGGCGGATGTTGCGGGTGGCGACGGTGAGGCCGTGTTCCAGGGCGGTGGCGGCGATCATCAGATCGGCACCGGCGTGGCCGAGCTGGGCGCTCAGGCGGCCCCAGCGGCGGCAGACGTTGGTGTCGGCGGCCAGGATGCGGTCGGCGTAGAGGCTCAACATGCGATCCAGCCAGCCGGCCAGGGCGTGGGCGAAGGCGGGGTCCTTCGTCTCCTGCTGGGCGATGCCACGCTCGATCTCGCCGATGGTGACGGCGCTGAGGTAGAGGTCGGCGGTGTGCCGGCCGGCGATCCAGCGCTCCAGGTTGGCGTCGCGGTTCTTCTTCCTCAGTTCGGACAGGACGACGGTGTCCAGAAGAAACATCAGAAATCGACCTCGCGCGGCTCGAGCGGGGCCGTCTCGAACGCCTCGTCGTCCCGCGGCATGGCCAGCAGCAGGTCGGCAAAGGAAGGCGCGGTCGCCCGGTCGAGGTCGTGCAGCCTTTCGTATTCCTCCGCCGATACGACGACGGCGGCGGGCTTGCCGTGGCGCGTTACCATTTGCGGTTCGCCCTCGCGGGCGGCGTCGACGACGGCGCTGAACTTGTTCTTGGCGTCCTGCAGCGACCAGCGGGTGGATGGCATCGGCTTGTTCCTGTCTAGTTTATAAATCTAGATTTAATATTTGGCTAGTTTTTCGTCAAGCTGTTTCCCGCCTTGACTCTCATTCCGAGTCAAATTAGAACAAAACGAGAACATTCGCAAAATTGAGAACGGTTCGCCGGGGGAGGGGTTTCTCCGGAACGAATCGCCGTCCCTGCGGAAGTTGCTTGTTTCGGGAGGAAGGACCGCCATGCGATCGCCGCCAGCCGCCGCCAATACCAACGCCGCTCATGCCAACGCACCCGATGGCGCCGACACGCGCGACATCAGTCCGGACGTCATCGCCGACCTCAAACGCCAGATCCGGGCCATGGAGCGCAAGGGCGCGATCGCCGGCATGAAGGCGGGCGGCGGCGGGCGGGTGGGGCTCAGTCCGGCGCTGGACGGCCTGCTGCCGGCCGGCGGGCTGGCGCGGGGGAGCTTGCACGAGATCACCGGCACGGCCGGGGCGAACGGCGCCGCCGCCGGGTTCGCCGCCGCGTTGCTGGGGCTGTTGGGCCGGGCGGAAAGCGGCGGTGAGGCGGACCAAGCCGGGGCCGTCCAAGCCGGGCCCGCGCTCTGGTGCCGCCGCCATTGGGACGCCCACGAGAACGGCGAATTGTATGCCCCCGGCCTCGCCGCCTTCGGCCTCGACGAGGAGCGCCTGCTGCTGGTCCGGGCGAAGCGCGACGCCGACGTGCTGTGGGCCATGGAGGAAGGCCTGCGCAGTCCGGCGCTGGCCGCCGTGCTGGGCGAGGTCGACGGCCTCGACTTCACCGCCAGCCGGCGCCTGCAACTGGCCGCCGAGAGCAGCGGCGTCACCTGCCTGGTGCTGCGGGGCGCGGAGCGGGGCCTGCCCGCCAGCGCCGCGGCGACGCGATGGCTGGTGGAGCCGGGGCAGGCCGAACCGGGGCAGGCGATGAACGGAGAGGGCGCGCGCTGGCGGCTCCGGCTGCTGCGCGTGCGGGGCGGCGAGACGGAGGGCGAACCGAGAACGTGGCCCGTGGAGTGGCGCGATGGACGACTATGTGATGGAACCGAAGGCGGCGGAAGCAACCAAGACGGCGCGCGTCGCCGCGCTGTGGCTGCCGACCTTCGCGACCGACCGGGCGAGCCTCGGCCGTCCGGCCTGGCGCTCTAAGCCGCTGGCCGTGATCACGGCGGCCCACGGCGGCATCCGGCTGGCGGCGGTCAACGCGCCGGCGGCGTCGGGCGGCCTGGTGCCCGGCCTGACGCTGGCGGCCGCGCGCGCCATCGTGCCCAACGTCGAAACCACGCCTGCCGATCCCGACCGCGACGCCAAGGCCCTCGAACGCCTGGCCGACTGGTGCGGCCTTTATACGCCGTGGACGGCGGCGGAACCGCCGGCGGAGCCCGCCGCCGGGGCCGGGGTCTGGCTCGACGTCACGGGCTGCGCCCACTTGTTTGAGGGCGAGGCGGCCTTGCTGGAGGACCTGCTGGCGCGGGTGCGCGGCCAGGGCTTCGCGGCCCGGGTGGCGCTGGCCGACACGCCGGGCGCGGCCTGGGGCGTGGCGCGCTACGGCGGTGAGGGGGGAGACGGTATCGTCGTCGCGCCGGGCGATCACCGCCGGACCCTGAAGGCGCTGCCGGTGGCGGCGCTCCGGCCCGGCGCCCAGGTCAACGAAGGGCTCGACCGCCTGGGCGTGCGCCGCGTCGGCGATCTCTACGACCTGCCGCGCGGGCCCCTGGCGGCGCGCTTCGGCGAGGGGCTGCTCAACCGTCTCGACCAGGCCCTGGGCCGCCAGGCCGAACCGATCTCGCCGCGCCTGCCGGTGACGGCGCATCGCGTGCGTCTCGCCTTCCCCGAGGCCATCGGCCGGCTTGAGGACGTCGCCGCCGGTCTGGTGCGCCTGCTGGATCACATGGCCGCACGCCTGGCGCACGAACGCCTGGGCCTGCGCCGGGCCGAGTTCACGCTCTACCGCACGGACGGCGGCATTGCCCGCGCCGCCGTCGGCACCAGCCGCCCGGTGCGCGATGCCGGCCACCTGCAGCGCCTATTCGCCGAACATCTGGACAAGCTCGATCTCGGCTTCGGCGTCGACGTCATGACCCTGGCCGCCCCCGTTGTCGAACCGCTGGCGGCGGCGCAGCTTGATCTCTCTGACGGCGGCCGGGGCGGCGGCTTCGACCGCGGGCAGGGCCAGCAGGTCGATCGCCTGGTCGACCGGCTGGAAACGCGGCTCGGGCAGGGCAGCGTCGTGCGCCTGGAAAACCGCGCCAGCCATATCCCCGAACGCGCCGGCATCCCCGTCTCGGCCCTCAGCGGCCGCACCCCGCCGGACAGCGCGCCGGAATTGACGCCCGAGACCGCGCCGGCGCGCAGCGTCCGGCCCCGGCCCCTCCGTTTGTTCCCCCAGCCCCAGGCCATCGAAGCGGTGGCCGAGGTGCCGGACGGTCCGCCCGTGCTGTTCCGCTGGCGGCGTCTGGTGCACCGCGTCGTCCATGCCGAGGGACCGGAACGCATCGCCGCCGAATGGTGGCGTGATGCGGCCCCGCCGGGCGAGGACCGCAGCCACCTCACGCGTGACTACTACCGCATCGAAGACACGGAAGGCCGCCGCTTCTGGCTCTTCCGCGAAGGGCTCTACGTCCTGGGCGAGGACGAGATATCGGCCAACGACAACGCCCCCGAACCCCGCCCTACCCGCGCGCCCCGCTGGTTCATCCATGGGGTGTTTGCATGAGGAAGTGGTGCATAATGATACTAAAGGTTGGAGGTGATTATGGTGACGCTAACGATCCGCGATCTTGAGGATGATGTCTTCGAGGCTTTGAGGGAGCGTGCGAAGGCCCGCAACCGATCACTTGAGGAAGAAATTCATTGGATTCTGAAAGATGTTGCCCAAGGCGGAACGGGGCTCGATTTGCGTGGGTTGGCGGAGCAAATCACCGCAATGACGCCGGACGTTAAACAAACTGATAGTGTGGATCTTTTGAGGGAGAACCGTCATCGGGAATGAATTTGAAATCGCCCCCCACCCTGTCCCTCCCCCACGCTGGGGGGAGGGAACTCGCGTGGCGAATTCAGCGCATCTCCTATTCCCTCCCCCTTGATGGGGGAGGGTTAGGGTGGGGGTGACCCTAAAGAAAAATGTTTCTGCCGCCAGAAAATAGGAACAAATCATGAACAAAAAGGCCAAAACAGGCTCCAACCTCCCTTACGTCGAACTGGAAGTGACCTCGAACTTCAGTTTCCTGCGCGGCGCCTCGCATCCGGAGGAACTGGTGACGCGGGCCGCGGAGCTCGGGCATGCGGCGGCGGCGATCGCCGACCGCAACAGCCTGGCGGGCGTCGTGCGCGGGCATGTGGCGGCCAAGGCGGCGGGCGTGCCCTATCTCGTCGGCTGCCGTCTCTTGCCGGAGGACGGGCCGGAGATGGTCTGTTTCCCGCGCGACCGGGCGGCCTACGGGCGGCTGTCGGAACTTCTGACGCTGGGCAACCGCCGGGCGCCCAAGGGCGAGTGCTGGTTTGCGCTCGACGACCTGTTCGGGCCGGTGTTCGGGGCCGGGCGCGACCAGGTCCTGATCGTCGTGCCGCCGGCCGATCTGGATGAGGAGGCGGAGAGCTTCGCCGCGGCGCTGGCCGCCGTCCGCCGCCGGGTCCATGCCTCGGCCCATGTCTACCTTGCCGCCCGGCATCTCTACCGGGGCGACGACGCCGCCCGCATCGCCCGGCTCTCCGCCCTGGCGCAGGCCCACGGCACGCCGCTGGTGGCGACCAACGACGTTCATGCCCACGATCCCTTGCGGCGGTCGCTGCAGGACGTGCTGACCTGCATCCGCGAGCACTGCACGGTGGCCGAGGCCGGCTTCCGTCTGCACGCCAACGCCGAACGGCACCTCAAGACGCCGGCCGAGATGGCGCGGCTGTTTGGCGGCTACGCCGACGCCGTCGCCCGCAGCGCCGAAATCGCCGATCTCTGCGATTTCAGCCTGGACGAGCTGGCCTACGAATATCCCGACGAGACCGTGAGCCCCGGCGAGACGCCGCATAGCGAGCTCACGCGCCTGACCTGGGAGGGCGCGGCCAAGCGCTATCCCGACGGCATTCCCGACAAGGTGCGGGGATTGCTGGAGCACGAGTTGAAGCTGGTCGGGGAGTTGGGTTTCGCGCCCTATTTCCTCACCGTACACGACATCGTCTGCTTCGCCCGGGCGCGGGGCATCCTCTGCCAGGGCCGGGGCTCGGCGGCCAACTCGGCGGTCTGCTACTGTCTCGGCGTCACGGCGGTCGATCCCGACCGCGTCGATCTCCTGTTCGAGCGCTTCGTCTCGGCCGAGCGCAACGAGCCGCCCGACATCGACGTCGATTTCGAGCACGAGCGCCGCGAGGAGGTGATCCAGTACATCTACCAGAAATACGGCCGCGACCGGGCCGCACTCACCGCCACCGTCATCAGCTATCGCACCAAGAGCGCCGTGCGCGAGATCTCCAAGGCCCTGGGCCTTTCCGAGGACGTGGGCGCGGCGCTCTCGGGCATGGCCTGGGGCTGGAGCCGGGAGGGCTTCAAGGACGAACAGGTGCGCGAGGCCGGCCTCGACCCGACCGATCCCAGGCTGCAGCAGGCGCTGGAGCTGGCCGTCGAAATCCGCGGCTTCCCGCGCCACCTCTCGCAGCACGTCGGCGGCTTCGTCATGACGCGGGGGCCGCTCTCCAGCGTCGTGCCCATCGCCAACGCGGCGATGGACGACCGCACCGTCATCGAATGGGACAAGGACGACATCGACGCCCTGGGCATTCTCAAGGTCGACGTGCTGGCGCTCGGCATGCTGAGCTGCATCCGCCGCGCCTTCGACCTGATCGAACGCCATCATGGGCGGCCGCTCACCCTGGCCGACGTGCCGCCGGAGGACCCCCGCGTCTACGACATGCTCTGCCGGGGCGATTCGGTGGGCGTCTTCCAGGTCGAAAGCCGGGCCCAGATGTCCATGCTGCCGCGCCTCAAGCCGCGCAATTTCTACGATTTGGTGATCGAGGTCGCCATCGTGCGGCCCGGCCCGATCCAGGGCGACATGGTGCACCCCTATCTCAGGCGGCGCAGCGGCGAGGAACAGGTCGATTACCCCTCCGCCGAACTGGAGGCCGTCTTGGGCAAGACCATGGGCGTGCCGCTCTTTCAGGAGCAGGCCATGAAGATCGCCGTCGTCGGCGCCGGTTTTTCACCGTCCGAGGCCGACGGCCTGCGCCGCGCCATGGCGACCTTCCGCAAGACCGGCCAGATCTACGGCTTCCGCGACAAGTTCATCGAGGGCATGAAGGGCCGCGGCTACGAGGAGGAGTTTGCGCTCCGCTGCTTCAAGCAGATCGAGGGCTTCGGCGAATACGGCTTTCCCGAATCCCATGCCGCCAGCTTCGCCCTGCTGGTCTACGTCTCGGCCTGGATCAAGTGCCATTACCCCTCGGCCTTCGCGGCGGGGCTGTTGAACAGCCAGCCCATGGGCTTCTACGCCCCGGCCCAGATCGTGCGCGACGCCTGCGATCACGGCGCCATCGTGCGCCCGGTCGACGTCAACCACAGCGACTGGGACTGCACGCTGGAACCCTGCGACGCCAAGAACGAGCAGGGCCGGGTGGCCTTGCGCTTGGGGCTTCGCCAGATCAAGGGGCTGAAGGAGGAATCGGCCGAGGCCCTGGTGGTGGCGCGCGGCGGGGGCAAGGCCGCGCGTTACAAGGAGGTGCGCGAATTGTGGCGCCGCTCCGGCCTCTCGGCCCGGGTGCTCGAGCGCCTGGCCCGGGCCGACGCCTACGCCTCGCTGGGCCTCGACCGCCGCGCCGCGCTGTGGGCGGTCAAGGGGCTCGACGACACCGTACTGCCGCTGTTCGCGCACGCCGAACAGCGCGAGGCCCGCAAACACCAAACCGCGCTGCAGAACGAGCCCGAGGTGACGCTGCCGCCGGCGGGCTTAGGCGAGGAGGTGATCGACGATTACATGGCGGTCCGCCTCAGCCTCAAGGCCCACCCCCTGAAGCTACTGCGCCGCCGTCTCAAGGCCCGGCGCATGATCACGGCGGAGGCGCTGAACACGACGGAGACCGACCAGACCATCCGGGTCGCCGGCCTGGTGATCTGCCGCCAGCGTCCGGGCACGGCCAGCGGCGTCATCTTCGCCACGCTGGAGGACGAGACGGGCGTGGCCAACGTCATCGTCTGGCCCAAGATGTTCGAACGCTACCGCAAGATCGTCATGCGTTCGCGCTTGCTCGGCGTCCGGGGCATCGTGCAGCGCGAGGGCCGCGTCATCCACATCGTCGCCCGCCATCTGGAGGATCTGAGTGATCTCCTGGGCGACCTCGACGGCCACCAGCAGGATCAGACGGCAGAATTCCCGACCTCGCGTTACAGCGAGCCGTCGATATCGGAGAAACACCCCCTGCTACCCTCGGTCGCCGATCCCGCCAGCTTCCCGTCACGGGATTTTCACTGAGAGGAGGAAAGGAAAAAACACCCGTCATTCCGGAATTTGCGTCAGCAAATATCCGGAATCCAGGGCTGAGCGCACGAATTTCAGGACGAAATATCAAATCCTGGCACTCAGGCATGGATTCCCGCCTTCGCGGGAATGACGCCAAAAAGTGGCCTTGGGAAACGCTCTGCTGGCGGAGCGGCGGGGGGCGTGCTATGAAGCCGCCCAACCGAATTTCCCTTAAACGGACGAGACCTTGACCGATCAAGATCCCAACTCCGCCGGATCGGAGGCGGAGGATGCAAGCGGCAGCCAGACCGCTCTCGAAGCCGGCATCGCCCATCACAGCGCCGGCGACCTGGCGGGCGCCAAGGCGGCCTACGAAGCCGTCCTCGAAGCCGAGCCCGAGAACGGCGAGGCCCATCACCTATTGGGCCTGATCGCTTTTCAGACCGGCGATCCGGCGACCGCGACCGAGCACCTGCAGCGCGCCCTGGCGGCCCAGCCCGACAATCCGCAATACCACCTCAATTTCGCCGAAACACTGCGCGCCCAGGGGGAGACCGCCGGCGCCATCGCCGCCTACCGCCGCGCCACGGCCATCAATCCGGAATTCTTCGAAGCCTTCACCAACCTCGGTCTCTTGGCGATGGAGAACGAATACGTCGGCGAGGGCATCGAGGCATTGCGCCGGGCCGTCGCCATCCAGCCGACCAACCCCAGCGCCCAGTCCAACCTGGGCGTGGCCCTGCGTGAGGTGGGTGAGCACGACGGCGCGCTGGAGGCCTTCGCCCGCGCCCTCGCCATCGCGCCCGAACAGCCGGGATTCCGGCAGAACTTCGACGAACTGCTGAAAAGCGGATCCTTCATCACCGTGCCGGAAGCCGTACGCCGGGCCATCGAAAACGCCTTCCTGCGCGAAGGCCCCGACCATCAGGCACTGGTCAACGCCGGCGTCGCCCTGGTCAAACGCACCGAAGCCTTCCAGGGCCTCTTGGCGATGGCCGAGGAAGAAAACGTCGATGCCCTGGCGTCCGCCGTATCGGGCGGCGTCTTCGACGGATTCATGTCCAATCTGCTGGTGCGCAGCCTGTTGACGCGGACCATCGTCGCCGACGTGGATTTCGAACGCGTGCTGACCCGCCTGCGCCGGGTGATCCTGGAGGAGGGCGTGGCGCCCCAGCCGGTCGAGGCGACCGTCGGCCGCCATCCCCAGTTCGTCGCCGCCCTGGCGATGCAGGCCTACAACGTGCAATACGCCTGGCGCGAAACGCCGGACGAAGGCGCCATCGCCGGCATGCTGCTCAAGGACATCCGGCGCGCCTTCGACCAACTCGACCCCCAAGCCATGGCTGCCGATACCGCGTTCTGGAGCATTATCCTGGTCGCCGCCTGTTACCGGCCGCTCGGGGACATCGACGGCGCCGAGAAATTGCTGCAGACCGATGTCGCAGGCCTGCCGGCCTTCGTCATGGGCGTCGTCGGCCAGCAGGTCGCCGATCAGATGCTGGAAGCGGACATCGCGGACAATATCGAAACAATCACCGACGTGAAGAGCGAAACCTCGGCGGCGGTGCAGGAACAGTACGAAACCCGGCCTTATCCGCGCTGGCTGACCGTGGCGGTCAAACAACCGGCGACGCTAGGCGACATCATCCGGGCCCAGTCGCCGTGGCGGCAGGCGCCAGCCTTCGCCGAGGGACCGATCAATGCTCTCGTGGCCGGCTGCGGCACCGGCAAGCACGCCATCGACGTGGCGACCCAGTACCCCGATTCGAAGGTTCTCGGCATCGATCTCAGCAAGCCGAGCCTGGCCTACGCCTGGCGCATGGCGATGGAGATGCAGCTTACCAACGTGCGCTTCGCGCAGGGCGATATCGCGGGCCTCGGCAATCATGCCGAACGCTACCACCTGATCGAAAGCGTCGGCGTTCTCCACCACATGGCGGATCCGGTCGCCGGCTGGAAGATCCTCGTCGACCTGCTGGAACCGCGCGGCATCATGAAGATCGGCCTCTATAGCGAGACCGCCCGACAGGGTATCCAGGCCGCCCGCGAGGTCATCGCCGAGAGCGGCGTCGCCAAGGAAGCGGCCAAGGGCGATATCTTCGGCGCTGACGCCATTCGCAAGGCGCGCCAGGTGGTGTTGGATCTCGAGCCCGACCATCCCGCCCGCAGCGTCGTGCACAGCCGCGACTTCTATTCGCTTTCTGGCTGCCGCGATCTCCTGTTCCCATCCCAGGAAACGGCTTTCACCATTCCCTCGATCGCCGCTGCGCTGGGTCAGCTCGGCCTGGAGTTCATGAGCTTCCACATCTCCGATCCGCAGATGATCGGCCGCTATCTGGAACTCTTTCCCGACTCGGAAAACCTCGCAGACCTCGACAAATGGCAGGAGGTCGAACGCCAGCACCCCAATTCGTTCTTCGGCATGTACCAGTTCTGGTGCCAGAAACGGGATTGAGCCCCCGCGTCGCCCTGGCTCGGACGTCGTCAGAAAAAAGAAAATTGGATTCCGGCTTTCGCCGGAATGACGAGGGTGCGTAATCCCCCACGCTCCGGCGTCATCCCGGACTTGATCCGGGATGCATGTTGTATCTCGGCTTGGCGCCGACCTAAGGAATAAAGAGAAATCTGGATTCCGGCTTTCGCCGGAATGACGAGGGTGCGTAATCCCCCACGCTCCGGCGTCATCCCGGACTTGATCCGGGATGCATGTTGTATCTCGGCTTGGCGATAACCAATGAGAAAGAGAAACCTGGATTCCGGCTTTCGCCGGAATGACGAGGGTGCGTAATCCCCACGCTCCAGCGTCATCCCGGACTTGATCCGGGATCCATGGTGAATCTCGGCTAGGCGATAACCAATGAGAAAGAGAAGCCTGGATTCCGGCTTTCGCCGGAATGACGAGGGTGCGTAATCCCCACGCTCAAGCGTCATCCCGGACTTGATCCGGGATCCATGGTGAATCTCGGCTTGGCGCCTGCCTTTGGATAGTAAAGAAATCTGGATTCCGGCTTTCGCCGGAATGACGAGGGTGCGCAATCCCCCACGCTCCGGCGTCATCCCGGACTTGATCCGGGATCCATGTTGAATCTCGGCTTGGCGCCTAGCTATGGAATAAAGAGAAACCTGGATTTCGGCATGCGCCGGAATGACGAATCGAAGGATATCCCCACATGTCGCCTCTAGCAGACCTCGTCATTCCCGCGAATGCGGGAATCCATGCTGGAGCGTCAAATTTGTGCGGACCGCCCCGGGATATGCCGCTCATGAATGACGACCGTCTTAGAACCTACCTATTCAGCTCCCGCATGGCCTGGTCGAGGCCTTCGAGGGTGAGGCCGTACATGCGGCCTTCCATGAGCTGGTGGGTCATCTGGGTCGACGGCGTGTAGTCCCAGTGGCGTTCCGGCACGGGGTTGAGCCAGACGGCGTGCTTGTAGTGCGCCAGCATGCGCTCGATCCAGACCTGGCCGGCTTCCTCGTTCCAGTGTTCGACGCTGCCGCCGGGATAGACGATCTCGTAGGGGCTCATGGTGGCGTCGCCGACGAAGATCACCTTGTAGTCCGGCCCGTAGGTGTGGATCACCTCCCAGGTCGAGATCTTCTCCGAATGACGCCGGTAGTTGTCCTTCCACACACCCTCATAGAGGAAGTTATGGAAGTAGAAGTACTCAAGGTGCTTGAACTCGGCGTGCGCCGCGGAAAACAGTTCCTCGCAAGTGCGGATGTGATCGTCCATCGAGCCGCCGATGTCGAGGAACAGCAGCACTTTGATCTTGTTGTGCCGCTCCGGCACCATCTTGATGTCGAGATAGCCGCCGTTGTTGGCCGTCGAATTGATGGTATCGGGCATGTCAAGCTCGAGCTCGGCGCCCTCGCGGGCGAAGCGCCGGAGACGCCTGAGTGCGATCTTGATATTGCGGGTGCCGAGAACGACCGAATCGTCCAGGTTTTTGTATTCCCGCTTGTCCCAGACCTTGACGGCGCGGCGGTGGCGGGAGCTGTCCTGACCGATGCGCACGCCTTCGGGGTTGTAGCCGTGGGCGCCGTAGGGCGAGGTGCCGGCGGTGCCGATCCACTTGGAACCGCCCTGGTGGCGCTTTTCCTGCTCCTCGAGGCGCTTCTTCAGCTCCTCCATGAGCTTTTCCCAGCCGCCCATGGCCTCGATCTGGGCCTTTTCGTGCTCCGTCAGCGTCAGTTCGGCGAGTTTCTGCAGCCATTCCTCGGGAATTTCCGCCTCGACGCCCTCGCCCAGGTTCTCCAGTCCCTTGAAGGTTTCGGCGAAGACCCGGTCGAACTTGTCGAGATTGCGCTCGTCCTTCACCAGGGCGCTGCGCGAGAGGTAATAGAAGTCCTCGACCTCGTACGCCGCGACGCCGGCCTCCATGGCCTCCAGGAGCATGAGATACTCCTTGAGCGAGACCGGAACCTTGCCGGCTCTCAGGTCATAGAAGAATTGCGCGAACATCGCCGGTTCCCTCCGCCGCGTTTAGCGGTCGCGTTTCGCCATGAAGGCCAAACGCTCGAACAAGTGTACATCCTGCTCGTTTTTGAGCAACGCGCCATGCAGCGGCGGGATCAGCTTTTTCATGTCGCGGGTGCGCAGCGTCTCGGGATCGATGTCCTCTGCCAGCAGCAGCTTGATCCAGTCGATCAGCTCGGATGTCGAAGGCTTCTTCTTCAGGCCCGGCACTTCGCGGATTTCGAAGAAGACGTTGAGCGCCTCGGACACCAGGTTGCGCTTGAGGCCGGGATAGTGGACCTCGACGATGTCCTCCATCGTGTCCTTTTCCGGGAAGCGGATGTAGTGGAAGAAGCAGCGGCGCAGGAAAGCGTCCGGCAGTTCCTTCTCGTTGTTCGAGGTGATGATGACGATCGGCCGGTGTTCGGCCTTTATGGTCTGTTTGGTCTCGTAGACGAAGAACTCCATGCGATCGAGTTCGAGCAGGAGATCGTTGGGGAACTCGATGTCGGCCTTGTCGATCTCGTCGATCAGCAGGACAGGGCGTTCGTTGGATTCGAAGGCCTCCCACAACTTGCCGCGGACGATGTAGTTGCCGATGTCGTGCACGCGCTCGTCACCCAGTTGGGAATCCCTGAGGCGCGAGACGGCGTCGTACTCATAGAGGCCCTGCTGAGCCTTGGTGGTCGACTTGACGTGCCATTCGATCAGCGGCGTGCCGAGCGCCTTGGCAACCTCGATCGCCAGCATGGTCTTGCCGGTGCCGGGTTCGCCCTTGATCAGGAGCGGGCGTTCCAGCGCCACGGCGGCATTGACGGCGACCATCAGGTCTTCGGTGGCGACGTAACTATCAGTACCTTCGAACTTCATTGCGGACACAACCTTGCAAACGGGGTGGGGGAGCGGAAAATTGCGGAAGGCGCGAATTTAAGCCCCCGGACGGTGGCTGGCAAGGGGGCTGGGCGCATAGCCGCTATGACGGCCTGCGACAACTCCGCCTTGCCCCGCGCCCCTAAGCCCTCTAACGTTCCCGTTCATGAGTATGCCGACATCCATACCCGAGGCCGACCCGGCGCCCGAGGGCGCGCTGGTGGTGGAGGATATACACAAGCGCTTCGGCGCGCTTGAGGTGCTGAAAGGCGTATCCGTGACCGCCCAGGAAGGTGACGTGATCGCCATGATCGGGGCCAGCGGATCGGGTAAGAGCACGTTGTTGCGCTGTCTCAATCTATTGGAAATTCCAGATTCGGGCCGTGTCTGGGTACACGGCGAGTTGATCCGCATGCGCCCCGGCAAGGACGGCACGGCGGAACCCGAGGACCGCGCCCAGGTCGACCGCATCCGGACGAAACTCGGCATGGTGTTCCAGAGCTTCAACCTGTGGTCCCACATGACGGTGCTGGAGAACGTCATCGAAGCGCCCATTCATGTCTTGGGCCTGCAGAAGGCCGATGCTGTCGCGCGGGGCGAGGCGCTGTTGGACAAGGTGGGCATCGCCGATAAGCGCGGGCACTATCCGGCGCATCTTTCCGGAGGACAGCAGCAGCGAGCCGCCATTGCCCGGGCGCTGGCCATGGAACCCGAGGTCATGCTGTTCGACGAAGCCACCTCGGCCCTCGACCCCGAGCTGGTGGGCGAGGTGCTGAAGGTGATCCACGATCTCGCCGACGAAGGCCGCACCATGCTTTTGGTGACCCACGAAATGGGCTTCGCCCGCGAGGTGGCCAGCGAGGTTATTTTCCTGCACGAGGGACGCATCGAGGAGAAGGGCCCGCCGGCCCAGGTCTTCGAAAACCCCACGTCCGAGCGCTGCCGCCAGTTCTTGGCCTCCCACCTCTCATAAAAACCCGACGTCATCCCGGACTTGATCCGGGATCCAGGTTTCTTTTTTTCTTGATGCCTGGTCGTGGGCAAATCCCTGCAGGAAAAAGACAGAAAATTGGATTCCGGCATGCGCCGGAATGACGTCGTTGAATCGATCGCATTCATCGCCGTCACCCCGGCGCAGGCCGGGGTCCATGCCTGAGCGGATAAATTCCGAGATTGCGGTGCAAATCGTGCTGCTACGGCCTGGATTCCCGCGTTCGCGGGAATGACGACGGCGTAGGCGGGATCGGTTTCGCTCATTCTGCGAGCCAATATCAACTTGACGTTTTGGCGCGGGCGCGGGAACTTAACGCCTAACCAAGAAGCCGCGGGCGGCAAGCCCTAATAATCAATAACCTCAACGGGGAAGACACATGAAAAAGCTCTTTATCGCCGCTGTTTCGGCAGCGGTTTTCGCCATCGCAGCCGGTCCGGTGGCGGCCAAGGACTGGAAGAACATCCGGGTCGCCACGGAAGGCGCCTATCCGCCGTTCAACTTTGTCGATAAAAGCGGCAAACTGCAGGGCTTCGACGTCGATATCGCCAACGCCCTTTGCGCCCAGATGAAGGCCAACTGCACCATTGTGGCGCAGGACTGGGACGGCATCATTCCGGCGCTGATCGCCAAGAAATACGATGCCATCATCGCCTCCATGTCGATCACGGAAGAGCGCAAGAAAAAGGTCTCGTTCTCCGGGAAGTACTACACCACACCGGCCAAGTTCGTCCGCATGAAGGGCTCCGGCATCGAAATCAACGAAGCGGGTCTCAAAGGCAAGACGGTCGGCGTCCAGCGCGCCACCATCCACGCCAACTTCGTCGAGGACAACTACGGCAAGATCATGACCGTCAAGTCCTATGCGACGCAGGACGAAGCCTATCTCGACTTCGCTGCCGGCCGTCTCGATCTCTTGCTGGCTGATTCGGTTGCTCTGATGGAAGGTTTCCTGGCCACTGACAAGGGCAAGGGCGCGGAGTTCGTCGGTCCCGACTTCACCGATCCCAAGTGGTTCGGCGATGGCGCCGGCATCGCCACGCGCAAGGGCGATCAGGATCTCGCCGACATGTTCACGGCCGCCATCGCCGCGATCCGGGCGAACGGCACATACGCGAAAATCAACGCGAAATATTTTGATTTCGACGTCTACGGCAACTGATCGCCAGGCTTGAAATCAATGCGTTTACCGCCGTCGGCTTCCCGTGAGGTCGGCGGCGGTTCGCTTTTAAGGTAACGCTTATGGATCTTCAAGGCTTCGGCTGGCAATTGGGCGTCGGTCTGCAGATGACCATTCAGGTCGCTGCGGTCTCGGTTATCGTCGGCCTGATCCTCGGCATGATCGGAGCCACGGCCAAGTTGTCGAGTTCCGTTATCGCGCAGAAAACCGCCGACGCCTACACCACGCTCGTGCGCGGCGTTCCGGAACTGATCCTGCTGCTGATCCTCTACTTCGGCGGCACCATGCTGGCCCAGAAAATCTTCGAACTGATCGGCCGCGACGAATACGTCGAGATCAACGCGTTCACCGCCGGCGTCCTGACGCTAGGCTTCGTGTTCGGCGCCTACGCTACCGAGGTTTTCCGGGGCGCCATTCAGTCCGTTCCCAAGGGGCAGATCGAAGCCGCCCGCGCTGTCGGCATGAACCGCGTGTTGGTATTCCGCCGAATTATGCTGCCGCAAGTCTGGCGATTCGCGCTGCCCGGCCTGGGCAACCTCTGGCTGGTGCTTCTCAAGGACACGGCCCTGATCAGCGTCATCGGCCTCGATGAACTGATGCGCAAGGCGGCCATCGGCGCCGGGGCGACACAGGAGCCCTTTACGTTTTACGCCGCCGCAGCCCTGATCTACCTCGGTCTCACAGTCGTCTCCATGGCGTTCCTGCAGTACGCCGAAAAACACGCCGCGCGCGGCGTCAGGAGGGCTTGAGCCGTGGATGTCCAACTGATGATCGACAGCCTGCCCAAGCTCATGGAAGGAGCCTGGCTGACGATTGAGCTGGTATTGCTGTCGCTGGCCATCGGTTTCGTGCTGGCCGTGCCGCTGGCCATCGCCCGGACGGCCAAATCGCCGCTTCTTTGGATGCCGGTCTACGGCTACATCTTCTATTTCCGGGGCACGCCGCTCCTGGTGCAGATCTTCCTCACCTACTACGGTCTCGGACAGTTCGAAATCGTGCGCGAGAGCATGTTCTGGCCTTTGTTCCGCGAGGCCTACTGGTGCGCCATCATTGCCTTCAGCCTCAACACGGCGGCCTACACGGCGGAGATCTTCCGGGGCGCCATCCAGGCCGTGCCGGCCGGCGAGATCGAGGCCGCCCGCGCCGTCGGCATGTCGAAGGCCCTGCAATACCGCCGCATCATCCTGCCGACCGCCTTCCGCATGGCCTTGCCGGCCTACTCCAACGAATTCATCCTGATGCTCAAGGGCAGCGCTCTGGCAAGCACGATAACATTGTTGGATTTGACGGGCGTCGCCCGCGTGATCGTGTCGCGCACGTTCGCGCCCTATGAGCTTTTCATCACGGCGGCGATTTTTTATTTGATCATGACGTTTGCCGTCACCCGGGGGTTCAAGTACGTCGAATGGCGACTGAGCCCCCATCTCAGACCACCCCCGGAGCCGGTTCTCTGATCCGGAGGCTGGGTATGACAAGGTGGTTGGCGGTACTCGGCGTCTTGCTCACCGGGGCCTGTGCGCCTGTGGTGATGGGGGCCGGTCCGTCGATCACGACGCCGTCGATAACGGAATCCGAGGGCGAAAATTACAGCCACATTCTTGCTGCGGCCGACGGCGAAAGTATTCCCTTGCGTGTTTGGCTGCCACCTCAAAAAGAACCCGTCTGGGCGGTCGTTCTGGCCTTGCACGGCTACGGCGATTACTCCAACGCCTTCACGGCGCCGGCGGCCTGGTGGGCGGAAAAGGGTGTCGTGACTTATGCATACGATCAGAGGGGTTTTGGCGCCAATCGGCATCGCGGGCTTTGGCCCGGCAGCGCTACCCTCGTCGGCGACCTCGGCGATGCCGCCCGGGCGATCAAAGCGCGCCATGGCGACGTGCCGCTGTTTCTCATGGGCTCGAGCATGGGTGGGGCCGTGATACTGGCGGCGCTGGACCGCAGGAACCGGAACACGACGGAGCTCGAAGACCGCATCGACGGCGTCATCCTGGCGGCCCCCGCCGTCTGGGGCTGGTCGGCCATGAACCCCTTCTACAAGGCAACGCTTTGGCTGGCCGCCCACACCATGCCCTGGAACGAACTCTCGGGACGGGGGTTGGGCATTCGGCCTTCGGACAATACAGAGATGCTCCGCGCGCTCGGACGCGATCCCCTGATCATAAAGCGCAGCCGGACCGACACGATCTACGGTCTGGTCGGCATGATGGATGACGGCCTGGCCGGCGCGGCAGGTCTGCAGGTGCCTGCGCTCATCCTCTACGGTGAAAACGACGATCTGGTGCCGCCCCACGCTACTCAGGCCATGCTCGAACGGTTGGAGGGCGAATACCGTTACGTCCATTATCCCGATGGCTGGCATATGTTGCTCCGTGACCTGCAGGGCGAAACGGTGTGGCGGGACATCACCGTTTGGATGCGCGATCGCGGCGCGGAGCTTCCATCGGGGGCGGAACGGCCGGTCGCCGCGGCCGAATAAGGAAACACGCTTGCCCGCGGTCCAAAACGGCCTATTTCTGGTGGTCGACGCCAAGGCATCTGGGGGAAGGCATGGATTCGCACATGGATCAGGGCGGTTTCGCCCGGGCCGAAAATTATCCGATCGAAATCACCGTTTCGGAGCTCGACTCGTTTCTGAACGGTCAAGCGGCCGGCGGGGCGGGAGAGTTGACCGTCCTGGACGTCCGGGAACCGGTGGAAGTTCAGACCTGCACCATCGCAGGGTCAATCCACATACCAATGATGGACATCCCGGGGCGGATCCAAGAATTACCCGACGACCACGCCCTCGTTGTGCTCTGCCATCACGGCATGCGCAGCGCCCAGGTCGTCGGCTTCCTGCGGGAGCAGGGGTACGCCAACGCCATCAATCTGAGGGGCGGCATAGATGCCTGGGCGCGGGAAATCGATAGCTCAATGCCGACGTACTAGGGTAAATCTCCATCAATCAACAAGGAATGATGCCGATGAGTGGATTTACCCTCGCCGATGCGCGAGTCGTTCTGAAGGAGGGGTTTGCACCCTGGATCCAGGACCTGGACATTTCGTTTGATGCTATCGACGACGGCACGGCCACCCTGCGCGTGCCGACGGCGGACAAGCTCAAGCGTATGGGCGGTATGGTCTGTGGCCAGGCCATCATGTCGCTGGCCGATACGGCAATGGTATTCGCCATCGCGTCGTCGGTGGGCAAGATCGTGCCCATGACCACCGTCAGTCAGACTTCGGCGTTTCTCCGGCCCGCTACCGACAACGACCTGGTCGCCGTCGCCCGCGTCATCAAACGCGGCAAACAGATCGTCTATGGAGAGGTGAACCTCTACACCGGCGATCCCGACAATCCGGTCGCGCACGTGACCAGCACGAACATGTTGCTATAGCGCCCTGTCGGGCCTCTCGGTTAGACGTTGCCGCCGGCTTCGGCGTAGGCCATTGACAGTTCGGCATCGTCCTGCTCTTCGAAAATGTGCTCGAGCGCCGGCAGGAAGCCCATGGTTTCCTTCTGGATGTGGAAGACTTCGCGTTCCACCAATTCCAGCGCGTCGGCGTGGAACTTGGCCCAGCCGTCCGCATCGAATCCGTTTTCCAGCGCGGCCTTGGCGCTGTCGACCAACGCGGTGGCCAGGGGCCGGATGATCTCGTGTTCGCCGGCCAGCATGTTTGTGATGGCGGGATCGATGTGCTCTGCGAAGCGCGGAAAAAGGTGCTCTTCCTCGAAGGCGAAGTGGCCCTTCACCTCGGCCTCCAAAATGGTTTTTACATCGGTCAACAACGTGCGCACCGCGGCGTCGTCCTGGGCCGGCGGCGAAGCCGGCCCAATGCGGTTGACTTCCGATTCCAGGCGTTCCAGCAGGGCCAGCGTGTTCTGGTGGTCGCGGTGGAGGGCCTTGGTGATGCTTAATTCGAACTCGAACATTTTCAGGGATCCGTAAGGTTTAGGTGTTGGAAAGTGTATCAGGTGATTTCTGGTAGGCGAGATAGCTGCGGGCGACGCTCAGGGTGAACAGTGCGAAAAAGACCGCGCCGACAACGCCGAACGTCCCGCCGATGGCCACCGCGACGGACATGTCGAGACCAATGCCGATCAGGCACATGAACAGGGCGGTGACGTGGCAGGCGGCGTGCAGTTGCAGCGTCCAGTCCTTGGCCAGTTCGGAAAGCCGCGGCGGTTTGACGCTGCGCTTCGACATGTTCATTGCCGCCAGGAAGGGAATGATGCGCTGCAGGACGCCGGTCACGAAGGTCAGCAACCAGCCGTAGAGCAGGACGAAGCCGAACAGCGCCGGCCCGCGGTCTCCCAGCCAGCCCAGGATCAACGCGCCGGCCAGAAGGAGACTAATGACCAGCATGGCCCAACCGAGCTTGATGATGACGAAGGAAAGGCCCAGTTGCTTGCGCATGCCATTGGCGAGCGACCAGCGCATGGTGTGGAGATGAAACGCGGCTGCGCCCAATCCGAGGACGACCGCGGCAAGCAGAAGGAATTGGCTGGAGATCGAAAGCCCGGCCATGGCCGCAAGCAAGGCCGCCAGCGAGAGACCGAAGGAAATCCAGGCGGGCCGGGCCGGCGGGCTGGGTGACAGGGCGAACATGGGAACCAGGATATTGGCGACGCCCAGCGCCAGCATGCCCATGAAGCCGTAGGCTGCGATGATCATGTGCATAACCCCGGCGGCCTGGTGATCGTCGAAATAGGCGTGCTCGAAATCCGCTATCAGGCCGAGGCCCAGGGCGATCAAGCCGGCCAGGGAGGCCAGCGCCAACCAGATGAAGGACACGGCGATGCGCAGGGAGGTGGCACGGCGCAATATGTCACCGACGACGACGGCGAAGATCAGCAGCGCCAGCGCGGCCGGGATGGCACCCATCATCATGATGTTGGTGGCCGATGCATGGAACCCGCCGATCAGCACGATTAGTCCGGGCACGAAGAACCACCAGGCCACGCGGGCGGGCATCAGGCTTTTGTGGCCGACGCCGGTGGCGACCGGCAGCAGTTGCAGCGCTGCGCCCATGGCCGTCATAGCGAGAACGCCCAGGGTGAGAACATGGATCGCCGCCAGCACGGACCCCGGCCCGCCCACATAGCCCGGCACGTCTTCAGCCGCCAGGGCCAGCATGGCCCAGGCCGCCAAATGAAACAGCACCCCGCCTGCCATGAACATGAACGGCAGCAGTGGCGGCAGCAGGCGCGACTGTGCGCCCATCAGTATGGCGCCTGGAAGGAGCGGCGGTTTTTTCATGACTCTGTTTTCAGGGTGCCGGTTCTTGGAAAAGGGATGTCAGCGGGCCGTCGAATTGGCCCGATACTGACCGCAATCCTTGTAGAGAGGCTTGATTTTAGTCAACCATGGTAAAAATACTTGAGAAACTTGCTCGGATTAATCCTCATTGGCCGTCAGGCGCAGCACGACTTCGTCGGTGGCCTCTTTCAGGTAATCCCAGCGCCAGTTTCGCTCGGTCAGCTCGGGAAAGAGGTAGACCGGATCGCGGGATAAATGAACCACAACCTCACCACTGCAGTCGGGTCCTTCGATCCAGCGCAATATGGTGACAAACGGACCCGGCGGTTCCATCATCCTGACATCGATGTGGTCGGTGCCATCTTCTTGCCAATAACGCGGTTCACTCATCGGGTCTTTCCATTTTCGCGGCCGAGCGCCGCGCCATTCCTGACATATAGGATTTGAGCTTAAAACGCCAATGGCTGTAGGGAATTGATCCTGGTTCAGTGATCGTTCGCTTGTGAGCTCGCCAAATTTCCTTTGTTTCCGGCAGCAAGTGCACTTATCTTTGCCGCCCGCGGGGGACGATGCCGAGTACCGAGAGCAACGACGATGACCGAAGAAATCAACGCAACCCCGGAAACCGCGCCCTTTGCGGCGGCGGTCTATACCCCCCATGTCGAGAACCGCGACGCCCTTGCCGAATTCGCCGAGGAACTTAAAGGCCAGGATGTTCGCGTCGGCGGCTTGGTTCAGGAGGTCATGTTCGATCCCGTCGGCCGCAAGATCGGCATCGACATCGTCGAAATCGATACAGGCCTGCGCATTCCCATCAACCGGCCGACCAAGGAAAACCTGGAAGGCCATACCTGTTCGCTAAACTCGGAAAAGCTCGCGGATTCGACGGAAGCCCTGCGCCGGGCGGTACGGGAGAGGTTCGATATCATCGTGCTGGAGAAATTCGGCGAACAGGAGCAAAAGGGCGGTGGTTTGATCGACGAAATATTCATGGCGATTTCGGAGGAAATCCCCCTGTTGATCGCGGTGCCCGAGCCCGCGTTGGAACTCTGGAAGGAAAAAAGCGGCGACCTTGGCGACACCCTGGAATTCGACCTCGACGCCTTCCGGCAGTGGTGGTCGTCGGTTCGCCACTAACCCAAATTACGAATAATCCCACGGACTGCCTTGTGGCCGGCGCCAACGATAACGACGTCAAATTTTTCTGCGCTGGTCCTTCGTTTGTCCGCGACCTCCCCGGCGACACCCGGTTAGAATAGATCCCATCTTGCTAGCGGGTGCTAACGTTCAGGGGAGAAACGTCGATATGCCCATCGAAGAAAGCAAGCGCGATGACCGCCTGAAAGGTCCGTTGGCCGGCGTGCGGGTCATCGAAATGGGTCAGCTTCTGGCCGGCCCCTTTACGGCAGCAAGGCTGGCCGAATTCGGCGCCGAGGTGATCAAGGTCGAACCGCCCGAAGGCGGCGACCCCATGCGCAATTGGGGCCACCACCGCTTCAACGACCGCAGCCTCTGGTGGCCGACCCTGGCGCGCAACAAAAAGTCCGTCACGGCGAACCTGCGCACCGACGAGGGCCGGGAAATGGTGCGGAAACTCGTCGTCCACGCCGACGCCCTGGTGGAAAACTTCAAACCCGGCACCCTGGAGAAGTGGGGGTTGGGGCCGGAAGACCTGCACAAGATCAACCCCGGCCTGGTCATCGTTCGCATTTCCGGCTACGGCCAGACCGGCCCCTATGCCCCCAAACCCGGCTTCGCCAGTGTCGGCGAGGCGATGGGGGGCCTACGCCACATCAACGGGTTTCCGGGTGAAGCGCCGCCGCGCATGCACATTTCGCTGGGCGACACACTCACCGGCATGTTCGCCGCCCAGGGTCTGCTGATGGCGCTTTACCAACGCGATGCGCTGGGCGGCGGCAAGGGGCAGGTGGTGGACGCTTCCATCCTGGAAAGCTGCTTCGCCCTGATGGAGGGGGCGCTTTCGGAATACGACAAGACCGGGGAAATCCGCCCGCCCAGCGGTACCGGCCTCGCGAACGTCTCGCCCTCCAATCTCTTTCCCACCAAGGACGGGAAGTGGGTCATCATTGCGGCCAATTTCGACCCCATGTTCGTCCGGCTCTGCGAGGCCATGGGACAGCCCGAACTGGCCAAGGACGAGCGCTACTACACGCACCTGGAGCGCGGCAAGCATGCCACCGAGCTGGACGACCAGATTGCCGAGTGGACCAAGACCAAGACCATGGCCGAATTGGGTGAGATCCTCGACGCGCACGACGTCGTTACCGGACCTATCTACACCATCGAGGACATCGCCAACGATCCCCACTTCGCTGCCCGCGGCATGGTCCGGCGCATCGACAGCGAGTTTTTCGGCAATATGGCGGTACCCGGCTTCACACCCCAGTTCAGCGAAACCCAACCCGATATCGCCTGGCTGGGTCCGGATACCCCGGGCGAGCACAACGCCGAAATCTACGGCGACCTGCTTGGCTTGTCGGATGATGAAATCGCGGATCTGAAATCGGCGGGCACAATCTGAAGGCAATCGGCGCGGGCTGAATTCCGGGCGGTCATGGTGCCCGGATCGTCTATTTATTGACAAAATCCAATTTTATTTGTGAAATAGCGGCCGGGATTTGCGCTGCCGCCCGGCCTCGCGCGTTCCTTCGTCCGTTTGGCTCAAGGGGTAATCATGTCGGTACAAGAAATCTTCGACGCAGTAATGGACTATGACGAGGAGGAGGTTGCCGAGCTCGTACAGGCCGAGGTTGACGGCGGTACCGACGTTCAAGTGATCCTCGGCGACGGACTGGTCTCGGCCCTCGACGACATCGGCGAGAAGTTCAGCGCCGGCACTTTGTTCGTGCCCGAAATGCTGATGGCGGCCGAAGCCGTGCAGGCCGGCCTCGATATCCTGCGACCCTTGTTGACGGAGACGGGCGTCAAACCGATCGGCACCGTCATCCTCGGTACCGTGAAAGGGGATTTGCACGATATCGGCAAGAACCTTGTGGGGATGCTGTTGGAAGGGGCGGGTTTCCGCGTCGTCGATCTCGGCACAGATGTGGACGCCGAGCAGTTCATCGCCTCCGCCCAGGAAAACGACGCCGATCTTATCGCGCTTTCAGGCCTCCTCACCACGTCGATGCCGGAAATGGAAAAGGCCGTGGCGACGCTTCGGGACGCCAACGAGACCCGAAACCTGAACGTCAAGGTGATGGTCGGCGGCCCACCGGTCAATGAGGACTTTGCCCGCCGTATCGGCGCCGACGCCTACGGCATGGATGCGCCGGCGGCCGTCGAGCACGCGCGCGGCTTCGTCACGGCGCACTGAACACCGAATTGTTAAACGTACAATGAAACGAGGTCGAACATGAGCTGGACGCCGAGGGAGCGGGTACTCGCCGCCATCAACCACGAGCAGGCCGACCGCGTGGCCATCGATCTAGGGGGCACCGGCGCCAGCACCATCGTCATCGACGCCTACGACAGGCTGAAGGAACACATGGGGCTGGATCATGAAACGGTGATCCGTTCAAAGCTCAATCACCTCGCCGAACCGGATCCCAGCGTCATGAACCGCCTCGGCGTCGATACCCGCGCCATTAACGCCGGCGCCTACGAAGGTGCGGGTGAATGGGTCGACGATCTCACGTTTATCGACCACTTCGGCGTGACCTTCAAAAGCACCACGGGCACGGACGACAAACACTTCCTCTATAAGGACGGTCCCTTGTGCGGCGGCAAGCTTACCATCGACCGCATCGACGAAATGGACTGGCCCGATCCCGACAATCCGGGGTTGGTCAAGGGTATCAAGGAGAAGGTCAAGAAGTTCAAGGAGGAGGGCGATTATTGCCTGGTCCTCAACGTGCCGGACCAGGTCATTCATCGGGCCTATGCCGTCCGCGGCATGGTGGACTTCCTGAAGGACCTCTACCGTGCGAAGGAGGCGGCCTGTTATCTCATGGATCGGCTGGCCGACTACAACATCCGCGCGGCCCAAAACATGATCCGCGAGGCCGGCGCCGAAAACGTCGACGTCATATTTTTCGGCGAGGATCTCGGCACGCAGGACGGCTGCATGTTCGATCCCGACGACACGTACGGCGCCATGATCAAGCCTCGCCATGAGAAAATCATCCAGACCCTGAAGTCGGAAACCGGCGGCAAGTCGCTGTTCCACTGCTGTGGCTCCGCCTATCTCTTCATTCCCCATTTGATCGACATCGGTGTGGATGCTCTCAACCCGGTGCAGGTGACGGCCAAGAACATGGAGCCCGACCGCCTCAAGGACGAATTCGGCGACCGCATGGCATTTTGGGGCGGTATCAACACGCAGGATATCTTGCCCTACCAGTCAGTTGACGCCGTCAGGGCGGAGACCGAGCGCTGCATCGACATTTTCGGTAAGCAGGGCGGATACGTGCTCAATTCGGTCCACAACATCCAGTTCGAGGTGCCGCCGGAGAACATCGTCGCCATGTTCGAAACCGGTTTGAACCACCGCTATTGATCGGTCCGCCGTTCGGGGCTAAACCCGTGGTCTGAATTCACGCCACCGGGGGAATCCGCCAGATGAGCAATCCCATATCCGCCGTCGATCCCGACGGTCTGCTTGAGTATTCCGTGGTCTTCACGGACCGCTCGCTCAACCACATGTCGCGCACCTTCCAGGACGTGATGAACGACATCTCGGCAACCCTGAAGAAGGTCTATAACGCCCACGCCGTGGCCATCGTTCCGGGCGGCGGCACCTACGCAATGGAAGCGGTCGCCCGCCAGTTCGCCACGGATAAGAAGACCCTGGTTGTGCGCAATGGCTGGTTCAGCTTCCGCTGGACGCAGATTTTCGAGGCCGGGGGCATTCCCGCCAGTTCCACCGTCCTCAAGGCCCGGCCCGTCACCAGCGGCCCCCAGGCCGCATTCGCGCCGGCCCCCGTCGACGAAGTGGTCGCCGCCATCGCCGCGGAAAAGCCGGACCTTGTGTTTGCCGCCCACGTCGAGACCGCCTCCGGCATCATGCTGCCGGACGACTACATGAAGGCGGTTGCCGAGGCCGTTCATGACGTCGGCGGAATGTTCGTTCTGGACTGCATCGCCTCCGGCGCCATGTGGGTCGACATGCGGGAGATCGGCGTCGATATCCTGATCAGCGCGCCGCAAAAGGGATGGAGCGCCTCGCCCTGCGGCGGGCTGGTGATGCTGAACGAGAAGGCGCGGGCGGCCATCCAGGACACCCGGAGCAGCAGTTTCGCCTGCGACCTGAAAAAATGGCTCGATATCATGGCGGCTTACGAGGGCGGCGGTCACGCCTACCACGCCACCATGCCGACGGACGCCCTGGTCAAGTTCCACGCCGCCATGAAGGAAACCGAAGTCTACGGCTTCGAAAAGATCCGCACCCAGCAACAGGAGCTCGGCGCCAGAGTCCGGGCGCTCCTGGCGCAGAAACAGTTCCGCAGCGTCGCCGCGGAAGGCTTCGAAGCCCCCGGCGTGGTGGTCTTCCACACCGACGACCCGGACATCAAAACCGGCAAGAAGTTCGCCGCTTTGGGGCTGCAGATCGCCGCCGGGGTTCCGCTGCAATGCGACGAGGGGGACGATTTCCAGACCTTCCGCATGGGGTTGTTCGGCCTCGACAAACTGCAGAACATCGACCGGACGGTTGAAAACCTCGACCGGGCCTTAAGCGAGTTGAACTGAGGTTGCCCGTGAAAATCGCCGAAGTTCGAACCCACATCCTCGAAGCGCCGCTCTCGGAGCCCTTTCACTGGGCCATAGGGGAGGCGGTGACGCGGGCTTCCTGCGTGGTCGAAGTAACGACTGACAGCGGTCTGGTGGGATGGGGCGAGTGTTTCGGTCCGGCCCGGCCGGCGGCGGCCATGGTGGAGGCCTACAAGCCGTGGCTTATCGGCGCCGACGCCCTGGCGACGGAAAAGATCTGGCAGGACCTTTATGCCGCTTTCCGCGATCAGGGCCAGAAAGGCGTGCCGATCTGCGCCATCAGCGGCATCGACATCGCGCTCTGGGACATCAAGGGCAAACACTTCGACGCCCCCATCCACCAACTGATGGGCGGGCCTTTGCGAACCGAAGTCCGGGCCTACGCCACCGGCACGTACCGCAAGCGCACGGGCGATCCCATGGACTACATCGCCGAAGAGGTGGCGGGCTACAAGGCCGAAGGTTTCAGCGCCGTGAAGCTGAAAATCGGATTTGACGTCGATGAGGATGCGGCGTTGATCGAGAAGGTGCGCGAAACCATCGGTCCGGACATGGGGCTGATGCTCGACGCCAACCACGGTTACGATGCCGTCGACGCCATCCGCCTGGCGAAACGGGTCGAGCACCTGAACATCGGCTGGTTCGAAGAGCCGGTGCCGCCTGAGGACCTGGACGGCTACCTGGCGGTGAAGGCGTCGACCTCGATCCCCATGGCAGGCGGCGAGTGCGAGTACACGCGCTTCGGTTTTCGCGAAATCCTCCGGCGCGGCGCCATCGACTATCTCCAGCCCGACACCTGCGCCGCCGGCGGCTTGAGCGAATGTAAGAAAATCGCCGATATGGCCAATGCTCTTGGCGTTCGCATGGTGCCTCACGTCTGGGGCACCGGCATCGGTCTGTCGGCGGCACTGCACCTCTTGGCCGTGCTGCCCCACAATCCGCCGGGCCGGCGCCCCTGGGAGCCCATGCTGGAGTTCGACCGTTCCGAACATCCGGCCCGCCAGGCCATCATGACGCGGCCCATCGAACATGAGAGCGGCGTCGTCCAGGTGCCGGAGGGACCGGGATTGGGCATCGAAATCGATCGCGAAGCCCTCGCTTCCTTTACCGTCACCTGACGGCATTCATCCCTGCCGAACACTTTGCCGTCCGTGATTGCTGCGACGGCGGCAGTCAGCCTCGACCAACTTGAAACGTGAAGTCGCGAATCCGATTTGGGTTTCACCGATAATCCAATTTGTAATGAGAGTAATTTCTCCAACAAGCGATTGATTTCCCAATTAATTGCATTCGTAATTTTCTAAAACGTAGGCGCGAAGCGGATTTCAGGCGATCTTGGAATCAAATTCGGGTGTATAAATCCCGTAAAATGTCTTTTCATGTATGAAAATATATTTCATACTCGCATTTGTGGGTGGCTCAATCCATGCGCGGAAGAGGCAATAAGATCAAAATTTAGACACCTCCGCGCGCCAGTATCAGACGGGAGAGGATCATGAAATTCAATTCATTTAGGAAGCTGAGTGTTGCCGTCTCGACGGCCGCAGCGGTCGGTCTGGCGGCTTCGGCGCTGTCGGCGGCGGAGCATACCTGGAAAGTTCAATCGCTTTGGCAACCGGGTACTGTTAATCAAACCGTGTTCGAACGGTTTGCCGCCAACGTCAAAAAGATGACCGACGGCCGGGTGGAAATCATTACCCTGCCCGTTAAGGCGGTGGTCAGCCATACCGAAACGCTGGAAGCAGTTAGTGCCGGAATTCTACAGGGCCAGCACACCGGCGGCGCCTACTTCGCCGGCAAGGAGCCGGGATTGCAGGTTTGCACAGAGCTTAACGGCGCCTTCGATAACACATATCAATCCCAACTCTGGTTCGAATATGGCGGTGGAATCGAACTCTGCCGAGAAGCCTATGCCAAATTTGGCGTTCACTACGTCGGTCCGGTCTGGTTCGGTCAGGAATCGATGCCGGCCAAGAAGCCGCTGAACACAGTCGAATCCTTCAAGGGCGTGAAGATGCGCTCTCCCGAAGGCATGGGCGCAGCGATCTGGCGGCGCATCGGCGCTGGTGTCGTGACGCTGCCGGGCAGCGAGGTTTATACCGCCCTCGAACGCGGCGTCATTGACGCGACCGATTGGGGCACGCTTGGGATGAACCAGGACTTGGGCTATCACAAGATCGCCAAGTATCCGCTTTATCCCGGTTTCCATTCGGCGGGCGCAGCCGATTTTTCCGTCAACATGAAGGCTTGGAACAAACTCAGTGATACCGACAAGGCCATCATCGAGATTGCGACCCGCGAATTTGCCCGCGACATGGTGCAGAGCATTCAGATGGTCGATATCGCCGCTGCCGAGGCCGCCGCTTCCCAGGGCGTGACCCTGGTGAACTGGAGCGCCGAGGAACGCACGAAATTCCGCAAGATCGCTATGATCGAGTGGGAAGCCTTCGGGAACAAAAGCCCGTTGGCCCGGAAGCTGGTCGATTCCCAGATCGCCTTCCTGAAGAAGTTGAACCTGCTCGACTGACGGGTTCGACAGTCTATGAACGCTTAGTGTTTGGTCCGGGTAGGGGCGCCAAGCCCCTACCTTTTTTGATCCCCGGCGGCGAGAGGCTCATGTCCAACAACGGATCGGCAAACCTCAATCCGATCGATCGATTGTCTATTTCGATCGGGGAGAAGACCAGTATCGTCTTTCTCATCAGCGTCATCCTGACGGCCTACGAAGTCGTCATGCGCTACGTCTTCAATGCCCCGACAATTTGGGTGCACGACAGCGCAGCAGCCCTGAGCGCCACCGGATTCCTGCTGGCCGGCACCTATGCTCAGCAGGCCGACCGGCACATGCGTATCAGCGCCGTTTACGAGATCATGCCGCCGAAGGTCCAACGCATATTCGACCTCCTACAGCACATCGTCATCATCGGTTTCATGGGGCTTCTGACCTATGCCGCCTGGCAGCAGGCGGTGCCCTCGGTGCAGATGATGGAAACCAGCGCCCATGCCTGGGACGTGCCCATTCCCGCCTACCTCAAATCCCTTCTCGTCCTGGCGGCCGGCATCATGACGGTACAGGCGGCGTCCCAGCTTTGGGACGACATCCGGCGTTTGCGCTGAGGCCCGGTCATGAGTATCGAAATTCTCACCCTGATCATGCTGGCGTCCATGATGCTGCTCATGGTCATCGGCGTGCCGCTGGTTTTCGTCACCGGCGCGGTTTCGTTCGGCTTCGCCTTGGCGCTTTTTGGCCCCATGAGCCTGCCGCTGATCGCCAGCCGGGTTTATTCCTTCGTCAGCGTTTACGCCCTGGTTGCCGTGCCGATGTTCGTGCTGATGGCGTCCATCCTGGAACGATCCGGCGTGGCGCGGGATCTGTTCAAGGCGATGCATGTTTTCGCCGGCGGACTGCGCGGCGGCCTCGCCGTGCAGACCATGGCAGTGGCCGTGCTGATGGCGGCCATGACCGGCATCATCGGCGGTGAAATCGTTCTGCTGGGGCTGGTCGCCTTGCCGCAGATGCTGCGCCTGAATTACGACCGCAAGCTGGCTATCGGCACGATCTGCGCCGGCGGATCGCTGGGCACCATGATCCCGCCCAGCATCGTGCTCATCTTCTACGGACTGACGGCCGGCGTCTCGATCGGCGATCTTTTCATGGCGACCGTCATTCCGGGGCTGTTGCTCGCCGGTCTTTACGTCGCCTACATCATCATCCGCTGCACCCTTAACCCGGAACTGGGGCCGCCCGCACCGGCCGATGAGCGTGATATGCCGCTCCGCGAGAAGCTTTTGCTGGTCCGCGACGTGGCCTTGCCGCTGGCCGTGGCGGGCATGGTTCTCGGGAGCATTTACGGCGGGATCGCTTCGGTCAGCGAAGCCGCCGGCATGGGTGTGGTGGGTGTCATTCTGTCGGCCTGGATTCGCAAGGAGCTGAGCTGGGAGATGATGCGCGGCGCCTTGCACCAGACCATGATGACCTGCGGTGTCATCCTCTGGCTCACCTTCGGGGCCAACGCCCTGATCGGTGTCTACAATCTGATGGGCGGCATCGAATTCGTCAAAGGCCTGATCTCCGGGCTGCCGTTCGGCCCGATCGTCATCGTGCTGATCATGATGGCGATCCTCATCGTACTCGGGTTCTTCATCGACTGGATCGGCATCATGCTGCTGACGATGCCCATTTTCGTACCGATCATCATCAGCCTGGGCTACAGCCCGATCTGGTTCGGTATCCTGTTCTGCATGAACATGCAGATCTCGTATCTATCGCCGCCGTTCGGGCCCGCGGCCTTCTACCTCAAGGGGGTGGCGCCGCCCGACATCAGCTTGCAGGACATCTATGCCTCGCTCTGGCCCTTCATGGCGCTGCAGATCATCGGCATCGGCATCGTCATGGCCTACCCGCAACTGGCGTTGTGGCTACCCAGTCTGGTCTACGGCGGTTAAGGACGCCTCTAAGGCGCGGCGATGTCGCCGTGCCAACCGATCTGGCGTGAAATCTTGAAGGCGGTTTCCTTCACCTCGGGGACATATTTGCTGACGACCGATTTCGCCGTTACGGACTGCACGATGGGCACGCTGACCGTCGCGACGGCGTTGCCGGTGTGGTCGAAGATGGGACAAGCAAGTTCCGTGACGCCCCGCGTCGTCTTGCTGGCTTGCTGGAAATAGCCGTTCTTCAGAACCGATGGATAGGATTTCTTCAAATAGGCCAACTCCGACTTGCTGGGATTGGCTTCCGACAGCCAATGTTCCCGTTCTTCCGGCACTTGGTAAGACAGCAGGACAATGCCGGACACCGCCTTCTGGATCGGCACCATGGCGCCCAGGCTGACGGTGAAGAACAGTTCTTCCGGTGAATTCTGCTGGGCCACCACCAGGACGTTGCCGCCGGAATGGATCGCCACATGGCAGGACTGCCGAACGGATTTCGACAGACTGAGCAGGGCGGGCGCCGCCGCGCTCACGAGGCGCTTGGTGGGCGGATTGCGCAAACCCAGCTCGAACAGCTTCAGCGACAGCTTGAACGTGTCGTTGGAACCGGCGCGGGAGATGTATTCCCGCTCCTCCAGACAGATCAGCATGCGGAAGATCTCGTTAACGCTGCGGCCCAGCTTGGCTGATATCTCCTTTTGGCTGAGTCCGTCCGTCTCGCGCGAGAGCAGCTCCAGGATATCCAGTCCTTTTTCCAGCGCCGGCGCCTGATAACGCCGTCCGCCCGCGGATTTTGCTTGAGACTTACTCTTAGGTTTTGTCGGGCCCTTTGGCATATTTCCAAACTTTCGTTTGTAAAAATAGATTTTGTATATAAGATTTGTATGACGGCGGATCGGCGATCAGGGGCTTATCCCGGATTTATTGTAGTCCAAAACGGCTTTGACGTATGCAAAAACGAAGTCTCGCCAGTGAAATTTAATGGATTCCAGGCAAAAGGTGGGGGATGCGGATGACGCGTGGCGATTATGAGGCACAAGGCTATCTCAGCCCCTTGCGGGTGTTGTCCGAAAACGAAGCGAAGAAGTTCGCGGACCTGGTGTCGGAGATCAAGAGCCGGCAGGCCGAGGATGGTGAAAACTACCTCGGCACGAACGCCCACTTTCTCTTTCCCGACCTTTACGACCTAGTGCAGCGGCCGGAAATTCTGGATCAGGTGGAGAAGGTTCTCGGTCCCGACATCCTTTGCTGGAATGCCGCTTTCTTCAACAAGGAGCCTGGCGACGGGAACATCGTGACATGGCACCAGGACCTGACCTACTGGGGCCTGGAGCCTGCCGACATCGTCACCGCCTGGATAGCGCTAACGCCGAGCAGCCGGGAAAACGGCTGCATGCGGGTGGTACCGGGCAGCCATGCGAACGGCCAGATCGATCATGCGGACACCTTTGCCGACGACAACCTGCTTAGTCGCGGCCAGGTCGTCCAGGTTGACGTTGCCGAGGACGATGCCGTCGATATCGAACTGCAGCCCGGCGAAATGTCGCTGCACCATGTGCTCATCGTGCACGGCTCGGAAGCCAACCAATCGGACATTCCGCGTTACGGTTTCGTCGTTCGCTACATCCCGACCCATTGCCGCCAGATCGGCGGCCGCACTGTTTCCATGCTGGTTCGGGGGAAGGACACGTACGGCCACTTCGATCCCGTGCCCCGACCCCAGTCAAATCTCCATCCGGACGCCCTCGCCTTTCACCGTCAGGCCAACGAGACGCTGAACGGAATCCTGTTCGCCGGCGCCGAGGTTCCCGACCGCGACTGAAGAATTTTTCGATCAAGGTTTGGCGGCCTGCGGACGAATCGCTCCAGCCGTTGCGGGTGGCCGCGCGGATGTAAAAAGTTGCCGGCCACGGCGATAAAGGCGAAATACGCGTGGTAATACGGGTCAAGGGGCATTAGGGTTCCCTTATCGCTCAATAGTTGACCCAACGAGGAGTCTCGAAGATGGCTAAAGCCGCAAAGAAAACCGCCGCCAAAAAGAAGAAGGCGCCCGCGAAAAAGAAAGCCGCGCCCGTCCCCGCCAAGCGCTATAAAGCGACGCCGGCAGGCAGCACCGACAAAGAACATCTGATCGGAATCATCAAAGCCAATACCGGTTGCACCAACAAGGCGGCGAAAGAGACCCTCGACGACGTTCTCGGCACCCTTACGGCATCGCTGAAGAAGAACAAGCGCGTGCAGCTGATCGGCTTCGGAACGTTCGATGTCCGCAAGCGCTCGGCCCGCAAGGGACGCAATCCGCAAACTGGCGAGCAGATCCGGATCAAGGCCTCGAAGACGGTCGGCTTCAAGGCCGGCACGGCGCTCAAAAGCTCGGTCTAGCGTTTTCAGCCCTAACGGACTAACGGACTCCGGAATTGAAGCGTTGCGGTTGGGCGGGCCTCAGGGTCCGCCCGCCCCGCTTGCCGCGATGTAAGTCTATTAGATCTCAGCCACGACTCATTCCGCGCCGCCGACGATAACTCTGAAGTTGGCTGGCGCGGTTTTGATTCCGCTGAACAGGTCCACGTATTTCATGGCGGCGTTGGCATGTTCGCGCATGGCCGCATCCGCCCGGCTGCCCTGGCCGGCATCCAGCGCCTCGAAAATGATGTGGTGTTGCATGTGGGCGAGGTGGAGCCGTTGAAATTCCTGGGGCAGGTGGTCGCGGTCGACGGCGATTGAGTTGGCCGAAGCGAACGGCAGATTGTCGTTGCAGGCCAAGGCTACGCGGACGGCCGCGTTGCCACAGCCATCGACAATGATCTGGTGGAATTTCTTGTTCATCTCGTGATAGCGGGCGACATCGCCATCATCGAGGCGGCCGTTCGCGAATATTTCGTCACCCTCGGCCAGGCAATCCGCCAAAGCCGAGCGACTCACTTCGTCGAGTCCCTGCTCCGCAATGAGCCGCGCGGCGAGCCCCTCCAAGCATCCCCTGACCTCGATCGCACCGGTAATTTCATCAGCGCCGATTTCGCGGACCTTGTAGCCGCGCTTGCCCGCTTTCTCGAGAAGACCTTCCTGCTCGAGCATGGGCAGCGCCATTCGGATGGGCATGCGGGACACCCCCAATTGCTCCGACATGGATATCTCGGCCAACCGTTCGCCAGGTTCCAGTTCGCCTCTGACAATCATGCCACGAAGCGTGGTGAGGACGCGCTGGGTTGTTTGGCTCATTGAGGATTTCCAATCATGGGGAATTTGCCGCGCCGAGCCTACCACAGCGCAGCGCGAAACTGCTATGTTTACAAAATGGATCCAAAATTGATACTAATTCTTAGTTGAAGCTGCAAATCAATAAGATTTTGGATCCAAAAAGATTGAGCAGGGAAAACATGACAAGCCGCGCACCATTTCGGGCCGACGAAGTCGGCAGCCTTTTGCGGCCTCAGGCCATCAAGGAAGCCCGCGCCGCCCATGCCGACGGCGCCATCGACGACGCCGGGCTAAAGCAGGTCGAGGACGATTGCATCCGCGAGGTGGTGGCCAAGCAGGAGGCCGTAGGCTTGCGCGCCGTGACCGATGGTGAATACCGACGCTCGTGGTGGCACTTCGATTTCCTGGCGGGTCTGGGCGGCGTGGACCGCATCTACGGCGAAAAGACGATCCAATTTGCGGGCATTGAAACCAAACCGGTCAGTATCGCCGTCAACGGCAAAGTGGGATTCAACGGCCACCCCATGATCGAGCACTTCCGGTTTTTGAAAGAAGTGGCGTCGGTAACGCCGAAGATGACCATCCCGGCGCCGTCGGTCCTGCACTTCCGGGGTGGCCGCGGCTCGATCAGCCAGGAGATCTATCCCGATCTCGACGAATTTTATCACGATACGGCAGAAGCTTACCGCAAGGCGGTGCATGCTTTTTACGACGCGGGCTGCCGCTATCTCCAGTTCGACGACACCGTCTGGGCCTACCTGTGCTCGGAGGCGGAGCGCGAAGCGGCGCGCGAACGCGGCGACGATCCCGATCCGCTGCCCGAAATCTACGCCGGCATGATCAACCGGGCCCTGGCCGACAAGCCCGACGACATGACGGTGACCACTCATGTCTGCCGCGGCAATTTCCGCTCAAGCTGGATCTCGGAGGGCGGCTACGAACCCGTCGCCGAAATCCTTCTGGGCGAGACGGCCTATGACGGTTACTTCCTCGAATACGACAGCGACCGCGCGGGCGGATTCGAACCGTTGCGGTTTCTTCCCAAAGGTGACAAGCGGGTGGTGTTGGGCCTCATCACCTCCAAGAGCGGCGAGCTGGAATCCAAGTACAAATTGCGTAAGCGCATCGAGGAAGCCGGCACCTTCGCCGACGTGGATCAGTTCTGCCTCAGCCCGCAATGCGGCTTTGCCTCCACGGAGGAGGGCAACATCCTCTCCGAGGACGACCAATGGCGGAAACTCGAACTAGTCGTAGAAATGGCCACCGAGGTATGGGGAGAAATCTAATCCCTTTCCCCGCAAAAATGACCAGACAACTGGCAAGAGAGCCTGTTTGACGTCGCCGCAAAACCACCCATATTGACTAAATCAGCGTCATACCGCTAGCATATCGTTTATATATCTTTTGTATATCAGGCGGGGGCAACTGTGGCGTCGACGGACAGCGAAACGGTTCGGAAGAAGCGTACCATAACGGAAATTCGCGCATCGAAATCTTCCGGCGAAAAAATGGTTTACATGTCGGTGCCCGACTACACCTCCGCACAGTGGGCGGAGATGGCGGGCGTCGATGTTGCCGTAGTGGGCGACAGCCTGGCGATGATTGCGCATGGCCACCCCAACACCATTCCCGCCACCATGGACATGATGGTCCTGCACAGCCAGGCGGTGCGCCGGGGTGCGCCTAATACCTTCGTGCTTGGCTGCATGCCGTACCAGAGTTACTACACCCCCGAAGTCGCCCTGAAAAATGCAACACGATTCATGCAGGACGCCGGCTGCGACGCCGTCAAACCGCAAGGCGGCAAAAGCCAGGCCCACATCCTGGCGGCGCTGGTCGACGCCGGCATACCGACTGCCTCGCACATCGGCCTGACGCCCCATACGGTCGCCATGTTCGGCGGCTTTCGCATTCAGGGCCGCGACGCCCAGGGCGCCATGAAGATCCTCGAGGATGCCCTGGCCATTCAGGACGCCGGATGCTTCATGCTGGAGTTCGAGGCGGTGCCGGGCAAGATCGCCGCGCTCATTTCGCAACAGTTGGAAATCCCCACTATCGGCATCGGCGCCGGCGTCGGCACCGACGGGCAGATTCTGCTGTGCTACGACCTTCTGGGCGTGTTCACCGATTTCAAACCGAAGTTCACCAAACGCTTCGGCCGGCTTACCGAGGTCGCCGTCGACGGCATCCGGCAATATGTCGAGGAAGTGAAGCAAGGTGCCTTCCCCGACGACGATCACACCTATGGCGTCGATGAGGCGGTTTACGAGGAATTTGCCTCTATGGTCGAGCAACGAAAACAGATATGAAAGAGTTCCTTAATTTCAGTCGCATTTGAAGCCACCGGAACCAGCAATGTCGAACACTGAACTCAAAATCGATGAAGCGTCGAACGGCAGTTTGACGGATCAGGCCTACACTCAGTTGGAGGAGCTGATCGTCACCGTTCAATTGAAGCCTGGCGCGGTGCTATCGGAATCGGCGCTGGCCGCCCAGTTGGGCATCGGCCGAACTCCGATCCGCGAGGCCCTGCATCGTCTGGCGCGGGAGGGTTTGGTCGTCATTCTTCCCCGCCGCGGCATTCTGGTCTCGGAAATCAACGTCCATTCGCAGCTTCGCCTGCTGGAGGTTCGGCGCAAGATCGAGGAGGTCATGGTGACGGCGGCCGCCAAGCGGGCCAGCGGGGAGGAACGCGAAACCTTCCGCGAGATCGCCGAGGGCATGCTGGCGTGTGCCGACCGGGGTGACGACATGGCGTTCATCCGCTACGACGATCAGTTCAATCATCTTGTTGCCGAATCCTGCCGCAACGAATTTGCCGCCAAAGCCATTGGCCTGATGGCCGGTCTGTCGCGGCGCTTCTGGTTCGTTCACAACATGCAAAGCGCCGACCTCGACCTCGTCGCGCGGCGGCACGCGGATGTTGCCCTCGCCATTGCCGGCGGCGATGTTGATGAGTCCGTGGCGGCGAATGAACGCCTGATGGACTACATTCTCGAGGTCACCCGGGCGTCCATAGACTCCTAAGCCGAATTTACCGTTCTCCCTGTCTGTGTGCGCCAACCAAGGGCACCCATTGCCAGTCGGCGCCGTCGAGCGTTGACAACGCCGCTCCCTTTTTCTAACATATCACTAATATATTAGTTGAATCCGACCTTCCGTTAAGAGGATTTGTGCGATGACGGTTGCCGAGATCTTCGATGCAGTCATGGATTACGAGGAGGAAGAGGTCGCCGAGTTGGTGCAGGCCGAGATCGACGCCGGCACCGATGTCGCAACCATTCTTCAGGACGGGTTGGTCTCGGCGCTCGACGTCATCGGCGAGAGGTTCAGCGCCGGAACCCTGTTCGTACCCGAAATGCTGATGGCAGCCGAGGCTGTTCAGGCGGGTTTGGATATCCTCCGGCCCCTGCTGACGGAAACCGGGGTGAAACCCATCGGCACAGTGGTCCTGGGCACCGTCAAGGGCGATCTTCACGACATCGGCAAGAACCTCGTCGGCATGTTGCTGGAGGGCGCCGGGTTTCGCGTCATCGATCTCGGCACCGACGTCGACGCCGAACAGTTCATCGCCACCGCGCAGGAGAACGACGCCGACATCATCGCCATGTCGGGACTGCTTACGACCTCCATGCCCGAAATGGAAAAGGCGGTGGGCGTGCTGCAGGACGCCAACAAGAGCCGCAATCTGAACGTCAAGGTGATGGTCGGCGGCCCGCCGGTCAACGAGGACTTCGCCGCCCGGATCGGCGCCGACGCCTACGGTATGGATGCACCGACGGCAGTGGACCGGGCCCGCGATTTCGTCGCCGCCTGAGCGGAATTTAGGAGAACACCATGTCTTGGACGCATCGGGAGAGAATTCTGGCGGCGCTCAATCACGAGGAGCCCGACCGCGTGCCGATCGACTTCGGCGGGGCCGAATTCACGTCAATCACATTGGCCGGGTACGAACGGCTCAAGAAGCACATGCATGTCACGACGCCGACAGACGTCATGTCGATTATCCATTCGGCTGCCCATCCGGCGGAAGAAATCCTGGAGAAGTTCGGGGTCGATACCCGCAACGTGCAGCCCGGCGCCTACAAGGACGGACCCGATCACTGGATCGACGACAACAACTACATCGACATGTTCAGCGTGCTCTGGCAGCGCACCGACAAGGACGTCGATCAGCATTTCCTGCACAAGGACGGCCCGTTCCACGGTGGCAAGCTGACGATGGAACGCGTCGAGGAATTCGACTGGCCCGACGGCGCCAATCCGGGCTTCGCCGCCGGCGTCAGGGAGCGTGTGCAGGAAATCAAGGCGAAGGGTGAGCACGCCGTCTGCCTCTACCTGCCCGGCGGCGTCATTCACCGCGGCTACGCCATGCGGGGGTTCGAGGCCTACCTCAAGGATCTCTATAAAAGCCCCGAAGCGCTGCAGCGGCTGATGGACAAGCTCTGCGATTTCTGGTGCGACACGGCGCAGGTGATGATCGAAGCGGCGGGGCCGGAGAACGTCGACATCGTCTACTTCGGCGAGGATCTGGGCACCCAGGACAGCTGCATGTTCGATCCCGGCACGATCTACAAGGATTATCTCAAACCGCGCCATCGCCGCATGGTGCGGACCGTCAAGGACCTAACCAACGGCCGGGCCAAGGTCTGCTTCCATTGCTGTGGTTCGGCCTACCACTTCATCCCGCACCTGATCGATGTCGGCGTCGATGCCCTCAACCCGGTTCAGGTGACCGCCAAGAATATGGAGCCGGAACGGCTGAAGTCGGAGTTCGGCGACAAGATTTCATTCTGGGGCGGCATCAATACCCAGGAAATCCTGCCCTTCGGCACGCCCCAGGAGGTCGCGGAGGAGACCAAGCGGGTGATCGGCATTCTCGGCAAGGGCGGCGGCTACATCCTCAACAGCGTTCACAACATCCAAGCCGAAGTTCCGCCGGAGAACATCGTCGCCATGTTCGAAACAGGCGTGAACCACCGCTACCACTAAGCGCAACCAATGCCGGAAGTCGAAGGACGGCGGCTTGAATTTGTGTTGTTTTGTAAATAAAATTGAATTTCATATATAATAGAATGGAATTTCAATGACCATGCCGGACAAGCCAAAGACGCTCGTGATCTGCTGCGGCGCCGTGGCGCGCGAGATCGTCGGCGTCGTCCGGGACAACGGTTGGGATCACATGAAAGTCGAATGCCTTCCGGCCAAGCTGCACAACGAGCCCGAGGCGTTGCCTGAGGGCGTGCGGTCCAAGATCCAGGCGGGTCGTGACAAGTTCGACCACATCATCGTGCTCTACAGCGATTGCGGTACCGGCGGGCGGATGGAGAAGATGCTGACGGAAGAGGGCATCGACGGTATCGGCGGCGCGCACTGCTATGAGGTGTTTGCCGGGCGGGAAGGTTTCCGGGACATCATCGCGGAGGAGCCCGGCTGCTTCTTCGTTACCGATTTTCTGGCTCGTCATTTCGAAAAGTTGGTCTTTCAGGGATTGGGCCTCGACCGGTACCCCAAACTGCGCGACACATATTTCGCCCACTACAAAAAGCTGATCTACCTGGCGCAAAGCGACGATGGGGACCTTCTCGCCCGGGCGGAGCGGGCGGCGGCCAGCGTCGAACTGGACTTCGAGGTGCGATACACCGGCGTGGACGGCTTCGCCTCGTTTCTGGCTGAACGCCAGGCCTAGACGGACCTTGCGCCATGTATGCCGTCCGCCGTTGGTCGACCCGTAACGCAGGCTTGCTGTCCTGGCTGTACCGGGCCTGTGCCGTACCCTTTCATGCCCTCGATCCGCTGTGGTGCCGGATCGGCGTGAAGCGGCTGGAAACACCATTCGCCGCCACCGAGGCCTGGGCCAAGGGATTTCTGTTCGATTGCCGGATGTGCGGCCGCTGCGTCCTCTCGGTCACCGGCATGACCTGCCCGACCAATTGCCCCAAGAGTTTGCGCAACGGCCCATGCGGCGGGGTGCGCGCCAACGGGAATTGTGAGGTGAAACCGGAAATGTGCTGCGTTTGGGTCGAGGCCTGGGCTGGGGCCAAGGCGATGCAGGGGACCGATAGGTTTCTCCGCCCCCTGCCGCCGCGCGAATACCACATTGAAGGCAGCTCCGCCTGGCTTCGATTGGCGGAGGAAAACGTCGCCCGCCGTAATGCGGCTTCGGCAAGCGAGGGGAGCTCGCCATGAGTCCCGAGCAGCTTGGCAGCTTCCACCACTACCCCATCCTGCCGGGTTCCTCTTCGGGTGGCCGGCTGGAGCGGGTGTTGCGCTCCGGCCGCTTCGCCGTGACCAGCGAGCTGAATCCGCCGGATTCGGCGAACCCGGAAGATACCTTCCGCCAGGCCCTGGTGCTATCGAGCGTCTGCGATGCCATCAATGCCACGGATGCGTCCGGCGCCAACTGCCACATGTCGAGCATCGGCATCTGCGCGTTGTTGACGCGGGCCGGGTACTCGCCGGTGCTGCAGATCTCCTGCCGCGACCGCAACCGCATCGCCATTCAGGGCGACGTATTGGGCGCCGCGGCCATGGGCGTTCATAACATCCTCTGCCTCACCGGCGATGGCGTGCAAACCGGCGACCAGCCGGAAGCCAAACCGGTTTTCGATCTCGATTCGACGTCGCTGTTGCAAATCGTCCGCACCATGCGGGACGAGGGCGTGTTCAACTCGGGACGCAAAATAACGTCACCGCCAAACGTCTTTCTGGGCGCTGCCGCCAATCCTTTCGCCCCGCCCTACGATTGGCGGCCTCTACGTCTCGCGAAGAAGATCGAGGCGGGCGCCCAGTTCGTTCAGACCCAGTACTGCTATGACATCCCCATGCTGCAGCGCTACATGACGGTGGTGCGCGATATGGGCCTCGACCGGAAGTGTTTCATCCTGGTCGGCGTCGGTCCCATGGCCTCGGCCCGCACCGCCAACTGGATCCGCAACAACGTACCCGGCGTTCACATTCCGGATGCCGTCATCGACCGTCTCAAGGGGGCGGACGACCAGAAGGCCGAAGGCAAGAAAATCTGCATCGAACTCATCCAGCAAATCCGGGAAATCCCTGGCGTCGCCGGCGTGCACGTCATGGCCTACCGGCAGGAGGAGTTCGTTACCGAAATCATTTCAGAATCCGGCGTCCTGAAGAACCGCGTCATCGATCAGGTGGCGGCCGCGCGCTTCGAGGCGTTGGGCAGGCAAGAGAGAAAGGACATTCCGGCATGACCGAAACCGTACTCAGTTCCGCGACCAAGGAAGTCGTCATCGGCTTTGAGCGGCCCTTCGTGGTGATCGGAGAACGCATCAATCCGACGGGACGGAAAAAGCTCGCCGAACAGATCGCGGCGGGTGACTACGGCATGGTCGAAGCCGACGCACTGGCCCAGGTCGAGGCTGGCGCGCATGTTCTGGACGTCAACGCCGGGGTGCCCATGGCGGACGAGCCCAAGATGTTGAAGGACATGGTCGCGCTGGTCCAATCGCTGAGCGAGGTGCCTTTATGTTTGGATTCCTCCATGCCGGCTGCGCTGGAGGCCGGACTGGCGGAGTGCAACGGCAAGGCGCTGGTCAATTCAGTGACCGGCGAGGAAGAAAGCCTGGAGGCCGTGCTGCCATTGGTCAAGAAGCATGGCGCCGCCGTCGTCGCCATCTGCAACGACGAGGAGGGTATTTCTGAGGACGTCGAAAAACGTTTCGCAGTGGCCCGGAAAATTCTTGAGCGTGCGCTTGATCACGGTATCCCGCAGGAAGATGTCGTCGTCGACCCGCTGGTGATGCCGGTGGGCGCGGTCGGCAATTCCGGCCGGGCGGTCATTGCGCTGGTCCGGCGCGTGCGGGAGGAGTTGAAGCTCAATACGACCTGCGGCGCTTCCAACGTCAGTTTCGGCCTGCCCAATCGCGTGGAACTTAACGGCGCGTTCATGGCGATGTTGATCGGCGCAGGGCTCACCTCGGCCATCGTCAATCCACTGCACCCGGAAATCATGACGTCCGTAACCGGAGCGGAAGTGCTGGCGGGTATCGACGACCGCTGCAAACGGTGGATGAAACGCTGCCGTCGCATGGCCAAGGAGGCGGTAGCCGCGTAGGGCTATTTCTTTACATATCAGATCAATAACATTAATATATTTGAGATATATCAGTTAGCGAGAGGTTGCTTAGGGAGTTTCGGGGATGAAGGTCTACCAGGGGAGACGCACGATCGACGGCATCGCCGTCACGGTAGACGGGCGACCCTTGGATGAACGCTACGACCTGAAACGTTTCACCGACAGCGGCTTCGAATGGACATACCAGGGAAACGAGCCGGCGCAACTGGCCTTGGCGTTGCTGGCGGATCACCTCGGCGATGACGACAGGGCGCTGCGGCTCTGTGAGGGCTTTATGGCCCTTGTGGTCGCCAACCTGGACAACGATTGGCAATTGAGCGCCGACGAGATCGACAAGGCGGTCGCGGCACTGGAGGAAACTTAATCCGAGGTCGAGCGCAGAAAATTTCCCGCCGCATACCGTCCCGAATGCGGCGGTCGGAGATCGGGTTCCGGGGAGGAATCCGGGGCCATGCGTAAAGAGTCAGGGGCGAAGATAAAATTATTGAACAGGGAGACCCCCCATGAGATTCCTGAAGTCATTTACAACGATTGGAACCGCCGCCGCGATCGCGGCCGCGATTTCCCTGCCGGGCGCCGCTCAGGCGGCGAAATGGAAGATGGCGGCAAGCTGGGGCGGTGGCCCCCTGATGGTCATCGGCGCCAAAGCCTTCGCCGAAAGAGTGGAATTCCTTACCGAAGGACGCCTCAAGATTCAGGTCTTCCCGTCCGGGCAATTGTCCAAGGGCCTTGAGGTGCGCAGCGCCGTCGCCAAGGGCGTGGCCGAGATCGGCCATACCTGGATGGGCTACGACTGGGGCAAGGACAAGACCACGGTCCTGTTCGGCGGCTACGCGGGTTCAATGGATTCCGAACGCATGCTGCACTGGATCTACGAAGGCGGCGGTCTGGAACTGTGGCAGCAGTTCAACGACGAAAAATTCAACGTCGTATCGTTCCCCTGCTTCACCCGCACGGCGGAAGCCTTCCTGCATTCGCGCAAACCCGTTCGCACCCTGGCGGACCTCAAAGGCCTGAAGTTCCGCACCGCCGGAGCCTGGCTGGCCATTTCCAAAGGCCTGGGCGCGGCACCCGTCACCATGCCGGGCGGCGAGGTCTACACCTCCATGGAACGCGGCGCCATCGATGCCACCGAGTGGGGTACGCTCTATGAGAACCAGTCCACCGGTTTCCACAAGATCGCCAAGTACGTGATCATTCCGGGCATCCATCAGCCGACGGCGCCGTTCGAACTGGTTATCAACAAGAAGGCCTGGGGCACGCTGTCCGAGCGCGATCAGAAGCTCGTGGCGCTTGCCGCCAAGGAAATTACCTTCGAAAGCTGGACACGCATCGGCCATGAAGATGCCAAGGCGCTGGACTTCTACCGCAAGCAGGGCAACGAGGTGATCGTCCTCGATCCCGCCGTGCAGAAGAAGGCCAAAGCGTTGGGTGTTGCCTGGGCGCACGAGCAGGCCAAGGACAATGCCTGGTTCGCCAAGGTCCTCAAGAGCCAGCTTGAATTCGAATCCCTGTGGAAGGATGCGGCGCACTATCGCAACGTCGTCTCCGACTAGGCAAAGCCACTTGCTTGCCACCCCGACCACTTGCGGGGAGCGGGAAACCGCTCCCCGCGTCTTTTATCTCTTCTGCGGGGGCAACGCGGAATAGGGATTTGACGGAACCACAATGCTGACAATCCTGCGCCTTATCGAAAGCCTGTCCGGCGCCTCGGGCCGCATCATCGCCTGGGTGGTCTTTCCGCTGATCCTGGCAAGCTGCTACGAGGTCTTCTCCCGCTATGTCCTGAACGCGCCGACGATCTGGGCCTTCGAGCTCGGCTATATGGCCATGGGCACGCATGCTCTGGTGGGGGCGGCCTATGCGTTGCGTGAAAAGGCGCACATCCGCATCGACGTGCTCTACGGCCTTTTCTCGCCCCGGACAAAAGCGATCATCGATACCGCGGGTTACCTCCTGCTGTTCATGCCGGTGGTGTTCTGGGTGACCTACGGGCTCTGGGAGTATTGGCTTGAGGCCTACGTCAACAACGAGCATTCCGGCCAATCGGCTTGGAACCCAATCATCTGGCCCTTCCATTTCATGTTCTTTTTGGGATTTTTCCTGCTTTCCCTGCAGGGCGTCGCGGAGCTCATAAAGTGCGTCCGCTTCCTCAGCGGCCAAACCACCGAGTGGGAGCCGTCGGATGGATGATTATCTCGCCCTGATGATGTTTCCCGCCCTGCTGGTGGCGCTGTTCCTCGGGTTTCCGGTGGCGTTTTCCATGATGGGCGTTGCCCTGGTCTTCGGCTACTTCACATTCGATACCGCCGTCATCTTCCAGTTCGTCCAGAAGACGGACGCCGTCGCCTCCAACTTCGTTCTGGCGGCGGTGCCGCTGTTCATTTTCATGGGTTCGATGCTGGAACGCTCCGGCATCGCCGAAAGACTGTTCGAGGCCGTCCATCTCTGGACCCGGCGCCTGCCCGGCGGACTGGCCATCGGCACCATTATCATGTGCGTGATCTTCGCCGCTTCCACCGGCGTGATCGGCGCAACGGAGACCGTGGTGGGATTGCTCGCCATTCCCGTCATGATGAAATATTCCTACGACAAGGGGCTGATCTCGGGCACGATCTGCGCCGGCGGCTCGCTCGGCACCATCATTCCGCCCAGCGTCGTCGTCGTCGTCCTCGGACCGGTGGCCGACGTTTCCGTGGGCGATCTGTTCGTCGGAATGGTGTTCCCCGGCCTGTTGATGGCCGGTTTTTACCTCGCCTACATCCTTTTCCGCTGCATCACCGATCCCACCGCCGGACCGCGGCTGCCGCGCACGGACGACGAACCCGCCCTGGCCGAAAAGATCCGCATCACCTTGTTCGCCCTGGCACCGCCCGTGGCGATGATCGGCGCCGTCCTGGGCACCATCATGTTCGGTCTCGCGGCGCCCACGGAGGCAGCCGCCCTCGGTGCGCTGGGCTCGGTCATCCTGTCGATCCTCTACCGCCAGTTCACGCTGCCCGTCCTCAACGAGGCGCTGCTCAAGACCCTCAAAGTCACCTGCATGATCATTTTGATCCTCTTGGGCGGCAACATGTTCGCGGGCGTCTTCGTGGCTTCGGGCGGGGTCGTGCTGGCGGAGGAGATCATCGCCGGCGCCCAGATGGCGCCCTGGGTAACCATCGCGGTGTTCCTCTTCATCTGTTTCCTGGCGGGGTTCGTACTCGACTGGATTTCCGTCCTGCTGATTTTCATCCCGGTCTTCCTGCCCATGGTGAAATCGATGGGCTACGATCCCGTCTGGTTCTGTGTGATGTTCCTGGTGGTGATCCAGACCAGCTACCTGACGCCGCCCATGGCGCCGGCGATCTTCTATCTGCGCGGCATCAGCCCGCCGGAAATCACGTTGCCGCACATGTTCCGGGGCGTCATTCCGTTCATCGCGCTGCAGCTTGTCTGTTTGGGCTTCGTTGCCTATTTTCCACAGCTCGTGCTTTGGCTGCCGGCCAAGGTGCTGGGCTTCGGTTAATCTGACGAACCGGGGGGAGTGATGACGCCGGAAGAGGTTCTCAAGCGTGCGCCCAAGGTGCTGAGCCAAAGGCAGCGCGAACAGTATTTCGATCAGGGCTATCTGGTGCTGGAAAGCCTCGTCACGGAGGACTGGCTCCGGCGCTTGCGCGCGGCAACGGACGATGCCATTGAGGAAAGCCGCGGTATTTCCGGATCGGACGCCGTCTGGGATCTCGAGGAAGGCCACTCGGCCGAAAGCCCGAGGCTCCGCCGTCTTTCCAGCCCCAACGACCACAACCCGGTCTATTGGGAATACGCCTCACAATCCGTCATCGTCGATGCCGTAGAGGATCTCGTCGGTCCCGATATCAAGTTTCACCATTCGAAGCTCAATTTCAAATGGGCCAAGGGCGGCGAGGAGGTCAAGTGGCACCAGGATATCCAGTTCTGGCCCCACACCAACTACAGCCCCTTGACCGTCGGCACCTACCTCTACGACTGTGGCGATGATCAGGGCCCGCTCGGCGTCATTCCCCGCAGCCACGATGGTCCGCTGTATGACCAATATGACGAGGCTGGCAAGTGGGTGGGATGCCTCAGCTCCGCCGACGAAGCTAAGGCCGAAGTCGGCAACGCGGTCTATCTTCCGGGGCCGGCGGGGTCCGTCACCATCCACAATTGCCGGACTATTCACGGTTCCAGGCCCAATACCGCCGATCAAGGCCGGCCGCTGCTCTTGAACGTCTACGCCGCCGCTGACGCCTTCCCCTACACCTTCAATCCGCTGGGCTCGAAGTACAACAGGGATCCCGTCCGGGGGCAGGCGGCGAAGTGGGCACGGCACGATCCTAGACCATGTCTGGTCCCGCCGGACTGGTCGGACGGCTATGGGTCCATTTTTACCCTCCAGCAGGAGGAAGAAGGCTGAACCCCCGTTTCCCGTTCCGGACGGCTGTTCATAACTAGAGTTATTGTAAACTGTTGACAGTCCGAATTTATCTGATGTACGGTTGATATATCAGATGATATTGGCGCTGTCCCGCTGATGGCTGGGGGTCACCTCGGGCAGCCGTTAGGGAGGGTTATCCGGATGATGAGCGAAAGACAGGCCGAGTTCCGGCGCGAGTACCGTTCTCGCATCGCCGGCTGGTACAACGGCTACGCCCACGTCGCGGTGATTTACGCCATCGGCCTCGGGGCCATGTATGTCTACGTCAGCAACATCCAGAACGTGCAGTGGTGGGAGTGGCTGGTCATTCCCGTCGTCGGCATCGCCTGCAACGGCTTCGAATGGTTCCTGCACATGCACATCATGCACCGGCCGAAGAACGTGCGCGGGCTGCGGGCCATTTACCAGCGCCATACGCTCAACCATCATCAGTTTTTCACCGACCAGGAGATGCGCTTCCGTGACAACCAGGATTGGCGTGTGACCTTCTTCCCGCCTTATGCGCTAGTCGTCTTCATCCTGATGTCGGCCGTCGGCGCCGTCGTGGTCAACTTCGTGCTGACGTCGAATGCGGCCTGGCTGCTGATGTCGACGACGACGGGCATGTACCTGACCTACGAATTCATGCACTTCTGCTGCCACGTCGACGAGAACGCTTTTGTCCGATACTGCCCGTTCGTCAATACGATCCGCCGCCACCACACGGCCCACCACAACGACCGCCTGATGATGGAGGTCAACATGAACCTGACATTCCCCATTGCCGACTGGTTCTTGGGCACCTCCGACCTGAATCGCGGTCTCTTGGGCCATATCTTCAACGGTTACGGCACCAAGCACCTGAAAACGAACCTGAAGGGAAAACCGCTCAGCCCCATCGAGGCGGCGGCCACGCCCATTCCCGCCGAAACCTAAGCCTGGCGGTTAGGCGGTTTCCTCAGCCGGCTGCGGCGATCGCCGCCGTACCTGCATCACCGTCGGCACGGTCACCAGCAATATGCCAGCGACCACGAGGATGACGATCTTGGGATCGCCCCGGTCCAGGAGCCAGCCCAGGAACACGGGCATGCTGAGCGAGCCCAGATCGAGCCCGGCGTAGACGAAACCGAAAACGCGGCCCGCTTTGCCCTCGGGCGTGACCTTGCGCACGATCATGTCGCGGGACGGCGTGGTCAGCCCCAGGAAGAAGCCGGAAAGCACCATTAGCGCCTGAACCGCAAGAATGGAGCCGCTGACGGTGGCGACGCCGAACATGAACACGCCCGACAAGGTGGTGCCGATCATGGCGGTGACGTGATGCCGCGGCGTCCGGTCGGCGATGATGCCGCCCGCAAATACGCCGGCGGCGGAGGCGATGATAAAGGCGGTCAGGGCGGCCGTAGCGGCACCGTACGGTAGGCCGTGCAGCTTCATCAGGCTGAGGGCGCCGAAGCTCTGCACGCCGATGATCGCCATGGCGAGAAACGTGAAGTAGCAGAAGCAGAGCACGATAGGGGCCGACGACAAAAGGCGGAGATCGGAAGCAAATGTCTCCTCTTCCTGATCGGCGCGCTTGGTTTCCAGGACGGGCTCGTCGGCCAGATCCCGGCTCCAGAACAACATGAACGCGACATAGGCCAGGCCGGCGGCACCGGCGGAGGCAACGGCGGTGCGCCAGTCAAAGAGGGCGGCAAGTCCGGCCACGAACGGCGGCGCAACGGCCCAACCGAGATTGCCGCAAAGGGCGTGGACGGCGTAGGCCCGGCCCAATCGGGTCGGGTTCACCTTGCGCGTCAGGATCGAAAGATCGGCCGGGTGGAAAACGCTGAGGCCGATGCCGACGACAATGGCCAGGGCGACCAGGACCTCATATGTCTGCGCTACAGACATGGCGAGCGTAGCCAGGCTGCAGATCGCCAGCCCGGCCAAGAGGATCCGTCTGGCGCCGAGGCGGTCGACCAGAAAGCCGGCGATCATCTGTCCCGTTCCCGAGGCCGTAAACATCAGCGTTGCCAGCAGTCCGAGCGCGGTGAAAGAGACGTCGAATTCGGTTTTCAGGATGACGAAAATGGGTGGCAAGACCATCTGGAAAAAATGACTGTAGCCATGGGCGACACCCACCAGCCCAATGACCTTGACGTCGCGGCCCAACGTTGACGTCGCAACGCTCATAAGGTTCCCACCAACATACGGAATAATACAACGGAAGCGGATTGCCGGTACACACGTATCGCCACATGGCTGATATGCGTCTATCTTGCCGCTCGGAAAGAGAATCACGGGGAGTTTGAATGCGTTTCGGATCGTTCGTTCTGGCCGGCGCGGCGGCGTTCTTGATCGTGCTGCTCACTGTCGGGCACGATACCAAGGCGGCGGATCGTTTCATCGTTGTTGCGTCGACGACGTCGACGGAGAATTCGGGACTGTTCACCTATTTGCTGCCGAAGTTCAAAGCCGCCAGCGGGGTCGAGGTCCGCGTCGTCGCAGTCGGCACCGGCCAGGCGATCCGCCTGGCCCGCAACGGCGACGCCGACGTTCTTTTGGTGCACCACAAGCCATCTGAAGTGAATTTCGTAGCCGCGGGATTCGGCGTCGAGCGTTTCGATCTTATGTACAACGACTTCGTCATTGCCGGTCCAAAATCGGACCCGGCAGGCGTCAGGGGTTTGAGGTCCGCGCTCGAGGCGTTAAGGCGGATTGCGGCGAAGGGAGCCCCGTTCGTCAGCCGGGGGGACGACAGCGGCACGCACAAGGCCGAACTCGGCCTCTGGCGTGCAGCCGGGGTGGATCCTGCCGCGGCCTCCGGGAAATGGTATCGGGAGACCGGTTCAGGCATGGGCGCTGCGTTGAACACCGCCGCCGGTCTGGCCGCCTACATCCTGACGGATCGCGGCACCTGGGTGTCGTTCGGCAACAAGCAGGATCTCACGCTGCTGGTCGAGGGTGACGACCGGCTGTTCAATCAATACGGCGTCATCGCGGTAAGCCCGCAAAAACACCCTCACGTGAAGTCCCTAGACGGACAGGCGTTTGTCGACTGGCTGTTGTCGAAAGAGGGACAGGCCCATATCGGTGCGTTCCGGGTCGGGGGACAGCAGCTTTTCTATCCCAACGCCGCAAACCGGTGACCGGCAAATTCGATTAGCGGTGGCCTAGTCGAAGGCGCGGCTCAGCCTTTGCAGCATGCCGAGGAGTTGTTCACGCTCACCCGGTTCAAGGACCGTATCCATCAGTTTTTCCTGTCCCTCGACCTCCGCCGTCGCCCGGTCGAGCAGCGCCCGGCCTTCGTCCGTGAGCTGGAGCGAGTAATACCGGCCGTCATTTTGATCGCGTTCGCGCCGCAACAAGCTGCGTTCCCGCAAACGGTTGATGGAGTAGGACAGGGTCGATTTGTCCAGACGGTAAACCTCCGTCAGGGCCAGTTGGGTAATGCCGGGATTGGCCGATACCATGCTCAAGAGGCTAAACTCGCCAGGGCTGAGTCCGACTTCCTTGGTGATGCGCGTGAAATCACGGAAGACCGCCGATTGGGCCTGACGGATCTGATAGCCCAAGTAAGTTGGAAGCTTGCCGAATTTCAAACCGGACATTGTTGCGGTTTTGCTATTCGACAACGATACGGCCCGGTTGATCTGCAGGTTCGATGCGGCCAATGACGGCTTGTACAGGCACGTTCCGCTCAGCCAGGCCGGCCAGAAGCGCTTCCAAATTTTCTTCCGCCACCGCTATCAAAAGCCCGCCGGAGGTCTGGGCGTCGGCCAGCAACAATTGCCTTTCCTCCGAGAGGTGATCGGCGAATAAGGCATTCGGCGCGGCATGTTCGAGGTTCCGTCTGGTGCCGCCCGGGCAAAGGCCTTCGGCAAGAAATTTCTCCACGCCGTCCAGCAGCGGCACGTCGGCGTACCTCAGCCTTGCACCGACGGCTGAGCCGGCATCCTCGCTCGACGCATTGAGCATGTTGCCGAGGTGGCCGAGCAGTCCAAATCCGGTGACGTCGGTTGCGGCACGGACGCCGACCTCCGCCATGACGGCGGCGGCATCCCGGTTCAAGGTCGTCATGCCGGCGATCGCCGCGTTGAGGCCGTCTTGTTCCAGCCGTCCTCTTTTCACCGCCGTCGTGAGGATGCCGGTGCCGATCCGTTTGGTGAGCACCAGGATATCACCGGGGCGGGCGCCCGAGTTGCTGATGATGCGGTCGGGATGGACCGTACCGGTGACAAAGAGGCCGAACTTCGGTTCCTCGTCGACGATTGAATGGCCGCCGGAAATGGCGACGCCGGCCTCGGCGCAAATTGCCGAAGCGCCTTCGAACACCTTCGCCAACGGTTCCAGGCCAAGCGTATCGACCGGCCAAGCGACGAAACTGAGGGCGTTCAGCGGCTGGGCGCCCATGGCGTAAATATCGCTCAACGCATTGGTGGCGGCGATACGGCCGAAGTCGAACGGGTCGTCCACGATGGGCGGGAAGATATCGACCGTTTCGACCAGGGCGAGATCGTCGGTCAGCCTGACAACCGCCGCGTCGTCAGCCGTGCTGTGCCCCACCAGGACACGGCTGTCCTTGGTCACGGGCAATCGCGAAAGGGCAGCTTTCAAATCCGCCTGACTGATTTTGGCGGCGCAACCGGCGGCCTTTGCCAGGCTGGTGAGGGCAACGGCGTCAAGCATATGAGCAATTCCTCATAAAAGTTTGATCTTCCAACCGTATTCGAATTTGCCTGAACTGTCACCAAGGGCGGCATTCGGTTCCAGCGCCGCATTCGCCCGAACCTATCGAGTCGCGCCGCCTACAGCCTTCATGAGATTACCCGGAAACCTCGGCCCACAGCGCGTCTGCAGCACGTTTGGCGGCGTTTCCATCTGCGTTGCCGGTCCAGGTTTGCAAAAGGTCGAGTTCCCGTTCGGCAAGCTCTACCGGCACGGGCCGGGCGGTTTCGGCGAGTGTTTGAAGACGCTCGACGAGATCATTGGGGGAGGTGGCGCGGATTGCCGCCTCGCCGAGATCGACGATGTAAGGTATGCGGTCGGCTTCCAGGGCCTCGGCAAATGCGGCGGTGACCAAGGGTTTGCCCGCCGCGATGGCTTCGAAGGCGGCCGTCGTGTTGAAGGCGAACACCGCGTCGGCCTCCAGGATCAGTTTGAGGGGATCGCCGCCCGAAACGGTTTTCAGATTGGCGGGCCGCGCGCCGCAGGCGTCGAGCGCCGATTTCAGGCCGGCGACCTCCAGCGGCGTCGGTTTCGACTTCACGATGACATCGATGTGGGGTGCAGCCCGCGCCAATTCGACGGCGGCACGGTGGACGCCGGCGGCAAGTTCAGCCCAATCAAGGTGATCGCGCTCGTCCCCGATAACTTCACGCTTGCTCGGATCTGCGAAACCGGCTTTTCGCGCAATTCGCGGCAGCCCGGTCTTGGGCATGAAGGAAAAAAACAGGACGGTGGGACGTACGCCGTCCTCCCGCACGCGGCCTGCATTTGCCCGCCGCCAAGCGTGAATATTGTCAAGCCGCGGCATGCCCGTGACGGTGATGCGGTCGTCGGGCGCGATATCCGCTGCCCGTTGCACGCTCCGCTCGATTTCGTTGTAGACCAGGATGCGCCGGCCGGAAAAAGGTCCTCTCCGGGTGCGGTAAACTTCGGTAAAGAATTCCATGCGCCCCGGGCTCTTCAGGTTTTCCTTATGGAGAACGACGAACGGCGTGCCGAGTGATTCCAGGGCGGCGGCAAACTCACGCTCCGCATAGTACGTGAAATTGGCCGTCACAACGGCATCGAAGGGTTGAAGGGCCTGGAACGCGCGCCACATGCGTCCGAGGAACTCCCGATAGCGCTCCTTGGCGGCAATGATGGCCGGATCGTCCGAGACATAAGCGTAATCGTCGACTTCGCGGGGAAGAAAATTGGAGGCGAGTGCTTTGAGGGCCTTGATCTCCACGGCATCCAGCGCATGAAGCGAAAACCGTGGGTCGTTGCCGAACGCTGTTCGGCCGTCCTCGGCCAATCCTTGCTTGGCCAGCATGAGGACGCGTTTGGCGTCCGCACCCGCCGGACCGGGCAGCGGTTCAATGGCGGCCTTCAGCAACCGGGCGGCGAAGCCCGGCCAATCGAGGCGGGCCGACACACGAAAAAGAGCCCACCAGAGTTCTCGTCGAAGCGTTACCAACATCTCGGAAACCTACCGGTCGGCAGCCCCTGCAACCTGGGGCAGGGGGGAGGTTTCCGGAGTTCTGGCGGAAGTGTTTTCCGGAACGAACGACAGAGGCCTCCCTTCATGCGCCTTGACGTGTTCGAACACCGCATCCGCGACACGCTTGGAAGCCGCGCCGTCGGGATTGCCCAACCAGTGATCCAGCATGCGTGTTTGTTCGGGGCCCAGTTCGTTAGTGCGCCCCATGGACGTCTGTTGCCGTGCCCGCGCGGCCGTCATTTCGATGAACTCCTCAATCGAATTCGCCCGGTCGGTGGCATCCCCGAGGTCGATGACGTAGGGCTTCATCGCTTCGTCGGCCGCTTCGTCGAAATACGGGATGACGACGGGAACATTGGCGGCCAGGGCTTCGAAAATGGTGGTGGAATTGAAGGCGCAGACCACGTCGCTTTCGATGATCATGCGGAACGGGTCGCCGCCGACGATGATCTCGAAATTCTCCGGCCCCGAAAAATTGTCGCCGAAAACCGGCTTGAGCGCTTTCAGGTGGCGGGCGCCGTTCTTGGTCTTGACGATGACGCGGATATCCGGGTTTCGTTCCGCCAGCTGCACCATGGCGCGATGACTGTTGTAAACTAGGTTGGTCCAGCGGATGCTTTCCAGTTCGTCGTCCAGGACCTCGAACGTGCGCTCTCCCTTCGAGCCGATAAAGGGTGTGCCCGTGACCGGATTGAAGGACATGAAGGTGACGGTCGGTCTGCCGTCGGCGTCCTGGTTTTCGCCACCGTGGGCATGGCGCCATTTGTGGATGAAGTCCAACCGCGGCATGCCGCAGATGGCCAGGCGGTCGCTGGGCGTCCGGCCCGAGTCGATCTGGATGTCGCGCTCGATCTTGTTGTAGGTGAGAACGAGCGAGCCCTGGAACGGGATCTTCCGCGTGGCGTAGACCTGGCGGTAAAAGATCTCCTGACCCGGATTCTTCAGGCATTCCTTGTGGATGGCGATGAAGCGAACGCCATGCGCTTCGGCGGCGGCGGCCATCTCCTGTTCGGCGAAGTAGCTGAAATTGCCGGTCAGAACGACGTCGATCCCGGTTCGATCCTTCACGTGTTTCCAGACGTCGTGCCAGAAATCCCGCAAACGCAGTTTTGCGGCGTTAATATCGGGGTCCGTGGTTTGATAATCGTTGTCCCCCATGGTTCGGGGCAGAAATCCGAAGGCCACGGCCTTGGGCGCGGTTCGGGCAAGGGAAATCAACGTATATCGGGGATCATCGCCGACACTCGCCATGACGTCTTCAGATAATCCGATTTTGCTGAGGTAGAGAGCCGTCACACCGCCATCGGCTTTCGGCGTGCCGGTTTTGGCGACCGACATTTGACTGCGGATCAGCCATGCGGCAAAGCCGGCTAGGCCGTTTCTGGCGGCAAAGCTCAGCAGCGGTGGCGACAACTTGGCAGCCAACAGTTCCGGCCTGGTGAACGCTTGAGCGGCGCGTCGGCCCTGGCGTCCCAAATACGCCGAAATGTCGGAAATTGCGGACATCGGCTGCCTTTCTACTTGAAGAACCGGCCTACGTTACGTTCTGGCCGGCGCCTCGGATTGCCGCCCACCCGGCCGGGCATGGGGCGGCGCGGGCGCATTATCGTTAGCCCGTCCTAATAGGTCAAGCCAACGCCACTCGCGGTTGGACTTCGGCCGAAACGGCGGATAGGATGCGCGCGCCCCACCTCGACGGTAGCGATATGGCGTTTCGTTTCTCCCCCAAACCGGCAAAACAGCTTCTTTACATCTGGATCAACCGCGACCTTGCCCGAAGCGATGGGATGGAAGTCGGGTTGGATGTCGGCTGCGGCTGGATGCAAAACCGCCCCTTCTTCCGCACCCGGCGCTATATCGGCATGGATCTGGATGCGGAGCGGCTGGAAAAGGGCAAAAAGGACTACCCGGGAGTCGAAGCCGTGGAAGGCCGCATCGGTGACGACGGGCTTGATATCCAGGGCGATTGCGTCCTCTGCGTTCAGGTTTTCAACAACCAGCATTTCGATCCTGCGCAAACCTTCGACGGTGTGCGCTCCCTGGTCGATATGACGCGGTCCGGCGGAATACTGGTTTTCAATATCGCCAGGCGCGCATTCGACGCCGAGGAGGAGATCGACCGCCACCTTGGCGAAACCTTCGAAAGGGTGGACAAAGTACCCTACGGCGCCTTGAGCGGCATCAACCTCGGCCCGTTTTCGCCGCTCGCGGCCATGGCGATGAATGTGGTGCCGGCATTGCGGCGGGGTGCCGGGTATCAGAAGATTTATTACCGCTGCAACGGCAAACGCTAGCGCTCGGCTTGCGCTTCGCGGTTGATCAGGGGCTGCGATCAGGGCTATGAACGGGCTATGAAGGGACGGCGCAACAGATGAAGCAGGGGCACATCCCGGCCAGCTTCGAAAGCGAATTCGAGATCGGTGGCCGCACCATCGGCGGGGCGGCGCCCGTCCTGGTCATTGCCGAGGCCGGCGTTGCCCATTTCGGCGACCTTGAACTGGGCGAACAGTTGGTCGACCTGGCGGCCGATGCCGGCGCCGACGTCTTCAAGACGCAGTTCTTCGATGTCGAGGCGATGATCGCCGAAAGCGCCGCCGAATGGCGTGACCGGTTGCGCCCGCGCAATCTCAGCCTCGACGAATTCCGCGGGCTTAAGCAGCGCTGCGATGACCGCGGCCTTTTGTTCATGGCGACGGCGCATGACGAAACGCGCATTCCCTGGTTGCAGGACTTGGACGTCCCGGCGATCAAGGTGGGCTCGGGCGAACGCAATAACCCCGAATTCCTGAAGAAGCTTGCGGGATTAGGCAAACCCGTCGTTGTCTCGACGGGAATGTACAGCGACGCCGACGTGGCCGAGGCCCTGGACGCGCTGAGTGCGGCGGGCTGCCGTGAAGCGGCGCTGCTGCACTGCGTCACGGCCTATCCGACGCCGGATGGCGACGTCAATCTGCGCGCCATGGATCGTTTGGCGGCGGTCTTTCCGGGACCCGTGGGGTATTCGGACCACACCCCGGACCATCTGGCGGTCCTGTCCGCCGTCGCGCGCGGCGCCAAGATCATCGAAAAACACATCACCATCCTGCGTGACGTGCCCAACGCCCAGGACTGGAAGGTTTCGGCGGGACCTGAGGATCTGGCGGATCTGATCACGGCAATCCGCCGCATCGAGGTGCAGTTGGGCCACGGCCGCAAGGAAATGTCGGCCTCCGAAAGAGCCGGCGAAGCCTGGGCCGTCAAATCCATGGTGGCGGTGCGGGATCTGCCGGCGGGTCATGTGCTGACCGAACGCGATCTCACCGCCAAGCGGCCGGGCGGCGGCGTGCCGCCGAGCAGGGCAGGTGAACTACTGGGCCGCCGCCTGGTTACCGCCGTCGCCGCCGACGAGGCGATCGATCCGTCGCGGCTCAAGGGGGTGTGAGCTTTGGCCACGCGCCGCATTTGTGTCTGGTCCGGCAAGCGCGGGGGGTTCGGGGCGATGACCCCGACCATGAACCTGATCGCGGATCATGCCGACATGGAACTCAAGGTCGTCGTGACCGATCAGCATCTCTATGACCGCTTCGGCCGCACCGTCGACGAGGTCGAGGGCCGCTTTCGCGTGGACGCCGCCATCGACATGGGCCAGGAGGGCGATACCAATGCCGACCGGGGACGCGCGGTCGGCGTTTGCCTGACCAAGTCCATCGATGTTCTGGCTGATCTCGCACCCGATATCCTCTTGGTCATCGGCGACCGGGGGGAGGTCTTCGCCGCCTGCATCGCCGCCCACAACCTCCGCATTCCCATCGCCCACGTTCAGGGCGGCGATGTATCCGGCAGCCTGGACGAGCCGGTTCGCCACGCCATTACCAAGCTTTCCCACATTCACTTTCCCTCCACCGAACTGTCGGCGGAACGCATCCGCCGCATGGGGGAGGAGGAGTGGCGCATCCACGTCGTCGGCGACACCCATATCGACCAGATCTTTCTTGGCGACGTGACGCCGGAAGTCGACTTGCGCCAACGCTACGGCCTGACGGAGGAACCTTTCGTCCTGGTGCTGCAGCACTCCGATTCCACCGTTGCCGATCAAAGCGGCGTGCAGATGGCGGAAACCATGGCCGCCGTGACGGCCGCGGGTGTGCGGGCCCTGCTGGTTTATCCCTGCTCCGATCAAGGCTTCGAAGGTATCATCGGAGAGATCGAGAAAGCGGCGAACCCGCCCCTGGTGACCGTCCACAAAAACATTCCGGCGCCGGATTTCGTCGGGCTGCAGAAGATGGCGGCGGCGCTGGTCGGAAATTCCTCGGCGGGCTTGATCGAGGCGCCCTACTTCGGCCTCCCCGCCGTCAACATCGGCGACCGCCAGATCGGCCGGGAGCGGGCCGGCAATACCATCGATGTCGGCTACGACCGCACGGCGATCTCTGCAGCGCTGGACAAGGCGTTCAATGGGGACTTTCGCACAAGCCTTGCGGAATTGACGCCGCCGTTCGGCGACGGCACCGCCTACAAACGCATTGTCGACGTTTTGGCCGGGGTTGAGCTGGGGCCGGCCTTGCTCGACAAGAGAATGACCTACTGAGGCCGACGGTATGAGCAAGCCCCGCGTTCTCTACTACTCCCTGCTGGAATACCGGGAAGAGGCGTGGTTGGCGCTGACGGATTATTTCGACGTTGTTGAATTGGCAGATCCCCGCAGCGACAGCGACGAAATCCTGGCCGGGGTCGACGCTTGCTTCGCGCCGCTGGGATTCGAGTTCGACGCAGCCAAGATGGATCGTTGCGGCAAGCTGAAGGTCATCATCACCAACACGACCGGCGTGCCGCACGTCGACATGACGGCGGCGGCGGAGCGCGGCATTGCCGTCTTTTCGCTGAAGGACGAACAGGCCTTCCTCGAGACCATAACGCCTACAGCGGAACACGCTTTCGGCCTGCTTTTGGCCCTGACCCGGCGGCAGCCGTGGGCTTTCGATGCCGTCAAGCAGGGGACGTGGAACCGCTTCGACTGGGGCGCGCCGGCGATGCTGTCTCGCCTCGATCTCGGTATCGTCGGGTTGGGTCGGCTGGGCCGCAAAGTGGCGGAATACGCCGGCGCGTTCGGTATGAAGGTGCGGTATTACGATCCCTACGTCGAAGTCGCGCCGAACGGGCCCGAACGCACGACCGAATTGGGCGACCTGATCGCGGCTTCGGATGTGGTGACCCTCCACGCTCCGGCCAATGACGAGACGAAGGGCCTGCTCGATGCCGGCATGATCGCCCGCTTCCGGCCCCACGCTGTCCTCATCAATACCGCGCGGGCGGAACTGGTCGACGAGGCCGCGCTGCTCGACGCATTGGAAAACGGCCGGCTGGCGGGGGCGGCCCTGGACGTCCTCGACGGCGAATACGAGCCTGAATTCGATGCGGCCGCGCACCCCCTGGTGAATTACGCCCAAAGCCACAACAACCTGCTGCTGACGCCGCACATCGGCGGCTCAACCTTCGATGCCTGGAGTGAAACCCAGCGTCGCGTCGTCGATCTGGCTATCGCGCACTTCGAGGAGAAAGGCGAATGAAGGTCCTTGAAGGCGTATGTTGGGCCCTGGTGCCGGCGCGCGGAGGGTCCAAGAGCATCCCCAAGAAAAACATTGCCGATTTTGCCGGCCGGCCCCTGATCGACTACGGCATCCTGGCGGCGGTAGCGTCATCGCGTATCGGGCGCATTGTCTGCAGCACGGAAGACGCCGACATCGCCGCCCGCGTCCGCCATCTCGGCGGCGATGTGGACGACCGACCGGCGGCGCTTTGCGGTGACGTCACGCCGGTCATGGATGTCATCGCCGATTTTCTGCTGAGGACCGAAGCTCGCGACGGCGCGGTGCCCGAGGCCGTGGCGCTGGTTCAACCGACTTCGCCGTTCCTGCTGCCGGAGCACCTCGACGCCGCCGTCGGCGGCTTGCTGGCGGATCCCGCCGCGGCCTCGGCGCAAACCGTCATTCCCTGTCCGCACAACCACCATGCCGTCAACCAGCGGGCGGTCTCCGATGGGCGGGTTTCCTTCGTCTATGCCGAGGAACGGCGGATTGCCTACAACAAACAGACCAAATCGCCGCACTATCTGTTCGGCAATATCGTGGTATTCCGCAGCGCCGCGGCACTTGAGCAAGGCGCGGTTTTCGCCGAGCCGAGCCTGGCGGTGGAGATCCCGGAGGCCTACGGTTTCGATGCCGACGGACCCGATGACTTCCGTCTCGGCGCATTGATGTTGGAGGCCGGTATCGTCGAATTGCCCTTTCTTGACGCAGCGGACAAATAGGGCTTGCAACGAAGGGCCGAATCGGAGAGACAAAGGCCCGTATTCCCGGCGGCGGCGGCCGTCATTCAAGAATTTCGAGTTTTAGGTGGAGAGTTCAATGCGCGTAATCATCCTGGGCGCCGACGGATATCTTGGCTGGCCCACGGCAATGCATTTTTCGGCAGCCGGTGACGAGGTCTGGGCCGTCGACAATTTCGCCAAACGCCAATGGGAGTTGGAGGAGGGCATCGAACCCCTTGCCCACGTGCCGACCTTGCACCGCCGGGCCGAGACCTGGCGTGAGGTCAGCAACAACTCCATCCATCTCAGGATCGGCGATCTCTGCAACCACCGTTTTGTCTATAATTTGCTGCGCGAGGTTCAGCCCGACGTGATCGTGCACTATGCCGAACAGCCTTCGGCGCCCTATTCGATGCGCGGGCGCACGGCCGCGGTCTACACCCAGCAGAACAATGTCGTCGGAAACCTCAATCTCCTGTTTGCCATACAGCGCCACTGCCCGGATGCCCATCTGGTCAAGCTGGGGACGATGGGGGAGTACGGCACGCCCAATATCGATATCGAGGAAGGTTATCTCGACATCACCCACAACGGGCGGTCCGACACGGTGCTCTATCCGAAGAAACCGCACAGCTTCTACCACCTCTCCAAGGTGCACGATTCCAACAACATATACTTCGCCTGCCGGGTCTGGGGCCTGCGCGCCACCGATCTCAATCAGGGCGTGGTTTACGGCATCGACACCGAGCAGACCAAGCTCGACCCGGGCCTGCGCACGTCATTCCACTACGACGACGTGTTCGGCACGGTGCTCAACCGCTTCGTGGTTCAGGCGGCCAGCGGCATCGATCTCACGGTTTACGGCTCGGGCCATCAGACCCGTGGTTTCCTCAATATCCGCGACACCCTGGCCTGCGTCGAACTGGCCAGCCGCGCGCCGGCGGAGCCCGGCGAATTCCGCGTGCTCAACCAGTTCACCGAGCAGTTTTCGGTGATGGATCTGGCCGAACTGGTGCAGAAGGCGGGCGCCCGCGCCGGTCTCGAGGTCAACATCCAGCACGTCGAAAATCCGCGCGTCGAGCAGGAGGAGCATTACTACAACGCCAAGCACTCGAAGTTGGAGGACATGGGTCTCAAACCCAATCTTCTCAGCGACGAGGTGCTGGATTCCATGCTGCAGGCGGCGCTGGCCAACCGCGACACGGTCAATGCCGGCACCATCATGCCCCGCGTGCGCTGGGTCGGCGGCGAGAGTCCGTCGGGTTAAGACTCAAGCAACCTCGTAACCGAACTGGGCGGCGCTTTCCCGCAGCATCTGCCAGAGCGAAAGTGCAAAGCCCCTTGGCAACAATAACTCGTAGCCCTTCTCGGAGCGCCACAGCGTGACGCCGACGTGATGGAAGGCCGTCGAAGCGACGGTGCCAATGGGGAACGATGCCTCGCGAAAATCCAACGGCAGGTGGCGGTTCAACAAGGTTGCGGCTGCGGGGCCTGATATCCTCACGTGCGTTCGGGAGTGGGAAAGATCGAGCACGGCCCCCTGATCCTCTGAAAGTTCCGGAGGGGCCGTGCCGACCAACCACCATTTCAAGGGCTCGACGTGCAGCAGCATCCCATTCGATCCGGCCGCGTCGGCCGCAATTTCCGCAACCCGTTCAGCGCTGTCCGGCCAGGCGGCGACCTGCCACAGGATGAGATCCCGGACCTCACGCAGCGCAACGCCGGGGTTGCCCGTCGCGCCGAAGCGACCGGTCTCGTAATGTCCCTCCAGTGCCGACGTGCGTTCAACCATGCATGCGCTCCCCTGTCGGGTCGTACATGTGAGGCGAGACGATCTCGACCTCGACTTGGACCTGTCGTACCGGATCGGCGGCAACGGCGGTTTTCTCCTGCCAGGCCTCAAAGCCCCCTGATACGAAACCGATGCCGATCCAGTGGCCCAGTGCCGGGGAATGTGTGACGCCGGTGATCCACCCTTCGCCATGCCCCTGCATGTGGTCGGGCGAGAACAAAAGGGCGCCGGCGTTGAACGTCCGGCCGCGGTCCTTGGGAAAAATTCCGACGAGGCGCGGCCGGTTCTCGTCGCTGAGGACCGGGCGTTTGCGCAAGGCATTGCCGATATAGGCCTTCTTGGTGGACGCCATCTTGCCTAAACCCGCATCCTCGATGGTCGTCCGGCCGTCCAGTTCGACGCCGGTCACGTGGCCTTTTTCGATGCGCATCGTACCCAGCGCTTCGAGGCCGTAAAGGCAGCCCGCCTTGGGCGCGACGGCATCCCACAACAAATCCATCAGGGCCGGACCGTAGTCCGACGGCACGTAAACCTCGTAGGCCATCTCTCCGGAAAAGCTGATGCGCGCGATACGGCAGGGAATGTCGCCCCTCAACACGGTCTCAATCACACCCATGAAGGGGAGGACATCGTTGCTGACGGCCCGTTTGTCGACCACGCAGTCCTCCAATGTCGCGCGGGACTGCGGTCCCGCCACGGCGCAACCCGCCCATTGATCGCTGACAGACGTGACGTGAACCTTGAGGTCGGGCCAGCGCGTCTGCAGCAACTCCTCCAGCCAAGCCAGGACCGGACCGGCATGGGCCGTCGTGGTGGTCATGAAGTAATCGCTGTCCCCCAGCCGCCAGGTCGTGCCGTCGTCCATCACAATACCGTCGTCGCGCAGCATGATGCCGTAGCGCGCCTTGCCGATGGGCAGTTTGGCGAAGGGGTTGGTGTAGATGCGGTTGAGGAATTCCGTTGCGTCCGGACCCTGCACGGAGATTTTGCCCAGCGAGGTGACGTCGCACAGGCCGACACTGGCACGCGTCGTCGCCGCTTCCCGCACATAGGCTTCGCTCAAGCCCTCAGCCGGCTGCGCGAAGTACCAGGGCCGCTGCCACAACCCGGCTTCCGTCATGGTTGCGCCGTGGGCAAGGTTCCAGTCATGCATGGGCGTGCGGCGCAGCGGTTTGAAATGCCCGGCCATGGCGCGGCCGCCGAGGGCGCCCAGGCTGACGGGCGTGTAGGGCGGGCGGAACGTCGTCGTGCCGACTTCGGGAATGTTCTTACCCAAAGCTTCGGCCATCAGCGCCAGGCCAATCACGTTGCCCATTTTGCCCTGATCGGTGGCCATGCCCAGCGTGGTGTAACGCTTGAGGTGTTCGACCGAAACGAAACCCTCCTGGTGGGCCAGACGCACGTCGTCCGCCGTCACGTCATTCTGGGGATCGACGAAGCTCTTGAGTTTCCGGCCGGGCACCCCGACTTCGTAAAGCGGCAGGAGGGGCTGTTCCCAGCCGCCGTTTGCGGGACGGAAGGCGGGTGAGGCGCTTTCCGAGAGGGCTTGCCCCGCGGCCTCACCCGAGGCCTCGCAATCCGCCCTCTGCCAGAGACCCGCCGCGGCACCCACCGTCTGAATAGGCTCGCCGCTGGCCCCGGGCAGGAAGCAGGCGGTATCGGCGTCCCACACGGGCTTGACGCCGCGATGGGAGAGCAGGTTGATGACCGGCGACCAGCCACCCGAGACCAGCAACAAATCGCAGGTCCTCGAGCCCCCCCGCCGCCATCCGGTCCCGTCGGCCACCGCGTACTCCAATCCGCGCAGGGCCGGATCGCCCAGGGCATTGAGCGGCGCGGCGCCGGTCATCAATTCGATATTCGCGCCGGAAGCCTGCTCTCGCCGTTTGTCGGACTGTTCGGGGCGCGCATCAAGGACGGTAACGTCTGCGCCCGCCTTGGCAAGCTCTGCAGAAGCGGCGTAGGCGGAGTCGTTATTGGTGGCGACGACGATGCGTTGGCCGGGCAACACGGCGTAGCGGTTAAGGTAGGTCCGGGCGGCGTTGACGCCCATTACGCCCGGCCTGTCGTTGTTGCCGAAAGCCAGCGGCCTTTCCATGGCGCCTGTGGCCAGGATGATGTGCTTGGCCCTGACCGTCCAGAAACGCTGACGCGGCAATTCGGCAGGCGGATCGGCGAGGTGGTCCGTCACCCGTTCCAGCAAACCGGCCGTGCCGCCGTCATAGAGACCGAAGGCGGTGGTCCGGGTCAGGGTTCGTACGCCCGCCGCCGCGATGGCGGCGACCAACCCGGCCCGTTTCGCCTCCGTCTGCTCGATGTCTTCGTTCAGGTAATCGCCGCCCAATTCCCAATCCTGTTCGACCAGCATGACGTCTCTGCCGGCGTCGGCGGCGGTGCGTGCGGCGGACAGCCCCGCCGGGCCCGCGCCGACGACCAGCACGTCGCAATGGGCGTGGACGTGCTCGTAGGCGTCCGGATCCGGCGCACGCGACGCCTCGCCCATTCCGGCGGCCTTTCGGATCAGCCTCTCGTAAGCCATCCAGTAACCCGTACCGCGGCCCCATTCGAAGGGCGGCAGGCCCATGAAGGTCTTGTAGTAGAAGCCGGAGGGCAGAAACCGGCCGAAGAGGTTGGCGACGGCGCCGATGTCGAAACGGACGCTGGGCCAGGCGTTCTGGCCTCGTGCGGTCAGGCCCTCGAACAGTTCCTGGGTCGTCGCCCGGACGTTGGGATCGCGTTTCTCGCCCGTGCCGACGGTGACCAGCGCGCCGGATTCCTCGACCCCCGCCGACATGATGCCGCGCGGGCGGTGGTACTTGAAACTCCGCCCGACAATGCGTTCGCCGTTGGCTATCAAAGCGGCAGACAGGCTGTCGCCCGGATGGCCGTTAAGCGTTCGGCCGTCCCAGGTGAAGCGAAGTTTGCGGGTGCGGTCGATCCGACCGCCTTTCGGTAGTCGGTTTGCGGTCATGATCCGGCCCCCGTCGGCCGGGCCAGGCGAACCTCGCCGATTTCGTGGGTCGTGGTGTCGCGCTCCACCACCAGCCATTGCCGGCAGCCGTGCACGTGGTGCCAGGTTTCCAACTGGATGCCGCGGATGTTTTCGCGCTGGAAGACGGCCTCCAGCCAGTCCTCCGCCGGGGCGTCCAGGGCGGGATATTCGATCGAGGCGTCGCCGCCATAGGTAAATTCGGCGTGGTCGCGGTCGCCGCAGAAGGGACAGGGAATGCGGATCATTCCGGTACCGTCCTTAGCCGTGAAGCTTGGGATCGGGACCGGCGCCCCGTTCATCCAGGTTGAAACCGCGCTCGAACCGGCCGAGATCGTGATTGGCGATGAATTCGTGGGGCCGGTCGTTGGCGATCAGATCGGCGAAAAACCAGCCGGACGCCGGACTGGCCTTGAAGCCGCCGTAGTTCCAACCGGCGTTCAGGTACAGATTGTCCAGCGGCGTCTTGCAGATGAAGAACGAACCGTCCATCGACATGTCCATGACGCCCGACCAGTGCCGCAACAGCCGCACCCGGCCGAGGCAGGGCAGGATCGACATAGCGCATTCCGCCACGTCCTGCACCAGGGGCAGATTGCCGCGTTGGGCGTAGGATTTGTACCAGTCGAGATCGCCGCCGAACACCATGCCGCCCTTGTCGGACTGCGAAATGTAGAAATGCGCGCCGCCGACGCCGAACACGACGACCTGGTCCAGCAAGGGTTTGAGCGGTTCGGACACGAAAGCCTGGAGCTTGTGAGTTTCAATGGGCAGGTTGCCGAGGCCGGCCATCTGCCAGACGCGAGAGGTGTGGCCGGCAACCGCAAACCCGACTTTCCCGGCGCGGATGGCGCCGCGCGTGGTCTCGACGCTTTCGATATTCCCAGCGCTCCGGCGAAAGCCCGTGACCTCGCAATTCTGTAGGATATCCACGCCGAGGCGGTCGGCCGCCCGCGCATAACCCCAGGCGACGGCGTCGTGCCGGGCGGTGCCGGCGCGCTTCTGGACCGCCGCGCCGATGATCGGAAAGCGGGCGTCGGGTGCGTAATTCAAGTGGGGGATGGTTCTTCTGAGTTTCTCCAGATCCCACAATTCGCCGTCGGAACCCGTCATGCGCATGGTGTTGTAGCGCCGGGCGGCGGCGTCCCGGGCCGCAGGACTGTGCAACAGCGTGACGTGCGAGCGCTGACTGAACATGACGTTGTAATTGAGTTCGTGACTGAGGTTTTCCCACAGCTTCAGGGAGTGCTCGTAGAATTCACGATTTCCCGGCAGCATGTAGTTCGAGCGCACAATGGTGGTGTTGCGCCCGGCGTTGCCGCCGCCGATCCAGCCTTTTTCAAGGACCGCGATGTTGCTCACGCCATGGTTTTTGGCAAGGTAATAGGCGCTGGCAAGACCGTGCAGGCCGCCGCCCACAATGACGACATCGTACTCGCGCTTCGGCTCGGGGTTCCGCCAGACGCGGTTCCAGCCCCGTTGGCCGGTCAATCCGTTCCAGAAAACGCGCCAAGCCGAATACCGGGCCATACCTACCGAATATCCCCCTCGAGTTCCGAACGCCTAGAGATTATCCGGATTGGTACGGAAGTCATCCCCATTCCGAAAATTTGAAAAATTGTTTCGAGGGGACAATGTTGTTCAGATTGGACAGAAAAGGCGCTACGCTTTTCTTTTGGTCGGATTTCCCCCGGGGGGAGGAAACCGTGAAGCATAATATGCAACCTAAAGGATCCTGGAAGAGACCCCTAACCGCGGCCGTCCTGGCCTTGGCGGTTTTGGTGCCGTCCCTTTCGCACGCCGTCAGTCCGCAGCAGGCCGCCAGAATGCTGGAGACCATGAATTGGTACTCCGAGGAGTATCCGCCATACAATTTTAAGGGCGAGGACGGCTTGCCGACCGGCATGGCGGTCGACGTGCTAATGGCGGCATTCAAGAAAATCGGCGTTGGCGTCGTCGCTGCGGACATCAAGATCGCGCCCTGGAACAGAAGTTACAAATTCATCCAGAAACGGCCGGGTACGGCCTTGTTCAGCATGACCTACACGCCGGAACGGCAGCAGATCATGCGATTTGTTGGACCGTCCGTCCCCGTCAACGTTTCCGTCATTGCCCCGAAGAAGAGCTCCATTTCGGCTCGGACGCCCGCGGAATTGAGCGAATTGCGAATCGGCGTCGTGCGGGACGACATCGGGGATCAACTGATCCGCAAGTTCGCCGTCAGCGCCGAAGCGATCAAGCGAAAGAACTCCATCAAACAGTTGCTCTACCTACTCGGGGCAGGCCGGATCGATGCGGTCGCCTATGCCGCCGACGTGTTCAACTACGCCGTCAGAAAGTCCGGCGGCAAGCCGACGGACTATGAGGAGATCGTGGTGCTGAAGAACGGTCAACTTGGCTATGCTTTCCACCGGGATACGGACCCGACGGTGTTGCAGCCGCTGCAAAAGGCAATCGATGAACTGAAAGCCGAGGGCGTGATCGATAAAATCACCGCCAAATACAGATAGCGATCGAGGGGGGGACTGCGAATGCGGAGACACCGGCAATTTCTGGCTTGGACCTTGATGGCGTGGGTTTCTCTCCCATCTTTCGCCCTGGCCGACATCACCATCGCCGCCGTGGGCGGCATGGAAGGACCCTTCGCCAAAATGGGGGAAGAATTCAAGCAGGGAACCCGGGGTGCCGTTGAACTGATAAACGAACAGGGTGGTTTGCTGGGGCAAAAAGTGAGGTTCATCGTTCGGGATGACAACTGCGATGCCGATGAGGCCAGAAAAATAGCCGCGGAACTGGTCGCGCTGAAAGTAGCCATGATCATGGGACACTTGTGTTCCGACACATCGATTGCCGCTTCGGAAATCTACGAAAAGAGCGGCATCATCGAAATCTCGCCGGCATCGACTAATCCGAAGTATACGGAGCGAGGATATAAGTATGTCTTTCGCACCACGGGCCGGGACGACATGCAGGGCTTCGTCATTGCCGAACACATCATGCGCAGCTTCAAGACCAAGAAGTTTGCCATCGTGGTCGACGATAACGGCTATTCAAAAGGCGTTGCCGAGATCGCTAAAAAATTTCTCAACAAAGGCGGCATGAAAGAGGCTTTCTTCAAAGTCGCACCTGCCGAGCCTTTTGATTTCTCGGACATTCTGGAGGCGGTAAAAAAGCACAAGGTCGAATTGCTGCTCTATCCGGCTCTGCCGGGACCGATGCTCGGTCTGGCATCCCAGCTCAAGGAAACGGGAACTAAAATTCGCATCGTCGGCGGCGATGCGTTTTCCGGCATCGAATTTACGAAAGAGAATCGCAGGCATTTCGACGGCATGCAATTCAGCTTTCCGCCCGATCCGAAAGACGATCGCCGAAACAAAGCGATCGTCAAAAAATATAAGGCCGAAGGATACAAGCCGGAGGCCTATACCTTTTACTCCTACGCCGCCGTTCAAACCTGGGCTCAGGCAGTTCGCAAGGCAGGCAGTTTGAAAGCTGCCGATGTTGCCAAGGTTCTCCGCTCGGAAAATTTCGATACGGTTTTGGGCAACATCAGCTTCGACGAAAAGGGCGATATCACAAATCCCGGATTCGTGATGTACTTTTTCAACAAGGGAAAACGCTATTATCTTGAATAGGTTGGCGTTACCGGACCTGAAGCAACCGAGGAAGCTTATTGTTTAAATTGATTGCCAGGGTGTTGAGCAGTTCCATGAGCCTGATGGTTCTGGCGCTTGTGCTGCTGTTCGCCTTTGCTGGCGTTTTCTATGCCGATGGACTGGTCAAGAAAAGCGTCACCCAGCTACACGATCTTGAGATCAAGGCCGAACGCATCCTGACCAACGACCTTCGCAGCACGACCGCCGTGCGGCTGGCGGCGAGTCTTCAGTCGGACCGCTACGTCCTCAATTATCAGGACTTTCAGGACGCCAAGTACACCCTGCTTGAGGAGATTGCAGGCTTTCAAAAAACCGCCAAGGTCCGGGATGCTCTTTCCCAAATGGAAGACATTCAGTCGGAAATCGAAGACGCCGAGGCCGAAGCCATTTCCCTGATTGACGAGGAGGAATGGGAATCCGCCCTCGAACTGGTCACCGAGCCCTCGTTCCGCAGACTCAAGGGCATCTACCGCGCCAACCTTTCCAGCGCGCTCCGGGAGATGATCCTGACAAGCGAAAGCCAGGCGGCCCAGGCCGATCTGATCTCCACGGCGATGCAGTATTTCGTCCTGGGCATGTTCATTTTGTTGGCGCTGATTGGCGTCCTGCACGCCCGGGAAATGCAGCAGGCGTTGGCGGTCCAATCCGAACTGGCGGAAAATCTCGAAGACGCCAACGTCAACCTGGAGCAAAAGGTCCGGGAGCGCACCGCAGAGGTTGAAGAGAAGGAAGCCCAATTGCGCACCGCCATGGACAACATGACGGACGGCATCTACATGTTCGACAGCGATCTCAATTACATGATGTTCAACGATCGATACGTCGAGCTCTTCGGCATCCCGAAGGAGTTGGTGGGGATCGGAAAATCGGGCATGGATATCCTGCGCTTTCATGCCGAACAGGGGGACTACGGAACCGGGGACGTCGATACCCTGGTAGCAGAGCGCCGGAAGGTTTTGTTGAGCGGCGAGACGCGGACCGTTGAACTCGCTCTGGCCAATGGCCGCATACTGCAACTTAGGCAGTCTCCGACGGCCGAAGGGGGTGCCGTCGTGGTCGCCTCCGACGTCACCGAAGCCGTCAACAGCCAGCGTGCAGCGCGGCTGCTTCAGGAGGCCCTCGACAACTTCTCCGACATGGTCATCCTTTATGATAAGGAAGAGCGCGTGGTATTCACCAACGATCGTTACCACGAGATTTTTCCTCACGCGCCGGCCAAGCACGAAATCACCAATCATACGATGGAAAGCCTGCTGCGGGATTCGCTCGAGCGCGGCGTCGTCACCGACGAGCTGGCGCTCTCGGACCCCGAGGCGTGGCTGCAGGCGCGCTTGGATGACAGGCGTAACAATCCCGAAGGGGTTGGGGAAACCAAACACGACAGCGGCCGTACTTATCTCTCCCGTCATCGCCACACCACGGAAGGCGGCGTGATTTTCGTCCAGACCGATATCACCGACCGCATCGAAGCCGAGGCCGCCCTGAAGGAGGGCGAGGAAAGGTTGCAACTAGTGCTCAAGGGCGGCGACCTAGGGCTTTGGGATGTCAATCTGAATACCCAGGAGTCCGTCACCAATCAGCGCTGGGCCGAAACGCTGGGTTATACCCCGGACGACGTCATAAACAGCCAGACGCTGTGGCGGGAAACCATCCATCCGGACGACCTCGACCGGGTTTTGGAAGTGGGGAGGAAGTACCGCGACGGCGATTTGGAAGAGTACGAGGTCGAGTACCGCGTCATCACCAAGCAGGGCGACACCAATTGGCTCCTCACCAAGGGGGCGGCGGTCGAATACGACGCGGACGGCAAAATGAGCCGGATGGTCGGCACCGTCATGGACATCTCAGCCCGCAAGAAAGCGGAGGAGGAACTCAGGGAGGCACGGGACGCGGCGGAAGCGGCAACCAAGGCAAAGGCTAGTTTCCTCGCCACCATGAGCCACGAGATCCGCACCCCCATGGGCGGTGTCATCGGCATGGTCGACATCCTTCGGCAAACCAAGCTCGACGACGATCAACGGCAGATGATCGGGACCGTGCGCGATTCGGCATACGCCCTTCTGACGATCATCAACGACATTCTCGATTTCTCCAAGATCGAAGCCGGCAAGCTCGACCTGGAGGAAATCCCGATTTCGATACGTGACGCTGTCGAGGGCGTCGGCGAGGCGCTCGCCGTAAACGCCCGGAATAAGAACATCAGCCTTTGCGTCTACGCCGATCCCGAACTGCCCGACGCCGTCATGGGCGATCAGGTTCGCCTGCGCCAGATCCTCTTCAACCTCGGCGGCAACGCCGTCAAGTTCACGGAGAAGGGCAAGGTTCTGATCCGCGCGGACAAGCTGCCGTCGGATGACGAGGGGTTGGTCAAGGTTCGGCTGCAAGTCATCGACGACGGTATCGGTATCCCGGAGGAAGCACAGGCGAATCTGTTTCAGGCGTTTTCCCAGGTCGACGAATCGACGACGCGCCGGTTCGGCGGTACAGGGCTGGGCCTTTCCATTTGCCAGCGCCTGACGGAGTTGATGGGCGGCACGATCGAGGTTTCGAGCGTCGAAGGGGAGGGTTCCACTTTCGCCTCCACAATCACTTTCCCGCTGGCCGAAGAGCACGATTTCAAGAGTGACGGCCACGACCTAAACGACCTCAACGTTCTTCACGTCGTTGAGGACGAGGATCTGAGGGAGTTGGTTCCGCGCTACCTGCGGCACTGGGGCGCCGAGGTGCATACCGAAAAGGCGCTTGCCGACGCCATGCCGCGCGCATTGCAGGCGGCTGATGACGGAAATCCGTTCGATGTGATCGTGCTGGGTTCGGCCTGGGGCATGGAAGAAAAAATCGACTTGGTGGAGCGCTTGCAGGTGGAAAGCCGCCTCGCAGGCACGAAGTACGTCATCAACTGCCGCGGCCGTGCGCGCGCTGAACGCAAACCCCTCGATAATGCGGTCTACGTCGATGCCGATCCGATGCAGCGGGCTGCATTCATTCGCGGTGTTGCCGTCGCGGCCGGCCGGGCCAGCCCCGAAGTCGAGTATGACGAGGGGGACCTTGTCGGGGAGGCCGGCGAGGTGCCGACACCCGACGAGGCCGAGGCGATTGGCCAGTTGATCCTGCTGGCGGAGGACAATCCCACCAATCAGAACGTGATCGGCCGGCAATTGGGCATTCTCGGCTATGCCGTTGAAATCGCGGACGATGGCCGCGAGGCGCTCGAGCGCATGAAGACGCGGGACTACGCCATTCTGCTGACAGATTGCCACATGCCGAATATGGACGGCTTCGAACTGGTCAAAACCATTCGGGAATCCGAATCCGAGGATGGCCCGCGCCTCCCCGTGGTCGCCATCACCGCCAGCGTCATGAAGGAGGAAATCGACAACTGCTTCGCCTCCGGCATGGATGACTATCTGCCGAAGCCGCTTGAGATGGACAAGCTCAGGGATATGCTTCGCAAGTGGATGCCCGAGCCGAAAGCCGGGCGCAGGAAGCCGGTCGCGCCGGTAGAAACCGAGGAAACGGCAGCGGCTGCGGAGACGGCGGGCGGCGACAGGGGCAACGGTCCCATCGATCCCTCGGCGCTTAAGAACGTCTTCGGTGACGATGACGAGGTTTTCAAGGAAATCCTCAATGACTTCGTCGGACCCGCCACGGCCAACGCCGAGGAGATCGCGGCGGCGGTCAGCAGCAAATCCGCCGGCGACGTCGGCGCCGCCGCACACAAGCTGAAATCATCTTCGCGGTCTGTCGGCGCCAACGAACTGGCGGATATCTGCGAAACTCTGGAGCAGGCGGGTAAACAGGGGGACTGGGACGTGATCAACGCCTCGGCCGAACGGCTGCCCGGCATCATGCGGGAGGTCGTCGCCCATATCGGCGCCCTTTAGATGCGGTTCTCCTCCAGGAATTTCTTCACCAACGGCCAGTGATTGATGACGAGGTCATGGGTGATGCCTTCCGGCTCGAAAACGGACTTTCCTTTCGGATGCCGCAACACATAGTTTCGGCACTGTGTTCCCCATTTTCTGAACCACGGATCGCGACCGGTATCAAACGTGAGGAGCGCCTCGTCGTCTTTCATGCCGTCGCCGCCGGTAACGCGGTAACAACCGCCGTTCAGAACGATCCTGCCGCGTATTTTTACGCCGCCGCGATAGCCTGCGGTCACGCCGCCGCCCTGCGAATGGCCGATAATGAAGATGTTTTCCCTGTCCACCCAGGGCAACGCCGCAAGCTTGTTCATGGCGTGGATGGCCTCCAGCGCCCGCATGCGGTTGACTTGATCGGAGATGGACATGTCAACCGTGTAGTCTCGGAAACAGAATTCGGGCCGCTCGCGGGCGAAGGAATCGGGGGCGACGACAGCGAACTCGTCGAGATCCGTCAGCCAGCGCAAATGACCGATGCTGGCGTTTAGGATTCCGGCGCAGCCGTGGAAGTAAACGATAAGGGGCAGCTTGTCGCCGGGCGGAACCATCTTTGAAATGAGTTGAAAATCCACGCCGGGGTATTTCGGACGCTTGCGGGCATGTCTGGCGGTATCCTCCGCCTCACGGTTTTGCGCTTCCAGCTCATCGGCGAATTCACCGAACACGCCGGACGGTAGACTGACCCGTGCGCGCTCAAACGTGGTTTCGACGGGCCCGGTTGTGACGCAGCCCGCGAGCAGGAGTAAGGCGAGAACGGCAAACGAAAATTGACCCGACTTGTACACTTCCGCATCCTCCTTCCGTGTTGTGCGCATCGATCCCGCGGGGGATCGGCGGCCTAGTATTGATCTAGGCCGTCATCGCCCGCAAGGAAAGGATACCGCGCGACTTCGGAGAGGTCGGAAAATGTATCTTCAATGAGACCATCGCAGGTCCGGGACAGAGACAATAGGAATTGCTAGCTCTTCTCGCCGCCCCTCCCGCGGCCCGCTGCCTCGCCGATTTCATCGCCGAGGTTGACGCCCAGTTCCTCTCCGATCTTTTTCAGCGCCGGGAGTTGCAGCGCCATGTCCATGATGGAGTCCAGCGCTTGATTGACCACCGGTTTGTCGCCTGCGGCCTGGCCGCCGCCCTGGCTTTGGTTGCCCAGGCCGGAAATGTGATGGATCTTGATGCTGTCGATTTTCTCCGCCGGCTTGACCATTTCCGAAACGATTTTGGGCAGGGTTTCCAGGCGGGCGATTTCGACGTTCATGTCGACAATGTGCTCACCCTTGGCGTTTTCCGCCTCGTTCAGGGCCCGTTGGGCTTCGGCTTCGGCCAGCAGAACCTTGGTCCTGGCTTCGGCCTCCGACGCCGCCGCAACCGCGCGATCGGCGGCCGCGTCCTTCTCCGCGGCAGCGCTGATGCGAATCTTCTCGCCCGAGGTCTCCGCCTCCCGCAGCGCGGTCATGCCGGCGATTTCCAGCTTCCGTTCGGCATCAGCCACCTGCCGGGCCGTCGTCACCGCTTCGGATGATTTGACCGCCACGGCGCGGGCTTCATCGGCACCGGCCTGGGCCCGGCTCTCCTCCTGGATCTTGGCCGCCAGTGTGATGAGGCGCTCCTTGGAAGCGATTTCGATATCGCGTTCGCGCACGATTTCGGCCTCCTGGAGCTCCTTGTCCTTGGCGATCTCCGCCTGCCGCGTCGCCTGCTCGCGCGCGATGTCGGCCGATCGGATTTCCTGTTCCATGCGGATGCGGGCGTGGGCCGCTTCCTGCTCGGCTTGCGCCTTTTTGCGCGCGACCTCGGCCAATTGAGCGGCCTTCAGGCTTTCGATCTCCTGGGTCTGGGCGATTTCCGCCTCGCGCTCTTCGAGATCGATCTGCAGTTTCCGCTTGGTCGCCTCCATGGCGGCGCGCCGGACGGATACATCCGCATCGGCGTCGATTTCGGCCCGCTCCTTCTTCGACTTGGCGATCACTTCTGCCAGTTTGCGCATGCCGACGGCATTGAAGGCATTGTTCTCGTCCAGGGCCGCGAACGGCGTCTGGTCGAGCGCGGACAGCGAAACCGAATCGAGTTCAAGCCCGTTGCGCGAAAGCGATTCGCCGAGGTTTTCCCTGACCTCGGCGACGAAGGCGCCGCGGTTCTCATGCAACTCGTCCATCGTCAGGCGCGCGGCGACCGAACGCAGGGCGTCGACCAGTTTACCCTCGATCAGTTCCAGCAGCTGGTCGGGCTGGAAGGTGCGACGGCCCAAGGTCTGGGCCGCCCGGGCGATGCTTTCGGCGTCGGGCATGACGGAAACGTAAAATTCCACGCCGACGTCGACCCGCAGTCGATCCTTGGTAATCAGCGCCGCTTCCGCCCGGCGCTCCACCTCGAGCCGCAGGGTCTGCATGTTGACGCGCGATATTTCGTGGAAATACGGAATGGCGACGGTGCCACCGTCCATCACGACCTTGCGGCCGCCCACCCCGGTTCTGACCAGGCTGACCTCCCGCGTCGTCCGCTCGTAAAACCAGGCCAGGACAACGACCGCAACGGCCAGGACGATGATGATGGCTATGGTCCAAAAGACTGTGTTTTCCATCTTTCTTTCCCCTTCTTGTTAGTCGCGCCGCCGCATAAGTCCGGCGCCTTGGTCAAAGCCCGTGCATGCCGCACAGGATGTTGGAGGACATGCCGCCGTCCGCCGGAATGTTGGTTCCCCGGATCCAGGTCGTCATGTCCGAAAGCAGGAAGGCGACGATGGGCGCGATGTCCCCGGGCGTGCCGGGCCGGTCCATAACCCTCCGGTCCTCCTCGGCGCGCTCGCCCAGCGTTTCGAGGAAGTCCTTGAGGATGGGCGTGTCCACCGGGCCCGGACTCACGGCATTCATACGAATGCCCCGATCCCGCCAGGTCCAGCGGTTCTGCATGGTCCAGACGATCAGCGCTTCCTTGGAGAAGAAGTAGGAGCGGCCCTGTTCCGCCTCGATGCCGCAACGCCGGACGAAATCCCCGACTTCGTCGAAATCGAGATTTTCGGCTTCCTTGATCTGCTCGACCGCCTGCGGCCAGCCGAAGCCGGCCAGCGAGGCGAGATTGACGATGGAGGCCCCGTCGGCCAGTTTCGGGATCAGGTTTTCGGTGAGGTATTTGAGACCCACGAGGTTGACCATGATGACCATTTCGGCCGGCTGCGTCGGCGGCAGGCCCGCGATGTTGGCGAGGCCGTCGGCCCCTTTGGGCAGCGCCATGATCAGCGCCTGGATCGCCCGTTTGTCGGAAAGGTCGGCCCGGTACAGTTCGTCGACGTGTTTCTCCGTCTTATCCCGGTCGATGCCGATGACATCGCCACCCAGCTTCTTGATGAGGCGTGCCGTTTCCAAGCCGATGCCGGAAGCGCAACCGGTGACGATGATCGTCTTGCCCTTCAGGATTTTCTTGGGCTTCCAGCTCAATTCGTTCTCTTGTTCTGCCATTTGTCGGTTCCCAACCAATCAACAACTCAGAACGCCGGCGGAAAAGGCCGCCCGCCGCGGTCCATGGTTATCCAGCGCGTTTCGGTGAAGTTTTCCATCGCCCAGCGCCCGCCATAGCGGCCTACGCCCGACGATTTGACGCCGCCGAACGGCGCATGCGGTTCGTCGTTGATGGGCGAACAGTTGATGTGGCACATGCCGGTTTCCAGCCGCTCGGCAATGGCAAGGCCGCGGTTTTCGTCGCGCGTGATAACGCCGGAAGAGAGGCCGTATTCGGTGTCGTTGGCGATGGCGACCGCCTCGTCGTCCGTGCGGTAGGGAATGACCGGCACCACCGGACCAAAAGTCTCCTCGCGATAGACCTTCATGTCCGGCGTGACGCCGGTAATCACCGTCGGTTCGACGAAGCGCCCATTGACGCCGCCGCCGACCACCGCCTTTGCCCCCTTGGCCAGAGCGTCGTCGATCTGGTCCTTGACCTTGGCGGCCTGCTTGTCGTTGATCAGCGGCCCGATGACGTTGTCCTTGTCGCTGGTGGGCCCGACCTTGAGGTTGGCGGCGCGGGCCGTGAATTTTTCCATGAAGGGCTGATAGATGTTTTCGTGGACCAACAGCTTTTCCACCGACATGCAGATCTGTCCCTGGTGCATGAAACTGCCGAAGCTGGCGGCTCCGGTCGCCCGCTCCATGTCGGCATCGTCACAGATGATCAGGGCGTCCTTGCCACCCAGTTCGATGCAGCATTTCTTCAGGTGCGCTCCTGCCTTCGCGGCAATGGTCCGACCGACGGCGGTGGAGCCGGTGAACACGACGCCTTTGACATGGGGGTGTTCGATCAGTTCATCCCCAACCTCCATGACGTTCTCGCGGGAGCACGTGACGACGTTGAGCACGCCCGGCGGCAAGCCGGCTTCCTCGGCGATTTCGGCAAACAGGATGCCGCCGCAATAGGGTGTTTCCTCCGAAGGCTTGAGGACGATGGCGTTGCCCGCTGCCAGCGCAAACGCCATGGGCCGGCTGGTCAACACCAGGGGAACATTCCACGGGCTGATCACCGCGACCACGCCGAGCGGGCGGCGCACCGCCATCGATACCTTGTTGTGTTCCGACGGCAGGACCTCGCCCAGAGGGCTGTAGCAGGCGGCTGCCGCGGCATGCCAGGCGTCCGCGGCGAGGCCGACCTCGAACATCGCCTTGCCGAACCAGCCGCCGCCCTCGTTCATGATGGCGTCGACGAAATCCATTCGCCGTTTCTCCAGAAGATCGGCGAACTTGGTCATCATGCGCGAGCGGTGCTGGAAAGGCAGCGAAGACCATTCGGGAAGGGCGGTCTGGGCCGCCTCAATGGCCTGGCGGGTCTCGTGCAGACCGCCGTCGGGAACGTCGGCCCAAACGCTATCATCCGAGGGGTTCATGGACTGAAAACCCCGGTTCGTAGCCACCCAGTTGCCGCCGATGTACAAACCCTTGAATTGCCTGGTCATGTCAGTCCTCCTTCACGCGCCGGAGTTTTCCTCCCTCGCGCCGGTATATTTCGATTTCGGGTTCCCGCTTCCAAACCTCGATTTCGGGCAGGTCGTCGAAGGTCTCGGGTGGGGTGTCGGCAGCGGATTTGCGCGGCGGTTCGGCAGGCGCGGGTGGGGCCGGTTTTTCCGCCTCGGCGGCAGGCAGCCGGGCCCGCCGTGCCGCCTCCTCGATATCGGAAAGGACCTTGGCCAGTCCGTTGCCGGGACCTTGATAGGTCGCCGATGTCCCGTGCAGCTCCTTCGGGTCGGGCACGGTCTCCTTGCCGTAATGATCGGAGTGCAAGGTGGCGGCGCGGTCGACAAGTCCGTCGATACCACCGCTGACGACATCGTCCGTGCGTGTCCGATCCTGCCCCTGTCCCGGCGCAATGAATGACAATGTGTCGGCCGTTCCGGGAACTGCCGCGGGCTGACCGTTGATGCTCGCCCCGGCCCCGGCAATGGACGAAAGCGCGTCGGCCGCCGCCGCTTTGGCGGCGGTCATCGCGGCGGCGGGTACCGCTGCCGGTGGCGTCGTGGGCGTCACCGGCGGTGCGACGGCCGGACCCGCGGACACGCCGAGATAGGCCTTTTGCACGGTCGGATCGTTGGCGAGGATTTGTGCCGTGTTCTCTCCGACGATTTGCGCGTTTTCCAGCAGATAGCCGCGATCGGCAATAGCGAGGCTTTGCTTGGCATTCTGTTCCACCAGCAGAATGCCAAGACCCGATTTCCTCACTTCCGTCAGGCTATGGAACAGTTCCTTGCAGAGCAGCGGCGACAATCCGAGGGAGGGCTCGTCCAACATCAGAATTTGCGGCGACGACATCATGGCTCGCCCGATGGCGACCATTTGCTGCTCGCCGCCGCTCATGGTGCGGACAACCTGGTTCTTGCGTTCGCCGAGCTTGGGGAACAGGTCCATCACCCGCTCCATGTTGGCGCTTTCGTCAGCGCGGGCGCGGGCGGTGTAAGCGCCCAGAAGGAGGTTTTCGCGAACGCTGAGATCGGGAAATACGCCGCGTCCCTCGGGCACCAGCGCAATCCCGCGCTCAACGATCTCGTGCGGCGGCAGACTGCTGATCGCCTCGCCGTCCAGCGATACCTCGCCCGTCGTCGTGCCTTCGCCCAATCCGCCGATGGCGCGCAGAAGCGAACTCTTTCCGGCCCCGTTGGCGCCGAGAATGACGACGATCTCGCCTTTCTCGACGCTGATCGAAACGGCGTCCAGCGCCCGGTGCTGACCGTAGGAGACGGAAAGGTTGCGGGCCTCAAGCATCGTCGTCACCGATATATGCCCGGATGACTTCGGGATCGGTCAAAACCTCGTCGGGCGAACCCTCCGCAATTTTGCGGCCGGTGTTCATGACGACGCAGTTGTCGCAGAGGCTGCGAATGGCGTCCATGACGTGTTCGACCAGAATGACCGTGCGGCCTTCCGCCCTGAGTTCCCTGATCAATTCGATGCCGGTTTCCAGTTCGGTCGGATTGAGTCCAGCGAGCCATTCGTCAAGCAGGAGGATTTCCGGCTCCGAGGCCAGGGCGCGGGCCAATTCAAGCCGCTTTTGGTCGATATAGGTCAGCGTGCCGACGGGAGCGTTGGCGATGTAATCCATGCCCACCTTGTCGAGGATTTGGTGGGCGAAGTCCTCGGCATCCCGGCCCCAGCGCCGGCGATGGCCGAAAACGGCGCCCGCCATGACGTTTTCCAGGACCGTCAGGGAGGGCAGCATCTTAACCAGTTGAAAGGTGCGGGCGACGCCGTGTCTGTTGATCTCCCGCGCCGGCAGACCGGAGATGCGCGCGCCCTGAAGCATGATGTTGCCCGACGTCAGTTTGAGGGCGCCGGAAATCAGGTTCATCATCGTCGTCTTGCCCGACCCGTTGGGGCCGATGAGACCGAGCACCTCGTGTTCGCGCACGTTGAAATCCATGCCGTCGACGGCCACGAGGCCGCCGAAGCGCTTTGTGGCGCCGCGCACATTGAGTATGACGTTGTCGCTGCGCATCAGGGACCGGTCCCCCTGACCCTTGCGACACCCTCTTCGATTCGCCCGACCACGCCCTTGGGCACGAGATAGACGATCAGCAGGAAGGCGATGCCCATGACCAGCATCGTTTGGCTCGGGTAGCTGGCTTCGATCACCTCGAGCAGCAATGTAAACGGAATGACGCCGACCAGCGGTCCCCAGAGGCGGCCGAGGCCGCCCAGCAGCGCCATGATTACGACCTCGAACGACAGCAGCGGCGAAAACGCCAGGTTGGGCTCGATGTAGGTCCAGCGCGGGGCGAGCAGCGCCCCCACCAGCGACGCGACCATGCCCGAAACCATGAACAGGATGACCTTGGAGCGCGCCGTGTTGATGCCGACGTGCGCCGCCACCGTTTCGTCGTTGCCGATGATGCGCATGGCGAAGCCGAGACGGGAGCGTCCGATCCACCAGCCCACCAGATAGACCACCGCCGCCAGCGCCAGCAACTCCCAGTAGATGTGCTCTTCCGTCAGATCGGTGAGGACATAGAGACCCCGGCTGCCCGTAAAGTTGTTCTGGATCCAGCTCATGAGCTGGCGGATCATTTCGGCCAGCCCCAACGTGAAGATTACGAAATACACCCCGGAAAGCCTGAGCGTGGCGAGACCGACCAGGGCCGCCATGGCCGCGCCCGCAACCACGGAGATCACCAAAAGAATCCAATAAGGCACGGTTTCGATGCCGTAGGCGACGATCAAAGTGCCCATGCCGTAAAACGCGGCGGTGGCCAGGGAAATGTAGTGGGTCGGTCCGGAAAACAGCGCCCAACTCGTCGCCAGCACCGTGTACATGACGATGGTGACGCCGATGGAGATCAGGTAGCCGCTTTCCGTCAGAGGAACGCAGGCGGCGATCAACAGCGCCACGATCGTCAGCGCCATGTTGCGCATTTCGCGCGTGCTCATGACGCTGCCCTTCCGAACAGTCCCTGGGGCCGGAACAACAACACCAAGATGAACATCAGGTACGCCGCCGCCAAGGTGAGTCCGGGATCGATCAGCGTCGCCACCGCCGTTTCGGCAAGCCCCAGGATCAGAGCGGCGACGATGACGCCGCGCACATCGCCGACCCCTCCCATGATGACGATAATCAGCGCCTTCATCGTAAAGAGCACGCCGATGGAGGCGTCCAGCGTCAGGAAGGTGCTGATCAGGGCGCCGCCGACGGCCGTGAGCGCCCCCCCCAAAGCAAAGGCCAGCGCCGAAATCCGGCTTACGTTGATACCGACCAAGCCCGAAGATGTCGGGCTGACGGCAACCGCCCGCACCGCGATGCCGGCGCGCGATTTGTAAAGCCAAATATACAGGGCGGCGCTGATTATGACGGCGGCAAAGAATGCAACGATACGGTTCAGCCCGAAAGTCGAGCCCGCGAAATCAATTCCCTGGCCGAGATAGTCGTAGGAGAAATACTCCGCCCCGAAGGTCGCCACCATGATGCCGACGAAGGCGAAACCGAGGCCGAAGGTTGCGAGAATGCTGTCTGATTCCAACTGCCCCTGGGTTTTTGCGCGCTTGATCAGCGGCGTCAGGACGATGCGGTAGATCAGCCAGTTGGCCACAAAAGCCAGGGGCGCCACGAAAAACAGCGACAATATCGGACTGACCTGGCCGGCGGTAAATGTCCAGAAGGCGGCAAAGGCGCCGGCCACCAGCATTTCGCCGTTGGCCAGATTCATAATGCGGGCGACGCCGTACTGCAGGTTCAGACCCACGGCAATCAGCGTGTAGGTGCCGCCCAACAACAAGCCTGAAATCAGGATATCCATAGAACCAATTCAGAAAAGGAGGCTCCGGCGATAGTCCGCCGGAGCCTCCGGATTACTGCCTACTTCCAACCGGACTTGATCTGGACCGGTTTGGCATTCGGAATGCCGCGCGAATCGACGCCGTAAAACACGCCGCCCTGCCACTGGCCGACCATCCAGTATTTGTAGCTGACCTGGTTGTCGAACTTGATGTCGCCCATGATGGTCTTGAAGGTGTTGTTCTTGACGTATTCGGTCACCTTCTTGCGGTCGAGTTCCCCGACACCCTCGATGGCCTGCTCGAGGATCTGGAAGCTCGCATACGTGTTGGCGCTGGCCCAGTAGTCGGCGACCTTGCCCGTCACCTTCAAGTGAGCGTCGCGGTAGGCCATCATTTCCGGCGTCGTCGGGTCAACGCCGCCGGCGCCGAGCACGCCCTCGGCCGCCTTGCCGAATGCTTTGCCGTAAGCGGGGAACGCCGTCGCCACCGCCGTGTAGTAGGCTTTGACGTCCAGGTTCTGCGTCATGGCCTGCTTGGTCAGGCCGAAGGTGTCCGGCGGGTACGACCAGGCGACAAAGGCGTCCGGATTGCTGGCCTTGGCGCCTTTCACGATGGGCGAGAGGTCCTGCGTGCCCAGCGGATAGGAATTGTCATAGACGATTTCCAGACCCGCCTTCTTGAAGATCGGGCGGGCCGTTTCCGCGAGCTCAATGCCGAAAGCGTCCGCCACGTTGACCATGGCGACCTTACCGTTCCCAAGCTTTCCGTCCGCCTTCATCTTGGCAAGAATGCTCGCAACCGAGCCGGCAAAATCGGTGGTCGAACCCAAGGTAAAGAAGAGGTTGGAATAACGCTGGGTCAGTTCCGGAATCTTGTCGGAGATGGCGCTGACGGCGATATGCGGATAGCCGAACTTGGCGTAGATCGGGGCCGCGGCCAGATTGAAGCCGGTGCCGTAGGGCGCCAAGATGAAATCGACCTTGTCCTGGGTCGCCAGCCTCTGGGCCGCCTTGATATGGACGCCGGGATTGGTTTGATCATCATACTCAATGATCTCGATCTTCCTTTGACCGTCCTTGAGCTTCAGGCCACCCCGGTCGTTCACCTGTTTCGCCCAAAGTTGGACATTGGGCCAATGCGTGGTCGCCGCACCCGCCGAAAGCGGGCCGGTCTTCGGCGCAACGGTGCCGATCTTGATCATATCGGCGGCCTGGGCGGCTCCGAAGGTCATAGCGGCGGCGACGGTAGTCGCCAGTGCTGTGGTGATGAGTGTTCTGCGTTTCACGATTTCCTCCCTGGTTTTTGATTATCGAAAAAGCGAATTCACGACTAAATGGGATACGCATGCGGTTTGCTGTGCACGGACAGCCAACGCAACTCGGTAAACTCGGCGACGCCCGCATCGCCGCCAAAGCGGCCGTAGCCGCTGGCTTTCATGCCGCCGATCGGCATTTGCGGTTCGTCGTAAACGGTCGGGCCGTTGACGTGGCAAACGCCCGATTCGATCTGGCGCGCGACGTCCAAGGCACGGTCGGTGTCACGGCCGAACACAGCGGCCGCGAGACCGAACTCGGTGTCGTTGGCGACCGATATCGCTTCGTCAACGCTGCCAACCCGGATAACCACCGCCACCGGGCCAAACGATTCCTCGTGATAAATGCGCATGGCCGACGTCACGCCGTCGAGCAGTGTCGGTTGCATCACGAGGCCGTCGAGGTCGAGCCCGGCCAGCAACCGAGCGCCTTTGGAGACGGCATCCTCCACCAGTCCCTTGACACGCAAGGCCGCCTCGCCGCTGATCATGACGCCGAGGGGAAAGTCGCCGTTGCGCGGGTCCCCTGCCTCCAGGGTCGCCATTTTTGTTTTGAACTTGGCCAGAAATTCCTCCGCGACCGACTGATCGACGATAATGCGTTCCGTGGAAATGCAGATCTGTCCTTGATTGAAAAAGGCGCCGAAGGCTGCGGCCGCGACAGCCTGATCGATATCGGCATCGTCGAGGACCAGTAGCGGGGCCTTGCCGCTCAATTCCAGTAGGACCGGTTTGAGGTGGCGGGCGCACCGTTCGGCCACGCTGCGTCCCACCCTGGTCGAACCGGTGAAGTTGACCCGCCGCACGGCCTCATGGGCGATCAGGGCTTCAACGACGGTCGGTGCGTCCTCGGGTGCATTGGAAACAAGATTCAGGGCACCGTCGGGAAGTCCGGCATCCGTGATGGCGTCAACGATCAGGCTATGGGTTTTGGGGCAAAGCTCCGACGCCTTGAGGATGGCGGTATTGCCGCAAGCCAGGGGAACCGCGATGGCCCGCACCCCGAGGACGATGGGCGCATTCCATGGGGCGATGCCCAGGACGACGCCGGCGGGCTGGCGCACCGCCATCGCCTTCACGCCGGGTCGTTTGGCGGGAATGTCGATATCTTCCAGGCGGTCCGTCATCTCGGCGGCATTGCGGAGAATGCTGGCGCCCAGTTCGCAGTTGAATTTGGCCCAGACCGCCGACGCGCCGATTTCCTCCGCCATGGCCGCCACGAAATCACCAGCGCGAGCTTCCAAATTGTCAGCGGCCAAGTTCAGAATTTCGCTGCGCTCAGCCGGCGTTGTCGACGACCAGGCCGGGAAGGCGGATGCCGCGGAATTGGCGGCGGCGATGGCGTCCTTGTCCGTCGCCGCGGCGGCCCGCGTCGCCACCAAATTGGTCACGGGATCGACGCGATCGAATGTCGCTTCCCCCAGTGCGGGCACGGCGTGGCCGCCAATGAACAATTTTGTTTCGAGCACCTGTGCTCCCCTGATGAACAAGGTGGCCTTCTTGAGGGCCTTATCCTTTTGTGCGCCGCTGGCGCGGTGGGCTCGGTGGTACTCACTCGACCGGTCGCCCTTGTCACAAGGAGAGCAAACGCTGGCGAGTAGTTTAATGGACAAATTTGGGCTTTTTTTGTCTGAAATTGGGTATATTCATACGGAAATGGCCTTACAGACGACAAATGACGAGTTTTCACCGATCATTTCGCCCCATCTCCGGGCGGAGTCCATCCACTGCGGGCTTCGTGACAAAGTTTGGGGTGTGGCCGGCGAAACCAACGAACGGCACTGGCGCGGCGTATTGCTGACGTCCGGGGAGGGCGCCATCGAAACAGGCGATGAGATCATTGGCATGAGTGCACCCTGCCTCGCCTGGATTCCCTGGCGTCCGGACCGTTGCCTTCGCATAAAGGCGGGCGGCGTGGGCTATCACTTCTCCGCCGGTGACGAAGCCCTGATCGACGCGGTCGGCAACAATCCGGAATCGGCGGACCTGAGGATCCTGGTCGACCGGCGCGTCATCGCGACGATGGAGGAAGGGTCGGAAATGATTGCCGATGCCGAACACGCCTTCGATTTGATGGTCCGGGAACTTCATCGGCCACGCAACGGATCCTGGAACATGGCGATGGCGCAGGTTCGGTCAATCCTCGTCTTCCTCTGGCGCCTGTCGGGGATTGAAGATGTGGCTATCCGCACCCAGGGTGAGTCCTCACGTATCCTGCAGCGCTTCCGCCAGCTGCTTGAGATGCATTTCCGCGACCGCTGGGGCGTCGCCGCCTATGCCGAGGCCCTCGGCATTTCCCATGACCGCTTGCACGACATCTGCCGCCGGGAACTGAACAGGTCGCCCCTCCAACTCATCCATGAGCGGGTTCTCCATGAAGCCCGGCTGCGGCTGGAACGTTCCGTATTGACGGTGGAGCAGGTGGCGAATTCCCTGGGCTTCAGGGACGTCAGCCATTTCAGCCGCTTCTTCAAGGCTAAATCGGGGCTCCCCCCCGCCAAGTACCGCGAAACCATCACCAATTCGGTGCGCGACGGCAGCGAGATCCCCGGCAGCAGTTATGCGGACTGGCCATAGGCGGAGTATGAATGCAGCCAGTCTTCCCAGGATCGATTGGTGGATTAGCCTATCCCTCTGAGCGCCGTGAGGTTCCCTTGCAAGAGAGCACGAAGCAATAAATTGGCTAAGTGTTATTCCGGGCTGCCTATCGAACTCCGGTCGGAGATAATGGAGCCTCGAAACAGAACGGTGATTAGGGGGAGGGACGCTTGAGCCTCAATCGTGAAGATACGGAATATACGCTCAACATTCTGAGCGACGAAATTCGTCTGCTTGGCCGCCTGCTAGGCGATACGATACGTGGCCAAAAAGGCGATGCCGTATTCGAAACAGTCGAATCCATCCGGCAAAATTCCGTACGTTTCCACCGCGACGACGACGAACCGGCGAAGGGGGAACTCGAGGCCATCTTGTCCGGCCTGGAGGTGCCATTGGTCGTCGACGTGGTCCGCTCGTTCAGCCTGTTTTCTCATCTCGCCAACATCGCCGAAGACCGACATACCATTCGCTCAAATCGCATCAGTGAACTGGCCGGTGAGCCTCCCGGTCGAGGCACCTTAGCCGACATATTGATGCGCGCCAGACGGGCGGGCTTGAAAGACGAGGAGATACGCTCGTATTTCAATCGCGCTCACATTCGTCCGGTTTTGACGGCCCATCCGACGGAAGTTCGCCGCACAAGCACGATGCGCCACGAGCGTGCAATTGCGGATTTCCTTGCTCGGTTGAGCGACGAAGATCTAACGAACACTGAACGCGATCAGTTGAATGCCGAACTCAGGCGCAGCGTTCTTGCCCTTTGGCAGACGAACATCCTGCGTTTTAGCCGCCTGAACGTTCGCGACGAGGTCATAAACGGTCTTTCCTACTTCGAAAGCTGTTTCTTCGAGCAACTTCCCAATTTTTATCGCAGCATCGACGATGTGCTGGATGTGCAGTCGGACGCCCTTCACGAGAATTCGACGGCGCCGTTCTTGCAGATCGGAAGCTGGATCGGTGGCGATCGGGACGGCAATCCGTTTGTCACGTCCGACGTCCTGCGTCAGACGCTGAACAAACATGCGACGACGGCGTTCAACTTCTATTTCGAGCAATTGCACGCCCTGGGCGCCGAATTGTCCATGTCGACAAAGCTGGTTTCCGTTTCGGACGAACTAACCGGATTGGCCGACGCATCCCCGGACAAGTCGTCACACCGTGAGTTCGAACCCTACCGCCGTGCCATCGCCGGAATCTACGCCCGCATGGCGGCGACTGCCGGCGCCCGAGGTTTGGCTGAGCCGCCCCGCCCTCCCGTGGGTTCGGCCGACGCTTATCTCAGTGTGACGGAGTTTGCCGCCGATTTGGATGTCATTCACAGATCACTGGTCGAAAACCGCTCGGCCGAAATTGCCGATGGTCGATTGCGAAACCTTCGTTATGCAGTGAAGTGCTTTGGTTTCCATCTCGCCAGTTTGGATCTGCGGCAGAACTCCGAAGTTCATACCGGCGTGATTTCCGAACTGTTCGAAACGGTCCAACCGGGGACCGACTATCAGGCTCTTGCGGAGGAAGAGCGTGTGGAGCTTTTGTCGGCGGAACTTCGTACCGGCCGATCGCTTTTTCGGAACGCATGGACCTACAGTGAGGAGACCGAAGCGGAACTGGACGTCTTCCGGACCGCGGCGGAGATGCGTTCCATGCTCGGCGAACGCGCCATAACAACGTCGATCATTTCGAACACCCGGTCGGTGTCCCATATTCTCGAACTTGCCGTCCTGCTCAAACAGGTTGATTTGGTTTCGCCCGAGGGCGAATGCGCGATCCACATCGTGCCGTTGTTCGAGACGATTGCCGATCTCCGCAACGCCAACGCCATCATGGAGCGGGCGTTTACAGTTCCCGAATACCGCCGGCTGCTCGACAGCAGGAATGGCGTTCAGGAAATCATGCTTGGGTACTCCGACAGCAACAAGGATGGCGGATATCTGACCTCGGGATGGGAGCTCTACAAGGTTCAGACAAAACTCGTCGAACTGGCGGCCCGGCACGGTATCCGTCTGCGTCTATTCCATGGTCGCGGGGGGACGGTCGGGCGCGGGGGCGGGCCCAACTACGACGCCATCCTGGCCCAACCGGCAGGAGCCGTCCAAGGACAGCTTCGCGTGACGGAGCAGGGAGAAATTATTTCCAGCAAATACTCAAACCCCCACCTGGGCCGACGCAACCTCGAGATTCTGGCTGCCGCATCATTGGAAGTCAGTGTCATGAGCGAGCAACACGTTCATCCGCCCGAAGAGTTCGTGAATACGATGGATGAGCTTTCCGGCCTTGCCTTCCAAGCCTACCGGGAATTGGTCCACGGCACTGAAGGATTCGAAGAGTATTTTTGGTCGTCTACGGTCATCAACGAAATCGCGACGCTGAACATCGGATCCCGGCCGCCGTCCCGCCGAAAAAGCAGGAAAATCCAAGACCTTCGCGCGATCCCCTGGGTCTTCAGCTGGGCGCAGTGTCGGCTGCTGCTTCCCGGTTGGTATGGTTTCGGCTCTGCGGCAGAGAAATGGCTGAACAACAATCCGGAAAAAGGACTTTCCCACCTGCAGCACCTTTACCGGGAATGGCCATTCTTTCGAACGCAGCTTTCCAACATGGGAATGGTGCTCTCCAAAAGCAGCATGGCCATTGCCAGGCGCTATGCAGAGCTTGTCGAGGACGAAAAGCTGCGGAAACGCATCTTCGGCCTGATCAGGGACGAAAGGCGGCGCTCGATCGAAGCACTCCTCTCGATCTCGGAGCAGGAACGATTGCTGGAGGAGAATCCGCTCCTCGAGCGATCCCTGCAAAACCGCTTCCCATATATCGATCCGCTGAACCATCTTCAGGTCGAATTGCTCAAAAAGAACCGCAAACAGCCGGACGATCCGGATGTTCTTCTAGGGATCCAATTGACCATCAACGGCATCTCGGCGGGATTGAGAAACAGCGGGTGATCAGGAAAGCGTTTTCGCGAACCGCGCGGACAAGGTGTACCCCGGCGGCAAGCATACCGGCGCACTAGGTCAATGTTGAAGGGCTTCGGCTGAAAGATTGTGAAAGCGGTATGCCTAGCGCCGGCAGATTACGTTCAGGAGGGCCTGGCGCCGCTCGTTCCGCACGATATCGACCGCACGGCTTAGGGCGGCCGGCAATTCTTCCGGGTCTTCCACGCGCTCGCCATGACCATCGAATGCCCGGACGATCTCCTCGAATCGCGGGGACGGTCCCATGCTCACCATCGGGAAATTATCGGTCGATACCGCCCATCCATCGGGGTGGACGTTGCGGGTGCTGTTCGACACCTCATCCCAGGCGCCGTTGTTGAAAACTATCGTGAGGATCGGCAGGTCGCAGGCCCGCGCCACCTGGTGGCAGGCCGTCGGCACACTGAAGATGTACGAACCGTCGCCCAGCGTGGCGATAACGGTTCGATCCGGCGCGCCCATCTTCGCACCCAGGGCGGCGCCAAATCCCCACCCGAGACCGCCGGCGTGCGACGCACCGAGATACGTGCCCGCCTCAGGCGGTGGAGCATGCCTGGGATCCAGCGGATATTCGTTCACCAAAAGGGTTTCCGGCCCCAGCAGTTCACCGATGCATCGGGCCGCCCACTGAAATCCGATCGGGCTCCGCTTGGCTTCGGCACGAGCGGCCTTGTCCCAGGCAGCACGCCGCGACTTATGCTTTTTGACAAGGGCCGCGCGCCGCGCCTCTACGGCATCTTTTCCGGCAAGGCGCCTTACGGCCTTGGCGAGTAAGGGCAGGGCGACCGTTGGATCCCCGGCAATGGGAACGTCGCAGCGAAAATTATGGCTCGGATAGCTGCCGAAAAAGGGGTCCACCGCGAGATGGATGACCCGCGTGCGCTCGGGCAATTCGACGCGGGCCGGAAACCACGGCACGTCACAGTCGATGACCAGGATCGCGTCCGCCTTGTCGATGCCGGGATGGATTTGCGAGCCGAATACGTAGCCGGCGTGACTTGGATGCGAGGCCGGAAAATTCATATGGGTCGGACTGGCCTCGAGGACTTCGATGGCGCCGGCGTCGGCCAGTTTCACCAAGCTCGCGACGGCGCCAGTGTCCCTTCCCAGTTCAGACGTAATGATGAGTGGCCGCTTGGCCCGAGCCAATATCCCGGCAGCTTCTTCAAGCTGAGATGGATCGGGAAATCGTCGGCTGGCCACCTCGCGCCGGGACGGCGTGGTCACCGTGATCTCGTCTAGCGGCTGGGCGATGACGTCGCGCGGCAGCGACAGGTAAACCGGACCGCGCGGCTCGTCGAGCGCCCGTTCAAGGGCACGGTCGACGACCGACTCCAGTTGCGAGGGATGGCTTAGTTCGTAGTCCCACTTGAGGTATTCCCGCACCATGGCCGCCTGGTCGAAGCTCTCCTGCGCCCATTGCACGTGAATGTCCCGCGCGCCCCGCACGTTGCCGTCGTCCGTCAGCGCCGAACGCGCGGCGAGGATGATCATGGGGACGCGGGCCCGAGAGGCGTTGATGATGGCGCCTGCCGCGTTGGCCGTTCCCGGCGTGGAATAAACGATAGCGACCTGCGGCCGGCCGGTGACCTCGTAGTAACCGTGCGCCATGGCGACGGCGGTCTGCTCGTGGGGCACCATCACCGGACGCGGGCTCGATTTGCCCTCCGCCTCGAACTTGGCGAAGCCGTCGATAATGGAAGTAAAGGCGTTGCCCATGACGCAGTCCACGCCGCGCAGCCGGAGTATTTCAAGCAGCGCCTGGCCAACCGTTTCGACCCGGATTGTCTTTTTAGGCATGGCTTCCCCTTACTCCAACTTTGCGCCTTCGTTAACCCAGCGGCCAAGCGTTTCCCGCTCCGCCGTGGTCATGCCGCTATCGTGCCGGTTGGGCATGGTGCGGGCGTCGACGGCACGCACCTTGATGCGCTCCGCATGGCGCTTGATGCTCTCCGGCAGATCGAAGGCTATGCCGCCCGGTGACGGGCCGAAATTGCGATCCGCGGGAACCGTCGAATGGCAGTTCAGACAGTGCGCATTGATGATGCCGCGCGCTTCGGCGAAGGACACCCCCTTCGCCCCTGCCTGGTGCGGTGACGGCGAAGCCGCTGCCAGAATGGCCGCCGCGAGCAAGACGGCCGCCGGACCCAGCGCCCACACACCGGCCTTGCCGCTAACGACAACATGGCGCAGTGCGATGAACGCCGCCGCCAGCAGGGCCAGAACAAGCCAATTGAAATGATGGCTGTAGAGCACCGGATAATGATTGCTGAGCATCAAAATGACGGTTGGAAATATCAAATAGCTGTTGTGGACGCTGCGCTCGCGGGCCCGCTGGCAAAGTTCCGCTGCGGCCGGCCGGCCGGCTTCCCGCGCCCCGTTCATTTCCCGCAGAGCCGGCAGTATTTTGAGCCAGACGTTGGCCAGCAGGATTGTGCCGAGGCCCGCGCCGATAAGAATGAACGCGGCCCGGCCGGAAAAAATTTGTGTGAGACCCCAAGCGGCTGCGACGAAAGCCGCATACGAAATCAGGCCGGGTAACTTCGTGCCGGGGATCGAGGGCAGGCGCCACAAAAGATCGTAGATCACCCAGAATAGAACGAGCAGGACAACGATGATCGCCGTCCCCAGGAGCGGATCCATCGGCTCTCCGTTTGCACCGACCAGGAGGCCGCCGCCCGGCAGGTTGGCGACCATGACGAGAAGCAGGATCCCGCTTACCCAGGTAAGCGTGGTCTCGCGCTTGAACCAGATGTGTGTTTTCGCCAATCCGCCGGGTCCGGGCATAAGCCTTTCCGTGAGCAACGAACCAGCCAGGTCAATGAGCCAGGGTTCGCCGTGCTCGCCTTTTTCTGCCCGATCTGCATTGGCGAAGATGCGATCGAGCCACAAGAGATAGAGCGAACCGCCGATCCAGGAAATCGCCGCCATCACGTGGAACCAGCGAAGTACGAGGTCTAGCCAGTCCAGGGCATTCCATTCCATCGCCGATCTCCCTCAGGATCCCTTTGTCACCCGGTATGTTTCATTAAGAATTGGCGAACCGTGGCGTCAAAGGCTTCGGGCCGCTCAATATTGATCAGGTGCCCGGCCTTCGGAATGACGGCGTATTCGGCGCCCCTGATCCGATCGGCGAATTGCCGACCCATCTCGGGCGGTGTCAGGGGGTCGTTTTCGCCGTAGACAAGCAGCGTCGGAACGGCGATCTGATCGAGCTCCCCGGTGCGGTCGAACATCGTCGTCGCCTCAACTGTCTTGATGTAGCTCTCCTTATGCAGGGCCGCGATGCTGGCAACCAGACGCCGGTACTGCGCCTCAGTCGCATGGGGGCCGAGCAGCGATTTTGCAATCGTCGGCGCAATATCCGCCGGCTCCTTCCCCTCTTCGACCAGGGGCTTGCGGCGAAGTTCGACGAAGCGTTGGCGTTCCTCCGGCGTGAAATCGCTGAAGCCGGAATGGGTCGCGATAAGCGTCAGGGTTTTTACCCTGTCTGGGAAGAGAGCGTAAAAATCCTGGGCGATCCGGCCGCCCATGGAGAGACCGGCGAAGTGGGCCTTCCGCACGCCGAAATGATCGAGCAAGCGAACGAGGTCGCGTGCGAAATCGCTGAAATCCAGGGGTCCTTCGTAATCGTCGCTGTCGCCGTAACCCCGGGCGTCCCAGGCCACGGTGTGAAAATCGCGGGAAAACGCGTCAAGCTGTTCGGTCCAGTTCGACCGGTTACCGCCGATGCCATGCAGGAAAATCAGAAACTCCCCTTCACCGGCGCGGTCGATGGCAATCGCGGGGTCGGACAGAATGCGTTCCGTGACGAGTTTATTCTTCTGCATTGTCCACACCCGCGTGTTCCGGACCGATCACCAGATCGACAAACTCGCGAAGCCGCGCAAGCCTTTTGGACTTTGCCTCACGCCGCACAATGGTCCCCTGTGATAGGTTCAGCGAATAGAGAAAGATTGCTTTGGTTGTCGCGGTTTCAGGTTCGAACCCCAGCTCGTTCAGAACGCCTTCCAGATATTCGATCCTCTTGGTGTCGACACGTTTGACCGCGGCGGTGGCCAGGCGGTCGTTGCGGGCCCAATGCCGGATCGCCAGTTCGGCGGAAAAGTCAATCTGCTCGGACAAGCCTTCCCGCAGCAACGAAAGGATGCGATGACGCGGCGTTCCCCCCCAGGCTTCGATCTTCTCGATAATCGCTTGGGTCGCGTTGTATTCCCAGTACTCCAGCAAACCTTCGAGGAAGGCTTTGCGGTCGGTGAAATGCCAGTAAAAGCTGCCCTTGGTGACCCCGAGTTGTTCGCACATGGCGTCAATGCGAATGGCGCCCGGACCGCGCGCGCCGAGCATTTCCATGCCGGCGGCGAGCCAGTCCCATTTCAGCAGCCTTCCGGTACGTCCGCCTTCGCGTCGTAGCTGCTTTGTCGCCGTGGCGGCCGGCATTATCGTGCGCCCTCAACCATACCAAATAGTATTGACAGTAAGTTTCGGCCAAGTCAATGTGGCGTCACGACTGATCGGAATTCGAGGCGCCTGCGTTATGACACTCCGTATCCCCCGTACGGTCTACTCGGCCGAACACGAACTCTTCCGCGACACCGTCAGGCAGTTCCTCGAGACGGAGGTCATTCCGCACTACGCGGAGTGGGAAGAGAAGGGTAAGACCCCGCCGGAAATCTGGCGCAGGGCGGGTGACGTCGGCCTTCTGGGTACCAGTATTCCGGAAGCGTACGGCGGCGCCGAGGCGGGCTTCCTATACGATTCCATCGTCATCGAGGAACTGGGCCGGGCCGGGCTTGCCGCGCCGGCCTGGGATATGCACGCCCACATCGTGGCACCCTTTATCGTCGCCTTCGGCAGCGAGGCGCAAAAGCAGCTTTGGCTGCCCAAGATGGCCGCGGGCGAAGCCATCGCCAGCATCGGCCTGACCGAACCCAACGGCGGCAGCGATCTTCAGAATATCCGAACCACGGCGCGGCGCGACGGTGACCACTATGTCATCAACGGTTCCAAGATCTTCATCACCAACGGCATTATTGGCGACCTGATCCTGCTCGGCGCCCAGACCAGTCCGGGCGAGGGATCGCGGGGCGTTTCCCTCTTCCTCGTCGACACCACCACGCCGGGGTACAAGAAGGGGCGAAACCTCAAGAAGATCGGCAACAAGGCTCAGGACACGGCAGAACTCTATTTCGAAGACATGCGCATTCCGGCCGACTGTATGCTGGGCTCGGAAGATGCCGGATGGCGCATCCTCATGCATGGTCTCGCTCAGGAAAGATTGGTTGTTGCCGTCCGGTCGATGGTGATCTGCGAAACGGCGGTGGAGCAAACCGTCGAATACACCAAGAGCCGTCAGGCCTTCGGACAACCTGTGTTCTCCTTCCAGAACACACAGTTCAAGCTCGCCGAAGCCGCCACGGCCGTGGAGGCGACGCGGCCCTTCGTCGACAAATGCATCGAACTGCACGCCCGCGGCGAACTGTCGGCGGAAACGGCGGCGATGGCGAAACTTTGGACCACGGAACTTCAGGATCAGATCCTCGACGACTGTCTTCAGTTGTTCGGCGGCAACGGCTACATGTGGGAGTACCCGATCGCGCGGGCCTGGGCGGACGCCCGCGTCCATCGCATCTACGCCGGCACAAACGAGATCATGAAGTACATCATCGGGCGGGCGCTCTAGGCCCATAGGCCAATGTGTGAGGCGCACCATATCTCACCATCGGAAGACACCTAATGTCCCCGCCGCTCAGCGTCGCCGAAATGTACGCCCGTGCCTGCCGGTGGAAGGGCGATCAACCCTTCTTGCTGGACCGGTACGTGCGCTGGTCTGGAACCGACAGCTTGCACCAGGCGCGGGAGGTGGCTGGTGCTTTGCAGATACAAGGCGTCGGAAAGGGCAGCGTCGTCGCTTTCTTCTGTGCGCCGTCGGCCCGACACGCCGTCGTCTTTTTCGCCTGCCAGAGGCTGGGCGCGGTTTGCTGTGCACTTCACACCAGGGACACCGATGCCAGGCTGCAAAAATCGTTGAGCCGGATCGCCGCCGGTTTCCTGATCGGCGACCATGATCAAATGGAGCGCGTGCACCAATTGGCCGGCGCCGTCGAAAATGCGCCGACGGTTCTTGTAATCAACCGCGTCAGGCCGGAAACGGACGATCTGAACCTTTCAGGCGACATCGAACCGGTGCCGGATCCCTCGCCGGCCACACACGACGATACCGCCGTCATATTGTGCTCTTCGGGAACAACGGGCGATCCGAAGTGCATCGTTCACACCCAGAGAACCGTCCTCGCAACCAGCTTGGCCGGACCGCATGTCTATGGTGTCAACGATCCATCGGACGGCGTCGCGATTCCCATGTCCCCATCGTTTGCCGCATGGGTACACACGGTGTTGCCGTTTGTTGCGCTGCGCGGAAAGCTCTTCTTCCAGGACAGCTTCGATGCCCACGACTATTTGAAAACGCTTTCCCACGAGAGCCTTACCGTGGCGGGTATGGTTCCCAGCGCCTGGAATCATGTTCTGGGAGAGGAATACGCCGGCGATCTATCCCACCTCCGGGTTGCTTTTTACTCCGGCGAGAAGGGATCGGCGAAGTTGGTTCGGGAGCTCGCGGCTTTCGCGCCGGCCGTTCGCACTGCCTACCTCGCGTCGGAGGGTGGGTGCGCTGCCGCCATTGTCGCGTCGCACGAGGTGTTGGTCGGAATGGACGAGCCGGCGGCTGTCGGAAAACCCATCCCCGGCGCGGGCCTCAAACTGATTGCCGCGGACGGCGGGTTTGATGCTGAGGTTGAACCCGGACAAACAGGTGAAGTCACGATCAGCGGCGGCTCCCTGGCCCAGGGATACTTGTTGGACGACGCTCTCACGCACTCACAATTTCAAAATGGTTGGTGGCGAACCGGGGATCTCGGTGTGCTGGACGAGCGGGGCCAGCTGACAATCCGGGGACGCAAGGACAACCGGATCAATTCGGGTGGCATAAAAGTTCACGCGGAGGAGATCGAGAACGCCTTGCTGACCCATCCGGCCGTCCGGCAGGCTGGCGTTGTCGGCGTGGAGGATCCCGTTTTCGGGGAACGAATCGAAGCGCATCTCGTCGTCGGCACAGATAATGTTTCGCCGCAGGACATTCTAAGCCACTGTGAAAACACGAACGCGCTGCCGCACGCGCTGCTGCCGAAAGCGATCCATTTTCATGACAGCCTGCCGACCAGTCCAACCGGGAAACTGTTTAGAAAAGGCCTGCACAAGTTGCAGGACTAAAGTTGGGCGCTAATTGGCCTGGACGACTTCGTGCCGGATTTCTCCGACTTCGAATTTCATAAACAAATTCAAGGGGTTAAATGGTGGGCGCGGCTGGGATTGAACCAGCGACCCCTGCCGTGTGAAGGCAGTGCTCTCCCGCTGAGCTACGCGCCCTTGATTGGGTGGCCCTTCCTATAGGGTCTGGCGGTGGCGGCGTCAAGAACCGAGGACGTGCGCCATTCTAAAAATCCTTGCAGAGGCGAAGGGCGTCGAGAATGGCGGCGTGGACGTTGCGTGAGGCGACGGCATCGCCGACGCGGAAAAGGGCATAGCCGTCCCGCCCGGCTTTCAGCGCCGGCTGAGGCCGGCCGGCTATCAACGCCTCAATATCGGTTTCGCCCTTGTTCGACGAACCCTCCTTGAGTTCGAAATAGAGATCGTCCAGGGGCAGTGTGCCATGCTCGACGATCACCTGGTCGACGATGCGGGTTTCGTTCACGCCGCTGAACTCGTTGCGCAAGGTAGCGGCGAGGCGGTTGCCGTCACGTTCGACGGACACCAGCCGCATATTGGGCGTAAAGGCGGCGCCGGCGCGGTAAAGCCGTTCCATGTAGCCGGGAATATTGGTGGCCCCGAGCTCCTGGGCGACGCTGCGGTCCGGCGTGACGAACTCGAGTGACACGCCGGGTGCTTGGGCCGCCACCTCGGCACAACTGATCGCCTGGTGCTGGCCGTTGTCGTCGTAGATCAGGACATCGCCCCGCGGGGTGGTCTGCCCGCTCAATAGCTCCCAGACGCTAACGACATGTTCTTCACCCTCGACGATCCCGGAATTTGGCAGTCCTCCGGTGGCGACGATCACGAGATCGGGGCATTCCGCTTCGATGTCCGCCGCCTCGGCGTACGCGTTCAGCCGGACGTCGACGCCGAGGTGGCCGATTTCAGCCGCCAGCCAGTCGGTGATGCCGATCAACTCGCGCCGGTGCGGCGCCCGGGCGGCCAGGGCGATTTGGCCGCCGAGATGGGCATTGGCTTCGAACAGCACGACGTCGTGACCGCGCGCGGCGGACACGCGGGCCGCCTCCAGGCCGGCCGGACCGCCGCCCACGACGACGATCGTGCGCTTCTGCCCGTCGGAGGGCTCGATGACATGGGGCAGGGTGGCTTCGCGGCCCGTCGCCGGATTGTGGGCACAAAGCGCCTCGCCGCCTTCGTAGATGCGGTCAATGCAGTAGCCCGCGCCGACGCAATGACGGATACGGTCCTCCTCTCCGCGCATCAGCTTGGCCACGATGTGGGGATCGGCCAGATGCGCCCGCGTCATGGCCACCATGTCGGCGACGCCCGCCTCGATCACATGCCGCGCGGTGGCGAGGTCGTTGATCCGGGTGGCGTGGAAGACGGGAATTTCGACCGCCTCCTTGACGCCCTTGGCCAATTCGATGAAAGGCGCCGACGGCCGGCCCATGCCGGGGATCATGCGGGCGAGGGCGCTATCGGTGGCCACGTTCGAGCCGGCAATATTGAGGAAATCAAGCCGGCCGGTTTGGGCATGGTGAGCTGCGATGTGCAAGCATTCCCGGGCGTCGAGGCCCTCTTCCCAGATTTCGTCGCCGGACATGCGAAGACCGACGATGAAGTCATCACCGACCCGAGCGCGGACCTCTTCCAGCACTTCCAGGCTGAAGCGCATGCGGTTCTCCAGGCTGCCGCCGTAAGCATCGGTGCGCTTGTTGACCGCCGGCGTCCAGAACTGGTCGATCATGTGGCCGGTGGCCAGCAGTTCGACACCGTCCAGGCCACCGTCACGACAGCGCGCCGCGGCATCGCCGTAAGCCGAGATCACCCGGCGGATATCGGCCGCCTCCATTTCCTTCGGGAAGGCCCGGTGCTGCGGCTCCCGCACCGGCGAAGGTCCGATGACAGGAAGCCAGTGCTCGACATTCCAGTTGGTGCGCCGGCCCATGTGGGTGATTTGGCACATCAGGGCCGCGCTGTGGGCATGGATGCGGTCGGCGAACTCACGAAAATGCGGCACGATGCGGTCACCGCTGATGTCGATCTGTCCGAAGGCGGAAGGCGAATCGGGCGCGATGTTGGAGGAGCCGCCGAACATCGTCAGCGCCAGACCGCCCTTGGCCTTTTCCTCGTGATAGAGCTGGTAGCGTCGCTGGGGCAGGCCGTCCTCGACGTAGCCTGGCGAGTGCGACGTGCTCATCACCCGGTTTTTCAGGCGCAGGTGTTTGAGCTCGAAGGGTTGCAGCAGGGGGTCCTTGGAACTCAACCTTCGGCTCCCTACATAACGGCGGCGATGGCGTCCGGCAGTTCGGCGTAACTATCGATAACCCGGTCGGCGCCCAGTTCGCCCGCCGGGATTTTGGTGTAGCCGAAGGAAACGACGATGACCGGGACGCTGGAATTGCGGGCGGCGTTCACGTCCACTTCGGAATCGCCCACCATGACCGCCCTTTTGGGATCGACGCCCAGGGCTCCGATGGTCGAGACGAGATGGGCGCTGTCGGGCTTGCGCACGCTGAGGGCGTCGCCGCCGAGGACGGCACCGAAGTAGTAGTCGATGCGCAGGTCGGCCAGCAGCCGCTTGGCCAGCAGCGTGGGTTTGTTGGTGCAGACCGCCATGGGGACTTTGGCCATGGCGAGCGATTCAAGAACTTGGATAACACCTTCGAACATCCGACTGTTGGCCGACAGGTTCTGGCTGTAATAAGCCAGTGCCGACGCCCAATGCCGGTCCAGTTCAGGGTCGTCCAGCGCTTCGCCCGTGGTCTCGAAGCCGAGCTCGATCATGCGCCTGAGGCCGCCCCCGATCAGGCCGCGCACGGTATCGGCCGAAACCTCCCCGCGTCCGGCCGAGGCCAGCGCATAGTTGGTCGCGGCGCAGAGATCGGGCGCGGTATCGACCAGCGTGCCGTCCAGGTCGAAGACGACGGCGCTCGGCAGGGGCTCATTGAAGATCGGGAAGGACATGGGTTTGGCGGCTTCTGCGGGCATGGAAAATCCGTAAGAACTCGACATAAAACGTGACTTGGCGCGGCGCCTCCGGCTGTGGCAAGTTCCGCCCGCAACCGCATGCGCATTCTTTTTAATCGCCCGGCGGTTCCCGACAAAGCAAATTCCGGCTCCAACTTGATTACCCATCGAATTTATACGTTGAAATGACAGATTATCCGCTTACGGCCCCCCTGGCGTCCGTCGTGCTTGCCGCCGGACAAAGTACCCGCATGAACTCGGCCACCTCAAAGGTCCTGCACCGGATCGCCGGCAAGCCGTTGCTGGGGCACGTGTTGTCGGCGGTGGGCGAGCTTGGTGCTGAAAAATCAGTCGTCGTGGTCGGCGTCGGTCAGGATGACGTCGCGGCGTTGGCCGCGGACCATGGCGCCGAAACGGCAATTCAAAATCCGCCCGTCGGCACCGGGCACGCGGTGATGCAGGCTCGTGGGGCCCTGGCAGATTTCACAGGTGATGTGCTGGTTGTCTACGGAGACACGCCGCTGATCACGCCCGCGACGCTGCATGCCATGATCGAGCGCCGCCACCAAAAGGACGATCCCGCCGTCGTCGTCTACGGCTTCCGGCCCGACGACCCGGCGCTCTACGGCCGCCTGGTGCGAAACAAACAAGGCCACGTTACCCGCATCGTTGAGGCCCGCGACGCCAACAAGCGCCAGCAGGCGATCAAGCTCTGCAACGGCGGCGCGATGGTGGCGGACGGGTCGGTCCTGTTCGAACTGCTCGACGCCACCGACAACGATAACGCCAAGGGCGAATACTACCTCACCGACATCGTCGCGGCGGCCGTAAAGAAGAAACGCGTCTGCGCTGCGGTGGAAGGACCGGAAGAGGACGTCATGGGCGTCGATCACCGCGCCGCGCTTGCTTTGGCCGAGGCGCGCATGCAGGACCGCCTGCGTGACCGGGCGATGGCGGCGGGCGCCACGATGACGGATCCCGCCAGCGTGTACCTCTCCGCCGACACGGTGCTTGGCCGCGATGTCGCCATCGAACCCAACGTCTTTTTCGGCCCCGGCGTCACGGTCGGCGACAACGTGACGATCAAGGCTTTCAGCCACATCGAAGGCGCCGCCATCGCCACCGGCGCCACCGTCGGGCCCTTCGCCCGTCTCAGGCCCGGCGCCGATCTCGCCGAAGGGGCCCGCGTCGGCAACTTCGTCGAGGTCAAGAACGCCGCCATCGAAGCCGGCGCCAAGGTCAATCACCTGACCTACGTCGGCGACGCCCGCGTCGGCGAGCGCGCCAACATCGGCGCCGGCACCATCACCTGCAACTACGATGGCTACAACAAATCGCACACCGACATCGGCGCCGACGCCTTTATCGGTTCCAACACGGCGCTGGTTGCGCCGGTGAAGGTTGGCGACGGCGCGGTCATCGGTGCCGGCAGCACGATCACAGACGATGTCCAACCGGACGCCCTGGCCGTGACGCGGGCCGGGCAGAAACAGATCTCGGGCGGGGCGGAACGTCTGCGCACCCGCAAGAAGGCGGAAAAAGCCGCCCGGACCAAACAAAGCGAGAGGAAATAGGCGATGTGTGGGATTGTCGGCGTCATCGGCCAGGAAGGGGTCTCTCCCCGGCTTATCGAGGGACTGCGCCGCCTGGAATACCGGGGCTATGACTCGGCCGGCATCGCCACGCTGGTGAACGGCCACATCGACCGCCGGCGGGCCGAGGGCAAGCTCGTCAACCTGGAGGACAAGGTTGCGGCCGAGCCCATCGCCGGCGACATCGGCATCGGCCACACGCGCTGGGCCACCCACGGCGTGCCCAACGAGGTCAACGCCCATCCCCACGCCACCAGCCGCGTCGCCCTGGTGCACAACGGCATCATCGAAAACTACAGCGAGATCCGCGACGAACTGGCCGAGGCCGGCTGCAACTTCGCTTCCGATACCGATACCGAGGTCGTTGTCCAACTGATCTCCCACCTGATTGCCGAAGGGCTCGACCCGGTGGCGGCGACGGGCAAGGCGCTCGGCCGGCTTGAAGGCGCGTTTGCTCTGGCCATCATCTTCGCCGGTGACCATGACCTGATGATCGGGGCGCGGCGCGGCAGCCCCCTGGTGGTCGGCTGGGGCGAGGGCGAGATGTATCTGGGCTCCGACGCCATGGCCCTGGCGGGGCTGTCGGACCGCGTGACGTATCTTGAGGAGGGTGACTGGGCGGTGCTTTCGCGCACGAATGCCGAATTCCGCAATGCCGAAGGCGAAACCGTGGAGCGCGAGGTCAAGCTCTCCTCCATCTCCGGCGGCCTGGTGGGCAAGGGCAACCACCGCCACTTCATGATGAAGGAAATCTACGAACAGCCCGCCGTGATCGGCGAGACGCTCAACGCCTACTTCAATCCGGCCAGCCGCACCATCCAGTTGCCCGAGGCGCCGTTCGATCTGGCGGACGTACCCAAGGTCACCGTGATCGCTTGCGGTACCTCATTCTACGCCGCGATGATCGCCAAGTACTGGTTCGAACAGGTGGCGGGCCTGGCCGTCGACATCGACATCGCGTCCGAATTCCGCTACCGCTCCGCGCCGCTGCCGGAAGGCGGCCTCGCACTCTTCATCTCGCAGTCGGGGGAGACCGCCGACACCCTGGCCGCCATGCGCTTCGCCAAGGAGCAGGGCCAGCACACCGCCGTCATCGTCAACGTGCCGGAAAGCTCCATGGCGCGGGAGGCGGATTATTTGTTGCCGACCCATGCAGGGCCCGAGATCGGCGTCGCCTCCACCAAGGCCTTCACCTGCCAGCTCGTCATGCTGGCCTGCTTTGTCATTGCCATGGCCTCGGCCCGCGGCGCCATTGACGAGGCCGAGGAAGCCCACCTTTCCGCCGCCATCGCCGAGGTACCGTCGCGCGCGTCCGAGGTCCTCAACCATGACGAACGATTGCAGGACCTGGCGCAGGACGTGGCGGAGGCCCGCGACATTCTCTATATCGGCCGCGGCGTCTCCTACCCCATCGCCCTGGAGGGTGCGCTGAAGCTCAAGGAGATTTCCTACATCCACGCCGAGGGCTTCGCGGCGGGCGAGCTCAAGCACGGCCCCATCGCGCTCATCGACGAGACCGTGCCTGTGATCGTCATTGCGCCCTCGGACGACCTCTTTGACAAGACCGCCTCCAACATGCAGGAGGTCATCTCCCGCGGCGCGCGGGTGGTGTTCCTCTCCGACGAGGCCGGCATCGCCAAGCTCGGCAAGGCCGCCGAAGCCAGCATCGCGCTCCCCGCCGTCGACCCCTTCGTCGCCCCCATCCTCTACGCCATCCCGGTCCAGCTCCTGGCCTACCACGTCGCCGTCGCCAAAGGCACCGACGTCGACCAGCCCCGCAATCTGGCGAAGTCGGTGACGGTGGAGTAAGGGATAGCGTCAAGGCAATTGCCATTGTTTCGTGCCCTTTTTGGTGGCATTAATTACTTCTAATTCACGTGAATTAAAGGGCTTTTCCGTGGCGATTTGGAAAATTCGACAACTTACTTTGATCATCGGTGTTGTGGCGATATTGCTGGCTGCGAAGCCGGTCGCGTTGGCAAACGAGGAAACGAAGTCGGCTAGAACGACCAACATCTCAAACACCACGATTACCCAAACCCAGCGATTCGAAGACGGAAAGACCGAGCTTGTAAAGAAGGCGGGAATTCGTCACAACGCCCCAAACACTTTGGAATTAGAAGTTTGGCGCGTCGAAAACGGGAAGAGAGTACTGATTGAGGCTTGGCGATTTATCGATGGTGCCAAGGCGCTTTCTCGAAAAAATTACTCGGAGGCTCTTAGGAACTGGCAGCGATTGGCTAATGAAGGGGAGGCTCAATCTCAAAGAGGACTTGCAGTTTTGTACGATTCTGGTCTTGGAGTTGAAAAGGATCAGGTCAAGGCCGCTATGTGGCTTGAGCGGGCTGCTGATCTAGGAGATGCCGAGGCACAGAGCATGTTCGGAATCTTCAACATGACGGGACGTGGAATACCCCAAGATTTTGAGGAGGCCAGATTTTGGCTCCCAACGGCACTAAAAAAAGGCGAGTTATCGGCAGCAAAATACCTTGGAACCCTTTATCTAAATGGGGCGGGTGTGACGGAGGACCGAGACAAAGGTATTAGGTTAATTAGGCAAGCGGCTGAAAGTGGAGATGCCGAGGCGCAAGTTTTGCTGGGGGTGGCAATCCTACCGGAGGAAGAAAACGAAGGTGAACTCGATGAAGCGATCAAATGGTTTGAAATAGCTGCGCGGCATGGCAATTCTCAAGCGTTTGCAAATTTGGGTAAGTTGTCACTCATACGGGCACAAAATTCCAATGACGTAATCCGTGCCGCGGTTTGGCTGACTTTGGTCGATTCCAATATTGATGAGAACACCAAAAAATTTCTTACGGAGGCCCAGGCTAAACTTTCGCGAGCTCAATTTGAGTTGTCCAAAGAACTGGCAGAGAAATGTCGGAAAAGTAGGTATTTTAATTGCCCTTGGATAATGACCGAATAAAAATCAGATCAAGTATGCCAACCTTACATAAATACTTGATTAATTTGCTGCCCTCCTTCGTCCTTTGACAAACACGTCGACCAGCCCCGCAATCTGGCGAAGTCGGTGACGGTGGAGTAGTCTCCCGGTCACGGAACTTTCTAACGGGAGGCCTGAAGTGACCACACCCAAGACCCTGCTCGAAATGGCGGGGGCGAAACTATCGCCGCCGGACTGGAACGATGCCGCGTTGGTGCTGGTGGATTGCCAGCGGGAGTATGTCGATGGGGCGTTGCCGTTGCCGGGCGTGGGTCCGGCGCTGGCGGAGGCGGCGAAGGTGGTGAGCCTCGCCCGCGCGGCCGGCGCGCCAGTGGTGCATGTGGTTCATCACGGCAAGCCGGGCGGCGGGGTGTTCGATCCCGAGGCCGTGGGCAGCCACGAGGCGCCCGAGATCGCGGCCACAGACGGCGAAGCCGTGGTCTCCAAGGGCCTGCCCAATTCCTTCGCCGGCACGACCCTGCAGCAGGAACTGGAGGCGACGGGGCGCAAGGCGCTGGTGGTCGTCGGATTCATGACGCATATGTGCGTCTCGTCCACGGTGCGCGCCGGGCTCGATCTCGGCTATTCCTGCACGGTGGTCGACCGGGCCTGTGCCACCCGCGACCTGCCGGACGGCCAGGGCGGTGTCATCGCCACCGCCGAGTTGCACCGCGCCGAACTGGCGGCCCTGGCCGACCGCTTCGCTTTGGTCGTACCGGACGCTTCGGCCTGGAGCTAATCCGTTAACAATAATTAAGTGCCTGACACCAATTAGGAGGCGTCGCGGAGGGCGCGCCAGATGCGTTCGGGCGTGGCGGGCATGGGGAGGTCGGTGACACCATAGGATGCCAGGGCGTCGAGGAGGGCGCCCATCACGGAGCCCAACGCGCCGCTGACGCCGGCCTCGCCGCAGCCCTTGACGCCCAAGGGATTGGTCGTGGCGGGGGCGGGCAGGTAGCCGACCTCGAAGGACGTCATGTCATCGGCCCGCGGCATGGCGTAGTCCATGAAGCTGCCCGCCACCAGCTGGCCGTCGCCGTCGTACACCGCATCCTCCATCAGGATCTGGCTGATGCCTTGCGCGACGCCCCCGTGCACCTGGCCGTCGACGATGACGGGATTGATGATGTTGCCGAAGTCGTCGATGGCGGTGTAGCGCGCGACCACCGCCCGGCCCGTCTCGGGATCGACTTCGACTTCGCAGATGTGGCAGCCGTTGGGATAGGCGAAGGGCGGCGTCTCGGCGCTGATGTTGACGTCGAGGGACTCGGCGAGGCCGTCGGGCACGTCGTCGGTCTCGGCGACGCGGCGGGCGAGATCCAGCAAGCCCACCGCCTTGTCGGTGCCGGCGACGCGAAACTCGCCGGCGTCAAACTCGATATCCTCAACCGCCGCCTCCAGCGTATGCCCGGCCCAGGCCCGGCCCGTCTCGACAACCTCCGCGGAGGCGTCGACCAGCGCCTTGCTCGTCGACATCAGGGATTTGGAGCCGCCGGTGCCGCCGCTCTGCAGGATCTCGTCGGAATCGCCCTGCTCCAGGTCGATCAGGTCCAGCGGTATGGCCAGCAATCCCTCCAGCACCTGGCCGAAGGCGGTGGCGTGGCCCTGGCCCTGGTCGGATGTGCCGGTGACGATCTTCACCCGGCCATCGTCGCCGAAGCGGATGCCGCCCATCTCCAGGCCCGGCGGCCCGGTGACCTCCAGATAACACGTGATGCCGCGTCCACGCAGCAAGCCGCGCGCGGCACTTTCCGTCCGCCGCGCCTCGAAGCCCGCCCAGTCGGCCTGCTCCAAAGCCTTCTCCAATACCGCCGGAAAATTGCCGCTGTCATAGGTAAGCCCAGAGGCGGCGGTGTAGGGCACCGCGTCAGCCGGGATCAGGTTCTGCCGCCTGAGGTCGACGGGATCGCGGCCCGTCTCCCGCGCCGCCGAGTCGATCAGCCGTTCCATCACGTAGTTGCCCTCGGGTCGTCCGGCGCCGCGGTAGGGACCGGTGGGCACGGTATTGGTCATGACGCAGCGGGTATGCACATGGACGAGCGGCGTCTTGTAAAGGCTGACCCCGTTCTTCTCGATGTTGGCGGTGTGCATCATGGGTTCGAGGCCGGTGGAGAAGCCGCCGAGATTGCTGTGGCCGTCGAACTTGACGGCGAGGAAATTGCCCTCCGCGTCGAGCGCCAGGGCAGCGTCGACCACGTAATCGCGGCCCATGTAGTCGGAGAGGAAGCTGCCGCTGCGGTCCTCGATCCACTTCACGGGCCGGCCGAGATCGCGCGCCGCGTGCAGCGTCAGCACCATTTCCGGATAGGCCTGGGCCTTCATGCCGAAGGAGCCGCCGATGTTCCGGGCGAGGATGCGGATCTGTTCGGGCTCGACGTTCATCAGGGCGCGGGCCAGGGTTTCGCGCATGGCCCAGACGCCCTGGCAGCCGAGGTGAACGGTGAAGCGCTCCGTGGCCGCGTCGTAGGATGCGACGGCGCCGCGCGGCTCCATGGTGATGCCGGCGAGGCGGTTGACGCGGACTTGCACACGCGTGACGTGGGCGGCTTTATCGAATGCCGCGTCCACCTCCGCCGGATCGCCATTTTGCCAATCCAAAGAGAGGTTTCCGGCTTCGTGAAGCTGCGGCGCGCCGTCCAACAAGGCGGTGACGGGGTCGGTCACGGCCTCCAGGATATCGACGTCGAGGTCGATCAACTCGGCGGCATCGACGGCTTGCGCCAGCGTGTCGGCCACCACGAAGGCGACCGGTTCGCCGACGTGGCGCAGCTTGTCGCGGGCCAGGGGATAGCGTTCGGGGAAATTGGGTTCGCTGCCGTCGGCGTTCACCAGTGGCAGCACTTTGGGGAAGGGGTTGTAGCCCGCCGCATCCATGTCCGCCGCCGTGTAGACCGCCTGGACGCCCGCCACCGCCCGCGCCGCGTCCGTCCCGACAGTATTGATGGCGGCGTGGGCGTAGGGCGATCTGAGGACATAACCGACTAACTGGTTCGGCAGGTTGACGTCATCGGTATAGCGTCCCTGGCCCTGCAAGAGGCCGATGTCCTCGCGCCGGGTGACGGCCTGGCTGGAGGCAAATTTCAGGGGTGCGGTCATGGCTGTCGCGTCGGATGTCATGCGGTTCGCTCTGTAAATGCCGGAATGTATGCCGGAGATGGTTCCCGGCTACATTGTCCGAAAGCGCTCTGGCCTTCGCAAGCCTTATCCGTCACGATGTCGCGGCAAGATCACCCAAGCCGCGCCATCCGGAGGTTCCATGGACATCCCGCGAAACGAATTCAAGCACGCTATTGCCCGCGGCGAGACCCAGGTGGGGCTGTGGCTCAGCCTCTGCAGCAACATCGTGGCGGAGGTCGTGAGCCATTCCGGCTTCGACTGGCTGCTGGTCGATACCGAGCACGCCTCCAACTCGACGGCGACGGTGCTGACCCAGCTGCAGGCCGTGGCGGCGGGCAACTCCTCGGCTATCGTGCGGCCGGCCTGGAACGATCCGGTGATGATGAAGCGTCTCTTGGACATCGGCGTGCAGACCTTCCTGGTGCCCTACGTCGAAACCGCGAAGGAGGCGAGGGCGGCCGTCGAGGCGACGCGCTACCCGCCCGACGGCATGCGCGGCGTGGCGGGGGCGACGCGGGCCAACCGCTTCGGCCGTCATCCCGAATACTTCCACCAGGCGGCGGACGAAATCTGCGTTCTGGTTCAGGTCGAAACGCGGAAGGGCTACGACAATCTCGATGAGATCCTGGCCGTCGACGGCGTCGATGGCATCTTCGTCGGACCGTCCGACCTGTCGGCGGGGCTCGGCCATCTCGGCAATCCCGGCCATCCGGACGTGCAGGCGGCCATCAGCGACATCCTCGAACGTTGCAAGGCGGCGGGCAAACCCGCCGGGTTCCTGATTTTCGTCGAGGAGGAGGCGAAGCGCTGGATCGAGGCCGGCTTCACTTTCGTCGCCGTCGGTTCTGACATCGGTCTTCTGATCAAGAACGCCGATGCCCTGGCCAAGAGCTTCAAGGGCGAATAGGGGCACGGGTCCGTGATCGACCTCTACTACGCGCCGACGCCCAACGGCTGGAAGATCGCCATCATGCTGGAGGAGTGCGGGCTCGACTACCGCGTCGTGCCGCTCGATCTGGGCAAGGGCGATCAGTACAAGCCGGAGTTCCTCGCCTTTTCCCCCAATAACCGCATGCCGGCCATCATCGACCACGACCCGGAAGGCGGCGGCGAGCAGACGATTTTCGAATCCGGCGCCATCCTCCTCTACCTCGCGGAAAAGACCGGACGATTTCTGCCGACGGATTTCAAGGCGCGCTGGGAGGCGACACAGTGGGTGTTCTGGCAGGTCGGCAACTTCGGACCCATGGCCGGGCAGCTCAGCCATTTCGTCAATTATGCTCAAGGCGATCACGACTACGCCCACGCCCGCTACGCCAACGAATATGACCGCCTGCTGGGCGTGATGAACGGCGTCTTGGAGGACCGCGAGTTTTTGGCGGGCGAATACTCCATCGCCGACATGGCGACCTGGCCCTGGCTGCTGCCCTACCGCCGCTTCGAACAGCCCTTGGACCATCTCCCGCACGTGCGGCGCTGGCACGACGCCATGAAGGCCCGCCCCGCCGCCCGGCGCGGCGTCGACGTCGGCAAGGAGGCCCGCACCTTCGGCAAGCCCATGACCGAAGAGGCCCGCGAGATCATGTTCGGCGGAGGGAAGAAGGGCTAGCGGGTCAACGCCGCGGGCACAAAAAAACCCGCAAAGTTGCGGGCGGCGGGTGAGAGAGATGGTGAAAGGGGTCAGAACATCGGCTTCTTTTTCTTTTTCCGCGAGAACGGGTTCTCGTGGCGAAAGGGAAACTGATCTTCCGCTGGCTCGAACGGCTCGATAGGGTCGATTTCCACCAGGTCGTAATCGTCGTCGGCAAACTGGCTGGGGAAAAGGATTTCTTCCCTCGACTTGGGCTGGCCGTCCTTTCGCCGCCGGACAAATCTGTCGGCTTCGCGTTGCGCGGTCATCTTGGGATAGAGGGTTTCATCGAGGGAATTCTTTTTCGGCGCCGAATCCGCGAGTACTGATTTGACGGGCTTGAGCGCCCCCAGCCTGTCCAATCCGCCCGGGACTTGACGCCTCTTATTTGTCGGCTGCAACGCCGACTTCCCGGCATCCCCGCCAAATATGCTCTTGTCTAGCGGGTCTGGGGAGATCGCTTGCGTTTTACCGGAAGCTGTTTCGGGTATTGTCTCGTCGTTCAGACTTGTTTTGACTATGGCTTTTTCTGTGCCAGCGACACGTTCGGTTTGAAGTTCTTCAATTCTTTGTTCAAGGTTCTTGATGCGGGAATCTATGGCCATCAAATCTTTCTTTTTGCTTAGGTAACTTGCCTTGGCCTCCTCAAGATCACCCTCCCAATCCATTTTCGATCCTGCGGGCGGAGTTCCGTCCAGGAGTTCCATCAGTCTTCTAATTTTGTCTTTGAGAAAAAGGAGGTCGATATCGGTTTTCAACCTCAGCTTTTCCTCATCAGCGAGCTTCCGCTTTAGTCTCTCAATCTCTTTTTCGTTGAGCTTTGGTTTTTCGGGGTAAACCGGCATTTGTGCTTTGTTGTAACTGTTTTTCATCGTCGTTCTCCTTGACGTCTCCCGGCCAAAAAAAAAGACCGCCAAAAGCGGTCTCCGGGAATGTGGTTTGGGTTACGGTCCGTAGCTTCACGCAATCACAATAAATTCATTGATTGGCCTCCTGGTTTCACGTCTTCATTTAGCAGCGCGTTAATGGTCAACGCTCGGATCTTTCGTGGTCGAACAAATTGATGCCGGTCCATTTATAGAGAATTAGCAGGGTTGTGCCGATACGTTCGGTAATATCATCCGTGAGCACGAAGTACTCATGCGTGTTGCCGATCTTCTTAGGCTTAAAGAAGAACACCAAGTCATTTGGTATTAGGGAATATTCCTTCCCATCTTTCATTTTGCCTAAAGGCCCATGGGCGCCGAGGATCAAGTAGTCAAACTGAGGTTTGCGATCTCCTTGACGGCATGCAAAATCGGGTCCGGAAGGCTTACTCCAATTGCCAAACAAATCCTCGCAGATAGCTCCATCTTTGGGGTGTGGTCCGACCAGAATCCTGGTCACGAAGCCTTGGCCCCCAATAGAGTGGACGACAATATGATCGCCGACCGAAAGTTCGCTTTGACGATCGTATCGGATTTCGTATTCGACAATATCGTTCTTGCAAAATGCCGGGCAGGTAAGGCCGTTTTGCTCCACTAAGACGTACGACGGGTAGCGGTCGTGGAACGGCATGAATTGGAGTGCGATCACGCAAGATATCGGCAACACGAAAGGCGGCCGCAGCCTCCGGCCCTCTAATTTCTTAAGATCGAGCAGTAACAATGCCCACGCAAAGAACAGTGCAATATTCGCGGACCTCGATATGGGGTCCGGCAAATCGAGATGCCCGTAGAACACAATAAGCGGCCGGTTCGCGACAAAGAATTCCGCCGAAAAATAGATGACGAACAGCAGGCTGCCGAGCAGCCGTCGGTCGCGGGCGAATTGGTGCAGGCCGGGGACAAGGATGAAAACGCCCAGTTTGACGGCGTACTTGGCCGTTCGCGCCACGGTCCAGTCGGGTGGCAAAAAGGGGAGCTTTGCACGGGCGAATTCCATGCCCTGCATTATGCAAGGATTAGGCGAATTATTTCAGGGTCGGGTGGGTGATTTTTCAGATAACGCCTGAAATTAGGGCGAAATTGCGTTGCCCGCACAACCGTTCATACATACAATTATCGTCCATACGTTTTTTACGTATAACCGTCAAGCTGATTCTGCCCCCTTACCCCGTCCGTTTGAGCGCCGCGGTAATCAGTTCCAGGCGGTCGTTGCCGAAGTACATGTCGTCTTCGTTGACGAAGATGGTCGGCGTGCCGAAGCCGCCGCGCTTGACGACCTCCTCGGTGTTGGCCCGGAGCTGGTCCTTGATGGCCTGATCGGCGATGGCGGCGCCCAGTTCGGCGGCGTCGATGTCGGCGCGGGCGCAGGCCTCCGCCACGACCGCGTCCTGGCTGATGTCCTTGTCCTCGGACCAGTAGAGCTCGAAGCAGGCGCGGGCGAAGGGCACCAGCTTGCCCATGCCGTCGGCGACGATGGCGCCGCGCATGGCCTTGACCGAGTTCACCGGGAAGACGCTGGGCTGCCAGATGATCTTGAGGTCGGAATAGGCCGCCCAGTCCGCCAGGTCCTTGGCCATGTAGTCCCATTTGGCCGGCACCGGATTGGCCCGCATCTCCAGCACGCTCGGGTTGACGGTATTGAAGATGCCGCCCACCAAGATGGGCCGCCATTCGATCTCGACGCCGAGCTCCGCCGCCATGGGCTGGATGTTTTCGAAGCCGAGATAGGTCCAGGGGCTGGACACGTCGAAAAAGAACTCCAGGCGGGCCACGGCGTCTCTCCTCAAAACATAATCAACGCCACATTATCCGGGGCGGGGCGGTCAGTCGGCAACGACTTTGTTGGTCAACGTGCCGACGCCCTCGACGGTGATCTCGACGGTATCGCCGGGCTTCATGGCGCGGGTGCGGCCGGGGGTACCGGAAAAGATCATGTCGCCGGGCTCCAGCGTGAAATATCGGCTGGCGTACGCGACGATCTTGTCCACCGAATGAATGAGATTGCGGCTGCTCTCCGATTGTTCAACGCGGCCGTTGAGGCGGGTTTCGATCAGCAGATCGTTGTAGTCGAGGCCGCTCACCAGAACCGGCCCCACCGGCGCGAACCCGTCGGAGGCCTTGGCCCGCAGCCATTGGGAATCCTGGAACTGCCAGGTGCGCTCGCTGACGTCGTTGCCGGCCGAAACGCCGAAGATGTAGCCGGGCGCCTGGGCGGCGGTGATGCGGCGCGCCCGTTTGCCGATGACGATCACCAACTCGCCCTCGTAGTGCAGGTTCTTGGCGTCGTCGGGCACGCGGATCTCCCCGTCGTCGCCGATCAGGGCGCTCGGCAGTTTGGCGAACAACTCGGGCTTGGCGGCGCCCGCGTTGCCGGCGTGACTGCGGAAGTTGAGGGCGACGGCGAGAACCTTTGTCGGTTCGCTCGGCGGCAGGAGTGCGACCCGGGCGCGTTCGTGCCGGCGGCCTGTGCGTTCGCCGCCGGAATAGGGCGCGGCGGAAAGCTCGTGGATCACGCCATCCGCCAATTCGCCGTAGGCGACGTGACCGGAGGCCTCGAAACGGACGAAACGGCGGATTTCGGCTTGGGCGGCGGCGGTGGCCACAAGCAGACCAGCGGCCACGATCACAAATGCCAAGGTTCTCCGCATTGCGCGCTCCTCCCGCCAAATTCCGAGGAGTGTCCCCGATGATCGGTGCGGCGTCAAAGTCCGAGCCTCCGAATTCTTAACCATGCCTTAAGCAAATAGCCTCCAAATAGGAGATGAACAGTGGTAACATGAGGGCAACTCAGGAAAAGGCGTGCGGGGGGACACGTGGACCGGCAGGGCGGACGGATCGTTCGGCGCCCCCGGCTCCAACGGAGTGTATTGGATTTGGCCGACTATGATGACGCAAGCAGCGTAAGCGGCGCCGCCAAGGCGGCGATCGTGCTGCGTACGTTTGACGAGCGCAGTTCCGCCAAGTTGATCTCTTTGATGAGCACGGCGGAAGCCAAATTGCTGGCCCAGGCGGTTTCCGAACTGGGCACCGTAAATTCCAAGGTTGTCGAAGATTTGTTGGACGAGTTCGCGGGCGAAGTCGCCGCCGCGCCGGCGCCGATCGTCAGGCGCACGCCCGAAAGTCAAACCGTTGCGAAGAATTCTGACGGGATAAACGGATCATGGCAGGCAGAGACGAACTTAAAGGTGTAACCGGTCCGCAAAAAGCGGCCATCATGATGCTCGCCATCGGCGAGGAAAGATCCGCCCGCCTCTTCTCCATGATGGACGAGGAGGAGATCAAGGAACTTTCCCAAGCCATGGCCAACCTGGGAACCATCAACGCCGGCATTGTCGAACATCTCTTCCGTGAATTCGCCAACCAGATTTCGGGAACGGGCTCGCTGGTCGGCTCCTACCAGAGCACCGAACGCCTGCTGAGCAAGACCCTCGGCAAGGAGCAGGTCGACAGCATCATGGAGGAAATCCGGGGTCCGGCCGGCCGCACCATGTGGGACAAGCTGGGCAACGTGAACGAAAACGTGCTCGCCAGCTACCTCAAGAACGAATATCCCCAGACCGTCGCCGTGGTGCTGGGCAAGCTGAAGCCCGAACACGCCGCCGCCGTGCTAATCGAACTGCCGGACGATTTCTCGTCCGAGGTCATCATGCGCATGCTGTCGATGGAGGTCGTGCGCAAGGAAATCCTGGAAGGCGTCGAACAGACGTTGCGCAGCGAGTTCATGAGCAACCTGGCGCGCACCAACCGGCGTGACAGCCACGAGGTCATGGCCGACATCTTCAACAGTTTCGACCGGGCCTCGGAAGAGCGCTTCATGACGTCGCTGGAGGAACGCAGCCGCGATTCGGCGGAAAAGATCCGCTCGCTGATGTTCACCTTCGACGACCTCTCGAAGCTCGATCCCAACGGCGTGCAGACGCTGCTGCGCCACATCGAGAAGGCCAAGCTGGCGCTGGCGCTCAAGGGCGCCAATGAGGACATCAAGGATATGTTCTTCAGCAACATGTCGGAACGCCAGGGCAAGATCCTGCGCGAGGACATGGACAACATGGGCCCGGTCCGGCTGCGCGAGGTCGACGAAGCGCAGATGGAAATGGTCACCAAGGCCAAGGATCTGGCCAACAGCGGCGAAATCGTCATTGCCGAGGGCGGCGGCGAGGACGAGCTGGTCTACTAACCAACGGAATACATCGGGGCCCGCTTGCCCGCAGCGGGCGCCTGCGCAATACTTCTGAGAAAGGGGACACGCGTTGTGTGTGTCCCCGTTTTCATTGGGATGCGCTCGAGTGTTCGATCAGCAAGTTACTTTCCTCTACGTCAAGGACCTGGCAGTCAGCGATGACTTCTACGCGGACACGCTGGGCCTGCCGTTGGTTTTGGACCAGGGGAGCTGCCGCATCTACAAAGCTAGCCCGGATGGATTTCTCGGCGTCTGCCAATGTTCGGAGGATCGGCCTTCAAGACCAGAGGGCATCATCGTTACGCTGGTGTCGCAGGACGTGGACGGCTGGTACAAGAGGTTGTCGGCCAAGGGCGTGACGTTCGATAGCCCGCCCGCGGAGAACGCCAAGTTCAACATCTACCATTGCTTCCTCAAGGATCCGGACGGCCATCAGTTGGAGATCCAGCGCTTCAACGACCCGGCCTGGCCGACGCCCGGCGGCGGCTGAGGGAATCCGGGGGGCGCCATGGAATACACCACACTGGGACGAACGGGGCGGCGGGTCAGCGTCGCCGGTCTGGGCTGCGGGGGGCACAGCCGCCTCGGCCAGGCGACCGGCAGATCGGTACCTGAATCAGAAAACGTGGTGCGCGTCGCGCTGGACCTCGGCATTACGTTTGTCGACACCGCGCCGTCATACGGCACCGAGGAAATCGTCGGCAAGGCTCTTGAGGGCCGCCGGGACGAGGTGGTGCTGTCGACCAAGACGCATGTGGCCCGCGACGGTACGCCGGTTCAGGGGCAGGACTTCAAGGGTCCGGATGACATCGCCCGCGATCTCGAAACATCGCTCAAACGCCTGCGCACCGATCACGTCGACGTCTACCATCTGCACGGTGTCATGCCGGACCAGTACGCGCATTGCCGCGACCATATCGTCCCGGTGCTCGAAGACCTGCGCGACGCCGGCAAGATCCGCCATCTCGGAATTACTGAACGCTTCATCTACGACCCGCCCCACGCGATGTTGCAAACCGCTTTGCAGGACGATTGCTGGGACGTCGTGATGACCGGCTTTAACATGATCAACCCGTCGGCGCGCGATCGGGTTTTCGCCCGCACGATGGAAACCGGTGCCGCGACGCTCATTATGTTCGCCGTGCGCCGGGCGCTCAGCGATCCGTCGGCGCTGCGGGAACTGATCGCCGGGCTGGTCGGCGACGGAACTATTCGCGGCGAAGCCTTGCCGGCGGACAATCCGCTGGGGTTCCTGACGGCGGAAGGCGGCGCGTCATCCATCGTCGAGGCGGCCTATCGCTTTTGCCGCCACGAACCCGGCGCCGACGTGGTGTTGACGGGCACGGGCAGCGTCGAACACCTGGAGGAAAACGTCGCGTCGATTCTCAAGCCCGCGCTGAGCGCCGAACTGAGCGGTAAATTAAGGACCGTTTTCGGCAGCGTCGATTCCGTTTCCGGAAACTAGGCTCTGGCGCTAAAGTATTTGTGTGATGAATAGATGACGTCCCCTGCATAGGGGGTGAATAAGTCAGGGACCTCACATAAGCCGGGTCAACCGGCGGGGGTAGTCAGGGGGGCGCCCGCCGCTCCCTTTTGCACTGGGAGGAATAAATGTCACGCTTCACGAAATTCCTGGCCATGGCGGCGGTTGCCGGCCTGGTCGCAACGACGGCTTCGGCCGAAACCTTCGTCCGGATTGTATCCGGTCCGGCCGGCGGCAGTTGGTATCCGCTGGGCGCCAAGATGGCCGAGATTTTCGGCAAGAATGTTTCGGGCATTTCAACGTCCAACGGTCCCGGCGGCGGCGTCGGCAACGTGCTCGACGTCAACAAGGGCGAGGCAGAGCTGGGCTGGACTTACGGCCACACGGCATTTGACGGTTACACGGGAGCGGCGCCGACCTTCAAGGCCGCCAATCCCAATGTGCGGCATCTGGCGACCTTCTATCCGGCCGGTTTCCAGACCGCCGTGCTCGCCGATTCGAAAATCATGTCCTACGCCGACCTGAAGGACAAGAACATCAGCCCCGGCAAGGCCAAATGGTCGGGGTATGCGGCGTTCAAGATGGTGGCCGGCAAGTACGGTTATTCGGTCGATGACGTGAAGAAGAACGGCGGCACAGTCCATCATGTCAGCTACTCCGATTCGGTGGCGCTGATGAAGGACGGCCACATCGACGCCTTCACCGGCCTTACCAGCGTGCCGCAGGCGTCGTTCCTGGACCTCGAGTTCAATCCGGGCATCCGTCTGCTGCCCATTGACGAGGGCATACTCGGCGGCATTCTGAAGTCCAATCCCGGATACATCCGTCTCGATATCGACAACACCGCCTATAAGAGCATCAAGAAGGCGGTGCCGACCTTGGGCGCCGTGACAATCATGGTCGTCAACAAGGACGTGCCGGATGACGTGGTCTACAACATCACCAAGGCGTTGTGGGACAACCACGCCGATCTCGCGGGCGTCAAGAAAGTATGGAACAGCGTGAAGCTTGAGAACGCCCTATGGGGTGCGGCGACACCGGTCCACCCTGGCGCCATGAAGTACTATCAGGAAAAGGGCGTATCGAAGAAATAGCGCCCGACGGCTGATCCAGGGGGCGCGGCGGTATTCTGCCCCGCGCCCCTTTTTTGAGATGTCGGGCCGATCGAAACAACGCCATGACCGAAGCTTCCCAGGGTAGTCCGACCGGAATCACCACCGATTCCGACGGGCGCATCGAATACCATGAAGAGCGGGCCTACGCTTTTCTCGAGCATGCCCTGCGCGACAAGCGGTTCGACCTTGTGTGGTGCGTGACCATCGTTTGCGCCACGTTGAGCGTCGCCCTGGCACTCTTTCATCTCTATACGGCGCTCTACGGCACACCCGAGACGCGCTCCTTCCGCTCCACCCATCTGACCGTCATGCTGGTCCTGGCCATTCTGCTCAATCCCTTGGGGCGGAAATCGGCGCGTGACGCCATCGAGGGCAGCCGGGCGATGCTGGGGTTTGCCGCCGATTTGGCGCTCGTTGCGCTGGGGATCGCCATCCAGATTTATACGCTGTGGGACATCACGGCGTTTTCCGAGCGGGAGGGCGATCTCATCACCAGTGATCTCTGGATGGGCTCGGCGCTCATCCTGTTGGTCATGGAGGCGACGCGGCGCGCGGTCGGCGTGCCCATGGTGCTGGTGACGACCTTCTTCATCGTCCATGCGCTCTATGCCAACCATTTCTTCGGTTTCTTCTACGGCCCGCCAACCTCGTTCACCAAGTACATCGACGTCGTCTTCATCCGCACCGAGGGTATCTTCGGCATTCCCATGCTGGTGGCGTCGACCTACATCGTGCTGTTCATCATGTTCGGCGCCATCCTGATCCGGTCGGGCGCGGGCCGTTTGTTCATCGATCTGGCGATCTCTCTGACCGGCCACCGCACCGGCGGCCCGGCGAAAGCGTCGGTCGTCGCCAGCGCCTTTCTCGGTACCGTGTCAGGCTCCGCGGTGGCCAACGTGGTAACGACGGGTTCGTTCACCATTCCCCTGATGCGGCGTCTCGGCTATCGACCCAAGTTCGCGGGCGCCGTCGAGGCCTGCGCCTCCTCGGGCGGTCAGATCACGCCGCCCATCATGGGCGCCGCCGCCTTCATCATCGCCGAGTTCATGCACGTGAGCTATTTCGCCGTGATCATCGCGGCCATCGTGCCCACGGTGCTCTACTTCGCGACGATCTACTTCATGGTCGATATCGAGGCCGAGAAGGAAGGCATCGAACGGCTCGACAAGTCCATCCTGCCGCGCGTCTGGGAGGTGCTGTCACACGGCTGGCACCAGTTGCTCACCCTGGCGGTGCTGGTCGGCCTGCTCGGTGTGGGCTACACGCCCATGATGTCCGCATTTTGGGCGATCCTCACTCTGGTGGGGCTGAGCTTCGTGCAGAAGGGCACGCGCATGAGCGCCGTCGACCTTTTCGCGGCGCTGGAGTCGGGCGTGCGCAGCGCCATGCCCGTGACTGTCGCCTGCGCCTGCGCCGGCATCATCATCGGCTCGATTTTCGTCTCGGGCCTGGGGCTCAAGTTCACCAATCAGGTGATCGAGCTTTCGGGCGGCTACCTCTTCCCGCTGCTCGTCCTGACCGGCATCGCCGCCATCATCCTCGGCATGGGCATGACCACGACGGCGGTCTACATCACCGTCGCCGCCCTGATCGTGCCGTCGCTGATCCAGATGGACGTGGTGCCGATGGCGGCGCACCTTTTCGCCTTCTATTTCGGCGTCGTCTCGACCATTACGCCGCCCGTAGCCCTGGCTTCGTTCGCGGCGGCTGCTATCGCGGGGTCCCGGCCCATGGCGACGGCGGTCGAATCCGCCCGTATCGGCATTGCCAAGTACCTCGTGCCTTTCGTCTTTGTCTACAATCCGAGCCTCCTGTTCGAGGGGCCCGTCTGGCTTACGGCGGTGAGCGGTCTGATGGCGATGGCTGGTTTGTGGGGCCTCTCCGTCATGCTGGAAGGCTGGTGCAAGGGCGCACTGAGCATGCCGGTAAGGGTGCTGGTCGGCGTTATGTCGATCGCCCTGATGTTCCCGCCGATGCTTACGGTATTCGGTGGATTGCCCGGCTATGTCATTGCCGGCGCCGGTGTTCTCGGTCTGGGCGCGTTCACGCTAATCAGGTATCGCGGGGCGGTGGGAGCGGCAGCATGAAAATCGGCGATATATTCCTCGGCAAGCCAATGCATTGGGCTTTGTGGGTCGTGATCGGGGTCGTCTTTCTGGTTTTGGGCTCGAATCGCCAGCACGTGCGGGATTTTGTCCCCTTCGCCCTTGAACTTCTGGTACTCGCCGTGTTCTGTATGGCGGTCATCATACTCACCTACAAGCCGGGGGACCGCGTCACCCGCGAACCCTTTGAAGAAGACGGCGAAGAATGAACGAACCGATCCTACCCCGCCACGGCGGGCGCGTGCTGGCCGATCAACTGCGCATACAGGGCGTCGACACGATATTCGGCGTACCGGGCGAAAGCTTCCTGGCGCTGCTGGATGGGCTTTATGAACATCGCAATGCTATTCGCGTCGTCACCACGCGGCAGGAAGGGGGCGCCTCCAATATGGCGGACGCCTACGCCAAACTGACGGGCAAGGTTGGCGTCTGCACGGTTACGCGCGGGCCTGGGGCGACCAACGCTTCGGTCGGCATTCACACGGCGTTTCAGGATTCGACGCCTCTGCTACTGCTGATCGGCCAGGTCGGGCGCGACATGATGGACCGCGAAGCCTTCCAGGAGGTCGATTACCGCCGCATGTTCGGCGAAATGGCCAAGTGGGTGGCTCAGATCGACAGCGCCGACCGCATTCCCGAATACATCAGCCACGCCTTCCACGTCGCCCAGGCCGGCCGGCCCGGCCCAGTCGTACTTGCGCTGCCCGAGGACATGCTGCGCGAGGTGGTCGAGGTGGCGGACGCGCCGAAAGCCCATGTTGTTCAAGCCGCCCCTGCTGCCGAAGCCATGGAGAGCTTGCGGGAACATCTCGGCAAGGCCCAACGGCCCCTGTTGATGCTGGGCGGCCCGACCTGGACGGCCCAAGCGGTGGAGGACATCCAAACTTTCGCCGAAGCCAACGGCTTGCCCGTCACGGTGTCGCTGCGCGCCCAGGACTGCTTCGACAACCGCCACGACCACTACGTCGGCGACGTCGCCATCGGCATCAACCCCAAGCTCGCCCAGCGCGTCCGGGATTGCGACCTGTTGATCGTGGCGGGACCGCGTCTCGGTGAAATGACGACGTCGGGTTATGAACTGGTCGGTATCCCCAATCCGGTGCAGACCCTCGTCCACATCCATCCCGGCGCCGAGGAATTGGGCCGCGTCTATGCCCCGGCATTGGCCATCAACTCCGGCATGGCGGCATTTTCCGCCGCCGCCGCGGCGCTGGAACCGGTGGATGGGTCGGCATGGGCCGATTGGCGGAATGAGGCGCGGGCGGAGTACGAAGCCCACATCCAACCCACCGACGTGCCGGGTGACGTCAACCTCGGCGAGGTCATGGCCTACCTCAACGAAAACACGCCGGAAGACACGGTGCTGACGGGCGGGGCGGGCAACTACACCGTCTGGGTCCACCGCTTCTTTCAGCATAAGGTCTTCCGCAGCCAGCTCGCGCCGACGTCCGGCGCCATGGGATACGGCTTTCCCGCCGCCATCGCCGCCAAGCTGGCGGCCCCCGAGCGCATGGTGATCAACGTCTCCGGCGACGGCTGTTTCATGATGCACGGCCAGGAACTGGCGACCGCCGTGCAATACGGCGCCAACGTCATCTGCATCATCGCCAACAACGGTATCCTCGGCACCATCCGCATGCACCAGGAACGCCGCTATCCCGGCCGCACCATCGCCACGGATCTGCAGAACCCGGATTTCGCCGCTTTCGCCCAGGCTTTCGGCGCCCATGGCGAAACGGTAAGCAAAACCGAAGATTTTCCGGCCGCTTTCGAGCGCGCGGTAAAATGCGGCAAGCCGGCGGTCATCGAACTTCTGATCGACGCCGAGGCTATCACGCCCAAGGAAAGCTTAAGCGGCCTCGCCGCCGCCCAATAACAAGACGCAAACAGGAAACCGACCATGATCGATTTTTATACCTGGACGACGCCCAACGGCCGCAAGGTCTCCATCATGCTGGAGGAATGTGGCTTGGAGTACACCACCCACGCCATCAACATCACCGAGGGCGATCAGCGCGGCGAAGCCTTCACGACCGTTTCGCCCAACCAGAAGATCCCGGCGATCCACGACCACGACACCGGCATTTCCATGATGGAATCGGGCGCCATCCTGATGTATCTGGCGGAAAAGACCGGCCGTTTCATGCCCACCGAAACCAAGGCGCGCTGGGAATGCATCGAGTGGCTGATGTGGCAGATGGGCGGCGTCGGCCCGATGCTCGGCCAGGTCCACCACTTCGTCAAATTCAATCCCGACAAGAGCGAATACGCCTCCGAGCGGTATCTCAACGAGGGCAAGCGTCTCTACGGCGTGCTCGACAGGCGTCTGGAAGACCTTGAATACATGGCGGGCGATTATTCCATCGCCGACATGGCGACCTGGCCCTGGATCTCGCGCTTTGAATGGCAAACCATCGACCTGAACGAGTTCCCCAACGTCAAGCGCTGGTACACCGCTATCGCCGGGCGCGAGGCCGTTCAAAAGGGATACGACGTGCCCAAATACGTGACGGACATCCCGATGCCATGAAGCAATTTCGATAGGGGGGCAGCATGGCGAACGGCGTCGGCGGATTTCTGACCAAGCGGGCTTATCGCGATCCCGAAATGGAAGCGCTGGTCGACGTGGCGACGGAGCGGCGTTTCAATTACGCCGAACTCAATGCCCGGGCCAACGCCATGGCCAACGCCTTTCGCCAGCGCGGCGTCGCTAAAGGCGACCGGGTGGCGCTGCTGCTGCTGAACGGGATTGAATTCGTCGAGAGCTTTTTCGGCCTGGCCAAGCTGGGGGCGGTTGTCGTACCGCTGAACTGGCGGCTGGTGGCGGACGAACTTTCCTACATCCTCAAGGACAGTGGCGCAGAGACCCTGGTTTACGGCTGCGAGTTTGGTGAAGTCGTCGCGGACCTGCACGACCGGGGTGGAGAGGGTTCGGACATCGGGACCTGGCTGGAGGTCGGAGACATCGACGGCCGTCAACCGTTTTCCGAACCCTACGAAAGCGTTCTTGCGGCCGCCCCGACCGCAGAAGCCGACACCGATACGCGCGGCGAGGATCTCCTGTTCATCATGTACACCTCCGGCACGACGGGCATGCCCAAGGGCGTCGTGCATACCCATGACACGATCACCTGGGCGATCCATACCATCGGGGCGACGGTCGACCAGCAGATGGGCGATCGCTACGTCGTGGCACTGCCGATGTACCATGTCGGTGCGCTGACCCCGGCCATCAACCTGATCTACAGCGGCTGTACCGGCATCCTGCTGCGCCAGTTCGATCCCAAGGTCATGTGGCAGGTCATCGCGGACGAGAAGGCAACGACGACGCTGGCGGTGCCGGCCATGCTCAACTTCATGCTGATGGTGCCGGAATTCGACCAGTTCGACTATTCCCGCCTGCGCTGGATCATGAGCGGCGCCTCACCCGTCCCCGTTAGCCTGATCGAAAAATACGCCGACCTCGGCATCGAAATCCACCAGGTCTACGGCTTGACGGAATGCGGCGGTCCGGGCTGCGTCATCGGCACCGCGGACGCCATGACGCACATCGGTTCCACCGGCAAGGCCTTCTATCACACCGAAGTGCGCGTCGTGAACGAAGACGGCAGCGATGTCCCACCGGGGCAACCGGGCCAGGTGCTGCTGCGCGCGCGTCACAACATGAAGGAATATTGGAACCTGCCGGAGGCCACGAAAGAGACGTTACGTGGCGGCTGGCTCCATACCGGCGATGTGGCGCTGATGGATGCCGAAGGCTTCGTCACCATCCACGACCGTCTGAAGGATTTGATCATCTCGGGCGGAGAGAACGTCTATCCTGCGGAGGTCGAGAACGTCATCCTCCAGCATGAAGGCGTCGCCGAGGTTGCCGTTATCGGCCAGCCCAGCGAAGCCTGGGGCGAATCGCCCTTTGCCGCCGTCGTGCGCAAGGACGAGACCCTCACGGAAGCGGCCGTACTGCAGTTCTGTGAGGGCAAGCTCGCCCGTTACAAGCTGCCGAAAGGCGTGGGTTTCGTCGACGAAATCCCGCGCAATCCCACCGGCAAGCCCCTCAAGCGCATCCTGCGCGAACAGTTTCCCGGCCCGGCAAAGGAATAAGACGTGTCAACCAAGAAGAAGAAACCAGAAGACCTCCGGAGCTTCCGATGGTACGGCGTGCAGGACATGCGCTCCTTCGGGCACCGCAGCCGCGCCAAGCAGATGGGCTACGACGAGACCGATTTCGGCGGCAAACCGGTGATCGCCATCATCAACACCTGGAGCGACATCAACCCCTGCCACAGCCATTTCCCGCAGCGTGTGGAGGAGATTAAGCGCGGTGTCTACCAGGCTGGCGGTTTTCCCATAGAGCTGCCCGCCATGTCGCTGTCGGAGCCATACGTCAAACCTTCGACCATGCTCTACCGCAATTTCCTGGCGATGGAGACGGAGGAGTTGATCCGTTCGCACCCCATCGACGGTGTCGTGCTGCTGGGCGGCTGCGACAAGACCACGCCGGCCATGATCATGGGCGCCGTCAGCATGGACCTTCCGGCTATCTACGTACCGGCGGGACCGATGCTGCGCGGCAACTGGCGGGGAGAAACGCTGGGCTCGGGTTCCGATACCTGGAAATACTGGGCCGAGCTCCGCGCCGGCAATATTACGGACGAAGACTGGTCGGAGATCGAAGGCGGCATTGCGCGTTCGCCCGGCCACTGCATGACCATGGGTACAGCCTCCACGATGACGTCGCTGGCCGAAACGCTGGGTCTGACGCTGCCGGGCGCAGCCTCCATCCCGGCGCCGGATTCCAACCACTCCCGCATGGCGGCGGCGAGCGGAAGGCGCATTGTCGATATGGTGTGGGAGGATCTCAAACCCTCAGGCATCCTCAACGCCGCCGCCTTCGACAACGCCATTGCGGTCGACATGGCGCTGGGCGGTTCGACCAACGCCATCGTCCATCTGGTCGCCATGGCGCGCCGCGCCGGCGTCGATCTCGCCATCGACCGCTTCGACGAAATTTCGGAGCGCGTCCCGGTGCTCGCCAACATCCGGCCTTCCGGTGCCTATTTGATGGAGGATTTTTACTATGCGGGGGGCCTTCGCGGCCTGATGGCGGGCATGCTCGACCTCCTGGACGGCGATCAGATGACCGCCAACGGACGGACGCTGGCGGAAAATCTGGAAGGAGCGGGGGTGGCCGACGAGGACGTCATCCGTCCGCGCAACAACCCCGTTTCTCCCGCCGGTTCGACGGCCATTCTGAGGGGCAATCTGGCCCCCGACGGCGCGGTGATCAAGGCCTCGGCGGCGGAGCCGGAGCTCTGGAAGCACGAGGGCCCGGCAGTTGTGTTTGCTGACTACAACGACATGTCGGCGCGCATCGACGATCCCGATCTTGAGGTCACCGCCGATTCGGTGTTGGTGCTCAAACACGCGGGACCCCTGGGCGGACCGGGCATGCCGGAGTGGGGCCAACTGCCCATTCCGAAGAAGTTGTTGGAGCAGGGGGTGCGCGACATGGTGCGCATCTCCGATGCGCGCATGAGCGGCACCTCTTACGGCACGTGTGTCCTGCACGTTTCGCCGGAAAGTTTCGTCGGCGGGCCGCTGGCCCTGGTCGAGGACGGCGATCTGATCAAACTCGACGTCGGAGAGCGGGTTTTGGAGCTCAAGGTCGACGACGGCGAACTCGATCGCCGGCGTGCCGCTTGGACGCCGCCCAATCCCACCTACCCGCGCGGTTTCGGCGCCATGTACGCCGCTCACGTCACGCAGGCTCACCTGGGTTGCGACTTCGATTATTTGGAAACCGGGGCCGGCGCCGTGCCGGAACCGGAGATTCACTAAACGCATGACGAACGCTCAGGCAAACGAGGGGGCCGGCGGCATCACCTGTCCGGTGTGCCGATCGGCGGATTGCTCCGACTTCATGACGCACAAAGGGCTTGATCTTTTCACATGCGCCCAATGCGCGACGATCTTCATGCATCCCCTGCCGACCGCGGAAGATATCGCGGGGCTTTATGACGATTCCTATGACGGCGCGTCGACGGGCTATTTCTCCAAACCCGACAAGAAAATGCGGCGTTCGCGCGGCCGGGTGCGGTATCTGAGGCGCTTCGTTCGGGAAGGCAAATTCCTCGACATCGGCTGCAACGGCGGCTTCATGGTCGAGGCGGCGCGGGAGGCTGGTTTCGAGGCCCACGGGCTTGATCTCGATGGCGTGTCCATCGCTTACGCGCGGGAGCAATATCCGGAGAACACGTACTTCCACGGCAGCGTCGAAGACTTCGCAAAGGACGCGCCGTCGTTCGATCTCGCCTATTGCTCGGAAGTGATCGAACACGTGCCGGATATCCACGGCTTCGTCGCCAGCATAGCCGGGTTGGTGAGGCCGGGCGGCGTGCTGTTTCTCACGACGCCCGACATCAGCCATTGGCGCCGGCCGCGCGATCTCGTGAGTTGGGACGGCTTCAGCCCGCCATCGCACTGCATCTACTTCAATCCCCGCAGCTTGGGCCTTCTCATGGCGGAACATGGGTTCGAGGTCGTCAAACGCCGGATCGCCTTCAAGCCCGGAATGAAATTGGTTTGCCGGAAAAAGTGAGGCGGCGGCCTGTTCAACACGGGCATACTCGATTATTTCTATTGTCGAGACGGTCGTTATTGGGGGCGATTTGGCGACAGGGGTATGTTGTTGTTTGGGACGTACTCTGGGAGGGCGGCAGATGCGGAAAATACTATATCTTGCAGGGATCCTGGCGGTGTCGGGCTGCACCAGCGATGCATTCACGTGGATCGACGGCCATACCTACCGCTTGAAGCAGGGCGCTACCACTTGTCTCGAAGACGGCTCGTTGGTCTGGTTCCAGCAAGCCGACTCGGAAGGCAAATTCGACAAGAAATACCCTTCCAGCAAGGACAATTGCGGTAATTGAGGACTCTCCGGCTGGAATTGCCGTCGCCTGTGGCTATAAGATCGGGCCATAACCAATTATTGCATCACAGGGGTCGGCAATGCTCACGCAATCCTATGTTCACGGGGCCAGCGACAAGCCGTTGATCGGCGAAACCATCGGCGTCCATTTTTCTTCGGCGGTTAGCCGCTGGGGCGACCGTGAAGCGCTGGTTGTTCGTCACCAGGATATCCGCTGGACCTACGCCGAACTGGAGCGCGAGGTCGATGCCTTCGCCGCCGGTCTCCTGGCCTTGGGGCTCGAACCCGGTGACCGCATCGGCATCTGGTCGCCCAACAATTCCGAGTGGGTGGTTACGCAGTTTGCCACCGCCAAGGCGGGCCTGATCCTCGTCAACATCAATCCGGCCTACCGAATTACCGAGCTTGAATACGCCCTCAACAAGGTTTCGTGCAAGGCCCTGATCACAGCGGCCTCGTTCAAGACCAGCGACTACCTGGGCATGTTGGCGGAAATCGCGCCCGAAATTAACGGCTGTGAGCCCGGTGCGTTGAAAAGCGAACGCCTGCCGCATCTCACGACGGTTATCCAGATCGGCGGCGAGACGACGCCGGGCATGTATGCCTTCGGCGATGTCGCCGGCATGGCCGGGGAAGCAGAAAAGCAACGCCTGGCAGAACTCGAGGGTGAACTCCAGTTCGACGATCCTATCAACATCCAGTTCACTAGCGGCACCACCGGTTTCCCCAAGGGCGCCACGCTGACGCACTTCAACATCCTCAACAACGGCTTCTTCGTCGGCGAGGCCATGAAACTGGACGAAACCGACCGGCTTTGCATTCCGGTGCCGCTTTACCACTGTTTCGGCATGGTTCTGGGTAATCTCGCCTGCATCACGCACGGCTCGGCGATGGTCTTTCCCGACGAGGCGTTCGAGCCGTTGTCGGTGCTTGAGACCGTCCAGGCGGAAAAATGCACCGGCCTGCACGGCGTCCCCACGATGTTTATCGCCGAACTCGACCATCCCGAGTTCGCCAAATTCGATCTCGGCACCCTGCGCACCGGCATAATGGCCGGGTCGCCCTGTCCCATCGAGGTGATGAAGCGCGTGGTCGATCAGATGAACATGTCGGAGGTCACCATCGCTTACGGCATGACCGAAACCAGCCCCGTCAGCTTCCAGAGCGGCACTGACGATCCGCTGGAGCGCCGCGTCTCCACCGTCGGGCGCATCTTCCCCCATGTCGAGGTCAAGATCATCGACGAAGACGGCAAGATCCTGCCGCCGGATCAGAAAGGCGAGCTGCTGACACGCGGCTATTCGGTCATGCAGGGCTACTGGGACGACGACGAGCGCACCGCCGAGGCCATCGATTCCGCCGGCTGGATGCACACCGGCGATCTCGCCACCATCGACGAGCAGGGTTACGGCAACATCGTCGGGCGGGTGAAGGACATGGTCATCCGCGGCGGCGAAAACGTCTACCCGCGCGAGATCGAGGAATACCTCTACACCCATCCCAAGGTCCAGGACGTCCAAGTCTTCGGCGTACCGGACGCGAAGTACGGCGAGGAAATCTGCGCCTGGATCGTGCTGTCCGCCGGCGAGAGCGCCAGCGAGGACGAAATCAAGGAATTCTGCAAGGGCCAGATCGCCCACTACAAAGTGCCGCGCTACATCCGTTTCGTCGACGAATACCCCATGACGGTAACCGGCAAAGTGCAGAAATTCGTCATGCGCGACGCCATGATCGAAGAGATGAACTTGGACGTCGCGAAGACGGCATAGTGAAAAATAGAAAACCTGGACCCCGGCCTACGCCGGGGTGACGCAGGTGCGGGCGGATCCTCCTCCTCGTCATTCCCGCGAAAGCGGGAATCCATGCCGTAGATTCTCCGTCTCATATGGCGGTGTGAATTCGTTCGCTCAGGCATGGATCCCGGACATTTGCTCACGCAAATTCCGGGATGACGATGTTATGTCAACTTATGCTTCAGCAACTTCCCCGTCGGGCCGGCGGGAAGGCGGTCGAGGATGGTGAGTTCCGAAGGTTTCTTGTAGGGCGCCAGATGTTCCGCGGCGAAGGCGATGATGTCTTCGGGCGCGGGTGCGCTGCCCGGTTGTACCTCGACGAAGGCGAGGATTTCTTCGTTGCCGTCCGCGACCCGGCGGCCGATGACCGCGGACTGCACGACGTCGGGATGGGCGTTGATGACGGCCTCCACCTCCGGCGGGTAGACGTTGAAGCCGGACCGGATGATCAATTCCTTGGAGCGGCCGTCGACCCAGAGCGAGCCGTTGTCGTCGAAATGGGCGAGGTCGCCTGTGTTCAGCCAGCCCTCGTCGTCAATCACCGCCTTGGTCGCCGCCTCGTCACGGTAGTATCCGAGCATGATGCCGGGACCCCGGATCCACAATTCACCCGTGTCGGTGTCCGCCAACCGCGCCTTGGTCGCCGGATCGACGATGCGGGCTTCGGTGCCGGGAATAAGCGGTCCGCAGCTCACGTCGTCCAGCGGATCGGCGGCGCGCGTGACGGCGATGGTGGGGGCGGCCTCCGTCATGCCGAGGCCGTTGTGCAGGGGCGAGTCCAGAGCCGCTTCCGCCCGGCGTTTGAGATCGGGGTCGAGCGGCGAGCCACCGGCGGAGGTGTATCTCAGGTATGGGGCCGACAAGGTGACGCCGTGTTCCTCCGCGTACTCCAGCAGGCGGGCGTGCATGGCGGGGACGCCTTGGAACATGGTGAGGCGGGTACGCAGGGCGTCGTCGACGAAGGCCGGGTCGAATTTCGGCATCAGCTCGACGCAGGCCCCCACCGCCAGCGTGCCGAGCAGCACGGACGACAGGCCGAAGATGTGGGAGATCGGCAGCACGCCCAGGGCGTGGTCGGTCGCCGTCACGCCGCGCAGGGCGCCCGTGGTATCAGCGATGTAGAGGATATTGGCATGACTCAGCATCACGCCCTTGGGCGTTCCGGTCGTGCCGGTGGTGTAGATCATTGCCGCCGGCTGTTTGTCGGCTTCCTCAAACACCGCTTCCGGCTCGACGTCGGCCAAGGGGCCGAGCGCGATTGTCCCGACGCCGGGAATGTCCACTTCCTCAGCGCCGTGGCGGGCAGCATGGCCGGCGGCGTCCTCCGAAACCGTTATGGCGTAGATGACGCGCCGGGCGCCGGAATGATCGCGCATGGTGTCGATTTCACGCTCGCTGAGACGGGCGTTGACGATCACCGCCCAGGCGTCGATACGGCCCGCGGCCAGGATTAGCGCCACGACCGCGCGGCAGTTTTCGTTGACCAGCATCAACCGGTCACCGCCCCGCACGCCGGCCGCGCGCAACCAGTCCGTGGCGGCGCTCACGGCGTCTTCGAATTCGGCGAACGTCCAGGTGCCGGAGGATTCGATCAGAGCGGGCGCATCGGGTGTCTCGTCGGCCCAGTGGCGGACGAGGTCGGCGATCCGGGCACGGGTGCGGGTTCGGAAACTGTTCATGATTCGGGAGTGGGATCGTCGCCCTGGCTGCGTCTGCTGGAGCCGGCGATCATGACCGATCCGGCGCTTGGACGCAATTGGCGGAAAATGATGAGGTCGGGCCGATATTCTGTTGCCAAACGTTCGTTCGTTCGGGGAAAATGATCTTCTGTTTTTCAAGGACCCCATTGACATGTCAGAGACCGACGTTGCCTCGCAAATTGTCCGGCAGGCAAGCATCAGGCCCGACGCCCGGGCGCTCGTCTACCGCGATCAAACGGTTTTGTGGCGCGATTTCGGCCGTCGGATCGAACAGACCGCCAACGCTCTGATCGCCTTTGGGCTGAAACCCCTGGACAAGGTTGCCATTCTCGCATCCTCGTCGCCGGCCTATCTGGAGATGTTTATCGGGACGCTGCGGGCGGGTGGTTGCGTCGTTCCGCTCTCGGGCATGGCTTCAGCGGAACAGCTCGAGGTGATGATCAACGATTCCGATTCGCGGGTCCTGATGATCTCGGAGAAAATGCGCGAACTGGTGAATGGATTCACCGACCGGCTGGACGGACTGCTGCCGGGCGGCCTGATCTCGGTCGATTTCGATGCCGAGGGCTGGATCCGGTTCGACGACTTCATCGACGGCGCACCCGACACGGATCCCGGCGTCGAGATTGATCCCGAGGCCGGCTTCAACCTTATCTATTCGTCGGGTACGACGGGGGTGCCCAAGGGCATCCTGCAGAGCCAGGGCATGCGGGCCTTTCACGTCGAGCGCTTCGGCGCCTCAGGCATCGACCACAACGCCGTTTCCCTGGTTTCGACGCCGCTTTATTCCAACACAACACTGGTGGTGGCCATCCCCACGCTGGCATGGGGCGGTACCTGCGTGTTGATGGACAAGTTCGACGCCGGCGAATTTCTCAGACTGGCTGAAGCCGAGAAGACCAATGTCGCCATGCTGGTGCCCGTGCAGTACCGCCGCATCCTCGACCATCCCGACTTCGACAAGACCGACCTTTCCAGCTTCGAGATCAAGTTCTCGACCAGCGCGCCGCTGCGCGCCGGCATCAAGCGGGAGATCGTGGAGCGCTGGCCGGGATTGATGATCGAGATCTACGGTCTGACGGAAGGCGGCGGCTCGACGATCCTGAGCTGCACCGAACATCCCGACAAGCTGGAATCTGTCGGCGTTCCGGCGGAGACCTGCGACATCCGCATCATCGACGGCGAAGGCCGGGATCTTCCCCGGGGCGAGATCGGCGAAGTGGTCGGCCGCTCCCAGGGCATGATGAAGGGCTACTATAAGCGCGACGACCTGACCAATGACATGCTTTGGCAAAGCCCGGAGGGAGAGACCTTCTTCCGCACCGGTGACATGGGCCGCTTCGACGACGACGGGTTTCTCTTCCTGCTTGACCGCATCAAGGACATGATTATCTCGGGCGGCTTCAACATCTACGCCGCCGATATCGAAGCCGTTCTGACCAAGCACGACGAGGTTGCCGATGTTGCCGTGATTGGCGTGCCCTCGGACCGTTGGGGTGAAACGCCGCTGGCGTTGGTGGTGCCGGAGAACGGCGCGACAGCGGGCGAGGACGATTTGCTGGCCTGGACCAACGAACGCCTGGGCAAGGCGCAACGGATTTCGGGCGTCGAATTTCGTGACAACCTGCCGCGCAGCACGATCGGCAAGATTCTCAAGCGCGAGCTGCGCGAACCCTACTGGAAGGACGCCTAGTGGCCGATTCGCTCGACAAGCTGGTCGATCTCCTCGATCTCGAAGCCATTGAGATCAATCTTTACCGCGGGCAAAGCCCCAAGGAGACCATCCAGCGCGTGTTCGGCGGCCAGGTGCTGGGGCAGGCCCTGGTGGCGGCGTCGCGCACCGTAGAAGACCGCGGCGTTCATTCCCTGCACGGCTATTTCCTGCGGCCCGGCGATCCCAAGGTGCCGATCATCTACGACGTCGACCGCATCCGCGATGGTAAAAGCTTCACCACGCGGCGGGTTGTGGCCATCCAGCACGGCCGGGCGATCTTCAACATGTCGGTGTCGTTCCAAATCGACGAAAGCGGCTTCGAGCACCAAAGTGAAATGCCCGACGTGCATCCGCCGGAGAGTCTCAAGTCGGAAGCCGACCTACGGGCGGAAATCATCGATCAGGTGCCCGAAAAGTTTCGAAACTGGTTCATGCGGGAGCGTCCCATCGAAGCCCGCCCCGTGGACCCGGTCGATCTTCTGGATCCGCAAGTGCGTTCGCCGGTCAAACATGTTTGGCTGAAGGCCCGGCGGGAGTTGCCGGACGACCCGCGGGTTCACCAATGCGTGCTGGCTTACGCTTCGGACATGAACCTGCTGGAAACCTGCCTGGGCCCATCGGGTCACAGCTATCTCAGCCGCGGTATTCAGATGGCCAGCCTCGATCACGCAATGTGGTTCCACCGTCCGTTCAGGGCCGATGAATGGATGCTATATTCAATGGACAGTCCCAGCGCCTCCGGCGCGCGCGGCTTCAATCGCGGCGCCCTCTATGCCCGTGACGGCACGTTGATCGCATCGGTGGCGCAGGAAGGCCTTTGCCGTATCCGGACCGACGAGGAGAAGAAAGACACATGACCGACGATCTGCTTGAGGAAATCCACGGTGGCGTCGCCGTCCTCACCATGAACCGGCCCGAACGGCGCAATGCCCTCAATGGTCCCATGCTTGAGGCCATGCTGGAGAGCCTGCCGCGGCTGGCCGCCGACAATGATATCGGATGCGTCATTCTGACCGGCGCTGAACCGGCCTTTTGCGCCGGGGGCGACGTCAAGGCCATGGCCGAGGGCGAGGAGTTCGAGGAAGACACCTTGGAAGCCAAGACCCAGGGTTTGCGCCGTGTCATGGAAACCTCCCGCCTGCTGCACGAAATGCCCAAGCCCACGATCGCCATGGTCGGTGGAGCGGCGGCGGGCGCCGGCCTGTCGCTGGCCCTGGCCTGTGACATGCGCATCGCCGGGGAGAGCGCAAAGTTCACCACCGCCTTCGCCCGCGTCGGGTATTCCGGCGACTTCGGCGGCAGTTATTATCTGACCAACCTCGTGGGCACGGCAAAAGCGCGGGAGCTATACTACACGGCCGCTTTGCTGGGCGCGGAGGAAGCGCACGCGCTCGGCATGGTCAACCACGTCTTCCCGGACGATGCCTTGCGCGCCGAAACCATGGGATTGGCGGAGGGCCTGGCATCCGGCCCGCGCATCGCCATCCGCTACATGAAGCGAAATCTCAACGCGGCCGAGGCCGACACGCCGCTGTCCGCCATGCTCGACATGGAGGCGTTGCATCACAGCCGTTGCGGCATGACCGAAGATCACCGCGAAGCGGCCCAGGCCTTCGTCGACAAACGTCCACCCGTATTCAAGGGCCGCTAGCCGGCCTACGACATACCGATACCTCACACTCAGGAGTTCACACATGTCCGACGCCGTAATCGTCTCCACCGCTCGCACCGCCATCGGCAAGGCCTACCGCGGCAGCTTCAACAACACCCAGGGTCAGACCTTGGGCGCCCATGCCGTTTCGGCGGCCATCGAACGGGCGGGCATCGAACCGGGCGAGGTCGATGACGTGGTGATGGGGGCCGCCCTGCAGCAGGGCAGCACCGGTCTCAACGTCGCCCGGCAAATTGCCCTGAGGGCGGGCTGCCCGGTCGAGGTTTCCGGCATGACCATGGACCGGCAGTGTTCGTCGGGCCTGATGGCCATCGCCACGGCGTCGAAGCAGGTCTCCGACGACGGCATGCCCATCGTCGTCGGCGGTGGACTCGATTCCATCAGCCTGGTCCAGAACGAGCACATGAACCAGTATCGCGCCAGCGACCCAGAACTGTTGGAGATCGCGCCGGACATCTACATGAGCATGCTGGAAACCGCCGAGACGGTGGCGGCGCGTTACGGCATTAGCCGCGAGGCCCAGGACGAATACAGCCTTCAAAGCCAGATGCGCACGGCGGCGGCCCAGCAGGCAGGCAAGTTCGACGACGAAATCGTCAGCGCCAACGCCAACATGGGCGTGATGGACAAGGAGACCAAGGAAATCTCCTTTCACGACGTCACCATCGACAAGGACGAATGCAACAGAGCCAGTACGACCCTCGAAGGCTTGGCCGGCCTCAAGCCGGTGCTGGGCGAGGACAAGGTCATTACAGCCGGCAACGCCAGCCAACTCTCGGACGGCGCCTCCGCCTCCGTGGTCATGGACGCCAAGTTGGCCGAGCAGAAGGGCCTTGAAGCAATGGGCATCTTCCGCGGCATGGCCGTCGCCGGTTGCGAGCCGGACGAGATGGGCATCGGTCCCGTCTTCGCCGTTCCGAAGCTGCTGGAGCGCAACGGCCTCAAGATGGACGACATCGGCCTTTGGGAACTGAACGAAGCCTTTGCCGTTCAGGTCATCTACTGCCGCGACAAGCTCGGCATTCCCGACGAGAACCTCAACGTTAACGGCGGTTCCATCTCCATCGGACACCCCTATGGTATGAGCGGCGCCCGCATGGTTGGCCACGCCCTGATCGAGGGCAAACGCCGCGGCGACAAGTACGCCGTCATCACCATGTGCGTCGGCGGCGGCATGGGTGCGGCCGGCCTTTTTGAAATCTGCTAGAGGCGAAGAGCATGGCTGAAATACGTTTTGACGACCGCGTTGCCATCGTCACCGGCGCGGGCCAGGGCCTGGGTCGTTCCCACGCCTTGGCTTTGGCGGCGCGAGGGGCCAAGGTCGTGGTTAACGACTTCGGCGGCGCGCTCGACGGCAGCGGCGGTTCGGCCTCGCCCGGCGAGGCGGTGGTGGCCGAAATCGAAGCCGCCGGCGGCGCCGCGATGGCGGACGGCGCGGACGTTTCCGACCTCTATCAGGTCGAAGCCATGGTGGCCAACGCCCAGGACGCCTGGGGCCGGGTCGACATCCTGATCAACAACGCGGGCATCCTGCGCGACAAGACCTTTGCCAAGATGGAAATCAACGACTTCCGCAAAGTGGTCGAGGTTCATCTCATGGGCTCGGTCAACTGTTCATTGGCGGTCTGGCCGTTGATGCGGGAACAGAATTACGGCCGCATCGTCATGACCACGTCCTCGTCGGGCCTTTACGGCAACTTCGGCCAGGCCAACTATTCCTCGGCCAAGGCCGGCGTCGTCGGCCTGATGAACACCTTGGAGCTGGAAGGCGGCAAGTACGACATTCGGGTCAACACGATCTCGCCGGCGGCACTGACGCGCATGACGGAAGACCTCATTCCCGATGCCGTTCACGGCCTGCTGGGTCCCGAGCACGTCACCCCGGGCGTCATGTTCCTGGTGTCCGAGGAAGCGCCTTCGGGCGAGATTCTCTGCGCCGCCGCGGGCGGATTCGCCAAGGCGGTGCTCCGCGAGACCATGGGCGTGCATATCGGTGCCGCTGCCAAGCCGGAAGACGTTGCCGCCAATTGGGACAAGATCTGCGACGAGACCGGAGCCCTGGATCTCAAGAACGCGGGCGAGCAGACACAGAAATTTATTGAACAGGCGATCAAGGCGGGAGGCTGAGCTATGGCTGACTTGGAAACGTTCCGGGCGGAAACACGGGCGTGGCTTGAGGAGAACTGTCCCGAAGCCATGCGCACGCCGATGGGCGAAAACGACATCGTCTGGGGCGGGCGGAACCCCGAGTTTCCCCACGCGGACGCCGAGGTCTGGCTGCAGCGCATGGGCGAGAAGGGTTGGACCGTGCCGATGTGGCCGGCGGAGTACGGCGGCGGCGGCCTGACCAGGGACGAAAACGAAGTGCTGCAGGAGGAGTTGAACCGGATCAATGCCCGCCCTGCGCTGTTCAGTTTCGGCATCTGGATGCTGGGGCCGGCGCTCCTGGAATTCGCCAACGAGGATCAGAAGAAGGAACACCTGCCCAAGATCGCCCGCGGCGAAATCCGCTGGTGCCAGGGCTATTCGGAGCCGGGCGCGGGGTCCGATCTCGCCGGATTGCAGACCAAGTGCGTCGAGGACGGCGACGATTACATCATCAACGGCCAGAAGGTCTGGACCTCCTATGCCGACAAGGCCGACTGGATATTCTGCCTCGTGCGCACCGACACCACGACCAAGCATGATGGCATCAGCTTCATCCTGTTCGACATGACGACGCCGGGTGTGGAGACCCGGCCCATCCAACTGATCTCCGGCTCCTCGCCGTTCTGCGAGACCTTCTTCACCGACGTCCGCGTCCCGCAAACCAATCTGGTGGGCGAGGTCAACAAGGGCTGGACCATCGCCAAGCGGCTGTTGCAGTTCGAGCGCACGGCGATCTCCAGCTTCGGCGCAGTGACCGGCTCGTCCAACATTATGACGCTGGAGGAGGTGGCGAAGGAGTACCTCGGTACCGGCGCGGACGGAAAGCTGGAGGACGGTAGTTTACGTGACCGCATCGCCGCCCACCGCATGGATGCGCTGGGCTTCGACCTGACCCTGAAACGGACGGCGGCCGAGGCCGAAGCGGGCTCCGGCCCCAACGCGGCCTCGTCGATGTTCAAGAGCTACGGCGCAAAGATCAACCAGGAGCGCCTCGAACTGATGATCGAGGCCATGGGCACGCAGGGTCTGGGTTGGGAAGGCGACGGCTTCTCGGAGGAGGAGGTTTCCACGACCCGGCAATGGCTGCGCTCCAAGGGCAACTCCATTGAGGGCGGCACTTCCGAAATCAATACCAACGTCGTTGCCAAGCAGGTTCTCGGCCTGCGCGACCACCAATAGCGTTTTTTGAGAAGGACCCCGAGCGATGGGTATGGTTTTAACCGAAGAACAGGTCCTGCTGCGCGATTCGGCGCGTGACTTCGTCACTGACCGGGCGCCGGTGACGGCGCTGCGAAAGCTCCGCGACGAGGCCGACAAGGATGGATTCTCGCGCGAGCTGTGGCGGGAAATGGTCGAGCTCGGCTGGGCCGGTATCTTGATTCCAGAGGAACACGGTGGCGCCGATTTCGGCTTTCAGGGCCTGGGCGTAGTGCTGGAGGAAACCGGCAAGACGCTGGTGGCCTCGCCGCTCCTGTCAACCGTCGTCCTGGGTTCCTCGGCAATCCTGCTGGGCGGCAGCGAGGCCCAGCGCAACGACATCCTGCCGAAGATCGCCGCCGGCGACTGCCTGCTCGCCCTGGCGCTGGAGGAAAAGCCCCATCATGCGCCCTATGCCATCGCCACCACGGCGGGCGCCGACGGCGGCGGCTACAGAATTGCCGGCAGCAAGACCTTCGTCCTTGACGGCCACACGGCGGACAAGCTGATCGTAGCCGCCCGAACCACGGGCGATGCAGGAGACCGCAATGGCATCACGCTGTTCCTGGTCGATGCGGACGCCGCCGGTGTTGCGTGCGAGCGCACCATCATGGTCGATTCGCGCAACGCCGCGAACGTGACATTCGACAACGTCGAAGCGGATGCCGATGCGGTCATCGGCGCGGTCGATCAGGGGGCCGACGTCCTCGACGCCATCCTCGACCGGGCGCGGATCGCCCTGGCGGCGGAGATGCTGGGCTCGGCAACGCAGATATTCGAATTCACCCTGCAATACCTCAAGGACCGGCACCAGTTCGGCCAGCCCATCGGCACCTTCCAGGCGCTTCAGCACCGCGCCGTCGCCATGTTCGCCGAACTGGAAATCTGCAAGTCCGTGGTGATGGAGGCCCTCAGCGCCGTCGACGACGGCAGTAACCGCATTCCCGCAATGGCGAGCTTCGCCAAGGCCAAGGTCGGCGAAACCCTGCATCTGGTGTCGAGCGAGGGCGTCCAGATGCACGGCGGCATCGGCATGACCGACGAGCACGATTCCGGGCTCTACCTCAAACGCGCCCGCGTCGCCGAACAAACCTTCGGCTCCCCCGCCTGGCACCGTGACCGCTTCGCGACGCTGACGGGGTACTAAAAGCGAAATTAAAGGGGGACAGGTACACTTTTTCAGAAAACGTGAAAAAGTGTACCTGTCCCCCTTTAATTTGCGAGTTCGCTACTCCCTACCGCGATGATGCGGGGATTTGCCGCCGAGACGAAGGCCTGAATCGATGATCATCAGCTCGCCGGTGACTGGGGCCGAGGTGGTGACCAGGTACATGATAGCGTCGGCGATGTCCTCGCCGGTACTGACGCGTTCCAGCGGCACCATGCCCTCGTAGTTTTCCTGAAGCGCCGCCTGGCTGTCGTCGGTCATGTGGCGGTACCACTCAGTCATCACCAAGCCGGGGCAGACGGCGTTGACGGTGATGTTCGGCGCCAGCGCCCGCGCCAGGCCCAGCGTCAGGGAATTGAGCGCGCCCTTGGTCGAGACATAAGCCAGCGACGAGCCGTTGCCGACCACGCCGGCGATGGAGGAGGTGTTGACGATACGGCCCTGGCCCGCCGCCTGCATGGCCGGCACGACGGCCCGGGTCATCTGGTAGGGGCCGACCACGTTTGTCGCATTGAGGTCCTGGAAATCCTCCATCTGCAGCCCGTCAAGGTCGCTGTGGGGGACGAAGCGGGTGATGCCGGCGTTGTTGATCAGGACGTCGATGCGGCCCCACTTGTCGAGGGCGGCCTGGGCGATGGCCTTACAGTCCGCATCCTCGGCAACGCTGCCCTGGACCGTGATGGCTTCGACGCCCAAGGCCTCGCAGGCTGCAGCCACATCCTTCGCGGCGTCGGCGCTGGAGCGGTAGTTGATGGCAACATTGCAGCCGTCCGCCGCCAACCGCTTTGCCGTGGCGGCGCCGATCCCGGTGCCGCCGCCCGTAATGATCGCGACCTTGCCCTTGATGTCCATGATCCCAAATCCCCTCTTACTTGCCCCAAACGTCGTGAGCCGTTTCCACGATCAACGTCAGCTTGGCGATCTCATCATCCACCGTCACCGGGTTTCCGGCAACGGTGCTGGCAAAGCCGCACTGCGGGCTGAGGCCCAGCCGTTCGAGATCGACGTGGCGGGCGGCATCGTCGATGCGGCGCTTGAGGTCGTCCTTGGATTCGAGCTCCGGCGTTTTGGAACTGACGAGACCGAGAACGACGCTCTTGTGGTCGGGCACGTATTTGAGCGCCTCGAAATCGCCGGCGCGCGGCGTGTCGTATTCCAGGAAGAAGGCGTCGACGTTGATGCCGTTGAACAGCCGATCCGCCACGGTCTCGTAGCCGCCCTCCGACAGGTAATGGCCCTTGAAGTTGCCACGGCAGAGGTGCAGGCCGACCGTGACGCCCTCGGGCCGGTTGTCGATTGAGGCGTTGAGCACATCGACATAACTCGTCATCAGCCCATCGGGATCGTAGCCTTCGGCGGAAACCTTCTCACGCACCGCCGGGTCGCACAGCATGGCGATGGGCACCTCGTCGATCTGAACATAGGTGCAGCCGTCGGCGGCAAGTGCGGCGATCTCCTGCTCGTAAACCTTGGCGAGGTCGGCGAAGTAGGCGTCCTCGCTGTCGTAGACTCCGGCGACGATGCTGGCGCCCAGGCGGTAGAAATGCATGGTCGGCGGCGAGGGCATGGTGATCTTCGGTGTCTTGCTGGTTACGCCCTTGAGATAGCCGAACTCGTCGCCCGAAATCGTCCGCGTGCGCCGCACCGGCGCCTCTGCCACGGGGGCGGTGAAATCGAGTTCATGGCCGTGATCGTCGTGGAACTTGAACGAGGCATTGGTGACGCCGAGACCGTCGACCTTCTCGACGAAGTGCGCCCAGTAGGATGAACGACGGAATTCACCGTCCGTCACCAGTTCTAGGCCGGCATCCTCCTGCAACCGGACGACGTCGGCGATGGCCTTGTCCTGAATGGCTTGAAATTCCTCATCGCCGAGGTTTCCTTCACGATGCGCCCGGAAGGCCTGGGTGAGTTCCTTGGGGCGCAGCAGACTGCCGACGTGCTCGGCGTGAAACGGCGGTTTGGACTTGGCGGACATGAAGGTCTCCTAGCTGGGGTAATCAATCAGGCGGCGTCGAGGCCGCACCATTCGGCGATGAAAAGCGCCATGGACTGGGTGTTGCGGCGCACGGATTCGAGGCTGACGCGCTCGTCGAAGCCGTGGATGTTTTTCGACACGGGGCCGTAAACCAGGCCGGGCGTGTCGGCGTAGAGGCCGAAGAAGCGGGCGTCGGTGGTGGCCGTCGTGGCGATCTCGGAGAGCGCTTCGCCGTACGCCGTCTTGTGCGCCCAGCCCAGAACCGCCTCCGCCTCGTCGGCGTCGGTCAGGACGTAACCTTCGCTGAGGAAACCGTGGTAGACGATCTCCGGCGGGTTGTTGGCAAGGAAGCGGTCGGCCTGGGCGGCAGCCCGGATGCAGTCCTCGATCTCGTTGCGCGCCTCATCGATGTCCTGGCCGGGGAAGATGGCGACACGGACGTCGAAGGTGCACCAGGCCGGCACGCTCGACGGCCAGTCGCCCCCGGCGATGCGGCCGACGTTGAGATTGATGGGGTGGTCCACGTTCTCGTAGACCGGGTGGCGGCGGTCGGGTGCGTTCCAGCGTTCCTCCATCTCGTGCAAGGCGTGGATGATGGGGAAGGCGGCCTCGATGGCGTTGGCGCCCGATCCCGCTTCCAGCACGTGCACGGGCCGGCCCTGCAGCTTGACCTGGAACCAGATGACGCCGATCTGGGCGCGGATCAATTGTTCGCCCAACGGTTCGGGGATGAGGGCGGCGTCGGCCTTGTAACCGCGCGCCAGGCAGGCCAGCGCGCCGTTGCCGGTGCATTCCTCCTCGATGACGGATTGGATATGCACGTCGGCGGCGGGCACGTACCCCAGGCGTTTGAGCGCGTCGAGCGCATAGACGCATTCCCCGATGCCGGCTTTCATGTCGCCGGCGCCCCGGCCGTACATCCAGCCGTCCTCGACGCGGGGCTCGAAAGGGGGCGTTGTCCACATCTCCAGCGGTCCCACCGGCACGACGTCGATATGGCCGTTGAGGATCAGCGACCGGCCGGTCGCCGATTGGGAGCGGTGGGTGCCGACCGTGTTGTAGGCGTTGTCGTAGTTGACGTGGACGGGGGAGAAGCCGGGCAGGTGGGCGATGTCCTCGATGTTGACCTTAAAACGGTCGACGCCGTAGCCCCGTTCACGTAATTGCTCGGCCATGAAATCCTGGGCCGTCTGCTCGGCGCCGCGCACGGAGGGGAATTTGACCAACTCGGCGGTAAAATCGGTCTGCTCGTCGAAGCCGTCGTCAACAGCCGTCATGATCCGGGTCGCTGTCTGGTCGTCGAGCATCACAAGGGTTTCCCTAGCTGGTCCGCGTCAATTGCACGCCGGCGAGGACGACGAGGGACGCGACGAATTGGACAAAATTGAAATCGGCGCCGAAGGCGGCGACCGACACAATGATAGCCACAATGGGGATGAGATAGGAATAGACCATGGCCCGCGTTACGCCGAGCAGGGCGAGCCCCTTGTACCACCAGACGAAGGCGACGGCGGCGGCGAAAACGGTGGAAAACGCGGTGGCAGACCAAAGTCCGGCGGTCATGTCACGCCAATGCTGGTCGGCCATGACCGGCGCCGCAATCAGAGTAAGTGCGATGGCGCCCGAGACCATGCCGAAGGCCGTCACCTTGAGGGCGCCGAGGCGCTTGACCGGATTGCCGGCCAGCGCCGAATAGAGCGCCCAGACGATGGAGCCGCCGATCATCAGCAGATAGCCGGTCAGCGTGCCGCCGCCCACCGTAAACTCAGTGACGCTGCCGTTGATCACGACGGCGACGCCCGCGAACGACAGGAAGATGCCGAGCCAGGCCCTGAACGACGGCCAGTGACCCGTATATCCTGCCAGCAAGGCGCCGAAGATGGGCGCGGTGGCGACCAGAATGGCGGCTTTGGGTGCCGTCGTCAGGTCCAGGCCATAGGCCCAAAGCCCTTGGAAAATGGTGATGCCAAGAAGACCGAGGCCGGTCAGAGGAAGGATGTCGCTTCTTGCAATCCGCAGGCTGTCGCCCCGCATCGCCATCAGGACGAACAACAGCAAACCGGCCGTGAGGTAGCGGATTGACGAAAAGACGATGGGATCGAGGACGGCCAACACCTGCTTGGCGATGGGAAAATTGACGCCCCAGACGATCGCCACCGTGATGACATAAAAATCACCGGCGCCGAAGGCACTGCCGTTGCCGCCTGTGGATGGGGATGAACTGGTCAAAAAGAAAGCGCCTGAGCCGGAAAAGGGATCGGGCGCAATCTATATGGTTATTGAATTATCGTCCAGCCATACCGCGCTGATTGATCAGTAGGTTGCCCGGCCGCCCGACATGTCGAACGTGGCGCCTGTTGAGAACGAACAATCTTCGCTGGCGAGCCAGGCGATGATCGCCGCCATTTCCTCGACCTTGCCGAAGCGGGCCATGGGGATCTTGGACAGCATGTAATCGATGTGCTCCTGGGTGCAGTCGTTGAGCATTTCCGTGCCCACCGTCGCCGGCGTGATGGCGTTGACGGTAATGCCGGTGTGGGCCAGCTCCTTGCCGAGCGATTTCGTGAGGCCCAGCAGGCCCGCCTTGGCGGAGCTGTAATGCGAGGCGTTGGGGTTGCCCTCCTTGCCGGCGACCGAGGAGATGTTGACGATGCGACCGTAATCGCGCTCCATCATGCCCGGTACCACGGCGCGGCAGCACATGAAGGGGCCGACCAGATCGACGTCGATGACCTGGCGCCATTCCTCCGGGGAGTATTCCCAGACCTTTTTGTTGGCGCCGGCGATGCCAGCACTGTTGACCAGGATGTCGACCGGGCCGATTTCGCTTTCGGTCGTGGCCAACGCCGCCGCGACCGATGCTTCGTCGGTATGGTCGACGCCGATGCCGATGGCAGTGCCAAGGCTGCTCAGTTGGGCTGCCGACGCCTGGGCTTGTTCGCCGTCGAGGTCCCAGAGCGCCACCGCCGCGCCGGAATTGAGGAAGCGTTCGGCCACGCCCTTGCCGATACCCCGCGCGCCGCCGGTGATGATGGCTTTGCGGCCGTTCAGGTCGATTTGGTTCATAAACTTGTTCTTTCGTGTTTTTGCGGTTGGGGTCCGGGCGGCAATTTCCACGGTTCCGCAAGCCTTGGCAAGCCTTGTATGTGCATCGGGGTTCGATACCCGAGAATTCAAAGCAACCCGATTAAAGAATCCGCCGACTTGCCATATCTGCGATGACTCCGTTTATGACATTGGAAACGTGCGTTCGGGCGGTAACCACACGGTGGCCGTCGTGCCGACCCCGACTTCGCTCGTAAGCTCGAGTTTTCCGCCGTGGAGCTCCGCCAGGGAGGATACCAGCGGCAGACCCAATCCCGTGCCGACGTGGTCGCGGGTCAGAACGTTGGCGATTTGGCCGAACGGCGACATGACCAACGCAATATCCTGCTTCTCGATACCGATGCCGGAATCCGAAACGCTGATCCCGAGGCTGCCGTCGGTCCGGCGCTCAACGTCAATGCCGATACGCCCGCCGGGCCTGGTGAATTTGATCGCATTGGACAGCAAGTTCAGCAACATCTGCTTGAACATGCGTTCATCGGCCAGGATTTCCACGGCGTTGCCATCGGCCTTCGCTTCCAGCGTCAGGCGTGATTCGTCAGCCCGGCCGGCAACGATGGACACGCACTCGTGGATGGCGCCATCCAGCGCGAATACTCCCTCGTTAACGTCCGCCTTGCCGGCTTCGATCTTGGATAGGTCCAGGAGGTCGTTGATGATTTCCAGCAGATGTTCTCCGCTGCCGTGAATGTCGTTGGCGTAGTCGATGTAGCGGTCGGTTGCGGCGCCGAAGGTTTGGTCCCGAATTATCTGCGCGAAGCCGAGAATGGCGTTCAGCGGCGTCCGCAATTCATGGCTCATGTTGGCGAGGAATTCCGATTTCGTCCGGTTGGCGTATTCGGCCTCTTCCTTCGCCGCCACGATTGCCTGTTCTGCCTTTTTCTGCTCGGTGATGTCGAGTACGCACACTGGTACATGATCGTATTCAGCTTCGTCCTGGGGGATGGGCACCGAAACGATCACCGTTATGTCCCTGCCATCGACTGTCGTATGGGAAACTTCCGTGGAGTAATAGGGGTCTCCGCTCCACATGGCGTCCAGGACCCCGATAAATCCGTGGATCGTATCTTCGGTCATGATCGCGTCGAGGGAATCGATGAATTCTTCCTTCGATGCCACGCCGTACAGCGCCAGCGTGGCATCGTTGACGCTGTTGATTTGAACCAGGGCGGACAGGCGATAGGCCTCGGCGGCGTTTTCCGTCAGGTATGCCTCGAGATCAGTGACACCCTGATCACGCAGCTTGGAAAGCTCCCTCATCGCGCCGCCGAAGTCCTCATCCCAAATCGAAATTTCGGCATTGTCGAAAAGCCTCCTAAATCGCCCCTCGCTTTCCCTGAGCGATTCTTCGGCCCGTTTGAGCGGCGTGATATCGGAAACGATGGTGACAATGCCGCCGTCGGCAAGTCGTTGCTCGTGAATCAGATCCCAACCGCCTCTGGGTCGCTCCAACTGAAAGGCGCCTGCCGGATTGCGATGGCGTTCAAGTCGTTCGGTCAGCCAATCCCGACCGTTTTCGTCAACCGATGATCTTATTCCCTTGCTGGCGGCGGCTCTGGCGAGCTCTTCGAAACTCGTTCCCGGAACAACGAGTTCCTCGATCGCCTCGTTGAATTCCTTGAAAGGCTTATTGAACGTGACGAGGCGATCCTGGCTGTCGTACAAGGCGACCATCTCCGACATCTGGTCCATCGCCGTGGCGAGACGGTCCAAGCGTTCTTCGTCGGTCTTGCGCTTCGTGATGTCGATGACGGAGACCTGCACGGCCGGTCTGTTGTCCCATTGGATTATCTGCGACATCTGCTCGACCCAGATTTCACTGCCGTCTCTGTGCAAAACCTGGAATTCGAACGTTGATGAAATCTCGCCGCCGCTCAACCTGGTTTGCCGGCGCTCGCTCATCAATTTCCTGAACGACGGAGCGACGAAATCATCAACGGGGCGGCCGATGATTTCATTGGGGTTGTACCCCAAGAGTACGGCGAACGCCTGATTCACGAACACCACCCGATCGTCCTGGAGAATGCCGATACCCTGCAACGATCCCTCGGTCAGGGCGCGATACCGTTCCTCGCTCTCCTTGATCGCCTCCTGGGCGTTCTTCTGCTCCGTGATATCGGTAAGGGTCACCAACGCACCGACGACAGCTCCTCGCTCATCGAGCAGGGGCGCCGAGTTTGACAAAACCCAAAAGTACGTCTTGTTGCGATGCCGCAACCGGTATTCGGCCTGCCCGGAAACGCCCTGCGCGCGGAGCGCCAGGTTTTTGGAAAGCTGGTCGTGATAATCCTCAGGTACGAAGTCGGACGCCGGTTTTCCGATCATGTCTTCCGGCTCGCAGCCCAACATGTCCGCCATCCGCCGATTGACGAATGTCGTGCGCCGCTCCAAATCGGTAACCCAGACGCCGTCGTTGGTGGCTTCCACGATGGCGCGGTAAATGCTGTTGCCTTCATCCGTGCTTGAGAACGGAACGTGCGCGCCGTCGACGGGGGGGTGGGCCTTGCGGCTCGTCATCGAATTTACCTAACGCGACATACAAATGGCCAAAGTGCGAAAAGAAAACATAGCAGGCCCGACCCGAGCTTGCCCAAAACAAATCAGGCTGACCAAATGAGGGGAACCTCCCTTTCGCGGCCTTGATTTGGCTTTTATCGGCGGCAGTTTTGGGGATTGTGCATATCGGTTGCCGGGCGCAATATCTGTTCTAACTAATTAATACTTAGGCGGACCGGATACTAAACGGGGGCGCAAGATGTTGGGAGCAACGACCAAGTATCTCCGCGAGATCGGTGCGGTCGTTTCGGCGGCAGCAATCTATACGGGCCTCATAGTGTCCTTCGGACCCGCCGCATTGGCGAAAGACGCCTGGTATCCGCTCGAAGTTGATGTTTGGGAGCCTCCCTTCAACACTGAACTCAAGCGGCATGCAGCACCCTATATTGCCTTGGACAAGGCACAAAAGGTCTGGCGGATTTGCGTTTCCATTCCCCACCTGAAGGATCCCTACTGGAGCACGGTAAATTTCGCGCTGATCGATGAAGCGAAGCGCCTCGGCGTCGGTCTTCGCCTTGTCGAGGCGGGCGGTTACAATCACCTGGACGTCCAGCGCAAACAGATCGCCGAATGCATGGCCAGCGGCGGCGACGGCCTCATCGTGGCCGGGATCAGTGCCGACGGCCTGAACGACTTGGTCGAACAAATAACAGATCAGGGGAAACCGGTTATCGACATGATCAACGGGATTTCTTCGAAGCGGATTACGGCAAAGGCTGCCGTCAACTACTTCGATCCGGGTCTTGCCGCCGCCACGTACATTCGGAAACTTCACGAGGGCGATGCGACGCCGGTGCGGGTGGCCTGGTTCCCGGGGCCGGAGGGTGCGGGTTGGGTCGACCAGGGCGACCGCGGATTCCGCGCGGGCCTCGAGGGGAGCCCGATCAAAATAGTTGCCAGCGCAAAGGGCGACACCGGCCGGGCAACGCAAGGCCGCCTGGTTGCTGCGGCGCTGGAGCAGCACGACGATCTGGACTACATCGTGGGCACGACGGTGACGGCGGACGCCGCGGTGGAATTACTGCGGCGCAAGCGCTTGAACAAGAAAATCAAAGTGCTCGCCTACTATTATGGTCCGGGCGTGCACAGGGGCATAAGGCGTGGGGCGGTAATCGCGGCGCCGACGGATTTGCAAGCCATCCAGGCCCGGATCTCGGTGGATTTGGCGGTTCGGGCGCTGGAGAAGAAACCGTTCCTGAAACATGTCGCGCCAAAAGTCGTCGTGGTGGACCGGCACAACATCAAGACTTTCGATACGGCGACGAGCCTGCCGCCCCGTGGATTTAGGCCCATCTTCAGCGTCAACAACTGGTAGTCCGCGAATGAACCGACAGTTGCGCAAACGGAACCGGACCGGGTCGCGATGACGGGCTTTCGCGGAATCATCCTCCTGATCGCCGCGCTCACCGGATTTTGGGGCGTTTTCGCCGTCAGTGAGGTGTTCAAGACCGACGCCAGGCGTAGCTGGGAAGCCGAGGGCGATCAGGTTGCGCAATGGCTGTCGGGGACTCTGTTGGGCTGGCTCGAGGAAAGCTACGCGCCGATCTCAGGTCTGGCGGCGCTTTCCGAAAATTCAGAGAATGTTACCGAATCCGAATTTCTCAACGCCTTCGACGGTTTGGAGGCCCGCGCCACGGCCTTTTTCCTGGATGCCGCCGCCATGTACCGGCCGGTCGGTGAGGGGGTCGACGCGGACTGGCAAGTCGCCTTCAGCTCGGACCTTTCCGGCGCGCTGTCGCATGACGCCCAGCTGGACGACTGGCCTGCCCTGCAGTCCACGCTCAACGTCGCCCACTCGCGTCCGGGTGAGTTCATAATCGGTCCGCCCTTTAAGCACGTTGACGAATCTGACGTCGTTTCTCCCGTTGCGCTGTCCACCTTCGACTCGGCCGGTGATGCTGTTGTCGTGGGGCTGGTCAATTATGGAGCAATGGTCAAAGGCCTGTTCGACCTCCATGTCCCCCCTGGGTTGGCGCTTGAGCTGACAGCCCGTTTTCCGGCCGTGGGAGATCTGGGCAGACAACAAGGGGTGATCCAGACACCCCGGCAGGGCACCTTGCACTCCATTACCACGCGGACCGTCAGCGCCGGGGCGGAATTATCAATTACCTGGCATGCCGACGGCCGGTTTTCGGGCGGACCGGAGCGCGAACTCGCAAACTTCATCCTGATAACCGGTGTCGGCGGCGTCCTCGTTGCGGCCTTCTTCATCGGGTTCCTTCTGCAGCGGAACGAGGAGATCAGCCGCCGCGTGGAAGAGGCGACGGCTGAAATCTCGGCGGCCAAGGATTCGGCTGAACAGGAACGGCAGCGCATGCGCGATGCCATCGAAGCCCTGGAGGTGGGGTTCGTTATCTATGACGCCAATGAGCGCCTGGTCATCAACAATCGGCGCTACGCCGAGATGTACCCGGAGGCCGCCGACCTCATGATTCAAGGGGCCAAATTCAGGGATATCCTGACGAAAGGCTGCGAAATAACGCGCGTCAACGAGCGCTACGGCCAGAGCGTTGAGGAATGGGTGGAGGGGCGGTTGGAGTCGCACCGCAATCTCAATCAGGGAACAATCCAGGAATTGGACGACCGTTGGATTCTGATCAACGACTTCCGCACGGCCAATGGAGAAATCGTCAGCATCCGCACCGATATTACCGAACTGAAAATCGCCGAGCGCAACCTGGAGGAACGCACAAACCTCCTGCAAGGTGTCTTGAGCGCCATGACACAGGGCGTCGTGGCCTTCGACAACGATCTCAAACTGATCGCCTGGAACGACGTCTTTTTGGACATCAGGGGATACCCGGCCGAAATGGCGGCCGTGGGAACGGATTTCGCCGACTTTATGGAGTACGACGTCGAGCATGGCGAGTTCGGCAATGACGATCCCGAGTACGACGTGCAGATGCAGGTCGAACGGGCGCGCAAGTTCGAAATGCACGCCTTCGAGCGCCAGCGCCCGGACGGCCGTCACATCGAAGTTCGCGGCGGCCCGATCCCCGGCGGCGGTTTCGTCAGCACGTATGCGGATATCACCAAGCGCAAGCTGGCGGAAACCCAAATCAGTAAGTTGTCGGCCGCGGTGGAACAGAGCTCCGCGGCGATCGTGATTACGGACCCGGAAGGCGCCATCGAATATGTCAATCCGGCATTTGTCCGGGCCAGCGGCTACACGCCGGAGGACGTCATCGGCTATCCCCTCCGGATTCTGAAGTCGGGTGTGCTTGATGAGGATACCTACTCCGATTTGTGGAACACCATCAAAGGCGGCAAGGTTTGGCAGGGTGAATTTCTCAACAACAAAAAGTCGGGGGAACCTTATTGGGAGGACGTTGCCCTATCGCCCTTGCTGGACGAGCGGGGGCAAATCACGAATTTCGTGGCGATCAAGGAGGACATTACGGCCCGCAAGGAATCCGAGGAGCAACTTCGCACGGCCCGTGATGCCGCCGAGGCCGCGTCGCAGGCGAAGGCCGATTTCCTCGCTTCCATGAGCCACGAAATCCGCACGCCGATGAACGGCATCGTGGGCATGGCGGATCTTCTTTCCCAGTCCGAATTGGACGCGGATCAGCGGATTATGCTCGATACCGTTCGGGATTCGGGTAATTCGCTGCTGACGATCATCAACGATATTCTCGATTTTTCGAAGATCGAGGCCGGCAAGCTGGACATCGAGAGCATTCCCCATTCCGTCAACGACGTGCTGGAGGGCGCAGCCGCCACCATGTCGCCCAACGCCAGCCGCAAGGGCGCGCGGATCATCACTTTCGTCGACCCCGATATTCCAGAGTCGCTGCTTGGTGATCCCGTCCGGCTGCGCCAGATCGTCTTCAATCTAACCGGCAATGCCGTCAAATTTTCAGAAGAGGGCGAAATCGTCGTCCGCGCCGACGCGGTCGATCTCGATGCCGACCCCCTGCGTGTGAAGATTTCGGTTATCGATCAGGGTATCGGTATTTCGGAGGAAGCGCAGGGCAAGCTCTTTGAGGCATTCTCGCAAGCCGAGAGCTCAACCACCCGGCGGTTCGGCGGTACCGGCCTGGGCTTGGCTATCTGCAAGCGGCTGACCGACATGATGGGTGGCGAAATCACTGTCGACAGCCAGATCGGCTCGGGCTCGACCTTTGCTGTTGAAGTTCCGTTACAAATTGCAGATAAAACCGGGGATGGCGCGGGCGATGTCGATCTGTCCGGACTTCGCGTTCTGTGCGTGTCCGAAATCGGCATGTTGCGGGAATCGATGACGCGTTATCTCGGGAGTTGGTCGATCGACGCCGACGCCGTGCCGACAGAAGACGCGGCGGCCGAACGAGTCGACGAGGCCGAGGAACCTTTCGACGTCATGGTGCTCGATCTCGGCCTGAATTCGGACCGTCAACACGCCGCCATGGAACGTTTCGGCGCCCACGGACTGAAGTTCGTGATCCTGTCGGAGGGTCAGCGGCGCAGCGCCCGGATCGAGAATTCCGACTGCGTCACGCTGGACGGCAACCCGTTACGGCATGCGCCCTTCGTCAATGCCGTCGCCGTGGCCGCAGGCCGGGCCAGCCCGCTGGTCAAGCCCGAAACCGATGACGGCGTCGCCGAAGCGGTCACTGCATTGTCGGTCGAGGACGCGCTGGCGCAGGGGACCCTCATCCTGCTGGCCGAGGACAATCCGACGAACCAGCAGGTGATCGGACGGCAATTGGCCAAACTCGGTTATACCTGCGAGATGGCCGACGACGGCAAGCTGGCGTTGGAGGCCTGGCGGAGCAAGGACTACGCCTTGTTGCTCACGGATTGCCACATGCCCCGCATGGACGGTTTTGAGCTTACAGCCGCCGTTCGGGCGGACCAGGAGGGCAGCGGGGAACGATCTCCCATTATTGCCGTAACGGCCAACGCCCTGGAAGGCGAGGCGGAACGCTGCATCGCGGCCGGCATGGACGATTATCTTTCGAAGCCCTTGGCCATGAGCGACCTCAAGGCGGCATTGCGCAAGTGGATGCCGAATGCCGTTTCGGAGACGGTGTCGGCGCCGCCGGAGGTGTCCGGGGATGTGAGCGTCCAAGATGAAGCGCCAGCCGAGGATGTTGCCCAAAGAGCCGTGGAGCCCAAATTCCTCAGGGAAACGTTCGGTGACGATGACGATCTGATTAAGGAAATCCTGCTGGATTTCGTCGCCCCCGCGGAGGCTACCGTCGGCGAGATCAACGACGCATTCGACTCCCGCGATGCAGCCGCACTGGGCGCCGCGGCGCACAAGCTAAAATCGTCCTCCCGCTCGGTCGGCGCCGATATGTTGGCCGATCTTTGCGCCGATCTGGAGAAATCCGGAAAAAGCGCCGATTGGCCAAGTATTGAGGATCACCACCCCAAGCTGGCTTCCGCCATTGCGGCCGTAACCTCGGAAATCGAATCGTTTTAGCCCGTTTCCTCGTACTCGTAGTGCGACAGGCTGGGGAAGATATTGCTGCGTTTTACGATATCCAGTGCGAAGCTTGATTCGATGGATGCGATTCCCGGAATGTTCGTGATTTTTCGCTTCAATGTCATTTCATAGGATTTGAGGCTGTCGGTGACGATGCGCAGGAGATAGTCGAAGCTGCCGGTCATCAGATAGCATTCGACGACCTCCTCGACCTTGGAGATTTCCCGCTCGAAAACGCGGAGATTCTCCTCGTTCTGCTTTTCCAGCCGGATCGAGACGAAAGTGCTGATCGGCAGGCCGTACTTGGCTTGGTCGATGTTCGCCGTGTAGCCGGTGATCAGGCCCTCCCGTTCCAGCCTTTTGGTCCGACGCAGGCAAGGGGAGGGCGAAAGGTTCACCCGCTTCGACAATTCGTTATTGGTGAGGCGTCCATCGGCCTGCAATTCACGAATGATCCGGCGGTCGATTTGATCGTATGCCATCAGATTGCTCAAATTTAGCAGAATATGCCAATTCTCTAGCGTATTGTGGCATTTTTCGCAACCATCTGCCGTCTGTTTTTGGGCATACTGCAGTTGTTCTGCCAATTTCGACCGGAATATCCGGGCGTCCCGACGACGAGAGAATTTCCGATGACCCTGCCCTTGACCGACGCCACCAACGACAATTCAACGCCTGCCGAAGCGGAACCTGAACTGCCGGGAACGGCGGCGTTGGCGCCGGTACCGGCCAACGAACTCGTAGTCCTGGATGCGCTGGAAAACAAGATCCGCTGGCTGTCGTCCTGGATGATCCACCATGCCAACCACATCCGGCCCAACCGGGATGGCGTCAAGGTCGGGGGCCATCAGGCCAGTTGCGCCTCCATATCGACGATCATGACGGCGCTTTATGCGCGGGTCTTGCGGCCCGAGGACCGGGTCGCCGTCAAACCCCACGCCAGCCCCGTCTTCCACGCCGTGAATTACATGTTCGGCAAGCAGAGCCTCGACAACCTGAAGAATTTTCGCTCTCTGGGCGGAGCCCAGTCCTACCCCTCGCGAACCAAGGACGGCGACGAGGTCGATTTCTCCACCGGGTCGGTCGGACTGGGGGCGGCGCTCACCAATTTTTCGGCATTGACGCAGGACTACCTGACGGCCAAGGGCCTGATGCCGCCCGGGCAAAAGCCGGGCCGCATGGTGGCGCTGGTCGGCGACGCGGAGCTCGATGAAGGCAACGTCTACGAAGCCCTGCTGGATACCTGGAAACACGATTTGCGCGACGTCTGGTGGATCATCGACTACAACCGCCAAAGCCTGGACGGTATGATCAACGAACAGCTCTTCCGGTTGATCGGCAGGTTCTTCCGGGCCGTGGGTTGGAACGTGATCACCGTCAAGTACGGCCGCAAGCTCTATGAGGCTTTCCAGCGGCCCGGCGGTTTGGCCCTGCGCCGCTGGTTCAACGATTGCGAAAACGACGTCTTTTCGGCCTTGGCGTTCCAGGGCGGCCCGGCCTGGCGACAGCAGATCAAAGCCGACCTGCCGGACGACGCCCAGGTGCATGCCTTGATCGACAGCTTCGACGACGACGGTCTGCACGAAATCATGACCGACCTCGGCGGCCACTGCATGGAGGCGTTGGTCAACGCCTTCGAAACCGTGCCCGACGACAAACCGACCTGTTTCATCTGTTACACGGTCAAGGGTCACGGCACGCCGCTGGCCGGGCACAAGGACAACCACGCGGGCATCATGAACGATACGCAGATGGAGCAATATCGCAGCGAAAGCGGCATCGCGCCGGGCGAGGAGTGGGATAGGGCCGCCGGTCTCGGGCTTGGTGAGGTTGAACTCGACGCTTTTCTCGAAGCCGTTCCGTTCAACACCGGGGAAAGCCGGCAAAGAACCGCCGATGTCGTGCCGGTACCGGAGGCGTTACCGCTGGAACCTGTTGACAGGGGTTCGACGCAGGAGGCGTTTGGACGAATTCTCAATGATATCGCCAAAAGCGGCGGTGAACTGGCCGACCGCATCGTCACGACGTCACCCGATGTTACGGTTTCGACGAACCTCGGTGGCTGGGTCAACCAACGTGGCTTGTTCGCCCGCGAGGCGAAGGGCGACGAGTTCCGCGACCGCAAGGTGCCCTCGGCCCAGAAGTGGGTGCATTCGCCGGAGGGGCAGCATATCGAGCTCGGCATAGCCGAGAGCGATCTCTTCCTCAATCTTGCCGCCTTCGGGCTGTCTCACAGCCTTTTCGGTGTCCGCCTGTTGCCCATCGGCACTCTCTACGATCCGTTCATCGCCCGCGGCCTCGACAGTCTGAACTACGCCTGCTACCAGGACGCTCGCTTCATGGTCGTCGGCACGCCGTCGGGCGTTTCGTTGGCGCCGGAGGGCGGGGCGCATCAGTCCATCTCAACGCCGATGATCGGCCTGGGCCAGCCGGGTTTGACGTCGTTCGAACCGGCTTTCGCCGACGAATTGGCGGAAATCATGCGCTGGTCGTTTGAACATATGCAGGACGAAAAGGAAGGCGGTGCCGTCTATCTGCGGTTATCGACCAAGCCGCTCGACCAGCCGGACCGCGAGCTTGACGCCGAAACGAAACGCCAGATCATTCTCGGCGGCTATTGGCTGCACGAGCCGGCGCCAGGCGCGAACATGGCGCTGGTGTGCAGTGGCGCCATTACCGGCGAGGCCATGGCTGCGCACGAGCGGTTGGCGCAAAAGTCGCCCGGCACCGGTTTGCTGGTGGTGACGTCGACGGACCGGCTTTACAACGACTGGCAGCGGCTGGAGCGCGAGCGCCTTCACGGCACCGACGGCGGTCGCATGGCGCATGTCGAGGATCTCATGGAGCCGTTGGCCGCGGGGGCGCGGATCGTCTCCGTGATCGACGGGCATCCGGCGTCGCTGGCTTGGATCGGCGGTGTGCGGGGTCATGCCGTAGCGCCGCTGGGCATCCGCGAGTTCGGCCAAAGCGGCGACACGATCGACATCTACCGACACTACGATATCGGCGTCGACGCCATTGAGCGGGCGGCCGCGCGGTTTGACTCCTAGGACTTGTTCTCCGTGCCTTCCGGTAGCCAGCGCTTTAAGCGCTGCATGACGCTGTTGGGACTCACGGGTTTGACCAGGTAATCGTTGCCGCCGGCGGCAATGGCGCTTTTGACGGCATTTTCGTCGTGGTCTGCCGTCAGGAAAACGATCGGCACCTTGTATTCCGTGAATTTGGCGCGAATCTCCTTGCAGAATTCGACGCCGTCCTTTTCCGGCATATGCATGTCGAGAAAAATCAGATCCGGGCGGTCGCGGATGATGATCGGCATCGCCTCTTCGGCGCTGCTTGCGCCGACGAAAGCCAATTTTTCATGCCTCACGACGGTGGACAGGAAGGAGATGATCATCGAATCATCGTCCACCCCCATGACCAGCTTGCGGCCGGCAGAATCAGAATCCAGATGTTGCGCCACCCGCGGTTCCTTCCCCAAAAACGATGCGGTTCACCTGCAGCAATCTGTTCGGACGCTTGGATAATAAGGCTTTTTGCGACCAAACGCCAAACGCTGCAGGGGGCAACAAACCAGAGGCGTGTTTCGCGCGTATGTCAAAGGCGCCAGGAATTGTTTCCCAGCCGTAACATTTTTCGCGTGTTCCGGGTTAAGACCCGACCTTCAGCGTCGACACCAGACCCCGCAGGCAGGCAACCGTACTCAGCGCGGTGATTTTACCCGTGCGGGGGTTCTCCTCTGTCGGGACGCCCTCGATCTTCAGGGAAAACCGTGCGGCATCGGCCTCGACGTGAATTTCGTGGCTGTTGCGGCTGATCGTCGGATCGGCCCAGATCTCCAGCATCGTGCGGTCGGGTCCGACGCCGGCCAGACTGAGCGCCACCGCGACGTTAAGGTTGGCGGGAAAGCCGGGAATGGCGTCGCGGGCCGATCCTTCGAATAGCTTGAGGGGTTCGTCAACGGTATCCAGATCAATGCCGTTCTGATCGACGAAAGGCGCACCCTTCAGGCCGCCCGGCGGTTTGCGCGTGACCATGCGGACGGATTCGATGTTCCCCTCGGCGGCGGCACGGACGGCATCCAGGCCCAGCAGTGCCCCGGTGGGTACGATGATGCGACCTCCGTAAGCGGAGGCCAACTCGACGACGTCCCAATGTTCGAGTAATTGGCCGCAGGAAAGAGGCATGAACATCTTGCCGGCTTTGAGCGTCGCATCCGCCAGTTCGCGGAAGCGGGCCGCCGGCAGCGCTTCGACGACAAGCTCAGCCGTGTTCGCGAGCTCCGGGAGCGGCACAATGGGCACGGGTTCGCGAAAATTGGCCATGTTGGCCTGCGCCTTTTCCCTGTCGCGGGCTGACACTGCGCTCAGTTTGAGCCCCGGAATGCCGTTGTCGAGGCGCCGGGCGACCTCGCGCCCGACGGCGCCGAAACCGCCCATTGCTATGGTTAGGTCAGCGGCCATGGAAAATACCTCCAAACAGGGACAAAGCATTGATCGCCGCCGATGCTCGCGGCAAGCTAGTCGTTCGTCAACCCATCGTTCCTCCCGGAGCAGCGAATGAACGACAATAGCGTGGGCCAATCGGTCGTGCGGCTCGAGGACGACCGCTTGTTAACCGGGCGGGGTACGTTCAGCGGCAATTTGCGCTTTGAGGGCGAGCTGTTCGCGGCTTTCGTGCGCAGCCCCCACGCGCATGCCGATATCATACTGTTCGATCTCGGCGACGCCTGCCAGATGCCGGGCGTCGTTGCCATATACACGGGCGAGGATACCGCTCACTTGGGCGCAATACCGACCATCAATCCGGTCACCAGCAGCGACGGTTCCGCCATGATCGAACCGCCGCGTCCCGTGCTGGCCAAGGATCGCGTGCGCTACGTCGGTGAGAGCGTCGCCATGGTGGTCGCCCAGACAGCGGCATTGGCCCGCGAGGCGGCGGATGCGGTTTTTGTCGAGTATGCCGAACGGCCCGCCGCCATCGGTGAATATGCGGCGCTGGAGCCGGATGCCCCGCTGGTTTGGGACGAAGCGCCGGGAAACCTCTGTTACGACTGGAGCGCCGGCAACGGCGACGATGTCGATGCTGCATTTGCCGCCGCCGATCATCGGTCCGAATTGTCGTTTCTCGGCAACAAGATCCACTACGCCGCCGTCGAGACCCGCGTTGCCATCGCGACGCCGGCTGGGGGCGGCATCACGCTTTATTGCCCGTCCCAGGGCGCACACCTCCTGCAGATGTTGATCGCCGAAAGGGTCTTCGCCAAGCCCAAGGACTGGCTTCGGGTCGTTACCGGTGACGTGGGCGGCGGTTTCGGTCCAAAATTCTTCGCTTATCCGGAGCACGCCGCCGTGGTCTTCGCCGCGGGAACGCTGGATTGTCCGGTGCGTTGGGAGTCGGGCCGGGACGAGGCCTTTCTGTCCGACGTCCAGTCCCGCGCCCAATCGGCCAAGGTCGAACTGGCGCTTGACGCAGCAGGCAAATTCACGGCTTTCAGGATATCCGCCGTCGGCGATCTCGGCGCTTATCTTTCCACGTTCGGTCCGGGCATCCTGACGACCGGCATGGCGCGCGTCGTGTCGGGCTCCTATGCCATTCCGGCCATCCATCTCAGGGTCCGTGGCGCCTTCACCAACACGGTGCCCGTCGACGCCTTCCGCGGATCGGGATCGGTCGATCCGGCGACCATGCTGGAACGCATCGTCGACATCGCGGCGGCCGAGACGGGACGCGACCCCATGAAGCTCCGCCGCCTCAACCTGCTGCCCGAGAGCGCCATGCCCCACACCACGCCTGTCGGCATGGTCTACGACAGCGGCAACTACGAGGCCGTTTTTGACGCGGCCCTGAAAAAGGCGGATTGGGCGGGGTTTCCCGCCCGGCGCACGGCCAGTGAAGCAGCCGGCCGGCGCCGCGGCATCGGCATATCCCTCTACGTCCATGGCACCGGCGGCATCGCCGATGAACAGGCGGTCGTCGAGGTCGATCCCGGCGGATTCGTCACGGCGCTGGCCGGCGGCCAATCGGGTGGCCAAGGTCACGAAACCATCTTCGCCCAACTCGTGGCGGACGAATTCGGCGTACCCTACGGAGATGTCCGCGTGGTCGAGGGCGATACGGCAGTGATCCCGCGGGGCGGCGGCACTGGCGGATCGTCGTCGACCGTCATCTCCGGGGCGACGCTGTCGCGCGCCGCCGAACGAGCCGCAGAAAAGGGGCGGGAACTGGCTGCCTACGTCCTGGAAGCCGCAGTGGCGGATATCGAGCTGAAGCGTGGCGAATACCGCATCACCGGCACCGACCGCGCCATCGGCTTGTATGAACTGGCGGCAAGAGCAAGCGAGCTCGAGGATCTGCCGGCGGATTTGCAGGGCGGCATCGAAGGCCAATCACGTTTCGAGGACCAGAAGGGTACATTTCCGCAAGGTTGCATCATTTGCGAGGTCGAGGTCGATCCCGACACCGGGGAGATCATTGTCGAGCGGATCACTTCGGCACTCGACGCCGGCTCGATGATCAATCCCGCCCTGGTCGCCGGCCAGATGCACGGCGGCATCGTTCAGGGCATCTCACAAACGTTGTGGGAGGAGTGCGTCCACGCCCCCGACAGCGGGCAGTTGTTGACCGGTTCCTGGATGGACTACGTTGTACCGCGCGCCGAAGACCTGCCGGAGATCGATCACGTCAGCCTGGAAAGCCCTTCCCCCAACAACCGTCTCGGCGCCAAGGGCGTGGGCGAACTGGGGAGCATCGGCGCGCCCGCAGCGGCGGCAAACGCCGTATTCAACGCCCTGGGGATGTCGGCCTCACCGAAATTGTCGCTGCCCCTGACATCGGAAAAAATCTGGCGTCTGCTACAATCGAAAACGGTTTAGAGCGAGATGAGGAAACCATGACCGAACACCCCATAGCCGTGCCTGGCACCGATGACGCGCAGGCGCGTTACGATACGCTAATGGAGGTCGTGCTGTCGCGGCGCACCTCTCGGGCGTTCGATCCCGAATTTGTGGTGCCGCCCGAACACTACGGCATGATCCTGGAAGCGGCGCGGCACAGTCCGTCCGGCGCCAACGCCCAGCCCTGGCACTTCATCGTTGTCGAGGACGCCCAGGCCAAGGCGGAGTTGGGGGATTATTTCGTCGCCGAGGCGTCCAAGCGTGCCAAAATGAAAATGAAGTTCCCGACGCCCAACTATAGCGGCATGAAGACGGCGCCCGGCCTGATCGCCATCGTGGCCGATTTCCGCTACGTCAATGCTTTTCCGGTGCTCAACGACGGCTCCGAATTGGACCGCATGTATCACCAGAACGCCGAACGCATCCTGCTGCAGTCGGTGGCCTCCGCCACCATGGCGGCGCACCTGGCGGCGGCGGCTCTGGGCTATGGCGTTTGGTGGGTGACGGCGATCGGCCAGGAGGACGCGCAAAACGATCTCAAGCCGCTGCTGGGCGTACCGGAGGACCTTTCCGTCATCGACATCATGTGCTTCGGTCCGCCGGCCAAACCGCCCTACGACCGCTGGAAAAAGGAGTTCGGCGAAATCGCCAGCTTCGGCAAATACGATATGGCGAACTACCAGTCCCTCGATGATATCGAGGAATGGGTGCGCACCACGCGCCACCGCGTCATGTACAAGGACAAATCCCAGATCGACTGAGTGAGTTTGGAGAGTTTTCGATGGATGTGTTGACGGCGGATGCGGCCCCGGAGGCCTTTGAGGACGAGGCGGCGCTTGAGGACTTCATGACGCTGCCGAGCCAGGCCCTGGTCGACGATATGGCGGTGCTGGAGGGCGATATCATCGTGCTCGGCGTTGGCGGCAAGATGGGGCCGACGCTGGCCCGCCTCGCCAAACGCGCCGCCCCCGACAAGCGCGTCGTCGGTGTCGCCCGCTTCAGCGACCCGGCCGTACGAGACAAGCTTGAGGGCTGGGGCGTCGAGACCATCGCCTGCGACCTGCTCGACCCCGAAGCCGTTGCCGCCTTGCCCAAACTGCCAAACGTCGTGTTCATGGCGGGCCGCAAGTTCGGCACGCAGGGCAACGAGGAACTGACCTGGGCCATGAACGTTCATGTGCCGACGGTCGTGGCCCAAGCCTTTACGGAAAGCCGCATCGTCGTGTTCTCCACCGGTTGCGTCTATCCCTTCGTCGACATCGCCTCAGGCGGCGCGACCGAGGCCATTCCGCCCATCCCCCCGGCCGGCGAGTACGCCAATTCCTGCCTGGGGCGGGAGCGCATGTTCGAGTATTTCTCCTCCCTGTACGGCACGGCGGGCATCATGTTCCGGCTCAACTACGCCATCGATATGCGCTACGGCGTTCTGCATGACATCGCCACTAAGGTACTGGCGGGCAAGACCATCGATCTCGCCATGGGGCACGTCAACGTCATCTGGCAGGGCGACGCCATTGCCCAGGCGCTGCGATGCCTGGGGCACTGCACGGCGCCGATGGGCGCGATCAACGTATCCGGTCCGGAAACCCTTCTGGTGGCCGACCTCGCGAAGGCGTTCGGTGAGCGCTTTGAGGTGACGCCGAAATATACGGGCGAGCCCGCGGACAAGGCTTGGCTGACCAACACCGTCAAGGCTGTCTCGCTGTTCGGGCCCCCTGTTATCGGGGTGGAGCGGATGATCGACTGGACGGCGGATTGGCTGCGGCGCGGCCGGTCGAGCCTGGGCAAACCGACGCACTATGAAGCCCGAGATGGCACCTACTGACGCGGCGCCTGAGGAGATCGCGGGTCTGCCCCTCGGCGTGCTCAAGCCCTACCAGGCCGCCGAGGGCGTCGTGCTGTCCGAGGAGGCCGGCTGGAATCAAACCGAAGACGACTGGCGGCTGATGATCGAGGCGGGGACGGCCTACGGTCTGCGTGATGACGACGACCTCCTGGCCGCCTCGGCACTGGTGCTGCCCCAGGGGGATGAATTCGCCTGGATCAGCATGGTGCTGGTATCGGAGGATTTCCGGCGCCGCGGCATCGCCACCGAACTGCTGCGCCGTTGCATCTCGGAGATCGAAGCTCGGGGCCTCGTGGCGGGTCTGGATGCCACACCGGCCGGTAGGACGCTTTACGAACCGTTGGGCTTTCAGGATATCTACCCCATCCATCGGCTGCAGGCAGCCGACGGCCCGCGCTGGGCCTCACCCCTGGCGGTGCCGGCGGGCGTTTCCATCCAGCCGCTGGTGGACGAAGATATGGATGACGTGGCCAGGTTCGATGCGCCGCGCTTCGGCGGCAACAGGCGCCGGACTTTGGAGCACCTACGGCAACGGCGGCCCGGTAGCGCCTGGCTGGCCCGGCTGGACCTGACCGGCGAGGTCGCCGGGTATGTGATGGGCCGCGACGGCCGCGAGAGCAGCCAGGTCGGCCCACTGGTAGCGGTCGATGAGGAAGTTGCCACGGCGCTGGCGGACCGGGCGCTTTCCGGCATTGGTGGCCCCGTTTACATCGACGTCGCCGAACACCACGAGGAATTGAACGCCTGGCTGCCCAGCCGCGGTTTTGCGCTCCAACGCCCCTTCACGCGCATGCTTAAGGGCCGCCGTGAACCCTTCGAAGACCCCGCCCGCGTGTTCGCCATCGCCGGACCTGAATTGGGGTAGGCTGTGACAAGGTATGAACACATACGTCATTCCCGCGAATGCGGGAATCCATGCCGTTCCCCTTGAATACGACACTCCGTCCCGAAATTTGTGAGCTCAGGCATGGATCCCGGACATTTGCTGGCGCAAATTCCGGGATGACGGTGTTCAGCCGAAAAAGGGGACGCCCGTTGCCGCGCGTCCCCGCTTCGATACCTCTCAGGAGAGGTTAGGAAATCCTACTTCGGCATCTTGATGCTCTTGTCGATGAACTCGTTGCTGAAGTGCTTCGACATGTCGAAGGGCTTGTCGAGGAACGGTTTGAAGATCTCGTAGGATTTGTTCATCCGCGCCTCGTCCATGTAGCCGAGACCAACGCCGGTCGAGGTGGCGTCGGTCATCAGTTCCTTAACGAGACCCCAGTTGGTGGTTTCGTTTGCGGCCTTCAGGCCCTTGTTGGCTTCCACCAGGGCGGCGATGCAGGGGGCGGCGTTTTCGGCGCAGGCGCGGAAGGCGCGCTGGTTGACCTTGACGAAGGCGGCCACCGCATCCTTGTTGGCCCGCAGGAACTTGCCGTTGACGATGATGGAGTTGCCGTAGGGATTGACGCCGTGCGCCTTGCCCGAGACATAGCCCATGTCGGCGCCCAATTGGGCCTGGAAGATATGATGGATGTTGTAGAACGAGGTCGTAACCTCGATCGAGCCTGCCTTGAGGGCGGAAAGCTTGGCGTTGGGTTGGATGTTGACCCACTTGACCGATTTTTCGCCGATGCCGACGTTGGCGGCGAAGGCCGGCCACATCTTGCGCGCGGCATCCCACGGCGGGTTGCCGATCTTCTTGCCGGCGAAATCCTTCGGGCCCTTGATGCCGGAGCTCTTCAGCCAATAGAAGCCGTAGGGGCTGTTGGCGTAGATGTTCATGACGGCGACGAGGTCGGCGCCTTTGGCGATGGCGGCAAACACGGGCGGCATGTCGGCGAGGCCGATCTGGTTTTTGCCCGCACCGGTACGTTGGGCCGACATCGATGAGCCTTTACCCTGTTGGATGTTGAGATCCAGTCCGGCGTCCTTGTACCAGCCCATTTTTTGGGCGTAGTAGTACGGCGCGTGGTCGCCGCCGGCGATCCAGTTCAGGATAAAATCGATTTTCGGGGCGGCGCTGGCCTGGGCCGCGCCGATCAAGCCGACGGCCGTCGCGGTTGCGGCTAGCAGTTTCAATGAGCGAATCATGGGTTGTCCTCCCTGGCTGGACATTTTTGAATGACCAAGGATTAGAGTATTAATTGACAAAGCCGGTGGCGCAAGGCAAAAAATAACTAATTGGTTACTTTTGACGGGCGGATCCCAAATGGCCCTTCATCGCAGTGAAATTCCCGACGACGTTCTGTCGCTGCTGCGGCGGGGGTGCGTCATTCCGGCCCATCCGCTGGCCTTGAACGGGGAACGACTGCTCAATGAACGGCGGCAGAAGGCGTTGACGCGCTACTATATCGACGCGGGGGCCGGCGGCTTGGCGGTCGGCGTTCACACCACCCAGTTTGAGATTCGCGATCACGGTCTGTATGAACCCGTGCTCTCGCTGGCGGCCGAAACCGCGCGTGAATGGCTCGACAATCCGCTGATCTTGATCGCCGGCGTCATTGGGCCCACCGAACAGGCGGTGGCGGAAGCCCGGACCGCCGTGGACCTCGGCTATCATGCCGGATTGTTGAGCCTGGCGGCCTTCAAAGGCCGCTCCGAGGACGAGATTATTGAACATTGCGAGGCTGTGGCGGCAGAGATCCCGCTGGTCGGCTTCTACCTCCAGCCCGCAGTCGGCGGCGTTCCGCTGAGGGAATCATTCTGGCAGCGGTTTGCCTCCATCGACAACGTCGTCGCTATCAAGATGGCGCCCTTCGACCGGTATCGTACGCTCGACGTCGTGCGCGGCGTCGTAGGGGCGGGGGCCGAGGACCGCGTCACGCTCTATACCGGCAATGACGACCACATCGTCTTGGACCTTGTGACGCCGTTTGCCATGACGCGCGACGGAGAGACGGTGACCGTCCGCGTCAAGGGCGGATTGCTGGGTCATTGGAGCGTCTGGGTCAAATCCGCTGTGAATCTTCTTGCCCGCGCCCACGCCGCGGCCGAGTGCGGCGCCGTCGATCACGACTTGCTGGCGCTCGATTCACGGGTAACGGACTGCAACGCGGCCTTTTTCGACGTGGCCAACGATTTTGCCGGCTGCATCGCCGGCTGTCATGAGGTGCTGCGCCGCCAGGGATTGCTGGAAGGCATCTGGTGCCTCGATCCGCAGGAAGGTCTGAGCCCGGGGCAAGCCCAGTTGATCGACAGAGTATATGCCGATCACGGCGACTTGGCGGACGATGATTTCGTCAGGGCCAATCTCGAGAGGTGGCTGGCATGATCCCTTCCCGGGAGCAACTCGAACGGTATGCCGACGACGGCCACCTCGCCGTTCCCGGCGTGTTCGGCAATGAGGAAATGGAGGCGGTTCTGGCCGACGCCATGGCCTGGGCCGAGGAAACGCTGACAGCGCTTCCGCCGGAGGACGAGCAGTGGTACCTGGACGCCGGCGCGCGGGGGCGCAGGCTGCGCAAACTCGATAATCCCGTTCACGTCCGCCCGGTGTTTCGCGAACTGGCGGGCCAAGAATCTCTGGTCGAACTCGTTGAGGGGCTCTTGGGTCGTCCGGGCGTGTCGGTCTATTTCAGTCAGCTCTTCTTCAAGGCGCCCGAAGGCGGCGGCCCGAAGCCCATCCACCAGGACAATTTTTATTTCGGCCCCAGCGATCCAGATGCGTTGATCACCGCCTGGATCGCACTGGACGACGCAACGGTGGAGAACGGCTGCCTTCACTACGGTACCGGCAGTCATCTGCTGGGGCTGGCGGAACACGTGGCGCCGCCCGACGAGCCGTTCAACCTGCAACTCACGCCCGATGCGGCGGCGCGCTACGAGATGACGCCCGCCCCGATCGACCGCGGCGGCGTCCTCTTTCATCACGGTGCGACGGTTCACCAGTCTGGCAACAACACGTCCCCCCTGTGGCGGCGCGCGGTGGCCTTTCACTACGTCAACAACGACGTGCATTTCGACAACCCGGCCTGGGCGTTCGATGAAGACGTCGTCGAACGGATTTCCTGAAGCAAGGGACTGAGACAAGGCGAGAACGATGGACAAAATTCAAGAACATGCCTGGCGCTGGGCGCTGATCATCATCGCCCATCTCTTGGTTGTCGTGGCCTGGCACATCTTCGTCGTCTGGGGCGAGGTGCCGGCCTACGTCATGCCGACGCCCGCCGATACCGTGAGGTCGCTTTGGGGCGAATACAACTGGGTGCACAACACCTGGATCACGGCGGGCGAGGTCTTCGGCGGCTACGTGCTGGCCGTCGTCGTCGGCGTCGGCCTGGCGCTGCTGTTTTCCTGGTTTGCGCTGTTCGCCGAGTTCCTCATGCCGCTGGTGGTCAGTCTCAACATGATACCCAAGGTGGCGCTGGGGCCGTTGTTCATCGTCTGGTTCGACTACGGGCTCGGCCCCAACATCATCATCGCGTTTACCATCTGCTTCCTGCCCATCCTGATCACCACGACGCGCGGCCTGCAGGAGGTCGAGCCCGATCTCCTCGACCTGGTGCGTTCGCTCAACGGCTCGCGCTGGCAGATCTTCACCAAGATCCAGTTACCGGGTTCGCTGCCTTACATTTTCTCCGGCATGAAAGTGGCCGTCGTGTTGGCCGTGGCCGGCGCCATCGTCGGCGAGTTCATCGCCTCAGAGGAGGGGCTCGGCTACCTGATGTTGCAGGTCCAAGTCGATCTCGACACGCCCGCCATGTTCATGGCCGTCCTGCTGATCACGTTGGTCGGCGTCGTGCTTTACGGCATCGTCATCGGCCTGGAGCGCATATTCGTCAAATCCGACGCCCGGGTGGAGAGCGGCGCATGACCCAGCCGTTCATCCACCTTGAGGGCGTGAGCAAGGTCTACCGCAGCCGGGGCCAGGAGTTCCTTGCCGTTTCAGACGTCACCCTCGATGTGGAGATGGGCGAGTTGATTTCCCTTGTCGGACCGTCGGGCTGCGGCAAGACGACGGTGCTGAAGATCCTTGCCGGCCTGCATGAGCACAATGACGGTACGGTGCGCATCGGCGGCAACGGCAACACCTTCGAGGCCGGCCGCGACGTCGGCATGGTGTTCCAGCAATCGCTCCTGCTCAAGTGGCGGAAGATCATCGACAACGTATTGCTGCCGGCGGAAATCCTCGGACTCCCCATGGCCGAATGTCGCGAACGCGCCCGCGACCTGTTGCAGATGGTCGGTTTGGAAGGCTTCGAAAGCAATTACCCATACGAGCTCTCGGGCGGCATGCAGCAGCGCGCTGCCATCGCCCGGGCGCTCGTGCACGATCCCAAGCTGATTTTGATGGACGAACCGTTCGGGGCGCTCGACGCCCTGACGCGGGAGAAGATGAATCTTGAACTGCTGCGCATTTGGTCGGAAAGCAAGAAAACCATCATTTTCGTCACGCACTCCATCCAGGAGGCCGTTTTGCTTGGCTCGCGCTGCGCTGTTCTCACCTCCGGTCCGGCCCGCATGGCCGACAATTTCGCCATCGAGCTCGACTATCCCCGCACCCTGGACATGAAGACCCACGAAAACTTCGGCGTCTACACCCGGCGAATTTATAAGCTGCTGGGGATGGAGTAGGGGCTCAGGCCACGCTTACCTTCGCCCGCCCTTCATATAGGTCCCGGCCCATGACCAGCGCCGCGATCTTGGCATCGGCGATGGAGCGCTTGAGCATCCAGAAGCCGCAGTCCGGGTGGATGTAGCGCACGCGGCCGGCGCCCAGCACCTCCTCGGCGCGTTCGATGGCGCGGGCGATTTGGTCGGCGCTTTCGACCTCCGTCGCCTTGACGTCGACGACCCCGAGGCCGAGACCGATTTCCGGCCGCAATTCCTTGAAGGCGGCGATTTCCTCGACCGGCCGGTGGGCCATTTCCATCACGATGTGATCGGTGTGCAAGCTGTTGAGGTAGTCCATCAACTGCTGCCAGTTACCCGACTGGATGCTCTGGCCCCCGTAATTACCGAAACAGAGGTGCACCGCGGGCGTGGTTTTGACCGCATCGAGAACCTTGTTGATGGCGTCGGAGGCCCAGCGCCATTCGTCGGGGCTGCCGGGCAAGTTGGCTTCGTCGATCTGTACGACGTCGGCGTCGAGGTGGCGGACCTGCTCTGCCAACACTTCGGCAATAGCATCGGTCAGTGCGGGCAAGTCGTCGTAGCGGTTGTCGACCAGCGTTTTTGCCAGCATGTGCGGGCCGGTGAGGGTGAATTTCAGCGGTTTGGTGGCAAGACCCGCAGCGCGGCGGCAAGCTTCAGGCAGGTCGAGGGTGCCGCTGGTTATGGGGCCATCGACGATGCCGGGCGGTCGGCGGCGAAATCCCATGCCCGGCTGGTTGCGGTAGTCCAGCAGTTCCTCGAACGTCACTTCGGAGCGGATACCGCCCATGGGCCGCGTGAAGTATTCGATCATGCCGTTGGTTTCGGGATGGTTGATGTCGAAGCGGTAGAGCTCGCCGTCGCACACCACATCGATGCCGGCTTTCTCCTGGGTATGCAGCACAACCCTGGTGGCGTCGGCCAACCCCTGTTCGGTGGGGTGGGCGGCCAGCCAGTCGGGCACGGGATAGGATCCGACGACGGTGGTTAGGATCTGTGCTTCGGTCATTGTTCCGTTCTCCTGACGGCGATTTCCGCGGCGAGGCGGGCGTTGTTGCGCACGAGGGCGACGTTGGCGTCGAGGCTTCTGCCGTCCGTGAGTTCGAAAATCCGGCCCAGCACGAAAGGCGTCACATCCTTGCCCGCCACGCCCTCCGCTTCCGCCTGCGCCAATGCTGCTTCGATGATGGGGGATATGACGTTGCCGGGAATCTCGTCCTCGGCCGGAATCGGGTTGGCCACAAGCATGCCCCCCGAGATGCCAAGCTCGCCGCGGACGGCGAAAGCGCGGGCGATTTCGCCGGCATCATCCATGCGCAGCGGGGAATCCAGACCAGAGGTACGCGACCAGAATGCGGGAAAAGTGTCCGTTTGGTAGCCCACCACCGGTACGCCCTTGGTTTCGAGATATTCCAGCGTCTTGGGGATGTCGAGGATCGCCTTGGCGCCTGCGGCCACCACCACGACCGGGGTGACGGCCAACTCCTCGAGATCGGCCGAGACGTCGAAACTCAGCTCCGCACCGCGATGGACGCCGCCGATGCCGCCGGTGGCGAACACCTCGATGCCTGCGAGACGGGCGCAGATCATGGTCGCAGCGACGGTCGTCGCGCCGGTTCGCTTGTCCGCCACCGCTACCGCGAGATCGGCGCGCGATAGTTTCATCACGTCATTTGATTGGGCCAGCGTTTCAAGCGTTTTGTCGTCGAGACCGATGCGGATGGTGCCGTCGATGACGGCGACCGTGGCCGGCACGGCGCCCTTGGCTCGGATGTCGGCCTCGACCGCCCGGGCGGTTTCGACGTTCTGTGGCCACGGCATGCCGTGGGTGACGATGGTGCTTTCCAGCGCGACGAGGGCGCGGCCCTCGTCCCGAGCATTGAGGACTTCTTCCGCATAGGCGATGTGGTTTTCGAATTTGGCGATCATGGCATCTTTTAGACGACGAAGGGAGAGGCTGAATTGACGGTCCGTCCGGCCGTCTCAATACCGCTTTCCACGGCGGCAGGTAAAGGGTCTCCAGCCAAAATTCGCGTCAACGTCGCGGCGATCAGGGAATCGCCTGCGCCGTTGACCGAATGAACCTCGACCTCCGGAACCCTAATCTCGTGGATCGTTTTCCCGTCCGACACCGCGACGGGACGCGGGCCGTCGGTCACGACGGCATGGGCGAGGCCCGCCTCGGCAAACAACTCGGCGGCTTCCTCCGCTTGGCGGAAATTCCGGTCCAGAATGGCGCCGGCTTCGGAAAGGTTGCAAAAAAGGTAGTCCGCCGCCTTGAGGGAGGCTTTGAGCCTCACCGCCTTCGCCACCGATACGGCGTCGACGGCAAGCGGCGGACGGGGCTTATTGATGGAGAGAGACAGGATGACCTCGGACAATAAGTTGGCATCGACGAACCAAAGGCCGGCTTCGGCAAGGTCCCGCATCGGCTCTCTGAGTTCGGCGGCCGTTAACTGCTCCAGCGCCCGGGTGTCGGAAACGGCGACGGAGAGTTCTCCCTCGGCGCTTTCGACCGCGACGTAGCGACCGGTCGTGCGGCCGTCGGGCGGGGGTAGGTAGCCGGTGTCAATGCCTTGATGGTCCATCGACTCCCGCAAGTACCGGCCTTCAACGTCGTCGCCGAGGGCGGTGATCAGCGCGGTTCGCGCCCCCATCGCCGAAATGTTGCTGGCGACGTTGAAGGCGACGCCGCCGACGCCCGTCGAGACTGTGCCGGGGTTGGAGGTTTCCGGCATCAACGGGCCGTGGCTGTGGGCGATGATGTCGATCAGGGCCGCCCCGAAGCAGGCGACATCGATGTTTGGGTTTGCCGTCATCTATCCGCTAAAGCCCATAATACCAGGGTGCGACGACGGTAAAGACCAGCCACAGGATGATCACCAAAGGCGCGCCGGCCCGGACAAAATCGCCGAAGCGGTAATGGCCCGGCCCCATTACGAGGAGGCTGGTCTGATAGCCGATCGGCGTCGCGAACGCACAGTTGGCGGCAAATACCACCGCGACCGCGAAAACCACCGGATCGACGCCGATTTCATGGGCGATGCCGACCGCGATGGGTGTGAAGAGAACGGCGCAGGCCTTGGAACTGATGATGTTGGCCATCACGGCGGTGAGCAGGAAGAAAGCCGACAGCACCGCCGTCGGCCCCAGTGCCTCGAATGCGGTGACGACGATGTGGGCCAGGAATTCGGCCCCGCCGGTTGCCTGCATCGCCGCGCCCAGTGCCAAAGCCGCAGGGATCATGGTGACGATCTTCGAATCGATGGCACGGGTGGCTTCGCGCACGGTCAGGATTCCCATGGGGATCATGGCAATGGCGCCGACCAGCGCCGCCACAACGATGGGCACGACGCCCGAGGCAGCCAGGACGATGACGCCCAAGAACACCGCCGTCGCGCGTTTGGCGCCGTGCAGAAGGGGCAGGGCCTCGGCCGACCATTCCATCAGCACGACGTCGTTGTCGGCCCTGAGCGCCTTGATGTCGTCTTCGCGGCCCATGATCAGGAGGACGTCGCCGGCTTCGAGCGGTACTTCTGACATGCGGCTGCGGTAGACCTGGTTGCGCCGCTCGATGCCCAAGACGTTGCAGCGCGAACGGCGCTGGAAGCCGGCCCGGCCGATGTGACGGCCGATCAGCTTGGAATAGGGGGCGATCATGACCTCGGCGACCGAGCGTTCGCGGAAAGTCGGCTCGGCCTGGGTTGCGGCGATCTTGCCGAGGCCCGTGGCGGATTGCAGCAACTCGGGTTCCGTCGCCGTAGCCTCGATCAGATCCGCCCGTTGGCCGACCACCAGCAAATGATCGCCGCGTTCCACCACCGTATTGGTGAACGGCGGCACCAGCGTGCGGTCGCCGCGCAGGATGCGCCTGATCCTCAGGCCCGGCAGGCCCTCGATGAAGCTGCCGTGAACGTCGGCGCCGATCAGCCGGTGGCCGTAATCGACCTCGATCTGGGTGAAGAAGGATTTGCTGGACCGGGCGAGGATACGGCTGGCCAGCGAGGTCCGGTCCGGCAGGAAAAGCGGATTGATGAAAATGACATAGATCAGACCAACACCCGCCAGCATCAGGCCGGGAACGGTGAAGCTGAAGAAGCTGAACCCCTGCTCGCCGAGGCTCACGAGCGCGCCCGACACCAGCAGGTTGGTGCCGGAGCCAATCAGGGTCGTCATGCCGCCCAGCACGGCGGCGAAACTCAAGCCCATCATGACCTTGCTTTCGTGCTGGCCCAGTTTTGTGGCCAGCGTCTGCATGATGGGGATGAAGATAACCACGACGGGGATGTTGTTGAGAAAGCCGCTGATGACGAGGACGGCGACGAAGGCAATGCCGATGGGAATGAGGGGATTGCCTTCACCGAAGCGCAGGACGAACTGCGCGCCGCGCTCCAGAATACCGGTCCGGACCATGCCCTGGCCCATCACCAGAAGAGCCAGAACGGTGAGCAACGCGGGATTGGCGAATCCGGCGAGCAGACGCTCCGGTCCAAGCAGATTGAAACCCTCGGCATCGGCTACCGGCATGATCGAAAAGTAGACCAGCAACAGGCAGATAACGGCGATGGATGTGACTTCGACCGCGATGCGCTCGATGGCATAGAGCACGAGTGCGGCGCCGATGGCGGCGAACGTCACCCACATCGCCGTCTCGTTCGGTATGTTCGCCGCAACAGACCCCACGCCCATCCCCGCCATTAAGACTTAACCAAAAAACTAATCCAAACCGCCGCCGATGCCAGAATAGCCGATCAGTCGGCGATTGTCGGCTGCGTTGGTTTCTTGGACCGCGTCAGTTGGGCTTCGCGCTGAACGATGAAGATGCCGGCGGCGATGATGATGACCGCGCCCAGCCAGACGTTGTTGCCGGGGATTTCGTCGAAGATGTAGTAGCCGAAGATCGCCGCCCACACCAGGGATGTGTATTCGAAAGGCGCGATGGTGCTGACCGGCGCCAACATGAAGGCTTTGGCCATCAGGACGTGACTTCCGAGCGCCAGGACCGCCAGCGCGACGATCCAGGGCCAGGCACCGTCGGTAACCGGTACCCAGAGGAAGGGGGTGGCGAGGCAAAATGCCGCCGTCGTGCCGATGGTCGTGTAGAAGGTCATGGTATAGGCCGAGTCCGATCCCCCCAAACGGCGGGTCTCGATCACCAGCAAGGCATAGGCGATGCTGGCGGAAACGGCGATGAACGTCATGAACCCGAAGTTCTCGCCGGTTGGCTGGGCGGCGACGAGCACGCCGACAAAACCGACGCCGATGGCCGACCAACGGAACCAGCCAACCTTCTCCCCCAGCAACGGAACCGATAGCGCGGTCATGAAAAAGCTGCCGCCGAAGACTAAAACGGTGATGTCGGCCAGTGGCAGCTCGCGGATGGCCGTGAAGAACAACAGAGGAGCGGCAAGTGCGTACCCTGCCCGCCGGATATGGCCCCAGGGTTTGTCTGTTCGCAGGTGTCGAAGTCCACCGACCTTTGGCAGCCAGACACATAGGATGAGTGCCATGACGATGCCCCTGAGCGCCAGCATCTCGATCACCGGAAGGGTGGCGACGAGGTGTTTAGCGACGGCGTCGAGGCTCGCCATCGTCGCCATGGAGACGACGATATAGCCGATGCCCGCCAAGGGCCGGTCGTCCCTGATTTCAACGCTTTCCGACATGGCCGCAACCCCCAAAAAAACAGCGCGGAGACCGGCATCTCCGCGCGCTCCCCTTGTACGCCCTTGCCGGTGCATTGCCCAGCGTAAAATCGGTTACCTATGGGATGGCCGTTGACAGAAATTTGCGAAAAAGGTACTGGTAAAGTAACTAAACGGTTACTATGCTGAATTTCCTGGTTCGGTGCATTGACGGGGTGGGAGAAACGTGGCGCGGCGCAAACCCGACGAGACCAAACTGCTGATCCTCAAGGCGGCGACGGCGGAGTTCGCCGCCAAGGGGCTCGGCGGCGCACGGGTCGACGCCATCGCCGAAAGGGCGGGCGCCAACAAGCGCATGTTATACCATTACTTCGGCAACAAGGACGACCTCTATACCGCCGTGATGGAGGAAGCCTACGCCCAGATCCGCGGTCACGAGGCGGAGCTTCATCTCGAGGATCTGGAACCCGTCGAGGCCGTCCGGAAACTTGTCACCTACACCTTCAACTATTACCTCGACTATCCCGAATTCATCAGCTTGTTGAATGACGCCAACCTCTACGGTGCGGTGCACGTCAAGCGCTCCGAACGGATCCAGGCCATGCATTCGCCCATGGTCGACCGTATCCGCGAAGTGCTGGATAGAGGCGCCGAGGCGGGCGAGTTCCGCACCGGCGTCGATCCCGTGCAGCTATACGTTACCATCGCCGCGCTCGGCTACTTTTATCTTTCCAATGCCTCCACCCTGGGCGCGATTTTCGGTCGGAAGTTGACAACCCAGCGGGCTTTGGCTGATCGTCTTGAGCATGCCGTCGACGTCGTCGTCGGTTTTTTGAGACCCGACGAAGGCTCAGCGGGAGGATCCGGCCGATGACAGCCCCGATAATCCGCGTCGAGGAAATCGAGCTTTACGAACGTGACGTCGTGCTCAGACTGCCCTTCCGTTTCGGCGTCGTCACCCTGCGCGAAGCGCCCCAGGCCTTCGCACGGATCCGTATCAGCGACGAGGCCGGCCACAGCAGTTGGGGCATGTCGGCGGAGGTACTGGCGCCCAAGTGGTTCGACAAGAACGAAGCCCTGACAAACGAGGACAATTTCGACCAGCTCCGTGCCGCTCTGTCGCTGTCGCGGGACGCTTTTCTGGATGTGGGGAAGACGACGGCGTTCGGCCTGCCGGTCGCCTGCCACCATGAGCATGTCCTGGCGGCGCGCCTCAGGGGCATGAATTCGCTGGTGGCGAACTACGGTCCGGCTCTTTTGAACCGCGCCGTCTTGGACGCGCTCTGCGGCATTCACAACATGTCGTTTTACAAGGCCATTCAGACGAACCTGCCCGGCATCGATCTTTCCATGACGTCCGATCTGGCGGGACTCGATCTTTCACGCTTCCTCGGCAACCTGACGCCGGCTGCATCGGTCCACGCGCGCCATACGGTCGGCATGATCGATCCGCTGACGGCGACCGATCAGTCGGCCGAGGACCGCGTCGATGACGGCCTGCCGGAAACGCTCGATGAAATCGTCTCGACCTACGGCCACCGCTACTTCAAGGTCAAGGTTGGCGGCGACCTCAAGGCCGATATCGAACGCCTCACTGCGGTGGCGGACGTGCTGGACCGCATGGCCGGCGAATATCGGTTGTCGCTCGACGGCAACGAACAGTACGAGGACGCTGCCGGCGTTATAGAGCTGTTGGACGCAATGGAAGCGGCGCCGGCGCTGGACAGGTTCCGGTCGGCCATTCTGTTCGTCGAGCAACCCATCAAGCGTGCCACGGCACTCAACGAAGACGTCACCCCCATCGCCAAGCGCTATCCCGTCATCATCGACGAATCGGACGGCAACTTCGACGCCTTCCCGACGGCGCGTCTGCGCGGCTATCGCGGCGTCTCGTCCAAGACCTGCAAGGGCTTCTACAAGTCCATCCTCAACACCGCACGCTGCCAGGTCTGGACGGACGAGGAGCAGGGCACGGACAAAGCGGACCTCGGGCCCTATTTCATGTCGGCGGAAGACCTCACCATCCAAGGCGGCGTTGGCTTGCAGCAGGACCTTGCGCTGATCAATCTATTGGGGCTCGAACACGTCGAGCGCAACGGCCACCACTACGTTCATGGCATGACCGGCGCGGGCGCGCCGGCCGGCGAGCAAAAGGCCTTTGCCGACGCCCACCCCGGGCTCTATCGGCATGAGAACGGTGAAACCTTCGTCAAGATCGAGGACGGCCGCATCGACGTGACCTCGCTCGACGGTATCGGTTTCGCGACCGGTACCGAGCCCGACTGGAACTCGATGCGGGAAATGGATCTAATGATAAAGGACTTCACCTGATGGCGGACATTCGACTTGGCCTCATCATGCACGGCGTCACAGGGCGTATGGGCATGAACCAGCATCTCATACGCTCGATCCTGGCGATCCGATCGCAAGGCGGCGTGGTGCTGAAGAATGGCGACCGGGTGATGCCCGATCCCATCCTGGTGGGCCGTAACGCCGACAAGGTCGAACGCCTGGCCAAAGCCCACGGGGTGGAGCGCTGGACGGCCGATCTCGATGCAGCGCTAGCCAATGACGAGGACACCTTGTTCTTCGATGCCGGCACGACCCAGATGCGGGCCGAACTGCTCAAGCGGGCGATGGACGCGGGCAAGGACGTCTACTGCGAAAAACCCACGGCGGAGACGCTGGAGGTGGCGCTGGATGTCGCGCGTTACGCCAAGGAGAAAGGCGTCAAGAACGGCGTCGTACACGACAAGCTCTCGCTGCCCGGTCTCCTGAAACTGAAACGCCTGCGCGACAGCGGCTTCTTCGGCCGCATCCTCAGCGTGCGCGGTGAATTCGGCTACTGGGTGTTCGAGGGCGACTGGCAGGAAGCCCAGCGTCCTTCCTGGAACTACCGCAAATCCGACGGTGGCGGCATCATCCTCGACATGCTGTGCCACTGGCGCTACGTGCTCGACCACACCATCGCGCCGGTGAAGGCCGTGAGCTGCCTCGGCGCCACCCACATCCCAAAACGCTGGGACGAAGCGGGGGAAGCCTACGACGCCGACGCCGACGACGCGGCCTATGCGACGTTCGAGCTCGAAGGCGGGATCATCGCCCAGCTCAATTCGTCCTGGTGCACGCGCGTGCGGCGCGACGATCTGGTGACCTTCCACGTCGACGGCACGCACGGCTCGGCCGTGGCGGGCTTGCACTCCTGCCGCAGCCAGGCACGCTGGAATACGCCGAAACCCGTCTGGAACCCTGACGAGCCGCAACCCATCAATTTCTTCGACCAGTGGCAGGAGGTGCCCGACAACACCGTCTTCGACAACGGCTTCAAAAGCCAGTGGGAGGATTTCATCCGCCATGTCTTCGAGGATGGGCCCTGGTCCTACGACCTCCTGTCCGGAGCGAAAGGCGTGCAACTGGCCGAACTGGGCATGCAAAGCTGGGCCGAGCGGCGCTGGCTCGACGTGCCCGAACTGGAGCTCTGACCATGGCGAGCGTGGCGCTCCCCACCGCCGACGGCGGCATCGAACAGTACGAAGCCGGCGAACCCCGCGACTTCGCGGTCAACGGCGCCCAGTTCACCCGCATCGCCTATTCGGCGGCCCACGTTGTCGCCGATCCCCTATCGGACGCCGATCCCTGGCTGGAGACCGCCATCGACTGGGATGCGACCATCGCCTACCGGCGGCACATCTGGTCGCTCGGCCTGGGTGTGGCCGAGGCGATGGATACGGCCCAGCGCGGCATGGGGCTCGACTGGCCGGCCTCGCTCGAACTGATCAAACGCTCCGTCGCCGCTGCCGCAGATTTTGACGGCGAGGCGCTGGTGGCCTGCGGCGCCGGTACCGATCACATCGCGCCGGATCCGTCTTTGAGCGTTGACGACGTCATCGCGGCTTACGAGGAACAATGCGCTGCGGTGGAGGCGGTAGGCGGCCGGATCATCCTGATGGCGAGCCGGGCGCTGGCGGCGGCCGCCAAATCGCCGGACGATTACGCGGCGGTCTACGACCGCATCCTGGGGCAGGTGAAGGAACCCGTCATCATCCACTGGCTGGGCGAGATGTTCGATCTGGCGCTGGAAGGTTACTGGGGCCATGCCGATCACCTGGCGGCGATGGACGTCTGCCTCGGAATACTGGCCGACAACGCCGCCAAGATCGACGGCATCAAGATCTCGCTGCTGGACGATCAGAAGGAGATCTCCATGCGCCGCCGGCTGCCCGAGGGCGTGCGCATGTACACGGGCGACGATTTCAACTACCCCGACCTGATCGCCGGCGACGACGAGGGTTATTCCGACGCGCTCTTGGGCATCTTCGACGCCATCGCCCCGGCGGCGAGCGCCGCGCTCGGCGCCATGGCGCGTCAGGACATGGCGGCCTACCACGACATCCTGGCGCCCACGGTGCCGCTCTCGCGCCACATCTTCCGGGCGCCGACGCGGTTCTACAAGACCGGCGTCGTCTTCATGGCCTACCTCAACGGCCACCAGGAGCACTTCGTCATGGTCGGCGGGCAGGAAAGCGCCCGTTCGGCCCAGCATTTGGGCGAGCTGTTCCGCCTGGCCGACCGTGCCGGGCTGCTGGCCGATCCCGAGGAAGCCTGCGCCCGCGCCGACATCGTCATGGCCGCCCACGGCATCGGCGTCTGACCATGGCCGACCTCGCCCGCCTCTCGCTCAACACCGCAACCGTGAAGGCCCAATGGTCGCTGGAACAATGCATCGAGGGCTGCGCCCGCCACGGCGTCCCCGGCATCGCGCCGTGGCGCGACAAGCTGGACGAGATGGGCGCCAACAGGGCCGCCCGTCATATCGCCGACGCCGGTCTCGGCGTCAGCGGCCTGGCCCGCGGCGGCATGTTCACCGCTGAGGACGAAGCGGGCCGCCGCGCCGCGCTCGACGACAACCGCCGCGCCGTCGACGACGCCAAGACCATCGGCGCCGCCTGCCTCGTGCTGGTGGTGGGCGGATTGCCGGGCGATTCCAAGGATATTGGCGACGCCCGCCAACAGGTCCATGACGGCATCGCCGCCACCCTGGAGCACGCCCGCGAGATCGGCATGCCACTCGCCATCGAACCGTTGCATCCCATGTACGCCGCCGACCGCGCCTGCGTGAACACGTTGGCCCAAGCCCTCGACATCTGCGACGACCTCGGACCGGGGCTCGGCGTCGCCGTCGACGTCTACCACGTCTGGTGGGACCCCGACCTCGAAGCCCAGATCGCCCGCGCCGGCGACCGTGTTCTTGCGTTCCACACCTGCGACTGGCTGGTGCCCACGCGTGACTTGCTGCTGGACCGCGGTATGATGGGCGACGGCGTCATCGATATCCCCAAGATCCGCGGCTGGGTGGAGGCCACCGGTTTCACCGGCTTCTGCGAATGCGAAATCTTCTCTGCGGAAAACTGGTGGAAGAAGGACGCCGACGAGGTGCTCAAGACGGTAAAGGAACGCCACGAGGCGTTTGTCTAAGATTTCGCTCTCCGTCATTCCCGCGAAAGCGGGAATCCAAATTTCTTTTTTTCTTTAATAAGCAAACACATGGATTACCGCTTTCGCGGGAATGACGAAATTGACACAACGTGCAGAAACCCAGATCGTTCGCACCCCTCTGGTCCTCTCGTCGTCCCCGCGCAGGCGGGGACCCATGCCTGAGCGTTAGAATTGCGCACTTGAATCGTAAATTGAGTTCCACGGCATGTATTCCCGCTTTCGCGGGAATGACAGGATGGGTTTCTTGGGATTTCAGCTCTCAACCCCATGACCCCCTGGCATACCGACCATTCCCCATCCGCATACGCAATGAATTGGCGTTGAGCCCTGCGCGCGACATAATGCTCACCGTCAACCGGGGAGCACGTAATGTCCGTTCTGGAATTCGATTCAAGCAACGCCATCGCCTACACGCATAACCCGCCGACGGCCGAGGGCGGCAAGACCTTCGTTTTCTTCAACGCCCTGACCGGCGACGCCGGGATGTGGGAGGGGGAGATCGGCGAGGGGCTGCGGGCAGCGGGCCACGGCACGCTGTCGTTCAATTTCCGCGGCCAGGCGGGCAGTCCCATCGGCGATGACGTACAAATCAACGCATCCCAGATGGCGGCCGACAGCGCCCGCGTGCTGGAGAATGTGAAACCGGCGCGTGCCGTGCTGGTGGGGCTTTCCATCGGTGGCTTGTTTGCCGTGCAGGCCTGGCTCGACGGTCTGGACGATGTCGAGGTGAGCGGCATCGTTTTCGTCAACACGCTTCGGCGCGACGGACCGCGGCTCAAATGGATCAACGACGGCATGATGCGCTGCGTCGAGATCGGCGGGCTCGACCTCATGCGCGATCTTTTCATGCCGCTGATCACCAACGAGGAGTTCCAGGCCGATGTGCGGCCCAACTTCCTGGGCGATGGCGGCTATACGGCGCTAACCCCCGCCGACAACGACCACCGCCTGCTGGCCTGCGGCGGCACGGCAAACTGGGATCTGCCGTACGAGAATATCGACCTGCCGGTGTTGGTCCTGACGGGCCAGCAGGATCGGCTGTTCTACGTCGAGGCCGACGTGGCCGAGCGCACGGCGCGCATGCCCAACGCCCGGCGCGTCGACATGGCGGATGCCGCCCATATGCTGCCGGCGGAACGGCCCGGCAACTTCACCCAAGCGCTGCTGGATTTCGCCGGGACCATCTGAATGGCGCTCTGGCACCGGTACGCGGGGCTCGCCTACCTCGCCGTCTTCGTCGGCGTGCTGGGCCATGCCTCGACGGAGTTTGTCGCCGTGCTCTCAGGCGTTGCCGGGCCGGAGCTCTCGGTCTGGCGCTTCCTGCTGGGCGGCCTGGGGCTGGTGATCCTGGCGCTGCTGTTTCCTGGCAGCCGCGACCTTGTTGCCCCTTTGAAGACCCACTTCTGGCCCATTCTGCTGCTGTCGCTTCTGGGCGTCACGGTGGGGTATCTGGTGTTCCACTGGTCGCTCGACTTTGCCAACGTGCCGCAGGTGGCGACCACGGTGACGACCATCCCCATATTCGTGGCGCTGGCCAATCTCGTGGTCAACCGCCAGCCCATCACGCGAGCCAAGGCGGTGAGCGGCGTCTGCGCCGTCTTGGGAATTGCGCTGCTGATCACCGACGGCTATCTCGCGCGTCTGGCTGGTTCCAGCGGCAATCTGTTGGGTGTGTTCCTGGCCACTGCCTGCGCCGCCGCCGTTGCCGCCTATTCGGTTTTGGTGAGACCCATCGTTGCGGAGTACGGCGCGCTGCGTATCACGGCCATCACCATGATGCTCGGCGGCATCGGCCTCTGGCTGCTGGTCGGCCTTACCTTCGGAGTCTGGGCGGCGCCGGGGCGGTTGGGCGAACTGCCGGTGGCGGGGCTGGGGGCGTTGCTGGTCATCGCCTTCTGGAACACCACGATCACCCAGTTCCTCTGGATCGGTGGCCTTGCCGCCGTGCCAGACATCACACGCGGCAGTTACCTCTTCTTCCTCAAGCCCGTGATCGCCGCGCTGCTGGCTGTCCTGATCCTGGGCCAAGACATCACGGCCGTGCAAATGCTGGCCATCGTCGTGGTCTGCGCCTCGGTCTTCGGAGAGTTGTTCTTGGCGAAGAATTAATCTTCGCGCGGCAGGCGTCCAATCTGGTTCACCAACCCGGCCGCGCGGTCGGAAACCTCATCCGCCGGGCGGCCCGGTGTATAAAGCGCCGAGCCGATGCCGAAGCCGCGCGCGCCTGCATCCCAATAGGCCGACATGTTGCGCTCGTCGACACCGCCCACCGCCAGCACCGGCACCTGCGGCGGCAACACGGCCATCATGGCCTTGAGGATTGCGGGCGGGCAGCCCTCGGCGGGGAAGAGCTTCAGCGCATGAGCCCCGGCGCCGACGGCCGCGAAGGCCTCGCTCGGCGTCGCGAAGCCGGGCATGGAAGCCATGCGGAATTCGACGGCGGCCTTGATGATCTGTGGATCGGTGTTGGGGCTGACAGCGAGCTCACCGCCAATATTGGCGGCCTTGGCCACCTGCTCTCGGGTCAACGCCGTGCCCGCACCGACGGTTGCGTTCGCCCCGAATGCATCTGCTAGCAGGCCGACGCAATCCAACGCATCGGGCGAGTTGAGCGGTACCTCGATGATGCGGATGCCGCCTTCGATAAGAGCGCCCCCGATCTCCAGCGTGTCGGCCGGCGTGATGCCGCGCAGAATGGCGACGATGGGCATCGCCTCCAGGTTTTCCAGGAATTTTTCCCCGGCGGTTTTGAACTGGTACTGCGTGACGGCCATTTCCACCCCCTGTCGTGGCAACGTCTGGCGCTTGACTCCTGTGCGGGGCGGACCCCACTATATGAGCATATAATATGATGATTACCGCTCATGGCCAAGTGAACCGGCTGAATTCTCGGCCAATCCCGATCGGTGATCAATAAGAACCCGGCTTCCTGCCGGGCAACGGAACCAGGGAAGGCACATTCGCGGGGCGATGAACGACACACGCACGCAGATCCGTACATATTCACGCCGCAGTCTGCATGGTCAGGTGGCGCACGACATCGGCACGCGCATCCTGCAAGGCGAACTCGCGCCCGGCGAGGTCTTGCCCAACGAATCGCAGCTAAGTTCCGAACTCAACGTCAGCCGCACGGCGCTTAGGGAAGCCATCAAGGTTCTGGCCGCCAAGGGACTTGTGGAATCGCGGCCCAAGACCGGCACCAAGGTGCGCCAGCGCGAGGACTGGAACCTGCTCGACCCTGATATCCTGTCCTGGCTGTTCGCTGGCGGCCCCAACGTGATGGCGACCGACATGCTGTTCGAGGTGCGTGAAATCGTCGAACCCGCCGCTGCCGCCATGGCCGCCCACAACCGGGACGAGGCGCAAATCGCCGCGATTACCGCCGCCTACGAGGGCATGGTTGCGGCGGGTGATGACGTACCCGCCGGGATCGAGCCGGATCTCAGGTTCCACCAGCTGATCCTGGCCGCCACGGGCAACGAATTGCTGCGCTCGCTGGGCTCGATGATCGAAACGGCGCTGGCCGCCAGCTTTGCGGCCTCCAACGCCATGCTCAAGGCCAACGCCCTGCCGATTCACAAGGCCGTGCTGGATGCCATCGTGGCCCAGGATCCCGACACCGCCAGCAGCACCATGCGGCACCTGTTGAAGGAGGCACGCCAAGGCGTGCTCGAGTACATCGCCGACCGAGATTCCTGAATTCCTCGGCGGCTCCGCCGGAGGTAAGTAAATGAGTAAAAATCCCAAAAAAACACTGCGATCGCGCGCCTGGTTCGGCCCCGCCGACAAGGACGGTTTCCTGCACCGCGGCTGGATGAAGAACCAGGGCGTGCCGGACGACGAGTTCGACGGCCGCCCCGTGATCGGCATCTGCAATACCTGGTCGGACCTCACGCCCTGCAACGCCCATTTCCGCGATCTGGCCGAACGCGTCAAGCGTGGCGTCTACGAAGCCGGCGGTTTTCCTGTCGAGTTTCCGGTCTCGTCCCTGGGGGAACCGACCATGCGACCGACCGCTATGCTGTTCCGCAACCTCGCCTCCATGGACGTGGAAGAGGCGATCCGGGCCCACCCCATCGACGGCGTGGTGCTGATGGTGGGCTGCGACAAGACCACGCCGTCCTTGATGATGGGCGCGGCGAGCTGCGACCTGCCGACTATCGCGCTGTCGGGCGGCCCGATGCTCAACGGCAAGTTTCGGGGCGACGACATCGGTTCCGGCACCGACGTCTGGCGTTTCAGCGAGGACGTCAAGGCCGGCAACATGAGCCTTGCGGATTTCATGGATGCGGAGAGCGGCATGAGCCGCTCCATCGGGCACTGTATGACCATGGGCACCGCGTCGACGATGGCGTCGATGGTGGAAAGCCTCGGTATGGGGCTGCCGACCAACGCCGCCATCCCGGCTGCCGATGCCCGGCGCTGGCGCCTGGCGCAGCATGTCGGCCGCCGTATCGTCGAGATGGTTCACGAGGATCTCACCATGTCCAAGGTCGTCACCAAGGCCGCGATGGAAAACGCCATTCGCACCAATGCCGCCATCGGCGGCTCGACCAACGCCGTCGTCCATCTGCTGGCTTTGGCCGGGCGGCTTGGAGTCGATCTGACGCTGGACGACTGGGACCGGGTGGGACGCGACGTTCCGACCATCGTCAACCTAATGCCGTCGGGCAAGTACCTGATGGAGGATTTCTATTACGCCGGCGGCATCCCCGCCGTGATTCGCCGCCTGGGCGAGGCGGATCTACTGAATCGCGACGCCGTGACCGTCAACGGCCAGACGATCTGGGAGAACAACAGGGAAGCTCCGAACTACGACGAGGACGTCATTCTGCCGTTCGACAAGCCGCTGCTGGCCAGCGGCGGCATTGCCGTTCTCAGGGGCAATCTTTCGCCTCAGGGCGCCATCATCAAACCGTCCGCCGCGACACCCGAGCTGATGCAGCACACCGGCCGCGCCGTGGTGTTCGAGGATATCGACGACTACAAGGCGCGTTACGACGACCCCGACCTCGATATCGACGAGACCTGCGTCATGGTCCTGAAGAACTGCGGCCCGCGCGGCTATCCCGGGATGGCGGAGGTGGGCAACATGGGCCTGCCGTCCAAGATTCTGAAGAAAGGGATCACGGACATGGTGCGTATTTCCGATGCCCGCATGAGCGGCACGGCCTACGGCACCGTCGTCCTGCACACGGCGCCCGAAGCCGCCGTGGGCGGCGTTCTGGCTTTGGTCCGGGACGGCGACATGATCGAGCTCGACGTGGAGGGCCGGCGCATGCACCTCGACGTCTCGGAAGAGGAACTCGCCGAACGAAAGAAGCAATGGACGACGCCCAAACCGCCCATGGCGGGGGGCTATCAGAAGCTTTACGTCGATCACGTCACGCAAGCCGATACCGGCGTCGACCTCGATTTCCTGGTCGGCAGCCGCGGGGCCGAGGTGCCGCGCAACTCTCACTAGTGAAACTCGGCCGGGCGGGCGGCGAAATTTCCCAAATTCGTGGCCATCGGCGATAGACTGTTGGGAATTAAGTCCGGTAGGGGAGCTGAATGCGGGGGGCTCCATCGGGGGTGCGGACGCCACTGGTTGGTGATGCGCAATGAAACCAAGGTTCGGCTTGGCGGCTCTTGGCCTGTCGATGATCGTCGGCGTCGTTCCGGCGGCAGGCGGTGATCTGCCTTCTTTCGTGGCGTACGACTTTTATCCCTTCGGTCACCGGGTCGAGGGGGAAATCAAGGGCTTGTTTCCCGACATCATGAGCCAAATCGAGGCTCTTTCCGGCATTCGCGTCGCCTTGGAGATCGATTCCATCCCGCGCGCCACCCGATCGGTCTGGCGGGGCGATCGCGATCTTATTCTTTCCGGCGCCACGACGCCTCAATTCAAGGATACGATTTCGCTGGGCATCGTCGGCTGCAACCGCACGGTGGTCGTCACCAATGCCAAAAGCGGGATTTCGAGCCTCGACGACCTTGAGGGCAAGACCATCGGCTTCGTCGCCAACGGCTTTCTTTTCCGCAAGTTCGGCAACAAATTCGGTATCGTGCCCGTTGAGACCGGCACCGGCGAATCGATGTTCCGCATGCTGTTGCGCAACCGGGTCGACGGCATTTTCATCAGCGACATCGTGTTCGACGGGTTCCGCGCGGAAGGCGCGCCCTACGACGGCATCCCGGACGATTGGCGCGACCGCATCGGCAACGTCGTCGAGGCGGAGGTCATCGCCGTCCACCTGCGCATGGCCAAATCCTCGAAATTCGAACACCTGGCCGACAAACTCCGGCGAGCCATCGTCACGGGCAACCGAAACGGCGCTTTCGACAAATCCTACCGGAAATACGGCTCGTCCTCGGGTGGAGATTGTTGATGGCCGTGCCGTTGGAAAATTGGATTGGCAGGGCATCTCGACGTGACTAATATTCCCGCATGGGTTTATCAGCCATAAGATTTTTCCTATTTTCGTTAGGCCTGATGGGAGCGCTATTATCAGTTGGCGCGGCGAGCGCCGGAGTCCGTCAGGCGACGCACCCGGCGCTCAAGAATTTGCACAAAACGCCATTAATCCCGATTGAGAGTTTCTTCAAGGATCATTACCCGATCCGCAATTTTCTGATTTCTCCCGACGGAAAGAAGTTGCTCTGGGAGGATACGACCGGCGGCACGTTGCGCATCCATTTTGGCCCCGCAGACGGTTCGTCGTCCAAGTTCATCGAGCCAGAAAACTACTCCGGCCTAATTCGGTGGACGGACGATAGCCGGTTCATCGTTTATGGGAACTCGAGGAGCGAGAAACGTAATCCCCATTTCGTTTCCGTTGATACCGCTGCGGCTGAGCCAACAATCCGGGATCTTGCACCGACACCGACCACGCGAATGCACTACGCCGGAAGGTCGAAAACGCACCCGCGTAGCTTTTTGTTCTCGATGAATGCTCGCAAGGAGAATGTGTTCGATCTGTACCGGTTAGATGCGGCGACCGGGGAGGCGGTGATGCTTGCGGAAAGGCACTGGTGGCGCTCAGTCATCGGGCCCGACGACAAACCGCTATTGCGAACCCATAATTATCCCTACGGGGCGTGGAAGATCTCCAGAGAACCCGACAGGGAGGGCGGTCAGCGGCAGACCGTTACGCTGGGCGGCGCCGAGGACCGCATAGAGTTCCTTAGGCCGGCTGAAGGCATGGATTTTGTTTACGCAAAATCCAACCGGGGCCGGGATAAAATTGCGTTGGTAAAGTTCGACCCCGGTACCGGAGACGAAGAAGTCGTTTACGAACATCCCAAGGTGGATATCCGCAAGGTTCGTTTTGATCCCTATACCGGGCGACCCCTTGCGGTGTTGTCGGTTCCGGATCATGAGGAACATCATTTCCTCCACAAGGAATTTAAGGCCGCCGTCGGATTGGTGAGGCCCGACGTGCCTCACCGGCTCCGTTTCGGAAACGCGTCGAGGGATCTTTCAAAGATTATCGTGCACGTCGGGACCATTCAGCATGGTTTCGTGACCCATTTGATCGACCGCAGCAGGGATACTCAGCGGTCGCTGACCGAGGCGCGCGAATTTCCCCAATCTTCGGCACTAGTCACGCCAAGCCCGTTCGAAATGACGGCGCGGGACGGCTTGACCCTGCATGGTTATCTGACGCTGCCCATTGTCGAGCTCGGGAAACCGCTGCCATGCGTGGTGTATGTCCATGGGGGACCTCACCGCAGGGACTGGTGGGGTTCGGGCTATCTGAGCCAAATGCTGGTGAATAGGGGATATGGCGTCCTTCAGATCAATTATCGGGGATCCGCGGGCTATGGACGTAGATTCAAGGAGGCGGGCGATCATGAATTCGGCCGGAAGATGTTCACCGACATCTTGGACGCTCACGACTGGACAATCAGGCAAGGCAATTGCGACCCCAAGGCCTCGGCAATCCTCGGTGCCTCGTACGGCGGATATTCGGCGCTCTTGGGCGCAACCCTGACACCGGAGCGATTCAAAGCTGTTGTTTCCGTTAGCGGCATGTCCGATCTGCCTCTTCTTTTGAAATCGGACCCTCCAAGTTGGAAGGGTTCCCGCTCCATGAGCCTCAAATATTGGGGTACGTATGCCAATGAGGAGGATCGCGAAGAACTGGAGAAATACTCCCCCATCAATATGGCCGGGAGCGTCGAGGTTCCGCCTCTCGTGATCCACGGAGACCGGGATTCGGTCGTTGAACCCGAGCAGGCGGAGCTTTGGGTGAAGCGACTAAGAGAGCTCGGCAAGGATGTCGACCACCTCGTGCTGGAGGGCGCTGGACACAATATGAAGGATTGGAAAGATCGCACGCGGATCGGGCGCGCGGTCGAAAAATACCTGGCCGAGCGGCTGGGCGGGCGTGACGGCGGGGTCGATCCGGTGTTCTGAAAATCCGATTAGCCGAGCAAACCCCGCGCCGCCAAATTACGCATCAGTTCGCCGACGCCGAAGGTCCAGGGATCTGCCTTATTACACAGCGTCACCCGGTTGGTCAGGCTGCCGAGCTTGTCGGCGGCGATGGTGACGGTGTCGCCGACTTTGTGGGTAAAACCCATGCCTTCCTCATCACGGTCCGCCACGGGGGCAAACATGGTGCCGGTGAAAAGGGCGACGCCGTCGGGGTACTGGTGGTTGTCGCCGATGGTCTGGGCCACCAGGTCGAGGGGGTCGCGGCTGATCTCCGCGAGACTGCTCTGGTCCTCAAGACGGAAGTTATCCTCGCCCTGGATGGTCAGGCGCACGACGCATCGGCGCACGTCGTCGATGCTGAACGTATCGTCGAACAGGCGGATGAAGGGACCGATGGCGCAGGAGGCGTTGTTGTCCTTGGCCTTGCCCAGCAACAGGGCGCTGCGGCCCTCGAAGTCGCGCAGGTTGACGTCGTTCCCGAGCGTCGCCCCGATGGTCTCGCCCCGGCTGTTGGCGATCATCACGACTTCGGGTTCGGGGTTGTTCCAGGTCGATTCGGGATGCAGCCCGACCTCGGCGCCGGGACCGACCGACGACATCGGCTGCGCCTTGGTGAAGACCTCGGCGTAGGGGCCGATGCCGACTTCCAGATACTGCGACCAGAGATCGCGCTCGATCAGCGCCGCCTTTAGCTTTTCGGCATCCGCCGAGCCCGGCACGATGGAGCCCAAGTCGGCGCCCACTTCGGCCTTGATGGTATCGCGCAGTCCAGCGGCCCGGGTTGGATCGCCCTGGGCCTGCTCCTCGATGACCCGCTCCACCATGGAACGCACGAAGGTCACGCCGGCGGCCTTGACGGCCTGCAGATCGACCGGCGCCAGCAATCGCGGACGCGTATGGTCGGCGCTGCCGGCCACGCTGTTGGCGGCGATGCCGTCGAGATCGCCGATGAGCGGCGCGCTCGAAGCCCCGGCGACGACTCCAGCGGCACCGTCGAGCTCAAGGATTTCCGAAACGGTCGGTGCGATGCCGCTGAGGTCGTGGACCCCGGTCTCGCGAATTGCGACCGGTGACGGACCCGCAGGGTTGCCCGGGAGCCAAACCCGGCCGATCAGGGTGCCGGCTGTCGCGTCGAGGGGCAGGAGGGCGGCGCCGTCCATCGTCATCTTACAAACTCCGATTCAGGGGGTTAGAGGTAGGCGCCGATCTGCCAGGGTATGAACTCATGATCGCCGAAACCAAGTTCCTCGCTCTTGGAAGGATTGCCCGAGGCGACGTCCAGGACCTTGTCGAAGATGCGTTGGCCCATTTCCTGGACGGATATGCCTTCGTCGAGGACGGCGCCGCAATTGATGTCCATGTCCTCCGACATGCGCTCGTACATGGCCGAGTTCGTCGCCAGCTTGATCGAGGGCGCCGGCTTGTAGCCGAACACCGAACCGCGGCCCGTCGTGAAGCAGACGACGTTGGCGCCGGAGGCAACCTCGCCGGTGATGGAGCAGGGGTCGTAACCGGGGCTGTCCATGAACACGAAGCCTTTCTCGGTCACCCGTTCGGCGTAACGGTATACGCCCATCAGGTTGGTCGTACCGCCCTTGGCCGCCGCGCCCAGCGATTTCTCCAGGATGGTCGTCAACCCGCCGGCCTTGTTGCCGGGCGAGGGGTTGTTGTCCATGCTGGCATCGAACTTGGCGGTGTAGTCCTCCCACCACTTGATTCGTTCGATCAGCTTCTCCCCCACCTCACGTGAGATGGCGCGGCGGGTTAAAAGGTGCTCGGCGCCGTATATTTCCGGCGTTTCCGCCAGGATTGCCGTACCGCCGTTGCGCACAATCAGGTCGACCGCGGCACCCAACGAGGGATTGGCCGTGATCCCCGAATAGGCGTCCGAGCCGCCGCACTGCAGGGCCAGGGTGATGTGCTCGGCCGACACCGTCGTGCGGCTGTCACGGTTGGCGATGGGCAGCATTTCCTTCACGCGGGCGATGCCGGCTTCGATGGTCGATCGCGTGCCGCCGGTATCCTGGATGTTCATGTACCGGAAATTGGGACCGGCTTCGAGGCCGTAGACATCCAGCAGGAAGGAGATCTGATTGCCCTCGCAACCCAGGCCGACCAGCAGAACGCCGGCGCAATTGGGATGGCGGATGTAGCCCCACATGGTGCGCTGCATCTGTTCGTGGTTTTCCACGCCGCCCGCACCACAGCCGGTGCCGTGCGTGAAGCCCGCGACGCCGTCCACATTCGGATAATCCTTCAGGGCGTCACCGGAAAAGGCGTCGACGATGCCATGGACGACGGTGGCCGAGCAATTGACGGTGCTGAGGACGGCGACGTAATTGCGCGTCGCGACGCTGCCGTTTTCGCGCACGTAGCCCTGAAATGTGGCGCGCTCCGCTTCGGGAACGTAGTCCGTCGGCGTGACGTCCGCGCCAAAGGCGTAGTCGCGCTCGAAATCGCCGAACGCGGCGTTGTGGGAATGAACGTGCTGGCCGACGGCGATGTCCTCGCTGGCAAAGCCGATGATCTGATTGTACTTGCGCACCGCCTCGCCGGAGGCGATGGCCGCTGTCGCGATCTTGTGACCGGCGGGCACGTCGATGGCAAGCGTGACGCCTTCATCCTCAAGCGTCGATCCGGCTGATATATCGCCTTTCGCGGTGACGACGTTGTCGGCGGGGTTAAGGCGAATGGTTTGGTTGGTGGCAGTGGTCACACCGGGTCTCCAGGATGCAGTTATATGTGGCGAGGGGTTAATAGTATGATTATAACATGAATGGCGGGAATGGCGTCAAAGCGAGAAGATGCCTTTCGGCAATAAATCACAACCGGATTTGAACATCTCTCGGGAAAAGGTTAAACAGGCGCCGCCGTTGGGGGCGTCCAATTTGTTTCGGAGTAGGAAAATTGAGCGGTCGATTGCAGGGAAAATCAGTTTTGGTGACGGCGGCGGCCCAAGGGATTGGCCGCGCCTGCGCCGAAGCGCTGCACAGGGAAGGCGCCGACGTCCGGGCAACCGATTTGAACGGAGACAAGGTCGCGGAGCTCGAGGCGGCCGGCATCCGCACATCGCCGTTGGATGTCACCGACGCTGAGGCGGTGAACGTCCTGGCCGCAGAGGCGGGGACGCTCGACGTCCTGGTGAACTGCGCCGGCTGGGTCCACCACGGTACGATCCTGGACTGCGGGGAGGACGACTGGCGAAACTCTTTCGACGTCAACGTGCGCAGCATGTTCTTGACCATCAAGGCGTTCCTGCCGGCAATGCTGGAGGCCGGCGGCGGCTCCATCGTGAACATCGCATCGGTGGCGGGCTCGCTTGCGGGCGTGCCGAACCGCTTCGCCTACGGCGCCAGCAAGGCCGCCGTCATCGGGCTCACCCGGTCGGTCGCCAAGGACTTCGTCGCCAGCGGCGTGCGCTGCAACTCGATCTGTCCCGGGACGGTGCAGTCGCCGTCGCTGGACGATCGCATCAACGCCTTTGACGATCCGGTACGGGCACGAAAGGATTTCATCGCCCGCCAGCCCATGGGCCGTCTGGGCGAGGCCGGCGAAATCGCCGATTTATGCGTTTATCTCGCCAGTGACGAATCCCGTTTCATCACCGGCACGGAAATGATTATCGACGGCGGCATGACCACCTGACGCCGACAAAACAGGAGAAAGACGAAATGAAGTTACTGCGTTATGGAGAACCCGGTGCGGAGAAGCCCGGGCTTTTGGATGCCGAGGGCGTGATCCGCGATCTGTCGGGCGAGGTTTCCGATATCGACGGCGCGGCGCTCTCACCGGAGAGCCTGGCGAAAATCGCTGCGCTGGACCCGTCTTCGCTGCCGGCGGTCGACGGCAATCCGCGCATGGGTCCTTGCGTCGGTAATGTCGGCAAATTGATCTGCATCGGCTTGAACTATTCCGATCATGCGGCGGAGACCAACAATCCCATACCGGAAGAGCCGATCGTTTTCCTCAAGGCCAACAGCGCCATCTGCGGTCCCGATGACGGCATCGAAATTCCGCGCACCTCGGAAAAGACCGATTGGGAAGTCGAGCTTGGCGTGGTCATCGGCAGGGAGACCAAGTACGTCGACGAGTCGGATGCCCTGGACTACGTGGCGGGTTACTGCGTCAGCAACGATGTCAGCGAGCGCGCCTTTCAATTGCAGGGACCGCAATGGACGAAGGGAAAGAGCTGCGACACGTTCGGGCCGATCGGTCCTTGGGTGGTGACGGCGGACGAAGTGGGCGATCCCCAGAACCTCGGTCTTTGGCTGGACGTCAACGGCACGCGCCGTCAGACCGGCAACACCAACACCATGATTTTTTCGGTGGCCCATCTGGTGAGCTATCTCAGCCGCCACATGTCGATGCAGCCGGGCGACGTTATTTCCACGGGTACGCCGCCGGGTGTCGGGGCGGGCTTCAACCCGCCGGTATTTCTCAAGGCGGGCGACGTGGTAACGCTCGGCATCGACGGCTTGGGCGAGCAGCGCCAGGTTTGCCGCGACGCCTGAGCCTTCAGTATCAAGGGGCGCGCTGCCGGGTGTTCGGCGATCAGTCCGGCGGCCCGTCCCTTTAGCGTTTCGGGGGTGCTATGGAAGCCGGTCTGGACCTCGTCATCATGGCCGGCGCGCTGGCCGGTGCGTTGGCCTCCGGTTTCGCCGGTTTCGCGTTCGGCGTGGCGTCGTTGGGAGTCTGGGCGCATGCCCTGGCGCCGGAAATCGCCGCGCCGATGGTCGTTATGTGCTCGTTCACGGTCCAGCTCTTTACGCTGCCGCGCATTTGGCGGAGCATCGATTATCGGACCGCGATGCCGTTCATTGTCGGTGGTTTGATCGGCGTCCCAATTGGGGTCATGGTGCTGCAGGTGATGAGCCCCGCCTGGTTCCGCATCGGCGTGGGGGCACTGTTGGTCGCCTACGTGGCGGGTATTTTCATTTCGGGCCAGTTGCCCAAGTTGGACGCCTATCCCCGCGGCGCCGTGATTTTGGTTGGCTGGGGCGGCGGCATCATGGGCGGCTTCGCCGGCCTTTCCGGAATACTGCCGACTTTGTGGTGCAGCCTGATGAAGTGGCCGAAGGATCGTCAACGGTCGACGTTTCAGGTCTTCAACCTGGCCATGCACAGCTTGACCCTGGCGGCGTATGCCTACACCGGCATTTTGACGCGGAAACTGGTGGAGCCGATGTTGGCGGCAGCGCCCATGCTGGTTATCGGCAGCGTTATCGGGTTCGCCCTTTACCGCCGCGTCAGCGACCAACAGTTCAAACTGGCCTTGCTGGTATTGCTGGCGGGCTCCGGCTTGTTGATGCTGATCCGTTAGGTCGCCGCCACGACCCGCCCGGCGGGCAGTGTGACGGTCACGCGGGTTCCCTTTCCCGGTTGGCTTTCCATCGTCAGTTCACCGTCGTGGAGTTCGGTCAACCGCTTCGCCAAGGGCAGACCAAGGCCGGTACCTTCCTTCTCTTTTGAATACGGATCAGCGACCTGACCAAACGGGGTCATGACGTTTTCAATGTCGTCGGGAGAGATGCCGACGCCCGAATCGCTGACCGTCAATTCGAAGCCGCCATCCTCCCGACAACGGGCGGCCAGTTCGATCCAGCCGTCTTCCTTGGTGAACTTAACGGCGTTGCTCAGGAGATTGATGAGAACCTGCTTGATAATTCTTGGGTCGACCCGAAGTTTCGGAAGATCTTCGGGAATTTCCTTGCCCATCCTGATGCCCGCTCTGGTGGCGCGGCCGCGCAATAACGACATGGCGCTTTCCGTCAGTTCGCCGACATCCACCATTTCGTCGACCAATATGAGCTTACCGGCTTCGATCTTCGAAACGTCGAGGATGTCGCTGATCACGGCCATCAGGTGGGAGCCGCCCTCGTGGATAAGCTGGGCGTACTCATAGTAGTGATCGGAGCCCAAGGGGCCATGATTCCCCGCCATGAGCATTTCGGAAAATCCGATGATGGCATTGAGCGGCGTGCGCAATTCGTGGCTGACGTTGGCAAGGAAGTCCGATTTCGCGCGATTCGCCATCTCCGCGATTTCCCTGGCCTCCTCCAGTTCCTGCTTGCGACGCTCCCGTTCGCTGACGTCGCGCATGGCGGCGAGATAGTATCGCCGATCCTTGAAGCGCATAACGCTGGCGTCGATTTCCACCGTAAACTTGGTCCCGCCATTTCGTATCGCGACCGCCTGGTGCGAAACGTTACCGACACGATGTGCGTCTTGAGAGACTTCCTCCAGGCGTCCGAGGCCGCCCTCAATCAAATCGCCAAGACGCAATCCCTCCAAGGATTGTGCCGAATAGCCGAACAGCAGGTTCGAGGCCGGATTGGCGGTTTCGATGATGCCGGCCTGGTCCACCATCAGGATCGAATCCGCGACGTTCGCCATGATTGCCTGGAGACGGGCCTCGCGCTCCCAAAGCGCCTGCTCGGCCGATTCGCGCTCTCTTTTCAAGCGGACTTTCTCGAAACAGCCCTCAAGTATCTTCACGACCTCTTCGGGCGTTATCGGTTTCCGAAGGTAATCGACCGCGCCTTCCTTGATCGACCTGATGGCGGTATCGATGGCGCTGTAGGCCGTGATCATGATGCACATGATATCCGGAACCTGCGACTTGAGTTCCGGCACCAGGTCGACACCGCGGGATGCGCCGAGCTGGTTGTCGATGAGGACGACTTGGGGCGACCAATCCCGTACGCATCTGCGGGCCTCGGGCGCGCTGTTGACCACTTTGACTTCGAACCCGTTCAGGGCGACGGCTTCCGACAAGCCATCGGCAAAATCGATATCGTCGTCAACCACGAGAACTTTGCGCTCCGATGTATTCCCGATATCGAGCATCTACACGTCCAATCCACCATTCACCATGAGCCGCTATGAAACCTCGACTTCGTTCCCATGCGGATGATCTTTGCCCTCCGAGCCGCATTGTGAAAGCGGCAAAACGATAGTCACGATTGTGCCCCGCCCCACCTGCCCGTCGACAGTCGTCGAACCGCCGTGTTGTTCGACAATTTGACGAACGACCGTCAGACCCAACCCGACCCCAAAGCCCTTCGTGCTGAACATGGGCTCGAAAATCTGATCCTTGACTTCGGAATCGATGCCGACGCCCGAATCCTCGATCCGAATTTCGACATTTTCACCATGGAGCTGGGTGGAAACCGTTAATCGCCGCTTATCGGGTTTCTCGATACCCTCCATCATCGTCATGGCCTGGATGGCATTTTCATAAACATTGATAACCGCCCGGCGGAGGTACTCCGGATCGAACTCGACAACGGCGCCCCGCGTCGACAGTTCGAGAACCAATTCAATCTCGGGCGGCAACGATTGTTCCGCGATGACTTCGCCAAGCCACTTGTCCAACGGGCGTGGTTCCATATTCAACTCGCGGATCCGGGTGTAATCCAGTATTTCGTCGATAATCCGGTCGCAGCGGGCAACGGCCCGTTCAATGCGTTCCACCGCGCGCATCGCCTTTTCGTTGTCGGCGACGGCGTGCCGGACGACATAAGCGGACGTTCCCATGGCTCCGAGCGGGTTTCTCAATTCGTGGCTGACCGTCGCGGTCAATTGGCCCAGGGTCGCCAGCCGCTCCTGGCGGATTAAATTGGCTTGGGCCTCCCTCAGCTCCGCCGTTCTTTCCCGCACCCGCTGTTCCAGCTCGGTATTGAGACGCTCAAGCTCACTTTCAGCGGCCTTCCTCCTGGACACGTCGACAAACAGGACGTCGACCAGATTTTCCTTCGGCGGGAAGTTCGCGGACGAATTGATCCAGGCGACACTGCCGTCCTTGCGATAGAGGGCTTGCTCGAGGTCACGGACGAATCCGTTCTTTATGCCCTCGGCATGGATCCTGGTGCGTTCCTCGGGATGCACCCAGCTTTTTGCGGCGTCATGATTGGCGATCATGTCGTCCACATCGTCGTAGCCCAGGATTTCGGCGGCCCTCTGATTGGCATCTATCACCCGCCCGGTGTCGAGCCTGTTCCGCATGATACCGACCTGGGCACTGTCGAAAATCGTCCGGTATTTGGCTTCGCTGATTTTCAGTGCTTCCGCGGCAAGGTGCTGATCCGTTACGTCCGTGCTGGAGGCTCGGAAGCAGATGTAATTCCCCGCTTCATCGAAGACGGGAACGCCGCTGGCGCTGATCCAGCTTTTGTTGCCTTCGGAATCAAGGCTCAATGCCACCGAGTTTCTGATCGGTTCTCCTTCGGCAATTGCGTCGAGCACGGGCTGCCTGCCGTGGTTTGGAAAAAACTCGTCAATCACGTCATTTAGGCTCGAACCGACAAAATCCTTCGCCTCCCGCACGCCCACGCGCGGTTTTACTTGCTCGGAGACGAAGGTAAAATTGAGCTGCGGATCGACTTCCCAAAACCAGTCGGAACTCGCTTCGGCGAAATCCCTGAACTGGCGCTCGCTTTGCAGCGCTTTTTGCTCGGCTATCCGGCGTTCCTTGATCTGTTCTTCCGTCGTGGCGATATATTCGTTGATTTTCGCCGTCAGTTCGCCCAGCTCGTCGTCTCTATGTGACTGTTCGACGTCAATGACCTTGTCGCCGGGATTGGCCGGATCGGTGTTTGAAACCCGCTTGGCCAGCGCCACGAGGGGGCGAGTCATCGTCATGTGGAATACGAATGCCAGCATGAAGGCCAGGATGAAATTCCGCACCAGGCCGAAAACCACGATCAACATCGAACGCTGCATGAAATTCCCGATGATGACGCGGCTGTCGACGGTGACTTGAATTTCACCCAGCGGCTGACCCCCGTCTTCCAGTTTCAACGGCAATCGATAGACTTCTTTAGGCGCGACCAGCAGCTTCGACCAATAGCTTTCCTCGTCGGAGCTAACTTGCTTGCTGCGGGTTGCCAGGATGCCGTCGAAATCGTCGATTACCGTAGCGCTGTGAATCGGCACGTACTCCAGCAGACTGTCGACGACGTTTTGCGCCAGTTCGGCGTCGACGTTGAATACCGCCCGGGTCGCGGGTGCGCTCAGCGAATTGAGGATGCGCTGGATCGAAAGATTTAGGGTTTGCCGCTCGGTATGAAGATCGGAGGCGATTTGCGCGGCACTGAATATCAATCCGAGACAACACGCCACGATGACGGCGTTTCTCGCCTGCTTGACCGCCAAGGTGTTGAAACGCGCTCTCATGACTCCACGCGCCGGCGGGCGGAAAACATATGCGATCTCGAAAAACCCAAAACAAATCCCGTCTTCTTGAATTTGTAATCGTCGACGATCGATATAACCCCCCAGACTGAGAAATAGTCTTAACCGGGACAATATCAACAATCGCCTGGTTTTGGTGGGAAATCGTCGGGACTAAGGTCAGATCTTCAGCCCGTCTCCGGTCATCCCTGTCAATCCCCTTAGTACGCATAAACCGGGTTATGGATAATTTGCCGTCGCGGCCTATTCGGATAGGATGCCAAGCCTTCGCTGGTTGGTTAAATTCGAGAGAGTAAAAGTATGAAAGTCGTCATTACCGGGGGGACGGGCTTCATCGGCTTAGCGCTGGCGCGGAAGCTGGTGGAAAAGGGCGCGTTGATTGATCCGGCTGGCGGGACCAGCGATATCGACGAGATCATCCTTTTCGACCACGTGACCTCCGCCGACCGGCCCGAGGGATTGGACGACCGCGTCGGTATCGTGGCCGGCGACATGAGCGATCCCCAGACCGTATCCGGACTGGTCGATCGAGATGACATTGCCGTATTTCACCTCGCCTCCGTTGTCAGCGGAGGTGGCGAAAAGGATTTCGATCTTGCGATGAGCGTAAATCTCGATGGGGGGAGAAGCATTCTAGAAGTCCTTCGGGCCCGGTCCGGCACGCCGCGCGTCGTATTCACCAGCTCGATCGCCATATTCGGGGGCGACGCCATGCCGTCGACGGTGGGGGATACGACCAAGCCCAATCCCGAAACCACCTATGGCATGACCAAGTTCATCGGCGAAATGATGATCAACGATTATTCGCGAAAGGGCTTTATCGACGGTCGGACTGCGCGTCTGCCGACCATCATCATTCGTCCCGGCAAACCCAACGCGGCGGCCTCGAGTTTCGCCAGCGGCGTCTTCCGCGAACCGCTGGCGGGAGAGACCTGCGTCCTACCGGTCCGCCGGGATACGGCGATGGCCTGCCTCGGCTACAGAAATTGCGTGGCGGGCCTGATTTCTCTGATGGAGCTTGAGGGTGCGAGCCTGGGCACCGATCGCGCGGTCGGGCTGCCCAGCATGACGTTCACGGTCGAGGAGGGCATTCGCGCGCTTGAACGGATTGCCGCGGATCGCGGAATCGAACTCGGCGCAATCGAGGACCGGCCCGACCCCGACATCGAAGCCATCGTGGCTTCGTGGCCGACACGGACCGAAAGTGAACGGGCATTGGCTCTGGGCCTGCCGGCCGACAGCAGCCTCGAGCGGATCATCGAGGATTACGTTGACGACTTCGTCACCCCTTGAGCGAATTTGGATCTGAATTAGTTAAGCTATTGAACGATATGAACATTATGAACAATTTTAAGGAGGATCCGGCCTATCGGAGGGTTCTCGAATTGCCCTGCTGGCGGGGCCCGATCGATCCCCAACCGCTTCCCGGCGGACTCTCCAACAGCAATTTCAGGGTGGAGGACGCCAACGAACATTTTGTCGTCCGGATCGGCGGCGATGTTCCCGAGCACGGGCTGGTCCGGGAGCGTGACTTTGCCGTATCGCGGGCGGCATATGCCGCCGGAATCGCGCCCGAGGTGGTGTTGACGGACGCCGACGCCATGGTGATCCGTTTCATCGAAGGGAAAACGCTGACGCCCGAGGACGTCGCCGATGCCAGGATGTTGACGCGGATCGTCGAACTTGTCCGGGATTTTCACTCGACCCTGCCGGCGCATCTCGGCGGTCGGCAATTCAGTTTCGACGCGGTTGAGGCCTGCCGCCGCTATGGCCAGGCCCTGACTTCCAGCAATTACCGTCTGATTGATGAAATACCGGGATATTTGGCGTTGGCGGAACGGTTCGATGGGGCCGCCGGACGTGATGAGGAGGCGTTCTGCCACAATGATCTGCTTGCCGCGAACCTGATCGATGACGGAAGCCGCCTGTGGCTGATCGATTGGGAATACGGCGGCACCAATCATCTGTTGTTTGATCTGGCCAACCTGGCCTCCAACAACGCCGTCGACCTAGAGGCGGAGGCGTTGATCCTGGAAGCCTACTACGACCGCCCCGCGACGGAGGACACCTGGCGGCGTTTCAGGGCGATGAAGGGGCTGTCGCTGTTGCGCGAGGCCATGTGGAGCATGACGGCGGAAATGCACTCTCATCTCGACAACGACTACGAAGCCTACACGGACGAGCAATTGCGGCGCGTGTCGGCGGCCGTCGAGGAGTTCGACGCGCACTAAAGGGTAGTGGAGACACCGAATGGGCTGGGTACTGGACCGGCTGGGCGGATATTTGGCGCGTTACCTGACGGCGCCGGTCAGCGACTACCGCGCGTTCTCGGTGATACCGACCGATATCTTGCGCCGTCACCTGCGGCCGGGCGACGTCCTGCTGGTGGAGGGCAATGAACGCATCTCGGTAGCGATCAAGTATCTCACTCAATCCACCTGGTCCCACGCCGCCCTGTATGTGGGCGATGCCCTTGGGGTCGATAAGCCTTGCCTCGTCGAAGCCGATCTGGTCAACGGCGTGGCGGCGGTAGGGTTGGAGAAATACGCCGATCAAAACACCCGGATCTGCCGGCCCGTCGGCTTATCGCCCGAGGATTGTTCCGACCTGATCGATTTCGCGGTCGCGCATATCGGTGATTCATACGACCTGAAGAACGTCATCGATCTCGCGCGATACCTGCTGCCGACCCCACCGGTGCCGGTATCCTGGCGGCGCCGAATGCTCTACCTGGGCAGCGGCGATCCAACTCAGGCGATTTGCTCGACGTTGTTGGCTCAGGCCTTTCAAACCGTTCGCTATCCAATCCTGCCCAAGCTGCTCGAAGGCGCCGGGGAAGCCGATCAGGATGTTTTCGGTATCCGTCACCACAGTTTGTTCACGCCGCGCGACTTCGACCTGTCACCGTATTTCGCGACAATCAAGCCCACCATCGAAAGCGGGTTCGACTACAAGGCGATCAACTGGGCTGAACCCGTAAGCTGAGGGTATCGTGGTCGCCCATGGCGTTTCACAAAGTGGAGGCGGTTTCCGTTAGCTTCGTAAGAAGTTTGTTCAATGATTTCGTTTCGGTGGAATTAAGCGAATCGTAAAGCGCTTTTTCGTAGTGCCGCGCGCGGGGAATGATATCGCGGTAGATCTTGTTCCCTTTGGCAGAAAGATTAAGCACCGACCGGCGCCGATCCTGGGCGGATACGCTGCGCTTCAATCTGCCGGCTTTCTGCAGCGACGCCACGGCACGGCTGACCTTGACCTTGTCCATCGCCGTTCGCTCCGCCACCTCGACGGCCGACAGGCCCGGGAAACGGCCGAGCGCCGCCATGACCCGCCATTCGGCAATGCTCAAGCTGTAGCGGCTGCTGTACTCCCTTGCGATGGCCGAACTGACCAGATTGGTCAACACGGAGAGGCGGTAGGGCAGGAATTCCTCCAAGGCCAAAACATCTTCATTGGCGCGGCGTGCTGTCTTCTTTTTTTTCTGCGTCATGTCTGTTGAAACTCCAAGACCCGACTTGTAATTAGTTGCAGTCGAAACTAGCATTTGAAATATTGGTTCGAAAGCCAAGTAAAGCAAATTTCAGGAGCAATTATTAGATGAAACTGGCGTCCCTAAAGTCCGGCCGCGATGGCCGATTGTGCGTTGTCGGCAAGGACCTGAGGCAGGCCGTCGAGGTTTCTCACATCGCGCCGACCCTGCAACAGGCGATCGAACAGTGGGACGGCGTCGCGGAGGAACTTGGCCTGGTCTATGATCGGCTAAATGCCGGGCACGCGCCGGAGAGCTTTGAGCTGGATCCGGCGGTGTTGGCGGCGCCGTTGCCGCGGGCCTATCAGTGGGCCGACGGCAGCGCCTACGTCAACCACGTCGAACTGGTGCGCAAGGCGCGCGGCGCTGTGCTGCCGGACAGCTTCTGGACGGATCCCCTGATGTACCAGGGCGGATCGGACGGTTTCATCGGCCCGTGCGACGACATTCCCATTGCGGACGAGGCGTGGGGCATCGATTTCGAATCCGAGGTCGCGGTGATCACCGACGACGCGCCGATGGGTGTGTCTCCGGAAGCGGCGGGCGGGCACATCAAACTTCTGATGCTGGTCAACGACGTCTCGCTGAGAAACCTGATTCCGGCGGAACTGGGGAAGGGTTTTGGTTTCTTTCAAGGAAAACCCAGTACGGCGTTTTCACCGGTTGCCGTTACACCGGATGAACTCGGAGAGGCCTGGGAAGGCGGCAAGGTCAACCTGCCGCTGGTTTCCGACCTGAATGGCGACCGATTTGGTTCGCCCAACGCCGGCGTCGACATGACGTTCGATTTTCCTCAGCTTATAGCGCACGCCGCAAAATCAAGGCATCTGGGGGCCGGTACCATTATCGGTTCGGGCACGGTATCGAACCTCGACCGCTCCAACGGCTCGTCCTGTATCGCCGAAGTGCGAATGCTGGAGACGATCGACCAGGGTGAGCCGAAGACGCCGTTCATGCGTTTCGGCGATCGCATCCGAATTGAGATGTTTGACGAAGCGGGCGCCAGCATTTTCGGCGCCATTGATCAGTCTGTCGTGCGGTACGGGGGTTAGTTTCCCAAAATTCCGCGAAGGGGGAATTGAATGTCGGTTCCGGCTTGCCAGTTTTCGGTGTTTTCCGTCCAGGATCATTATCCCGACGGGGCGCGGACGGTGGCCCAATATTACGAGGAAACCCTGCAGAGCATGGTGCTGGCGGAGGAACTCGGCTACGACGCCTATTGGGTGGCGGAGCACCACTTTCATGAATATGGCATTATCCCCGACCCCGCGGTGTTCCTTGCCGCCGCCAGCCAGCGCACGAGCCGCATCGGTTTGGGCGTCGCCGTCAGCGTACTGCCCTTCCGCAATCCCCTCCTGACGGCGGAAAGCTACGCCATGGTGGACACGCTCTCGCAGGGCCGTTTGATCCTCGGGGTGGGGTCTGGCTACCTGAAGCATGAGTTCGCCGGTTTCCGTCTGTCGACCGGCAACAAGCGGGAAATGTTCGATGAAAAGCTCGATGTCCTGATCCGCGCCTTAAGCGGCGAAAATATCGATGTCGACAGCGATCGCGTTCAGGCCGGAGGCGTCGTACTCAACGTCCAGCCCGTGCAGCGGCCGACGCCGCCGGTCTATGTCGCCGTGCTGCGCAAGGAAGTCGTCTACCATGTCGGCAAGGCGGGCCGGCGGCTGCTTTCGGTGCCCTATGCCACCGTGACCGATTTGGCGGAGGTGGGCGAGATCGTCCAGCAATACGCGCGCGGCTGGGCGGACGGTGGTCATGCGGGTGATCCGCCGGCCATCGGCTTCGCTTTCCATGCCTATATCGCTGAAAGCGACGAACAGGCCCGGGCTGACGCCGAAGCGTCCTTTGACGCCTATGTCGCTTCCCGGCTCTATGGCAAGTCTGCGGGATGGGACGAAGTCACCGCGCGCGGCTACTGCATCTTCGGCAGCCCTGAAACGGCCAGCGAGCGAATTCGCGAAATGCAGGCCCTAGGGGTGCGGAACGTTATGCTTTTGGCCGATTTCGGAGCTCTGGATCAGGCGCTCGTACACCGCTCGCTGCGCCTGTTTGCGGATGAAGTGATGCGGAAGTAGGGATTTTCCGCCCCAAACGCCACGAATTCGCAAAAATCGGTGTTTTTTAGCGGCTTACCCCTTGCAAAGGCATTCGGGATGCATTACATCCCGCTCGCGGCTTGGCACTCTCTCTGTGTGAGTGCTAATCCAACGAGGTTCACAAGACCGAACTGTTTTTTGTAAGCGAAACAACACCGGAGGAGGATCCAGGTATGAAGTTTCGGCCCCTGCACGATCGCGTGCTGGTTCGTCGGCTAGACTCGGAAGAGAAGACTGCCGGCGGAATTATTATTCCCGATACCGCACAGGAAAAGCCCATGGAAGGCGAAATCGTCGCCGTTGGTTCGGGCGCCCGCAGTGAAGACGGCAAGGTTACGCCGTTGGATGTCGTTGCCGGCGACCGCGTTCTGTTCGGAAAATGGTCAGGCACCGAGGTCTCTATCGACGGCGAGGAACTCGTCATCATGAAAGAGTCCGACATCATGGGCGTGATCGAAACCGGCAAGAAGAAGAAGTAATTGCCGGTTTTCCGGATCTTTTTCTCTGTCATCACCCAAAATTTCCCTTTTTCCTAGGAGCAATCAGGAATGCCTGCCAAGGAAGTAAAATTCGATACCGATGCCCGCACGCGCATGCTGCAGGGCGTCGACATCTTGGCCGATGCGGTCAAGGTCACCCTCGGCCCCAAGGGCCGCAACGTCGTTCTCGACAAGTCTTTCGGCGCGCCGCGCATCACCAAGGACGGCGTTACCGTCGCCAAGGAGATCGAGCTTGGCGACAAGTTCGAGAACATGGGCGCACAGATGGTCAAGGAAGTCGCTTCCCGGACCGCCGATGAAGCCGGCGACGGCACCACGACGGCGACCATCCTGGCCCAGTCCATCGTTCGCGAAGGCACCAAGGCCGTTGCCGCCGGCATGAACCCGATGGATCTCAAGCGCGGTATCGACCTCGCTGTCGACGCCGTCGTCAAGGACATCCAGAAGCGGTCCAAGAAGATCGGTTCGAACGAGGAAGTCTCCCAGGTCGGCACGATTTCCGCCAACGGTGAGGCCGAGATCGGCGACATCATTTCCGAAGCCATGCAGCGCGTCGGCAAGGAAGGCGTCATCACGGTCGAAGAGGCCAAGGGTCTCGACACCGAGCTCGACGTCGTCGAGGGCATGCAGTTCGACCGCGGCTACCTCAGCCCGTACTTCATCACCAACTCGGACAAGATGATTGCCGAGATGGACGATCCCTACATCCTGTTGCACGAGAGCAAGCTCTCCAACCTGCAGGCCATGCTGCCGGTTCTCGAAGCCGTTGTTCAGTCCAGCCGTCCGCTGCTGATCATCGCCGAGGACGTGGAAGGCGAAGCCCTCGCCACCCTGGTGGTCAACCGTTTGCGCGGTGGCCTCAAGGTTGCGGCCGTCAAGGCGCCGGGCTTTGGTGACCGCCGCAAGGCCATGCTGCAGGACATCGGCGTGCTCACGGGCGGTCAGGTCATCTCTGAAGACCTCGGCATCAAGCTCGAGAACGTCACCCTCGACATGCTTGGCACCGCCAAGCGTGTCAACATCTCGAAGGACGATTCGACGATCGTCGGCGGCGCCGGCAAGAAGAAAGAGATCGAGGCCCGTTGCGGCCAGATCCGCGTTCAGATCGACGAAACCACTTCGGACTACGACCGCGAGAAGCTGCAGGAACGCCTTGCCAAGATCGCCGGCGGCGTTGCCGTGATCAAGGTCGGCGGCGTGACCGAGATCGAGGTCAAGGAGCGCAAGGACCGCGTCGACGACGCCCTGCACTCAACTCGCGCGGCCGTTGAAGAGGGCATCGTCCCGGGCGGCGGCACGGCGCTCTTGTACGCCTCCAAGGCGCTCAAGGGTATCAAGGTCGAAAACAACGACCAGCAGGTCGGTATCGACATCGTCGGTCGCGCTCTGCAGGGTCCGATCCGTCAGATCGCCGAAAACGCCGGCTTCGACGGCGCCGTTGTGTCCGGCAAGCTCCTGGAGCAGAAGGACAACAAGCGCGGCTTCGACGCCCAAAACGAGGACTACGTGGACATGGTCAAGGCCGGTATCATCGATCCGACCAAGGTCGTCCGCACGGCGCTTCAGGACGCCGCTTCGGTCGCCGGTCTTCTGGTCACCACCGAAGCCATGGTTGCCGAGAAGCCCGAAGACAAGCCTGCGGCCCCGATGGGCGGCGGCATGCCCGACATGGGCGGCATGGGCGGCATGATGTAAGCCGTTTTGCCATCCGTTCGGCGCTATACGCGCCGGATGGGCTGAAAATTGGGGACGCACCGCGGTGTGTCCCCTTTTTTTTTGCGGAATTGCCCAAAAACCTGCTAGTTATAGCCGCCGGGGGCGCGGATCTACTAAGTTTCGAGACCCCAGTGTGGTGGAATGGTTTGATATCGAATCATCGTGATCCTGCAATTCGCCGGGAGTATGGGAACTTCCCGGCATTGTTTATTCGTGCCGCGCTGATCGTTCTGTTCGGATCGACCAAAGCCTGGGCAGCGGAGGGATCGGCCGTGCCCAATCTTACCGCTGTCCTCGGTGGCGCCCTGATCTGCGCCGTCATCTTCCTGCTCATCTACGCCATCCGATTGCGGCGGGTCCGAGACGAATTGTTGGCCGGAGCCAAGGAACGAAAGCTCGTCGAAGAAGCTTTGGCGGTGGCGGAAACCATCACGCACATCGGGAGTTGGGATCAGGATTTGGCGACCGACAAGGTCATTTGGTCCGACGAAACCTACCGCATTTTCGGCCTCGACCCGTCCAACAAGGACACCACGGGCACCACATTCATCACCGGCGTCCATCCCGACGACCGGAAAAAGGTCCTGGAAACCTGGTCCAACGCCGTGAAGACGCGGGGCGGGTACGAAATCGATCATCGCGTCATCCGGCCCGACGGCTCGACCCGCATCGTTCGGGAACGCGCCGAGGTGATTTGCGATTCCGATCTCAAACCCGTTCGCGTCATCGGCACGGTTCAGGACATCACGGAAGCGGAGTTGACGGAGCGGGAGCGGGCCGCCTCCGAAGCCCAGTTCCGCTCGCTTGCGGAGAACGCATTGGACGTGATCGCGATCATTGCCGACGACGGGACGGTGATTTACGCCAGCCCGTCGGCAAGGGAGGTCCTCGGCTACTCGGTTGAGGAAATGCAGGGCAAGCCCATTTGGCACTACGCCGCCCCGGGTGAACGCGAACGCATCATTAAAGGTCTGGAAAATGCAGTGCGCGCGGAGGACTCCACGGAACGTCGACGGCCGCAATTCAGATTCCGGCACAAGGACGGTTCCTGGCGCATCGTAGAGGTCCGTGGTCAAAGGCTGCCGGAACGCGATGATTCGGATCACGTCATGATCATCGCGCGCGATGTCACCGGCCGATTGGCCGCCGAAACCGCGCTCAAGCGCCAAAGCCTGCTGCTCCAGCTTCTCGGCAACATCGCCATTGCAGCCAATCAGGCTACCAACCTCGAAGACGCCATCCAGGTGGGCCTGGATGAAGTATGCCTCGCGACGGGGTGGCCCATAGGACACGCTTACATTCCCGACGCGGACGGCCACCGGCTGGACCCCACGGGAATATGGAGCATCTCGGGGAGCGGTTCATTTTCGGTCTTCAAGGAGGTGACGGCCAATACAACGTTTGAACCCGGCGTCGGTCTGCCGGGACGCGTTTTCTTTACCGGCCAGCCCGCTTGGATTCCAGATGTCATGACCGACGGCAATTTTCCCCGGGCCCAGGTGGCGGATGATATCGGCGTGCATGGTGCATTTGCCTTTCCCGCCCTGTCCGGCGACCGCGTCATTGCCGTGCTGGAATTTTTTACGCGGGACGTCGTCGAACCTGATTTGGAGTTGCTGGAGATTCTCAGCCGGGTTGGGGCCCAGTTGGGACGCGTCGCCGAAAGGTCGGAAGCGGCACGGGAGCGCCAGGAAAGCGAGGAACGGTTCCGCGATTTCGCAGAATCAAGTGCGGACTGGTTCTGGGAAACGGACGCCGACATGAAATACAAGGCTTTCGATGGGCGACACGAGCTTATTACCTCCCTCGAATCCGGATCGCTAATCGGTCGTGACAGGATGGCCGTCATTGAAGGTTTACTGACTCCCGAAGATCAGGCGAATAACGAGAAGTGGGATTTGCACAAGGCAGCTATCGCGGCGCGCAAGCCTTTTCAGGATTTCCGCTATTCCATTCAGCGGCCCGATGGCAAATCCCTGCACATCCGCATCAGCGGCAGTCCTGTGTTCGACCCCAACGGTGAATTTCAAGGATATCGGGGTACCGCTACGGATGAATCGGCGGAGTACGAAATCCGCAAACTGGAGGAATACTCGCGCCGCACCCTTATAGACGCGGTGGAATCGCTGGAGGACGGGTTCGCTCTGTTCGATAGTGAAGACCGTTTGGTGCAGTTCAATTCGAAATATGCCGCGATGGTTTATGCATCGTCACCGGATTCCCTCCAGATAGGCCGCACGTTTGAGGATCATTTGCGCGAGTGGGTTTTCGGCAAGGGGTACGTCATCGAAGGCGACGAGAGGCAGGCGTTTTTCGACGAACGTCTTGAAGCCCATCGAAACTTGCCGTCGGACTGTACCCATCAACTCGGTTCCGGGATATGGGTTCACGTGACGGAACGCCGGACCAGCGACGGCGGCACCGTGCTGCTGCAACACGACATTACGGAATTCAAGAACATCGAAGAAGCCCTCCGTGCATCCGAATCCAGGGTGTCCGGCATCATTGAAATGGCGCCCGAAGCCATCATCGCCATCGACGAAAAATCAGCTATCCAGATCTTCAACGCGGGGGCGGAACAGACCTTCGGTTACAAGGCGGAAGAAGTCATGGGTGAGCACCTTGATATCCTCTTGCCCGATGAATTTCATGTCCTTCATGACAAAATGATTGCCGAGTTTTCGCAGTCCAAGGACTTGGCGAGAGACATGGGAATGCGCCCTTCTATTGCAGCGAAGCGCAATGGAGGTGAGGTATTTCCGGCGGAGGCCGCCATATCCAAGCTTGAAACCGCTGACGGCCTGCTTTTCACCGTCATGCTCAGGGATATCTCCGAACGGCGATTGTCACAGGAGCGTCTGGCAAAGTCCCAGGCCCATATGGAAGACGCCATCAGCAGTATCGCCCAGAGCCTTTCGCTCTGGGACCCGGACGGAAGGTTGGTTCTTTACAATCAGCATTACCTCGATTCGATTGACCCAGAGGGCAGCTATATCACGCCCGGCGTCAAATATACCTGGGCCATGGATCAAGCGATCGAGCGCGGCGTCTTCGACAACGAGGATGACGTTGAGGCTTTTGCACGTGAACGCAACGCCCAGTTCCGCCGTCGCGATGGCGTACCTAGCTATCGCACCGCGCAAGACGGCCGGCATTTGGAGGTGGTTGATGTCAGAACTCACGACGGTGGCACCCTCACGGTGGTTACCGACATAACCGAGATCACCGACCGCGAGGATGCTTTGCGCGAAGCCATGCACCAGGCCGAGCTCGCCAATCGGGCCAAGTCCGAGTTTCTGGCCAATGTCAGCCATGAGCTGCGCACGCCCCTAAACGCGATTCTCGGCTTTTCGGAAATTATTCAGACGGCTCCCTTCGGCGAGGTCGGGGATCCCCGATACATCGAGTACGCCGGCGACATTCGTGACAGCGGCACCCATCTTCTGGAAATCATCAATGACATCCTCGACCTCAGCCGCGTGGAAGCCGGCCAGATCAGCCTTCATGAACAGGAGGTCGACGTTGCTGAAACGGTGGGTCGGGTTGAAACCATGTTGCGGGCGCGGGCGGAAAAGGAAAACGTCAGCATCAACGCCGACATTCCGGTCGAGCTTCCTCACATTCTCGTCGATCCGAGAATCTTCAGGCAAATCCTGGCCAACTTGATGTCCAATGCCATCAAGTTCTCGGTGGACGGCGGCGAAATCAAGGTGTCGGCCGAAGTGGCCCGAGATGGCGCCATCCTGATTGCGGTTGAAGACCACGGCATCGGTATAGCGCCGGACGATCTGAAGCGTGTACTGGAGCCGTTTGGCCAGGCTGATGGTTCGTTGACGCGAAACTTCGAAGGCGTCGGCCTTGGCCTGCCGCTCACCAAGTCGTTCGTGGAACTGCACGGCGGAGAGCTATTTCTCTCAAGCAAGCTGAACGAGGGGACCACGGTTACCATTGAGTTTCCCGCCACCTGCGTTCTGAGCGAACAACCCTCTGGGCCCAGGCGGAAGGCGGTTTGAGGTGGGTGATGAAAGGGAAGATGGTCGCTCCCCCTTGATGCGACGCTTTGACGCATTCAAAGGCATCCACCCTCGGTTGACTTTAACCTTCGACCGGGTTGAATTATAACAATCTTAATCTTGATCTTAATCAACGCCATATTCCGGCATTTTGGTTAGATCCAATCGCACAGAAGAGATCATCGAAAGGATTGCAACGTGAGTGCAATGGCTGAAGCAGCCCCGAATGAGGCTGTGGCGGTGACGGAAGCTTATCAAGACTCCGTCGTGCGTTTTCTCACGGTCGCCACGGTATTTTGGGGTGTTGTCGGATTTCTCGTCGGTCTGGTCATCGCCTGTCAGCTGGCATGGCCGTCGTTGAATTTTGGACTTGAATGGATTTCCTTCGGGCGTCTGCGCCCGTTGCATACCTCGGCGGTCATTTTTGCCTTCGGCGGCAACGCCTTGCTGGCCTGCTCCTACTATGCCGTCCAGCGCACTAGCAGGGCACGGCTATACGGCGGGCCTCTGGGTTGGATCGTCGCCTGGGGATATCAGATTTTCATCGTTATGGCCGCTCTGAGTTACGTGCTCGGCGTGACCCAAAGCAAGGAATACGCAGAACCCGAGTGGTTTGTCGATCTCTTCCTCACGGTTGTTTGGGTGCTCTATTTCATCGTTTTTGTCGGCACGCTGGCGCGCCGGCGCGAGCCCCACATCTACGTCGCCAACTGGTTCTTCCTGGCTTTTATCGTCACCGTGGCAGTGCTGCACATCGTCAACAACCTGGCTATTCCGGTGTCCTGGACCAAGAGCTACGTCGTCTGGGCCGGCGTGCAGGACGCGCTGACGCAGTGGTGGTATGCCCATAACGCGGTCGGTTTCTTCCTCACGGCCGGCTTCCTCGGCATCATGTACTACTTTGTGCCGAAACAGGCGGAACGGCCGGTTTATTCCTACCGCCTGTCGGTGGTTCACTTCTGGTCGCTGATTTTCCTCTACATTTGGGCCGGACCTCACCACCTGCACTACACGGCGCTGCCCGATTGGGCCCAGACGCTGGGCATGACGTTCTCCGTGATGCTCTGGATGCCCTCGTGGGGCGGCATGATCAACGGCATCATGACGCTCTCGGGCGCCTGGGACAAACTGCGCACCGATCCCGTCCTGCGCCTCATGGTGACCTCCATCGCCTTCTACGGCATGAGCACCTTCGAAGGCCCGCTGATGTCG
>CAYFKJ010000002.1:255184-750438 GCA_964343605.1 uncultured Rhodospirillaceae bacterium
TCAACTCGTTGAGCCACTACACCGACTGGACTATCGGCCACGTCCACTCCGGCGCGCTGGGTTGGGTCGGTTTCGTCAGCTTCGGCGCGATCTATTATCTGGTGCCGAAACTGTGGGGCCGCGAACGCCTGTATTCGCTGCGCCTGGTCAACGTCCACTTCTGGGTCGCCACCATCGGCATCGTCTTCTACGTCACCGCCATGTGGGTTTCCGGCATCATGCAGGGCCTGATGTGGCGGGCGTACGATTCGCTCGGTTTCCTGCAGTATTCGTTCGTTGAAACAGTCGAGGCGATGATGCCGTTCTACGTCATCCGCGCCGCCGGCGGCGGACTGTTCGTCATCGGCTCCCTGATCATGGCCTACAACGTCTGGCGCACGATCAAGGGCGATCTTCGCGACGAGGCGCCGATCGGCGCTCCGGCAGCGGCTTGAGACGGGCGGAGGAAAGACAATGAAACACGAAATATTCGAAACCAACTCCATCCTTCTGCTGATCGGCACGCTGATCGTCATCTCGATCGGCGGCATCGTCCAGCTCGTGCCGCTGTTCTTCATGGAAAGCACGATCGAGAAAGTGGAGGGCATGCGGCCCTACTCGCCGCTCGAGCTGGCCGGCCGGAATATCTATGTCCGGGAAGGCTGCTATACCTGCCACAGCCAGATGATCCGTCCCTTCCGGGACGAGGTCGAACGTTACGGCCACTACAGCCTGGCGGCTGAAAGCATGTACGACCGTCCTTTTCAGTGGGGCTCCAAACGGACCGGTCCGGACTTGGCGCGGGTCGGCGGCAAGTACTCCAACGACTGGCACGTGGCGCACATGATCGATCCGCAAAGCATCGTGCCGGAATCGGTAATGCCGCAGTATCCCTTTCTGGCGGAGGCTGAACTGGATTACGCCGACATCGCCGATCATCTAGCGGCCTTGAAGATGCTTGGCGTGCCTTACGACGATTCGATGATCGCCAACGCGGTCGACGACGTGAAGGCGCAGGCGCAGGATGATCTGGACGAAGCGGAAGGCGTCATGGGTCGTTACCCGAAGGCGCAGGCCGCCGATTTCGACGGCAATCCCGACATGATTTCCGAACTTGACGCATTGGTGGCCTACCTGCAGATGCTGGGCACCCTGGTCGACTTCGAAAGTTATCGGCCGGCCAGCTAGGGCGAGCGGGGAAAGATTAGCGCCATGGACTACGAAAGCGTCAGAACGTTCTCGACCTGGTTCGGGCTGATCCTGTTCATCGCGCTGTTCGCCGGCGTCTTGTTCTGGGCCTATCGTCCGAAGAACAAGAAGAAGTTCGAAGATTACGGTTCCATCCCTTTCAGGGATGAAGACAAGAGGGCAGACAATGCCGACTAAAATTGAGAAAGATTCAATTACCGGAACCGATACCACCGGACACGAGTGGGACGGTATCAAGGAGCTCAACAACCCCTTGCCGCGCTGGTGGCTCTATATCCTGTGGGCAACCATCATTTGGTCGGTGATCTACTGGGTACTGTATCCTGCCTGGCCGACGCCCGACGGCGGTACCAAGGGCGTTCTCGGCTGGACCCAGCACAACCAACTGGCGGAGAACATGGAGGTGGCCAAGGCCGCCCAGGCCGGTTATCGCGACCGCATCGCAGAAACCGACATCGAAGGCGTGCGGGCCGATGCAGACTTGTTGAACTTCGCCCTCGCGGGCGGCCGGGCGGCTTTCGGCGACAACTGTGCGCCCTGCCACGGTTCCGGCGCCCAGGGTTTCGTCGGCTATCCCAACCTCAATGACGACCACTGGCTTTGGGGCGGAACGTTGGCGGACATCGATGCGACGATTCGCTTCGGCATCCGGGCCAAGCACGATGATACCCGCGATTCCGAGATGCCGGCCTTCGGCACCGACGGTATGCTGAACGAAAGCGAAATCAGTGCCGTCACCGACCATGTTTTGTCGCTCAGCGGCAAGGGAACGTCGTCGGCCAAGGGGGCGACCATCTACGAAGAGAACTGCGGCGCCTGCCACGGCGAGAAGGGCGAAGGCGATATCACCCAAGGCGCGCCCAGGCTGAACGATCAGCTCTGGCTTTACGGCGGCGACCGGGCGACCATCGTCGAAACCGTGACGCAGTCACGCAAGGGCATGATGCCGGCTTGGGTTGGACGCCTGGACGACGCGACGATAAAGTCGCTGGCCATTTACGTCCATTCGTTGGGCGGGGGACAGTAGACCGACATTGACACCGGGCCGATATGGGGAGTAATCGGCAACGTATCGTCAGGTCCGCATGATCACCGCTCCGGTTCGCCGGAGCCTGAGGCTAGGCAATATATGAGCGATTCCCCGGACGAGCCGATCCAATTCTATGCGGCTCGGGTCAAGATTTACCCTAAGGCGATCCAGGGCTACTTCCGCCGGCTCAAATGGCTGGCGTTGTGGCTGACGCTGGGCGCCTATTACATCGGTCCCTGGCTGCGTTGGGACCGGGGCGAGGGCGCGCCCGGCCAGGCGCTCCTGATCGACATGCCGGCGCGCAAGGCCTACTTCTTCTTCATCGAGATTTGGGCCCAGGAGGTGTACTACCTCACCGGCATCCTCATCATTGCGGCGATCGCCCTGTTTTTCGCCACCGCCGTCGCGGGCCGGGTGTGGTGCGGCTATGCCTGTCCGCAAACCGTGTGGACCGATCTCTACATGTGGGTCGAACGCAAGATCGAGGGCGACCGGGCGGCCCGCATGCGCCTCGACCAAGGCCCGCTGACCCTCGGTAAAATCTTCAAGAAAGTATCCAAGCACGCCGCCTGGCTGCTGATTGCGTTGGCCACCGGCGGCGCCTGGGTATTCTATTTCAACGATGCGCCGACGTTGCTGGTGGAACTGCTGCTGGGGCAGGGCTCCTTCACCGTCTACGCTTTCATCCTGGGCTTTACCGCATCGACCTATTTGCTGGCGGGTTGGGCGCGTGAACAGGTCTGCACCTATATGTGCCCCTACGCCCGTTTCCAGGGTGCGATGATTGACGATGACAGTCTAATCGTCAGTTACGACACCCGGCGCGGCGAACCGCGCGGCGCCTATCGAAAGGGCGATCCCTGGGAGGGGCGCGGGCACTGCGTGAGTTGCAAGCAGTGCGTCGTTGTCTGCCCCACAGGCATCGACATCCGCGACGGCCAGCAGCTCGAATGCATCGGCTGCGGCTTGTGCGCCGACGCCTGCGACGGCGTGATGGACAAGCTCGGCCTGCCGCACGGCTTGATCCGCTTCGACACCCTGCGCAGCCTAAACGCCCCGGCAGATAGTGAGAAACCCAAGTACCACTTCCTGCGGCCGCGGACGATCGTCTACTCGCTGATCATGGTGATCGTCAGCATGGCGATGACGGCCGCCCTGGTGTTCCGGGCAGAAACCTCCATCAACGTATTGCGCGACCGCAATCCGCTGTACGTGAAGCTATCCGACGGCGCCATCCGCAACGGCTACACCTTCAAGGTGCTCAACATGGTCCGCGAACCGAAATCCTTCCGCTTGTCGCTGGCCGGGCTCCAAAATGCGGAAATGACGGTGGTCGGCCGCGCCAAGGAACCTGTGCGCAGCATCGACCTCGCCGTCAGGGCCGACACCGTGGGCACCTACCGGGTTTTTGTTCGAGCCCCCGAAAACGCCGTTGAGGCCGGTTCGCAAGCCTTGCGCTTCGTTCTGGTTGACCTAGCGTCGGGTCGGGCGATGGAGCACGAAACGACCTTCAGGGGACCCGAGAAATGACCCGGACGCCGTGGCACAAAATGCATAAAGGCGCCTGGCCGCTTTGGTGGCTGGCGGCGTTCTTCGGCATCATCTTCATCGCCAATATCATACTGGTGTTCCTGGCGACCGATTCGTGGACGGGCCTGGAGACAGAGGACGCTTACGAAAAAGGCCGGCTTTACAATGACAAGCTGGCGGCGGCAGAGGCGCAAAAACAGTTGGGCTGGATTGCCGATCTGACCCTGACCGGCAACCGCTTGGAGCTCGATCTTCTGTCCAAGGAAAGTGAGCCCGTGGGCAGCGCCGAAGTGGTTGTACAAATACGCCGGCCGACCCACGAGGGCCACGACTTCGCCGTGAAGATGGCCGAACAACAACCCGGGCGGTACATCGCCAATCTGGAGTTTCCCCTGGCGGGTCAGTGGGAGGCGGAACTGACCGCGCGCCGCGAAGGCGCCGTCTTCCGACTGAAGCAGCGCTTCACCGTGAAGTGACGTGGATAAGGTCAGCGCCAACGCCTGCGATCACTGCGGTCTGCCGCTCATCCCCGGGGCGATAACGGCCAACGCCGGCGGACGCTTTTGCTGTCCAGGCTGCTCGATGGCCCATGACCTCGTGGCGGGCATGGGGCTGGAGAAGTACTACAACACCCGGCAACTCGATGCTGCCGTGAGGCCTTTGAAACCCGACGACAGCCAGGCCGATCTCGATTTCTCACTGCACGTGATCACCGAAGGCGACGGCGCCGAGCAACGGTCGGAAATGTCATTGGTGATCGAGGGATACCAGTGTGCGGCCTGCGGCTGGCTGATCGAACAGGTGCTGTCCCGCGATGATCGCGTCAGCGCCGCCCGCGTAAATATGACGACCCAGCGCCTGCGGCTGAGCTGGCAGGGATCTCCGGAACTCGCCGGCAGCATCGTGGAGCCGGTGTTGAAACTCGGATATCGCCTGTTCCCCTACGATGCTGAATTGGTGGAACAAAGCCGCGCCGCCCGCGACCGTGAACTCCTGAAGGCCATGGCCGTCGCCGGCTTTGCTGCGGCCAACGTCATGCTGTTGTCCGTTTCCGTTTGGGCGGGTTACACCCAAGGCATGGGCCCGGCGACACGGGACCTCATGCACTGGATCTCCGCGCTCATCGCCTTGCCCGCCATCGTGTATGCAGGCCGGCCCTTCTTCCGCTCCGGACTGTCGGTCCTGGCCAGAGGCCGGGTCAATATGGATGTGCCGATTTCGCTGGCCGTTGTGATCACCGCCGCGATGAGCCTGTATCTGACGGCGACCGGCGCGACATACGCCTATTTCGATTCCGCCATAGGCTTGCTGTTCTTCCTGCTGATCGGCCGCTATCTCGATCAGTGCGCACGCAGCCGGGCGCGGTCCTCGGCGGCCCATCTCCTGGCGCTGTCGACCCGGACGGTGACGGTGCTTGAGTCGGGAGGCGGCCGCCGCAACCTGCGTCCGGAAGAGGTCGCACCCGGCATGATCGTCATCGTCGCGGCAGGTGAGCGTATCGGCGTCGACGGCGAGGTCGTGCGCGGACAAAGCGAGATCGACCAGAGCCTTCTCACCGGCGAAAGCCTGCCGGTTGCCGTCTCCCCGGGAAGCGGCGTCAGCGCCGGCACCCTCAACATAGGCCAGCCCCTGGAAATCAAGGCGACGGCGACGGGCGAAGCGACGGCGCTGGCCGAAATTGTCCGACTGATGGAGCAGGCCGAGCACGGCAAGGCGGCTTACGTCGACTTGGCCGAGCGGGTCGCCCGGCTTTACGCTCCTGTCGTCCACGTCATGGGCGCGGCCACCTTCCTCGGCTGGATGATCCTCGGTGCGGGTTGGGAGCTGGCGCTGCTGAATGGCGTCGCCGTCCTCATCATCACCTGTCCCTGCGCCTTGGCGCTGGCCGTGCCTGCGGTTCAGGTGGCGGCGGCATCGCGTCTGATGCGCCGGGGGGTGTTGTTGAAGACGGCCACCGCCCTGGAGCGCCTGGCGCGGGCCGACACAATCGTGTTCGACAAAACCGGGACCCTGACGGAAGGCCGCCCGGTACTCGTGAACGAACCGTCCGGGGAAGATTTGAGCGTCGCCGCCGCGCTGGCGGCAAACAGTCGCCATCCCTTGGCCAGGGCGGTCGTCAAAGCCGCCGGCGAGCAGGTTCGCGATGTCGTGCAGGTGTCGGGATTGACGGAAGTACCGGGTGCGGGGCTGTCGGCCGCTTCCGGCGGGATCGAGATACGCCTCGGCAGCCGCTCGTTTTGCGGGGCTGAAGACGCGAGTGAACCCGAGGGACCGGAAATGTGGCTTCGCATCGGTGACGATGCGCCGGTTCAGTTTGCCTTCGCCGACGAGCTCCGTACCGATGCGGTTGAAGTTGTCCAAGCGTTGACCGCGAAAGGATACGACATCCGGATTCTCTCCGGTGACCGGCCCGAAACGGTCGCCCGCGTCGCCGGCGAACTGGGCGTGGCGAGTTATCAAGGGGGGGCGAGCCCCGCCGAAAAGCACCGGGTCCTGCGTCAGCTGGCTGACGAGGGGCGGCAAGTGTTGATGGTGGGAGACGGCCTGAATGATGCGCCGTCCCTGGCGGCGGCATTCGTCTCGCTGTCACCCTCCAGCGCCGCCGACATCAGCCAAACGGCCTCCGATGCGGTGTTTCAGGGCGGTCGGCTGGCGCCGGTGCTCGAGACCCTGGATACGGCCCGGCGGGCCAAGCGGATTATCGCCCAGAACTTGGGTTTTTCCTTCGCCTACAATGTGGTTACCATTCCCTTTGCCGTCGCCGGGATGGTGACGCCGCTGTTTGCCGCCATCGCCATGTCGACGTCTTCCATTGTCGTCATGGTCAATGCCTTGCGGCTTGGCGTGAGGCGCTAGGAACACCGATGGAGAACCTGATCATCCTCGTGGCCATCGCCCTCTGCCTGGGGGGAGGGGGACTCATGCTCTTTTTCTGGGCGTTGAAGCGCAACCAGTTCGAGGACATGGAAGGTGCCGCCCACCGCATCCTTTTCGACGACGACGACAAGCCGGGGGATTGACCGGTGCGCTCCGATGCATGGGCGTTGACCCAATTGGAGCGTTCTTAATATGATGTCTGGAATTGTTTAAGTTGTAAGAGAACCGGTTGACGGGGGTACTCATGACGACAGTGACAGGCGGCGCGGAAGAGCATAAGGCCATCACCTACGACGACCCCTGGAACTGGTTGGCGGCGGGATGGAAGGACATCACGCGGGCACCGGTGCTCAGCCTGAGCTACGGCGCGCTCTTTACCCTGATCAGCTTCGGCATTTCCTTCGGCCTCATCAAAGCCGGTATGCATTTCCTCATCCTGCCCCTGGCAGCCGGCTTCATGCTGGTCGGTCCGATGTTGGCCATCGGTCTTTATGAAACCAGCCGGCGGCTGGAAAAAGGCGAGAGCGTCAATCTCGGGGTCGTGCTGGGCGAGTGCAAGGTCTGCCTGCCGCGTATCGGCTGGATGGGCGCGGGTCTCATGCTTTTCCTGTTCGCCTGGATGCAGATTGCGGCATTGCTGTTCATGCTGTTCTTCGGCGGTGCCGACTACCCGGCGGAACCAGAATTGCTGGTCACGGCCCTATTTTACACACCGCGCGGCATCGGCTTTCTGATGACCGGCACCGCCATCGGCGCCGTGCTGGCTTTCGTCGTCTTTTCCATCAGTGCCGTTTCGATCCCGCTGCTGATGGAGCGCGACATCGACATCGTCCGCGCCGCCTATGTCAGCATGCGGGTAGTGCGCGCGAACATCCGCCCGATGCTTCTCTGGGGTGTTTTAATTGCGCTGTTCACGGCGGCCGGCCTGGCGACGCTGTTCATCGGCCTGATCGTCACCTTCCCGCTGATCGGCCACGCAACCTGGCACGCATACCGGGACTTGGTCGACGCAGAAAAAATCGGCGAGCCGCTCTGATAAACTAACCGGCGGCCCGCGAGGCGCGTTTGCGCTCGTGTGGCAGCAACAGTCGTTTGCGCAGGCGGATGGAGCGGGGCGTCACTTCCACCAGTTCATCGTCCTCGATGTAGGTCAGCGCGGCTTCCAGCGCCAAACGGCGGGGCGGGCTGAGGCGCACCGCGTCGTCCTTGCCTGCGGCGCGGATGTTGGTGAGCTGCTTGGCCTTCAGCGGATTGACGTCGAGATCGCCGGTGCGCGAATTTTCGCCGATGATCATGCCCTGGTAGACGGCCGCGCCCGGATCGATGAACAACTGCCCGCGTTCCTCAAGGTTCCATAGCGCGTACGGCACGGCCGCTCCCTCCGAAGTGGAGATCAGCACGCCGTTCTGCCGCCGCGGCACGTCGCCGCGCGACGGCGCGTAATCGTGGAAGACGCGGTTCATCACGCCGGTACCGCGGGTGTCGGTGAGAAATTCCGGGTGGTAGCCGATCAGGCCGCGTGTCGGAGCGTGGAACACCATGCGCGTCTTGCCGCCGCCCGAGGGGCGCATGTCGAGCAATTCCGCCCGCCGCAACCCGAGCTTCTCCATCACGACGCCGGAAAACTCGTCGTCGACGTCGATCATCACCTCCTCGATGGGTTCCAGTCGCTGGCCGGTCGCAGGATCGGTCTTGATGACCACGCGCGGGCGGCTGATGGAGACCTCGTAGCCTTCGCGCCGCATGGTCTCGATCAGTACGCCGAGCTGCAATTCGCCGCGGCCGCCCACTTCGTAGGCGTCGCTTTCCTCGGTGTCGGTCACGCGGATGGCGACGTTGCCCTCGGCCTCGCGCATCAGGCGTTCGCGTAGCATGCGCGAGGTCACCTTGCTGCCTTCCTTGCCGGCCAAGGGTGAATCGTTGACCGAAAAAGTCATCGCCAGCGTTGGCGGGTCGATGGGCTGGGCGGGCAGGGCATCCGAAACACCTTCGGCGCACAGGGTATGCGCCACTGTGGCCTTGGCCAGGCCGGCAATGGCGACGATGTCGCCGGGGCCGGCCTCATCGACCGGTACGCGCTCGATACCCTGGAAGGACAGCAGCTTGCTGATGCGCGCCTCGTCGATGGTGGTACCGTCAATATCAATGGCGCGGATCATGTCGTTGCGCCGGATGACGCCTTGCTGGATGCGTCCCGTCAGCACCCGGCCGAGGAAATCGTCGCGCTCCAGCGTCGTCGCCAACATGGCGAACGGCTTGGCGGCTTCTGCAGCCGGATCGGCAAAGGGGACAGGTACGTGTTTCACGATCAATTCGAACAGCGGCGTCAGGTTTTCGCGGTCCCCCTCCGGATCGGCCGACGCCCAACCCTCCTTGGCGGAGGCGAACAGCGTCGGAAAGTCGAGTTGCTCCTCGCTGGCGTCAAGCGCTACGAAGAGATCGAACACCTCGTCGTGGACCTCGTGATGGCGGGCGTCCGGCCGGTCGGCCTTGTTGACCACGACGATGGGCTTGAGACCCAGGCCCAACGCCTTGGAAGTGACGAATTTGGTCTGCGGCATGGGGCCTTCGGCCGCGTCCACCAGGATGACGACGCCGTCGACCATCGATAGGATGCGTTCGACCTCGCCGCCGAAGTCGGCGTGGCCCGGCGTGTCGACGATATTGATGCGGACGTCGTTCCAGGTCACCGAGGTGCACTTGGACAGGATGGTAATGCCGCGCTCGCGCTCCAGGTCGTTGGAATCCATGACGCGTTCGGCCACGCGCTGGTTGTCGCGGAAGGTGCCGGACTGGCGCAGCAACTGATCGACCATCGTGGTTTTGCCATGATCGACGTGCGCGATGATCGCGATATTTCGGAGTTCCATAATTCTTTCCAGGGGTTCAGAGCGCGTGCGTCATGCCGCGCGCGAGGGCGCTTTATATAGTGCTTCGGGGGACGCGCGCAAGGGGCGTGCTACGTCAGCGGTTCCAGGTCCTGCAGCGGTTCATGGGTGGCGGCATCGCTGTGCCGGTTGGCATTCTCACGCTTGGCGGCGTGGCGCAGCAGGGTAGTCAGCGTGATGGACTGCAGCGTGGCGCGGGTCAGGTCTTCGATCTCGTCGCCGACGGATTGCAGGGCGCGGCCGATGCCGGTTTCGACGCCGGCTTCGTCGACCTCGAATTCGGAGGCCAGGTTGTCCTCGAACAGCGAGACCACATCATAGAGCGTCAGGCGATTGGGGTTGGCGCTAAAGCGGTAGCCGCCGCCGGCGCCGCGCACGGACTGGATCAGCCCGGCTCTCACCAACTGGCGCATGACTTTGGCGAGGTGATGTACGGAAATGTCGTACTTGGCGGCGATTTCGCCCGTGGCGAGCTGGGCCGCCGGGTCCTTGGCCAGTTCCAAGACGGCGTACAGCGCGAACATTGTCGATTTTTGTATCTTCATCGCCCCCGCTCCTACCGTTTGCTACTCGTCCAGCCGCATCTCGAGCTGGACATAGGGGCCCGCCGTCATGCCGAGACTGCGGAAGAAGGACAGGTTCAGGGTGTCGCGCCTTGAGACGCTGGTGCGCACGCTGGTGACGCCGCTTTCCCGGAAGCGCGCGAAGATGTCCTGAACCAGCCGGCTGCCGACGCGGTGTTCGCGGAAGTCCTCGGAAACACCCAGCGCGAAGACCCAGCCGCAGGGCGGCGAGCCGAACTCCCAGGCGCGGATCTCGCCGACCACAAAGCCCGCCGGCTCATTGTCGACGTCGGCGACCAGTAGAAAACGTTGGCCGCTTTCGTCGCCGACGTAGCCGTCGAAGATATCGCGCCAGTAGTCGGGCTTGGCGAGGCCGCTGGTCTGGGAATCCAGCTCGACGACGGCATCGTAATCGCCCACCGCCGCGGGCCGGACGAGAATATCGACCGTCGAGGTTGCCTCGGGGCTGGTGTCCGTTTCCGACATGGCGGGGATTTTACCCTCCTTCGCGCGGCCCGCAACCGTGCAGAGTATTTTCTACTCCGGCACGACCGCCGTTGCTTCCAGTTCGATCTTGCCGGGATTGTCGAGAAGGTCGACGACGAAGATCATGCTCATGGCGGGAAAATGCTTGCCCATGTGCTTCTTCCAGATGGCGCCGAGCTCCTTGCGCGCCGCCATGTAGGCCGGCTTGTCGCAGCAATAGGCGGTCATGCGGCAGATGTGTTCGGGCTTGCCGCCGGCCTCGGCCAGCACCGTCAGGATGTTGTCGAGCGCCTGGTCGAACTGCGGCGCGATGTCCTCGGAATGGAAGACCTGCTGCGCGTCCCAGCCGACCTGGCCGGCGACAAAGACGATGCGGCCCGGCTTGGCGGCGATACCGTTGGCGTAGCCGATCGGCGGCGCCCAGCCTTCGGGGAGAAGCGTTTCGAGATGATCTGTCGACATAACGGGTTCCTACTCTTGCAACATGGGGGGGTCGAGGTCGTCGTCCCAGCCGCTTTCCGGCTCGGGATATTTTTTCAGCCACTCGGAAAGCCACTTGATGTGTTCGGCTTCCTCGCCGGCCATGGTTGTCGCCATTTCACGCACCTGGTCGTCGGTCGTGCCGTCGGCGACGCGCTTGAAGAACGCCTCAGCCTTCTCCTCGGCCTGCAGGGCCATGGTTATGGCGTGGTGCGGCGTCATCATATAGTGGGCTTCGATGGCTTCGGGATTTTCCGGGGCGACGCCGTTCTCCCACTTGTAATCCCAGGGCGCGAGGCGCGGAATTTCCCTGTCACCGGCCTTTTCGTCGATTTTTTCGACGTGCTTGCCTTCCAACTCGGCGAGCTTTCTGAACAATTCGGCGACTTCCGGATTGTTGTGCACGTCCATCTGTTCGGCGAGGTCGGTGTACTGCTCGGCCGCTTCCTGCTCCATCGCGTGGGCGTGGGCGAGGAATTCCTCGATACTGTTGATATCCATTTCGCTCGGCGGGTTCATAGCGCGAACCTTTCTTCAAGATCGGCCATGGAGGCCTGGGCCTCGCCGACGGGGGGTTGGTAGGGTGCACGGTTTCCTGAGAACAACACGCCGACGTTATATCCGTCATCCGTCATGAGACGGCGGGCAGCCCGGCCCATGTCGTCGGTCTGATCGACGACGGGCGCATGCACCTCGTTCTTCCATTCCCTCTGGTTGGGTCGGAAGGTGACGCAGGGGCTGAGGATTTCAACGAAGGAGAAACCGGGATGTTCGATGGCCTCCTTGACCAGCTTGGCGGTGCCGTTGGGATCGCCGGCAAAACCGCGGGCGATAAAGTTGGCACCGGCGGCCAAGGCGATAACCAGCGGGCGGAACGGGCTAATGCCGGTGCCGCCGGGGGCCAGGGCGCTGTCCCAGTCCGGCTCGGTCGTGGGTGACGGTTGGCCCTTGGTCATGCCGTAGACCCGGTTGTCCATGACGATGTAGGTCAAATCGACATTGCGCCGCGCGGCATGCATGAAGTGGTTGCCGCCGATGGAGAAGCCGTCGCCGTCGCCGCTGGCGACAATCACGGTGAGCTCGGGCCGGGCCACTTTGAGGCCGGTGGCCAGGGGCAGGGAGCGGCCGTGAACGCCGTGGAAGCCGTAGCAGTCGGTGTAGGCCGGAATGCGCGACGAACAGCCGATGCCGGATATGACGGCGACCTCCTCGGGCGGCAGGTCCAGTTCGGCCAGCGCCTTGGTGATCGACGAAAGCACGGAATAATCGCCGCAGCCCGGGCACCAGACGGGTTTGATGTCGGATTTGTAATCCCGGGCGGTGCGGGCGGGGGCGGTTTGGGTATCGGTACTCATGACTTGGTCTCTCCCGTGATACGGGCGGTAATCTCACCGGGACGGATGGGCAGGGGCCCCGGAACGCAGAAATGTTCGACGGCTTGCGTCAAACCGATATGGGAACGCAGATAGCCGAGGAATTGGCCGCTGTGGGTCTGTTCGACGACGATGATGCGGCTGGCTCCCTCCAACTCCGCCAGGAGTTGTTCCTTGGGTGCCGGCAGCAGCAGGCGCAGCGAGACGTAGCGGGCCGCGCCTTCGCCCATATTGGCCAGGGCTTCGCGCACCGGTCCGGTGCAGCTACCCCATGTGAGGACGACGGTATCGCCGTCGCCGCCGGTCTCGGCCCAATGCTGGCCATAATCGAAGTTCTCCAGCTTGCGTGCGCGTTTGTCCAGCTGGATGAAGTGGTCGTCGGCCTGGCTGGAGGGTGTGCCGCGCGGGTTGTGCTCCAGGCCGTCGGCCGTGTAGGCGCAACCCGGCGTGCCGGGAACCGCCATGGGCGAGATACCGGATTTCACGTCGGCGTAGCGGTGGTAGATCTCGTCCTTGCCGCGCGCTTCGGCGGTCAGGCGTTGGGCCATGAAAGTGATGTCGGCGGGTTCCTCGATCACCGACTTGGCCTGGCCCAACGACTGGTCGCTGAGCACCAGGGCCGGGGTCTGCATGGCTTCGGCCAGATGCACGGCCCATTGCGTCGTGAACAGGCAATCACTGATGGAGTTGGGCGCGACCACGAGGTGCGGCGCGTCGCCCGGCAGGCCTTGCGTCGCCAGGTTGAGGTCGGATTGTTCGCTCTTGGCCGGGATGCCCGTGGAGGGGCCGCCGCGCATGACGTCGACGATCACCACCGGCACTTCGCTGGCAACGGCCAAGCCGATGGCTTCGGTCATCAGGGCGAGGCCGGGACCTGAAGTGGCGGTGAGGGAAGGCACGCCGCCGAAGGAGCCGCCGATCGCCATGTTGATCGAGGCCAGTTCGTCTTCGGCCTGGACCAGGGTGCCGCCGACCTTGGTCAGCGCCGGGGCCATCCACTCGAGAATTTCCGTGGCGGGTGTAATTGGGTAGGCGGCGACGAAACGGACGCCGCCGCGGATGGCCCCGAGGCCGGCGGCTTCGTTGCCGCTGATCAGCCATCTTCCCGCTGCCTGGTCTTCGGTTGCCGCAAGCTTGGGCATGACAGGAAGATCCTTTGCCGCCTCGCGGCCTGACGCCACGCCGGCGGCGCTGGCCGTGATGGCTGCGTCGCCGCGTTTGGCCAGGGCCTTGGTCAGCGCCGCATCGAGATTTTCCTCCGGCAGGCCGATCAGGGCGCCGACGACGCCGAGCGCGATCATGTTGGGCCGGCCGCCGTCGATGGCTTTCGACATGGCTTTGAAATCGAGGTCCGCCCGCGCCGCGCGGCTGTCCGTGACGAAGGCGGGAACGTCGTCGATCTGTTTGGCGTCGCCGATCACGACGGTCTTTTCGTCGATCGGCAGTTCGGCGGCGAAACGGTCGACGTTCTGCCAATCCAAGGCGATGATCAGATCGTGCCGGTCCGGCTGTGCGGCCACCGGCGTCGACGACAGCCTGATCAGGGCGGCCGCCTCGCCGCCGCGGATCTGTGGGCCGACCGAGCGGGTCATCAGCCCGTACCAGCCCGCCTTGGCCGCCGCCTCGAGCAGCATGTTGCCGGCCGTAATGACACCGGCGCCGCCGCTGCCCGCGAGCACGATGGACAAGCTTGGCGCTGTATCTGGCGTGTCACTCATGATTTCAGTCTCCAGATTTCCGGGGCGTTTTGACCGTTTGCTGCCGTTTCGGCGACGAATTGGTAAATGACCCTACTTTTTGTCTTGACTCTTAATTCGGTATTCAAGTACTAAATTACATAATAAATATCCAGCGCCGGACCGTCAACCGAATTCGCAAGGTTCAAACCGGCCGGGGCAGAAATCAGCGAAAGCCCGGAATTCCTGGCTTTTCGAGGCAAACGAGAGGCAAGAAATGACCGCAGATACCACCCAAGCCACCCGTTGGATGATGACCGGCATCGGTGAGCCGCTTGTCGAGGAAACGTTCGAAGCGGTGGCCGGAGACGGCGAAGTCGTCGTCGAAGTCGCGGGTTGCGGCGTTTGCCACACCGACCTCGGTTACTATTATGACGGCGTTCGCACCAAGCACGAACTGCCCCTCGCTTTGGGTCATGAAATCAGCGGCCGCGTCATTTCCGCCGGCACCGGCGCCAAGGATTGGCTCGGCAAGGCGGTCGTCATTCCGGCGGTGATGCCCTGCGGCGAATGCGATCTCTGCAAACGCGGCCGCGGCGCCATCTGCCGCGCCCAGAAAATGCCCGGCAACGACATCCAGGGCGGTTTCGGCAGCCACATCGTGGTGCCCGCCGACGGCCTCTGCCCCGTCGATGAAGACAAGCTCGCCAAAGCCGGCTTGAGCCTGGCCGATCTTTCCGTGGTTGCCGATGCGGTGACCACCCCTTACCAAGCTGCGATGCGCGCCGGGGTTACCCCCGGCAGCCTCGCTATCGTTATCGGCGTCGGTGGTGTCGGCGGCTACGCGGCACAAATCGCTGCCGCGAAAGGCGCCATGGTGGTCGCCATCGACGTCGATAACGAAAAAATGGAAGCCCTCAAGGGGCATGGCGTGTCGCTGGCGCTCAATGCCAAGGAACACGACCTCAAGAGCCTGAAGGGCGCGATCCGCGACTTCGCCAAGGAAAACGGTCTGCCGATGACCGAATGGTTCATCTTCGAGTGCTCCGGCACCGGTGCGGGCCAGTCCACGGCCTTCGGCCTGCTGACCTTCGGCGCCACGCTCTGCGTCGTCGGTTTCACCATGGACAAAGTGGAGATGCGGCTTTCCAACCTGATGGCTTTCGATGCCCGCGCCATCGGCAACTGGGGCTGCACGCCGGACCTCTATCCGGCCGCGCTCGACATGGTGCTCGACGGCGAGATCGCCCTGGCGCCTTTCATCGAGCAACGCCCGCTCAATGACATCAATACCGTCTTCAAAGCCGTTCACGACAAGGAAATGTCGCGGCGCGCCATTCTCGTGCCCGCGTAACCGGACAAAGCCACCAGCAAAGAAACATCCAGGAGTTCGACATGAAACCCGCCCCCCAAACCCTCGCCGACCACAACCTCGTCCCCGAAGCCGAATACGAAGGCGTCATCTACGAGAAAAAGCCGGTCAAACGCCCGGACGGATCCGTAGCTGAGGGTCTGTATGCCGCCTGGATCACGCTGAATAACCCGAAGCAGTACAACTCCTACACCACCGAAATGGTGAAGGGCGTCATTCTCGGCTTTCGTCGCGCCTCCATGTCGCGCGATGTCGTCGCCGTGGTCTTCACCGGCGCCGGCGACAAGGCGTTCTGCACAGGCGGCAACACCAAGGAATACGCCGAATACTACGCCGGTAACCCGCAGGAATACCGCCAGTACATGCGCCTCTTCAACGACATGGTCTCCGGCATCCTCGCCTGCGACAAGCCGGTGATCTGCCGCGTCAACGGCATGCGCATCGGCGGCGGCCAGGAAATCGGCATGGCCTGTGACTTCACCATCGCCCAGGATCTGGCCCGCTTCGGTCAGGCCGGCCCCAAGCACGGCTCGGCGGCCATCGGCGGCGCCACGGACTTCCTGCCGGTGATGGTCGGCAACGAGCGCGCCATGGAAACCGGCGTTCTCTGCGAGCCCTGGTCGGCCCACAAGGCCTATCGTCTGGGCGTGGCCATGGACATCGTTCCGGCCCTGAAGGTCAACGGCGAGTATGTGCCGAACCCGCTGGTCGAACTGGACTACACGGACGATTTCGGCCGCATCATCCACGGTGAATTCAAAACCGGGGAAGCCGCCAAGAAGGGCAAGGAAGTGCTTGCCAGCGGCGAAGTCGATCTGACGGCGCTAGACGAAAAGGTCGACGAACTTTGCACCAAGATCCTCATGACCTTCCCGGACTGCACGACCAAGTCAGTCGAGGAACTGCGTAAGCCCAAGCTCAACGCCTGGAACATGAACAAGGAAAACAGCCGCGCCTGGCTAGCCAACAACATGATGTCGGAAGCCAAGACCGGTTTCCGCGCCTTCAACGAACCGGCCGGCAAGATCCGCGAAATCGACTTCGTCGAACTCCGTCAGAAACTGGCCGTCGGCACGCCGTGGAGCGAAGAGCTCACGGAAAGCCTGATGCCGGTCAACCAGGAGGCCGCGGAGTGAGCTCCCCCCTCAAAGTCTGGCTCGACCGCGAAGGCCGGCTGTTGCGCGTCCGTCTGGCGCGGCCCAAGGCCAACATCGTCGATGCCGAGATGATTGCAGCGCTTGCTGAAGCGCTCGACGGTCATCTCGACAACGGCTCCCTCGGCGCCGTGCTGTTGGATGCCGAGGGTCCGCACTTCTCCTTCGGCGCCAGCGTCGAGGAGCATATGCCGGACCAGTGCGCCGACATGCTCGCCAGTCTGCACGACCTGATCCTGAAGCTCGCCGGTTCGCCGGTGCCCGTGCTTTGCGCCATCAACGGCCAGTGCCTGGGCGGCGGTCTCGAGGTCGCACTCGCCTGCGGCCGCCTATTTGCGTCGAAAGACGCATTTCTCGGTCAGCCCGAAATCAAGCTGGCCGTGTTTGCCCCAGCCGCGTCTTGCCTGCTGCCCCCCCGAATCGGGCAGGGCGCGGCTGAGGATCTTCTCTACACCGGCCGCAGCGTCAGCGGCGAGGAAGCCCTGCAGATGGGTCTCGTCGATGACCTTTCGGACGAACCGGAAGCCGCTGCGCTCGCCTACTTCGACGAACACCTTGCCGGCCTTTCGGCCAGCTCGCTTCGGCACGCCGTCGAAGCCGCACGGGCGCCCGTCGTCGCCCGCCTCAAAGACGACCTCGCCCGCGTCGAGAAAATCTACCTCGACAGCCTCATGTCCACCCGCGACGCGATCGAAGGCCTCGAAGCCTTCGTCGAGAAGCGCAAACCTAACTGGGAGCATCGTTAAGCTATGTCAGTCAAGGAAATCATCGACCGCTGCCAGGAAATCTTCGATGACCTGGAATTCACTTACGTCAAGGAGTGGAAGGCGAAGGATCCGAGCCGCAAGGCGATCGGCTACCTGCCGGTCTACGTCCCGCGTGAAATCATCCATGCTGCCGGCATGCTGCCGGTCGGTATCCTCGGCGGCGGCGACCAGCTCGAGGTAATCCACGGCGACGCCTATTACCAAAGCTACATCTGCCGCATTCCGCGTTCGACCATCGAGCTCGGCGTGACCGGCCGCCTGGACTGCCTGGACGGCGCCCTGTTCCCCTCGATCTGCGACGTCATCCGCAACCTCTCGGGCATGTGGAAGCTGCTGTTCAAGGACAAGTACGTGCGCTACTTCGACGTGCCGCAAACCTACGCGGACGAGGTCGGCGGCAACTACTACGTCAAGGAACTCGAGGAGCTCAAGGAAGGCCTCGAGGGTCTTAGCGGCAAAAAGATCACCGACGAAGCCATCAACGCCTCCATCGCGGTCTATAACGAAAACCGCCGCGCCATCAACGACGTCTATGCGCTGCGCACCAAGTCGCCGTGGAAGGTTCCGACTTCGGAGGTTTACCTGCTGCTGCGCGCCGGCATGATCCTGGAGGTCGAGGAGCATACCCAGATGTTGCGCGACTACCTGGCCGCCGCCGAGCAGGAAGAGCGTCCCATGCGCGACAACTGCCGCGTCGTCATGAGCGGCATGTTCTGCGAGCAACCCCCGCTCGGCCTGATCAAATCGGTCGAAATGGCCGGCTGCTACATCGTCGACGACGACTTCATGCTGGTCACGCGCTGGCTGATGGACGACGTCCCGGCGGACGGCAACCCGCTGCAGAACCTGTCGGACAGTTTCCTGCATCATTCCGCGGAAACCGCCGCCAAGTATGTCGACAAGAACGAAAACAAGGGCAAGTTCATCGTTGATTCGGTGAAGAAGACCGCCGCCGAAGGCGTCGTCTTCGCGGCCCCCAGCTTCTGCGATCCGGCGCTCCTGGACCAGCCGATGCTGCACACCGCCTTGAACGACAACAACATCCCCTTCACCGCCTTCCAGTACGCCGAGAACTCGGGCCAGATGCAGCCCATTCGCGAGCAGGCAGGCACTTTCGCCGATTCCATCAAGCTCTGGAGTGCGTGATATGAATGTAAAAGCCAACGCCAGCACCGAGGCCCTCAAAGAGGACTCGATGTGGAAGCAAAAAGAAATGATCAACGCCAACTACCACGAGTTGGCAACGGCCAACGAGCGTGGCCAGAAGGTGGTCTCGACGTTCGTGCCGGGTAACCTCAACGAACTGCTGATGTGCTTCGACATGGCGCGCAACCTGCCGGAGACCAACGCGCTGCAGATGGGCATGCGCAAGAAGTCCGGCGGCTTGATCATGGAAGCCGAGAAAGTCGGCCACTCCGAAGACGTCTGCACCTACGTGAAGGCCGATCTCGGCATGATCATGAAGGGTAACATCGGCCCGACGGGCGAGCCCCTGCCGACCCCCGACCTGCTGATGCTCAGCTATACCGGCTGCTTCACCTTCATGAAGTGGTTCGAACTGGTGCGTGAGCAGTACGACTGCGAGACCGCCATGCTGCATGTCCCCTACCAGGGCGACGGCGTGGTGACGCAGAACATGCGCGACTATGTCGTCAAACAGCTCAAGGAAGACATCATTCCGACCCTGGAACGCGTCTCCGGCGTCAAGTTCGACATCGACCGCCTGCGCGAATACATCAAGCAGTCGGCCAAGGCGGAGGACGATCTGGTTTACGTCCTGCAGACGGCCAAGAACATCCGCTCGCCCATCGATGCCTATTTCGGCGGCGTCTACTACATCGGCCCGATCTTCACCGCCTTCCGCGGTTCCGATGCGGCGGTCGATTACTACAGCACGCTGCGCGGCGAAATCCAGGCCCGCCTGGATGCCGGTCTCGGCCCCGTGACGCCGGAAGGCGACATGGGCGAAGAAAAATACCGCCTCGTCGTCGAAGGCCCGCCCAACTGGACCAGCTTCCGCGAGTTCTGGAAGATGTTCTACGACGAGGGCGCGGTCGTCGTCGCCAGCACCTACACCAAGGTGGGCGGCGTCTACGACTTCGGCTTCCGTCACGATCCCGAAAACCCGCTGGAGAGCCTGGCCGACTACTGCCTGGGTTGCTACACCAACCTCAACCTGCCGTCGCGCACGGACATGCTGGCCAAGTACGTCGAGGACTACCAGGCCGACGGTCTGCTGATCAACTCGATCAAAAGCTGCAACAGCTTCTCCGCCGGTCAGCTCCTGATGATGCGGGAAGTCGAGGAACGCACCGGCAAGCCGGCCGCGTTCATCGAAACCGATCTCGTTGATCCGCGCTATTTCTCCGCGGCCAACGTCAAGAACCGCCTGGAAAGCTACTTCCAGATGATCAACCAAAAGCGCGGCCGGGCCGCCGCCTAACCGAGGGAGAAAACTCATGGATTGCTTTATCGGAATCGACCTCGGCTCAACGACCACCAAGGCGGTGGTCGTCGACCAGGACTACAACGTCCTGGGCCGCGGTATCACCAACTCGCGTTCGAACTATGACATCGCCGCCGGCGTGGCCAAGAACGAGGCCCTGATCGACACCCGTTTCGATCTCTTCCGGCGGGCGCTGAAGAATGTGTCCGAACTGTCGGAACACTACGACGACTTCATGACCGAGCTCGAGCAGAATTTCCGCCTCGAGCAGTACCTGGAGCAGCTCGTCGACCTCGACGAGACCTGCAACCGGGCGGCCGAGAACGAGCGTTATGCGGAGTGGGGCAACGACCTCACCTCGTCGCTCGGCGAAGTCTTCAAGCGCGTCGAAACGGAGGCACCGGAGCTCTTCGCCCCGGGCGCCAAGCGCAAGTCCGACTTCTTCCGCGATATTGCCGGTTCGCAGTACTCGGCGATCTCGGAAGCCTATGCGAAGGAAAGCGACTTTCCCTTCGACGTTCTCCTCAACATCTATGATCGTTCGATCATCGAGGTGGAGAACCGCATCTACACCGAGACGACCAACGAGAAGCTTCTCAAGGCGCTCGACCGCACCTTCGCCAACATGCCGCAGCTTGCCGGCATCGCCGACAAGGTGCGGGCGGAAGTCGAGGGTGTGCTGGCTGTGGATCTCGAGGAGACCTACATCATCGGTACCGGTTACGGCCGGGCACGGTTGCCCTTCTCGAAGGAGCATATCCGCTCGGAGATCCTCTGCCACGGTCTCGGCGCGCACGTCATGTACAACGACACGCGAACCGTTCTCGACATCGGCGGTCAGGACACCAAGGCCATTCAGGTGGACGAGGCGGGCATCGTGGAAAGCTTCCAGATGAACGACCGTTGCGCCGCCGGTTGCGGACGTTACCTCGGCTACATCGCCGACGAAATGAACGTCGGCCTGCACGAGCTCGGTCCCATCGCCATGAAGTCGACCCGTTCGGTGCGCATCAACTCAACCTGCACGGTGTTCGCCGGTGCCGAGCTTCGCGACCGTCTGTCGCTGGGCGAAGACCGTTCGGACATCCTGGCGGGCCTGCACCGCGCCATCATCCTGCGCGCGATGTCGATCCTGTCACGGTCGGGTGGTATCCGCGATCAGTTCACCTTCACCGGCGGCGTCGCCAACAACGAGGCGGCGGTGACGGCCCTGAAGGACCTGATCAAGGAAAACTACGGCGATCTTCAAATCAACATTGACCCTGAATCGATCTACACCGGTGCCCTGGGCGGCGCGACCTTCGCCCGCCGCGCCGTCGAGGAAGGCCGCGTCGCGGAGGCAGCAGCATGACCATTACAGTAGGAATTGACGTTGGAACGGGTGCGGTCAAGACCGTCGTGTTCCGCTCGGAAGGTGACAACCATGAATTGCTGGCCAAGCGGGTCGACCGCATCCGCCGGCGCGATCCCCTGGTCCTGGTGGAGGAGGCGTTCAACGCCCTCTTGGCCGAGACCGGCATCGACAAGGATGACGTCGCCTACATCGCGACGACCGGTGACGGCGAGAACGTCGGGTTCCGCACCGGCCACTTCTATTCGATGACGACGCACGCCCGCGGTGCGGTATACCTCACCGAAGGCACGACCGCCGTTCTCGACATCGGTGCGCTGCATGGCCGGGCGATCAACATCGATCCGCGCGGCAAGGTGCTGGGCTACCGCATGACCAGCCAGTGCGCCTCGGGATCGGGCCAGTTCCTCGAGAACATCGCCCGCTATCTCGGCGTTTCCATCGACGAGGTCGGTGAATTGTCGCAGCAGGCGGACGACCCGGAACAGGTCTCCGGTATCTGCGCCGTGCTGGCCGAAACCGACGTCATCAACATGGTTTCGCGGTCGATCTCCACGCCCAACATCCTGAAGGGCATCCACCTCTCCATGGCCGGCCGCCTGGTGAAGCTCCTGAAGGCTTCCAAGGTCAAGGACGGCAAGGTGCTGCTCACCGGTGGCTTGGCGCTGGATACCGGCATGATGGCTGCGATGCGCGAGGAAATGGCGAAACAGAAGATGGATTTCCCCTGCGAAAGCCATCCAGATTCGATCTTCGCCGGCGCCATCGGCGCGGCCATCTGGGGCGCCTTCCGCCACGAGAAGCTGAAGGATCTGGAGAACCTTGCCCAAGCGTCATAAGGCCGCTAAAAGTCTGCCTTGACCGATATCAAGACCAACGAGGAGTAACGCCAATGGCGCTATTGATCACCGATGACTGCACCAACTGCGACGCCTGTCCCAGCGAGTGCCCCAACGACGCCATCACCATGGGCGACGTCATTTATGTCATCGATGCCTTCAAGTGCACGGAATGCGTCGGCGCCGAGGACGAGCCTCAATGCATGCTCGTCTGCCCCGCCGACTGCATCATTCCGAACCCCGATTTCGAGGAAACGCCGGAAGAACTGCAGGCCAAGTACGACAACCTGCACAGCTAACCGGCACGCCCCTACTTAGAGTTGGTGGCATGTTGGTACCCAGTTAGTAACCGTGTGGTAACCGCGTGGGAATCAGGTCGCAGCTTCGGCTGCGGCCTTTTTTCGTGGGCAACGCGCTTGGCGGTTAACGGTCCTTTGGCGATGTTCCGCGAGTATTGTAGTCTCTGAGTTGAAGATGCCGGACATCGGGGGACGCTATGTCGGATCCAATAAGGAACTACGAGAACGTGTTCGCGGACTTGGAACCTTGGAAGGGGGATGTTCCAGAGGGTTATGACGTAAATTTCCTCGGACAGCTCTTCGATATATCGTTGCACGTTGACCCGCCCGGGGGCGGCGATTTCCCCGAACCCGAACCGGCCCGCTACGTTGAAACGACCCCACGGACGGTTGAAAACGGAGAGTACTTTTTTGAGGCTGCCGATATCGTTCAAACCGTGCAGACGGCTCGCGACCGTTACACGATGATCGAGCTCGGCGGTGGATGGGCGCCCCGATGCGTCGATGCCCATCGAGCTCTAGACGCGCTTAGTCCCTTGCCCAGATTGTTCGTGGCGGTTGAGCCCGAACCTCTTCTCCATATGAATGCCAGGGTCAATTTCCGCAACAACGGCCTCGATCCGGATGATCACTGGCTGTTGAATTCCTCCGTTTCGGCGGATGGCCGACCTAGCTTGATCTTCACCGGTAAGGGGCGGATTAGCTCTACCCGGTTGGTCGGGAAACACGCCGATGCGGTCGCCGAAATGATCGTCTCCTCCAATGCCGCCGAGACGGCGCTAAGGAATTTGTGTGCGCAGATGCGTGTCGGCATTCCGTTATCGGGGGACGCCGATGAATCTCAGGATATTGTGGCCGTCAGCAGTATTCGCCTGAGGGACCTTCTGGCGCCGCTGGGTATCGTCGATCTGATGGATGTTGACGTGCAGGGAGAGGAGGTGAGCATTTTCGAACCGGCTATGGATCAGATCGTCAAGAAAGTTCGCCGCCTTCACATCGGCACGCACCTCATGACAAATGACAGCATGTCCAGACACGAGAAAGTGCGTAGTGATTTCGTGGACGCGGGCTTCGAAGTACTCGCGGATTACGAACCCTGCAGCAAACACCAAACCGAACTCGGATCGTTCGAAACGCCTTCCGACGGAGTTCTGACCCTACACAATCCTCGGCTATACTAGCGTTTCGGGGGCTGACACCGGGTATTCGCATTCCATGCGAGGACCGCGGAAGCGTATTGAACAAATTAGGCCAGCCCAGCGGAATCAAAGCTGCTGAATATAATCCACCACTTCCTGAACACGCGAGTTGAGTTCCGGCGTCAGGTTCCTGACCGGCGCCCAGTCGCCTTGCCGGCTGGCCGTTTCGATCTCCTCGCAAACGTTCGCCAAATCATGGGCGCCGATGGACCGGGCTGCCGATTTCAGTTTGTGTGATCCCTGCGCCACACCCTCCAGAGATTGTTGGGAAAGGGCGCTTTCCACCTCTTCGCGACATTGCACCGACGGTTTCACGAAGTCCTTAAGGACCTCTACGATGGCGTCTTGCTGGCCGTCGAACGTCTGCTCCAGGAATGTAAGATCAATGGGACGTGGGTCCTTGTCCGCTTCCTTGGCCGGCGGTTCGAAGGCGACGACATTCGCGCCGACGACACCGGTCGGCATCCATTTTTTCAAAGCCGTGTGAAGTTTCGCCGTTTCCACCGGTTTGGACAAAAAGTCATCCATGCCGCATTCGTAACACTGCGAAACCTCCTCCGTGAGTGCGCTCGCCGTGATCGCGACGATCGGCATGCGTGGCGTATTTTGCTCCTGCTCCTGTTCCCTTATCTTGCGGGTAAGGTCGAAGCCGTCCAGGTTGGGCATGTGGCAGTCCGTCAGGAGAATGGCAAAGTTCCGCGTACTTAGTGCGTCGAGAGCCAGCGCACCGTCTTCCGCCATCACGGCGGCATAGCCCAAGCTGCTGAGCTGCCTCATGATGACTTTTTGGTTGGTGACGTTGTCCTCGGCCAGCAGGATCAGTTGCCCGGCGGCTTCCGCTTCGGCGACGCTGGGCGGTTCGACCGTATTGACGGGCGTTTCCGCGATTTCATCGTACTCGACATCCGGACTGGTGCGACCCGCCGCCGCTGCGACGGCGCGGACGAAGGCGCCCCTTTTGATGGGATTGAGGACGGCATACACGGTGTTTTCCAGATCCTCCCGTTCCGCATGCCTGTGGTCGACCTGGAGGACAAAGGTGGTGCCGGTTTTCTCAACGGCCTGCTGGATGGCGCGAACGGTATCGGTGCGCGCCTTGAAACCGATGTTCTCCATGAAAAGAACGTCAAACGGCGCCACCGTTTCGGCTGCCGTTACGACCTGTGATTCCACCAATTCGAAATCCGGCTGAATGGTCACGTTGGCGCCCCAATGGGTCAGATATTTGCGCAGCGTCTCGCGCAGGAACCCGTCGTGTACGGCCAGTAGAACATTGAGATTTTCCAGCTCATACCCGTCGCTCTTGATCTGGTGTTCCGTGGCGACAGGAAATGTCAGGGTGGCGGAGAAGGTGGATCCCTTGCCCAGTTCACTCTCGACCTCGATGCGGCCGTCCATGATCTCGACCAACCGCTGCGATATGGTCAGTCCCAGGCCGGTACCGCCAAAACGCCGGGTCGTGGATCCCTCTGCCTGCGTAAAAGCTTCGAAAAGCGTCGCCTGGGCGTCATCCGAAATGCCGATACCCGTGTCGATGACCTGGAACTGAACTTTGGTGCCGCCGGAATTCGATGAAGGCAGCCGGTCGGCGCGGATGGTGACACTCCCTTGCTCGGTGAACTTGACGGCGTTGCCGCAAAGATTGAACAGAATTTGGCGCAGTCGGACGGAATCGCCCAGTACGGCATCCGGGATGGCGGGATCGACGAAGGACCGGATTAGGACGCCCTTCTCCCGCGAGGTTGCCGCCAGCGTTTCAGTAACCCCCTCCACCACGTCGCAGATTGAAAGCGGCGCCGATTCCAGCTCCAGCTTTCCGGCGTCGATCTTGGAGAAGTCCAGGATATCGTTGATGATCGTCAGCAACGAGTATGCGGAGGAGCGCACGGTATCGATCATCTCTTTCTGGTCGCGGGTAACCTTGGTTTGCTGCAGCAGATCGATCATGCCGATGACGCCGTTCATGGGCGTCCGGATTTCGTGGCTCATGGCAGCCAGGAATTCGGCCTTGGCCTTGGTTGCCTGCTCGGCCTCGTCGCGCGCCGCCGCCAGTTCCTCCGTTCGTTCCGCGACCAGGTTTTCAAGATTGCCGTGCGTTTCCGCCAGTTCCTTTTCAGCCCGCCGGCGTTCGGCGATCTCCTGCTCAAGCGTGGTGACCTTATCGATAATGTTGTCGCGCATTGAGGCCAGCGACTTTGCCAGAACGCCGATTTCGTCCTGCCGGTCCATATCGATTTCCTGCGCGAGGTCGCCCTCTCCCATTGCCACGGCAGCGGTCGAAAGCCGGCCGATGGGCCGCGTAATCTCGGTGCCGATGAACACCGCGGCCAGGACGCCGAGGATCAATACCCCGATGGAGACGGCAATGGAAACGAGAACCGATTGCGTCAAAGCCGCTTCCGCCCTGGGACCGAGATCGTCCTGTTCGTGTTTGATGGCCAGCTTCAGGCGTTCGATCCGGGTGGCCACCGCGGGTCCGATGCGATCAAGTTCGTACCTGATGAGATTGTTGCGCTGGGTAATTGTTTGTTGCACGTCCTCGAACGCCGTGAGGTAAACGCGCTGGTTTTCCAGCACCAGCTCGGCAAGCTCTTTTCGTTCGGGATCATCCAGTTCGGAGACCATCTTGAGATAGTTGAACTCGACATCCCGAAATTCCCGAATGGCGCGGGCGCGCGAGGCATCGTCGTTTTCAATCAGGAAGCGGTTGGCATAAAGCCGGCCCAGCATAAGGCTGCGCAAGGTGATGCCGGCCTGATACGCGGCAACGGCATCTCCGTCGTCGGCGGCGCTGTTCATGATTTGCGTCAGCGCCCGCTCCGTGGCCGGTCCAATGACATTGAGCTTGTTCGTGACCAGATCATCCCGCCGTTCCTGCAGCGCCGTGACTTCCTGGAACTTCTGCACGTAGCGTTGGAGGCTCTCCTCGAGATCCTCCAGCAGAACCTGACGGCCGGTATCGACGCCCGCCAAATGCAGCGTTTCCCGAATGTGTTCTAGCGTTTGCTCGGCGCGCTGCTGAACGCCCTTGATGTTTTCCTTATTGGCGTCGATGACGAAATTCTTGGCGAATATTCGCGTCATCAACATGTTAGCCTGAACGCGGCCGTCGGCATTGGTTTGGCGTGCCAGCTTGCGGTACGTCCCGAATGTGCTCTCGGCATTTTGCAGGCCGAAATAACCGACGCCCGCACCGATCATGGCCAGGGCCAGCACGCAGGCGAAGCCCATGTAGATCTTGGTCGAGATTCTGAAATTCTTCACGGCCTGCCCGCCCCCAGGTTGCCTGAATTCGTTCTTCAACTTCGATTGCCGGAAAAGACGCCGAAAACCGGGCGTTACTTCCACCGAACGCACTTTGACACAGGCCCAATAGGGCCGCGCCGCTACTGAACTAGATTTTCATTTATTTATTTCAAGATGTGAATGGACGTATCGGATATTTGGAACGCCCCCGAAACAACTTCCAATAATTACGCCCTCATAAGCGGAACGAAAAACCCCCGCCGTCGATATTACGGCAGGGGCTGCACTAAGGTCTTCAGGCAGATATCGGGGGAGGGCGATACGCCTACTTGAACTCCACCGAAACGATTTCGTAGCCGCGGGCGCCGCCGGGGGCTTCGACGTTGATTGAATCGCCGACCTCCTTGCCGATCAGGGCGCGGGCGAGCGGGGAACTGACGGACAAAAGGCCCGCCTTGATGTCGCTCTCGTCGACGCCGACGATCTGGTAGGTCGATTCCTCGTCGGTATCTTCGTCCGCAACGCACACGGTGGCGCCGAATTTGACGCTGTCACCGCTCAAAAGTTTCGGGTCGATTACCTCGGCGCGGCTGATCTTGTCTTCCAACTCCAGCACGCGGCCTTCGATGAAGCCCTGTTTTTCCTTGGCGGCATGGTACTCGGCGTTCTCCGAGAGATCACCGTGCGCACGCGCTTCTTCGATCGCCTTGATGATGTCAGGGCGTTCCTTGGTCTTGAGGTGCTTCAATTCCTCTTCCAAGCGGGCGTAGCCGGCGCCCGTCATGGGTACTCGTTCCATCGTTCGTAGCCTTAATAAGCGGGGGACATGCGCATCCGCGCCCCCGATAAGATTGGGCGTTAGCCCAAAAAAAATCCCACCAAGCCGACGTCTTGTGTCCGCCAGCCTGCAGGGCGTCCGTTACTCAGTACGATAGCATAGAATAGGACTGCAAGGGCTCGACTTCAAGGGTTCCTGCACGCAGCGCCGCAATTGCCTGCGTAGCGGCCCAAGCGCCGGCGACCGTCGTGTAGTACGGAATGTGGTGCAGGAGCGCGGTCCGCCTCAGTGCGAACGAATCGGCAATGGCCTGGGCACCTTCAGTGGTATTGAAAACCAGGGCGATATCCTCGTCCTTCATGGCGTCGACGATGTGGGGCCGGCCCTCCAGAACCTTGTTGACGACCGAAACGCTGAGACCTTCTTCCCTCAGGAACTTGGCCGTACCGCGCGTTGCGATAAGGCTGAAACCCTGTTGTTCAAGCTCTCGCGCGGCCTTCAAAATGTCTCTTTTGTCGCTGTCGCGGACCGAAACGAAGACTTTACCCTCGACAGGCAAGTTGACGCCGCCGGCCAATTGGGATTTGGCGAATGCGGTTTCGAAATCCCGATCGAGCCCCATGACCTCGCCAGTCGATTTCATTTCCGGGCCCAGGATGATGTCGACCCCGGGGAAACGCGCAAAGGGAAACACCGCCTCTTTGACCGCGACATGGCCGGGGGCGGAGGCGGCGACATCCTTCTCCGGCGATAAGCCGAAGTCGGCCAGCTTCTCGCCCGCCATGACGCGTGCGGCGATCTTGGCGATGGGCCGCCCCGTGGCCTTGGCGACAAAGGGCACGGTACGGCTGGCCCGCGGATTGACTTCCAGGATATAGACGACGTCGTCCTTGACCGCGAACTGGACGTTCATCAATCCGACAACGCCGAGCGCCCGGGCCAGCGCATCGGCCTGGATCTTGATTTCGGCAACGATGGCATCGTCCAATGTGTGCGGCGGCAAAGCGCACGCCGAATCGCCGGAATGAACCCCGGCCTCTTCGATATGCTCCATGACGCCGGCCACCACGACATCCGTGCCGTCGGAAAGGGCATCGACGTCGACCTCGATGGCGTCACGCAGGTAGGCGTCGACCAGCACAGGGCTGTCGCCCGAGACCTTGACCGCTTCACGCATGTAGCGTTCGAGCGAGGCTTCGTCGTGAACGATTTCCATGGCGCGGCCGCCCAGGACGTAAGAGGGGCGCAGCAGCACGGGATAGCCGATGCGTTCCGCCGCAGCGTGAGCCTCTTCGTTGGAGGTGGCGATGCCGTTGTCGGGCTGGTGCAAATCCAGATCCGCCAGCAGCTTCTGGAAGCGGTCGCGGTCTTCCGCCAGGTCGATGGCATCAGGCGAAGTCCCGAGGATCGGAACGCCGGCCGCTTCCAATCCGTTCGCCAGTTTCAGCGGCGTCTGGCCGCCGAACTGCACGATGACGCCTGCGAGATCGCCGGCCTGTTGCTCCACCCGAACGATTTCAAGCACGTCCTCCAGAGTGAGGGGCTCGAAGTAAAGCCGGTCCGAGGTGTCGTAATCGGTCGACACGGTCTCGGGATTGCAGTTGACCATGATGGTCTCGAGCCCGGCCTCCGCCAGTGCGTAAGCAGCGTGGACGCAGCAATAATCGAACTCGATGCCTTGGCCAATTCGGTTTGGGCCGCCGCCCAGGACGATGGCCTTGCGCCGGTCCGAGGGCGCCGCCTCGCATTCCGCTTGCGTGCTGCCGTCGGCTGACGTCCAACTGCCGTCTTCATAGGCCGAGTACATGTAAGGGGTCTGCGATTCAAATTCGGCGGCGCAGGTGTCCACCCGCTTGAAGACCGGCCGGACGTCCAACTCGGCCCGCAGGTCCGCGACGGCTTGTTCCCGGGAATCACCCAATTCGGCCAGGCGGGCGTCCGAGAAGCCCATTTTTTTGAGGTTCAGCAACGCCTCGCGATCCGCGGGCAAGCCGTTTTCGCGCACACCGTTCTCCGCCATCACGATGGCTTCGATGCGGGCCAGGAACCAGGGATCGTACTTGCACGCGTCGTTGATCTCCGCCGCCGTCAAGCCTTCCCGGAAAGCCTGGGCGATGACCAGCAAGCGGTCCGGCGTCGGCGCGCCCAACGCCTTGCGGATGGCGTCCTTGCGTTCGCTTTCGGTGACCGCATCGTCCAGGCCCTCGATTTCCAGTTCGTTGAAGCCGGTCAGCCCGGTTTCCATGGAGCGCAAGGCCTTTTGCACCGATTCCTCGAACGTGCGGCCGATCGACATGGCTTCGCCGACCGATTTCATGGAGGTATTCAGCAGCGCTTCCGTACCGGCGAACTTTTCGAAGGTGAAGCGCGGCATCTTGGTCACGACATAGTCGATGGTCGGTTCGAAACTGGCCGGCGTAACCCCGGTGATGTCGTTCATCAGTTCGTCGAGCGTGTAACCCACGGCGAGCTTCGCCGCCACCTTGGCGATGGGGAAGCCCGTGGCTTTGGAGGCCAGTGCCGAAGATCTTGAGACGCGCGGGTTCATTTCGATGACGATCAGGCGGCCCGTTGCCGGGTCGACGGCGAACTGCACGTTGGAGCCGCCGGTCTCAACCCCGATCTCGCGCAGCACCGCGATCGAGGCGTTGCGCATGATCTGGTATTCCTTGTCGGTCAGGGTCAGCGCCGGCGCAACGGTCACCGAATCGCCGGTATGCACGCCCATGGGATCGACGTTCTCGATGGAACAGATGATGATGCAGTTGTCCGCACGGTCGCGGACGACCTCCATCTCGTATTCCTTCCACCCCAGCACCGATTCCTCGATCAGCACTTCCGTAACCGGCGACGCGTCGAGACCGGCCGCGACGATGGCCTCGTATTCCTCACGGTTGTAGGCGATGCCCGAACCCGTGCCGCCCAGCGTGAAGGAGGGCCGGATGATGGCCGGCAGACCGACATGGGCGAGGGCGTCGCGCGCTTCGGCCATGGTGTTGGCGATGACGCTGCGGGCGCATTCCAGGCCGATGTTGTCCATCGCCTCGCGGAATTCCTCGCGGTCCTCGGCTTTTTGGATGGCCTTGCGGTCGGCGCCGATCATTTGCACGCCGTGCTTCTCCAGCACGCCCATGTCGTCCAGCGCCAGCGCCGTATTCAGCGCCGTCTGCCCGCCCATGGTGGGCAGCAGGGCGTCGGGCTTTTCCTTCTCGATGATCTTTTCGACGATCTCCGGCGTAATCGGCTCGACATAGGTCGCGTCCGCCAGCCCCGGATCGGTCATGATCGTCGCCGGGTTGGAGTTCACCAGAATGATCCGGTAGCCCTCCGCCTTCAGCGCCTGACAGGCCTGGGTGCCGGAATAATCGAACTCGCAAGCCTGCCCGATAATAATCGGCCCCGCCCCGATGATCAGAATACTCTCGATGTCGGTCCGTTTAGGCATGGATCGATTCCAAATAAGCTCCCTCCCCCCTAGTGGGGGAGGGCCGGGGTGGGGGGGACATCTTATCCGTCCAGTTCTGCGAGCAGGTTTTCAAGCACACCCTCAAAATTCTCCAAAACCTCATTGTTCCAATATCGAACGACCCGAAACCCTTCGCCCTCAAGCCAGGCCGTCCGCTCGGCATCGGCATCAGTCCGCTCCGCATGCTGCCCGCCATCCAGCTCAACGACGATCTTCCGCTCGTAACAAACGAAGTCGACGACGTAATTCCCAATCGGCGCCTGCCGCCGAAACCGGAACCCGCCCAACTGCCGGTCACGAACCCGCGCCCAAAGCCGTTTCTCGGCCTCGGTGAGAGACTTGCGCAACCGCCGGGCAACGGGAGAAGCCATCGCGTCATCACACCCCCCACCCTGTCCCTCCCCCACAAGGGGGGAGGGAACTCACCTGGCGAGAATTACGCCCAAAAAGCCCTCCCCCTCGATGGGGGAGGGTTTGGGTGGGGGTGACAGAGCATGTTCTAGGCACCGATTGCTTCAAACTGCTCTGAATAAAACTCTGTGACTCCGTATCTCTGTGCTTCCACATATCACCCCTCCATCAATTTCACGAACCGGTCGAACAGGTAGTGGCTGTCTTCCGGCCCGGGGGAGGCTTCGGGGTGGTATTGGACGGAGAAGATGGGTTTGCCGTCGACGCGGATGCCTTCAAGCGTGCCGTCGAACAGCGATGTGTGGGTCTGCGTGACCCCGGCGGGCAGGCCGTCGGCTTCGATGACGAAGCCGTGGTTCTGGCTGGTGATTTCCACCTTGCCGGTTTCCAGATCCTTGACCGGGTGATTGCCGCCGCGGTGGCCTTGGTGCATCTTGGCCGAGCCGGCGCCCAGCGCCAGGGCCAGCATCTGATGACCCAGGCATATCCCGAAGAGCGGCACGCCGGCTTCGACGACCGACCGGATCATCGGCACGGCATATTCGCCGGTGGCGGCCGGATCGCCGGGGCCGTTGGAGAGGAATACGCCGTCCGGCTTGTAGCCCAGCACGTCTTCGCCCGTCGCCGTGGCGGGTACGACGGTGACGCGGCAGCCGGCGGCGGCGAGGCAGCGCAGGATGTTTCGTTTGATGCCGAAATCGACGGCGACGACGTGGTATTTGGGCGTTTCCTGCCTGCCGTAGCCGTCGCCCAAGGTCCAGCGCGTTTCGTCCCAGGCGTAGGTCTGGGTGCAGGACACTTCCTTGGCGAGATCCATTCCCTCAAGTCCCGGCCAGCCCTTTGCCTCGTTAACCAGCGCGTTGAAATCGAAATCGCCGTCCGGGGCGTGGGCCACGACGCCGGTCGGCGCGCCCGCGTTACGGATGTGGCGCGTCAGCCGCCGGGTGTCGACGCCGGCGATGCCGGGCAGTTGCTTGGCGGCGAGCCAGTCGTGCAGGTGGCTTGCGGCGCGGAAATTCGAAGGGTCGGTGATGGAGGCCCGGAAAACGACGCCGCGCGCGGCCGGCGTGAGGCTTTCGATATCTTCCTCGTTGGCGCCGACGTTGCCGATGTGGGGGAAGGTGAAGTTGATGATCTGTCCGGCGTACGAGGGATCGGTGATGATCTCCTGATAGCCGGTTAGCGACGTGTTGAAGCAGACCTCGCCGACGGCCGAGCCGGTGGCGCCGATGCCCTCGCCCTTGATGACCGTACCGTCGGCCAAAACCAGTATCCCCGTCGCGGCTTCTGGCGCGGACGTGGGCGCGGATTTGGTCGTTTCGGCCATCGTTCAGCCTCTGGGCGAAAAGTGCGGCGAGCAGGGCGGCGGTCTGGGGCTTCGCAATCCCGGAAATCCGGTCGAATTCGGCGAAAATTCGGCTGAAGCGGGTGTAAATTGGCGCGCAAGATAAGCAAATCCCGTGCCGCAGTCAACCCTCTAACCGAAAGTAATTATCATTTAAAAACAATAAGTTAGAAGATATTTTGCGTTTGCGTAGCGGGAGCTACTTCTATAGGATATGCCCCCTTTCCGGTACAAATCATAATCGCATGCTCCGCAATCAAATAAACGATTCGCTTAAAGCCGCCATGAAGGCCAAGGATTCGGCCCGGGTATCGACGCTACGCCTGATGACGGCGGCGCTGAAAGACCGCGACATTGCCGCCCGCACCGAAGGCGGCGGCGAAGGCATCAGTGACGACGACATTCTCGGGATGCTGCAGACCATGATCCGGCAGCGCCGCGATTCGGTGAAGCTCTATCTCGAGGGCAACCGCCAGGAACTGGCGGACAAGGAAGAGGCGGAAATCACGGTCATCGAGGAATTCCTGCCCCAGCAGTTGTCGATGGAGGAGATTGAGGCGGCTTGCAAGGACGTCATCGGCGAACTGGGCGCCGACAGCATCAAGGACATGGGGCGGGTGATGGGCGAATTGAAAGCGCGCTACGCCGGGCAAATGGACTTCGGCAAGGCGAGCGGCGTGGTCAAGGGTTTGCTGGTATAGTGTGAGCGTTTAACCCGGCGTTGCCATGCAGGGGATGGTGCCGGGCGGAGTTTGGGCGGTGTTAAGGGGGGTCGGAACAGGTACGCATGGCGTTTCCGGCACAATTCATCGATGAGGTCCGCGCGCGCGTCGGCTTGGCCGACGTGGTGGGCCGCCGCGTCAAGCTGACGCGTCGGGGGCGGGAACACTCCGGCCTCTGTCCCTTCCATAACGAAAAGACGCCGTCCTTCACCGTCAATGAGGACAAGGGCTTCTTCCATTGCTTCGGCTGCGGCAAGCACGGCAGCGTCTTTGATTTCGTGATGGAAACCGAGGGCTTGAGCTTCCCTGAATCGGTCGAAAAGCTGGCCCAGGAAGCCGGCATGCAGATCCCCGCCCAGTCGCCCCAGGCGGCACAGCGGGCCGAGGCCCAGGCCGGCCTGATTGGTATCATGGAGCAGGCCGCCAAATTCTTCGAAAACCAGCTTGCCGGGGAGGGCGGCAAGACCGCTCGCGCCTACCTGCGCGACCGCGGCGTGGGCAAGGCGGCGATGGAGGGCTTCCGCCTTGGCCTCGGGCCCAACAACCGCACCGCCCTCAAACAATACATGCTGACCCGCGACGTGCCGGAAGACAAATTGGTCGAGGCCGGCCTGCTGATCAAACCCGAAGACGGCGGCGACACCTACGACCGTTTCCGCGACCGACTGATGTTTCCGATCACCGATCCCCGGGGCCGGGTGATCGCCTTCGGCGGCCGGGCGCTGGGGGAGGCGCGGGCCAAGTACCTCAATTCGCCGGAAACGCCGCTCTTTCACAAGGGCCGGGTGCTTTACAATTACGCGAACGCCCGGGCGGCCGCTCGCAACATGCCGCAGGTTATCGTGGCGGAAGGCTACATGGACGTCATCGCCCTGCACGAGGGCGGCTTTCCCAACGCGGTCGCACCCTTGGGCACTGCGGTGACAGAGGACCAGCTGCTGGCGCTGTGGAAGATATCGCCGGAACCGGTGTTCTGTCTCGACGGCGATCAGGCGGGCTGGAAAGCGGCGATCCGGGCCGCCGAGCGCGCCCTGCCGATCCTCAAGCCCGGCCACAGCTTGCGTTTCGCCCTGCTGCCGGAGGGTGACGATCCGGACACATTGGTGCGTGGGCGCGGCCGGGACGCCCTGCAGGAAGTATTGAACCAGGCCCTACCGCTTTCCGAAGTTCTGTGGCGCAAGACCGCCGGGGGGCAGGTTCTCGACACGCCGGAACGCCGGGCCGGATTCCGCAAGGAATTGTTCAACGAAGTGCGATCCATCGCCGATCCCAGCGTGCGCGGCTATTACGAGCAGCACTTCACGCAGCGCCTGGACGACGCCTTCGGCGGCCCGCGCCGGGACCGGTCCGGCAAGGGGGGTACGGGACGCGGGGGCGGGCGCGGAAAACCGCCGGGATTGGAACAGCGTCCAGGCCGCAACCTGGCGCTAAACGATCCCGCCGCCAAGCGTATCAGCCTGCTTTTGGCGACGCTTTTGAACCATCCAGCGCTGATCGAGGGGGTCGAGGAAGATCTCGCGGGGCTGGAAATTTCCAACTCAGAACTTGACAGATTGCGGGCTGAAATCATAGACATAGCCGGTCGTGGCGCGCCCCTTGAAATTCCGGCGTTGAGAGCCCAACTCACTGAACGCGGGTTGGCTGCGGCCGTCGACCGCTTGACCGGCAACAAGGCGACCATAATTGAGAGATTTGCGAGACCCGAAGCGACCCTGGAAGAGGCCGAGGCGGGCTGGAAAGCCTTATTGGCATTGGATCACAGGAATGTCGGCCTGGTTCAACAGCGACGCGAATATGCCGGCGCAGTGACATCGGAAGGCGACGACCGGTTGGTCCGGGGCATGCAACAGGTTCTCGACGAGGAACAAAACCTGGCCAACGACCAGGCACGGGATTGAAATTCGGCGCATCGGCGCCTTGGGGGGAGGGTGCGAGAGCACCCGGAAATTTGACTGACGACGCAGCGGCGGACGCGCCGCGCCAGGAGTGAGAATTAAATGGCGAGCAAAACTGCAACCGCGAGCGCAAACGAAAACGAGGACGCCCGGGACGAAGCCGGCGACAGCCCTCTGATCGACGCCACCAACCAGGCGATCAAGAAGATGATCGCCAAGGCGAAAGAGCGCGGCTACATCACCTACGACGAGCTCAACACGGTACTGCCGCAGGACCAGGTGTCGTCCGAGCAGATCGAGGATACCATGTCGATGCTGTCCGAAATGGGCGTCAACGTCATCGAGAACGAGGATGCCGAGGACGCCGCCGGCAAGGATGGCGAGGGCGCTGCCAAGGAAGAGGAAGGCGAAGCGCTGAGCAAGAGTGCGGCCCCCGAATTCGACCGCACCGACGACCCCGTGCGCATGTACCTGCGCGAAATGGGCTCCATCGAGCTGTTGTCGCGCGAGGGCGAAATCGAGATCGCCAAGCGCATCGAGGCCGGCCGCGAAAAGATGATCGGCGGCATCTGCGAGAGCCCGCTCACCATGCGCGCCATCGTCGAATGGCGGGAGGCCCTTAAGAACGGCGACGTCCTGCTGCGGGACATCATCGATCTCGATGCCACCTACGGCGCCGGACCGGGCATGGAAAACAAGGCCAATCAGAACGTCGCGGCGGCTGCCGCGGCAGCGCCGGCGGCCGAGGAAGAGAAGCCGGACGAAGCCGAAGAAGGCGGCGACGACGAGAGCGACGAAAACGGCTCCGACGACGACGACGAGGCCGAAGAGGCGACCCTGTCGCTGGCGGCCATGGAGGCGGCCCTGCTGCCCACGGTGCTGGATACCTTCAACGAGATTTCCAAGACCTACAAGAAGCTCCACCGCCTGCAGGACCTCCGGGTGGCGGCGCATCTCAACAACGATGAGCTTTCCACCGCCCAGGAGCGGCGCTACGACAAGCTGAAAGGCGAGCTCGTCGAACTAATGGAGGGTGTCCACCTCAACAACGGCCGCATCGAAGCCCTGGTTGACGAGCTTTACGGCATCAACCGCCGCGTCATTGGCCTGGAAGGCAAGGCGCTGCGCCTCGCCATGAAGAACAAGGTCAGCCGCGAGGCGTTCCTCGAACAATGGGTAGGCAACGAGCTCGATCCCAACTGGATGAAGCGGGTGCGCCGCCTCAAGGGCAAGGGCTGGGTCGAATTCGGCAAGAATTCGTCCAACGAGATCAAGAAGATCCGCGACGAGATCGGCGAGGTTTCGACCAAGGTGGGCCTTAACGTCCAGGACTACCGCAGCATCGTCGGCACCGTGCAGAAGGGGGAGCGCGAAGCCAGCCGCGCCAAGAAGGAGATGGTCGAGGCCAACCTGCGCCTGGTGATCTCCATCGCCAAGAAATACACCAACCGCGGACTGCAGTTCCTCGACCTCATCCAGGAAGGCAACATCGGCCTGATGAAGGCGGTCGACAAGTTCGAATACCGCCGCGGCTACAAGTTCTCGACCTACGCCACCTGGTGGATCCGCCAGGCCATCACGCGCTCCATCGCCGATCAGGCCCGCACAATCCGAATCCCCGTGCACATGATCGAGACGATCAACAAGCTGGTGCGCACCTCACGCCAGATGCTGCATGAGATCGGCCGCGAGCCGACACCGGAGGAACTGGCCGAGAAACTTTCCATGCCGCTCGAGAAAGTCCGCAAGGTGCTCAAGATCGCCAAGGAGCCGATCAGCCTGGAGACCCCCATCGGCGACGAGGAAGACAGTCACCTCGGCGACTTCATCGAGGACAAGAACGCCGTCCTGCCGATCGATGCGGCCATCCATTCCAACTTGAAGGAAACCACAACGCGGGTGCTGGCCAGCCTAACGCCGCGCGAGGAACGCGTGCTGCGTATGCGCTTCGGCATCGGCATGAACACCGACCACACCCTGGAGGAAGTCGGCCAACAGTTCTCCGTCACCCGCGAACGCATCCGGCAGATCGAAGCCAAGGCGCTCAGAAAGCTCAAGCACCCGAGCCGCTCGCGCAAGCTCCGGAGTTTCCTGGATACCTGATGCGGCAAAAATACGGCGAAAAACCGGGGTTTATCCCCGGTTTTTTTGTGGAATTGGCGGCATTGTTTCGCCACTTTCGCGACCCATATGAGACATATCCACCTGGTCAGGCAATAGGGGAATCCCATGGCGACATATCTCGAACATGCCAACATCACGGTGCCGGACATCGATGCCGCGATCGCGTTTCTGCGCCTGATCGATCCGTCGTTTGAGGTCCGCCGAGACGAGACGCCGGAAGGGAGTTACCGCTGGGCCCATGTCGGCAACGACGACTTCTATATCGCGCTGCAGGAACCGCATATCGGTTCCATGCCCCAGGCGCCGCAGGAAACCTACAAGAACCACGGCATCAACCACCTGGGCTGGGTGGTGAGGGATTTCGACGCGACGATCGCCCGGCTGGAGGCCGCGGGGTGCCGCCAAGGCATTCCCGTCACCGACCATCCTCATCGCAAGCGGGCCTACTATTTCGACGAGGCCGGCCTGGAATGGGAGGTCGTCGAGTACATGTCCGACGATCCGGCGGAACGCAACGACTATGCCTGACATTGCGCTCAGTCATTTCGAGTTGAAGGTGCGTGACCTCGCAGTGATGGAGGATTTTTATGTCCGCGGCCTGGGCTTCGTCGTGACGGACCGTTCCGACAGCATGATCTTCCTTTCGGCCCATCCGGGCGAGCACCATCAGTTGGTACTCGGCGGGGCGGCGGACGGGAATTTCCACTCAGGCTCGCTCGACCACCTGGCCTTTCGGGTGGGGACGCTGGCCGATCTGCGGATGCGCCATGCGGTGCTCGGCTCGTATGGCGGTGTGGAGATGGAAACCGTCAGCCACGGCAACGCCTGGTCGGTCTATCTTCGCGATCCGGAGGGAAACCGGCTGGAGATCTTCGCCGATACGCCCTGGCACGTGGCCCAGCCCGTGCGTTTCGAGGTCGATCTGACGCTGCCGGAAGAGGATTTGATCGCCTGGACCGAAGCCAGGGTTTCGGAAATGCCCGGCTTCCGGCCGCTCGACGGGTGGTACGACGATCACCGCGCCCGCTTGGCGGATACAGTGGACGGCAGCTAACCGGTCTGCAGTTTCCCGGCGGCGAGGATCTCCGCGGCGCTACCCACGGGCGGCATGACGCGTTCCAGCACGATCTGCTTTTTCAGCGCCTTGGCCTCGGCGCCCTGCATCTGCAGTGCGCGCTCCCAGCCGGCGGTAAACAGTGCGCCGGCCGGTCCAAGATCGATGCAGGTGACGTAGCGCTCCTGGCGATAGGGAACCGTCGGCAAGTCCAACAAATCGCGGGCGGCGTTGTATCCCGCGAAGCGGCCCATCAGGCCGGCATGTTGACAGGACATCAGGGCGGCGCGGCCCCCGTCGTCGACGGCGGCGCGGGCGATATCGCCGGCGGCGAAGATCTTTCCCATACCCGCCACCCGCAAGGTTTCGTCCGTGAGCAGGCGCCCGAGGCCGTCGGTTTCACCGCCCAGCATGTCGGCCAGCGGGCTGGCCCGGAGGCCCGAAGTAAGGACAACCGTGGCGGCCTCGATGCGGACCCCGTCATCAAACACGGCGGCGTCCCGCTCAATGAGCTGCAGAGAAGTTTCGAGCCGGAGTTCGACGCCGGCTTCTTCCAGGGCTTGGGTTACAACGTCGCGGGCGCCGTCTTCCATCATGGGTCCCACTTCGCGCCGCCGGTCGATCAGAACCACGCGCGCCCGTTCCGCCGTTGTACCGCCGCCGTGTTCGGATAGGCGGCCGCGCATTTCGGTCGCCAGTTCGAGCCCGGTGAGGCCCGCTCCCACGATGACGATGGCGAGTATGTCGTCTGGTCCCGTATCCCGGAGCCGCTGGCGGAGATGGCGATCGAACTTCTCTGCCGCCTCGAAGGTATCGATGTTCCAGGCATATTCGGCGGCGCCGGGAATGTCGGGAAGACTGAGCCGGCTGCCTGCCGCGACGACCAACCGGTCATAGCCGAGACTTGCCGGTCCGCCATTGGCCGGGGCGATTTCGACTCTTTGACACTCGACATCGATGCCGCTCACGCGGCCCTCAAAGAAATCGACGCCGACGGGTTCCAGCGTGGGCGCAAGGGGCTGGCGCAGATCGGCCTTCAGGCTCTCGTAGAGCCTGGGGCGGTTGGTGATGAACGCACTGTCGGAAACCAGCGTGATGTCGACGCCACCGCCGTTTTCGTCCGCTTCCACCGCGGCGGACAGCGCCGCACCGACTCCGGCGAAACCACCGCCGATAATCAATAATCTGGACAAGGCGCAAACCTACTCGATTCGAAAAACCAGCCGTGGATAATAGGGCAACACGTCGCTTCGGGAAACGCCGCCGCGAAAAAGGGGAGACCGCAGATGCCGTCGCAAGCCGTGCCGACCGTCCTTATCGACAACGACCGCACCCGCGTGACGGAGTGGCGCTTCGCACCGGGCGCCGCCACCGGCTGGCACCGCCACGAATACGATTACGTCGTTGTGCCCATCATGGACGGCACGTTGAAGATCGTCGATGCGGAGGGACAGGCGAATTTTGCCGAGCTCAAGCTGGGGGTGCCCTATTTCCGGGAGGAGGGCGTCGAGCACGACGTCATCAGCGCCAACGACCATGAATTCGCGTTTATCGAGACCGAATTCAAATAGGTAAGCCGCCGAGGGGCGGTTTTTCGAAACAAATTCGCGAAACCCCTCTTTTTCGAATGCGCGAATCCTGATAGGGGTATGCCGCCCGCCGGGCAGAGGCCATCGGCCGCACTGGGGGCCCGTAGCTCAACTGGTTAGAGCCGGCCGCTCATAACGGTCTGGTTGCAGGTTCGAGTCCTGCCGGGCCCACCACTCCTTATCAAAACTGGGCACTCCTTGCCGGGTGTCCGGTATTGTCGATTCTACAAGGCCTCCCACCAAGGCACTCTTTGGTCCGGAGATGCGGATTTCGTCGTCGTCAACCTCGACGCGTTCAATGAACATTCGAACATAGTTTTTTCGGAATGCACTGTCAGGGTCGCTTAGGTGCTTCTGAATGACGGAAGCAAACGCGTCGACATTCACAGAGGATAGGAGGCGGGAGCCGCCCGAAACTTTCACCTCATCAAAAAAGCCCAACCATGTCCGGGACAGGGCTGGGCTCTTTTTTGAGGATTTGATGCACTCAAACGCCCTGGCCGAACGCTCTCCTTAGGGTTTGGAGCACTTCCGCTCTGGCTTTGGCCGTGACCGCACTGTCCGCGACCATTTTCACGCTTTGGCCACCGAACTGGACGGTCCGGGTTCTGTCGTCGTCGAAGCCGTGGTAGGCGTTGGGGTAAACGACGGTCTTGATGTCCTTGCCGTAATCCTTGCCCATCTCCATCTTGATCCGGCAGCCCTCGACGGAGGTCAGAGTGTCGTGCTCACCCACTAATATCAGGATGGGGACGTTCGGCGTGCCTTGATCCGGGACGAACCGCTCGCATCCGCCGTATAGGGCGATAAAAGCAGCCGGACGAATGCCGCCGGTATCTTCCTCGTCATAATCGATCGACAGGAAAGTGATGCTACCGCCTCGGGAGAACCCCATCACCGCGATTTTCGTCGTGTCGATCCGCGGATGGGATTTCAGAAACTTAAGTGTCGAATAGACGTCAGCAGCGGAGGCGGGGCCGCCGCGGCCGCCCCTAGTCAGACCCCGCTGGGTGTAATAATCGAGGCGGAAGGTCGCGAACCCATTGTCGCGAAAATATTCGCCCCAACTTCGGCTGCGATAGCCCGGGCCGGCGCTGCCGTGCAGCAGGACGACGAGCGGAACCTGACCGCTCTTGGCAGACGACGGAAAATCGAGGATGCCCGAGAGATTGCTGGTATTCCCTCGCCAATAATTATCGATCCCCCGAAACACGAACGAGCCCTCGTCGGCCGCGGTCAAGGCTCTGTCCAAAGGCGTCGTTTGGCAACCGCCAAGAATCAAACCCGCAACGATCACCGTCATGGGTGAAAGCCCACTAATCCTGTTCAACATGTGCTGAATACCCCCTGTTTGATTTCCCTCGCACAACCCGGCGCGATTAGGACGCGTGGGTTGCAAATCAAAGTCAGTCGCAAAATAATTTAGGTTTGTCGGCTCGATAATAAAACTTGAAAAATTCTTTTTTTGCTGTCCGAGCAGTCCCTTGATGTGGATCAAGTGTCTCCCGGCGGCTTAAGGATATTCTGGGCGGATCGAAAATAGCCGGTGCCCAATATGCCTCTTTGATTCAGCGTTATTGTCGACGTCTCCCGTAAAAGATACGGAAATACCGCAAAACCATAAATAAATTATGGGTTTATTCGACTAATACGCGAAAAATCAAGTGAACTATTTATTATTTTTGGGGAATTGGCTATGAACTCCTTTCGGATTTTTCCGGAGGGGGGCGGGAACAACAGGGCAAGGGACTGTTATGACGATTGTTGAAGAGGTGAAATCCGCCCCGGCGCAGCCGACGAACCGGGCGCGGCCGATGACCGGTAACGAGGCCATCGCCCGCGGCGCCTGGGAGGCCGGGGTCAAGGTCGCGGCATCCTATCCGGGTACGCCCAGCACCGAAATCATGGAAAACATGGCGAAGTATCCGCCGACGGACGTTCATGCCCAGTGGTCGACCAACGAAAAAGTGGCGCTGGACGTGGCCTGCGGCGCCTCGCTTGCCGGCGCGCGGTCCCTGGCGACAATGAAGCACGTCGGCCTCAACGTCGCAGCCGACGCCTTGATGTCCCAAGCCTACATCGGGGTCCACGGAGGATTGGTCATTGTGGTCTGCGACGATCCGGGTATTCACAGTTCGCAAAACGAACAGGACACCCGCATCTTCGGCCGTTTCGCCCAGGTGCCCGTAATGGAGCCCGCGGACGCCCAGGAAGCCCTGGAATATACCCGCGCCGCTTTCGAGATCAGCGAGAAATACGACACGCCCGTTATCGTTCGCAGTACGACGCGCCTTTCGCATACCCGCAGTTCCGTCATGATCGGCGAGCGCGAGGAAGCCCCCGAACGCACCTTCGTCGAAGCGCCGGCCAAGAACGTTATGATCCCGGCCCACGCCCGGCTGCAGCATCCCAAAATCCTGGAGCGTACGGAACGGTTGGCCGAGGACCTGGAACAATCCGAGTTCTTCGACTGGCAGAAGGGCAATACCAACATCGGTATCATCACAGCCAGCACCTCCTACGCCTATGTGAAGGAAAACATGCCAGATGCCGGTGTGCTGAAGCTCGGCTTCACCAATCCCATGCCGCGCAGGCTGATTGAGGAATTCTGCGCCGCCCACGACCGGGTCATCGTGGTCGAGGAACTGGAGCCGGTGATCGAGGAGCAATTGCGGATCTGGGGTCTCCCGGTCGAAGGCAAGGAACACTTCTCCCGCCTCGGCGAATTGTCTCCGGATGCGGTACGTGACGGCTTCGTCAGTGCCGGGCTGCTGGAGGCGGAAGAGGCGCCGCCCCCCTTCGAGTTCGAGCAACAGCCCAGGCCACCGGTGCTTTGCGCCGGCTGCCCGCATGCCATGGGTTACACTGCGGTGCGCAGTTTGGGCGCCCGCGTGGCCGGCGACATCGGCTGCTACACTCTGGCAGTGGTCGATCCGCTGGCGGCCATCGACATGACCGTTTCCATGGGCTCGAGCATCGCCAACGCCGTCGGCATCGACAAGGCCGGCACGGAAACCCGGCCCATCGTCGCCACCATCGGCGATTCCACCTTCCTCCATGCCGGCATCACACCGCTGATCGACGCCGTCTACAATAACGCCAACATCACGGTGCTGCTGCTCGATAACCACATCACCGCGATGACCGGCGGCCAGGACCACCCCGGCACCGGTCGGTCGCTGCGCGGCACGCCCACCCACAAGGTCGACTTCGAGGCCGTTTGCCGCGCCGTAGGCGTCGAGTGGGTGAAGCGGGTCGATACCTACGATGCCGCGACCGTCACCCAGATTATCCGCGAGGCCATCGACTACGAGGGCGTCTCGGTGGTGATTTCGGACCGGCCCTGCGTGCTCGATCCCGTCAAGATCAAGGGGCCCGCCCTGACCATCGATGCCGACAACTGCACGGCCTGCCAGATCTGCATGAACCTCGGCTGCCCGGCGCTGCTGTGGAGCGACGAATGGTTCGAGGGCCGCCACAAAGTGCGTATCGAGCCCACAAGCTGCATCGGCTGTTCGGTCTGCGGCCAGTTCTGCCCCACCGGCGCCATCAAGGCCGAACCCGCGGAGCCGAGCGATGCTTAAAACCGTTTCCGACACGGGCGATGCGGACCGCGACGGCGAACAGGCGCCCGCCGCGTCCCAAGAGCCTAAGAACGTCCTGATCGTCGGCGTCGGCGGCCAGGGCGTCATCATGGTCTCGAAAGTGCTGGCGCAGATCTGCCAGGAGCAGGGCTATCAGGTCAAGCAAAGTGAAGTCCACGGCATGGCCAAACGCGGCGGCGTCGTATTCAGTCACGTGCGTTTCGGTGAAACGGTGTGGTCGCCGACCATCGCCAAAGGCAAGGCCGACGTCCTGATCGCCCTCGAATGGGCCGAAGGCTTGCGCTGGCTCAATTACCTGAAGCCGGATACCGGCGTCTTCATCGCCGATACCCGACGCATTGTGCCGCCGTTCGCCTGTAAGCAAAGGAAGAAAGGCGCCGTCATCGGCTATGCCGAAAGCACACCGGACGAGGTGCGCGACCGCGTGGGCGAGGCCTACGCCACCGACGCCACCGGCATGGCCGCCAAGGCCGGCGAGGGCCGGGCGGCGAACACCTTCCTGCTGGGCGCGCTCTCCATGGCGCTCGAATTTCCGCTGGAGGACTGGCTGGAGATTCTGAAGGCCACGGTGCCGCCCAAGACGGTCGACATCAACGTCAAGGTGTTCGAGCAGGGCCGCACCTGGATCGAAAAGGCGAAATCCGGTGAGCACGAGGATGAGTACGCGCCGCTGATGGGCGAGAAGACGGCTTACTTCGAAAACCGGCTGGAAATTATCCCCGAGTGGTGCAAGAGCTGCGATATCTGCGTCAAGATGTGCCCGGAAAAATGCCTGGTCCTCAACGCCGACCAGGTCGCCGAGCTCACCGATCCCGATCTCTGCACGGGCTGCCGGATTTGCGAGTGGCTTTGCCCCGATCTCGCCATTCACGTTCACCAAACCGAAATTACGGAGGCAGCCCAATGACGGCGGCGGCCATCAACTTACAGGGCAATCATGCCTGCGCCCTCGGCGCCATTGCGGCCGGTTGCGATTTCTACGCCGGCTATCCCATCACGCCGTCCTCCGAAATCGCCGAGCGCATGGCGGAGGAATTGCCGCAGAGCGGCGGCGTTTTTATCCAGATGGAGGACGAGATCGGTTCGATGGCGGCGGCTCTGGGCGCTTCCATGGGCGGTTCGAAGGCGATGACCGCGACCAGCGGACCGGGTTTCTCGCTAAAGCAGGAAAACATCGGCTACGGCATGGGCGCCGAAATACCCTGCGTCATCGTCAACGTGATGCGCGGCGGCCCGTCCACGGGCATGCCCACCCGTCCTTCGCAAGGCGACCTGATGCAGGCCCGCTGGGGGACGCACGGCGATCATCCGACAATCGTTATCGCGCCGTCCTCGGTGGAGGAGATCTACCGCGAAACGGCGCGCGCCTTTGATCTTGCGGAACGGCTGCGCACGCCGGTCATCGTGCTCTTCGACGAGGCGCTCGGACATCTCGTGGAAACGGTGGAACTTGGGGACGAGGGCTCCCTCAAGGCATCGGAGCGGAAATGGGCAACCGGCAGGCCCGAGGACTACTTGCCCTATGCCGCCGGTGCCGACGGCGTACCGGCGATGGCCCGGCCCGGTGACGGTTACCGCGTCCATACAACGGGGCTTTCGCACGACGAGGACGGGTTCCCGACGCAAAATCCTGAGGTCGTCGACAGCCAGCTTCAGCGCATCATGGCGAAAATCGACAATCACCGCGAACTGATCGACGCTTTCGAGGCCACCGAGTGCGAGGACGCGGATGTCGTCATTGTCGCCCTCGGCACCGTGGCCCGTGCCGGACGCAGCGCCGTCCGCAAGTTGCGGGCAAAGGGCGTGAAAGCCGGCCTGTTCCGTCCCATCACGTTGTGGCCGTTTCCCGAAAACCAGTTCCGCGATATCGCGGGGGGTGCAGCAAACATTCTGGTGGCCGAAATGAACGCAGGTCAGCTCACTTTCGAAATGGAAACCATAAAGGCGGATGGCCAGACGGTATCGGCGATCAACCGCTTCGACGGCGAGCCGATCGAGCCCGCTTCGATCATCGCCAAGGCCGGGGAGCTCGTGGGATCATGAATGAACATTCGCCCAAGCAGTTCGAAATCCGTGAGTACCTGCGGGAGGACCTGTTCCCCCACTTCATGTGCCCCGGTTGCGGCCACGGCATCGCCTTACGCGCCCTCCTGTGGGCGGTCGACGAGTTGGGCATCGACAAGGACAAGCTGGCGATTGTCTCGGGCATCGGCTGTTCCGGCCGGGTCGGAGCCTACATCGACGCCAACACCTACCACGTCACCCATGGCCGCCCCCTGGCCTTCGCAACGGGGTTGAAACTGGCGCGCCCGGATTTGGAGGTCGTGGTCATCACCGGTGATGGCGACAGCCTGGCCATCGGCGGCAACCACCTGATCCACGCCTGCCGGCGCAACCTCGATATCACCTGTCTGATGCTGAACAACGAGGTCTACGGCATGACCGGCGGGCAGGTCTCGCCGACGACTTCGGAAACGCGTTACACCACGACGACGCCGGCCGGCAACATCGAACCGACGTTCGACTCTTGTGCGCTGGCACAGGCCGCGGGCGCCGGTTTCGTCGGTCGCGAAATCACCTTGCACGCGCCGCGCTTGAAGGACCTGATCGCAGCGGGTTTGCAGCATCCCGGCTTTTCGTTCCTTGAAGTCATGTCCGATTGCACCGAAATATTCGGGCGCAAGAACGATCTGGGCTCGTCGGCTGAGATGGTTCTGGGTCAGAAACGCACCATGCGACCCGACGTTTACCAAAATGCGGTTGACCAGCCGTTCCGGCCCAATGCCATGGAGTGCGGCATCTTTACGCAAAACGACCGCCCCGAATACGGCGAGAGCTACCGCGAGTTGGTCGAGCGGGTGCAATCCAAAAAAGGCGGGAAGTAAGAATATGGAAGGCTTCGAAATTCGCTTCAGCGGCGCCGGCGGCCAGGGATTGCAACTGTGCGCCGGTATCTTCTCCCAGGCCTTTTTGAACGACGGCTGGAAGGTGTCGTTTTCGCAAAGTTACGAGCCGACCTCGCGCGGCGGATTGAGCCGCTCCGATTTGGTGGTCAGCCGGGAGACGGCAGATTATCCGCTGGCAACGTCGCTCGATTATCTCGTAATCCTCGATCAGGCGGCAGCCGACGCTTCCGATCATCTCATCAAGCCGGAGACCTTGGTCATCCACGATCCCCGCCGCGTATCCGAACCGCCCAAGGGGGCCCATCGCTCCCTGGCGCTGGGCTTGAGCGAGACGGCGATCGCGCTGGGTTCCGAGCGCGTAACCAACGTTGTTGCCAGCGCCGCGTTAGCGGAATCGAGCGACATCATCGAAATGGAAGCGGTCGAGACCGCATTGCGCAAACTGTCGCCGCCAAAGTTCCTCGACCTCAACATCAAGGCTCTCATGGCCGGTGCGGGTTTGGTTCGCGACAGGGCCGACGATTAAACCCCCAACTGGGCGGTCAAGCCGCCGTCGATGCGGTAATCGCCGCCGGTGCAGAAACCACTGCGGTCGCCGGCGAGGTAGGCGATCAATTCACTGACTTCCTCGATCGTGCCGACGCGGCCGAGCGGGTGGGATTTGCCGAATTCGGCGATGGTGTCCTCGATGGGATTGCCCTTGCCGACGATCTCCTCCGCCGCGAATTCCAGCAGCGGCGTGCGGATCGAACCGGGGCTAACGGAATTCACCCGGATGTTGTCCTTTGCGCAATCGACGGCCATCGCCCTCGTCAACGCATGAATGGCGCCTTTTGTCGTGGCGTAGGCCAGGACGTTGAATTGGTTGGAAAAGCCCTGAACCGAGGAGACGTGTACGATTGAGCCCTGTCCCCGGGGCTTCATGTAGGGATAGGCGTGGTGGGCGGTCAGGAAGCAGGATCGCAGATTGACGGCCATCACGCGATCCCAGTGTTCGCTGTCGGTGGTCTCGATGTCGCCGTATGTCTGCACGGCGGCCGCGTTGACGAGGATGTCGATACCGCCGGCCGCCTCGCCGATGCCGTCGATCCAGGCGGCGACGGAGGTTTCGTCGGATACGTCGACCCGCGCTACGGAAAACTCTAGATCCCGGCCCTTTTCCCTTGCCGCGGCGTTGTGGCTTTCGTCGATGCCGCCGACATGGACCTGCCCCCCTTCGCGGGCGAATTTCAGGGCGGCGCCCAATCCGATACCGCTGGAACCCGTCACGACGACGACCTTTCCCTCAAACTCGTTGTTCATAGACCTCTCCAAAAGGTGGTTGGTGATCGCGGCTCACAGCGGGCTATCGCCACGCCGTTGCCCGGTGTCTCTCGGCAAGGCCACCGTTACCTGAAGGCCGCCTTGGATCAGGTTTTCCATGGCCAGAAATCCATCATGGTCCTTGACGATGGAATTGACGATTGCGAGTCCCAGGCCGGTGCCGCCGGTGTTCCGGCCGCGCGATTTGGCAAGCCGGTAGAACGGCCGGACGACGTTTTCCATTTCCGCCTCAGGGATCCCCGGCCCGCGGTCCGATACCTTGATGAGAACGGAGGAGGCGTCGGCATCCAACTCCAGCAGGGCCGCGCCGCCGTACTTGATGGCATTGTCGACAAGATTGCCCAGGGCCCGGCGCATGGCGCGCGGCTTGCAGGTTAAGGTGAGGGGGCCATGGGTTTGGAAATCCATGCGTTTGCCGGCGCCACTGAACATCGAGGGTACTGTCCGGTACTTGAGCACTTGGCGGTGCGGATCCTCTCCGGCATCATCGCCGTTGAAATAAACCTCGCCGCCCATGTCCAGGTAGTCCTGGTGAAGGCTTTCGACCAACGACTGAAAATCGACGACTCGCGGGGCCTCATCGGCCGTATCGTTACGCAGATAGTGCAGGCTGTCGGCAATCATGGCCGACATTTCGTTGGTGTCGGCAATCAGCCTGTCGCGGACATCTCTGTCCTTGATCAGTTGCGCGCGCAAGCGAAGCCGAGTCGCGGGCACGCCGAGGTCGTGCGAGATGGCGGCGACGAAAGACAACCGCTCGCTCATGGTTCTGGCCAATTGCGAAACCAGACGATTGATCGCGACCGAGATTTCGCTGACCTCGCTGCTGCCGTCGGCCTTAATCGGCGTCGCATGGTTTTTCTTTTCCTTCAGGGCTGCCAGCAGATCGTCCATCGGCGAAAAGATGTAGCCGGCCACAAACGGCAATCCCATGAAGAACATGATCAAGGCCACGAATATGAGGAAGTCGTAGCGCGACAGCGCGCCCTCGTCGCTCCAATAGGCTGGGCTTTCCGCGATCATGATCCTGCCGTCCTGCCGGTCGAGGATCAGCTTCATTCGCCTGCCGCTCTTGGCCGCTTGCGTCGACAATTCGGAAAGCGTTTCGGCGATGGCTACGACGCCGCGCGGATTTTCCTTGGTCAACTGGCTGGGCAGCGTGGCGACCGCCGCGGGCGCCAGTGCCGCGGCGAACGTGCGCTGTGGGTCCGGCGTCGGTTTCTCGACCGGCAACTCGACCAGGTGTTCGACCCAACCCGCCATGCCTTGAGCTTGAAGCACCTCGGCCCGAGTGCGTCCGCCGGGCTCGATGATCTGCCAGGCGAGGTCGGTTTCCAGGCGGACGCTCGGCAGGTCGGAGCCGGCAAGGAATTGGGATACGGCCGGCGCCAACTGGAAGCCCAGCCGCGAGGCCGCGGCTTGGCGCTCCTGGCGCTGGGTTTGCTGATAGGCATGAAACAGCAGGAAGCCGTTGGAAATGAGAATGCCGAATGCCAGGAACCAGAACAGGCGGGCAAACATGCTCTTGGGCTTGATGAGACGCAGGAGCATGCCTGCGCGTTCGGGATCATTCACGGGCGACATCGGCAACCAACATGTAACCTTCACCCCGCACGGTGCGAATCAACGACCCGCCCGAAGCATCGCCGGACAACTTCTGGCGCAGGCGGCTAACCTGTACGTCGATCGCCGTACGTCCGGTGCTTGACGGCGCAGGGGTCTCTCCGTCGTGCACCGATTCGTGCAGTTCCGTACGGCTCAGGACAACCTTGGGCGCGCCCAGGAACGTTCCAAGCAAGGCGGCTTCCCGGTTCGAGAGAACGACCTGAAGGCCGTCCCCGCTGGTCAGTTCCTGCCGAGCCAGATCGTATTTCCATCCGCCGAACACGATGGTTCCCCGCTGCAGGCGATGCTGCAACGAGGGCGTTCGGCTCATCCGCCGGATGATGGCCTTGATGCGGGCCAGCAGAACCTCGGGGTTGTAGGGCTTGATCATGTAATCGTCCGCTCCCAGTTCCAAGCCCCGGATACGGTCCTTGTCGGCGGACATGGCGGTCAGCATCAGGATGGGGACGGCGCTTTGCCGGCGGATGTCGCGGCAAATGTCGAGGCCCGATTGGCCTTCGAGCATCAGGTCGAGAACCAGCAGGTCGATGGACCACTTTTCCATGGCCGCGTTCATCTCCTGCCCATTGCGGGCAGTGGACACCTGATAGCCTTCCCGCGACAGAAACGCCTTCAGGAGGTCCAAGGTTTCTTCGTCGTCGTCGACAATCAGGATGTGGCGGCTCAAGGCAATAAATCTCCCATGGGGCGATGATATAACAGCGCCGCCGCCGATTTCGCTGGTTTTGTAACACAACGTAACAAAATCAAAGACTATTTGGCCGGGCCCGGGTGTGAGGGCGCCATCCGCCGTTGACGGACCAAGTCGGGGGAAACCTATACTCGCTTTATGTGCTTGGTGGAGGCGATCCGTCAAAGTCGCTGCTTAATCAGAATCAGAATATCGCCTATCGAATAATCCGAACCTGGGAGGACAAATCATGAAATTCAAAACACTCACGGCAGTTGCCTTGGCGACGGGATTGGCGTTTGCCACCTCGGCCAAAGCCGGTCCGGAAGTCGAGGTACTGCACTGGTGGACGTCGGGCGGCGAAGCGGCTGCCATCAAAGTCCTGGTTGATGATTTCAAGGCCAACGGCGGCACCTGGACAGATATGCCGGTGGCCGGTGGCGGCGGTGACGCCGCCCGGACGGCTTTGAAGGCGCGCGTGTTGTCGGGTAACCCGCCAACCGCGTTCCAGATGAAGGGCCCCTCCATTCAGGAATGGCATGAGGAAGGCGCCTTGACGGTGGGTATCAACGCCGTCGCGGCGGCGGAGAAATGGGATGCCTCCCTGCCCGCACCGATCGCCAACCACATGAAGTGCGAAGGCAAGTACTGCGCGGCGCCGGTGAACGTGCACCGCATCGACTGGATCTGGGCCAACCCCGCCCTGCTGGCCAAAGCCGGCGTTCGTATGCCCACCACTTGGGCCGAATTCAACGCCGCTGCGGACAAATTGAAAGCCATGGGCATCACGCCGCTGGCCCACGGTGGCCAGTCCTGGCAGGACGCCACGGTGTTTGAAGCGGTCGCTTTGGGTATCGGCGGCAACGCCTTCTACAAGAAGGCGTTCGTCGATCTCGACCTTGCCACCCTGGGCGGCAGTACGATGGAGAAGGTCTTCGACCAGATGCGCAAGCTGCGCGGTTATGTCGACGCCAACTTCTCGGGCCGCGACTGGAACCTGGCGACGGCCATGGTTATGAACGGCGAAGCCGCCTTCCAGATCATGGGCGACTGGGCCAAGGGCGAATTCACCAATGCCGGCAAAATCCCCGGCAAGGACTATCTTTGCGCGCCCACGCCCAGCAACGGCTACCTCTACAATGTGGACAGCTTCGCCATGTTCGACGTTAAGGGCGGCGACAAGGTGGCCGGCCAGAACCTGCTGGCCAAACTGATCATGGGCAAGAACTTCCAAAAGGTTTTCAACCTCGCGAAGGGCTCCATTCCCGCCCGGATCGACGTGCCGTTGAACGAGTTCGACTACTGCGCCCGGCGTTCCGCCTACGACATGGACGTCACCAGCGGCAACGGCGGCCTGCTGCCGAGCTACGCCCACGGCATGGCCATGCGTAACGCCCAGGCCGGCGCCATCACCGACGTCGTGACGAAGCATTTCAACTCCGACATGTCTTCGGCCGATGCCGCGAAAGCGCTTGCCCAAAGCGTGAAAAACTCGATGTAATATCGAGTCGACCCCGGTTCCGTTCTTTCCTGTTATGGCGGAACCGGGGTCGCATTTTCGCGTTTCCGGCGTCAGGCGCCGGACCAGGACCAATAACTAAAGAGTTTTGGAGAGATCGAGCGGAAGCGTGCCGCCGACTGACGCCGTGGGAAAATTACTCGCCAAATACCTGCCGAAGATCGTCATCGCGCCGTCGTTCGCCGCGGTCCTGTTCTTCGTCTACGGTTTCATCGGATGGACCGTGTACGTGTCCTTCACCAAATCCCGCATCTTGCCCAAATACGATCTGGTCGGGATGATCCAGTACGAAAAACTGTGGGTCACGCCGCGCTGGCTGGTGGCGATCGAAAACCTCGGCATCTTCGTCTTCCTATTTGTCCTGATTGCCCTTGTCGTCGGCTTGTTGCTGGCGATCCTGCTGGACCAGAAGATCCGCGCCGAAGGTTTCATCCGGACAGCCTACCTCTACCCCATGGCGCTGAGTTTCATCGTCACCGGCACCGCCTGGAAGTGGATATTGAACCCGGGGCTCGGCATCGAACGGGTGGTCCAGAACCTGGGATTTACGGATTTCAAATTTGGTTGGCTGGTCGATCCGGAGATGGCCATCTACACCATTGTGATCGCCGGGGTATGGCAGTCGTCGGGCTTCGTTATGGCGCTGTTCCTGGCCGGGCTCCGATCGGTCAATCAGGAAATCATCAAGGCCGCCATGGTGGACGGCATCGGTCCTATCCGCATCTACACCGGCATCATCATTCCGTCCCTGAGGCCCGTCTTCATCAGCGCCATCATCGTCATGGTTCACCTGGCGATCAAAAGTTTCGATTTGGTGATTGCTCTGACCAACGGCGGTCCCGGCTACTCCACCGACATGCCGGCGACCTTCATGTACGCCATGGCCTTCAGCCGGGGACAATTGGGCCAGGCCTCCGCCAGCGCCACCATCATGCTGATGACGGTGTGCATCTTTATCGTTCCCTACCTCTATTCGGAGCTGCGACAGAAAAATGACTAGTCAGGCGCAGTCGGCATTGGTTCATCCGGGACGGAAGCGCTGGACACCGGCGCTGCTGCGCGGGCTTTTGTTCCTCGTCCTCGGCATTTTCGTCCTTTATTACACGCTGCCGCTGTTCGTGATGATCGTGACCTCGCTGAAGTCGTTGCAGGAGATCCGCCAGGGCGCCTTGCTGGGCCTGCCCAAGGAAGTGGTGTTCGATTCCTGGGCCGTCGCCTGGGACAGCGCCTGCGCGGGCGTCAGCTGCGTCGGCCTGAAACCCTATTTCTGGAACTCAGTCGTTCTCGTCGTGCCGGCCGTGTTCCTCTCGACCGCCATCGGCGCAATCAACGGCTATACGCTGTCAAAATGGCAGTTCAAGGGTTCGAACATCATATTCGCATTGATGTTGTTCGGCTGCTTCATCCCCTTCCAGGCGGTACTGCTGCCCATGGCCATCACCTTGGGAAAGCTCGGGATCGCCGGGAACGTTTCGGGCCTGATCCTGGTGCATGTGGTTTACGGCATCGGCTTCACAACGCTGTTCTTCCGTAATTACTATGTGACGGTGCCGGACGAGCTGGTGAAGGCCGCAAAAATCGACGGCGCCGGGTTCCTGACGATCTTTTGGTCGATCATTCTGCCGATGTCTGCGCCGGTCATCGTCGTCACCGTCATCTGGCAGTTCACCAATATCTGGAACGACTTCCTGTTCGGCGTTTCCTTCAGCCAGGGGGGCAATCAGCCCATCACCGTGGCGCTCAACAACATCGTCAACTCCACCACCGGCGTGAAGGAATACAACGTCGACATGGCTTCGGCGATGATCGCCGCCATTCCGACGCTGCTGGTCTACGTCGTCGCCGGCAAATACTTCATTCGCGGCCTGGCCGCCGGGTCCGTTAAGGGTTGATCTCCCATGTCCGTACTTGAAGCGAGAAACATCTACAAAAACTTCGGCGCGGTTGAGGTTCTCAAGGACATCAACCTGAGCATCGACGAGGGTGAATTCCTCGTCCTGGTCGGCCCTTCAGGCTGCGGCAAGTCGACCCTGCTGAACATAACCGCGGGCCTGGAGGATCTGACCTCGGGCGACATCCTGATCGACGACATGCCGGTCAACGACGTGCCGCCCAAGGACCGCGATATCGCCATGGTGTTCCAGTCCTATGCACTTTACCCGACCATGTCGGTGGAAAAGAACATCACCTTCGGGATGAAGGTCCGCAAGGTGCCGCAGGCCGAGCGCCGGGAGGCCCTGGACCGGGTTGCCAGCCTGTTGCGCATCGATCATCTTTTGGATCGCAAGCCCTCGCAGTTGTCCGGCGGTCAGCGCCAGCGCGTCGCCATGGGCCGGGCGCTGGTGCGCAAGCCGCGCATTTTCCTGTTCGATGAACCTTTGTCCAACCTCGACGCCAAGCTGCGCATCCAGATGCGCAGCGAAATCAAGCAACTGCACCACCGCCTCGGCGCCACCATCGTCTACGTCACCCACGACCAGACGGAAGCCATGAGTCTCGCGACCAAGGTCGCCGTCATGAACAATGGCGTGATCGAACAACTGGGCGGCCCGCAGGAGCTTTACGATACGCCCAACAGCATTTTCGTCGCCGACTTCATCGGCTCGCCGCCCATGAACTTCATCAAGGGGACGCTGAACGACCGCGACGGCGAATGCCGGTTCGTCGCCCGGCACGAAGAAGCCGAGGTCGCCATCCCAGTCAGCCACTACGCCTTCGACGCCTCGCAGGTCAACGGCCGGCAGGTCGTTCTCGGCATCCGTCCCGAGTACATCACGGGCAACACCGCCGACCATCACGGCGCTGCGGCTGTCGACTTCGACCTCAAACCCAAACTGATGGAAACTACCGGTTTCGACCAGCACGTCCTGTTCGATTTCTGCGGCGGCGAGATCGGCGGGCGGTTCTCTTCCAAGGTTCGGGTCGCCCTCGACGAGCCCTTGAAGGTCCACGTCGATCTCTCGACCATCTCCCTGTTCGACGCCGAAAGCGAACGCCGCCTCTGACCCCAGGCCAATTCCACTGCTGCCCCCCCCATCCTATCCTTCCCCCACCAGGGGGGAAGGAATACAGATTGGAGACCAATGTCGGTATGCGAGTTCCCTCCCCCTTGAGGGGGGAGGGACAGGGTGGGGGTGGAGCCGCTTGCTCTTGACGCTGATTTAGGAGCCCTAACACCAAATCGGACATAAGATAGCCCCAACCGGTGTAAGCTGAGCCACGGCCGTGACAGGCGGGAGGGTTCGGTTCATGACTAGGGTATTCGTCGGCTGCGGGGCGGGCTTCGCCGGAGATCGTTTTGACGCCGCCGGGCCGGTGGTCGACACTCTGGCCCGATGCGATGGCGAGCGGTTTCTGATTTTCGAGGTGCTGGCCGAACGCACCCTGGCCATCGCCCAGCGCCTGCGCGGTCATGATCCGGACGGCGGCTATTCGCCGTATCTCGACCATTACCTCGAACCCATCCTCGCCAAGGCCAAAGCCAATGAGGTGCGCATCGTCACCAACATGGGCGCGGCAAATCCGATGGGCGCGGCCAAGCGAGTGCATGCCATCGCTGCCGAACAGGGTATCGAGGGCCTACGCGTCGCGGTTGTGGCGGGTGACGACCTGCTGGCGGTTCACCCGGCTGAGACCATCCGCGAGCAACTGACAGTCGAGGGCCTGTCCCTGCAGGATCGCGATATCGTTGCCGCCAATGCCTATCTCGGCACCCGGCCCATCGCCGACGCCCTGGCGCTCGACGCCGATGTCGTGCTGGTGGGCCGGACCACCGATGCGGCACTGACGCTCGGGCCGCTGATGCATGTCCACGGCTGGGCCTGGGATGATTGGGACCGGCTGGCCCAGGGGACGCTGGCCGGGCATTTGCTGGAGTGCGGCGCCCAGGTGACGGGGGCCTATTTCGCCGACCCCGGCTTCAAGGACGTGCCGGACCTTGCAGAGGTGGGATTTCCCATCGCCGAAATCGACGAGGCCGGCGAGATCGTCGTGACCAAGGCCGCCGACACCGGCGGCCTGGTTTCCCGCGCCACGGTGATCGAGCAGGTGCTATACGAGATTCACGACCCGGCGGCGTATCTCACGCCCGACGTCACGCTCGACCTCGGCGAGGTCCGGGTCGAGGAGATCGCGCCGAACTGGGTGCGCGTGACCGGGGCCCAGGGCCGCCCGCCGCCGCCCACCCTGAAGGCGACCGTCAGCGTCGACGGCGGCTGGCTGGGGGAGGGGGAGATCACCTACGCCGGACCCAATGCCCTGGCGCGCGCCGAGTTGGCGGCCGAAGTGGTGCGGCGGCGCTGCCAGATTCTCGGCGTCCAGGAAGCCTTGCGGGTCGACATCCATGGCGCAGGTGGCGTGCACGACAACGACATGGGCAGCCGCCGGGCGGGGCGGGACCTGCCAAAGGACGGTGAATACCGCGTCCGCGCCGCCGTGCGCAGCCGCGACCGGGAAGTGGCGCAAAGGATATCTGACGAAGTGCTCAGCCTCTATTGCTCAGGTCCCGCCGCAGGGGCCGGCGTGCGGCAATGGGTCGGCGAACAGGTGAGCACGGCTTCCATTCTGATCGACCGCGACATGGTGGAGCCCCACGTCCGGGCCGAGGAGGTGCCGGCATGACCATGCTCGCCGTCCCGCTCCACGCCGTCGCCCATGGCCGCGCCGGCGACAAGGGCAACCGTTCCAACATCAGCGTCATCACCTACCGACCCGAAACTTATGCGCATCTGGTGGAGCAGGTGACGGAGGAGCGGGTGCTGGAGGTTTTCCGCCACAAGGGCGCCACCAAGGCGACGCGCTACGAACTGCCCAACCTCGGCGCCCTCAACTTCGTCATCGACGACGTACTGGAGGGCGGCGTCAACGCCAGTCTCGGCATTGACGGCCACGGTAAGACGCTCTCGTTCCTGCTGTTGGGGGAAATCAGCGTTGAGGTAGCCGAAACCTGTCTGCCGGAAGGCTCACCTTATCTGACGCCGTCGTCCTAAAGGCCAGCCAACACCTCGTCCACCGTCTTGATCTCCGCGAGCACCGTCATGGCGGCGAGGGACGCCTCGTGTTGGGCCTGTGTGGCGGTGGAGCAGGCGTCGGCTGCAACGGTCACCTCGTAGCCGATGTCGGTCGCCTGGCGCACGGTGTTCTCCACCACATAGGCCGTAGAGACGCCGCAGCAGATGAGATCGCGCGCGTTCATTGAGAACAGCACTTCCTCCAGCGTGGTGTTGTGGAAGGCGCTGTTGCGGGTGTGGGTAATGACGATTTCGTCGGCGGTGGGCTCCAAGCCCTCGATGAACTCGACGCCCCAGCTGCCCTCGCGCCAGGCGCCGAGTTCCGTCCACTGGCGAATGATCGGCGTGTTGACCACCAGGCCGCGGTACTCGGGATCGACGGCGAGACGGATGTGGATAATCGGCGTGCCCGCCCGGCGCGCGCCTTCGAACAGGCGTTTGGCATTGGCCAGCCGTTCCTCCCGCCAGGTGCTGTCGGCCGAGATCCCCAGTTTGATCTTGCCGTCGGGATGGCAGTTTTCGTTCTGGTAGTGGCAGGCGAGGATGACGGTGTCGGTGGTTTCCGGGCTGGGCATGACGGCCTTCCATTCGGGATCGAACCAATGGTTTCCGAATACTATCGATCCCGGACGGAAGGGGGAGTCATTTCATCTCAATTCGTCACAGGTTCTGGCGGTTCTCGATCAGATCGTCGACGACGGCGGGTTCGGCCAGGGTGGAGGTGTCGCCCAGGCTGCCGTAGTCGTTCTCGGCGATTTTTCGCAGAATGCGTCGCATGATCTTGCCCGACCGCGTCTTCGGCAAGCCCGGCGCCCACTGGATCAGGTCGGGTGTCGCCACCGGCCCGATTTCCTTGCGCACCTGTTTGACCATTTCGGCCTTCTTGTCGTCGGTGCCGTCGATGCCGGCGTTGAGGGTGACGTAGCAGTAGATGCCCTGGCCCTTGATGTCGTGGGGATAGCCCACCACGGCGGCCTCCGCCACGTCCGGGTGCGCCACCAGCGCGCTTTCCACTTCCGCCGTGCCCATGCGGTGGCCGGAGACGTTGAGCACGTCGTCGACCCGGCCGGTGATCCAATAATAGCCGTCGGCGTCGCGGCGGCAGCCGTCGGAGGTGAAGTACTTGCCCTTGAAGGTCGAGAAGTAGGTATCCATGAACCGTTCGTGGTTCTTGTAAACGGTGCGGATCTGCCCGGGCCAGGAGCGGGTGATGACCAGCGCGCCTTCGCCCTCGCCTTCGATCGCGTTGCCCTCGGGGTCCAGCAATTGCGGCTCGACGCCGAACAGGGGACGGGTGGCCGAACCGGGCTTGAGGTCGGTGGCGCCGGGCAGGGGGGCGATCATGATGCCGCCGGTTTCGGTCTGCCACCAGGTATCGACGATGGGACAGCGCCCCTCGCCCACGACGTTGTAGTACCAGTTCCAGGCTTCGGGATTGATGGGTTCGCCCACCGTACCCAACAGGCGCAGGCTCTTGCGGCTGGTCTTGGTGACGAACTCATCACCCGCCCCCATCAGAGCGCGGATGGCCGTCGGCGCGGTGTAGATGGTGCTGACATTGTGCTTGTCGCAAACCTGCCAGAAGCGCGAGGCATCGGGATAGTTGGGCACGCCTTCGAAGATCACCTGCGTCGCCCCGTTCAGCATGGGGCCGTAGCAGACGTAAGAGTGGCCGGTTATCCAGCCGATGTCGGCGGTGCACCAGAAGACCTCGTCGTCGCGGTAATCGAAGACGTAGGGGAAGGTGAGGGCGGTATAGACGCAATAGCCGCCCGTGGCGTGCATGGCGCCCTTGGGCGTGCCGGTGGAGCCTGAGGTATAGAGGATGAACAACGGATCCTCGGCGTTCATTTCTTCCGGCGGGCAGTCGTCCGATGCGCCCTCGACAATGTCGTGGTACCAGACGTCGCGGCCTTGCGTCATCGGCACGTCGCCGCCGGTGGCCTGCACGACGATCATGTTCTTGAGACCGGGACAGCTCTCCGCTGCGGCATCGGCGTTGGTCTTCAAGGGGATGGGCTTCTTGCCGCGCCGGCCCTCGTCGGCGGTGATCAGGAATTTGGATTCGCAGTCGTTGATGCGTACGGCCAGCGCGTCCGGCGAAAAGCCGCCGAAGACGACGGAATGGATGGCGCCGATGCGGTTGCAGGCCTGCATGGCAAAGAGCGCCTCCGGCACCATGGGCATGTAGATCGTCACCACATCGCCTTTTTCGACGCCGAGGTCCTTCATGGCATTGGCCAGCCGACAGACGTGGCCGTGTAGTTCGCGATAGGTGACGGTTCGCGTCTCGGCCTCCGGGTCGTCGGGCTCCCAGATCAGAGCGGGCTTGTCGCCGCGGCTTTCCAGATGGCGGTCGATGCAGTTGTAGGAGGCGTTGAGCGTGCCGTCCTCATACCACTTGATGGAGACGTCGGGGATTTTCCAATTGACGTCGCTGATCTTGGTGTAGGGCTTGATCCAGTCGATACGTTGGCCCTGTTCGCGCCAGAAACCCTCGTTATCTTCGATGGAGCGCCGGTACATGTCCTGGTACTGGTCGTTGTTGCAGCGGGCGGCACCGGCAACGTGGGGGGGAACCGGAAAGACGCGTTCTTCGCTCATTGGATTGATCTCCGAGGGTTGGTGGGGGTAAGGGGTTAGTTTGCCTTTGCCGCCCTCTCAATGGCGGCGCGAATGAGTTCGATGGCTTCTTCGGGTTCGCCCCAGCGCTTCACCTTCACCCACTTGCCCGGCTCGAGGTCCTTGTAATGTTCGAAGAAGTGGGTGATCTGTTCCAGCATGACCGGGCGAATGTCGCGGTAGGAACCGACGTCGCCGTAGAATGGGTGGAGCTCGTCGACGGGCACACAGAGGATCTTTTCGTCGATGCCGCTCTCGTCCTCCATCATCAGGACGCCGATGGGCCGGGACCGGATGATGACGCCGGGAATGACCGGTATCTGGCCCAAGACGGCGGCATCCGTGGGATCGCCGTCGTCCGACAACGTATGGGGGATGAAGCCGTAATTGCAGGGGTAGTACATGGCGGTGTGGAGGAAGCGGTCGACGTACATGGCGCCCGATTTCTTGTCGAGCTCATACTTGACCGGATTGCCGCCGATGGGGATCTCGATGATGACGTTGACGTCATACGGCGGGTTTTCGCCGATTGAGACTTGATCAATATTCATGATGCCGCTCCAACGTTTGTATCGATTCGGTGAACGTCACCAGATCATACGTTGGCCGTGGTCTTTGCGCGAAATCGTTCGTCAGATCGCCAGATAGCGTTGCCTTAGTTCATCGTCGTCCAGGACCTCCTGGGCGCTGCCGTCGAACACCACCTGGCCCATGTCGAGGATGATGGCCCGGTCGGCGAGGTGCAGGGCGGCGATGGCGTTCTGCTCGACAATGATCGTCGTCATGCCGTGCTCCTTGATCTCCTCCAGCGTCTTTTCGATTTCCTGCACGATCACCGGGGCGAGGCCTTCGTAGGGCTCGTCCAGCAGCAACAGCTTGACGTCACGCGCCAGCGCCCGCGCCAATGCCAGCATCTGCTGTTCGCCGCCCGAAAGGGTCGTGCCCTCCTGGCTGCGGCGTTCGGCTAGACGCGGGAAGAGTTCAAAGAGACGCTCCTTCGACCAGCCCTTGGGCGGCGCGATCTGGGCGATATCGAGGTTTTCCTCTACCGTCAGGCCGGGAATGATGCGGCGGTCCTCGGGTACCAGACCGACGCCGTTCGAGGCGGCCTGGTGCACCTTCATGTCGTGCAGGGGCTTGTGATCGAGCCAGACTTCGCCGTGCTTCAGCGCCGGATCGTCGAGTCGCGCAATGGCCCTGAGTGTCGAGGTCTTGCCGGCGCCGTTACGGCCCAAGAGGGCGACGATCTCACCTTCGCGGACGTCGAAGCTGACGCCTTGGACGATGAAGCTTTCGCCGTAGTAGGCGTGGATATCCCAGACCGAGAGGAAGGCGGGTTGGGCGCCCTTGGCCTGAACGGGCGGGACGCCCGGCGCGCGGCCTTCGAACTGCTTCTCGCCCAGCAGCGATCCGGGATCGTTGGCGGCGTCGGTGTGGAGCGTAGTCACATTGGATGCCGTCATAGGTGTGCGCCTCCGAGGTAAGCTTCCTGCACTTTGGGATTGCCGCGAATGTCTTCCGGTTTGCCCTCGGCGATGGGCGTGCCCTGCGCCAGAACGGTGATCTTCTCGGCCAGCGAAAACACGACGTGCATGTCGTGCTCGATCACCACCATTGTGATGCCGCGTTTGGCGATGCTTTTAAGGAGATCGACGGTGGCGTTGGTGTCGGCCCGCGCCATGCCGGCGGTCGGTTCGTCGAGCAGCAGGAGTTTGGGGTCCTGGACCAGGCACATGGCCAGTTCCAGCCGCCGCTTGTCGCCGCGCGACAAGGTGTCCGCCATGGTCCCGAGTTTGTCGCCGAGGCCGAGGTCGCTGAGCATGGAGGTTGCCTTGTCAATAATGTCCCGCTCGCCCCGGAGGTCCGGCCAGGCGTTCAGCGTAAACGCGCCGTCCCGCTTGGCGAAGGCCGGGATCAGGACGTTTTCCAGCAGCGTGAGTTCACCGAAGATTTCCGGCGTCTGAAAGACGCGGCTAACGCCGGCCTGGTTGATCTCGTGCGGCGAGATGCCCAACAGCGACGTTCCGTCGAAGGTGACGCTACCGGTATCCGGCTTGAGGCGGCCGACGAAGCAATTGAGCAGTGTCGACTTGCCGGCCCCGTTCGGTCCGATGATGGCGTGGACGGTGCTTTCCTCGATGTCGAGGTTGACGTCCTGAAGGGCCGCGAGGCCGCCGAAGTGCTTGTTGATGTTGCTGACTTGGAGAATACCCATGGTTCGGCCCCTATTCCGCAGGTGTGGCGAAATGCGCCACATCCCGGGCTTCGCCGCCGCCACCGTCGCCGCGCCGGCGGAAGATGTTGGCGATGCGGCTCACGCCCTCCATCAGGCCGCCCGGCAGGAAGATCACGATCACCATGAAGAGAACGCCCAGCGTCAGGTGCCAGCCCTCACCGACGAACAGGCCGGACACCGTGGTCATGGCGTGTTGCAGCGATTCGGGCAGGAAGCTGTAGATATTGTTGAGGATGTTCTCATTGATGGATGAGAAGATATTCTCAAAGTACTTGATGGTTACGGCGCCGATGACCGGGCCGATCAACGTGCCGGCGCCGCCCAGGATGGTCATCAGCACGACCTCGCCGCTGGCTGTCCACTGCATGCGCTCCGCTCCGGCGAGGGGATCGGTTACGGCCAACAAGCCGCCGGCCAGTCCGGCGTACATGCCCGAGATGACAAAGGCCGCAAGGGTATAGGGCCGGGTGTTGAGGCCGGTGTAGCTCATGCGGTTCTGGTTGGATTTTACCGCGCGCAGCATGACGCCGAAGGGTGAACGAAAGATGCGCATGGCGACGTAGAACGCGACAATCAGGACGATGGCGCAGAAGTAAAATCCGGAAAAGCCGGACATCGAGAGGCCGAAGAAATCGGTCGAAGGCAGGCCGGTCCGTGACACCTCGCGGAACATGTCGTCGAGAACGCGCGGGTCCTTCAGCGTCAACTGCAGGCCGGTTTCGCCGTTGGTGATGGGCGTCAGCACCGAATAGGCCATGTTGTAGGCCATCTGGGCGAACGCCAGGGTGAGGATGGAGAAGTAGATGCCGCTGCGGCGCAGGCTGACGACGCCGATCAGCAGGGCGAAGATGCCTCCCAGGACGGTCGAGAAGACGATCGCCGGCACGACATTCATGGTCAGCAGCTTGAAACACCACACCGCCGTGTAGGAGCCGACGCCGAGGAAGGCCGCGTGGCCGAACGAGAGGTAGCCGGTAAGGCCAAAGAGGATGTTGAAGCCGATGGCGAAGATGCCGAAGACGGCGAACTTCTGCAGGAGGTCGGGATACCCCGCGCCCAGCGGCGACATGATCAGCGGCGCGAAAAGAACCACGGCGGTGAAGCCCAGCAGCAGCGGCAAGTCCCGTTTGTTGACGATTTTGCTCAACATGGCTTAGCTCTCCATCACGCCTTTGCGGCCCATCAGCCCGCGGGGACGAACCAGCAACGTCACCACCGCAACCAGGTAGATGATGATCTGGTCGATACCGGGGATGATGTTCTTGACCTCGTTCAGCGAGGCGAACGACTGCAGGATGCCCAACAGGAATCCAGCTGCCACGGCGCCGCCCAGGCTGCCCATGCCGCCGACCACGACGACGACGAACGAGAGCACGAGGAAGTCCATTCCCATGTGGTAATCGGGCGACAGGATCGGCGTGTACATGACGCCCGCCAGACCGGCCACGATGGCCGCCAGACCGAACACGATGGTGAAGCGCCGGTCGATGTCGATGCCCATCAAGCCGACGGTTTCGCGGTCCGCCATGCCGGCGCGCACGACCATGCCGAAGGTGGTGAAGCGCAGGAACGAGAACACCGCGCCGATGGTGACCAGCGAAAAGGCGAGGTAGACCATGCGCCACCAGGGGTAGACCACGGAACCGGCGTTCATGCCGAGCCAGTAGCCGATGTCGGCCGAACCCGCCAATACGCCGGGCGCCGGTTGCGGAATGGGATTTGCGCCGAAGAAGCTTTTGATGATCTCCTGCATGACGATGGCCAGGCCGAACGTCACCAGGATCTGATCCGCATGGGGGCGTTTGTAGAAGTGCTTGATCAGGCCGCGCTCCACCGCGACGCCGATAATCAGCATGACGGGGATCGCGAGAAGAATGGAAACGGGGACGGAGTACTGCAGCAACACCGCGCCGAAATCGCCGAACCAGGCCTCGACGTAAGGTGTCCTGATCTCCAGCGGCGTGCCCCAGGCCGTCTTCTTGGTCGGATCAAGCGCGACCATCTCCAGGCTCAAGAGGGACTTGAGCGTGACGGCGCAGAACGCGCCCAGCATGAACAGGGCGCCGTGGGCGAAGTTGACGATGCCCAGTGTGCCGAAGGTCAGTGTTAGGCCAAGTGCGATCAGGGCGTACGCGCCGCCCTTGTCCAGCCCATTCAGCAGTTGCAGCAGAATAACGTCCACAGCCCGCCCCTATGGTTTTTGCATATGTGAGTGATGAAAAAGCAAGGAACCCGGCCGCCCGAGGGAACAGTGGGCGGCCGGGATTTCCCCTGCTGTGTCGTTAGCCGACGTTGCAGGTACCGAGGTCACCGCCGAAGATTTCCGGCTTGTATTCGACCTGGGCCCGGGGCGTGACTTCGACGACTTCGAGAATGTCGAACTGAGAGGTCGGGTTCTCGTTCCCCTTCACGACCAGCACGTCCTTGAAGCACTGGTGATCGTCAGCGCGATACAGCGTCGGGCCGTTGCCCATACCGTCGAAGTTGTGGCCTTCGAGCGCTTCGACGACGCCGCACGGGTTGAAGGTACCGGCGCGTTGGCAGGCATCGGCGTACAGCAGGGTCTGCACGTAGCAGGTATGCGCGGCCTGGCTGGGCGGGAAGCCGTATTCCTGGCCGAAGGACTTGACGAACGCCTTGGAGCCGTCGTCCTGCAACGACCAGTGCCAGTTGGTGGAACCGAAGATGCCCTTCACGTTCTTGCCGGCACCTTGGGCCATCAGGCGTGAATACAGCGGCACGACGATGGTGAAGTCCTTGCCGTTGACGACCTTGTCCCGGAGACCGAACTGAACGGCCTGGGTCAGGGAGTTGATCATGTCCTTGCCGTAGTGGTTCAGGATCAACACGTCGGCGCCGGAGTTCAGGACCGGCGTGATGTACTGCGAGAAGTCGCCGGCGCCCAGCGGAGTGCGGACGGCGTTGACGGTATTCCAGCCGAGGGCCTCGGTGGAATTCTTGATCGATTCTTCCTGCGTCCAGCCCCAGGTATAGTCGGCCGTGAGGTGGTAGGCGTTGCGGTCCTTGCCGTAGTTCTTTTCAAGCACCGGCGCCAGAGCGGCACCCGACATGTAGGCGTTAAAGAAGTGACGGAAGCCGTTGCGCTTCTTGTCCTTGCCCGTGGTGTCGTTGGAGTGCGTGAGGCCGGCCATAAAGATGACGCCGGCTTCCTGGCAGAGGCCCTGGACGGCGATGGCGACGCCGGAGGAGGAACCGCCGGTGACCATCAGCGCACCGTCCTTTTCGATCATGCGCTTGGCCGAGGCCCGCGCGGCGTCCGACTTGGTCTGGGTGTCGCCGGTCACGAATTCGACCTTCTTGCCGAGAATGCCGTCGCCCTTCAGCGAAAGCGGCTTCATGGTGTTGAGCATACCGCCGTCGCCGCCGCCGTTGATGTGCTTGACGGCCAGCTTGTAAGCGCGCAGCTCATCCGCACCCTCATCGGCGTAGGCGCCGGTCTGCGGCACGTTGAAGCCCAGCGTTACCGAGCTTCCCGTGGGCGCATTGGTGAAACCGGCAGCCGAGGCGCTGCTGGTAAAGAAGGTCGGCATGGCGAGAGCCAAACCCGTCGCGGCGCCGCCTTTCAACACTGAGCGACGATTGATTAGTTGCTTGTTCATATTGAAGTCTCCCATCAGATTTTCTCTCTGGACCGTTCTTCGCCCCGAAGCCGGCGAATGATCAAAACACGCTTCCAGTCCTGAACCTCTGTAAATATGGGATGTCACTAATTCAATAGTGACTTGAAAATAAACAAAAAATTTGTAAATTAGTTGAATCAATTGTCGACACGTTTGTGAATATTTCTCCTCATGGCGGAAATTCACAGAGATTTCAGGAGCTTGCCCATGGCACGCGTCCCTCAGGGTCACAAGATCCGCACGAGGCGCAAGGAGATCGGCTATACCCAGGCCAAACTGGCGGCCGAGATCGGTATTTCGGCCTCCTATATGAATCTGATCGAGCAGGACAAACGCCAAATCGGCGGCAGTCTTTTGCGCCGCATTGCCGACAAACTGGAGTATCCGCTGGAGGAACTGACGGGCGACGCCGAACGTCATGTCGTCGAGCATCTGGAGGAACTAATCGCCGATCCGTTGCTGCGCTCGCTGGGTCTCGACAACCGGGGCGCCGGCGAACTGGCCGGCAAGAATCCGGTATGGGCGCGGGCCTTGGTGACGCTCTATCGCGCCTATCTCGATCAGTCGCGCTCGGTCATGGCGCTGACGGACCGGATCAATCAAGATCCTTTCCTGGCCGACAGTATTCACGCCATGCTCAGCCACGTCACGGCGATCCGCTCGACTTCGGAGATCCTCGACCAGGGCCAGGAAATTGAACCCGAGCAGGCCGCTCGTTTTCACCACATCCTTTCCAGTGAGAGCGCCAAACTGTCCGAGGTCAGCACCTCGCTGAACGCCTATTTCGACGCCGCCAACGTCGGTACCCGCTCGGAAACGCCGGCGGCGGAAGTGGAGGATCTGTTCTCCGCCCGCCATAATCATTTCAGCGAATTGGAGGCGGCAGCGCATAACCTGAGGGAAAGGATTACCGCCGGCGGACCCTTGCAGGAGGGCAAGCTGACGGACTTCGCGATGGGGGAGCTGGGCGTGCGCATTGAACGCGAGCCGGCGCTGCCCGCGCATGTCGACCGTCTGGGAAAATTGTCGGCCTGGAACCCGGAAAGCCGGACACTGATCCTGCTCAGCACCGCCGCCCCGGCCAATCGCCGGTTCCTGGTCGCCCGCCTCATCGCCGAAATCAGTCTCGGCGGGAAAATCGCAGCCATGCTGGACAAGGAAGCCGTCCTGACGACGGAGGCCGCCCGGGAGCGGGCCAGCCATGCGCTCTCGGCCTACACCGCCAGCGCCATGTTGATGCCGTACGACGATTTTCTCGCGACGGCGCGCGATGTCCGCTTCGATGTCGACGCCCTTTGCCAGCAGTACTCGGCGTCTTACGAACAGGTTTGCCAGCGCTTGGTGGCGCTGCACCGGCCGGGCGACGATGCGGTGCCCTTCGCCCTGATGCAGACGGATCCCTCGGGTGTGACGACCAAGCGCTTTCCCCTGCCGCACCTGCCGCTGCCGCGCCATGGCAGCGCCTGCCCGCTGTGGGCCATCTACAGCGCCTTCCAGACGCCGGGCCGAACGGTCCGGCAGATCGTCCAGTTCCCCGACCAGAGCCGTTTCATCTTCGTCGCCCGCAGCATCGGCAAGCGCTCGCTCACCTTCCATGAGCCCGAATTCATGCACTCCATCCTAATTGCCTACGACGTGCTGCACGCCGAGGACGTGGTCTACTCCGACGGTCTCGATCTTTCGCTGGCGGACAATGTCACGCCAGTAGGCTCCAACTGCCGGCTCTGCCCGAGGGAGGAATGCCAATACCGGCAGGAGGATCCGATCCTGCAAAGCGGCGCCAATTGAATCCCTTGGCTATATCATGGCAGTTCCACTAACATTGCGCCGCTGTGGGGGCCGGCGACCGTATTTTGTCTTTAGGTTTTGAAAAACGGGCCTGGATTGGTGAGTGAAGCGGGAGAGACCGGCAAGGGTATCAGCGTCCTGATCGCTGAAGACGAACCCAACATCGTGGAATCGCTGACTTTCCTGTTGGAGAGGGAAGGCTACACGGTCAGTGCGGTTGCCAATGGCGATACCGCGTTGCGCGTTCTGCAACAGGCCCGGCCGGGCCTGCTGGTGCTGGACGTCATGCTGCCGGGCCGGAACGGTTACGAAATCCTCAAGACGGTGCGGGCCGACAGCCGTCTCGCCTCGTTGCCCGTCGTGGTCCTGACGGCCAAGGGCCAGGAGAAGGACCGCCAAACGGCACTCGATCTCGGGGCCAATGCCTTCATCACCAAACCGTTCTCCAATCAGGATCTCGTCGAACAGATCAACAAGCTGTCCGCGGTTGCCGGCTGAACGCAATGAACGGACTGCGCAAGAAGCTGAACGACGTGCAGGCCATCGTCACGGTGCTGGCGGTGCTGCTGATGATGCCGCCCATCATCCTTATCTTCAACGGCGCTGGACTGATCGGCGATATCCCCGTCGTCGTGGTGTTTATATTCGGCACCTGGTTGGCGCTTATTCTGGTGACCTGGTATCTCGGCCGATTCATCGACGCGCCGGAGAGCGGTGAAAACTCGCCCGCTTCATCCCTCGAGCCGCCGGCCATCGACCCGACCCGATAATGCTCTCGTCGCAGCTCGTTCTTTTTACTTCGCTCGCCTACGTCGCGTTTCTGTTTCTGATCGCCTTCGCCAGCGACCGGGCGGCGAAATCGGGCACCGCCGGGCTGTTGCAGTCGCCCCTTGTCTATACGCTGTCCATCTCGATCTACTGCACGTCCTGGACGTTTTACGGCGCCGTCGGTTCGGCGGCCCGCAACGGCCTTGAATTTGTCGCCATCTACCTCGGCCCAACCATGGTGTTCGTCGGCTGGTGGTGGCTGCTGCGCAAGCTCGTGCGCATCGGCCGTGATCAGCGCATCACCTCCATCGCCGACCTGATCTCGTCGCGCTACGGCAAAAGCACGACACTCGCTGTGCTGGCGACCCTGATCGCGGTGATCGGCACGACACCCTACATCGCCCTGCAATTGAAGGCCGTGACGTCGAGCCTCGAAGTCATCACCGGTATTTCCGATACCTTCGCGACGACGCCGGCCAATCTCGACGTGCGCATCCGGACGGCCTTCTGGATTGCCACCGGCATGGCGATCTTCACCATCCTGTTCGGCACCCGCAACGTCGACGCCAACGAACGCCACCACGGCGTAATTGCCGCCATTGCCGTTGAGGCCATCGTCAAGCTGATCGCGCTTGTTGCCGTCGGTCTCTATGTCGTCTACGCCATCGCGGGAGGCCCGGGCGAATTGCTTTCCAGCCCCCGCATCACGGCAGTTATGAATGCGAAGGACGTTTTCGACGAACGCTGGATAACGCTCACGTTCCTCGCCGCGACGGCCATCATCTGCCTGCCGCGGCAGTTCCATGTCACCGTGGTGGAGAATTCCGACGATAGGCAGATCAAGACCGCCGCCTGGATGTTTCCGCTCTATCTCTTTCTGATCAGCCTCTTCGTGTTGCCAATTGCCGCCGCCGGTCTGGCGTATCTGCCGGAAAACGCCAATCCCGACATGTTCGTTCTGACATTGCCGCTGGATCAGGGGCAGGGCAGTTTGGCCCTTCTGGTCTTTATCGGCGGGTTTTCATCGGCGACGTCCATGGTCGTCGTCGCCTCGATCGCGCTTTCCACCATGGTGTCCAACCACATCGTCATGCCCATCGCCCTCAGGATGCCCTGGCTCGCCATGGACGCCAGCGGCGAGGTCAAACGGCTGATCCTGTTGAGCCGCCGTTTCAGCATCTGCCTGATCCTGGGGCTGGGTTTTCTCTACTATCTTTTCAGCCACGAAGGCGAGGCACTGGCTTCCATCGGCCTGATCGCCTTCGCCGGCGTCGCCCAGTTCCTGCCGAGCGTCATCGGCGGCCTGTTTTGGCGCAACGCCAACTCGCTCGGCGCAATCCTGGGCTTGTTGTCCGGGTTCGCCGTCTGGGCCTATACGCTCTTCCTGCCCAGCTTCGCCGGCACCGCGAACCTGGCAGGTTCGTTCGTCACCCACGGGCCCTGGAATATCGGCTGGCTGCGGCCCGAGGCCCTGCTGGGTCTGGAAGGCGCCGATCCGCTGGTGCACGCCGTGGCCTGGAGCCTGGGGCTCAACACCCTCATGTTTGTCGCAGGCTCGCTGCTTCGCGACGGCAAACCGCTGGAACGGCTGCAGGCCACCCTGTTCGTCGACGTCTTCAAGCGGCACACCGGCACCGAGGATCAGTTTATCGAGCGTTCGGCGACCACCAGCGATCTCTATTCCCTGGCCTCGAGGGTGTTGGGCCGCGACGAGGCGGCCCAGTTTTTTGCCGCCATGACGGCGGACGGCAGCGTGGCGACATCGGTCTCCGATACCAACCTGATCGCCAAACTGGAGCGCCGCTTCGCCGGCAACGTCGGCGCCGCCTCGGCCCGGGCCTTGATATCCCGGGTCGTGACAGGCGAGCGCATCAGTTTCGACGAAGTCATGAAAATTGTCGACGAAACCCAACAGGTCATCGAGTACAGCCGTCAGCTTGAGCAGAAATCGGTGGAACTGGAGCAAACCGCCAGCCAATTGCGCAATGCCAACCAGCTCCTGCAGGAAATCGACCAGCAGAAGGACGATTTCCTCAGTCAGGTGAGCCACGAGATGCGCACGCCGATGACGTCCATCCGCTCCTTCACCGATATTCTGACGGCGACGAAGGATCTCAGCCAGGAGCAATCGCAGCGCTACCTCGGGATCATCCACGCCGAGAGCGAACGCCTGACCCGTCTGCTCGATGAAATCCTCGAAGCCAACCGGCTGGAGCGCGGCGAGCTGACCCTCAACATCGAGACTGTCGATGCCGACGAGGTGCTGGAACGCGGCATCAACACCTGCCAGGGTCTGGCCCGTCATTACGGCGTGGAAATCAACGGACCGGTCAACGGCACGAAAGCCAGGGTCGAGGTCGATCCCGACCGGCTTTGTCAGATCTTCATCAACATCCTCAGCAACGCCATCAAGTACAATTCTTCGGACGAGCCCAAAGTCGACATTGCCAGCCGGGTCGCGGACGGCCAGTTCGTCGTCGAGTTTACGGATAACGGTCCGGGCGTTCCGGCCAGCGAGGGCGAGCGCATCTTCGGCAAATTTACCCGCCTCGAAGCCTCGGCCAGCGATCGACCGGGCTCGGGCCTGGGGCTCTCGATCGGCCGCGAACTTGCCAAGATATTCAATGGCGATCTCAGGCTGGTACCGGAAGCGAATACGGGCGCGAGGTTTATCCTGACGCTCCCACTGGCGGCGGATTGATCAACTGATCGCAGCGCTTCCGTCGAATACACCTGAGGACGCTTCCACCGGACATGCGGATTGCTTGTGATTTGGAATTTTGACCGGCAATAATATTGTTTCGGCGTATCCGGGCCGAGATTGAATGCAGGATAGCATCGTATATCGCACAAGACCCTGTCGCCTGGTGTTTGGTGGAATCTGGTTTGAATTTACATGTGCGCCCGACGATCATTCGGCGGGCCGCGGTCACATGCTTGTCAAAAGGGATTGCCGATGCCTGCCGGAAACATCAGATTGACCGCGGCCTTAGCGGGAATAATTGCAATCCTGAGCATCATTCCGCTGCGTGTGGAGTCGGGCGAGTTGCGCTACGGAAGAATGAACCCGTTCTGCCCGTTTACCTGCGATTTCGACAAGGACGGCCAGCACGGCGTGGTCGTTGATATCTTCAAAGCTGTCGCCGAAATGAACGGCATGACGTACCTGGATGTGCTGGTGCCCAGTAAACGAAAATTCACGGCGCTGGACAGCGATTTCAGCAATGTCACCACGGTGTGGTCGACAAACCAGAAGGCGTTGGCGTCCGTGGTCCCGGCCGATGAAGCCATTGTAGCGGTCAGATGGGGGACGGCGACGCGGAAGAATTTTGACTTCGTGTTTCGTCGTTTGGACGATTTGAAGCGCGTAAAGCTCCTGGTGGCTGCCGGTACGGATTTTTCTCAGGAGTTTGAGGATTACATTCAGGCCGGCACGAAGTCCGGTGACGTAATATTACTGCACGGTAGCGACATTGGAAAAAGAGCATTGACGTTGCTGTCCCGAGGAAGGGGCGACGTTTATCTAACGGGCATCATCCCCCTTGAATTCCGTATTAAAAAGTTTGGTCTATCGGAAGAGCTCGAAGTCACGCACGCGCCCTATTTCCCGACCGCCTACGTCTATCCCAGCTTTTCAAAAAACAATCCGATGGCACAAGAATACGCGGACATGATGACAGCCGGAATTCGTGAACTTCGAAAGTCCGGTAGGTTGGCGAACATATTAGCTGCCTACGGACTTACCGACTGGGCCGGGGCTCGATTGACCGACGTGACCGGGGACAAATAAAAGCGCCGAAAACAATTCCCAAATTTGTCAATAGGCCAGCAAACGGATTCTTGCCCAATTCGCCAATGGCCTCTCCTGGGGATCGGAATTCGCCGCAGCCCGGATAGACAACGGCGGTGCACCTGAATAAGGTCATCAATGTTGGAATGACTTTAAAGAGTAGGCTTATGACCGTTTTGTTGAGCGACGCGGAGGTCGTCGAGCGAATTTTCAACCACATCGATGGCAAGACGACGGACCTCGGCGACGAGGTTTGGCGGGAGCCCACGGAAAATTACTGCTCCCCTGAGCGCTTCGCCGCCGAACTGGACCTCATGCGGCGCCTGCCGGTGGCCTTTTGCCCGTCCGCGGCACTGCCGGAAAACGGCTCCTATGTCGCCCGCACCGCTGCGGGTACGCCGCTTCTCGTGGTGCGGGGCGACGACGGCGTGGTCCGTGCATTCCGCAACGCCTGCCGCCACCGCGGCATGTCGGTGGCCGAGGGTAGCGGCTGCTCGCGCGCGTTCGTCTGTCCCTACCATGCCTGGACCTACGGTTTGGATGGCCGCCTCAAACATGTCCCCGACGAAGAGGCCTTTCCCGGCCTCGATCACGAAGCGCACGGGCTTGTGCCGGTTAAGGCGGAGGAAAAGGGCGGGCTGGTGTTCGTCACGCAAGACGAACCCATCTCGACGGGCGCGCTGGATCACATGCCCGAACTCATTGCCCCCGGGCAGGTCGTTTTCGATTCGAGCGAGTTCACCGATGAAGCCAATTGGAAGCTGATCGGCGAAACCTCCATGGAGGGCTACCACATCAAGTCCTTGCACAATCGCACCTTCTATCCCTACGGCTTCGACAACCTGAACATTGTCGAAACCTACGGTCCCAATTCCCGCATCGTTTTCCCCTTCCGGCGTATCGAAAAGCTGCGCAACCTCCCCCGTGACGAGCGCCGTCTCGACGGCATGGTCACCGACGTCTACCAGCTCTTTCCCAACACCCACGTCACGGTGCTGTCCAACCATTCGCTGATGATCATCCTGGAACCCATCACGCCGTCGAAGACACAATGGGTGATCTACCGCATGAGCAACCGGCAGGACGGCGACGAGCCGGTGGATATGGAAGAGGCCAAGCGGGATGCCGGCTTCGTCAAGGACACCGGCCTGAAGGAGGACCGGGATGCGGCCTGCGCCATCCAGGCCGGTCTGGCCGGCAACGCCAACAGCCACTTCACTTTCGGCCGTAGCGAGAAGGGCATCGTTCACTTCCATGCGACTCTGGACGATCACTTGAGCAAGTTGGGTTAATCGCTCCTTCACCCGCGCGGCCGGCGCGCGCCGATTCGCTTGCACCCTAAAGATTGTGTAGAGTTTCCCCGCCCTGTGGGGAGGTGCGCAAGCGATGAATGAGGGTGCTGTACAGAGGCGCTTGTCGGCGGTCCTGGCCGCAGACGTGGCGGGTTACACCCGTCTTATGGAGCAGGACACGCACGGCACCGTCGCCGCTTGGCAAAGAGCACGCACCGACACCATCGACCCAGCCATTGCGGAGTACTCCGGCCGCATCGTCAAGCACACCGGCGACGGATTTCTGGCTGAATTTCCAACGGTTCTGGATGCCGTCTCCTGCGCGATCGAATTGCAGGGCCGGCTGGCCAACGGCCCGCTTGAATTCCGCATGGGCGTCAACCTCGGCGACATCGTCGACGATGGCGAGGACATTCACGGCGAAGGCGTGAACATCGCGGCCCGCCTGGAGGGCCTCGCCGACGCTGGCGGCATCTGCGTTTCCGGGGGCGTCTATGAGCAGGTCCGCAACCAGATCGACGCCGCCTTCGAAGACATCGGCGAACGGGAAGTAAAGCACGTATCGGCGCCGGTTCGTGTCTACCGCGTGGCGCTCGACGGGCAGGTTGCCCGGCCGGTGCACCGACCGGCAGCGAGCCCTGACGAGGGCGGCGAAAAACGGCTCGATCAGGATCTGAAATTGGGCGGCCTGATCATGCTGTTCATTGCGCCGGGCCTGGCCGTTCTAGGATGGTTTGTCGATGCCGTGAAACCCATGCTGGGCGTTGCGGTGCTGGTCGTTTTCATCGCGGTCGGTCTTCTGGCGGCGGCGAAGATCATTGGGAAACGCCTTGGTAACGGCCAAGCCACGGCGTCCGATTAGCCGAAATCGTAATTTTATCGGGCGCGCCGTGCGCGTTCGGAGAAGCCAAAGACACAAATTCTATTCGATCCGTCGAGGGGGAAATCATGACGGCCATGGTAGATGTAGAACGAGCGGACACGGCAAAAACCAAGAAACAGTTGCTCGCTGAAGTCCGCTCGCTCAGAGGGCAACTGGAGCAGACGAAACGCTCCAAGGATATCGCGTCCATGATCGAGGCGCGGATCCGGGTTGAAGAGGAGCTGCGCGACCAGAACCGCTTTGTCGGCCTGCTGCACAGGATATCCGAAGGCACCAACGATGCGGCCTCCGAGGACGAGGCCTTTCAGGTCTGCCTCGACGAGGTCTGCCGCGACATGGGCTGGCCGATTGGTCACGTGTATGTCCGGTCGTTGGGGGACGATGCCATCCTGCTGCCCTCGAAGGTCTGGCATCTGGAAAAGCCGAGGAAATTCGCAAGCTTCCGAAAGGTGACGGAAAGCACCAATTTTCCCCTCGGGAAGGGGTTGCCTGGACGTGTTCTCAAATCCGGAAAACCCGCTTGGATCGCCGACGTCACCGAGGACAAGAATTTTCCCCGCGGCAAGCTGGCCGGAGACATCGGCGTCCGCTCGGGTCTGGCTTTTCCGGTCACCCTCGGCGACGACATCCTCGCCGTTTTCGAGTTCTTCAGCGAGCGGGCGGAAGACCCGGACCAGCGCACGCTGGACGTTCTGGCCAACATCGGCCGGCAATTCGGCGGCGTTGTCGCCCGCAAACGCATGGAGGCAGAATCGCGCCGGCAGACGAACCTTTTGAACGACATCCTGAACAACGTCGGGCAGGGCATTCTCGTCTTTGACGCCGACTACCGGGTGAGCGCATTCAACAAGAACTACACGTCGATGTGGCCGACCGCCGAAGACGTTTTGGAAATTGGCGCGCCCTTAACCGACGTCGTCAACGGCCTCGCCAAGGTCGGGTTCTATGGCGACGTGGGGGTTGAAAAAATCGCCAGGGAGCGGCTTCGCGTCCTGACATCCGGTAAGCCTGCGGCAAGTGATTTTCAGGGAACGGACGGAACAACCTACCACGCCATCTCCCAGCCCACCCCGGACGGCGGGTTGGTGATCACCTACACCGATATTACCGAGCGGAAGCAGGCCGAATCCGAACTGGCGCAGAAGGAAGCGCTGCTACGCACCGCCATGGACAACATGACGGACGGCATGTACGTGGTCGACAAGGATCTGCGATTCGTTCTTTTCAATGACCGCTACAAGAAATTGGTAGACACGCCGGACGGCGCCATTGAAATGGGCGGACCGGTGGAAAAAACGGTTTTGGCGCATGCCCGGCGCGGGGACTATGGGCCAGGAAAGCTCAAGGAATTGGTCCGGCAGCGTTTGGAGGCGCTTTCAAACTCAAAACAGATCCAAACCGAGTTGCGGATCAACGGCGGCGAACGGACCGTAGACCTGCGCAAGTCACCAATCGAAGGCGGAGGCGCCGTTGTCACGCTTACCGATGTCACTGAGCGCAGAGAGGCAGAGCGTGCGCATAAAGATAGTGAAAATCTGCTCAAGACGTTCATTGATCACATACCGGCGACAATCACTCTGAGGGATGTGGATGGGCGCTACTTGATGGTGAACAAGCAGTACAGCGAAGTCCGCGGCGTAACGTTGGAGGATGTCGTCGGAAAGAAGACCGATGGTGTGGGTCCCGCTGCCCGTAACGCCGACATGAGTGCCGAACATCGGTCTGTACTCGAAAGCCGATCAACACTGGAGAAGGAATTCAGAACCAGGGACGTCAACGGCTTGGAGCGTGATTTTTTCGGCATAAGATTTCCGGTTTTCGGCGCGGATAATGAAATCGTGGGCGTTGGCGGCGTCAGTCTCGATATCACGGAGCGCAAACAGGCGGAGAAGGCGCTCAAAGAAAGCGAAAATCGGCTGAACACGTTTGTCGATCACATCCCGGCCTCGATCACGCTGAAAAACGCCGACGGACGCTACCAAATGGTCAACAAGCGGTTCTGTGAATTGCGCGGTCTGGAGCCGGAAGAGGTGATCGGCAAGACGACCGACGACCTCCACCCCACCGCCCTCGCTGCACATATGAACGCCCAGGATGCGATGGTGCTCGCTGAGGGTTCGAACCTGGAATTCGAATTCAAGGCGACCGACGTTCAAGGCGTTGAGCGCGACTTGATCGGCTTCAGGTTCCCGGTTCATGGATCGGACGATGACATCGTGGGTGTCGGCGGCGTCAACATCGACATCACGGAGCGCAAGCAGGCGGAAACGGAACTCGAAGAGAGCACTCGATTGTTGAGGCACGTGCTCGATACGATCCCCCAAGGCGTCGTCAAGTTCGACAACAAACAAAATCTGGTCGTTTGGAACAAGCAGTACCAGGAATTGACAGGATTGCCGGACAAATTGATGACGCCGAATAGGCCGTTGCGGGATTTGTCGCTGCATGCGGCAAAACTCGGTCACTTCGGGGAAGGTGATCCCGAAGATCTGGCGGACGAACGGGTCAGTCTGCTGTTTAGCGGCGAGGATGACCGTAGCGAGGTCCGCGGCGACGAAAACCGGATGTTTGACGTCATGCAGCGGACCACGGACGACGGCGGTATCGTCATTACCTATAACGACATCACGGAGCGCGTACGGGCCGAAGAGGCCGTGCGGGAAAGTGAACAGCGCCTCATCGCAATTTTACAGGAAAGTCCGATCAGCGTCGGCATCGTCGGCTCCGAGGATAAACGGCTGAAATTCACAAATGCTCGCTTTCACCAAGTTTTCGGCGTCAGCGAGTCTGACGCGTTAAACGAAGTCGCCCCGGATCTATACGCCAATCCCAACGACCGGGTATCCATAATGAAACACCTGCAACGCGAGGGCGCGGTTCGCGACGCAGAGGTTCAAATGAAGCGGGGAGACGGCACCGAGTTTTGGGCCTTGCTCTCATATTTTCCCTTCGAATACCAGGGTGAGCCCGCCGTTCTCGGTTGGGCCTACGACATTACGGAACGGAAGCTGACGGAGGAAACCCTCCAGCGCAGCGAACTGCGGCTCAAACAGATCCTGGAGGACAGCCCCATCGCCGTCAGCGTGTCGCTGGATGACAAATCGCCGGAAGATGGCGTCATCCAATTCGCCAATTCGAGATTTGCCGAACTGATGGGTATTGAACCGTCGGAAATTGGCGCTGCCACCACATCGGAATTCCTGAAACTGGGGGGCGAACGGGAGGAATTGCAGAAACGGCTGGATGCCGGCGAAACCCTGCGGAACATGGAGTGCCAGGCCACCCGTCGGGACGGAACCGAGTTTTGGGTGCTGTTGTCTATCAGTCCCATCGAATACGAAGGACGACAGTCGGCGCTGCTCTGGCTCTACGACATCACCGAGCGCAAACTGGCCGAGGAAAAGATTGCCGAACAATCGAAACTGCTCCAAGACCTGCTCGCAAACATCAGCCAGGGCATCGTTGCGTTTGACAGGAATGCCGAACTTCTGGCTTGGAACGAGCAGTTTGTTTCGATTTTCCCTCATTACGAAGGAATGATCTCGAAGGGCCGCCCTATGTTGGACTTTGCCCGTCGGTCCGCTGAGTTGGAAATCTACGGAGACGGTGACGTTGAGGATATCGCCAAGGCCCGTGTCCGGGAGCTGATGGCCGGTGTGCGCTATCGCGGCGAAATGGAGGTCATGGACGCCGGCGGCGAGATACGGAACTTCGACACTATATCGCAGCCCGCCAAGGGTGGTGGGTTCGTTATTTCCTACACGGATATTACCGATCGCAAGAAGGCGGAAACTGAAATTCTCGAGGCCCGTGACGCCGCGGAAGCGGCGACCAAGGCCAAGGCCGATTTCCTGGCCAACATGAGCCACGAAATCCGCACGCCGATGAACGCCGTCATCGGCCTGACGCGGCTGGCATTGCAAACCGATCTCACGGACAAGCAGCGGGATTATCTGACGAGGAGCAAGTCTGCCGCTGATAACCTGCTGACCATCATCAACGACATCCTTGATTTCTCGAGTATCGAGTCCGGAAAGCTGACGCTCGAGGCCATCGACTTCAACCTCAACGACGTGCTCGACAATGTGGCCAGCATTCTCGGCCTGCCCTTCGGCCGGAAGGCTTTGGAGTTCGTCTTCTCCGTTTCGCCCGGCACGCCCACTGCCCTGATCGGCGACCCCATGCGGCTCGGCCAGATCCTCATCAATCTGGCGAATAACGCCATGAAATTCACTAGCCTGGGCGAGGTCGAACTGGCTGTGGAGGTAAGGTCGAAAAAACGCGGGAAGGTGAAGCTTCAACTGTCGGTGCGCGATACCGGTATCGGGCTGTCGCAGGAACAGATCGCAAAACTGTTCTCGGCGTTTTCGCAGGCCGATGCCTCGGTGACGCGGAAATACGGCGGTACGGGGCTGGGTCTCACGATTTCGAAACGTCTCGCCGAAAAAATGAACGGAGACATCTGGGTCGAAAGCACGCCGGGCAAAGGCAGCACTTTCTTCGTCACGGCCGAGTTTGGACTGCAAAAGGCCAAGCGCATCACGCCGCGCAAGCTTGCCGGAAAGCTTCATGGTTCCCGGGTCCTGATTGTCGATGACAATGAACGGTCCGGCGCGGCATTGGCGGAACTGCTCGGTTCAACTTCGGTCCGCGCCGAGCACGTCAAATCGATGAGGCAGGCCCTGTTGAGTTTGAAACAGGGTGCTGAAGGCGATCCGTTCCGCTTCGTTCTGGTCGACCACACGCTATCCCGAACGGATGGACTCCAGGTCATCGAAAAAATCCGTTCGACCAAGGAACTTGGGGACGTCAAAATTCTCCTGATGTCGGACCTCTACAATGTCGCCGAGCAGTCGGGAGAAATCAGCGCCGCATCTGTTGACGCCGTGCTGTTGAAACCGTTCACCCAAGCCACCGTCCTGACTGCCCTCAAGACAGCCATCGGCGAACAGGTCGCTGATCAACGGGGCGACCAAGAGCCCAAAATCGTCGAAGCCCTCGAGGGCGCACGCGTCCTTCTGGTAGAGGATGATGAAATCAACCAGCAGGTGGCGCGGGAAGTCCTGGAGAAGGCCGGGCTCAATGTCGAAATTGTGACGAACGGCCAGGACGCGATCAAACGGGTCAAGTCGTCCAATCGTCAAAGCCAACCCTATGACGTGGTCCTGATGGACCTGCAGATGCCTGTGATGGGCGGGCTCGAAGCGACGCGTAAAATGCGTCTCGATGCCAAGAACAAGTCCCTGCCCATCGTCGCCATGACGGCCCACACCATGGCGGAGGAGATCGACAGGTGTCTCGAAGCAGGCATGAACGACCATGTCGCGAAGCCCATCGAGCCCGACAAGCTGTTCGCGGTATTGAAAGCGCGGGTCGGAAATAAGAAGCGACCCAAAAAAGCCGAAAGCGGGCCGGCGGTAAAGAAATCTCCGGCCAAATCCGGGGATAGCCAAATCCTGCCCAATGAAATCGCCGGTATCGATATCAGGGAAGGCGTGAAACGCCTCGGTGGCAACCAGGAAATCTACAAGAAACTGCTGGGCGCATTCCTCGCCTCAAAGGCCGGCGCTGTGGCGGAAATCAGGGAAACGCTGGATGCCGGCGACGTGGACACGGCCGAACGCCTGGCGCACGGCCTGAAGGGCGTGGCGGGCAACGTGTCGGCCAACGGCGTCCACGAATTGGCGAGAGACCTTGAAGCCCTGATCAAATCCGGTGACCGCACGGAGATCGATGATGCGATTGAGCGACTTTCGCCCGAACTGGACAAGGTCATCGAATCACTCCAAGCTGTATTTAGGTGAGACCGGGCAAGCTCGTTTATTGGGGAAGATGCGCTAAGCGAAGCACCTAGGGTCCACAATTGGGGGAATCGATATGGCAACTATCCTGGTAATCGACGACGAAGATGTCGATCGCATGCTCGTTGCGGAGTTGTTGCGCGCAGAAGGTCATGAGGTCGTGGAGGCCGCGGACGGGGTCGAGGGGATGGCGGCCATGGGTGCGTCGAGCTTGGACCTCCTCGTTACGGACATCATGATGCCCGGAAAGGACGGTCTGCAAACCATCATCGACATCAAGAAGGATCGCCCGGATATGAAAATCATCGCCGTGTCCGGCGGTGGCAGGCACATGCAGTTGTCGAGTCTCGATATGGCGAAGCACCTGGGCGCAGGCGCGACTTTGGTAAAACCGGTTTCCGCCGAAAATCTTATCGCGGCGGTCGACGAACTGTTGGCATAAACGCCGCTTTTCATCTAATCCGTTTGGAATTATCCGCTGGTTTCAGGCGATTGATCGCTGAATAAACGCGCGGGGCGCTAGCTGGAGATGTCCCGCATATCTTTTGCGTAGCCGCGCAGAGTGCCGGCGATGTAGTTACGCTGCTTGGCGTCCAGCGACGTCAGCACGTCGAACAGAAGTTTTTCGATCGCCTCCCAGCGTTTCTCTGTGACCGCCTGGTAATCGGGATCGACGAGCTCATGGGCGCGCAGCAGGATACGGGGGATGAATTCAGCGAGTTCCGATTCATCGGGCCCGGTCCTCATGAAATCGATGAAGGCTTTCTGGCGATGCTCCCGGTTCTCAAGCCAGCGGCCGAAATTGTCGACGGAGGCCTCGACATACCGTTCGATGATCGCAACCTGATTGTCCTTCAGCGGGCCGGTAAAGCGTTCGAAATTGTCGACGATGCTTTCCTGGCGGTCGGCGAGGCGGTCTTCTACGGGACGCTCAAGACCCTCGCGGCGTTTCGCCAGCCGATCCGCCAAACGTTTCTCAAGTGCATCGACTTTATCCGGTGCCGTGTGGCGGGCCAGGACGGCGGCGGCAAAGGGCGCTGCGCCATTGAAGAGCTTTTCGAGCAGACCGCGCACTTTTTCTCTGCCGGCGGCCGCGGCTTGGCGGTTGAGCGACTGGCTGACGATCCTGTCGGCATACTCGTTGAGCAGGTCGGCATAAAGGGGCAGCATTTCGCGGCTATGCCAGTCAACGAACGCATCAACTTGTCCGTCGACGAATGCGGCTTCGGCGTCATCCAGCTCAAGATATTTCTCGACTTCGTTGGTGATGTAGGTATCGGCGAAGCGGTAGAGTAATCCGAAGCCGCTGCAGGCGGCCAATCCGGTTGTCAGCGCGGCAATCAAAACAAGACGTTTCGAGGCGCCGCTCAGCATTTCGAGTCCGACTTTTGCGCGGCGGTGGCGACTTGGCTGTTGCTCATATCGACGGCTTGCGCCAACTGGAGCGGCCGCAACATTTTTTGCCCCAACAGGCCCGCCTGCAACCAGTCGAAATCGCCATCGGCGACACGTTCGGTATTGAGGTGGCGGGGTGGGATTTCCCGCAGGCTGCCGTCGTCGCCGACTTCCGCCACTGCGAACGTAAAAACATATCCACCGGGCAGGCCCATGCGGAGATCGGCATACTCCAGTATGCCGTTACGAATTCTCAGCTCGTAAAACTCGTCGGAAAACTTGGCCAGCTTCCGCGCCGCGCCGATGGCGGCCAGGGAGTTTTCGCCCGAACAGGCGGTGCCTTCCGGAAACCGCTGGTGGGCGTAAAGCGTGGTTGCTTCCCGGCCGCCCAGCAGCGGCACGAAGACATCGTAGTAACGGGGACCGTCGACGGCGATCACCCGCCAGAACAGCGAATTGAAGGGCGTCGGTGAGGCGATCAGGTGTTCGAAGCCCAATCCCTGGTCGGCCAATACCTGCTTACCCCTTGCCGCCACCGCCTGCTGGGCCACCGCGGTCCAGCCGAGGTAGGCGGTGGAGAAGACCAGGGCGATCTTCAGCCATCTGCCGTAGCTCGGCGTCCAAGAGCCCTGGAAGAAGGCCCAGACTGCCATAGCCAGGAGCGGCAGCGAATAGAGCGGATCGATGATGAAAATGGAGCCGAGCCCCAGCGGCTCGGGCCACAACGGCCAGAACAACTGGGTGCCGTAGATTGTCAGACTGTCCAAAAGCGCATGGGTTGTCAGGATCAGGAATACGGCGAGATAGACGCGAAGGCGATCTTCCCCGAGCGGCTTGAAAACCCGCCTCAGGCCTTCGCCTAAAATGGGTGTCACCAAGGCATGAACCAGCAGGGAATGAGTAACGCCGCGGTGCGTGACGAAGCGGTCCACGGGATCGCCGTTTGGCCAGAAAACGTCGAGGTCGGGCAGGGTCGCCAGCAGCCCGCCCGTGACGGCGGCCTTGCGAACGCCGATGCGCCGGCCAAGGACGGCCGCGCCGACACCGGCGCCCAAGACAAACTGCGTGACTGAATCCATCGACCCCCGCTCAGATCAACCGCCGAACACTTCTCAGACCATATGGGAACGCCGCCCCGTCGGTTCCAGCCTCAATCGTACATGCGCTGGCGCATTTTTCTGTGAGCCAGCGTAAAAGCGACAATGCTCATGCCCAGGATGTAGGCGATGTGCGGCAGGGCCGTCATCAAATCGATGGGCAGGCCCGTGCACAGCGGACGGACGACCGCCACCACGTGGGTCATCGGCAAGGCCCAGGCCACGCCCTGCATGAAGTCGGGAAAATGCGTAATTTCAAAGAAGACGCCGCAGAAAACGAACATCGGCGTCACCCAGAAGGTGAAGAAATAGCTGAAGAACTCGTAGCCCTGGGCGTACGAGGTTGCCAGCAGACCGACGCAGGCAAAGCAGATGGCCGACAGAAAGATAACCGGCACGGCGATCATGGCGCCGCCCAGCGAGGGGACACCGCCCCATAGCCAACCGACGATCAGCACCGTGACGGCGGAGATCATGGCTTTCGCGGATGCCCAGACGACCTCACCCATGAGCAGCTCGCGCAAGGTGATCGGCGTCGCCAGTACGGCATCCCAGTTCTTCAGCATGAAGTAACGGCTGAAGGACCCGATGGTGGTTTCGAAACTGGCGGCGAACATAGCCGAATAGGCGATCATACCGGGCACGATGAAATCGAGATACTCGATGCCGTCCATTGTTTCGATGAAGCGGCCCATGCCGAAGCCGAAAGCGAACAGGAACAGCACGGGATTGCCGACATTGTTCGCCATGGCCGACCAGATGAGCTTGCGCCAGACGATGTACTGGCGATAGGCGACGGCCAGCACGTGCACGGGGCTGGGTATGACGGTGTCCATCAATTGTCCCTCAGGCTGCGGCCGGTGAGGCGCAGGAAAACGTCTTCCAGGTTGGCCTGGCGGTGCAGGTAGACGGCGTCCTCCGGCAGGTCCTCGATCAGTTCGCCCGGCGTGCGCACGAAATAAAGCACGGAATCGCCGATATCCTCCTGCTCCCAGCGGTCCGGCGGGGAGATCGCCAGATGGGGTTTGCGGACCTCGAACACGTGACCCTTGACGCGGCGGTCGATCAATTCCTGCGGCGTGCCCTGGTCGAGTATCCTGCCTTCGTCGATGATGACGATGTGGTCGCAGAGCTGCTGCGCCTCGTCCATGTAATGCGTGGTCAGCAGGAGGGAGCGGCCTTCCTTTTTCAGTTCGAGCAGCTGCTTCCAGATCAGCACCCTGGCCTGGGGATCGAGACCGGTTGTCGGTTCGTCCAAGATGACCAGTTCGGGATCGTTGATCAGGGCGCGGGCGATCACCAGACGGCGTTTCATGCCGCCCGACAGGGCGTTCACCGGCGCGCCCGATTTTTCCGTCAACTGCATGAATTCGAGAAGCTTCGGCACGCGCTCGTGGATCGTTTCGGGCGGAAGCGCGAAGTAGCGTCCGTAGACCACCAGGTTTTCAAGCACGGTAATATCGGGATCCAAATTGGATTCCTGCGGCACCAAGCCGATTTTCGCCTTGGTTTCACGGCTCATATCCTGCACCGGCGCTCCGAATACGTTGAGCTCCCCATCCGTCAGGTGGGAAAGCCCCATGATCATGCGCATCGTCGTGGACTTGCCGGCACCGTTCGGACCGAGCAAACCGATGCACTGGGCGCGTGGAACGTCGAAGTCGATGCCCTTGACGACTTCGAGGTCTCCGTAGCGCTTGATCAGGCCTGTTGCGGCGACTATGGCGGCGTCGGGCATCGGTGGTTCTCAGGTGATTGAGGATAAGAACGGGGCGAGGTGGTTCAATAGCGTGACTTTCATATGGGGGCAACCTTCGTACAAGCAAGCCAATCCGTTTGCCCGGCGGCGCATTAGCGGCTACCGTCCCTGCCCATGCGCTACCAAGATATCCAAACCGCCCTCGAGGGCACCGGGCTGATCTGCCGGGGCGGGTTTGTCGCGGGACCCGAAGACGCCGTTCCGGAATCCGAACCGGGGCCGACCACCGTCGTCGTGGTCGGCAATTCAGGATCGGCGATGTGGGAGCGTTTTGCCGCTGCCACTGATGAGGAAGCCCGGCGCGACGAGACAAATCCGTTGAACGACTGGACGGCCCGGGTGATGTCCCCCATCGCGGAGAAACTCGGAGCGCGCGTCTACTTTCCCTTCGATAGGCCTTACCACCCGTTCCAGCGCTGGGCGATGAAGGCCGAAAGCTTGTGGCAATCTCCCATCGGCCCGCTGATCCATCCGGAGTTCGGCCTTTGGCACGCCTACCGCGCCGCCATGGCCTTCGATGGAGTTTTTGACCTGCCGGAGAAGCGGATTGCCGGGAACCCGTGTGACGCCTGTGCCGACAAGCCTTGTCTCACCGCCTGTCCGGTTTCGGCATTTTCAGCGGAAAGCTACGACGTCCCGACCTGCATTAGGCATATTGCCGCACCGGACGGGCGAATCTGTGTCGAGCAGCATTGCGCGGCGCGCCGCGCCTGTCCGGTGGGCGTCGATTATCGATATGTTCAACCTCATGCTGAATTCCACATGACAAAATTCCGGCGCTCGGCAGCCGAACGATTTGGGATCGATCTGGATTGAAAATCCTGAAGCTAACTTGCGCTCTGTTTATCGTGGCGCTGGCGCAGGTGCCGGGTTATTCCCATGCCGGATCCGGCGAAATCGTCACGTTCCGATCCGCCCCGATCCCGCCGTCGCCTTTTCAGGTCAAAAGGGCCAAGGCCAAGGGGATCGTCCTCAAAGCCAAACCCGGGCTGGAATTGTCGGCGCGTCTTTTCCGGCCTCGTGCGGACGGGAAGCAAGCGGCAGTCATTGTCCTGCTTAGCGGAGACGGCCTGCAAGACTCACATCTTGCCTGGGGTCAAAAACTGACCGATTGGGGCTACGTGGGGCTGGTTGTCGACAGTTTCGGTTCGCGCGGCGGCAGGAATTACCGGGACACGGCAGGCATCGACATGCCGGCGGATGCCGCGGCCGCGTTCGCCTACCTGCGATCGCTGGAATTTGTGGATCCCCGGCGCATCGGTGTCGTCGGCTTTTCGTTGGGCGGCAGCGAGTTGTTCAAGATCCTCGACGGATCCGAATCAACGGCCACGAAACCCGTAGCCTTAGCTGCCGCTGTTGCCTTTTACCCTAATTGCCGCGGCGGCGTCGGCCTGAGCGCACCGCTGCTGATATTGGCGGGTGACGCCGACAACCTCATGACGCTGAACGAATGCGAGAAAGTCCACGCGAACGCTTCGGCACGGGGCAACAAGGTTGCGATGCAAATTTACCCCGGCGCCACTCACTTCTTCGATAATCCCGCGTACCGAAAGGATCACACCGGTAAAGTTGAGAATGGCCCGAAGCCCCTGTGGTTTGAGGAAAACCACTACGACAAGCGTGCCCACAAAGACGCCCTTCGCCGAACCCGGGAGTTTTTGGAGCTTTACTTGCGGTGAAATCGGCTAATTACCGTCGACTTTCTCCAGCGCCGCTTCAATCTTTGCTCTAGTTTCCGGCGTTTCGATTTCTTCGCCCGCCTTGCCGATGCCAACTACAGCCAGGACGTTTGTTCGCAGAACTTCCATCTGTTGAGTGAGTGCAGGCAGGACGCGGGCGCCGCCGCGGCGGCCCGGCGTTGCGGCAAGCAAGACGACCTTGGTGCCCTCGAACACCGCTCGGCCGTCGATGCCGTCGCCGGCGCGGGAGCACCAGTCGAGCGTATTTTTCAGGAGCGCCGGGAAGCTGCCATTGTACTCGGGTGTTGAAATGACCAGGGCGTCGGACTCGGCGATCATGGTCTTCAGCCGCTGGGTGGCATCCGGCAAGCCTTGCTCCGTCTCTATATCGCCGTTGTAGATTGGCATGTCGAAATCGGTGAGATCGATCAGGTTCGCTTCATATCCCAATCGCTCTGCCGATTTGTGAGCAACCCTGATGAGTTGGCGATTGAGCGAGGCGCGGCGTGTGCTGGCAGAGAACATAAGAACTTTCATGCGTACTTAGGTAGGGCCGCGGCCGCGTGAAAACCAGCACTCGTTATTCGCGTACGGACTGAGAGAAATACGGGGAAAAATGGGATATGATCGGGCGGCCGCCGTTTGGAGCACGAGATGACGGACAAATCGGAGATATTGACCCATGTCCTGGAGCACATCACCCAGGGCGTGGTGATGTTCGACAAGTCCCGTAATCTGGTGGTTTGGAACAAGCACTACGAAGAGATCCTGCAATTTCCCGAAGGCTTCTTGAAAGCCGGAATGCCGAACATGGCGTTGACGATGCACCTTGCGGAGCGCGGGGACTTCGGAGAGGGTGATCCCGAGCAACTCGTAGCCGACCGGCTTGCTCTCCTCTGGGGCGGATCCATGAGACCGGCGGAAATCACCGTCCTTGGCAACAAGACCTATGACGTGCGGTTCCGGAAGACGGACGACGGCGGTCTGGTGGTCACCTATACCGATATCACCGAGCGTAAGGAAATGGATCGCATGAAAAGCGAGTTCATTTCCACCGTAAGCCATGAACTGCGCACGCCGCTGACATCGATCAAGGGCTCGCTCGGGCTGATGGCCGGCGGCGCGTTAGGTGAACTGCCCGCCGACGCCAAAGCGCTGGTGGACATCGCCTACAACAATTCGGAACGGTTGAGTTTGCTGGTCGAGGATATCCTGGACATGCAACAGATCGAGACCGGCTCCCTCGTGTTCGATCTGGAAGCGCTCGACCTCTCCCAGATCGTGAGGCAGGCGGTCGAGAGCAATATGCGGTACGCGGAAACCTACGGAATAGAATTCACCATCGCCGAGCTAGCTTCGGGCTTGTCCGTGCGAGGCGATGCCGGACGCCTCAATCAGGTAATGGCAAATCTATTGTCCAACGCCGCAAAATTTTCACCCGAACGGGAGTCGGTTGAAATCAGCCTTGCGCGGGACGGCGGCTCGGCGAAAGTGTCCGTATCCGACCGCGGCCCCGGCATTCCCGACGATTTCCGCGACCGGATATTCGACCGCTTTGCCCAGGCCGACAGTTCCGACAATCGCCGCATCGGCGGGACCGGCCTCGGCCTGCACATTTGCAAATCGATCATCGAAATGCACAGCGGTGAAATCGGCTTCCAGAGCGAAGTCGGCTCAGGCAGTACGTTTTTCTTCACCCTGCCGGTATTGGATTGATCAAAAGGGCTCTTGCAATTTAGGTGAGCGGCAGTGCCGTAGTCGCCTTCCACTGGCCCAGCGACATTGCCGAGCGGGTTTTCTCGACTTCGGGGATGGCCAGCAGTTCGTCGAGAATGAAAACGCGGTAGGCGGCAATGTCGTCGACCACGACGCGCAGCAGGTTGTCGTACTCGCCCGAGATGAAGTGGCACTCCAGGACTTCGGGTCGTTCGCGCACCTGGGCCATGAAGTCCTCGCGGGTTTTTTTGTCTTTCTTGTTGAGGGCGACCTCGATGAAGACGGTCAGTGTGAGACCCAACGCGTCGGGGGAAAGCAGGGCGACATACTTCTCGATCAGTCCGGACTGTTCCATCAGCCGGACGCGGCGGTGGCAGCTCGAGGTCGAGAGGTTAACCCGTTCCGCCAACTCGGCATTTGAGAGGCGGGCATCCTGTTGCAGGATGTCCAGAATGCGTCTGTCCGTCTGATCGAGCGTTTGTGTGGTCATTTATCCCGAATTTTGTCTATTAATTCGAATAATCCACCATGTTTATAGCGAATTGTCTTATCATTTGCAAAGATATTGCGGCGGCGCGCATCTAACCTTTCAGAACCAAACAAACGAGCCCCGAGGGAAATTTGATGTCCGTAATCGCCACACTCGACGCGCCCACGGTCGAGACGTTCGCCAAGAAATATCCCGATGTGCCCAAGGAGGTGATCCTCAAGGAGGATCTGCTGCGCCAGGGCCTTGATCTCAGCCCGGCGGCGCTGGAGTTGGCCAAGGACGCGCGGCCGCAGGCCTATTTCCTGTTCTCCTACAACATGAGCGGCCACGGCGAAATGGAAGAGGGCGTCAGCACGACGGCGCCTGAGGACATCGTCTTCCGCGACGGGCCCTACGGTTTGAAGCGAACTTGGGTGCGGGTGGTGCTCAACGGCTCCTCCCCTTACATGATTGACGTGGTCGACGGCGCACTGGTGATTTGCGAAAACGGCGTACCGCTGGCCGAGGTCGACTATCCAAAAAAGCCATCCTACTACGGCCGGAAACTGGATGACGGGCTCCTCTACGAGCAGGTCATTCCGCTCCTTTACAACTCCTACGCCTTCATCACGACCTTCCGAGCCTGCCACTACTGGGGCGACAAGGAGGAGTGCAAGTTCTGCGACATCAACTACAACCTGCGCGAAATCCGCCGGTTGTCGGGTGACCATGTGACGGCTGACGCCATCAAGAACAAGGACCACGTCGTCGAAGTTATCGGCGCCATGTCGGAGGAACCCGATCCGGCGTACCGCATGATGACCATCATCATGACGGGGGGCTCAATCCTGCGCTCGGTGCAGAAGGGACCGGACAACGCCGCCGATTTCAACATTCCCTACGTGGAAGCCATCCGAGAACGCATCGGCCACCGCGTGCCCATCGTGATGATTACCGAAACCCAGGACATGGATCGCCTCCGGCGCATGAAAGCGGCGGGCATCACGACCCACAACGCCAATTTGGAGGTTTGGGACCGGGATTTGTTCGCGACCATCGCGCCGGGCAAGGAAACCCACGTGGGCTACGACAATTGGGTGCGCGGCCTGCTGGATTCCGTGGAGATCTTCGGCGAGGGCCGCGTCAGCCCCAACATGGTCTCCGGCATCGAGATGGCCCGGCCCTGGGGGTTCGACAGCGTCAAGGAAGCGGTCGCCTCGGCTGCTGAGGGCTTCGAATACCTCATGTCGCGGGGCGTCATTCCCCACCTGGACACCTGGTGCATCGAACCCGGCACGCAGCTTGCGGATAACCCGCCCGTGCCGCTCGACTTCCTCATTCAGGCCGACATCGCCTGGTACGAGACCTGGCGCAAGTACAAGCTGCCGCCGTTCGAGGGATACGGGCCCATGGGCTCGCCCGGCGTCGCGGTCTACGGCAACACCGGCTCCGTCGACATGGGCGGCTGAAGACAAAAGTGGGAGGGTAAATTCATGCTGTTCGCCTTTATTTGCTTTGACAAACCGGGCATGGCCGAGCTTCGCCAGAAGGTCCGGGCGGAACACATCGAATATATGATGCTGACGAAGGACCGGACCGTTTTCGGCGGCCCGCTGCAGGCCGATGACGGCGAAACGACGATCGGCAGCATATTCGCCATCGACTTCGCCGATCGCGCCGCCGCCGAAGCTTTTATTGCCGAAGAGCCCTATACCAAATACGGTGTATTTGAGACGCCGCAAATCTACCCGTGGAAACAAATGGTTCCCGAAGTGGAGGAAGGTTTCCTGGAGCGGGAACTGGCGCGGCAACGGGAACTGGCGACGGCGTAAGCCCAATCCAGCATTAACGTATTACGATCCGGGTGCAGGGACCCGGAAGGAGTTGTTATGTCGACGATCGAGCCCCGTCCGGGCGTACTGAATATCACCCCCTATGCGCCGGGAGATCCTCTCGAACCGGATTTTGAGCGGGTCATCAATATCAACAACAATGAAAGCCCGTACGGCGCGCCGCCCGCGGCGACCGCCGCCGCCGAGCAAGCTCTCGCGAACGGCTTTCACCTCTATCCCGATCCCGGCAGCACCTCCCTCAGACGTGCCATAGCAGAAGTTCACGGTATCAATCCCGATCAAATCATCTGCTCCACCGGTTCCGAGGAAATTCTGCGCTTGATCGCCCGGGCTTTCGCCCGCGATGGCGACGAGATCGTCATGAGTCAGTACGGATTTCTGGTTTTTCCCCTGGCGGCGCATGCCGTCGGCGCCACGCCTGTCATTGCCCAGGAGGAAAACTACACGGCGAACGTCGGTGCCATTTTGGCGGCGGTTACGGACCGGACCCGGATCGTTTTCCTTGCCAATCCGAACAACCCGACGGGCACCTACATCTCCGGCGCGGAACTCGCGCGCCTGCGTTCAGGCTTGCCCGATGGCGTCTTGTTGGTGCTGGACGGCGCTTATGCCGAATATGCTGTCAACGACGACTACGACGCGGGGATGGCCTACGTCGACGACGGCGGCGAGAACACCGTGGTGGTTCGCACGTTTTCCAAGATGTACGGCCTTGCGGCGGCCCGCGTCGGCTGGGCCTACTGTCCGCCTTCGATCACGGATGTGCTGCACCGCGTGCGCGGCGTGTTCAGCGTGACCGGTGCGTCACAAGCCGCCGCCGCAGCAGCGGTAGGCGATCAAGCCTTCGTGGCCTCGGTGCGGACAAAGAACTTGCGGGAACTCGCCAAGGTCTCCGCCGGTCTTGGTAACCTGGGCCTCACGGTGCTGCCGAGCCAGTGCAATTTCGTGTTGGCCCGCTTTGCTGATGCCGCCGCCGCCGCGGACACCGCGGCCTTCCTCGCCTCAAGGGGTATCTTCGTGCGGCCCGTCGCCAACTATGGTCTGGACGATTGCCTGCGTATCACCCTCGGTACCGAGGAAGAGAACCAGATCCTATTGGCCGTCCTTACGGAGTATTTCTCCAGCCAGTCGAACGTCGCCTGAACTCAGCCTGCGAAAATGGTATCGTGTGCCCCTAGGGAAACGTCCAAGGGGCAAACGATGACGACCGACATTACCGACGCTTTACCGGAGCAGACCTTCTTCGAGGACCCGGCGCTCGACCGCGCGTTCGGCGTGGTCATGGCGCTGGCGACAGAAACTTATGTATTGCGCGACAGGTTGCGGGCGATGGAACGCCTGCTTGAGACGAACAACCTGATCGAGCCGGGCGAATTGGATCGCGAACCTTCGGACGCTGAACGGGCGGAGACGGCGGAAGACCGCCAGGCTTTTGTCGAGGGCCTCATGGTGAACCTGCTGGGCCGTCAGCAGGCCAAGGGCGCGGGTGGTGGTCATGGATGACCGCAGTTTCGTGGCCGCCCAGGACTTCATCCTGGCGGCGAAGACCTATTGGACAAAGGAAATCTATCCGGCGCTCAAGGCGGACTACGAGCATCGCGCCGAGGCGGCAGACGAGCCGCCCGGAACGGCCGCCGAGGTCAAGACGCTGATCGGCGACACCACGCTTTATCGCTACTACGCCTGGCTTGAGCGCCACTTGCAGCGTTTCAAATACGCCGGCCGTTATGGCCTCGCCCCTTACCACGATGAACGGCGCGCCGCACTGCTGCCCACCCTGGACGCGGTCAAGGCGGACGGGAAGCGCCTTGAACTGGACGACGGCCTGGAAATGCCGGGCTATTACAGCGCCGTGGATATCCACCAGCATCCCGGCGGCGTTTGGAGCGACGAGATCGCCGGCTTCGTCTATGAACGCGGCGCCCGGTCGACGACGCCGCTGATGGGCGCAAACCATCGTGACCTCCATCAACGTTTTACCGACTTCATTGCGGCGCGCGGAACGCCGAAGCGCATCCTCGACATGGGCTGCGGTTTCGGCAAGAGCACAGGCCCCTTTGTCGACAGCTTCCCCGATGCCGACATCGACGCCATCGATCTCGCCGGCCCTTGCGTCGCCCTGGGCGCCAAGGAGGCCTCGCGGACCGGCGCCGAAAACGTGCGCTATCGCCAGATGAACGCCTACGAGACGGATTACGACGACGGGGCGTTCGATCTCGTCACCTCCACCATGCTGATCCACGAATTGCCGCCGCCGCGCATCGCCGATTTGTTCGACGAGGCGGCGCGCGTGCTGGCACCCGGCGGCCTCATGGTGCATCTCGATTTCTATGCCCTGCCCGATGCCTTCTCGCGGTTCATTCACTACGGCCACGGCCGGCGCAACAACGAGCCGTTTATGGAGCCGTGGGCGGAATTGGATGCCGTCGAAATGCTCGAGGCGCGGGGTTTTCGCGATGTCGAGATTGTGCCCTTCCGCGAAGCCGAGGGCGTCGATGCGGAAAACAGTCCCTACTGGCGATTTCCCTGGACGGTCATAGCCGCCCGGTTGGAGGCGTGAGGTCGACCTAACCCAGGGCCACCGGCGGGGGCTTGCGCCGCAAACCCGACAGGGCGTTTCCAGCCAGCGCCGCCAACAGGATGGCGCCGCCCACCAGCGTGTAGATGCTGACGGTCTCGCCGAGGATGATCCAGACCCAGAGAGGGCCCAGGACGACCTCGCCCATGGACAGGAGGGACAATTCGCCCGCCGGCACGACCCGGGAGCCCAAGGTGTAGAGCGCCAGGCCCGCCCCCACCTGGAACACGCCCATGGCCAGGGATATGGAAATGTCCCTTGCCGGAATGGCGAACGGCAGGTCAAGGGTGAGACAGACGGTGCCCGAGACCAAGATGGCGAAGACGCCCCCCATGAACGCGGCGGGCATCATCTCAGCCGATTTCTTCCAGCGCAGCGTCACCGTGAACAGGGCGGCGCCCAGCGCCGAGGCCAGCGCCGCGGCGTTGCCTTCCCAGCGGCCCAGCGTCAACCCGCCCCAGACCATGACGAACACGCCGACGGCGGCGAAGGCAATGGCGATCCAGGTTCCCTTGCGCACCGATTCGCCCAGTAGCCACAATCCGAGAACGGCGGCAAAGAAGGGCGCCGCACTGAACAGGAACACCGCGTTCGCAACCGTCGTCACCTGTATGGAATAGATGCCGCCGGTAAAGGCGACCACCAGGCCGGCGCCGCCGAGTACGCCCGATAGGCCCGCTTCGCGGATCACCGCCAGCGGATTGCGGCCGCTGAGCAACAGGATCACCAGCCAAAGAAACGGCACCAGGGCGAGCGACCGGTAGAACAGGATTTGCCAAACCGAGGCGACCTCGATGTAGCGGATGCCGAGGCCCATGGTCGACCAGGCAACGCCCGCCAGCAGGACCAGCACGACGCCCGTCCGGTAGGTCATCTCGCCCCGCGAGCGGGTAAGCGTCGTCATGTATCCCTCTCTTGCTGCTTGTCCTGCCGCAATGTGTAAAGCTGTATCACAGCCATCGCGGGAGAGGGTGTGAAAATGACGCCGGATAAATTTGGATTTGTCGGCCTGGGCCAGATGGGCGGTCCCATGGCCGCCAACATCGCCGCCAAGGGATTCGATCTCGCGGTTTTCGACCAGGCCGGCAGCGCCGATCTGGCGCCGCCCGGCAGCCGACCGTTGGAAACCTTGGCCGAAATGGCGGAGGCCGTCGAGACCGTATTCTTAAGCGTGCCCGACGGTCCGGCCTCCATCGCCCTCGTGAATGGTCTCACCGCTGTTTCCGGTCGCCGCGCCACCACGGTCATCGACCTCACCACGACCGGCCCCGACCTGTCACGCGAGGCGGGCCGCATCGCCGCGGAAAACGACATCGTCTACATCGATTCACCGGTTAGCGGGGGACAAGCCGGCGCCCGCGCCGGCACCGTCACGTTGATGTGGGCCGGTCCGCGCGACCAAATGGTGCGCCACGAGGATGTGTTGAACGCTTTCGCCAAGAACATCTTTCACGTCGGCGATCAGGCGGGACAGGGCCAGGCGCTTAAGGTCCTCAATAATTTCCTCTCCGGTACCGCCATGGCAGCGACCTCGGAGGCCATCCTTTTCGGCCTCTCGCAAGGTCTGGACATGAAGACCATGCTCGACGTCATCAATGTTTCGACCGGCCAGAACACCGCCACCCGCGACAAGTTTCCCGAACGTATCCTGACCGGCACCTACGATGCCGGATTCCAGACCGCCTTGGAGGCCAAGGACGTCAAACTCTACCTCGAAGGCGTCCGCGCCGCCGGTACGCCGGATCGCGTTGGAACGCTGATATCGGAGCTGTGGACCCAGTGCGACGAAACCCACCCCGGCAGCGACTTCACCCGCATCTACGATTTCATCCGGGATGGGGGGAGTGACGGCCGAAACTAGCCGCATAATCAGGCGTCATCCCGGACTTGATCCGGGATCCATACTGAGGTGGGCGCTAGACTCCGGCCGTTAAAAAGAAACCTGGATTCCGGCTTTCGCCGGAATGACGCCTTAGTAGGATCCCACTACCGCCGCACCCCCACATACTTGTGCAGCGGCTCGGGATCGGCTTCCAACTCGGTGGGCGTGGCTTCGGCCTGGATGGCGCCGTTTTCGATGAACACGATGCGATCGGCGGTGGAGAAGGCCGCCTCGACCTTCTGTTCAACCAGCAGGACGCCGACGCCCTGGGATTTGAGGCCGCGCACCGTTTCAAGGATCTGTTCGACGACGCGCGGCATCAGGCCCTCGCTGGGCTCGTCCAGCAGCAGGATTTTGGGTTCGACGCAGAGCGCCCGGCCCGTTGCCAGCATTTGTTGTTCGCCGCCGCTTAAGGTTCCCGCCAGCTGATTGAGGCGCTCGGTGAGCACGGGAAAGAGCGCGAGTACCCGCTCCAGGGTCTCCGGCGCGCTGTCGCGCACCAGAAGTCCCATGCGCAGGTTTTCCTCCACGCTGAGCTCCGGAAACAGGCGCCGGCCCTGAGGCACATAGGCGACGCCCTGCTTCGGCACGTCATGGGCGGCGAGGCCGGTCAGGTCCATCTCGTCCAGCGTGACACGGCCCGAACGCGGCTTCATCAGGCCCATGACGGTATTGAGCGTGGTCGTCTTGCCGGCGCCGTTGCGGCCCAGGAGGCCGACGATTTCACCGGGCGCGATGCTGAACGAGACATCCTTCAGCACCTGGATGCCGCCATAGAAACAGTTGATGTTTTCGACCTTGAGCATCATTTTCCCAGGTACGCGCGTTGGACTTCCGGATTGGCCTCGATCTCCGCCGGCGTGCCTTCGGCGATCACCGCGCCGCGGTCCATCACCGTGATCTTTTCCGCCAGTTCGAGAACCACCGGCATGTTGTGCTCGATCAGCAGCACCGTTGCCTCCTTGGCAATGCGGCGGGTGAGGTCGCAGAACCCGGCGATTTCCTCGACCGCAAGGCCCTGCGTTGGTTCGTCCATGATTAGCAGTTCGGGTTCCAGCGCCAGCCCCATGGCGACTTCGAGCAAGCGCTGGTAGCCGTAGGGCAACTCAGCCGCCACCCGGTCCGCGCTGTCGGCGAGACCAACCTCCTGCAGCACGTGTTCGACGCGGTCTGCGATGTGCTGCTCGTTGAGGGAGACGCGCTGCTTGAAGTTGGTCATCAGGCGCCGCTGGGCGGCCAGGGCGACGTTCTCGTAGCAGCTCAGGTTGCCGTAAACGCTGGTCACCTGGAAGGTGTAGACGATGCCTTGCAGAACGCGCTCATTTGCGGGAAGCCGCGTGATGTCCCGGCCCTTGAAAACGATGGCGCCGGAAGACGGTTTGATGCGGCCGCTGATGTTGCCCACCAACGTCGTCTTGCCTGCGCCGTTGGGCCCGATGATGGCGCGGATTTCGCCCTGCGGCAGGGTGAAGTTCACGTTGTCGACCGCCTGCAGGCCGCCGAAGTGCTTGCTGAGGTCGGTTGTCTGCAACAGCGTCACGGCAGCCATTTCAGCCACCTTTCCCTGACCGTGCCCATGATGCCCTTGGGGAACCAGAGGATCAGGATGACCAAGACAGCGCCCACAACGATCAGGTAGCTCGACGTGAAGTCGCTGGAAATGTCGACGAGGTAAAACATCAGTCCCGTGCCCAGCAGCGGTCCGATCGCCGTACCGACGCCGCCCAGCAAAGCCCACAACAGCGGGAAGATGGAGTACTGGATGGAGGCGAAGGTTGAGCCGATATAGGCAAACAGCACTGCATATGCCGCGCCGGAAGCGCCCGAAATAACGGCGGAAATGACCAACGCCAGCAGCTTGTAGCGGTAGGTGTCGTAGCCCAGCATGCGGGTGCGGGCCTCGTTCTCGCGGATCGCTACCAGGATGCGCCCCGTGGGCGAACGCACCAATGCAAGCGCCAGCAGGAAACAGACCGCCAGGACGAGCAGGGCGAAATTGTACTTCACGTCGGCGTCGGCGAACTTGACTGCCGCGTCGCCGATCTCGAGGATGCGGCTGTTTTCCGGCAACACGAAGCCCTGATCGCCCAGTGTGATCTCATTGAAATAGAGCGTCGTCAGGAACAGCGCCTGGGCGAACATCATCGTGACGATCAGGAAGGCGGGTCCGCTCGTGCGCAGCGCCATCAGGCCGAACAGGAACGCCAGCACGAACGAGCAAGCAACGCCGAATGCCAGTCCCTGCAGGACGCCAAATTCGAGGTAGTACATGGTGAGGCCGGTGCCGTAGAGGCCGGCGGCGAAGAACATGGCGTGCCCCAGGCTCAAGAGCCCGGTGTAGCCCAGCAGCACGTTGTAGCCCACGGCGTAGACGGCCAGGATCATGATGCGGGCGGCGTTGGCGTGGTGATAGGGCGGCAGGACGAACTGGGCCAGGAACAGCACCATCAGGATGCCGATGTGGAGGACGAGGACTTTTGCCGTGACGGACTTGGTCATTTTTCTTCCTCCCCGAACAGGCCGCCGGGCCGTACCACCAGAACCATGGCGACCAGCAGCGTGGCGAGAATTTTCGCCAGGGTGGGAGAGAAGAACACCGATACCACGCCGTCGCTGAGGCCGATGATGAAGGCGGCCAGCACGGTGCCGCGCAGGCTGCCGAGACCGCCGATGATGACGACGATGAAGGAGAGCAGCAGGGGATCGAGCCCCATCAGGTAGTGCGCCTGCTGGATCGGTACCACCAAAACCCCGGCCGCCGCCGCCAGCATGCCGCCGAGCGCGAAGACGGTGGCGTAGATGCGCCGCACCGGCACGCCGAAGGCCTGTGCCATCACCTGGTCCTGTTGCGTCGCCCGCATGTAGAGACCGAGCTTGGTGCGCGACATGCCGTACCAGGTGGCCAGCAGCAGCGCCGCCGAGGCGCCGGCGACGATGAACTTGTAGCCCGAATAGCCGAACCAGGGGAACGAGACGCGGAAATAGAACGGCGCCTCGACCGGCCGGGCGTCGGGACCATAGAGGATCAGTACAGTCTGCTCGATGATGTACAAGAGCCCGATGGTAGCGACGATGGTGCTTTCTGGGTTGTAGTTGATGCGCCGGAGAATGAGGTAGTCGGACGCAACCGCCACGAGGCCGACGACGGCGGGCGCCACCACGAGCGCCAGGATGAAACCGACGAAGGGGGCGTCGATGGCGATGTCGGCGCACCACCAGGCCAGCACGGCGCCCAGCATGAAGAACTGGCCATGGCTGACGTTGACGACGCGCATGACGCCGAACACCAGCGACAGGCCGAGCGCCGTCACGGCCAGAACGAAGGCCGTAACGGTTCCTTCCAGCAAAGCCAGAAACAGATGGGGTCCAAAATCCATTGATCTATAGCGGGGGCACGCAGGCGCGTGCCCCCATGGCTTTGGTTCGTGAACTACAGCGACTGTTTGGTGTAATCGCCCTCGGGCGCGTACATGCCGTCCTCGATGGACGTCTTGTGCACGACGTTGAGCTTTTTACCCTCCACCTTGGAGATGAACTGCGGGCCGTAGCATTGGTGCGTCTGGCCGCTGAACATCTTGGCGCCCTGCGGATGGGCGATGCCTTCGTTCATCCATTTGACGTTTTCCATGGTCTCGATGAGCATGGCGACATCCTTGGGCGAACGCTCCTGGTAGCCGCTCTGTTCGACGGCGTCCTTGATGAAGAACAGCGTCTCCCAGCAGCCGAACATGTGCGAATAGGTCGACACGTCCTTGGGGTTCTTCTGGCTGGCGCCCGAATCGTTGACGCCGACGGCGTTGCGATAGAAGCGCTCATAACTGGTGTCGATACCGCCGGCATAGCGCGGCATGGCTTCCCAGAAATAGGTGCCGTCGAGGTAGTCGAGGCCCGGCGTCGCCATGTCGACGGCTTCCAGGCTGTCCATGAAGCCGAAGATTTGCGGCCGCTTGGAGCCGAAATGCTCGCCCATTTCCTTGACGAAAGTCAGTACGCCCGGACCGACCATGACGTGGTAGATCACCTCGGTGTCGGACGGAATGCGGGCGAAATACTTGGTGTAGCTGCTTTCCGTCGGCGGGATCGGCAACAGGGTTCCGACGGTGCCGCCATGCTCCTTCGCCGCCGCGCCGAAGTAATCGCGGTGGTTATAACCGAAAGCATAGTCGGGATAGATCATCGCGACCTTCTTGCCGAGGTTGCCGAAGACCCAGCCCGAAATCGCCTGGATCTGGGACCGCACATCGGTGATGCAGGGCTGGAAGACGTAGCGGTTCATCTTGCCGGAGGCGACGTGGTAGCCCTCGCTGACCACCAGGTAGGGGATCTTGAGTTCCCCGGCGCGCGGGGCGGAGCCGATCACGACATGGCTGAACAGGGTGCCGAAGATGAAGTCGACGCCGTGCTTGGTCGCCAGTTTTTCGACGACTTCAGCACCGCGCTTGGGATCGGTGCCGTCGTCCTCGGCAATCAATTCGATGGGCCGGCCGGCGATGCCCCCCATGGCGTTGATGTGGTTGACGGCCGCCGTGGTGGTGCGCTCGTACCAGCGGCCGTAGGCGGCGCCGATACCGGTGCGGTGGACCTGGAAGCCGATCTTGATGGGCTTGCCGGCGGTATGGGCGAGGGCAGGCGCGGCGAGGCTGCTTGCCGCCGCCGCTCCGGCGAGAAGACCGGCGCCCTTGAGGGCCGAACGTCTGGAGAGCGTGACGCCTTCGGTCCTGGTGGCGTCCTTGTCCTTGATTTTTTTGGTCATAACATGACCCCCCATGATGATGATTATTGTTCGTATTTCAGGTCAAAAAAGTACCACGCACGACTACTGATGTACAATTTCAAGAGGCTGCATCTGGTGAATTTCATGTCAATTTTATCACCTAATATCAAATATTTAGCCGACAACCGGTGTGGCGAGGAGCCAGAGCCCGAAGAGCGTGTAAGCGATCATCAGCGCCGTCATCGGCGCCTGGCTCAGAACCGCCTGCCCGAGGCTTTCAAGCTGGCCGATGGCCAGAAGATGCGAAACGCCGACGGCCACGACATGGGCAAGTACGATGGCGGCGACCTGGAGCTTCCAGACCAGTTGCACCAGCACGTGATTGCCGAGAAAGGCCGCGTTGACCTCGTAATCGCGCAGGCCCAAAAGGTCCCATCCCAACTGGTAGGGGTCGGACAAGGCCCGCAGCGCGAACTGGATGTCGATCATGAATTCCGGGAGGTAGTGGGCGAAATGATAGCCGAAAGCGATGGGAACGATGGAGGCGACGAAGCGGCCCAGGCTCTCCTCGGTGGTCCAATTGATCCGGCTCAACCGGCGGCCCGCCAGGACGGCGATCACGAACACCGCCATCAAGGTCAGGAACAGCCCGATGAAGCCCGCAGTGTTGGCCGTCATCAGCATTGTGCGGCCCGGGTACTCCAGCGGATTGACGCCGATGGTCCCGAGCCACCAGAAGGTACGGGAAAACCCATCGAACGAGACCGCCGACAATGCCAGCAACACGAAAGTCACCCCGCTGACAGGGAGGGCTTCCACCTTGACTAGGCGAATCCCGGGCAGGGTTGCGCCCAGCGACCGGCGTTCCTCTATGCCGCTTCGCCGTGGATCAAAGGGAGAGAGCATTGAAACGATGCGGAAAAACAGGGTGAAGCATTCGCCGTACTTCAGCCAGGTTTCGCCGCCGAACCACAGCATCCCGGCCAGCGTGATCAGCATGTACACCGTGACGGCGTCGGCCAGCACGGTGGGGTCCTGCGGCGCCGGGTAGATCAGTTCGAACCAGGCGAAGGCGAACAAGAGAACCACCGCGGGCCAATAGGCCAGCTTTGCGGGATAGCGGAGCGGCGGTCTTTCGCGCCAAACCCTCAAGCCGGGAACCGCCGTGACGATGCTGTAGAGCGGCCGCCAGGGGTTGAGCCAGTCCCAAAGGTTGCCGAACAATGCCGTCGCGAACGTGAAACCGACCCACCAAATGCCCCAGACCACGACGGGCAAGGGATTCAGCAGGGGATCGGGGCTGCCGGTATAGCCCGCAACGATCAGGCCGACGATGAAGAGCAGCGTGAGGAGCGCGGGCGTCGACGAAGTCCAGTCGGGAAGGGAGCCCAGGCGCACTCGGGCGCGCTCAAGCGTCATGAGGCCCGAACTCGGGATCACGGCCATCACCGCGAACGACAGTGCCACCACCAAGGCGCCGCCGAAAATATAGAGATCCGTCGGCAGCAAAAGAACGTAGGCCCGTTCGCTGGTATGGGCCCAGGCCGCGCCGGCCGATCCGAAGATCAGCGCGAAGGCCAGGACAAGGGCTACGGACGATGGTGACAAGACCCGCATCAGCCGATCAGCGCCGCGCTTTCAACACGTTCGACACCGGCGGCGTTCATCTGTTCCCAGGCGGCATCGAGCGAACCCTCCAGGTCGATGGCCCGGCAGGCATCGTCAACGAGGAATACCTCGAAGCCTTCCTTGCGACCGTCCAGTGCCGAGTAGGCGACGCAGAAATCCGTGGCGAGGCCGGTCATGAAGAGTCGGTGGAAACCCCGCTCGCGCAGGTATCCGGCCAAGCCGGTCGGCGTCGTCTTGTCGTTCTCGAAGAACGCCGAATAGGAATCGATAGGCGTGCGGAAGCCCTTGCGGATAACCAACTCAGCCCGGTCGCTCAGGAGATCGGCGTGAAAGGCCGCACCGTCCGTACCCTGAACGCAATGGTCCGGCCACAAGGTTTGGGTGCCGTACGACGCCTCGACACTTTCATAAGGGCCCTTGCCGTCGTGGCTCGAGGCGAACGAACTGTGGCCGGCCGGATGCCAGTCCTGGGTCAGCAGCACGTGGTCGAAAGCGTCCATCAGGCGGTTGCTTACGCCCACCACCGCATCGCCGTCCGCGACCTCCAGGGCGCCGCCGGGGCAGAAATCGTTCTGCACGTCGATGATGACCAGGGCATCCTGGTCCCTTCTGATGCTCATCGCTGTCATGGTTCTCCCTTCCTTTTCGCGCGTGATTAGACGATCTCCGGCAGGGTCGTTGCCGGGGGCGTATTGCGGCTGCGCTGTGAACGGACGATGCCGTCGATGATGGTCATGCCGACGCCCGGCAGGTCGCCCATCTCGATACTTTCCAGGATCGTCGAACCCGCCGTGTGCTGGGCGCGGTCGAGAACGACGAAGTCGGCGGACCGGCCGACCTCGATCAAGCCGACGTCGAGGTCGCGCATGCGGGCGGTGTTGCCGGTGGCGAAGCAGATTGCCTGCTCCGCCGGCACATCGCCCAGGCTCGACAGCATGGCGACCATGCGCAGAATGCCCAAGGGCTGGACGCCCGAGCCGGCGGGGCCGTCGGTGCCCAGAATGACGCGTTCCAGTTGGCCGAGTTCGCCGGCCGTGCGCAGAGCCAGCAGCCCGGCCCGTTCATTGCCGTTGTGGACGATCTCGATGCCGCGCGAGCACTGCTCGCACAGGCAGGTGATCTGGTCGTCAGGGAGAGCCGTGTGACCGCCGTTGATGTGGCCGATGATGTCGGCGTCGGCCTCCAGCACGACGTCCTTGTCGATCAGACCCGAGCCGGGGATAGACGGTCCGCCGGTGTGGATCGTGCTCTGAATGCCATACTTGCGCGCCCAGGCGACCATCTTCTGGGCCTCCTCCCCGGCCTTGACGCTGCCGAGACCGACCTCCCCCAGCAGCTTGACGCCCGCTTCGGCGAGATCCTTGAAATCCTGCTCTTCCATGCCTTGTTCGATAACCGGCGCGCCGGCATGGACCTTGACACCCGAAGGCCGGAGATTGTCGAACGAGCGCTGGGCCGTGACCGCCATGGCCTTGAGGCCCATCACGTCCTTGGGCCGGCCCGGCGTATGCACCTCCCCGGCCGAGATCATGGTGGTGACGCCGCCGTGCAGACAACTGTCGATCCAGTTGAGCTGGCTTTGCCGCGGCGTCCAGTCCCCGGCCACGGGATGGACGTGGCTGTCGATCAGACCCGGCGCCAGGGTGGTACCCTTGGCGTCAACGGTGGTGGAGGCGCCCTCGATATCAACGTCAGCCTCCTTGCCGACGGCAGTAATGCGGCCGTCCACAGCGACGACCGTGTCGGCGTCCAGCACGGGATTGCCGAGGTCACCGCTCAACATCAGGCCGACATTGCGGATTACGGTTTTTTGGCTTTCTTCTGACATTTTCTCCCCCCGTTTCGCGTCAGCAAATCTTTTCCAGAAGTGCGATCAAGGTTTTGCGCTCCACCTGGTCCAGTGGTTCAAGCGTGCTTTCAGTAATCTCGACGCCCAGCGGAATGGCCCGTCGGATAACCTCCAACCCCTCGTCGGTCAGGCCGACGAGGAAGCGACGGGCGTCGGTCGGGTCCGGCCAGGTGCGGGTGAAGCCGCGCGAGGTTAGGCGATCGACGACGCCCTTGATTGTAGCGGCGTCCAGCGCGGTGTGGCGGCCCAGACGGTTTTGCGTACAGCTCTCCAACTCGTAAAGCTTGGCCATGGCGGCGAACTGCGTGACCGTCAGCGGCGGATCGATCAGGTCGGCGAAGATACCCTTGTGGCGCTGGGTCGCGCGGCGCAGGATGAAGCCTATCTGCTCGCCCAGCACATAGCCGTCCACAACGGCGTCATCCGTCGCTGTGTCTTCCGTCTTTTGTTTTGCCGCCGTCGCCATGCTCAGCGCAACCCATCCTCGCCCTTGGCGTCCTTGGCTTCCAGACCGCCCACGCGGGGCAGGGGCCGGCCGCTGTCGGTCACGCTGACCGCCACCATGATTTCGTTGGCGCGGGGCGCGTCGTTGAGACGCACCTCCATGCCGTCGAAGTGGCTGCGCACATAAGCCGCGTCTTTGTGCCCAAGCGGCACATCGAGCGGTGCGCCCGGTCCGCCGCGCTTCTTCGACGACGGCACCAGCGCGGCGCCTTTTTCCACGGCCTTGCGCAAGGGTGCGCCCAGCTTCGGGTGCAGGATGGCGGCGGCGTGCTCCAGTTCGCCATTTTCGCCGACCATGGCGGCCTTGCCGTAGCTCTCGGCTTCCGCCGGCGTGATACCCAGCGCCGCCACGCATTTTTCCCCTAGCAGGCCGCCCAGCTCGGCGCCGATATCCATCAACGGTTCCAAGTCCTCGACGTACTCGCCCGCGAACGGGTTTTCGATCACGGCGACGGCGGCGGCGCGGCGCGTCGGCGGTGCGATGACCTTGTTCATCTCCGTCTGCGTTTCCTCGACGATGACGGCGATTTTCCTGATCTTTGCCTTGCTCATCTCAACCCATCCTCCCCTTTGATTTCCGATACCGCCAGGCCGCCGGCGCGGGCGTGGATGCGGGGGCCGGTGGTCATGACCAGGGCCACCAGCATTTCGTTGGCCCGCGGCGCGTCGTTGATACCGACTTCCACGGCATCGAAATGGCTACGTACATACGAGGCGTTGACGTGCGTCACCGGTACGTCAAGCCGCGCGCCGATGCCACCGACCTTCTTTGTGGACGGCACGATGGCCTTGGAATCGTTGAGCCTGGCGCGCATGGAATAACCGCCGGGAGCGTGCCACAGCGCGCCGTGCTCCAGTTCTCCGTTCTCGCCGACAATGGCGCCCTTGCCGAAGCCCTCGACGATGGTGGGATCACCGCCCAATGCCTCGATCAGCTGATCCGCCATCTCGAGGCCCAGGGGCTTCATATCGTCGATCATCGGCATGATGTCCTCGACGTAGCGCCCGGCATAGGGGTTGCGCAGGACGGCCAGCGCCGCCGCCCGCCGGACGGGCACGTTCGACGGTGGTCCGCCTTCGTGGAAGATCTCTTCCACCGTAACGATCCGTTTGCGGACTTCGATTTCAGGCATGGACCGCCTCCTTCTCAATGTGCAATACGGATTCCGGTTCAGGCAGGGCGGTAAACCGCTCCTCACCGACAAACCGGAACGAATCCTTCAAGTTGATCGCCGCACCTGCGATCAGGCCGCGTTCGAGCAATCGTCTTCCGGCTGCAACGCCGGCCGCCAGCGCCCGATCGATCTCCCCCTGTCCAAGGCGGCCGACATGTTCAGTGACCAGGCGGTTACCGAGATCGCTGTCGGGATCGATGTCCCGCGCCCGCACTCGCCCTATGGCCGGATGATCGGGCAGATCGACGGCATTGGCGATAATGGTGGCAGAGGCATCGGCTTGTGCGGCGCTTTCGGCCAGTACCGTGACGGCATCCGCGATACCCAACGAATGGCTGCGCCCTCGACAACCACTCGTGGCGATGCCGCGTACGGGGTCTGACTGTCGCAAAGTCATCGTGCCCGACAGCGCGGTGGAGCCCTCCGCCACGGCGATTCCCACCTCGAAATGCGCATCCGGCCCAAGGTACAGGGCAATGTCGCCGCCGTTGTTGACGTAGGCTTTTTCCAGTTCGCGTCCTTGGATAAGCGCATCCAGAATTTCTTCCGCCACGGCGCCGGCAACCGCGGCCATGGGCGTGATGAAATTCCCGCTCAAGGGATGGGTCGCCGCTTGCATGCGCCTCGCCACGCTGCCTGAGAAGTCAGGGTTCGCGCTCGATGCCGTGCGCAGCTTGGTGAGTTCCGCCACCAGTTCGGTCAACACCGTTTCGAAGCGTGTGCGGGCTTGGGTGTAGGCCAGGCGCACTTCCCCCGGCAGGCCGAAAGCTTCGATCACCAGGTCGATCGGCCCGTGCTGCAGATGCAGCCGCTTGCCGTTCGGCAACAGGGCGGCGAGGGGGCCGGTCATTTCCCGCCCCCGCTTGGCCGGCCGCCGGGGCCTTTGCCCCAAGGGAAGTTGCCGCCCGCAGTCGGCCAAGGCGAGTCGGCGCTGTGTCCGACGGTCTCGGTATCCTCGCCCCCCAATGCCTGTTCCAGAGGCACGACCGAACCCATGTGTCCGCCCAAGGATTCGTAGTCGTCGAGGCGCATGGTGAATTCGATGGGGGCGACGATGGCGGGGGTGGGCACGTAGCCGAAGGAATTCCGCGGCATGCTGGTGACGTCGACCATGAAGGTGATGCCGCCGCCCGGCCAGATGTAGACCGGTGCGCCGCCCGCCGAAACGTAGGTCAGGGTGTCGCGCACGGAGCGCGTCAGCGCCACCGGATTTTCCGTCACCCCGGCGCGCAAAGAGCCGCCGGCGCCGCCAATGAACAGCACCGAACAAAGCGCCGGCTCGCAATTCTCCTGTACGCGTTTGACGGAAGCGACCAGGGCCTGGGGCATCTCGCGTTCCACAGGCTGCACATCGTCGTCCAGTTCGAAGTAGGCGCTGTGATCACCCGTGGTGCTGACCATCAACATGCTGAGGCCCGGTTTGGCTTTCTTCGGGTTGAAGTGCTCGATGATGGAGAGCGGATCGTCGATATCGGTGCCGCCCCAGCCGGAGCCCGGTTCCGCCACCTGGAAATAACGGCCCGGTGTCGATTTCCGCCCACGCAGGCGGATGCCGGTCTCGGGTACGTCCAGCATCTTTCCGGCCTGGTGTTCGGAGAGAACGCCTGTGATGTGGTCGTCCACCACGACGACCTCGTCGACGTGGTCGAACCATTGCTTGGCGAACATGCCGATGGCAGCGGAGCCGCATCCGACCCGCATGCGCTCCTCCCGCACACCGTCGACGATGGGCGGCTTGCCGGCCTGAACGAGGACGCTGACGCCGTCGTCGACCGCGAGTTCCACCGCCATGCCGTTGCAGAGGTTCATCAGGGTCTCGCAAGTCACCCGCCCTTCGGCCTTGGAGCCGCCGGTGAGGTGGTTGACGCCGCCCAGCGACAACATCTGCGAGCCATACTCGCCGGTCGTCATATGGCCGACCGCTTCGCCCTCGGCGCGGACGGTGCCTTGCTCGGGGCCGAGGTGCCGGTCGGTGTCGATCTTGATCTTGACGCCGCAATAGCTGTAGATCGCCTCGCTCACCACGGTGACCATGTCGACGCCATCGATCTCGCTGGAGACGATGAACGGAGCGGGCTTGTAGTCGGGATAGGTCGTGCCGGCGCCGACGGCAGTGACGAAGTTGGTGTCGCCGGACACCAGCTCGCCGTCCCAGTCGCCGTCCTTGAGGAACTCCACCAGCTTGTGTTCACCGTCGCCGGCCTGCTGGACGATCACCAGGGGATCGACGCGGACCAGGTTACCGCCTTCGTTGGCGTAACGGTCGCAGGCGCCGGCACGGCCGTCGGCGATATAACAAAGCACGGGGCAGGCGTCGCAGCGGATCTTGTCCGGGGCGGTTTTGGCGTCCGTCATGTCAGGCCTCCTGTACTCGTAGGATGGCGTCGCGCACCCTTTCCGGCGTAGCGGGCAGCCGGCGGATCTGCGCGCCGGTGGCGTCGCGGATGGCGTTAAGCAACGCAGGCGCGGTCGGAATCAAGGCCTGTTCGCCGATGCCCTTGGCGCCATAGGGGCCCAGCGGTTCGGCTTCCTCGATCAGGATGCTCTCGATTTCGGGCACGTCGCCGATGGTGGGAATGAGGTAATCGTGCAGGTTCTCGCTGCGGCCCGGCACGTATTCCTCCATCAACGCCATGCCCAAACCTTGGGCGACGCCACCTTCGATCTGCCCTTCGACGAGGGTGGGGTTGATGGCGCGCCCGACATCGTGGGCAGCGGTAATTTTCAGCACACGCACCAAACCCAAGCTGGTGTCGACCTCAACCTCCGCCAGGTGCGCACCGTAGCCGTAGGTGGCGTAAGGAATACCCTGGCCGTTCTCGTCGAGCGGCGCCGTCGGGGGATCGAAGGTGCCCTCGCCCATGAAAACGAATCCCTCGTCATCGGATTCCATGCCGCCGAGATCAAGCACCGTTTCCGCGTTTTCATCCCGCACCGTCAATTTGTGCCCCGATAGCTCGAACGAGGCGTCTTCGGCTGCATTGGAAAGGTGGAGGATGGCGCTGCGCAAATCCCGTCCCGCAAGATACGAAGCCTTGCCCGAAACGAAGGTCTGGCGCGAGGCCGATGTCTTGCCGGCATCCGGCGTGAGGTCGGTATCCCACGTCACGAGTTCGAATTGCTCGACCGGCAGACCGACGGCGTCGGCGCAGATTTGCGTCATCACCGTGTTGGCGCCCTGGCCGATGTCGACCGCGCCCTGGAACAGCACCACCGTGCCGTCCGCCTTGATGCCGACGCGAATGGTCGATGGGTTGGGCAACGAGGTGTTGCCGCAGCCGTACCACATGCCTGCCAAGCCGACACCGCGCCGCATGAGGCCGACGTTGGATGTGTTGAAAGCGGCCGCCTCGGTCCGCGCGCGCTCCCACGGGTCGCGCAAGGCCTCCAGGCAGTGCCGGATGCCGACGCCTTCCTCCAGCACCTGGCCGCAAACCGTGGCGCCGCCGTTCTCCAATACGTTGGCCAGGCGGAAGTCCAGCCGGTCCATGCCGATCTTGTCGGCCAGTTCGTCGAACATCATTTCCTGGGCCAGCGTCGTCTGGGGCACGCCGAAACCCCGGAAGGCGCCGCTCGGCGGGCCGTTGGTATGCACGGCCTCGGCGCGCGCGCGGTAGGCGGGAACGGCGTAGGGTCCGGAGGCGTGTACGGGGACGCGATTGGCGACCGTCGGTCCCCACGAGGCGTAGGCGCCCGTATTGAAGGCCCCGTCGAAATTCAACGCGGTGATCTTGCCGTCACGGCTTGCGCCCACGCTGATCCGGATTTCGGCGGGGTGACGCTTGGTCGTCGACATCATCGACTCGGGCCGCGAATACGCGATGCGGACGGGCCGGTTCAGCTTCCAGGCCGCCAGGGCGAGGAACGGCTGGACCGAAATGTCCAGCTTGCTGCCGAAGCCCCCGCCGGCCGACGTGGGGGAAATGCGGACGGCCTCGGGCTCGATCCCCAGAATGCGCGCCGTGTCGTCCCGATCCATGTAGGGCGCCTGGGTGCAGACGTGGATTTCGACGCGGTCCTCGATCCTTTCGGCCCATCCCGCTTCGGGCTCGATGTAGGCGTGCTCGACATAGGCCGTTGAGAAATTCGCTTCGACCACGGCGTCGGCGGCGTCGAAACCTGCGTCCAGATCGCCGCTCTGGACGAAACCGCTGATCAGGCTGTTGCCCGTGCGGTCTTCGAATAATGCCGGGGCACCGGGGGCTTGGGCATCGCCCACCGTCATGACATCGGGGCGAGGCGTCCAGACGACGGGGAACCGCCCGAGGTCCAGTTTCCGTATGAATTCGGCTTCACCAACAACCGCCGCAATGGCTTCCCCCCGAAAACGGCAGTGTCCTTGCGCGAACACTGGCTGATCGGCAAAGGGCGGAATGACGCCGAAAACGTTTTCGCCGGGAATGTCAGCAGCGGTCAAAAAGCACTCGATGCCCGGATGATCCGACACGTAGCCTTCCAGGTCGCCGAGCTCGAACGTCGCACTGTGGTGGGGTGAGCGCACGATCCTGACCGTCAGGGCGCCTTCGGGGGCGCCGTCGTCGCCGAATACATCCGACCCGCTTACTTTGGGGATGCCGTCGAGGCGTTGAATGCGGGCGCCCACCGCCGCGCCCGTTTCAACCGCCACGGCAGGTTCGTCGAATGCCGAGGCCGCCATGACGGCGTCGATGATCTTGCGGTAACCGGTGCAACGGCACAGAACGCCGCCCAGCGCGTCCTCGACCTCGCGCTCGGTCGGGCTGGGATTGTCCCTGAGCAGCGCCGTGGCCGCCATCAACATGCCCGGCGTGCAAATGCCGCACTGCGCCGCGCCATGATGCAGGAAGGATTTCTGTAAAGGGCTGAGGTTGCCTTCGGCGGCCAAGCTCTCCACGGTCTCGACGCTGCGGCCCGCGAGGCGTCCCGCCGGTACCATGCAGGCACAGACGGCCTCTCCGTCGATAAGGACGGTACAGGCGCCACAGTCCCCGGCATCGCATCCCACCTTGGTGCCGGTGGCGCCCAGCGTTCTGCGCAACACGTCCGACATGCGGTCGACCGGATCGATGGCCGCTTCCACCGAGCGGCCGTTCAACGAGAATTGTACGGCGTCGACGACGGTGTTCATGCCGGACCTCCCTCGCAAAGGCCAATGGCGCGGACAATCAGATCCTTTGCCGCGTCGAGACGGTAACCGGCGCTAGCCCGGATATCGTCGATGGGACTGAGCGGCAGCAAATGCTCGTCGGTGATAATATTCAACATGTCGGGTGTGGCAGACAGGCCAACCAGATCCGCTTCCAGTTCCGGCAGGCGGCAGGGAACCTCCGAGCATGCGCCAACTGCAATGCGGGCATGGGCGATCCGACCCTGTCCATCCGGCGCCACGAGAGCACTGACCGAAACGATCGAAATAACCAGGTAGTCCCGCGCGCCGAGTTTGAGGAAGGAACCGGCAGCGTCCTTTGGAAGGCTGGGAATGAGGATCGCCGTGAGCAGTTCGTCGGGACGGCGTTCCGTCCGGCGGTTGCCGGTGATGAACTTATCGAGGGGCAGGGTCCTTGTTCCGACTGCCGAAGACAATTCCACCTCTGCGTCCAGCGTAAGAAGCGGCGGCACCCCATCGGCGGCGGGAGAGGCGTTACAAAGATTTCCGGCGACGGTTGCGACGTTTTGAATCTGGATCGATCCGACCTCGCGCGCGGCCGCCTTGAGCCCGTCGAACGCCGGTGGAAGGTTCGCCTGAACCACGTCGGTCCAGGTCGTCAGGCTGCCGATGCGCCATGTTCCGTCGAGATGTGAAATGCCGCGCAGGCCCTCGATGGCCGAAGCGTCCATGACCGGTTGATCGAAGCTCTTTCCCGCAATGGCCGGATAGAAATCGGTGCCGCCCGCCAAGACCGTATGGGTCCCTTCGCTGAGGCAGGTCAGCGCGGCCTCCAATGTATGCGGGCGGGCATACCCGGTCATCGTCAGCACCCCCCAAACACGCGCCGTTATCCGGCGTTCAAGTTTGTTTGTATACTAACAATAAGGATAAAGAGGAAAATTATCCTGAGTCAAGTGGCGAACGTCGGCTACGCCGAGTTTGATCCGGTTATTGAACCAGCGCCCAACGAACCGTGACGTTCACCGAGAACTTGTTCTCACCGGACGCAATCGGCACGGATTCCGCGCTTTCCGCCATCATCATGCGCATGCCCGTTGCCGCTCGCGGCCGCGGCGACATACCGCCTTCCCTGATTTCAAGAATTTTTCCGAGCGTGATCCCGGCGGCTTCCGCCAACGTCTTCGCCTTGGCGATGGCGTCTTTCATCGCCGCCCGCCGAGCCGCCGCGAGCAGTTTCGCAGGCTTATCCACGGTAAATACGATGCGGCTTACCGTGTTGGCGCCCTGCGAAATCGCCTGGTCGAGGATCAAGCCGGTATCGGAGAGCTTCCTGATGCGGACTGACAAGTCGTTGGAAACGGCGTATCCGACGAGTTGCGGCGGCGGTTGGCGGCCGTCGTCGCGGCGCTTCGGGTGCGAATAACGCGGCCGAATGGAGAAGTTGGCGGTCTTCAGATCCCGTTCCTCGATGCCGGCGGCTTTTAATGCCTTAACGATCCCCGACATGGCCGTATTGTTTGCCGCCGCTGCGTCGGCGGCGGCTTCAGCTTCAGTGAGGACACCCAACGACACCAGTGCGGTATCGGGCTTCGCGTTGACGCTGCCCGTGCCGGTAACCGTTAGGTAGGGTGTTTTATCATCACCTGCGCTTGCAGCAGCCACGGGGAGGGCAATCACCGCCATGATCGCAAGCAGAGAAAAGGCTGTCCTCATCATAATCAAGCTCCGAACAAAACCGAATTCATGCGGCGTCATTCAAAGCCCCGAAAAAGGCGATTTTGTGGCCCGCTAACTGGCCTCGGCCAGCATCTGGCGTTTGGCGACGGCGACAGCCTCGCCGGCATCCTGGGCGTAACCGTCGGCGCCGACGTGGTCGGCGAACATCTGGTTGACCGGGGCGCCGCCGACGATGACCTTGAGGCCGTCGCGCAGGCCGGCTTCGGTCAGGGCGTCGATGACCTCCTTCATCTGCGGCATCGTTGTCGTCAGTAGTGCGGAGAGGCCGAGGATGTCGGGACGGTGCTCGCGCACCTGTTCGACGATGTTGTCGGTGCTGACGTTGACGCCCATGTCGATGACCTCGAAGCCCGTGCCCTTCATCATGCTCACCACCATGTTCTTGCCGATGTCGTGCAGGTCGCCGAGAACGGTGCCGATCAGGACGCGGCCGCCGCGCTTGACGTTGCTGGTGGCGAGGTAGGGCTCAAGCAGCTTCAGGCCGTCGTTCATGGCCCGGGCCGACAGCAGCACTTCGGGGATGAACACCGTGCCGTCCGAGAAACGGCCGCCGATCACGTCCATGGCCGGCAGCATACCCTTGTTGAGGATGTCGTGGGCGGAAAAACCCTGATCGAGCAATTCCTGGGTGTGAACGAGGATGTCCTCCTCCTCACCTTCCAGCACGTCGCTGGTGATCTGCTCCAGCGCCTCCTCGACATCCATTTCGGCAATGGTTTCCTCGGTGGATTTCGGCGTCACCGCCTCTTTCGCCGCCGCCATCCCACCTTCCGTGATCGGTTGGTAGCTGCCGGCCTGGAGGGGGAGGGCGCCTTCTTTCTCGATGCGCTCGCCGATGTACAGCAGGCGGTCAAAATCGGCGTCGGGCGGCGTCGTGTCACCGATCGAAGCGATAAATCGCGTGCCTGGCGAAATCGTCTTGAAGAGGTTGTCCATGAAGTCCTTCACGTCTTCCGGCGTGGAGGATTTCTCCAATAGCAGCATTTCGGGAATACCGCCGTGGATCGTCAGGTGGCCGGGACGGCACCACTGGTCGTAATAGTCCTCGATCTTCACCTTGGTCATGGGATAGGGCGTGACGGCGTCGGCGACATCCAGGCCGCTGTCCGTCAAAAGGTCCATGAGGCCTTCGTTCTCGCCGTCGGGATGGCAGATCATCGCAACGCCTTTGGGCTTGAGGATTTCGGACGCCTTGCGGCACCAGGGCTGGAAGTGTTCGGCATAGAGCGTGGGGTAGGTGATCATGTCGTCGACGTTGGCCACCCAGAGAATGGCGTCCATCTCGACGCCCGAGAGAACGTCGAGCAACTGATCGTAGACGCCCTCCATGGCCGCCAGCAGCTCCGCCATCTCGTCTGGATAATCGTGGTGATGGATGTAGAACTCGGTGGCGTCCAGGAAGGTCTTTTGGATGAAGTGCATGGGCGAGCCGCAAGCGATGCCGATGCCCTGCGCCACGGCGATGCCGTCGTCGCCGACTGCCTCGCGGAATTTGTTGTAACGTTCATACGCCGGCTTGATCGTGAGGTTGCCGAAGATGTGGGCCAGCACCTTGTAGTCCTCCGGCCGCTTGATGGCGTGCTCCTTAACCCAGGAAATCGACGCGCCGGCGGTTTTCATCTCGGCGGTGAAGCCGTGTACGACACTGACCTCGCCGACCGGGGTGCGGTACACCACCCGGCGCATTTCGCCGCCGTCGCTGGTGTCGGTGGTGACCCGGATATCGACGTCGGAGGAGAATTCGAAGCTGCAGGGATATTCCTTGAGATCGTAGAGCCCGATGCCGCGATGGGTGGTGTCCTCGATCTTTTCCGGACGGCTGAATTCCGGGATGAACTTGTGCAGCGGCCAGCCGAGATCGCGGTGAATGTCTTCCACGGACATACCGGCGAAGCGGTCGGGCAGGGTGCCCCTGATTTCCTGCGCATTGTGCCAGAGATCGATGCGCGGAACCCACGGTATGCAGTCGACGGTTTCGCCCCGGATGACGGCGAGGAGTTTCTCACGGTGGCTGATCGTCGACATGGGGGGCTCCCGACAAAAATCCGGCAATATCTAATATATTCATAATATATCAGAAAAAGGCGGCGATTGAAGCGGATTGAGTAGCAGCCTCAGCGCCACGGGATGGCGATGCGCACGACGCCTTCCCGGGCGCCGCACTTTGTGCAGCGCAGGAGAGGTTTCAAGTTGGGCAGCGGGGTTTCGTCGCCGAGCCGCTCGATCAGCTCGCCAAGGTCGAGTTCGCCGCAATGAATGCAGACCTCGCAGTGGGCCAGAAGGCCGTTGCCGTGATCCCTGACGTTTCCCAATGTGGCGTGCATGGGCCGACCCTAGCGGACCGCGGAAACGTCGCGTCAAGGGTGGTATTAGTCTTCGGGACGCAACCTTCTTTCATAGAGCGCCAGATACTGCGGCCGGCAAGATTCGGCCATCTTGGCGAGCTCGCCCTCCAGTGGCTGTGACGGCTTGTAGGGCGCAAACCCGGTGGAGGCTTCGACGGCGTGGTACCAGTGCTTGCCCCAGATGCCGTCGCTGTCGCGCCGGCCCGCCGGCCAGCTCAGCATGCGTTCGTCGAAGGGTACTTCCACGGCCTCGCACAGAAGCTTCATCATGGCCTCCGGGTGGGTGAGTACGTCGCGCGAATCCAGCACCGGCGGCGTCTTCCCCGTGCGGCGGCAGACATAGTCGAATATCTCGGCCTGCCGCTCGACGCCGATATCGGCCAGTGTCACCTCGTCCCGTTTGACGGCGTAGGAAGCGATGACCTCGGCTGGATCCCGGATCAGGAAACAACTGGTCACGCCGTCCATCCAATCGCGTCCGATATGATCCAGCAGATGGTGCGTCATGTGCTTCTGGTAATGGATGGCCTTGCCTTCCGGTATGGGGCCTGTGAGTTGCGCCGTGACCTTCCGCCAGTCCGTCTCCATCGAGGCGATGACGTCCTCCCGCATGGGGTGGTCGATGCCGGTTTTCTCTAGGTAGTGGCCGTAAAGCGGTTCGTCCCAAACGGCGGTGTCAGGCCGGTTCTCCCAGGCCCGCATGGCGGCCGTCGAGATGTTGCGAGGCCCCGACCACATGGCGATGCGCACGTTGGTCACGCCGGGCATTCCCGTTCGATCAGTTGAGCATAGAGATCCTGCAACCGCTTCGTCATGGCGCCGCGTCCGCCGCCGCCGACGACGCGGCCGTCGATCTCGCGCACCGGCGCCAGGCCGGCGAAGGTGCCGGTGACGAAGGCCTCGTCGGCGCCGTAGACCTCGGTCAGGCTGAAGTTCTTCTCGAATACCGGCAGGCCGTTGGCACGGCAAAGCTCGATGACGTTTGCCCGTGTGATGCCCGGCAGGCAGTAATCGCCGGTGGACGTCCAGACCTCGCCGCGGCGAACGATGAAGAAGTGCGTCGAATTGCAGGTCGCGACGAAGCCTTGGGGGTCCAGCATCAACGCTTCGTCGGCGCCGGCCTTGGTCGCCTGGATGCAGGCCGTGATGCAGTTGAGTTTGCTGTGGCTGTTGATCTTGGGGTCGAGCACGTCCGGCCGGCCGCGCCGGACGTGAACGGTAAAGAGGGTGATGCCCTCCGTTGCCGTGCTCGGCAGCGGCGTCTTGTACTCCGGAATTATGACGATGGTGGCGCCGCCGACGGTGGCGCGGGGATCCTGATAGGGCGTCGCCTTGAGGCCGCGCGTGACCATCAACCGGATGTGGACGTCCGACGTCATGCCATTGGCCGCGGTGGTGTCGAGCACCGCCGCCGTCAATTCGTCGGGGCTCAGACCGATGTCGAGGTCGATGGCCCTGGCGCCCTCGTAGAGCCGTTCCATGTGGGCGTCGGCGAAGGCCAGCTTGCCGTTGTGAAGGCGCAAGCCCTCCCAGACGCCGTCGCCCAGCACGAAGCCGCTGTCGAAGACCGAAATCTTGGCGTCCTCGCGGGGAACGACGTCGCCGTTCACATAGATCAGAATGTCCCGGTTGCGGGGATCGTCTTCATAGTCGTGCGTACCCTGTGCCATGCGGCGCACGATACATGGATTGATCTCAAGCGGAAAGGAAGGCCGCGACCTTGCCGGCGATATCCTCGCTGGCCGCTGCTTCCTCGTTGCTGGCCGCGCGCAGGGCCGAGGCAACGTTCTTGTGATAGGGCGTATCCGTGATGGGATCGCAATCGTCGCTGGCCGTCAGCATGTTGATGCGGGGTCCGACCCGGACCCGTTCCCCGCCCGCCAGCGGATAGCTCATGCCGTATCCGTGGGGCAGGGTGGCGTAACCCGTCCTCAGGCTGTCGTCGGCCTCGGCTCGTGCCGTGAGTTTGCCTGTCCGGGTTTCCACCGTGATCCAGCCGCCGTCAGTTGCGCCGATTTTTTGAAGATCGTCGGGGTGGATGCGCAGGGCGCCGTCGTGGTCCTCCTTGCGCCACTTCGGTGAGCGGATGATCTGGTTGGCGTTGAAACGCCGCCGCTGACCGAACGAGACGATGAAGGGATACTCCTGGTCGGGACCGTCGTCGGCAGGGTCGAGCCGGTTGAGCCAGTCCTGAAGCTCGGGAATTTCCAGTCTGATCTTGTTGTCCGGATAGGCGAGAAGATTCCAGATTTCGTCGAATTCGTGGACGGTGAAAGCGGTGCCCGAGGGGGAATTCAGGATTTTCTCGAACAGAGCCTCACCCAAAAACGTTCCTTCCGCGTCGGAATGGATGGCACGTTGTACGGCCTTGGGATCGCGCGAGGCCAGCCGGTGACAGGCGGGCCAGAGGATTGACGCCACCGCCGCCCCGTTGTCCAACGTTTTGCCAAGCGTGAGGTAGAGAATGATCGGCGCCACCGCGCCGGAAACCGGGTTTTCCTTGAGCAAAGCCATGAAGGCCTGGGAAAAGGCCATGCGGTCGGTCGCCGCCAGGTCTCGGAGTTCTTCGATCGTGTCCCCTGGCGGAAGCAACCCGAGTCGCTTCGCCAGGTCGGCGTAAATCTCGGGTTCGATCCGCGTGCCTTCCAGCGGATCGAACAGCGGCCGGCGCAGATGGAAGTAGTTGGTCGGGAAGGAAAACGAGAACAGCGTGAATTCCCATTTTTCGAAAACCGAGGTGGCGGGCAGGACGTAGTCGGCAAGCTCGGCCGTCTCGGTCATGGCGACGTCCACCACGACAAGCAGGTCGAGCGCCTTGAAGGCCTCCTCCGTGGCGCGGGTGTTGGCCGCGGAATTCGCCGGGTTCGAACTGTCGACGATGACCGCGCGCAGGCGGTCTGGCTTGTCGGAGAGGATTTCGGCGGCGAACCGGTTGGGCGGATAGAGGCCGGCTATTTCCTGCATGCCCGTCGTGATCGACGTGGCCCCCTTGGAATTGCCGAACAGCGGTTGCAGCCAACTGTGGATGGCGTGGGTTCCGGGCCGCCCGAAATGGCCGGTGACGAGGAACAGCAGATTGCCGAGATAGCTGTTGAGCGTCGAATTACGGCCCATCTCGATACCCAGTTCCGTGCGCAGCGTCATGGCCTTGGCGCCTGCGATCATATCGACGGCGCGTTCGACCTGCGCTTGCGGCAATCCGGTGTGGGCGATCCAGCTTTCCGCCGGGATGGCTTCCAGGTCCTTCCTGACGCCGTCCCAGCCCAGCGTGTGCGCCGCGATGAAGCGTTCATCGATGGCGCCCCGGTCGACCAGCATCTTGAGCATGGCTCCCAAAAGGTAGGTGTCGGTTCCGGGCTTGATCTGCAAATGCAGATCAGCCATCTCGGCATCCTTGGTGCGCGCCGGATCGATCACGATGATTTTGCGCGCGTCGTCGCCGGCGGCGTGTTTGAGGTGGGAGCGGGCGCCGGGTTCGCACTGGGCCTGCCAGACGCTGCCGCCGAGAACAATCAGCAGATCGGCATCTTCGGCCTGGATCGTGTGATTGCAGTTCTGCGCACCGAACATCTTGCCGTTGACGAGATAACGGCCGGACTTTTCCTGGGCGAGCGAGCTGTAGAAATCGGTGGCGCCCAATCCCCGCATCATCATGATGCCATAGCCGCCGCCGGAATGATTGCCCTGGCCGCCGCCGCCGTAATAGCTGAGTGACCTCGGTCCGTGGCGTTCGCGGATATCCAGCAGCTTCGCGGCGACCTCCGAGAGGGCGGTATCCCAGCTCACTTCCTCGAATTCCCCATCGGCGTTGCGACGCAGGGGCGAAGTCAGCCGCATGTCATGGCTGTGGTAGTGCTTGATGGCATCGGCTTTCTGGCAGAGATAGCCCTGCGAGCGGGGGTGCGACTTGTCGCCTTTGACCTTGATGATCTCGCGCCCTTCCGTCTGGACGTCGAGACCGCAGTTGGCATAGCAAATATTGCAGGCCGTTTTCTTCCACTCGCTTGCCGACATTCCGAATTCCTCTAAATTCATATTTTGAACTTAGCAAATCTTGGAGTATGGTAGCGAGCAAATCAAGCGATGAATTTAGACAAGTTCGAGAAAATGGATTGGCGCCAAGTTGATACGGAAAATTGCCCGGTTGCCGGTGCGATGAAGATTCTGGGCGACAAGTGGACGCTGCTGATCATCCGCGATGCCTTCAACGGCATCAAGCGATTCGAGGACTTCCGTACTCACCTGGACATACCGCGAGCCTTGCTGTCGCGGCGGCTGCGCGATCTCGAAGATCAGGGAATATTGCAGCGCGAGCCCTATCGCGAGCCCGGCAAACGGGCGCGCCATGAATACATCCTGACGAAAAAGGGCGCTGATTTGCGTCACATTTTGATCGCGCTGAAGGAATGGGGAAACGAATACGTCAACGGTATCGGCGCCCACCCGTTGGACCTGGTCGACCGGGATTCGGGAGAGGGCGTCAAGCTTTCGCTCGTTCGCGAAAGCGATCACCGGCCGGTCGACCCCCGGCGTCTGGAACTGCGCCCCGGTCCCGGTTTGCGTTTGAAACCGGCAAACACGGTCTCGTGAGCCGCCGCCCTTCAACTTGATCAATTTTCGGCGTTGCCCCACAGTCACCGCATGAAAGCGGTAGTTTGCAGTCAATTCGACGGCCCTGCGGGCTTGAAGATCGAGGACGTCCCGGTGCCCGAACCGGCTCCGGACGAAGTCCTCATTGCCGTGCAAGCGGCGTCCGTCAATTTCATCGATTTGCTGATCTCGCGCGGCCTTTATCAGATCCGTCCCGACCTGCCATATGTCGTCGGCGCTGAGGGCGCGGGCGAGGTGATCGCCGTCGGCGCCGACGTCCCCAATGTGACGCCCGGTGAGCGTGTGGCCGCATTCCACCTGTACGGCGCCTTCGCCGAGCAATTCGCGGTCAAGCACTGGCGAACCGTCGCCTTGCCCGACAGCGTGCCTTACGAGGCCGGTGCGGCCCTCCTGCACAACTACATCACGGCGGCGTATGCGCTCAAAGTGCGTGGCCGGATACGCCCCGGCGAAACGCTCGTCGTCCATGGCGCCACGGGAGGCGTCGGCCTGGCCGCCGTTGAATTGGGCCGGTTGTGGGGGGCGACCGTCATCGCCGGCGTGGGCTCGGCCGCCAAATCCGCGCTGGCCCGTGAATATGGTGCTGCGGAAGTCATCAATTATGGCGAGGAGGATGTCCGCGAGCGCATCGCCAAGCTGACCAAGGGCCGCGGCGCCGATCTCATTTACGATCCCATTGGCGGTGACGTGTTCGATCAGTCCGTCCGCGCGCTGGCCTGGGAGGGGCGCTTGCTCGTCATCGGTTTCGCCGCCGGCCGCATCGCCCAGGTTGGGGCGAACCGGCCGCTGCTGAAAAGCGCCTCTATCGTCGGCGTCAACACCGGCGCCTGGCCGGAACAGAACCCGGAAGCATTTCAGGTGCTGGCGGCGGAGGTCATGGATTTGGCGGGCGACGGTAAAATCAATCCGAAGATCAGCGGGACGCTACCGCTTGGGGATTTCCGTATCGCCATGAACGCCATCGACGACCGGTCGGCCCAGGGCCGCATGATTTTGCAGGTCAAATGAAACGGAGAGCGGTGATGGTCAACGGCTATAGGACGGCAATCTTCTTCGCTCTGGGTTTGGCGATTTTCATCGCAGACCAGGCCCGCGCCGACGCCATCGACGGCAACTGGTGCTATCCGGACGGCCGTCACATGGAGATCGATGGATCCAAGATCGTGACCCCCGGCGGCGCCACCATCCGCGGCGAATACGACCGGCATGCCTACGCCTACGTCGTGCCCAAGAATGAGGCGGGTGAGGGCAATCATGTCACCATGGTGTTGATCAGCGAAGATTACCTGCACGTCTGGCCCAACGATGCGGCGCGCAAATCGGATTCCGATCCCCAGGTCTGGCGGCGCTGCGAGCTGACGAGTTAGGTATTCATGACAGACAACGAAGCCGTTCGGGAAACCGCGCTGAAGTTGCGCACCGCTTGGGAGCGGCGCGAACCCATCGATCCCATCGCCGAGCAAATCGGCGCGCGAAATTTCGACGCCGCCTACGCTGTTCAACAGGCCAACACCCGGCACTGGCTGGACTCGGGCCGGACGATGGTCGGACGCAAGGTGGGACTTTCATCGGCGGGATTGCGGCAGCAGCTTGGGGTCGACGAGCCCAACTACGGTACCCTGTTTGCCGACATGGATATGTCGGATGTGGCCGAAATCCCCATGTTCCGCACCCACCAGCCGTTCGTCGAAGGCGAGGTGGCTTTCGTGATGGGGCGAGATCTGGAGATGGTAAACGCTGAACCGGCCGCTGCCGCGGCAGCGGTGGAGTACGCCGTCCCGGCTATCGAGATCATCGGCTCCCGCATCACCGATTGGCAAATCGAGGCGGTGGACACCATCGCCGACAACGCCTCTTCCGGCCTGTTCGTGCTGGGCCGGGAACGCGTGACCCTGGACAGGTTCGACCCCGATACCTGCCGCATGACGATTACGAAGCGCGATGAAACGGTATCGAGCGGCGGCGGCCCCGAGTGCTATGGCGGGCCTTTGAACTCGCTCGCCTGGCTGGCCGTCAAGATGACCGAGCGGGAAGAACCGCTGCGCGCCGGCGAAATCGTCCTCTCCGGCGCCCTTGGTCCGATTGCCGCCGTCAGCCCGGGGGACCGGTTCGAGGCTCACATCGACGGATTGGGAACCGCAACCGCCGCTTTCTCAGACTAGGCAAACCGAAATCCAGGGAACGCGGAGCCTCGATCCAAAATCCTGCCCAAATTTAGCGTAGGCAGTATCCATTGGTCGTGCGTGTTTGTGGTCAAGACTGCCGAAATTACTGAATGGCTTTTTGGAATTGCCCGCGAATTTTGGCTTTTATAGCCGGCCATTCGGCTTTGGGTTTCAGCCAGTCCGTGAATTTCGTTTTAGTCATTGCCGCTTGCATTGCCTGCATGCCATGGAAGCAAATCCATGCAGGGGAAAAATCGCCCGTAAACTGAGAATCCAAATCTAGTGCGCGACGCTTCCCTTCCTTGGATATTTCGGGATTTTTACCTATGAATGCGCCAATGTCTCTGAGATACATGTGCCATTGACTGATACCCCCGGAGACCGTTTTGTCCGTGCATCGTTGCGCGTCATATACCCCTCGCATCGTCGCTAACCAAAGATATGTGACGCCATCCTGCTTGTTGCTGGGAAACGTTCTGCGGGCGAGTTCAAATATGTATGGCGGTGGCAATTGAAACAGTTTCGCTCTGATTTGCTTTGCAATTTCGTCGTTCGCTTCAATTGGCCTCGAATAGAAACTGGCAATTTCCTCCGAAAATCCAGCCGACACGGCGACCGGTGGTCCTGACAACGCTGCTGCTCCTTTAGTCACGATCGGTGGGCTTGGCTTGATATTTTGAAGGCTCGCCAGCGTCGGAAATTTGAGGTTACTAAATTCCAGTTTGGCGTGGGCTCGCGCCTCCTTGATTTCTTTCGCTGACATCTTGGCGGCAACGGACTTCAAGGCCTCGTCCGCCTTTTTGTTGCCCTGTGCCGATGACACCAAATACCATTTCAAGCTGTGTATGAGATTAATTTCAACTCCGTCGCCGTGAAAATACATGGCACCAAGTCGGCTCGCCCCGCGGCCATCTCCACTTCGGGCGGCGCTGCCATACCAGTAAAGCGTTTGTTCAATATCTTTTTTTACGCCGATGCCATGGTAGTAGAGTGATCCCAGACTAATTTTGGCGCCGCGCACATGCATTTCGCGCGAGTGTTCGTTCGAAGCGACGGATTTGAATAATTTGGCGGCTCGTGCCGGATCTTTTACACCGCCTCGTCCCGTAACCAGGAACTCCGCCAACATCACCATCGACGGCCCATTTCCACGTGCTGCCAAAATTTCCAGGTGAGGGCGGGCAGCCGAGAAGTCATTCCTTTTAAGCGCGTCCATGGCGTTTTTTGCGGTATCGGCCATAGCCGACGCGCTCAATATCGTACAAGCGAGGACAGCTGTAACCAGCATGCGGACAATCAACATCGGAATTAAAACTCCCTTTAAGTAGATTTATAGTTTCAACTAAATCTACTTAATGTTGTTTGTCAAATTTGATGCTGATAGAGGTCGGATCTTGAGAAACGACTGGCACGCCCCTCTCACCCGTCGATTTCGACCTGTTGTAGAGGTAACTGGGTGGCGGAAAATATCCAAATGTTGGGTTAGATTTTGAGGTGCGGGCGAAGTCCTGCAATTGCCAGTTCGTATCCATTTAACCCTCTTTCGGTGCGCGGTGGATGAACTCGGGGTTCTCCACCAGCATGCTGCCGCCGTCGATGGACCAGCACTGGCCGGTGACGTACTTGGCTTCGTCGGAGGCGAGGTAGACCATGGCGTGGGCGATGTCGTCGGGCTCGCCCAGGGTGCCGAGGGGGATGTGTTTCTCGACGCTCTCCCGGTTGTCGGTGTTGGCGACGGCGCCGCGGTGCGGCTTGGCGATCAGGCCGGGTTCGACGGCGTTGACCGTCACGGCGTATTGCGCAAGCTCCAGCGCGGCACCGCGCACGAAGCCGTTCACGCCAGCCTTTGCCGCCGCATAGTGGACGGCACCGGGCAGGGCGACGTGGGGGCCCGTCACCGATGACGTCACCAGGATGCGCCCCGCTCCGCGCGTTCTGAAATGCGGCAGGGCAGCCTGGGTCAGCCAGAAGCACGGCTTTAGATTGACGCCCAGGGTCTGGTCGAGCGTTTCGTCGTCCAGATCCTCGATGCGCGTCCAGGGGCAGACGCCGGCGTTATGAACAGCGATGTCGATGCCGCCGAACGCAGAGGCTGTTTCGGCAACCGCCGCCTTGACGCGATCGGCGTCGTCGACATTGAGTTGGAGGCATTCCGCTGTGCCGCCGGCCTCCCGGATTTCATCCCTGACTCTCTCCGCGAGTTCGGGCGTCCGGTTGGCCACCATGACCGAGGCCCCGGCCTCGGCGAAGCGCTTGCATATGGCTTCCCCGATACCGCGCCCGCCGCCGGTGACGAGGGCGATTTTGTTTTCAAGTCTCCCGCTCAATGCTCTCTTGCCCCCTTTTCCTCAAGCCAGGCCAGGAACGATCGGAACACCCGGTCGTGCGCCGCGACGTCGTCGCCGGTCGAAGCCGGACAGGTCAACACCATATTATGAAACGGCGTCAGCAGGATGCCTTCATTGAGAAAGTAGGCGTGCAGCAGGACCTCCAGTCCGTTGTCCCGCGCCGCCAGCGCTTCGGTGCCGTTTCGCGGTACACGGGGGCTGAACATGTATTCCACGCGCCCGCCCAGGTTCGTGACGTGCCAGGGGACGCCGGCGCCGTTTATGGCGTCTTGCACGTCCGCGGCGATGTGGGCCGATATGTCCGCCATGGTCGCGTACCCGTCGTCATTGAGGGCGTGCTCGAAGGCCGCCCGTACGGCGGCGACCGTCAGGGCGTTGCCGGCGAGGGTTCCGCCGAGACCGGCGTTGGCGCTCTGTTTGACGGCGGGGTTGAGGGCCGGAAGTTCCGCCCAGATCCGATCCGCGATGCCTTCGGAAAAGCCGTAGACCGCCACCGGCACGCCGCCGCCGATGGCTTTGCCCACCACCAGGATGTCAGGCGCAAGACCGTGATTGGCGCAGTACCCGCCGATCCCGGACGAGACCGTGTGGGTTTCGTCCCAAACCAACAGGGTCCCGGTTCTCGCCGTCAATTCGCGCAGTGATTCGTTGTAACCCTCATCTGGCGGCACCATGCCGCAGTTGGTCATGAAGGGTTCGGCCAGGACGCAGGCCACGTCGCCGGGCGAGAGCGCGGCCTCCAACGCATCGAGGTCGTTGAATTCAACGACCTTGCCGACCCGCTCGTAATCGACGGCGTTGGGGTGGATGTTGTTGCGCAGGCCCCGCTTGCCGTCGTGGATGGCCTGGAAGGCCTCGTCCAATGCGCCGTGATAACAGCCGTTGAAAACCAGCACCTTGTCGCGTCCCGTGATCATGCGGCTGATGCGCACGACGTCGCGGTTGGCCTGCGTGGCGGAGACGTTGAGGTTCCAATAGGGCAGGTCGAAGCGGCGTTGAAGTTCCTTGCCCAGCCACAGGCTGTCCTCGGTCGGCAGCATCATGGTGGCGCCGTTGAGCATCTGCCGGTGGACGGCCTCGGCGATTTGGTGATTGCCGTGGCCGCACATGGCGCCGCTGTCGCCGAGGCAGAAGTCGACGTACTCGTTGCCGTCGACGTCCCACAGACGCGTGCCGTCCGCCCGCTCGACGTATGGCGGATAGCCGCCCGCCCAACGGCGCATCCAGTGCATCGGCGCGCCGTACAGGAAGCTCTGCCGGCCGGCCGCGAACATCTCGGCGGAACGCGGATGCGTGGCGGCGAAGCGATCCTGTTCCTCCGCAATCAGCCGCTCAACGGCGTCCTGTTTGAATCCGGTCAAAGATGGCTCCCTGCGACATGCACGACGGTATTAGTAGTCAGTTCCCGAAATTAATTGTCAATGCAATTATTTTACTTGCAACATTTTTCCGGCCTGCTACGAATCGGGTTCGCCCAGGTTGCAACAACGAACAAACAACAGGGGAGGGCGATCCGCCATGATCGCTGAACTAAGCGCAGAAGAAATCGTCCGGGACAAGGGCTATCCGGGATCGGACGGCGTCATGCTGTCGGGACCCCGCATGTTCCAACCCACCCGCCACCTCACGGAAGCGGACCTCGGCGAATTCTGGATTTTGGACTATCGCTGGTCCTACGGCGTCACGCCGCTGGGTTACGTCATGATGGAGGACGGTCTCGCCTGGGGCATGCAGTCGACCGCTTATTCGACACACGTACCGACGTCCAACGGACAGGATATCGGCATGGCGGGTATTCACTGTTACGTCGCCGAGGTGCCGCAATTCAACGAGGACGAGGAGGCTGAGCGCGAACGGCAACTCGACGCTTTTCTGCCAAATTTCCTCGAGACTTTCGAAGACGATTGGGCCGCTGCCGCAAAGATGATCGAACATCGCGCGCAACTGCTGGAGCGGTTCGACACCGCCGGCAAGTCGCTCGATGAATTGGCTGATTACCTGGAGGCCTCGCGCCTGCACGCCCGCCGCCTTTGGGAAGCGCACTTCACCTACATGTACCCCCTGTTGGTCAACTATCTCGGCTTCTGCGGCTTCTGCGACGAACTTGGCATTGCCACGTCGGACGTGCCGAAATTCCTGCAAGGCCGTCCCAGCATGGTCACGGAGGGCGACAAGGCCTTGCTCAACCTGGCGAGCCGGGTCAAGGGTGGGCCGCTGCAATCGGTGTTCGCCGATACAGCGGCGCACGACCTGTCTTCGGCGATTGCCGCCGTGGCGGGTGACGGTCCCGCGTTCATGAACGAATTCGACGCCTATCTCGACAAGTGGGGCTGGCGCAGCGACGACGTCGGCAATCCCCTGCAGGCGCACTGGCGGGACGATCCCTCGCGCGCTTTGGGCACGATCAAGACCTTGATCGCCCAGGGCGACATCCAGGACGTCGATGCCGAACTGGAAACCTCGCGCGGCCATCGTGATGCCGCCATCGAAGCGGCGCGCGCCAAGCTTAGTGGATCGGAACAGGCGACCTTCGACGAAGCCCTGGAAAGCCTGCAGGCCGCCAATTTCATCTGGTGGAACGAGGATCACAACTACTACATCGACATGCGGGCGACGATCCCGTTGCATCGCGCCGCCAAGTCCATCGGCGAGGCGCTCGACATGAGCGACCCCGCCGAAGTCTGCTTCCTGTTCTATCCGGAGCTCGAGGCCGTGGCGCGGGGCGAGCGCAAAATCGGCGAGTTCAGTACGCTCATCCGGGACCGGCGCGATTACTTCGATCATTGGGATGCTTTGCGCAGCCGCATGCCCAAGTACCTGGGTGAGCCGCCCGAGGTGATCGCCGATCCCATCATGATCGAGATGGACGGCGTGACGGAAGAGTTTCTCGCCACCATCCGAGACGCCGGTTCGGCCACGGATGTCCTGAGCGGTACGTCGGGCGCGGCCGGCACCGTGCGCGGCAAGGCGCGCGTCCTGCTGGATGCCGATGAAATCCATTCGCTGGGCGTCGGCGAAATCCTGGTTTGCGAAGGCACCACGCCGTCCTGGACGCCGGCTTTTGCAAAAATCGCGGGCTGCGTCTGCGACACCGGCGGCAGCCTTTCCCACGCGGCGGTTATCTCACGCGAGTACGGCGTGCCCAGCGTCCTCGGTCTGGCCATCGCGACCAAGGCCATCCGCGACGGCGACCTCATTGAGGTTGACGGCGACCGTGGCCGCGTCACCATTGTGGAACGTGCCGCGTGAGCGACTATGTCGTCAACTTCGAGGCGGCAGCGGCGACCGACACGGCCATCGTCGGCGCCAAGGTCGCCCAGCTCGTGAAGACGGGAGCAGAGGGGTTCACGACACCGAAGGGTTTTGCCGTCACCACCCGGGCCTTCCTGGATTTCATGGAGAGCGTGAACGCGGCGACGGATCTGTCCGCACGTCTCGCCGCCTTTGAAGATCGTGCAAGTGATGACGCCGCCGATTTGGCTCTCTTTGCCGAACAAGCCATCACGGCGCAGGCCGTGCCGGAAAACATGGGGGCCGAAATCACGGCCGCCTACGAAGCTCTTTGCCTGGCCGAGCGCCATGTCGATTGTCCGGTCGCGGTGCGGAGCTCGGCGACGGGCGAGGATGCCGAGGACGCCAGTTTCGCCGGCCAGTACGAGAGCTTCCTCGGCGTATCGGGAAGCGCACAACTGCTTGACTACGTGAAACGCGGCTGGGCCTCGCTGTTCACGGCGCGGGCGCTGCAGTACCGCCGCGACAACGGATTGGCCTACGCGGCAACGCCCATGGCGCTCGGCATCATGACGTTGGTCAACGCGCGCGCTGCCGGCGTTGGTTTCTCCGTGCACCCGGTGAAGGGGACCGCGGACCGCATGGTGATCGAGGCGACGTTCGGCTTCGGCGAGGCGCTGGTTCAGGGCGTCGTGACGCCCGACCATATCGAGGTCGACAAGCAGAGCGGGCGCATTCTCGAATACTCGACCAATGCCAAGACGACCGTTTCCGTGCTGGACGTCGGCGCCGCCACCGTCATCGAGAAAGCCATGCCCGAAGCCTTCGTCGATGCCCAAGTGCTGACGGAAGCGGAAATTACCGCCATCGCCGGCTTGCTGGTGGAAGTGGAGAAAAAGGCGGGCTTTCCGGTCGACATCGAGTGGGTGGTGCCGCACGGCTGGCAGACGGGCATGCCGATTTCGTTGGTCCAGATGCGGCCGGTCACGACCCACGTGGCAAAACCGGAAGAAAGCGGGGATGACCCTGACGAAGGCGCTAAGCCGGGCTGGAAAGCGTCTTCATTCGCCACTCGATACGGCGGCAAACGCCGGCGCCGGCCGAAGGGTGGCAGCGATGACTGAGAATTCCGCCACAACGGCCTTGCTGCTGGATTTCGGCTCCGTCATTTCCAAGAGCCTGTTTGAAACACTCCCCGATATCGAGGCCGCCTACGGTCTCGAGCCCGGCACGCTGGGCTGGCGGGGGCCTTTCGCGCCCGAGGACGATGCCTTGTGGGGCGCCATGCAGGCGGATGAGGTGTCCGAGCGCGGCTACTGGGCCGAACGCTGCGCCCAGTTGGGCAAGCTTGTCGATGCCGACCTGGAAATGATCGATGTCATCAAGGCGAGCCGCGGCGAGGACCCCAATCGCTGCATCCGGCCCGAAGCGGTTGAAGCCATCGGCCGGGCCAAGGAAATGGGCGCGGGCGTGTCGATTCTCAGCAACGAACTGGAGTTGTTTTACGGCGCCGAGGTGCTGGCCAAGGTGCCGCTGTTCGATTGCATGGATCACATCATCGACGCCACGACCACGCACATCCTGAAACCCGATCCGGCGGCCTACCGCCTGGCCCTGGACGCCATCGGCCTGCCCCCGGAACGGATCGTTTTCGTCGACGACCAGATGCGCAATATTGAGGGCGGCCGGATGGCCGGTTTCGCCTGCGTCCACTTCAACGTGCTGACCCCCCGAAGTTCATATGACGAAGCGCTCGGCCTGCTGGAAGAGCTTCGCCGCGAAGAGGTACAGAGTTATGCGTGACAACAATTTCCTGACGGCCCACAACGCCCGCCACGCCTTCCATCCCATGGGGCACCCGGCGGATATCGAAGCCAATCCCCCGCGCATCATTGCCGGTGGCGATGGCGTGCGCGTTACCGATGCCGAAGGGCACCAAGTAGTCGACGCGGTCGGCGGGCTGTGGAACGTCAATCTGGGCTATAGCTGCGATCCGGTGAAAAAGGCGATCGCCGACCAGCTCGACGCGCTGCCCTACTATTCGGCGTTCAAGGGCACGACGACGCCGGGCCTGATCGAGCTCTCGCAGCGGCTCGTGGAGATCCTTGAGCCTGAGGATATGAAACGGGCCTTCTTCACCTCTGGCGGATCGGATTCGGTCGAAACCGCGCTCCGGCTGGCGCGCCAGTACTGGAAGATCCAGGGCCAGCGCGACCGTTTCAAGTTCCTGTCGTTCAAGAAGGGCTATCACGGCACCCACTTCGGCGGCGCCTCGGTCAACGGCGGCGACCGCTTTCGTCGCGGTTACGAGCCGATGCTGCCCGGCTGCTTCCACGTCGCCCACCCCTGGGCCTACCGCAACAGTTTCGGCACCACTGACGAAGACGAACTGACCGCCATCTGCCTGAAGCTGATCGAGGAGGAGATTAAGTTCCAGGGGCCCGAGACGGTCGCCGCCTTCATTGCCGAGCCGGTGCTCGGCGCCGGCGGCGTCCTGGTTCCACCGAAGGCGCTGTGGCCAGGTTTGCGGGAGATCTGTGACCGGTACGGCATCCTTTTGATCGCCGATGAAGTGGTCACCGGCTTCGGCCGCACCGGCTCCTGGTTCGGCTCGCGCCTGTGGGACGTAAAGCCCGACATCATGTGCCTCGCCAAGGCGATTACCTCGGGTTATTTCCCGTTCGGTGCCGTGATGCTCAACGCTCGCATCGAAAAGGCCTTCATGGAGAACGACGACGATCTCGGCGGCATCTATCACGGCTATACCTACTCGGGCCATCCGGTGGGCTGCGCAGCCGCCCTGGCCACCCTGGACGCCACCTTCGCCCAGGACCTGCCGGGCAATTCCCGCGAGCAAGGGGATTTCATCAGAGCCGGGTTGAGGGAGCTGGCGGCGGACGTGTCGACCATCGGCGAAGTGCGCGGCATTGGCCTGATGATCGCCATCGACGTCGTTTCGGACCCCGAGGCCAAAACGCCGGCGGATGCCGCCATGATGAAGGTGCTGGACGAAACCGCCTTCGAAAACGGCATCCTGATTCGCGTCTCGGGCAACAACATCATCATGTCGCCGCCATTGGTGATCACGCGGGACGACGCTCAGACCATCGTCGACGCGCTCTCCACCGCCTTCAGGAAGCTCGAAACGACGAGGTAGTCATGGCATCGGATCCGTTCCTGCTGGAAGAATTCGCTCCGTTTCAGTTGGCTGTCGTGGCCAACCGGGTATCCCAGGCCGTGGCCAAGATCATCGAGCGCAAATTCAATCTCCACATTCCGGAATGGCGCATGATGACCGTCCTGGCGAAGTACCAACCCTGCTCGGGGCTCGATCTCGTGCAAAAGACGGCGATGGATCCGGCCCGGGTGAGCCGGGCGCAGACCCGCTTGCTCGATCTCGGACTAATTACAGCGGTCCAGGATCCGGAAGACCGCCGCCGTCTTATTATTTCCCTGACGGACAAGGGCACCGATATCGTCCGCCAGCTCGTGCCCGACGCCATCCGGACGGAGGAATACTTGTTCGGTACGCTAACGGACGGCGAGCGCCGCTCGTTCGAACGGGTGCTGGCCAAGTTGTTCGACCAGACGAACGCCTTGGAGCAGTCGGAGGACGAAATCGCGAATGTAGACTGATCGGGGCCGCCGCTTGCGGCGACCGCCGACATCCTAGTAGTTGATCTGGGAAGATATTCCCTACCTCACCGTATCGCTGAGATGATTGCTGGACGAAACTCGTATTTAGCGGTATGAGAGTATCACATTTCTTTGCCCAGAAATGTACTGTTGGTCGTGTTGCGGAGTATCCGACTGACACCGCCTGGTAAGTCGGCGAACTGGGGGCGCAATCGATCATTACTGTGGTGGGCGGCCGATCGGATTTCGGCCGCTTGACGGGAGGCGCTCTGAATGTGGCTGCCTGAGGGAAGAGCAATTGGACGGGGATTTACGGCTTCCGCCGCACGCCCGGCGTTTGCCTTAGGTGCCGGCGCGGCATTCCTGCTTGGGTGCCTCTTGGCAACGTCCGCAACGGCGGACGTCAAGGTTCGGTCCTACGACCGGGGCAGCAAGACCGAAAAAGAGTTGCGCGGCAGGTCCGGAACGGGAACGGCGGGAGGATTGCTCAGGCGCGGCAAGCGCGGTAGCGCCGCACGCCCCCACCCGCAGGACGACTTCGAACCCGGCGAGGTGTTGATCGCCAATCCGCCGCGCGGTTTCGAGGCCAAAATGGGCGCCCTCGGCATATCGGTCATGGAAAAGGTCTCGTTGGGCGCCATCGACTACCGCTTCTATCGGCTGAAGACGCCGCGAAAAATGCCGGTGCGAAAAGCCATGGCGTTGATCAAGGACAATCTTCCCGGCGCTTTGGTGGACGCCAATCATCGTTTCGACCTCTCGGCTAAGCGCGCCGCGCGTGGCAGTTTTCCCCTGCGTGCAGCAGGCTGGCAAAAGGTTGGTGCGCAATGCGGCAAGGGGGTGCGGATCGGCCTGATCGATTCGGCGGTGGATGTCTCGCATCCCGTTCTGAAGGGGCAGAAGATCCAGTACAAGTCGTTCCACGACATCCGTCGCAATCCCGCGCCCAGTTCCCACGGCACCACCATGGCGGCGATGCTTATCGGCAGGCCCATGAGCAGCGGTTGGTCGGGCCTGCTGCCGGGAGCGAGCCTCTACGCCGCCAGCATGTTCGAGATCAACCGCCGGGACGAGGTCGTCGGCACCAGCGTCGGATTGGTCAAGGCGCTCAACTGGATGGCCGAAAACAAGGTGAAGATCGTCAACCTGAGTATTGCCGGCGGCGACAACAACATGGTCCGGGAAGCGGCGGCGCAGGCACGGCGCAACGGGATGGTTCTTGTCGCCTCGGTCGGCAATTGGGGATTTGCTCAGGGGGCGGCCTACCCGGCCGGGTACGAAGAGGTCATTGCCGTCACGGCCGTCAGCAACCGGCGCAAGATTTACCGTGACGCCAATAAGGGGCCATACGTCGACTTTGCCGCCCCGGGCGTGCGCATCTGGGCGCCTACCATGCCGGGCGTGAAACCGCAAAGCGGCACCTCGCTGGCGACACCTTATGTCACGGTGCTGGCGGCGTTGGAGGTGGCGAAAGGGACGCGGGCGGATCCAAGCGCCCTGCGCGTTGCCTTGCGCCGCGGCGCGATCGATCTCGGCCGCCGCGGCAAGGATGACGTCTTCGGCTGGGGGCTGGTCGCCTCACAACCGACGTGCATGCCATAACCCACAAACCTTTTATTTTAAGCCCTCCGTGTAAACGACTATCATTCGCCCATCGAGTGAGCCGAGCGCGCGTCCGCGTGGTCAAAGGGGGATGGCAATGCAGTGTACGGCCTGTTCCGCCGAAAATCCGGCCGGCAACAAGTTCTGCGGCCAATGCGGCGCGGCCCTGCCGTTATCCTGTCCTTCTTGCGGGGCGGAGAGCCCGCCGGGCAACCGCTTTTGCGGTCAATGCGGCAACGACCTGACAGGGAAGGCGGCACAGGAACAGCCTGTTGCCCTAGCCGTCCCGGAAGTCCGTTCCGAGGCGGAACGCCGTCATCTGACGGTGATGTTTTGCGACCTCGCCGAGTCGACCGCTCTTTCCGAACGCCTGGATCCCGAAGACCTGCGCGATGTGGTTAAAGCGTACCAGGAAGTTTGCGTCCGCGAGATCGTGGACTTCGGCGGTTTCGTCGCCCGTTACATGGGAGACGGCATCCTCGCCTACTTCGGCTATCCCCAGGCGCACGAGAACGATGCCGAACCGGACAACCTGGTGATCAGCGACGCCACCAAACGTCAGGCGGGCGGATTTTTCGAGTACGCCGATCTTGGCCGCCAATCCCTGAAAGGCATCAGCGAACCGGAACAAGCCTGGCAAGTGCAGGGCGCAAGCGCCGTGGTCAGCCGCTTCGAAGCGAGCGCCTCTGCCGGTTTGAGTCCGCTGGTTGGGCGCGAGGAGGAAATCGCGCTGCTGCTCAGCCGCTGGGACCTCACGCGCAATGATGAGGGTCAGGTGGTGGCGTTGTCGGGCGAAGCGGGCGTGGGCAAATCCCGCATCATTCAGGCCTTTCGGCAGCGGCTGCAGGACGACGACCACGCCAGCATCATACTCTCCTGCTCACCGTTTCATACCAACAGCGCGCTCTATCCGATCATCGACTGTCTTGAGCGCGTCATGGACATCGTCCGGAGCGACGGAACGGAACAGCGCATTGCGAAGATCGATGCATTCGTCTCGGACCGGGGACTGCTACCGGCAGACATAACGCCCTATGTCGCGTCGGTGATGGTGGAGGACGGTGCGCCGCCTTTGCCGGCCACGGCCGATTCGCCGGAAAAGCAGCGGCAGTTGGTGTGGGAGGCATTGCTGGCGCTTCTCCAGGCGCAGTCGGAGCGACAGCCGACGGTGATGATCGGGGAAGACATTCATTGGATCGATCCCTCGACGGAGGAGTTTCTCGGCGCCTTGGTCGACCGGCTTCGTTCGTTGCGCCTGCTGCTGGTCACCAGTTCCCGGCCGCAGTACACGCCGCCTTGGAGCAGCCACCCGCACGTGACGACGCTGACCCTCAACCGGTTGAGCCGGGCAAACAGCGCTTCGCTCGTGGCGGGGGTGACAGGGGGCCGCGCGCTGCCCGATGAAGTGCTGGATCAGATCGTCGCCAAAACCGACGGCGTGCCGCTGTTCGTCGAGGAACTGACCAAGACGGTGCTGGAATCCGGCATCGTCAAGGAGGCGGGCGACCGCTACGAGCTGGCGGAACCGATGGCCACGCTCTCCATTCCGGCATCGCTGCACGATTCGCTGATGGCGCGTCTCGACCGTTTGGCGCCGGTGAAGGAAGTGGCGCAGATGGCGTCCGTCCTCGGCCGTACTTTCGTCGAGGACGTCCTGCTTCAGGTCTCTAAATTGGGACGGGAAGAACTGCGCGCGGCGCTCGATCAACTGATCGAGGCTGAACTGGTGGTACGTCGCAGTCAGGCCGGCGCCGTCAGCTACGAGTTCAAGCACGCCCTGGTGAGGGAAACCGCGTACGAATCCCTGCTGAAAAGCACGCGCCAGAACTATCACCTGGAGTTTGCGCGGGTTCTCGAAAGATTGCGCCAGGAGGAAGGCGGCATCGAGCCCGAGGTCCTGGCCCATCATTTCGGCGAAGGCGGTCTCGCCGAAACCGCTGTGAACTACTGGCAGGAAGCGGCCCGGCGAGCGACCGAACGCTGGGCCAGCGCGGAAGCCGTCAGCCATGTCGGGCAGGGGTTGGAAATGCTGGACAGAATTTCCGACGGGCCGGAACGCGCCGCGTTGGAGCTGTCCCTGTTGCGTGATCTCGTCGGTGGACTGCGCATCCTGGACCGCTATCAGGAAGCGCTCGACATGCTGGCCCGGGCACAGACGGTCGCTGAACGGTTCGACCTGCCCGAGGACCTTGCCTGGGTGCATTATTTGCGCGGTAACATCTGTTTCCCGTTGGGAGACGTCGATGGCTGTCTGGCCGCCCACCAGAAAGCCATCGAGTATGCGCGCCAAATCAAGTCGACCGAGATGGAAGCCCGCGCCCTCAGCGGCCTCGGTGATGCCAACATAATGCGCGGCGACATGACGGCGGCCTTCGACCACTACGACGAATGCGTCGCCAAGGCGCGCCAGGCCGGCCTCGATTCCATCGCAGCCGCCAACCTATCCATGCGGGGGCACTCCCGCCTCTACCTGCTGCAAATCAGGGAAGCGCTGGCGGATTGCCTGGAGGCCGCCGAACTGGCCGTGGCGGCGGGAAATCAGAGGGCGGAAATGATCGCGCGCGGCAGTTGCGCCGGCAAGGTTCTGTTCGACATGGGTGACCTGGCTGAATCCAGGCGCCAAAGTGAGCGCGCCATCGACATTTCGAAAGAACTTGGCGCCCGCCGGTTCGAGCCGGTAAATCAAGCTGTGTTGGCACAGATATTGGAGTTGGAAGGCGACCGCAAGGCGGCCGAGGAACTCGCGAAATCGGCGGCGCAGACCAGCCGAGAAACCGGCCTCAAATTTGCCGGACCCATGATCATGGGGGCCTTGGTGCAGGTCACCGATTCGGAAGCCGTCCGAAGGTCTATTATCGCCGAGTGTACCGCCATCCTCAGCGAGGGCTGCGTCGGCCACAATTACCTTTGGTTCTACCGCGGCGCCATGGAGGCTATGCTGCGGAACAGTAATTGGGAGGGCGTTGAAGCCTTCGCGCAAACGGCCGAGGAATACATCGGCGAGCGTTCTATACCCTGGCTGACAATGATCGTGGAACGGGCAAGGATACTGGCGGCAATCGGACGCGATGGTCCCAACGACGAAAACGTTGCGGCGGCCGGGGATTTGGCGGCGCGCGCCAGGGAGTGCGGCTTCAACGTCATCGTGCCTGCTTTGGAGGCGGTTTCCGAGGCTGCGTGATGGACAAGTTCGACAACGATCCAAAGCGCATCCCGGATTCGAAAAAGCTTCCGGCCAAACCGCGTCGGCGAGTAGGTCACAAACTGCTGCTGGCGCTGCAGACCTTGTCGGGCGTGGCCGCCATATTCCTCATTCCCCTCTTGTGGGGATCGTGGTCGCAAGCCGTGATGCTGATCGTCCTCGGGGCGATCCTGGGCTGCGCCGGCCTGTTCGCCCTGATCAACTACATCCTCTTTCGCTACAACATGCGGGACGATTTGTGAGGGAAGTCTTGGCGCCAAACCAACCCGTCATTCCCGCGCAGGCAGGAATCCATGCCGTAGTGTATCCGCTTGATGCTCCCTCACGAAATGCGAAAGCTCAGGCTTGGATCCCGGATATTTGCCGGGGCAAATTCCGGGATGACGAAAAGGCCAAGCGGTAAATGAATTTGCTGTTGGCCTACCCCGCCTCGCGCCGGGTCTGGCGGGCAATGGAAAACGTGCTGTCGACATGGTCGACGAGTTGTTCTATCGCCGCTTCCAGCGACAAATTCTCGGTATCGACCACGGCATCGGGTGCATGGGGTTCCTCGTAAGGCGCGCTGATGCCGGTGAATTCTGGGATTTCGCCGGCCCGGGCGCGGGCATAGAGGCCCTTGGGGTCGCGCTGTTCGCAGGCCGCCAGACTGGCGTTTACGTAAACCTCCTGGAACAGTTCGCCGATGATGACGCGGGCGTTGTCGCGGTCCTCGCGGTACGGCGAGATGAAGGCGGTGACGACCAGGAAACCGGCGTCGGCGAACAGGTTGGCGACCTCTGCGATGCGTCGGATGTTTTCCGCCCGTTCCTCGGGCCCGAAGCCCAGATCGCTGTTGAGGCCCTGGCGTACGTTGTCGCCGTCCAGCACGTAGACCTGATCACCGCGTTCGAAGAGGCGGCGCTGCAGGCCCATGCCCAGAGTCGACTTGCCGGAGCCGGAGAGACCGGTGAGCCAGAGGACGCCGCCCCGGTGGCCGTTGGCCGCCGTGCGCTCGTCGCGGGAGACGGTTTGGCTGACTGAGGTCAGGTTGCGGTTGGCGGCAATGTCCGCCGCGCCTTCGATGGTGCAACCGCCAACCAGTCGATGATCCCGGATCAGGACGCCACGGCCCGTGCCGCGAATGTCGGCGAAGGGATCGAAGGCGATGCGCGAACGACTGCGCAAAGTGACTTCCGCTACGCCGTTTCGTGTAATGTCCGGGGCGTCCGAATGGGCAAGGTTCTGTACGTCGATTACCCGATCGACCGTTTCCACCGTGACGCTATGCGCCGCCGTGCCGATTTTGAGGGTCAGGCGGTCGCCTTCGGCCAGCGGTTCCTTGTCCAGCCAGAACAAACGAACCTTCAAATTGTTTGCCGTCGTCGGAAGCGCGTTCTCGTGTGCGGCAACATGGCCGCGTTCGACGAAGATTTCCTCGTCGAGCGTGAAGGCGACGGACTGGCCGGCCCCAGCGGAAACGCGGGCTGGCGCATCGCTTTGATTGCTGCTCCAGTCTTCGATGCTGCGGATGTGCGCCGTTTGCCCGCCCGGCGAGAAGTGCAGTCGATCGCCGACGCGCAGGTTGCCGCTGGCAATGCGGCCGACGAGGATGCGCTTGTCGTCCTGGCGGTAGATGTCCTGGAGGGACAGGCGCAGCGGTTGATCGACGGGGGCCGGTGTTGGGCTCGTCTCATCCAGAGCTTCGATGACGCTCGCCCCACGCCACCAGTCAAGGTTTTCCGTCGGCTCGATGATGTTGGCCCCTTCCCGGGCCGACAGAGGTACGACCGACAAGGGAGAGATCTTCAGTCCCTCAAGGTATTCGGTAATTTCCGCCGCAACATTTTCGAAGCGCTCCTGGTCATAGCCGACCAAATCCATCTTGTTGACGGCGACCACGACCTGCGAGACGCCCAGCAGACCGAGAAGATAAGCGTGCCGGCGAGTCTGCTCCGATACGCCTTCGGCGGCATCGATCACCAAGAGGGCGGCGTCCGCCGAGGCGGCGCCCGTCACCATGTTCTTGAGAAATTCCTTGTGACCGGGCGCGTCGATTATGACGTAGCGCCGGAGACCCGAGCGAAACCAGATGCGCGTGGTATCGACTGTAATGCCCTGGTCGCGTTCGACCTGAAGCGCGTCCATGACGAACGACCATTCGAAGTCGACGCCCCGGCGGGCGGACTGGGCGCGCAATTCTTCGACCTTGCCGTCGGGCAAGCTGCCGGTCTCGTGCAGCAGGCGGCCGACCAGGGTGGATTTGCCGTGATCGACGTGGCCGACGATGACGATGGGAAGGGGTGCGGCGGCCGAGGAGGCGGCGTTCGCCGGCTGGGCGATATCCATGTTCATGATATGAATTTCCAGTTAAATCAAAAACTTACAGGTAGCCGTGGGCACGCAGGCGTTCGAAGGCGTCTTCCGATTCGTGGTCCATGGCGCGGCCGGCGCGCTCGGGTGCCCGCGTCGCTTCCAGTTCCTCGATAATTTCGTCGATGGTTGCGGCGTCCGAGTCGATGGGAAAGGTAATGTCTTCCTCGCCAAGCGAGCGGAACCGCTTACCGTTGCGGGCAAAGTACAAGGGCACGACCGGGATTTCCTCGCGCTGGATGTAGCGCCAGATGTCGACCTCCGTCCAGTGCAGCAGGGGATGTACGCGGACATGGGTGCCGGGGGGGAAGTCGGTGTTGTAATGGTCCCAGAATTCCGGCGGCTGATCGCGGAAATCCCAGGCGCCGTCCTCGCCGCGCGGACTGAACACGCGTTCCTTGGCGCGGGTGGACTGTTCGTCCCGGCGGATGCCGGTGATCAGGGCTTCGAAGTCGTAGCGTTCGATGGCCTGCTTCAACCCCAGGCTCTTGCGCGCGGCGAACCGGGAGGCGGGCGGCAGGTCGGCGTCGACCTCCTCAATGGGTGGGCAGGGGTCGTCGATCAAGTCGAGACCCCATTCCGGCGTGTAGCGTTCGCGGAAAGCATAGGTTTCGGGAAATTCCTTGCCCGTATCGAGATGGGCGACGGGGAAGGGAACGCGGCCCAGGAAGGCCTTGCGGGCCAGCCAGATCATCACATTCGAATCCTTGCCCAGCGACCACAGCATGGCGAGGCGGTCGAAGCGGTTGTACGCCTCGCGCAGGATGTAGATGCTTTCGCTCTCGAGGGCATCGAGGTGGTTCATATGTTGGCTCCATAGTCGGAAAAATTACTGTTGGCGACATGGATGCCGCATTCGGATTTGTTGCTGCCGCGCCAGCGCCCCGCCCGTGCATCCTCGCCTTCGGCCACACGGTCGGTGCAGGTCATGCAGCCGATGGAAAGATAGCCGTCGGCCTCCAGCGGATGGCGCGGCAGTTTGAATTCCTCGAAGTAGTCGTCGACCATCTGTTGGGTCCAGTTGGCCAGGGCGTTGATCTTGATGCGGCCGTCCGCCGCCTCGAAGCGGGGCAGGGTGTCTCGCTCGGCATTCTGATCGCGTCTTCGGCCCGTGAACCAGGCGTCGAAGTCGCCCAGAGCCCGCTGCAGGGGAGCGACCTTGCGGATGAAGCAGCAGTCGTCGGGTTGCTGGGACCAAAGGATGCCCTGGGGGTCGTGCCTGTCGACCGCGACCGGGTCGGGCGTGATGGAACGCACGTCGGTCAGGCCGAGAAGCTCGACGAGTTGGTCGCGGTAGCGCTTGGTCTCGCCGAAATGCTTCTCCGTGTCGAGAAACAGAACCGGGATGTCCGGATCGGCCTGAGCAGCCATATGGAGCATGACCGCCGAACCGGAACCGAACGAGGAAACCAGCGCCAAACCTTCTTCGAACTCCTTGCTGATCAGCGATTTCACAAGATCCCGCGCCCCCAGCAGAGCGTAGGCGTGCTCAAGTTCATGAACGCGGGCGGCCAATGCGCCGTCATCGGCAAGCGGTGCCCGTACCGCGGCCAGGCTCGCGGTCATCGTTCCGCTCCACCTGTGCCCAGGGCGAAGCGGGGTTGCGGTTGGTAGGCCACGGTGATGGCGCCGACGGCCTCATTCCAGGCGTCCGCTTCGGTTTCGTCGCGGGCCTCGACGGCATCAAAACCACTGCGAACGAGAAAGGCGAAGACATCCCGTACCAGCGGTCCAACAGCGCGGATTTCGCCCACAAAGCCATGCCGCTCGCGCAGCATGCGCCCAACCGTGTAGCCCCGGCCATCGGCGATGGCGGGGAATTCGACAGCCACAAGGTTCAGGTGGACGAGGTCGGCGGCGATGTCCTCCGCGGTATGGTGGCTGGCGAGACGAACGCCCAGCGGTTGACCCGTGGCGATCAGTTTGTCGCGCTCGGCCCGCCAACGCTCCAGCGAAACGATGACGGGACCGTACTGCAGCACTTGTTCGTTATCGGCGATGGCGATCCAGGTATCGACCACGCGCTCGCCGTTCCGGATCAGCGGGCCTTGCGGTTTATGCGTCGCCATAGAGCTTCTCCTTGAACGGATCGAGGCCGAGCCGGTCGACGGTATCGATGAAGCGTTCACCGGGCCGGCGGACGCCGAGATAGGTTTCGATCAGGTTCTCGACGGCGTCGGTAACCTCGTCGTAGGCCAGAGCCGGGCCGATGATCCGGCCGATGGCCGGGGCGTGATCGGCACTGCCGCCGATGGTGATCTGGTAGAACTCCTCGCCGTGCTTGTCGACGCCCAGCACGCCGATGTGGCCGACGTGATGGTGGGCGCAGGCATTGATGCAGCCCGAAATCTTGATCTTCAGTTCACCGATATCGTGTAGCCGGTCGAGATCGTCGAGGCGTTCTGAAACGGCCTGTGCCACCGGGATGGAGCGGGCGTTGGCCAGGGTGCAGAAGTCCATGCCGGGGCAGGCGATGATGTCGGTGGCGAGACCGGCATTGGCGGTATCGAGTTCGTACAAACCGAGCGCCGTCCACAGCGTATAGAGGTCTTTCAGCCGCACGTGCGGCAGGATCAGGTTCTGCTCGTGACTGACGCGGATTTCGCCGAAACTGTAGCGGTCGGCCAGATTGGCGACGGCGTCCATCTGTTCGTCGGTGGCATCCCCCGGCGCCCGGCCGGCCGCCTTCAGCGAGACCGTGACAATGGCATAGCCGTCCTGCTTGTGCGTAGCGGTGTTGGTGGTAAGCCACGCGTCGAATGCGCGGCTTTTGGTCCGGGCGGCCTGCAGCGAAGCGTCGAATTCGGCTAAGTCCTCGAAGCGCGGGGGCAGGAAGTGACGGCGCATCTCCTCGATGCGGCGCGTCGAAAGGTGCAATCCGCTGTCGCGGATCGCCGACCATTCGTCTTCGACCATGTCGCGCACGGCGTCGATGCCGAGCTCATGCACCATGATCTTGATGCGCGCCTTGTACTTGTTGTCGCGCCGGCCGAGCTGGTTGTAGACCCTCAGAATGGCCTCGACATAGGCCAGCAGATCGCCGACGGGCAGAAACTCGCGGATGGTTTTGCCGAGCATGGGCGTGCGGCCCAATCCGCCGCCGACCATAACCTCGAAACCCACATCGCCGTCGTCGTTGCGACGCAGCTTGAGGCCGATGTCCTGCACAGCGATGGCGGCGCGGTCCTGTTCGCTGCCCGACAGCGCGATCTTGAACTTGCGCGGCAGGAACGAGAATTCGGGATGCAGCGTCGACCACTGGCGCAGGATCTCCGCGAATATCCGCGGATCCTCGACCTCGTCCCTGGCGGCACCGGCGAAGTGGTCAGCCGTGACGTTGCGGATGCAGCTACCGCTGCTTTGGATGGCGTGCATCTCGACGCTGGCGAGGTCGCCCAGCACGTCGGGCGTTTGCTCCAGCGACAGCCAGTTGAACTGGATGTTCTGACGGGTGGTGAAATGGCCGTAGCCGCGGTCGTGGCTTCGGGCGATGTCAGCCAGTTTGCGCAGTTGCCGTGACGACAGCGTGCCGTAGGGAATGGCGACGCGCAGCATGTAGGCGTGCATCTCCTGATAGAGGCCGTTCATCAGCCTGAGCGGCCGGAATTCATCCTCGTTCAGGGCGCCGTCGAACCGCCTGCTGACCTGATCGCTGAATTGAGCGACGCGCTGGTCGACCAGAATGCGGTCGTGGCTTTGGTAGCTGTACATGGGTTTCTCCCGGACCGCTTTTGCCTAGGCCGCGCTGCGCTCGGCGTAGGCGGGCGCGGTGGAACCGGTGGGCAGGATCGTCGTCGGCCCGAAGGCCCGGATTTTTTCGCGCAGGCGTAGAGGCGTTACGCCTCCATCGTCGGCCGCGAGGTCGACGTCGATGTCGTAGGTGCCAACCACCTGTTGCGTGAGTTTGGCGCGCTCCGCGATTTTGAGGACGTCCTCAAGTTCGCTGGGGGCAGTGATGACGCGGGCCTCGGCGATGTCGTTGGTCCACTGGAAATGGTTGTCGAGGAAAACGACCGTTCCGTCGTTTAGCCTGTTCGCCGTAACGACCTTCGTCAAAGCGGGTGTGGTGTGGGCCGAAGGAGGCATGAATGATCTCCGTATGGTGCGCCCGTTCATGTGCGGCTTCGCCTGCACACAGGGCCGTTTCAATTGTCTTGGAAAGTTCCGAGGTCAGCGCCGATGAACGGCGCCGGCATCAACAGGCGCAAGCGCAGCGGCACATCCGGGAGGTCAAGGGCCGCAACGGAGGCGCGGACATGATGGCGCGGCGGTGCGATTCGAGAATTCGAAGACCGTTGCCTTGCACGATTGTCGCCATGTCCCTATGCCCCTTGGTACATGTCCGACAAATTCATCTCGTCGGACGGCTGTTATAATACACAACAAATGGGGATTAACAATAGTTAATCAACAAAAAATATGTAAAATATAATTTATTACAAGAAAATGCTGTGAAATATATGAAGAACCGATCGTCTGCTGACGCCCTACCAAGCAGCTAAGTTATTGACGCAGTGAAAGTTTTTCCTGAAACGACGGGTTGTCGGCAACGCCCGGATCAACCAGGTGATCGGGGACCTGTCCGTTCTTGATACTCAACACGGCGGCGATATCCGAGGCGCCGATGCCGGCGAAGCACTGGTCCGTCCAGCACAAGGCATGGGGCGTCAATATGACATTGTCGAGCTTGAGCAGCGGGTCGTCGGCCGGCGGCGGTTCGGGATCGAAAACGTCCAGCGCGGCCCCGGCGATGCGCTTTTGTTGCAGCACCTCCACCAGTGCTTTTTGATCGACCACCGGACCACGGGAGGTGTTGATGAGATAGGCGTCGGATTTCATCAGCGCCAATCGTTCCCCGTTGACGAGGTGATGGGTTGCGTCGTTCAGCGGCGTGTTAACGGTGATGAAATCGCTGTCGCTAAAGACGGTTTCCAGATCCACCAGGGTGACGCCGAGGTCGGCTGCCAGCTCCGGATCGGCATAGGGGTCGTGAGCGATGAATTTCATGTCGAGCGGCGCACACAGCCGGAAAGTTTCGGCGCCGATGTTGCCGATGCCGACGGAGCCCAGGGTCTTGCCCACCAGGCCCACGCCCATGTGGTCGATGCGGCGGGCGAAGCCTTCGGGGCCTTCCCGCACCAGGGCGTCCTTGACGAATAATTTGCCGGCCAACGCCAGGATCAGCGTCAGGATGGAGGCGGCCACGGGACGGCGCACGCCGTCGGGGGTAATGGCGACGGCGATACCGGCTTTCGAGCAGGCAGCGACGTCGACATTGTCGTAGCCGACGCCGAAACGGGCGACCAGTTTAAGCCGTCCGTCAACGGGAATGCTGTCCGCGTCGAAACGCGGCACCAGGAGGATCAGGGCGTCAAAGCCTTCGACGCTTGCCGCCGGAATGCGCCCGCCCTCGATATTGACGTAGTCGTATTCGATATCCGGGTCGGCGTCCAAGGGACTGAGATCGAACATGGGGAAGGCCGGCGAACCGTCGGGTTTGCGGAAATCGGCCGAAAGAGCGACGCGGAATTTGCTCATTTCCGGTTCCCCTTCCGGCCAGTGCACGATTTCCGGATCTCGCCGACGCCCTCGACCAGAGCCTGCTGGTACACCCAAAGATCGCCGGAATAGCAGATCACGTCGAAGCCTTGTTTATAGAGTGCTTTCGCCTCGCCGGGGCTACCGATAAGCCGCCCCAGCGCTTTGCCGTGCTTTTTGGCGGCCCGGCGGACGCGGTTAACCGCCTTGGTGAATTTTGGGTTGTCGAATTCGCCGGGTATGCCAAGCGAGGAGGAAAGATCGAAATGGCCGATCCACAGGCAATCGACGCCGCGCACCGCGGCGATGGCGTCGACGTTGTCGATGCCCTCCGCCGTTTCGATCAGCGTGGCCAGCGCCGTGCGGCGGTTGGCGGCGCGAAGCTTTGCCGCCGCCGGACCCGGCTGGTAATCGTCGTGGGCGATGCCAAGCGCCACACCGCGCCTGCCCATCGGCGGGTATTTCATGTCGGCCACGGCTGCTTCTGCCTGCTCAGCCGTGCCGACCATGGGCAGCATCAGGCCGTCGGCGCCGACGTCCAGGGCGCGGGCGATGTGATGGGCGTTTTTTGAGGGCGGCCGCACCAGGCTCGGCAGGTCGGCAACGCGGCATGACGACACCAGGCGCTTAAGCTCGGCGTAGCCGAAACCGGAATGCTCCATATCGATGAAGACGAAATCGAGATCCGCCGCCTGCATGATCTGGCCCAGGCCGGGCGAATCGAATTCGAAAATGGAATGGCTGACTTTCAGCCCCTTTTTCGCAAACAATGTTCTCAAGTTCGCCCGCGCCATACCTTGCTCCCCTTTGGCTTCACATATTTAGACTAACTTCTATTTTCCCGTGACGGCAGCAATTTTCGGTAGCATCAGAACCGATAGGAAAATCGCCCCGGCGGCTACGGCAAGGACGTCGAACAATACATCAAACCCCCAGTTTCCGTGCAGCCAGGCGATGAAGGGCACCGTTGTCGCCATCACTGAAAATGTGACGACATAGCGGATGGCGAAGATGCGGCTGCGCCATTCGCTGCGGGCGATGCGTCCGATCAATACGTCGTTGATCGGGATCTGGCCAAAGGCGGCCAGCATGAACGCCACAGCGACCGCGACCGACAAAAGACCGCCCACCTGGGCCATGACGGCAAAGAAAACGACCTGCAGGGCGGCGACGCAGGCGAACACCGTTCGGATCGAATAGCGGTCCACGAGATAGCCCACCACAAGTTGGGCAAAAGCGGCCAGGGCGAAGACGAGAAAGGCGTACCAGCCGATGACCGTTGCGCTGCCGGCAATATCCGCTAACCGCTCGTCCAGCACCTTTGGCAGGGCGAACGTCGTGCTTTGAAACACCAGACCGCCCACCGCCGTTGAAAACAAAATGACTGCGAAGATCTTCTTGAGCGCCGGTTTCGCGGTGTTTGACTCCGATGGCGGAGTGCCGGGAGCCGGCGCGGTGGATTCCGCAGAGGTGGGTGCGTCTTGCCCCTTGGAAAGAAAAAGCAGGTAACCGCAGCCGGTGGCGACGGAAATGACCCCGGGCACAATGAAGGCGGCGCGCCAGCCCGCGGCGTCGATCAGAAATCCGGTGATCAGGGCGGCGCAGGCGACGCCCATATTGCCCCAAACGCCGTTGATGGCCAGCGCCCGGCCCGTCTTGGTGCGGTTGTGTACCACCATGGCCAAGCCGACGGGATGGTAGATGGCGGCGAAGATCCCGATGGCGAGAAGGCCCGCGCCCATCGCAAATGGGCTGCCGGCCTGGCTGGTCAGGATGGCGCTGGCGCCGATGCCGAAGAAAAAGATGGCCATCATGCCCTCGCGGCTCCATTTGTCTGCAATCCAGCCCGCCGGCAGGGCGCAGACGCCAAAGGCGATGAAGCCCGGGGTGGCTACCGGGATCAAGGCGGCGTAGCTCATGCCCCATTCCTGCGCCAGCGCCAGGGCCGAAACGGTGGCGAAAATTAGGACGAAAAGATGGTCGAAAAAGTGCCCGATATTAAGGAAGGCGAAGTCGATTTGCTGTCGCGTCACGGTGTCCGACACCCCCCCGATCCGAAGCGTGGCAGAAGGGCTGACCCTCCTAATGCCTTCACATGAAGGCACAAATTCAAGAAAGCGCAACCCAAATTGAATGGAAAAATTAATAAATATCAGGTGCAAGGTGGGAAAAATCACCTTATAAGAAACACCGATCCCGGTGAAACATCAGCCGAGGCGTACCAAGGCGGCGTGTATACGATCGGCGTGGCTACTCTCAGACTTTTCGACACCGGATTTTTGCGCAGCCGTGCATGGGGCGTGGTGCGCGCGTAAAAAGAAGACACTTGAAGGAGTAGTCATGGCTACGGGAACCGTAAAATGGTTCAACCCCACGAAGGGGTTTGGGTTTATTGAGCCGGACGAGGGCGGCAAAGATGCTTTCGTGCATATCTCGGCAGTAGAGCGTGCAGGCCTTCCCGGTTTGCGTGAGGGACAGAAGATTCAGTTTGAGTTGGTACCCGGCCGCGACGGTCGCGAATCAGCCGACAATTTGGTCGCGATTGACTAATTAACTTTCCTTGCCCCGGAGCGGTTGCGTTCTTATTGAACTCATTCCGTTCCGGGACTCGGATCGGCGCTACTGTGTAACGTCGGAGTGTACCCGGCGCTTAGTGTTGCCACGGTGCTCCGGGGCGTCAAAACCGTGACTGTGCCCGAATTGGGACGCTTGGTGGCGTCCGCATAGCCCGAGTTCGTCCAACCCGCCAGGCGATCGGCGACAATCACCCTCGGCGTGGCGGCGTCATCGTCCAGACAAACGAACGTACCGTCGGGCAATCCGGCGATTTCCGCCCGATGCGTAATCTGCCGCCGTGTCCGGCTTTTCACGCGCTGACCGTGCAGCTCCTTGTCCATGTCGCCGGCAGAGGGTAATGCCCCGCCGTGTGCTGCCGCCCAGGCGGCTCTGAAGTCGTTGTAATCGGCGCGGCGGCACTCCGCGCAGGGACGATGGCCGGCCGCCAGTGCAACGGCCTCGTCCAGGAAGAACAATTCCGTATAATTGCCGGGCGTCATGACGTTTCGCTGCCGTTGCTTGAACTCGGTTCGGCAGATAATCCAGTGAGGGTGCCGCCAGCGTGCGGCGCCAAGGGTTTTACCGCCGCCGTGAAGAATGCCGCGGTTGCCCATGAACATACCTCTCGCCATATCGGCAACGATCTCGGAAAAAGGTGTCACCCGGTTCTGCAGCGGCATGGGCCGAACATATCACTGAAAATTCGTCAAACCTGACCCGGCGCTTCCTGATCGAATATCTCGCGCAGCATCAAGGACAGTTCACGTTTGCTGTATGGTTTCTGAATCAATCGGACCTTGCCGAGTTTTACAGTGTCGTCCTCGTAGGCGTCTTCATTGTACCCGGACGTCAACAACACCTTCACGTCATTCTTCCTGTCTATCGCCTTGCGTGCCAGATCAAACCCGCTCACGTTGCCGGGCATGACGACATCCGAAAAAATTAAATCGATGTGCTGGCCGCCATCCATAATGCGCTCCCCCGCCGCACCGTCCTCAGCTTCGAGGACGCGATAGCCAAGCGTCGTTAAGCCGTGGACAACGGTTTGGCGTACATCCTCGTCATCTTCAACGACAAGAATTGTTTCCGTACCGCCGGCATAAAGGCGACGGTCGGACTTTTCCAGGATTCGTGAAACCGGCCGTTCGGAATCTCTCGAGGCGCGCGGCAGGAACAGCGAAACCGTCGTGCCTTCCGCCGGACGGCTGCTGATTTTGGCAAATCCGTCGGATTGTTTGGCGTAGCCGTAGACCATGCTGAGGCCCAACCCGGTGCCCTTGCCGACGCCCTTGGTGGTGTAGAACGGCTCAAAGGCATGTTCACGCGTTTCGTCGCTCATGCCGTGCCCGCTATCCCGGACATAAACCTCGACGTAGTCGCCGGGTTCGACTTCGAACTGCTCGGCTTCTTCCACCTCGAGTGAATAATTCGAGGCGCCAATCGTAATTTCACCGCCGTCGGGCATGGCGTCCCGGGCGTTGAGAGCCAAATTGAGCAACGATGCATCCAGTTGGCCCGAGTCGGCATAGACGGTCCAGAGATCTGTGTCCGCATCAGCGATGACGGGGTGCGTCTCGCCCAGCGTTCGGCCCAGCACGGAACAGGATTCAGCCAGCCGGGCGTCGACCTCCAACAGGGAAGGCGCCAGGGATTGTTTGCGCGAGAAAGCCAGCAGGCGGCGCGTCGTGTCCGCCCCCCGCATGGTCGCTTTCCAGGCAGACCTGAGGGCTTGCTTGTTGCCCTCGTCGAGAGTCTTGACCGCATCTTCGATGAACTCGAGATTGCCGGCGATGACCATGAGCAGATTGTTGAATTCGTGCGCCACGCCGCCAGTCAGTTGGCCGAGGGATTCGAAGTGCTGAGCCCGACGCAGGCGCTCTTCGTTGGTTTTCAGTTCCTGGATATCGATGACGGTTTGCACCGTACTGCCGTCACGCAGTTTCTGCTCCTGGATGCGGTACCAGTTTCCGTCGCGCATGGCCTCCATAGTGCCGACGGGATTGCGATGGTAGGCGAGTCGTTTTTCGTACCAGTCCCGGGGCGTATCGACATTGTCGGGGGTGATACCGTGCCTGAATTGTGAGGAGAGCCAAGCCTCGAATTTTACGCCGGGTACCAGTTCGATCGCGGCAGGCCCTGCCAACTCCCGGTAAAAGTCGTTGCAGAGAACAAAGACGTCGTCCTCATCCCACAGCGCAATGCCTTCGGTGAGGTTTTCCAGTGCAAACAGGAATCGTTCGTGGGCGATTTGGGCCTCGACCTCCGCCGTTACGTCCGTGCCTGTGCCGCGATAGCCCTGGTACTCGCCCATTTCGTCGAATTTCGGCGTGCCCGAGAGGTCGAACGTTTTCAGAACGCCGTTGCCCAAGTCCCACTGCACGCGATGGCGTGAATAGCTCTCCCGATTCTTCAGCGCTTCGGCATGGTCCCGATGTTTGTCGACGTTCTTCTTTTCGCCTTCTGACAGGTACTTTTCATTGAATTCTTCAATCGACGTTCCGAGAAGTGTTTCAGCACCCAGTCCGACGACCCGGTCGGCTTGGTCGGAAAAGAAGATGAACCGCTGATCGGCGTCGGTTTCCCACATCCAATCCGATCCCATCTCGGCAAAATCTCGGAAACGCGCCTCGCTCACAAGGTTGGCGCGGGTTGCTGAAATGAGGTTCGACCTCATGTCTTCCATGGCTTGGGCGAGTTCATCGATTTCATCTTCCCCGCCGGATCCGAATTTGGTTCTGGAAAGCACCAGCGGCGTGTCGAGGTTGTCGGCACGCAGACGGCTAGCGAAGTTCGTGAGAGAACCCAGGGGTTGGGTTACCAGCAGGCGGAAAAGCAAATAAATGAAAATCGCTATGAAGAACGTGTTGACTGCGTTGGTTGTCAGTGTGATGAAAATCCGGTCTTTCAACCGCTCTCTGGCACCGTTGGACGAGGCGATGAGCAAAAGCTCGCCGATTTCATATTTTTTGTTCTCGTACTGGTAGACGAGCTTCAGAGTTCTCTCGATGGGATTTTCTTTGGGCCGCACCCCGCTTTCAATGGGCGCCAGTCCCGTAACGACGATGACGGCGTATTCGATGTCGGGTAGTCGTTGTATGCCTTCGACGTCCGACTTCAACCGGACGGCATCAAGCGCCCAGGCGGAGGTGGAAAGGCTTTCGCTGTAGCTGGTTTCGATTTGTTCGAGACGTTCGCCGACCATCTCAATGTCGGTTCGAAATTCACGATAGAGCTGGCCTGCTGTCGTGATCAGCGTTACCGCAAGGCTGAACACAACGATCAGAATGAGCAGTTTGCGCGCCAGTGGGCGAGGTGTGAAGTTCGTTTTCATAACGCGCGTTCCGAACTTTCCAATCGTCGGGACGTGCTCTGTGATAACTGTCGGGCGTGGTGCGGATACATCATCCGGACAAGTTTAATGCCCGAGTACGGAGCTTTTCCCTCGGTTCAACGGCCGCCCCCACTGCCACGGCATTTTACTAGTTACTAAAGTATAGTGTCTTTATCACCCACAATTTATGCGGCAATCCACCGCACAACCAGCATCAAGCGCGGATTTACACCATGGCATTCATCAACTACTTGACCAAAATACATTTGTCGTTGGGAGCGATCGAAGAACTATCTCACGAAATGGCCGGCCTTGGCATGACGCAGGCTCTTGTGGTGACGGACAAGGGAATTCGTACGGCCGGTATCCTGGAGTACGTACTCAATCAGATCGCCGGCGACGCCGTCGTATTCGATGGGACCCCGGCCAATCCGACAGAGACCGCCGTAAACGACGCGCTTGCCGTCTATCGCGACAATGGCTGCGATGGATTGATTGCCTTGGGTGGCGGATCTTCGATCGATCTGGCCAAAGGTGTCGGTCTCCTGGCGAGCCACGAGGGTCCGCTGGAACAGTACGCCTTGATCCTGGGGGGCCTGGAAAAAATCAAGCCGACCGTGGCGCCTCTCATCGCAATTCCGACAACGGCGGGAACCGGCAGCGAGGTGGGCAGAGGTGCGCTGATTACCCTGAATGACGGCCGCAAACTGGGTTTCATCGCCCCGCCGATGATCCCGGACGTCGCCATCTGTGATCCCGCCTTGACCGTTGGGCTGCCGCCCTTGTTGACCGCGGCCACCGGTATGGATGCCCTGACGCATTGCATCGAAACGTACCTGTCGCCCCGCGACAACCCGACCGCCGACGCCATCGCCCTCGACGGCGCGGGCCGGGCCTGGAACTGGATCGAACGCGCAACGCAAATAGGGGGCGATCTGGAGGCCCGCCGCCAGATGATGGTGGCGTCGCTGCACGGTGGTCTGACGTTTCAAAAAGGGCTCGGCGCCGTTCACGCCATGTCCCATCCGCTCGGCGGTTTGAAATCCCCGGCTCTTCACCACGGCACTCTGAATGCCGTTATCCTGCCCGCCGTACTGCGTTTTAACCGGGATCATGTCGGTGACAAGCTTGAACGGCTCACCGAGCGGCTTGGAATGGCGGAGGGAGCTGATCTCGCCCAAGAAATTGAAGGTTTGAACCGACGGCTTGGGCTGCCGGCCAATCTCCGTGAGATGGGAGTCGAAGCCACGGTCCTGCCGGCAATGATCAAGGGCGCCGTTGCTGATCACAGTTCGGCAACCAATCCCCGTCCAGCGGATGCCGAGGATTACGCCTCTCTGTTTGACGAAGCGATGGGGTGAACGCGGCCGCAGGCCTCTCAGGTCGGCGATCAGACGATCAGCGATGCCGTTAAAGTTGCCCGGGTCATGGCGGCCATCCCCTAGTTCGCAACGGATTTCGATACATATTGCTCCATGCCTGTGAAAATTTTGCTGAATTGGAGCGAAAACGCGGTGCATTGCACTCAATTGAGCCAAACGGCACAATATGGAGCGCAAATCATAACTTGCTTGTGGAATGATCCATTCAGGAGGGGCATGAATATCATTCTAAATCCGGCCTGTAGGGCGGCGTTCCGCCATACGCGGTTGCGATGCGTGGGAAGTCTAGTGTGCATCCGTGCCGGATGCGCATCGGATGGTCGTGCCGGGAGCCTGATTAAATGGCGGTAAAGGCCATCATCCCCAAATCTTTGACCGCCAAGTTGCTGCGGCTATACCTACCATTAGTGTCATTGAGCCTACTGATTTTGTTTGCCGTTCTCGAGGTGCGCTACTACTCGTCGCAGCGGGCTGAATTGCTGAAGACCGTGGATGAAATCGTCGCCGTGCAGAGCTCCGCCTTCGCGCTGGCGGTTTGGGAGTACGACGACAACCAGATCGAAGCCCTGCTGGCCGACATGGAGGAACTGCCGCAGATTACCAGCGTAGCGGTTTACGATGGGGCCAAGGAACTGCTCGGCAGCATCGGCGATATCGAGGCACAGCCCGAATCACCGGACATGCGCCAAAGCGAAACGCTTACCTACCGCGCCGACAATTTGTCGGAAGACGTGGGCCAAATCGTCGTCACCGCCCACAGCCGCATGATTTGGCGGGATTTGCAGGGACGGCTTCTGCTCGACGCCGTGATCCTGCTGGTGATGGGAACAACGCTGTTCGGCGTGACGCTGTTTGCCACGCGCGTTGTCATCGGCCGTCCGTTGGAGCGTTTGCGCACCGCCATTGAAAGGACGAAGGCGGACGACGTGTTCGAGCGTGTCGAATGGGAAAGCGCGGACGAACTCGGCCAGGTCGTTCAGGCCTACAACGAGATGCAGGACAAGCGCGCCGTCGCCGAAAAGGAACTCAAAACCTACCAGGACCAGCTTGAGTATCTGGCCGAATTCAGGGCTCAGAAGCTGACGGCGGCGTCCCAGCAGCTTACCGTCGCGCTGGACAACATGCGGGATGCCATGTTCGTGGTCGACGGCGAGCAGAATTTCCTGATGTTCAATCGACGCTACCTCGAGCTGTTCAACATACCCGAGGGAACGATCGAAATCGGCACGCCGTTCGTTGATGTGGTGCGGTTCCATGCCGAGCACGGCAACTATGGTCCCGGGACGGTGGAGGAACACGTCGAAAAGCGCCTGGCCGAGATTTCGTCCGAAGAGGAACGGAATTTCGAGGCTCAACTTCCCGACGGGCGCTGCCTCGAAATCCGGCAGTCGCCGACGGATCAGGGCGGCGTCATCGTCGTGGCGTCCGACGTCACGACGCGCAAGCAGGCCGAGGACGAATTGCTTGCCGCCCACAACCAGACCGCTGCGAAGGAGCAACAGCTTTCAACTGCGCTCACCAGCATGACGGGCGGGTTGTTCATGGTCGATCGGGATTTGAATTTCCAGGTGTTTAGCGATCAGTACGCCAAATATTACGATCTGCCGCCCGATATGCTTCAAGTCGGCGATTCGCTGATCGACGTTATCCGATTACGGGCGGAGCGGGGCGACTACGGACCGGGCGACCCTGAGAAGCAGATTGTCGCACGGACGAAACTCTATGAGGAGGAGATCCAGCCGACGGAGGCCATTGAGGACCGCGTCGGCGATCGCGTCATCGAAACCTTTCGCCGGCGCAACAGCGACGGCAGCATCGTTGTCGTGTTCAACGACATAACCGAGCGCAAGCAGGCCCAGAACGAATTGCTGATCGCCAAGGAAACAGCGGAATCCGCGACCCGCGCGAAGTCTTCCTTTTTGGCGGCCATGAGCCACGAAATCCGTACGCCCATGAACGGGGTTGTCGGCATGATCGATCTCCTCTGGGAGGGTGAACTCCAGCCGGACCAGCGCAAAATGCTGGGGACGATCCGCGATTCCGCGTTCTCGTTGCTGCAGATCATCAACGACATTCTCGATTTCTCGAAAATCGAGGCAGGAAAACTCGATCTCGAGATCATTCCCGTATCGCTCCGGGATATCGTCGAAGGCGTGGCGGAAACGCTGTCGCCCAATATTGTGGACAAGAACCTGCGATTGCGAATTTTCATCGACCCGGCGATCCCGGCGCGTCTCATGGCCGATCAGGTCCGGCTGAGGCAAATCCTGTTCAATCTCACGGGCAACGCAGTTAAGTTCACCAGCGGCGATGAGGACAATCCCGGGGAAGTCTTGATTGGGGCGCATTGCGCAGGCGAGGCCGCCGAGGGCAAACTTGCCGTCCGTTTCGACATCAGCGATTCCGGCATCGGCATGTCGGAAGAAGCCGTGGCGCAACTTTTTCAGCCGTTCACACAGGCTGAGAGCTCGACGACCAGGCGCTTCGGCGGAACCGGTCTAGGCCTTTCCATCTGCAAGAACCTGACCGACATCATGGGCGGAACGATCGATGTCACAAGTCGTGAAGGTGCCGGCTCGACGTTCTCCGTAACGTTGCCGCTGGATGTGGCCGACGGAGAGCCGATCGAGGTTGACGAACCCGATTTGGATGGTTTGAAAATCGTCGTTGCCGCCAAGGAGGGAAAGGGACGGGACTTCATCGAAGCCTACCTGGCCTCTCGAAATGCGGAGTCTTCACGGCAGGAGGAACTCGCCGGTCTGCCGGACGGCATGTTTGGCGGGTCTGAGTCGGATGTGGCGCCCGACATTGTCGTATTTGCTTCGGTTTGGTCGGCTGAAGAGGTTGAACGTGCCATGGAGGCCGTCCGAGAGGCTGCACCCAACGGCGATATCCGCTTTGTGATTTTAACCCGAGACCGAACCCGAAAGCTGGGCTTGATTCCCCCTGACATGATTGTGGTTGCGGATGATCCATTGCGCAGATCCTCCTTTCTCCGCGGTGTGGCGATGGCGGCTGGACGGGCCAGCCCGGATGTGGACGATCGGGATACCGGAACGGTTGAAGCCGTCCGCGAAGCGCCGACGGTGGCGGAAGCCGAGGCGCGCGGCGAGCTTATCCTCATCGCCGAGGATAATTTGACCAACCAGGACGTCATCAGCCGGCAGCTCAAGCTCCTCGGATACACGGCCGAGATCGCGGATGATGGGCAGCAGGGGCTAGCCGCTTGGCAGTCCGGCCGGTTCGGCCTGATCCTGACGGACTGCCACATGCCCGAGATGGACGGTTATGAAATGACCCAGGCCATTCGCGCGGCGGAAGCCGACGGCGGACAGCGAATTCCCATCATCGCAATCACGGCCAATGCCCTGCAGGGGGAGGCCGAACGATGTCTCGCCGCCGGCATGGACGACTACCTGTCCAAGCCCCTTGAAATGTCGAAGTTGAAACGGGCGTTGGTCAAATGGCTGGCCGGCAGCGCTGAGACCAGGCGCGCGGATGTTGAAGGCGAGGCGTCCGCCGAGAGCGTGCCGGATCAGCGGGAAGATACTCCCCATGATGGAATGGCGGCGGATTCCCCAGCGGCCGCACCCATCGATTCACAGGCCTTGAAAAGCGTCTTCGGGGACGATGAGGAGACCTTCCGGGAGATTTTGGGAGATTTCATCGAACCCGCCACAGCGAACGTCCGGGAAATTACGGATGCGGCGGATGCCGGGGATGCAGCGGCTGTCGGGGCGGCAGCCCACAAATTGAAATCTTCTTCGCGGTCCGTGGGCGCTTATGAACTCGGTGATTTGTGTTTCGAACTTGAAAAAGCCGGCAAAGAAGGCAATGCCGCCGAGATCGTTGCCTTGGCGCCGAAAATACCGGATGTGTTGAAAAAGGTGGTGGACTACATCAACACGCTGTAGTCAATGGATTGGGATTATTATGACGCCCGCGACGGCTGGGCAACCGAGGAAGTGAGCGTATGGCCAAGATCGACATGAAGACGATCAAAGTCCTGGTTATCGATGACGAGGACTTCATGAGAAAACTGGTTGTCCGGGTCCTGCAGGACATCGGGGTGAACAATGTCGTGACCGCATCGAACGGGGCCGAGGGTCTGGGGAGTGTTCAGGCGCTGGGGCAGAGTATCGACGTGATCATCTGCGATCTTGAGATGCCGACGATGAACGGGTTCGAATTCGTCGAAAAGCTGCGCTCGCTACCGGAACAGGACCGGGCGGCGATTCCGGTCGTCATCCTGACCGGTCACAGCGACGAAGAGCATGTCACCCGGGCGGTCTCCCTTGGCATCAACGGATTCCTGGTCAAGCCGATCGCAAAACAGGCGTTGGAAGATCGCCTTTCCAAAGCCATCATGTCTCCTCCGATCGACCCGTCCCGCCTGAAGAGATAAATTCCTTTGTTCACCTGACGAAAGCACGCCGATGGCTGACGCCCCATACAAATTGCTGGTTGTTGACGATGACGAGTTCAACCGCCGGATCATTACCCGCCTGCTGGCCAAGGAAAACTATTCCGATGTGGATATGGCGGGTAACGGCCGGGAGGCATTGGATCTCATCGGCAAGGGCGATTACGACGCCATCATGCTGGATATCGAAATGCCGGAGATCGACGGCTACGGCGTATTGGAGCATCTCCAGAAGGACATGCGCCTGCGCCAGATCCCAGTCATCATGATTTCGGGCGTCGACGAAACCGCCAGCGTCATCAAGTGTATCGAACTCGGCGCCACGGATTACCTGCACAAGCCCATCGATCCCGTGCTGCTGAGAGCAAGGCTCGGCGCCTGCCTCGACAAGAAGCGGATGCACGATCAGCAAAGCAGCTACGTCAATCAGCTGCGCGAGGAGAAGAAACGGGCCGATCAGCTCTTGAACGTCATCCTGCCGACTGCTGCGGCCAACGAACTCAAATCCGCCGGCCGCGTGCCGCCCCGGCGATACGACAACGTCGCCATCCTGTTTTGCGATATCGTCGGCTTTACCGAGTTTTGCGACAACCATTCCGCCGAGGAAGTGGTGTCCGGGCTGCAATCGTTGTTCGAAGCCTGCGAACGCATCACCAAGAAACACGGCATGGAAAAAATCAAGACGATCGGCGACGAATTCATGGCGTCGGCGGGCTTGATGACGCCGAACTCGGATCCCTTGCTGTCCGCCGTGGCTTGCGGTTTGGAAATGATCGAAGCTTCCAAGGAATGCGAGCCGCCCTGGGAGGTGCGGGTCGGAATCAACGGCGGACCGGTCGTCGCCGGTATCGTCGGTCACGACAAATACCAGTTCGATGTCTGGGGTGACGCCGTCAACCTGGCGGCCAGGCTGACGGGCGCCGGAGGGCCCGGAAAGCTCGTCGTTTCGATGAATGCCTGGCTCAACATCCAGGACAGTTGCGATGGCCGCTCGTTAGGCAGGGTCGATTTGAAGGGCAAGGGTGAGATCGAAATCATCGAAGTCTACGGCCTGCGCTAAAGCGCTCGCCGCCGAAGAACAATCAGATAGGAGTTTCCATGTTACTTGACGTTCGTACCTACAAGTGCCGCCCCGGAACGCTGGGCGCCCATATGAAGCTCTATGCGGAGAAGGGCGCCGCCCCCCAGGCTCGTTGCCTGGGCCAGCCGCTGCTCTACCTGCAAGCCGAAACAGGCAATCCGAACGAATACGTTCACATTTGGGCATATGAGAACGCCGGCGACCGGGAAGCCAAACGGGCAGTTCTCTGGGCCGATGAGGAATGGCTAGCCTACACCCGCGAAAGTGCGGCGCTCGGGGCATTGGAGGAGCAGACCAACAAGCTGATGACGCCCGTGGACTTTTTTCCGGAACCCAAGCTTCCCTAAAAAAGAGCCTCAGATAGCAAATCAGGAGGCTATCTCTATAGGGACGGCATGATAGAATGCCGACCTCGCGTGGGGCTCGGTTCGGGGCTATTTGGGAGACGTGATGTCCAGTGATCCGTTGAGCGAGTTGAGAGTAATGGTGGTAGACGATCAGCGAACGATGCGCGCGATCGTCAAGAAGTTGTTGGAGCAAATCAACATCGTCGAAGTGACTGAAGCCGAGAACGGCATGGAAGCGCTGGAGATCATCCAGAATCCCAGCAACCCGCCGCCCGATCTGGTCATTTGCGACCTTCACATGGATAAGATGGACGGCCTTGAGTTTGCCAACCTGGTACGCCGCAACAAGGTGCCGAAGCTGGCGGGCATACCCATTCTCATGCTGACCGGCGACAAGGACAGTTTCATGCACGAGGTATCGGCCCAGGCCGGCGCCACCAAGGTGCTGACCAAACCGATCTCGGCACCGGATCTAAGGGCGGAAATCGCCAGCGTCATCGGCTTCGGCTGAACCCCGGATAGTGTCGCCAGATCATCCCATCACGGAAAAACTGCTGGCCTGATTGACGGCGCGGCGGCGTGAGAACAGCCCGAGATCCAAATCTATTCTCGTTTTCGGCAGACGGTAGGTAACCGGGTCGTCGTCGTGGTCGTGGCCGCTTTCGCAGGCGTCGATTAGTGCCGCCATCAACGCGCCGGCAACGGGGGCGTTCTTGAACTGGTTGCCGCTGGTGCCGCAGGCCATGTAGAACCCAGGCAGATCCGATTTGTCATAGATCGGTATCCAGTCATCGCTGACGTCATAAAGGTCGACGATGCCGGTGGCCTGGCCGGGAATGCCGAGCGTGGGCAGCCGCATGCCGATGCGCATGGCCTGGGTCGTCCATTGCTCAGTGAAGGCGCGGTTGTAGTTGTCGGGATCATCGACCCATTCCAGCTTGTCGCAGGCCGGTTCCGGACTGCCGATCACGATCTTGGCGCCGCTCTCGGGCCGGCAATAACCGCCGACATCCGAATCCAGGAGAAACAAGCCGGTGCGGTCGAAAGCCACGTTCTCGGGCTCGGGGATGTAGCAGACCTCCTTGCGCAACGCTCGGGTTCGCACACTCATGCCCGCCAGGACGTCGGCCATGGCATTGACGCGACCGGATAGCGGACCTCCGACATTGACGACGACCGGCGCGTCGATTGCCGTTCCGTCCGCCAATGTGACGCCGGCGACGCGGCCGCCGGCACGTCTGATTTCCGTAACTTCGGAATTGAACCGGAATATCGCTCCGGCCGTCTCTGCCGCGGACTGGAGGTTGTGGGCCGCGAGTTGCGGATCGTTGACGTAGCCGGCGTTGGGAAAGAACACCGCACCTTCGATTTCATCCCCGCTGGCCTCGCCGAACTCCGGGTCGTCGGCGGTTTTGGGCGGGCCAAAGCTCCGCGTGTCGATATAGGGATAGCGCTCGGCGATGGTTGGGGCGTCCCATTCCTCGAACGGAATGCCGACTTGTTTCATGACCTCGCAGACGGGCTGCATGTAATCGTTCTCGGCCACCTTGACCACGAGGCAACCGGTTTCGCGGTATTCGGCGGGCCCGCGCTCGTCGATGCAGGCGCCGTCCGGGCCCACGCCGATATGACCCGCCCAGTCCAGCCAAACCTGGTAGGATTCCCAGGCGAGGTTGGCGCCGGCGACGGTGGAATAAAAGCTGCGGATGACGGCGCTGGAGGAACTGGTTGAACCGTAGCCGGCGGCGGGAAGGCGGTCGAGCGACAACGTCCGCCGTCCCGACTTGGCAAGCTCAAAGGCCGTGGCGGCGCCGATCACCCCGGCGCCGATGATGATGGCATCGTAGCTCTCGCTCACTCGGGCACCACTTTCAAATCCGTGTCGTCGGTCTCGTCTTCAAGCAGGCCGATGGCGCGCCGGATATCATCTAGGAGGGTGTGCAGTTCCGCTGTTTCGCTGTCGTCGACCGGCCTTCCGAATTCAGCCTCGGCTTCGCTGGGATGGTTGACGTCCGTTACGGATTCGATTTCGGCGGCGTCGAGGGCCGGTTGCTCGACCTCCGGCGACATAATGTCTTCGCCCAGCGCCAGTTCTTCCGCAGTCAGCGCGTCAAGAAATTCATGTTCAGCCTCGGCCGCCGAAATGGGTGCGGCCGATTGAACCTCGCCTTCCGCCGATTCTTGTGGGGCCGGTTCGGGTTCCGGCGTCGGCGGCGGGTCGGGCGGGGGCACTGGTTCGTAGGAAGGGGCCGCGGCGCCGGCTTCGATAAGGCTGGTCAGTCGGTCGGCGATTTCCGACAACACGGTGCTGAGTTCCGCCCTGTCCGCCTTTTCGACCGTCGTGAGCAGGGTCATCAGCATGGAGCGGAATTCTTCGTTCTCGTGGGCAAGCCGTTCGTTCCGCCACCTGTTTTCCGAGAGATTGCCGATCACCGCGTCGGCCAGGTGGACCAAACGGGCGCCGTCCTCCGGCGCTTCGTCCAGTTTCAGCCCAAATCGGCGTTCGGCGTCCTCCAGGCGAAGGCGCAGGTCGTCGATATCGCTCATGGCTCGCTAAAAAACCCCCGGCCAAATGGTACGAGGCACTATAACGAAAATTTGCATTCATCCGCAGGTTGGAATCGGAAAAAATCCCTTGCGTGTGAATTCAGGAGAGGAAATATCGATGCAGCATCGGAGTGGCTTGTCCGGGCGGCCGGAATTTTTTTTGTTCGCCGCCGCTGCGATGATTGCGGTGTTGTGGGGAACACCCGGTTTAACCGGCGAAGGCGACTTGATCAAATCCTGGTTGTTCGACTTGCCCGCACGGGGAACCCGATTGTCTTCGGATCGGGGCATTCCGGGATTTGCAGCGTCCGATGGACGCCGCTGGCAGGTCGTCGTGGCGGACGCAGGGATCGGATTTGAAGTCATCGACGACCCGTCGCCGGAGGTCAAGCCGCCGGCAGACGGATTGCCCGATGGGATCGTGCGAACCGACGCTGCCGGGAGGGCGGCTTGGCTGACAGCGCCGACGTCGCGTTACGATCACGGCGTTCTGGGTGACGCCATCGAAGCCGGAGGTTTACGTCTTAGATTGCCGGATGGCCGCACCTTTGATTTCCAACTGGGCGACGAGGACGTGTTCGAGGACCGTTTCGTGCGATTTTGGGATGTCGACGGCAAAGGTGGCGACGAATTGGTCGTGGTCAAAAGCGGTCGCCGAGGCGGCGGTAGAATTGCCGTCTACCATATGCAGCATGGGGAGCTCATGCTAATGGCGGAAAGTCCGGCAATCGGACAGGCCTACCGTTGGCTCAATCCGGTAGGCGCCGCCGATTTTGACGGCGACGGGAATATCGAGATTGCCGCCGTTGTCACACCGCACCTCGGCGCTTTGCTCCGTCTCTATCGGCTGGATGGCGCCCGTTTGACAGCCGTCTACGAGGCCCAAGGGTTTTCCAACCATGCCATCGGAATGCGCTCGCTTGAACTCGCCGCCCTCGCCGATGCAAACGGTGACGGTGTCAGCGATATCATCGTTCCGAACGAGGCTCGCGATTCCTTGCGCATCGTAACGTTCGTGTGCGGAAAGTTTCGGGAATTGGGCCGGGTCGAGCATGACGCCGAGATCGCCGGGAACCTGATCGGGATAAAGGTGCAGGCACGTCCTGGCGTGGTTTATCCGCTGACCGACGGCACGCTGGCGGTCGCAGTATTTCCGCTCGGACAAATGACAAACAGTCATCCCTGAGGCTTAGCTGAGGATATCTGTCGATTTCCCGATATTTCACCCTAGATGTATTTGCGGTGAGGTGTCGCCCTCAATAGCTGGTATAAATTTTCCTCGGCGTTGCGAATATTATCTTCTCGTTCGTGTCGTCCGCCGGATGTGAAAACTGGGATAGGTGTCGGGTGGGCAAGCGGTTTCTTCCCATTGTCTTCGTACTGATTATCGGGCTGGCACTTTCGGCGCTGAGTTTCTATGCGTTTTTGGAATACGGCAGAACGAAATTTGTGGCGGACTTCAATCAGAAGGCGTCCGATCGCTTGGCTGCCGTCGAACGCACCATCGCCACCGAACTGGCGATCGTCGACACGCTGGTCGCCCATTTGACGGTTGAGGAAAAAAAGAATCGGCGAAATTTCGGCCGCCTTGTAAGGCTTTCGAGCGGCTCGGACGGCAACACAAGCCATCAAGCGCTGGAATGGATTCCTCGGGTCGGCAACGGTGAGCGCGATCGTTTCGTGGCCGATGCCCGGGCGGATGGATTTGCCGAATTCGATTTCATGGAGCGCTCAAGCGACGGCAAGATGGTGCCGGCGCGCGCCCGGGACGTCTACTATCCGGTTTTTTACGTCGAACCCTATGTCGGCAACGAGGAGGCTCTGGGCTTTGACCTGGCCTCGAACCCGGTCCGGCTGGCCACCCTCGAAAAATCACGCGACACGGGCCGGCCCGTCGCGAGTTCCCGGATCAATCTTGTCCAAGCGAAGGAAGATCCTGCCGGTATTCTTCTGTTCGCGCCCATTTTCGGGGGCGACACCATCCCCACCACGGTGGCCGAAAGGCGACGGCTTCTAAACGGTTTTGCCCTCGGCGTATTCCGCGTGAGCAAGCTGATTGCTTCGGCGTTTAGGTCCGATGTGGTGCGATCCAGTGTCCGCAATCCTGCGGGTATCGACATCCATATATTCGATCTCTCGGACACGGCGACCACGGAAGCGCTTTACACCCACAGTTCGCGCAGCCGCAGCGACCGGGCGCCAGCCCTGAGCCTTGCGCAAGCGCGCAGCGGTTTCTCCGTCGAACATACCATGATGGTCGGCGGCAGATCGTGGGCCGTCATCGCCCGACCGGTGACCTCCCGCATCGACACGGTTTGGTGGTGGACTGGCGCCGGCGCCTCGACCGGCATCCTCGTCGTTACATTGTTGCTGGCGGTGTACCTGTTCGCTGCAGCCAACCGGGAACGGCAAATTCGCCGCACCGTCGACATTCGGACCAAGGAATTGCGCGACGCGACGGAGCGCTCTCAGCAAAACGAAGCCCGCGTAGCGGCCATCGTGAATACGGTCGTGGACGGGATCGTAACAATCGATGAGAGGGGCCGGATCCTCAGCGTCAATCCAGCCTTTGAACAGATTTTCGGTTACACGGAAAAGGAATTGCTTGGGCTTGGCGTCACTCAGCTCATGCCCGCTGAAGATGCAGAGCAGGAAGAGGAACTCATTCGAAATTACCGTGAATCCCGTGCGGAAGGTTTTATTGGAATTGGGCGGGAAACGAGGGGTTTGAGGAAGGACGGAAGCGTCTTTCCTATGGAATTGGGCGTCAGCGAATCCTTTGATGAAGAAGGCATTCGCTTCACCGGCGTGGTCCGGGACATCACGGAGCGCAAGCAGGCCGAAACCTTGAAATCCGAATTCGTGTCGACGGTAAGTCACGAATTGCGCACACCGCTGACTTCGATCAAAGGCTCCCTCGGTTTGATCAAAGCGGGCGTGGTCGGCGAGTTGCCCGGGAAACTGAAATCCATGCTGGATATCGCGTACAACAACTCGGACCGGCTCGTACTACTGATCAACGACATTCTCGACATCGAAAAAATCGAAGCCGGGAAAATGGATTTCAAGTATGCAGCGGTCAATCTTGCGGCCCTGCTGGAGGATGCAATTGTGGCCAACCAGGGCTATGCCAGGGAAACCGAAGTCGAATATCGAATCGTCGAATCGGTGTCCGATTCCTTCATTCAGGGTGACGTCGACCGGTTGATGCAGGTTATGTCCAATCTATTGTCCAATGCCGCCAAATTTTCCCAGCCCGGTTCCGTTATCGAATTGAGCCTGTCGGAGTTGGGCGATCATTACCGAGTCTCCGTTCGCGATTTCGGCTCCGGTGTGCCTGAAGAATTCCGTGACAACATATTCAAGAAGTTTTCCCAGGCGGACTCCTCTGATACCCGCCAACAAGGCGGGACGGGATTGGGATTGAGTATCTGCAAGGCAATCGTCGAGAAGCACAAGGGCGACATCGGATTCGATTCCGTTATTGGCGAGGGATCGACTTTCCATTTCGATATTCCGAAACCGGTGAAGGTCAGAAAAGGAAGGCGGGTGGGAGAGGTGCCCCGGATTCTGGTTTGCGAGACCGAACCGGACATTGCCGCCGTGATCACCGGGATCCTCGAAACAGGCGGCTACGAGACGGAAGTGGCGCCCACCGCAATGGCTGCAAAAAACCTGCTGGCTGAAAAGTCGTTCAGCGGTATGACGCTGGATTTGATGCTGCCCGATCAGGACGGCAGGTCCCTGTTGAAGGAGATCCGCAACGAGCGGGAGACGGCCGGTTTGCCCATCGTCGTGGTCTCTTCCCAGCTTTTCAGCGACATCGACGATTTCAATGACGAGGCGTTGGAACGCGTCGACTGGATCGAAAAACCCATCGACCAGGATCGGCTTTTGGCGGCCTTGACAGCCATGATCCGCCGCCAATCGACAGCACGGCCGCGCGTCCTGCACGTCGAAGACGACTTCGATTTGTCCGCCGTGACGACGGCCGTCGCTGGAGAGTTCTGCGATATCGAAACGGTCGGGACATTGCGCGGCGCGCAGGAGCTATTGGCGCGAGGCGGATACAACCTGGTGATATTGGATCTGATGCTGCCGGACGGCGACGGCGCCGAATTGCTCGATCACGCCCGTGACGAGGACGGTGGTCCGATCCCGGTGATCGTGTTTTCCGCCAAGGAAGTTTCAAGCGAATGGGCAAGCCCGGTGAAAGCCGTGTTCGTCAAATCGCAAACCTCCAACGAGGAACTCCTCGCCGCCGTCAAATCCGTGATCAACGCCTAGAGCAAACTGCGCTTTAGCTTCCGGCCTTCAGAGCCTGCCAGAAATCCACCGTTTGGTGGCCCAAAAGCTCGCCGTTGCGCTTGTTTAGGCAGCTCCGCATGTTGAAGTAAACGCCGAGGTCGACGCTTGTCATGCAGGTCTTGAACACGCTGCGGCCCTTCGCCAAGCCCTCCGTACTGAATTTGCCGCTCGTGTTCACGGCCCGGTCCCAGGCGCTGAGACGGGTTTTGACGTCGACACGCCCCAAGGCCGGCAGATTGCCGAGCGTCCGGTTGACCAACAACGCTCCTTCGACGTCCGCATCGCCGCTTTCAAAGAACGCGGATGCCAGATCGCGCGACGAGGTGAGGGCGCGGGCAATTTCGTCTTCATCGTGAAAATCGGCGTCCCCCGGTACCGGGGCGGGCATGAGAGCCGCGCCTTTGACGGCCGAGAGATAGACGTTGCCGTCGGATCCGCTCTTGAGGTCGGTTGCCGGCACCGTGACCTTGACGGCGGTGTAATAGTATTCCGCCGTAAATCCGATTTTCGTTTTTACCGATAGGTGCCGTCCTTCGGCGTTCAGCGTCGAAATTCGGAAGTGGTCCGGTTTGGCCGGCAGGTAGGCCAAGCCGTGATCGGGCTGCGGCCGGTCCGGTTCGAGGCAGAATGTGGCGAGATACGCCACGCATTCTGTGCCGTCGCAGCGCATGGGGATGGGGGCCGACGTTGCGACCACGCCCAAGATCTGGGGCTCGGCGAACGCGGCGCGGCCGATGCCCGTTACGGCGATGAGCGAAACAAAAACCGGTAACAACGAACGGAATGAAAAGGACAACATGACGTACCCCCTCCGACGATCACCTGACCCACACTTTACACGCTCTTGCACCCTTTAGGGACAAAACATATAAGCGAGGCGGGGAGGGCCCAAAATGGCCGAACTGGAAGAGAACATACGATCGGCGCTGGAGGCTTCCGGTGCCGCTTTCGAAATCATCCAATGCGATCCGGAGCTGGCCGATACCGCGGTATTTTGCGAGCACTACGGCTATTCGCTGGACAATTCGGCCAACGCCATCCTGGTGCGTTCAAAGACGGGCGAGGAAAAGTTCGCCCTGTGCATCGTGCTGGCCAACACGCGGCTCGACGTCAACAAGGTGGTGCGCAAGAAATTGGGCGCCCGTAAGGCCAGTTTCGCCGGCCCCGACGAGACCAAGGCCATCACCGGCATGGAGATCGGCGGCGTCACGCCTATCGCTTTGCCCGACGGTCTCAATGTCTGGGTCGACGCCCGCGTGATGGATTTCGACCGCGTCATCCTGGGCGGCGGTACCCGGTCTCAGAAAGTGATTGTCGCACCGGCCTACTTCGAAGGGCTCGCCAACACCGAAATCGTTGAAGGTCTTGCCAAGCCGGCAGTTTGAGTATTTCAGGGAGAACATGATGACAGCCTACGAGCCCACTGAGCGGGCCCGCGTCAAACGTGCGCATTTGCGGGGTTCCTACGATCACGAAACGGTTTTCCAGGTCCTCGATGCCGCCCCCATGTGCCATGTGGGCTACGTGATCGATGGCCAGCCCTACGTTACGCCGACCTTTCACTGGCGGCAGGGCGAGCGCGTCTTCTGGCACGGCTCCAGTGCCAGCCGCATGCTGCGTACCGTCAAGGAAGGCGTGCCGGTCTGCCTGACGGCCGCCTTGTTCGACGGTTATGTACTAGCGCGTTCGCCCTTCCACCACAGCGCCAACTACCGCGCCGTGATGGCCTTCGGGAAAGCCGCTGCGATCGAGGACCAGGATGACAAGGAAGCGGCCCTCCATGTCATGATGGAGCGCCTGTGGCCCGGCCGCTGGGACGAACTGCGCGCCAACCAGGACCAAGAACTCAAGGCCACAACGGTGGTTTCCATGGAGATCGAGGAGGCCTCCGCCAAGATCCGCACCGGCCCGCCCGTCGACGACGAGGAAGACTACGACATTCCCGTCTGGGCCGGCGTTCTGCCCTTGGCCACCGGCTTCGGCCAACCGGTCCCGGACCCTCGGATCATGGACGGCGTCGAGCTGCCGGCGTATCTCAAGCCGGCGGATTAAACCCGATCCCCAGATCTCGGCAGAAATCGGCCAGCGTTCGGTCGATGCGGCGGAGCATTTCGGTGCATTCGGCGTCGGTGATGTTGAGGGGCGGGGAGACGATGAACCAGTGGCCGTATCTGCAGCCCGAGGTGGCGCGGGAATAGAGCATCACGCCGTTCTCAAGCCCGTGGATGCGGATTTTTTCCGTCGGTTTTGCCTCTGCGGGCAGCGGCGCCTTGGTGGCGGGATCGGCCACCAGTTCGACGGCCAGCAACAGGCCGAGGCCGCGGATATCGCCGATTACGGGATATCGATCCCGTAATGCTTCCAATCCCAGCCGCACACGCCGGCCTTGGCTTTCGGCGGCATTCACGAGGTTCGATCTCTCGAATTCGTCCAGAACGGCCAATCCGGCGGCGCAACTGACGGGGTGCGCGTTGTACGAATAGCTGAACTCGCAGCCGGTGAGGCCCGCCAGTTCGTCGACCAGACGAGCCGGCGCCAGCATGGCGCCCAGCGGCGCGTAACCGGCGGCCAGGCCCTTGGCCTTCACGACGATGTCGGGCAGGGCGTCGGGCCAGTGGTGGGCCGCGAGGTATTTACCGGTGCGGCCCGCGCCGCACAACACCTCGTCGAATATCAGGAAAACGCCGTGGGTATCGCAAATGTCGCGGATCCGGCGGAAATAGCTCGCCGGCGGCACGATGCAGCCGGTCGACAGGCCGCCGACAGGTTCGAATATGAAGGCCAGGGTGTTTTCCGGGCCCAATTGCAGGATCTTCGCCTCCAATGCATCGGCACAGGCCTCGGCATAGCTTTTGGCTGTGTGGCCTTCGGTCGGCCGGTAGCTGAACGGGGCGGGGATTTTGGCCGAGATTTCGGCAAATCCGTCGAGAAACGCCGCAAAAGCGTCATCGCCGCTCACTGCCAGCGTGCCGATGGTGGCGCCGTGGTAGGACGGCTGGCACGAGATGATGTGACGTTTGGCGGCCCGACCGGTCGCCACCGCATACTGGCGGACGAATTTGAGGGCGTTGTCCACCCCTTCGCTGCCGCCCGAAGCCAGGCTGACGCGTTCGAAGCCGGGACCTGCGAGACCGGCGAGACGTTCGGCAAAATCCCGATTGGGACGGTTGCGGGCAACGCGGGTATAGGCGTACTCCATCTTCCGGGCCTGGGCCGCCATGGCATCGGCAACGCGCGCGTTACCGTGACCGATGGCACTGACCATGGGGCCGGAGGAAGCATCAATGTATTCATTGCCTTCATCGTCCCACATGTAAATGCCGTCAGCACGTTCAATGAGCGGAGTGGGTACGATGTTCCCTCTGGCGTAGAAATCCTCTTGGAAGCCGCCTATTGAGGTGTTGTTTTTTCCAGAAAACAGGGGAATTTCGTTGTTCTCATGGTTATCTGATTGGAGCATGTCGGCCTCCTCTTTCTCATCGCCACGCTGATATCAGATACATACAATTGACGAATTTCGCTAATCAATGTATATATTGTATTCATGACAATATGGCTTCCCGACCTCACGGAGCGCCCAGGGCCGAAATACCTGGCCTTGGCCGACGCCATCGCCGAGGCGGCCGACCGGGGCGATCTCGCCGAGGACGAAAAACTCCCGGCCCAGAGGGACCTGGCGTATGACCTCGGTTTGTCTCTGAGCACCGTGACGCGGGGCTATGCCGAAGCCGGCCGTCGCGGCCTGGTTTACGGCGAGGTTGGCCGCGGCACCTTCGTTCGCGGTGCCGGCGCGGCCGTCGGCGACACCGCGGCGGCCCTTTTCCGCCCCGCGGGTTCGGACGGTCTGATCGATCTCACCATGAATTTGCCGACCATGGGGGAAGCGCCGCGGCGCCTTTCCGAAGCCCTGACGCGGCTGGGGCGGGAGCCCGATCTGTCGCCGCTGCTCGACTACCGCGCGGAGGATCAGGCGGCTGCCCAGGCCGCGGCCGGCGCCGACTGGATCGGCCGGCTGGGTTTGACGGCAGAAACGGAGGATGTCCTCGTCACGGTCGGCGCCCAGCACGGCGTACTGGTGTCCCTGATGGCTGCGACACGGCCCGGCGACGTGGTTCTGACTGAGGACCTGACCTATCCGCCGATGAAGCAGATCGCCAGGCACCTTGACCTAAAACTCCACCCGGTGGCCATGGATGCGGATGGTTTGCTGCCCGAAGCGCTGGATGAGGCCTGCCGGAGTGTGCGGGCCAGCGTACTTTACTGCATGCCCACCCTCCACAGTCCGACGACCGCCACCATGCCGGAGGATCGCCGCCGCCTCATCGCCGACGTGGCCCGCCGTTATGACCTCAGGATCATCGAGGACGACGTTTTCGGTTTCCTGCCGGACCAGCGGCCGCCGCCGCTGGCGGCCTATGCACCGGACCGGACGCTGTTTCTTACCAGCGTTTCCAAGAGTCTGGCGCCCTGGCTGCGTGTGGGTTTCGTCCGCGCACCGGAAACGCTCAAGGATGCCGTCCTCACGGCTGTGCACATGTCGTGCTGGATGCCGCCGCCCCTGATGGCCGACATCGCGCGGCGCTGGATCGTCGACGGCACGGCGGATCATCTTAACAGTTGGCAGCGTGGCGAAACCAGGGCGCGGCAACGGATCGCGGCGCGAGTCCTGTCCAACCTGCCCCACAAGGCCGACCCCCAGGGTCTTCACGTCTGGCTGCCATTGCCTGCGCCTTGGCGGGCCGACGACCTCAGGTCGGCGGCGGAAAAGCGGGGCGTCAAGATCCTGACCGGCGAAGTCTTCGCCGTCGGCCAACAGGCGGCGCCGCAGGCCGTGCGCCTGTCGCTGGGTTGCGAGGCAGACCGCGAACGCATGACGAAAGGCCTTGCGGTCGTCGCCGAATTGCTTGAGGTCGGCGCGGGTTCGGGGCCGAGCGTCGTTTAGAGGCATCGTTTACCGGTCGGGGAAAGGTTGACGTTTACGTAAACGTCAACTTACAATCGCTGCCATGAGCGAAGCTGCATTGCAATCCGAGACGGAACCGAAATCCGGCGATCTGACCGTCGCCGCAACGGACGGTTTTGAACTGGCCGCGACCGTCTTTGAACCGGCGGATTCCGCGCCCGTCGGGGTGGTAGTCATCAACCCGGCGCTGGGCGTGCCGCGCGGTTTCTACCGCGCCTACGCCGACTATCTTTCGGCGCGCGGTTTCGCCGTTGTCACCTACGACGTCCGCGGCAACGGCGGCTCTCGGCCGAGAAGCCTCAAGGGTTTTCCTGGCCGCATGAGCGACTGGGCCGAACGCGACATGGCCGGCGTCTTTGCCTTCGCCAAGGAACGTTGGCCGGATCGGAAGCTCTTCGCCGTCGGCCACTCCGCCGGCGGCCAAACCCTCGGGCTGGCCCCCAACGCCCACCTGATCGACGGTTTCGTCGGCGTTGCTGCCATCGCGGGTAATCCCAGGCAGTGGCGGAGACTCGGCCAGCTTCACCGCCGCCTCATGATGTCGCTGCTGGTCTACGTCATGATGCCCGGCATCGCGCGGCTGCTGGGCCACTTCCCCGGCACCAGCGTCGGTTTCGCCGACTTGCCGCGGGATGTCGCTCTGCAATGGTCTCGCTGGTGCCGCCACCCGGACTATCTGTTTGGCGACCCGAGCCTCGATTTCTCGGGCTATCAGGCGTTCACGGCACCCATCCTGGCCGTCAGCTTCGAGGACGACACCTACGTCGCCGCCCACGCCCGCGAAGGCGTCATGGGGCGATACGAGAACGCCGACATAACCTGGCGCCACGTCCACCCGGGTGACGTCGGCCGCTCCTCGATCGGGCACTTCGGATTTTTCAAGGACCACTTGCGCGACACGCTGTGGGCCGAAACGGCGGACTGGTTAGCCGCGCTTTAGGCTTCCTGCGCTGCCGGCAACTCGAACCAGAACGTGCTGCCTTCCCCGACGGTGCTGTCGACGCCCAAGCGGCCGCCCATGGCCTCCACGATAGTGCGGGCGATCGATAACCCGATGCCGGAGCCTTTGACATTCGACGATCCTGCGTCGAGCCGGTTGAAGGGCTCGAAAAGCTCGTCGTGGCGCTCGGCGGGAACGCCCTCGCCGGTGTCGGCGACCTCGAAACGGACGGCATTATCGGCATTCATGACGGCGACCCGGACATTGCCGTTCTGGCGGTTATACTTGATGGCGTTGCTGAGGAGGTTGAGCAGCACCTGCTTGGCTCGCACCGGATCGGCGTAGGCGACGGGCGCCGGTTCGGGCACCACCGCTTCAACGCTGATGCCGCGGGCCTCGGCCTCCGATTCGATCAGGCCCGTGCTGCTTTTCACCATCAGCGCGGTGTCTATGGGATCGCTGGTGAGTTCGATGCGGCCGGTTTCCATACGCGCAAGGTCAAGCACCTGATCGGCGATGTCGGTCATGTGCCGGCCGGCCGTGATGATGTGTTCGACGCTTTCCCGCTGCCTATCGTTCGTGGTTTCGTCCTGGTCGCGCTGCAGAAGCTCACCGAAGCCGATGACGGCGTTCAATGGCGTGCGCAGTTCGTGGTTGAGGCCGGCAAGGTATTCCGATTTGGAGCGGTCGGCCCGTTCCGCCGCCTGACGGGCGGTTTCCGCTGCCGCGGCGTAGGCTTCCGCCCGCCGCCCGAGGACGTAGGTGATGCGCCGGCCCTTGGCGTTGTCACGGACGACCAGATAGCCGGTGAAATTGATGAGGATGGCGCAGACCAGAGCCGCCGTCGTTTCCTGAACGGAGAATTCGTGCAGCAGGAGCACCTGGCCGATCAGGATGATGGTCAGGGTCAGGGCGTAAATGGCAATGAAAGGAAGGCGCGTCGGCATGATCAGGTAAGCGAGCGAAACGGCCATCAGGTTGCGCGCGATCAGCGAGAACTTGCCGGGATCGGCGTAGGCGCCCAGGATCAGGGCCAGAACAATCAAGGCAACGCAGAGTATCGCCACAGAATTGTCCAGTATCCGGTAGGAGGTGGTTCGGTAGCTGTAAACCAGCAGCGCGACGGCGAACACCAGGTAGATGCCACGAATAGCCGAGATCTCGAAAAAACGGAGACTCAGGCCATGGGTCTGCCAGATGGTCAGAATGACCAGGAAGGTCGCGACGATCAGTACCCAGCAGACGGCCCGGACGCGCCACAATGTGTCCTCAAGGCGCGCGGTGCGGAATTCGTGCTCCAGTTTCCGGTCTTTGAATTCGCCTGAAATCCGACCGATCTCGGGCATGGGGAGAGGGGGGGCTTTCTCACTCATAGCCCGGGGTTATAGCCGCAAAGGAGGGCGACCGGTACGATTTATTGCCCGCGTTGCGCCGCCCGCGTTGATGGTTTAGAAATCGGCGCAAATTAACGCCCGATCGAAGGAATTCCCAGCGCCATGGCGTCCTATCAGTACATCTACACCATGCAGGGTCTGACCAAGACCTTTCCCGGCGGCCGCGAGGTCCTGAAGAACATCAATCTGTCGTTTTTCCCCGGCGCCAAGATCGGCGTGCTGGGCCTCAACGGCGCGGGTAAATCCACGCTTTTGCGGATCATGGCCGGCATCGAGACCGAGTTCAACGGCGAGGCTTGGCCGGCCGAAGGCGTCAAGGTGGGATACCTGGCCCAGGAGCCGGAACTGGACGAGACCAAGGACGTGCTGGGCAACGTCATGGACGGCGTCGCCGAGACCAAGGCGCTTTTGGATCGCTTCGAGGAGGTCTCAGCCAAGTTCGCCGAGCCCATGGAAGACGACGAGATGAACGCCCTGATCGCCGAACAGGGCGAGCTGCAGGAACAGATCGACGCCGCCGACGCCTGGGATCTCAGCCGCACCATCGACATCGCCATGGATGCGCTGCGCTGCCCGCCGGGCGATGCCGACGTCAGCAAGCTCTCGGGCGGGGAACGCCGCCGCGTGGCGCTCTGCCGGCTGCTGCTGGAGCACCCCGACATGCTGCTGCTGGATGAGCCGACCAACCACCTCGACGCCGAGTCGGTCGGCTGGCTGGAGCAGTTCTTGCACAAGTACACCGGCACCGTCGTGGCCGTGACCCATGATCGCTACTTCCTCGACAACGTGGCGGGCTGGATCCTCGAACTCGACCGCGGCCACGGCATCCCTTACGAGGGCAACTATTCCGGCTGGCTGGTGCAGAAGCAGAAACGCCTGGAACAGGAAGGCCGCCAGGAGGAAGCGCGCAAGCGCACGCTGGCCAATGAGCTCGAGTGGATCCAGCAAAGCCCGCGCGCGCGCCAGGCCAAATCCAAGGCCCGTATCCAGGCTTACGAGGAGTTGCTGTCGGAGGAGCACGAAAAGGTTCGCACGACCAACCAGATTACCATCCCGGCGGGGCCCCGCCTCGGCGACCTGGTGCTGGAAGCCGACGGCGTCAACAAGGGCTTCGGTGAGACGCTATTGATCGAAGACCTGACGCTGAAGGTGCCGCCCGGCGCCATCATCGGCATCATCGGCGCCAACGGCGCCGGCAAGACCACGTTCCTGCGCATGGTGACGGGGCAGGAGGAGCCGGACAGCGGCAGCTTCCGCTTAGGGGAAACCGTCAAGCTCGGCTATGTCGACCAGAGCCGCGATGCCCTGGCCGCCGACAAGAACGTCTGGGAGGAAATCTCCGAAGGCCTCGATGAGATCGAACTCGGCAGCCGCAAGGTCCAGAGCCGGGCCTACGTCGGCGGCTTCAACTTTCGCGGTGCCGACCAGCAGAAGAAGGTCGGCCAGCTCTCGGGCGGCGAGCGCAACCGCGTGCACCTTGCCAAAATGCTCAAGTCCGGCGCCAACTTCCTGCTGCTCGATGAGCCCACCAACGACCTCGACGTCGACACGCTGCGCGCACTGGAGGAAGCCCTCCTCGAATTCGCCGGCTGCGTCATGGTGGTGAGCCACGACCGCTGGTTCCTCGACCGCATCGCCAACCACATCCTGGCCTTCGAAGGCGACAGCCACGTCGAATGGTTCGAAGGCAACTTCGAAGCCTACGAAGAGGACAAGAAGCGGAGATTGGGCGCGGAGGCGACCGAACCGCACCGGATCAAGTACAAACCGCTAACGCGATGAGGTGGGCGAGTTTGGGGAGGAGACCGGCGTCTGCTTCTGACCCCTAGCGGTCAATCGCGAGTTAGCATATCACTTGCAAATACGTTTGATCCGAACACAAGACAGGATTTATCCAATCAGCTTCTGGCAGAGGATCTTCGAGATATTCAACATCATTTGGGCCGCCACCTTGGGGTCTTCGTCGATTTGCTTGCGAACCGTGGTCTCGCTTAGAGACAATACCGAGGTTTCGTTACTGACAGCATAAACATCCGCCGATCTCGGGATATTGAGGAAAAACGCCACTTCTCCCAGTAAATCACCCCTGACAAGCCGCGCCAGAACCCTTTCTTCGTCCCTGACTTCCAGTTCCCCCGACAGAACGACAAACATGTTCTGGGCGACGTTGCCCTTTTTCAGCACGCGGTCTCCAACCTGGCAATCGATAACATTGCTTTTGTCCAGGAAGGGCTGAATAACATCCTTGTCGAGGTCATCAAAAAGGGAGGGTTTGCTGCGACCAATCATCCGGAAGGCTTCGTTCAGTCCCTCCCAATAATGTTCCCGACGCGCCAGTCGTTCACTGAGCACTGCGCTGCCCTCGATCAGTTCATCAAGATTCTTAGGCACCCGATGATCACCGGCAAAATCTTTCAGGGCCGACGTTATGGGAGATTTTATTCTTCGCATATATTCGAGGTCTTCAGGCACCAGCACGAGGGGGATCAGGTAACCGGCTTCCGCGCTATTGATATTGCGCTCCGAATAGGTCCGAAAACCGAGCCCCTGATAAAGGTTGAGCAAATGGGGTTCGCAATCTCCGAAGACCAATTGTATGCGGTTGTCGTTGCAGAAATTCATGTAGCGGACAAACATGCGCGACAAGAGGTCGGTACCGCGAAATTCTTTCGAGACCATAAACCGCTCGCCCACAATCAACTGCCTCGGCGGCAGGCAATCCAGAAAGGGCGTCAACATGTATTGATCAATATGACGGTCGGTAAAGTCGTTATCGCCGCCCCAGGTCCAGCGCATGGAGCCAATAACAACTCCATCCAATTCGGCATAAAGAAAGCGGCTATGCGCGTCGACATCCTCGACCATCACACGGTTTTCATGATCGGAAATGCCGCGATAACGATCCATTTCCTCCACATAGATTTCGTAACGATGTTGAAAAATGGCCTGCTTTTCAGCATCCGATTCAGCAAATTTCAGATTTGCTGTCATATGTCACCCCCACGAATTAACACCGTCCACTGAGCACATGTTCAATTTAGCGCGATCCTAACAGCCCCCAGATTATCGACGAGCATTTATACCTTGGAAACTCCCCATGGCCTTCGCGAAACCCTCCACAATCTTTGAAGGCCAAGCCGATCCGGTCAACGACGCCTGTTTGGCTGCGGTATTGTCCTTTGTTGCGGATGTCTCTTGTTGGCTATTAGCGGCAAATTGACCACTTCACATTTGACGCTTCAAGTACGAGCCGCCGATGCGGTGAAGGGTGCGAGATTAGAGAGCATTCCGTCGTCAGCTACCGACCCTGAACAGCCGTCTGATTTCGGCGAGGACGGGGGAGAATTTTGATTTTTCCGCGGCGTTACGTCACGCCGCGATCATGTAGAATTTTCGAAGGGTCTCCGTCACGTGCCAGGTACATTTTGTCCCCTTCGGAATGAAGAAGACATCACCGGCTGTGAAAGTGTCCGAACTACCGTCCGCGTTCGTCAGCGTCACCGAACCGGAGATCACCGTCATCATTTCGTGGACCGGATAGCTTTCGATCTCCTCTCTGCAGGGCGCACACTCCCACACTCCCGAGAGAACGGATTCGTCCGCCGTCGCGAAGGAGGTATGGTTCAGTTCCGTGTGATCCTCGCTGGTAAAGGCCTCGGGCGGGATCATATTGGAAGGCTGCATACCTGCCGCCGGATCTCCGTCGGAAAGCAACCTATGAACTCTGTCCCCCATCGACCTTCCCTCCCGTGCAGTCGAGCTCAATGGCGTAACCGGTCTCGATCCTAACGTTCCCAGAGGCCAGTAACCATGAGTTTTGCAGTCTGGCGCCGATGTCTCTTCCTGGCTATTAGCGGATGTTTGACCGACCTCACTTTTGCCGCATCAAGTCGAAGCCCTGACGCGGTGAGGCGGTGAGCTTTGACGCTGCCAATAATTCTGCTTCTGACACCTTCCCATCGATTTGGAACGGTGGATTGAACCAGACTATTCAGAGCCGCTGCCTGATCTCGAACCGTTCGACATAGAGTAGCGTCTCCTCGTCGAAGGCGTGCCCGCCGGCTTCGGCTGAACGGCGAAAATGTTCTCCCATCTCACGCTGCCAACAGGCGAGTGTGCGTTCGCCCTCTCCGTAGGCATGGGCAAGCTCTTCATCAAATTCGCCGACGCGCAAGAGTTCCACGGCCGAGGTCTCCACGATCGCCCGCGCCGTTCCCCGGCCATCGAAGAGCACCGACAGCGCACCGGCGAACGGCCGATTGTCTTCCGTCCATTCCCAAGCTGCCGAAGAGGTGACGGTCTTTTGCCCTTCCAAAATGAGACGGGCGCCTTCATCCATGCTGGCTGGCGTGCCGCCAATGGTCATCGGCTCAAAAAAGTCGGCCTTACGGTCCGGAAAATGGCGAAGCAGTATCGCCCTCGACTGAGCAGCCATGTCAGGCACTGCGGATCATCCCTTGGAATTTTACGATTGGTCAGGGTCGCCTATCGACGTCAAGGATATCACGTGAATGGGGTGATACTCGTTACCGCCTCCCGGCTATAGGCCCGGCTTCGGCCTACTCGGCCACGCCGTACTTGATCAGAGTTTCGAAATATCCACCTATCTCTTTTGAAATTTTCGGACCGATAAATTCCTTCATGCTGCCGACATTGAGATCGGGAAATTTTTTCTTCAACCTCTCGGCGGCTTTTGCGGCGTCCTCGTCGCGACCCAGTTCCGCAAGGCACCAGACCATAGCCGAATAGGGCCAGCTCAATCCTGGTGAATAACTCACGCTTTCCGTCATCTCCGCGAGCGCCCCTTCGAAATCTCCGCTCAGGTATCGCAACATTCCGCGGCCATGAAGGAAAACAAACATCATCGGATCCTTTGGACTGAGCTCAATGGCCCTATCGACCGCTTGCATCGCCTCATCAAGATCGCCAAGGCTAAGCGTCATGGACATCGACAATCCATAGTAGGCCTGGGCAAAATTCGGGTTCAGCTTGATCGCCCGCCTGAATTGCAGGATCGATTCATCGTGTTCACGGGCAGCAAGCAGTGCGAGGCCTAGCGCCGTTGCACAGGTGGCGTCGTTTCCGTCTAGCCTCAGGCCGGTTCGGGCGTCCGACACGCCTCGAACGACGACGGCGTCGCGTTCCGGCGGTAGCAGTGTCATGGATTCGACATAGGCGATCCAGGCTAGGCGGGCGTAGGCCAGAGCAAATTCGGGATCGAGGTCAACCGCCTGTTGGCAGTAATCTTTGGCTTTGGCGATGTTGTCGGGCCCATAACGCCAGAAATGCCACAAACCGCGCTGGTACAGATCCCAAGCCGTCAGGTTTTCGGTCGGCTTATTCACTGCTCGCATGCGTTCGGCATGGCCGATTTCAGGTTCGATCTTACCCACAATGGTTGATGTCAATTCATCCTGAAGATCGAAGACATCTGCCATTTCGCGGTCGTATTTTTCGGCCCAGATGTGATTTCCCGTGGTCGCCTCGATAAGCTGCCCGGTTACGCGGACGCGGGAGCCGGCTTTGCGCACGCTTCCTTCAAGCACGTACTTGACACCCAGTTCCTCACCCACCTGTCGAACGTCCGGGGCTGTTCCTTTGTAGGAAAAAGTCGAGTTCCGGGCGATGACGAACAGCCAATGGAATTGCGAAAGTGCGGTGATGACATCTTCAGTGATGCCATCGGCGAAATATTCCTGATCCTCGTCGCCCGACATATTGTCGAAGGGCAAGACGGCGATAGAGGGTTTGTCGACACTGGCTGCAGATGCGATGACCGCTCGTTCAGGTTTGCCGGACAGTTCCTCCAACTCGACGCGGTAAACCCTGACCGGCGATGAAACATGCTTGACCTCGTACTCGCCGAGGTCCCCAAATCTGTGATCAAGCCTATTGCGCACAGAATCGTGCACCATACCGGAAATACAAATTCCGCCTGGATCGGCCAGAGCTTCGATGCGGGCGGCAATGTTGACGCCTTCACCATGGATGTCCTCGCCGTCGTCGACGACGTCGCCTAAATTGACGCCCATGCGGAAGTCGAGAGAGCTTTCCGCCAGCTTGCCCTGCATGGCGATGGCGCAGTTAACGGCGTCCAGAACGGAAGTGAACTCAGCGAGGAAGCCGTCGCCCGTGAGTTTGACCAGGCGACCGCCGTGATTGGCAACCGAAGGATCGACGATGTCGGCGCGCGCTGTGCGCCAGGCGGCGACGGTACCGTCGGTGTCCTCCTCCATCAGCCGCGTATAACCGGCCACATCAGCTGCCAGGACCGCGGATAAACGCCTTTGAACCCCATCCTCGATCATGAATAGCGCCCCCTATGACGTGGGCGAAATACTACACAATCTTTAGTGGGCGCGCGAATCAGCGCCGATGGAGTCTGTCTGCGAAGAACAAAGCTGCAGGCGGGACCGTCCCTTGTTGCCTACGAGCGGACAATTGGCAAACTTCGACTTTGACGCATCAAGTTGAAGGCGTTGTCGCTATGATGCGGGGACATTGACGTCTGGAAATCTTCTGCTTTTGACCCTTTGGAAATGTCTTTGATTTCTCCTCTCGCCTCATGTGCTCATCTTTGAACGGCGCCCTCGCGTTCGCGTAGCTGACAGCGCACCCGATTTCTTTGCCCGCCAAGATGAGTTAAACCAAACAAGGTTCTGGAGCGATATTGGCTACTCATGCACATTGAAGCGCTGAATCTACGCGAGGTGATCGTTTTTCTTGTGGCGGCTGGCGTCGTTGTGCCGTTGGTCCGCCGCATGAAGGTCAGTCCGGTTTTTGGCTTTCTGGTCGTGGGTCTTGTGATTGGACCACATGGCTTGGCGCGATTCGCCGACACGATGCCGTGGCTTAATTATTTCATGATCACTGATCTGGATGGCGTTCGCCCCTTGGCTGAGCTCGGCGTCGTATTTCTCCTGTTCATGATTGGCCTTGAGCTCTCACTCGATCGATTGTGGGCGATGCGGCGCAAAGTCATCGGATTGGGGGGGGCACAGGTTGTCGTGACCGCAGCGGTGATCGCCGTTATTGCTTCGTTCTTCGATAATACCCTGGCTGCGGCGGTCGTTCTTGGCTGCGCATTTGCGCTGTCCTCGACGGCAATTATCATGCAGTTGCTGTCCGAAAACCGCCGCCTGGGTACGGCAACGGGCCGCACCAGCTTCGCCATCCTGCTGTTCCAGGATCTGGCGGTTCTGCCGATCCTTTTTCTGGTTGGGGCGCTTGCGGCACAAGGTGATGCTCCGGTGGCGCTCGCCTTTGCCATCGCGATTGGAGAAGCGGTGATTGCGGTCGTCGTCATTCTGGTAATTGGCAAATTGGTTCTTCGACCCGCATTCCGCTTCGTCGGTAGTACCTCCAGCCGGGAAATGTTTCTTGCATTCGTTCTTCTGATTATCGTCGGCACGGCGCTAATCACCGAGCAGGTCGGCCTGTCGATGGCGCTTGGAGCCTTTCTCGCCGGGCTGCTGTTTGCGGAAACCGAATATCGGCACGAAATTGAGGTCGACATCGAACCCTTTAAGGGCTTGCTGCTTGGCCTGTTCTTCGTTTCGGTCGGTATGAGCATCGACATCACTCAGGTCGCCGCTAAACCCCTCTGGCTGATTGCTTCAATCTTCGGTCTGTATCTGGTCAAGAGCCCCATCATTTATGCTTTGGCGCGGGGGTTCGGTGAGTCCCACCCGGTGGCTTTGGAAGCCAGCCTGCTGCTGGGCCAGGGCGGTGAGTTCGCCTTCGTCATAATCGGCATGGCCCTCGGACTAGGGTTGATGCCCAACGATACCGCTCAATTCATGCTGATTGTTGCCAGCTTGACGATGATTGCGACACCGGGGGTGGCTCATTTCGCCCGCAAGTTGGCCCGAGCCGCCGAGGTACGCGAAGCGGATAGCGGTCAACACGATAGCGATATTCCGACGGACCTTTCAGGTCATATCATCATTGCCGGCTATGGCCGTGTCGGCCAGATGCTCGGCTCCGTGCTCGACGGCCTGGAGTTGCCGCATGTGGGACTGGACATCGAGACGGACCTGGTCGCTCAATTCCGCGCAGATGGCGCTAGCATCTACTTCGGCGATGCGAGCCACCCCGACATGTTGCGCAGGGTGGGCGTCGATCAGGCCGCGGCGTTGGTGATAACCATGGATAGCCCCCACGCCGCTGAACATGTGGTCGAAACCGCACGCCGCTACTGGCCGGAGCTGCTTATTTACGCTCGCGCCCGCGACCGCGCACATTCCTTGCAATTGATCGCTCGAGGCGCGAACCATGTTATCCCCGAGACCATCGAGGCAAGTCTGCAGCTTGGCGAAATGGTATTGATGGGTATTGGCGTCCCCGACCAAGCCGCTCGTCGCATCATAGAGGCGCGCCGGCAGGCTGAGCAGGCCGCAGTGGATGAGAGCAAATGAGAGAAGACCGAATGATCCGGATTTTTCCGCTTCCGGCTATTTGCAAACCCTCGGCTGATTCCACATTTGACGCGTCAAGTCCAAGCCATTGCGGAGATAGGTGCTCTGCCGCTAGGTATTGACACCGTCATGGCCCAACGAGGGGAGGGGACGTTGAGGAAGCTCTACTTTTCGAATGGCTCGCCGTTTGCCAGAAAGGTTCGCATCGTCCTGTTTGAAAAAGGACTCGAATTCGAAGCGGACGTGAACAATTTGGTGCGCCCGGTCGAGGAAATCGAACCGCTCAATCCTGCGCTTCAGGTGCCGGTTCTCATTGATGGCGGTCGGCCGCTTTTTGACTCCGACCTGATCATCTCCTACCTGTTTGACGCTTATCCCGATTCCAATTCGACCGTAACGCCGCCCCTGTCCGCGACCGTCACCCGTACCGAGCGCCACTGGGACGATTTGCTGATTCTCACCACTATTGAAGCCCTGGCGGACGCAATCGTTAATTTGCGCCTGATGGCGGGTGTCGACGAAGATCAGTCCTGGTTTCTCGCCCGCCAGCGCCATCGCATCGGCGCTTGTCTGAATTGGCTGGGGGATCAGATCACCCCGGAAGGCTTTTGGCCGGAAACTTTCTCCGTCATGGATATCAACCTGTTGTGCCCGTTGCTGTTCGGCGAAAAGCGGAAAATTTTTGATTTTCGCACCGGCCAGTGGCCGAATATCGCTCAAAGCATCGATTCCTGGCGGGACAGACCTTCCATTACGGCCACTCCAGTGGCTGAACTGTCGCCAGACGTTTGACCAAGACAGGTCGTGTTGTCTCCTGTCGGCGCCGTAAGGTCCGCTAATGACTCAAAGCTGACCTAACAAGAGCCGGTGGAGCCAGTTGTGGTCGCCGCATCGGCGATCATCCTGCTGCAGGGTGAAACCAAATCTCGGCTTCTGGTTCATGGTTAGCACGAATGCCATCGGTCTCCGCACCAAGACGTTTCGCAACTGCCTGTGAACGACGGTTTTCATGATGTATGTAGCTGACTAGCTGACTCAAGCCATGGCACCGGTGCGCCCAACTGCGAACAGCATGGGCGGCTTCTGTTGCATAGCCATTGCCCTCAGCCGCGTCAAAAAGATGCCAAGCCAACTCCACTTGCGGCCAATTAGAATGCTTGAGCAACCCCACCCGACCAAGAGGGGTGTTGTCCCCACGCAATGCCAAAGTAAAAAACCCGAACCCATGCCACTGCCAATGGCCGATACCGGTCAAAAAACCAATCCAAGCTTCCTCCTCGCTAACCGTTTCTCCTTGGCTCTTCATTCTTGGTGAATTTGTCATGAAGGATGTGAACGCCGTCAGGTCGCTTCTTTCCGGGCCGCGCAATGTCAAACGTTCCGTTTCAAGATTTGGTGCGGACGTCAATGGCTGTTGCAAAGGTGTCTCCTTATTTCCCGACATCTTAGCGTTCCCTATCCATGACGGCGAGTGTAAGGCCTAACTTCGGTCTCGAAGTGAATGACAACTTCGTCCGCTACTCGGTCGTTGCTGCAGTTTTGTCGGACGATTGCTGCCGGCAAAAAGCGCACTCATGACCAGCCTTACCTTCGACGCATCAAGTACAAACCACTGACGCGGTCATAGCAGCCACAATGCAATTCGGTTAATCTTTGCCCGATCATCTCCTGGGGAGGACGATGGCCGAGGTCGGGAAAACCAATCGAAGATTGGCGGCGGTGCTGATTGCCGATGTGGCGGGCTACACCCGGTTGGTGGAGCAGGACACCGACGGTACGGTCGCGGCCTGGTCGGCGGCGCGGGCCGACGTTATCGAACCCGCTATCGACAGCCATGGCGGCCGCATCGTAAAGCTCACGGGCGACGGTTTTCTGGCTGAATTCCCGACCGTTCAGGACGCCGTTAAATGCGCCGTCTCAATGCAGTCCGACCTGGCGTCAAATCCTCTCAATTTCCGCATGGGCGTGAACCTCGGCGACATCGTCGACGACGGCCAGGACATCCACGGCGAAGGCGTCAACATCGCCGCCCGGATCGAAGCGCTGGCGGGCGAAGGCGGGATTTGCGTGTCGGGCATGGTGTACGAATCCGTCCGAAACCGGCTGGACTATGCCTTCGAAGACTTAGGCGCGCACGAAGTCAAACATGTCTCCGCCCCGGTGCATGTATTTCGGGTGGCCTGGGACACGGACGCAAATGCCCAATCCGATGACAAGGCCTTGCCGGCGAAGCCGTCGGTCGCGGTTCTGCCTTTTGACAACATGTCGGGGGACGCGGAACAGGAATACTTCTCCGACGGCATAACCGAGGACATCATTGCCGCCCTCAGCCGCGTGCGCCAGTTCTTCGTGATCGCGCGCAACTCGACATTCGCCTACAAGGGCCAAAGCGCCGACATCCGGCGCGTTGCCTCTGAACTCGGTGTCCGCTATGTGCTGGAGGGCAGCGTGCGCAAGGCGTCCAACCGCATACGCCTGACCGCGCAGCTGCCCGACGGGCCGAGCGGCAACCATCTCTGGGCGGAACGCTACGACCGCGACCTCGATGACATCTTCGATCTACAGGACGAATTGACCCAAACCATCGTCGGCGCCATCGAGCCGGAACTGAACAAGGCCGAGCAAGCACGGGCGCGGCTTAAGAAACCGGAAAACCTCGGGGTGTGGGATATCTACCAGCGCGGCATGTCGGAGCTTCACAAGCTAACGGCCGAGAGCCTGCCGAAAGCCGAAGCCGCATTTTCCCGGGCGGCGGAGATGGACCCGAATTTTGCCCCGGCGTATACGGGTTTGGCGAATTTGCAGTATTACAGCCTGGTTCTCGGCCATGCCCACGATCCGGACGCCGCACGGCGAAAGGCATTGGTGGCCGGACGCAAGGCCGTTGAAGTTGACCGCGAAGACGCTGATGCGCATTGCGCCGTCGGCCGGGCGTATATATCCAACAGGATGTTCGACGACGCCATGGCCGAGCTTCGGCATGCCATCGATCTCAATCCGAGCGATGCACTGGCGCACTACAGCCTGGGTGCGGCGCAAGTTTTCCGCGGCCAGCCGGAACCAAGCCTGCCGCATCTTGACGATGCCATCCGTCTCAGCCCCCACGATGCCAATATGGGCTCGTTCCTTGTTCGAAAAGCACAGGCGATGCTCTATCTCCGCCGGCACGAAGAAGCCGCTGATTGGGCGCGGCGGGCCCTGTTGTTGCCCAATTTTCAGTGGTCGCGTTACGCCGTTCTTGCGTCGGCCCTGGGGCATCTTGGCCGACAGGAAGAGGCGGCGTCCGCGCTCAATGAACTGCTTCAACGCATACCCGATTTCTCGGAGCAATATGCCCTCGACTACTCGCCCTGGCTCGATGATGACCATTTCAAGCATTTGTTCGACGGACTCCGCATAGCCGGGCTAAGCGTTTAGTAGAGAGAACCAAAGAATTGTCTCTGGGAGTTCCGGAAACGCCATTTCACATCTGAAGCGGACAACGGGCCTCGATTTTATCGATCAGGGGTCATATGCTCTGGCGCGGTGACCGTTCGGCGCCGGATTTGCTCAAATTGAACCAGGCAGCCGAGTGACGGCATGACTTTCTCCGCCCTAATTTTCGATGTTGACGGCACCCTGGCGGAAACCGAGGAATACCACCGTCAGGCCTTCAATCTGGCGTTCCGGCAGGAAGGTCTCGGCTGGAACTGGGACCACGATCTGTATCGTGATCTGCTGTCGGTGACGGGGGGTAAGGAACGCATTCGCCATTACGCATCCAGGTGTGATGCGGAGTTCCTCCGATCCGGAAATGCCGATCAACTGATCCGGTCACTCCATGAGAAGAAGACAGAAAATTACGCCGAGATCATCACGTCGGGCGATGTCGTCCTGCGGCCCGGTATCGAGCGCCTGATCGAAGAGGCCAGGTCCAACGACTATCGCCTCGCCATTTCGACGACGACGACGCGCGATAACGTCCTGAACCTGCTGACCGCAACGCTGGGTGGCAAGGGGCCGGAACTATTTGACGCCATTTCGGCCAGCGATTCGGCCGAACGGAAAAAGCCTGCCCCGGACGTGTATTTCGATGTCCTCGAAAAACTCGACCGCCGCGCGGATCAGTGCGTGGCGTTCGAGGATTCACAAAACGGACTCCTGTCGGCGCGTCGGGCGGGGATCGACACCGTCGTGACCCTGAGCGAATTCACGTCCTGCGACGAGCCGGCCGATGCGCTGGCGGTGGTATCGAACCTGGGGGGGCCGGGACGTCCGTGCCAGATCGTCCAGGGCGATATGCGCGGCCGGGAGTATGTCGACCTGGAACTTCTGGAACTATGGCTCCAGATGCCTTCCGGGAACTCGTAGCGGGTACGCGTCCCCAATTTACCGGTTTGATCTTCCGGCGACATTTCAGCATCATCGGCCGGAAGATGCGACAAACCATGTCGGAATGATCGGGTATCTGAAATTGAACGGATCCAGCGGAACGAGGGCCATAGTCCGATTTCTTGCCGCCCATGTTGTCCTGATCAACCTAACAGGAACGGCGGCCGCTGAAAGTCTCCGCTACAGTTGCCGGCCCTTGGTGCCCCATTTCTGCGGCAACATCCATATCGGCTGTATGAACCCAACGGACATTCCCACGGAACCGATAGAGATCGAGATCCGGCAATCGGACGCCCTGGTGCAGTTCGGCGACCGGGAGCAGCCGATTCAAGCCCGGGTAAAGCGGGACGATGCCATGGTGATTAGACCGGTCAACAGCCGGGATTGGATTCGCATTCGACCCGACCTCCAATTCGCTCAACGCATTTACCGTGGAAGACTGACGGCCATGGCTTATGGCGTTTGCAAGATGAAGACCGATACCGGACCCTCCACGTCCAATTGATCGCGGCACGGGAGGGAGTTCCCAGACATTACTGCGGAAACTACGGAACTGTGCTAAACTAATAGGTTGATGGGGCGCAACCTGACAGATCGCATTGTGATCGCCCGGCAGTTGTCGGTGATGGCGATCCTCGTCGCGCTCGCAGCCTGTGCCGGCCCAGCGCAGAACGTGGAGCGGACCTGGGATAAAGCCGTCGTCAGCATTACCGGATTTGGCGCATTTGTCGGCCTCGACAACGCCTATTTGGGCAAGCATCTCGCGAAATTCCCACCGGGTAAGAAGTTCCCGACCATGATCTACATGCATGGCGGCGGCGGTGTGTCGTCCCGCACGGCGATGGGCGACATCGATACGGCTAGGATCGCAGGTCTTATCGTCATCGCCCCTGACAGCTTCGCCCGCAATCGATCCAAGAACCCCGATATCGATCCCAACGTCGCCTGTTATCGCTGCGGTGATGAGATGGCTTTGATTGGGCAATTGCGCCGGGCGGAACTCGCCTATGCCGTTGAGCAAGTGCGCAAATTGCCCTGGGTGGATCAAGACAATCTCTTTGGCTGGGGACATAGCGAGGGTACATTTGGAATGGCTCCCTATTCCGGAAATGTGTTCAAGGCACGCGTTATTACCGGTCACGGTTGTCGAGACGGGCTTGGCGCCAAGGAACCCACGCTGGCAATCATCTCCGCAAAGGATCCCTTCGCTAAGAAGTGGCGCTCCAGTTGCGAACGTTTTGTTTCGTCCAAGAAAAACCTAACCTATTTGGAAATTCCCGGAACCGAGCACAACGCAGCACAGACCGAGGAGGGCAAGCGGGCTTTCCTTCAGTTCATCCGCCGCCATATCACACCGCCTCAATGACTCTCGATACGCCTTAAAGGCTCTCAATGTGCCGGATCATGCGACGGCGGGTCTTCGCCTCCGGCAGGCGGCCTTGGGCCGCGCCCATGTTCTCGCGCATGTGATCGACCCTGGAGGTTGCCGGTATGGCGCAGGTGACGGCCGGGTGGGAAACGATGAATTTGAGGAAGAACTGAGCCCAGTTGGCGCAATCGAATTCCGCCGTCCAGGGGGGCAGCGGATGGCGGTCGAAGTGATCGAACAGGGCTCCCCGCCGGAACGGCCGGTTGATGATCACGGCCAGGCGGCGCTCGGCGGCCAGCGGCAGGAGTCGCCGTTCGGCCTCCCGGTCAAGGACGTTGTAGGTAAACTGGACGAAATCGATCGGAGCAGAGGCCATAATTTTCGCCAATGTATCGTGGCGGCGGCCGTGGGAGGTGGTGACGCCGATATATCGGACGCGGCCCTCGGCCTTCCATTGAAGCAGGGTCTCCAGATGTGCCTGCCACGACCACAGGTTATGGACCTGCATCAAATCGAAAGGCCCCTGATCCCACAAGCGCTCTGAGCGCTCCATTTGCTGAATGCCGTACCATTGCATGGGTGTCCATACCTTGGTCGCGGCGAACAGCTTCTCGATGTCGCCGACACGCGCCAGGGAGTGGCCGATCACCGCCTCGGAGGTGCCGTACATGGGCGATGAATCGATCATGCCCCCGCCGGCCTCGAAAAACGCATTGAGCACCTGAACGCGGACGTCCCGCGCCGCCTGGTCATCACCGACATCGAAGGTCAGCCACGATCCCATGCCGACGATAGGTAACCGCTCACCGGTCTTCGGGATCGGTTTGGCCAACGGTGACGTAGCGGCGGCTGGCTTGCCGGGGAGGCCGAAAGGAACCGCCGCGCCCAAGGCCGTCATGGACGCGAGGAAGGCGCGGCGCGAGGTATTCCGTGTTCCTGGCTTCGTCATCAACCGCCCTCAGAAGTCATGTAGAGGAAGGAGTGGCCGATAACCTTTGAGGAATTCCTGAAGCTGGATTTCACCGGCGTTGCAAGGAATACGAGGTTTCATGTCGGCGTAACGCAAAAAGGGGGGGAGCAAAGGTCGGCCGGAAATTTCCGTTACCAGCTTGCGACGGATGGCGCGGGCGAAATCGTGGAAGCCGTGGGCAGTCACGATGAATGAACCTGCGCCGCCAATCACGCAGTCCTCGTAGTAGCGGTCCAGATCGGGCATCAGCGGGTACCCGCTGACGTTGGGACGGTCGTTTAGGATCGGCAAGCCGTTTATGACAATACCTTCGGCAACGGCGCGGTCGCGCGCAAGGTCTACAGGTGCGCCACTGTTGTTGGGTCCGTCACCCGAAATATCGATGATGCGCCGGGTACCGCGAAAACCGTTGCCCTTGAAGTGGTTGGCGCCGAAGGCAATGGCGCCGCTGATTGAAGTCCACTCCACCCAATCGGCGCTTGCCCCTTCGACGGCTTTGGCGAATTCAGCGGCACTGCCCGAATCTCCGACTTCAGTCCAATCGACCCGGGTTCTCTGGTACCGATCGCTGCCCCACTCGACATAGGTGACGGCGATTCGGCCGAGACGGCCCAACCGGATCGCACGGATAACATCCTGATGGCGAAACGCCCGGACGAACCCGCTGCGCTGTAACGCCGCTTCCTGGGAATCCATACTCCTGGATATGTCGACTGCCAACACCAGTTCCAAGTCGACGGTACGCACCGTCGCCGCCGCATTGGGGGGCAACGACAGACAGAAGCAGGCCGTCGCAATGATTTGCCGGAGCTTAATAATTGCCTGTCCTTTCGGCTTTACAGCTTTCGAAATCTTACTAAACGATGCGTGGTGACATTGGGGTGCCGACGAGGGCGCGGTTTAGGTCTGCAAAACCGGCGGCCGGATTTCAAAGTAGCATTTTGATGGCACGCGGGTGGCAAAATATCCCCGAGAACCGGCCGATCAGATGCCGAACCGGTTTTCCGGCAGGCCCTGCCCGATGCCGTCATGTCGCCCCCATCCGCCTAGTCAGTTGAGATCGACGGAAACCCTCTCGATCACCCTCTCACGCGGAAAGTACAGGGAGCATTTGGTGCCGACCTTGGGTTCGCTTTCGATTATCAGCTTGCCTCCGTGGAGCTCGATTTGAGATTCGACCAGGGGCAAGCCCAGGCCCGTCCCTTCGTGCTGGCGATCGAGAGCGCTGTCTATCTGACCGAATTTGGAAAGGGCTTTCGGGATATTTTCATGCGTCATCCCGATACCGGTATCCGAAATCGAAATCGACATGCCGCCGTCTTGGACCACTTCTGCCGACACCAAAACCTCACCGCCTTCCGGCGTAAATTTCACGGCATTGGAAAGAAGGTTAAGCACCATCTGTTTGAACATTCTTTCGTCGGTGAGCAGCATGGGGATGTCATCGGGAACACTTTCTCTGAGGGTGACACTTCCTTCAACGGCACGCTCGCGAACCAGATGAATCATCTGGTCGATCACCAGCGGGGCGAACACCCTGGTCTCCTCCATTTCGACTTTGCCGGCTTCCAGCTTCGAGAGGTCCAGTATGTCGTTGATGAGGGCGAGGAGGTGCGTTCCCGATTCATGAACCGCCGAGATGTATTCCGCCTGAGCGGTATTCAACTTCCCCCCAATACCTTTTCCAAGGATTTCCGAGAATCCGATAATGGCGTTGAGTGGGGTGCGCAGCTCATGGCTGACCATGGCAAGAAACTCGGATTTGGCGCGATTGCCGGCTTCGGCTTGATTCTTTGCCTTTATGAGTTCGTTTTTCGCCTTTTGTTGTTCCGTAATGTCGCGAAGGATAATCGTGAACAGCGGTGTCCCCTCGATTTCAAGCTTCGAAATGGACGCCGCTGCGGGAAATTCGTCTCCACTCTTGCGCTTCCCCTGAATTGTCGAACGCTCGGATGTTTGATGCTCGTGTGCGATGTCGGTGTTGAAATCTTCAACCAGTTGAATCAGCCGTTCACCGACCCCACCGGGAACGAGCACGTCGAGCGGCCTGCCGATGATCTCGTTTGCAGAGTAGCCAAAAATATTTTCGGCTCCCTGGTTGAACATCCGGATGCATCGATCTTGATCGACGGAAATAATTGCTTCCGGCGCAATTCTAAGAATGCCGGCCAAACGCGTTTCGGACGTGCGTATCGCACGTTCGGCGTTTCGAATTTGGGTGATGTCGTTCGCCAAGCTGAACACGCCCCTGATTGAGTCATCCTCAGCCTTGTCCGGGACCAAGGTTATCTGAACGTGCTGGTGACCAACCGTACCCAGGTTTCTCTCGCTCTCCATGACGGTTTCCCGCCCGGCGACAGCCGCGTCAAATGCCTCTTGAGTGGTTTCGATCAGTTCTTCCGGGAGGACATCCTGCCGCCTTCTCCCGATCACCTCATCCGGATCGAGGTTGAGCCATTTGGAGAAAGTTCGGTTGACGAATTGAAAGCGATTGTTGCTGTCGGTGTAGGTAATGGCAGCCGGCAGGGAATTCGCCAGCAGGCGTAAATGTTGTTCCCGTTCAGTTAGCTCCGCCGTTCGCTCGACGACCAACTCCTCCAGCCGAGTACGGTGTTGCTGCAGTTCGGCCTCGAATTTCTTTCTTTCCGTAATATCCCTATTGACCCCGACCCGGCCGACCGGAACGCCGTTCTCGTCATTGAATGTCGTTACCCAGCTTTCGACGACAATCCGGATTCCATCCTTTCTGAAGCACTCCACCTCGTCACTCCACGCGCCGCTTTTTTCGATGCCATCGAGAATGGCCGCTTGTGTAGTTCCGGGAATATCGTCTGCGTGAAGGATCCGAGCGGAGCGGCCTAGCACTTCCTCGGTGGTGTAACCGAATAGATCTTCAGCCCCTTTGTTCCAGTCTATTATTGTGCCGTCGTTGTCTGCGACCACCACACCTTCGGAGATGTTCTCGATAACCTGAGCTTGGCGTTTTACGGCGATCTCCGCCTCAATCTGGTCCGTGACTTCGCTGGTGATATTGCCAATACTATCCAAGCGCCCGTTTTCGTCCTTGATCGGAAACTTGGTGCAAACGAAGTGCCTCGTGGTGCCCGCCAGAGGTACCGTGACGACCCGGCGAACGGTTTTCTTGGTTTCCTTGACCTCACTTTCGATGGCCAGAAACGGTCCTGCTATCTCCTGGGGTATGAGTTCGCTGGTCCGTTTTCCAATGACGTCGCCGTCCGTCGAGTCCAGAAGCGCCCTTGCCCGATCGTTTGCAATCAGGATGCGGCCATCAAGGTCCTTGAGGTTGATTTCGAATGGGGCGGCGTTGATGATCGACTGGAGCAGTTTCTCGCTTTGGTCCAGCGCTTCGTGGACCGCCTTGCGTTCGGCGATTTCCGCTTCGAGCTCCTGCGTTCTTTCCTCGACCCGCTGTTCAAGCTTGTCGTGCGCGTCCAACAGCGCTGTTTGAGCCAGGAGCCGTTCCCGTTCGTGCCTCCGGCTTACCCGGCCGAACAATCCGATGACCAATAGACCGCCGAGCCACACGCTCCCGTGGGATGCGACCATTGCCTGTCTGCTCGGCTCGGAAGCGGCAAAATAAGGCTCAAGCGGTATCGAGACGCTCACGCCGCCGCGTATGTCTCCGACTTTGAACCCCAGGTGACCATGGCATTTCACACACCCTTTCGCCATTTTCATGGGACGCATCAGGCGAATGAAGGGTGCGCCATCTATTGATGTTTCGGCGACCACCTTTCTGGCACCACGAACGAACGACTCAAGCGCCTCCAATTCCCATTCATCGGCTTTGTTTACGGGATTGAGGAGTACTTTTGCCGTGATACTGCCCTTAACCCCGTACATCTCCTCATATTCATCCGTCATCTGCCGCATCATGTATGCCGGATTCATAAGCGTCAGTTCCTGACCGTCCTCGGTTCTGAGATCGCGATCCGGCAAATGAGCCATATACGGATTTGGGGGAGTTCTCTTGTCCGGCTTGACGTAGAGGCCGCCATGCCGCGTCGCCCACCTCCGGAACACCTGGTCTTTCTTCCAGTTCGATTCCGCTTCCTGCGTGGCAAGACGGATGGTCTGCTCGTGGAGATTTTTGATATTCCAGGCCAGAGAAACGCCGACCAGAACGCTAAGCGCAATAATTGCGATTACCGAATTTCGGATGACCTGAGACGATTGGGCGGGGAAGGCGTCCATAAAGCACGCTCCAAATCCGTTAAACGACCAAATTTGGTGACGTCCCAATTTCTGAGCTGACAAACATCAGCCGATGAATTGAGACATTGGCCTTCCCCTAGCTCGCGTCTTCGCTGAAACAGCGTTGCCAAATACTCAGCGAATGGCGAGCGACGACCAATTAATCACTTGGATAATGTCTCACGCCTGTGTAACGAAAGAATTTCTGGAGATGGGGAAAATGTTTCCTGTTTGTAACGGTTTACGGCCGATCCGATTGCCGCTTTTCCCGGCCCGCTCGCACGGGAGCCGTTCGATTCCACAAAGCGAAAATCGCGCGGGCGGTGCGTACCGAATAAAAATTCACAGCACCTCATCAAGAAATTTCTTGATGATCGTTATCGACTCCGGATCGTCTGCCACGTCGTGACCCGCATCGACGTGCCGCGCCAAAGAATTCTTCCACCTCGAACCGATGGGGCACAGCCGGTTGCCGCCGGTCGTTGCGAAATCACGCTTGCCGACCAGATTGAGCAATGGGCCTTCGCCGGTGAGTCCCCCGCCGACGCAGCCCCAGCCCATGACAACACGCGCCTTGAACTCCGTTCCGTCGTATCTGCCGGCGATGACTCCGCCTTCGCTGAATCCGGCGAGAACCAAGCGCGATTGATCGATCCAGGGAATTTTCCTGATTTCGGAAAGGGCGTAGGCGATTTCCGCAAAGCGGAGATGCTGGATCCTGCGAGTGGCCCCGCAGGCCCGCCAACGGCCGGGTCGCGCGAAGCTGTCCGGCATGAATGTCACGTAACCAAGGTTCGTGAACATTTCCATCACATGATACTGGCGCTGGTTGATGCCGCCGCATCCGTGCAGGAACAACACGGCCGGCTGCAAGCCTTTTGTCCCTTCAGGCTGGGGCGTGAGACAGTCCTTCCTCGCGTCCTCAAATCCGATCATCCGGAGCGAACATTTTCCCCCGCTCGACGGAATGACGACGAAGCCTCTCTCCCAAGTCAGCTTGTCCGAATCGCCCCCTGGCGATTGACAGGCGGCGAGCAAGGCCAGGGCGCCAAACATAAGTGAAACCCGGCCAACGGCTTTACCCTGTGAGCTTGGACTACGGTTATGGAGATACATCTCGACCGCCCCCTCTTGTGTTCAATCGCTGTCCGGAAAACTACTCCCTTTTTTCGTGGCAACCGGATATTGCCTTCGACAACTCCTACTCCCCTGGGCTCCCGTTCCCGCCTGCTATCACCCGTTCCACCACGGCTTATCCGAGTGCGTGCGGAGGTCGATTTCGTGGCTCCAGGCCGAGCGGTGCTGTTGGGCGAGATGGTAGTAGGTATCGGCCACGTGGGCGGGAACCAGAAGTCCGTCGTGTTCCAGGCCCCGGGTTTCGCGAAGCTGTTGAAACTGCTCCGGCCCCAGCATCTTGCCCAGCGTATCGGGGGCGTCCACCGCGCCGTCGATGATGATATGGGCAACGTGAATGCCCTTGGGCGCAAATTCGGCATTGAGCGACTGGCAAAGCATGCGCCGCCCGCCCATGGCGGCGGCGTGGGAGTGCTGGCCGGCGTTGCCCCTGACGGCGGCGGTGGCCGAGGTGACCAGGATCGTCCCCTTGCCGCGTTCCTCCATCAGGGGGCAGATGGCTGACGCGGTCCGAAACAGGGCGAAGGTCGCCATGCGCCAGCCCAGTTCGAACACTTTGTAGGTGGTGTTATTCAACGACCTGTCGCCGACCTGGGCGCCCAGGTTGAAGACCACGACCTCGATCGGTCCGATGTCGGCCTCGACGGCTGCGATACGGTCTTCGATGGCGTCCGGTTCGACGGCGTTCAGCAGAAAACCCGAGGCCGCACCCCCGTCGCTTTTGATCGCCTCCACCAGCGTCTTCAATCCGTCCTCGTCGCTGCGCCGGCAAAGCACGGTGTGAAAGCCCTCGCGGGCGAAACGTTTGCCCACATGGCCGCCGATCCCGGCGCCGGCGCCGATCACCAAACAAACGGGTTTCGTCATATATACATTCCTCCCCAATGCGTAGGCATGCCGCTTACTCCTGAACGTCCAGAATTTTGCGCAGCGCCGTTTGCTGCCGGCTGTTGGATTTGCCCTCGGCCCCTGAACCCGCCCAGGCCTCCCTGAACTTGGCGGTAAGGGCGCATTCCGATCCCTCAACGGAGATATATCCCGCGGCTTCGAGCCGGTTGAACCCGCCCCGCAATTCGCTACGCGTGAAACCCGCGTGGTTGAGGGCATCGCCGCAGGCCATGACGTTGAAAAGCGCCGTGCCGTTCGCGCTGCCGTCGACGGATTTCAGTGCCATCATCAGCCAGACATCGCTCCACTCGAAGGGCCCTGCCTCCGGCCTCGGCTCCGGGATCAGCCGGCCGTCGTGCTCATCCAGGTAGGCGCGGGCGGCCTTCCGGTAGCGCTTCATGTAATCTTGGGCCATGACGGGAATCAGCCGCTCCTTAACGGATCGTTGCGAACCGCCAGTTTATACTGATTCCCACAGCGTGAAACTTTCGGGAGACAAGCGATCAGCGCCAGCACGTCACCGGCTTTAAGGAAACTCGGCGGCTTTCTCTGCCTGCTGATCGCCGGAGGCATGTTGGCCGTCACTATTTACATGACCGGCGAACGTTTCGGCGCGCAAACAACCGTGATCGATGGTGTTATCGAGAGGGTGGGAACCGAGGTTCATCTCGGCCAGCCGCGCGTGGCCGCCATCAACGCGGCCAGCGTTTACCTCACGTTGGAGGAACGCCTGGCCGACAGTCGCGCCCAGCCCGTATTTGGCCGCAAGCCGTCCATCTGGCCCACCGACGAAGCTGAAGAGATCGCCGACAGGCTCGAACCCGGCATGCGGGTCGAGATCACCGTGGACGAGGAGAAGTTAGCTGCCGCTGTCCGATATCTGGAGGAGCGCGAACGCTCCCAACTCGCGGGTGGCGGCTACACCCCACCTTTGTTCGGCCCGACTGGCGATATTTGGATCTTCGCCCTGGAGGCGGAGGGCGAGACCATCATCGGCAGCAGCGACGGAATTCCATCATTCGTTATGACCGCCGCGTTCTGCTTGCTCGTCGTCGTGACCTTCGGGGCTGTCGGGCTGGCCTTGCTCCGCGGTGAAACGGCCTGAGCCGCCTGGACGCCTCGATTTCGGGTTCGGACAAAATTTGGTGAAACCGCCGTTTAGAATGTCTAATCGGGCGCTTTTCGGTTAGAAGTGCATTCTTTTCATCAGCGAGTATCCCTAAACGGAGTTTCCTAAATGAACGACTCATCTGGCTACGTGCCGCCCAAGGTCTGGACCTGGGACAAGGAGAACGGCGGGGAATTCGCCAAGACCAACCGCCCCATCGCCGGCGCGACGCATGAGAAGGATCTGCCGGTCGGCAAGCACCCGTTGCAGCTCTACTCGCTCGCCACGCCCAACGGCGTAAAGGTGACGGTGATGCTCGAGGAACTGTTGGCGCTGGGCCACAGCGGCGCGGAGTACGACGCCTGGCTGATCAACATCCGCGAGGGCGAGCAGTTCGGCTCGGGCTTCGTCGCCGCCAATCCCAATTCCAAGATTCCGGCACTGGTGGATCACAGCACGCCGACACCGACGCGGGTATTCGAATCGGGGGCCATCCTCTTGTATCTCGCGGAGAAGTTCGATGCGCTGCTGCCGAGCGATCCTGCCAAACGGCCCGAGTGTCTTTCCTGGCTGTTCTGGCAGATGGGCAGCACGCCTTATCTCGGCGGCGGCTTCGGGCATTTCTACAAGTACGCGCCCGACCGCATCGAATACGCCATCGACCGCTACACCATGGAGGTAAAGCGCCAACTCGACGTGCTCGACCGGCATCTGGCCGAGAACCGCTACATGTGCGGCGACGAATACACCATCGCCGACATCATCATCTGGCCCTGGTACGGCGCGCTGGTTCTCAACCGGGTCTACGAGGCGGCGGAGTTTCTGGACGCCGATAGCTACACCCACCTCGGCCGCTGGACGCGGGAGATCGATGCCCGGGAGACCGTAAAGCGGGGCCGCATGGTCAACCGCGCGTTCGGCCCGCCCGAGGAACAACTGCATGAACGCCACGACGCCGGCGATTTCGAATCCCGGACACAGGACAAGCTGGAACCGGCGGACTGACGCACCGGTTTTCGTGGATATCCCGGGTTAGATGAAAAGCAACCTGCTCGTCACGTTTTCGCTCGGCCATTTCACCAACGATCTGGCGCCGGTGGGCATGTACATCGTGATCCCGGCGTTCGGTGCCGCGATGGGTCTCTCCCCCGTGGAGATCGGCCTGCTGTTCATGCTCCACAATCTCGGTTCCGTCGCCTACCTGCCGGCGGGCATGTTGGCCGACCATGTGGCCAACCGGGGCGTTTTGCTGGCGGCCACCTTTTTCTGGGTCGGCATCGGGTACTTCACGGCATCCCTCGTCGACGGGTTCTGGGCTTTTGCCGTGCTGATCGCCGTCGCCGCCATGGGCGACGCCGCCTGGCATCCCATCGCAACTGGCGTGCTGGCGCAGATGCACAAGGCGAAGCGCGCCTATGCGCTTGGCGTGCACGCCATCGGCGGGCACTTCTCCGAGGTCATCGCGCTGCCGGCTGCCGGGTTGCTGCTGACAGTGGCGGATTGGCGCACCGCCATCCAGGTGCTGGTCGTCCCGACCTTGATCATGGGCTGCTACTTCATCTTCGTTTCGCGCAAGGTGCCGCGCCATGTGACCTCGCGCCCCACCCGGGCCGACTTCGCCGACATCTGGCGAATCTGGACCAACCGGACGGGCTTGCGGGTGCTGGCGCTTTTTACCGCCTACAACATGGGTCTTTTCGCCATCATCACCATGACGCCGCTGTTCCTCCGGGCCAACTACGGCTTCGATTGGCTGGTCACGGCCGTCGCCATGGCGTTGATGATGACCCTCGGCGCCTTGGCGCAGCCCTGGATGGGCAAGATTTCGGACCGCGTGGGACGGCGGCCGCTGATGATCCTCGGTAACGCAATCGCCGCCGTCGCCGCGTTCACCGCCTATGCGTCGGGTATTTTCGCGCTGACACTTCTGGCTCTGGGCGTGGCCATGACGGCGCTGGTGGCGATCCGCGCCGTGTTGCAGGCGGCGGCGGTCGACCACGCGGGCGGGCGCGAGGGCACCAGCCTCGGCCTCACCTTCGCCTTCATGGACGGCTTTGCCGCTTCGGCGGCCTTGCTCGCCGGCTGGGCGGGCGAAAGCGATCTCGCCAACGCCTTCCTGCTGGCCAGCGGCTTCTCGCTCATCGCGGTGATTCTCGCCGCCTCGCTGGCGAAAACGGTGCCTGCCGCAACGGATGCGGCGGCGGCGGAAGGCTCATGAAACTTTGGCCCCGCGACACTTTGACCCCTACCCGGCATCGTGATATCTGACCAAATTAAGTTTGGTGGGCGCCCTCGGCGGAAAATTGGCTATGTCCAGGAAATATCGATTTCTCAAAGAGCACCGTTTGATCGTGCTTTCCATGTCGGGCCCGTTCACGATTGACGGGGTGCGCAGGATGGCCACGATTCTGACGGATGACCCGGAATTCGTCTGGAATTATGATCGCCTCGTTTTCGTCAAGCAGGACGCCGACTTTTCGGACATGAGCTATGAACTTTTCCGCGATTCCGTGGATGTTCTGACGGAGAAGTTCTTTCCTGACCAGGATCCGGCCACCATGGACTTGCCGGCCTATCGCGCCGCGGTCGTCTGCGGCCCGACCATCAACGAGATCGTCATGAGATTGTTCGGCGCCGTCTGGAAGAGCGGAGATCGGCAGCTCGTCGAAGTGGAACTTTTCATGCAAGTCTCCCAGGCGCTCGCCTGGCTCGGCAGGGACGAAATCCCCGTGTCGGAGTTCCAGTCGGAAATGATCGGCGTCTAACCTCTAGCCCGACAGCACAACCTCGCCAGATGCCGTCGCGGCCCTCGCCACGGCCAGACTGACCTCCAACGTTCGCGTCGCGTCGCGCGCCGTGATCAGCGGTTCGGCCCGGCCCCGAATGACGTCGGCGAAATGGGCTGCCTGTCTCGTGATCGGATCCTCCTCCTCAACCTCGATCCGGGTTTCCGGCAGTGCAGACTGCCAGTCCGGCGGCCCCTCGTGCCGCCAGAGCCGCAGGGACGGCACGGCCAGGGAGGCTTCGGTGCCGGCCAGGAGATAGCTGTCCTCCCCGGTGCGGGGGTAGGTGTAGGAGGTCTGCTCGCCCGAGGTCAACTCCCAGCTCCAGGGCGCCGAAACCGTGTCCGACAGCATCACGGTCGCCAGCGCGCCGCTTTCGAAGCGCAACAGAAGGGCCGCCGTGTCTTCCACCGCGAAACCGCGCGCGGCACTCGAGGTCATGGCCTGAACGGCTGCGATCTCGCCGCAGATGAAGCGCAGGCTGTCGATGTCGTGGATGAGGTTGATCAAGACCGGGCCGCCGCCGGGCTCCCGCCGCCAGGCGGTTTCGAAATAGTCGTCGGGCTTGTGCGCCAGCCAGGTGGCGGAAACTGCCGTCAGGCGGCCGAGCGTGCCGGCCTGCACCACTTCGCGTGCCTTCTGCACGACCGGATTGTGCCGCCGGTGATGGCCGACCAGCACCGGCACTTCCGCCGCTTCCGAAGCATCCGCGATGGCTTCCGCCGCCGCCAGCGTATCGGCGATGGGTTTTTCCACCAGCACGGGGATGCCGCGCCCGATGCAGGCGAGCGACAGGGGCAGATGCTGGGTGTTGGGCGTGGCGTTGATCACCCCGTCCGGCGCGGCCTCGTCCAACATTGCCTCGATGCCGGCGTAGCGGGGCAAGCCCCACGCGTCGGCAACCGCTTGGCTGTCCTCAGCCGGATCGACGACCGCGACGGCCTCGCACGACGGCACGTCCGCAATGGCCTGCAAATGCCGCCGCCCGATGGGCCCAAGGCCCAGGATGGCCAGTCGTACCGGTTTGTCCGCCAAACTCCCGCTCTCCCATAATCAGTCGCCAAGTACGCCGTCCCCATAGAGTTGGGTAGGGACGACGCGCGGGCGCAAGTGTGCCAGAATGCCTCCCGCCGTCACAGCCGCTATTTGCCGGCATCCACCGGCGGCGCCCCGCTTTTCTTCGAGGTATCTTTCCATGACCAAATGGCCCGAACCGTTCTCCGTCGAGGGCGACCATGTCGCCGTCGTGCCGCTCGCGCATGATCACCGGGAAGACCTTGAGGAGGCCGCGGCCGACGGCGAACTGCACCGCCTCTGGTACACGCTGGTGCCCAAACCGGAGGAAGTAGGCGCGGAGATCGAGCGGCGGCTGAAGTTGCAGGAGGCGGGCTCCATGCTGCCCTTCGCGGTGATCGACAAACCGGGCGGCCGGGCGGTGGGCATGACGACTTATATGAACATCGAGGCCGCCAACCGCCGCCTGGAAATTGGTTCGACCTGGTACCGCAAGTCCGTCCAGCGCACGCCGCTCAATACCGAATGCAAGCTCCTGCTGCTGCGCCATGCCTTCGAGGAATTGGACTGCGTCGCCGTCGATTTCAGAACTCATTTCCTCAACCAGCAGAGCCGCCGGGCCATCGAACGTCTGGGCGCCAAGCTCGATGGCATCCTGCGCGCCCACATGATCCTGCCCAACGGCACGGTGCGCGATACTGCCACCTACTCGATCATCGCCAGCGAGTGGCCTACAGTGAAGGCCAATCTGAGCTGGCTGCTGGAAAAACCGCGGGGGTAACCGGCAAGTCGTCAGTCGGAACAAAAAAGGGGGGAGGTTTTGCGGTGTGGACAAGTAGCACATTCGCCCGCTTCTTGCGTCTGCCCGGCGGTGACGGCATGGGGGCCGCTGACCTAAAGCATGTTCAATCGCTCTCGGCGATTTCCGTTGTTGCCGGGTTGTTCACCTGGGTCTGGAGCCTGGTGATATTCCTCAACGGCTGGCCCTGGATGGGGCTCCATTTTTTCGCCGTCGGTTCGGGGTTCATGGCGGCGCACATCGTCAACAGCCTGGGTCGACATACGCTGGGGGCATTGACGCTCTCTGTGCTTTTCTATGCGCAGATGGCCTTTGCCACCTATGCCTTCGGGTTCAAGGCTGGCACCTACATTTATTTTCCGGTGTCGATCATCGTCCTCTTCATGATCTTCCGGCGCCGGGACAGGGCGCTCGCGTATATCTTCACCTGCGTCGCCACCGCCGGCCTGTTCGCCAGCATCCTTTGGCAGGACGCTCTGCCGCAGCGCTACGTCGTCCTCGAAGCCTGGCATATGGCGTTGATCAACACGCTGTTGTCGAGCACCGCGTTGGGGGTCATGGCCCTTCTGTTCGTCAAGGCGGCCGACCGGGGCGAAGACGCTTTGGAGGATGCCCACAAACAGGTCAACGACCTGTTGCTCAACGCCATCCCGGCCTCCATCGCCGAACGGCTTAAAAACGCGCCCGACAAGATGATCGCCGACCGGCACGAGAGCGTTTCGATCATGTTTGTCGATATCGTCGGCTTCACCAAAATGTCGGAAGCCCAGCAGCCGGAAGAGACGCTGGACATGTTGAACGACCTCTTCACGGCGTTTGACGAGGTTTGCTCGCGGTACGGCATCGAAAAGATCCGCACCATCGGTGATGGCTACATGGTGGTGGCCGGTGCGCCGGAAGCGCTGGATGATCACGAAATCAAATTGGTCGAGGTCGGCCTTGCGTTCCTGAAGATTGCGCAGGAGAAAGGCATCGATATCCGCATCGGGATGAACTGTGGCGAGGTGGTCGGCGGCATTGTCGGCACCAATCGTTTTCATTACGACGTCTGGGGCGATGCGGTGAACGTGGCGGCACGCATGGAAACAGCCGGCAAGTCCGGCAAGATCCACCTCACCGACCAGATGGCCACCCGCGTTTCTGACAGCTTCATCTGCACCAAGCGGCCACCCATCGAAATCAAAGGCAAGGGCGTCCTGCAGACTTGGTTTGTCGAAGCGGGAAACTGACCTGAGGTCGAGGCGTGAGGTGTGATATTGACCGGGTCAATTCCTAGCCGCAAAGTTACCGCTTGTTTGGTATTGGAGGCTCCCCAATGACCATCCAAAACATCGATCACTACCTGCTGCAGGTGGCCGATATGGCAGCAACGCGGGATTGGTATGTGCGGGTTTTGGGACTTCAGGAGGGGCCGCATCCCGACTTCAAGTTTCCCGTCTGCTGGCTCTACGCCGGCGGCAAGGATGTGCTGCATATCGCCGAGGGCGGAGCGAACGTCAGCGAGAACCGCAAGAAGTATCTTGGCCAGCAGTCGAGTGATACGGCGGGCAGCGGCGTCATCGATCATGTCGCCTTCCGGGCGACGGGTCTGGCCGAGACGATCGCGAAACTGGATGCCGAGGGCGCCGAGTACACCAAGCGCCAGGTCGATGCCGAGGCCTCGTTCCAGCTCTTCGTCCAGGCGCCGGACGGAGTGAAGGTGGAACTTAATTTCGACGTCGCCGAGGCCGAGGGGATCGAGCCTGCGCTCCTCGCCGCCGATCTTCCCGACGCTGGTTGAAATCGATCCTGACAGGAGGGTGTCAGGAGGGGTGTGATTAGCTGCCGCCATCATAAACCCAACGAAGAATGGAATAGGCAGATGTCAGATACTCCCAACAACGCGCTCGTCTGGTTCGAAATCCCCGTGTCCGATTTGGGCCGGGCGACGACGTTCTACAACACGGTCCTCGATTGCGAGTTGACGCTCGACGAGACCGGGCCCAACGCCATGGCGATGTTTCCCGCGAACAGCGACGACAGCGTGGCGGGGCATCTTTACGAGGGTAAACCGGCCAGCGGCGGTGACGGTCCCACGGTTCACTTGGCCATCAAGGACAAGCTGGAGGCGGCGGCCGAACGGTGCGCCTCGGCGGGCGGCAAGGTCATGGGCGAGGCCATCGAAATTCCGGCCGGCCGCTTTCAGTACGCAGTGGATCCCGACGGCAACTCGATCTCGCTGTTCGAGGCGGCCGCCTGACCGGGTGGCTGTCGGACATCTTGGCGCAAACAGGACAGGTAAAGGAGGGAATTGCCGCTACACTGCGCCAATGCAGATGACGATATTCGATACGCCGGTCCTCAGCCCCGTGCTGAGGATCGGCGGCATCGCGGCGTTGAAGCTGCTGGGCTGGAAGCTTGAGGGCGACCGGCCCGGCGCGGACCGCTTCGTCATGGTGGCGGAGCCCCACACCGCGGCCCGCGATCTGCCGCTGATGCTGGCGGTTGCGTTTGCCTTTCGGGTGAAGCTGCACTGGATCGGCAAGGCGGAACTGTTCGCCGGCTGGCGCAACCCCTTCATGACCTGGCTGGGCGGCCTGCCCATCGACCGCGCGGGGGGCGGTAGCGAGGTGGGGCGCATCGCCCGCCATTTCGAGGGGCGGCCCAAGATTGCGCTGGGCATTTCGCCCGGCGGTTCCCGCGCCAAGGCGGAACGCTGGCATTCCGGCTTCTACTGGATCGCCATGGAGGCGGGCGTGCCCATCCTCTTGAGCTTCCTCGATTTCAAGACCCGCCGTACCGGCGTCGGCCCCTTGATCCAGCCGACCGGCGATTACGACGGCGACGTCGCCGGCATGCAGAAGTTTTACGAAGGCATGGAAGGCAAGTATTCCGATCAGACCTGATCTTCGCCGACGGCCTTGCGCAGCGCCGCCCGGGCCAGCAGGCGGGTCGAATCGAGCGTCGGCAACGGCGAGTTGCCGTCGTCGATGATCAAGGGGATTTCGGTGCAGCCGAGAACGACGGCGTCGCATCCCTCGTCCTTTAGACGCCCGATTACGCCCTGGAAATACGCTACACCTTCAGGTTTTAACGCGCTCTTGACCAACTCCTCCATGATGATGCGGTTGATCTCCCCGCATTCCTCGGTTTCCGGGCGCTGGTAGTCGAGCCCCCGATCCGCGAGTTTTTCAGGATACACCTCGCTCGCAACCAGCCACTTGGTTCCGGTCAGCGCGAGACGCCGGTAGCCACGCTCGATCGCTTCGGCCGCCACGACCTCGGCGATATGCAGCCAGGGCAGGGGAGAGCGTTCGGCAACGTAATCGAAGGCCTGGTGCACCGTGTTGTCCGGGCAGATCAGAAAATCCGAGCCGGCGCGCTTGAGCTTCTCCGCGGACTCCAGCATCAGGTCGCCCACGGCGTCCATGTCGTCCCTGTCCATGCGCGCCACGTAGTCGCTGAGCGGCGGCGTGTGCATCGTCACCTCCGGGTGGCCGTAAGGGCCGAGCAGGGCTTCGCCTTCCGTGCAGATCGTGCGGTAACAAAGCGCCGCCCCTTCGGCCGAGCAGGCGACGATGCCGATGTGTTGCGTCATGGCGAATTATCCCTTCACTATTGGGCGCTCAGGATTACCTGTTTCACCCGAGAGTAGACCGATATGCGCGACGACGACTATCCCCTGGCGTCCAATGAAGACGAAATTCGCAGGCTCCGCATCCAGGCGGAATCGCTGACCGACGAGGCGGCGATCCTGCTCGACCGCATCGGAATCGGCGTCGGCATGAACTGCCTCGACCTCGGCTGCGGCGCGGGCGGCATCACGGACCTGATGTCGGCCCGGGTCGGGTCGGGGGGACGCGTGACGGGCGTCGATGTGGAGGAATTCAGCCTGGCCGCCGCCCGCGCTTGGGCCGCCGGCTTGGGTCTCGACAACGTGGACTTCCGTCACGGCAGCATCTTCGACAACGACCTTCCGCCTGAAAGCTTCGACCTCGTTCATCTCCGCTACGTCATCACCACCATCGGATGGCACGAGGAGGTCGTGGAGGCGGCGCTCCGGCTTGTCAAACCCGGTGGCGTGCTGGCCTTGCAGGAGGCCGACGCCGACGGCATCAACATCTATCCCCAATCGGATGTGTTCAATCGTCTTAAGGACGTTCTGATTTCGGTATTTCACAAGGTCGGCGCCGATCCCTACGCCGGGCGGCGGCTCTACCAGCTTCTTCGCCAACAGGATCTATCCGGCATCGACTTTCGCATCTGCTCAGCACGGGCGCGCAGCCACGATGATCTCAGCGACTACCTGCCGCAAACCGTGTTGTCGGTACGCGAAGCGATCGTGAAATTCGGATTGATGGCGGATGATGAGCTCGATGCGGCAGTATCTGACTGCCGCCGTCAATTGGCCGACCCCGATACCGTGACGACCACATCGATCGTGTTTCAGGCCTGGGGCCGGAAGCCCGAACGCTGACGCGGAAGCCCGTGAAACACTCGGGCTTCCGCGCGTGCATAAAGGGTTAGCTGCCGGTCTTCAGCGACTTCCAGAACGCCGAATTGGGGTTGCCCAGGAGCTGGCGGTTCTGCTGTTTGAGGCAGCCCCGCATGTTGTAGTAGACCCGCATCTTGGCGGTCTCCTGGCACATGGTGTAGATCTTGGCGCCCCATTCCTTACCCTCGTCGCTCAAAGGGCCGGTCGAACCCAGTGTCGCCTGCCAGATCCGGTTGCGCTCGTCGTCGTTGACACGCCCCTGCGTGGGCAGGAGGCTCAGCGCCCGGTTGAGAAGCTGTGCGCCCTCGACCACGGGATCTCCGTTCTCGAAGAAGGTGGAAGCCAACCGCCGGGCCTGGCCGACGGCCATGGCGGTTTCTTCAGGCGTATGGGGATTTTCAACGTCGGCGCCGGACACCGGCAGCAAGGCCGCGCCGGGCAGGGCCGAAATGTAGAGCTCGCCGCCCGCGGCCGCGGCCTCGGGAACGATCACCTGAACCGACGTGTAGTAGTAATCGGAGAAATACCGCGCCGAGGTTTCGACAGGCACCCGGCGACCCAGCTCGTCGATGCGCGAGATTTGGACGTGCGCACGGCTCGCCGGCCGGTAGGCGTCACCCGCCGTCGGCTGCGACCGGTTCGGCTCGAGGCAGAAGGTTGCGAGGTTGGCGGTGCACTCGCCGTTCTCGCAGCGCATCTGAATGGGCGCCGTGGTGGCCACCACGCCGAGGATCTGCGGCTCCGCCGCAGCCGGACGCGCCACCGTGAATGCTGAAAGGACTATGAGGACAACCGGAACCACCACACGAAGCGTCACTGAAAACATGACAACCTCCCCTTGGATCCAAAGTCGGAGGCATTCTACACGTTGTGGGCCGGTTTTTGGGTAAAACCTGAAATCGGATTGTGGCGTATCGGAAATTGGCGTCAGCGCTTTAGTTGATGCTCGGCGTCGCCGCGAAGGGTTCGGGGGCGATCAGGGCGATGAGCTGTTCGCCGCACCTCAACTTTTCCTGTTTGAGGACTTCGATTTCCTGCCAGTCGGGATCGGCTTGACGCTCCAGGCCGGCAATAGTCTGTCCCAGCACGAGATGCTGTTCGATCAACGCTTCTCTTTCCTGTGCGTGGCCCATTTTCCGGCTCCTCGGTGAAATTCGATGCTGACAGGAAACCACGCCGGCGTTTCCGGAATATTTCGCTGGCGAAAGGAAATGTTTCCTGTTTGTGAATTTTGTGACAGCCGTTTCAGCCTCTTGCTAGGATAGCGGCCGAAATCCGAGGGGTTGCGCGAATGTCCGAAATGCACGACGGCCTGGCCGTCTTCGTCAAGCGGGACTGTCCGACCTGCGTGCTGGTGACGCCTGTGCTCGCCCAAATGCGCGATGCAGGGCTGCCGCTGGCCATCTACACGCAGGACGATCCGGCCTTTCCCGACGACCTGGACGACGTGATCGACGACCGCTCTCTGGAAAGCTCTTTCCGTAACGAGATCGAAACCGTACCGACGCTGCTGCGCATCGACGGCGGACGCGAGGCCGGCCGATGCGTCGGCTGGGTGCGCGACGAGTGGGCGGATCTCAGCAAGCTGAACGGATTGGGCGCGGAGTTGCCGGAATTCCGGCCGGGCTGCGGATCCAAATCGGTCGAACCCGGCATTGCCGAACGCCTGGCCGTCGAGTACGGCGATACCCCGATCACCGCCCGGCGCATCGAGGTCGGTCCCCTGGAAGACGACGTCGAGGCCTGCTTCGACCGGGGCTGGAGCGACGGCCTGCCCGTCGTGCCGCCGACGCGGGAGCGCGTCTGGCGCATGCTGCAGGGCACCAAAAGGGCGCCGGACGAAATCGTCGGGCTGATGCCGCCGGCGCTGGCGGAATGCACGGTCGAGAAAATCGCCATCAACGCCGTCATGGCCGGGTGCAAGCCGGAATACATGCCGCTCGTCATGGCCGCCGTCGAGGGTGCGCTGGTCGACGAGTTCTGCCTGCACGGCGTGCTGGGCACCACCTGGTTCTGCGGGCCGGTGCTGATCGTCAACGGACCCGAAGCCCGCCGCGTCGGCATGAATTCGGGCGTCAACGCCCTGGGGCAGGGCAACCGCGCCAACGCCAGCATCGGCCGCACGCTCCAACTGATCGTGCGCAACGTCGGCGGCGGCCGGCCCGGTGAGATCGATCGCTCCTGCCTTGGCAATCCGGGCAAGTACACTTTCTGTTTTGCTGAAGACGAGGAAGGGAGTTGCTGGGAGTCGCTGGCCGTTGAGCGCGGGTTCCCGCCGGACGCCAGCACGGTAACCCTGTTTGCCGGTGACGGCGTTCATCCCATTTTCGACCAGTCCTCGCGTAAACCGGAAGATCTGGCGCGCACTTTCGCGCTGGTGCTGAAGAGCATCAATCATCCGGAAATGGCGAGGATCGGCGACGCCGTCCTCGTCGTCTCGCCGGAGCACGAACGGGTATTCCGGGAGGCCGGCTGGGATAAGGGCCGCCTACGTACAGAGCTCGACGGCTTGTTGATGATGCCGGGAGGACGGGTCGACAAGTCCATCGCGGCGGACGGCGACCAGCCGGCCGCCATACCGAAATTCCGCCCCGGCGGGCTGCTGATCGTGCGCGCCGGCGGCGGCGCCGGCATGTTCTCGGCCGTTATCGGCGGCTGGGTGGCCACGGGGGAAAAGGGAAGCGTTCCCGTAACCAAGGAGGTGACAGAGTGAGCGACGGTACAATTTTGCTGGACCCGACCTCGGAGAGCGAACCGGCGCAGCGGCAACGCCTGCCGCGGCCTTCGACGCTCGACGGGCTCACGGTCGGGTTGCTCGATATTTCAAAAGCGCGGGGCGACGTTTTCCTCGACCGTATCGCGGAGCTTTGCGGCGAACGCGGCATCGAGGTCAAACGCTACATGAAGCCCACCTTTGCGCGCCCGGCGCCGACCGAACTTGCCCAGCAAATCGCTGAGGAAGTCGACGTCGTCGTGGAGGGCCTGGCCGACTGAGGTTCGTGTACGACGTGCTGTATGCATGACATCACGAACCTGGAAGGCAGAGGAATTCCCGGCGTCGGTGTGGCCTCGACCGAATTCGTCGAAGCGGCGGCGCGCCAGGCAGAGGCCTTGGGTTTCGACCCGGCCGTTGTCTTCGTTCAGCATCCCATCCAGGATCGCACCGATGACGAAGTGAGGGCCCTGGCGGACGATGCCTTGGAGGAAATCCTCAAAGGCGTGTCGATGGCGGGTTAGCCGAGGCGCTTTTCGAAAAAGAGGCTCATTTCGGAGTTCGGATAATCGGCGAAGGGGCCGGTCTCGACATATCCCGCGTCCAGGTAAAGGGCGCGGGCGGCGTCGAGCAGGCTGCCCGTTTCGAGAAACATACGCGCGATTCCCGCCGCCCGTGCGCGCTTTTCCAGCTCCGACAGGATGCGTCTTGCCACGCCTTTGCCGCGCGCGTGTTCATGGACGAACATGCGCTTGATTTCTGCCTGTTCGGCTGCGAAGGGCACGTAGGCGCCGCAACCGACGGGCTTGCCGTCCTGCCGAGCCATGAGAAAGACAGAGCCGGGTTTGGTCAGGGCATCCTCGTAGACGAGATGGTTCTGCTCCGGCGGAAACAGGGACTCCATAAGGGCGTCGCTGGCAGAGAAGAGCTCCCGGGCATCGGACTGGTTTGGCGTTTCCGCCTCGATCTCGATCATCTGGTGGTCTTGGAAGTCGGAGGTGCGGCTATTTGCCGGTTTTCGATTTCAGCTCGGTGATCAAATTCTTGAAGCCGCCGCCGCCGCGCCGAATGACGGAGGCGAATTCGTCGCGCTGGGTTATCGCCATGCTTACCCCTTCGACGATAATGTCGACGATCTTCAAGTCGCCGCCGCGGTCCCGTACGCGCCAGTCGACCCTGATGGCGCCGCCCTTGGGCTGAACGATGCGGCTGTTGACGAGGGTATCCTTCTCGCTCGCTTTGCGGGAGCCGTCGACCTCGATCGTTTCCCCGGAATAGCCGCTGAACCGCGCGGCATATGTTTCGACGATAAAATCGGTAAACAGGAGCTTGTATTCCTTGCGTTCGTCCTTGTTGGCCTTGCGCCAGTAACGGCCGACGACAAACCGGCTGAGGACATCGACGTCAAAGCCTTTTAGGAACAACCGCCTGAATTCCGATTTGCGGTTCGCGTCGCTCATAGTCTTATCGGCCAAGGCCTTGACGGCGCGATCTCCCAGATCGGTAACAAATTCGGCAGCAGCGGAACTGTCGGCCTGCACCGGTTGGACAGCCAAGCCGAGCAACGATGCCGACAGCAGCGCCGTTGCGACCATTTTCAAACTCAAATGAACGAAGAATCTACGGCGATTGGGCATAATCGGGGCGGTGGACCGGTTCCAGCGGGTGCGTAAAAATTTTCCGGAGCAGTTTCGTGTCACCAGCGGGCGCCGTCAAGAATTACTCGGACTTCAGGAAAGTTAATTTTCCGGTGTATTCATCGTCATCCAGATCGAACGAAATTTCCGGCATGGGGACCGTTGGCGCGGGGTTTCCGTTCCTGATTTCGTCGTTTCTCCGCTGGCGGTAGAGGCTGCGAACGGTGGCGTAAAGGTCGATCGCCGAGCGTTCGATCTCGTCCAATGTCTCGATATTTCGCGACCTCGTATCGATCGCCCTGGCGCCTAAGCGAACCCAGCGGAGATTGGTGCGGTCGGCGTTGTCGAGGTAGTGATTGATCGGGTCGAGATAAAAATCGCCAACCAGACCGACGGTGTCGCGCACGGGCGACGGGCCGAAAAACGGCAATACCAGGTAGGGGCCTTCCGGGGCCCCCCAAACCGCCAGCGTCTGGCCGAAATCCTCACCATGGTGATCGATGCCTGACACGTCGAACAAGCCGCCCAGTCCGGCCACCGTATTGATGGCGAAGCGGCCCATGGTCTCGCCGGCGCGCTCGGGCTCACCTTGAAGGACATCATTGGTAAACACCAGCGGCGCTCTCAGGTTGTCGAGGAAATCACGCACCATGTTGCGGCCGGCTTCCGGCAGCACGGCCCGATAGCCCTCCGCCAGCGGCCGCAGCAGGGCGGTGTCGAAGGCCCTATTGAACTCGAAGACGGCGCGATTCATCGGTTCTAGGGGGTCGTTAATGGCGGCGGCTTCCTTTTGCGCCTCTTCATCCGCCGGGACGGTCGCGCAGGAGGCCAGCACAAGGGCGCCGCCAAGAAGGATGCAGCGGCCCGTATTCCTCACCAAGGGTACCGGATCAAACAAAAAATCTATGAATCGTGCCACGGTCGCTGCGTCCCCTGATTCATCGAATAACCTAACAAAACTACCAAGCCCATCGGCCCGCCGCGCCTTCGCGTTAAGCCGGCGGGTAATTGCACCGGGCAAGCGGCGTCAGCCCTTTGGCAGTCGCGCACCCGTGATCCGGAACCAATTAAGCTGATTTCGTAGCACAGTCCCGGTCCGGACACCAGCAAGTGATGTAGAAAAGTCGCTATCAGTTACTAGGTGTTGCGATTTTGCCGCGCTTTGTGCCGAACGGCCGGGGTTCCAGTATCGCCTGTCCCCGAATTTAAGCATAGACAAAACATAAAGATATGTTTATATCTCACTGTGATTTTCTCATCGACCTTGATCCGGCGTTCCTGATTGCCGGGACAGTCGATACCGCCGTTTTGGCATGAAAATGAGCTGAGCGACACCATGGATGTGCTACTGAGCGGATTGCGGGCAGTTGCCGAACCGACGCGTTTACGGTTGTTGGCGTTGTGCGCTCACGCCGAGCTAACGGTAAGTGAACTTACGCAAATCCTCGGGCAGAGCCAGCCACGGGTATCGCGCCATCTCAAATTGCTTTGCGAGGCTGGCGTGCTCGACCGTCACCGGGAAGGAACATGGGCGTTCTACAGGCTGTCCGGCAATGGTGAATGCGCTCATCTCGGACGAACTCTCGTCGACCTGATTCCCAGCGACGATGAAATGTTGGCTCGCGATCTCGGCCGCCTGGAAAACGTCAAACGCGTCCGCGCCGAGGCCGCCGCCGAGTATTTCCGGGCAAACGCCAAGAAATGGAATGAAATCAGATCCTTGCATGTCCCGGAAGAGGAGGTGGAGCAGGCCCTGCTGCACTTGTTCGAGAGCATTGAAATATTGGAATTTCTTGATATCGGCACGGGAACGGGTAGGGTGCTCGAATTGTTCGGACCGCGAATCAAGAACGGCGTGGGCGTCGACCTCTCGCCAGAAATGCTGACTGTGGCCAGGGCCGCATTGCAGGATGCCAACCTGCCAAATTGCCAGGTCCGGCAAGCCGACATGTACAATCTGCCCATCGGCGAAAATTCGGTTGACGGCATCACTCTCCACCAGGTGCTCCATTATGCCGACGATCCGGCGGCGGTGATTGCCGAGGGCGGCCGGACACTGCGTCCGGGCGGGCGTCTGGTCTTGGTTGATTTTGCACCGCACGATCTTGAATCGCTGCGCGAGGAACACGCTCACAGGCGCCTTGGATTTGAGGACGCCGAAGTTGAAAACTGGTTCAATGCCGCCGGTTTGAAGCCTGAACCACCGATCTATCTCGAAGGCGATCCCCTGACCGTCGTGCTCTGGCCGGCGATCGCGAGGGAGCAAGGCGGAAAGGCTGCGGCATGAGCGATTTGGACCGGACCCAGCCGTCGCCGCCCAGCGCGGCCGAAGCCGCCCGCCTTCAGAGCAGGAATCTTTCGGTGAGTTTTGAATTTTTTCCGCCGAAAGACGAAAAAGCCGAGGCTACACTTTGGAAGACGGTTAAACGCCTCGAACCTCTGGCCCCGGCCTTCGTTTCGGTCACCTATGGAGCCGGTGGCTCCACCCGCGACCGCACTCACGCCATCGTCAAACGGATCGTCCACGAAACCTCCCTTGTTCCGGCGGCACATCTCACGTGCGTCGGTGCCACTCAGGACGAAGTCGACGGTGTGGCGCGAGATTACCTTGAGGCCGGTGTTCGGCACATCGTGGCACTGCGCGGCGATCCGCCGGACGGCAGCGATAGCTACCGGCCCCATCCGGGGGGATACGATCATGCCGTAGACCTGGTAAAGGGACTTCGAAAGCTGGCTGATTTCGAGCTCTCCGTGGCGGCCTATCCGGAGGTCCATCCCGAGGCGCCCAGCGCGGATTTCGATCTCGATAATCTCAAGCGCAAGATCGACGCCGGAGCCACTCGCGCTATTACCCAGTTTTTCTTTGAAACGGACACTTATCTGCGGTTCGTCGAGCGAGTAAGGGCCGCCGGTATCGATATTCCCATCGTGCCGGGCATCCTTCCGGTGACAAATTTCCGCCAGGTCGTGCGTTTTGCCGGCATGTGTGGCGCCGCGATCCCGAAATGGATGCACCGGACGTTCGAGAAACTCGATGACGAGCCCGAAACGCGCAAACTCGTCGCCGCCATGGTGGCGTCCGAACAATGCCGCAGCCTGGTTGCCGCGGGAGTCACCGACTTTCACTTTTACACCCTGAACCGGGCGGAACTGAGCTACGCCATCTGCCTCAATCTGGGACTTCATCCGGTCGGCTATCCGGCCACCTTCAACGACTCCGGCGTCGCCGTATAGTAATTATCAAGAGCTTATTCATGCCCGACATACTTGATCATCTCCGCGACCACGTCCTTTTGTGCGACGGCGCCATGGGCACCCAGACCCATGCCCGCGATCTGGACCTGGAGCGCGATTTCATGGGCAAGGAGAACTGTCCGGAAGCCCTGATAATCGCCCGACCGGATGTCGTCCGCGATATTCACGCAGGCTACCTGGCCGCCGGTGCCGATATGGTTCAGACCAATACCTTCGGCGGCTCACCACTTACTCTGGCGGAATTCGATCTTGAAGACAGGACCTTCGAAATCAACAGATCGGCGGCGGAACTCGCGCGCGAGGCCATTGCGGAGTTCGCTTCCGACGGCAGGGACCGTTTCGTTCTGGGTTCCGTCGGTCCGGGCACGCGCCTGCCGACGCTCGGCCATGTCGACTATCAGGCTTTGGAGGAAGCCCTCGCCGTTCAATGCGGCGGGCTGGAAGCCGGCGGTATCGACGCCTTTCTCATTGAAACCTGCCAGGACACGCTGCAGATCAAAGCCGCTGTCAACGCTGCCAAAAAAGCGCGTGCCGACGCCGGTAGAAACGTACCGATTTTCGTACAGGTGACCGTCGAAACCACGGGAACGCTATTGGTGGGCTCGGATATCGCCGCCGCGGCGACGGTGTTGCATGCCCTGGATATCGATTCGCTCGGCCTAAACTGCGCCACCGGGCCGCAGGAAATGGCGGAGCACGTGAAGTGGCTGAGCGAAAACTGGCCGGGTTTCATCTCGGTTCAACCCAATGCCGGATTGCCGGAGCTTGTGGATGGACAAACGCATTATCCCCTGGGTCCGGACGAGATCGCCAAGTGGCTGGAGCGCTTCGTTGCCGAGGACGGCATCAACGTGGTGGGTGGCTGCTGCGGCACCACGCCGAACCATACCGCAGCTATCGACGCCATGCTCAAGAGCCAGAACGGCGCCCGCCGGCCGACACCCGTGAAACGGTCGCAGCACTGGGTGCCCTCCGTTGCGTCGCTGTATTCCCAGGTCCCGCTGCGGCAGGAAAATGCCTGGCTGGCCATCGGCGAACGCTGCAATGCCAACGGCTCGAAGAAATTCCGACAACTGCTGGCGGCCGAAGACTGGGATGCCTGCATCGCCATCGGCCGCGAACAGGTCAAGGAGGGCTCCCACACGCTGGACATCTGCACGGCCTATGTCGGCCGGGACGAAGTGGGCGACATGTCGGAAGTGGTGAGCCGCATGCGCGGTGCCGCGCAGGCGCCGCTGGTGATCGATTCGACGGAACTGCCCGTTCTGGAGGCTGCCCTGGCCCTCTACGGCGGTAAGGCGATCGTCAATTCCATCAACTTCGAGGACGGCGAGGAGCCGGCGGCGAAGCGCCTTGAACTGGCCAAGCGGTTCGGGGCGGCCGTTATTGCATTGACCATCGACGAAGACGGCATGGCCAAGGATCGGGAGGGCAAACTGCGAGTTGCCCGGCGGCTCTACGATTTTGCCGTCAACAAGCACGGTTTGCCGCCGGAAGATCTGATGTTCGATCCGCTGACCTTCACCATCTGCACCGGCAACGTCGATGATCGGCGGCTGGCACTGGAAACCCTGGAGGCGATTGAGGATTTGTCGGCGGAATTCCCCCGCAGCCAGATCATCCTTGGTCTGTCGAACGTTTCGTTCGGACTGAATCTGCCGGCGCGTCACGTCCTGAATTCTGTGTTCCTGGAACACGCGCTCCGGCGCGGCATGACCGGCGCCATCGTCCACGTTTCGAAGATCACGGCCTTTCACGGCATCCCCGAAGAGGAACGCCTCGTCGCCGAGGACCTCATTTTCAACCGCCGCGGCGCCGAAGGCGAGGGCGGCAAGGGCGACGCCGATTACGATCCGTTGCATTCCTACATCGCCATGTTCGAGGATCGTAAGGCTAAGGACAGCGGTCCAAAGGAACGACCCGAGAATGTGGAGGACCGGCTCAAGCAGCGCATCGTCGAGGGCGACCGCCAGGGATTGGATGCCGATCTGGAAGAAGCGCTGGAGAGCTACCAGCCGCTCGAAATCGTCAACGAACATCTGCTGGACGGCATGAAAGTCGTCGGCGAACTGTTCGGTTCGGGCCAGATGCAATTGCCCTTCGTGCTGCAGTCGGCGGAAACCATGAAGGCCGCTGTCTCGTTCCTCGAACCCTACATGGAAAAAGTGGAGGGTCAGGAGAAGGGCACCATCGTCCTGGCCACAGTCAAGGGGGATGTCCACGACATCGGCAAGAACCTGGTCGACATTATCCTGACCAACAATGGCTACCGGGTCGTCAATCTCGGTATCAAGCAGCCGATCGCGGCGATCATGGATGCCGCCCGCGAGCACGAGGCCGACGCCGTCGGCATGTCAGGCTTGTTGGTAAAATCGACCGTGATCATGCGGGAAAACCTGCAGGAACTGACGCGCGAGGGCATGGACGTGCCAGTCATGCTGGGCGGGGCCGCACTGACCCGGCGCTACGTCGAGGAAGACTGCACAGCGGCCTACGGCACCGGCCGCGTCGCATACGCCAAGGACGCCTTTGACGGCTTGGCCATGATGGATCGCATCACGTCCGGTTCCTTTGACGACCACGTTGCCCAGGCGGCTGACGACCGGGCGGCCAAGCCCAAGTCGAACAAACGCATCGGCGGTCCCAGCGAGGCGCCGGCGGAGCGGCCCATCGATCTCGAGGAAATCAAACTGCGGCGGGAGGAGCTTTCGCGCGACATCGACGTTCCGAAGCCGCCGTTCTGGGGTGCGCGCGTCGTCGACCGGGTCGAGTTGGAGGCCCTCGTCCCCTACCTCAACGAAACCATGCTCTATCAGTTCCATTGGGGTTTTCGCAAAGCGGGCCGCGACCGGGCCGAATTTACGGCCTGGGCCGAGAAGGAGGTCCGCCCCATCATGCAGCGCATGGTCGAAACCTGCATTGCCGAGAACATTCTCCGCCCCCAGGCGGTCTACGGCTACTGGCAGGCTGCGGCGGAGGGCAACGACCTCATCTTATTCGAGGAAGACGGCGTGAACGAGGCAGCGAGGTTCACGCTGCCGCGGCAAAATCGCGATAGCGGCCTTTGTATTGCGGATTTCGTCCGGGACGTGGGCTCCAACGTCCGCGACGTCATCGGTTTGCAGGTCGTGACCATGGGGCAGCACGCCTCTGACGTGGCGCGCGAATGGTTCGAGGACGACCGCTATCAGGACTACCTTTACCTTCACGGCCTCGGCGTCGAGATGGCCGAGGCCCTGGCCGAATACACCCACCGGCGTATCCGCGGCGAGCTCGGTTTTTCCCACGTCGACGACCGCGACATGTCGAAAATGCTCAAGCAGGGATACCAGGGCGCGCGCTATTCGTTCGGCTATCCGGCCTGTCCCAATCTGGCCGATCAGCACGCCCTTTTGGAACTGCTGGATGCCGGGAAGATCGGCCTGGAGATGGGGGAGGAGGACCAACTCCATCCGGAGCAATCGACCTCGGCGATCGTCCTGCACCATCCGCAGGCGAAGTATTTTTCGATGTAGGGAATTTCGCATTTCGTCATTCCGGAATTTGCAAAGCAAATATCCGGAATCCATGCCTGAGCGCTCGAATTTCGTGAGCGCCGAGAAAGCGGAGGAACGACGGCATGGATTCCCGCCAGCGCGTGAATGACGGCAGAGAATATTCCCTACCAGGGCAATTCGGTGCCGTCGTAGTTGAAGAACTTGCCGGTGTCAGAAAGCCGAAGCTGATAGAAAAGCGTACGCAGGGCACCGACGCTTTCCGCTTTGGACAAGGTGGCGCCCTCGCCGCCCATATCGGTACGCACCCAGCCGGGATGCACGGCGACGACGGTCGTGCCTTGAGGCTTCAATTCCAGGGACAGACACCGCGTTACCATGTTCAAGGCCGATTTCGAGGACCGGTAGATCAGCGAGCCGCCCGATGTCGTATCGGCGACCGAACCCATGCGGCTTGAAATCATCACGACGAGCTGCAGGTAGCTGCCCGCCACATGCTCGGCGAAGGCTTCCGTCACCATGGTTGGGCCGAATACGTTGGTACGCATGGTCTGCGCCCAGCTCTCGTAATCCATGGAGCCGAGCCCGACCTCGCGATTGCCGCTGATGCCGGAATTGTTGATCAGGATATCGATTTCCTCGCCGGCCAGGTCAGCCGCCACGGCATTGACGCTTTTGTGGTCGTCGACGTCCATGGGATGCACCGACAAGTTGACGCCGGGCGAGGCGGCCAGCGCGTTCAATTCGTCCGCCTTTTTCGGGTCGCGGCAGCAGGCGTAAACCCGCCAGCCGTCGTCGGCATACTGCCGGGCGAATTCGAAGCCGAGGCCGCGACCGGCCCCCGTAATAAGAACAGAATCCATAACTGACTTTGGTGGTTGAAAGTTCCGCTTGGGCGGCGCGCCGCCTATTGTTCCCAGGCGTTACGATAGCGTCCGCGAAGGTGCCGGTCCAGAACAAGAGATGGACGGCTTGAGACTTGCGCGTTACGTGCTATATCCGTCGCATCAGGAATAATTTGAGGGGGCAATATCATGAGCTTGACCGAAAAAGTATGCGTGCCGTGTCAAGGCGGAATCCCGCCGTTGACACGCGACGAGGCGGAAGTATATGCGCGGGAAACGCCGGACTGGACTCTCTCCGAAGACGCCACCCGCATCATGCGCCAGTTCGCATTTGATAACTTCGCGGCGGCGTTCGAGTTCGTCGACCGCGTCGGCAAGCTGGCCGAGGCTGAGGGCCATCACCCCGACATTTCCTTTGGATGGGGCTATGCCGATATCATTATTTTTACACACAAAATCAAAGGCTTACACGAAAACGACTTTATCCTTGCGGCCAAGATCGACAATCTGACGTAAAGACTGGTCGAGGCCGGTCAGACGATTGATTTGAGAATTCTCTCGGGCGGAAAACGGATCGACGCGACCGTGCCGACACCGACTTTGCTCTCGAGGATCAGCCGGCCATCGTGCAGTTTCGCCATCGCCGACACCAGCGGCAAACCAAGACCGGTTCCCTGGTGATCGGAATCGAAAGCATTGTCCACCTGCCGGAACGGCGACAGTGCCTTCTCCATGTCGGGTTCGGCGATGCCGATACCGGTGTCCTGCACCTGCAATTCCACCGCCCCGTCCTCGCACGACAACGTGCGAACCGTGACGGTCCCGCCTTTCGGTGTGAATTTGACGGCGTTGCTCAAAAGGTTTTGCAGCATTTGGGTGACGAGGCGTGCATCGCCGGCGATGCGGACCGGCTTATCCGGCAAATCCGCAATGAGCGATACGCCGGTTTCTTCGGCCTTCAGACGCATGATCGCATTGGACTGTTCGACAATTTCGGAGATATCGACGTCGCTCTCGTTCAAGCCGAGTTCTCCGGCCTCAACCTTGGAAAGATCAAGGATATCGTTGATGATCTGCAGCAGGTGTTGGCCCGAACCAAGAATATCGTTGACGCTTTCTTTCTGCCTGTCGGTCAGTTCGCCAAGGTAATTTTGTGTGAGCACTTGGCTAAATCCGATGATGGCGTTCAGCGGCGTCCGGATCTCGTGGCTCATGTTGGCGAGAAATTCGGACTTAGCCTGATTGGCGCGATCGGCTTCCTCCTTGGCGATCCGTGCCATGATTTCGGCTTGCTTTCGATCTTCGACCTCCTCGGCGTAGGCTGCTAGCAGCTTCTGGATGCGCGATGCGAATATGAGGCCCAATGCGGCGAATATCAGGAACGTCACGATGATGCCCGGCATCACCGACTTCCTCAGTTCGGCGCCGGGCATCTTGACGCGCCAGGACAGCACACCACCTGTCGATCCGTCGAACAGCTGAAGCGACAGGGAAACCTCGTCCGGCCCGGGTTGTTCCTTGTACTGCAACTGGCTGAGGCCGAAGTCGGTGCCCAGTTCCGTGAGGCGTTCCGTGCTCAGGCTGCGCGATATCAGCAGCACCGCATCCGTCGGTTCCGCTATCTCCTCCTCGTTTTCATATCGATAGCCGACAATGCGCGTGGCGGCAGCAACATGAACAACGTCGTCGACTTTGAAAAATCCGACTTGCGTCACGGGGTCTTCTTCCTTCGGACCGGCGCGGGCTTGTCTCACCAGATCAACAAGGCCTTTAGAGAAGAGGGTGCGCGGGTCCGATGTGCTCCGCTCCCCTTCAACAGCGCCGTAGATAAGCCGATCGTCGGCATCAAAGGCCTGGGCGGTGGCAACGCCGTTTGTTTCGTAAAGATATTCGGCAATATTGCTTTGGGCCCAGGTCAGGTCGAGCTTATTAACGATGTTGTTGGCTGTTTGATCCCAGTAGGCATTATCGAGGCTGAGCGTGGAAATCGACCGCTGCTCGGCTGCCAGGATGGCCGCCATCAGACGCTTCGATTCGTTGACGGCGACGCGGTCCTGGCTTTGGGCCGACAAGTAGACGAGAACGAGTATGGCGATGGCGGAAACGGCGACGATCAAAGCGGGCGGTGTCGCCAACTGGCTGAAATTCGGTGCCCGGGTTTTTATCTCGCTTTTGTTCTGCATCGATCTCCGGGGGGGCTCGGAGGGAATGGAGGAGCTAGATATTTTCTCGGTCGCGCTCAGTCCTCGGCGAAGAAAGCTTTGTTAACGATACGCCAGCCGTCGGCGGTTTCCATCATCGTCAGGTAGTCGGTGAAGTGGCCACCTTGGTACAAATCCTCGACCTCGACGACGGCGACCGAACCCGTGCGGTTGACGGATACGATCCGCATGTCGAAGGCCTCCCCCTGATCTTTTGGTTTCGGGGCGCTGGCAACATAATCGAAAAATGTCTCGACGGGAAACTCCCGTTTGTCGCCCTTGCGTTCGCCATAGAGCCAGCACTGGGCGTGGAAAATCCGCCTTAGGCGTTCGACGTCGCCCTCGTACATGCCGAGGAAGTAATCCTCGACGACGCGTTCGACGGCGGCATTGTCCGTGTCACCCATTGCGCTTCACTCCGCCGCTTCGGCCGTGTCCCTCCGTTCCGCCGGATCACCATAGCCCCCGCCGGTCGGGGTTTGAATGACGAAAACGTCACCGGCCTCCAGTTCGGCGGATTCGCAGGGGCCGAGGTCGAGCCGGTCGCCGTTGGTCCGTTCGACCCAGTTCCTGCCGCACTGTCCACTGTCGCCACCGGCCATGCCGTAGGGCGGTACCACCCGGTGAGAGGCCAGGATGGACGCCGTCATGGCCTCGAGGAAACGCATGCGCCTGAGCGTGCCATCACCGCCGTTGTGCCGGCCCCGGCCGCCGGAGCCCCGACGGATATGGAAGCTTTCCAGCAGGACCGGAAAACGCCACTCCAGAATTTCCGGATCGGTCAGCCGGGCATTGGTCATGTGGGTGTGAACCGCCGAGGTGCCGTCGAAGTCGGGACCCGCGCCCGAGCCGCCGCAAATGGTTTCGTAGTATTGGTGGCGGTCGTTGCCGAACGTGAAATTGTTCATCGTGCCTTGCGCGGCCCCCATGACGCCGAGCGCACCGTAGAGGGCATCGGTGATGCACTGGGAGGTTTCGACGTTGCCGGCGACGACGGCGGCGGGATAGCTTGGCCGCAGCATGGAGCTTTCGGGAATGACGATTTCAAGGGGCTTGAGGCAGCCGCCGTTCAACGGGATTTCGTCATCGACCAAGGTGCGGAAGACATACAACACCGCTGCTTTGGCCACGGCGGTCGGCGCGTTGTAGTTGGTCGGCAACTGTTCGGATGTTCCGGTGAAGTCGATGACCGCCCGCCGTTCGGCGTGATCAACCTTGATATCGATCTGGATTTGGCTGCCGTCGTCCATGGGGTAGGTGAAGGCGCCGTCGTCCAGCACGTCGAGCACGCGGCGCACCGATTCCTCGGCGTTGTCCTGGACGTGGTCCATGTAGGCTTGAACGACATCCAGGCCGAAATGGGCAACCATGCGCCGGAGTTCCTGCACGCCCTTTTCGCAAGCCGCAATCTGGGCCTTGAGGTCGGCGATGTTCTGATGCGTGTTGCGGGTCGGATACTTCCCGGACAGCAAAAGTTCGGTGATTTCGGTTTCGAGGAAGGTGCCGCGGTCGACCAGCTTGAAGTTGTCGATCAGGACGCCTTCCTCCTCCACGGTCTGCGAGTTCGGCGGCATCGAGCCCGGCGTCACGCCGCCGATGTCAGCGTGATGACCCCGCGATCCGACGTAGAACAAAACGTCCTCACCGGCCTGATCGAACACCGGCGTGATGATGGTGATGTCCGGCAGATGCGTGCCGCCGTTGTAAGGCGCGTTGAGGCAGTAGACGTCGCCCGCGGCCATGGTGTCGGAGCGTTCGCGGATGACGGTCTGAATGCTTTCCGCCATGGATCCCAGATGCACCGGCATGTGCGGTGCGTTGGCCACCAGCTCGCCCTCCGGATTGAAGATGGCGCAGGAAAAATCCAGGCGTTCCTTGATGTTGACCGAGTACGCCGTGTTCTCCAGCACCGCGCCCATCTGCTCGGCGATGGACATGAAAAGGTTGTTGAAGATTTCCAGCATCACCGGGTCGACGTCGGTGCCGATGGCCACGCGGTCCTCCCGCGGCGTAATGCGGCTGAGAACCAGATGGTCGCGGTCGGTCAGTTCGGCCCGCCAGCCAGGTTCGACCACGTTGGTGCCGTGAGGCTCGGTGACGATGGCGGGCCCCGTGACGGAATCGCCCGGTGCCAGTTCGCTGCGGTCGACGATGGGCGCATCGAATGTTCGCCCGGCCATGTGGACGTCGAGCCGCGTCTTTGCCTCCTCGGCGTGTTCTTGGCCACCGTCGCCCGGTATGACGGCGTCCTCGATATCCGTGGCGCCGCCGAGCGCCTCGACCGACAACGCCTCGACAATCAGTGTTTTCTCCGGCGTCACGAACCCGTAGCGCTGGCGATGGGCCGTCTCGAAGCGCTCGACCAGTTCCTCCATGGAGCCGAAATCGATGACCAGTGCATTGTCGGTGCCGTCGTAGCGCAGGTGCGCCTTAGGCACGAGGCGGATCGGGTCACCTGGCTCGACCTGGGTTTCCAGCTCGCCATGCACGGCGTCGCCCAACTCGGCAAGTACGCCATGCAGGCGTTCCATCACGCTGCCTTCGAGCCGTTCCTCGACGGCCCGTTCGCGCATGGCCGAAATATCGGCCAGGCCCATGCCGTATGCGGAAAGCACCCCGGCATGGGGGTGCAGGAACACCCGGTTCATGCCGAGCGCGTCCGCCACCAGGCAGGCGTGCTGACCGCCCGCGCCGCCGAAACAGCAGAGGGTGTACTCGGTTACGTCGTAGCCGCGCTGCACCGAAATCTTCTTGATGGCGTTGGCCATGTTCTCGACGGCGATGGAAAGAAATCCTTCGGCGACTTCCTCGGGCGTCCGCTTGTCGCCGGTGGCCACCTCGATCTCGGCCGCGAGGGCGGCAAACTTCTCGCGCACCACGTCGAGATCCAGGGGTTCGTCGGCGCCGGGACCGAAAACGCGGGGAAAGAACTCAGGTGAGAGCTTGCCCAGCATCACGTTGCAATCGGTCACCGTCAGCGGGCCGCCCTTGCGGTAGCAGGCGGGGCCGGGATTGGCGCCAGCCGAGTCAGGCCCGACCCGATAGCGCGCACCGTCAAAATGAAGGATCGAACCGCCGCCCGCAGCCACGGTATGGATGTACATCATAGGGGCCCGCATGCGCACGCCTGCGACCTCGGTTTCGAAGGCCCGCTCGAACTCGCCGTCGTAGTGGGAAACGTCGGTCGATGTCCCACCCATGTCGAAGCCGATGATGCGGTCAAAGCCCGCCATCTCCGAAGTCCGCACCGCGCCGACAACGCCGCCCGCCGGGCCGGACAGGATGGCGTCCTTGCCCTGGAACAACTGCGCGTCCGTCAGGCCGCCGGAGGACTGCATGAACATCAGCTTGGTGGTGTCCTTGTCATCCGTGACAACGTCCGCCGCCACCTGATCGACATAGCGACAGAGGATCGGCGAGAGGTAAGCGTCGACGACCGTGGTGTCGCCCCGGCTGACCAGCTTCATCAGCGGACTGGTCTGGTGGCTGGTGGAGATCTGGGTGAAGCCGATTTCACGGGCCAGTTCGGCCACCCGCGCTTCGTGATCGGAGTAGCGGTAGCCGTGCATGAAGGCGATGGCGGCTGACCGGATGCCGGCGTCGAATGCGGCCTGCAATCCGGCGCGCGCGGACTCCGGAGCGAGCGGGATCAACACCTCACCCCTGGCACCGATCCGCTCGTCGACCTCGACCACCCGCTCGTACAACATTTCGGGCAGCACGATGTGCCTGTCGAACAGTTTGGGCCGGGCCTGGTAGCCGATGCGCAGGCTGTCGGCAAATCCGCGCGTCGTGACGAAAACGGTGCGCTCGCCCTTGCGTTCCAGCAGGGCATTGGTGGCGACCGTGGTGCCCATTTTGACCGCCGCGATGGTGTCGGCGGGCAAGGGATCGTCCTGGCCGAGCTTGAGCACGTCGCGAATGCCCTGCAGTGCCGCATCGGCATAGCGCTCGGGATTTTCCGACAAAAGCTTGTGCGTGATCACCTCGCCGTCCGGGGCATGGGCCACGATATCGGTGAACGTGCCACCCCGATCGATCCAGAATTGCCAGCGATCGTGCATGTCTTGGTTTTCCTATTCCCTGCCGCCGCTTTGGTAGCATCCATTCGGCGTTGACATAAATAAATTCACCGTGTATATAAATGCCATCATTGGCTGTTTCGGTCAAGGAAGTTGTTTGCGGAATGTCCGGTTGCGGGCATTTTGCTGTCGCGGGGGCGAGGTTCAGGCGGTATGGCCGAGGTGCGTAACGGCGAACTGCAAAGACGGCGCGGACGTCCGAAAGGGACGGGCGCCGCTGCTGTTTATGAAGCGTTGCGCCAACGCATTCTCGATTTGACGCTGGCGCCGGGGACCGACATCGAGGAAGCCGGCATCGTCGACGAATTCTCCGTCTCCCGCACACCTGTCCGCGAGGCCCTGATCCGTTTGGCGTCGGATGGTCTCGTGACGATGCTGCCTAACCGTGGGGCCCGCGTCGCCGGGCTCGACTTTGCTGAAATCCCGCAATATTTCGAAGCCCTCGATCTGACGCAGCGCGCTGTGACACGCTGGGCGGCGATGCGGGCCGGTAAGAAAGATCTCAGACGTATCCGGATGGCCGGCGAAACCTTCGACCAGGCGGTCGAGCGGGGCGACGTCCTCGACATGATCGACCGCAACCGGGAATTCCACGCCTTGATCGGCGGCGCCTGCGGTAACATTCACCTCGAACGAACTTATCTGCGTCTCTTGGACGAAGGCCTGCGCCTGGCGCGCCTGTCCTATGCCTACGAAGATCCGAACAGCGACGACCGGCAGCGGCACCTCGATCGAACCTTGAACGAGCACGCGGAAATGGTCGCCGCCTTCGAGGCGCGAGACGGAGACAAGGCGGAGCGGCTCGCGGCCATTCATGCCGGACACTTCAAGGAAAGAATGACGGCCTACCTCGGGCAGGACATGTCGGGGGATGTGGCCATCGTCAGCGCCGCCGGCTAGAGCGGCCAGTATCGTTAGTTGGGTAATTCAGAACGAACAAAAACAGGGAGAACGACAATGCGAAAACAATTCACTGCGCTGGCGGCCGCCGCCGCCTTTGCCGTGGCGGCCAACGCCGCCGCCCAGACCAAGTGGGATATGCCGACGCCGTATCCGGACGCTACCTTCCACACCGCCAACATCCAGCAGTTCGCCGATGACGTGAAGGCGGCCACCGGCGGCGCTCTGGAGATCAAGGTTCACAGCGCCGGATCGCTCTTCAAGCACAAGGAAATCAAGGGCGCCATCCGCAGCGGCCAGGTGCCCATCGGCGAATTCTTCATGGGCCTGTTGGCCAACGAGCACCCCGTGTTCGGTTTGGATTCACTGCCGTTCCTGGCAACCGATTACGATGCCGCCGCCAAGCTTTGGAAAGCGACCAAGCCCACGGCCTCCAGCCAGTTCGACAAGCAGGGTCTGCAGATCCTCTTCTCCGTGCCGTGGCCGCCCCAAGGCCTGTATGCCAAGAAGGCGATCAATACCGCCAGCGACATGAAGGGCATGAAGTTCCGCGCCTACAACGCCAATACGACGCGCATGGCAGAACTCTCGGGCGCCGCACCGACGCAGATCGAGGTCGCCGACCTGCCGCAGGCCTTCGCCACCGGCCGGGTCGACGCCATGATCACCTCGCCGTCCACGGGCGTTTCCAACAAGGCCTGGGATTTCCTTTCGCACTTCCACCACATCCAGGCGTGGATTCCGAAGAACGTCGTGGTGGTCAACAAGCGTGCCCTGGCGCGTCTTGATGATAAGACCCGTCAGGCGGTGCTTGACGCCGCCGCCAAGGCGGAAGCCCGCGGCTGGAAAAAGAGCATGGCGGAAACCGACGAGAAGATCGCCATCCTCAAGAAAAACGGCGTCAACATCATGACGCCGAGCACCGCCCTTATGACATCGCTGAAAGACATCGGCGCCACCATGAGCGGCGAGTGGGTCAAGAAGGCGGGGTCCGAAGGCCAAGCCCTGCTGAAGGCCTATGGCATGTAGTTTCGGGTAACGGGCCGGTGCAACGCCGGCCCGTTTTCTTTGTCCGGATCACCTCGTCAGGGACCCATCCGTCATGCGACGTTTCCTCGACAAGCTCTATCGTTTGAGCGGCGCGCTCGCCGCGGGCTTTATCGCACTGATTTGTATCACCGTCGTTTTGCAGGTCGGCGCCAACATCATTGACAAACTGGCCGGCTGGCTCACGGGGACGCCGCTCGGGCTGATCGTCCCTTCCTATGCCGAGTTCACCGGTTTCTTTTTGGCGGCGGCGACGTTCTTCGCCCTGGCCTACACTTTGCGCGAAGGCGGCCACATCCGCGTTACGCTGCTGGTCAGGCACCTCGAAGGCCGGCCGCGACGGGTGATCGAAATCTGGTGTTTAGGCGCCGCCACGGCGCTGACGGGCTATTTCACCGCCTACACCGTCAACCTCGTCTACGAATCCTACATCTTCAACGATCTCGCGGTCGGCATGGTGCCGTTGCCCATCTGGATTCCCCAACTCGCCATGGAGGCGGGACTGATCATCCTCGTCGTGGCGTTGGTGGACGAATTGCAGAACGTCCTCAGGGGCCGGCCGGCCTCGTACGATGGCGATGACGATCCGACCGGCGCGCCTGACGAGACCGCATCGTCGAGCATGGGTTAGCGAACATGGAACAGGCCCTTTACTCGATCCTGTTGATCGTCTTCCTCTTTGCGCTCCTCGGCAGCGGGCTCTGGGTCGCGCTGTCGCTCTTCATCGTCGGCTTCCTCGGAATCGTTATGTTCTCCTCGGCGCCCACCGGCCTCGTCATGGCGACGACGGTGTGGGGCGCCAGCAATTCATGGGCGCTGGCGGCCCTGCCGATGTTCATCTGGATGGGTGAAATCCTCTTCCGCTCGCGATTGTCCGAGGACCTGTTCCAGGGTGTGGCGCCCTGGCTCGGTTGGCTTCCGGGCCGCCTGGCGCACGTCAATATCGTCGGCTGCGCCATCTTCGCCGCCGTCTCCGGATCTTCCGCCGCTACGGCGGCCACCATCGGCCGCATGTCGTTGCCCGAATTGGACAAGCGCGGTTACGACAAGAACCTGGCCATCGGCACGCTGGCAGGGTCGAGCACGCTGGGTTTTCTCATACCGCCATCGATCATACTGATCGTCTACGGCGTCGCCACCGAACAGTCCATCGGCCGCCTCTTCATCGCCGGCATCCTGCCTGGCTTGATGCTGGTGGTCCTGTTCATGGGATTTGTCGTGGCCTACGCCCTGGTTCGGCCGGAGAAAATTCCGCCGCCCGAGCCCTCAATGCCGTTCACCGCGCGTATCTATGCAGCACGACGGCTGATTCCCATCCTATTGCTGATTATCGGCGTCATCGGCTCGATCTATCTCGGCATCGCCTCGCCGACCGATGCCGCCGCCGTCGGGGTTGTGTTGTCTCTGTTGCTTTCGTGGGCCTACGGCACGCTCAACTGGGAGACCTTCAAGGAAGGCCTGATGGGCGCAACCAAGACATCGTGCATGATCGCCTTCATCCTGGCCGGCGCTTCTTTCCTTACCGTGGCCATGGGCTTCGCCGGCATTCCCCGCGAGCTCGCCTCCTGGATCGGCTCGTTCGAGCTCTCGCCCTACATGCTGCTGGCCGCCCTCACCGTGTTCTTCATCGTGCTCGGCTGCTTCCTCGACGGCATTTCCATGGTGGTGCTGACGACGTCCGTTATCCTGCCGATGATCGAAGGGGCGGGCATCGATCTCATCTGGTTCGGCATCTATCTGGTGATCGTCGTTGAAATGTCCCAGATCACGCCGCCGGTGGGCTTCAATCTCTTCGTTCTGCAGGGGCTGACGGGGCGCGATATCCTCTCCGTCGCCCGGGCGGCGCTGCCGTTCTTCTTCCTGCTGGTGGTGGCCGTGACCATCCTCACGGCTTTTCCCGAACTCGCCACCTTCCTGCCGGAAAAGATGACCTCGGGCTAGGTTCGGCGTCCGCAAGCCATTGCACAAAGGGGGCGACAACCTTGCTCACTCCCTTTAGGAGCCAATGGTGTAGGGTATTGCAATCTGGAATAGTGCGGGATGTCACGGAGATTAGGATGAAGTATTTCGGTTTATTGGTTTGTTTGGCTGCGGCAATGTTCCTTCAGGCATGTGTGACAATTGTGAAGGTTCCGGTCACTTATCCTCCTGGTGCGCCGCGCATCGATTCCGAATACGGGAGTTACATCGGCGTCAACGGCGGGCGGCGAAATGCGCCGCACTTTGGCATCGACATCAAGGGCGAATACGGCCAGCCGGTTATCGCTGCCGCCGATGGCGTCGTTCTGAATGCTGTTGCGGAAAGCTGTTGGGGACCGACGATTGCCGTCGATCATGGGAAAGATCCCGACGGCAAGCCCGTCATCGCTCTGTACGGCCATGTCGGGGATATGCTCGTGAAGAAGGGGGACCGGGTAAGGCGGGGGGACGTCATCGCCAAGCTTGGGAACAATCACGGCGATTTCACATGCATATTTGGCGTCCGCCATCTGCATTTTCATGTGGGGAGGGATTATCGGGCGCGGCGAAGCTCGACGGCCTGGGGCTATGGTTACTTCCTGAAGGATGGCAACCCGGGCGTGAACCCCCATCTTTTGTGGGCGGACGGCAAAGGCCTCGTAACTTGCTTCGAAAAGGGCCAGTCCTATCCCCCCGGTACGTTGACCTATCCGGTGCCGTGCCGCTCCTAAACCCCGCCGCAACGGTTGTATATCGGCGGACATTTGGACATATACTTAGGCATGACTGAATTGGTGCGGTTGAACCTCCTTCGATGAGTATTTGGGGCAAAATTATCGGCGCCGCGGGCGGCTTCGCGCTCGGCGGGCCCATCGGAGCCTTGATCGGCGGCTTTGCCGGCCATGCCTTCGACAAGATGTCGGACGGCGGCGAGACGGCGGACGCCACCAAGCAGATCGCTTTCACCGTCGGGGTGATCGCGCTGGGCGCCAAGATGGCCAAGGCCGACGGCGTGGTGACGCGGGACGAGGTCGACGCCTTCCGTGAGGTCTTCCACGTGCCGCCGGAGGAGATGCAGAACGTCGCGCGGTTCTTCGACCTCGCCAAAAAGGATGCCGGCGGGTTCGAACCCTATGCCGCCCAGCTTGCCGGCCTGTTCAAGGACAATCCCGCCGTGCTTGAGGATCTGCTGGACGGGCTCTTCCATATCGCCAAGGCCGACAATGTCTACCACCCCAACGAGGACCAGTTCCTTCATCAGGTGGCCAACATCTTCGGCTTTTCCGATCATGACTTCGCGCGTATCCGGGAAAGCCATGTCGGGCCCGACAAGTCGGATCCCTACGTCGTCCTGGGCGTCGACCGGAGCGTCGATGACGCGGAGCTGAAAAGCCACTACCGCCAACTGATCCGCGAACACCATCCCGACACCCTGATCGCCCAGGGCGTGCCGCAGGAGTTCGTCGACGTCGCCAACGACAAGCTGGCGGCCATCAACGACGCCTACGACCGCATCAGTCAGGAGCGCGGCCTCAAGTAGGGCCCGCTCATCCGTCGCAAGCGATAACTCCAAGTGCAGCCGTGGCATATCGCCCTGATCGTTTTCGTCAACGCCGTCTGGGGCTTTAACTTCGTCGCCGCCAAGTTCGGCGTTACGCACTTTCCGCCAATTTTCTTTTCCGGCCTGCGCTTCGTCATGGTGTTCGCCGTGGCCCTGCCCTTCATGCGGCTGGCGCGGGGCCAGATGAAACTGGTGGCTGGGGCGGCACTCACCATCGGCGTCCTGCATTACTCGCTGATGTTCACGGGCATGCATCTCGCCGATGAGGTTTCACCGCTCACCGTCGTGGTCCAGCTCTATGTTCCCTTCACGACCTTGATCGCGGTCGTTTGGCTGGGCGAGCGGGTGGGGGTGTGGCGCATCGGCGGGTTGGCGCTTGCTTTCGGCGGCGTGGTGGTTCTGTCCTACGATCCGGCCGTCTTCAACTTCATCGATGCCGTGCTGCTCGTCGTCATGGCGGCCCTGGCGATGGCGGTGGGGACCGTGTTCATCAAATCTCTCCGGGGTGTCGGCGTCATTGGGCTCCAGGCCTGGATCGCGCTGGTGGCGGCACCGGGACTGTTTGTCATTTCTTATGTGGTTGAGAGCGGGCAGTGGGCGGCGCTGGAAACGGCCGGCGTCATGGAATGGTCGAGCGTCGCCTATTCGGCCATCGCCGCCACCCTCGTGGGGCACGGCATCGTCTATTACCTGCTGCGGCTCTATCCCGTGAGCGTGACGACGCCATATACCCTGCTGACGCCGCTCTTTGGTATCGTCTTCCTGGTTTGGCTGCTCGATGACCAATTGACCTGGCGTATGGTTTTAGGAGGCGTGTTGACCTTGGGCGGCGTTGCGATTATTTCGTTGCGCGAATCGCGCAAACGGGCGCGGGAAAAAGTTGGCCCACCGGTATGAGATTACGGACATGACGACGATCCGGGAAATCGCCTCCCCAAACCACGATTCGCGGCCCCAGGACACACGTATCGACATGCTGTTGCTGCACTACACCGGCATGGAAACCGCTGCCGACGCCTTGCGCCGCCTGACCGATCCGGAAGCCAAGGTCTCCGCCCATTATGTGATCGACGAGGACGGCACGGTGATCCGTATGGTGGAGGAGAGCCGCCGGGCCTGGCATGCGGGCGAGGCCGCCTGGGGGCGGGAGACCGACATCAATAGCTGCTCCATCGGCATCGAACTGGTGAACCCCGGGCACGAGTTCGGCTACCGCCCGTTCACCGAGCCGCAGATGGCGGAGCTCGAAATCTTGGCGGCGCGCTTGGTGTCCCGTTACGAGATCCGGCCGGGACGGGTGCTGGGTCACTCCGACGTGGCGCCGACGCGCAAGGCCGATCCCGGCGAACTGTTCGATTGGGAACGGCTGGCCAAGGCCGGCGTCGGCATCTGGCCCACAGAGATCAACGACCGGGCCCAGTGGACGGAGCTGAACCTCGGCGACAGCGGCGCCGGCGTTGCTCGGCTGCAGGCCGATCTCGCACGCTTCGGCTACCAGGTCGACGTCTCCGGCTCCTACGGCGGGCCGACCACGGTGGCAGTCTCCGCCTTCCAGCGCCATTACCGGCCGAGCAAAATCGACGGCATCGCCGATCACAATACCCGTGCAACGCTGGCCGCCGTCCTCGCCGCCGCCTCTTGACCGAACCGCGCCGTAGGCCTAGTTAGAAGCCGACGCCAGATGGCCGGATGGCCGCCCGTCGTTTCGGCGGCGGGAGGAAAGTCCGGGCTCCACGGAAACACGGTGCCGGGTAACGCCCGGCGGGGGCGACCCTAGGGAAAGTGCCACAGAAAGCAAACCGCCCGCGCCCACCGGTTTCGATCGTGTGGGCGGGGTAAGGGTGAAAGGGTGCGGTAAGAGCGCACCGCGCGCCTGGCAACAGGGGCGGCACGGTAAACCCCACCGGGAGCAAGACCAAGTAGGGGCGGCTGGCTGCTTTGACAGCCAGGTCGGTTTCCGGACCGCCGCCCGGGTCGGTCGCGCGAGGCGCTTGGCGACAAGCGTCCCAGATGAATGGCCATCGCCCCGACGCCCGCGAGGGTCCGGGGTACAGAACCCGGCTTACAGGCCATCTGGCGTCATGGGTTTTCGGTTCTGTCCCGATGGAAGGTTTGAAGATGCGTGTCCTAAAGTGGTTGGCGGCGGTGGTCGGGGTGCTCGTGCTGGCGGCTGCCGGCATGTATTTCTATGCCCAGAGCAGGCTGGGCGAGCTCGACGACGAAGCACGCAAAAAAGCGCCGGGGCAGTTCATCGAGTTGAGCGACGGCAAAGTACACTACCAGTGGCATGGACCGGCGGACGGCGACGTCACGGTTCTGGTTCACGGCTTTTCCACGCCGTCCTTCGTTTGGCGGGGCTTGATTGAGCCGCTGACGCAAGCGGGCCTGCGGGTTCTCACCTATGACAATTACGGCCGCGGCTGGAGCGACCGGCCGGATGTCGAAAATACCGCCGAGTTGTTCGACCGCCAGCTTGTCGAACTGCTGGAATCGCAGGGCGTGACCGAACCCTTCAACCTCGTCGGCTATTCGATGGGCGGCGCGATTTCGGTCAACTTCCTTGCCCGCCGCCCCGGCCGCGCCAAACGCCTTGGGCTGATTGCACCGGCGGGCTTTCCCGATCCCGAGGGCGCCATGGCGAAGATGATGACGTTGATCAACCTGCCGGTCATCGGCGACTGGGCCATGGCGGTGGTCGGCAAGGGCATCATGGTCGACGGCATGTCGCGCGAGGAAAACCAAAGCACTGCCATTCCCGATATCGTCGAGCGTTATATCGAGCAGATGTCCTACAAGGGGTACCTCAGATCCCTGGTCTCCACGATCCGGCATTTCCCGATGACGGAACTGCAGGACGAGTACGATGTCGTGGGCGGCCACAATTATCCCGTCAGTGCGATCTGGGGCACTCTGGATCGTGTCGTGCCGTTCGCGCATGCCGAACATGTAAAGCGAGCCATCGGGCGCGCGCAGATGAACGTCATCGATGGCGGCCACCACTCCATCACCTACAAGGAGCACGAAAAGGTCGCGTCGGTGCTGGTCGATTTCCTGACTGGGTCGAAAAATTAGGTACCCTACATTGGAAAGATTCTATAAAAAATTTTAGGATTTTTTTAATAAATTCCGTGACTTACGCAAAAATTTCGATGTTGAATTATCTGTCCCACCCTGTATTTTTAAATGGGAACAATTTTGGTAGGGGCATTTAGTTCGTTATACGTTGAGTGTGGCTCTTGTCTGCGCTAGTCGCCTTCAAGATCTCTGGTGGCCGCAAATCGTTTGCCGAATAGACCTCTTCGAGCCGTCAATCGCTTACCGCTCTCCCACAACATCACACGGGGGACATTACGACCCGAGTTCGGCCGCAAGCCGTTCGCGGTAACCTGACGCCAGAGGTACCACCATGCGTAACATCAAGATCAAGTACCGTGTATTTCTTATCGGCATTGCGGCGATCGCCGGAATGCTTGTTTTTTCCGGGATGATGCTCTTGGAAAAACGGCAGATCTCCTCCGAGATGGAGCGCCTTGAAGCGCTTTCGGGATTGGCCCCCACCATCAGCGCCGTCGTCCATGAACTGCAGAAGGAACGCGGCTCGTCGGCCGTCGTCATCAGCAGCAAAGGCCAACGCTTCGCCAAGGAGTTGTCCCAAACCCGTCGGGCGACTGACGAGCGGCTGGCCGCCCTGGATAAAGCTCTCACGACATTCGATGTGAGATCGTTCGGTGAAAAATTGGACCGGAAAATCAGCTCCGCCAAGAGCGCGCTCGCCGGTCTCGAGAAGACCCGCGGTTCCGTTACCGCCCTCGGGATCCAACTGCCCGAGATGGCGGCCTTCTACACCCCGGCCATATCCCGTCTCCTCACCATCGTTGAGGAAATGGCGCTTCTCAGCAGCAACGCCCAACTGACCAACGCCATTACCGCCTACACCAGCATCCTGCAGGGTAAGGAGCGCGCCGGTATTGAACGCGCCATGGGCGCCACCGGTTTCAGCGCCGGCGAGTTCAAGCCGGCGATCTACGCCAAGTTCCTGCAGTTGATCGCCATGCAGAACACCTATCTCAGCGTCTTCAACAACTACGCCACGCCCGAGCAACAACGGTTTTACGTCCAAACCGTGCAGGGCGACGCGGTTGATGAAGTCGAGCGCATGCGCAAAATCGCGATCGGCGGCGACGCGCTTGCCGTCAACAGCATTGACGGACCCTACTGGTTCGCCACCATCACGAAGAAAATCGAGCGCCTCAAATCGGTGGAGGACAAAGTCGCCACGGACTTGGGCGCATTGGCCGCCACCATTCTGGAGGAAGCCGACGCGGCGTTCCTGACGGCCCTGATTGCCACCGTCGTCCTGCTGTTGGTCACCATCGCCATTTCCGTCTTCATCGTGATGGGGATTTCGGGACCGTTGCAGGCCATGACCGGCGCCCTGATGATGCTGGCCGAGGGCAACAAGGAAGTCGAGATCCCGGCGCAGAACCAGCGCGACGAAATCGGCGAGATGGCGTCCGCTGCCCAGGTCTTCAAGGACAACGCCATTCGTATGGAGGAGCTTGCTCGCGAACAGGCCGAGGCCGAAGCGCGCGAGGTCGAGGCCGCGCGGCAGCGCCGGGTCGAGCAACGCGAGCGCGATGCGGCGGCCGAGGAGGAAAAGCGTCAGGCCATGCTCGATCTCGCCGACAGCTTCGAACAAAATGTCGGCGGGGCGGCCAAGGAGATATCGGCGGCGGCGACGCAGATGCACACCACCGCCGAATCCATGAGTGGCACGGCGGACAGCGTCAACGACAGAAGTTCCACGGTTGCGGCCGCATCCGAGGAAACCTCCGTCAACGTTCAGACCGTAGCCAGCGCGGCTGAACAGCTTTCCGGATCGATTTCCGAGATCAGCCGGCAGGTGACCGATTCCACCCGCATCGCAGGCGAGGCGGTCAGCCAGGCGGAGGCGACCAACACGTCGATCGAAGCCCTGTCGGAGGCCTCCCAGAAAATCGGCGAGGTCATCGAGATCATCTCCGACATCGCCGCCCAAACCAATCTCCTGGCCTTGAACGCAACGATCGAAGCGGCCCGCGCCGGGGAGGCCGGCAAGGGCTTCGCTGTCGTGGCGTCGGAGGTCAAGAACCTGGCCAGCCAGACGGCCAGCGCCACGGAGGATATTTCGCAGCAGATTTCCGATATCCAGGGCGCGACCAAGGATGCGGTTCAGGCGATCTCCTACATCCGCACCACCATCACCCAGATCAACGAGGTGTCGACCGCCATCGCCGGCGCGGTGGAGGAGCAGGGTGCGGCAACCAGCGAGATCAGCCGCAACGTACAGGAGGCCGCCCGCGGCAGCCAGCAGGTCGCCGAAAACATCACCGGCGTCACGCAAGCCGCCGGCGAAACCGGCGCCATGGCGACCGAGGTTTTGGGGACGGCCGACATGCTCAGCAGCCAGTCGGAAAATCTCATCAGCGAAATGGAGAAGTTCCTCCAGACGGTCCGCGCCGCCTGACGGAGCCTCACCCGCAAATTAGGGGCGCACCACCTGGTGCGCCCTTTTTTTGTCGTCACGGTTCAGGGCTTGCGCAGAACGTCGACGCGGATTTCCTGGTCGAATATCCGTCCGCCGTCAGTCGCACGGCCCAACCGGTCGAAATTTTCCCTCAGGATTTCGTCGTGTTCCGCGAACGGCGCCTCACGCTGCGGATTAATGCGCACCATGCGCTCCCTGAATTGCTCAAAACTGCTGTATTGGCTGGGCCGATTGAAGCTGTCCCGGCGCTCCGCGATCAGACCGTGCGCAAAAACGTTCTCGATGGCATCGAGAGCCGCGGCCTGCAGCGGCGTTTCGTCCTGAACCGGCAGCATCAGGTCGTGGTGCGCTCCACCGGGGACGGGCTCCGCCACGATCACCCTGCCACCCTGAGCGAGCACGCGCGCCGCTTCCTGCAAAGCCTTATCCTGCAGTTCGATGGGGACATGGTGGAGGCTGTTGGAAAACACCACGGCGTCCATTTCGCCACTCTTGAACGGCAGGTCCTCGGCGCCGCACAGCCAATAGCGTTCGTCGGCGACCTGTCTGGCGGCCCGGGCGCGTTCAACCTGAGCGGCATTCGGCTCAACGCCGAAGACGCTCGCCCCCTGTCCGGCCATGAAGCGGGCAAGATACCCGTCGCCGCAGCCGGCATCGACAATCCGCTTGTCCGACAACTCGACTAGCTGCGGCAGGACCTCGGTTATGGAGTCACCTTCCAACATCGTCACGATCAGTAATGAGGCGGTGGGCGGTCCTTGGGCAGGACACTTTGGACGTCGCCTTCGAGGGCGACGAGGCGATCGTTGAGCCGAGCGACTTGGCGGTTCAGCTTGTCGATTTCATCCCATTGCTTGGTGATCGTGTCATTGAGATCCTCAATCACGCTGTCTTGGTGGGCGATCCGGCTTTCCAGATCGCCAAATCGTTCTTCTGGGACGGGTGTTTTAGACATTTCGGGAACCGTTTTTTGCCGGCCGGTTTACGCGTGACATTTCGCCATAATACTGCAAAACGAATCCGCTGCTTAAGTTTTGAATAGTAATACGTCGAACATTTTTCCACCGCGAGCAATTTACTTTCGAACATTACTCAAAATCAAAACACACCGCGTGACGCGCCCAATGTGTTGGAAACCCGTAGTTTTCCTCAAAAAGAACATATGGAGAACATATTTCCGCCGCAATTCGGCGGCAACGTAATTGAAATCCAGCATTTGAATTGGTTTTAACACGCTGTCGGCGGCCAAGATAAACGCCTCCAATGGAATTCTTTTTTCTTAAATAACCCTAGTTTTAACTTGTAAATACCATTGACGACCATGATATCCCATGGTATCCCATATCGTCCCATCAAGACCCAACAGGCCGCAGAATGCCCCATCGGGTCCCCGGGACGCAGGTGAGTTCGAAAGTTTTGGGGAATGGGTGTGGCGCTTTTTCTGTCCACATTTGTAAACAAGGTTGATCGAAAAGGGCGGGTTTCCGTACCGGCGTCGTTCCGCAACGCGCTGGCGGGTCAGTCCTTCGACGGCATCGTTGCGTTCCCCTCGTTCGTCCAGCCGGCCCTCGAAGCGTCCGGCATCGACCGTATCGAGAGCCTGGCGGCGGGTATCGACCAGTTCGACCCCTTCAGCGAGGAATACGACGCCTTCGCCAACGCCATTCTGGCGGACTCCCACCAGTTGGCCTTCGGCGAGGACGGCCGAATCGTTCTGCCCGACGCCTTGCGGGAACACGCCAACATTGCCGATCACGCCGCCTTCGTCGGCCGGGGACCGACGTTCCAGATCTGGCAGCCCGATGCGTTCCGCAGCGTTCAGGAAGAAGCCCGAAACCGGGCACGCGAAGACCGCACGGCCCTCCGTCTGAAATCATCGTCCGGGGAGGACGGCCGGTGACGGCGCCCGCGACGCGCAAGTCCCCAACCCCACAAGTTCACCGTCCGGTGCTGCTGACGGAAGTCCTGGCGGCGCTCGCCCCGCAAGATTTCGACATTCTGGTTGACGGAACCTTCGGCGCCGGCGGCTATAGCCGCGCCATGCTGGAGGCCGCCGATTGCCGCGTCTACGGCATCGACCGTGATCCTGAAGCCATGGCGCGGGGCGCCGCGCTGGCGGCGGAGCACCCCGACCGCCTGACCCTCCTGCAGGGCCGTTTTTCCGAAATGGAGGCTTTGCTGACGGGCGAGGGCGTCAATGCGGTTCAAGGCGTGGTGCTGGATGTCGGCGTTTCGTCGCCGCAGTTGGACGACGCCGAGCGCGGATTCTCGTTCCGCCATGACGGTCCTCTCGACATGCGCATGAGCGCCTCCGGAGAAACCGCCGCCGATATCGTCAACACCGCGGATGCAGATACTCTGGCCTCGGTCATCAAGAAATTCGGGGAGGAGCGCTACGCCCGGCGCGTGGCCCGTGCCATCGTCGCCGCCCGCGAGGAACGTTCGATTACCCGTACCTTGGAACTGGCGGAAATCGTCGCCGGGGCCATTCCGCCGGTGCGGGACAAGGCCGGCCGGGACGCCGACCGCATCCATCCGGCAACGCGGACGTTTCAGGCCTTGCGCATTTACGTCAATGACGAAATCGGGGAACTCAGGCGTGGTCTCGCGGCGGCGGAGCGCCTGCTCGGAGCGGGCGGTCGTTTGGTCGTGGTGTCCTTTCATTCGCTTGAGGACCGTGAGGTGAAGCGGTTTCTCCAGGCGCGCTCCGGCCATGCGCCGCGTCCGCACCGTCACAGTCCCGCCGCCGAAACCGCCGTCCGGCCGCCGTCTTTCGAGCTTCTCTTCAAGGGCGCGGCCAAACCGGGCCGCGCGGAGGCGGAAGCCAATCCGCGTGCCCGTTCCGCCCGGCTTCGCGCCGCCCGCCGCACGGAGGCGCCGGCTTGGGAAATGGAGGAGGCGGCATGAGGCGGACGCTCACATTCGGCGCCATCGGGCTCACGGCTGTCATGTCCTATGGCCTCTACAACATGAAATACGAGGTTCGCAGCTTGGAGAACCGCGTCGCGGAGCTCAACCAGAAACTCCGGGCCGACCGGGAGGCGCTGCAGGTTCTGCGCGCGGAATGGGCCTACCTGAACCGGCCTGATCGATTGCAGGGCCTGGCGACGCGTCATCTCGAGCTGTCGCGCGTCGAGGTTGGTCAGATCATCACATTGGATGCGTTGCCCGCCCGCACGGCCGTCGTGTTGGAGAAGACGAAATTCACGCCGACAAGCGAGGGAGGTTCGCAATGACCCTCTTCCGACGCAAGGCGCGCGCCGTCACGCCGGCCACCCGGCCCGGCCCAACCATCGAGCAGGACCGCGAGGACGTTCTCGAGCTCGGCCGCAACCGTCTGGTCGTCGTCGGCGCTTTGTTCGTCTTGGCGTTTACGATTATCGGCGGTCGGCTTGTCGATTTGTCCGTATTTCAAGCCGGGTTCGAAGGCGCCGTCCTGGCCGCCGGTGAAGACCGCCCGGCAATCGCGCGGGCCGATATCGTCGACCGGAACGGCGTGGTGTTGGCGACCGACCTGGCAACGGCATCGCTCTATGCCGAACCCCGTAAGGTGCTTGATGCCGATCACGCCGCCCAGCGCCTGCTTGAGGCCTTGCCCGAACTCGATAGGCGCGTTCTGACCGGCAAGCTCGCCTCGGGCAAGGGATTTGTCTGGCTGAAGCGGCACCTGACGCCGAAGCAGCAGTACGCCGTCAATGCGCTCGGCATTCCAGGCATCGGTTTTCGCACCGATCATCGCCGCGTTTATCCCCAGGGCGCCCTGTTCGCACATGTCATCGGCCACACCGGGGTCGACAACGAAGGCCTGACCGGCGTGGAAAAGCAGTTCGATGCCGATCTGTCCCGCAACGTCACAACTCCCGCCCGCACGCCGCTGCACGCCTATGGCGGTGACCGGCTGCGTCTCGGCCTCGACGTTCGGGTGCAATATGCCCTTCACCGGGAACTGTCCGCCGCGGTCGATGATTTTTCGGCGCTGGGAGCGTCGGGCATCGTTCTGGACGTACGCAGCGGCGAAGTTCTGGCCATGGTTTCGCTGCCCGATTTCGATCTCAACAACGCCGGCAACGCCTCCGCCGATGCCCGCTTCAACAGGGCCTCCCTCGGCATCTACGAAATGGGCTCGACGTTCAAGGCCTTCACGACGGCGATGGCGCTGGATGCGGGAACGGTCAAGATCAATGGCGGCTATGACGCCACCAAGCCCATTCGGGTGGCGCGGTTCACAATCCGCGACGACCATCCCAAGAAGCGCTGGCTCAGCGTGCCTGAGATCTTCATCTACTCGTCCAATATCGGTGCGGCCAAGATGGCCCTCGACGTCGGCGGCAAACGCCAGCGCGATTTCCTCGACCGGCTCGGTATGCTGCAAAAGGCCGGGTTGGAAATGCCGGAGGTCGGACGGCCCATGTCGCCCAACCGCTGGCGCGATATCAACACCATGACGGTGGCCTTCGGACACGGGATCGCCGTCAGTCCCCTCCAGCTCGCCTCCGGGATCGCCGCGCTGGTCAACGGCGGTACGCGGGTGGACGCGACGTTGCTCGCACAGAGCGCGGACAAGCCTCACAACCTCGGCCCCAGGGTCATCAAGGCGCGCACGTCGTCGATCATGCAACGCCTGATGCATCTCAATGTCGTACGGGGCACCGGAAAAAAGGCCACGGCGGCCGGGTATCTGGTGGGCGGTAAGACCGGCACGGCGGAAAAAGCGGGCGCTGGCGGCTACCGGCGGAAAGCCCTGCTTTCGTCCTTCGTCGGCGCGTTTCCCATGAACGATCCGCGCTACGTCGTGCTGGCCGTGATTGACGAACCCAAAGGCACCAAAGCGACCTTTGGTTTCGCGACGGGTGGTTGGACGGCGGCGCCCGTGGTTGGCCGGGTGGTGTCGCGCATCGCGCCGATCCTGGGCGTACAGCCCGTCAACGAGGGCAGCAGGGTCGTGCGGGATGCCATGTACGTGCCGGTGAAGACCAAAGGGGTCAAGCTTGGCCGCCTGAAAAGGGGAGGGGACCGCGTTGCTTCTTTCTGACCTTTTTAATGGCGATATGCCCAACGACGGGGCGGAAGGACTGCCGCCCCTCGATATCCTGGGCCTCGCCGCCGACAGCCGGGAGGTCCGACCGGGTTATCTCTTTGCCGCCATCGCCGGTTCGGATGCCGATGGCCGCGATTTCATCCCCGATGCCGTCGGACACGGCGCCGTCGCGGTTTTGGCGCCGCCGGGGACGTCGATCAGCCAACCCAAGATCACGCTTGTCCAAGACGACAACCCGCGCCGCCGCCTCGCCCTGATGGCGGCGCGCTTCTTTGCGTCGCAACCCGAAACGACGGTGGCCGTGACCGGTACCAACGGTAAAACTTCGGTCGCCACCTTCGTCGAACAACTCTGGCAACATCTCGGCAAACGGGCGGCCAGCCTGGGTACGCTGGGCGTCCACGGCGACGGCTACGCGGCCAAACTGGCCCACACCACGCCTGAGCCGGTTACCTTGCACCGCACACTGGCGGACATCGCCGGACGCGGCATCGATCACCTGGCGATGGAGGCATCGAGCCACGGTCTCGACCAGTACCGGGTCGACGGCGTGAAGTTGAAGGCGGCCGCCTTCACGAACCTGAGCCACGATCATCTCGACTACCACCCGGACGAAGCCGCCTACCTTGCCGCCAAGGCGCGCCTGTTCGCGGACATCCTGCCGGCGGGTGGCGGTGCCGTCCTGAACGCCGATTCGGAGGCCTATACCGAGCTCGTCGAGATCTGCCTGGGTCGGGGGCACAAGGTGATCTCCTACGGCAACGCCGGGCGGGATATCCGGATCCAACGGCGGCGTCCCAACGGCGAGGGCCAGTATCTCTACCTCGTCGTGAACGGCAACGAGTATCAAGTTCAGCTTCCCGTGATCGGCGATTTCCAGGCCGAGAATGCTGCCTGCGCATTGGGTCTGGTGTTGGCCTGCGGCGCTGATCAGGACAGTGCGGTTGCCGCCCTCGGCCATCTGCGCGGCGTCCCGGGACGGATCGACAAGGTCGCCGAACATCCCGACGGCGCACCGATCTTCATCGACTACGCCCATACCCCGGATGCGCTGCGCCACGTTCTGCGCGCTTTGAAGCCGCACGCCCGCGACAAGCTGGTCGTGGTGTTCGGCTGCGGCGGCGACCGCGATGTCGCCAAACGCCCCATCATGGGCGAGGTCGCCTGCCGCTACGCCGACCGCATCATCGTCACCGACGACAACCCGCGAAATGAAAACGCGGCCGCCATCCGCCACGAGGTCATGGCCGGTTGCGACCGCGCCGTGGAAGTACGCGACCGGGGCGAAGCGATCCGTGCCGCCGTCGCGAGATTGGGTGAAGGCGACGTTCTGGTGATCGCCGGCAAGGGACATGAACGCGGGCAAATCGTCCAGGGCGAAATCCGCCCCTTCGACGACGCCGAGGAAGCGCGCGCCGCCGTCGCCGAACTCGGGGGATGCCGCTTATGACGCGCGACGTCATCTGGACCGCCGATGAGGTTCGCCGGGCGACCGGCGGCAGCGGCGATGCCGAATGGTCCGCCACGGGCGTTTCCATCGACAGCCGGACCGTCGAATTCGGCGATCTCTTCGTCGCGCTGGAAGGTCCCAACATGGACGGCCATGCCTTCGTCGCTGATGCGCTGGAACGCGGCGCTTCCGCGGCGATCGTGGCGCGCCAACCCGATGGCGTCGATGCGGGCGCACCTCTGATTACGGTCGACGATACCCAGACGGCCTTGGAAGCGCTGGCAGTGTTTTCACGCGACCGCGTCGGCGCCCATATCTGCGCAGTCACCGGCAGCGTAGGTAAAACCGGCACCAAGGAGGCTCTGCGCCTGGCCCTGGAGCGCTCCGGCAACACACATGTCAGTGCCGCCAGCTACAACAATCTCTGGGGCGTGCCGTTGTCTTTGGCCCGCATGCCGCGCGACACGGTTTATGCGGTCTTCGAAATCGGCATGAACCACGCGGGAGAAATTACGCCGCTGACCAAGATGGTGCGGCCGCACGTGGCCATCGTCACAACTGTGGAGGCGACGCACCTCGAATACTTCGATTCCGTCGAGGCCATCGCCGACGCCAAGGCGGAGATATTCGAGGGTCTTGAACCCGGCGGCGCGGCGGTGCTCAACCGGGACAACGATCAGTTCGACCGGCTTGCCGCGGCGGCGAACGAGGCAGGTGCGGAGATCATTTCATTCGGCACGGACGACGACAGCGACGTCCGGCTGGAAAAGCTGGCCTTGCACTCAGCCTGTTCGTGCGTTTCCGCCGACATCCAGGGCCAGGCCGCGACCTACAAGGTCAGCATGTCCGGCCGCCACTGGGCCATGAACAGCCTGGCCGTGATGGCGGCCGTTCGGGCGCTGGGCGCCGATGTCGGACTGGCCGGTATTGCACTGGCCGACATGGCGGCACCGGCGGGACGGGGGCGGCGTCATCGCGTCCATTCCGCCGCCGGCACGTTTGATCTTATCGACGACAGCTACAACGCCTCGCCGGCATCGATGGCTGCGGCCATCGAGGTTTTGGCCGGCGCCACGGTGGCCGAGGGCGGCCGCCGCATCGCGGTTCTCGGGGACATGCGTGAACTCGGCCCGACGGCGCCGGATCTTCACGCCGCCTTGGCAGAAAAGCTGACGCAGACGGGGATCGATCTGGTCTTCACCGCCGGCGAGTTGATGTCGCATTTGGACGCCGAATTGCCCGACGGTTGCCGAGGTGGCCACACCGATACGGCGGAGGACCTTTTGCCGCTGATCACCAACTCGGTGTCGGCCGGCGACGCCGTTCTGGTCAAGGGTTCTCTGGCCAGCCGGATGGGTTTGGTGGTCGACGCCCTCCTGGCGCTCGACGCACCGGCCAAAGCGGCGAACGGATAGGGGCGCGGCTCATGTTGATGTACCTCTACCAATACGCCGACACCTTCAGCGTGCTGAACCTGTTCCGCTACCTCACGTTCCGTACCGGCGGTGCGATCATGACGGCGTTGCTGGTCGCCTTCATCTTCGGGCCGGCCGTCATTCGCTGGCTCAAGTCCAAGCAGACCAACGGCCAGCCCATCCGGGATTGCGGCCCGGAAAGCCACATCATCACCAAACAAGGCACGCCGACGATGGGCGGTTTCCTGATCCTCTTGGGCCTAACGCTGGCCACCTTGCTGTGGGCCGATCTGCGGAACCCCTATGTTTGGGCCGTGATGATGGTGACGTTGGGTTTCGGCGTCATCGGATTTGCCGACGACTATCGCAAGGTCACCAGAGCGGACCATCACGGCATTCCCGGCAAGCTCAAGCTGGTCATGGAAATCGCCGTGGCCGCGCTGGCTGCCTGGTGGGTCTACACCGTCACGCCGCAGCCTTTGGCGGGCGGCTTGGCCATACCCTTCGTCAAAAGCTTCCTCCTGCCCATGGGCTGGATGTTCGTGCCATTTGCCGTTTTCGTCATGGTCGGCGCTTCCAATTCGGTCAACCTGACGGACGGGCTGGACGGCCTGGCCATCGTGCCGGTGATCATCGCCGCCGGTACCTTCGGCTTCATCTCCTACCTCGTCGGCAACGCGGTCTTTTCCGAATACCTGCAGCTCCACGCCGTACCGGGCGCCGGTGAACTGGTGGTCATCTGCGGAGCCCTGGTGGGGGCGGGTCTCGGCTTCCTCTGGTTCAACGCACCCCCCGCCATGGTCTTCATGGGCGATACCGGCAGTCTGGCCCTGGGCGGTACCTTGGGAGCGATCAGCGTGGTCACCAAGCACGAACTGGTTCTCGCCATCGTCGGCGGTTTGTTCGTTCTGGAAACCGTCTCAGTCATCGTTCAGGTCGCCTCGTTCAAGCTGACGGGGCGCCGCGTCTTTCGCATGGCCCCCTTGCACCACCACTTCGAGGAAAAGGGCTGGGCGGAACCGACCATCGTCATTCGTTTTTGGATCATCGCCGTCATTCTCGCGCTCGCGGGACTGGCGACGCTGAAGTTGAGGTAGCGCGGTGATCGAGGTCAGCACCTTTTCCCAGCGCCAGGTCGCCGTCTTCGGCCTGGGCCGCTCGGGTTTGTCCGCCGCCAAGGCGCTGACGGCGGGGGGCGCCGGCGTGCTGGCCTGGGACGACAACGAAGAACGCCGCCAAGCCGCCGAAGCGGAAGGCGTGACGGTTGTCGACCTTTATGCGGCCGACTGGTCGGAAATCGCGGCCCTGATTCTCAGTCCGGGCGTCCCCCTGACCCATCCCGCGCCCCATGAAGTCGTGAAGCTCGCATCGGCGGCGGACTGCGAAGTTATCGGCGACGTCGAATTGCTGGCGCGCGAGAGCTTGCCCAACCGGATCGCCGCCATCACGGGCACCAACGGCAAGTCGACCACCACCGCCTTGCTGGGTTTCCTGCTTGAATCCTGCGGCCTGGATGTAGCGGTCGGCGGAAATTTGGGTACCCCGGTACTGGCCCTACCGAAACTGGCGGACGACGGCATCTACGTCATCGAAATGTCGTCCTACCAGATCGACCTCGCGCCCTCGCTCAAGCCCGACGTGGCGGTCCTTCTGAACCTGAGTCCCGATCATATCGACCGGCACGGAGACATGGCGGGCTACGTCGGGGTCAAGCGCGCCATGCTGGAGCGTCAATCGCCCGATCAAATCGCCGTGGTTGGGGTCGACGACGGCGAATCCGCAGGCATCTACGAAAAGCTGGCCGCCGCCCGCGGCGCCAAGGTCGTGCCCGTGTCTGTCGGCCCGCAACCGGACCGCCGTGCCAGGGAAAGCGGTATCTGGGTCACCGACGGCGTCCTTCGGGCCGCCGCGGTCGACGCGGGAGAACCGCTGGTCGATCTGACCAACGCACGAAATCTTGTCGGCCAGCACAATTGGCAAAATGCGGCAGCGGCATTGGCGGCGGCAGTGGCTTTGGATTGTCCCGCCGAACATGCAGCCGCCTGCCTGTTGCGCTTTCCCGGCCTGGCCCACCGCATGGAGGACGTCGGCAACATCGGCGGTGTTCGCTTCATCAACGATTCCAAGGCCACCAATGCCGAAGCCACGGCGCGGGCGCTGGCCTGTTTCGAGCACGTCATCTGGATTGTCGGCGGGCGTGCCAAGGAAGGCGGCATCGAAAGCCTGCGGCGGTATTTCGGACAGATCGACCACGCCTACCTGATCGGCGAGGCGGCCGAACAGTTCGCCCGAAGCCTGGGCAACGGCGTGGCCCACACGATCGCCGAAAACCTCGACACGGCGGTGGCGCAGGCGGCGGCGCAAGCCGCCCAGCGTGCGGCCAACGGGGATCAACCCGCCAACACGGTGGTACTTCTGTCGCCGGCCGCGGCTTCCTTCGACCAGTTCAGCGATTTCGAGGCGCGCGGCGACCGCTTCCGCGAACTCGTGCAGAACCTGGCTGTCCTTCACGCCGACAAACCGGTGGCGGGAGGGCAAGCATGATCGGCCCGGCCCGCACTGATACCTCACTGGTCGGCCGCTGGTGGTGGACGGTGGACCGCTGGTCCCTGGCCGCCCTGGCCATCCTGTTGGCCGCCGGTGCGCTGCTGGTGATGGCGGCCAGTCCCGCCGTGGCGGAACGCATCGGCCTTGAATCCTTTCATTTTGTTCGCCGCCAATCGATCTACCTGGCGCCCGCCATCGCGGTCATGATCGCCGTCTCCCTGATGTCGCCCCTGACCGTGCGGCGCGTCGCCGTCATCGGCTTCGCGATCACCATTGTGTTGATGGTGGCGACGTTGTTGCTGGGACACGAGGTCAAGGGCGCCCGGCGCTGGCTCTCCGTCGCCGGCTTCGTTTTGCAGCCGTCGGAATTCGTCAAACCCTTCTTCGCCGTGGTGGCCGCCTGGATGTTCGCCGAGCATCAGCGCGGCCTCGGTCTTCCCGGCAACGCCATTTCGGGCGTGCTGCTGCTGCTGGTGATCGGCCTTTTGGTCCTGCAGCCAGATTTCGGCATGACCATCGTCGTCGCCGCGGTTTGGCTGGCCCAGTTCTTCATGGCCGGCATGCCGATGAGCTGGATCGGCGCCATGGCCTTCGCAGGCCTGGCCGGATTGGCGGCGGCCTACGCCCTGTTGCCTCACGTGGCAAGCCGCATCGACCGCTTTCTGGACCCGTCGAGCGGCGATTCCTTCCAGGTGGACACGGCTTTGTCGGCATTCCGAACGGGCGGTTTGACGGGGCGGGGCCCCGGCGAGGGCACGGTCAAGTCGATCCTGCCCGACGCCCACACCGATTTCATCTTCGCCGTGGCGGGAGAGGAGTTCGGTCTTTTCGCCTGCCTCCTGCTTGTCGCCCTCTTCGCCTTTGTCGTGCTGCGCGGCTTTGCCCGACTGCTGGAGGAGCGCAACGCCTTCGTCATGCTGGCGGCGGCGGGCCTTCTCGTGCAATTCGGCATTCAGGCCATCGTCAACATGGGCGTGAACCTGCGCCTGATGCCGGCTAAGGGCATGACGCTGCCGTTCATCTCCTACGGCGGGTCCTCTCTCCTGGCCCTGGCGCTCGGCATGGGCATGGTTTTGGCGCTGACCCGGCGGCGGGCCGGAACGGGGCTGTTGGGATGAGCGGCGCCGTCATTCTTGCCGCCGGCGGCACCGGCGGTCACCTCTTCCCGGCGGAAGCCCTGGCCGGCGAACTGATGGCACGCGGCCGCCAGGTGATCCTGCTGACGGACAGCCGGGGCTCCGACTACATCAAGACCGTGGGCGGACCGTTGGGCCGGGTCGAGCAATACACCGTTCGCGCCGGTGCGGTTTCCGGTCAGACGTTCGGCGGACGCATCAAGGGCTTGGCGGAAATCACCGCCGGCGTCTGGCAGGCAAGGGGCCATCTCAATCGCCTCAAGCCTGCCGTCGCGGTCGGCTTCGGCGGCTATCCGTCGCTACCCACCATGATTGCGGCCACGCGCGCGGACGTGCCCTCGGTAATTCACGAGCAGAATGCCGTCCTGGGGCGCGTCAACCGCCTGCTGGCGCCGCGCGTCTCGGCCATCGCCGTATCCTTCGCGGATACCCAGAAACTGGAGCCGGGAGACTTCGCCAAGGTCACCGTGGTCGGCAATCCCGTCCGCCCGGCGGTGCGCGCGGTGCGCGGTGCGCCCTACCTGCCGCTCGAACACGGCGACCAATTCAAACTCATGGTGCTGGGCGGCAGCCAGGGGGCTTCCATCCTGTCCGACATCGTTCCCCAAGCGCTCGGCAAACTATCGCCCGATCTCAGGGGCCGTATGCGCGTCACTCAGCAGTGCCGTACCGAGGATCTGGAGCGCGTCAAGACCGCCTATTCCAATCTTGCCGTAGCCGCCGATCTTGCCGCTTTTTTCGAGGATGTCCCGGCGCGGTTGGCGATCACGCATCTTCTTATCTCCCGGGCCGGCGCCTCGACAGTGAGCGAAGCCGCGGTCGCCGGCCGGCCGGCGCTGCTAATTCCCTATCCGCACGCGACGGACGATCATCAGACCGCCAATGCAAAGGCGTTCGTCGAACCGGGCGGTGGCTGGATGATGCAGCAAACGGAATTCACGCCTGAAGCGGTGGCGGCCCTCCTGCAAAGCATCGTGGCCGATCCGGGTAAGCTTAACGCGGCGGCGGCCGGGGCCCACGACGTCGGGCGCGCCGATGCGGCGCCGCGGCTTGCCGATCTTGTCGAATCCCTCATCCCCGGCAGCAACGGCAATACCGGACGGGAGAAGGCGGCATGAGAACCCTTCCCCTGGATATCGGCATCATTCATTTCGTCGGCATCGGCGGCATCGGCATGAGCGGCATCGCCGAGGTCATGCACAACCTGGGCTACAAGGTCCAAGGATCCGATCAGGCGGAGAACGCCAACGTGTTGCGTCTGAGGGATCTCGGCATCGCGGTTCATGTCGGTCACGAGGGAAACCACGTGGCGGAGGCTCAGGTCGTGGTCATTTCCTCCGCCGTCAAGGATGACAATCCAGAGGTTCGGGCGGCGCGCGAGCGTCTGGTTCCGGTCGTCCGCCGGGCCGAAATGCTGGCCGAACTGATGCGCCTCAAATGGTGTGTCGCGGTCGGCGGCACCCATGGCAAAACCACAACGACGTCGATGCTGGCCGCCCTGTTGGACACCGCCGGTATCGATCCCACTGTGATCAACGGCGGCATCATCAACGCATACGGCACCAATGCTCGCCTCGGCGACGGGGATTGGATGGTGGTGGAGGCGGACGAGAGCGACGGCACCTTCGTCCGCTTGCCCGCGACCATCGCGGTCGTGACCAATATGGATCCGGAGCACCTCGATTTTTACGGCGACTTCGACACCGAACGCCGGGCCTTTCAGTCTTTCGTCGAGAACGTTCCCTTCTACGGCGCGGCCATACTCTGCATCGATCACCCCGAGGTTCAGTCCATGGTCGGACGCATTACCGACCGGCGCATCGTAACCTACGGCATGAGCCCGCAGGCGGACGTGCGGGCCGACAACATCAGGTTCTCGGCCGGTGGTGCGGACTTCGACGTCGTCCTGACCGACCGCGTGGACGGCGGCAGTGAAACGCTCGAAAACCTCCGCCTGCCCATGCCCGGCGCGCACAACGTGCAGAACGCCCTGGTGGTCCTCGCGGTCGCCCGTGAAATGGGCATCGACAACGAAACGGTGCGGCGCGCCCTGGCGGGCTTCGAAGGCGTCAAACGCCGTTTCACCCGGACCGGCGAAGCCGGCGGCATTACGGTGATCGATGACTACGCCCATCACCCCGTCGAGATTTCTGCAGCCCTGGCGGCGGCGCGGACGGCCTACGAGGGACGCATCATCGCCGTCGTCCAGCCCCACCGCTACAGCCGCCTTGCCGATCTTTTTTCGGAATTCTGCAACTGCTTCAACGACGCCGACACGGTCGTCGTGGCGGATGTCTACGCCGCGGGCGAACAACCCATCGAGGGGATCGACCGCGATGCCCTGGCGGAAGCCATGCGCGGACATGGCCACCGGCGCGTTCTGACCATCGACGATCCCGTGGAACTGGCGCCCATGATCAAGGTGGAGGCCGCTGCCGGCGATCTCGTCGTCTTCCTGGGGGCGGGCAACATCACGGCCTGGGCGCACGCACTCCCCGGTGAACTCGAAGACCTGCAGGGGCGGCCCCGCCAAAACCAGGGGGGTGCGTCATGATGACCAAAGAACGCGCCGCCAACCGCCTGCTCGACCGCCTGCCGCCGGTGCGCGGGCGCTACAATGAAAACGCCTCCCTCGCCGGCATCACCTGGTTCCGTGTCGGAGGTCCGGCGGAGGTTATGTTCCGGCCGGCGGACGCCTTGGACCTGACTGATTTTCTCGAGCAGGTTCCCGCCGACGTCGACGTGCTCGTAATGGGCGTCGGTTCGAATTTGCTGGTGCGCGACGGGGGTGTCGACGGCGTGGTCGTGCGTCTGGGACGCGGCTTTGCACAAGTCAGCACGCGCGACGACTGCGTCATCGCCGGCGCCGGCGCGCTAGACGTCAATGTCGCGCTGACCGCGCGCATGGCGGGGATCGCCGGGCTTGAATTCCTTAGCGGCATTCCTGGCACGATCGGCGGCGCGTTGCGCATGAATGCGGGCGCTTACGGCGTCGAAATCAAGGATGTATTAGTAGAGGCCGAAGCAGTGACGCCCACGGGCGATATCGTACTGCTCAAGCCTGATGCCATGGATTTCGGTTATCGCCATTGCGGCATACCCGAAGATTGGATTTTCACGCGCGCAAGGCTTCAGGGCCGGGCGGGAAAACCCGAGGAAATCGCGGCCCAGGTCAACGACATCCGCGCCGCCCGCCAGGCCAGCCAGCCGGTGCGGGCCCGCACAGGCGGCAGCACGTTCGCCAATCCCGAAGGAACGGACAAGAAGGCCTGGGAACTGATCGACGAAGCCGGCTGTCGCGGGTTGGTCCGGGGCGGCGCCATGGTTTCCGAACAGCACTGCAATTTCCTCATCAATACCGGCGAGGCCACCGCCGCCGATCTGGAAGCCCTGGGCGAGGAAGTCCGCCGCCGCGTACTCGAGACTTCGGGCATTTCCCTGAAATGGGAAATTCGCCGCGTCGGACGCTACGACCGTGGACCCGCCCAAGTTTCGGCCACGGACGGGGAGGGCGGCGAATGAGCACGCATATTGCGGTCCTCATGGGCGGCTGGTCCGCCGAGCGCGAAGTGTCGCTGGTGAGCGGTGCCGACGTCGTGAAAGCGCTCAGGGCTCGGGGCTACGAGGTATCCGCCGTCGACGTCGGTCACACGGTGGCCGCGACGCTTGCCGAACTTCAGCCCGACGTATGCTTTAACGCCCTGCATGGCCGTTTCGGCGAAGACGGCTGCATTCAGGGCCTCTTGGAGGTTCTGGGAATTCCCTACACCCATTCGGGCGTCCTGGCTTCGGCGCTGGCCATGGACAAGCCGACCGCCAAGACGCTGTTCGGACAGGCCGGCATTGCCCTCGCGGATGGCGCCGTGCACCACCGCGATGACGTGCTGGCGGGTCACGTGATGGAGCCGCCTTATGTCATCAAGCCAATCAACGAAGGCTCCAGCGTCGGCGTCAAGATCGTCATGGGCAACGAAAACGAGAGGCCCTTTGAAAACGAGGCCTGGCATTACGGCGAGGAAGTCCTGGTCGAAAAGTTCATTCCGGGCCGCGAGATCCAGGTTGCGGTGATGGGCGACCGGGCACTGGGCGCGATCGAAATCCGGCCGAAGAAGCAGTTCTACGATTACGAAGCGAAGTACTCGGAGGGTTTTGCCGAACACCTCATGCCGGCGCCCATCGACCAGGGCGCCTATGACGAAATGCTGCGGTTGGCGCAACTTGCCCACGATACTTTGGGTTGCCGCGGCGTGACGCGCAGCGATTTCCGCTATGACGATACCGCGGGCGAGCCCGGCGACATCTACCTCCTGGAGATCAATACACAGCCCGGCATGACGCCGTTGAGCCTGGCGCCGGAAATCGCCGCCCACGTCGGTATCGATTACGGCGAACTGGTCGAGTGGATGGTGAAGGACGCGGGGTGTCAGCGATGACGACCTTGAAAGCCGCCTCCAAAATGGCCAAGCCGGCTCCAGCCAAGGCCAAAAAAACGCGCGCCAAGACCACGCGGAAAAAGGCCGCGCGTCGTCCGCTGCGTCATTGGCTGAGTGCTTATCGACGGCCCCTGTGGCGTGTCGGATCGGCGCTCGCCGTCTTTGCCGCCGTGACCGGCAGCGGGGTTTGGGCCCTGCAGGCGAACGTTCCCGCCCGGGCGATGATGACCGTCGAGGAAATCCTGTTGGAGGGTATGCGCAAGGCGGGGCTGAGCATCAATGAGGTCATCGTCGTCGGGCGGCGCGAGACGAAGCGTGCCGACATCGCCCGCGAATTGGGCGTTCGCCGGGGTGATCCCATTCTGGTGCTGGATTTGGACGGCGCCAGGTCGCGTCTGGAATCGCTGGGCTGGGTGCGCAACGCCACCATAACACGGCGACTGCCGGGAGATATCCATGTCCATCTGACGGAGCGCCGGCCCTTCGCGCTGTGGCAGCAGAACCGCCGTCTGGCCTTGATCGATCGGGAAGGCGCCGAGATCACGACCGAGGATTTGGGTCGTTTCCGCCAACTGCCCGTTGTCGTCGGCCGGGATGCACCGCTCCACGTCGGCGCCCTGTTCGACGTGCTGGCTGCCGAGCCGCCGCTGTTCAAACGCGTCACCGCGGCCGTCCGCATCGCCGGTCGGCGTTGGGACGTGCGCCTCGACAACGGGATCGTCATTCGTCTGCCGGAAGAGAACCTGGGCGGCAGTTGGTCGCGACTTGCTGCGTTGGAAAATGAACACGGGATACTCAACAAGGATTTGGCCGCAATCGACCTCCGACTGGATGACCGCCTGATCGTCCGGCTCAGCGCAGAAGCCGCCAAACGGTCCCGCCAGAAGGGCCAAAAGGGAAAAAGCACGTGAACGGGAAGAAACACATAATCTTTGTCTGCCTGACGGAAGGGGAAGCATCGCCATGGCGTTAGGTCTCCCCAACAACGGCAACGTCGTCCCCCTGAAAAACGGTGTCGTGGCGGCGCTCGACGTCGGCACGACGAAGGTGTGCTGCTTTATCGGCCGTGTGGTCGGCGAGAACAAGGTCCGCGTCGCCGGTATCGGCCACCAGGTTTCGCGCGGCTTGCGCGCCGGCGCGGTGGCCGACATGGAAGCGGTGGAAACCTCAATCCGCGCCGCCGTCGACGCCGCTGAACGCATGGCGGAAGAAAAAATCCGCAACGTGCTGGTCAACCTGTCGGCCGGCGATCCCGCATCCCACACCGTCGGCGTCGATATCCCTGTAGCCGGCGGTGAAATCGACGACCGCGATCTGCGTCGCGTCCTCGATCAGGGCATGGCCCGCGCCGAACCCGGTGAGCGGGAGGTTGTTCACGCCATACCGGTTTCGTACAGCGTCGACGCAATGGGCGGTATCCGCGACCCGCGCGGCATGTTCGCCGACCGTCTCGGCGTCAATATGCACATCGTTACGGCTTCGAGCGGCCCCTTGCGCAACCTGCAAAGCTGCATCGAGCGGGGTCACCTGGAGATCGGCAGCACCGTGGTGTCGAGTTATGCCGCCGGATTGGCCACGTTGGTCGAGGACGAACGCGACCTCGGCGTAACGCTCATCGACATGGGCGGCGGTACGACGTCGTCGGCGGTGTTTTACGACGGCAGCCTGATTTTCGCCGATGTCGTGCCCATCGGCGGCCAGCATGTAACGAACGATATCGCCCGCGGACTGGCGACGCCCACGGGACATGCCGAGCGCATGAAGACCCTCTACGGCAGCGCCATCGCCAGCCCCGCCGACGACCGGGAACTGATCGACGTCCCCCAAGTCGGTGAATCCGATCAGGCGGAACCCAATCACATTCCGCGTTCGGCCCTCGTCGGCATCATTCAGCCGCGGCTGGAGGAAACCCTGGAACTGGTGCGCGACCGCTTGGCGCAAGCCGGCATGGACCGCATTGCCGGGCGCCGCGTCGTCCTCACCGGCGGTGCCAGCCAACTCCAGGGCGTGCGCGAACTGGCCCAAAGGGTGCTCGACAAACAAGTCCGCATCGGCCGTCCCATCCGTATTCAGGGATTGGCGGAATCGACCGGCGGCCCGGCCTTCGCGACCTGCGCGGGCCTGATCTGCTATGGCGCGCTCGGCATGGCCGAGGCGCTGGCGGTTCCCGCCGATGACGAACAATCCAACGGCGGCTTGGGCCGCCTGGGGAAGTGGTTAAGGGAGAACTTTTGAGGGAGAGAACGCGAAGGCCGGGGCAACCGGCACGCCAGAGGAAGGCGCGGAAGAGAGCTTTGAGATTAGGAAATTAACAGTCCACCAATTAGTGATGTGGAGGCCAAAAATGTCCATCAACCTGACTATGCCTGAGACGACCGAACTGAAACCGAGAATAACCGTCGTTGGGGTCGGCGGTGCCGGCGGTAACGCCGTCAACAATATGATCGGCGCCCACCTCGAAGGCGTTGAATTCGTCGTGACAAACACCGACGCCCAGGCGTTGAGCCAGTCGCTCACCGAGCGCCGGGTTCAGCTGGGCGTCACCGTGACCCAGGGTTTGGGCGCCGGTTCCCGGCCCGAGGTCGGTCACGCGGCGGCCCACGAGGCCTTGGATGAGATCATGGATCACATTCAGGGCAGCCACATGGTGTTCATTACCGCCGGTATGGGTGGCGGCACCGGTACGGGTGCCGCGCCCGTCGTCGCACAAGCCGCCCGCGCGGCGGGCATGCTGACGGTCGGCGTCGTCACCAAGCCCTTCCACTTCGAGGGCAACCACCGCATGGCGATCGCCGAAGCCGGCATGGAAGAGCTGCAAAACCATGTCGATACGCTGATCATCATCCCCAATCAGAACCTTTTCCGCGTCGCCAACGAAAAGACGACGTTCGCCGACGCCTTCAAGATGGCGGACGACGTGCTTTATTCCGGCGTCCGCGGCGTGACGGATCTGATGGTGATGCCGGGTCTGATCAATCTCGACTTTGCCGACGTCCGCGCCGTCATGGGTGAGATGGGCAAGGCCATGATGGGGACCGGCGAGGCCGAGGGCGAAAAGCGCGCCACCGACGCCGCCGAAGCCGCTATCGCCAATCCGTTGCTGGATGACGTTTCTATGAAGGGCGCCCACGGCGTGCTCATCAACATCACCGGCGGCATGGATATGACGCTCTACGAGGTCGACGAAGCCGCCAATCGCATTCGCGAGGAGGTCGATGACAACGCCAACATCATCTTTGGCTCCACCTTCGACGAAGCTTTGGAAGGCACGATGCGCGTTTCCATCGTGGCGACGGGCATCGAAGCCGAAGGCCTGGCAGGCAATCCCTTGCCGAAGCTTCAGGTCGTGGGCGGGGCCGATTCGGTCGACCGCACCGCGGCATCCGAAGTACCGGCGGCGGCCATGAGCCAGCCCATGATGGGGCAGCCGGCGCTTGATCTTGGCGGCGCACCCTCCGCGTCGCTTGGCACGCCGGCGCCATCCGCGTCGATGGGCGGCCAGGCCCAGGCCCTGGCGATGCCGGAACCGGAGATGGCAGAGGACTACAAACCGATGGTGCCGTCGGCCTTGTCGCCGCCGATCTCCCAGCCGGCCATGCCGACGCCGACACCGCGGCCGGAACCCAAGGCGGAAGCTCCCTCGGCCAAGGCCGAACCGGAACTCAAGGTCCCGAAGGCGGAGCGGGATTCCTTTATCGCACGGCCGGCAATGACGCCGGGCGTCGGTGAAACACGCACCGCTCCCCGACCCGAGCCCTTCTCCGAAGCGGCTCTGACGAATGGCGCCGCGCCGGAGAAGAAAGTCTCGCGCGGTCCCAGCTTGTTGGAGCGCATGACGGGAACCGGCCGCGCCCGCCAGAAGGAAACCGCGCCCGAGATCCCCGAGGCGACGCCAAGCGTGCCGGAACCTGCTTCGGATGCGGTTGAAAAAGCGCCTGCGGATCCTGATCCCGCCTTGACCTTGGGCGAATCCATGGAGGCCGATGAAAAGTCCGCATCCCCGGCGTCCGAAGCGCCAGAGACGCCGGCGGCCCCAAAATCCGAGGCTAAGAAGCCGGCGCCCACGCCTGAGATCGATCCGGCCGACCGTCTGGCCCCGCCGCCGGAGGAGGATATCCTCGAAATTCCGGCATTCCTGCGGCGTCAGGCCAATTAGGTCGCCTCAAGATTAGGAGGCGAGGCGAATCCGTTTGGGCGGAATTCGCTTAAAGGCCCCACTTCACGGTATTGCGGGGCGGTGCTTCGGCGCCGCCCCGTAACGCTTGATGGGCTTTGGTTACAGAGTAATACATCGCCGTAACAAATCGACATAAAGAGTGATTGGTGCGGTGCAATACGGGCTGATAGAAACCTCGGTGAGGGTTTCGGTCCTCTGCGAAATTTCTATCAGTTTGCCCGCTGATTTTTGCCCCTTCGAGGCGGCTAGGCGGAGCACCGGGAGCAAATCGATTTCTATCCACGCTGACAATCACGATACCTTGGAGTTTACCGCGGATCAGAAGACCGTCGGGATCAACGGCGCGAACTCACGGCGGCAGCGCACCTTGCGCAACCGCATCAGTTGTACCGGCGTCGGCGTTCACAGCGGCGCCACCGTTTCCATGACCTTGCTTCCGGCTGACGAAAACACCGGCATTCTATTTCGGCGCTGCGACCTTGATCCGGCGATTTCCGACATTCCCGGTCTATGGGACCGCGTTTCGGAAACCATGCTGGGCACGACTCTCAGCAACGATCACGGCACCAGCGTCGCGACCGTTGAACACCTTTTGGCGGCCTTTGCCGGCTGCGGAATTGACAACGCCATCGTCGAATTGGATGGCGGGGAAGTTCCGATTATGGACGGCTCCAGCGCACCCTTCGTCTTTCTGATCGAGTGTGCCGGAGTGGCGGTTCAGCAGGCGCCGCGCCGCGTCATCCGCATCCTCAAGACCGTCACCGTCGAGGACAAGGGGCGGACCGTGACGCTGCGGCCGGCAGAGCGGTTCACGCTGAACTTCGAAATCGATTTCGACAGCCCCTATGTCGCCCACCAGACCTGCAGCTTCGATTCGGCCACCATGACGTTCAAGGACGAATTGTGCCGCGCCCGGACATTCGGTTTTCTCCATGAAGTCGCCGCCATGCAGGCGCGGGGCTTGGGCCGGGGAGGCTCCTTGGACAATGCCGTGGTCATTGGTGACGACGGCGTCATGAACGACGGCGGCCTTCGTTTCGAGGATGAGTTCGCCCGCCACAAGGCATTGGATGCCGTCGGCGATCTGTTCCTGGCCGGTGCGCCGGTCCTCGGACGCTACGAAGGCATCCGCGCGGGACATGAAATGAACAATCTTCTCTTGCGGGCGCTCTTTGCCGACGCCACGGCCTGGGAATGGGTATCCGAAACCGTTACCGAAAGCGTTACCGACGAAGACCCCGTCTGGGAAGCTGAACCGGCTGCGGCGATCGCCTGATCCCGACCGGCCGACGCCGGCTTCCGGCGGCCGACCGAATAATTCCCCATTTCGACCGATTGGGCGCTGTGCGGGCGGAAAACGCTCGTGCTATAGTCCGGGCGTTGCCATCGGGGCGCGGCTATTTTTGTCCAAACACACGGGTTACTTCAGTCCACATATGCGATCTTTCCGGCTATCACCCGCTCGTCACGAATTCAAAGCCCACGGTGTGCGCTCCGTTCTTTTAATGGGCGGAATGGGCCTTCTTCTTGCGCTTGGCGCGTGTACCGGTAAGGCCGTCGAGGAATATGTCGAACGGCCCGTCGATGAACTTTACAACGAAGCCTCCGACGCCCTCGCCGCGGGCGATTATCAGGAGGCCGCTGCCGGATTTGACGAGGTCGAGCGCCAGCATCCCTATTCCCCCTGGGCGACCCGCGCCCAGCTCATGGCGGCTTATGCGTTCTACCAGCAGAACGAATACGATCAGGCCATAATCGCCGCCGAGCGCTTCGTTCAGCTTCATCCCGGTCATGAGGACACGCCCTACGCCCATTATCTGATCGCCATCAGCTATTACGAGCAGATCGTCGATGTCGGCCGCGACCAGAAGATCACCGAGTTGGCGCTGAGCACCCTCAACGAGGTCGTGCGGCGTTATCCCCGCAGCGAATATGCCCGGGACGCCAGCCTGAAAATCGATCTGGCGAGAAACCACCTGGCGGGCAAGGAAATGGAAATCGGCCGGTTCTATTTGAAACGGCGGCAGTTCTCAGCGGCGATCAACCGGTTCCGGGTTGTGGTGGAGAAGTTCCAGACGACCGCCCATGTGCCGGAAGCCCTGCACCGTCTGAACGAATGCTATCTTTCATTGGGCATCGTCAACGAGGCGCAGGCTACCGCCGCCGTGCTGGGCTACAATTTTCCCGGCAGTTCTTGGTACCGCGATTCCTACGTATTGCTGACCGGCCAGAACCTCGAACCGGTGCCGGACGACCAGTCCTGGATCAGCCGGGTCTGGAACGCCGTTTTTTAGCCCGGCCCCCGCATGCTCGCCGGTCTGACCATCCGCGACATCGTTCTGATCGAACGCCTCGACCTTGAGGTGCACCGGGGCTTGGGCGTTTTGACCGGCGAAACCGGTGCCGGCAAATCGATCCTGTTGGACAGTCTGGGGCTTTGTCTCGGTAACCGGGCGGATTCAAACCTCGTGCGTCACGGAGCCGACAAGGGGCAGGTGACGGCGGCGTTCTTCCTGCCGGACGGCCACCCGGCCCGCAGATTGCTGGCCGAGCACGATCTCGACGAGGACGGTGATCTGGTTATCCGGCGCGTTATTGGCAGGGACGGCCGCAGCCGGGCCTTCGCCAACGACCAGTCCATCAGCGTCGGCCTGATGCGCGAACTGGGCGAACGACTGGTGGAGATCCAAGGCCAGCACGATCGCTACGGCCTGCTGGACGCCACGACCCATCGGGGTCTGTTGGACGAATTCGGCGGCACTATGGGCAAGGCCGCCGCAGTACGATCGGCTTTCGACGAGATGAAGCTGGCGGTTAACGCGCTTTCAGATGCCGAAGCCGCCCTCGCCACCGCGCGCGACGACGAGGAATACCTGCGCCACGTCCTGGCCGAACTGGATGAGATCGAGCCGCAAGCGGGCGAAGAGGAGACGCTGGCCGGAAACCGGGCTTTGTTGTTGAACGGCGAAAGCTTGGCGGATGCCGTTGCGGCGGCCGAAGCGGCCCTGGGCGGTGCCGAGGGCGCGGCGGCCCGGCTGCGCGATGCCGAACGCGCCTTGGAACGCGTGGCCGACAAGGCGGCGGGACGGCTCGACGCCACGCTTCAGGCTCTGGAACGGGCCTCCATAGAGGCGGCGGAGGCAGCGGCCACGGTGGAGGAGGCCTCGCGGGAGTTCGTCGCGTCTCCAGAGCGCCTTGGTGAGATCGAAGAACGTCTGTTCAAACTCCGTGAGCTTGCTCGCAAGCACCGGACTGACGTCGATGGCCTCGTGGAATTGCGCCAGACCTTCGCCGACCGGTTAGCGGCCATCGACGGCGGCGACGAACACATCGGAGGGCTACGGGCAAAGGCGGAGGCGGCGCGGCAGGCTTATGTCGATGTCGCCGATGATCTGTCGAAGGCGCGGCGGCGTGCGGCTTCAAAGCTCGACAAGGCGGTGGCCGCCGAACTCGGCCCCCTGAAACTCGAGAAAGCACGTTTCCGCACGATCGTCGAGGGCCTGGAGGAAAGCGCCTGGGGCCGTGACGGCGCCGACCGCGTCGTCTTCGAGGTGGCGACCAATCCCGGTCAGCCGCCGGGGCCGCTCACCCGTGTGGCGTCAGGGGGCGAACTCAGCCGGTTTCTTCTCGCCCTGAAGGTCGTGCTGGCGGCGGGGAAGACGACGCCCACCTTGATCTTCGACGAGGTTGACAGCGGTATCGGCGGCGCCACCGCCGATGCGGTGGGCGAACGGCTGGCACGGCTGGCGGAAGATGCACAGGTGCTGGTCGTCACCCATTCGCCGCAGGTGGCAGCACGCGGCAGCCACCATTGGCGGGTGGAGAAAGGTGCCAAGGGAAAATCGACGGTGACCGAGGTTGCCGAGCTCGACGATGCGGCACGGCGTGAGGAACTCGCTCGCATGTTGGCCGGCGCCAAGGTGACGGACGAGGCGCGCGCGGCGGCCGACAGCCTGATCGCGGGACAGGCTTCGTGAGCGCAAACGACATTTCCGTCGCCGATTTGACGGAAATGGAAGCCGTCGCCGAACTGGACCGGCTGGCCGAGGAAATTGCAGCCCACGACCGGCGTTACTATCAGGAAGACGCGCCCAGCATATCGGACGCCGATTACGACGCCCTGCGTCAGCGCAATGCGGCCATCGAAGCCAAATTTCCCCATCTCATCAGAGACGACAGTCCTTCCAAGAACGTCGGCGCCGCGCCAGCCAGCGGTTTCGCCAAGGTCCGCCATTCCAAGCCCATGTTGTCTCTGGACAATGCCTTCGATGCGGAAGATGTCACGGAATTCGTCGCCCGCGTGCGGCGCTTCTTGGGCTTGTCTGAGGATGAACCCGTCGAATTGATAGCCGAGCCCAAGATCGACGGACTGTCGGCGGCGGTGCGTTACGAGAAGGGCGTGATGGTGCAGGGTGCGACCCGTGGCGACGGCGAAACCGGAGAGGACATTACCGCCAACCTCAGGACAGTCGTCGATCTGCCGGAAAAGCTCTCCGGCGACGACATCCCCGACGTGATCGAGGTGCGCGGCGAGGTCTACATGCGCCGCGACGACTTCATGGCCCTCAACAAGGCCCAGGAGAAAGAGGGCAAGCAGATCTACGCCAACCCGCGCAATTCGGCGGCGGGATCGCTACGGCAGCTTGATGCCTCGATTACGGCGTCGCGCAAGCTCCGGTTCTTCGCTTACGCCTGGGGTGAGGCCAGCGGCCTGCCGTCGGAGAGCCATTGGGGCGTGCTGGATCGCTTCAAGGCCTGGGGTTTTTCGACAAATCCGCTGACCGAAAAGTGTCCGGATGTGGAAACGGCCCTGGCGCTGCATGCCCGTGTCGAAGAGGGGCGCGCCGATCTCCCTTACGACATCGACGGCGTGGTCTACAAGGTCGACCGGCTGGACTGGCAGGAACGTCTTGGCATGGTCAGCCGCGCCCCGCGCTGGGCCATCGCCCACAAGTTTGCCGCCGAGAAGGCGCAGACGATCTTGCGTGACATTGATATTCAGGTCGGCCGCACCGGTACGCTGACGCCCGTTGCGCGGCTGGAGCCTGTCACTGTGGGCGGCGTCGTGGTGACCAACGCCACCCTGCACAACGAGGAGATGATCGAGAAGCTCGACGCCCGCATCGGCGACAGCGTGATCGTGCAGCGCGCCGGCGACGTCATTCCGCAAGTGCTGGCGGTGGTGCTGGAAAAACGGCCCAAGGGGGCCAAGGCGTTCAAATTTCCCGATACCTGCCCGATTTGCGGCAGCCATGCTGTGCGCGACGTCAAGGACGAAAAGACCGGCGAATTGGAGGCCCGGCGGCGCTGCACCGGCGGCCTCGTCTGCGAGGCCCAGGCGGTCGAGCGCCTCCGTCACTTCGTCTCACGCAATGCCTTCGATATCGAGGGATTGGGCGAAAAGCAGATCGCGGCGTTCTGGTCGGGCGGGCTGGTCAAGGAACCGGGCGACATTTTCACGCTGGCCGCGCGCAACGACGATCTCGACCCGCCCCTGCAGGAGCAGGAGGGCTGGGGCGCCTTGAGCGTCGAGAACCTGTTCACGGCCATCGACGAGCGTCGGACCATAGACCTCGACCGCTTCGTCTACGCGCTCGGCATCCCCCACATCGGCCAGACCACGGCCCGCCTTTTGGCCAAAACCTATGAGAATGCGGACGCTCTGCTTGCCGCCCTGGCGGCGGCGGGCGAGGAGGAAGGCGAAGCCTGGACGGATCTCTTGGACGTCGACGGCATCGGGCCCAAGGTCGCCTCGTCGCTGGTCGCCTTCTTCGGTGAGCCGCACAACACGAGCGTGGTCGAGAACCTCCGCGCCCACCTCGAAATCCAACCCTTCGACGCTCCCGAGGACGACAGCCCCGTAAGCGGTAAGACCGTCGTCTTCACCGGCTCCCTGGAGCGCATGACCCGCGCCGAAGCCAAGGCCAAGGCCGAAGCCCTGGGCGCCAAGGTCTCGGGTTCGGTCTCCAAAAAGACGGATTATGTCGTCGCCGGTCCAGGCGCTGGATCAAAGCTGAAAAAGGCCTCCGAACTAGGCGTCGCGACGCTTTCGGAAGACGATTGGTTGGCGCTGATCGGAGGTTAGCTGGAGTCTGCACTTTGATTCGTGGCTCCATAAGCGTTTTCCATTTCGCGGCAATAAAGTGTTGACACACAAGCCAAGCTAATAATTAGCGCTGCGAGTTCGACCGCTTTCCAAATTGCGTCCGCCGGAGTTGCAGGTGCGTATCCGCCGATCATTGGGGAGGGAGATACGTGTATCAGAGACAAGGTGTACCCGGCGGTTCCGATGAGCCAAATCGGGAAGTAAGCGATCGCAATTGCGTTGAGCAGAAAAAAACAATTGGAGAACGGCAGGCGTACTGAGGCTATGGTAAATCCGGAGGCCCCAGTCGCCAATGCAGGAAATATCATTACGAAGGGCATAAGGAAGCCTAAGGCAAAATAGCTGGGGAGCAAATGGAGAGCCGCTAAGGTAACGGCCGAAATAATGGTTCTTGACGGCTCTCCGCCAAGATTGAACTCAATTATCTTGAGTGTTTCGTATATGGCATAGGAAATTGGGAACTGCAGCACGACGAAGCAAATCATGAAACCAATCGCGGACAATTGGAAAAGAGCATACCGGGGTCTTGGAAACGACGACGCGGGTTGGGCATCCTTGCTGTAAGTAATCGTCCGCTGGAAAATCCGAAACGCCGGAATCGCAATCCATATTGCCAGCACCCAACTCACCAAAGCGACCACGAATAACCAGATCATACCTCCAATGTGACTTGGATAATCGAGACGCCAAGTCGAGGAGAAAATATGTGTGAACCACTCGATTGCCGGTAGTCTGACGAAGGGAAGAAAGGCCATGAGCAGGCCTGGTGGTAGGGCAACCCGAACGACACTACGCCATTCTTTGATTACGAGTTCATAACTCGTCCGCGCTAGCTCATAGGAGGCCTGAAACTTCCCAAACACTGAATATTCGTCCTATGAAGCCTACAACTAAGCAATCGGCAAGATAGCAGTTATGGGAGCAAACAACAATCATAGGTAATAGAAATGATAATTGAGTTTCGTTGCATGGCTCTTAAATTTAGTCATGCGTAGTATGCATTGCTGCACTGCAAAAAGACCCTCCCTCTACCCATTGAACCGGCGATTGTGCGGTGCAATATATTGACCACGCGCCGCGCCAGCCGCCCCGAGACATTTTGTCACCTGACGAATGACCGACGCAGAACCCAAATATTTTTAGTTCACTCTGTGGAGGACACCATGACCAACCAGTTTCAGCACGTCGACTACTACGACAGGCTCGCTATTTTCGACAACCTCGATGAAATGGTCGAGGCTGGCCGCCGGGCGCGCGCCGTTTATGCCGGTGAATTGATTAGCGCCGGCTGGAAGAAGCTCACCGACTTCTTCTTCGCCGCCAACCGGAAGCATGCCGCCTACCGCGAACTGTCCGCCTTGGACGATCGCCTGCTGGCCGATATCGGCATCAAGCGCAGCGACATCGAAGCCGTTGTCAACGGCGACGTGATCGAGCACGCCGCCAACAACAACGAGCCCGGACGCAACGCCGCGTAAGTCTTAGTCGTACGTTTAGTCCCCCCTCTCAAAAGCCCCGGACGGTCCGCCGTTCCGGGGTTTTTTTATGGCTCGGATATAGGACCGCGAAAATTTCAACAAAGCCCCCCCACCCTATCCCTCCCCCACGCTGGGGGGAGGGAACTCACATTGCGATCTTCTTCGAACCAAATAAGCCCTCCCCCTTGATGGGGGAGGGTTGGGTGGGGGTGGAGCCACAAGGTACGACGCTGGAACTCAGCCTTTCAGCACCAATGTCGTCCATTCCTGCAAGCGGTAGCGCTTCGCCAGCGCCATGCCCTGGGTTTCGTAGGCCGACAGCACCAGCCGCTCGTGGCGGTCGAGGATGCCGGCCATTACGACGTAGCCGCCGGGGGAAAGCGCCTTCCGCATGGCTGGCGCCATGCGCTTCAAGGGGCGGGCGAGGATGTTGGCGGTGATCAGGTCGTAGGGCGCTCGTTGGGTTATTTCCCGATGGGCGAAGCCGTCACCGGAGACGAAGCGGGTGAATGACGAAACCTCGTTGCGCACGGCGTAATCGGCGGCGATGCGTGCCGCGACGGGGTCGATGTCGATGCCCAAAACCGGGACCCGCCAGCGTTTGGCCATGGCCAGCGCCAGAATTCCCGAGCCTGTCCCGACATCCAGCAGGCGGTTAAATTTTTGGCGCTTTGCCAGCCAGTCCAAGGCCAGCAGGCAGCCTTGGGTGCTTTGGTGGTTGCCCGTGCCGAAAGCACGGCCGGCGTCTACCTTGAGATCGATAGCCTGGCCGCGGGGCAGGGTGGGCTCATGCGTGCCGTGTACGTAGAACCGTCCGGCGCGGACGGGCGGGTGGCTGGCCAGCGCCGCCATTACCCAGTCGATCGACGCGACCTCCTCCACCTCGACGGGCTCGAGCTCGAAGCCGAATCCATCCGCGACCGGCCTCAGGGCGGCCTCAACTTGTCCGACGTCCGGCGGATCGGCGCATAAGGCCTCAATGCGCCAGGGCAAATCCGGCGTGGGTTCGGCATCCGGGTCGGAGGGAATGGTTGTGAAGGCATGGACGCCGGCCACCCAGTCGTCGCCGCCGTGTCCAGGCACCCCGAGCACCGGGCCCAGCGCGTCCTCAGCCGCCTCCAGGGCGCGGGCCGGGACAGTGGTGGCGACCTGCCACAGGCCCAGGTCCGACGATGTCTTCTCGCGCGCGTTCATGACGGGGTGTCAGGCGGGTTCGACGAAGCTGTCGATGACCTTCTTGGTGCCGGCCTTGTCGAAAGCAATCTCCAGGCGGTTGCCGTCGACACCGATGATCTTGCCGTAGCCGAATTTCTGATGGAACACCCGGCCGCCGGCGGCGTAATCGCCCGAGGCGCCGCTCGAGGTGACATCCGTCGCGCGACCTTCGATCACCATGCCGTCGTTGTTCACGGCCCGGCGGTATTTGCCTCGGCGGTTGCCGAAATCGCCGGGCATGGCGAAGGGGATGGCCGTGGGCGTTTCCTCGTGCTCGGCCCCACCACTGCTGTAGAGCCCGTTGTCGGTCAGGACCTCGACGTTTTCGGGCGGTAGTTCATCGATAAAGCGCGAGGGCAGGTTGGCCTGCCACTGATTGAAGACGCGGCGGTTGGCGGCGAACGTCACGGTGGCGAGCTTGCGCGCGCGCGTGAGGCCGACGTGGGCGAGACGGCGTTCCTCCTCCAGCGCCGCCGTGCCGCCTTCGTCGAGGGCGCGCAGGTGGGGGAAGAGGCCTTCCTCCCAGCCCGGCAGGAACACGGCGTCGAATTCCAGGCCCTTGGCGCCGTGCAAGGTCATTATGTTGACCATGGCCTCGGCTGTGCTCTCGTCGTTGTCCATGACCAGGCTGACGTGTTCGAGGAAGCCTTCGAGGTTCTCGAATTCCTCCAGCGCGTGGATCAGTTCCTTGAGGTTCTCCAGCCGCCCTGGCGCGTCGGCGCCCTTGTCGGCCTGCCACATGGCGGTGTAACCGCTCTCCTCCAGCACCGTTTCGACAAGTTCGGGATGCGGCAGATCGCTGCGGATGCGCCGCCAGCGGTCGAAGGACTCAAGCAGTTGGCCAAGGCTGCGTCGCGCCTGGGGTTTCAACTCGTCCGTCGTCACCAGTTCCGCCGCCGCCCGCATCATGGGCATGCCGCCGGCCCGCGCCATCTGGTGTACGGCCTGCAGCGCGACCTTGCCCAGGCCGCGTCGGGGCACATTGAAGATGCGTTCGAACGCCAGGTCGTCGTCGGGCTGGACCAGCACCCGGAGGTAGGCAATGGCGTCGCGGATCTCGCGATGCTCGTAGAAGCGCAAGCCGCCGATCACACGGTAGGGCACGCCGAGGGTGATGAAGCGTTCCTCGAACTCACGGGTCTGAAAGCTGGCGCGCACCAGGATCGCCATCTCGTTCAGCGACACGTCTCGGCCCTGCAGGACCTCCACTTCCTCGCCAATGATGCGGGCCTCCTCCTGGCCGTCCCAGACGCCCCGCACGCGCACCTTCTCGCCTTCGTTGACGTCGGTCCACAGCGTCTTGCCGAGCCGTCCGTCGTTTTTGGCGATGATGCCCGAGGCGGCAGCCAGGATGTGCGGGGTGGAGCGGTAGTTCTGTTCCAGGCGAATGACCCGGGCGCCGGGGAAATCCTTCTCGAAGCGCAGGATGTTGCCGACCTCCGCCCCGCGCCAGCCGTAGATCGACTGGTCGTCGTCGCCGACGCAGCAGATGTTCTTGTGCTTCTGCGCCAACAATCTGAGCCAAAGATACTGGGCGACGTTGGCGTCCTGGTATTCGTCCACCAGGATGTAGCGGAAGCGCTGCTGGTAGTCCGCCAGGACATCAGGATGGCTCTGGAAGATGGTCAGGCAGTGCAGCAGGAGGTCACCGAAATCGGCGGCGTTGAGCGACTGCAGTCGAAGTTGGTAGGCCTCGTAGAGTTCGTGTCCCTTGCCGTTGAAAAAATCGCCGGCGTCGTGGGCGCCGATCTTGTCCGGCGTCAAGCCGCGGTCCTTCCAGCGGTCGATCATGGCGGCGAGGTTGCGGGCCGGAAACTTCTTCTCCTCCAGTCCGGCGGCCTCGATGACCTGCTTTAGCAGCCTGAGCTGGTCGTCGCGATCGAGAATCGTGAAGTTGGGCTTGAGACCGACGAGCTCGGCGTGGCGGCGCAGGATGCGCACGCCCATGGCGTGGAATGTACCGAGCCAGAGCGCCTCGACCGGCTGGTTCAGCGCCACCTCGACCCGGCTTTTCATCTCGCGCGAGGCCTTGTTGGTGAAGGTCACCGCCAGGATCTCGAAGGGCCGGGCACGGTGCTGATAGAGGATGTGCGCAAGGCGCGTTGTCAGCACGCGGGTCTTGCCCGTGCCGGCCCCCGCCAGCACCAAAACGGGCCCGTCGAGCGCCTCCACGGCCTCGCGCTGCACCTCGTTGAGGGCGTCGAGATAGGGCGGCGGCCCCGCCGGCGCGGCTGGTCCCCGGGGCGCCTCGTCGGGCAGTTGGGTGGAAAGGTCGAAAGGATCTGACATGGTCGAAGAGGTATATAGCACGGTGGGGCAGGCGGGTAAGGGGGGAGTTACCCCATAAATTCGCCCTTCCGGTCTACCGCGTTTTTTCGCCGTGTTCCTCTGCGTGCACCTCGATCAGGACCTTGTTGTATTCGGCCAGGACGCGGCGGTGGTGCAGGATGCCGACGACGCGGCGGGTCTCCTCGCTGTCGACGACCGGGACGTAGGCCAGGCCTGACGAATCCATCATTGCCAAGGCCCTCTCCAGGCTTTCGTCGGAAACGATGTAGGCCGGGTTGGGGCGGGCGGCGTCGCGGGCGTTGATCAGGTGATCGAGCCCGGATTCGAACGCCACGTCCTTGATGTCGGTGAAGCTCAGGCTGCCGATCAGGCGCTCGTCAACATCGACGACGAAGATGTGGTCCTCGGGCGCCGCCTGCAGGGTGGCGCGGATATGGTCGATGGTGATGCCTTCGGGGACGGTGTGGAAATCGCCGCTCATCAGGTCGGCGGCGCGCGTGCGGGCGAGGACGCGGCGGGCGCGCCCGCCGCCGAGATCAAGCCCCCGCCGCTCGAGTTGCCAGGAGAAGAAGGACTGGCCGCCGAATACCTGCTGCATGGTGACGCTGGCGACCGAGACCGCGATCATGGCAGCGATGGTCATGGAATAATCGCCTGTCAACTCGAAGACGATCAAGATGGTCGAAATTGGTGCGCCCAGAACGGGCGCCGCCACCGCACCCATGCCGACCATGGCGTAGAGCCCTGCGTTGGAGGCCTGATCGGGAAACACCGCCGCCGCCACGATGCCGAACGCGCCGCCGGTCATGGCGCCGACGAACAGACCCGGACTGAAGATACCGCCGCCGAAGCCGGCGCCGAGCGTCAGGGCCGTCGCCGCGGTTTTGGCGAAGATCAGTCCGATCAGCAGCGTGAAGGAGAAGCCCGCATGCAGGGCGATATCGGTCGCCTCATAGCCGACGCCCAGGACTTGGGGGAAGACGATGGCGATGGCGCCCACCGCCAAGCCGCCGACGGCGGGACGGGCCCACACCGGCAGCGGCGTCCGCTCGAACCCCGTTTCGACCGCCGCGATGGCGCGCAGCATGATCCAGGCGACGACGGCGCAGGTCAGGCCGAGCAGCAGGAAGGCCGGATATTCGGTGATGTTGACCGGATCATGGATCGGCACGACAAACGCCGGGAAGTCGCCCAAGTGCGCGCGCGAGACGATGGTACCGACCACCGAGGCGATGACGATGGGCGAAAAGGCATGGAGCGCGTAGTGCCCGATCACCACCTCGAGGGCGAAGAACACGCCGGCGATGGGCGCGTTGAAGGAGGCGGCCACGCCGCTGGCGACGCCGCAGCCCAGCAGGGTCAGCGACAGCGACGGGCTGAGGTGCGTGCGCTTGGCGATGTAGGAGGCGATGGCCGCGCCGAAATGAACCATCGGGCCCTCGCGGCCGGCGCTGCCGCCCGAACCCAGCGTCACGGCCGACACCAGCGCGGCGCCCAGACCCTGGTTCAGCGACATGCGGCCGCCGCGCAGAGCGCCGGCTTCGATGACGTGGGCGACGCCGACGGGTCGTCCTCCGGGCATGACGTACTTCAGGAACAGGCCGACGAACAGCCCGCCGGCCGCAGGCGCCAGCAGGATCTGCCACCACGGCAAGGCCGCGGCAAAGGAATAAAGCTTCTCCTCAGCGGTGCCGAAATAGCCCAACTGGATTACCCCGATCAGCCAGCGGAAGCCGATGGTGCCGTAGGCCACGGCGGCGCCCGCGATCACCGCCAGCACCGACAGCACGACCTGGTCGTTACGCGCCAAATGCCGCCAGCGCAGCCTCAAACGCGCGAAGCGGGGCGGCCGTTTCAAGAGAAAGCCCTAGTTACATTGGCCGAGAGAACCCTCGGCGCAGATGGTCTTGCCGTCGATCCAGGTTGCGCCGGAAAGATCGGCGTTCAGCATGTCGGCGCCGTTCAGTTTGGCCCCCGTCAGGTCCGCGCCGCGCAGGATGGAGCGGAAGAAGCGCGAACGCCGCAAATCGGCCTTGCGGAAGGAGGCGCCGGTCAGGTCGGCCTTGGTGAAATCGACCTCGGTTACGCGCGCGCCGTCGAACTTGATGCCCTTGAGGATGGCGGTGACGAATTTGGCGCGGTGGGCGTGCGCCTTGCTGAGATTGGAATTGCTGAGATTGGCACGGGCGAAGCGCGTGTCCCGCAACTGGGCGCCGCTGAGGTCGACGCCGACAAAGTTGCGCTCGTCGAAATAGCAGCGCTTCCAATCGACGCCGGGCCGGGCCGGGTCGGTGCAGGCGGCTTGGGCCGGTTGTACGCCAAGCCAGGTTCCGCCGGCCATCAGCGCGGCGGCGATCAAGCGCGTTCTTGTTCTTATCGGGCTTGTCATACCCCCGACTGTAAGACCTATAGGCCCAAAAAACCAAGCCCCGCGTTGAAGTTAGTTGGTGCTTGCGAAAGTTATTTGCGGCGGATCCCCATGATCCTGCCGGCCTGCTCGGGCCAGGGCAGGGCCGCATGCTCCGCCTTCAGGGCGGCCAACCGCTCGTAGGTGGCTTCGGGCATGGCCGCCGAGCGGCGCGCATCCATGTCGATATGCATGCCCAAAGCCTCGTACGTGGCGGCCAGGAAACCCTTTTCGCCGTGATACATGCGGGTGAAGTAGTGCAGGCGCTTTTCGTCGTGGTCCAGCATCTGCAAGGTGAACGTCAGCGGCTCGCCTTCGGTAACCTCCTGCAGGTAATTCACGTGGTTCTCCAGGATGAAGTACGAATTGTTGGTTTCCTTGATGTAGGCCTCGCCGATATCCAGATAATCGAGCAAGCCGTCCGTCGCGTGATCGAAGGCCAGAACGTAATAGGCCACGTTCATGTGGCCGTTGTAGTCGATCCATTCCGGTCGAACGGATTCCTCGTGGATATTAAGCGGTGAAGTCATGCGGTGTATCCGTTGCGGTGGGAGGGAAATCAGTACCGCAATATAAGCTGCCGGCCGCGAACCTCATAGGAATTCAGGCGGTCCAGGAACGACATGCCGAGGATCGAACCACTCATGTCGGCCTGGTTGATGGACACGCGCACATCGCGGAACGTAAGGGGTCCGACAGACAACTCCTCGAGACGGTAAGGCGCACTGCGCCCCAGGCCGTTGGCCGTCTGGGTTATGGTGGTGTAGCGCAGCGTCGAAAGGTCGATGCCGATGCGGCTGGCGTCGGCCGGGCTAAGGATGATGCTGGTGGCACCCGTGTCGATCAGGAAACTGAGGCGCATCCCATTGGCACTGCCGACGACATTGAAATGTCCGTCCGCGCTCTTGGTTATCATAAGGCTGCGGTTCCCCGCCGTCTGGCCATATCCCGGCGCGAGCTCCCCGCCGATCCGCCGTCCGATGTTGCGGAATTCGTCCTGATAGGCGTAGCCGAGGACCAGGAGGGCGGCCAGGCCGAGCCAAATCGATATGTTTCTGACGGCATCGCCGACCTTGATCTTGCGGGTGAACAGCAGCGCGCTCGAGACCAGGGCGAGGATCGCCACCAGCCGCGTCAGTTCCATCCATTCCCCTTCGGAGTCGAGCCCGCCGGGAAAGTACTTCATCAGCAGCCAAATGCCGAGGCCGAAAGCCAGCGCCAGGATCAGCCAAAGCCACCGGCCGTGGTGGGGTGGCGGCCGCCGCCGGCCCGGCGGCGGGTTTCGAGGCTGAGGATTTGCCGGCGCCGCCAATCCTACCTCAGGCCGCTCAACGACGCCTTGGAATAGGGTTCGATTTCGCCAAGCCGTCCTTCACGGATCTTGATGGGCCATTGCGGTTCGGACAGCAACTGCCGGCCGACGGCGGCGAGGTCGAATTCACCCGCTCCCATGCGTTTCACCAACTCGTCGACGTCGGTTGATTTGGCGCCCTCCCAGGAGGGATCTTCGAGGCCGATGCTGCCGACCGTGATGACGGGCTTTCCGGAAAGCTTCTTGGCCCAACCGGCGAGATTGAGGTCGGAGCCTTCGAATTCGGGCTGCCAGAACCGCCGCGTCGAACAGTGGAAGACATCGACGCCGGCATCCGCGAGGGTCTTGAGCAGGCGTTCGAGTTCCTCGGGCGTCTTTGCGATCTTGGTCTTGTAGTCGTCGATCTTCCATTGCGAAAAGCGGAAGACGATCATGAAGTCCGGCCCCACGGCCTCGCGGATCGCCTCGACAACTTCCTTGGCGAAGCGGTTGCGGTTGTCGAAGCTGCCGCCGTATTCGTCGGTGCGCTGGTTGGAGCGTTCCCAAAAAAACTGGTCGATCAGGTAACCGTGCGCGCCGTGGATCTCGACCCCGTCGAAGCCGACCTTTTGGGCGTTGACGGCTGCTTCGGCGAAGGCAGCGATACAGTCGCGAATGTCATCCAGACTCATTTCGACCGGCACCTCCCGGTCGCCGGTGGCAACGGCGGATGGCGCGTAGCCCGGAACCTCACGGTCGGGCTCGACGCCTTTCAGGCGCTGGGCGCCGACGTGCCAGATCTGCGGGATGATCTTTGCGCCGCCGGCGTGGGTTTCCTCGACCACCCGTTTCCAACCGGCCAGGGCTTCTTCGCTGTAGATGTCGGGTACGCTGTCGTAGCCGTTGGCCGCCTTGTGATTGATGAAGGTTCCCTCGGTAATGATCAGGCCAACGCCGCCCTCGGCCCGCCGCCGGTAGTACGCCGCAACGTCCTCGCCGGGCACGTTGCCGGGGCTCTTGCGCCGAGTCATGGGGGCCATGACGATGCGGTTGGGCAGGGTGACACCCTTGACAGTGAAGGGTTCGAACAGGATGTCGGTACTGGTATTCATAACTGGTCCTTTGCGACGGGCGGGGGGTTCCGCGCTGGTACTTGTGCGCCCTTTCGGGCCGTTAACCTGATGGTTCTCGATGGCAGGGGGAATGGGCGCTGCGAATTTGATAAATGAAATCCTAAGTTCAATTATCCCGGTTGATATTCAATCGGTCAATTGGGCGGGTTTCCCTGTGGCTCAAACCGCTTGACCGGGCCAGCATCGCCGGCCGTTCCACACATGGTGATTGTCGAGCCAAAGAAAAAGGGGAGCGGCGGCGCGCTCCCCCAGTTGGGTTGGACGAACCGGGACCGAACAGCCGGCCCGGGGACCAATCTCGCTAGGCAGGCATCAATCGCAAGGGCAATGTCTCAAGCGTCCGGAGCGTATTGTTGAGGCGCCGCGTCGTGGGACCGGCAGGCTCCAATCTCTCCACCCGCTCCGCCAGCTTGCGCAGAATGATCTCGCCTTCCATCTGGGCCACCCGCTGGCCGACGCAACGGTGAATGCCCGTGCCGAATGAAAGGTGGGCGGACGGCGGGCGGGCAATATCGAAGGTCGTCGCCCGGTCGAACTGGCGGCCGTCCCGGTTGCCGGCGCCGAGGAACAGCAGGATTTTTTCATCCGGGCCCATCTCGACGCCCGACAAGTCCATCGCCTTGGAGGTCGTGCGGAAGAAGGTTTGGACGGGTGATTCGTAACGCAGCACTTCCTCAAACGCATGAGCGGCGCGATGCGGGTCCTGGCGCAGGAGTTGCCATTGCTCCGGGTGCTCGGCAAAGCAAAGAAGGGCGTTGCCGATACCGGCAACCGTGGTGTCGATCCCCGCCGTCAGCAGCGACCGCACCAGTAAACCGGCTTCCTCTTCAGTCACATCACCGCTGTCGGCCGCCGAATAGATCATGCTGCCGATGCCGCCGGGCTTCAGGGCCGCGCGTTCACAATGGCTCATGATCCAGTCGTGGACTTCAGACGATATGTTGAGCGCGTCCTGCCGGAGATGGTTGTTGGGCCCGAAGATGTTAAAGACCAGATTGCCGTAGGTCAGCAGGTTCTCGCGGCCTTCCTCGCTGAGGCCGACGGCGTCCGGAAAGACCTTCAGCGGATAGGCGACAGCAATGTCCGCCACGCCATCGACGGTACCGCGCTCAAGCAGCCCGTCAATCAGCGTATCGGCGTCCTTTTCGAACTGGTCCTGCAGCGCCGCCACCGATTTCTGCGACATTGCCCGGGCGAGCACGGTGCGGGCGCGGGTATGGTTCGGCGGATCGGCTTCCAAAACCAGGCTGGGCGGGCGGAACGGTTCCTCGGTCTTGAAGTTGGCCAGCCCGACGCCGGCGGACGAACAAAATGTCTCAAAATCCTTCAGGACGGCGCCGCATTCCTCGAAGCGGGCCGACGCCCAGAGATCGTACTTACTCAGTCGGAATACGGGTCCGGCCTCGCGCATTTCCTCATGGAACGGATACGGATCGGACAGGAATTCGTCGCTGAAAGGATCGATGTCGAGTTCCCGGAAATTCGAGTTCCGATCATGATCCTGAAGCGCGGCTGCTGGTGACGCCATTACCCCCTCCCTGATTTCTCGGTTGATGAAGCGATTATCCTTGGCTAAATTTTATAAGTCAATAAAATTTTATAGAGCTATAAATTGTTAAAAAAACCATCGCCCCGCAAACGCACCGCCGAAATCCTCGATGCCGCAGCGGAAGTCTTTGCCAACAAGGGTTTTCACGGCGCAAGCACCAAGGACATTGCGGATTGCCTCGGCATTCAGCAAGCCGGGGTCTACTACTATTTCAAATCGAAAGATGCGGCGCTGGCCGAAGTCTGTCGCATTGGCGTGGCGGGTTTTCTGGAAAATTTGCAGGACATTTCGCGCTCGGGCTCGACCGCTGACGAGAAAATAAGACAGGCCGTAGCAGGGCATCTTTTACCGATTGGTGATCGTCGGAATTATGTTCAAGTATTCCAGAATGAACGCCGGCATCTGACGGGCGAGGATCGCAAGCGCGTGGCGCACCTGGCAAAAAGGTACGAGGAAGCAATGCGGGAGTTGTTCGAGGAGGGCGTGCGGGAAGGCAGATTTCGAAGAAACCTCGACTGCCGCCTCGCAACCTTGGCTCTGCTAGGGATGTGCAATGCGGTACCGGCCTGGTACGACCGTTATGCCGACCTGGAGCTTTCCGACATTGTCGCAGCCTACTCTGAATACATTCTAGAGGGCGTAAAATCCTGAGGTCCGCTGGAAGGCAATGAATGCCTGCGTTTCGCGGGCCGGCTTATCCCGCACTCGCCAAACCGGCAAAATGGATTAGAATTGATCCAGGAACGATTTGGTGGAGACCGCCATGTTTCTTCTGTCCGGCCCCGCACACGCGGTCGTCAACGACGAATATGTCGGCGGCATGCTGCCGCTGGTGGTGTTCGGCGCGGTCGCTGCTTTTGCGCTTTACCTCATTGCCCGGGCCAAGTGGCGGAAGTTTTTGCACGATCGGGAGGTCGGCAGCGAATAGCCTGGGGGATTCCTGATAATGCGAGCTAATTGCACCGAATGGGTGCAATTGCTTCTTAATCGTGTTAATAATTTTCTGCCCAGTTGGAGTTTCCACCGGAATTTCCGGTGAGGGCGGCATGGGAGGCCTAGAGTCCTCCGGGAGGCATGCCGGTAAAGCGTGGCGCGGTCCGCTTAAAGCTTACGTTCAGTTTGTACCAGTTATTCAGTCTTTGGCTTTTTATTCGAGCACGGGGGGTGAGTAGACGATGGGTATTGCGATCGTATTGTTGCTGGTGGCTGTTGGTACCGTTGTCTTTCATATCGTAAGTCCCTGGTGGTGGACGCCGATTGCGTCGAATTGGGGATATATCGACGACACGATAAATTTGACGTTTTGGATTACCGGCGTCGTATTTATAGCCGTCGTCCTCTTCATGGCGTACTGCGTTTACCGCTTCCGGCATAGGGAAGACCGGCGCGCAGCCTACGAGCCCGAAAATACAAAACTGGAAGTCTGGCTGACGGTCGTCACCGCACTCGGTGTGGTCGGTATGTTGACGCCGGGCCTGTTCGTCTGGAACCAGTACGTGGTTGTGCCGGATGAGGCCGTCGAATTCGAGGTCGTGGGAAAACAGTGGGATTGGAGCTACCGCTTCCCCGGGAAGGACGGCAAGCTCGGCACAACGGACATATCGCACATTACCGATGACAACCCGTTCGGCATCAAGCCGGATGATCCAGCCGGACAGGACGACGTCCTGGTTGAAGGCGACGATCTTCACATCGCCATGGGCAAGCCGGTCAAGTTTCTCTTGCGCTCGATCGACGTGCTGCACGATTTCTACGTGCCGCAGTTCAGGGCCAAGATGGACATGGTGCCGGGCATGGTCACCTATTTCTGGCTTGAGCCCACACGGACAGGCTCGTTCGAAATACTTTGCGCCGAGCTATGCGGCACCGGCCATCACGCCATGCGGGGAAAGGTCGTCGTGGATACCGCGGCCGATCACGAAGCCTGGTTGGCCGAGCAGACGACATTTGCCCAAAGCATGAAGGAGGCCGCCGACCGACGGGCGGTGGCGCAGAAGGTCGTGCTGAAAAAAGAAACACAGCATTCCGAATAGCCGATCGTTATGGGGAATACCGCGCCGGCGTTCCGTCCAGGGAAGCGCGCGCAAGTGACACGAAGAGGGTAATTTGATGGCCGAGATTACGCGTGAAGACACCACCTACGTACCGCCCGCCGAGGTGCCGGACGTCGAGCTGTATCATCCCAAATCGTTCATCACGAAATACGTCTTCAGTCAGGACGCAAAGGTCATCGCTATCCAGTATTCCGGAACGGCGATCGCCATCGGCCTCGTCGGGCTGGTGCTGTCGTGGCTGATGCGGCTGCAGTTGGGTTTCCCCGAGACCTTCGATTTCATCGCTTCAGAGGACTACTACCAGTTCATCACCATGCACGGCATGATCATGGTGATTTACCTGCTGACGGCGCTGTTCCTGGGGGGATTTGGCAATTACCTGATTCCGCTCATGGTGGGGGCGCGCGACATGGTGTTCCCCTACGTCAACATGTTGAGTTACTGGGTCTATCTGCTGGCCGTCGTCATCCTTGTGGCGAGCTGGTTCGTCCCCGGCGGGCCGACCGGCGCCGGCTGGACCTTATACCCGCCGCAAGCGATAACGTCGGGCACGCCCGGCCACAACGGCGGCATTATTTTGATGCTGGTGTCGCTGTCCTTCTTCATCATCGGCTTCACGATGGGCGGCCTGAACTATGTCGTGACCGTTCTGCAAGGCCGCACCCGCGGCATGACCCTGATGCGCATGCCGCTGACCATCTGGGGCATTTTCACGGCCACGGTGCTGGCGCTGTTGGCCTTCCCGGCCTTGTTCGTCGGCGCCGTCATGATGACCTTCGACAAATTGCTGGGCACCAGCTTTTTCATGCCGGCTATCGTCGAGTTCGGCGAACGCATGACCACGGCGGGCGGCAGTCCCGTGCTGTTTCAGCATCTCTTCTGGTTCTTTGGCCACCCCGAGGTCTACATCGTCGCCCTGCCGGCCTTCGGTATCGTCTCCGATCTGTTGAGCGTGCACGCGCGGAAGAACATCTTCGGCTATCGCATGATGGTCTGGGCCATCGTGATCATCGGCGGCCTCAGCTTCATCGTCTGGGCCCACCACATGTACGTCAGCGGCATGAACCCGTACTTCGGTTTCTTCTTCGCCACGACGACGTTGATCATTGCCGTCCCGACGGCCATCAAGGTGTACAACTGGGTGCTGACCTTGTGGCACGCCAACATCCGGCTGACGCTGCCCATGCTGTTTGCGCTCGCCTTCATCGTCACCTTCGTCAACGGCGGCATCACCGGCCTGTTCCTCGGCAACGTGGTGGTCGACGTGCCATTGTCGGACACCATGTTCGTGGTGGCGCACTTCCACATGGTCATGGGCGTGGCGCCCATCCTTGTGATCTTCGGGGCCATCTACCACTGGTATCCGTTGATGACCGGCCGCATGCTGCACGAGGGCATGGGTCAATTCCATTTCTGGGTGACGTTCGTCGGATCCTACGTGATCTTCCTGCCCATCCACTATCTGGGCCTGCTCGGCGTGCCAAGGCGCTATTTCGAGATCGGCGAGACCGAGTTCATTCCCCAGTCTGCCCAGGATCTCAATGCTTTCATCACCGTGGTGGCGCTTCTGGTCGGCGCGGCGCAGATCGTCTTCATCTACAACATCCTCGTCAGCCTGACCAAGGGCGAGGTCGCCAAACGCAATCCTTGGGACGCCTGTTCGCTGGAGTGGCAGACACCCGAGGTGCCGCCGGGCCACGGCAATTTTGACGATCTGCCCGTCGTCTACCGCTGGCCCTATGACTTCTCCGTTCCGGGCGCCAAGGACGACTTCATTCCGCAAAACGTGGCGCCCAATGAGGTGGTCTACGTGGATCCGCCCGGCGGCCAGGCCGAACAGGAGGGCAGTGCGTGATCTTCTTCTCCGAAGTCATGAAGAAGCCCTGGCTGGATGAACCGGCCAGCGAGCTGAAGGACGGGCCGCTGATCCCGCTGCCCCGTTCGACGCTCGGTTTCCGGATCTTCCTCGTGGTTATCGGTTTCCTCTTCACCCTGATGGTCGGGGCCTACGCCGACCGGCTGGTGATCGGGGATTGGCGTGCCGTGCCGGAACCGTGGCTTCTGTGGCTGAACACGGCCTTCCTGCTAGTCAGCAGCCTTGCCTTGAACAGGGCGGCCAAGCGTCTCGATCGCGGCGCTCTGGCGGTGAGAAAGCCGGTGATGCTTGGCGCGGGACTTGGGTTCGCATTCGTCATCGGTCAGTTGGTGGTTTGGATGCAGCTCTTGGGCTTGGGGTATTACGCCTCAGCCAATCCGGCCAACGCCTTTTTCTACATGCTCACGGGCGCCCATGCCGTCCATGTGCTGGGCGGATTGGCGGTATTGGTGAACCTCGGCTTCAAACTATGGGGGGGCGCGCAGCCTGAGCGTCTGGGAACGGCGCTCAGGCTTTGCGCGGCGTATTGGCATTTCCTGTTGATCGTGTGGCTCGTTTTGTTCGCGTTGCTTTTGTTCACTTGAGATTTTTGTAAGAAAACAAAAAGGATCGGGAAGCATGTCAGAGCAAACCTCGACACCGACTGGTAACCCAACCGCTCTGGCCGAAGGCTGGACCGGCGTCGTCGACGACTGGTCGTCCGACCAGCGGGCGTTCAAGAACGTCCCCTGGGGCAAGGCCATGATGTGGATCTTCCTCCTCAGCGATACCTTCATATTCAGCTGTTTCCTGCTGAGCTACATGACGGTGCGCATGTCGACGACGGTTCCCTGGCCCAATCCCAGCGAGGTCTTTGCGCTGTCGTTCGGCGGCGAGCCCATTCCGCTGATCCTGATCGCCATCATGACGTTCATCCTGATCAGTTCGAGCGGCACCATGGCCATGGCCGTCAATTACGGCTACCGCAAGGACCGGAAAATGACCGCCATTCTGATCATCGTGACGGCGATTTTCGGCGCCACCTTCGTCGGCATGCAGGCCTTCGAGTGGAGCAAGCTGATCGAAGATGGCGTGCGGCCCTGGGGCAACCCAATGGGCGCAGCGCAGTTCGGTTCCACTTTCTTCATGATCACTGGGTTCCACGGCTTCCATGTCTCGGTCGGCGTAATCTTCCTGTTGATCATCGCCCGCAAGGTTTGGCGGGGAGACTTCGATAGGGGGGACCGCGGCTTCTTTACTAGTCGCAAGAGCGACTACGAGGCGGTCGAGATCATGGGCCTCTACTGGCACTTCGTCGATCTCGTCTGGGTCTTCATTTTCGCGTTTTTCTATCTTTGGTAGGAGGGGAATATGTCAGGCGACGAAGGACAACAACATCCGATCAAGGTCTATCTCTACATCTGGGGACTGCTGTTCATACTCAGCCTGTTCTCCTACCTGGTCGACTACTACCATCTTGAAGGCATGCTGCGCTGGAGCCTGATCCTGATCTTCATGATGGTGAAGGCCGGCTTCATTGTTGCCGTGTTCATGCACATGAACTGGGAGCGTCTGGCCATCAAATACGCCATCCTGGGGCCGCCCCTGGTGCTTTTGGTGTTCGTCGCCCTAATGGTCTACGAATCCGACTACACCTTCCTCACCCGGGACATCTTCTTCGACGGCGGCGCTTGACGACCGGGTCAAATACAAAAAAGAAGGGGCAGGTCCGACGACCTGCCCCTTTTCTTGTTTTTGTCGTTGTCAGTCGTCTTCCACGGTCGCCCTGTAAAGATGCCAGGTGGCGTGCCCGAGGATCGGCATCACGATGGCGAGGCCGACGAAGAACGGCACGGCGCCGAGGAACAAACCGCTCACCACGATGGCGCCCCAGACGAACATGGTCTTGGGATTTTTCGCCACCACCTGGATGGAGGTTTGAACCGCGATAAAGATGCCGCAATCCCGATGCAACAGCATGGGGAAGGAGACGACGCTGATGGTCAAAACGGCCGCAGCAAACAGGAAGCCCACTCCGCTACCGATGACGATGAGTTGCCAGCCCTCCACCGTGAAGAACACCTGAATGGCGAATGCCTCCAGGGATTCCGGGATCACGGCGCCGAAGATCTGGTTGTAAATGGAATAGGCTGCGCCCATCCAAAGAATGTAGATGACCAGTTGAACCACGCCCAACAGCGCGATCGATCTGATGGCGTGGAATTTCAAGGGATCGAATGCGTGCCGGCGGGAAATATCCAAATCGAATTCACGGCGCCGGCTGAGCTCGTACATCCCCGTCGCGGCCGCCGGACCCAACAGGGTCGAACCGGCGATCAGGGGAAAGACGAGCGGTAAAACGTCGTACCCCGCATAGAGCCGCGCGATGACAAGCATCAGAATGGGGTAGACGATGGCGAGGAAGAACAAATGCGTCGGCATCGCGTTGAAGTCGGCGATGCCCTTGCTCAAGGCGTTGATGACGTCGTTCGTGCCGACGTCGCGGATTTTTGGTTGTACCGAACTGTAAGCGTCTGCTACGGAGATTGGCTTCTCGACTGCCATAACATGCCTCCTGAACCGCTGGTCCGAGAGGTCGCACACCAAAAAGTGACGCTGATGTTGCGCGTTTTTATTGTTGTATCAGGTCACCACTAACTGCGACCGATAATTATTATACACAACTATTCGGCTATTGTCGCCTGAACCTCTTTAAACGGATGACTTAGATCAAGGGGAGTATTCGATGGGTAAATTGGTGGGCGGTATCTGGCAGGATGACACGATCCAGACCGATTCGTCGGGCGCCTTCGTGCGGGCCGATACCATCATTCGGAACTGGGTGACGCCAGACGGCGCGCCGGGTCCGTCGGGCGAGGGCGGCTTCATGGCGGAGGCCGGCCGCTACCATCTCTACGTGGCCGTCAACTGCCCCTGGGCGCACCGGGCGGTGATCTTCCGCATTCTCAAGAAGCTTGAGGAGGTCATTTCCATCTCCCGCGTCGCGCCGCGGCGAAACGACCAGGGCTGGATCTTCGATGAAGGGGACAATCGCTATCAGGACACCCTCCTGGGCAAATCCGCCCTGCATGAGGTCTACACTGAGGCAGTGGCGGACTACACCGGTCGCGTGACGGTGCCGGTGCTGTGGGACAAGCAGCGCCACACCATCGTCAGCAATGAATCGGCGGAGATCATCCGCATGCTCAACTCGGCGTTTGCCGGCCTGGCCGAAGACACCCCCGACTTCGCACCCGTGGACCGTCTGGAGGAAATCGACGCGCTGAACGCGCGCATTTACGACACCGTCAACAACGGTGTTTACCGCGCCGGCTTCGCCCGCACCCAGGAGGCCTACGACGCGGCGGTCGAGCCCCTGTTCGCGACCCTGGATGACTTGGACGAGCGCCTGTCCGCCTCGCGCTACCTCTTGGGCGATGATCAAACGGAGGCCGACTGGCGGCTCTTTCCGACGCTTGCGCGCTTCGACGTCGCCTATCACGGCGCCTTCAAGTGCAATATCCGCCGTCTCATGGATTACCCGAACCTCTGGCCCTACGCCCGCGACCTCTACCAGACGCCGGGCATCGCCGGGACCGTCGATTTCGACATTTACAAGCGCGGCTACTATTCGCCCAGCGTCGAACGCAATCCGCGCGGCATCGTGCCCAAGGGACCGGATATCGATTTCACCCAGCCGCACGGGCGCGAATCCCTTGCCTGATTAGGGCTCCGGCACTAGTTTTCTGCCACGTCATAGACAGAGGGGCAGACCACATGAGCGCGCAATCCGAAGCCATCGGCATCGAAGGCTGCATCGGCGAACTCAAAGAATTGCTGGGCGACCGGCTGTCGACCGCCCAGGCGGTGCGCGAGCATCATGGCACCGACCTCTCCCACCATGCCGGCCAGGCCCCGGATGCGGTTGCGTTCGCGGAGAGCACGGAGGAAGTCTCGGAGATCGTCAAAATCTGCGCCCGCCACAAGACGGCGATCGTGCCCTACGGTACCGGCACCTCGCTGGAGGGGCACATCCTGGCGCTCAACGGCGGCATCTGCATCGACGTCTCGGGCATGAACCAGATCCTCGAGGTCAACGCCGAGGATCTCGACGTCCGGGTCCAGCCCGGCGTCACGCGCAAGCAGCTCAACGAGCACCTGCGCGACACCGGCTTGTTCTTCCCCATCGATCCCGGCGCCGACGCCTCGCTCGGCGGCATGGCGGCGACCCGGGCCTCGGGCACGAACGCGGTGCGCTACGGCACCATGCGGGAGAACGTGCTGTCGCTCACCGTCGTGGTGGCCGACGGGCGTATCATCCGGACGGCGCGGCGGGCCAAGAAGTCCTCGGCCGGCTACGACCTCACCCGCCTGTTCGTCGGCTCCGAGGGCACGCTCGGCATCATCACCGAGGTCACGCTCAGGCTCTACGGCATCCCGGAGGCCATCTCCTCCGCCGTCTGTTCCTTCGAGACCATCGGCGGCGCCGTCGACACGACGATCATGACGATCCAAAGCGGCATTCCCGTCGCCCGCATTGAATTGCTGGACGAGGTGCAGATGGACGGCATCAACAAGTATTCGGGCCTCGACTATCCCGTGCAGCCGACCCTGTTCCTGGAATTCCACGGGTCTGAGGCGGGCGTCGTCGAACAGGCGGAATTCGTCGAGGCGCTGGCCGCCGAAAACGGCGGCGGCGGCTTCAAGTGGACGACCAAGACGGAGGAACGCAACAAGCTCTGGCAGGCCCGTCACGATGCCGCCTACGCCACCAAGAACCTCCGACCCGGCAGCGACATCATCGCCACCGACGTCTGCGTACCGCTCTCCAAGCTGGCCGAGTGCATCGCCGAAACCAAGGAAGACCTCGCGCAAACCAGCCTGATCGCGCCACTGGCCGGGCACGTCGGCGACGGCAATTTCCATCTCGGCATCCTCGTTGACCCCGACAATCCGGCGGAGATCGAGGAAGCGGAGGAACTGAACGAGCGCCTGGTGATGCGCGCCATCGCGCTGGACGGCACCTGCACCGGCGAGCACGGCGTCGGCGTCGGCAAGATCGATTTCCTCGTCGCCGAGCACGGCGAGGCCCTGAGCCTGATGCGCGACCTCAAGAAAACCTTCGACCCCGACAACATCATGAACCCGGGCAAGATCGTCAGGCTGAACTGAGCCCTTCCGCCCACAGAAAAACCCGCCGTAGCGGGATGTGCGGAGGAGCGGACGGGAGCGGAGGCTAAAACCGCTTCTTCTTTCTTTTGCGGCGCATTCCTGCCGGCGCAAAAGGGTTGTTGTCAAGAGGATCGACGGGTCCGACCGGATCGATTTCCACCAGATCGTAATCGTCGTCGGGAAAGTTGCTGGGGAAGAGGTTTTCCGCCATCGACTTCGGCTGGCCGTCCTTGCGCCGCCGCATAAATCCTTCGGCATCGCATTGCGCGGTCATTTTAGGGTAAAGGATTTCGTCGAGAGATTTCTCTTCCGGCTGAAGCTGCTCGAACACCGATTCGAAGGGCGTGAGTTCGCTCAGTTTGCTCGAGTTGTCAGCGCGATCGAGCTTGGACGCTTTGGGCTGCAAAACCGAGTTCATTGTGGCCTCGCCAAATGGGCTCCGGTCCAGGGAATCTGCCGATGCCTTTGGTATCGTTCCATCAGCTCTGGAATTTGAAGTGGTCTTTTTGTCGCTATTCCGGTCATCGGATTTGAACGGAAGCTGCTGGTTGTTGTTATTCGGCTTGTTCCGCTTACCCGAATTTAACTCAAGATCGTGGATGCGCTGTTTCAGTGCCTTGATTACTTTCAGAATTGCAAAAGCCTCGTTCAAAACAGTCGTATACTGGTGTTCGATTTTCTCCAGTTTTGCCTGAAGTTCAATGACGGCTTCCGCGTCCGTGGTTCGATTAACTGCCGCTTTCAATTTCTCCTTCTGATTCTTGAGCGAGGTCACCTTTCTTGCCAACTCGATTGACTTGAGTTGGCGATTTCTAAGCTCTTCTTTTAGCCACTCTACTTCAGCCGCATTTTCCGGATTGCCGGGTTCAGTGGATGGGTTTCTCGACATAAGTTTGTCCTTTCAACAAAAAAGACCGCGCTGGGCGGTCTCGGATGGTTTGATGTGGGGGATGCATTTGGGCTGTTTCTAATTGATGGTTATACTCTCTCCGTTTGAGCCTCCGCTTTGGGTTTAACGTTAAATCGAATCATCAGCGACACTAGTTGGATGCATCGAATGGGTTGAGCCCCGTCCATTTGAATAAAATCAACAAGGCGTTGCCCACATAATCGGTAGTTCCTTCGGAAACGAGGAAATACTGATGGGTATTGCCGATTTTTCTTGGCCTAATGCCATCTACATCATCTTCCGAAACCATCGATATCCCCCTGTCGCCGACATTGGGAAACTGCGGTGTCGGGCCGCCGGGTACCAGATACCAGTAGCGGGGGTCCGAGAAGCTTTCACAATAGGGATTGTTGAGAGGTAGTCCCACGACCGTCCGTTCGTCGCCCTTGCAAGCATCCTTGGGCGGGCCGGCAAGAATTGTCGTCAGATACTGCCGGTTAATGATGTCGTCAACAATGACATGATCACCCACCGACAAATCGTCGTCGGCCGGAATGTAAAAATCGTACTCAACGATATCGTATCGACAGAATGTCGGGCAGAGGGCGTTGTTTTGTACGACATGGATGTAGGGAAAGTTTGTGGCGAACGAAGGAAATAAATAGGTTACGGACACGATTGCGATAATCGGCATCGAATTCAGCGTTATCGGCCGCTTGTCAACACTCCTCACATCAAACGCCAACAGCAACCAAGAATATCCTCTGATTGCTTCGGATATGTTTGGCGCCGACGCAAACGTAAGTGCCTGCAGCACGAAGTATTCGCTCGTGAACTCGACAGGAACACGCACTCTGCAAACTTCGGCAACGACATAGGATACGAATAGTAGTCCACCGAGAATCCGCCGCTTCGATGCAATCTGGTGCAGGCCAGGCACGACGATGAAGGCGGCCAGTTTGGCGGCGTACTTGAGGCTTCGCCCCACCGTCCAGTCCGGCGGTAGGTAGGGGATTTGTGTCCGGGCGATGTCCATGCCCGGCATTATGCAAGGATTAGGTGAATTTCTTGGGCTGATGTGGAGGCTAGAACAGCTTCTTCTTCCCTTTGCGGCGCATTCCGTCCGGCGTGAAGCGGCTCTCATCCCAGGGGGCGGCGGGCTTGATGGAGGCGATTTCCACCAGATCGTAATCGTCTTCGGGAAAGTTGCTGGGGAAGAGGTTTTCCGCCATCGACTTGGGCTGACCGTCCTTGCGCCGCCGGACTAATCCTTCGGCATCGCGTTGCGAGGTCATTTTAGGGTAAAGGGTTTCGTCGAGAGATTTCTCTTCCGGCTGAAGCTGCTCGAACACCGATTCGAAGGGCGTGAGTTCGCTCAGTTTGCTCGAGTTGTCAGCGCCATCGAGCTTGGGCGCTTTTGGCTGCAATGCCGAGTTCGTCGTTGCCTCGCCGAAAATGCTCCGGTCCAGGGGATCGGTTGGGGTTGTCGGTGCCTTCTTGCCTCTTTCCGGCGAGGCCAGGATTATTTCGTCGCCTGAAATTGACGTGGCGAGTTCGGATTTTTGATCGCTTTGTGCCTCGGTGCTCGCGGCTTGCTCACCTTTATTAAGCGCCTCGATCTCGAACTCCAGTTGTTTGATAAGGTGAAGTACGTCTTTCAGTTCTTGTTCTTTTCGAGCCAAAGTCGCATTGAGATTCGCCTCGTCAACAAACAATTTTTTATATTCAGGATCACCTGTTGGAGGGCCTTCCGGTTGGTTTATCAGTTTCTTTAAGCGATTGCGTATTGCCGAAAATTTATCGCGCAGTTGATCTGTCAAAGATGTCAGCCATATTCGCCGGCTAACGGCATTTTTCTTGCGTCTTTCCAACTCGGCGATTTGCAGCAAGATGCCGTCTCTGCCATACCGATTATTGTCATTTATGGTCATTGGCTTTCTCCTTGCCTTTGGGGGAAATAAAAAAGACCGCTCGTGGCGGTCATCAGATAATTGTCGGTTCGTTGGTCGTTTGAATTTTGCGCTTTATGGCAAATTGTTCATCTGCTTTTCCTCCTTTCCAATAGGGCCGCTCGCCTCTTAAACGAGTGCTCTAGCGATTTGATCCTTCCGTTAGGCCAAACAGGTTAAATCCAGTCCACTTGTAAAATACCAGCAAGGCATTTCCGAAGTAGTCTGTAAGTTCATCGGTAAATACGAAATATTCGTGGGTGTTACCTATTCGTCGTAGTTTCACCCCATTTATGTTTGCATATGAAGTCAGCGATATTTTCTCGCCGCTCTTACTTTTGAATTTGGAATCGGGACCTCCAATTGTAAGTAAATCATTGCTATATCCCTGTAGCTCGATTTCGCAAGATTTCTTTCTTATTCGTTGCAACTCGTTGTCGTCGCCGTAGCCAGCACAAGCTTCTTCAATTGTAACGATTAAATGCTCCTTCAACGGGCCTGCCACCAATTTGGATGTATAAAAATCAAAGTGGAAATAGTCGATCGCAACGTAGTCACCTTCCAACAAGCTTTCTTTGTTTCCGCCAACCGACTCGTATTCGATAATGTCGTATTTGCAAAATGGCGGACAAACATAGTTGTGCGGTTCGACATACACCTGGATCCACAGCGGATTATGGTGGGGAACGAAGTAAATGCCCGCGGCACAAGCCAAACCGACAAACAGGTTCACTCTCAGCTTCCTGGTTTCCAGCTTTCTTAGGTCAAGGGCCAACAAGAGCCACGAAAAAATCTGGAATAATTCCGAAAATTGGTAGTTGAAAAAAACAAACAAATTGTTGTGAACCAGGAATAGGTGGAATGCATCCAAATCCGGTTCCATCGGTTTGTTGGAGGATACGAATTCAACGCTGAAATAGCAGAGCATCAGCAGCCCGCCCAGGATCCGGCGGTTGCAGGCGATCTGGTGCAGGCCGGGCACGACGATGAAGGCGGCCAGTTTGGCGGCGTACTTGAGGCCGCGGCCCACCGTCCATTCCGGCGGCAGGTAGGGGATTTGTGTCCGGGCGATGTCCATGCCCGGCATTATGCAAGGATTAGGCGAATAATTTGAGGGGGAGTTGTAATTGGTTCCAGGAGGTAGGCGAAACGCGTCTCAAATGTGATCCCGGCGCAACCGTCCATACATACAATTATGGCTTATATGTTTTATGCGTATAACAGCTAAAAACAAAAGGACCGCCGGCGTCACGTTCCCGTTCGCAGCCGACTAATTAACGCCGTTTCATTCGTCCCGCCGGTCGTCCTCCAGCGCCTTGCCGTCGAGCTCGCGGCGGCGCTTTTCGGCTTCCGCATCTTGCTTCTTTTTCTCCGCCTTGGTGCGGCCGAAGCGTGCTCGATTCCCGGCCGCTTTTTCGGCTTTTTCGGCGCGACGTTTGGCTTTGGCAAATTTGTTTAGGTTGACGATATCGGCCATGGTATCGGTAAGCCTATAATCGTCGCCGGATATTGTCACAATCGATTTGAGCCGTAGAATTGGGGCCACTGTGAAGAAAGCGCTGATCACGATATTTAGCCTGCTCGTCGTCGCGGTCGCGGCGGCGCTGATCGCGCCGGGTTTCCTCGACTGGAACCAATACAAGAGCGACATCACGGCCCAGGTCCAGTCAGCCACCGGGCGGCGTCTGGCGATCGACGGCGACATCGGCCTGACCATCCTGCCGGCGCCCGCGCTCAACGTTTCGGCGGTACGCCTGGCCAACGCGCCCGGCGCGCGGACGCCCGACATGGTCACCCTGGGCTCGCTGGAGGTCCGGGTCGCGCTGATGCCGCTCCTCAGCGGCGAAATCCAGGTCGACAGCCTGCGCATCGTGCGCCCGCGCATCTTCCTTGAAGTACTGGCCGACGGCCGGCCCAACTGGGAACTGGGCGGGCCTGCCGACACACGCCGCAAACCGACCGCATCCGGCGGCGCGGCGGACGACGCCCTGGCGGGACTGCGCCTCGATAACGTCTTGGTTGAAGAAGCCGAAATCAGCTTCTTCGACGCCACCACGGGTCTTGAGGAAAAGATCGGCAGCCTGACGGCCGAGGTTGCCGTGCCCTCGGTCACGGGTCCGTACCAGGCCAAGGGCAGCCTCGTGGCCCGCGACCTGCCGCTGGTGTTCGACGTCTCCGCCGGCAAGTACGCGGCGGCCAAGCCGCTGGCATTCACCATCGGCCTGGACATCGCCAAGGGCGCGGGCCGGGTTTCGCTCCAGGGCTCGATGTCGAAACCGTCGGCGGACGGGACGTTGACGGGCAGCGTTTCGGTCGACGCCAAGAATGCCCAAAAGCTCATCGAGGCCGTCATGGCCGCCGTCGGCGGCGAGGTTCCGGCGCTTCCGGGCTTATCCCAGGCGATTGCGCTGCGCGGCGACGTCAGCGCGAATGTCACGGAAGCCGGCCTCAACAATCTCGAACTGAAGCTCGGCGAAACCACGGCGGCGGGCGCGGTGAGCACCAAGCTCGGGGACAAGCCGAGCGTCGATCTCGCGCTCGACGTCAACCGCGTGGACCTCGACGCCTGGCTGGCCGCCGCCGACACCGGCAAGCCCGCCAAGAAGCCCGAAGGCGATGCCGCCCCCGCCGAGCCGTTTGCCCTACCGGCCGACCTCACCGGCACCGCTGCCGTCACGGTGGACGCCGTTACCTACCGCGGCCGCGCCATCCGTCAGGTCGAGGCCTCGGCGGGCATATCCGGCGGCGTCGTCACCATCGAGAAATTCGGCGCCCAGTTGCCCGGCGGCGCGCGCGTGGATGCCGCCGGTACGGTTCAAGCGGTTGAAGGCGTGCCCAAATTCGAGGGCAACGTCAGCACTGCCGCCGACAATCTGCGTGGCGTGCTCGACTGGATCGGTACTGACGTTTCCATGGTGCCCGCCGACCGCCTGCGCAAGACCGCGTTGGCGGCGACCGTCCGGGCGACGCCGCAATTGCTGGAAATCTACGGCATCGACTTCCGCCTCGACTCATCCAAGTTGACGGGCGGGGCGGCTTACGCATTCCGCGAACGTCCCGCCTTCAGCGTGGACTTCGAAATCGACCAGTTCAGCGTCGATGCTTACCTGAAAGCGGAGACGGAACCGGCCGAGAAAACGGACGAAAAAACCCCGGATGCCAAGCCTGCCGATATGACGGTCTTGCCGAAGGACATCGTCGAGCTTCTCAATTCATTCGACACCAACATCAAGCTCGGGGTCGGCAAGCTGGCGGTGAACGGCGTCCCCATCCGCGGCGCTTTGGTCGACATCGGCCTGTTGGCCGGTGAAATTACCGTACGCCGCATCAAGGCCGACGATCTCGGCGGGGCCCAGGTGGCCTTTGCCGGTAAGGCCCGCGATCTCACCGGCAAGCCGGCGCTCAGCGGCACCGTCGACATCCGCTCGGATAACGCCTCGGGTCTGGCGCGCCTAGCCGGCGTGACGCTGCCGGTGCCGGCCGAGCGCCTCGGCAAGGTCAGCGCGCGCGGTAAGGTCGATGGCAACGCCGAACGGCTGGGGCTCGACCTCAATGTGACGGCCGCACGGACGTCGACGGCCTTGAAGGGCGAGGTCAACCTGCTGGGCGCGGCGACGCGCCTCAACCTGACCATGGCGGCGGCGAACAAGAGTTACGTCCGTCTCTGGCGGGTGTTCGATCCGGAATTCGAGATGGCCAAGGGCGGCAAGGATGGGCCGCTACGCATCGACGGCACGGTCGCCGGCGACCTCACGGCCTTGAGCCTCGATCTCGGCATCGGTCTGGGCGAGGCGCAGTTCAAGGCGGCCGGGAAACTGTCGCCATTGGCGGGACCGGAATACAACCTGGCGATAAGCGCCGGTCATCCCGACGCGGTCGGCTTCCTGAACGGCCTGGGCGTCGCCTATCAGCCGGCGGCCAGCAATCTCGGCGGCCTGAAGCTAAGCGCGGATATCGCCGGCAACGGCGAACTCGCCAAGCTCGGCAACCTCGACGGCAACTTCGGTCCGGTGGCTCTTGCAGGCGCGGCCAGCGCCAGTTTCTCCGGCCCGCGCCCGGCCATCACGGCCGGTCTGGCCACCAGCGAGATCCTCGTCGACCTGTTCGTGCCGCGTAGCAGCAACGGCGCAGGCGGTAGCGCTTCGTCCACCGGCGGCGCCGCGAGCCCGGCCGCAACGGAGCGCTGGTCGTCGGATCCCATCGATCTTTCCGTTCTGCGCACCGCCGATATGGAGTTGGATATCCAGGCGAGAGGAATCATCTACGGCGCCTACCGCTTTGCCGATCCGAAGGTCATTGCTTCGGTGCGTGACGGGGTACTGCGCATCGAGCCGCTGACCGGCAAGCTGTTCGACGGCGACGTCAAGCTGACGGCGGAACTCAGCGACGACCAAGTTCCGGCGATGAACATGGCCATCGGGCTGACCGGCGCCGATCTGCAACGGACGCTGCTGGATGCGGCCGGCATCGACGCGGTGACCGGCTCGGTCGGATTGAACGGCAAATTCGCCTCGTCCGGCCACAGCCAGCGTGACATGATCTCGCAGCTCTCCGGCGGCTTGTCGTTCGCGGCGGAGAACGGCGTCGCCAAGGGCGTCGATCTCAAAACGTTGAGCGACCGGTTGAAGACGCTGGATCGGACCGTCGACTTCCTCAGCCTCATACAGTCGACCATGAGCGGTGGCCAGACCCGGTACGCCCGCCTCGGCGGCAACTTCACGATCGAAAACGGCGTGGCGCGCAGCGACGACATTGCGGCGGAGATGGAAGCGGGGGCGGGCGCCGGCCGGGCCGTAATCGATCTTCCCCGTTGGCACATGGACATGACCGGCACCTTCCGGCTGACGGAGCACCCGAAGGCCCCGCCCATCGGTCTCGTTCTTCGCGGCCCCCTCGACAATCCCCAGCGCGACATCAAGAGCCGCGATCTGGAGAACTTCATCGCCCAGCGCGTCGGCGGCACCCTGGTGCGGAAGCTGATCGGGAAGAAGGCCAAGGGATTGGAAGCGATACTCCCCGGATTGTCCCAACCTCAACAGCAGCAACCGCAGCAGCAACCGCAGCAGCAGCAGCAACAGCCGCAACAACAGCAGCCCCAGCGGAAGCTAAAGCCAGAAGATATCCTCAAGGGTTTGCTGAAGAATCTGGGGAATTAGAGGCCGGTCGGTTTCGCTGCTCAGCCCGCGTCGAGCGTACGGCGGATTTTTTCGATCAGATCGGCGCGCCGATAGGGCTTGTTGACCAAGTCGATGCCATCGTCCAGCTTGCCTCTGTGAACCACGACATTCTCAGAATACCCCGTGGTGTAGAGCACTTTGATTCCGGGATGAAGCCGCACTGCCTCGCGCGCGATGGCGACACCGTCCACGCCATCGGGCAATATGACGTCGGTGAAAAGAAGGTCGAACCGCTGCTCTTTCGTGAGTTTCTCCATTGCGTCCTTGGCGTCCGCCGCCTCGACGACCTCGTAGCCCTGGTGTCTCAGGATACTTACCGGAATGGCCCGCACGCTCGGGTCGTCTTCCACCACCAGGATCCGTTCATGTCCGGTGTGGGCGCCTTCCGTCAGTTTCGCCACGGCGCCGGTGTCGACGCTCTCGTCCGAACTCGGCAGGAACAGTCGAACCGTCGTGCCCTGTCCGATTTCGCTATAGACGGAAACATGCCCATTGGACTGCTTGGCGAAGCCGTAAACCATGCTGAGGCCGAGGCCGGTGCCGGCGCCGACGTCTTTCGTCGTATAGTACGGCTCGAACGCCCGTTCCTGGGTATCGGTATCCATACCCGTGCCGTCGTCGCTCACCGAAATGACGACATAGGGTCCAGGTACGACCTCCTCATGCTGGTCGGCAAAGGTGTCGTCGAGCACCGTATTCCCCGTTTCGATGGTCAGTCGACCGCCGGTCGGCATTGCGTCCCTGGCATTCACGGCCAAATTGACCAGCGCGTGCTCCAATTGTGAGGGATCGATCAGGGCGGGCCATACGCCGGCTTCGTGACGGACCTCTAAACGGATCGTCTCGCCCAGTGACCGTTGCAGGAGGTCCTCCAACCCGTCGATAAGTTCGGGAATGTCGGTGGTTTGGGGCGACAGCGCCTGCTGCCGCGAAAACGCCAGTAAACGATCCGTAAGGGAGGCGCCCTTTTCGCCGGCGGATATTTGGGCATCCACCAATTTCCGAAGTTCGGGTTTGTCCTCGACAAAATCCCCCAGAAGTTCGGCATTCCCGATGATGACGGCCAACAGGTTGTTGAAATCGTGGGCGATGCCGCCGGTCAGCCTGCCGACCGCGTCTATTCGCTGTGCGCGGCGAAGAGAATGCTCGGCTTCCTTGACTTCGGTGATGTTCGTGGCGACGCCACGGTGGCCCAGATACCTGCCCTGATCATCGAACAGCGGCTTGCCGTTGATGCGGGCGTAGCGGATCGATCCCTCCAAATCGGGATAGGCGTATTCGAAATCCTTGAACTCCTTGCGTTCCTCGAGCGCCCGCCGGTACGGCGACCAGTCGTTTTCGCCGGCCAACTCACCGGCGATTTCCTCCCGCGTTCGGCCCAGGACGGATTGAACGGATCTGCCGGCCAGGGCCGCGCTGACATCCGATTCCCAACAAATTCGGCCCTCCGCATCGGTTTCCCAAAGCCAGTCCGAGGCCGAGAGCGAAAAATCGCGGAACCTTTCTTCGCTGGATTTCAATGCCTCGACGAGATCCAAGCGCCGATGCTCGTGCGCCAACATGAGCCCGAGCAGGATCGCCGCCAGCGGGTACATGATGCCCACGGGAACAAGCAGTCTTTGCAGGATCGGCCAGGGATCAATGCCGCTTGGCAGCGCGAATACCCAGGAAAGACTCAGGATCGTCATGATGGCGGACATGACCAGCAGGTGCTTGAGCCTGATTAGCCCCGGCTTTCCGCTGTAAAACCGGACAAATACGATACCGACGGCGGCAGCGGTTACGATCGCGCCGATTCCAGCCGTGACGCCTATTCCGCCAAGGTAATACCGGTATCCCGAGACGATGACGGCGGCAACAACGCCCGCCATCGGCCCGGCAAACGGACTTGCCAGCATGACGATGACGGTGCGGCCGTCCACGATGATGCCTTCGGCCACGTGCATGGGTATCTGCATGCCGATGACCGCAATGCCGCCGAACAAGGCGCCCTGGAGGAGGGTGCTCAGCAGCGCCGGTACATTGGACAATTTCCGGATTATGAAGCTGTACAGGAACGTGAGCGCGATCAGCAGCGCCAGGTTCTCGCCGAATTCGACGATCATGCGGGTGAGATCGGCCATGCGCTCCCGGAAGCAAGACGTTCAGCGGTTGAGAAGACCCCAGTTTAACATCCAATATTGGTTGGGGAACCCGTAACGCGCGTACTCTTGGTTTGGTGCTAGCCGGTGCTTTGAGTCCTTTCCAGGACGTAGACGCGAAGCGCGCTGGAAAGGTTTCCCTCCCGGTTTTCATCGATGCGGGCCACCAGGTCGTTGACCGACAGGCCGTCTTCAGCGGCAAAGTCCCGCAGTGCCCGCCAGAACGCGTCTTCAAGCGTCACGCTGGTGCGGTGCCCGGCAATGACGATGGAGTGCTTGCGCAGGCCCGTCATGGCGTCCGGGCCTAAAGGTCCTTGAAGAAGTCGTTGCCCTTGTCGTCGACGATGATGAAGGCGGGAAAGTTTTCCACCTCGATGCGCCAGACGGCCTCCATGCCGAGCTCCGGGTACTCCAGGACCTCGACCTTGCGGATGCAGTCCTGGGCCAGGATGGCCGCTTCGCCGCCGATCGAGCCCAGATAAAATCCGCCGTATTTTTGGCAGGCCTCGCGCACCTGTGCGCTGCGGTTGCCCTTGGCCAGCATCACCATGGAGCCGCCGGCAGCCTGAAACTGGTCGACGTAACTGTCCATGCGCCCGGCCGTGGTCGGGCCGAACGAACCCGAGGCCATGCCGTCGGGCGTCTTGGCCGGTCCCGCGTAGTAGACCGGGTGATCCAGCATGTATTGCGGCAAGCCTTCGCCGGCGTCCAGGCGCTCCTTCAATTTGGCGTGGGCGATGTCACGCGCCACGATCAACGTCCCCGTGAGGCAGAGGCGCGTCTTGATGGGGTGCTTGGTCAGTTCGGCCAGGATGTCCTTCATGGGCAGGCCGAGATCGATATCGACGACGTCGCCGCCCAGTCCCTCTTCCTCGACCTCGGGCAGATACTTGGCGGGATTGGTCTCCAACTGCTCGATAAAGACGCCGTCGGCCGTGATCTTGCCGTGGATCTGCCGGTCGGCCGAGCACGAGACGCCGATGCCGATGGGCACCGAGGCGCCGTGGCGCGGCAGCCGCACGACCCGGACATCGTGGCAGAAGTATTTACCGCCGAACTGGGCCCCGATGCCGCTCTGTTGCGACAACTTGTGGACCGTTTCCTCCATGTCGAGATCGCGGAAGGCATGGCCCAGTTCGTTGCCCTTCGTCGGCAGTTCGTCGAGGTACTTGGTGCTGGCGAGCTTCACCGTCTTGAGGTTCTGCTCCGCTGAGGTGCCGCCGATAACCACCGCCAGGTGATAGGGCGGGCAGGCAGCCGTGCCCAGCGTCTTGAGTTTCTCGTCAAGGAAAGCGGCGAGACTATCGGGGTTCAGCACCGCCTTGGTCTGCTGATAGAGGAATGTCTTGTTGGCCGACCCGCCGCCTTTGGCGATGAAGAGGAATTTGTACTCATCGCCAGCCGTGGCGTAGAGGTCGATCTGCGCCGGCAGGTTGGTGCCGGTGTTGACCTCCTCGTACATGTCCAAAGGCGCCATCTGGGAATAGCGCAAGTTGGTCTTCGTGTACGTCGCCGCGATGCCCTGGGACAGCGCGGCCTCGTCCGTGCCGTCGGTCCAGACGTATTGCCCCTTCTTGCCCATGACGATGGCGGTGCCGGTGTCCTGGCAACTCGGCAGCACCATGCCGGCGGAAACGTTGGCGTTTTTCAGAAGCTCAAGCGCGACATAGCGATCGTTGTCGGACGCCTCGGGGTCGTCGAGGATGGCGCTGAGCTGGGCGAGATGGGCCGGCCGGAAGAGATGCGCGATATCCCGCATGGCAACCTCCGCCAGCATTTCGATCGCTTCCGGCGCCACCTTCAACACCTTTTGACCGTCGACCTCGACGGTAGAGACGTGGTCATCGGTTAATTTCCGCCAGGGCGTCTCCCGGGGGCTGAGCGGGAACATCTCTTGATAGGGAATATCGGCTGTGTCGGACACGGATTACGTCCTCGTTGGATTGAAAGTCGATGAAAAGGGGGGCAACGGGTGGAAATTCCACCGGCGGCATTATTTCTTACGGAACTGGTCAAGCTCCACGACATCCGCGGACGCCGGCGCCTGGTCATTGCCGCCCGCTTGCATGGTCTCTTCTTCTGGATCGGCCATCATGTTTTCCGCCATGTCGTTGGCCAACGCGTTGTGGTCACTCTGGCCCGGACGGTCTTCCAGGGTCTTGAACTGCAGGCCGAACTGCACGCTCGGGTCGGCGAACCCGGTGATCGAGAACCAGGGCACGCTGATGTATTCGCGTTTGTTGTTGAAACTCAGGGTGACCGAGAAGCCCTCGTCGTTGGTTTCGATGTCCCAAAACTCGTGCTGCAGCACGATGGTTATCTCATCCGGATAGCGCGACCGCAGGTGATCGGGCAGCACGACATCAGGGTAATCGGTGAGAAACGAGATGTAGAAATGATGATCGCCCGGGAGGCCCGTTGTCGCGACGCGCTCCAGCGATTCCCGGACCACGCCTTTGAGCGCGCGCTCGACGATCTCGTTGTAGTTCATGTGGTCGGTCGTCGTTTGGTCGGTCATGTTCCGCTGTCGCTTCGGTCGGCCATTCGAGGCTGCTGTCGTTCAAGACCTCATACTAATCAGCCCGCCCGTTGAGTCGACTCACATTTTCGGAAATTCGACCTGAAAACGAATTCGCCCGGCCAAAGGCCGGGCGAACGTCAAGTGGAGGGCTTCTGTTGCCAGGTGCCCTCCGAACCCCGTGGCATCAGCCGTTAGGCCGCTGCCGCAAATGCTTGACGATTGTCATTGGCATTTGTTGTGATTGACCCGATAACGGTGGATATCATGCCGGGCGAAAAGCTTATCTTTACTACGCACGTCGATCCTGTTTCGCCCCCATCAGAAACACTCGCCGAGCAGGAATTCTAAATCGAAACCGTGCAAGTGTTTGTGGTGGAGGCGCCGGGTACTGCCCCCGGGTCCGCAACGCCTATTCCATAGGCCGTTTATCGCCATAGTCGGTTGCCCGACGCCCGGAATATAGGGTGTTCGGGCTTGAATTTAAAGGAGTTTCAGGCCGATTTGGACCAGCATTTAGATGAAAACACGAGCCAACCCACAACATGTTGTGGCGTTGCCAAAACCGGAGCGTTATATTGGCTCTTCCATATTAATGTGCTTAGCACCGCCCACACCATCGCCGGAGTACCAACAGATGGGTCTCACCCCCGAACAACTTGCAGAAATCGAAGACCAACGCGCTGAAACCCAACCGACGCGCCGGGCCGTCTCGCCGGGCCTCGAGGAAATTCTCTATCAGGCGATGCCCGTGCTTGATCACGGTTTCATCCGCGTCATCGACTACATGGGCGACGATGCCGCCGTGGTGCAAGCCGCCCGGGTATCCTACGGCCGCGGTACCAAGTCGACGCGTGACGACGCCGGGCTGGTGAACTATCTGCTGCGCCACCGGCACACCACGCCGTTCGAGATGTGCGAGATCAAGTACCACGTCAAGCTGCCGATCTTCGTCGCCCGCCAGTGGATCCGCCACCGTACCGCCAACGTCAACGAATACTCCGCGCGGTATTCCATCCTCGACAACGAATTTTATATCCCAACGGCGGACAACCTTGCCGCCCAGTCGAGCATGAACCGCCAGGGCCGGGGTGACGTATTGGTCGGCGAGGAGGCGGAACGCGTCTTCCAGTTGCTACGCGAGGATTCCGAGCGCGCCTATGCCGATTACGCCGAAATGCTCAACGAGGATGACGAGGGCAACGCACTGGACGAGAACCGCCAGGGCCTTGCGCGGGAGCTCGCGCGCATGAATCTCTCACTCAATTTCTATACCCAGTGGTACTGGAAAACGGATTTGCACAATCTGCTGCACTTCCTCTCGCTGCGCGCCGATGATCACGCGCAGTACGAAATCCGCGTCTATGCCAAGGCCATGCTGGAAACCCTCGAGAAATGGGTACCGGCGACCTACAAGGCCTTCATGGACTACCGCGTCGGCGGTACGACGATCTCGGAAAAAGGCATGGCGGTCGTGCGCCGCATGCTGGCTGGAGAGACGGTGGAACAGGCCGACAGCGGCATGTCGCCACGCGAATGGCGCGAACTGATGGCCGAACTGGAAGGCGGGGACTGACGTCTTGGGTACGCCCCACATCGCCGCCGAACCCGGCGACATCGCCGAGACCGTGCTGTTGCCCGGCGATCCCTTGCGCGCCAAGTGGGTGGCGGAGACGTATCTTGAGGACGCTGTCCAGTACAACGCCGTCCGCAACATGTTCGGCTATACCGGCACCTACAACGGCAAACCGGTCTCGATCCAGGGCACCGGCATGGGTATGCCGTCGCTGGCGATCTACGTCCACGAACTGCTCAATGAGTTCGGCGCCAAGACGCTGGTCCGCATCGGTTCCTGCGGCGCGCTTCGTAACGAGGTCAAAGTGCGGGATTTGATCCTGGCAACGGCTTCATCCACCGATTCCGGCGCCAACCGGGCGATTTTCGGCGACATCGACTATGCGCCGGCGGCGGACTTTTCGCTCACGCGGGCACTGGCCGACAAGGCCGATGAGTTGGGCATCGGTTATCACGCCGGACCCATCGTCTCGGGCGACCAGTTCTATCGGCCCGAGGACGGATTCTTGGATGTTCTGACCCGGCACGGCGCCCTGGGCGTCGAGATGGAGGCCGCACTGCTGTTCCGCCTGGCTGCCGGCATGGGCGCCCGCGCGGCCGCCGTGCTCAGCGTCAGCGATCACCTGATCACCGGCGAGGACCTGCCGCCCGAGGAACGCGAGCGCGGCTTCAGCGATATGGCGCGTTTGGTGCTGGAGACGGTGACCATCTAGCCTTATGAATTGATCCTGTTCACGTGACTTGGGCTTGGGAAAATAATAACTGCTGTCCCCCCCATCCTGTCCTTCCCCCTCCAGGGGGGAAGGAACTCAAATTGTGATATCGCCCCACCATTTGAAGCCCTCCCCCTTGATGGGGGAGGGTTGGGTGGGGGTGGAGTCGCGAGGGACTAAGCCTGTCTATTCAGTCGGAAATGGCGACTTCTCGAAGGCGTCCATTGTTTCACACGCCTTGTTCAAACGCTCAAGCGCCGCGTGGGTGCGGGCGTCGAAGTGTTTGGGCGGCTTGTTCTTCAAAAACGTGACCACGATGGACGCGGTGATGTCGTCCTGTTTGATTTGTTCGGCATTCATGGGCCGGTCCCGGAAGGAAAGTTCAAGCCAGCCCAACGCCGAATTGATCTGGGTCTGCAACCGGTCGATGACGGCCTGATCCTGCGACCCCTCGCGCCGCCGATAGAGTTCTCCGCGCAACGCGATAGCCTTGTCGGCCAAACCAAGGGCGACGGTAGTACGGCGGATACAGGACCGCCGCGCTGCCCCACCAGGCGGCATCAGTACCCGTTCCGCTCCGATCGTTTCGTCGACATGATCGAGGATGGCCTGGCTGTCGACCAGCACCTCGCCGTCATCCAGCTTCAACGCCGGCACCAGGCCCAGCGGATTGACAGTTAGCATGTCGTCGAGGTTCTGCCAGGTCGACAGCGGATCCCGCTCGAACGGCAGGCCGAGCAGGTTCAGCGAAACCGCCACCCTCCGCACGAAGGGAGAATCAAGTTGTCCGACAAGTATCATCCGAAGAAGATACGGGATTAACTCACCACAATTCTAGGGGCGGCGGCCTCGGCTTCGGCGTCGGCGCTCTTGATCTTCTCGGCGACCTTTTCGGCGATTTCCTTGAAGGCGACTGAGACGGGGTGGTCCGGTTCCTTGGCGGTGATCGGCGTGCCGGTGTCGGAGGTTTCCCGCAGGCGCGGGTCGATGGGAATTTCGCCGAGGAAGTCGATGCCCTGGCGTACGGCCTCGTCCTTGGCGCCGCCGTGACCGAAGATATCGGTGCGCTCGTCGCAGTGGGGGCAGACGAAATAGCTCATGTTCTCGATCAGGCCCAGGGTCGGCACGCTGACCTTGTCGAACATGGCGATGCCTTTGCGCGCATCGGCGAGCGCCACGTCCTGCGGGGTCGAAACAACGACTGCCCCCGTCAGCGGCACGCGCTGCGCCATGGTGAGCTGGGCGTCGCCCGTGCCCGGCGGCAGGTCGCAGACGAGGACGTCCAGATCACCCCATTTAACGTCCCGCATCATCTGTTCCAGCGCGCTCATAACCATGGGACCGCGCCAGATCATCGGCGTTTCCTCAGGCACCAGGAAGCCGATGGACATGGCTTCGACGCCGTAGTTTGACATCGGCATCATGTATTTGCCGTCGGGCGACAGCGGACTGCCGCCGATACCCAGCATGCGCGGCAGCGAAGGACCGTAGACGTCGGCATCCATCAAGCCGACCTTGAGGCCCGTGGCCGCGAGGCCCAGCGCCAGGTTGACCGCGACGGTCGACTTGCCGACGCCGCCTTTGCCGGAGGCCACGGCGATGATCGATTTGACGCCCGGGATTTCCATGCCGCCGGGTTGTTGCTGACCGGAATGGCGTTCCGGCTCGGCTTGTGCCGGCGCTTCCGCCTCACCCCCCCGTTCGGCGGTAAGGACCACGGTGGCGGACAGCACACCAGGCAGGTCGAAAACGATATCCTCGCAGGCCTTGCGCAGCGGTTCCATCGCCTCCGCTTCCGCCGGATCGACTTCAATGCTGAATACGACGTGGCCGTCCTTGATCTGCAGGCCTTGGACCATGCCCAGTTCGACGACGCTTTTGCCGGACTCCTGCTCCTTGATTTCGTTGAGGGCTTCCCAGACTTGTTCGTCGGTGACGGTGGACATTCTTGAAATTCTCCGAAAAAGTGCCGATATGCTTGGGCGATGACGGCAGTAACAAAAGACTTATGGGTGAATGGGGGTTATTGTCGTGCCGAGGCGTGCCATGCTTCATTGCGCGCCGCTGCAAGCTGTCATATAACGCGCATGGCGACGAATTTAAAGCTTTCTAAGACCCTACTGATTTTGGCCCTTTAGCGGGGCTGGTTTATGTTAATTCCTAATATTCGGGACGGAGGACGATAGAGCCATGCCATGGAGCAATCAGGGCGGCGGCGGAGGCGGCTGGCAAGGCGGCGGCGGTGGCCGCGGCCCATGGGGTCAAGGACCCGGCGGACAGCAACCGCCAAATCTGGAAGATCTGCTGCGGCAGAGCCAGGATAAATTCAAACGCTTCCTGCCGGGCGGCGGCGGCGGCGGCAAGATTGCCGCGCTTGTGCTGCTCGTCCTGGTCGCACTGTGGGCCGCCAGCGGTTTTTACCGCGTCGAGGCGGACCAGCAAGGCATCGTTTTGCGCTTCGGGGAGTACGTTGAATTCACCACGCCGGGCCTGCATTACCACTTGCCCAGCCCGATTGAATCCGTGCTGACACCGCGGGTGACGCGCGTCAACCGTATCGACGTCGGCTTTAGAGCCCGCGGCGATTCCAGCCGCTCGACCTCGCGACAGGACGTGCCGGAAGAAAGCCTGATGCTGACCGGCGACGAAAACATCGTCGACATCGATTTCACCATCCTCTGGGTGATCAAGGACGCCGGCGCTTACCTCTTTAACGTTCAGCGTCCCGAAGCGACCGTAAAGGCGGTTGCGGAGAGCGCCATGCGCGAGATCGTCGGCAACACGCCGATTGCCGCGGCGCTGGCAGAGGGTAAGCTGCTGATCGAGGAAAAGGCCCGCAAGCTGACCCAACAGATCCTCGACGACTACAAGGCCGGCGTCGAAGTGCAGAACGTTAAATTGCAGAAGGTCGATCCGCCGGGTGCGGTCATCGATTCCTTCCGCGATGTCCAGCGCGCCCGCGCCGACCTGGAGCGCCAGCGCAATGAGGCCGAAGGTTACGCTAACGACATCATCCCGCGCGCCCGAGGCGAGGCGGAACAGATGATCCAGAAGGCGGAAGCCTACAAGCAGGAAGTGGTGGCCCGCGCCGAAGGTGACGCCAACCGCTTCCTGGCGGTATACCGCGAATTCGCCCAGGCCAAGGACGTGACGACCAAGCGGATTTATCTGGAGACCATGGAACAGGTTCTGCGCGGTATGAACAAGGTCATCATCGACGGCAAGAGCGGTTCGGGCGTGGTGCCCTACCTGCCGCTGCCCGAAATACAGAAGCGCGCGGGAGGTGGCCAATGAGCACCAAATTCCTAGCCATTGTCGGCGTTATCGTTCTGGTGCTGGGCGTATCCGCGTTCAGCGCGCTCTACACCGTGCATCAAACCCAGCAGGCGCTTGTCCTGCAGTTCGGCAACCCGGTCGATACGGCGACCGAACCCGGATTGCACATCAAAGTGCCTTTCATTCAAAACGTGGTGTATCTGGACAAGCGCATATTGGCCTTCGACGCGCCGGCCGAGGAGATCATCGCCTCGGACCAGAAGCGGCTCGTGGTTGATGCCTTCCTGCGCTATCAGATCAGCAACCCCCTGGAGTTCTACAAGGCGGTCAACAGCGAGGCCGGCGCCCGTTCGCGTCTCGCCACCGTCCTGACCTCCAGTCTTCGCCAGGTGCTAGGCGGCGTGCCTCTGGCAACCGTTCTGACCGGCGAACGCCGGGACCTGATGGAGGCCATCCGTGATGCCGCCAACGAGGAAGCCAAAGCCTACGGCATCAGGGTGGTGGACGTTCGCATCAAGCGCACCGATCTGCCTGAAGCCAACAACCAAGCCATCTACGCCCGCATGAAAACCGAACGTGATCGTGAAGCCCGCGAGTTCCGGGCCCAGGGCGCTGAAATCTCGCAGCGTATCCGTTCCCGCGCCGACCGCGAAAAAACGGTCTTGATTGCGGAAGCGCAAAAGCAATCGCAGATCATCAGCGGTGAAGGCGATGCCCAGTCGATCAAGGTGTACGCCGAAGCATTTGGCAAGGACGTCGACTTCTTTGCCTTCTATCGCTCGATGCAGGCCTATCGCGAGGCTTTGACCAGTGACGGGACCACCATGGTGTTGTCGCCGGATTCTGAGTTTTTCCGCTTTTTCGGTGATCTTGGCGGCGGGGCAGAGAGTAGCAACTAGTCGACCTCCGGAATCCGCCGCATCGGCGGCGGGGCTTGCGGTTGACGCCGTCCGGTAGCATGCGAAGATGGATGATCTGATCGCCGCTGTTGGCCTGGTCATGGTAATCGAGGGTGCGCTCTACGCCCTGTTTCCCAACGGCGTCAAGCGCATGATGGCGGTGGCGTTCGAACAGCCGCCAGGGACGCTCCGGACGGTGGGCACGGCCGTGGCCATCCTCGGCGCGGTGGTTGTCTGGTTGGTCAGGGGCTAGGCCGGAGCCTGCACGAATATTTGACAACGAAAAGTCCAAATCGGGCCACAAAGTCACCATATTCGGGTCTAATATACGCTTCAACGCGATCAACATCGGATATCCGCCGGCGAGCCGGTGGAACTCAAGCGATTAGGAGACGAGGAACCGTGAACCGAAAGATTGCCAAGACCGTCGCCCTGCGGCGCGGCGTGTACGATATGCGGGTAGTGGGGGGCCTTCTGTTGGCGTTGCTCCTGGTGACGGCGTTTGCGTTGAGCGCTCAGGCCCGTCAGGCGCCCGTCAGCTTTGCCGATCTGGCCGAACGTTTGTCGCCCGCCGTGGTCAACATTTCAACGACCCAAAAGGTTCGCCAGGGCCAGCGGCAGCAGCAGCGTCAAATGCCCCAGTTCCCGCCGGGCTCACCGTTCGAGGAGTTCTTCAAGGACTTTTTCGACCGCCAGCGGCCCAACAACGGCCAGAACGGCCAGGGGTCACCCTCCCGCAGGGTCACGTCGCTGGGCTCGGGCTTCATCATCGATCCCGGCGGCATTGTGGTCACCAACAACCACGTGATCGCCGAAGCGGATGAAATCACCGTGGTCATGAGCGATGAAACGCGCCTTAAGGCCAAGGTCATCGGCCGCGACGCCAAAACCGATATCGCCTTGCTCAAGGTCGAATCGGACGTCCCGTTGCCGTCGGTCGAATTCGGATCGTCGCGCAAAGCCCGTGTCGGCGACTGGGTAGTGGCCATCGGCAATCCCTTCGGCCTTGGCGGCAGCGTGACGGCCGGTATCATTTCGGCCCGCGCCAGGAACATCAATTCCGGCCCCTATGACGACTTCATTCAAACCGATGCCTCCATTAACCGCGGCAATTCGGGCGGTCCGCTTTTCAATCTCGAGGGCGAGGTCATCGGCATCAACACGGCGATCTATTCGCCCTCCGGGGGCAGTGTCGGCATCGGCTTCGCCGTTCCCTCAGACATGGCCATGGCCGTCATCAAGGACCTCAGGGAGTACGGCCGGACCCGTCGCGGCTGGCTCGGCGTGCGTATTCAACCCGTGTCGGACGAAATCGCCGAAAGCCTCGGTCTGGGCAAGGCCCGCGGTGCGTTGATCGCCGGCGTGTTCGACGAGGGGCCGGCCAAGGATGCCGGCATCGAAGCGGGCGACGTCATCCTCACGTTCGACAACAAGGAAGTCACGGACGCCCGCGCGCTGCAGCGCATCGTCGCCGAAACCGAGATCAACAAGGAAATCACCGCTACGGTCTGGCGCAAAGGCGAGGAAGTGGCTCTTGGCGTCACCGTGGGCGAGATGGACGAGGAAAATACCGTCGTCGCCAGTACCGGCAGCCAGAGCACGACACCGTCGAAGACCGTCGATGCGCTGGGCATGACTTTGTCCATGTTGACGGATGAACTGCGCCAGCGGTTCGAAGTCAGCGACAACGCCAAGGGCGTTGTCGTGACCGGTGTGGCGGACGAATCGGCGGCGGCCAAGAAGGGCATTCGCCCGGGCGACGTGATCGTCGAGGTCGGCCAGGAGGAGGTCTCTTCCCCCGACCAAATCGTCAACAAGGTCCAGCAGGTCCGCGACACCAACCGGAAGTCGGTGCTCATTCTATTGCAGCGGGCGGAGGATTTGCGGTTTGTGGCGCTCAGGCTGAACGAAAGTTAGCGTCAAATAAATCCGATAAATAGAAAAACGGCAGGGATATTTTCCTGCCGTTTTTTTTTGTGCCGAGCCCTGATTCGGCTGGTCAAAAAATGTTTTATACCTAAAATAAGTAGGGTCTTACCAAATAATAACTTGATCAAGGTCAAGGTTCATAAAAAAAGGCAGCCGCTAACATTTAAGCCGATGAGGGATCCCCTCACCAACAGGGAGAAACTAATGACAGACTCAATCAAGTATCTGCTCGGCGAAGAACAGATACCTAAAACTTGGTACAACATCGCCGCCGATTTGCCGGAGCCGCCCAATCCGGTGCTGCATCCGGGTACCGGCGAGCCCATCGGCCCGGACGATCTGGCGCCGCTCTTCCCAATGGCCCTGATCGGCCAGGAAGTCAGTGCCGACCGCGAAATCGAGATACCCGACCCCGTTCGCGACGTCTACAAGCAATGGCGCTGCACGCCGTTGTTCCGGGCCCGCCGTCTGGAGGCCGCGCTCGATACCCCGGCCAAGATCTACTACAAGTACGAAGGCGTCAGCCCGGCCGGCAGCCACAAGCCCAACACCGCGGTGGCCCAGGCCTTTTACAACAAGGAAGCCGGCATCACCAAGATCAGCACCGAAACCGGCGCCGGTCAGTGGGGCTCCTCGCTGGCCTTTGCCGGCGCCCTGTTCGGCATCGAGGTCAAGGTCTACATGGTGAAGATCTCCTACAATCAGAAGCCCTATCGCCGGGCGCTGATGGAGACTTACGGCGCCACTTGCGTCGCCAGCCCGTCCAACGAGACGAACTCGGGCCGCGCCATTCTTGAGCAGGATCCGGACAGCACCGGCAGCCTCGGCATCGCCATTTCGGAAGCCGTTGAAATCGCCGCCACGAACGACGACACCAAGTACTCGCTCGGCAGCGTGCTCAACCACGTGCTCACCCACCAGACCGTCATCGGTCAGGAAGCCATGCTGCAGATGGAGCAGGCGGGTGACTATCCGGATGTCGTGATCGGCGCTGCCGGCGGCGGCTCCAACTTCGCCGGCATCGCCTTCCCGTTCATCGGCGAGAAGCTGAGAGGCGGCAAAGACGTACGGGCATTGGCGGTCGAGCCGGCAGCCTGCCCGACCTTGACGCGCGGCAAGTACGCCTACGACTTTGGCGACACCGGTCATCTGACGCCGCTGGTGAAGATGCACACCCTGGGTTCGGCGTTCGTGCCGCCCGGCTTCCACGCCGGCGGCCTGCGCTACCACGGCATGGCGCCGATGGTCAGCCATCTGGCCGAATTGGGTCACATCGACGCCGTCTCGTATCACCAGAACGCGTGCTTCGAAGCCGGTGTCCAGTTCGCGCGGGCCGAGGGCATCGTTCCGGCGCCCGAATCGACCCATGCCGCCAAGGCCGCTATCGACGAGGCCCTGAAGTGCAAGGAGGAAGGCACCAGCCGGACCATCCTCTTCAACCTTTCGGGCCACGGTCACTTCGACATGCAGGCGTACACCGACTACTTCGCCGGTGCGCTCAAGGACGAAGACTACGACCACGCCAAACTGGATGAGGCATTGGCCCAGTTGCCGCCCGTCGCGGCCGAATAACCAAGGGTCACATCCAACGATCGAGGGGGCACGCCCGGCGCGTGCCCCCTTTTTCATGGGCGCGGCATAACGAGAATTTGAAATGCGCGTGCGCGTCTCACGCACTATCTCTTAAGCCAGATAAACCGCAATTCTCACGGGGAGGCGTCGGGATGCGTTACCTGCAAAACTCGATCTGGCATTCGTTTCTGGCCGTTGTCGTCACGGCCGTGATTTCCTTCGTCACGCTGCCGGCCCAGGCCGACGGCGTCATCTATTCGTCCTGGGGCAAGGCGATCAAGGGTTACGATCCCGTCGCCTACTTTAAGGAAAACATGCCGGTTGAAGGCAAGAGCGGCCTGACGCACGAGTGGATGGGCGCCAAGTGGCGTTTCGCCAACGCCGCCAACCGGGATGCCTTCGTCAAGAATCCGGAAAAGTATGCGCCGCAATACGGCGGCTACTGCGCCTGGGCGGTCAGCCAGGGCTACACGGCCCCGGTCGATCCCGACGCCTGGAAGATTGTCGACGGCAAGCTCTATCTCAACTATTCGAAGGGTGTTCAGAAGCAATGGGAGGCGGGCGGTGTCAAGAAGCTGATCGCCGCCGGCGACGTCAACTGGACCAAGATCAAAGCCAAGCTGAATAACTAGGAATCACGACGCTTTTTTTTATCCGCCTTCCTTTGTTTGGTATGATGATCTTACACAGCAGGGGGAGGCGCAGGATGACGACGAGGAACCGCGGAATTCTGGTTCTGCTGTTGGGTGCGCTTGTTGCGGCACCGGCGGCCCTCGCCGAGGACACCCCCCTCGATTACATCCGGAAATGCCCGCAGGTGCTTGACGGGCGCGCCGAGATCATCGAGTTCGACGCGAAGATGCTCAACGGCACACCCGTCCGGCTTGCCGGTTTGCTGGCCAAACCGTTGGGCAAGGGACCGTTCCCCGGCGCGGTCCTGTTGCCGGGCGGCAGGGGCCTCAGGGTGCCGACCTGCTATTCGTCCATATTGCCGACATTTCTGGAGTGGGGTTACGCCACGCTTACCGTCGCGCCCCGCACGGCGCGCGAGATGGACGGGACGCCCCGCTACACATACAGTTTCGCGGACCACGGCAGTTACGGAATTTCGGCCGCCCAAGTTCTCAGGGCATCCGAGTTTGTCGACAAGGACAATCTCGTCTTGTGGGGTCACTCCTATGGCGCAAGCGCGGTGGTTGATGCCGTCAATTACGGCGGCGACAAGCTCGAGGTCTATCGCGCCGCCGTGGCTTTGGCACCCTATTGTCCGGGCAAGGCGCGGCCACCCGGACTCCCGCTGCTGGTAGTAACGGGAGAAAAGGATCCCGAGGTCGAACCCGTGTTGTGTAAGGACTACGCCAAGAAACTTACAGGCACGGCGGACTTCGAATTTTTGCTGCTGCCCGAAACCGGACACTCTTACTGGGCTCGGTTTAAGCGCGACTACAAGTACAATCCGGAAACCGCCAAACTGGCCCAACGGCGTGTGAAGGCGTTCTTTGCGAAACACCTACATACCCAGCGTTGAGGGTATCGGCCATCCGGCGCCGTCTGTTTCCGCTTCCTGCTGTCTGGTAAGATAGTCTTGCACGGACGGGGAGGGCCGTTTTGATTGCGCAGGTCCACAGATTCCTAATATTACTGATAGGCGCGGTGACGGTGACTTACACCGCCGCAGCCGAAGAGGGGCCTCTCAATTACATCAAGAAATGCCCGCAGGTGGCGGACGGGCGCGCCGAGATCATTGCTTTCGATGCCCGGACCCTCAACGGAACGCCGGTCAAGCTTCGCGGTTTGCTCACAATACCGTCGGGCGAGGGGCCATTTCCGGGAATGGTGATCCTGCCGGGTTCGAATGGCCTGATCGTTCCCTATTGCTACGCCTCCATTGCACCGACATTCCGTGAGTGGGGCTTCGCCACGCTTACCGTGGCGCCGCGGACCGCGCGCGAGGCAGACGGCACACCCCGCTTCACATACAGTTTCGCCGATCACGGCAACTACGGTTTCTCCGCAGCCCGCACCCTCGGCGACCTTGAAAACGTCGACGCGGACAAGATTGTCCTTTGGGGGCATTCGAACGGCGGGGTCGCAGTGATCGACGCTGCCGGATTCGGTGGCGACAAGCTTAAGGTTTTCCGCGCAGCGGTGGCGGCGGCGCCATATTGCCCCGAAAAGGCGAGACCTCCCGGCGTTCCCCTTCTCGTCGTAATGGGAAAAGAGGACCGCGAAGTTCAGCCCAAATTCTGTACGGACTACGCGGCGCAACTTAAGGGGACGGAAGGCTTTGAATTTCTGCTGCTGCCCGATACCGGCCATTCTTATTGGGCCAGGCTGGCTGACGATTACAATGCCAAAACAGCCAAGATTGCCCATCAACAGGTGAAGGCGTTCTTCACCAAGTACATGAACGAGCCGCGTTGAGGGTGCCGGTCAGTTAGCGCGGTCTGGCCTGCCCGCGACATCCAGCACCAGGGCTCCCTGCACGTCGCCGGCGCGTAATTTGTTCAAAGCTTCGTTCGCCTCCGAAAGCGGCATCAGGGTGGTGTGCGTCTCTATGGGGAATTTGCCGGCAAGCTTCAGGAATTCCACGCCGTCCTGACGGGTCAGGTTGGCGACGGAGACGATCTTTCGTTCGTGCCAGAGAATGTCGTAGGGGAAGCTCGGCAGGTCGCTCATATGGATGCCGGCGCAGACCACCGTGCCGCCCCGGCGCAAGGTGCGCAGCGCCGCCGGCACCAGTCCGCCTACCGGCGCGAAGATGATCGCGGCGTCCAGTTCGTCGGGCGGCAGTTCCGACGACCAGCCGGCCCATTTGGCGCCGAGTTCGAGGGCGAAGTCCCGCGCTGCCCCGTCGCCGTCACGGACGAAGGCATAATATTCACGATCCTGGAAATTGGCGACCTGGGCCACGATATGGGCCGCCGCACCGAAGCCGTAGATACCGAGACGCTTGGCCGGGCCCGCCATCACCAGCGCCCGATAACCGATGAGACCGGCGCAGAGCAGGGGGGCGGCTTCCTCGTCGCTGTAGCGCTCAGGCAGCACGAAGCAAAACCGCTGATCGGCCACCAAGTACTCGGCATAGCCGCCGTCGCGTGAGTAGCCGGTAAAGCGGGGTCGGAGGCAGAGATTTTCCTGGCCCGCAAGACAATAGTCGCATTCGCCGCAGGTCCAGCCCAGCCACGGAACCCCCACCCGCTGGCCGATGGCGAAATCGTCCACGCCGGGTCCGACAGCCTCGACGTGACCCACCACTTCGTGCCCGGGCACGACGTCGTGTCCGAGGTCGGGTAGATCGCCGTCCACCACGTGAAGGTCGGTGCGGCAGACACCGCACACGTGAACCGCCACCAGTACTTCGCCTGGGCCCGGCTCGGGAACGGCGCGTTCGAGGAGGCGCAGCGGCTCGCCCGGTTTGGCCAAGGTCATGGCCTTGTAGGTCGAGGCCGTTTTGTTGTCGTCGTCGGTGGCCATGAACGTGAATCCCGATTCGGAATTCGTGGAGTCTAAAGGGCCGCCCGCGGAAAGGCGAATCCGGCGGTAATGGCCTCGTCCTAGTCCGCGAAATCCTCGTCGCGGTAGCCTTGGATGTAAAGCAGCGTGGTGAGGTCGCCGTGGTCGACATGGGCGGCGGCGGAGGCGGCAACCAGCGGCTTGGCGTGGAAGGCGACCCCAAGGCCCGCGCCCTGAAGCATCGGGATGTCGTTGGCGCCGTCGCCGACAGCCAGCGTTTCCTCAACCTTCAAACCCAACTCGTCAGCGTGTTTCTCCAGCGCCATCAGCTTCGCCTGTTTGTCGAGAATGGGCGGAATGACCTTGCCTGAAAGGCGTCCGGCCACGATTTCCAGCGTGTTCGCCTGATGTTCGTGAAAACCCAACTCCTTGGCCACCAGTTCGGTGAAGTAGGTAAAGCCGCCCGAGACGAGCGTGGTGTAGGCGCCATGCTTGCTCATGGTTCTAACCAGGGCTTTGGCCCCGGGCATTTCCGTCACGCGCTCGTTCATCGCCTGATAGAGCACTTCGACGTCAAGGCCGTGCAGCATTTCGGCCCGCCGGATAAGACTTTCGCTGAAATCGAGCTCGCCGCGCATGGCGGCTTCGGTGATTTCGGAGACCTCGTCACGCAAGCCCGCGTACTCGGCGATTTCGACGATGCACTCCTGCTCGATCATCGTGGAGTCCATGTCGGAGATCAGCAGCCGCTTGCGCCGGTTGGCCGTCGGCTGGGCGACGATGTCGACGGGCGCGTCGCGCAGGTATTGGCGGACCGCGGATTCGGCGACGTCGGGGCTGAAACCGGAATAGAGGATGTCGCAGGCGAGGTCCGGCGACAGCCAGTCCGGATCGGCGCAGTCCGCACCGGCTTCCTCAAGGGCGCCCAGCGCCAGAGAGGCGACGTCCCGGTTAAGGGGCGCCCAGGCGCGATTGCCCGTGAGGGTGAGGACGTTTTCCACTATGGTGCGCCGGACATTTCTAAAATCAAAACGGACCGCCCGCGTGAGCGGCGGCTGGACGGCAGGCGATTACCGAAGAGTTCATGAAACACGGCGTCATATTCTTGGCCGGACCGACGGCCAGCGGGAAATCCGCCGTCGCGATCAGCCTGGCGGAAAAAATCGCGGAGCTGACTGACAACGGCTGTGTCGGCGGCGTGATCATAAATGCCGACAGCATGCAGGTCTATCGCGACCTCGAAATTATTACCGCAAGACCCGACGAATCGGCGGAAAAAAGGGTGCCGCACCGGCTCTATGGCATCCTGAACGGCCGGGAGCGGTGTTCCGTCGGCCGCTGGCTGGAACTGGCGGTGCCGGAGATCAAAAACGCGTTGGCCGGCGGGCGCGTGCCCATCGTCGTCGGCGGCACCGGACTTTACTTCAAGGCGCTGATCGAGGGTTTGGCGCCCGTGCCTGAAATTTCAGCCGACATTCGAGACGAAATGCTAAGGCGGATGGCGAGCTTGGGCGCCGAGGCGTTCCACGCCCGACTTGCCGCCGATGATCCCGCGGCCGCCGCCCGCATATCGGTCTCCGACAAACAACGATTGCTGCGCGCCGCCGGCGTTTTTGCGGCGACCGGAAGGACGCTATCGGACTGGCAGTCCGATCCGCCGTCGGGCGGGCTTGATCTGCCATTTGCGCCGCTCGTGCTAACCCCAGAGAGGGAAACGGTATACCGGCGTTGCGAGGCGCGATTCGACGCCATGGTGGAGGCGGGCGCGGTGGCGGAGGTGGACAAACTCCTGGCCCGTAAACTCGATCCCGATTTGCCCGTCATGAAGGCGGTGGGCGTGCCGGAAATCGCCGCCCACCTGGCGGGCGAAACGGATTTGGAGACCGCAGTTTCCGAGGCGAATCAGGCATCCAGGCGCTACGCCAAGCGGCAATTCACCTGGATTCGCAATCAGATGCAGAACTGGAATTCATACTCTGAGCAAGATTCGGAAAGATTATTGCCAAAAATCTTTTCATTTGTTCGTCAATTTCTGTTGACCGCAAACGGCTGAACGACTAGTTTGTCGCGGTTTTCCGCCGCCTTGGGCTCTCCGGGCGGCGGCTTTCAATTATAGCCACGGCCGCTCGGCGCAATTCCGCGCGCGGGCGGTTTCGTCACGAGTGAGGAAAAGAAAATGGCAAGCGCGCAGCTCAGCGGAGCGGAAATCGTCCTGAAATCCTTGGTGGATCAGGGCGTGGAGGTCGTATTCGGGTATCCCGGCGGCGCCGTACTTCCGCTCTACGACGCCATTTTCGAACAAAGCCGCATTCGCCACGTTTTGGTCCGGCACGAGCAGGGCGCCGTCCATGCCGCCGAAGGCTACGCCCGAGCAACGGGCAAGCCCGGCGTCGTGCTGGTGACCTCCGGTCCCGGCGCCACCAACGCCGTGACGGGCCTGACCGACGCCCTGATGGACAGCATTCCGGTGATCTGTCTGACCGGCCAGGTGGCGACACACCTGATCGGCACGGATGCCTTCCAGGAGGCCGACACCGTCGGCATCACCCGTGCCTGCACCAAGCACAACTACCTGGTGAAGGACACCGGAGACCTCGCCCGCGTCATGCATGATGCCTTCCATGTCGCGACCAACGGCCGGCCCGGTCCGGTGGTGGTCGACCTGCCCAAGGACGTCATGGTGTTCGAGGGCGACTACGTGCCGCCCAACCGGGTCCAGCACAAGTCTTACAATCCCAAGGTCAAGGGCGATTTGGAGGCGATCCGCGAAGCCGTCGATCTGATCGCCGGGGCCAAACGACCGCTGATCTATTCCGGCGGCGGCGTGATCAACTCCGGTCCCGGCGCGGCGCAATTGCTGCGTGAGCTGGTGAAGAAAACCGGCGCCCCGATCACCAGCACCCTGATGGGCCTCGGCGCCTATCCGGCTGACGACGACGCCTTCCTGGGCATGGTCGGCATGCACGGCATGTACGAGGCCAACCTGGCCATGGCCGAATGCGACGTCATGCTCTGCGTCGGCGCCCGCTTCGACGACCGGGTAACGGGGCGCATCGACGCCTTCAGCCAGGGGTCGAAGAAGATCCACATCGATATCGATCCCTCGTCGATCAACAAAAACGTTCAGGTCGACGTCCCCATTGTCGGCGATGTGGGTCACGTCCTGGAGGATATGCTCAAGATCTGGAAATCCCAGATCAAGAAAACCGATACCAAGTCGTTGAAGGGCTGGTGGGACAAGATCGAGAAATGGCGGTCGCGCGATTGCCTGGCCTTCAAGCAGGGCAAGGACATCGTCAAGCCGCAGTACGTCATGGAACGGCTGCAGGTCGCCATCGCCCAGCGTGACGCCTATGTCACAACCGACGTCGGCCAGCACCAGATGTGGGCGGCGCAATTCCTGCGCTTTCAGAAGCCCAACCGCTGGATGACGTCGGGCGGACTGGGTACCATGGGTTACGGTCTGCCGGCCGCCATCGGCGTCCAGGTGGCCTACCCCAAGGCGGACGTGGTCTGCGTGACCGGCGAGGCGTCCTTCATGATGAACATCCAGGAGCTCTCGACGGCGGTCCAGCACGATCTGCCGGTCAAGGTGTTGCTGCTGAACAACCGCTATATGGGGATGGTGCGCCAGTGGCAGGAACTGCTGCACGGCAACCGCTACGCCGAAAGCTACATGGAATCGCTGCCGGAATTTACCAAGCTGGCGGACGCCTTCGGTGCGGAGGGGCTATACGCCGAAAAGCCGGACCAGGTGGACCAGCTCATCGCCGATATGCTGGCCGCCAAGGGTCCGGTGATTGCCGAGGTCGTGATCGATCAGAAGGAAAACTGCTTCCCGATGATTCCGTCCGGCGCGGCCCACTACGAGATGATTTTGGGGCCGAAGGGCGACCAGCCCACCGTCAGCGAAGACGGCAAGGCACTGGTATAACCGGCGTGAACGGCATTCATCGCAAGTCATTTGGCGGAACGAAATAAGACGGAATGGAAGCGCCCCGGCGACGTGTATGGGTCGACCGGCGGCGCTCAGGAGATTAAAGCGTGGAACATGTTACCGAGACCCACACCATCGGTGTCCTGGTCGATAACGAAGCGGGCGTCCTTGCCCGCGTCATTGGCCTTTTTTCCGGCCGGGGTTACAATATTGAAAGCCTGACGGTGGCCGAGGTCGATCAGTCCGAGCACCAGTCGCGCATCACCATCGTAACATCGGGTACGCCCCAGGTGATCGAACAGATCAAGGCGCAGCTCGGCCGACTGGTGCCGGTGCACGGCGTCAGCGACATGACGGTGGAAGGCCCTCATGTCGAGCGCGAGCTTGCCCTCGTCAAGGTCGCCGGGACGGGCGACGCGCGTGTGGAATCGCTGCGCATCGCAGATATTTTCCGGGCCCGGGTAGTGGACAGCACCATCGATTCATTCGTTTTTGAAATTACCGGATCGACCAGCAAGCTCGATACCTTCATCGGTCTGATGCGGCCGCTCGGGCTGGTGGATGTATCCCGCACCGGTGTCGTCGCGATTTCGCGTGGCGCGGAGCCCATGTAATAGGCCGTCGGGCCCCAGTTTCTGAATTCAAGTCAACCCGCCGGCCGCGGCCGGCTACGAGATGAACCGAAAGGATACCAAGATGCGCGTTTACTACGACCGCGACGCCGACGTGAACCTGATCAAGGGCAAGAATGTCGTCGTTATCGGCTATGGCAGCCAGGGCCACGCCCATGCCATGAACATGCGCGATTCCGGCGTCGAGAACGTCTGCATCGCGCTTCGTCCCGGCTCGGCCAGCGCTGCCAAGGCAGAGGGTGCCGGCTTCAAGGTGATGTCGGTGTCGGACGCCGCCGCCTGGGGCGATGTTCTCATGATGCTGACGCCCGACGAGCTGCAGGCCGAGATTTACGCCGAGCACCTGCACGGCAACATGAAGGAGGGCGCCGCCCTGGCCTTCGCCCACGGGCTCAACGTCCACTTCAACCTGATCGAGCCCCGCGCCGATCTCGACGTCTTCATGATCGCGCCCAAGGGCCCCGGCCATACCGTGCGTTCGGAATACGAGCGCGGCGGCGGCGTGCCCTGCCTGGTGGCGGTCGACCAGAACGCTTCCGGCAACGCCCTGGAAGTGGCGCTCTCCTACGCCTCCGCTATCGGCGGCGGCCGCGCCGGCACCATCGAGACGACCTTCAAGGAAGAATGCGAAACCGATCTCTTCGGCGAGCAAGTCGTCTTGTGCGGCGGTCTTACCAGCCTCATCCAGGCCGGCTACGAAACCCTCGTCGAAGCCGGTTACGCCCCTGAGATGGCCTACTTCGAGTGCCTGCACGAGGTCAAACTGATCGTCGACCTGATCTACGAGGGCGGCATGGCCAACATGCGCTACTCGATCTCCAACACCGCGGAATACGGCGACTACACGCGCGGTCCGCGTATCATCAACGATGAATCGAAGGCCGAGATGAAGCGCGTGTTGGCGGAAATCCAGGAAGGCAAGTTCGCCCGTGAATGGATGCTGGAGAACAAGGTCGGTCAGACCAGCTTCAAGGCCATGCGCCGCCGTTCCGCCGAGCACCCGATCGAGGAGGTCGGCGTGCGTCTCCGCGGCATGATGCCGTGGATTTCCGAAAACGCGCTGGTCGACAAGGACAAGAACTAGCCACACTCCGGGGGGAGACGCGAGCGATGCCCGATATGGACAAGACCGTCTCCCCTCAGGATGTACTGGATTTCTGGTTCGGCCCCGCGGGATCGGAAGAATACGGCAAGCCTCGCGAGGCTTGGTTCGTCAAAGACGATGGCTTTGACGAGGAAATCCGGGCCAGATTCGGCGCCGCCGTGGAAGCCGCCATCGACGGCGGTTTCGAGGACTGGCGAGACAGCTTCGAAGGCTCGTTGGCCCTCGTCATTCTGCTCGACCAGTTTCCCCGCAATTTGTTCCGGGGCTCGCCCCGTTCATTCGCCGGCGACCCCAGGGCGCGGGAGGTCGCATCCCAGGCGATCGAAAGGGAGTTTCACCTGTCGGCGTCTTCGGTGGAGGTGGTCTTCTACCTGCTGCCGTTCGAGCATAGCGAGGACATGGCCGATCAGGAGCGCTCCTTGGTGCTGTTCAATGAACTGCCGGAATCGCCTGAAAAGGCCAACTGGCTTCTTTACGCGCAGAAGCACTACGACGTCGTCGAGAAGTACGGGCGCTTTCCCCATCGCAACGCCGTTCTGGGGCGGGAGAATACGCCGGAGGAAGACGATTATCTCGCCCAACCCGATGCGGGATTCTGACCAGCGAAACAAGACACGGGGGCGGCATGAAGCCGGTTCACTGGGGCATCATCAGCACGGCCAAGATCGGTACGGCGCAGGTTGTTCCGGCTATGCAGCTGAGCGACGAGATCGTCATTTCGGCCATATCATCGCGCGATTTCGAATCCGCCAAAGCGGCAGCCGCGGATCTCGGCATCGCGAACGCCTATGGCTCTTATGAGGAGCTCCTGGCCGATCCCGAAATCGAGGCGATCTACAATCCGCTTCCCAATCACCTTCATGTGCCCTGGACGATCAGGGCGCTGGAGGCCGGCAAGCACGTGCTTTGCGAAAAACCCATCGCCCTGGACGCGGTGGAGGCGGAGCGACTGGTTGAGGCCAGCGAACGCACGGGCAAACTGGTCGAGGAAGCCTTCATGGTGCGCCAAAGCCCGCAGTGGCTTCGCGTCGTCGAACTGGTGCGGTCGGGCCGGATCGGCGAACTTCGCGCCATTCAGGGCGTCTTCAGCTACTTCAACGATGATCCCGCAAACATTCGCAATATGGCCGATATCGGCGGGGGCGGTGTCTACGACATCGGCTGCTACCCGATCACCACCTCGCGAATGGTGACGGGTGCCGAACCGTCCCGCGTCGTCGCCACGCTGGAGCGCGATCCCGTTATGAAGACGGACCGCCTGGCCAGCGCCATCATGGAATTTCCCGGCGGCGTGCAGGCGAGTTGGCTATGCTCCACCCAACTTGTCCCCTATCAGCGCATGCAGTTCTTTGGCACGAAGGGACGCATTGAGGTCGAGGTTCCCTTCAACGCGCCCAACGACCGGCCCTGCCGCCTTATGATCGACGACGGACGGGACAGGTTCGGTTCGGGCATCGAGATTGAGGAAATGCCCGTCAACGATCAATACACCCTCCAGGGCGAATTGTTCTCCCGCGCCATCCGGGGTGAGGGGCCGGTGACCGTGACGTTGGAAAACTCCATCGCCAACATGAAGGTGATCGACGCTATATTCGAATCCGCAAGAACGAACGCATGGGTCGAGATCGATGGTTGAGGTGAGATTGGACTCCTCTAAAGCGACGCACTAGTTTTTGTTGGATTGGAGTTGGAGTTGCCTGGATGAAAACGCGAAGCGGCAAGGATCGTCCCGTATACGAGCCCACCGACGAACTTATGGCGGTCTGGCCCGGCGTGTCGGGAAATCCGGTCAATGGGTTGGGTGAGGAGGATCGCAGTCCGCCGCGGCCGGTTTTCTGGCGCACCGACGATTCCATTCAGCACACCGACGTCCTTTACTATTTCTACGACCGCTACAAGGACAACGAACGCATCAAGAAAACGCGCGAATACCGGCAAAAAAACGCCGCGATCGAGATCAGTGAAATCGCCTCGGAACCAGCCAATCCTCCTTCGCAGGGGTGGACCGAAGCGGTCAAAGAAGCAGCCTTGGCGTGCGGCGCGGACGAGGTCGGAATTTGCGAGTATCGCCCGGAATGGACCTATGTCGACCGTCCCCAGCCCAACGGCAAATGGTGCATCGTCATGGGCTTCGAACACGACTACGACGAACTCAACACCGCGCCCCACGAAAGCGCCTACATCGAGGTTATGAACCAGTACGGCCGGGCCGGCGGTGCTGCGAAGCACCTGGCCAACTGGATCCGGGAGCGCGGTTATCCGGCTGAAGCCAAAACCGGCCCGATGACAGAAGATGTGCTAATGATCCCCGCGGCCATCGAAGCCGGGCTCGGCGAACTGGGCAAGCACGGTTCGATGATCAACAAGCGCATGGGCTCCAACTTCCGCCTGTCAATGGTTTTGACCGACCTGCCGGTTGCCACGGATCAGCCCGAGGAATTCGGCGGGGACGTGTTTTGCCACACTTGCCAGGTCTGCATGAACGCCTGCCCGCCGGACGCCATCTATGCCGAAAAGCAGGTCCTGCGCGGCGAGCTGAAGTGGTATGTCGATTTCGACAAGTGCATCCAGTACTTCGTGGACAACGAAACCTGCGGCATTTGCCTCGCGGTGTGTCCCTGGAGCCGCCCGGGCGTGGCCGAAAATCTCACCGTCAAGATGGCTCGCCGACTGCAGCGAAAGTAAGTTAGTGCGCGTCGTGAAAGATGATGCCGAGGGTGTGGCGCAGTCCAGATCGCAGTTCGCTGACACCGTGGCGCATTTTGAGGCGGTAGTAGCCGCGTTTTCCTTCGGCGGGACGTTCGTTGACGGCAAAGGCGACGGCGTCGCCCTGTTTCAGCGGCACCACGCTGGCCCGTGATTGGGAGCGGGGCTTCTGCTCCGTCAGGACGAACTCCCCGCCCGCGAAATCGACGCCGGGCCGGTCCAGCAGGATGGCGATCTGGATGGGGAAGTGAAGCTCGCCATAGAGATCCTGGTGCAGCCTGTTGTAGTCACCCGCCCGATACCGCAAGAGGAGGGGAGTTGGCCGGACTTGCTCGGCGGCGTGGCAGATCTCGAGGTATTGCTCCAGCGCCGGAGGGTAAGGCTCATGGCCGTTCAGTTTCCTCGCCCAATCGTTGGCTTTAGCGGCCATGGGCGGATAGAGCGCTTGGCGCAAACCGTCGATGTCATCAGGCAAGGGATAGGAATAGTACTTGTACTCGCCCTCCCCGAAACCGTGCCGGCGCATGTGGATGTGTGACCGGAATTGGCCTTCATCGTCGAACCCGTCGGCAATGGCGCGGCAGGTCTCCGCATCGATCAATTTCGGCAGGACGGCGAACCCGCGGTCATCCATTGCGGACCCAAAAGCGTCCCAATCGTAGGATGGGGTAGGGTAGATCACGGTTCCGTTGCCTCCCGCTGCGCGCCGCTGACGGCACCACCCAATCCGGCAAAGGGCCGGCCGTCAATAGCCGCCAGTCCCAAAGCGATAAGAGCCATGCCGGCGAAATGCACCGGTTCAAGCTGCTCACCCAAGATCACGACGCCCAGAAATATGGCCGAAACGGGTATGAGGAACGTGACCAGCAAGAGATTGGTCGCGCCCGCCGACGCAAGAATTCTGAAGTACATCACATAAGCCACCGCAGTCGACAGAACAGCGAGGCAGATAACGGCGAGCCATACCGGTGCGCCCGGCATGACAAGGTCGAGCGGCCGGTCGACATAGAGCGCCAGGGGCAGGAGGACGAGAGAAGACGCCGTAAGCTGGCCGGTTGCCGTTACAAGCGGGTCGACACCCATCGATTTGAAGCGCCTGCCGAAAACGCCGGCTGCCGCATAGGACATGGCGCCGCCCAGAACGGCCAATTGCGCCCAGCCATTGTCACCAAATCCCGAAAATGCCGCGGGTCCGATCATGACCACGACGCCTGAAAAACCAATTCCGACTCCCATGCCCTTCATGGTCGTCATTCGTTCGTCCGCCAGAAAAATGCCGGCGATAACCACCGTAAACAGCGGTGTGGTTGCGTTGAGGATCGAGGCCAATCCCGACGCAATGTGGGTTTGACCCCATACGATCAATGAAAATGGAATAGCGTTGTTAAGTAGACCCATCAATAAAAAAGCCAACCAGATGCTTGGATCGGTGGGCAGGCGTTTACCGGCCGCGAGGCAAAAGAGCCAAAGTGCGATTGCCGCAATTCCGACGCGCAACGTGACGATGGTAAATGGCGGGAGGGCGTTGACGATGACGCCGACAAAGAAAAAGGACCCTCCCCACAAGAGGGAAAGCGTCCAAAGCGCGACCCAGTCGCGTAACCCCATCGATGTGGCTATTGATCCGGTCATCTGTTCCAACTCCAAAAAGCAGTTGGATAGGCAGTACCAAATAGGAATCGCCTCGGCATTCCGGTTCCTGCTATTTCAGGCGGATATTTCTAGGCAATTGATTTCTATAATGAATCATCCGGATAGCTTTTATTGAATGCCTTTGTGTCTAAGGATCACATGAACTGTTTCGGCGAATAGGAATTCAGCCTATATTGCCGGTTTGGGGGTGCTCATCGAGGTGGATCAGGTGGTGGGAAGCTCTCATGGCGAACCGAAGGCATAGGCCTGGACGCCACGCGCGCAAAACCAAGGCGGAACTGATCGAGCGTTTGAACGCGCTCGAGGATGCCGCAAAAATTGGCGTTTACCCCAGAATTCTCAACAGCACGCTGGAAAACCTCAGCATCGGGATTAGTGTCTTCGATGCTGAGCTAAGGCTGATCGGGTGGAACACCCGGTTTCTCAAGATACTGGATTTCCCCGTCGAATTGGGCGTCCTTCACCGACCCTTCGCCGACTTCATCCGCTTTAACGCCGAGCGCGGAGAGTACGGACCGGGAGACGTCGAAGATCAGGTCCTGGAACGGGTGGAACGGGCAAAACGCTTCGTGCCCCACGATTTTGAGCGAACGCGCCCCGACGGCATCGTTCTCAGGGTCACCGGCAGTCCCATGGAAGCCGGCGGATTCATCACCACCTACACCGATATTACCGCCGAGGTTCAGGCCGACGAGGTTCTGCGCAAGAGCGAGGAGAAATTCCGCTCGTTGGCCGAAATCGGCAACGACTGGTTTTGGGAAACGGATTCCCAGCATCGCTTCGTCGGCTACATCGGTTACCGCGAGATCACCGGTTTGCCGAAGTCAGGAGCAACGGGGATAACGCGCTGGGAAAACGCCCACCCGCTCGATCTTCAGGATAAGGAGAAGTGGGCACGCCACCGCGCACAATTGGACGCCCATGAGAAATTCCGCGATTTCGAATTTCGGCTCAAGACCGACGCACCTCAATGGATTCGCGTTTCCGGCGACCCCATGTTCGACGAATCCGGAAATTTCCTCGGCCATCGCGGCACCGCCGTGATCATCACACGCCGCAAGGAAGCGGAGGAGCGGCTCAAGGAGAGCGAGGCGCGTTTCCGGGACTTTGCCGATTCGGCCTCCGATTGGCTTTGGGAAATGGATCAGGACCTGCGTTTCTCGTACGTGTCCCGGGCCGCTCAGGAATTGTCCGGGCTGCCGCTCCAGAGAATGCTCGGCATGACCCGCGAGGATCTGATAACGCGTCCGGAAGAAAAGGCCTTCTGGCAACCCCATCTCGAGGATCTCAAGGCCCACCGGCCGTTCCGCGAATTTCGCTACACCTTTGTCCGGCCGGACGGCAAGCACCTGCACTGGTCGATCAGCGGCACACCCGTGTTCGACGAAATTGGAACTTTCAAGGGGTATCGCGGCACCGGCCGCGATATCACCGAGCAAACCGTCATGCAACACCGGGTGGCCGAAAGCCAGCAATTGCTCGCCGAAGCCCAGCACATTTCCAGGATCGGCTCCTGGAACTGGGACCTGGAAACGCAGGATGTCACCTGGTCGCGCGAGATGTACTCCCTGTTTGGGCTTGATCCGGAAGACACGACCCCGTCCGTCGGGACGTTTTTCAGGCTCGTTCATCCAGATGATGTGGAGCATTTGAAGGCGCTGAACTTATCGGAGGGTAAAACCGAAGACATATCGAGCGAATTTCGGGCCTACCGCGGTCAAGAACTCTGGTATGCCAGGGTCTCCGGTGTATCGGATACTGATGAAAAGGGGCGCATCGTCCGCATGACCGGGACAATCCAGGACATTACGGAGCAGAAACTGGTCGAGGAGGAACTGATTACCGCCAAGGAGTTGGCGGAGGCGTCGAGCGGGGCGAAGAGCGAATTTCTCGCCATGATGAGCCATGAACTCCGCACCCCGCTCAACGCCATAATCGGCATGTCGGAAATGATGACGGCCGGCGTTCTCGGGAATATCGACAACGATCGCTATCTTGAATACGTCAATGACATCAATGTCAGCGGCAGCAAGCTGTTGACCACCATCAACATGATTCTCGACCTTTCCAAGGCCGAAGCCGGTAAGCTGGAACTGGTCGACGAACAGGTCGACATCGGCGAAGCCATTGAAGCGTCGCTGCGGCAATTTAAGGATTCGCCCATGGCGGACGGTATCGTGGTCACGAACGATGTCGAGGACTGCCTGCCGCCGATCAATGCCGATGCCCGATTGCTGGACTGGACGCTGACCAATCTCATTTCCAACGCTCTGAAATTCACCCAAAGGGGCGGCGAGGTCGCGGTCAGGGGGACGCTGGAACATTCTCCAGGCAATGTTTTTCGGCTGGAAGTAGCCGATACCGGAATTGGCATGTCGGGTGATGAAATCGAAAAAGCGATGGAGCCGTTCGGCCAGGTCGACAGTTCCCTTTCCCGCCAATTCGAGGGTACGGGCTTGGGCTTACCGTTGGCGAAAATGGCCGTGGAGAAACTGGGCGGGCAACTATCAGTCGAAAGCGTTCAAGGGAAGGGAACGACGGTTGTCGCCCGTATCCCGATCGGTTGACGGTCCATAGCGCCTTTCAGCCCTTCTACCGGATTCGAGCGCTCCCTGCGTCAAACCGCCGAATAGTCCACATTTTGCCGAAATTAACCCTTGGAACATTCACGAAACAAGTTGCTAAGCCGGTCTAATCCGGCGTAAAACGGGGCCTACGGCAAGGGGGACGTGATAAGTTTTCCACAGGCTTTCACGACTTGTTAACCTTAGCGGGTGACGCTGCCCTCTAAGTCTTTGAATTTTAAGGGCCAAGCCCTATCGATATTTGGGTTGTGTCAAGTATGCAGGCGACGGTGAAACAGACGGTAACGGCACGCGGCGATCTGACCGCCGAACGCCTTTCCGTGCGCCTGGCTACCGCGGCCCTCGTCACCCCGACTTTCCAATCCAACGGAATAATTGCCGCGGAACTCCTTCGACTTACCGGCCCCTGAGCGCCTTGGGACGGTACACCCGTCATTGACGTTCAGGGGATCACGTGACCGCACATGATCGAGAAATCGGAAAGTTTGAAGGACCTGAAACTATGACGACAAATACAGCCAATAATCACATAACCATATTCGACACCACGATGCGGGACGGCGAACAGTCGCCCGGTGCGTCGATGAATCTCGAAGAGAAATTGCGCCTGGCGGAGGTGCTCGAAGCCATGGGCGTCGATGTCATCGAAGCCGGTTTTGCCATCGCCTCGAACGGCGATTTCGAAGCAATCACCGAGGTGTCCAAAATCGTTACCGACTCCGTCGTCTGCAGCCTGGCGCGCTCGGCATTGGGCGACGTGGACCGGGCGGGCGAGGCCTTGGAGCACGCGAAGCAAAAGCGCATTCACACTTTCCTCAGCACCAGTCCGCTGCACATGAAGTACAAGCTGCAGATGGAGCCCGAGGATGTTTACGACGCCGTGGTTGCCAGCGTTAAACGCGCCCGCAAGTACACGGACGATGTCGAGTGGAGCGCCGAGGACGGCACCCGCACGGAGCACGACTTCCTCTGCCGTTGCATCGAGGGCGCCATCGAGGCCGGCGCCACGACGATCAACATTCCGGATACCGTCGGCTACGCCATGCCCAACGAGCACGGTGACATGTTCCGCATGGTTCAGGAGCGCGTGCCCAATATCCACAAGGCCGTGCTTTCGACGCACTGTCACAACGACCTGGGCCTGGCCGTGGCGAATTCGCTGGCCGGCGTCGAAGCCGGGGCGCGGCAGGTCGAATGCACCATCAACGGTCTGGGTGAGCGGGCCGGCAACGCGGCGATGGAAGAGATCGTCATGGCGCTGAAGACCCGTCCCGACATGAATCCCTATGAAACCAACATCGATACGACGCACATAACCAAGGCGTCACGCATGGTTTCGACCATCACGGGCTTCCTGGTGCAGAACAACAAGGCCATCGTCGGCGCCAACGCATTCGCGCACGAGGCCGGCATTCATCAGGACGGCATGCTGAAGCACGCCGGCACCTATGAGATCATGACGCCGGAATCGGTCGGCCTGAACAAGTCGTCGCTGGTCATGGGCAAACACTCGGGCCGCCACGCCTTCCGCAAGAAGCTTGAGGAATTGGGCTTCGAACTGGGCGACAACGCGCTTCACGATGCCTTCCAGCGGTTCAAGGATCTGGCTGACAAGAAGAAGGATGTTTTCGACGAGGACATCGTCGCGCTGGTGGATGATGAACAGCGGGCCAACGATCACATCAAGTTTGAATCGCTGTATGTCGTATGCGGCTCGACCGGTCCGCAGACAGCGGATTTGACGCTCGATGTCGAGGGCAAGCAGGTCTCCCACAAGGCGACCGGCGACGGCCCCGTGGACGCCACCTTCAACGCCTTGAAGGCGCTGGTGCCGCACGAGGCGACGTTGCAGCTCTACCAGGTGCACGCCGTCACCGAAGGCACGGATGCCCAGGCTGAAGTAACGGTGCGTCTGGCCGAAGACGGCAAGACCGTAAACGGATTGGGCGCCGATACCGATACGCTGGTGGCTTCCGCCAAGGCTTATATAAACGCACTCAACAAACTGATGACCAAACGGGAGAAGACGGCCCCGGCCGCCCTCACCGCCTGATCGAAGAAAAACCGGAACGGGGGCTTCGGCCCCCGTTTCCTCAAAGTTAGGGGATAAGCTAACTAAATGTTTTCAAAGCTTCTCGGCATGTTGTCGGCCGACATGGCCATTGACCTTGGCACGGCAAATACTCTGGTCTACGTCAAGGGTAGGGGTATCGTTCTCAACGAGCCTTCGGTTGTTGCGATCGTCAGCCAACGCGGCAAGAAACAGGTTCTCGCCGTGGGCGACGAGGCCAAGATGATGCTGGGCCGCACACCCGGCAATATCGAAGCCATCCGGCCTTTGCGCGACGGCGTCATCGCAGACTTCGAAATCGCCGAGGAAATGATCAAGCACTTTATCCGCAAGGTGCACAACCGGCGCAGCTTCGCCTCGCCCCAGGTCATCATTTGCGTACCCTCCGGTTCCACCGCTGTCGAACGGCGGGCTATTCAGGAATCGGCGGAAAGCGCGGGCGCGCGCCGGGTGTTCCTGATCGAGGAGCCAATGGCGGCGGCGATCGGGGCCGGCCTGCCGGTGACCGAGCCCACGGGCTCGATGGTCGTCGATGTGGGCGGCGGCACCACGGAAGTCGCGGTTCTGTCGCTGGGCGGCATCGTATACGCCCGCAGCGTCCGCGTCGGCGGCGACAAGATGGACGAGGCGATCATCAGCTACATCCGCCGCAATCACAATCTGCTGGTCGGCGAAAGCAGCTCGGAACGCATCAAGAAGGAGATCGGCACCGCGCGGCCGCCGGAAGACGGCAATGGCGACAGCATGGAAGTCAAGGGCCGCGACCTGATGAACGGCGTGCCCAAAGAACTGCTGATCAACCAGCGCCAGATCGCCGAGAGCCTGGCCGAACCGGTCGGCGCCATCATCGAAGCCGTTAAGGTCGCGCTGGAGCACACCGCGCCCGAACTGGCCGCGGACATCGTCGACAAGGGCATCGTGCTGACGGGCGGCGGCGCCCTGCTGGGTGATCTCGACCAGGTCTTGCGGGAGGCAACCGGCCTTCCGGTTTCCATCGCCGACGAGCCGCTTTCGTGCGTTGCGCTGGGCACCGGACGGGCGTTGGAGGAAATGCGGACATTGCGGCACGTCCTGTCGCAACACAACACCTAACCACGCTCTCGGGCCGGCGGTGAAGAGCCCTCGGCTCTGATGGCGAACGGGAGAAACGCGTGAGAGCGAACGACGGCATAAGAAGGGTTGCGATGCCACTCCGGGGCATGGTGCAGCGCTTCGCCTTCGTTCTGCTGATCGGATCCGCCATCATGTTGTTGGTGCTCAGCAAGTTCGGCAATCCAGCCGTCGAAAGGTTGCGCGATTCGATCTTCGAAGTGGCGACGCCGGTTCTCGAGGTCTTGTCCCAACCCGTGGTGGCCGCTAACCGCGGTGTCGCGGCCGTGAAGGAGCTGGTCTTTCTGCACGAGGAAAACGCGCGGCTGCGCGAGGAGAACGAACGGCTGCGCCGCTGGCAGTCCGTTGCGCTGAGCCTTGAACAACAGAACGCCGTCTTCCGTGCCCTTCTCGCCGCCAATGCCGATCCGGCCATGTCATTCGTTTCCGCCCGCATCATCGGTGATGCCGGCGGTCCGTTCGTCCGTACGGTGCTGGTCAACGCCGGCACCCGCGACGGCATCAAACAGGGTTATGCCGCGCTCACGGGCGAAGGCCTGGTCGGCCGTGTCATCGAATCGGGGCGGCGGGCCTCACGCATCCTGTTGCTGACCGACCTGAACTCCCGCGTTCCGGTGGTTATCCAGGGATCGCGTTACCGGGCCGTCCTGGAAGGCGACAATTCGGATACCATGCGTCTCGCTTTCCTGCCAACGGCCGCCCAGTTGTCGGCCGGTGACCGTGTGGTCACCTCCGGACACGGCGGTGTTTTCCCGCCCGGTTTGCCCGTCGGCGTCGTCACCAAGGTCAAGGACGGTTACAACCGGGTGAGACCCTTCGTCGGTTACGATCGGCTTGAGTATCTCAGGATCGTGCGTTTTGAATTTCCGCCTCTGGACGCGCCGGGATCAGCGGCGCCTCAAGCGGCGGCGGCGGAGCGAGCCCGATGACGCGGCTGTCACTGGGAGTGCGGATCGCGCGCGCCCTGCGGTCGATGATCCCCGGATTGCTGCTGCTACTCTGCATCTTCGTCGCGGCGCTGCCTTTGGGGCTTCCCTACCTTGCGGACGTGACACCTTTCCTGTCGTTGATGGCCGTCTATTATTGGAGCATCTACCGGCCCGATCTCCTGCCCATGTGGGCGGTGTTTCTCGCCGGTTTGGTGCAGGACGTCGTCAGCGGCGGACCGCTCGGACTGATGGCGCTGGTTCTGCTTTTGGTCCACGGGGTCGGCGTGAGTCAGCGCCGGGTATTCCTGGGTAAATCGTTTCCCGTCGAGTGGTGGGGCTTTGGGCTGGTGACCCTGGGCGCCGGCCTGTTCGCCTGGATCGGCGCCAGCCTCTACTACACGGCCCTGGTGGATATTCGGTCGGTTGGCGTTCAGGCACTCCTCACCGTTGCCATTTACCCCCTCGTGACGCGGCTGTTTTCGCGCGCCGCCCGGGCCCTCCGTTCGGTTTGAGGGAGGCTTAGGTGCAAGCCGCCGGCAGCCGCTACAAATCCTTCACGCGACGGGCTGCGTTGATGGGCGGGGGGCAGGCCGCCCTGATGACCATTCTGGCGGGCCGGCTCTATTACCTCCAAGTCGTTCAGGCTGAACAGTACCGCACGCTGGCGGACGAAAACCGGATCAGCCTGCGGTTGCTGCCGCCGACGCGGGGGCGCATTCTCGACCGGGCCGCCGTCGAACTTGCCAACAACCAGCAGAATTTCCGGGTCTTGCTGGTACCGGAACACGCCACCGGCGGCATAGCGGAAACCCTGGACGCGCTGTCGGCACTTGTACCGATCGACGATCACGACAGACGCCGGATCATGCGGGAGATCAAGCGGAACCGGAAATTCGTTCCGGTTACCGTGTTGGAGAATCTCTCCTGGCGGGAGTTCAGCCGGGTGAATGTGCGCCTGCCAAATCTGCCCGGCATCCAGCCCGACGTCGGCGAATCGCGTTTTTATCCGTTGGGCGATGCGTTTGCCCACATGGTCGGCTATGTCGGCGTGGTCTCGGAAAAGGAGGCGACGGGTGAGCCGCTGCTGGAACTGCCGGGTTTTCGAGTGGGCAAAAGCGGAATCGAAAAATCGCGGGAGGGCGTCCTCAGGGGATCCGCGGGCAACAGCCAGGTCGAGGTGAACGCGCTGGGCCGGGTCATCAAACAACTAGACCGCCAGGAGGGTGAGCAGGGGGGCGATGTCGTCCTCACCATCGACAGCGAGCTTCAGATGTTCACCGCCGACCGCATCGGCAACGAGAGCGCCGCCGCCGTGGTCCTGGATGTCCATTCTGGAGATATTCTAGCGATGTGCTCGACGCCGGGGTTCAATCCGAATTCGTTCAATCTGGGTATCGATCACGATGAATGGCAGGAATTGCTGAACAATCCCCGCAAACCCCTGATCAACAAAGCGATTAGGGGCCAATACCCGCCGGGCTCGACATTCAAGATGATCGTCGCCCTGGCCGCTCTGGAAACGGGCGCCGTCGGACCGGACCACAAGGTTTTTTGCAGCGGCAGCGTCGAACTGGGCAACCATACCTTCCACTGCTGGAAAAAGCATGGCCACGGACGGCTGGATCTGACCGAGGCCCTGGAACAGTCGTGCGACGTGCATTTTTACGAAATCGCCAAACGGGTGGGCGTCAACCGTATCGCCGAAATGGCCGAGCGATTCGGGCTGGGAAAACGCATCGGTATCGATATCGGCGGAGAGCGGCCCGGTTTGATCCCCACCAAGGAGTGGAAGCTGGCCACCATCGGCGAGCCTTGGCAGGGGGGTGAGACCTTGAATATCGGCATCGGCCAGGGGTTCGTTCTCACGACGCCGCTTCAGTTGGCTTCCATGACGGCCCAAATCGCCAACGGCGGTAAACGGATTAAGCCGCGCCTGGTTTTCCAACCGGAGCCGGTCAACGGCCCGGAGGCGGACGCCGGGACGAAAGCCGAAGCCGAGGCGGCCGAGAGCACCTCGCTTGGGCTCTCCAAGGCCGCGCTCGATTTGGTGCAAGAAGGCATGCGGCGGGTGAGCAATTCTCCCAGAGGAACGGCATATCGTTCGCGGATCGAGGATCCCGGTATGGAGATCGCCGGTAAGACAGGCACCGCACAGGTTCGCCGCATCAGCAAGGCGGAGCGCGACACGCGGGTCCGGAAGAACGAGGAGAAGCCATGGGAGGAGCGCGACCACGCGCTCTTTGTCGGCTATGCCCCGGTCCATGCGCCACGTTATGCGGTCGCCGTCGTGGTGGAGCATGGCGGCGGCGGCTCGAAGGCGGCGGCTCCCATCGCGCGGGATATCCTGCTGGAAACCCAGCTCCGGGATCCTGCCCGGAAGCCGCCTGTCAGCCGCCTTGCCAGCGCGGCGGTGCGGGAAGGGGAGGGCTGACATGCTGATCAATGACGGTCCGGGCCTCACCGATGTCCAACTGACGTTTGGACAGAAGATTCTCAACATCAACTGGACCTTGGTCATGTTGATCGCCGGTACCGCGCTGATCGGCTTCGCCATGCTCTACTCCGTTGCTGGCGGCAGCGTCGATCCCTGGGTTTCCCGTCAGATGGTGCGTTTCGCCATGGGGCTCGGTTTGATGTTCGTCGTCGCCCTGATCGATATCCGCATATGGCTACGCTACGCCTACGCCATTTACCTCGTCGCGTTGGGTTTACTGGTGGCGGTCGAATTTATCGGTTCGGTCGGCATGGGCGCCCAGCGCTGGGTCGATCTCGGGTTCTTCCAGCTTCAGCCGTCCGAGGTCATGAAGATCGCCATGGTGTTGGCCCTGGCCCGCTATTTCCATGGTCTCTCGATGGAGGATGTCGGGCGCATCCGCTGGCTTCTGCCGCCGCTCGTCATCGTGGTGGCGCCCGTGGCTTTGGTTCTCCGGCAGCCGGACCTCGGGACTGCTATCCTGCTGCTGCTGGGGGCCGGTGCGTTGTTCCTGATTGCCGGCGTCCGCATGTGGGTTTTCGCCACATCATTGGTCGCGCTCGCCGGGACCATCCCGTTTGCCTGGTCCTATCTCCACACCTACCAGAAGGAACGCATCCTCACGTTCCTCAATCCCGAACGCGATCCGCTGGGCGCGGGATATCATATCCTGCAATCGAAGATCGCCCTGGGTTCCGGCGGCCTGACCGGGCGGGGCTTTATGCAGGGGACGCAAAGTTACTTGAATTTCCTGCCCGAGAAGCAAACCGATTTCATATTCACAACGCTGGCCGAGGAATTCGGCCTGATGGGCGCGCTGGGGCTGCTGGGCCTCTACGTCGTAATCATCGCTTACGGTCTCGGCATCGCGCTGCGTTCGCGCAATCATTTCGGCCGCCTGGTCGCGATGGGTATCACCGTGACATTCTTCCTCTACGTCTTCATCAACATCGCCATGGTGACGGGCTTGGTGCCCGTGGTCGGCGTGCCGTTGCCGCTGATCTCCTACGGCGGCACGGCCATGGTCACGATCCTGATCGGATTCGGGCTCCTGATCAGCGTCTACGTCCATCGCGACGTCCGCATCCCCAGGCGGGCCGGCGAGGAGCTGTAAGAGGGCCCACCAAGCTCTCACAAATCCATCGACAAGCCCCGCGACCTTTGCTATATCCCCCGTCGCGGGCGCTTAGCTCAGTTGGTAGAGCAGCTGACTCTTAATCAGCGGGTCACAGGTTCGAATCCTGTAGCGCCTACCATTATTTTGACACGGGGGGCTTCGGCCCCCCGTTTCCTTTTTTGAAGCCCCTGGCGCGTCGCCAGCTAGATCACCCGATCGTTGCCGCCGTCCAGCGGTAGTTGGGCTCCGGTGGTCTTGGAGAGCGTGCCGTCGACGAAGGCGGCCACGGCCTGGGCGACGTCGCGGGATTTGATCTCGGCCTTCAACAGATTGCGGGCTTTGTATTCCTCGACCGTGATGCCGTAGCGTTTGGCGGACGTGGCCAGGGCTTCCTCGGTCCAGAGATTGGTGTCGAAAACGGCGTCGGGGTGCACGGCATTTACGGTGATGCCTTCGGGCGCCAGTTCCAGCGCGGCAATCCGCATCAATTGCGTCAAGCCGGCTTTGGACACCGAGTAGGCGCCGGCGCCGGCGCCGGGTGCCGTCACGTTGCGTGAGGCGATGAAGACCACAGCCGGATCGACCCCGTACCGGAGATAGGAGACGGCGTGCTTGAGCAGCTTCCGGTGGGAGTTGAGATTGACTTCCAAAGTGGCGTCCCAGTCGTCATCCGTAAGGTCTTCTACGTTGGCGCCGGCGCGGAAAATACCGGCGTTGGAAACGAGAATGTCGATGCCGCCGTAACTTTGCACGACCTCGGCCAGCGCCCGCTCGACGGCGGGCTCGTCGGTCAGATCGAGGACCTTGCCCTCGAATCCGGGCGCTGACATGGTTTCGGCAATTGACGGATCGATATCCAGGCCGACGACGACCGCCCCTTTTTCGGACAAGATTTGCGCACAGGCCGCGCCGATCCCATGGGCGGCGCCGCTGACCACGGCAACCTTGCCGGTAAGCGCGCTCGGCGGTTTCTGCCGCCGAAGTTTTGCCTGTTCCAGCTCCCAGTATTCCAGATCGCGAAGGTCCTGTTCGCCGAGCCCCTGCCAGCCGCCCATTTGATCGGCGTAGTGCATGGCGCCAAGCGTGGCGTTGGCGACGTCGGCGCTGACATCGGCGCGCTTCAGATTGGGGCCGAAACTGCGTCCATTGCCGCAAGCGAACATCGCCCAGTGCGGGAACGGGGCGATCATGGTAAGACCGGGATCGTTGGCGCGGTCGAAATAGCCCGTGTAGTCCGATTTGAAGGCGTCCAGGCCCGCTTCCACGTCCTTACCCAGTACGGCGGGGAAGGGTTTGTTGTGGATCACGTGCTCCGGGGTCAGCGTGCCGCCGCGCAGAAGATCGGCATACCGGCTGACGTTATCCGACTGCACGCTGTTGATCGGGCGCGAGATCAGCGCAGCCCCCGCAATCCGGCTGGCGGCCTGACGGCATCGGGCGACGACGACTGGATCGACACCGTCAACCTCCAAGGCGGCAGGAGAGCCGAATTTGTCCTTCAGCCATCTTTCGGCCCGATCGACGATGCTGATCATCTTTTCGTAGCTCTCCCGCGCATCATCTGCGTAGGTGAATATGCCGTGGTGTTCCAAAATGATGGCGTCGAATTCGGCGAGATCGTGATCCCGGATGGCCCGGTTGAACTGCTTGGCAAGATCGAAGCCGGGTTTGATGTAGGGCAACACCAATACCCGCTCACCGTAGATTTCGCCGAACAGACCCTTGCCCCCGGGGCTGTTGGAAACGGTGAGGATGGCGTCGGCGTGGCTGTGATCGACGAATTTGAACGGGATCAGCGCATGGGCAATCGCCTCGATGGATGCGGCCGCCGCACCGGCGTCCAGCCGGGCGCCCAGCACGTCATTGACCATGTCGGGATCGGAGAGCTCATCCAGCGTCGCCAGCCGCAACAGCTTGTCGGTTTCAAGCGCCGTGAAACCTTCCGGCCCCATGGTGGCGAGATCGAAACCACTGGCTTTGACCCAGATGATGTCTATCTTCTCGCCGAAGCGGTTCTGGGCGGTGGACTTGACGGAGGTGTTGCCGCCGCCATGCAGCACGAGGCGCGGATCGGCCCCGATCAGCCGGGACGAATAGGCCCGAAGGTCACGGTCCGAAACGGCTGCGGCTACCGCATCCTGCTCATTCCAGCGATTTTCCATAAGCCTTCTTTCTTACTTGGCTTCAATCAGTTTGACGAGTTGATCCACGGCCTGGGCGACGAATTCCTCGCTTTCGATCGGGGCGTCCACCTCGATCAGCGGAATGTTGTCCGGCAGGGCGTCGCGCGCGCAGGCGAACAGGGCCGCATCGCTTTCCGCGTCATAAAGCTCGCCGCCCTCCACTGAGTAGCTGCTGATGCCTTTTTTAGGCAGCAGGAAGACGGAGTTGCCGTTTTCGTTGGTCAACCGCCGGCCGATATCCTTCATCACCTGGACGATTTCATCAGGCGTGGTGCGCGGCACGAGGATTACCGGATTATGGAAGGCGTAGAGCCGGTCCTTGTACTCATCGGTGACCACGTTGGGCTCGTCCAGGATCACGCCGATGTGGTCGATGCCGCCCGGTGCGATGACCTGCGGGATGCCGAGGTCCACGGCCACGGTCATGCGCTTTTCGTCGGCTGCGCGGATGCCGCCGAAATTGGCGTCGACGATGTCGCCCTGGGCGTAGTCGAGCACCGCGGTGACGATCCCGTCCTTCATCAGTTGTTCGATGGCCTTGCCGCCCGATCCCACGGCATGAAAGACGATGCTCTCGTAGCCGCGCTCGGCCAGCATGTCGATGGCCTTCATGGCGCCTTGCGTCAGGCAACCGAGATTGGTGATGCCAACCAGCGGTCTGTCCGTGTCGAAACGGGTGGTGATGGCGGCATTGGCCATGCCGACGATGGCGCCGGCCGCATTGGAGAGAATGCGCCGGAACAGGGGATTGAGCCCCAGGATATCGCTGACGGAGAACATCATGGTGATGTCCTTGATGCCCACGTAGCTCGACGTGTCGCTGGCGGCCATGGTCGAGACCAGCAGCTTCGGGAAACCGTAAGGCAGGGCCTGCATCACCTGGCTGCAGTTGGCCGTGCCCTGGGTGCCGCCCAGGCTGATGACGCCATGGACTTCATCATTGGTGAGTTTCTCGAGCAGGATATCCCTCGCGCCCCGGACCATGACCTCGGAGGCGACTTCGCGCGTCGGGTTTTGGAGCAATTTATCCAACGGCGTGCCGCCGTGCGCTGCGATGTCGGCGTTGCTGACGTCGACGGCAATGCCCGTCTCGCCGACGACGCCGATATTCATCATCAGCACATCGGCGCCGAGACGGGTAATTTCGTCGCGAAGGTAGCCGCATTCGTCGCCCTTGGTGTCGACGGTGGCGAGGATCGCAATGGTTTTGGTCATAACGCTGTCTCCTGATAGGGACGTGGAAAAATGTCCGGGCCTACTTGGAAAACTTCAAAGCGGTAAATTCATCGGCAGCAGCCGTGACGGCGCGTTCGATGGGCAGTCGTTCGGTGGAGGAGCCAGTCCAGAAGCCGTGACCGGAGGTGTTGTCCAGCATGTATTGGGCGTCTGCGGGGGTCTCCATGGCCGCACCGTGACCGACCAGGATGACGTCGGGATCGATCTCGCGGACAGCCTGGTAGACGTCTTCGGTTTCGGCTGCGGTTTCGGCGATTGTCGTGCCGTTGTCGTAACCGGTGAGACCGCCCTTGGTCGTACCGGCGTGATAGCAGAAGATATGCGGCCTGGCGCCGGCCACCAGTTCGAGGGAGTCCTCCTTGGTGAAGGCGAGGCCGATCGTCACCATGCCCATTTCCTCCCGCGCCAGCTTCAACATCTCGATTTCGTTCTGCAAGGTGATCCCAGCGCTCGTCAGGACGTTGAAGATTTCGGTGCCTTTGTCGACGTAGGAAATCGAGGGACCGATGTTGGATACCGAGTTCACGCCCATGTGCTTGCACTCATCCAGGACCATGCGCATGTCCTTCAGCGGATCGTTGGCGTTGAGGCAGGCGCAGACAAAGGCCTTGCCGTCGAGGGCCGGCATGATGTCCTCGCGCGTGTAATCGAGCGTCTGCCGGTTGGAATCGAGGATCGGCCACATCATCGACATGGTGCCCATGCCGTTAGCCCTGAGGCGCGCGCCGGAAAACGTATTGATGCAGTCGGCGCCAGACCGCTCCAGCAGCTTGGCCACCAGACCGCTGCCGGCACTGGCGATCATGATCGGCTGGCGACTGTCGACCTTGGCCTTGAGATTCGCGAGAATTTGTTCGGTGGAAATGCGTTTGGTGATCATGGGTGCCGGTCTCCGGATGTTTCTGTCAGACAGTTGCCGACGCGAGATGATGGCTCAGGAACTCAGTGATTTTCGCCGTTACCGCGGATTTGTGTGCGGCGCCTTCGAGGTATTTGGGCGGCGCGTGAAAGTACTCGGCATTGGTAATGCCGCCCGCCAGTTCCCGGGCAATGCGGACGGGGTGCAGCGGATCGGCGTTGTTGCCGATGACCAGCGCCGGCTGTGAAATTTTCTTCAGCGCGCTCATCTGAGAAAACGGCTGGTCGGCCACCAGCGCCGGTAATACGGCGGCGGCTTCCAGGGCTTGAGGACGGTGAATGGCCTCCTTGATGGAGGCGGCGGCGGCGGGATTCGCCGCCAGCGCCTCGGCATAAACTTCATTGTCCTCCAACCGGGCTTCGGCCAGATTTGTTCCGCCGTCCATCAGCCACACGCCGATGTCTTCGATGACGCCGAGATGCGGACGGCCCGGCTGGTCGACCCAGGCCGGCCGGACAAGTAACAGGGCGCACACCTGGTGCGGCCGGTCGATCGCCAATCTGAGCGAGAGGCCGGCGCCCATTGAAATGCCGCCGGCAATGAAGCGATTGACGCCAAGGTGTTTGAGAACGGCACTGGCGGCTTCGGCATAGGCTCGAAATCCGATCTGATTTTCCAGGGGCAGGGCGTCATTCAACGGGCTGTCGCCATGCCCAGGCATATCGATGGCAATGACGCGGAAACCGTCGATCCGGTCGAGAAAATCCAGTGTCTGACGGCGGTCAGCAGTCAGACCGTGCATGAAAAGGAGGTCGGGTCCACTTCCCGATACTTCGTAATGAAGCGCCGCACCCTTGTTTTCAATATCCGCCATTGATGGCCGAACCCCCTCTTGTACCCTGGGCCAAGTCTAGATCGATCGGCTGAGGTACGCTGTAGGGAGTCGGGTGAATTTTATAACTATTCGCTTATTTGTGGCCCCACGTCGTGCGGTAACGCTTGGGCGTTTGTTCAAAGAAGGCGCGGAATTGGCGGGTGAAGTAACTCTGATCGACAAAGCCGCTCTGCATCGCTACGTCGATAATCGGCAGGTCGCTGCCGACCAGCAACCGGGCAGCGAATTGCAGGCGAGTGCGCAGGATAAAGGCTTGGGGGGAGAGGCGGAACTGGGCCTTGAAACGCTTGCGGAACTGGCTGTCGGACAATGCGGACAGCTGAGCGAGTTGCTTGACGTCAATACGGTTGGCGACGTTCGATTGAATATGATCAATCGCCTTTCTAAATCGCTGATATTCCTCGGGCAGATGATCCGAGCGCGACAAAATTCGCGTGGTCCCCATCAGCCCGGCGACGCCACCGTTTTTGGCGGCCAGCGGAATCTTGTTGGTCGATACCCAGGTCAGGTGGCCCGTTTCTCCCACGATCAACTCGACGCGATTGATTATGCGCCGGTTGTTGGTAATTACGTCCTGATCGTCCTGACGGATGGCTTCGGCGATAGCAGGCGGGAAGAAATCGGTTTCCGTCGCGCCGTAGACTTCGGACTGGTCTCGAAAATTCAGCAGACGAAGACATGCCGAATTACACATCACCCAGCGGCGATTGCGGTCCTTCACATAGAAGTAGATGTCCGGGAGAAGGTCGAACATGACCTCCACGCTGCCTCTGTCTTTCAGGGCATCAAGGAAATTTCCGACGTAGCGTTCCACTGAGTAGCTCAGGCGCTGGGCCTGCGGATTCCTCGCCGCAAGCTCGGGTCTTCGTTGACGCTATCCAGTTCGGTCGAAACTGGAATTTTGTTGGCGGGTTTGACCATGTTTCGGACCCCGACGAATTCGAACTTTCCAAGAGGCGATAGAGTAGACGAATGTCCGCGCGACTCCAAAACGCTCTTCTCGATCTCCGGATCAACGGTTCGATTGGTATGCGGTATCGCTGATCGGCATCAGAGCTTCGGCGATCGGTTCGGCAAAATCGATGCGGGGTTCGGGCTGGAGGGAGCCGCTGACGATCAGGTTGGGTTGTTTTCCACCCTGGGCGGACACGAGCGACAGCACCTGGCGGGCCTCAGATTTTCGGCGATGGTCATCGGCCTGGTTGAGAAAAACCGTCCAGGTGGCGCCTTCGGGCAGGCCCTTAGATAGCCCGTATTCATGCGAGACAACCAACGCCAGGTCTTTTGACGTGACGGGCGCACCCATGGCTGCGTCGGTCATCTCTGCCCAGAGCCGGCTGCGGAACAGGTGCGCCTCGTCCAGCATCCCGCCGATCCCACTGAGGCCTGCCACCGATATCATCACGTCCGTCGAGCTTGGCACGACGGGTTCATGTTCGGCCGGTGCTTTCAGCGGGCGGCGGGCGGAGCCGTCTGCTTCGAGGATGATCCGGTCGAAGTCGCTACGTTTGGTCGCCCGATCGACGGCGTCTGCCGGAAAGCCCAGGGCGCGGTCTCCGCGTTCGTTCCAGCCCGAGCAGGCGACGATAGCAGCGAACGTCCCCGGCATTTTACCTGATTCGAGGGCCGTCAGGTCGGGCGCAACGGCAGGCGGGCCCAGACATTCCGCTTCGCGGGTCGAAATCTTGGTGGTCGTCGTCAGCAGGACGCGCTCGCCGGCGTCGGCAAATTCCCGCCCCAGCGCAAACATCAGGGAGGTTTTGCCGCCCGCACCTGTCAATGAGATGACGCGCGCGCTGTCGAGCCCGAGCGCTTCGATCAGCACCGTAATGCCGGATTGTTAAAGTGGCTCAGCACGCCCTCCAAGACGGCGCCGGATATCGTTCTTGCCTTGTCGGATATGGTGCCGCAGTAGGCGCCTTTGCCGCGGGGGTCGATATCGCCCAATTTGAGGCCTCGGGAGACTTCCGTGCCGGGCCTGATCAGGCCGCGTAATACGCCCGCCAGCGGCGCCACCACCGGTTCGCCGGCGACATGGCCGATTATCGATCCGCTGTAAATCTCATCGCCGATATCATGGCTTGATTCGAAACGCCCCGCGGCCGGTGCGCGGATGACGCGGTTGACGTCCTCTCCGGCAATAACGCCGGGAACGCCGGTGTTGGCCGCCGCCGGCCCGGACGAGATAAGCCGTCCCAGGTCGTGACCCCGGTTCGTTTCGATGACCAGGTGACAATCATCGCCGGCCTCGAAACCCGGCCCGAGTGCGATGACGAGCGGGGCGTCGTTCCGGCTTGTCCCCAGGTTTCGTTTGGCCAGCACGGCATCGATAACGACGTCAGGCTGAAAATCGCCCGTGCCAGCCCAATCCGTCGTCAGCATCACGGCCAATTTGCCTTGTTCCCAGGCGGCTTCCAGGTCGGCCATGTTGCGGACGGCCACCCCCTCGACCCCCTCGACTCGTGCCGAGCCGCTGTCGAGAGCGCTGCAAAACGATACTTGCCGCCGCACCGCCAGCGGTTCGGGCAGATCCAACAGACAAATGCGTCCCATGTTGGCTCTGTACAGCCGAACGGCAATGGCGCTGGCCATTTCCCCCGCCGCCTTGATCAAGATGAACGGCGATATGTTGGCCGTGATGGATTTGGGAGAAATCGCGTTCATGCCGCTGTCTCCAGGGCCTCAAGGCGTTTGAGGTCGGACTGCCGGTCGATGTCGAGGAACGCCTCCTCCCGTTCGAATTCAAGTGTCCAAACGGCGGTCGGATTGGCTTCGATCACCGACCGTGCGCCGGCGTCGCCGCTCAGGGCGGCAATCTCGTTATAAAACCGCTTGGCGAAAGTGACCGGCGCCCGCCGACGGGCGGCGGCGACGGGACAAACGATGCCGTCGGGATGGCGGCGCCGGTGCTTGAGCAGAGCATCGATCTCAGCGGCGCCCAGCAACGGCTGGTCCGCCATTAGGAACATGGCCGCGGTGCAGCGTCTTTGTACCGCCTGCAAGCCCGTTACGACCGAACTTGCTTGGCCATCCTGAAACGCCCGGTTCTCGATAATTTGCAGGCGCCGGTCATCGTTGTATGCCTCGAGAGCGGCCCGAACGCGGCTGGCTTCGAATCCGACGACAATGCAGACGAAATCAAGGTCGGAATTGAGGGCGGCTTCGACGCTCCATTTTATCAGCGCCTTTCCCCGAAACGGCACCAACTGTTTACAGCCGCCGAAGCGTTTCGATAGGCCCGCGGCCAGGATGATGCCGGCGACAGCGTCCGCCAAGTCAGGTCTCCCGGATCAGGCGCTTGGCCTTGCCTTCGACGCGGGGCAGGGCGCCGATGTCGACAATGTCAACCTCGGGCGTGATGTTGATGCGGTACTTGACCGAGCCGACGAAATGATCGCGGGCCTGCTCCAGACGTTCCGCCGTGACGCAGTCGCTAGCCGGCTCGACCCGGATGCGCAAGTGCTCGCCGCTGCCCATCTTGGGGACGACCAATTCGTATTCCTGGGAAAACTCATCGATGCCGTGCAGCAGGTTCTGGATCTGGGTGGGAAAGACGTTGACGCCGGCGAACTGAAACATGTCGTCCGACCTGCCGAGGACACCGCCGTCAAGCCGCAGGTTGGTCCGTCCGCAGGCGCAGGTGCTGCGGTCGAATTTGACCAGGTCGCGCGTACGGTATCGGATCAGCGGAAAGCTTTCACAAGTCAGGTTGCTGAGGATCAGTTCGCCGACCTGCCCGTCGGGCAGGGGTTCGTCGGTTTCAGTATCCAGGACCTCGGCCAGGAACAGGCCTTCGGCAACATGAGTGCCCTGATGGTGAACGCACTCGTAGCCGAAGTTGGAAATCTCGGTGGATCCGATATCGTCGAAGCACTCAGCTCCCCATTGCTCCTCCAGCGTTTTCTTGGTGGCGGGAATGCTGGCGCCCGGTTCGCCCGCGGCGATCACCTTGCGGATCGGCGTATCTCGCAGATCAAGACCTATCTTGCGCGCGGTTTCAGCGAGATACAGCAGATAGGAAGGCGTGCCGCAGACCGCCGTGGCGCCCCAGTCGACCATGTTGCGCAGCCGGTCCTTGGAGCTCTGACCGCCGCCCGGTACGATCAGCAGCCCCGCCTTTTCCATCGCGGCCTGGAAGCCCCACCAGGCGACGAACAGGCCGTAGTTGAAGGGTACGAACAGGACGTCCTTCTCCGTCAGGCCGAAACCGCAGCGGAAATGCATGAACTGTTGGTAATAGTTTTCGAACCAGTCCGCCCGGTTGAGCGGCACGCGCACCGGTGTACCCGTGGTGCCGGAGGTTTGGAAGACCCGGACGGCATCCACCGGATCAATGCAGCCGACGTCTCCCCAGGGCGGATTGGCGGCCTGACTGGCCTTCAGTTCTTCCTTCTCCGTAAACGGGATGCGGCGCACGTCTTCCAGGGTCTGGATATCGTCGGGCGTTATACCGGCCGCGCCGAACTTGCGCCGGTAGAACGGACTTCGTTCGATGACATACGCCATGCGTTCGCGCAACAGGCCGAGTTGGTGCTGGACCAACGCCGGCCGCGGCAGGCATTCGAGTTTTTCGTCCCAGTAGAATACGTCTTCCATCGTTACCGCCCCGGCTAAATATCTCCCCCCAGAACGATCAAAAAGGCGCCACCCGTTTAAGCTTTCTCCTTCGCCAGTCTTTCCTCGCGTTCCAGTTTCTTGATGCCTCTCAGGATTTTTTCCGGCGTGAACGGCGTCGAATGCAGGCGTACGCCGGTGGCGTCGTAGATGCCGTTGGCGATGGCCGCAAGAATGCCGGAGACCAACCCTTCGCCGACCTCCTTGGTGCGGTAGGGCTGGCCCACCTTGTATTCCTCGGTGATGACGTCGGCATCTTCCGAAATGGCCATGTTGTGGATGGTCGGCATGCGGTAATCAAGCCAGCTTGGGTTCAGCGTATAACCGTCCTTGGTCATGACCTCTTCCATGAAAGCATGACCCAGGGCCATGGAGATCTGGCCGTCGACCTGGCCCTTGACCAGTGCCGGATTGACCGGAAAACCGCAGTCGTGAACCGTGAGCGCCTTGGCCAGGCGCGCTTCGCCGGTCTCAACGTCGACCTCGACCTCCGCCACCTGGGCACTGAAGGCGTAATTTTCCGTCCAGCGGCCCTTGGTGGTGGCGAGGCTCGGATGGTTGGGCTCATCCCGCATGGTGCGCCAGAAGCCCTCGCCGATGATGGTATCGCCGCGGTGGTTGGCGACGCTGGCGGCGAAGACCTCGGCGTAGGTCATGCGGTTGTCCGGATTGCTGCGGCTGAACACGACCTTGTTGTCCAACTCGAGGTCGTCGATCGGCGTGTTCATCTGTTCCGCCGCGACCCCGATCAGCTTCTTGCGGGCGTTGCCGGCAGCCTCGCGCGCGGCGTTGCCGGTGACGTAGGTCATGCCGCTGATCCAGGCACCGATGTCCTGTGGCGTGGTGTCGGTGTCGGAGCTGACGATCTTGATGTCGTCCATGCCGACGCTGAGTTCCTCGGCGACGAACTGGGTGATTACGGTTTCCGCACCCTGGCCGACGTCCAGCGCCCCGGTCAGGACCATTACCGATCCGTCGTCGTTCAACTTGACGATGACGCCGGAGCCGTTGGGATAAATTAGCGTGCCGCTCATGTAGGAACTGATGCCGATGCCGATTCCGCGCCGGATCGGGCCATTTAATGGCTCGGGCTCGCGGTTGAGGCGGCACCGCGCCACGAAATCGGTCTTTTCCGCCGCGACCTTGATGCAGTCCTGCAGGCCGGCCTGGTGGGTATTGTCGCGGTTGGGTAGGTCTTCCCAGGGATCGCGGGCGTTCTTCAGGCGGATCTCGACAGGATCGATGCCCAGCTCCTCGGCGATGGTGTCCATCTGCGATTCCAGGGCAAAGCGAACTTGTGGACAACCGTGACCGCGCTGCGGCGCCCGCGTGGTGTAGTTGGTGTAGACCGAATAGCCCTCGTACTTCAGGTTGGGCACGCGGTAGGGCGCCATGGTGAAGCCCCAGGCGAGAAAGACGACGACGACGCCGCTGCCCCTGTAGGCGCCCGAATTGTTGATGACGCGAAGTTGCTGGGCCACCAGGGTGCCATCCTTCTTGACGCCCGTCTTGACCTCGACGATCAACGGTTGGCCATGGCGGTAGGCGGAAAAAATCTCCTCGCGGCTGGCGACGAATCGTACGGGCCGCCCCGTCATCATCGACAGCCGCGCAGCGGCGTATTCGTGGCTGTAGAGATCGATCTTGCCGCCGAAAGTGCCCCCCGTATAGGTCTTGTGTATACGCACCGCGGAGTAGGGCAGGTCCAGCGTCTTGGCCAGTTTGGCGCGCTTGATGAAGGTGCCCATGGAGGACGTCCAGACGTTCAGTTTGTCGCTCTCCCAATGCGCCAGAGTGACCTGGGGTTCGAGGTAGCCGTGGGTGCGGAGGTGGCTTTCGTAGCGATCCTCGCGCACGTAATCGCTTTCGGCGAAACCCGACTCGACATCGCCCCATCCGGCCTCCGTCTTGCCGCCGAGATTGGAGTAGGGCTCGTCCACCTTGGGATTGCTGGGCCGCACCTGGGCCGCATCGGGATCCATCGCCTCCTCGGGATCGAACACCGCGGGCAGCAGTTCGTATTCGATTTCGATCAGGTCCATGGCCCTGCGGGCCGTTGCATCGTCGACCGCGGCGACGGCGGCAATTTCCTCGCCGACGTGGACCACCCGGTCGCGTGCCAGGACTTCCTGGTCGGCTGGATAGCGGGGTGTTTCGACGAACCCGTGCAGGATGCCCTTTGTGTCGTCCACCGTGATCACGCCCTTGACGCCTTCCAGGGCCTTGGCTTTCGAGATATCGATGCTGACGATCCGGGCGTGCGGGTGGGGGCTGCGCAATATGCGTCCCTGCAAGGTGCCCGGCAGTTTGACGTCCTGGCTGTAGACCGCCCGGCCCGTCACCTTGTCCGGCCCGTCTTTGCGGCGGAAGCTCTTGCCGACGTAGTTGAGGTTGCTCATGCTGCCGGCTCCCCTATTCCATGACGGGTTTCACGCCCTGGTCCGTCGCCTGCAGGATGGCGTCGACGATGGCGTTGTAGCCGGTACAGCGGCAGAGATTCCCCTCCAACGCCTTGTTGATCTCGGCCCGTGACGGCTTGGGGTTCTTGGCCACCAATGCGGTGGCCGACATCAACATGCCCGGCGTGCAGAAGCCGCACTGCGCCGCACCCTGGTCCAGGAAGGCCGCCTGCATGGTACTGAGCGTTTCGCCCGTTGCCAGCCCTTCCACTGTCCGTACGTCGCGACCGTCCGCTTCCAGCGCCAGGGTCAGGCACGACAACACGGGATTTCCGTCCATCAGCACGGTACAGGCGCCGCAGGTGCCCGAACCGCAGCCGTCCTTGGTGCCGGTAAGCCCGACGAGCTCGCGGATGGCCTCTACCAGCGTGGTGCGAGGCCGAACGGCGACTTCGTGGGCTTCGCCATTGATCGTGATCTCGATTATCCGGGGTTTGGATCTTTTTGCCTGGGGCTGTGCCATGTCCGCCTTACTCCCCGTTTGCCCGCTCGACCGCGCGTGTAAGCGCCCGGCGCAGGTGAACCTCGATATTGTCTCTGAGGTAGCGGATGGTGAATCCGTGGTGGGGCAGGGGATCGACCTCCTTAGCCGCCCGCTTGGCGAAATCGGCCAAGCTCACTTCGTCGAGTTCGGCGCCTGCCATGGCCTCTGTTGTCCCGGTCGGCGAGAGGGGGCTTTGGCCGATAGCGCTGAAAACGATCTTCGCGTCCTCGCAGGCCCGGCCGTCGTCCTTCATCCTCAGGGTGGCGGCGATGACCGCCATGCCGAACTCCAGGCCGCCGCGCAGTCCGGTCTTGTGATACCCCCAGCCGAAGCGCGGCGGTACGGGTGGTAGCGTCACGGATTTGATGATTTCGGCCGGCCTGAGTGTGTTGGGCGAAAGGGAATCACCGGTGAAGAAACCGGCGATCGGCAGGGTTCGGGTCCCATCGGGTCCGAGCACCTCCAGCGACGCGTCGAGGGCCATCAGGGCGGCCGCCACATCCGACATATAGACCGCCCAGCAGGTCGTCTTGTCGTTGCGCGGGAAGGGGTAACAGCAATCGCCGCCCCGCTTGTAGCAGGGTTCCACAAACTGGAAATCGTGACTTTGATTGAGGTAGAGGCAACGCACTTCCTGGCAGAGATTGCCGCCCAGCGTGCCCATTTCGCGGATTTGATTGCCGGCCACGGTGTGGGCGCTCTCCGCCAGCAAAGGGAACTGGCATTTTACGATATCCGAAGCCGCAAGTTCCGCCAGCGGCATCAAAGCGTCGAGGGTGAGTGAGCCGTCTTCGTGTTCTGACGGATCGGCTGGCTTGATACCCGATAAGCTGACGACGAGCTCCGGCGTCTCCAGCTCAATGCGCATGTTGGGCAGGAGGTCGGTTCCGCCGGCCATCAATCTTGCGTTGTCGCCGTTTGCGGCCAGAAGCGCTGCGGCAGCCTCCAGGTTTTCCGGTTTCTCGTATTCGAAGTCCTGCAGGATCATGGCGGCGGGTCCGTTCACGTGGACGGCCGGAGAAATTCCAATGGCCGTATAGTTTGAGTTTCAAACTATACACCAAACACACAATTTATTTAAGGGTATTCTTCTCCCAGAAAGCTGTCGTTTGCCCCGGCGACTACAACGGGGGTAATTCCACGCCGATCTGCTCGAAGATGCCTCGTGGCGCACCACCCGGAACCGGGTCGGGCCGGATTTCGATCAGGTGGTCGCCTTTGACCTTATAGAAGAAATAATGTTCCGGAATAATAACCTGGCTGTGGGTTGGAGGAACCTCCGGGTAGCCGGGCAACGCCAATGTATCCGTATGGATGCCGCCTTGCCGCCACCTGACGGCCCAATTCTCACCGCCTCGATGCTCGGGCGGATCGTTGTCGTAATGCCAATCGGGAAAGCCTTCGTAGAGAGCCGTCAGGAACTCCAGAGTTTGAGCCTTATTCATTTGCCGTACGGGCGTGACAAATCTCGTTTCGTCCGAGAAGGTACTGGCGATGCGGCTTATGTCATGCTGCCGGAGGCCCTCCATGTAGGTCGATAGGGCATCGGGAATTTTCGTCATGTCCGAATTACCTTGCCGAAAATCGTTAGAGCCGGTGCTCGATCAGGTTCAGGATATGCCCGGGCGATGGGGGCGAAAGGTCGACATTGAAGTGCCGCGAGAGAATGTCGGATATCAGTTCGAAACAGGAACCGTAGCGCACGACTTCCAGGGTCTCGAGGTTCAAAAGGGTCGATGAGGCTTCATAAAGGTGATATTTCCGCAGGCCGTGGTCGATGACGATATCGGCAATCTCCAATATTTCCGGCTCGATGTCCCGGACCCGGAATTTCGTCCCCGACAGCGACAGGTTGGCGGATGAACCGAACAGCGCATGTCCGGCCTCCCGGCTTAGGCGGCAAATTTCGGCGTGGAAAGCACCGGCGTTGAGCAGCATGAGCACGGTTCCCTGATCGCTGCTGCGCTCCAAGGCGCGCTGTTCCATGGTCGCCAGAATAGGATGATCCATGCGGGCGGGGGCGATGGCACCCAGCGGCAGGCCGTAATCAAGGGTGATCGTTTCGGCAATTTCCTTACCGCGCCGGTCCACGATGTGGATCTCGCGATGCAATTCCATGTCTCCCAGCATGGCGTTCAGTTTTGACGGCGTCCGCCGTTTGGCGTTGAAGATCTTCTCCAGCGCCGCCTCCGACCCGCCGATGGCGGAATAGCCCACATCCATGGGCAGGATCGCGACGCCGCCTTTGTGTAATACGTCGAAGGCCCGGCGGGCGTCGCCCGCGATGTCCGGTCTGCTCACGCTTGCCTCGTTTATGTGCTACTTCTTTTCCCGGATTTGACTGTAGCGGAAGAGCAATGTCCGAAGATAGTTACGATGTGGTCGTGGTTGGCGCCGGGAACGCCGCCCTGTGCGCCGCCCTATCGGCCCGGGAAAGCGGGGCCACCGTGTTGGTTCTGGAATGCAGTCCGGAGGAGGAGGCCGGGGGTAATTCGAGGTTCACGGCGGGGGCAATTCGTTTTGCCTATGGCGGCGTCGAGGATTTACAGGAAATCGTCACCGACCTGACTGATGATGAAATCGCCAACACCGACTTCGGCGTCTACTCTGAGGACCAGTTCTTCGACGACATGTTCCGCGTCACGCAGTTCCGCACCGACCCGGATCTCTGTGAAATTCTCGTGCGTCAAAGTTTTCCGACCGTGAAATGGATGCGGGAAAAAGGTGTCCGCTTCGTCCCCATCTATGGACGCCAGGCATTCAAGGTCGACGGCAAATTCAAATTCTGGGGCGGTCTGACGGTGGAGGCCGTCGGCGGCGGCCCGGGACTGGTCGACATGCTGAGCGCTTCAGCCCGACAGGCCGGTGTCGACATCCTTTACCGGGCCCGGGCGCTCGAATTGATCTTCGACGGCGTAGCGGTCGGGGGCGTCCGCATCCGGCAGGACGGCGAGATCAAGGACATTACGGCCACATCGGTCGTGCTCGCGGCCGGGGGATTTCAGGCCAATGCGGAAATGCGGACGCGCTATCTCGGGCCCGGTTGGGAACTCGCGAAGGTCCGCGGCACCAAGAACAACACCGGCGACGGCATCCGCATGGCGCTCGATATCGGCGCGTCGTCCTGCGGCAACTGGTCGGGCAGCCATGCCGTGGGATGGGATCTCAACGCGCCGGAGTTCGGCGACCTGGCCGTGGGCGATGGTTTCCAGAAGCATTCCTATCCCTTCGGCATCATCGTCAACGCTCGGGGCGAACGCTTTGTCGACGAGGGCGCCGATTTTCGCAACTACACCTACGCCAAGTACGGCCGCGAGGTCCTGGCCCAGCCGGGTCATTTCGCCTGGCAGGTTTTCGATTCAAAGGTCAACCACCTGCTGCGCGATGAATACCGCATCAAGCAGGTTACAAAGGTCAGCGCGCATTCGCTGCGCGGCCTGGCCGACAAACTTGAGGGTGTGGACGCCGATGGTTTCTTGGCGACCATCGAGGCATACAACGACGCCGTCATGACTGAGGTCCCTTTCGACCCCAACGTCAAGGATGGACGCGGCACCGAGGGATTGGCTCTGCCCAAGAGCAATTGGGCCAACACCATCGACGAACCGCCCTTCGAGGCCTACGCCATCACCTGCGGCATCACCTTTACGTTCGGCGGCTTGAGGATTGATACGGATGCGCGGGTGCAGAACACCGACCTTGAACCCATCCCCGGCCTATTTGCCGCAGGCGAGCTGGTCGGCGGCATCTTCTATCACAACTACCCCGGCGGAACCGGCCTAATGAACGGCGCCGTGTTTGGGAGGATTGCCGGAAAGTCGGCGGCGGCGTATTCCGGCGGCTAACGAAAAAAGGGGGACAGGTACACTTTTTTACGCGCTGCGAAAAAGTGTACCTGTCCCCCTTTTTTCGGGATTTCCGAAACTCAGCTCATGATCACCTGGATGTCGGTGTATTCCTCGAGGCCTTCCTTGCCGAATTCGACGCCGATGCCGGAGCCCTTGGTGCCGCCGAAGGGAGCGTTGGGCTGGATCATGCCGTGCTTGTTGATCCACACCGTACCGCATTCCATCTTCATGGCGATTTCCTTGGCGGCTTCGATGTCGTTGGACCAGACCGAACCGCCGAGACCGTTGGGATTGTCGTTGGCGCGATCCACCACTTCGTCGACGTCCGAGAAACGGATGATGGGCAAGGCCGGGCCGAACTGTTCCTCGTCGACCAGCGGTACACCGTGGTCGACGTCGGCAATCAGGGTGATGGGGAAGTAATGGCCCGATGACTGGCCGTTGGGCTCCCCGCCCATCAGTACGCGTCCCCCGCGTTCGATGGCGTCCTTGACCAGGCGGTTGACCTTGTCGAACTGCATCTTGTTCTGAATCGGACCGAGCACGTTTTCCTCGTCCAGGCCGTCGCCCATCTTCATATTGCCGGCGAAGGCGGTGAGTTCCTTGCAGACCTCGTCGTAGACGTCGTCATGGACATAAAGTCGCTTGAGCGCGGCGCAGGTCTGGCCGCCGTTGATAAAGGCGCCCCAGAAGAGCCCCTCAGCGATCTGCTTGGGATCGACGTCCGGCAGCACGATGCCGGCATCGTTGCCGCCCAGTTCCAGCGTCAGGCGCTTGAGGGTTTCGGCGGCGTTGGCCATGACCTTCTTACCGGTGGCGCAGGAGCCCGTGAAGATGATCTTGCCGATGCCTTCGTGCGACGACATGGCGGCGCCCAGTTCGTCCTCGCCGGCCACCAGGTTGACGACGCCGGCGGGCAGGATGCCGTTCATCAGTTCCACCAAGCGGATGGTCGAAAGCGGCGTGTAGGGGGAGGGCTTGATGACCACGGTGTTCCCCGCCCGGATGGCGGGAATGATGTGCCAGACGGCGATCATCACCGGCCAGTTCCACGGCGTGATGGAGCCGACGACCCCGATGGGCTTGCGGTGCATCTCCACCTTGCCCTCGTTGTTGTCCTGCAGGACTTCAACCGGCAAGTCGAGGTCGGCGGTGAAGTGGGCCCAGCCCGTGGCGCCGCCCAGTTCGAAGCGGGAACCCAAGCCGTTGAGCGGTTTTCCCTGTTCGAGCGTCAGAAGACGGGCGATATCCTCGGCATTGTCCTCGATGGCCTGCGCGATGGCATGGCAGGCGGCGGCGCGTTCCTCGGTCGGCGTCAGGCTCCAGGTCTTGAAAGCCTCGGCGGCAGCTTTGACGGCGTAATCGAGCTGGTCGAGGGTCGCCTTCGGCGCCAATCCCACGACTTGGCCGTTGGAGGGGTTCTTGACCTCGAACGTATTGGACGTTTTGGTCGTATAGCCGTTGATGATCAGCGGAAACTTTTCCATCGCGCAGTGCCTCCAATTGCGGGCGCGGCGCCTGTTTGGGTCCGACCGCAGCCTCCCGTAAACACGCCGGGCTTCGACAAAATAGCCCAGGATGTTTGCCGTTGTTATCTGTTGTTTGTATACTGTATTCAAGTTTATTGGTAATGCAAGTGGTGAAGTGCGCCGTCAGCGCGCAATCAAAGGACCCTCAGATGACGCCAAAATCCGATCCCTACTGGTGGGAAGCCATCGAGAGGGACACCGACGCCAAGCCGGAATTTGCCGACGAATACGATGCCGTCATCGTCGGCGCGGGTCTCACCGGTTCGTCTGCCGCGCGGACGCTGGCGAAAAACGGCGCGTCGGTATTGGTCCTGGAAGCCGAAACGCCGGGCTACGGCGCCAGCACGCGCAACGGCGGCATGATCGGGGAGGGCCACCGCGTGCCGCTGGCCACCATGGCCAAGCGTTACGGCATGGAAACGGCTCGGGCCCTATTGCGCGAGATCTACGTCGAGCCCCTGGGATTCGCCAAGAACATGATCGTTGAGGAAAATCTCGACTGCGATTTCCATACCCATGGCCGTTTCCGTGGCCAGTGGAACACCGCCGAGTACGACGCGACGGCGCGCTCGCTCGACGAACTCAGGGAAATCGCGCCGGTCAGTGTGGAGATGATCCCAAAGGAGCGTCAGCGCGAAGAAGTCGGCACCGATTTCTATTCGGGCGGCCTGCTGCTGCACGACCACGGCGGCCTGCACCCCGGCAAGTACACCACGGAACTGGCCAAGGCGGCCCAGCGGGCGGGGGCGACCATCTCGGGAAACACCCGGGTCAACGGCGTCAAGCAGGCGGGCTCCGGCTTCGAGGTGGAAACGTCGCACGGCAGCGTCCGCGCCGGCTCCGTCCTGATGGCGACGAACGGCTACACGACCTCCAAATTTGCCTGGCTCAAGCGCCGCATCATCCCGGCCAAGGCGTTTGTCTGCGCCACGGAGGAACTCTCGCCCGAACTGCTGGCCGAGATCATGCCGGGCAAGCGCATGTGTGTGGAGACCCGCAGCCGGCACTGCTACTACCGCCTGTCGCCGGACGGCAAGCGCTTCATCCTCGGCGGCCGGGTGGCGCTATCGGACATTTCGCAAGGCTCGGCGGTGGCCGGGCTGCAGAAGCTAATGACGCAGATCTTTCCCCAGTTGCGGGGCGTGAAGATCACGCATTGCTGGCGCGGCGCGCTCGGTTTCACTTTCTCCTTCCTACCCCACCTCGGCCAGCACGATGGCGTCTGGCACGCCATGGGGTATTCCGGCAGCGGCAACGGTATGGCGCCCTACCTCGGGCACAAGGCCGCGCTCAACATGATGGACCTGCAAGGCAAGGAAACCTCGTTTACCAAGACGGTGTTCGAAACCCGTTCGTGGTACCAGGGCACGCCGTGGTTCCTGCCTTTCGTCCATGCCCTTTACCGCGGCATCGATATTAAGGAAGACCTCAAGCACGGAAAATAGGGTTCATTTTGGGCCTAAATTGGATATACATTTCGGCGCTTTCCGATAGTCTGCCGGAGCGGCAACGTCCACATTGCCGAACTTTGATTCGAGCCGAGTTGGGGTCTTTGATTGGCTGTATCTTCCAAGCTGCCTGAGCGCATTCGCCAAGGCGTTGTCGCCCACATTACGCGTTACGATCTGCTCAGAAGACAGGAATTCCGCGACAGTTTCCTATCCCGCGTACCGTCGCAAAAACTCAAGAAACTGGCAGGAAACCGGACCAGAACGCTATGGGAGGTGATCGTTGCCGGCGCCGAGGCCCATCTGAACAACCGGCCGTCCTACACCTCTGATTTTTATCTGGCGACGGGCTTCAGCAGAACGACCGTGGGTCGATGCTTAAATATCCTCGAGAAATTGGAAATCATCAGACAGAAGACCGACGAATCCGACCGAAGGCGCACCATCGTCGAATTTTGCACACCGTTTCTTGAACTGCTCGATCAATACGTGGATGACTGTTTTGAGGAGTTCGAGGAGCTCATCACCAATCACCACGATCAGGAGCGTATTCGGGCGGAGTTGGCGCTGCACGATTCGGAAGCGCGCTACCGGTCTTTGGTCGAGGTTGCCGCCGACGCCATCATCGTCGTTACCGACGACGAAATCGTGTTCGCCAACAGTGCGGCGCAGAAGATGTTCAGAGGATTCAGCCCCGATCAACTGGTCGGCCAGCACATCGACAAAATCGTACATCCTGATTTTCGCGAAGGCGCCGCGCGTCGCCGCAAGCAAATGCTGCTGACCCACTCCGCCTCGCCGACCGTGGAAAAGACGGCGTTGAAACTCGACGGATCGGAATTCTACGTCGAGGCTTCGGCGGGCTACATAAAATGGCAGGGAAAGGACTCCGTCCAACCGATCATCCGCGACATAAGCCGGCGCAAGGCTGGCGAAAAGGCGCTTAGGGAAAGCGAGTCCAGGTTTCGCGATCTTGTCGACGGATCGATCCAAGGCGTTCTGATACACCGGGATCACAAGCCGCTGTACGTAAATAAGGCCTTTGCGGATATTCACGGCTATCGAACACAGGAGTTGCTCCGGCTCAAGTCGAACCTCTCGCTTGTCGCCCCCGAGGAGCGGACGCGCATTGCGGGTCTGGCGAAAAGGAGGTTGGCCAAAGAGGACGTACCGAGTCATTACGAGTACAAGGCGGCCAAGAAAAACGGAGAGTACATTTGGCTCGACAATCTGGCACGGGTGGTGGAATGGAACGGTCAGATGGCGATCCAGAGCACGGTGGTCGACATTACGGAACGCAAAAGGCTGGAGCATGAATTGGGCCAAGCGCACATGCTGGAGGCGCTGGGCGAGCTGACCGGGGGCGTTGCCCACAAGTTCAATAACCTGCTTGCCGTCATCATGGGAAATGTCGAGCTTTTGGACGATCTGGACGAGTTGGTCGACAAACAGCAGCGGAAGTCGATCGAGGGCATCCTCAGAGCCTCCCAAAAAGGCGCCGAAATCGTTCGCAGATTGCAGTCCTATGCCCAGCAGCAAAGATTGAATCCCCGCGCTGTCGACATCACGGAGTTAGCTCTGGTCTCCGGTGAGCGATTGAAGTCAATATTGGATGAGACGGTTCGGGTCGATCTGCGCCTGCGCGGTGACCCTCTCATGTGCCGCGTCGACAAGGATCAATTGAAGGTGGCCCTGAACATCCTGGTGGACAATGCGCTGGAGGCTATGCCGAACGGCGGCGAATTGACGCTGGAAACGGGCGAGGAAACCGTCTCGGAAGGTGAGAAATCGGGGAATGGCAACATCTCGCCGGGCGACTACGTTAGTTTGTCGGTGAGGGATACCGGCACCGGAATCGAACCCGAACACCTGGACCGGATATTCGAACCTTTTTTCACGACCAAGGAAATCAGCCGTCACCATGGCCTGGGCTTGAGTATGGTCTACGGCTTCGTCAACCAGTCTGGCGGTTTCGTGAATATCGAGAGCGAGAAGGACGTCGGCACGAGCCTACATCTATATCTGCCGAAATTGGATCAGCTTGAGGATTAGCCGACATTAGACCAAGGGTCTTCCGTATCGGCGAGGCCCAGCCACTCGAGCGCGTCTTGGCGCGATTCAAAAGCTTCGATATCGGGCACGTGGTCAGACGCAACGCCAATCTGGCGGGTCATCTGGCAAAACGCCATCTGGATTTGATCCCCGGCGACCAAGGCGCATCGGGCCCGGCCTCGTCGGGCGTTGCGATGTTCGGCGAGGGAAGCCATCAGCTGCATGTCGTCGATCGTGACATTCAGGACTTCGGCCTCGGAAAAATCCACAAGGCACGGCGTCATCTCCGAAAAGTTCGGGTTGCTCAAGAGGGCGCTGTACGCCGTCAGGAGGTTCTTTTTGGTCACGACACCGAGCGCCGAGACCTCGGCCATACCGACGGATTTATCGATACGAAATGTGACCGGCATGGAGCCCCCCTATTCGTCGCATGCCCAAACGAACATAGCCGGCCGAGGTAATCCCGGCCGGCATGTTCAATAATGGCTAATCACTGATCACGGAAATACCCGCAATGCTAGATTAATCCGGCGCCGGCTGCGATAGCCAGCCCTAACAATGCGGTAAATATTCCAACGACAACCCACGCCGCCAGTGCGATCCCCTTCTCGCGCATATCGGCCCCCAACTGAATAGTCCCCTAGTATCCGTTGGATATCTGTTTCCGGGCAAAGCGGGCATTGCGCTCCGTTCGGAAAACCGAACATCCGAGACCAGCATGTCGTTTTACGGGAAAATGTAAATCCAAATTGGGTCCAAAATGAACCCTACTTTGGCGGCTGACCCGAGGCGGTTGCACCCATCGGAGGGTCGTATTCGCCCTTATGGAACAGCAGATTGCCGTTTCAGGGGTGGTCGGGTTTGACGCAGTGACGGTCTCTCGCCAATACGGTCGGTCCACGCAGCAAGTTTCGGGTGACCCTTCCGCCAGTTAATGTCCGGATTTCGGCGTTCAAGTTGCAGGGCGCTGGCCAGCGTGATCTGGATTATATTGAGACCGCCGTTGAGGAGCGGATGATCGATTTCGGATTCCCAAAGATCGGTCAGGCGGCGGCTGCGTTGCCGCTCGTGCTCAATGGTGGTCGGGGAGCGTTCGTCCTCGGCCCGGTTGAGTTCGCGTCCCCAGACGCACAGGCCGTCCATAAGGCTCCGCGCCAGGGCTTCAAGGCGGCGCGATTCCCAACCCTCCTCACCGGCGGGGTGGTCGAATATCGGGGCGCCGTCGAGATGGTCGAGATAGGCGCAGATCAGTTGCGATTCTTCCAACGTGACACCGTCGTCCCGCACCAGGAACGGCACCCGGCCCGACGGATTGATCTTGTAATAGTCGCTGTCCTTCCGGCGTGTCCGGGCAGGGATAACCTCCACCCGATCCTGCACACCTTTTTCCAGAATGACGATCCTCACCATCCGTGCAAACGGAGAGGTCGCCGTAATGTAAAGCTTCATGGTTTGAATGATCCCCTCGCCCTATATCATATAACACGGCGTGCGGCATGCGCATGGGGGACAATCAAACTGAAGGAAAATGAAAAAGGGACCGGCGGTGACCGGTCCCTTCTTCGTACGGTCCGTCACAAGACGGAATTCGAGACTGCCTACATGTTTTCGAGGTAGCGTTCGACCTCGACGGGAGTGACCTGGCTTGCGAAGAATTCCACCTCGCGTTCGGCCTGGCCGATCTGGATGGTGAGCGCATCCTCGTTGATGACGCTCTTCATGAATTCCGAGTTGCGGGCCAGCTCAATGGCTTCCGAGAGGTCCGTGGGGATCGGTGCGGCCTCTTCCGAGGCGTAGGCGTCGCCCTGGTCGGGTTCGGTGGGGTTGAGGCCCTGTTCGATGCCGTCGAGGCCGGCGGCGATTTCGCAGGCCATCAGCAGATAGGGGTTGCAGTCCGCCGAGCCGTCGCGCTTTTCGATACGGACGGCGCTGTCCTTGCCCTCGATCACCCGGATGCCGACCGTGCGGTTGTCGACGCCCCAGGAATTGTTGGTCGGGCAGAAGGTGTAGGGCTGGCGGCGGCGGTAGGCGTTCGGCGTGGTGGCCGAGGCCAGCGACATCTCGGCCATGCGCTGCTGCAGGCCGGCGAGGTAGTTGCGCCCCAAGGCGGAAAGCTTACCCTCGTCGGCGAAGACGTTCTTGCCGTCCTGCCACAGCGAATGGTGGACGTGGAAACCGCTGCCCGATTCCTCGAAGAAGGGTTTGGACATGAACGTCGCCGTGTAGCCGTGCGCCGAGGCCAGTTCCTTCACCAGGCTGCGGAAGGCCACCGAGCGGTCGGCGGATTCCAACGCCTCGCCGTAGCGGATGTTCACCTCCACCTGGCCGGCGGCGTATTCCGGATTGGACTGTTCGATGGGAATGCCGGCGTCGTTGATGAAGCGGCGGATGGGACCGAGGACGTGTTCCATTTCGGCGGCGCGCTTCATGCCGTAGACCTGGATGCCGCTGTCGCGGGGTTTGAGCGTTTCGGGATCGAGGAGGTAGAACTCCAGCTCGGCGCCGATCTGGACCTCGTAGCCCATGCCCTTGGCGCGCTCCAGCACGTCGATCAAGGCGTTGCGGGGATCGATTGCCACGGGCTTGTGGTCCATGCCTTCGAAGCGGCCGAAGCAGAAGGCGGCGCCTTCCTCCCACGGGATGGCGTGCGGCGTGCCGACGGGAAAGAGGTGCATGTCCGGGTAGCCGTTGCCGAAGTTGGCGTAGGGCGTGTCCCAGATATCGCAGGTCACGTCGACGGTGAGCGTCGCCACGCAAAGTGCCACGCCGTTCTCGCAAACCGTCGGCCAATGGCTCGCGGGGATGCGCTTGCCGCGAAGAATGCCGTTGGTGTCGCCCGCGCCCAGAATAACCGTGTGGGTGCCCGGGGGCAGATCCGTGCTGGTTACGCTCATTAGAAACCTCCCGTTTTATCTATGTCGGCGATTAACCCCGCCTTTTGTTCTCGTGATCATCCTAGCCGTTGTTCACCAGGAATAAACCTTGTCGATGCCGGCCATTTTGACGCCGGTGAAGGCCGAAGCCTCCATGGAAAGCGCCCGGAGATCCTCAATCTCCAGATTGTGGACCGAGGACTTGCCGCAGGCCTTGGCCAGCAGCGTGATTTCCATTGTCATGGCCGTCAGATACCGGGCCACGCGCTCGGAAGCCGCCGCGACATCGATGCGTTCCTCCAGTTCCGGCTCCTGCGTCGCCACGCCGACCGGGCAAAGGCCGGTATGGCAGTGGTGGCACTTGCCGGGCTCGGTGCCGAGCGCCGCATAGTCGTCGAAGTAACGCGGCGAGTTGCACCCCAGCGCGATCATGGAACCCGTGCCGATCATCACGGCGTCGGCGCCCAGCGCCAGGCACTTGGCGGCGTCGGTACCGGAGCGGATGCCGCCGGCGGCAACCAGCGAGACTTTGCCGGTCATGCCGCAATCGTCGAGGGCCTCGCGCGCCGCCCGGATGGCGGAGATGGTCGGAATGCCGGTGTGGTTGAGCAACAATTCGGGCGAAGCACCCGTACCGCCTTCCGCGCCGTCGACGACGATGACGTCGACGCCGGCCTTGGCGGCGACCGCCACGTCGTAACGCGGCCGGGTGGCGCCCATCTTGAGGAAGATTGGCACCTGGTAATCGGTGGCCTCGCGCAGTTCCTCGATCTTGATCTGCATGTCGTCTGCGCCGAGGAAGTCGGGGTGGCGCACGGTGGAGCGCTGATCGACGCCTTCCGGCAGGGAGCGCATCCCGGCCACGCGTTCGGAGACCTTCATGCCCAAGAGGAGGCCGCCGGTGCCGGGCTTGGCGCCCTGGCCGACCACGAGCTCGATGGCGTCGGCTTTGCGCAGGTGCTCAAGATCCAGCATGTAGCGGGACGGGGTCATCTGGTAGACCAGGGTCTTGGAGGCGCGGCGCTCGTCTTCGAGCATGCCGCCCTCGCCGGTGCAGGTGAGCGTGCCGACCTTGGAGGCGCCATAGCCCAGCGCCGCCTTGGCACTGGCCGAGAGGGCGCCGAACGACATCGAGGCGATGTAGATCGGAATGTCGAGTTCCAACGGTTTTTCCACCAGGCCCGAGCCGCCGCCCAGGACCGTCTTGGAATCACAGCTTTCGCGGTAACCTTCCAGCGGCAGACGGGTCATGGTCGCCGGTACGAACGTCAGGTCGTCAAACGTCGGCAGACTGTGGTTGAACGAGTTGAAGCCGCGGATCTGGTAGCGGCCGAGGCGCGACAGCGCGTGGATTTCGGAAATCGATTCCGGTGTCCAGCTTACCGATTCGCCCCGGGCATAGGAGGACGGAACGCCCGCCGGGCGATCCGGCACGCCGCCGTCCGACATCGCCACGGCCTCTTCCGTGGGCATTTCGAACGGGTATTCATATGGGGTCTTCAGATCATCAGCCATGCGCTTGCGTCCCTACTTTCAAAGTGCCAAAGCCGCTGTGCGGAAACGATTTTCTGCCAGTCGCGCCGGGTGTCGTTGAGACCGCGGCCGGCCAGCAGTTCCTCCAGCGAGGCGATTTCCTCGGGCTCGGGTTCGACGACCTTGCTGTCGACCCCAAGCGATTCGATGGGTCCGTTCACCCAGACCTCACCCCCCCATAGTGAATCGGCTGTCGCCTCGCCGGCGCCATTGAGCGCGATAATGCGCCCGGCATGCGCCATGAAGCCCGACATGTAGCCGATCTTGCCTTCGACGATGATATCGCCGCCCTTCATGGCGACGCCGCACCGGGGTCCGGCATCGCCCTTGATGTGAATGAGGCCGCCGCGCATTGAGGCGCCGACCGACATGCCGGCGTAGCCGTTGATCAGGATCTCGCCGCTGGCCATGGCCTCGCCGACCGACCAGCCCACGTTGCGCTCCACCTCGATGTGGGCGCCGTCGTTGAGGCCGCCGCAGTAGTATCCGACGCTGCCCTCGAAGCGGATGTTCGAACCGGCCGGCAGGCCGACGCCGAGGTTGTGGCGGGACTTGGTATCCTTGACGATAAGATCGTGGCCTTCGGCCAGGGCGGCCCGGATTTCCTGGTTGACCTCCCGAATGGGGCGGTCGCCGACGCTGATGATTGCCTCGCTCATGCCGCTTTCCTCACTGAACCGATACTCCAGGTCTTCGTCATGCTGGGACCGTCGTAGTTGTTGATGGCGTTTTCGCCCGGATAAACCATGCGGACGGCCTGTTCCTCGGTGGCGACGGCCATTTCACCCTCTTCCTCGACGGAAACCAGGGGCTTGATAGCCCAGCGGTCCTTGGCGAAGCCCATGCTTTCGGTGTTCGAAATCAGGTAGGTGAAAACGCCGTCGATCTGCGAGATGGACTGTTCCAGCGCCTGCGGTTGCGTCAGACCCTTGGACATCTGGTCGGAAATCCAGACGGCGATCAATTCGCTGTCGTTGTAGGTCATGAAGCGGTAGCCGCGGTGCTCCAGCTTCTCCCGCCAGGTGTAGTAGTCCGTGATCTGGCCGTTGTGGACGATGGCGACATCGGGGAAGGGGCGGGCCCAGAAGGGGTGGCTGGCGGTCGGCGAGACCGACGATTCGGTAGCCAGCCGGGCGTGACCCAGGCCATGCGTGCCGATGAAATCGCGGATGCCGTGCTTGTCGGCAACTTCGGTTGCGCCGCCGAGATCCTTAATGATCTCCAGCGACTTGCCGACCGACTGGATTTCCATGCGTTCGGACATGGTATCGGCCTGGCGCGACCATTCGGCGAAGTCGGTCGGTTCCTTGATGAGCATGCGCACCGAAACGTGTTGGGTGTCGCTGTCGTCGTGGCTCGGGTCTGAAATGAAGTCCGAGCCGTTCTCACGCAGGATTTCCAGGAACGACGTCAGGTCGCTCGAAAGTTTGTCGCGGTTGGCCGCCATGGCTCGAACGATGTAGCCGTCCTCCACAGGCGGTCCGTAAAGTGCGAAGCCCGTGGAGTCCGCGCCGCGGTGGCGCTGCGCCTCCATCAGGTTCACGAGATCGGCGCCGACCTTGCCCGGCGCGCTCAAAATTCTTCCAGCAATTCCACACATATTTGGCTCTGCCCTATTTTTGTATACTGTATACAAAACACATCTGATTCTTACGCTTCTTTGCTACACAACACAAGTCCTACCTTCGCGAAACCGGTCAAAAACCGTTAATTTCCGCCCTTCGCGCGGCGGTTGGCGCGGCGGTCACCGCATTGGCTCCGGATTGGTGGCGATGATGCCGTTGGGCCGGAAAACCAGGAAAAAAATCAGGAACAGCAGGACGGCGGCGTCGCGGAACACGACGTACTCGTCCGGCAGGATCATCAACAAGGTCGCCTCCAACGCGCCCAGCAGGAAGCCGCCGTAGAGCGCCCCCTTGGGATTTGAAAGGCCGCCGATAATGGCCGCGATGAGGGCCTTGATCATGGGCGTCAGGCCCAACGTCGGAAAGACCGCGCCGCGCTGGGAGATCCACAGGAGAGCGGCGATGCCGGCCAAAACGCCCGACAGGAAAAAGGCCAGCGCGATCACCCGGTTGGCCCGGATGCCCATGGCGCGGGCGACGTCGAAGTCGTCGGCCGAGGCCCGGAGTGCGACACCAAGGCGTGAGTTGGCCAGGAAATAGCGCAGCAGCAGCAGCGATCCGATGGCCACGATGATGGTGAAGATCTGCGCCCGTCCGATGAAGACCTCGCCGAAGGTGATGTAGCCCGAGAGGAATTCGGGGATCGGAATAGGCTTGGAGCGCGGGCTGATGGTGATCTGGAAGATGACGTGAAGCGCGCCCGATATAGCGAACGACGTGATGAGCAAGGTCATGGGACTTTGCCCGCGCAACGGTCTGAAGGCGATGCGCTCCATCGCCAGCGCGCACACGCCGGCGAACAGGATGGCGACGACGACGGCAATCCAGAAGGGTACGCCCCACAATGTCTGGAACAACAGCGCATAGCCGAACAGGGTCATGAGGTCGCCGTGCGCGAAGTTCAGGAACCCGAGCAGACCGAAAACGACCACCAGGCCGAGCGCCAGGAGGGCGTAGATGCTGCCCAGGTTCAGCACGGCAATCAGATATTGGGCGAATTCTTCCATATGGCCTTGTCTTTCCTGCCTTCAGGCGGCGCCGAGATAGCTGTCGTGAATGTCGGAATCGCCCGCCAGTTCGTCGGCCCTGCCGGACCTCACGATCAGTCCGAGTTCCATGACGTAGGCCCGATCGGCGATGGCGAGGCTCTTCTTGACGTTCTGTTCGACGAGCAGGATCGTGACGCCGGCCCCGCGCAGGTCGGCGATGATCTCGAAGACCTTCGAAACGATCTTGGGCGCCAGGCCCAGCGACGGCTCGTCGAGAATGAGAAATTCCGGGTTGACCATGAGCGCGCGGGCGATTGCCAGCATCTGCTGCTCGCCGCCGGAGAGGGTTCCGGCGTCCTGGTCCTGGCGTTCGCGGAGCGTGGGAAATTGCTCCATGACCGCCGTGATGCGTTCTTCCGTGGTCGTCTTCGGCAACGTGTTCCCGCCGGCCTTGAGGTTCTCCAGGACGGAGAGCGATTTGAAGACGCGCCGGCCCTCGGGTGAAAACGACATGCCCATGCCGGCCCGGGCCTCGACCGGCACCTTTGCCAACGAACTGCCGTTGAGCGAAATCTCGCCGCCGGCCAGGGGGACCAGCCCCATGATGGCGTTCAGGGTGGTCGTTTTGCCGGCGCCGTTGGCACCGATAATGGTCACCAGCTCACCCTTCGAGACCTCAAAGGACACGCCCTTGACTGCGGCGACGGGGCCGTATGAGACTTCGAGGTTCTGGACGTTCAGCATTCGATTCAGGCCACCAGCTTGGGGTGAGGCGGGGCTGGCAACGCGGGCAACGCCGCCAGCCCCATACTCAACTACTCAACTACTCAACCACTCAACTACGCTTGAACTTACTTCCGGGAGAGCGGAATTTCCGAGGGATCAAGTTTGATCGACTTGATGTATTTTCCCTCGCCGCCTTCGATGCGCATGATGTGCACCGGCAGGTTCGGGTATTTGCCGACGCCCTTGAAGGTGACGCTGCCGATCTCGGTGTCGACGTTCTCCAGCGTGCCGAACGCGTCACGCACGGCCTTTGCATCTGTGGTGCCGGCTACTTTGACGGCGGCCTCCACCATGCGCATGGCGGAATAGCCGACCATGGCCGGGTAGAACGCGTCGGCATTGCCGAACTTGGCCTCGTACGCCTTGACGAAGGCGTTGGCGGAGGCGCTGGCGGACGGCGCCGCCATGGTCACGTAGTAGACGCCCTCGACGACCTTGCCCAGACCCTTGACCGACGGCTGGTCGAGCACGTCCGGACCGAGATACGTGGATTTCACGCCGCCGGCGCGAAGCTGGTTGATGAAGATCGGGAAGTCGTTGTCAAACGGCATGCCCATGATGACGTCCGGCGCTTCTGGCAGGGCCTTGATGGCCGCGACCACCTTGGAGAATTCCTGCTGGTCGTAGGCGAAGCTTGACTGGCCGATGACCTTGCCGCCCATCTTCTCGAACAGATCCTTGAAGTACAGCGGCAGGAATTCGGTGTAGGGATCGAATTCCGACGTGATGATGTAGGCCGTCTTCGCCTTCAGGTCGTTGCGGGCGAACTTGGCGTAAACGCCGCCCATGTGGGCGTCCGACATCATGACGAGATAGCTGCCACCGCCGGCCCGGGCCGGAATGGTCGGCTGCGAGGCGATGGTGTGCATGATGAGCAGGTCTTTTTTCTTCACCATGGTGCCCGCGGCGATGGCGGCCGGCGAGATGGCGCTCGAGATGAAGGCGTTCATCTTTTCCTTCTTGAGCAGTTCGGCGACCGCGATGGCGGCCTTCTGCGGATCGGACGTGTCGTCACGTTCGATGATCTTCACCGGATATTTGCCGGCCAGACCACCCTTCTTGTTGGCCTGTTCGGCGTACATGTTGACGCCTTGCATGAACGGCGCATCGTAGGCCGCCATGAAACCGGTGCGGGCGCTGACGGCGCCGATCACGAAGTCCTCCGCAACCGCGGGAACGCTCCACATTCCGGCCAGGCTGGTAATCGCCAAACCGGCAGCCAGTAGTTTTTTCACAGACATGGTCAATCCTCTGTTGTTTGGTTGCACAAATTTATTTTGTTATTGGTCTTCAGTTTCTTCCCCGACGTAAGCCTCAATGACATCCGGATTTGCGGCGATGTCCTTGGGCAACCCCTCCGCGATGAGCTGGCCTTTGTTCAGCACGTAAATTCGGTCGCAAAGCTGCATGACCATCTTCAAGTCATGCTCGACAAGCAAGATGCCGATACCGAAATCGGAAACGATTTGCCGAAGGGGTTCTTTCAGCGCCTCGGTTTCCGCGGAGTTCATCCCCGCCGCCGGCTCGTCCAGCAGCAGAAATTTTGGTTCCAGCGCCAGCGCGCGGGCGATCTCAAGCTTTCGCTGATCGCCGTACGCCAGGTTGCTGGAAATGATGTTGGCTTTGTCTTCCAGGTCGAGGAACGAGAGCCAGCTGAAGGCCCTGGCTTCGGCCTCGTGCCGGCTCAATCCCGGAGCATGCACGGTCACCGCCGAGATGACGTTCTCGAGTGCGGTGAGGGAGGTGAAGAGGCGGATGTTCTGGAAGGTCCGGCCCAATCCCTGCCTGGCCAGCTTGACGGCGCTCCATTCCGTGCCGTCCTGATGGTTGAGTGAAATCCGGCCGCCCGATGCGTACAACGATCCCGTCAGCACGTTGATGAATGTCGTCTTGCCGGCGCCGTTGGGCCCGATCAGGCCGACGATCTCACCCGCCTGTACGCGCAGGCTGACGTCGTCCAGCGCCTTGAGACCGGTGTAGGTCTTGGCCAGGACATCGGTTTCGAGGACGGATTCCTTAGGCACTTCGTAAGTCGGCAGTTCGACGTGGCCCATGGAGCGGCTGTCTGGCGTTGAAAGCTTGCCGATCAGCGCCGCCAGTTCGCGGTAGCCCAGCACGCCTTCGGGGCGCTTGTAGAGGATGATCAGGATCAGGATGGAAAACGAGATGGCGGTGAGGCCGAAGACCAAGGGGAATTCGAACCCGAAGATCGTTTCCGTGCCGGCGAAGGTTCCCAGGTGCTCTTCGGTCTTGCGGAAGATTTCCTCCGCGATGGTGATGACAACGGCGCCGATGACGCAGCCGCTGATGGAGCGGTAGCCGCCCAGGATAATCATCACGACGAATGCAAATGTTTTCTCAAGGTAAAATCCGTTGGGCGAGATGACGCCGGTGACGTGTCCGAACAGGGCGCCGGCCATGCCGACGATGCCGGCGCTGGCGACCCAGAAGAGAAAAATGTGGAACTGCGGTTCGATCCCGATGGAGCGGGAGGCCTGCTCCTCGTCGCGCGTCGCCTCCATGTTGCGGGCGAACCGGGTGCTTTTGAGATAGAACGCGGCGGCCAGTGCGACGGCCAGGGCGCCGATGAAGACGGGCCACGTCGCCTGTTCAGTCGGCAAGCCGTAGAGCGACTGCTTGCCGTTGGTCAGCGCCTTGCCGCCGATGAAGAAGAGGTAGGCGATGACGATCAGGCCGAAGCTGGCGATCACGGCGGAGGTATCGCGTAGCCGCATCATGACGATGCCGGAAACCGCGCCGACCAGCATGCTGGCCAGCACCGCCATGGGGATCGCCATGGGGAGCGACCATTCGACTTCCTGGATGAATACCGGCATGTCGGCCAGCAGGAAGGATTTCATGCCGGCGGGCAGGGTGAACCAAGCGGAGACATAGGCGCCGACGCCGAAGAAGGCGACATGACCCAAAGACAGAATGCCGGTGGTGCCGCAGAACAATCCCAGACCCGCCGCGGCGATGACGTTGACGCAGCCGAGCAGGAGGAGCTCGCGTCCGGCTAGTCCCGTGGCGCCGGCGATGCCGATAATGACGAGGATCAGGGGCAGAAGAATGCCGAACGAAACCGCGCACTCCTTGGTGCGCTGGTCAATCGTGCTCACCCTTGCGGCCGGGATTTCCCTGGCCTCAACCGACATGCCGCGATCCGGTTAATGCCGGTATTGCGGCAGCAGTCTCTCTTTGGACGGGGGCATCATCAAGACGGATTTCCGCCGAATACTCCCACCGGTCTCCACACCTCATTCGCACGTGAGGCCCTCCCAATTGACTCTTAACAGTATGTGTTATTGTTATTTGAATACTGTATCCAAAACACATTAGCACTAGTGTTGAGGGACGGCAAATTGATTCAAAGGGGGTGGGACTAGGGGATCGCAACGCCAAGAAGAAACAACTGGATTCCGGCGTGCGCCGGAATGACGACGAGGGTGAATTCCACGCTCCAGCGTCATCCCGGACTTGATCCGGGATCCATACTGAATCACGGACCAGCGCGGACCCATGAGAAAAAAGAAAATTGGATTCCGGCCTGCGCCGGAATGACGGAATCTTGTTCTAGTCGTAGGAGATTTCGCCGTCGGGGCCGTGGATGATGGCGTCGACTTCGATTTCGACCATCATGCCGGGCGTCGTCAGGCCGGCCTCGACGCCCGTCAACACGGGATCGACGTCCTTGAAGATCTCGCCGTGCGCCTTGATGAAGCCGCCGGCATCGCGCATGTCGGTGACATAGGCGTTGGTCCGGACGACGTGAGTCAAATCCGCGCCCACCGCACCCAGCGCCTTTTCGATCTGCTTGAAGATGAAAACTGTTTGTTCGTAGATGTCGAACGGGGCGACAAGTTCGCCGTTGTGCATCGACGTCGTTCCGGCGACGTACACGAACGGCCCGACGCGCTTGGCCCTGGAGTACGAGCCCATTTTTTCGAAGCGGCCGCTTCCTTGTGCTGTCAAAACAACCATGTATCCTGTATACAGTAAGTTCGCAAAGAGGCAAAGCATGAAGTTTAGACAGGCCCCGAACGTACAGCCCCGACTAGCCGTCGACGTTTACGACCAAATTCTGTCGGCCATCGTAAACGGCCAGATCAAGCCGGGCGAGCGCTTGATCCAGGAGCAGATCGCGGCGGAGATCAACGTCAGCCGCACGCCTGTGCGCGAGGCTTTGTTGCGCCTGGAACAGGAAGGGGTTCTGGTGCAGTCGGGCCGCAAGGGCTTTTCGATCCGCAACATTTCGGAAGACGAGGTCAGGGCCCTGTACGGCGCGCGCGAGGCGGTCGAAGGCTATGCCGCGTACCTGGTGTCCGCCGATGGGTCCGAGGAAAGACTGGCCGTGATCAAAGCCGCGGTGGATGCCGAATTGGCGAACGGCGAACGCACCCTGGAAGAAGAGTTCAACATCAACCGCAACATCCATCGGCTCATTGTCGAGCACACCGGCAACCCCGTGCTACTGGACATGTTCGACTATCTCTGGAACCGCGGTATCTCACTCTGGCTTTTCGCCGCCACCCAGACGGGTAAGGCGCAGCCCGAGCCCGATGCCCACCTCGATCTCTACAACGTCATTGCCGAAGGCACGCCAGAAGAGGCCCACACCGCCATGATCCAGCACATCCGTGACGGTCTGGGCCTGCACTTCCCCGAAAACTAAGTGTTGTCAGCAAGTCCGCCTAATCAGACATGATGGCTGAAGTCGGCGTGGCGCGAATCTCCCATTAGCTTCTGGAAATCCTCGCCGTTGACGTGGACGACGGTGTCGTGGTCGCCGCCCTCGAAGTAGACCTCCTTGAGGTGCGATAGCCGATCGTCCCAGACCGATTCCATGCCGTATGCCTTGCCGAGCGGCGGCACCGCGCCTGGATCGCAGTCGGGGAATATGTCTTCCAACTCCTCCTCATGCGCCAGTTCCAGACGCCGGCCGAGGACATCGTACATTTCGCCCTGGGACAGTTTGCAGGTCGCCGGCATGACGGCCATCAGGTAGCCCTTGGCATCCTTCAACACGACAGCTTTGGCAAGCAGCTCGCCCGAAACGTGGGCGGATCTCGCCGTCGACAGGCTGTCGCCCGTGTGATCGTGGGTGATCACGTCGTACTCGACGCCGCAGGCCGCGAGGTGCTTCTCCACAGTTGCTGGAATAGTCATGATGGTTCTCCCTGACAACGGGGCTGCGCGCCCGCGCGCACGGCCCGTGGCTTCGATAAATCAGCACGCGAATCGTTATAGAAAAACCATCTCCATCATACCAACTGGAGCCCTTCGGCGGTAGTCCCGCAGCGGTCCAGCGGCAATGCGCCGCACCCGGGTTCGGTGGCGATAATACGGCTCAGGAAACGCCGGCGGCGGCGGCGCGGGTACGCTCCGACATACGGACGACGAAGGCCAGCGTGTCCTCGATGTGTTCCTGGTCGATGCCCCGGGTGATGAAGACAATGCGCGTGCGCCGGTCGTCGCCCGGCCAGTGTTCAAGCCAGTCCAGTGAATGGAAGATCTGCTGCGCGCCCTGAATGACGGCCGGGCTGTCGGGTCGTTCCTCGATATTGACGATGCCCTTGACCCTGAGAAGGTCGGGGCCGGCCTCCCGCGTCAAGCCGTCGAGGAACAGGCGCAGGGTATCGATGGAGAGCGGTTCCTCTCGGACGATGCAGAACGACCGGATCAGGGGATCGTGGTTGTGATCTTCGCCCGGTTCGTGACCCTGGGCGGCATAGTAGGCACGGGCCTCCTCGACGGTTTTGGCGGTCGTTCCGGATGTCGCAACAGCAGCGCCTGGCAGGTCCCTGTAAATCTCGGGATCCAACGCCGCCGCATCCAGGGCGTTGTTCTCGGGGTCGAGCATGCCGCCCGCGAAGATCTGGCCGGGATCCAGGGTCTTGGGTGATTGCGCGAGGATCGGGGCGGCCGGATTGAGCGTGCGCAGCCTGTCCTCGATGGCGGCGACGTGGCTATCACGATCGACGCCTTCAACGAGGTCGGTCTTGGTCAGGATGATGCGGTCGGCGACGGCGACCTGTTTGACGGATTCGGGGAAGCGATCGAGGGTTTCGCCGCCGCTCACCGAATCCACTGTCGTGACGATGCCGTCGAGCTGGTAGGCCGTGCTCACCATCGGATCGGTCAGGATGATCTGCAGCACCGGGCCGGGATCGGCAATGCCCGTGGTTTCGATCACCACGCGGTCGAACCACGGTACTTTGCCGCCCTTTCGTTGCAGGTAGAGGTCGCGGAAGGTGTCGATCAGGTCGCCCTTAACCGTGCAGCAGAGGCAGCCGTTCTCCAACTGCACGATGGTTTCGTCGCTGCGCTCGACGAGATCGTAGTCGATGCCGATCTCGCCGAACTCGTTGACCACAACCGCCGCCTTGGTCATATCGGGGTGCTTCAAGAGAGCGTTCAGCAGCGTGGTCTTGCCGCTGCCCAAGAACCCCGTGACGATGGTGACCGAAATGCGTGACATCTGCCTGGCCTTGTTCCCTTACATGACCTCGCAGCCGGGCAGACCGCAGGAGATCAGATGGTCGCTCGGGTAGTTGGTGATGATCTCGCAGCCGTCGGCGGTGACCACCACTTCCTCTTCAATGCGGGCCGCGCCCGAGCCGTCCTCGGCGCCTTTCCAGCATTCGACGGCGAAGACCATGCCTTCCTTTAGTACGGTGTTCTGGCCGGTGTAGCGCCGCGAAATGATCGGCCGCTCCCACAGGCTCAAACCGATGCCGTGGCCGAATTGGAGCAGAAAGGCCTCGTCCTCATTGGCGTAGCCGAATTCCTCGGCCTTGGGCCAAACGTTGGCGATGTCGTCGACCGTGACGCCCGGCTTGATGGCGTCGATGGCGGCGCTGACCCACTTGGAACACTGCTCGTAGGCTTCCAGCTGCGCTTCGTTGGGGACGCCGCAGATGAAGGTGCGGTAATAGCACGTCCGGTAGCCGTTGAAGGAGTGCATGATGTCGAGGAAGATCATGTCGCCCGGCTGAATGATACGGTCGGAGAAAGTGTGGGAGTGCGGGGCGCCGCGCGGCCCCGCCACGGAGTTGACGCACTCAACGCGCTCCGAGCCAAGCTGGTAGAGCCGTTCGTGGGCGATGGCGACGAGGTCGCTTTCGCGCGCGCCGGGCCGGATCGCCTTGGCGATGTCGACATAGGTGGCATCGACCATGGCGGCAGCCTGCTTCAGGAGCTCGATCTCCTCCGGCGTCTTGCATTCCCGGGCGTTGAGCAAGGCCTGCTGGCCGTCGACGACCTCGATGCCCTGGGCCTCCAGCGCCCGCAGCATGGGCAGTTCCATGAGGTCGATGCCGATGGGTTTGTCGGCGATACCCAATTCGTCGAGCTTGGCTTTGATTTGCTTCGCGAAATCGTCCTGGATACCGTGCACCGGTGGCAAGGCGCCCTGGAGGGTGCTGATCGGGGCGGCGACGCGGTCTTCCAGCCAGGGTGAACTCTTGCGCTTGGCCGGCGGTGCGGGATCCCAGAGGTAGGGTTCGCCTTCGGCCGGGCAAAGGGCATAGCGGTCGAACTTGTCGCGGCCCCACTCGCCGATGTGCGTGCCCGTGATGTAGCGGATGTTGTCGTAGGTAAAGGCCAAAGTGGCGCCCAGCCCCGCCTCGGCGGTTGCTTCGCGGGCCTTGGCGGCGCGGTCGCGGTTGAGCTTCTGGAAGTCGATGCCGGCTTCCCAATCCTTACCCATCGTGCCCCAGGTCGCGGTCGAATGCGGACGGTTGTATTTCATGGTTCAATCCTTCCGAAATTTCTTAACTACTGGCCCTATCCGTCGAGCCTGGGCACGACCAGATGAAAAAGCTTGGTGGTTCCGTCACCCGCCTGGGCGATGCTGGCGAACTCGCTGGGCTCGAGATAGATGCCGGCGCCGCTGCCCACGTCGTAGTCCGTATCGTCGAGTGTAATCACGCCGTCGCCTTCCATCACGTAAACCAACTGATAGGTGTCTTCCCTGGCGGCGATGTCGAAGTGTTGGCCGCTTTCCAGCCAGCGCAGCATGCCGACGACATTGTCAGCGTCGCACAAGTCCTTATTGACGATTTCGGCGTATTGGCCCTGCATGTCCTCCGCCGAAACCCGCTCGCATTTGGTCGTATCCACGAATACCGTCATTGTTCAAACTCCTCTGATCCGCCCTAACTCTGAACCCAGACGCTGCCGTCGACGCGGTTCCACAAAAGATCATCCTCGGTGCCGTCGAGAATGGTCGTCTTGAAACGGTTGGGAGCCTGGAACTCGAAATAGAAAAGCGGCTCGGTGGCGCTCAGGCGATGCCGCGCCTCGGGCGGGAAGAAGATGAGATCACCCGCCTTGACGGGGCGCACGCCTTCTTCGGTTTCCACCGTGCCGGCGCCGGTGATGATGAAGTAAAAATGTTCGCAATCCTCGTGGTAGTGATAGGGCGAGGCGGCGTCGTGCTTGTAGTACATGATGCCGCACAGCATGTCGTCCATGTCCGAGAGTTCCTTGTTGGCGAAGAACACCCGCTCCCGTCCCGGCACCGCCGAAACCAGCCTTGGCAAATCGTCCTGATGAAAAATGTAGGCCATTAAATAATCTCCTTGGTTCAATAATCGTTCGTCGCCGGATCGGCCGGATGCCAAAGCCGCCGGTCGGTTTCCTTTTCGTAGCCCTTGCCGTCGGGATAGCTCACCAGCTCGAACTGCAAGCCCCAGGGGCTGAGAAAGTAAATCCAGGTCTGGCCGGCGCTGGGCCCTTCGCTGCGGACGATGGGTTCGCCCAGGATGCGGACGTTCTTTGACCTGAGGTAGTCGAGCGCGGCGTCCATGTCGTCGACGTAGAAGGCCAGGTGGTGGCCGCCGATATCGCTGTTCTTCGGCGGCGCCCAGTTCTGGTCCGGCGCGTCATACTCGAAAAGCTCGAAGTTGGAGCCGTTGCCGCAGCGCAGGAATTGCAGCTTCTTCATGACGGTGCGGGGATGGACGTTCAGCTGTTCCTTCATCCAGTCATTGTCGAACTTGAAGGGGCCGAGCTGGTAGAAGGGCTCGCAGCCGAGCACGTCGACGAAGAAAGCGACGGCCTCATCCAGGTTGGGCACCGTGATGCCGATGTGATCCGTGCCGCGCAGACCGGGGAGACCGCCGTTGTTGTCACCGTTCGTCATTCCGCCGCCCTCACGCCCAGACCCATGTCGTCCATGATTTCGAGGTAGCCCGCGCGGATCTCTTCCGTGCCGGCGAAGGCGCGCCGTTCCAACACCTTGGAAACGCTGGGAGACGCCTCGCCGCCATGGATGCGCTTAACGGGCTGGTCGAGATAGTCGAAGAACCGGCGCTGCAATTCGTCCGTCAGCATGGCGCCGTAGGATCCCGTCAGCGGTCCCTGTTCCAGCACCACGACGTTGTTCGTCTTCATCACGCTTTGGCCGATGGTGTCCCAGTCGATGCCGTTGCGGTCGAGGGAGCGGAGATCGATCACCTCGGCGCCGAGACCCATTTCGTCTGCCACATCGACGGCTTTTTGGGTCATCGAGAGGTAGGTGAGAACCGTGAAGGTTTCGCCCGGCCGCACGACCTTGGCCTTGCCCAGCGGGATGTAATAATCAAGATCGTCGACTGGGCCGGGGCCATCGGAGGCGTAGAGTTCTACATGCTCCATGACCAGAACGGGGTCCTCGCAAAGGAGCGCACTGTTCATCAACCCGACGTAATCGAACGGCGTCGAGGGCGCGACGATGCGCCAGCCGGGCCACTGGGCGAAGAGGCCAGCCGGATCCATGGAATGCTGCGAGCCGTAGCCCGTGCCGATCGCCACTTTGGTGCGCAGCACCAGCGGCATCGGTGCTTCGCCGCCGAACATGAACCGCGACTTGGCAATCTGGTTGAATAGTTGATCGGCGGCGACCAGTGAAAAATCCGGATACATCAGCTCGACCACGGGACGATAGGTGCCCTCCATGGCGACGCCGCCGGCCAGGCCGCTGAAACCCTGTTCGGCGATGGGTGTGGGAATGATGCGGTCGGGGAAACGATCGTAAAGGCCGCGGGTGGCGCCGTTGGTGCCGCCTTTGAGGCGGTGGATGTCCTCGCCCAGGCAGAAGATGCGCTCATCCTGCTCCATACGCCGGCCCATTACGCCGGACACCAGGTCGATGTATTTGACCTCGGTTGTCTCGCCCGAGAAGGTCTCCAATTCCTCGTAACGCACGCCGTCAAATTCGGAGAGATCGCCGCGTTGACCCTCGTCACAGAAGTCGGCCTCGGGCCACAGCCCGGCGACGATCTTGCGCCGGTTGCCGTCGGGCTCCGTGAGGGCGCCGGAGATGGCCTGCATGGCGTCCTTGGCCTTTCGGGCCAGTTCCGCGTCGCCGTCTTCGCTCAACCATTTGCGCTTGATCAGCTCGTCGGCCATTTGGCGTAGCGGGTCGCGCTCGCGCCATTGGGCTTCCTCGTCCTTGTCGCGGTAGCCGAAATTGCTGCCCAAAAGACCGCCGCCGTGGTGGTAGAAGCGATAGAGCACGGCCTCGATGATCACCGGGCCCTTGCCGCCACGCATGATTTCTAGCGCTTTTTCGACGGCGACCCGGACCGCCACCGGGTTCATGCCGTCGACTCGATAAGACGGGATGGCATAGGCCTGGCCGCGCGAGGAAAGCCTGGTTTCGCGAGTTTCCTCTTCCAGGCGGGTGGAGACGGCGTAGCCGTTGTTCTCGATGAAGAAGCAGATGGGCAGGTCCCAAAGCGCCGCCAGGTTCATGGACTCCGGTACTGCGCCGATGTTGGTGGCGCCGTCGCCAAAGAAAGAAAACACCACGTCGCCGTTGCCCTGGCGCTTCTTGGCCCAGGCAACGCCGTTGGCCAGCGGCACGCCGCCGCCGACGATGGCATTGGTGCCCAGCGCCCCGGCCTCGGCCCAGCGCAGGTGCATGGAGCCACCGCGCCCCTTGCAGAAGCCGTCGGCCAATCCGAGGATTTCGGAAAGCGTGCGGTGGAGCAAGCGTTGTACGGGCGCCGGGATGTCGCCCGTCACCGGATCGCCGCCCTCGGTGTCGACGAAGTTCAAGGCCTTGGCGAGGAACTGGTGGTGACCGCGGTGTGAGCCGGTGATCTGGTCGCCGGCGCGCAGGGGCGCCATGGCGCCGACGGCGCCGCCGTCCTGGCCGACGCTGACGTGGGCCGGCCCGTGCACCAGGCCGTCGCCGTCGAACTCCAGCACCGTCTCCTCGAAGGCGCGGACGATATGGAGGTGATTGTGCATTTGAAGAGCATCGTCCTTGCCCAACTTGTCCCAGTCCGCCGGGGTGGCGCGGATTTCCTGCCACGGCGCGTCCGGCTTCAGGTTGATGGTCTTGCTCATGGCGTGCCCTTTCAGGGGTCCTAGAGATCGGTGCCGACGTCGACGTTTTCCGGCTTCAGTTCGAGCCCGGCGGATTTGGCTTCAAGTTCCAAGAGCGCCGCAAAATCGCAATCGGTGTAGCCGTTGCCCATGAGGGTCTGGATGATCTCGCGCACGTGGGCGGCGACGGGCAGCGGTACCTCCAACTCCCGGGCCGAGGCCAGCGCCAGATCCAGGTCCTTGCGCAGGAGGGCCGGCGTGAAGGTCGGTGTGTAATCGAGGTTGACCAGCGCCGGGGTCTTGTAGCGGCTGAAGCGGGAGCCCATGACGCTCTTGTTGATGAAGTCGAGCATGGCGTGGCGCGGCACGCCGCCTTTCTCGCCAAGCACGGTGATTTCAGCCAGCGCCTGCGCCACCACGGCGAGCAGCACGTTGTGGCAGATCTTGACGGTGCGCGCGAGTTCGCCTTCGCCGACGTAAGTCACGCCTTCGGCCAGGGCTTCGAGGTAGGGCAGGGCGGCCTGGAAAGCGCCGCGCTCACCCGACGCCACGATGCTCAGCTTGCCCGACGCAACGACGGCTGCGTTGCCGCTGACGGGAGCGTCGATCATCGAAACGCCCTTGGCGGCGGCGGCGGTGCGCACCTGGGCCGAGGCTTCGGTGGAGATCGTCGTGAAGTCGATCAGTTGGTCCGGTAATTTGCCGTCGGCCGAGAGCAGACCATCCTCGCCTGTGATGACATCGATAAACGATTCGGGTCCTGAAACGACGGAAAAAACGATGTCGCAGCCGGCCAGTTCGGTGGCGGACCCGACGAGGGTAGCGCCTTGCCCGGTCAGCGGTTCGGCCTTGCTGAGGGTCCGGTTGTAGACCGTGAGCTCGACGCCGGCGCCCAGCAGGCGCTCGGCCATGGCGAAGCCCATGCGGCCGGTCCCGATCCAGCCGATCTTGCGGTTGTTAAGCGTTTCTCTAGCCGACATATTTCCTCCCCAGCAAATGCGCCGGTACGCCCCCCTTTATGCGGGTGCTATAGCGAAATCGATGCCATATAGATGCTCCCGGTTAGATCGAGGTCGATGGTCTTGGCGCGTCCCTGGCCGTCGCTGATCTCCAGCCGGTAGCCGCTGCCGTTTTCCTCAAGCCCGTCGAATTTGAAGTCGCCGTAGTTGTCGCTGACGGCTTCCTGCAGTGTCTCGCCGGCCCGGCTTAGCGTCACCGTGGCGCCCTCGAGGCAATCGGTGACGCCGCCGTTTTCCACTTCGATGCTGCCGGCGATGAAGGCGCTGTTGTAGCGATGCAGGTTTTTGTACCAGACCCGCGGCTTGGTCCCGTGTTCGGGAAGAAGGTATTCCAGGCCTTCCTCCGATACGATCTTCGCCATTTCCGCGTCATCCGCCTTGACCGCGCGGATCGCTTGCGTCGCGCACATCTGGGCTGCCCGGGGCTCCGTCCATCCTTCGTCAAGAAGATGGGCGTCGAATATCCAGGCCTGGGGGATATCCTTCTCCTCGTTCCACCAGACGGCGTCGTAAGGGCAGGCCTCCATGATCTGCCGTTGCCCCTTCGACTTGACGGGATCGATGATGACGATACCGTCGGGCCGCTTGGTCACGGCGCCGTTCTCGGCGGCTTCGAGGCAAGGCGCTTCGTCGCAGTGCTGGCACATCACGGGCAGGTAGGCGACGTCCATCAGGGAGCCCGAGCCCCGGACTTTCTGCGAGATGTTGATCCACTTGTGTCCGTGCTTCGGCATTTCGGCGGCATAGCCCGGAAATTCGTTGCCGCAGTATTCGTCATGACAGGCCAGCACGCAGGCGTTGCAGTTGGTGCAGTTGGCCACGTCGACGATGAGGTTCCATTTCTTCATAGCGTTACTCTCGATACGTCCGGCTATTCCGCAGGCACGGAAACGGGTTCACGTAAGGTGGCTACGGCGGGTTCGCCGAAATCGACGTTGCCGTTGCCGTCCCACAGTTCGACCTCGACCAGGGCGGCGGCGGCGGCCATGGAGTGGCCTTTCTTGAGTTGCGACCGGCTGGGCGTGATCTGGTTGAGACAGCCGCTTTTCTCAATGGACGATCCTGGTTCGCCGAGCGGCTCGTAGGTGGCGCAGCTTTCATAGCCGTGCACCGTGCCGGGCCGAATGCGCTCGGTCACCACGGCGGCGCAGAGCACTGCGCCGCGGTGATTGTGCACCTTGACCACATCGTGATGCTTGATGTTGCGCGCCTCGGCGTCCGCCGGATTGATGCGGATGACCCAGTAGTTGTAGCCGTCGATCAGAACGCGGTGTTCCTCGATGTTGTTGAGGTAGGTGTCCTTCTGATCGCCCTGGGTGTGGAAGCTGAAGCGCGGATGCGGCGTGATCAATTGCAGCGGGAACTTGTCGACCATCCCCTCCGTGCGGTGGCCCTCCCACGAGGTCGAATACTTGGCGATGGTCGGACGCTCCGGGTCGTCCGGGTCGAAGCGCTTGAGGCTTTCGCAATCGAATTCCAGCTTACCGGATTGGGTTTGCAGGCCGTCGAGGTATTCGTCCGTGTAATCGGACGGCAGCGGCATTGGTTCCGGCACATCCTTCTTGCGGCCTTCGTAGAACCAGTTCCACGACAAAGGCGGCCGAAGCTCCTCCTTGTCGACCGGCAGGACGACATAGCCTTTGCGGATGAAATCCTTCCACGAGATGATCTTCGGCAGGTCCGAGGCCTCGAACTCGCGCTTGACCCAATCGATCGCCGAGAGGCCTTCCGTGAAGTAGGCGCTCAGGCCCAGCCGCTTGCAGATTTCGGAGAAGATGTCGTAGTCGGACTTCGATTCGCCCATGGGCTCGATCGCCTGGTGCTGGAAGACGATGACGCGGTGATTGAGCTGCGTCTGGCCATGATGGGCGTAACCGCCCAGCGCCGCCCATTCGCTGATGTCGGGACGTTCGAAGTTGGTGCAGGCGGGCAGGATAACGTCGGCCATCTTGGCTTCACCCTCGAACCAGATCGACTGGTTGACGACGAATTCCAGGTTCTGCGACTGGTACATCTTCACGTGGCGGTTGCTGTCCGCCATGGTGCCGATGATCGACCCGCCGTATTTGTAGAGCATGCGGATGGGCGAGAAGCCGGGCTTGGGGTAGGTGATCTTGCTGAACTGGGCTTCGATGGAGGCGCCGTTCCAGACGTAGCCCTCCGCCTTGTCCTGAGTGATCGCCTCGGGCAGGAACATGCGCGGGATGAGCTGTTCGTTGGTGTTCATGCTGGGCGTTTGCGGCTTGCGCTGGTAGAGCTCCACCGATTGCGCCGTGTGGTGGAGATCGCCCGACATGCCGCCCTCGGCGTAACCCGGGAAGTAGAAATTGACGTCCACGGGCGTGCCCCACTGCAGGTTGCCCATGCTGACGCCGGGCTTGCCCAGGCCCTGCATGGCCACTAGGCAGACCATGGTGCGGGCCCACTGATTGCCGTTGGAATTGCGGCAGGCGCCGCCATGGCCGTTGCCCCAGCCGCCGGCGCCGAGGTAGGTCTTCTTGGTGCCCCATTCGCGGGCCAGCGCCCGGATATCCTTGGCCGGCACGCCGGTTTCCTCGGCCGCCCATTCCGGCGTCTTGGGTTCGCCGTCCTCCTCGCCCAGCAGATAGGCCTTCCACGTATCGAAGCCCTGCGTGCGTTTTTCGACGAAATCCTTGTCGTAGAGGTCTTCCTTGATCCAGACGTAGGCGATGGCCAGGGCCAGCGCCGGCGACGTGGTCGGCCGGGGCGCGATCCACTTGCCGCCCAGCAACTGCGCCGTGTCGTTGTAGTAGGGGTCGATGTGCACGACCTTGATGCCGAGCTCGTTCAGCCACTTGCGTCGGACGGTGCCCTCCAGCGAGCCGTAGGAGCCGCTGGTGCCTTCCGGATTGCTCGACCAGAAGACCACCATCTCGGATTCCTTCAAACAGTCTTCGACGCCGCCGTAGGTTTCCGACTGGCCGACGCGCAGGCTGCCGCCCCAATGGTGGGTGGCGCCCCAGTACCAGCCTTCCCAGCTGTCCGGGTTGTGGTGGACGCGGGTCATGCCGATGGTGTTGATGAAGCGGAAATTGGCGCTGAGGTAGTAGCCGATATTGCCCCAGGTATGGTGGGAGCCGTGGCTGTTGCCGATGGAGCCGGGACCGTGGACGCGTTTGGTCCGTTTGATCTCGCTGGCCACGATGTCCAGCGCCTCGTCCCAACTGATGCGTTCATAGCCCGACTTGCCGCGGTTTTGCGGGTTGCGTTCACCGTTGGGGTCGAAATCGACGCGCTTCATCGGATAGAGAAGCCGGTCGGGCGAATAGACCATGGACTTCCAGTTCATGCCGTGCGGCGCCAGCGTGGTCTTGCGCGGCGGCGTGAACTTCTTGCCCCGGGCTTCGATGGTCCAGGGCTGGGGATCGGTCTCGTCGAACACGATGGGCGTCATGCGCACGATTTCGCCGTCCTTGACGTAAAGGAATACCGGTCCGCCGTTGGTCATGTTGACGTACCGCGTGACGCCGTTCGCCATCTCGACGCCGAATTTCCAATGGGCGGTGAGACACATCATGACGGATTGCGTGAACCACAAGGTCACCTCGTCCGGCCCTTCAAGAGTTATCTTGAAGTCCTTCATGGCGTTGACCTGGTCGAGCTGATTGATGGGCGGCAGCAGGAGATTGAAGGCGATCGCCGCGTTTTTAAAGATCAGGGCCATGTCGGGGTCGGGATGGATGCCGGCTCCGGATTTGATCTTGCCATCCTTGAAGGTGTAGTAGCGCCCGACCGAGTTGTCCTTGGTCTTGATTTGGGCGGTGAAATTCTTTTGCCGCAGCCGGGCCGCATACTTGGGATGCCTCCACGCCTGGAAACGCATCATCTGCAGAAGTCCATAAAGCACGACTGAGAACTTCAAACTGTCCACGGCTCGGTCCCTTCAATTGGTGTGATCTGCCGATCATAACGGCTGCTATCACACCTTTTTGATGCAAAAGAAGGTAATATTGATCGATTTTAGTGATCACGCCAAGGCGTGGGATTACCGGGCGTTGGGTTCGGTCCGGTGCAGGTCTTCGAGGAACGCGGCGCACAGTGGCGACAGGGCGTGTTTGGCGCGGCTGATCACCATGACGTTCCAGGCCGGCATGGAAGTTTCCAGCCGCAAGGGCGTAATGGCGCCGCCGACGATCTTGCCGGCGAAGATCTTTTCCGGCACCAGCGTCACGTAATCGCTTTGTTCCACCAGGGCCAAAGTGCAGGCGAACGAGGTGCTCTTGGTGACGTTTTGCGGCGGTTCGAGGTCGTTGAGTACGAACGTCTGCTCGAAGATATCGCGGCCCGTGCGGCTGCGCTGATAGACGACCCAGTCCACATCCACCAGGTCTTCCAGGGCGATGTTCTTCGTCCGCGTGAGCGGATGGTCGGCGCGAACGGCGGGCGTCAATTGATCGCGCACAAGAAGTTCGAAGTCGAGATCCTCGTCGCGGGGCCTTTCCGGCACCAGACAAACAGCAAAGTCGACGTCACCGGTCCGGATCGACGGCAGCACGTCGGGATAGAGGCCTTCCTCGATCTGGAAATTGACGCCGGGGCGGGCCTTCTTGAAGTTGACGATGGCCTTGGGCAACAGGCCCATCATGACGGTGGGCGAGGCGACGATGCGGATTTCACCGGTTGCGGCGCCCTGCACCGCTTCGATGTCGTTGCGGGCCTGGCGCAGTTCGGCCTCGATCACCTTTGCGCGCTGGGCCAGGGCTTCCCCGGCGGCGGTGGCGGAAACGCCATGCGAGGCGCGCAACAAAAGGTCCGTGCCGAGCAACTCCTCAAGCTGCTTGATGCTCTTGGTGACGGCTGATTGGGAGACGTTAAGGTTGCGCGCGGCCTGGCGCACGCTGCCGGCTTCGATCACCGCCACCAGATTGCGCAACTGGCTTAGCTTCATAACGTTTCCCTCGTGCGGTCCATCGCGACTAAACAACCTTGAAGGTGGCGTTGCCGCGGGCGCACAGCTTGCCGTCGGCAGTCACCCGGCACTGGACGAAACAGAGGCTCTTTCCGATCTTGACCACCTCGCTGATGACTTCCAGCCAGGCACCCGACTTGGCGACGCCGATAAAGTCGATGTTGAGGTTGACGGTAACTAGGTTGGCCTTGCCGCCGCGCTTGGCGGCGATGCTGTGGCCCATCGAATTGTCGGCCAACGCGGAAATCAGGCCGCCATGGGCGAAACCGCGCGCGTTGCAATGGGCCTCCCGCAGCCACAAACCAAGGTCCAGCCGATCCGGGTGTTTGCGGGAGTAGATCGGCTCCCAGGGATCGGTCAGCGGACTTTTTCTGTCGTGCTCGGTAAAGCCCTCGGGCACGTCCATGCGATGCTCCCTTCAACCAACGAAGACGTTATCGATAACGGATATGAAAGACGTTTCCAAAATCTTTTGATCTTGTATCATCGCAGGCATCACGATTTTGGGGGGTGTTTGGTCCACTGGTTCAAAGGTTGAAGATGTCCGAACCCAACAATTTCGATATCCACAGCGCCGAAAACGACATGCTGCTCGAACTGCTCGACGAGGCGAAGGAGCAGATAAATACCGTTGACGCGCTGGTCGACGCGGTCAGCCAAAAGCGCAAGTCGCTCCCCGAATTGCTCTTTTCCGTTCAGCAGTTGTCATCCTTGCTGAGCCGGCCGTCGGAGAATGAGGATTACCGTTTGCTCGGTATCGTCGGACATCGTTTCGAGGACTATCTCACCAACGTCAGGGAACTGACGCCCAAGGGACTGGAGGACGTCCGCAGGTTCGTCGAGGTTCTGGAGGATATGCTTGAAGGCAACGTGCCCATGGAGGGTGACGCCTCCCAGATCGTCCGCAGCCTGCCGGCCAAGGGCGGCTTCGACGACGAGGAGCTCGAAATCCGCCACATCGAGGTCATGCTGGTGATGCTGCCGGGGACGGCGACGCGCTATGTCGAGCGCGAACTGCAGCAATGCGGCTACCGGGTCTCGACGGTCAGTACAATTTTCGACGCGCTCTCCATGATCGTCCGCACCAAGCCGGATTTCGTCGTGGTCTCGGCCATGATGCCGGAATTGAACGGTATCGACCTCGCCATTGCGCTGACGACGATGCCGGCGACCCGAAACGTCCCGCTTGCCCTGATCACCAGTCTGGATGACAGCGACGATTATCTCAATCTCCTGCCCGACAGCGTGCCGATCATCCACAAGGGCGATTCGTTCGGCGATGACTTGTTCAAAGCCCTGGACGACATGTTCCTGATATAAGGCGTATCCGGGCAGAGACTGGATTTTCAAACCGAATTTCGCTATAAACCCGGCCGAATTTCATCCCAACAGTTATCGACCGAGGAAATCGCATGTCTGCGGAGGAAGTACAATCGGGTTCGGACGCCTCGACCACGTCGTCGTCGGAGGGCTCTGAACCGTCCGCCAAGCAAAGCACCGGTTTTACCCGGGGCGAAAACCAAAAGATCGTCACCGACGCCTATCGCGACAATTGGGACGCCATTTTCGGCAAAAAGCGCAAACGCTAGGTTTGTCTATCGGGCCTGCTCGGACGGAAGTTCTTGACCGTTCAGCGCCCATTGGTTAGGAGAGGCCCCAGCAGGTGCTCAGGGGCGCCTCTCCCGCCGAAAGTCTCCTCACCCTGACGCTACAAGACCACGACAATCATCCTAATGGTTCTCTAGGATCATATGGAGCGGGGCGATCCATAACAGGAGCAACTGTTATGACTGATTCCGTTGAGGCGCTGAAAAACCGCGCCCGCATTCTCCACCGCCAGGCAAAGTCACAGGATCCCGAAGCGCTTAAGCGCCTACGGGTGGAACCCGATTTGCGCAAGCTCGACGACATAGCCTTGTCGCAGGCTCTCAAGCGCCGGCACTGCCTGGCCGCCGTCGCCCGGGAGTTCGGCTTCGAGGGTTGGAGCCACGCAACCCGGGTTCTCGGCGACAAGCCGACCGAAGACTACGGTAAGATGCTTTATCCCCGAGGCTGCGGCGGCCACACCAACATCTGGTCGGCGTCCTACGAGGAAGCCCGTGACATCCGTGCCGAGCACGGCGGTTTCCTGTTGGCCTATCAGCGCCAATTCATTGTCGTTGAGGACGAATACATCCGCACGATGGGCCTCGATCCGGACGATCCGGATTGGGTGGCGCTGGGGCGCGACTGGGTCAAGCCAACCGATCCGTCGGCCCGTCAACGGCTCTACGGTAAGCTCATCGACCACGTGATCGGTCAGTAACAGGAAATCCGGTTCCCCCGAGGAACCGGATTTTCCGCCAAATCGGATTGCGTTAGACTGCCTCGCGCCAGAAACCAGTGCACGAGGCCGATTTGTCGTGAAACGCGATCCGAAAGAGATCAAGGAAAGCTATTCGCCGGATCCCGGCCTGATGGACTTGCGCCCCGATATCTCCGGTAACGAGATCAACGGGCAGGGGGAAACCGAGTTTCGTCGGCCGACGCCGATCTACTGGCAGGATCCCGACAGCATTCCCCATGGCGAAATGCAGAAGTGGTTCGGTCAGCAGCCGATGATCGACGATGTTATCGAGGCCTTTACCAGGCGCGCTGAAATCCACGCTACGCCACTGCCGGAGCAAGCCGAGGAGACGGTCGAACACGAACCCGAAGCTTGGGCCCGCATGGTGCACAAAGAAGCTCAAGAGCGTGGCGCGGACCTGGTCGGTATCACACGCTTCAACGAGGAATGGGTCTACGACCGCTGCGAGAGCCACGGCCTGCCCTGGATCATCATGATCGGCGGCGAACAGGACTATGAAACGATGCTTCACGTGCCGGACCAGATCGCCGGCGCGGAAGTTCTCAATCAGTATGGCGAAGTGCTCAAATCGGCCCGTACGCTGGCCGGTTGGATTTTGGAACAGGGTTTTCGCGCCGTGCCGGTCGGTGCGCCGAGCCATGCCACCTTCGTCATGATCCCGCCGGCGTTGGAATGCGGCTTCGGCGAATTGGGCAAACATGGCTCGATCATCAACCGCAGGCTCGGCTCCAACTTCCGGCTCAGCGCCGTGCTGACGGACATGCCGTTGGTGGCGCAGCCTTCGGACGAGTTCGGTGCGGATGATTTCTGCACCTACTGCAAGGTTTGCGAAAACGCCTGCCCGGTTGATGCCATCAGTCCCGAGAAAACCTGGATCCGCGGCGTCGAGCGCTGGTACGTCGATTTCGATCGATGCATCCCGTTCTTCAACGAACACTTGGGCTGCTCGATCTGCACCACCGTGTGTCCCTGGAGCCGGCCCGGCGTCGCCGAAAACCTTACGCAAAAGCTGGCGCGCCGCGGCGGCAGGGAGACGTAAGCCCGCCGCGTGCATTCGGCGATCCCGTCGGGTTTTACTGTCTCCTGCTGGCAAATTCCATTTTGTCCACGTCGGAGGCGTGGCCGAGCTTGCGCAGCAATTCTTTGGGGGAGTCATTCAACGACAGGCAGCCCACTATGCTCACCAGCAAGTCCTTGCTTCGGCCGGTATAATCCGAACTCGGTTTGATTCTCTTTCCGAGATGAAGCCAGTAGCAATTGTCCTTTCGGACTTCGACGGCATTGGCGGATCCCCACGCGTATTCGTTCGTCGCGCCGCCGGACAATCGGTCCTTGTAAAATTTGGATTTTCCGATCCGGTCCAAGAATATGCTTTCATCTTCGTAACCCGCGGTCGTGGTCGAATTGAATCCGCCAAATACGGCATATTGCGATCTGGCGACCAATCCTTCTCCCACGTAGTAGGATTCGACGATGAGCTTCCCGTTGTTGATTTCCGATGTTTCGACCTTGTTTACCTGGGGAACCAAGCTTGGGACATTGAATCTGAAATCAAATGTTTCGCCAAGATTGTTGAGAAGCATTTTCCCACCGACGATGTTCTTTACGGTATCGCCATGGGAGCCGCTGCTCTGGAACATGAGGGCAAAAACAACCAAAAAACCTGCTGCGTACTTCATCAACTGCCTCTGTGCGTTCTAGTACAAAAAAACGCACAGATCATATATTTATTATACCGACGGTTTCAAACGAATAAGTTATAAAAAGTGAATTTAAAACGACTTTAAATTATACACCGACATTGATCATTTCGAACCGTGCTCAGATTCAGAGCACGACCCGGTGCTCCGCCTGTCCCTTGGTCCCGGTTTTGAAAACGAAGGTTTTGCCGGCGTCGGGCTGGCCGCTGCGTTTGTGCTCGCTCATGTTTCGGCAGCAAGAGGTGACGTACAAAGTGGAAAGGTCGGGGCCGCCGAATGCGGGACAGGTGATATAGACCGTGGGCAGCGAGAGCATTTCCTTCACCTCGCCGTCGGGCGAATAAACCGCCACGCTGTAACCGCCGTAGCGGGCGTTCCAGAAATTGCCTTGTGCGTCGACCACGGCGCCGTCGGCGCCGAATTTCTCGCCCCTGACATCGAAGAAAACCTCCGGTTCCCCCAACGGCCAGCCATGTGTCGGATCGAGCCTTTGCCGCATCACCTGCCCCTGCATGGTATCGGTGAAATACGCTACGTTGCCGTCTGGCGAAAAACACATGGCGTTGGGAACCGTAATGCCCGAAAAGAGCGCCCGGACTTCGCCCCGATAGTAGCGGTAGATGGCGCCGGCCTTTTCCTCATGGGCGCAGCCCATGGTGCCGATCCAAAAACCGCCGTAGGGGTCCGCCCGTCCGTCGTTGGAGCGCGTCACCGGATTGTCGTCTTCCAGGGGAACGACGGCCTCGCACTGTCCGCTTTCGATATCGAAGCGCGAAAGGGAGGAGGCGGTGGCGATCAGAAGGCTGTCGCGGTCGATCCAGCCGGCGGCGGAGATGGGTTCGCCGAATTGCCATTGACGCAACCCCTCGGCGGCGCGGTGATAAAGCTTCTGCGAGATGATATCGAACCAAAACAGTTCGCCCCGTTCCGGGTGCCACAACGGGCCTTCGCCCAACACGTTGACCGTCTGATCGTAAACTTCCGCTTCCACCAATCTCTCCCCGGTTACTCGATTCAATAAAAAATGGTCTTCATTCCTCCAGCTTGCGGCGCAGCAATTCGATGTGCAGTCGCAAGGTGTAGGCGCCGGAGGCGAAGCCGGCTGGTACCGAGACCTGCTCCACCAAATCCTCGATTTCGCTGAGCCGGCGCCGGGCTTCGTCCCTGGAAATTTCGCCGAGCCTCATCCCGTCGTCGACGGCCTGGAGTTCCTTGTACCAGCGGTCGACCTTTGATCGCATGCGCCAGCGGTAGGCCGGCGGCAGGATCTTGAACAGCGGATACAGCAGCGTCAGCAGCGGCAGCAGCATGATCTTGAGCCGGTCAAGAAGGTTGGCGACGCTGAACGGCAGATAGCGCTGCAGGAACGGCGGGCCACGTTCGTAAAAACGCTCGGCGGCGGGCTCCAGCGGATAACTGACATAGCGGGCCGAGGGGAACTCGCCGGCCGCCTCCAGGTGACTGCCCCGCCGGTGAGTGGCCTGCATCGTCAGCAGCAGCAGATCCACCAGCACCGGATGCAGCCGTTCGTTGGCGACGATCGTGGCGGCCGGGGCGAGGAGAACGGTATCCTCCGCCGGCAGGTTTTGCGCCAAATCAACCGTGCCCTTCGGCAATACAATCTTGGAAAGGAAACTGTTGCGCCTGAGGTAGGCGTCGGCGCGTTCGAAACTCATCAACGCGATGCCCGGCCGGCTCAAGAGCTTGCGCACCGTCTGGGAAGTCACCGAGGTGACGAAGATGGCCGCGTCGACCTCGCCGGCGCTCAGCGCTTCAGCCGATTGGAGGCCGCCGATCTCGACAATTCGGGTGTTTTGTTCGTTGATGCCGTTGTCCGCCAGCAGGTTGAGTGCCACCGCGCGCGTCCCGCTGCCCTTGGCCCCCACCGCGATGCGTTTGCCGGCCAGTTCGGTCAGCCGCCGGGGCGTGGCCTGATCGCGGACGAACACCCAGATGGGCTCGTAATAGATGCTGCCCAGCGCTCGGAGGTTCGGATGATCGTCCGCTTCCCCGATGCCGCCCTGGAGGAAGGCCACATGGACGTCGCCCTCGGTCTTCGACAGATGTTCGAGGTTCTGCGTCGATCCAGCGGACGACCTGAGCGCCAGTTCGATGCCCTCCTCGGCGAAGCGGTCTGCATAGGCCCTTCCGAAGGCGTGATAGGCGCCGCTTTCGGAGCCGGTCGCCATCACAAGCCGGTCCGGCGCTGCCGGATCGACGAACTGATAGGCCAGTACGAAGCCCGCGATTACCAGCGCAACGGCGGGCGCAACGATGCCGGCCTGCGCCCACAGGTTTCTGAGCAGGCGGCTGCGGCCCTTGCCGTTGGGCGTCTCCGGGGCGGCGTTGTCCTTATCCGGCATTTGGGCTGACTCGACCGGTTAACGGAGATCGGCGTGGGCTTGCATGGCAAGGCGGCCTTCCCCATCGGCGGCCCAAAGTTCGACACGCCCGTCCATCTCTCGGCCATTGATGGTGAAGGGCGAAATGTCGATCAGCGGACCCATGGCCCGGAAAGCGAACTTGGCCACCTCGGCATCGGGCAAATATTTTCCGACCATGCCGATTAGCAGCGTCGAGGTGAAAGGTCCATGAACGACCAGTCCCGGATAGCCTTCCACTTCGGTGCAGTAGGCGCGGTCGTAGTGGATACGGTGGCTGTTGAAAGTCAAAGCGGAGTACCGGAACAGTTGCACCGGATCGGGTTCGATGTTTTCCGACCAATCGGCCCCTGTGGGCGCCGCCGGGGGTTCCGCCGGTTTGGCGTCGGGCGCATCGTCCTCCCGGTAGACGATGTCATGTTCTTCGGATAGCCGGCATTCGCCGTCGACCAGAAAATCGTAGCGCACGGTGACGAAACACAATTCGCCCGTCCGCCCGCTTTTGGGCTGGATGCTGGTGATCGTGGCGCGTTTGGTGGCCTGATCCCCGATGCGCAGCGGCGTGTTGACCTCGACCCTTCCACCGGCCCACATGCGGCGGGGTAGGGGAAGGGGCGGAAAGAAGTCGCCTTTTTTCGGGTGACCGTCGCGGCCCAGGTCGGAATGCCGGGCGGCGGTCAGAAAATAGGCCCAGTGCCACAGTGGCGGCAGCGCGTCGCCGGCACCCGGCAGTGGAAATTCGCAATCGAAGGTGGCGTGAAACAGCGCCGCCTGTCCGGCCGCGATGAGGTCGTCGGCGCTTTCGGATTTACCGATCCAATCTGAAAACTGTTCTTGGTTGATCGCCGTTTCTGTCATGTCGTCTCATCCATCATCATGTCCAGCACGTTGCCGAGAAGATTGTTCGAGAGGATTACGGCATAGGCCGCCTCCCCCGAATCCCGCACCGCGATCCGGACCGGGTCGGCAGTGACCCGGTTCGAGGTTCCGATCCTGGTTCCCTGCCTCATCGTCAGCCGGTCGAGCGCGTATTCCAGACCCTCGGAACGGTCGAACGTTACCGTTTCCATGGGATAAACGGAAATCCGCGCACCCAGGGGCAGGGACATTTCAAATCGACCGCTGGCGAGCGTCAAGAGGTCGACGCCGTCGATCAGCACCACCGGTTTGTCGGGATGATACTTCATCACAACGTGCAGCGAGGCCAGTGAGTGGTCGAGGCGCCGGCCGAGGAAACCGAAAGCCAGGTAGAGCGGCGCTGCCGTGGCGTAGAGGCATTTCTCGAAATCGGTCGAATCCTGTTCCTCAAGATGCAGGATTTGGGTGCGGTCGTCCCAGCGGTCGCGGTCGACCAGGGAATCGAGGTCGCCGATGATCATCTCGGGCGGGGCTTCGGAGGGCGGCATGTCGTTGGCGCCGCCGTCGGCCGCCACTAGCGGAAAACCCCGGCCGCGGAGCTCGGCAACCGCGTCCCAATCGATGTCGCCGCCACCGACCAGCACAAGCGGATCGTCAAATTTGCGGGGTTTCATGTCCATACGAGTTGTTCGCCTTTTCCATCGCTTGCTTCCGGACACTATATCCTTATATTGAGCCTGTCTCTCTGGGGTGCCCGATAGGGCTGAGAAAAACCCATTGAACCTGAACCAGATCATGCTGGCGGAGGAAGTCGGAGACGAAAAGGTACTTCACATACCCTTTCGAAAACTCATCCACCGCCGCCCAACGCTATGAAGAGGGCGAGTTGATGAAACGATCTACTATTCCAAACCTGGGCCTCCTGGTGGGGCTCGTTCTAATGGTCTGCGGCGCCGCGGCGTCGCAAGCAGCCGACAAGCCTGTGCTGACCGTCTACACCTACGATGCCTTTGCCGCGGAGTGGGGGCCGGCGCCGGCCATCAAGAAGTCGTTCGAGGCCGAATGCGACTGCATCCTCGATTTCGTCGCTACGGATTCCTCCATCGGCATTCTGCGCAAACTCCAGCTTGAAGGGGCCAACACCAAGGCGGATATCGCTTTGGGCCTCGACACCAACCTGACGGACGTTGCCCGCAAGACCGGCTTGTTCGACAGCCACGGGGCCGACACCGGCAATCTCGCACTGCCCGTGAGTTGGTCGGATGACACCTTCGTGCCGTTCGACTACGGCTATTTCTCGTTCGTCTACAACAGCGAGAAACTCAAGAATGCGCCGACCTCGTTCAAGGCTCTGGCCGAACGGGGCGGCGACTTCAAGATCGTCATTCAGGACCCTCGCTCCAGCACCCCGGGTCTCGGACTGCTGCTGTGGATCAAGGAGGCCTATGGCGACGAGGCAGCCGCCATTTGGGGCAAGCTGGCGCCGAAGATCCTGACAGTGACAAAAGGCTGGTCGGACGCCTACGGCTTATTCCTCAAGGGTGAAGCCGACATGGTATTGTCCTACACCACTTCTCCGGCTTATCACCTCATTGCCGAAAAGGACGCCCGCTTCAAATCGGCTGCCTTCTCGGAAGGACACTACATGCAGGTGGAAGTCGCCTCCGTGGTGAAGTCGACCAAGCAGCCCAAACTTGCCCGCCAGTTCATGCAGTTCATCCTGTCGGACGGCTTCCAGGGCGCCATTCCAACGGGAAATTGGATGTATCCGGCGGCCAAGACCGCGAGCGGCCTGCCCAAGGGTTTCGACACGCTTGAGGTTCCGGCAAAGTCGTTGTTGATGTCGAGCGACAGGGTCGAAAAGAACCGCAAGGCCTGGATCGACGAATGGCTTTCGGCGCTCAAGCGGTAGCCGACCCGCCGCCGGGGCGGACAGCCCGATCAATTGTGGTCGGGCTGGCTCCCGGCGTTGCCATTTCCGTGGCGCTGCTGGCGATTGTCGCCTCGCTTTTCGCGGCCATCATCGCGGCGGCGCCGGACAGTGCCGCCACCGCATTCGATGTGGGCGGGATCGGCCACATTCTTTGGATTACCGCCGTTCAGGCGGGTCTTTCCACGCTGTGCTCGATCACGCTGGGCCTTTTGATTGCCTGGAGCCTAAGTCATCGGCGGGAGTTTCCCGGCCGGCGAATTTTGATCGATCTGTTGGCGATCAGCATGGTCCTGCCGACCTTGGTGGCGGTTTTGGGGCTTGTTTCGGTGCTGGGCCGTAACGGTTGGTTGAATGCCGCGTTCGACGCCCTATGGGACGGCGGTATCGGCGGCGCCATCTACGGCTTGGGCGGTATCGTTATCGCCCACACCTATTTGAACGGTCCGTTCGCCGCCCGCACGCTGCTGCATCAATTGGAAGTCATTCCGGGTGAACGCTTCAAGGTGGCCCGCAGTCTCGGCATGACGCCGTGGCAGCGTTTCCGGTTGGTCGAATGGCCGGCCCTGGCGCCGGCGCTGCCCGGCCTTGCCGGCCTGATATTCCTGCTGTGTTTCACGTCGTTCGCCGTCGTTCTCGTGCTGGGCGGCTCGCCGAAATTCAATACGCTGGAAGTGGCGATCTACGAAGCCGTAAAGCTCGACTTCGATCTTGTCCGGGCGGTCGGGCTGGCGTTGGTTCAGCTCGCCGTGTGCGGCGCGCTGGTGTTGCTGGCGGCCGGCGCCCGGCTGGAGGATCAATCCGCGACACCCTTGCCGCGATCGGACATTTGGTCGGATCCCATCCGCACCGTCTACCTGCAAGCCGTCTTGATCGCGGCGTTCGTACTGTTCTTTCTCGGGCCGCTGATATCCGTGGTCGCCGACGGTTTGAGGGCCGATTTTGGCGCAATCGCCGGCCAGGCATCTTTCCGGAGAGCCCTTCTCACAAGCCTGGTGATCGCCACCGCTTCAAGTCTCCTGACCCTTGTGCTGGCCTTGAACCTGGCCGGCGCGAAACGCTTTCTGGCCTCGCCGCTGCGGGCACCGCAAACGCCGTTGACCTGGTTGTTGGGGTGGCTGATCTCGTTCTGCGGGGCGATTTATTTGGCGCTCCCCGCTTTGGTGATGGGGCTGGGATTTTTCCTTGTCGCCCGACGCGTCGGCGCCGACCTTTCCCTCGTGGCGCCGTGGGTGCTGTTGTCCGCCAACGTCCTGCTCGCGCTGCCGTTCGCCATGGTCATCCTGACGCCGGCGATGGAGAAGGCGTCGCGCAAGTACGACAGACAGGCCTTTGCGCTCGGCGTTCGCGGCTGGTCGCGGTGGCGCATCGTCGAATGGCCGTTGCTGCGGTCGGAAATCGCCTTTGTCGGCGCGATATCGTTCTGCCTGTCATTCGGCGATCTCGGTGTTATCGCCCTGTTCGGCAATCGCGATTTCGCGACGTTGCCTTGGCTGCTCTATCAGAAAATGGGCTCGTACCGGACCGACGATGCCGCCGGGATCGCCCTCATCCTGCTGGGTCTGACCGTCCTCGTGTTTTTCGCCCTTCCCAGGTTGCTTGGCCGGCGGACCGCGGAGCGGGAACTTCATGCTGACGCTTGAAAACCTCCTCTTCCGCTATCGCGACAGCGCGGGGCCGCACAGCTATCGCTTCGACCTATCCGTCGAGCCCGGCATGATCGCCGGGTTGACGGGCCGCAGCGGCGCGGGAAAATCGACTTGCCTCGATTTGATCGCGGGTTTCCTGCGGCCCGACGGCGGCCGTGTGCTTGTCGACGGTGGCGACATTTCCGGCCTGCCGCCGGAGCAGCGCCCGCTAACGATCCTCTTCCAGCGCAACAACCTGTTCGAACATCTGACGGCGACGGACAATGTCGCCCTCGGCATTAATCCGGGACTGCGGTTGACGGATACGGAGCGGCAGGAGGTCGAACGGGCGCTGGCGGACGTAGGCCTCGGCGCCCTGCAGTTTCAACAGGCATCCAAGCTGTCGGGCGGCGAACAACAGCGCGTTGCCCTGGCGCGCTCGCTGGTGCGCCGCAAGCCCGTGTTGCTTCTCGACGAGCCCTTCAGCGCGCTGGACACGGAAACCAAGCAGGAAATGTTGTCCCTGGTGCGGGAGATCGTCTCCACCAGACGCCTGGCGGCTCTGATGGTGACCCACGACGTCGAGGATTGCCGCCGGGTGGCGGATCGCCATTTCGTCATCGAGAACGATCAGGTGAAACGCTTGCCTCTTGACGGCTGATCGGGTGGACTGACGGCTGTCGACCTTTTTGCGCCGGGAGTTGTGAACGATGAATTGGGACTTCGTGACAATCGAGAAGAGGGGACGGATCGCCACGGTGCGTTTTGACCGCGGCAATTCGGCCAACGCCATGTCCCGGCAATTGCTTCAGGAACTGACCGAAGCGGCCCAGTCCTTCGAGGACGACAGCCAGACTTCTGCGGTCATCCTCACCGGGCGGTCGGATAACTTCACGCTCGGCATGGATCTGAAGGATCCGGCGGTCGAACGCCTGCGGAGCGAAGGGTTGGCCGACCGGCGCCTGGCGCTGAAGGCCGGGGGCCGGATGTGCGCCGCCTGGGAAGCCATTGAGCCCATGACCATTGCCGCCATCGAAGGCTGGTGCGTCGGCGGCGGCGTGGCCCTGACCGTAGCGCTCGATCTCCGCATACTGGGGGCGGGAGCCACCATGTACGTTTCCGAGATCGAACGCGGCATGAACATGAGTTGGGGGTCGGTACCGCGCATCACCAATATTGTCGGCCCGGCCAAGGCCAAGCGCGTGGTCGTGATGGCAGAGCGGGTGGCGGCGGCAAGGGCCGTGGATTGGGGGCTGGCGGACGAGACGGTGGCGGCAGGGGGCGCCTACGACAGGGCCCTGGAGATGGCCGAACGCATCGCGGACCTGCCGCCCGTTGCCGTGCGCATGTGTAAGCAGGACATCAACGCCTACGCCAACGCCTTGAACCATGCCGCCAGCCATAGCGACTACGACCAATACGCCGTGGCGCAGGCGAGCGGCGATTTCGAGGAGGGTGTCCGCTCATTCCTCGAAAAACGGCCGCCCAAATTCAGCGGAGAATAAAGCCTAGTCCGCCGGCTTCGGCAGTTTGGGCTCCTTGGCCTCGATGTCGCCGCCGGCTTCCTTCCAGGCGGCAAACCCGCCCGCCATGTGGCAAACCGGCGCCAGTCCCATGTCCTGAACCGCCTTTGCCGCCAGGGCCGAACGCAAGCCGCCGGCGCAGAAGAACACGAACCGCTTGCCGGTTTGGAATACGTCGCGGGCATAGGGACTTTCGGGATCGACCCAGAACTCCAGCATGCCGCGCGGCATGTGCAGGGCGCCCGGAATGGCGCCCTCCCGCCAAAGTTCCCGGACGTCGCGAATGTCGATCAGGACAACGTCTTCGTCGCCGAAACTCTCCTTCACCTGGTCGACGGTCCAGGTTTCGATTTCGGCTTCGGCCTCGGCGCAAAGCTGCTTGATGCCTTTGGTGATCATTCGTCAAACGCTCCCGTAAAGATCATCCATTGCTGTTTCGATGGTATTCGGTCCTATGTGACATCATCCAGGACGCTGCGCAACTTGCTTCCGAGGTCGGCCTTGCGAAACGGTTTTTGCAACAAAACGATTCCGTCATCCAGCTTCCCGTCGTGAACGATGGCGTCGTGGGTGTAGCCCGACATGAAAACGGTTCTGATGCCGTCGATCCTTTTTTGGGCCGCCGCTGCAATATCCGGTCCGCTCATGCCGTTGGGCAGCACGACATCGGTCAGCAACAAATCAAAATTGGTGTCCTGATTGAGGATTTCCATCGCCCCGGGGCCGTCACCCGTGTCGACAACCCGATAGCCAAGGTTCTTCAGCATCATGACGCTCAATCTTCTGACGTCGAGGTGATCCTCAACCACCAGAACCCGCTCGCCCTTGGAAGCGTTGGTATTCTCCGCTTCCGGCTCGTCGTTTTTGTTGTTAGCCGCAACTGCACGCGGCAAATATAGGTCGACGGTCGTCCCCTCGCCCAGAATGCTGGCGATGGAAACATGACCGCGCGACTGTTTGATGTAGCCGAACACCATGCTCAACCCCAAACCGCTGCCTTGGTGCAACGCTTTGGTCGTGAAGAACGGTTCGAACACCCGTTCCAGCGTCTCCGCCGTCATGCCGGAACCGGTGTCGGATACCGAAATCTTTACGTAGTCACCCGGTTCGACTTCATCCATCGCTTTGGTGTGGACCTCCTCGAGAACGACGTTTTGGGCGTCGATGGTCAATTTTCCACCGTCGGGCATCGCATCGCGGGCATTGAGTGCGAGGTTGAGGATCGAATTTTCCATTTGCGCCGGATCGACCAGGCAGTGCCAGAGGTCCTTTGCCGTGCTGGTCCGGATGTCGATGGTCGCGCCTAATGTCCGACGCAACATGAGCTCCAGGTCCGGCAGGCGGCTCTCAAGATCGACATCCCTCGGCGCCAGGGCCTGCTTGCGCGAAAAGGCCAGTAGGTTGCGCGTTAATTCGGCGCCGCTTTGCGTCGCTTTCTGCGCCCGCTCTATGAGCTCGATCAGATCGCGCCGGTCGTTCAACTCTTGTGACAGCAATTCGAGATTTCCCGAGACGACCAGCAGCAGATTGTTGAAGTCGTGCGCCAGACCGCCGGTCAATTGCCCGACGGCCTCCATCTTCTGCGCCTGACGGAGTTGCTCTTCCTTCTCCCGCATTTCCGTCACGTCGACCCTAATCGAAATGGTCGAGCCGTCCGACATGCGGTTGTTGATGGCGTGCAGCCAGCGGCCATTGAGTTTCTGCGTCTCGATTTCCCCCGAGCCGGAATTGTGAAAGCGGTTCAGGCGTCGCTGGACATAGGCTTCAATCTCGGCATCCGAACCGGTGGCGGCGTCGAGCTTCGCGTTGACGCGAATGTGCTCGGAAAAATGACAACCGGGTTGCATCGCCGGCACGTGTTCCGGCCAGTTCTCAAGGTGGGTTTTGTTGACCATGATCAGGCGGTCGTCGGCATCCCAAATGTGCAGCGCCAACGGCAGGCTGTCGATGACCTGGCGCAATCGCCGCTCGTTCTCCACCAAGGCGATTTCGGCTTTTTTGCGTTCAGTTGCGTCCTGCAGGATATGCAGCCGGCTGCCGTCGGGGCTCACCTGCTCGACGACGTTCATCCAGCGATCTCCCCGCTGCACGTCCATGGGCGCTTTGGGATTGCGGTGTGCTTCGAGCCGTTCGGCGAACCACTCGTCCTCGCGGCCGTCGATTCCGGAAACCGCTCCCCTCTCGATCAAGGCGGTGAGAAGGTCGTTGAAATAGGCGCCGGGTTTGATGAGATCGATTATTTCAAGGCTCAACTCCTTGTACCTACCGTTGAAGAACGCAAGCCGGTCGTCCGGGTCGAACAGGGCAATCCCCACGGGCAGCGAATCGGTGGCCTTGAACAGGCGGGATTCGATGTTTTTCGCTTTTTCCTTGGCCGCTATTTCCGCGGAGATGCTCTTGCCGGTCCCGCGGTAGCCGAGAAATTCGCCGTCATCATCAAAAATCGGTTTGCCCGTAAGACTGCAGTGGTGCCGGATGCCCTCCGGATCAACGAACCAGTAACGAAAATCCCGGAATGGACGGCGATTGTCCAAGTCGTTGAAGTGTCTTTCCCAAAGTTCGGGATCTTCCTTGATCGGCGCCACATCCTGGCGGCGTTTTCCGAGAATGTCGTCAGGACCGAGTAACAGATGATCCGCGATCCGGTCCGAGAGATAGGTAAAACGCAAATCGGCGTCCATCTCCCAAAACCAGTCGGATGCCGTTTCCGCGAAATCGTGCAGGCGCTGTTGATCCGCCGAGGACCTGCGCCGGTCGCTCGCACCTTTCCCCCCGGCACCGGCCTCCATGGCCTTCTCCAGCCGGGCGACTCGTTTAACCAGCTCTTCCTTGGACAAATCCGCCAAATCTGGCGTGCTACTCGACTTGGCGGACATAAAGGGACTCCAGAAACCGTTTGCTCAACCACTCCCCTCCGGGGCAACAATAAAGTTGTTCGTTGATCACCGGGATCAAACATAGTTTAAGTGGACGATGGTAAAAAAGCCCGGGGGACGCTCGTTGGGCGGGATTTTGCCATCTTTCCGGTTTATCGCGGGTTCGCGGCGGCATCATCGGGGAGGATGAAAGAAGAAAATGCGTTTGCTTGTTGTCGATGACGATCAACCGATCCTCAAGCTGATTGGCAGCTTGGGCGAGGCGTGCGGTTATGAGGTAGAGGTCATGTCGGATGCCGCCGTCTTCCTGACCAAGTGCAGCGAATCTGCACCCGACGTGCTGGTGCTGGATCTGGTGATGCCCAACGTGGACGGCATCGAAGTCTTGCGGACGATGTCCGAATTGGAGGTCCCGTCACGTATCTTGCTGATTACCGGGTTCGATCCAGATCTGTTGGCGCGCGCTGAGGCCCTGGCCAAAGCCTGGAATCTAAATATCATCGGCAGCATGACCAAGCCCATCGATCCTGACGCCGTACAACAGCTTTTGCGCAATACGATTGAAAGCGCCTAGGGGCAGCGGTTCCAACATATTCCCGATTGGATGTTTATTAGATCATGACTAAGCATGTGGAAAAAAGCGGTCTGGCGATCGCTGAAGAACTTGTGGACCTGGTTGGCAACGAAATCACGCCGGGCACGGGCATTGATGCGGATGCGGTGTGGGAAGCGCTTGCCGGCATGATCGAAGTGCTTGCGCCAAGGAACAGGGCATTGTTGCAGCGACGCGACGACCTTCAGGCCGAAATCGATGCCTGGCATTTGGAGCGCAAGGGCCAGCCGTTGGATGCCGAAGCTTATAAGGCTTTCCTCACGGAGATCGGCTACCTCGAGGCCGAAGGGGAGGACTTCGCAATTGGCACGGCGAACGTGGATGCGGAAATCGCCGTGATCGCCGGGCCTCAGCTCGTGGTGCCGGTCATGAATGCCCGCTACGCCCTGAATGCCGCAAACGCCCGCTGGGGCAGCTTTTACGATGCGCTTTACGGCACGGATGCGATTTCGGAGGCCGACGGGTGTGAGCGCAGCGGTGGCTACAACGCCAAGCGCGGGGCCAAGGTTATCGATTTCGCCAACAGCTTCCTCGATCAAGCCGCGCCCCTGGCCGCCGGCGGCCACGGCGAGGCCGTGGCCTATCGCCTGGCGGATGGCGATGGCGGAAAAGTGCTGCTGGTCGAAATGGCGGACGGGGGCGAAACCGGCCTTCGCGATCCTGCGCAGTTCGTCGGCTACACGGGCGGTGACGTACCCGACGCCGTCCTGCTGAAGAACAACAACCTCCACATCGAAATTCAGATCGACCGCAACCACCCGGTCGGCAAGGACGATCCCGCGGGCAAGAAGGATGTCGTTCTGGAGGCCGCCATCACGACCATTCAGGACTGCGAAGATTCGGTTGCCGCCGTGGATGCCGAGGACAAGGCGCTGGTCTACCGCAATTGGCTCGGCCTGATGAAGGGCGATTTGGAGGAAGAGCTGGACAAGGGCGGCCGCACCGTTACCCGCCGCCTGAACGCCGATCGGGAGTATTCCGCGGCGAACGGCGGGACGCTGACGCTGAAGGGCCGGAGCCTTTTGCTGGTGCGCAACGTCGGTCATTTGATGACGACCGACGCCGTGCTGTCGCCGGAAGGCGAGGAAATCCCGGAAGGTATCCTGGATGCCTTGATGACCAGCCTTTGTGCGCTTCATGATATACGCGGGCAAGGCGCCAAGGCCAACAGCACGACCGGCAGCATCTACATCGTGAAGCCGAAAATGCACGGTCCCGATGAAGTGGCCTTCACCGGCGAGATTTTCAGCATGGTTGAAGACGCCCTCGATCTGCCGCGCAACACGCTGAAGATCGGCATCATGGACGAAGAGCGCCGAACCACGGTGAACCTCAAGGCTTGCATCCGGGCAGCCCAGGACCGCCTGGTTTTCATCAACACCGGCTTCCTCGATCGTACCGGTGACGAAATCCACACCAGCATGGAAGCCGGGCCTTTCCTGTGCAAGGACGCTATCAAGGCCCAGCCCTGGATTGCCGCCTACGAGGACTGGAATGTCGATATCGGCCTGGAGACAGGCCTGTCGGGCAAGGCGCAGATCGGCAAGGGTATGTGGGCCATGCCGGACGAAATGGACAAGATGCTGGCCGCCAAGATCGGCCATCCCGAAGCCGGCGCCAACTGCGCCTGGGTGCCGTCACCGACGGCGGCAACCCTGCACGTCATGCACTACCACCAGGTTGACGTCGCCGCCAGGCAACGGACGTTGGCGTCGCGCGAGCGGGCCAGCCTCGACGACATATTGTCGGTACCGCTGTTGGCCGGGCAGAATCTGTCGCCGGACGAAATCAGGGATGAATTGGACAATAACGCCCAAGGGATTCTCGGTTACGTCGTGCGTTGGATCGACGCCGGCGTGGGCTGTTCCAAAGTGCCGGACATCAACGACATCGGTTTGATGGAGGACCGGGCGACGTTACGGATTTCCAGCCAGCATATCGCCAACTGGCTGCATCACGGCATTTGCAGCGAGGAACAGGTGAGGGAGACGATGGAACGGATGGCGGAAGTTGTCGATCGGCAGAACGCGGGAGATCCGACCTATCGCAACATGGCGCCGGACTTTGCCGGCAGTATCGCCTTTCAGGCGGCTTGCGATCTTGTTTTCAAGGGGCGGGAGCAACCCAGCGGCTATACCGAACCGATCCTCCACGCCCGTCGCCGCGAGGTCAAAGCCCTGGCGGCGAATTGAACGGGGCGGCGGTGTCTAGTGAACGGTGTCGTCGCCTTCGTGGATAACGCGGCCGGCGATACCGTGGATTTGGATCAGCACGCCTTCCCAGTGATTGGTGCGGGCGAGATCGACGGCGGCGTCCAAACCGACGGACTTGATCAAGCTGTCGGCCAATTCGCGTTGGTAATTCCGGTTTTCTTGCATCGTCCTGTGCCTTTTGCCAGTGCCTCGAATAAGAGACAATTTCGATGCTGTCAGAAAAACACGTCAATGCTTCTGGAATGTGACAAATCCGCGGAAAAAGGTTTCTGATTTGCGTATTTGGTATCGCAATTGTGTCAATGCGAACCTCCCTCTCACCAGGGCCCACCGGGACACGTGCAGTTTGTCGATAACTCCTTGTTTTATTGGAGATAAAAATGAAGTTGTTTGATCTCAGCGGAAAAGTTGCTCTGGTTACGGGCGGTAATGGCGGTATCGGTCTGGCGATGGCCGAAGGCATGGCCCAGGCGGGCGCAAACGTGGCCGTTGCGGCACGTGACGCCGAGAAGGGCGCCGACGCCGTGGCTAAGCTGGAAAGCTACGGTGGCGCCGCAAGGTTCGTATCGGTCGATGTGACGGACGAAAGCTCGTGCCGCGCCATGATCGACCAGGTTCAGACCAACTTCGGACGGCTGGACATCCTCGTCAACAACGCCGGCACCAATATCCGCAAACAGCCCGAGGAATACGACATCGCCGAGTGGCATGGCGTCATGGATACCAACCTCACCAGCGCCTTCGTCTGCAGCCAGGCGGCCTATCCGGCCATGAAGGCGGTGGGCGGCGGCAAGATCATCAACATCGGCTCCATGATGTCCATCTTCGGCGCCTCGTTTTCCGTCGTCTATGGCGCCAGCAAGGGCGGCATCGTGCAGATGACCAAGGGCATGGCTTGTGCCTGGGCCAAGGACGGCATCCAGGTCAACGCAGTTCTGCCCGGCTGGATCGACACCACCCTGACCCGTCAGGCCCGCCAACAGATCGAAGGCCTGCAGGAAAAGGTCGTCGAGCGGACGCCGGAAGGCCGCTGGGGCGATCCCGCCGATTTCTGCGGCATCGCCGTGTTCCTGGCCTCGAGTGCGTCGGATTTCGTGACCGGTACGGCAATTCCGGTCGACGGCGGTTTCTCCGTTCAGATCTGATTTCAAACCACGCCAAGAAAAGGATCAAGTGATGAAAGAAGGCGATTTTTCCGTTGTCGTGACGTTCAAACTGAAACCCGGTTCGGCCGCGGCGTTCACGCCGTTGATGCTCGACAACGCCGAGGCATCGGTGCGGGAGGAGGCGGGCTGCCTGCAATTTCACGTCGCTCACGACGAGGCGGATCCGGACACGATCTGGCTCTACGAAGTCTACGATAACGCAGCCTCTTTCGACGCCCACCTCGAGGCGCCTCACTTCCTGGCGTTCGCCGAGAAAGCGGCGGACATGATCGAGGAACGGATCATCCAGCGTTGCGCCGTGCTCAAAACCTGACCGATGCGGGGAGGACGTCATGGAAAAGGTGCGCATCCAGTTTTCGAGATTCTCGGCTTTTTATTCACCCCTGATTGCCGCCATGTCCGGCGGATTCCTCGAGGAGGAGGGGCTGGAAGGCGAGCATTCGGTATCGGCGCCCGGCATTTCGGCCATTCAGGCCCTGACGGAAGGATTGGTCGATGTCGTCCAATCGGCTCCGAGCCAGTCATTCCGCTTCATCGAAAGGGGCGAAACGCCGCCGGCCGTCCATTTCGCGAACATCAACCACAAGGACGGATTCTTCCTCACGGGACGACAGCCGGAAGATGAATTCACGTGGTCCGGTCTCGCCGGTCGCAATGTGCTGGTCGATCACGGCGGCCAGCCCCTGCATATGTTCAAGTACGCCTGCCTCAAGGCCGGCTTGGACTACGCCGCCATCGACGCTCTCGATGCCGGCAATACCGACGACATGACTACCGCCTTCCGGGCTGGCGAAGGGGACTACATCCACCTGCAGGGACCGGCGCCGCAGCAGTTGGAAGCCGACGGCATCGGCCATGTCGTTGCGCGTGTCGGCGATCCCATCGGGTCTTGCGCCTTTTCCAGCCTGGCCTCGACGCGGGAGTGGTTGGAGACCGATCAGGCGGCGAGGTTCACAAGGGCCTTCCGCAAGGCGAGAGATTGGGTCGCCGTCGCCGATCCGGCAGAAATAGCGGCCGCCGAAACGTCATTTTTTCCCGAAATCGACCGGGATGTCCTGGCCCGGACAATTGCGGCCTACCAGGGCTTGGGCAACTGGCAGTCGGGTCTGGCGATAACACCTGAAGCGTTCGCCGTGACGGTCGACGTTTTCCGCCATGCCGGCGTGATCGATGGCGAGATCGACCATCGTCCGGCGCTCGCACCGCCGCCAGGCCAATAGCCTCTTGCGCAATCGGGCGGCGACGCTATGTTGTCGCGCCATGACACAGGAACAAGCTCAAGAAACGCCGTCTCCGCTTAAGGCTGCCATCCTTCCCGTTACGCCGTTTCAGCAAAATTGCTCGATCGTCTGGTGCGTGGAAACCAACCAGGCCGCCGTTATCGACCCCGGCGGCGAGGTCGACCGCATCATCGCCTCGCTGGAGGAGCAGGGCGTGACGCTGGAGCGCATTCTGGTGACCCACGGTCACATGGATCACGCCGGCGGTGTCGCCGAACTGGCCGACCGTACCGGCGTGCCTATCGAAGGCCCGCACGAAGACGACAAGTTTTGGATCGACGAGATCGCGGAGGCCGGAGCCAAATATGGCATCATGGGCGCCAAGCCCTTCACGCCCGACCGCTGGCTCCAAGACGGGGATGAAGTGTCCTTCGGCAAGGTCACCTTGGGCGTCAGGCACTGTCCTGGTCATACGCCGGGTCACGTCATTTTCTTCCATGAGGGCATGCGCATCGCCATGGTGGGTGATGTGTTGTTCAAGGGATCCATCGGCCGGACCGATTTTCCCAAGGGCAACCATGCCGACCTGATCCGCTCGATCCGGGAGAAGCTCTGGCCGCTGGGTGACGACATCACTTTCATTTCCGGCCACGGGCCGCTTTCGACGTTTGGCGAGGAACGGGCCACCAACCCCTTTGTCGCCGATGGCGTCGCGGGTTAAGATTGACCGTTTCCGGGGGGATGACGCAATGAGCGAAGAAGACATCAAGTTCGAGAGTCTGGACGAGCAAACGCGAATCGAGATCGAGGCCGCAGCCTTTCGCGGGCTGGTCGGCCATTTGCAGAAGCGCACGGACGCCCAGAATATCGACATCATGAACCTGGCCGGCTTCTGCCGGAACTGCCTTTCGAAGTGGATCCGCGCTGAGGCGGTCGACCGGGGCATCGAACTTACGGACGCCGCCGCGCGCGAGGCGATCTACGGCATGCCCTACGGCGAATGGAAGGACAAACACCAGGAAGAGGCGACATCCGAGCAGAAGGCGCGGTTCGAGGAAACCAAACCGCTGCACGCCAAGATCAGCGGCCACAATTGAGACGTAATTTCCCGCCAGGTTAGAAACACATTAACACGTAACCGTTATTGGGCGGTCCTCGCCGAGCCTGCTAGGTTGGAACCTGCATAAGCGGCGCTGCGCCGGTCCGCATTCCCCAGGAGAAATTAGTTATGAAATTCCAAGCCACCTCTTTTGCCCTGTCCGCCGCCATCGGCTTGGGCGCAATCGCGATCGCCAACGGCGCCGTTGCCGAGGAATTCAAGGATCCGGTTATCGCCAGGGTGAACGGCGACGCGATCTACAAGTCCGAAGTCCTGATGTTCTTCCAGAGCCTGCCGGACCAATACAAGCAGATGCCCATCGGCGTCCTGTTCCCGCAACTGCGGGCAGCGCTGGTCGACCGCAGGATCATCTCCCAGCAGGCGAAGAAGGAAAACCTCGGTGACGACGAGGCCGTCAAGCGACAGATGGCGTTCTTCCTCGACGGTGTTCTGCAGGATCGCTATCTCGACAAGCACGTCCGGGCGAAGCTGACCGAGCAACGCCTGCGCAAGATCTATGACGACACCATCGCCAAACAAAAACCCGAGGACGAAGTTCACGCCCGGCATATCCTGTTGGAGAACGAGGAAGACGCCAAGGCGGTCATCGCTGAAATCAAGGGCGGCGCCGACTTCGCCGAAACGGCCAAGAAGCGCTCGAAGGGGCCGTCCGCGCCGCGCGGCGGCGATTTGGGTTTCTTCGCCAAAGCCGCGATGGTGCCGGAATTCGCCGAAGCCGCCTTCGCCATGAAGGCGGGTGAGGTTTCCGAGAGCGCGGTAAAAACCCAGTTCGGCTGGCATGTCATCAAGGTGGAAGCCCGCCGCGAGGGCAAAAATCCCAGTTTCGAGGATAGCGTCGACAAGATCCGCACCGCGGAGGCCCAGAAGATTTCCCTCGAATTGATGGCGGAATTGCGCAGCGACGCCAAGATCGAGGAATTCAACGACGACGGATCGGAAATCAAGCCGATCGTCAAGCCGAAGGCTAAATCCGAATAGCGGTTATCCGGAAGCCGCGTTTTAGCATTTGGTTTTGAAGGCCATTTCGTAAACCCAGCGCTCAGGCCTGGACTCCCGCCTTCGCGGGAGTGACGGGGAGGATTGGGAATCGCGATGGCGCTGCGCCAACTCCACTTCGTCATTCCCGCGAAGGCGGGAATCCATGCCGTAGCAATTCATTCCCGCAACGCCTCTAGTTATTCCGGCACGCATGGGAGATGCAATCGGGCAGGAACTCGCTGAATTCCGCGGGTCGCTTTTCCTATGGCCCGTGTCGCGACCGGGATAGAATAGCGCCCAAGCCTGGGGCGAACTGCCCCAGGTAGAAATCGGGGAGCCGCCGGGAACCCCCGCCCGGCGTTTGGTTCAGTGACGCGCTATTCCATCTTCAGTTTGTTGCGGAACGCCATCGGTCACCATAAGGATTGGCCGCTGGCTTGGCGCAGTCCGGACCCAAAAGCGGAATACGATGTCGTCATCGTCGGCGGCGGCGGCCACGGTCTGGCCACCGCCTATTACCTGGCCAAGGAACACGGCATCACGAACGTCGCGGTGCTCGAGAAGGGTTGGCTCGGCGGCGGCAACACGGGGCGCAACACCACAATCATCCGGTCCAACTACTTGTGGGACGAAAGCGCCCACCTCTACGAACATTCGTTGAAGCTCTACGAGGGCCTGAGCCAGGATCTCAACTACAACATCATGCTGAGCCAGCGCGGGGTTCTCAATCTGGCGCACAATCAGCACGACCTCCGGGAGCTCTCACGGCGTATCTCGGCCAACCGGTTGAACGGCATCGATTCGGAATTCCTCAACCCGGTGGACATCAAGCGCATGGTACCCCTGCTGGATGTATCGCCGCGTGCCCGCTATCCGGTCCTTGGCGCTTCCCTGCAGCGGCGCGGCGGGGTCGCCCGTCACGATGCCGTGGCCTGGGGTTATGCCAGGGCAGCGGATGCGCGCGGCGTCGATGTGATCCAACAGTGCGAAGTCACGGGTATCCTGCGTGAAGGGGGCGCGGTGACAGGCGTGGAAACCTCGCGCGGCACCATCAAGGCGAAGAAGGTCGCCCTCGCGGTGGCCGGACACACCAGCATGCTGGCTCAAATGGCGGAAGTCCGCCTGCCGATCACCAGTCACCCTTTGCAGGCGATGGTATCGGAACCGGTCAAGCCCGCGCTCGACCAGGTCGTCATGTCGGCTGCAGTCCACGGCTACATCAGTCAATCGGACCGGGGAGAAATGGTGATGGGGGCAGGCATCGACACGCTCACCGGCTACACCCAGCGCGGCAGCCTGCCGGTGGTCGAAGAGCTGCAGCGCGCCATCGTCGTGCTGTTCCCCTCATTCAGCCGGCTCCGTCTCATGCGCCAATGGGGCGGTATCGTCGATACCTGCCCGGACGCCAGTCCCATTATTTCCAAAACCCCGGTCGAGGGACTTTACGTCAACGGCGGCTGGGGCACCGGCGGGTTCAAGGCGACGCCGGGGTCCGGTTGGGTCTATGCCCACACCATCGCCCGGGACGAAGCCCATGAACTGAACGCGCCGTTCGCCTTGGAGCGCTTCACGACGGGCGCACTGATCGACGAACACGGCGCAGCGGCGGTGGCCCACTGACATGCTGATCATCGAGTGCCCCTGGTGCGGCCCCCGCGATGAGGCCGAGTTTCAATACGGCGGCGAGGCCCATATCGTGCGTCCGGAAAAACCGGCGGAACTGACGGACGAGCAATGGGCCGAGTACCTCTTCATGCGCACCAACACCAAGGGCCGCTTCCTTGAACGCTGGATGCACAGCGCCGGATGCCGGCGTTGGTTCAACAGCGTGCGCAACACCGCCACCAACGAAATCGAGGCCGTCTACCGCATGGGCGAGCAGCCGCCCGGGGACGATGGCGCATGAGCATCCAGTCGCACCGCGTCCGCGTGGAGCAGGCGCCCGCCGCCCGCATCGACCGCTCGAAGGCCCTTTGGTTTACCTTCAACGGCCGGCGCTATCAGGGCTTTGAGGGAGACACGCTGGCCTCGGCGCTGGTCGCCAACGGTGTCCGGTTGGTGGGGCGAAGCTTTAAATACCATCGTCCGCGCGGCCTCTTCGCTGCCGGGTCGGAAGAGCCCAACGCCATCGTCCAGGTGGAGAGCGGCGCCCAGACCCTGCCGAACCTGCGCGCAACTCAGGTGGAACTTTACGACGGGCTGACGGCGGATAGCGTCAATGCCTGGCCCAGCGTCGACTTCGATATCGGCGTCGTCAACGACCTCGCGTCGCGTTTGCTTCCAGCCGGATTCTATTACAAGACCTTCATGTGGCCGGCGGGCTGGTGGATGACTTACGAACATGTCATCCGCCGTGCCGCCGGTCTCGGCATCGCGCCCCCGTCGGGGGATCCCGACACCTACGACCACATGCACGTCCATTGCGACGTCCTAGTCGTCGGTGGCGGACCGACGGGACTGGCCGCGGCGCTGGCTGCGGGACGGACCGGCGCCCGCGTAATCATCGCCGACGAACAGTCGGAGCTGGGCGGCGCGCTGTTGAGCAGCCGCGCTCAAGTGGACAATGCACCGGGTCTCGAATGGGTGCAATCCACCCTGTCCGAATTAACCGAAATGGCGGAAGTTCGCGTCATGCCGAGAACCACGGCATTCGGCCATTACGATCACAATTACATTGGTTTGCTGGAACGCCGGTCGGATCATCTCGGACCGGGACGCGGCGGCGACAACATTACGCGCCAAAGAATCTGGAAGGTCAGGGCGGGTCAGGTGATCCACGCCGGGGGCGCCATCGAACGGCCCCTAGTGTTCGCCGGCAATGACCGACCCGGCGTGATGCTGGCATCCGGGGCGGCCGCTTACGTCAACAGATGGGCGGCTTCGCCCGGCCGGCGTGCGGTGATTTTTGCCAATAATGATTCGGCTTATGCCGCCGCCGCCGACCTGGTTGACGCCGGCGTCGCCGTGGAAGCCCTGATCGACGTACGCGGCGAACCGGGTATGGATGCCCGAACGCAGGTCGAGGCGCGCGATATCGAAATTCTGACCGGGTACGCCGTCGTGGGCACTCGAGGCCGGCGAGCCGTCGAGGGCGTCGATGTGATGCGTCTCAATGAAGACGGTACGGGTCTCAACGTGGGCGACAGGAAAATCGAATGCGATCTCGTCGCCGTTTCCGGCGGTTGGAGCCCCGCCGTCCATCTCCATTGCCACGCCGGGGGCAAGGTTGCGTACGATGCCATTCAGGGCTGCTTCGTGCCCGGCGCGACGACCCAGGCGGCGCGGTCAGCCGGCGCCGCCAACGGTCAGTTCGAGTTGGCCGAGTGCCTGTCCAGCGGTTGGCAGGCAGGTGCGGATGCCGCCGATGCGCAAGGCTTCCGCAAGCCGGGAAGGGCACCCAAGCCGCCTTCCGCCGAGTTTGTTTCGACGGCGCCGCCACGCCATCTCTGGACGGTTCCGGCCAAGCCGGGGCGGCAAAACGGCGTCAAGCGCTTCGTCGATCTGCAGCATGACGTGACCGACGCCGATATCCGGCTGGCGGCGCGGGAGGGCTATCAGTCGGTCGAACACCTCAAGCGATACACGACGCTGGGCATGGGTACCGACCAAGGCAAAACGTCCAACGTGCCGGGCCTCGCGATTCTGGCGGAAGAACTCGAAAAGCCGATTCCGGAGGTTGGCACGACCACGTTCCGGCCGCCCTATACCGCCGTCACCATGGGGGCGATCGCCGGCCGTCATGTCGGGCAGATGCTCGATCCCTTGCGCCGTTCGCCCATGCACCACTGGCACGAGGACCACGGCGCCGCCTTCGAGGACGTGGGGCAGTGGAAACGGCCGTGGTTTTACCCACGTGAGGGCGAGGACATACATGCCGCGGTCGATCGCGAATGTCTGGCGGCACGCAACGCCATCGGCATTCTCGACGCCACCACGCTTGGCAAGATCGACATCCAGGGTCCCGACGCCGCCGAATTCCTCAACCGGATCTATACCAATGCCTGGTCCAAGCTGGAAGTCGGCCGCTGCCGCTACGGTCTGATGCTGGGCGAGGACGGCATGATCATGGACGACGGCGTAACCTCCCGCATCGCCGAAAACCGCTATCTGATGACGACGACCAGCGGCAACGCCGCTGCGGTTCTGGGCTGGTTGGAGGAATGGCTGCAGACGGAATGGCCGGATCTCCGCGTCTACTGCAATTCCATATCGGAATACTGGGCGACTTTGACGATCAGCGGGCCGCTCGCCCGCAATCTGCTGGCGGAGCTTTGTACGGATATCGATCTTTCCGCGGACGCCTTCCCGTTTATGTCCTGGCGCGAGGGGACAGTGGCGGGAACGCCGGCCCGCATCTTCCGCATCAGCTTCACCGGCGAGGTGAGCTACGAGATCAACGTCGGCGCCTCACACGGCCTCGGCCTCTGGCAGACCCTGATGACGGCCGGCGAGAAATACGGCATCACCCCCTACGGCACCGAGAGCATGCACGTGCTGCGCGCCGAGAAGGGCTACATCATCGTGGGTCAGGATACCGACGGTACGATGACGCCCGGCGATTGCGGCATGGATTGGATCGTCTCCAAGAAAAAGCCGGATTTCATTGGCAAACGGAGCCTAAGCCGGCCCGATACCGTGCGCGGGGATCGCAAGCAACTCGTGGGTCTGTACACCGAAGATCCCTTGCAGGTGCTGCCGGAGGGAGCACAAATCGTCGACGATCCCGACGCCGCCCTGCCCATGCCGATGATCGGGCACGTCACGTCGAGCTACCACAGCGCCAACCTTGGCCGCTCCATTGCCTTGGCGGTGGTCAAGGGAGGGCTCGGTCGGATGGGTGAGACCGTACATCTGCCGCTGGAGAACGGGCGCACGGCGCGGGCCGAAATAACCGGTACTGTGTTCTACGACCCTGAAGGGGAGAGGCTCCATGGCTGATCCCTTGAGGCAAAGCGCCCTGGCGCATCTCCATCTCATCGCCCGGGCGGAAGCTTCGCCGGCCGATGCCGGGGTGGTTCTGGGTGAGCGAGGATTCCGCAGTCAATGGACATTGCGCGGGCATTTCGAAGATGAAGTGTTTACTGCCGCGGTCTTAAGCGAAACCGGCAGCGCGCCGCCGCTCAAGCCCAATACGGTTCATGCCAGCGGCGGCATCGAGGTGCTGTGGCTCGGTCCCGACGAATGGCTGGTCGTGGGGCCGGACGGCTCCGAGGTCGGTAAAAGGCTGGGCGAAGCCCTTAAGGACACGCATGCCGCGGCAACCGAAGTTAGCGAAAGCCGAACGTTGATAGCGTTGTCCGGTCCCCATGCGCGCGATGTCTTGGCGAAGGGCTGTGCCCTTGATCTGCATCCCAGCAAATTTGCCGCCGGTCAGTGCGCCCAGTCGACGCTCGGCCATATCCACATTATTCTGCATCAGCGAACGAACGAGCCTGAGTTCGACATATTTGTCCATCGCAGCTTCGCCGAATCCCTGTGGCAGTGGCTGGAAGACGCCGCCGCCGAATACGGCGTGGCGATTTCAAACCCCTCATAACAAGCGGATGAGTCCATGAGCAGTATCGACGACATGCCCCGTCTGATCCGCATCGACAACGGCGAACGCCTGCCAGCGACATTCAGCCAGGCGGAGATGGACCGCCGTCTGGCGGGCGTCCGCGGACATATGGCCGAGGCGGAACTCGATGCGGTTCTCTTCACGTCGTACCACAACGTCAACTACCACGCCGATTTCCTCTATTGCGCCTTCGGACGTCCGTTCGGCGTGGTCGTGACGGCCGATGACAGCACGTTGATTTCGGCCAACATCGACGGCGGGCAGCCGGGACGGCGCAGTCCCGGAAATTTGGTCTACACCGATTGGCAGAGGGATAACTTCATTGCGGCCGTGCAGCAGTTGGCGGGCGGGGCGATGCGGCTGGGCATCGAGTACGACCACGTCACGTTGGATGTCCGGGCCAAGCTGGAAGCGGCGCTGCCGGGTGTCGAACTGATCGATGCGGCCCTGGCGGCAATGAAACGGCGCATGGTCAAATCGCCCGAGGAAATCGTCCTCATCAAGAACGGCGCACGGACGGCCGATATCGGCGGTGCCGCCTGCGTCGAAGCGATTTCGGAGGACGTACCCGAATACGAGGTCGCCAACCACGCCACCGCAGCCATGATCCGGGAGATCGCCAAGACTTATCCAGACAGCGAACTGCGCGATACCTGGACCTGGTTCCAGTCCGGCATCAACACCGACGGCGCGCACAATCCGGTAACCTCGCGCAGGCTGCAATCGGGAGATATCCTCAGCCTGAATTGCTTCCCCATGATCGCCGGTTACTACACGGCATTAGAGCGCACGCTGTTTTTGGACCACGCCTCGGAACGCCACCTGGAGCTGTGGCAGATTAACTGCGAGGTCCACCGCCGCGGCCTCGAACTGATCAGGCCCGGTGCACGCTGCTGCGATATCGCTCTGGAACTCAACGAAATCTACCGCGCCCATGGTCTCCTGGACCGCCGCACGTTCGGCTACGGCCATTCCTTCGGCGTGTTGTCGCATTACTACGGGCGCGAGGCGGGTCTCGAGCTGAGGGAGGATATCGAAACCGTGCTGGAGCCGGGCATAGTCGTCTCGATGGAACCGATGATCATGATCCCCGAAGGCCAGCCCGGCGCCGGCGGCTACCGGGAGCACGATATTCTCGTGCTGACCGAGGACGGCGCCGAGAACATCACCAAATTTCCCTTCGGGCCGGAACACAACATCGTTTCAGGCTGATAGGCTATCATTGCGACAAATGGCCTAATCCCTGTCTTGAGGAACATTCGGCGTGAGCGACCGCAATATTGCCAGCGTCAGTTGGGGCGATCATGTCGTCTTCGGCGACGGCGATGGCAATTTGCGTACCGCCGATTCGCTGAAACGCCGCCTGGATGTCTGGCGGGATGAACTCGGATGCGGCGTCCTCCACTGGCGGGTGGAGAATTTGGGCATACCAGTAAAATTTCACACCCCCGATGGAAGTCGCCATCCCTATCTGGAGCGCTTCGGCAGCGTCGCAATCGATGAATTCATGGACGTGCCAGACGCCGCTCGGGATGCGGGGTTACAATCATATCTCTACGTCACGCTGTTCGACGAAGGTTGGCCTTTACCGCCGGCGGAAGAACGCGCAGTGAGTTATCACAATGACATGCACTGCCAGCATGTCAGCATTCAAACACAGTTTTGCGCGGATCATCCCGAGTTCATGATGACCGACAGGGAGGGGAACGAACGGCAATGGGGCGTGGTTTGTTTGGCCTACGAGGAAGTGCGCCAGGAATTTACAAACCGCTTTTGCCGTCTTATCACCGATACCGGGTATGACGGGCTATTCGTTTGTCTCCGGTCCCAATCCCGGCCTCCCGAATTTGCCGATCAGTTCGGCTACAACGAACCTGTCCGCCAGGACTACGCCGAAATAAAGAAACGCGATATCGACGAGGGAAATTTCGACGAACACTGCTGGCGGCAGTTGCTCGGGAGCTATCTAACATCGTTCCTGGAAGAGTTGCGTGCCGAACTCAAAAAACTGGAAAAGAAGCTTGCGGTGGGCGGTCCGCGAGGCGACACGCTTGGCCCGCCCCTTGGAAACGGAGAGTTGCAGTGGCGCGACTGGGCAAAGCGCCACCTCGTCGATCAGCTTGTCATCGAGCAGAGCTCATCGCGTTGCCCGTCGATTGGTCATAACCTCTGGCCGATGCACAGAGGCGGCGGATATGTTCAGAACTACATCGACGGCAGCGGCATGCCGCCGCTTCTGGAACATCTTGCCGATGACTACAGCCCGGTTTTCGAAAACAGCTCCGCCGCGCTTTATGTCGCTCGCCAATGGGCGGAACGCGACGAGGATTTTGAGACGGCACTTACCAGCGTGCCTGGTTTGGAGGGCCTGGTTTTCAGCACCTTCCGTCACGACAATCCCGAGGCGCTTGCCAGAGGGGATTGGCGGTATTAAGCAGAAAATGGTCGAGCCCCGCCTCATCGGCTCGATTTCCCATCGCAGGTATTCGAATGACCAAGATTGGAATCATTAGGATCGCCGATAGGTGTAGACGCCGTTTTTCCTGCCCAAATGCGAAAATAATTCTGACCGAGAGATGGACGTCGGAACCCAGCCGGCGACCGGAAACATCCATACCGCCATCATTCCATCCTCTTTCAGCACCCTGTGCATTTCTGGAAGCAATTTATCCAATGGCAGAGTTGGAAATGGCAATACGCCGAACAGAAGACACAAGTCGACGCTCGCGTTCTCCAAGCCGGTGTTGAGCGCATCGCGGCGCACCACTTCGACATTGTCCAACCCGGCTCGGCGGACTTTGTTCGTCACCTTCTCGACATAGTGGGAGACCGGGTCCATGGCGATGAGGCGGCCGGTGTTGCCGATCATTTCTGCCGCCGGCAGGGTGAAGAAACCCGTGCCGCAACCAACCTCCAGAACGGTTTGTCCGGGTTTCAGGTCGGCCCCTTGCAACGTTTTCCGGGGATCCATCAACCGCTCCCGCAACCGGCTTTCCATGGATACGCCGCCGGGCCAGGAGAGAACGTTCATAAACCAGGATTTGCCGAGATCTTCGGTATTCATGATCGATATCCGATCCGGGATTGCTGATCAGGCATGAAGGAAGATTGGCAGCTCACTGTGAGGTCAGGTAAGCCCGAATGAGCTTCTTGGCCTTCGCCAGGTCTTTTTTCGAGAGCTTTTTGGCGATCCGTTTCCTGGCTTTGAGGGCGTTTTCCTTAAGTTTGCCGTGGGAATTGGTGATGCACAGCGACAACCACTTGAGGGCCTCAATGGCGTTGTCCTTGCCGCCCTTCGCCTTTTCCAAACGAAGCGCAACGACGTACTGCGCACGGGCGTAACCGTTTTGCGCCGCGTTCATATAGAGCTCAAACCCGGTCGCCGGGTTCTTCTCGACGCCCTGTCCCTTCATGTACATCAGCCCGAGGCTGAACTGGGCCTTACCGTAATCTTGTTCCGCCGCCCTTTCGTACCATGCAGCGGCTTTGGCAAAGTTCTTCTTGACGCCATAGCCGCGACGATAGAGTAAGCCCAGATTGGCCTGAGCTCTCGGGTCGCCGGATTTTGCGAGAGGCAGCCATTCGGCATAGGCTTTTTTGTAATCCTTGACCTTGAAAGCAGCGACGCCTTCGGGAAAGCCCGCCTGGACTGCGGTCGGTGCGGCGGTTAAGACGACAAGGCCAATGATCAGCAGGCACAAAATCAGTGCGCGCATCGTGGTCACCTTGTTCCTTTCCCTGGCAAGAATACTACTCCGCCCACGATTGAGAAAATAGGTTGAACACCTGAGTGCTTAGCGCGACAGCACCCGGATGCGACTTTCCATGTCCGAGCGATCGATATAGAAGCCCTTGAGATGGCGGTGACCGGTTTGCGGGTGAAATTCCGCCCGGCCATGAAGAACACGGCGGTTGTCGAATACCACCATTTCCCCGGCCGTAAGTTCCACCTCGACGAGATAGGTCGGATCCCGTACCAATGCCATAAACCGCCGATAGGCGTTGTAGTAAGCCGGAATTTGATCGGCCGGCATGTCAAACGTATCGGCGAGATGGGCGTTGAACGCAATCATGCTGATCTCGCCGTCTCCATTTACCGTGATGACGGGCCGGTGGACACGGATGTCTGCCGAACTGTCGTGAAAACGGTAGGGAAGGGCTATGTTGGCCAGCAACTCGAAACATTCGGGTTCCTCGGCCCGAAGATCCTCCGCAATCCGCAATCCGTCACAAAAGAGTGATCCCCCGCCCTCGGCGCTGTTGCTTATGCAATGCAGGAACTGGTAGCCCGGCGGAATCTCCTGGTTCGGTAGATCCGTGTGCAGCGGCAGGCTATCGGCTGTGTATGCCGAATTGTTGGGGTCCGGTTTGCTGACGACATCGAAGGTCGTGTCGAAGTTGGAGTTGCGCATCGGCCCGATCCGATTTCCGAGTTCGAGTCCGGCATCCTCGCGCGCGTCCAGACCCTCGACGATGGCGAGCCCGTGCGATGAAGCGGTCCGCAGGCAGGTCAACAGACCTTCGTCACCGGACAGCAGGTCCATCGCCGCGAAGCGTGGAATGGGCATACCTGAAACGGCATCCCATGAGACCCAGTCCACTCGGCCCGGGTCGTCCCTGTGTCGACCCGGCGCGTGTGAATAGAGCCAGGCCGCCGAAAAACGGCTTTTGTCCCCGACGTCGGGCCATGACAGCAATATTTCGTCTTCACCGGGCGTGTGTTCGATGGCGCTCGGTGAGATGTCGGCGGCAACGCTTAGGAGGTCGAAAGTCCGTTCGCGCGTATCCGGATGGAAGCCGGAGGGATCGTTGTCGCGGAGCCAGAGGAAAGGAAAAGCGCTTTCTACTCCGTCCGCCCACAGGATGACGAGGGCGTCGTCGCCCCGTCTGATACCGTTGATCTGCATGAGAGAAACTCCATCATGGTAAGTTGTTCGGAAAAACAATTACGCATGACATCTGCCGGCGGCGGCCACCACCAGCCAATCTTGGCTGTACGAACTCTCTTGCACGGAGCCATGGACGTCTCGCAGATAGGTTCCTGCGGCGATGTTAACCAGCAGCGGGACGATTTGTCAGCCCAAAATTGAGCCACCGACTTCGTCGGTACGGACCCAACCTTCCTGGCCGTGAATGAAGCCGTTCGCCGTGGGCTCGCCGTCGATCAAGCTGTCCAGCACCAGCCCGCTTTCCTCCTCGTCCAGATGCCCGTCCAGGAGGTTGCGGAAGACGTCGGCGACGGCGACCATATCGGCGCTGTGTGGCGACAGGCGGAACATGCCGACACCCTCTTTCGCCAAGCTTCTGACCTCGCCGACAAGGCTGACGTAGGAATGGGAGATCGTCTGGGTGCCGTTGACCGCGAGGAACGGGCGGCGGTCCAGGGTTTCCACGTCCATGCCGTCGGGATCCTGCTCGCAAACGTACTGGCAGCCGTCTTTGCTCAAATTGTGGGCGCGGGCGTGGTAGCACCGGGCCGACAACGCCAACGGCAGGCGGCCGAAGGCCTGCAACTCGATTTCCGTCAAGTTCGCCGCGGCAATGGCGGCAACGGCGTCACCGGGAAGTTCGGCGGGCAGACAAATCCGCCGCGCGCCGTTGGCGACGAGATAGGCGACTGTGTCCTCGTTGTAGACGTTGACGTAAGGCCCGACGCAATGGGGCTTGCCCATCAGCAGCGAAGCGGTAGCGATATCGTTGGCTTCGATTTCGAAATCGTCGTTTTGGCAAAGCTCGCGGGCCGCCGCCTGTTCCCGCTCGCTCATAATCAGGGCGAGCGAGGAAAGCACGACCTCCTTGCCGGCGGCCCTGAGCCGGTCGACGACCTCCGGCAAATAAGGCGTGAAGAAAGGCTCGCGCTTCGAACAGACCACTTCGCCGACGTATACCGCGTCGACAGGACATTCGTCGGCCATGCGGAAATAGAAATCCCGTTTTTCCTCGGCGGGCCAATTGAAGATCAAAGGGCCCAGAGACAGTTTTGCGGTCATGTCGGGTATCCCTAGCGCCAGGCTTTTTCGTAAGCGCCGGCGGTTTCGCGCTGGCCTTCCGTCAGTTCATCGAGATTGTTGATGGGGGCAGGATTGCCGGCCGCCTGGGCGTCGACGGCGGCGCGGAAGGCCTTGACGACCTGGGCGACGTAGGCCCGGCCCCGTTGGCGGCCCTCGATCTTGAGGGCCACGACGCCCGCTTCGACCAATTCGGGCAACATGCCGGCGGCGTTGAGGCTGGTGGGCTCTTCGAAGAGGTACGAGCTTTCGCCCTCGGCGACGAAGCGGCCTTTGCAGAGTGTGGGGTAGCCCGCGGATTCGCCGTCGTTGAACACATTGATGGTGAACTCGCCGAGGCGGGAGACGAGGCCGTCACCACGTTCTTCGTAGCGTACATGGCTGGCGGGCGAACAAACCCCGGTCAGGTTGGGCGACTTGCCCGTCGCATAGGAGGAGAGCGCGCAGCGCCCCTCGGCCATTACGCAGAGCCCGCCAAAGGCGAACACTTCGGTTTCCACGGGGATTTGCTTATTGAGGGCGGCGATTTCAGCCACCGTCAGAACGCGCGGCAGCACAATGCGCCGGACGTCGAATTCGCGGTGGAAAAAGTTGATCGCTTCGGCGTTGGAGGCTGACGCCTGCACGGAAAGATGGCGCCGCAGGTCAGGATGGTAGTCCGTGCAGTATTTGAGCAGGCCGATATCGGCCAGGATCACGGCATCCGCGCCCAACGCGGCGGCATCGTCGACGGCGCGGCGCCATGGGCCCGGGTCGCCGGCCTTGGGAAAGGTGTTGATGGCGACGTAGACCTTGGCGTTCCTTTGGTGGGCGTAGGCCAAACCTTCCCTTAGCTCTCGGCGATCGAAGTTGAGGCCGGGAAAATTCCGCGCATTGGTTTCGTCGCGAAAGCCCAGGTAGACCGTATCGGCGCCGGCATCGACAGCACTGCGCAGTGCGGCCGGCGTGCCCGCCGGGCAGACGAGTTCGAGCGGTTCGTTGATCATCCGGATTTCCTCGCGCGGGCTTTTTCGCGGCGCAGTTTCCTTTCCAGATCGTCGATCCGGCTTTCCAGGCGCTCGATTGTCGCGGCCTGGCCGTCTGCGCGGCGGTCCAGCGGGCGCACCGCGGCGCGGCGCACCATCTCCAAGTCCTGGGCGGCGCGCTCGTAGGTCTTGGCCAGCACCCCGGCGGCTTTTACGCCAGCCCGGGCCAACGGGGCGGGCAGGGGCGCCAGATCGGCCAACCTGATTTCGGCCCCGTCCATGGCGTTGCGCAGCGCGACGACGGCTTCTGTATCACCCTCGAACGTCAGTTCGCGGGAGAAGAACAGGGCGTCGCCGTCGACGCGGCCTTCCAGCAGGTCGACCAGGACTTCAACCGGTCCGCGGACGGCGGCCAGGGCGTTGGCTTCGTCCTCCGGTCGGGCGCTGCGCAGTTCGGGACGCTCGCGGTCGAGGGTCAGAACTATGCTGACGGGAAGATCAGTCGGGTCGATCAGAAGCGTTTCATCGCCTTCCCCGCTGCCCATGTCGGGGAGGCGTTCGAACAAGTGCTCGTGGCGTTTCAGCAACATGTTCATGGTGGCGGACAATGCCCGGTCGATGACTGCGCGCGGCACCGGACGTAGGAACATCCCCGCAATCAATGCGGGCGTTAAAGGGGGGGATGATTGCTTCATGGGGTGTATTTAGCCGACCTCGCAGCGCCTGTCGAATAGTCGCTCCGGAGGCACCCGTGGGGCCTTGATGATGGTCAAGCTGAGTGAGCTTAACCCCTTCCGACAAACGGCATTTTGGTCGCCATCACGGTCATGAACTGCACGTTGGCCTCCAGCGGCAGGCTCGCCATGTGAACGACAGCATCCGCGACGTGTTTGAGATCCATCAGGGGCTCCGCCTTGATCGATCCGTCGGCCTGCGGCACGCCGTCGGCCATGCGCATGGCCATCTCGGTCTTGGCATTGCCGATATCGATCTGGCTGCAGGCGATGTCGTGGACCCGGCCGTCGAGCGACGTCGTTTTGGTGAGGCCGGTGATGGCGTGCTTGGTGGATGTGTAGGGCACCGAAAACGGCCTTGGCGCATACGCGGAGATTGAACCGTTGTTGATGATGCGGCCGCCCTTGGGATCCTGGTCCTTCATCAACCGAAAAGCTTCCTGGGTGCAGAGGAAGGGGCCGGTCAGGTTGATGTCGACGACGGACCGCCATTGTTCGACGCTGAGTTCATCCAGCGGTATGCCGGGTGCGTTGACGCCGGCGTTGTTGAACAGCACGTCGAGGCGGCCATAAACCTCTTTGGTTTTGGCGAAAAGGGCAGCGACGGAGGCCGGGTCGCTGACGTCGGTGGGCACGACCAGCGCCCGTTCGGCGGCATCGCCCGACAAAGTCCTGGTTTCCTGCAAGGGGTCCTCGCGGCGGCCGGCCAGAACGACTGCGTAACCGTCCTCCAGCAGCGCCAGCGCCGATGCCCGCCCGATACCCGACCCGGCACCCGTCACAATGGCTATTTTTCCTTGTCCGCTCATCGATTTGCCCCTTCATGTCGTTGAATTCCGACAACATAACGCCGAAGCCCCGGTCTGGTAAGAGTCGCCCGAAAAAAAGAGCCATTCCACCCATCAAGAAATTTGAATACAGTATACAAAATAATTATTCGTACCGGCCATGATCGAATAACGGCGGGCTGGGCAACATCGGGGGAACGCGTCGTGGACCGCTCCAAGCTGAAAATTCTCGTCTTTCAACACCATCCTATCGAACATGTCGGGCGATTCGCCCGGCTGATGGAATCGGACGCGGTTCACCGCCATGTCGTGCAGTTGGATCGGGGCGACGAAATTCCGAAGCTCGACGACTTTGACGGATTGTGGGTTTTCGGCGGGCAAATGCAGGTGTGGGAGGAAGCGGAGAACCCTTGGCTGGTGCCGGAAAAGGCGGCCATCCGTGAGGCCGTTGAGAACTTCGGCATGCCGTACTTCGGTGTTTGCCTGGGCCACCAACTGCTGGCCGACGCGCTCGGCGGAGCCGTCAACCGAATGGCGGACCCGGAGGTCGGCAATCTCGACATCGAACTAACGTCAGAGGGGCGGCAAAGCCCCTTGTTTGAGGGCATCTCAACGCCGCAGGTGTTCACCCAAGGTCACGGCGCAGAGGTTTCCGTTCCGCCCGCCGGGACACGTGTTCTGGCAAGCTCACCGGCCTGCGCCGTGCAGTCCATGCAGGTTGGGGAAAGGGCTTTCAGCGTCCAGTTTCACCCGGAACTGACGCCTGAAATGATCGTCGAGTGTCTGGAGATTCCGGAATACCAGGTCGAGTTTGACGCCATGCTCGGTGAGGCCGGCACCAAAGATCTCATCGCCTCAAGTACCGAGCTCGCATCCCGGTTCGACGACCTGACAGCCCAACTGTACGAAAACTGGATGACGGCCTGCTTCGGTTGAGTTCTATACGAGCGTGACGTTAACGCCGCAAAGTTCAAACCGACTGTCGTCGGTCATGAGGCCCCGCTGATCGGCCGCCGCCAAGATGGCCGATCGATTTTGCGGCGTCAGCAACAGCCCCGAAACGCCGGGACCGCGGCCATCCTCTGTTTTGACAAAGTGGAGCGTGGCGTTGTCGAGCGGCAGGCAAGGCCCCTCCGATCCTGTCTTGGTCCGCCCGCCGACAACCCGGGCCCAAAGGTCCGCCATGCCGCCGGGATCGTCGGACTGGATCTGAAGTCCCACCATCGCGGCGGTGACGTCGGTTTGCATGTGGTTGCGCCAGTCCGGCCCCGCCCACTCCCAGTCCGCGGCTTCGATGTGGAAATCCGGCGCAGCCGCCATCGAATCGATGGACAGGATGGCGCCGCCGACATCGGCCGGGTGGAAGTGCGTGGCGAAAGCGTTGGGTCCGTCGTGGCGCCATACGTCGCGGATGCCCAGGGCGGTAATGCGCTCACGCTGCGGGATGGCGTCCTCGCATTGCAGGATGACCATGTATCCGCCGTTGCCGCCGCGTCGTTCGAGATAGCGCCCCGCCGCCGTGCCGGCTTGCGTAGGCGCCACGACTTCGAGGAAGTTACCGCCAACGGCAAACAAGGCGTTTTCCAGGCCGAATTCCGCCACCCCGGGATCGCGGTAGCATTCCTCTAACCCCAATACCGAACCGATCTCCTCAATCGCAGGATCAAGCTTTTCCGCTACAAAGACAAATTGGCGTAGACGCATACAGTATCCTTCAAACCGTTGTTGGGCACCGACGGTAGCACACAGGATCCGCGGACGTGAACTTGCGGTAAACGATTTGCGAAGTTTGCTCAACCCGCCCCTTTCCTGTTTCATGGCCCGGCAGGAATGATTTGCTAGTAGGGAAGAAATCGTGACCCAGGAAAACGACTACGACGTGAGTGCGGCAAATCTGCAAGCTCTGGCGGCCGAACTCATCGAGGCTTTGCGCATCCGCACCATCCCCATCGGCATGAAATTGTTCGAGGACGCGGCGGACATGCACAACATCAAGGGCGTGCGTGCGCCCACCGAGGATTTCCATTTCACCATGTGCCAGATGGTGGGGCAGTCGCGAACCGCCGGTTTCACATTGGGCATCGTTCACGAAAACACCCGCATGAACAGCAATTGCGGCGGCGTTGCCGGACTGAATGCGCCTTCGGAAAGCTTCCTGTCCGGCGAACAGATGGACGGCGTCTGGTTCGGCAACCGCGAGGCATCGCGAGCGCATCAGGCGGAAATGGTGCGGGTGGAGCCCAAGTATCAGGGACTATGCGTCTCGCCCTTGCGTTCCGGCCGCCTGGACCCGCCCGATATCGTGCTCTTTTACGCCAACCCGGCGCAAACCATCCTGTTCGTCAACGGGCTGCAATACAAACGCTATAAGCGCTACGACATGACTATCACCGGCGAAACGGCCTGTTCGGATTCTTGGGGTCGGGCCCTGGCGACCGGCGAAACATCGATTTCCATCCCCTGCTACGCGGAGCGCCGCTACGGCGGCGTTGCCGACGACGAAATGCTGCTGGCCATGCCGCCCGACGAGTTCGCGCGCGGTATCGAAGGCTTGCGGGGCCTGGGAAGGGTGGGATTGCGATACCCCATTCCGCCGTATGGCACCCAAATGGATCCGGCGCACGGTATGTCGGCAAGTTACCCTGGTAAGTGACGACGGGAGGATGGAGTGACGTTGGCAAGGGCGGATATCGAGCAGTTCAAGCAAGCGGGCTACATTTCGCCGGTGGACGTGATGGGTGAAATGGAGGCCAGCGTGCTGCGCGCCCGTCTTGAGGCCGTGGAGGCCGGACAGGGCGGGGCGCTTGAGGCGGGACAGCGGGCCAAATCTTTTTTGCTGTTCAAGTGGCTCGACGACCTGATCCGCGATCCCCGCGTGTTGGATCCCGTCGAGCAGTTGATCGGGCCCAATATTCTTTGTTGGAACACCATCTTCTGGATCAAGGAAGCAGGCGCCAAGAGTTTCATCTCCTGGCACCAGGATACGCGGTACTGGGGGCTTTCCAGCGACCGTGTGGTCACCGCCTGGCTGGCCCTGTCGCCCGCTACCATTGAAGCCGGCTGCATGCGGGTCATGCCCGGCACGCATGTCGGCGATGTCCTGCCGCACGAGGACCGCTACCACGAGGACAATATGCTGACGCGCGGGCAGGAGATCACGGCGGGCGTGGATGACTCTGACGCCGCCTTCATGCCGTTGAAAACGGGTCAGATGTCGCTTCACAACTACCGTCTGGCGCACGCTTCCGGGCCCAACAACTCAACCGACCGCCGCATCGGCGTCTCCATGCATTTCATGCCCACCGATACGCGACAGGTTGTCGGCGATTGGGACTGTGCGGCTTTGGTGCGCGGCATCGACGAATTCGGCAATTTCGAACCCACGCCCAGGCCATCCCGGGATTTCGACCAAGATGCGGTGGCCTTCCACGACAAAGCGGCTGAGGCCATGCGGCGGGTTTTGTTCAATGGCGCAACGGAGGCACCGCAGAAACTCTAGCATTCGCGCCCCTCCAAAAATTTAGCTTAAATGCCAACTACTTAGGCCTTGCAAAGGCCCAAGTGGCTCCCCATATGCCGATTACGCAATCGTTGAGATTGTCCTCGACAAAGGCAAACCGTCGGAAACGGCGGGACGCAAAGCTTCGTACCTAAGGCTCACAGAGCTACGGCGGACGAGTTACCGAAAGGAAAGTAACGATGCTCTCCATCAATACCAACCCGGTCGCCCATACCGGCATCCGGAATTTGAACGAGACGACGCGTGCGCTCGACCGGACCGGGGTGCGCATTTCCACCGGTCTCAAGGTCAACCGCCCACAGGACGACGCGGCGACGCTGGCCATCGCGCAAAGATTGATCGGCGACGTCGGCGCCGCCAAATCGGTAAAAATCGGGCTGGATTCGGCCCAGGCGAGCATCGGTGTCGCGGCCGTCGGCGCGGCGAATATTTCCGATCTTCTGGTGGATATGAAGTCGATCGCGGTAAAAGCGAGCCAGGAGAATCTCGACGCCGAATCCCGGCAGGCGCTGAACAACGATTTCAACGCCCTGCGCGACCAGATCGGCACCATCGTGTCGTCCTCCGAATTCAACGGCACCAACCTGATCAAACCGGGGGCAGCGGATCTCAATGTTCTGAAGGATGTCGACGGCGGCCGCATCAACGTCGCCGCCCAGGACTTCAGCACCGCCGGGCTCGGTATCGACACGGCCGCCCTCGATTCGGCGGCCAATGCCCAGTCGGCCTTGAGCGCGATCGAAGCCGCCCTGAGCCAGGCGACCAGCCAGGAAGCCAGCCTTGGCTCCGCGGCCAAGCGCATCGAAAACCAGCAGGACTTCACTGTCCAACTGCGCGACATCCAACAACAAGGCATCGGCAATCTGATCGATGCCGATCTCGGCAGGGAAAGCGCCGCGTTGCAGGCGGGGCGCGTCAAACAGCAATTGGGGTTGCAGGCCCTTTCCATCGCGAACTCGAGCCCGAAGCACATCCTCAGCCTGTTCCAGGGTTGAGGTGTATGGGCTTTCTATCAGGGGCGCTAAGCCATGCAAATCGACAGGAACCTACTCGCAAGACACCATCAAGAAACACCTCCGTCACCAGAACAGATGTCTGAGGAGGAATGGCTCAAGGACGTCAAGCCGGGACGCTACGAGACTCCGTTTTGGCAGTTCGTCGCCATTCTGGGGTGGGCGGCCGCGACCGTCCTGGGTGTCATCATCATGGTGGATCGGCCGATCTTCTGAACCTGGACGGCAAGCGGGGAGGGAAGCGGCCGGTCGAGGCGGATCGTGCCGCTTCCCGTTACCGGGTCAGTAGGTCTCAAGCTTGAATTCCACGGGGAGCGAATTCGAGACGATGTCGTAAACCGGGCTGTGCAGAGCCAGGGCGGTGAGGTCTTCGGCACTGGCCTCGCTTTTCACCCGAAAACCGACCCGCACCTCTCTGTAACCCTTGCGTACGGCCTCATCCAGACCCAGCATTCCGCGTGCGTCCATATCGCCTTCCAAGTTCGATTCGACGGCCTCGATCTCGATGCCTTGCACGGCCGCGTGGTAGACCAGCGTATTCGTCAGACAGGAAGCCAGGCCATGCAGGACGAATTCCATGGCGTTGGGTGCGACGTCTCCCCCGGCCATGATTTTCGGCTCGTCGGAGTCCACGACAAAAGGTTGGGTGCGGGTCTCGTCTTCCGCACAGGCGGCATAGAAGCCTTGGATGCGGGACCGGTTCAGACCGCCGCCGATCCAGTCGTTCCGCACTCTGAACTGCATTTGCCCTGCCGCCGGTTCCGCCTGGATGGTTTCGATGACGTTGCTGACCGTGGTGACGTCCACACCGTTCACGACGGTCGGGCTTTCGATGACTTTGCTATTGATGCTCATGATCACTTTCCTTCTTGGGATTTCTATTGATGAAATTGCAATCAACCACCGAATTCCGTCGGTTGATTGCGCCTGACGGTAGGCGGCGTGGAGCTTGCGGAATACTGCGCGATGCGTAGTATTGGACTACGGATTACGTAGTTAGGGGGGCGGAATGACGAGCTACGGACAGTATTGTCCGGTTGCCAAGGCAACCGAGATCATCGGCGAGAAATGGACGCTGCTGATCCTGCGCGAGCTTTTGATGGGGACGAGCCGGTTCAACGATTTCCAGCGCAGCATGAGCCGCATCTCGCCCACCGTTCTCAACAAGCGTCTGAAGGAACTGGAAGACAACGGCATCATTCTCCGAAAACGGTTGTCGGGAAAGAAAGGGCATGAATACCGGCTGACGCCGATGGGGCGGGAACTTGAACCGGTGGTGGACCAAGTCGCCAGGTGGGGTCAGAAGTGGGCGCGGGGCCAGATGTCCGATGAAGAATTGGACGTCGAGCTTTTGATGTGGGACATCCACCGCCGCATCGATCCCACCGGTTTACCCGACGGCGAAACCGTCATCGGCTTCATTTTCACGGATCTCGAAAAATTCAAGAACTGGTGGCTTGTGGTCGACGGCGGCGACGTCGACCTCTGTACCGAGGATCCGGGCAAGGACGTCGATATTTACCTGTCGACCGATGTGCGCACGATGATCGAGATCTGGCAGGGCGACGTCGAACCAAACGCCGCCATTCGCGATGACCGCCTGGTGGCGCTGGGCACCAAAGGTCTAATCCGTAACATGCCGAAGTGGTTCAGGCTTTGCGTTTACGCCGATACGAAGCGGGTTCGGGTCTGACCTGGATTACCGCCCTAATTCCCGATGGCGTAGATGGCGCGGGCGATTTCACCCTCAAGGGGGAAGGACAGCATGCCCATGACCTCGTAGCCCAGCAGCCAGGGCACGAGATAGAAGCGGATCATGAAGAAGAACCAGGCCACGAACAGCGGCACCACGGGCGCCACGAGAAAACTCGGCGTAATGAATTCGAAGGCGTCGATGATGGGATCGGTGACGCGGACGAAAAACCGCATGAAGAAAAAACTCGAATTGATGGGCAGGAAGATCGACATGCCGGCACGCCCGATCAGCGTCCACATGACCATGCCCAGGAGATAATCGATAACGATGACCCAAATGGGGAAGGCGTCCAACAAAGCTTTGCTCCAGGCTAGTTTCTGGCGGCGAGTCTAATTCAAAAAAATGGGGCGGAACAGAGTTCCGCCCCAGTAAACGCGTGCTTGTACGGTACGACTAGTGCGAAGCGGAGAGCACCGTGGCGCCCTTCGGAATACGCATGTTGTCGACCATTGCCTGAGTTTCGGCGTCCGGTTCCGGAGTCATCTTGGAAACGATGATCATGGCAACCAAACTCACCGGCATGCCGATGATACCGAAGCGCAGGTGATCGATACCCCACCACATGTCGCCGCCGAGGAAGCGAATGTGGACGAGGTACAGCGTACCCGCCACGAAACCCGCGACCATACCGGCGATTGCGCCTTGGGTGTTTGCCCGTTTCCACCAGATGCCGAGCACAAGTGGGAAGAACAAACCCGAGCAGGCGAAATCGAACGCCCAGGCCACGGCACCGAGAATGCTCGTCAACTTCAGACTGGCGACGAACGCGCCGGCGCCACCGATCCCGACAAGCAGGATACGTGCGACGATAAGGCGTTTCTTGGTGTCAGCTGTCGGATCGATCATCTTGTAGTAGAGATCGTGCGACAGGGCGTTGGCGATGGCCAGGAGCAGACCGTCGGCGGTCGACATGGCGGCCGCCATGCCACCGGCGGCGACCAGACCCGAGATCACGAACGGCAGGCCGGCGATTTCCGGCGTTGCCAGCACGACGATGTCGCCGCGCATAAAGAATTCGTTGATCTGGAGTAGACCGTCCCCGTTGCTGTCGACAATCTTCAGGAAGCCGACGTTACTCCACTTTTGAATCCAGTCGAGTGACGAGACCTCCGAGAAGGCTTTGCCGATGATACCCGTTGCCAAGTTCGGATCCAGCACCTGCAACTTGGTGAACGTTGCCAGCGCGGGTGCCGTGAAGTACAGCAGGAAGATGAACAGCAGCGACCAGGCCACGGACTGACGCGCGGCTTTCACCGAAGGCGTGGTGAAGTAACGCATCAGGATGTGCGGCAAGGACGCGGTGCCGGCCATCATACAGGCAACCAGTGTGACGAACTTCCAGCTCGCCATGGCGCTCTCTCCCGCCGCGGCGTGCGGAACCGTCAGCGCGCGCAGGCCTGCGAAGGCCTCCGTGGGCTTCAGTTCGCCAACCCTGTGCAATGCTTCAAGCTCACCCAAGCGGGCCACCGCGTCACCATAGGCGAACTGCGGAATCAAGCCGAAGCCCTGCTTGCTGGACATCCAGAACACCGGAATCAGGTAGGCGATAATCAGCACGATGTACTGCGCCACCTGGGTCCAGGTCACGGCCCGCATACCGCCCAGCATGGAGCAGAGCAGGATGCCGAGAAGACCGAACCAGACGCCAACCTCGAACGGAATTTGCAGCGCGCGAGCGGCGATGGTGCCGGTGGCGTTGATCTGCGCCGTCACGTAGGTGAAGGACGCCACCACCAGGATGATCACCGCGCAAAGGCGGGCCAGGTTACCGCCATAACGCGTCCCGATGTAGTCGGGCACGGTATAGCAGCCAAATTTCCGCAAATACGGCGCCATCAGCGATGCGACGAGCACATAGCCGCCGGTCCAACCGACCACGAAGGCCAGGTAGCCGTGTCCGCCGAAGTAGATGCCGCCTGCCATGGCAACGAAAGACGCCCCCGACATCCAGTCGGCGGCTGTCGCCATACCATTAAAAACGGCGGGTACTTGCCGTCCCGCCACATAGTAAGCTTCGACCTGCATTGTCCGCGACAACCAGCCGATGCCGGCATAGATGAACACGGTAAACGCAACAAACAAAATGCCGATGGCTTCAGCGCTCAGACCTACTTGCTCCAAGATCGCCATCAACAGGATAAACACGATGAAACCACCGGTGTACATCCCGTAAATCTTGGGTAGGTTGTCGATAAATGTGTTCTTCACAGAACCTCTCCCATTCTTCCCAATTTTCGGGGTGTTACTCTTCTTCGTCCTCGGCGACGCCGAATTCGTTGTCGATGGCATCCTGGCGCCTTGCGAGCCAGAAAATCAGAACAACAAAGACGATGAGAGATCCTTGAGCTGCCATATAGAACCCGAGTGGGAAGCCAAGGAAGGAGACGGAGTTTAGTGAGTCGGCGAACCAGTGCACGACAAAGGAAAAGATGAACCAAAGGACCAGAACCGTGATCGTAAGGCTCTTGGTCTTGGACCAATGTGCTGCAAGCACATTAGGGTCGGTTTCAGCCATTATGAAGCCCCCTTTGAGGTTATGACCAAACGACCGCGAAGACGCTATATGTTGTGCCCCCGCAATCGACTCAATCCACCTATCGAGCCGTCACTCCCTAATCTTATTTTATCGGCGATCTTTCACTGCCGCCGTTGGTTATGATTCGTTTTTGGCTCGACAAGCGAATATTCTCTTCTACAAGCACGCGGATACTACTCAAATTTGAAAGCAGAATCTATGCTTCGTTCGTTAGCCCTCGAACTATTAAAATTTAAGAATTCGTTAAAAGAGGTCGCTTTCTACGTTTTTCTCGCCCTCAAGGCGTTGCGCTTCTGGCGCCGCGAACCCCCCGTTACTTCGCCGGACGAACTCGCCCGGTACGCCGATACACGGTCGAAATTCGTAGCCCAGACAACGCTGTACGGCTACCTAAAGACCCGTTCGGGCACGCTTTACCGGTCATTATTCGAGGACGAAAAGTTCGCCAACTCCATCAACATCGCCAAATGGGAGATCTATCTGGCTTGTCTCTGCGATTTCGCCATTTACGCCACGGCGCGTGTCGGTCTCACGGCGGGTGCCACGGACGAGGAATTTCAAGGCCTTGCCCGCTACCTCGTTTCGTCTGTCCTCGAGGCAGAGGAAATTCCCGCCGAGCGGCCCGACGGCTTCGACGACGTGCGTGAGGCCTTCGACATACGGATCAGGGGCGTTCTCTGGCGCGATACCAGCGAAAGCGACGATTTCTTTGCCGCCAGCCGCAAAGCGCTGGTCAAATGGGCGCCGATTGCCGACGAGCTCAAGGACCTGGATACCGAAATCGTCGAGAACTCGATGTATTTCAAGTGGAAGCAGGTCCGGGGACAGTTTACCGAATTGCTTGAGGCCCAGGCGGTGCTCGAAGCTTGGCAGGAGCAGGCTAAGAGCACCGCGTACGAGGGCGAGCGCCAGGAATTGATTTCGGAGACTTCCGTCACACCGCAAGAATCATAAGAAACGGAACGGGGACCGGAACCCGATGACCACCGCCACCGACATCTTTTTCAAACGGGTCGACCAGCACGCCGACGGACAGCCGGCGGAGGTGCCCGCCGAAACAACGCTGCGGGAAATTGTCGGACTTATGGCCACCGGCAAGTACACCGCCGTTATCGTGGTGGACGGCGACCGGCGACCCGTCGGAATCATTACCGAGCAGGACATCGTCCGCCGCGTCGCCTTCAATGCCGATCCCGATCAGCCGGCGCCGGATATCATGACCCGGCCTGTCCACACGATCGGCGCTCGGGAGCGCTTGTTTATCGCCATCGCGCGCATGCGCAGGCTCGGGCATCGCCACATGCCGGTGGTCGACGGACATGGCCGTCTTTGCGGTATTTTAGATCTGCACGACACGATGGTTCATGCCGCCGGGAACCTGATCGGTGAAATCGAGGAACTGACGCAGGACGATTCGATCGACGGCTTGACGGAGATTAAGGCCGCCCAGGTCGACGTGGCCGACCAGATGCTGCGGGACGGCGTTTCGGCCAGTGAGATCCAGACCCTGCTAAGCCACGTCAACAACGACATCTACCGGCGACTGACGGAGTTGAATCTCGCGGCCCTGGCGGATGAAGGCAGCGAGCCGCCGGCGGGTTTCAACGTCATCATCATGGGATCGGGCGGGCGCAGCGAAAACTATATCTACCCCGATCAGGATTTCGGTTTCATCGTGGCCGACTATCCGGACGACCGGCACACCGAAATCGACCAATGGTTTATCGAGTTGGCGGCACGCGTGTCCGACGACCTCAACAAAGTCGGTTTGCCTTACTGCACCGGCAACGTCATGGCGACCAATCCTTTGTGGCGAAAAACCGTCTCGCAGTGGAAGGGACAAGTCGACTACTGGAACCGGCGCGCAAATGTCACGGCGCTTATCAGTTTCGACATCTTCTTCGACTTTCAGGCCTCGTGGGGCGATCCCTCGTTGGCGGCCGAGCTGCGCAGCTATGTGACGAAGGTGACGAAAGGGAACGAGCCGCTCCTGCGGGCGCTCTATACGGCGGATCGCGACCACGGTACGGCACGCCGCTGGTTCGGCCGCTTCGCCACGGAGAAGAAGGACCCGGCGCATCGCGGCGAAATCAATCTCAAGCTTTACGGCACCCTGCCTTTGATCGAGGGTGTACGCATGCTGGCGTTGCGCGAAGGCGTTGAAAACACCGGCACCTTAAGGAGGTTGGATGTTCTTCTGGCGCAAAACGTCGTCACGCGCGACGAGTTCGACGATCTCACCAGCGCCTACAAGACGATTTGCGATCTTTTGCTTCGTCATCAAATCGAGGACTTCAAGATCGAGCGCAAGGTTTCGGGGTTTGTCCATCCCAAGAAGCTCAGCCGGTGGCAAAAGCGCCGGCTCCGCGAAGCTTTCAAGGCCGTTGAAGGTCTGCGCCAGCGCATCAACTTCGAGTTCGGCGGCGAGATCTTCTAGAACCGCTCCTGCATCTTTCGCACGTGCTCGATTTTTGAGCTGGCGTCGACCACCTGCCTGAGCGTCGTGATGCCGCGCGCCTCCAAACGCTGCATCATCTTCAACAGGATCTTGGCGGTGGCAATGCTGTCGCCCAGGGCGGTATGCCGGCCTTCGATGGAAATGCCCATGCGCTCGGCGATGGCATCCAACGAGTGGTTATGGCTTTCGTGTTCGAGGAAGACGTTGATGAGCAACGTGTCGAGAACCAGATTGGGAAAGATGACGCCTGTTTCCTCTTCCTTGAGCTGAAGGAAGCGCATGTCGAAAGCGGCATTGTGGGCAACCAAAATGGCATCCCCAACATAGTCTCGAAACGACGGCAGGACATCGCCGATGCGATCCTCGGCCGCCACCATGTCGTCGGTGATGCCGTGGTATTTGATCGACAAGGGCGGAATGGTCATGCCGGGATTGACAAGCCTGGAGTACACGTCCGCCTCGTTCAGCTCGCCATTGTCGATGCGGACGGCCGCGATGGAGATGATTTCGTCGCCGTCGGAGGGTCGCAGGCCCGTAGTTTCCGTATCGAACACCACGAAGTGGAGGTCCTTCAACAACTTGCCTTGGATTTCGTCCCAATGCATGGGCTGGGAGTGATCGTCGAAATCATAAAACTCGGGTCGTGCCGGCAGGCTACGGTGATCGGTGTTTCGGGCAACCAGCAATCGGTCCGCCATCAACCAGAAAGCGGCTGTCGCGAACAACGCCAAAGCCAAGATCGACCATAGATAACGAACAGATACGCCCGGACTGCCGTCTGCCAACTGATCGGACAGGAGCCAGGCCGTAACGCTGATCAGCACGGCCAGTATCACAACCACGCCCGTGAATGCCAACGCGACAATGCGACGGATACTCATACCTCTAAACTGGCGAATGCGATCCATACGGCGAACCCAAACATTACTGTCGGCTGCGGAACGATGCCCGCGCATCATAGTTGATCTTTATGCGAATGCAGAGATATCACGGTAAGCTGATTGTTGGATCCAAATTGACGGTTCAACTTAAGCCCCGGTCGTGGTACCTAAATAGCGTCTAAAATTTCGATAGGCTGCATCGATCAGGGGGAGAGAATGACGCTGCAGCCAAACTGGCGAAGTGTGGCATATTTTGGTTGCTGCCTTTTGTCAGGGGATTTCCGTTTCGAAAAAAATCGCTTGAGATTTGTATGCCGGTGGGCGTCCGGCTGTGTGGTCCGCGTTGCTCTCTCACAGTCTATCGGCGGAGTCGATGCGTATTGGGACCGGCCCCGCCCAACAAACAAGAACTCAAAACGATAAACAGGAGGAGTGCATGTCCAAATCGAAAGTCAAATCGTCCCGCCGCAAATTCCTGAAAGGAATGGGCGTTGCGGGCGGTGCGGCGGTAGCCGGCACAATCGCTGCGCCGAACATTGTGCAAGCCAAGACCAAGGTGCTCAAGGTGCAGGCAGCCTGGGGCGGCGGCATTTTCCTTGAGAACGCCAAAAGCTACGTCAAGCGCGTCCATGACATGGCGGGTAAGGACCTGAAGATCGACCTCTTGTCGGTCAACTCCGTGGTCAAGACCAGCCAGATGCAGGATGCGGTGCACCGCGGCGTCCTCGACGGCGCCCACTACGTGCCGGCCTACTGGTATTCGAAGTCCAAGGCCGCGTCGTTGTTCGGCACCGGTCCTTGCTTCGGCTGGTCGGCTCAGGAGCTACTGGGTTGGATCCATTACGGCGGCGGTATGGAACTCTTCAACGAGTTGATGGGAAGCCTTCAACTCAATCTGGTGAGCTTCTTCAACAGCCCGATGCCGGCGCAGCCCTTGGGCTGGTTCAAGGAGGAAATCAAAGACGCCTCCCAGATGAACGGCCTGAAGTACCGCACGGTCGGCCTAGCCGCGGACGTTCTATCCGTTATGGGCATGTCCGTCGCGCAATTGCCGGGCGGTGAAATCCAGCCGGCCATGAAATCAGGCCTGATCGATGCTGCCGAGTTCAACAATCCGACTTCGGATAAGGACTTCGGCATGCAGGACGTTTCGAAGCACTATCATCTCGCCAGCTTCCACCAATCCCAGGAAGCCTTCGAGATTACCTTCAACAAGAAGACGTTCGACGCACTGCCCCAGGAGCATCAGAAAATTCTCGAGTATGCTTCCGAAGCGGAAAACTCGAACTTCTACTGGCACAACACACTGCGTTATGCCGACGATCTGATCGTGCTAAAGGAAAAGAGTGGCGTGAACGTCTACCGCACACCCGATTCCGTGATGCAGGAACAGTTGAAGGCTTGGGACGTCGTGGTCGACCGTATTTCCGGAGAAGATCCTTTCTTCGCCAAGGTCGTGGCCTCGCAAAAAGCCTACGCCAAGAAAGTGATGAACTACCTGCTGTTGAACCAGCCTGACTACAGCATGGCTTACAGGCATCACTTCGGTTAAACAAAACGGCAATCATTGGTCGATCAAACGATGAATGATGAATGTTTGGGATAGGGACAGCCAAGGGGCTGTCCCTGTTCTTTGCTTCGACGAGTAGAACGGGAGAAAGCGCATGAGAGCCGTCATTCATGCCATCGAAAGCCTCAACATCTGGATCGGACGCGCATTTGGTTGGTGCATCGTGATCTTGACGTTGTCGGTTTCGTACGAGGTTTTCGTGCGCTATGCCCTGAACGCTCCGACAGTCTGGGCCTTCGACATGATGGTCCAAATGTATGGTGCGCTTTTCCTGATGGCCGGGCCTTATGCCTTGGCCCAGGACGGTCATGTCCGTGCGGACGTGGTTTACCGGCTAATTCCGGTCGAGTGGCAGGCCCGGTTTGATTTCTTTCTGTACATCATTTTCTTTTTCCCCGGCATGCTGGCGCTATTCTGGTACGGCGCCGAGATCGCCAGCGATTCCTGGCGTTACCAGGAGGTAAGCTGGAACAGCCCGGCCCGCATCCAGATTTATTTCTTCAAAACACTGATCCCCATTGCAGGCGGACTGCTGATCGTCCAAGGCATTGCCGAATGCATGCGCTGTTATCTCGCCATCAAAACCGGCCGTTGGCTGGAACGCCTGGAGGACGTCCAGGAAACCGAGAACGTCCTTACCCACGAAGCGGGACTCGATTGAGCCCCAAGAACCAACACCGTCCGATCGTTGTCGGAGTGACGGAGTACGCCAAAGAATGACAAACCCCGAAGTCGCCATTCTGATGCTGAGCTTGTTCATCCTGCTCGTGCTGCTTGGATTCCCCATAGCCTTTACATTGGTCGCCATGGGCGTGGGTTTCGGCTACTACGCCTATTACGACCCCGACCGGATCGACGTATTTTCCGATCTCTTCGACAACCAGATATTTTATCTCCTGAATCAGAATACATACTCCGTGATGGAGAACGACACGCTTGTCGCTGTGCCGTTGTTCCTATTTATGGGCTACGTGGTCGAACGGGCGGACATTGTGACGCGACTGTTCTCGTCGCTCAGGTTGGCTGCCCGCAACATGCCGGGATCCATGGCGATCGCGGCATTGATAACCTGCGCTGTGTTCTCCACCGCCAGCGGCATCGTCGGCGCGGTCGTGACCCTGATGGGCCTATTGGCCTTTCCGGCGATGGCCCAGGCCAACTACAACAAACAATTCGCATCCGGCGTAATCTGCGCCGGCGGTACCCTGGGCATTTTGATCCCGCCCTCGATCATGCTCATTGTCTACGCGGCGATTGCTGAACTGTCGCCGCTCCGGCTTTACGCCGCCGCAGTGTTTCCGGGATTCATGCTGGCCGGGTTCTACATTCTGTATGTGATGGCTCGCGCCAAGATCAACCCGTCACTGGCGCCGAAACCTCTTGACGAGGAGGTGCCGCCGAAGAGCGAAATTTACATCTCTCTGCTGACGTCGTTCGTGCCGCTAACGGTCCTTATCATGATGGTGCTGGGATCCATCCTCGGCGGCCTTGCCACTCCCGCGGAAGCGGCCGCGATGGGGGCCTTGGGCGCGGTCATCCTGGCGGCGCTCTATCGCTCCCTGACCTGGGAGAAAATGAAGGAATCGGTGTTCCTCACGGCCAAGGCGACCGCCATGGTCTGTTGGCTGTTCGTCGGCTCTTGGACCTTCGCGGCCGTGTTCTCCTATCTCGGCGGCCACGACATCATCGAACACTGGATCGTGTCGTTCCAGTTGGAGCCCTGGCAGTTCCTTATCCTGGCTCAGGCCATCATCTTCCTGCTGGGTTGGCCGCTGGAGTGGTCGGAAATCCTGATCATCTTCGTACCGATCTTCCTGCCCATGCTGGATACTTTCGGCGTCAATCCTTACTTCTTCGCCATGCTGGTCGCGCTGAACCTGCAAACCTCCTTCCTGACTCCGCCCATGGCGATGTCAGCCTATTATCTCAAGGGGGTTCTGAAGTCGCAGATCGAGCTGATGGACATCTTCAAGGGCATCATGCCCTATCTGGCCATCGTCATCTTTGCCATGGTTCTGATGTACCAGTTCCAAGGCTTGGCGCTGTGGTTCCCGGACTACCTGTTCGGACCGTACATTCCTTAGTTTTGAGTACATACGGTCAAGCTTATGTCTCTGCATTTCAAATCGGCCACGGAAGCGACTGCCGACATCAGGGCGGGCGAGTACTCGTCCGAGGATTTGGTGCGGGACTGCCTCAACCGGATCGATGCGACCGACGCTGCGATCAAGGCCTGGGTGCACCTCGATCCCGATCAGGCCCTGGCCCAGGCGAGATCGCTGGATGAGATGCGCCAACAAGGAAAGCCGCTCGGGTCCCTTCACGGGGTGCCCGTGGGTATCAAGGATATCTACGATACCGCCGACATGCCGACCGCGTACGGTTCGCCGATCTACAAAGATCGGCAGCCCGCTGCCGATGCAACCACCGTGGCCAAGCTGCGCCAAGCCGGCGCCGTCATCATGGGCAAAACAGTGACGGCTGAGTTCGCCTTCGTAACCCCCGGGGAAACGACCAATCCGCACGATCCGGATCATACACCGGGCGGCTCCTCCAGCGGTTCCGCGGCGGCTGTGGCGGCAGGCCACGTCCCCCTGGCCCTGGGCAGCCAAACCAACGGCTCGGTCATTCGTCCGGCGTCGTTTTGCGGAATCGTCGGCCTCAAACCGAGCCGGGGCATGATCTCCCGCCACGGTGTTTTGCGGACCTCGGAGACCCTGGATCAAATCGGCGGCTTCGCCAGGACGCTGGAGGATATTGCACTTCTGACCGACGCCTTAACGGGCTATGACGCAGCCGACGAGGCCACCTACGCCCGGCCCAAGCCGAATTTCTCTGAGGGTAGTCGGGAGGAGGCTCCTGTCGAACCTTCGCTGGCCTGGCTTGAACTGCCGTACTACGAACGTCTGACAGACGATGCGCGGAGCGGGTTCGCCGAATTGCGGGAAGCGCTCGGCGATCTTGTCGAGGAAGTGGCCTATCCCGACAGCCTCGGTGACGTGATCGATCATCACCAGGTTATTCACGAGTACGAAGTGCGCCGAAATTTGGCCGATGCCTACGAAAAAGCGCCGGACCAGATTAGCCCGCAACTCATGGAAAAGATCGAGCATGGCGGCAGCTACACCGAGGAGCAATACACCGGTGCGCTGGAGGCAGTCGCCGACACCGGCGCCTACTTCGCCGAGTTCTTCAACGACTACGACGCAGTTCTGACGCCTGCAGCGTCTGGCGAGGCGCCGGAAGGTCTGGGCTGGACCGGAGATCCTATCTTTTGCACAATCTGGACGTTCTGCGGTCTGCCGAGCTTGTCGCTGCCGCTGTTGCAGGGTGAAAATGACCTGCCGGTCGGCGTGCAACTTGTGTCCGGGTTGGAGGAAGATGCACGGCTTTGCCGTACGGCCCGTTGGTTGATGGAGCATATATCGGACGGCTAAGTTTGCCCGTTCGTGGAGGAGATCAAATGTCGCAAAAAGGCATCGACCGAATTTCAGCCGTTATCGGCGCTGTCATGCTGATCGTCTTCATGGTCGGTCTGGCTGAGAGCATATCCTCGGGTCTCGCCGGATTCTGGGGCGGCCTGCCGTTCTGGGTCATCACCCTCGCGTCGCTTTGCCTGGTGATCTACGACGTCTGGGACAATTTCTTCCGCCGCAACAGGGCCAATTGAGTTTCAGCCCGGCAGCGGTAGATCGGTATCGGCCGAATCGTTCAACGCGACGACGCTCATCTCACCATCCTTCAAATCGAGAACGGTGTGCGAACAGTGCGCCGGCGAAAAGCATATCAACCGGTCGTCGCCCCTGGCCGCCGCAACCGCTACGTTGATCGCCACGTAGTGGCTGACGACGACGGATTCCTCGGCAATCTCGTGCAGGGCTTCCAGCACCCCCCGCCGCCAGGCCTGAAGTTCCTTCTTTAACTCCGACCAGTTCGAATTCAAGGTTTCCTGCAGCCAGGCGCGGCGCTCATCCGGACTGCCCTGAGGGCCGGGAATTTCGGCCACCCGCGGTTCCAGCCGGGGTGCGATTTGCCAGCGCTTGGCCAATGCGGACGCCGTTTCCTGCGTGCGTTTCAAGGGGCTCATCAGCATCGGCAGGGGGCCGAGCGACGAAATCGTCGCGGCCATGTTTTCCGCCTGCTCAAAGCCGAGTTCGCTGAGACCCGGATCGGGCTCGTCCGCCCATTGCGCTGCGGTGTCGCCGTGACGGATCAGGTGAATACGGACGGTACTACTCATGACTTAACTCATTCCCATATAGGTGCCGATTATTCTTTCTATTTCGCCCGCCTCGCGCAAGCGCCTGACTGCATCGCGCAATCGCGAAATCACATTCTCCGCCAAACCGGAATTCCGGCAGAACAACCCCATGGGAAGGCTTCGCAAAATCAGGGGTTCATCGATCAGGTATCTGCTGGGTTCGGAGTTCTGGTAGCGACAACCGTAAGGTTCGATTTCCATGGTGCCGAACCTAACAACCGCACCCGGCTTCGATTCGGCGGCGATTGCGCCCGCGCGCAGGGCTAAAAGGGTGACCAGGACGAGCGCTAGGTAGCGCAAAACCATGGGAAATCCTCTCCGGGGGCATTCGGAAACAATATTAAGCCGATTGTTTGTGGATCAGTAGGACTTATCCGGCGGAGACGATCGGTCCGGCCCGCAATACGAAGCGACGGGAATACTGGGCCGCCGGAAAACAGCTAGTCAAGGGCGGCCGCCACAATCTACGAAATATTCAGTAGTTCTTGTCGGGAATCGATGCCTTCTTGTCATTGACGAACGCCTGCAAGGCTTCGTCGACGGCGGGATCGATTTCCGGTGCTTCGTAGTCTGACAAACGTTGTTTCCAAATGGCGTTTGCCCGCTGTGCGGCGTCCAGGGAACCCTCCGCTTCCCATTGCTCGAATGAGTTGTTGTCGGCGACGGAAGAACGATAGAACGCCGTTTCAAAATGCGCTTGCGTATGCGTGCAGCCGAGATAGTGGTTGCCCGGCCCGACCTCGCGCACCGCATCCAGGGCCTGGGCGTCTTCCGAAAGATCGATGCCCTTGGCCAGCACCGCCATCATGCCGCATTGATCTTCGTCCATGATGAATTTCTCATAGGACGAAACAAGGCCGCCTTCCAGCCAGCCGGCGCCGTGCAGCATGAAATTGACGCCGCCCATCAATGCCGGCCAGATCGATTGGGCGCTCTCGTAGGCGGCCTGGGCATCCGGCAGCTTGGCGGCGCAAAGCGACCCGCCGGAGCGGAAGGGCAATCCCAGCCGCCGCGACAACTGCGCCGCCGCCAGCAAAACCTTGTTGGGTTCCGGCGTCCCGAAGGTCGGTGCGCCGGACTGCATGGAAAGGGCGCTGGAAAACAGGCCGAACACGACCGGGGCGCCCGGGCGGACGAGTTGCGCAAAGGCCGCACCCGCCATGGCTTCGGCCAGCGCCTGCGCCAGGGTTCCGGCTTCCGATACCGGGCCCATGGCGCCGGACATGATGAACGGCGTCACGATGACGGCCTGGTTGGCGCGTGCATAGGCCTTGAGCGCCCCCAGCATCGTGCCGTCGAAGGTCATGGGAGAATTAACGTTGATGAGGCTCATCACCACCGTGTTGTCGGCGACGAATTGCTCGCCGAACAGGATTTCCGCCATGCGCACGGTATCCTTGGCCCTTTCAGGATGCGTCACCGACCCCATGAAGGGTTTGTCCGACCAACGCATGTGGGCGTAAACCATGTCGAGGTGGCGTTTGTTGACCGGCTTGTCCACCGGTTCGCACACCGTGCCGCCCGAGTGGTGGATATGTGGCGACTGGTAGGCCAGCTTCACGAAATTCTCGAAGTCTTCGAGAGTCGCATAACGGCGGCCCTGCTCGAGGTCGCGGACGAAGGGCGGTCCGTACACGGGCGCGATGACGGTTGCGTCGCCGCCGATCTGAACGCTGCGTGCGGGATTGCGCGCGTGCTGGGTAAAGACGGCGGGCGCCGTGGCGATGAGTTTGCGGGCAAGACCGGCCGGCAGACGTACGCGGGTGCCCTCGATGTCGGCGCCGGCCTGTTGCCACAGCGCCAGGGCTTCTTCATCGTCCCGGAACTCGATGCCGATCTCCGACAGGATGGTGTCGGCGTTGGCCTCGATGATCGCCAGGCCTTCTTCCGAGAGGATTTCGCTTAGCGGAATGTTGCGCCGGATATAGGGCGCGCTTTCGACCGCGGCGGCGCTTCGGGCGGCGCGGCGGGCGTCTCGTCCGCCCCTTCGTCCACCTTCCCGGCCCGGCCGGGCTTCTGCTGCATCACTCATGGTCGGGTCCTCCCCGTAGCTCAATCGTTACGAATATGGGGTCGCCCCTGTTTGGTGACTAACTTCCGCCCGACATCAAGTTGTGCAAAGCCGCCCATCCCGATCGAGGGTTCGGAACCGGCGTTGGATTTCAAAGGGGAGTTGATACAAGGTTTGTGCAATGATCTGCCGATTCCACTTCGAGGGAGACGTGAATGTCTTTTTACGGGCTGCCGCCGGATGAAATGGCTGAAGCCATGCGCCACATAAACGCGGCGATCGAAATATACGTTCGGAATGATCAATCGGTATTGGCCGTCGACAATATGCTCGTCGCCCGGCGGACCTTGAGTTTCATGCGCGACAAAAAATTCGCCAAAATTATCGAGAAGTACTGTTACGACGAAAACGGCGCCGAAGTTCCGACGGATCTGGTCAAGGTCTGGCGTCTGCACGTGTACGCCTGGTGCGCCCAAAATGCGCTAAAAATTGACGGCGACCTCGTTGAATGCGGCGTCCACATGGGATTGTACTCCCTTGTGATGCTGGAATATCTCTCGCCGTTGCCAGAGGAAAAATCGCTTTACCTTTACGATACCTTCGAAGGGCTGGATGACGAGCTCTCGACGGAACAAGAGCGGGATCAGGTCGAGGGTGTCTACGATATCGAGGATTGGTTCGAAGCCGTTTCCAACAGCTTTGCCGATTACTCTTGCGCCAAGCTGATCAAGGGTAGGGTCCCCGATATTCTCCATGAGAGCGCGCCGGAAAAGGTAGCTTTTCTGCATCTCGACATGAATTCGGCGAGTGCGGAAGTCGGCGCCATCGACTTCTTTCAAGACAGGCTTGCACCCGGTGCGATCATACTCATGGACGATTATGGCCGGACGGATCACGTCGAGCTGCATATTGCCTTGAGGGACTGGTTCGAGTTCGCCAAGCGGCCCATCGTCGAACTTCCAACCGGCCAGGGTCTCGCCCTCTGGCTTTAGGCCTTGGGCTTGCCGGGCCGGCTTGACTTGGGCGATGACGGTATCGCGATAATTGGTGGCGGCGGTGTGCTAGTTCAGGCTAAGGCGGGTAAGCAAGATTGGCCGAAAGCGGACCTCGCCGGGTCCGCGGTGCATTGGGCGACCAAAGTGTCAGTTGGGGAAGAGCAATGAAATCTCAAGCGCGAGTTGTGGTTATCGGCGGCGGCGTCGTCGGCGTCAGTACACTTTATCATCTGGCCAAGAAGGGCTGGTCCGACGTCGTCCTGTTGGAGCGCACGGAACTTACGGCGGGCTCCACCTGGCACGCGGCCGGATTGCTGCCGCTCTTCAACATGAGCTACACGGTTGGCCAGATCCACAAGTACTCCGTCGATCTCTACAAGACGCTGGAGGCGGAAACCGGTCAGGACGTCAGCTTCCATGTCACCGGCAACTTGCGCCTAGCCACAAACAAGGAGCGCATGGACGAGTATCAGAAGTACTGCGGTACGGCCAACACCATCGGGGTCCCGTTTGAACTGATCACGCCCGCCGAAATCAAGGAGTTGTGGCCGCTTTGCAACGTGGAAGGCCTGGTTGGCGCGCTATACCACCCCGACGACGGCCACATCGCGCCGGTGGACGTGACGCAAGCCATGGCAACCGGCGCCCGCAACAACGGCGCCGAGATTTACCGCCAGACCCAGGTCGACGCCATCGAACAGAAACCGAACGGTGAATGGCTGATCAAAACCAACCAGGGCGACATTACCTGCGAGCACGTGGTTTCCTGCACCGGCAACTACGCCCGCCAAACCCTGGCCATGGTCGGGCTGGATATTCCCGTCATTCCGGTCGAGCACCAATACATCGTCACCGACGAGGTGCCGGATCTGGTGGAACGCAAGAAACAGGGCTTGCCCGAGATGGCGGTATTGCGCGAATCGGACGCCTCCTATTACCTGCGTGAGGAGCGCCAGGGCTACATCCTAGGTCCCTACGAGAAGGGTGCGCCGGCGTGCTTCGTCGACGGCGTGCCGGAGACCTTCGGTCAGGACCTCTTCCCCGGCGATCTCGAACGCTTGATGCCCCACGTCGAAGCCGCCATCAACCGTGTACCGACCTTCGAGGACGCCGGCATTAAGGACATCGTCAACGGACCAATCGCCTATACGCCGGACGGCAGCCCGATGGTCGGACCGGCCTGGGGGCTCAAAAATTTCTGGATGTCGGAAGGTCACAGCTTCGGCGTTACCGCCGCCGGCGGCGCCGGCTGGCAATTGGCCGAGTGGATCGTCGAGGGGGAACCGGGAATCGACATGATGGACGTCGATCCCCGCCGCTTTGGCCCGTACGCCAACAAGGCCTATACCAAGGCCAAGAACGAGGAATGCTACGAGCACGTCTTCATCATCCATTATCCGGACGAGGAACGCCCAGCGGCGCGCCCCGCCAAACAAAGCCCGTGTCACGAACGCCTCGATGCCGAGGGCGCCGTCTGGGGCCAGCGTTATGGTTGGGAGCGGCCCAATTGGTTCGCCCCCGAAGGCGTCGAGCGCAAGGACGTCTGGAGTTTCCGTCGCAGCAATTACTTCGAACATGTCGGTAACGAATGCCGTGCCGTGCGCGAGGGCGTGGCGCTGATTGACCTCACCAGTTTCACCAAGCATCTGGTAACGGGTCCGGGCGCAGCCGACTATCTGGCCGGTCTCGTTTGCCGCAAGCTGCCGATCAAGATCGGCCGTATCAACCTGGCCCACGCCCTGACGGCGAAGGGCGGCGTGCGCTCGGAGTTCACCATCATGCGCGAAGGGGAGGAACAGTACTTCCTCGTCAGCTCGGGTGCCGCCGAGCGCTTCGACAACGACTACCTGACCAAGCATCTGCCGGATGACGGCAGCGTGCGGCTCGACAACATCACCACGGCCAACGGCTGTTTCGTCGTTGTGGGACCGAAATCGCGCGAGCTGATGGCGCGGATTTCCGATGCCGATTTCTCCAACGAAGCCTTTCCCTGGCTCACGGGACAGACCATCCAGCTCGGCATGGCCCGCACCAGGGCACTGCGCGTGAATTTCGTCGGCGAACTAGGCTGGGAACTGCATCATCCGATCGAGTACCAGAACCACATCTACGACACCTTGGTTGCCGCGGCCGAGGATCTCGGCGGTCTATCCATGTGCGGCATGCGCGCGATGGACAGCTTGCGTATCGAAAAGTCCTACCGCATGTGGGCCCAGGACCTGACGCGCGACTACACGGTGCTGGAAGCCGGCCTCGACCGTTTCGTCCACCTCGACAAGGGCGAATTCATCGGCCGCGAGGCCTTGGTTGCCCAGAAGGAAGCAGGCATTCCCAATACCTTTGTCACGTTGGAGGTCGACGCTGTCGATGCCGACGCCTGGGGATCGGAGCCCTTGTTCGTCGGCGATACCATGATCGGCCGCGCTACCGCCGGCGCCTATGGCCATTGCGTCGGCAAGAGCCTGGCGCTGGCCTACGTCCAGCCCGACTACGGCGCCGTCGGCACCGAAATGGAGATCAACATCCTCGGCGACCGCCGCGCCGCCCGCGTCATCGAAGAATCCCCCTGGGATCCGGAGAACGAGAGGTTAAGGGGATAGACATAAGTTTCGTCAACACCGTCACTCCCGCGTAAGCGGATTGACCGGAGGGCGGCAGCCATAGAAAAACCAATGTCACCCCGGACTTGATCCGGGGTCCAGGTTGTATTTTTTCTAATTCCTGGGAACAAAAAACTAAGACCTGGATTCCGGCATGCGCCGGAATGACGATGTTTTTCTGTTACCTGAACGCCGGTTCGTCGAAGCTGCGGAGTTTGCGGGAATGAAGGGTGTGTTCGGCGACGTTCTCGCGCATGGCGTTGAGCGTTTCGACGCCGATCTTCAGATGCTGGCTGACGCGCTCTTGATAAAATGCGTTGGCCATGCCGGGCAGTTTGATTTCGCCGTGCAGCGGTTTGTCCGAGACGCATAGGAGCGTGCCGTAAGGCACCCGCAGGCGGAAGCCGTTGGCGGCGATGGTGGCGCTTTCCATGTCGACGGCGATGGCGCGGGATTGGTTGAAGAACTCCGCCAGCTCGTCGTAATGCAGCTCCCAGTCGCGATCGTCGGTGGTGACGACGGTGCCGGTACGCAGGCGCTGTTTCATCTCCGCGCCCTGGACGCCGGTTATGCGGCCGAAGGCAGCGGTGAGCGCCACCTGGACCTCGGCGATGGGCGGTACCGGCACCCCGGTGGGCAGATCGTTGTCCAGCACGTGGTCCAGCCGCGAATAGGCGTGCGCCAGGACATAGTCGCCCAGCCGCTGGCTTCGCCGGAGGCCGCCGCAATGGCCGATCATCAGCCAGCAGTGCGGCCTGAGCACGGCGATGTGGTCGGTGATGGTTTTGGCATTGGACGGCCCGACGCCGATGTTGACCAGCGTGATGCCCATGTGCTCGTCGGTCACGAGGTGATAGGCGGGCATCTGGGGCAACTTCTCGACGGGCGTTCCCGCCGAGGCTTCGTCCGTCAGGCGCGGGTTCGTCGTAACCGCGTTGCCCGGCTCGACGAAGGCACGGAAGGTATCGCCTTCGGCGACTTCCTTGCGGCCGTATTCGACGAACTCGTCGACATAACGCTGGTAGTTTGTGAACAAAACGAATCGCTGGAAGTGCCTCGGCGAGGTGCCGGTGTAGTGTCTGAGCCGCGAAAGCGAAAGGTCGACGCGTTCGGCGCCGAACAGCGACAGCGGTTTGACTTCGTCCGCGGCGGAGCGGCGCGTGCCGTTGGCGATGCTGTCGTCGATCTGGGAAAGGTCCGGCAGGTGGAACATGTCCGCCAGCAGCGGCACCTCGTCGGCGTTGAGATCGGCGGTCAGGGATTCCATGGCGAATGTGAGGGGGATTTGCCGGTTGGAAATGCCGACCTGAATCGGACCGCCGTGGTTTTCCATCAGAAGCTGGAGCTGCTCCAGGTAATAGCTGCGGAAGAGCGCCGGCTGGGTGACCGTGGTGCCGTACTCACCGGGTTCGGAAACCGCGCCGTAGGCCAGGCCGCTCCGCGTTCCCGTCACGACCGACGGCACCTCGATCCCGATGTAGGGGTAGCAGGCGTCGACCTTGGGCAGGTCCTGCTCCCCGGCGACAAAGCGGTCGAAGTGCTTCTGCAGCAAGCCGCAGCCGTCGGCATAGATTTCGCTTATGCGGGCAACCGCTTCTTCGGGATCGGTATAGGGGCGGAGCTCCCTGATTTCACTATCGGGCACGTGTCGCTTTCTCAATTGTCGTCGAAGATGAAGGGCAATGATGCCCGATCGGGGCCGCGAGCACAATTGCGCCAAAACATTTCGTCGCGCAAAAAAGTTCTGGACCTGTCTACCGCTTCATAGTTGATGGTACGGGCTTTCCAACCCCAAACGATGAAGGAAAGCCAATGTCCGAATTCAAAAGCAGCCGTATTGAGGTCTCCCATGTTCAGCACCTGGACGGCACGTTGAGCGAAATATTCCCGTTGCTCTGCCCGACCCGCGAGTACGACTGGATCGAAAGTTGGGCCTGCGACCTGATCCATTCCAACTCCGGTATCGCGGAGAACAATTGCGTCTTCTCGACGGAGCTGCCCGACGGCGGCCTCGAATATTGGATCGTCAACCGTTTCGAACCCAACCGGACGATCGAGTTCGTGAAGTTCGCCGCCGGTCTCTACGTCGTGAAGTACGACATTACGCTCTCGCCCCTGCCGGACGGCCGTAGCGTGGCGGTCTGGAGCCAGATCATCACGGGTCTCTCGGAGGCCGGCAACGAGCTCATCGACAACTTTGACCGGGACGCCTTCCATGCCAAGTTCGAGCGCGTGGAAAAGGAGTTGAACCACTACCTCACCACGGGCCAAATGCTGGTCGCTGCATAAAGGAACCACATGACGACCGTTGGAAGGCTGGCCCGGCGATTTGGGCTCTCACGGAGCACGTTGCTGTACTACGACCGGGAAGGCGTGCTCACGCCCTCCGGCCGTTCGGCCAAGGGCTATCGGGTCTACTCGGATGCCGACGCGGAACGGCTTGAGCTGATCTGCCTCTATCGCAAGGCCGGTCTTTCATTGGATGCCATCAAACATGTGCTCAAACCGAGGGGCCGTGATCTCAACGCGGCGCTCAACAAGCGGCTTGCCGAATTGAACGAGGAGGCCGATCGACTGCACGAACAACAAGCTCTGGTATTGTCTCTGCTCAAACGGGAGCCGCCGGAAATGCCCGGCCGGTTGGATCGTGAGGGTTGGTCCGACACGCTGGCGGCTTCTGGCTTCAGTGAAGAGGACATGCACGCCTGGCATATCGGCTTCGAAAAATTGGCGCCGAAAAAGCACCAGTCGTTTCTGGAGTACCTCGGAATCCCGGAGGACGAGATTAAAGAAATTCGGCGCTGGTCGAAGGATGGCCGCTAGTCCGTCGCTGAAACCTCTCTATTCGCCCGCTCGCCGGATGCCGAACAATTCGACGCTCTCCGCCTTGCCCCGCAATTCGTAGCCGCCGAGATCGACCGCCACCAGCTCGTCGGGGACAATTGTATTTTTGACGACGTCCGCGGAGGCGACGAGGTTGTAGCCCAGTTCACGGCAGGTCTTTTCAAGTCTTGCGGCCGTGTTCACCGTATCGCCGAAATATGAAATCTGCCGCTTCGAATCTCCGGTAAAGCCCGCCACGACCTGGCCGCAGTGCAGGCCCGCTCGAAACTTGGGAACGCGGCCGAACCGTGCCTGATAGATATCCGCCCGCCGGGTAATGATGTCCTCTATGGCGAAGAAACAACGCAGACAATTGGCGTTTCGCAGGCCGACGGTCAGCGGCCAGGTAATGACCACCTCGTCGCCGATGTAACGGTGCGCCTCTCCTTGGTAATCAAGAATCGCCTCGTCAATGTCAAAATAGAATGTCGAGATCAAGTCATAGGCGCCGAGGTCGCCGAGTTCCTCCGCCATCGCCGTCGATGCTTCGATGTCCAGGAACAGAAAGACGCGCTCCTCGTAAATGCCGGAGCGATACCGCCCGAGGATAACGTTGGCCAACTGGCGGCCGCCGATCACGCGCCGGATGGTGACGAAAAACAGCAGCAGCGAGATCATCAGGAAGGTGGTGACGATATCCAGCGCCAGCGCGATGTCGTGGTCGATTTGATAACCGAAATAGGTATCGGGTCCGGCCTCCGGATAGGCCAGGATCTCGTATGGCACAACAACGGCGGTGATGGTGACGAGGTAAACAGCAATACTGAGCGTCAGGCTTACCAGAAAGTGGGCGCGTCTTATTCTGCGCCCATAGCGCCCCTCTACGAACAGCAATTCGTAAGACGCAAGCAGCGCGCCGATCAACGCCCCGAGGATGGTCGCCTCCAGGAGATTCCGGTTGGTCACCTCCTGCCCCATGAGAGTTGAAATGAAGAAAATCGACGCAACGATCAGTCCCGCCAAACCGATTGAGACGGCGACGACGCTGCGCAGGCGGGCGATTGTTCGGCTGGAGACCACCATGTCAGACCACATACTCCGGGGACTCAACCAGGCCATGATATTCCGGTGAACGGATCATGTCGCCCCATGTAGGGCTTGAAATTTTCTTTCGAATTTGGGCAACAATTCGCAAAATTCGTACATTACGCTACACCCCAGGATCGCTCTGTGGTAGATTTCAATTACGGATACTAGTTGGGGTATCGATCAGTAGGGAGGGCAGGTAACTGTATGGATCCACCGGACAGTTGTTTCGCCCCCTCTTATGAGGGCGGACGGTAGGCGACGAACTATTCCGCGGAATTTTGAAACTCGATGCTTTCACGATTTCAGTCGATTTTCGCCGCCCCGCTGACAACCTGACTACTGACCTACGGACGGCTAGTCCGTCCTGTATCAAGATCCCGGCTTTCCAGTTGGGACACGGCTATTAGGCCAAATACAAGAGCAGCCCCGCCCGGGATAAAGTCCGAGACGGGGCTTGCTTTTTGGCGAATCCGACAAAATTTCATATGCAGTGATCATTGTTTCACACGGGGGCCAACGATGGGCGTGCATCACGACAAGTCATTTCCGGGCGAAAACCTGAAATACCGCAAAGCCCGCGACGAATTGCTCGCTGCGGAAAAAGCGCTGCGGCGGCAGGTGGCGGAAGTCGCCGAAATGCGGAAGAACCTGCCCGCCGGCGGCCCGATCCCTACCGATTACGTATTCGAGGAGGGAGGGACCGATATTGGCGATACGGCAACCGTCAAGCAAACGCACTTTTCGGATTTGTTCGCAGACGGCAAGGACAGCCTGATCATCTACAGCTTCATGTACGGGCCCAACGCCGACAATGCCTGCCCCATGTGCACGTCGTTGCTCGACAGCCTCAACGGCGCCGCCCCCCACGTAACCGATCGCGTGAACCTTGCGGTCGTTGCACGCTCCTCCATCGGCCGCATTCGGGATTGGGGCCGGGCGAGGGGCTGGAACAATCTCAGGCTCCTATCGTCGGCGAACAACACCTACAACATCGACTACTTCGCCGAAGGGCCCGAGGGCGATCAGTGGCCTGACATCAACGTTTTCGTGCGCCGAGACGGCGTCATTCACCACTACTACAATGCGGAGCTGTTTTTCGCGGAGACGGAGGAAGGCCAGCATCCCCGCCATGCCGACATGATTTGGCCGTTGTGGAATATCTTTGATCTCACGCCCGACGGTCGGGGTGACAACTGGTTCCCGAAATTGGATTACGGGTAGTTTGTCTAAAAACCGACAATCCGTCATTCCCGCGCAAGCGGGAATCCATGCCGTTACGGATAAATTTGAAACCTCGTCCCGAAAATCCTCTGCTCAGCCATGGATCCCGGATCAAGTCCGGGATGACGAAATAAATTTGGGCACCTACCCCGCGATCGCCTGCGCATCCTGATCGATTTGCGGCGGACGACGCTCGGCTCGCGGGGTGTGTCCGAAGTGGTCGCGGTAGCACTTTGTGAAGTGCGAGGCGGAGACGAAGCCGCAGGCCAGCGCCACGGCCAGGATCGAGAGGTCGGTCTGCAGCAGCAGGAGGCGGGCGCGGTTGAGGCGCAATTCCAGGTAATAGCGCGTTGGCGTCTTGTCGAAATACTTGCGGAACAGGCGTTCGAGGTGACGGGTGGATAGACCCGCCGCCTCGGCCAGTTGGGCGCACGATTGCGGTTCTTCGAGATTGTCTTCCATGTGGGCCACGATGGACAGCAGCTTCGGGTGGCTGGTGCCGAGGCGGAACCTGAGTGGCATGCGCTGATGGTCGTGCCTGTCGCGAATGCGTTCGTGCAGCAACTGATCGGCGACCTGAGAGGTGATGTCGTGGCCGTAATCCATGGTGATGATGTTGAGCATCATGTCGAGCGATGCCGTGCCGCCCGAACATGTGAAGCGGTCGCGGTCGATCTCGAACAGTTCCGACGTGACTTCAAGGTCGGGGTAACGTTCGGCAAAGCCGGCCAGATTTTCCCAATGGATGGTGCAGCGGTAATTGTTGAGTAGGCCCGCCCGGGCAAGTACGGCGCTGCCGGCGCAAAGCGCTCCCAATTTGGCGCCGCGGGAACCCAACCGCCGCAGCCAGCCGAGCGCCTTGCGGTCTTCGTAGGTGTGGGAGCCGAGGCCGCCGCAGACGACGATGAAGGGGTGGTTGTCGATCTCGGAAATAGCGTGATCGGCGGGCATTCCAATGCCGTTGCTGGCAGCCACCGGACCGCCGTCGACCGAAAACAGTTTCCATTCGTATAGCCGGTGCCCTGTGACGTACTGGGCTAATCTTAGGGGTTCGATGGCTGACGTTAGGGCAATCATCGAGAAATTCGGCACCATAAAGAAGCCGATTCGCCTGGGAACACTGCCGCCGTCAAGCCGTTCCATGATCTGCACGCTCCACCGTCAAGCCACCAAAAGCATGATTATCACGGGCGAATGATACTCCAAAGCGTGTCGTTGTCTGGCTAAAAAATGTCGTGGCGGCGCTAGCGGCAATACCCCTTGAAATCCCATATGGATTTCGATTGAAACAGTCTGGAATGATGCCGGGCGGGCGTTGGCTTTAAGGGTGGTTCACATGGCCGATGATGACGATCTCGATCTCTCTACATTGAGTGATGACGATCTCGTGCAGCAGATGCACGACGACCTCTACGATGGCCTCAAGGAGGAAATCGAAGAGGGTGTGAACATTTTGCTGGAGCGCGAGTGGGAAGCCTATGACGTGCTGACCAAGGCGCTGGTCGAAGGCATGCGGATCGTCGGTATTGATTTCCGCGACGGCATCCTGTTCGTGCCGGAGGTCCTGATGGCGGCCAACGCCATGAAGGCCGGCATGGCGATCCTGCGTCCTTTGCTGGCCGAAAGCGATGCCCCGCAGATGGGCAAGATGGTGATCGGCACCGTAAAGGGCGACATCCACGACATCGGCAAGAATCTCGTCTCCATGATGATGGAAGGTGCCGGCTTCGAAGTCATCGACATCGGCATCAACAATCCTGTGGAGGATTACCTGGCGGCGATCGAGGAACACCGGCCCGATATCCTCGGCATGTCGGCCCTGCTCACGACGACCATGCCCTACATGAAGGTGGTCATCGACACGTTGAAGGAAAAGGGCATCCGCGATGATTATGTCGTGCTGGTTGGGGGCGCACCTTTGAATGAGGCCTTTGCCGAAAGCATCGGCGCCGACGCCTATTGCCGGGACGCCGCCGTGGCAGTTGAGACCGCCAAGGACTTGATGGGCCGGCGTCAGGGCTCGGGCGTTGCCCGCATGCAGGCGGCCGAGGTGGGATAGACCATGCCGGCGCCGTCGCTCTTGTTGGCCTGCGGCGCCCTGGGACGTGAGGTCATCGCGGTGCTGGATGCCGGTGGCATTGACGGTCTCGAAGTGACCTGTCTGCCGGCCAACCTGCATAATAAACCCCAACTCATTGCCGAAGCGGTGCGCGAGAAGGTGCGCAAGCATCACGACGAGTACGAGAACATCTTCGTGCTCTATGCCGATTGCGGCACCGGCGGTGACCTGGACAAGGTCTGTGACGAGGAGGGCGTTGTGCGTATTCCCGGCGCCCACTGCTATGAGTTCTACGCCGGAGCGTCGGCATTCGAACAATTGGCCGACGCCGAGCCCGCGACCTTTTACCTGACGGATTACCTGACCCGGCATTTCGAAACGCTGATCATGGTCGGATTGGGGCTTGACCGCTTCCCTGAACTGCTGCCTGACTACTTCGGCAACTACAGCCGTGTGGTCTACCTGGCGCAAACCGATGATCCTGAACTCGACGAACAAGCTCGAAAGGCGGCCGAAAAACTCGGTTTGGCGTACGAACGCCGATTTACGGGCTATGGCGAGCTGGCCGAATTCATTGTCGGGGCGGCTGAGAGCGAACCGCAAAAAACGCTCGTTTCCTGACAGGCGGAGCTGAGATGTACGCGCTGCGCCGCTGGTCCGTTCGCCACGCGCGTGGGATGGAACGGACATATCTGATCTTTCGTCCCGTGTTCGAAGCGTTCCGCCCGCTTTGGAGGTTGATCGGCGTCCGCCGCCTCGAACGTCCCATCGCCGGTGTCGAGAGCGCCATCAAGGGCGCCCTGTTCGACTGCCAGATGTGTGGCCAGTGTGCGCTCACGGATACCGGTATGTCGTGTCCGATGAACTGCCCTAAGAGTTTGCGCAATGGCCCCTGCGGCGGCGTTCGCGCAGACGGCAGTTGCGAGGTCGATTCCGGCATGGCCTGCGTCTGGGTCGACGCCTGGTCGGGCAGCCGCCTCATGCAGCACGGCGACCTCGTATCCGTCAAGCCGCCGCTGGATCATCGCCTCAAGGGGCGTTCGGCCTGGCTGCCCTTGCTGGACGACGAGCGGGACGAGGCGTAAAGCCATGAGTCCGCACACTCATATGGATCCGGGACAGCCGCTCGAGCAGCTGCCGGGCCATTCCTCTCGCGGCCGCCTGGAGCGGGTCTTGCGCAGCGGCCGTTTCGCGGTGACGGCGGAACTCAATCCGCCGGATTCGGCCGACCCCCGCGAAGTCTACGATCGCGCCCTCGTATTGTCGGAAGTGTGCGACGCGATCAACGCGACCGACGCCTCGGGCGCCAACACCCACATGTCGAGCGTCGGCATCAGCGCGCTTCTAAGCCGGGTAGGCTACGCCGTTGTCATGCAGGTGTCCTGCCGCGACCGCAACCGCATCGCCATCCAGGGCGACGTATTGGGGGCGGCGGCCATGGGCGTGTGCAACGTGCTGTGCCTGACGGGCGATTCGGTCGGCGTCGGCGACCAACCGGAAGCCAAGCCGGTGTTCGACCTGGATTCGGTCTCGCTGCTGGAGACGCTGCGCACCATGCGCGATGACAAGCGGTTCCTGTCGGGCCGCAAGCTGACCTCGCCGCCCGGTATCTTCATCGGCGCCGCGGCCAACCCGTTCGGTCCGCCGGTGGAATATCGGCCTCATCGCCTGGCCAAAAAAATTGCCGCCGGGGCGCAATTCGTCCAGACGCAGTACTGCTTTGACGTGCCGGGATTTGAACGGTACATGACGGATGTACGCGAGTTGGGGCTGCATGAGAAGTGTTTCATTCTGGCGGGCGTCGGCCCTCTGGTATCGGCCCGCGCGGCCCGCTGGATGAGGACGAACGTGCCGGGCGTCTTCATTCCCGATCACATCATCGATCGGCTGGAAAAAGCGGACGATCAGAAAGCCGAAGGTAAGCGGATTTGCATTGAGATTATCCAGCAGATACGGGAAATAAGGGGCGTTGCCGGCGTCCACGTCATGGCCTACCGGCAGGAAGAATTGGTATCGGAAATTATCTCGGCGTCGGGTGTTCTACAGGGGCGGCGGTCCCATGAAAAACGCCGAGGACGACGCAACCGAGCGGATAGCGTAGAGGAGAAGACATGACGGACACCGTCATCAGTTCGGCGACAAAGGAAGTCGTCATCGGGTTCGACCGCCCTTTCGTGGTCATCGGCGAACGCATCAATCCGACCGGGCGGAAGCTTCTGGCGGCGGAAATGGCGGAAGGCGACTTCAGCCGCGTCGAAGCCGACACCCTAGCCCAGATCGAAGCCGGCGCGGACATGCTCGACGTCAACGCCGGCATTCCCATGGCGGACGAGCCGGCGATCCTGGCCCAGACCATCCAGCTGGTGCAATCCCTCACCGATGTGCCGCTGAGTATTGATTCGTCCGTGGTGGAAGCCTTGGAAGCGGGGCTAGCCGTCTATCAGGGCAAGGCGCTGGTGAATTCGGTAACGGGTGAGCTCGAACAGCTCGAGCGCGTCATGCCGCTGGTGAAGAAACACGGCGCCGCTGTCGTCGCGATCTCGAACGACGAGACGGGCATTTCCGAGGATCCCGACGTGCGTTTCGCCGTCGCCAAGAAGATTGTCGAACATGCCGCCGATTACGGCGTGCCCGCCTCCGACGTTGTGGTCGATCCGCTGGTCATGCCGGCGGGCGCCATGGATGGCGCGGGACGCCAGGCGCTCAGCATCATCCGCCGCCTGCGCGAGGAGTTGAAGGTGAACTCCACCTGCGGCGCCTCCAATATCAGTTTCGGCCTGCCCAACCGACACGGCCTCAACGGTTCCTTCCTCTCCATGGCGATCGGCGCCGGTATGACGTCGGCGATCACCAATCCGCTGCACGCTGAGGAGATGACGGCCATCAAGGGCGGCGATGTCATCATGGGCCATGATTCGCTCTGCATTAACTGGATGAAGCGCTACCGCGATCCCGATGCCGAAAGCGACAGCCAAAAGGCAAGGCGTGAACGCCGCCGCAGGCGCGCCAAGGCCAGTGCCTGACCCGGCCTCCAGCGGCGAGGTCTTCGTCGCCTTCTCCCCATCGGGACGTCAGGGGAAGGTGCCGCTGAATTCGTCGGTGTTGGAGGCGGCCCGGTTGCTGGGCGTCGATCTTGATTCGGTGTGCGGTGGGCGAGGGCTGTGCGGCCGTTGCCAGGTCGAAATCGGCGAAGGGGATTTCGCCAAGTACGGCATCACCTCCAGCGCCGACCACCTCACGCCGTTCAGTGCGCCGGAACAAACCTACGCCGGGCGGCGGGAACTCAAACCGGGTCGAAGGCTCGGTTGCCACACGCGCATCAAGGCGGACGTCGTCGTCGACGTGCCGCCGGAATCCCAGGTTCACCATCAGGTGGTGCGCAAGCGCGCCGAGGCCCGCGCCATCGAACTCGATCCGGTTCTGCATCTCTACACGGTCGATGTCGCGAAGCCCGACATGGACATTCCCACCGGCGATGCCGAGCGACTGCTGGCCGCCCTGGCCGAAACCTGGAAGCTTGAAGGCCTGTCCATTGATCCGGCCGCCCTTGCGGAAGCGCAATCTGCGTTGAGGGAAGGGCGCTGGACCGTGACGGTGGCGGTGCGGGACGAAAGACGCGTGGTCGGCGTCCGGCCGGGCTTCACCGACCGGGCTTATGGCCTCGCCATCGATGTCGGCTCGACCACCATTGCGGCGCATCTTGTGAACCTGATCGACGGCTCCGTGCCGACGACGGCCTCCATGATGAACCCCCAAATTCGTTTCGGCGAGGACCTGATGAGCCGGGTGTCCTACGCCATGACCAACGAGCAGGGGGCCGCGGATATGACGGCGGCGGTGCGCGCCGCCCTCCATGTTCTGGCTGGGCAGGCGGCGGAAGAAGCCGGCATCGAAAGGGGCGACATCTACGAGGCCGTCATCGTCGGCAACCCGATCATGCATCATCTGGTATTGGGGCTCGATCCCGAACCGTTGGGCGTGGCCCCGTTTGCCCTTGCCGTCGACAGTGCGGTCGGGTTGCCTGCCCGCGATCTCGATCTGGGCCTGGCGGCCGGGGCGGCGGTCTACCTGCTGCCCTGCATCGCCGGGCATGTCGGTGCCGACGCCGCCGCCATGATCCTCTCGGAAACACCGTTCGAGCGTGACGACGTGACGCTGATGGTCGATGTCGGCACCAACGCGGAACTGGTGTTGGGCAACAAGCACAAGTTGCTGGCGGCTTCCAGCCCCACCGGCCCGGCATTCGAGGGTGCGCAAATCACGTCCGGCCAGCGCGCAGCCCCCGGCGCCATCGAGCGCGTCCGGATCGACGACCAAACACGGACCGCCAAATTCAAGGTTATCGGGTGCGACCTCTGGTCTGATGAACCCGGCTTCGCCGAGGCCGTCTCCGCAACCGGCGTCAGCGGCATCTGCGGTTCGGGCATCATCGAAGCCGTGGCCGAGATGGTGCGGACCGGGACCGTCAAGCCTGACGGCGCCTTTCCCAAGGATGGCCAGCGCGAATTCGTGCTCCATGATGCCGAACCGCGGATCGCCGTGACGCAGAACGACGTACGCGCCGTGCAGTTGGCCAAAGGCGCGCTGTTCGCTGGGGCCAAGCTGTTGATGGATCTGTTCGGTGTCGAGCGGGTTGACCGTATCGTTCTGGCCGGCGCTTTCGGCAGTCATATCGATCCGGTATACGCCATGGCGCTGGGCATGATCCCCGATTGCGATCCGGCGAAAGTGTCGTCGGCCGGCAACGCGGCCGGCACGGGTGCGCGCATCGCATTGCTGAACGCCGGTGCGCGGCGGGAGATCGAGGGTGTGGTCAAGCGGGTTGAAAAGATCGAGACCGCCACGGCGCCGTCGTTTCAGGATTACTTCGTCGACGCCATGGCCATCCCGCACGCCAAGGAGGCCTATCCAAATCTTCGGGCGGTGCTCGACATGCCGGTCGTGGAAAAACAGAGCGAACAGCCCAAGCGGCGGCGCAGGAGGGAGAGGGTGAAATGAGCAACGAGGATCAGGTCCACACCGGCGGCTGCGATTGCGGCGCTGTCCGTTACGAGGCGCGAGGCAAACTGCTGGACGTCACGAACTGCCACTGCGGCCAGAGCCGCCGCACCCACGGACACGTCGCGGCCTACACCAACGCCATGCGGGACGGCTTCAGCTTTACCGAGGACCGCGGCCTCAAGTGGTACATCTCGTCGGACTTCGCCAAGCGCGGCTTCTGCCAGGAATGCGGTGCCAGCCTGGTCTGGAGCGCCAACGACAGCGACCAGATCGGCATCGCCGCCGGCACCCTCGACGGCCCGACAGGCTTGAAGACGGTCGCAGAGATCTTCGTCGCCGACGCCAGCGACTACTACGAGATCACGTCGGACCTGCCGCAATACGATCAGTCGAGCTAGCGCTGACCAAACGAAACGACACAAGGGGGAAAATCGTGTCCAACTACATCATCATGTACATCGGTGGCGCAAAACCAGAATCGCCCGAAGCTGCGGCCGCTCAGAAGGCGAAATGGCAAGCGTGGGTCGAGGGTCTGGGCGACGCTGCCATCGATCCCGGCACACCGCTGGGCAAGTCCAAGATCGTGAGTTCTTCCGGTGTTACGGACAACGACGGGACGAACCCGGTATCGGGGTATTCCGTCGTGAAAGCCGACAGCTTGGAGGCGGCGGTTGAATTCGCCCAAGACTGTCCCTTCCTTGACACCGGCGGCTCCCTCGAAGTCGCACAAATGATTGAGCTCAAGTGAAACCCGTTAACCTTCGTTAAGTGTCTGACCCCTAACGACTCTTTTCTTCGCAAGCTGTTGCGTGTCTAATTTAGTCGTCGCCTCATCTCACCTCGGGTGCGCTCATGGGTTGGATTCGTCAAGGAGCAGCAGTTGCGGCCCTCCTAGCGGCCATCGCCGCGCCTGTCGGAAACGGCGCAGGTGCAGAGGAAGACTACGCCCCCTACCGCGCCCGCATGGTCGACACCATCGAAATCTACATGTCCCAGTCGGGGACCTACACCGGGCGGGATCGGCTGCTGCCGCGGGTCCTGCAGGTCATGAACGCGGTGCCGCGTCACGAATACCTGCCCAATACGAAACTACCCGGCCTCGATTGGCTGCGCAGCCTGGTCAAGGGTGACGCCCCCCTGGCTTTCGCCTACGCGGACCGGCCCCTCGCCATCGGCTACGGCCAAACCATGTCGCAGCCGTTCATCGTTGCCCTGATGACTGAATTGCTGGATCCCCGCCCCGAGCATGTCGTCCTGGAGATCGGTACGGGCTCCGGCTATCAGGCGGCGGTGCTGGCGCCGCTGGTGAAACGGGTTTGCAGCATCGAAATCGTCCCCGAACTCGGCGCTTCATCCAGTGCCGCGCTGGCGCGTCTGGGGAACGACAACGTGAAAACGCGCGTAGGCGACGGCTACTACGGCTGGGAGGACTGCGGTCCGTTCGACGGCATTACCGTCACTGCCGCCGCCAGCCACATACCACCGCCGCTCGTGCAGCAACTCAAACCCGGCGGCCGCATGGTCATACCCGTCGGCAGCCAGTTCGCCGTCCAGCAATTGGTGCTCGTACGGAAGAGCGCGACCGGCAAGGTGACGACGAAACAGCTGCTGCCGGTGCGCTTCGTACCTTTGGTCCGTCAGCCGGAATGACCGGCCGTTGCGATAGGCCAACGTTACTGGCGGTTGCCACCGTTTCACTGGCGGTTTTGGGGTACGAGGTGCTGCTGCTGCGTCTGTTCGCCATCATCCAGTGGCACCATTTCGCCTACATGGCCATCAGCGTCGCGCTGCTCGGCTTCGGGGCGGCGGGGACTTTCCTCTATTTTGCCCAGTCCCGCCTCAAGCCCGCATTCCGAACGAGCTTTGCCGTCTTTGCGGCCTCCTGCGGCGTGACCGCTGTCCTCGGATTTGCCCTGGCTCAAAGGGTTCCGTTCAACGCCCTGGAGGTCATGTGGGAGCCGCGACAGTTCCTGTACCTGCTGGCCATGTACGGGTTGCTCGTCGTGCCGTTTTTCGCCGGCGCTGCCTGTATTGGGCTGGCTTTACTCCGGTATCCCGAAAGCATCGGCCCGATTTACGGCAGCAATCTGCTTGGGTCCGCCGGTGGCGCCCTTGGCGCGATTGGTTTGCTTTACCTAATCCCGCCCGAGCAAATACTCCGTCTGATCGCCGGTCTAGGTCTGCTCGGCGCCGGATTGGCGTTTCTCTCTCCAGGCCGACACCGGCGCAGGGCGGCGGCGTTGTTATTTGTCGCGGCGTTGACGGTACCGCTCGGGTTGCCGGACTCCTGGACTGCTCCCCGCGTTTCCCCCTACAAAAATCTCAGCCGCGCGCTCCTCGTCCCGGGCGCACGTGTTCTTTTCGAAACCAACAGCCCCCTTGGCCACCTCAGTGTCGTCGAGAGTCAGCAGGTCCCATTTCGCCACGCCCCGGGACTGAGCCTAAACAATACGAAGGAACCGCCCGCTCAACTGGCCGTCTTTACCGATGGAGACGGGTTTACCGCGATCACCGCATTCAACGGTGATCTTGAACCGTTTTCCTACCTCGACTTCACCACTTCGGCCCTGCCTTACCATCTGCTTGAGCGGCCGAGGGTGTTGGTCGTCGGTGCCGGCGGCGGCAGCGGCATCCTTCAAGCCCTCTATCATGAGGCGACGGCGGTGGACGCGGTCGAACTGGACGGCGCGTTGGTACGCCTCGTCGGCGAAAGATACCGTGAGTTCGCCGGCCGCCTCTACCAACACCCCGGCGTACGCGTGCATTTGAACGAGGCGCGCAATTTCGTCGCCGGCCATGCGGGCAACTGGGACGTCATCCAGTTGCCGTTGGTTGGCGCCCAGGCTTCGTCTGCCGGCGCCCAAGGGATGAACGAAAGCTTCGTCGATACCGTCGAGGCCTTCGCCGAATACGTTCGAAAACTCCGCCCGGGCGGATACCTTGCCGTCACGGTCGGGCTGAGATTGCCGCCGCGCGCCGGCTTGAAACTTTTTGCTACGGCCGTCGAGACCCTCAACCGCCTGGGCGTCGAGGAACCCGCCCGTCATCTGGCCCTGGTAAGGGGGTGGAGCACGCTTACGCTACTGCTGAAAAAAGGCGGGCTGGACGAAGCAGATACCGACCGAATCCGCCGGTTTGCAGCGGCTCGCTCGTTCGACCTGGCTCACCTTCCGGGCATGAAGCCGGAGGAGGCCAACACATACAATATCCTGCACAGGCCCTATTACCACGAAGCCGCAACGGCGCTTCTTTCGGATGAATCTGGGGATTTTGTCGGCCGCTACAAGTTCGATATCCGGCCCGCGACTGACGAACGGCCTTATTCTTCAAATTACTTTCGCTGGCGGACGCTGCCGGAGCTGTTCGATCTTTGGCGAAGCAGCGGCGGGGCGTTGTTGGATTGGGGCTATCCGCTACTCGTCATGACGCTTGTGCAGGCCGCAGTCGTGAGTTTGGTTTTGATTCTGTTGCCGTTGGCCATCGGCCGCCGCAGTTTCGCTCCGACACCGGCGGGTTGGCGCGTACTGGGTTACTTCCTTTGCCTCGGTCTGGCGTTTCTTTTCGTCGAAATCGCCTTCATTCAGCGCTTCGTCCTGTTCCTCGGCCATCCCATCTTCGCCGTTGCACTTGCCTTGACCGGATTCCTGGCATTTGCCGGTATGGGCAGCATTGCCGCGCCGGGGTTTGAAAAACGCGTCGCCGGAAGCCGTTTCGGGCGTGCCGGTTCGATCACCATCGTGGTCTTGGGCATCGCGGTGCTTTCGGTCGGTTACATCGCCGTCTTACCGTCCTTGTTCGGTGTGATGGCAGCCTTGTCGGGGACGGTAAAATCGGCCGTCGTGCTCATCCTCATTGCGCCGTTGGCGTTCCTCATGGGAATGCCGTTCCCGCTCGGCCTCGCTCGGGTATCCGGAAGCTTGCCCGAACTGGTGCCCTGGGCCTGGGGGGTTAACGGCTGTTTCTCGGTCATCAGCTCCGTACTGGCTGTTATCCTCGCCATCCACATCGGATTTTCCGGCGTTGTCGGAGCCGCCGCTGTCACATACCTGTTGGCCGCTGGCTTGCTGTCGGGGTTAAAACCAGACCCTTGAAGTTCAATCAGCGGAACTTGATGTTGAGTGGATGGCCTTGCCTTCCGCAGCGACTTTGCGGCCGAGATCCGTGATGCTGAGCTTCTGCAGATTGGCGCCGAAATGGCTCACGTTGATCCAGCCATTGGCCTTGCACTCGTTCATGGTGCGGAAGAAGATCGAGGCGTCGTCCACTTCCGGCACGCCGATGTCGCCTGAAAATATGATGAGTTCCAGCAGCAACTGCTGTTGAGGCAAAATTGTCGGCATGGAATAAGCTCGAATCTAAATTACGCAAACTCCCGATCCGGTACGGTAATGACCGGTTCGACCTCGCGCAACTCTTCCATCGGAATATGGCAGGCGATGATGTGGCGCTCCGCGGCTTCCTGTACCGGCGGCACCTCGTTGTCGCAGATGTCGCCCAGCTTGCGCGGGCAGCGCGAGGCGAAGGGGCAGCCCTTGGGCGGATTGAGGACGCTGGGCAGGGCGCCTTCCAGCACGATGTGCCGCTTTGACACCTCAGGGTCGGCGATTGGCACCGCAGAGAGGAGCGCCTCCGTGTAGGGATGATAGGGCGGTGCGAAAACCTCGTCGGTGGCGCCGCGTTCCATGATCTGGCCGAGGTACATGACGACGACCCGGTCCGAGAGGTAGCGCACGACCGAGAGGTCGTGGCTGATGAACAACAGCGTCGTCTGATTCTCGCGCTGAATGTCCATGAGGAGTTCGGTAACCGCGGCGGCAACGGAAACATCTAATGCCGAAACCGGCTCGTCGGCGATCACCATGGCGGGGTTGCCGGCGAAGGCGCGGGCGATGCCGATGCGCTGCTTCTGGCCGCCCGAGAGCTGGCGGGGCTTGCGTCTGGCGAAATCGCGCGGAAGCTTGACGGTATCCAGCAGCTTGAGCATTTGCTCCGTGGCCTTGGTCTTGTTGGTCTCGACGCCGAACTTACGGATCACGCGGGTGATCTGGCCGCCGATGGTGTGGCTCGGGTTGAGCGTGTCGTTGGGGTTCTGGAACACCATCTGCAGCGAACCCAACTGCTCGGGAGAGCGCTCCTGCACGGGCATGTCCCCAATGTTGGCGCCGTCGAGGTCGACTTTGCCTTCCGTCGCCGTCTCCAGACCCATCAGCACCTTGGCGAAGGTCGACTTGCCGCAACCCGATTCCCCGACGATGGCAACGGTTTCGCCGCGCCGGGCGGTAAAGTCGAGGGCTTCGTTCGCCTTCACGTGCCGGATGCTCTCGCCCGAGATCATGGCGGAGAGGGAACGGTCGTGAACCTCGTAGTACTTCTTCATGGCCGCGACGCGCAGGACGACCTCGCCCGGCGGCCGGGCTTCCTTGGCGACGCCCTTCGCCACGGCATCCTCCGGCGTGATCTCGTTCCAGCGGGTACAGCGCACGTTATGGCCTTCGGCGCTGGTGGGAATGTTGTCCATGCCGATGATGCCCTTGTCGCAGCGGCCGGCTTCGAAATACTCGCAGCGCGGTCCGAAATTGCAGCCGTCGGGACGTTCGTGCGGCAACGGGAGCTGTCCCTTGATCGGCACCAGGGGTCGCGCGTTCTTGTCGGCGTGCGGCAGGGGGATGCAACCGAAGAGGCCGTGGGTATAGGGATGGCGCGGCCAGGTGAAAAGCGAGTCGATGTGGCCTTCCTCCACGACCTCGCCGGAATACATCACGCAGACCCGGTCACAGGTTTCCAGGATCAGGCCGAGGTTGTGGGAGATGTAGAGGATGGCCGTGCCGAACTTGTCGGCCAGCTCAGAAACCAGTTCAACGATGCCCGCCTCGACGGTGACGTCGAGCGCCGTGGTCGGTTCGTCCAGCAGCAGAAGCGACGGATTGGAGAGCAGCGCCATGGCGATGACGACGCGCTGTTGCTGTCCGCCCGAAATCTGGTGCGGATAGGCCGCCATGACGCGCTCGGGGTCCGGCAGCTTGACGTCGGAGAGCATTTGAACCGCGCGCTTGTAGGCCTCCTCGTCCGACGCACCCTCATGGGTCATCGGCACTTCCTTCAACTGGCTGCCGATTGTGAGGCTGGGGTTTAGCGCCGCCATGGGCTCCTGATAGACCATGGCGATCTCGGAACCGCGCAGTTCACGGAGTTCCTCGTCCGAGAGCGTGTTGAGGTCGCGGCCCTTGAACTTGATGGTGCCGCCGACGATACCGCCGTTGGTGCCCATGTACTGCATGATGGCCATGGCGACGGTCGACTTGCCGCAACCCGATTCGCCCACCAGTCCGATGCTCTCGCCGGCATGCAAATCGCAGGAAAAATCGACCACCGCCGGAATTTCGCCGGCGCGGGTGAAATAGGATATGCAGAGGCCCCGGATTTCCAGCAGCGGCGCGTCGGATCTGTCCAGCATGGGCCCTAATCCCTAATCGAAATCTCGCGCAGGCCGTCGGCCAGCAGGTTGAAGCCCAGGATCAGCGACGAAATCGCGATGCAGGGAATGACCGTCATGTGCGGGAAGGCCAGCGCCATGGCGCGCGCCTCGTTGATCATGCCACCCCAATCGGGATCGGGAGGCGGCAGGCCGAGACCTAAGAACCCCAGCACACCGATGGTGATGATGACGTAACCGAGGCGCAGGCAGGCATCGACGATCAAGGGCCCGCGCGCGTTGGGCAGGATCTCGATCAGCATGATGTACCAAGCGGTCTCCCCGCGGGTCTGGGCGGCTGCCACGTAATCGCGGTTGCGCAGATCCAGCACCAGCCCCCGCACGATACGCATGATGCCGGGCGAGGAGGCGAAGGTGATGGCGATGATGATGTTGATGCCCGAGGCGCCGTAGGTCGCGATGATGATGATGTAGAGCACCAGCACCGGGAAGGAGAGGATGATGTCGGCGACGCGCGAGAGGATGCCGTCGACATAACCGCGGAAGTAGCCCGCGGCCAAACCCATCAGGATGCCGACGACATAGGCCGACAGGGTCGCCAGCGGCGCATAAAGGAGGACCGTCTGCGAACCCCAGATCAGGCGCGACAGGATATCCCGCCCGATGTGGTCGGTGCCGAGCCAGAAGGTGCCGCCGGCGGGATTGGGCGTGCCGATCTTGGCGAACGGCATGATCGTCGCGTTGGGATCGAAGGGCGCCAGCAGTGGGGCGAAGATGGCGACCAGCACCCAGAACAAAATCAAACCGACGCCGACCATGCCGACGCCGCTCTCACGCAAAAGGCCGAAGGACTTGATCGCGCGCATCAGGGCCGCGCCCGCTGACTGACTTTGGATGGCATGGTCGGTCACATCGTCCTCTAGCTGAACCTGATCCGAGGATTGAGGTAGGTGTAGCCGATGTCGGCCAACACCTGAGTTGAGACGGCAACAAAGACGGCGATCATGCCGCATGCTTCGATGACGAAGATGTCCTTATTGAGAGAGGCCTCCAGGAGCAGCGCCCCGAAGCCTTTATAGGCAAAGAAGAACTCGACCACGATGACGCCCGACAGCAGCCAGTTGATCTGCAGCATGATCACGGTGAACGGCGCGATCAGCGCGTTGCGCAAGGCGTGCTTGAGGATGACCTTGTGGTAAGGCAATCCTTTCAGGACGGCGGTGCGGATATATTGCGTCGTCATGACCTCCGCCATGGAGGCGCGGGTCATGCGGGCGACGTAGCCGAAATCGTAAATCACCAGCACCATCACCGGCAGTACAAGTTGGGTGAGATCGAAGCCGGCGGCCATGGAACTCGTGCCCGGCAGCCATTTCAGCCAGAACACGAAGATCGCCGCGACGAAAACGGCGCTGGCGAATTCGGGAATCGAGGTGGTGATGATGCTTGTCACGGAAATCGTGCGGTCGAGCTTGGAGCCTTCGCGCATGCCGGCCAGGATGCCCAGCACCATCGACAGCGGGATCATGATGGCGAAGGTGAGACCGCCCAGGATGGCGGTATTGGCAAGCCGAGGCCACAAGACGTCAGCAACCGGCACCTTGAAGCGGACCGATTGGCCGAGATCGCCGGTAACGAAATTGCCCAGCCACGAGAAGTAGCGCACGTACAAGGGCTCGAAGTAGCCGTTGGCCTCGAGCCAAATCTGGCGCTGCTCCTCACTGGAATAGGGGCCGAGCACCATGGTTGCGACGTTGCCCGGCGTGAATTCGAGCGCCAGGAACAGCAGGATGGACACGACGATCATCGTGACCACCATGGCGCCGAGGCGCTTAAGGATGAAAATCAGCATATGGGGATACGCATTCGAAACGGGGCGGGAGAATTTCCTCCCGCCCCAATTCGATACTTACGACAGCCACACCCTGTTGTAGTGGTGCTCAAGGGCGACCTGGGCATAGAGACCCTGGACCCGCTTGTTGGCCGTAACGAAGACCGAGCGCCAGAAGCACTGCGCGATGACGGCGTCTTCCTGCATGATGGTCTGCAGCTTGGCCATGACCTTGCGGCGTTCGTTGACGTCGGTGAGGCCGCCGGCCACATCGAGCAGACGGTCGAACTCCGGATTGGCGTGGGATGATTCGTTCCAGGCCACGCCCGTACGGTAGGCGAGGTTGAGAACCTGCACGCCCAGCGGACGGTGCGTCCAGGCCGTGAAGCCCCAAGGCGTGGTCATCCAGCGGTCCCAATACGTTCCGCCCGGCATAATGTTGATGGCGACGTTGATGCCGACGGGCTTGCACATCTCAACCAGCGCCTTGACGGCGTTCTGCTCCCAGGTCGGGTTGGCAACGCAATCGATGCGCAGATCGATGCCGTTGGCATGACCGGCCTTGGCCAGCAGCTCCTTGGCCTTGGCGTAGTCCTGCTTGGGCTTGGGAAGATCGGCATATTCCGGATGAACCGGCGCCACATGGTGATCTTCCGCCGGCGCGCCCAGACCCTGGTAGACGATGTCCAGCCATTTCTGATGGTCGATGCAAGCGAGAATCGCCTGCCTCAGGTGCTGGTTGTCAAAGGGCTTGGTATCCATCTTCATGCGCGCCACGCCGGTTTGCGCCGTGACCGCTTGGAAGAGCTGGAGATGCGGGATGGCCTTGATGGCGCCTGTCTGTTCGACCGACGTTTGGTAGTTTGTATCGACCTGGTCGGAAGCTAGTGCCGCCAGTTGGGCAGCGGGATCGTCGCCGTGATCGATGTAGGTGATCTGGTCGAGGTAGGCGTCGCCGCCCCAATAGCCCTTCTTCTTCGTCAGAACGGCTTTTTCACCCACCTTGAACTCCTTCAGGTTGAAGGCGCCGGTGCCCACAGGATTCTTGCTGAGATCGCCGCCTTCGTCCGCGAAGCGGCGGTGCACGATCTGCGCCGGATAGTCGCCCAGGCTCTCGGGCAATGCGAGGTCGGCACGCTGGAGATGGAACCGGACAGTGTGGTTATCGACCTTCTCGAGCGCCCCGTCGGCCATGACCGTGGACATTTCGTCCTTGCCGTCCTTGTCCTTCTTGCCCGTTTTGACCTTCTTGGTCATCGAGCTGAAGCGACCCTGGTTCGACGATCCGGTCTTGGGATCGAGCCAGCGTTGGAAGTTGAAGATCACGTCGTCAGCGCCGAAGTCATCTCCGTTTGACCACTTGACGCCGCGGCGCAGCTTGAAGGTCCAGGTCTTGAGATCTTCGGAAGCCGACCAGCTTTCCGCCAGTTTCGGCGAAGCAATGTTGTCCTTGTTGATCTCCACCAGGGGTTCGATGATCTGGCGGGCCACATTGCCTTTTTCCGACCAGTCGTACGTGGCCGGGTCGGTGATTTCCTTGACGTTCATCGAAACGCGCAAGTTGCCGCCCATTTTCGGCGTTGCCGCCTGCGCCTGCCGCATGGCCGGGTTCATGACCGAGCCGGCCATGGCGTAGGCCGCCGCCGCCGAAAGACCGAGGCGCGTCGCCGTGGATAGAAAATCGCGGCGCGTAATTTCGCCTCTGCGAAGCTGCTCGCGCATTTCCGGGATTATCGGATGTACTTTTTGTTTGTCGTCGGACATGGTCATCGCCTCCCTGCGAATTGTTCCCTTATTAACCAATGGTGATGCCAACGCGCCATTTGACAAGGCATGACCGCGTGGACGGGGGCTGAGCCGGTGAGATTCTCTTGTTTGGCGTCGTTGGAAGCCCCCCAGCATCCATTTGTTCATTATTGTCTTGTTCGACCCAAACATCGTGACGGGTCGCGGGATCAGAGTCAAATCAGGCCGGCCTTTAGCGTCGGAAATACGGTGAAGAGGGTCGGATACGGGGCAAATCGGAAATTTATGATTTCAATTCATGGCTTTGACGTAAACGTCCGGGGGAAGGACTTCGAAACCAACCAGGCGGAGACTGGCCCGCACCTCCGCCAAGGCGGGGTCGGAGATTGCCCGTGAAAGGCCTTGCCGCATCAGTTCGACCTCCGCGTCGGAAACCGCGTTTGCGGTAATGTAGGGTAGCCCCGGTGCCGTTGCCGTCGCTTCAAGCACCCGCGTGCCGGCCAGCCGCTTGGGCGTTGTGTCCGACGTCAAAGCGTGGGTAACGCAGTCGATGGCCGCGACGTCGGCTTTCCCCTCCCGCACCATGTCGATGCTCAGCACGTGCCCGCCGCTTTCCAGGGTTTCCGGGAAGACCCGTTCCCACCCGCCCAAGGGATCGACATGTTTTTTCATCGCGTTCCAACCGGAGTGCGAATCGAACCCGTTTACCGCGACCCGGCAGGGCGCCAGGGCAGCCAGGTCTTCGGCCTCGGTTTCCTGCCGAACCACGAGCAAACTCCGGTAGTTGGGGCCTTCGCAGCCGGGTGCGTCGTAGCAAGGTGTCGCAATCAGCTTGACCCGATCGCCCAGCCGCCGGGCTAGGGGATAACCGCAGGTTTGGGAAAAAATCAAGTTCGGCGACAGCCAGAGGACATCGCGGTCGGCCGGTGAGACTGAGAGCAAATCGGGGACATCCGCAACCCCAGTGTCGCGGAAGTGACCGGCTAAGCCTTGCCACCAACGTTCAGTGGCGGTCCGCAATTCCGGCAGATCGTACATGGATAAGCTGGCCAGCCGGCCCATCGTGCGTCCCTCATTAATTCAGCCGCATTTTGTGCCGAAAAATCTGATCGACCTACCACAATTTTTAGTTCTTAAAATTCCAAAACGGGTGCACAATAAATCGTTTGGAGAAATCTCAATTGAAGGGTGCGACCGGCGATCATCAAGGGGCGAAAAGGGGCGAAAAACCGCGGGTCGCTGTTAAGCGATGACAAATTTGGAAAAGCAGGCGAGTATTCAAGGCGAAGTCGATACTCAACGATCTTCACGACAATTTGAAACGCCGAAATTCGAAGCTCCGACCTGGGCTTTGATCGTAGCCGTCTACGCAGGGTGGCTAACCACCACTTGGTACGGCATGGAGCTGCCCTGGTGGCTGCTCTTCCCCCTGGGGGCATGGTTTTCCGGCTGGTATTATTCTCTCCAGCACGAGGTCATCCACGGGCACCCGACCCGCCTGCGTTGGCTCAACGATCTCCTGGGCTACGCGCCGCTCGGGCTGTTCATTCCCTACTCGATCTACCGCGCGACGCACATCAAGCATCACACCAAGGAAATACTGACGATCCCGGGAGAGGATCCCGAATCGTTCTATTTCGATGCCGAGACCTGGGAAAATATGCCGCGCGTCTTGCGCTTCATCAACGTCATAAACAACATGCTCATCGGCCGGCTGACGGTTGGGGTCGCCATCACCATAACCCGCTTTTGGCTGGAGGAATTGCGTCAGCTCATGCGCGGCGACCTCAGGCACCTGGGCGCCTGGATCAGCCATGCGGTATTGGTGACCGGCGTGCTTTATTGGGTCAGCGCCGTCTGCGGCATGCCGATCTGGCTTTACGTCCTCTGTTTCGCCTATCCGGGATTGGGGCTCACCCTCATGCGCTCCTACACTGAGCACCGGGCGGCGGCGGATCCCGATCACCGCACCGCCACGGTCGAGAGCCCGACGCTGATGGCGTTGTTGTACCTCAACAACAACCTGCACGTGGCCCACCACGATCAGCCAGGCATGGCCTGGTATCACCTGCCTGCCTACTACGCATCGATGAAGGAGGAGTTCCGGAAGGAAAACGACGGCTTCGTATTTGACGGATACCGCGACGTCATCCGGCAATACATGTTCGCACCCCTCGACACCCCGGTGCTGCCCGGCAACAAATAGGCGAGGGTCGTTGGAAGCGGGAGCCAAATACGGACTACCGCGGCGTGCGCTGCTCGGCGCGGTTGGCTGGGGGGCCTTCGTCCTTCCCGCGTTCTGGAACCGTCGGGCGACTTCCCATTCCCTTCAGAGCGAGCCAATCGTCCAGCCGCCTAAGGCCGACGCGGAGGCTTTCATAGCTCGCGCGTTCGAAATGCGACGACAAGCGGAGAATAGCGGCGATCAGGCGTACGGCGCGGTCATCGTTCGGGACGGCAGGATCGTCGGCCAATCCCAGAGCCTGGTGGTTCTCAACAAGGATCCCACGGCCCATGCCGAAATGGAGGCAATTCGCGACGCCGCCCGGCGGACCGGCAGCCGGAACTTGAGCGGTTGCACGATGTACTCGTCCTCCAGCCCCTGTCCCATGTGCGAGGCGGCGGCCTACTGGGCCAACATCGAAAACCTGGTTTTCGGCCGGGGAGCGACCGCGGGCGGCGCGCCGAAGCTCTGCTGAAACCGCTATTCCGGCAGTCCGGCCTGACGCAATCCCTCAATGTATTGCGCACGATCCTCGGGTTTCTTGAAGGGCGCGCGCTCAGAGACGTTCTTCAACGTCAAGGCAGGTTCCAGGATGAGTGCTTCCTGCACTTCCCAGTCGGCTTCCTCCAGCCGGTCCAAATGGGCATAGGTGGAAGCCAGATAAAGTCGCCCCGGGATGAAGTGCGGATTGCGTCGTGAGACGTCCTCGAACAAGGCCGCCGCCTCCGCATAGCGGCGCATCTGGAACCGGGCGCGCCCTTCGATCAGCACATAGAAGAAGGGGTAAAGGGGATCCAGTTTCTGGGCGGCGCGGAGGGCCTTCAGCCCGTCTTCCGGCTGACCCGCATACGTCTGCACGTTGGCGAGCTGACCATAGCCGTCCGCATAGTTTGGATCGACCTCGATGGCACGCATTGCCGCGGCGATCGATTTTTCGTGCTGATTCAACAGCATGTATGTCGTGCTCAGGGCGAAGTGCACCTGACGCACGGATGGATCCAGTTCCAACGCCTTCGACGCCCATTCGAGCGCCAGTTCCAAATTCCGCTGCCGGTCTGGAACCCACCCCACCAGCACGTTGTTGGCCAAGGTAAACGCGACGTTGGCATAGGCCCGCGCGTAAGTCGGATCAAGGGCGACGGCACGCTCGAACTGCTCCAGTGCAGCGGCATTGGTTTCCGGCGTAAACCGCCGCAGCAGATCGAGGCCCCGCAACAAAGCGTCGTAAGCTTCCGGTGTCGCCTCCCTTTGCCGTTCGAGCCGCTCTTGCTCCCCGCCCGTCAACTTGACCGCCAGCGCGCTGACGATGTTTCGAGTCACCTCGTCCTGCAGGGTGAAGACGTCGGTCATGTCGCGGTCGAAGCGTTCGGCCCAGACGTGGTGACCGTCTTTGGTCGTCACCAACTGGGCGTTGATCCGAACCCGGTTGCCCACTTTTCGCACGCTGCCTTCAAGCACGTACTTGGCGCCCAGTTCGCGGCCCACGTCCTGCACTTTCACCGGTCGGCCCTTGTAGGTGAACGTCGAATTGCGCGCGATCACGAACAGGCCGGAGACCTGGGAGAGGTCGGTGATGAGGTCCTCGGTCATGCCGTCGACGAAGTATTCCTGGCTTTCATCTTGGCTCATGTTGTTGAAGGGCAGGACGGCGATTGACGGCTTTTCGGCCACCTCGGTCGGGGCGCCGTCAGATTGGCCGGATTCGGCAACGAATTTCTGGTCCTGACGCCACCAGGCTTCACCTCCAGCGACTGCCGCCAATACCACGGCGGCGGCAAGGGCGAGCCACAGCCAGGTGCGACCGGGTCGCTGCGAACCGCCGGCCTGCGAACTTTTCAACAGGATGCGGTACACGCGCACCGGGCCGGAGACGTTCTTGACCTCGACTTCGCCAAGGTCTTCCACGCGGTGGGTCAGTTTGTTCTGGACCTGATTGTAGACGTCGCCCGATATGCAAATGCCGCCGGCCGCGGCGAGGCCTTCGATACGGGCCGCTACATTGACGCCTTCACCGTGAATGTCCTCCCCGTCGTCGATGATGTCGCCGAGGTTGATGCCCATGCGGAATTTGAGCGGACATTTCTTCAGGTGCAGCTGCATTGCGATGGCGCAGGTGACCGCCCTCTCAATGGTCGAAAATTCAGCCAGGAAGCCGTCGCCCGTGTGTTTGACGATACGTCCGGAATGAGCGGCGATGGCGGGATCGATGATTGTTGAGCGCGCGGCTTTCCAGGCCGCGACAGTGGCATCGGAATCCTCCTCCATCAATTTGGTGTAATCCGCCACGTCGGCCATGATGACGGCCGACAAGCGTTTGTGAACGCCACCTTCGTTCATCCAGCGCGTACCTTTCCCCCCAGAATAGTGCGCGAAGTATAGTTATTCCAATTTGGGAATGCGACCCCGGGTTAGGCGCGGGGAATGTATTCCTAACCCCTCATTCGTTCTGCCTGGGGATCGAACAGCGGTTCGGAGATGATGTGTGCGGGGCGCAAATCACCGAGGATTTCGATTTCAAACCTTGCGCCGTCCTCGATCATTTCCGACGGCACGAAACCCAGGGCGACGCTTTTCTCAGCAAAATGCGCGTAGCCGCCGGAGGTGACGAAACCGACAACCTCGCCATCGCGCCAGATCGGCTCGTCGGCCCAGACGTCGGCATCGTCGGCCTTGACGACCATCGTGACCAGGCGCCGGGCGGGCGGGTTGTCACGTTCCGCCACGGCGGCATCGCGGCCGATGAACTCGGGCTTCTGGAAGCGCACGAAGCGGTCGAGCCCGGTCTCCGCCGGCGTGTAGTCGGGCTTGTATTCCCGCAGCCACGAGCCGAAACCCTTCTCCAGCCGCAGCGACATCATGGCACGCATGCCGAAGGGCTTCAGCCCGAGGTCGGCTCCGGCGTCGGCAAGGGCTTCATACAACGCCACCTGATAGTCCGTGGGGACGTAGATTTCGTACCCCAGGTCGCCGGTATAGGAAATGCGGCAGACGATGGCGGGCGCATTGCCCACATCCATCTGCTGCACGGACAGGAACGGGAGGGCCTCGGTCGAGACGTCGGCCCGTGTCACGCGCGACAGCAATTCCTTGGCGTTGGGGCCGGCGATCTGGAAACCAATTCGGTCGAGCGAGACGTTGCGGATCGCGACACCGCTGTCCGGCAGGTGAGAGAGGAACCAACGCATGTGGTAGGCCTGCGCGCCGAACGATCCGACGATCTGGAAGCGTTCCTCTTCGAGCCGAGAGATCGTCAGATCGCCGATTAGTTTACCGATGGGATTGAGCATGGGGCTGAGCGCGATGCGGCCGACATTCGGCATCCGGTTGGCCAAGAGACCGTTGAGCCAGTCCTCGGCGCCCGGTCCCGTGACTTCGTATTTGCCGAAGTTGTGGATTTCGTTGATGCCCACAGCGGTACGCACGGCGCGGCATTCTTCGCCCACCGCGTCGTGGGCGTTGGAGCGCCGGAAGGACGGGATTTCAAAATCCTCGTCGCCGGGGCGGGCGAAATAGTTGACGTGTTCCAGCCCGTAACCGGAACCGAAGACCGCGCCCTGCGCTTTCCAGACGCCGTAGGCCGGCGTCGTGCGGAGGGGGCGTCCGGCCGGCAATTCCTCGTTGGGGTAGGAGATGGCGAAACGGCGCTGGTAGTTTTCCGTCACCTTCACTTTGGTGTAGGCGCGGGTGCAGTAATCGCCGAAGCGGGAAACGTCCATGGCAAAGACGTCTGACGATGGTTCGCCTTCGATCATCCACTCGGCCACGGTGCGGCCGACGCCGCCGCCCTGGCTGAAACCCGCCATCACGGCGCAGGCGCACCAGTAGCCCGGCAAACCCGGTACCGGACCGACCAGCGGATTGCCGTCCGGCGCAAAGGTGAAGGGGCCGTTGATGACAGTCTTGATGCCGGCTTTTTCCAGCACCGGAAACCGGTGGTAGGCCATCTCCAGCGAATCTGCGATGCGCTCGAGATTGTCCGGCAGAAGTTCGTGTCCGAAATCCCAGGGCGTGCCGTCGACCGCCCAGGGATCGCAAGCCTGTTCGTAAATGCCGATGACGAGACCGCGTCCTTCCTGGCGAAAATAGCTCATGCCGCTGGGATCCATGACGTGCGGCAGTTCCTTGTCGCGCTCATAGACCTCCGGAATATCGTCTGTGACGAGGTACTGATGTTCCATGGGATGGAGGGGCAGGTTGAGACCGGCCATCTCGCCCACTTCGCGCGCCCACAGCCCGGCGGCATTGACGACATACTCGGTATTGACGGTGCCTTCCTGGGTCACCACGTCCCAGGTGCCGTCGGACTTCCGCACCAGTTCCTTGACGTGATTGCGCAAGCTGATTTCGGCGCCCTGCATCCGGGCGGCTTTGGCGTAGGCGTGGGTCGTTCCCGAAGGATCGAGATGACCGTCCAGTGGATCGTAGAGCGCACCGACGATGCCGTCGGTATTGACGACCGGGCAGAACTCCTTGATTTCATCGGGACCGAGGATTTCTGTTTCCAGGCCCATGTAGCGGTGCTTGGCGCGTTCGGCTTTGAGGTAATCCATGCGGTCGTTGTCGGTGGCGATAGTGATGCCGCCGACATGGTGCAGCCCGCAAGCCTGGCCGCTGATCTCCTCCAACTCCCTGTAGAGTTTGATGGTGTATCCCTGCAGCGCAGCGATGTTGGGATCGGCATTCAGGGTATGGAAGCCACCGGCGGCGTGCCAGGTCGAGCCTGACGTGAGTTCGGAGCGTTCGATAAGCAGCACGTCCTTCCAGCCGAATTTGGTGAGGTGATAGAGAACGCTGCAGCCGACGACGCCGCCGCCGATCACCACGACCTGAGCCTGAGTTTTCATACCAAATACCCTTTGCTAGAAATCCGTCGGAATGCCGCCTTCTTCGATGCGCTTGGCCACGAAGGTATCGAGTTCTTCCCTTATGGCCGGATCCATCGGCGGCGGTTCGAATTCGCGAAGCAACTGCTTGAAGATGGTGTTGGCCCGTTGCGTCGCATCGAGAGAACCGCCCTCGGACCAGGTTTCGAAGTTTCGCCAATCCGAAAGTATGGGCGCGTAGAACGCGGTCTCATACCGTTCCATGGTGTGGGCCGCGCCGAAGTAATGGCCGCCGGGGCCAACCTCCTGCATGGCGGGCAGGCCGAACTCATCGTCGTTGATGGCGATGGGCTGAAGAAATTCAGAAGCCATCTGCAGCATTTCGGCATCGATGATGACTTTTTCGAAGGAGGCGCAAAGTCCACCTTCGAGCCAGCCCAGCGCATGCTTGACCAGCGTCGCCTGCGCCATCATGCAAGGCCAGATAGACATCTGCGATTCATATGCCGACTGCACGTCCGGCGCGTTGGAGGCGTTGACGTTGGAGGACCGGTAGGGCACGCCGTAGCGCCGCGCCAGTTGCCCGCCGATGAACACGGCCTTGGCGTATTCCGGCGTACCGAAGGCGGGCGCGCCTGAGCGCATGTCGACGTTGGAGGTGAAGCCGCCATAAACGACGGGTGAGCCGGCATTGACGGTCTCGACGAAAGCCATCCCGGCCAGCGCTTCGGCGTTCTGCTGCACGACGGCGCCGGCCAGCGTCACGGGCGCCATGGCGCCGGCCAGCGTAAATGGCGTAATGACGACGGGCTGCCTCAGCCGCGCCATTTCCATGATGCCGGACAGCATGGGTTTGTCGTATTGCAGGGGGGAATTGGCGTTGACCGTCGAATGGACGGACGGCTCCGCCAGCATTTGTTCCGTGCTGACGCCGCGGACGATGCGGGCCATCTCGATGGAATCTCGGATGCGTTCACGCCCAAGACAGTAACCGGCGCCGAATTTGTCCGAGATTTTGTAAAGCTCGCTTTCGGCCTTGAGGTGACGGATGCCGGGATGAAGATCGATGGGCTCAACCGGATAGCCGCCGAACTGATTGACGATATTGAGGCTCTGGCCCAGGCGGCCCAGATTACAGAAGTCCTCGAAGTTACCGGTCCGCCGCCCGCCGTCCATGTCGCTGGCATTGGGTGGACTGGCGATCATGGAAAAATTGATGAAGCCGGGCCCGAACTCGAAATTGTGCGCCGGGTTTCGGGCGTGTGCGGTGAACGATGCGGGGGCTTCGGAAATCAGGCTCTCGACCAGTTGCCGGTCGAAGCGGACGCGGGGGCCGTCGGGCTCGACATCGGCACCGGCGTCCTTAAGCAGGGTGCGGGCTTCATCCAGCAGGAAGTTGACGCCGATGTCTTCAAGAACGTCGAGGGAGGCGTTGTGGATGCTCTCGACTTCGTCGTCGGACAACAAGCCGACAGGCGGATACGGATTGCGGAGTTGACGATAGGGCAATTGACGGATGCCGGAAGCGCCGCCACCCGCATCCGCCGCTTCAGCCTTTCGCCTCGACCTTCCACGTCTTGTCACCTAGTCCACCCCCTGCGGCACAACATTCCGTCGAATTATGAAGCGACGCTATCACGGCTTTTCCGGTTAAAGAATTTCAAAATTCACGGCAACGCCCTACCATTCCAAATTGTACAATTTGGTCGGGAGAGACATATGTCGAACAGCTTTGATGCCGTCATCATCGGTGCCGGCGTGATCGGCTCTGCCATCGCATTCGAGATGTCCAAGGCGGGCAAAAAGACGGTCAACGTTGACATGCTGCCGGCGGCGGGTCACGGCTCGACCGGCGCCTCCTGCGCCATCATCCGGACTTACTACTCGACGCTCGACGGTACGGCTCTTGCCTACGAGAGCTATTTCCACTGGAAATCCTGGCCGGACTATGTCGGCACCAGCGACGAACTCGGACTTGCCGAGTTGCGCGAAACCGGCTGCATGGTCATGAAAACGGAGCACAACGGTAACCTGGAAGGCATCTGCCGTTTGATGGATCAACTTTCCATCGCCTACGAGCATTGGGACGCCGATGCCGTTCGCCGCCGTATACCCGTCTACGACATGCGCCGGTACGCCCCGGCCAAGACCAGGGAAGCAGACGATTTCGGCGAACCCACCGGCGGGGAGTTGACGGGCGCCGTGTTCTTTCCCAACGGCGGCTACATCAACGACCCCCAGCTCGCCACCCACAACCTGCAACGTGCGGCGGAATCCCATGGCGCCGCCTATCTCTTCAACAAACGCGTTGTCGAGATTTCCAAAGACGGCGGCCGCGTGAGCGGCGTCGTGCTGGACGACGGCAGCCGATTGGAGGCGCCGGTGGTGATCAACGTCGCCGGTCCCCATTCCAACGGCATCAACAAACTGGCTGGTGCAGACCTCGACATGAAAATTTCGACGCGCGCCCTGCGCCAGGAAGTCGTGCACGTTCCGGCGCCCGCCGAGTACGCCTTCAGCGAGGAGGGCCTGGTGGTTTCCGACAGCGATGTGGCGGTCTACAGCCGCCCCGAAATCGGCAACCACATACTTATCGGCAGCGAAGATCCGGCCTGTGACGAACCGGAATGGGTCGATCCCGACGATTTCAACCGGGATTTCTCCGAGCAGTGGACCACCCAGGCCCTGCGCATGGCGCAGCGCATTCCCAGCCTCGGCATCCCCTCGCGCATGCGGGGTGTCGTCGATCTCTACGACGTGACGGAGGATTGGGGGCCGATCTACGATCGGTCTTCCGTCGACGGCTATTACATGGCGGTCGGCACCAGCGGCAACCAGTTCAAGAACGCGCCCGTCGTCGGCGCCTTGATGAACGCCCTGGTCGACTATTGCGAGGCCGGTAAAAACCACGACGCCGAACCCATGGCATTTCACCTGCCGATGACCGGCCATACCCTCGACTGCAGGACTTTTTCGCGCCTGCGCGAAATCAATGCCGACAGCAGTTTTTCGGTGCTCGGATGAGCTTGGGCATTTCGTCGATGGCGGAAATAGGCGATAGTCCGGTCGCACTTTGGTAATTGCCAAAAAATTTAGGGCTTTAGCGTTGCCCTCGGCAGATCTCAAGTGTGCCGGGTTGGGCGGTATTTTCGGAGAGACGATATGAGCAGCGACATTGAAATTGCACGCGGCGCATCGATGCAACCGATCGAAGCGATCGGTGAAAGGGTGGATATTCCGGCATCGGCGCTCTACCGTTACGGTGAGCACAAGGCGAAGGTGACCCCTGAGTTTCTGGCGTCGCTGGAGGGCAACAAGGACGGCAAGCTCATATTGGTGACGGCGATCACGCCGACGCCGGCAGGCGAGGGAAAAACCACCACCAGCGTCGGCCTCGGCGACGCGCTCAACCGTCTGGGCAAGCGCACCATGATCTGCCTGCGGGAGCCCAGTCTCGGACCGTGCTTCGGCGTCAAGGGCGGCGCGGCCGGCGGCGGTCATGCCCAGGTGGTGCCGATGGAGGACATCAACCTCCATTTTACCGGCGACTTCCACGCCATTGGCGCCGCTAACAACCTGCTGGCGGCGCTCCTGGACAATCACATCTACTGGGGCAACGAAAGCAACATCGATGAACGCCGCATCACCTGGAAGCGCGTCGTCGACATGAACGACCGGGCCCTGCGCAGTGTCGTTAATTCGCTGGGCGGCGTCGCCAACGGCTTTCCCCGCGAGGACGGCTTCGACATCACGGTGGCGTCGGAGGTCATGGCGATCTTCTGCCTGGCCACCGATCTCGACGACCTCAAGCGGCGCCTGGCCAACATCATCGTCGGCCGCACACGGACGCGCGAGCCCATTTACGCCAAGGACATCAAGGCCGAAGGATCCATGACGGCCCTCCTGCGCGACGCCCTCATGCCCAATCTGGTGCAGACGCTGGAGAACAACCCGGCCTTCATTCACGGCGGTCCGTTCGCCAACATCGCGCACGGCTGCAATTCGGTAATCGCCACCCGGACGGCGCTGAAGATGGCCGATTACGTGGTGACCGAGGCGGGCTTCGGAGCCGATCTCGGGGCCGAGAAGTTCTTCGACATCAAGTGCCGCAAGGCCGGCCTCGAGCCCTCGGCGGCGGTGCTGGTGGCGACCATCCGGGCGTTGAAGATGCATGGCGGCGTGGCCAAGGGCGACTTGGGTACAGAAGATGTCCAGGCCGTTACGGACGGCTGTGTCAACCTCGCCCGCCACGTCGAGAACCTGCATGCCTTCGGCGTGCCCATCGCAGTGGCCATCAACCGCTTCTCGGAGGACACGGACGAGGAAATCGCGGCCGTCCACCAGGCTTGCGCCGAACTGGGCGTCGAAGCCCACGAGTGCACGCACTGGGCCGACGGCGGTGCCGGGGCGGAAGGCTTGGCCGAAGCGGTCGTCAAGCTGGCCGACCGCGAGGGCGTGGAACCGGGTGTCGTGGGTGAGGGCTTCCGCCTGCTCTATCCGGACGACCTGCCGTTATGGGAAAAGGTGCGGACCATCGCCCAGCGCCTCTACGGCGCCCGCGGCATCATCGCCGATCAGCGCGTCCGCGATCAGTTCAGCGACCTGCAGGACCAGGGTTTCGGACACTATCCCGTCTGCATCGCCAAGACGCAGTACAGTTTCTCGACCGATCCGTCGCTCAAGGGCGCGCCAAGCAACCACGTCGTCCCGGTGCGGGAAATCCGCCTATCGTCTGGAGCCGAATTCGTCGTCGTCGTTTGCGGCGACATCATGACGATGCCGGGCCTTCCCCGTGTGCCGGCGGCCAACAACATCAACGTCGATGAGGCGGGACAGATCCAGGGATTGTTCTAGAATATCCGGATGGACAGGCAGACCGAGCTCGGGCTGATCGAACGCATCCTCGACTATGTCGAGGAACGCTCGACCGACATGATCGGCGAAACCGGGAAGCTGCCGGTCGACCGGTACTACGATCCCGAGCGCTTCGAGAAGGAGCGGGACATCGTTTTCGGCACCCTGCCGCGGGCGGTGGGGCACGTCTCGCAAATCCCCGGCAGCGGCGATTTCTTCACGGTCGAAGCCGGCGACCAGCCCTTGTTGGTGGTGCGGCGCGCGGACGGCGGGCTCAACGCTTTTCTCAACGTCTGCCGCCATCGTGGCGCGCGTCTGGAGTGGGAAGCGCAGGGCCGGGGGCGCAAACACTTCGTCTGCCGCTATCACGGCTGGTCCTACAACACGGAAGGTGAACTGGTGGGCTTGCCCGGCGCCGCCGGATTCCCCGATCTCACGCGCGAGCTACATGGCCTGAAAAGGCTCGCCGTGGAGGAGCGTCACGGGTTCGTCTGGGTGCACCCTACGCCCGGCGTCGAATTGGATGTCGCCGACTATTTGGGAGAGCTTGACGGCGAACTCTCGGGCTTCGGCCTGGAGAGCCACGTTCACCATGCTCCCAGGCGTTTCACCAAGCGTATCAACTGGAAGCTTGTGATCGACACCTTCCTTGAGGGGTACCACGTCAATTCCGCTCATGCCGCAACCATCGCGCCGATGTTCCTCAACAATATCGGAACCTATGACCGCTTCGGCATGCACCAGCGAACGGTGTTTCCTAAGAAATCGATCAGGGATTTGCGGAACTCGCCGGCCGAGAACTGGCGGATCCGCGATCACGCCAACATCCTCTACGTGCTGTTTCCCAATACCATGGTCTTGGTTCAGCCCGATCACATGGCCGTCTTTCACGGCTATCCGGACGGCATCGACGGGGTCGTTGTGGACGCCTACGTATTGCTGCCGGAACACCCGGATACGCACAAAGCCGCCGCCTACTGGCAGAAGAATATCGATATCCTGTTCGGCGCGCTGGAGGAGGACTTCGATATGGCGGAGTCGGTGCAGGCGGGTGTCCGCTCCGGCGCCAATGAGACGTTGACCTTCGGGCGTTTCGAGCAGGGGCTATCCTGGTTCCATGAAAATGTCGACCGGACAATTTCGGGCCAACACCTTCCTTAGGCCGAACTGACGCAATCCTTATTCACCCAGAGGTGAGTTGGATGCAAAGGAATTGATACCTATAATTTGCTGCAAGGGGCGCATGTGTAGCGATTCTGGACGGCGTCGGGGACCTGCCGGAAACAGGATGGAAGCATGCCCAATCTGCGCGTGGACAGCGTTACCAAAAGTCTGCTTGGTCAGTCGCACTTTGGCGTCGCCTATGTCCGCCGTCGGGACGGAAAAATCATCGAGGCAAATCAGCGTTTTGCGGACCTTCTCGGGTGCGAGCATCCGGACGATTTGGAGAGCCTGTCCAACCTGACCGATCTGATCCGCGATCCCGAACTAAGGGAACGGCTATCGCGGGAACGCCTGGATCAGGTCGACTCGGCGGGGCTTGAGGTCGAATTTTACCGCGATGACGGATCGGAAACATGGTGTCTCCTCAACCACCTTCCGCATCCGTCCGACAACGCCGGTCTCCTTGTTCTCATCGACATCACCGCTTTGAAGCACGGTGAAATGGCAGCCCGCCAACATGCGGACCTGCTTCAGTCAATCGTCGACAGCGCGCCACTCGATATCAACGTCAAGGATCTCGACGGTAAATACCTTGAGGTCAACAAGAACTTTCTCGCGAGCATTGGCCTGCCGAAGTCCGAGGTGATCGGCAAAAGCTTCACCGAGACGTTTGGAGAAGAAATCGGAGAGGCCATCCAGAAGATCGATGAGGAAGTCATCAATTCCGACTCGACCATCAGACGCGAAGTCACCTATCCCACCATCCACGGCGACCGGCCTTACTACACGATCAAGTTCCCCATCCACGGCGACAAGGGAGATGTGGAAGCCGTCGGGACCATCTCCTCGAACATTTCCGACCTAAAAGTTGCCGAGGGCGCGCTGCGGGAGAGCGAGGAGCGGTTTCGGGATTTCGCCGAATCGACCTCGGATTGGGTCTGGGAAACGGACGCCGATCTGCGCTTTACCCTGATGAGCGAAAACCATTCACGCGTGACCGGTCTGAAACCCGAGATATTCATCGGCAAGACGCTTCGTGAGGTCGGCAACCCCGAATTTCCGACGACGGAATGGAATAGCGTGGTTTCCGACATGGAGGCGCATGTGCCGATGCGTGATCGTGAAATCGCGCGTCGTCACCCGGATGGTCATGTCGTTTATTTTTCCGTCAGCGGTAAGCCCCTGTTCGATGAGGCGGGCCGGTTCAAGGGTTACCGTGGGACGGGAACGGACCACTCGGAGGAAAAGGAAGCCATTCGCAGGTTGCGACTGCAGGCCCTCATCAACAAACAGATGTCGGATGGCGTTATCGTGACCGACATGGACGGCACCATCATGGATTGCAATCCCGCCGCCGAGAAAATGTTCGGTTACGGCCCGGGCGAAATGACCGGACTTCCCACAAGCGAGGTGCACCACGACGCGGTTCCCGGAACGACCATGCAAATGATAACCGAGTCCATGAACATGGACGGCAGCTTTGCCGGCGAAATCGAAATCCTGCGAAAGGACGGCGAGGTGAGGTTCTTCGAAGTCTCGGTCATGCCGCTGCGCGACGAATCAGGCGACGTGATCGCGAGGGTCGGCGTCAACCGAGATATCACCGAAAGACGCCGCTCCGAGGAGGAGGACAAGAAAAAATCCGATCTCGCGCTGTTGCTGCGTAAGACCGCTATCGACGCCAACAAGGCCATTGAATTCGAGGAGGCCATAAGAACCTGTGTCGAAACCGTGATCGACTACACCGGCTGGCCTGTCGGCCATGTTTACTTGGTGTCGGAATACGATCCGGGATTGCTGGTGCCGTCCGGTATCTGGCATCTCGAAGATCCGGATGCCTTTGCTTCGTTTGTGAGGGCGACCGAGGCGACCAATTTCGGCTTGGGCGAAGGTCTCCCCGGCCGTGTTTTCGCCAGCGGCGAACCTTCATGGATCGTCGACGTGACGGTTGACCCCAATTTTCCCAGGGCGAAATTGGCCGACGACATCGGTGTTCGAGGCGCTTTCGCGTTTCCGGTAATTGCGACAGGCGAGATCGTCGCCGTTCTGGAGTTTTTTGATCGCGATCCGGCAAAGCCCGACGAACTTCTGATGGCGACGGTAGGCCACATCGGCGGTCAGCTTGGCAGGGTTGCCGAAAGGACCACCGCGCAGAACGAATTGGCCAAGTACAGGGACCACTTGGAGGAACTTGTCGACGAACGGACCTTGGCTCTTGAACAGACCGAAGACGCGCTGCGCCAATCGCAGAAAATGGAGGCCATCGGCCAGTTGACGGGCGGAATATCGCACGACTTCAACAACCTGCTCTCGGTCATCATGGGCAACGCCGAACTGCTTGAAGAATACTCGGATGGTCGGAGCGACGAAGAAAGGGAACTTCTGGCCGCCGTCATCCGTTCGGCCAACCGCGGCGCCGAATTGACCCACCGCCTGCTGGCGTTTTCGAGAAACCAGACATTGAATCCCGAAAGTATTCACCTCGGCGACCAGGTTCGCGGTATGACCGGAATTCTCAAACGAAGCCTGGGCGAAACCATCGAGGTCACGACCTCCGAGGGGTTGGACCTGTGGCCGGCCTACGCCGATCCGGGCCAGGTCGAGAATGCCTTGCTCAACCTCGCCATCAATGCCCGTGACGCCATGCCCGAGGGCGGCAAGCTGGCGATCGAAACCTTCAATGTGACGCTGGATGAGGCGTATGTGCAGACACAAACCGATTTGGAGGCTGGTGAATATGTCGTTTTGTCTGTTTCCGATACCGGCACCGGCATGTCGAAAGAGGTGGCCAGCCGGGTAATCGAGCCGTTTTACACGACCAAGGAAGGGACGGGCCTCGGCCTCAGCATGGTGTTCGGCTTCGCCAAACAATCCGGCGGTCATCTTGCGATCTCCAGCGAGGAGGGTGTCGGTACGAGCGTCAAATTGCACCTTCCGAGAAGCCGGGCCGAGGTGGAAGCCACTGTGATCCAAGAAGACATTCGCGGGGCGACTTCCCCGGACGAAGTCGTCATGGTCGTCGAGGATGATGTGGAAGTCCGCAAGCTTGTCGTATCGTTGCTTTCCTCACTCGGCTACCAGACCTTGGAAGCAAGCGACGGGCCCGCTTCCCTGGACCTGTTCCGCTCCGATGCCCGGATCGATCTTTTGCTCACGGACATCGTTCTGCCCGGCGGTTTTCTGGGGGCCGAGGTTGCCCGCCAGGCCAGAAGGCTGCGGCCCGCCATCAAGGTCATGTACATGTCCGGCTACACCGACAACGCGGCCTTTGACCGGAGCGAATGGGTGGGCGGCGGAATTCTGATCCAGAAACCCTTCCGGAAATTCGATCTTGCCAAGAAGGTTCGCGACGTCCTGGACCGTCCGGCCGGCAAGAAAGCGGATCGCCGGCCAGGCTGACAATGCCAAGCAGACGCCGGTGTTCGGCACGCCGACCGTTTTTCTTATTTCCGAAAGCGAGAACGTGACGTCCGGACTGCCGAGCTACATCCACCCGAAGGTCTTCGAGAAAGTCTTCGCGTACGTCGTTGAGAAGGGTAATCGCGGGGCTGCAATGATCGAGCGGATCAAGTCGCGCTTGAAAATGCAAGCCGCAGGCGTGCGACAGACCTCGAATATTAGCGAAATATTCACGGGATACGGCTTTACTTCAAAGGTTTATACGCTTTTGTTGACCTATCATCTCGGTTATTGTCTCCGGGGCCGTGCCTTGACACGCATAGGGTTGCCGCCGGATCATCGGACGGGGTGAGGAGAACCGGATTAGGGGATGATTGAAAGCCAGCGACTTGTGAGATCACAGGCCGATGCGCACGGTGGTGGAACGCTTGCCGCCGCCGGGCCGGAATTTGTCTCGGCAGACGCCCTCTACAAGGCGGAAACCGAGATTCGGCACCTCAAGGGCACCGTTCAGTCCTTGCGTGACGAGTTGGAAAGACGCCAGTTCCGCACGGAACAGGACGTCCAGGACGCCGTGTCGTCGTCCAACGATGAAATCCTCCAGCTCAAGAGCAGTGTTCAGGTCTTGCGCGACGAGATGGAAAACATGCGGTTCGACAAGGAAGAGGCCGTCCAATCCGCCGTTGCCGCCTCGAACGACGAAATAAGCCAACTGCGGGCGACCGCGCAAAAACTGCGCGACGAGATGGAAAACATGCGCTTCGACAAGGAAGAAGCGGTCCAGCTTGCGGTCTCCAATGCCAGCGACGAAATTCAGCAGCTCCGCGCGACCGTACAATCGCTTCGCGATGAACTGGAATCGGTAAGGTTCGAAAAGGACGAGGCCGTGCAGCAGGCGACTTTGAACGCCACCGACGAAATCGCGCAATTACGGGGCACTGCTCAAACCTTGAGGGACGAACTGGAAACCAGCACCGCCCGCCTCCAGGAGGAAATTCAGGACAACGAGCGGAATTTCCGGGACGAAAAACGTCACCTTCAGGAAATGATCGGCGTGTTGCGCGACGAGTTGGAGGTCAAGGGTAAGAAGGCTGCCGGGGGTAAGAAAGGCAAAACGGGGAAGCGTCATGGCAAAAAGTAAGCCCGCGACCCGCAAGTCCGGCAAGACTCAGCGTGCCGCCGCCAAGCGCGCGACGACGCCGACCGTACGAGCGAAGAACGGTAACGCCAAATCCAAGAAAAAGGTGCCTTCCCCGGCAAAGAGCTCCAGCAAGGTAAGCAAAGCGGCGGCAAACGAGGCGGAAAGGCTGCGCCAGGCCGAACTGTTGCTGGAGTTGTCGCGCCGGATCGCCGGTATCGAATCGCTCGATGAAATCCTCGCCACCCTCGTCGAGATGACGACGTGGGAGCTGGGCGCCGATCGCGGCACCCTGTTCCTCAACGATTCGACGACCGGGGAACTCTATTCGAGGTTTGCCCAAGGCAGCTTCCTGCGTGAAATCCGCATCCTCAACAACAGCGGCATTGCCGGCTGGGTATTCAGCGAAGGGGAAGGCGTCATCATCCACGATGCCTACGCGGACGAAAGGTTCAACCGGGCCGTCGACGAACAGACCGGGTACGTCACGAAGAGCATCCTTTGCGTTCCCGTGCGGACGGTGAAGGGCGAGGTCATCGGCGCCTGCCAGGTCTTGAACAAGAAATCAGGGCGTTTCACCAAGGGCGACCTATCGCTTCTCGAACGCATGACCGAACAGGCTTCGGTGGCGCTGCAAAGCACGCAATTCGTCGAGCGCATGCAAAAGACGCGCGAGCAGGAGATGGAGTTCCTGGACATTGTGTCGGATGTCACGTCCGAACTGGATCTGGGTTCCTTGCTGCAAAAGGTTATGGCCGAGGCAACGCGGATGCTGCAGGCGGATCGCGGCACACTGTTCCTGAACGACGAAAAGACCAGCGAACTCTATTCGCGCGTCGCCATGGGGGAATCGATCGGGGAGATACGCCTGCCCAACCATCTCGGCATTGCCGGCGCCGTCTTCACGTCGGGCAAAACCGTCAATATCCCGCATTGTTACGCGGACCTGCGCTTCAATCCGGCGTTCGACAAGCAGACGGGATACTTCACCCGGTCGATGCTGGCCGTCCCCGTCGTCAACAAGGACGGCAAGGTCATCGGCGTCACGCAGGTTCTGAACAAACGCGGAGGTCCGTTCGATGCGGAGGACGAAACCCGCCTCAAGGCCTTCACAGCGCAGGTCGCTATCGCCCTGGAGAATGCCCAGTTGTTCGACGATGTTCAGAACATCAAGAACTACAACGAGAGCATGCTGGAAAGTATGTCCAACGGCGTCATCACGTTGGACGAGGACGGCAAGATCGTGACCTGCAACGCCGCCGGCTTGCAGATCCTTCAGGTCGAACAAGATGACATCATCGGTCAACTGGCCGAAGAATTCTTCTCGGGCGGCAACGAATGGGTCCTGGAGAAAATCGCCAGATTGGCCGAGGACGGCGAATCCGAGGTCGTCATGGATGCCTCGCTGGAGGCCGGCGAGGAGACCCTTTCGGTCAATTTCACGGTGATGCCGCTGATCAGCACCGAAGAGAAAAGCCTCGGCACAATGCTGATGATCGAAGACATCTCCAGCGAAAAGCGCATGAAGTCGACGATGTCCCGCTACATGGACCCCGGGCTGGCCGACCAGTTGATGGAGGGCGGCGAGGATATTTTGGGTGGCGCCAGCCTCGTGGCGACGGTGCTGTTCTCGGACGTGCGCGGCTTCACGACCCTGACCGAGGAACTGGGCGCGCAAGGTACGGTCAGCCTGCTGAACGACTATTTCACGGTGATGGTGGATTGCATCACGCGCGAAGAGGGCATGCTGGACAAGTTTATCGGCGACGCCATCATGGCCGGCTTCGGACTTCCCATTGCCCATGAAGACGATGAAGACCGGGGTGTCAGGGCGGCCATTTCGATGATCACCGACCTTTGGGCTTGGAACGCCAAGCGGATCGATCAGGGACAGCGGCCGGTCGATATGGGGATCGGGCTGAATACCGACAACGTGGTGTCGGGCAACATCGGTTCCCCCAAACGCATGGATTACACCATGATCGGCGATGGGGTGAACCTCGCGGCACGGCTGGAAAGTGCCTGTAAGCAGTACTCCGCCCGCATCCTGATTAGCCAGCACACCTACGAAAAACTGCACGGCACCTATCGGATCCGCGATATCGACGATGTCGTTGTTAAGGGGAAGACGGAGCCGGTTCGGGTTTACGAGGTATTGGATTACCACAACGACCAAACCTGTCCGAACCTCATGGATGTCGTGAATTACTTCACGGAAGGCCGCAGGCAATACCACGAGGGAAACTGGGACAAGGCGATTTCGGCCTTCAAGGAGACGCTCAAGGCAAATCCCATGGACAAGCTGAGCGAGACTTACATCGAGCGGTGCCAGCATTTGAAGAAGACGAAGCCCAAGGATTGGAACGGCGTTTGGGTGATGACAAGCAAGTAGGAAGGCTTATTCGGTGGTCAGGGTCGTCAGCTCGGCACATGATCTAGCGACGTTCGAGTGCATTGAGCGGCCCGTATGGCTCTGGGATTATCAAGACAATCTAATGTGGTGGGCGAATGCCGCCGCACTCGAATTCTGGGGCGTCCCCTCGCTGGATGCCCTTAAAGCCAAGAAATTCGATTTCTCGAAAGCCACCCGGGAACGTCTGAACTCATACCGGGAACGCCTGCAGCTCCAACCAAGTATTTCGGAACGCTGGACCATCTATCCAGGGGAGACGCCGCGCCCCGTTATTTGCCTTCATTCGCTTGTCGAGTTCGACGACGGCCGACCCGGCCTTTTGGTTGAGATCATTTCCGAGGAGGCGGAGGAGGTAAGCGCAAATACCCTGCGGATGTCCGATGCGCTTCGTCACACCAGCGTGGCGGCGTTTTCGTTCGACGTGGACGGCAACATCCTAATGACGAATGCGTCGGCGGAAAGAATGTTCGCAACGTCTGCCGGCCGGGAAGACGGGACAAAATTGCGCGACCTGTTTTTCGACGACCAGACGGGCCTCGGTTTCTTGCGCGAGTTGGAGGTAGAGGGATCAAACCGAGGGGAAGTCAGACTCCTGACATCGACGGGACCCGAATGGTTCCAAGTTGATGCGTCGGTATCTGTGGATCCGGTGGATGGCCGCAGGGCGACCTATATGACCTGCTTCTCGATCGACGATCGATTGGCGGCGGGAAAATTGCAGCAGCGAAGCGAAATGCGCTTCCGGGATTTTGCCAACGCCTCGTCCGACTGGCTTTGGGAACTCGACGCCAATTTTCGATTTACTTATTTCAGCGCCGGAGGCGACGACGCGGATTCCGACCTGCATGACCGCCTTATCGGGAAGCGATGGCACGACGCCGTTTGGGACCTGTTGACGGAGGCGGAAAAGAACAATTCGGAGAAATGGGAAAGCCATTTCGCCGATCTCGACGCTCATCGGTCATATCGCGATTTTCACTACGAACGTTGGGCCGAGGAGGGGGGAACGAAACACATTCGCACCTCGGGCACGCCGGTTTTCGGCAGCGACGGGACCTTCGAGGGCTACCGCGGAACTTCCAGCGATATAACGGCTCAGGTCAAAGCCGAGCGTTTGATGCACGGTCAACGCCAGTTGTTTGCCGATGCCTTCAGCACCGTGGGCGACGGCATGGCGCTTTTCGACAAGGACGACCGTCTCGTGTTGTGGAACGAGGCCTATCGCAAAGCCATCGCAAAGAAGAAGGACTCCCGTTTTATCTACGGTGTCTCGTTCGAGGATTTGGTGCGGGAGGGCATCGAAAGCGGCAGATACGGCACGGTCGAAGACCCGGATGCCTTCGTCAAATTGCGAATGGATGTTCACAATAATCCGCCGTCGGAGTCCGAATACCGGTCGGACGAGGGCCGGTGGATGCACATTTCCCAACGTCGCACGGCGGATGGCGGCATCGTTGTTTCGCTAACGGATTTGACGGACAGCAGGGAGCGCGAGGAAGCGCTGATCGAAAGCGAGAAGCGGTTTCGGGATTTCGCCGCCGCTGCGTCGGACTGGCTCTGGGAGATGGATGCCGACTTGAGATTTACGTTCTTCAGCGGCGACAACCAGGACATCATCGGGACGCCAAACGAAGAAGCGCTCGGCAAGACGCGTGAGGAACTGGTCGGCGAGCGTCTGGTGGGATTGAGCGAGGAAGCCGTCCTCAAATGGCAAAGCGTGGGCGACGCCATGAAGGCTCGCAAGGCATACCGCGACGTCGTATTTCAGATGATCCGGCCGGACGGCAAGATCGCCTTCGTTCGCAATAACGGGACTCCGATCTTTGACGACGACGGCGTTTTTTGCGGTTACCGGGGAACGGCATCCGACATTACTGCGGAGCATGAAGCCGAGGACGAACTGAAGGCCAACCGACAGCGCTTCCTGGATGCCATCGAGTCGCTCGATGACGGTATCGTTCTGTTCGACCCGGACGACAGGTTCGTTCTCTGCAACAGGCGCTACCGAGAGTCGGTCGAAGGTTTATTACCCGGAATCCTGGTTCCCGGAATACAGTTCGAGGATCTGGTTCGCCAAGGCGCCGACGCTGGAATGTATGGCGAACTCCGAGAAGGAAAGGACGCTTTTATCGAGAAACGGTTGTCGGATCATCGAAATCTGCCGTCTGTGCGGGAACATCAAATTCCCGGCCGACGCTGGGCGAAGGTCCATGAGGTGGGCACTTCCGAGGGCGGCTCGATAATCGTCCAGACCGATATTACTGAACTGAAACTCCGCGAAGAGGCGGTCGCCGTCAGTGAACGCAAGTACCGCGAGTTGTTCGACAATTCGATCCAGGGGATCATCGTTCACCGCAATCTTCACCCGATTGCCGCCAATCAGGCATTTGCCGATATTTTTGGATACGACAATCCCGAAGAGGTTTTGGAACTGGAGACGCTCGCGCAATTGATGACGCGCGAATACCGGCCGAAAGTGGAAGCGCATACGCGGGCGCGAATGAGTGGAGAGCCTCTTCCCACCGTTATCGAATATCGCGGCCATCGAAAGGACGGGCGGGAGATTTGGTTCGAAGCGCGCGGCTCCCTGGTGGATTGGGAGGGTGAACCCGCAGCATTTGCCACGATACTGGAAACGACGGAGCGCAAGAACGCAGAAACCCGTTTGACCGAGGCGTTGCGCCAATCGGACATGGCCAACCGCGCCAAGTCGGAATTCCTGGCCAACATGAGCCATGAATTGCGCACCCCATTGAACGCGATCATCGGATTCGCAGACATGCTGACCCAGGAATACATGGGCCAGGTCAATGACCGCCAATCAGAATATCTGCGCGACATCACCGGATCCGGCAAACACCTGTTGGGTCTGATCAACGATATTCTCGATCTGTCAAAGATCGAAGCCGGTAAGGTCGAACTGGTTGAAAGTCGCGTGAACGCCAAGGGGCTTATTGACGGCTGCATTCGGCTTGTGGCCGAAAGGGCATTGCAGGGTGGGCTTAGGCTGATCTGCAGCGAGATGGATACCGACTTGGGCGTCCAGGCCGACGAACGCATGCTCCGGCAAATGCTCCTGAATCTTCTGTCGAATGCCGTCAAGTTCACACCGGAAGGCGGCAGGGTAACGGTTGGCGCCGAAGTCAAATCGACCGGCGAGTGTTGTATCTCTGTAAGCGACACCGGTATCGGCATTGCAAGTCAGGATATATCCACCGCCATGTCGACATTTGGCCAGATCGATTCGGCGCTGGATCGGCGCTACGAGGGCACCGGTCTCGGGCTGCCCTTGGTGCGCTCGCTGGCTGAACTGCACGAGGGAAAATTGGAAATCGAAAGCGAGCCCGATGTCGGCACGACGGCGACCATCTGTTTTCCGGCCTGGCGCGTGAAAAGCGGCTCGGACTAGACGGCGGTGAACCACCCCATGCCGCCGGCCTCGGCCATGCCGGGGTGGTGGGGGTGGAACATATAGCGGCCCCGCCGCGGTAGCGTAAATTCCACAATGCAGCGCTCGGTCGGTCCAAGGCTTATGACGTCCGTGTTGGTCGTCGGCTCCAGACAGGTGCCGCTGGGAAAGACGTCGAAGGTCTCGCCATGAAGATGGAAGGAAGCCATGGGGTCGTCCCTCACCATGTTGAGCAAATAAAGGCGAACACGTTCGCCGACCGGCACGCGAATGGGAAAGCGGCCGAAAAAACCGGCAATTCCGTTCCAGGTGTAAAGCCGGCCCGACTTGGTGCGCCAGTCACCCAGCACCAGGACGAACTCGTGGGCGGCGGGACGCCCGCCCGGTGGATCGACGATGAACAACCCGTGCATGCCCCGTTGAATGTGGTCCCAAATCGGCGGCACATGGCAGTGATAGGGATGAAGACCATACGGGGCGGCACGGAACCGCTGAACCGACTTCTTTCCGGGCGGAACCGGCTGCCAACCGTCGCTTTCGATGTCGTGGCGGCCGTGAAAGTGGATGTTGTGCGGATGGGCCGAGGTATTGTGGAAGGTAACTTCCAGATCGTCGTTTTCGGTGGCGCGAATGATCGGGCCGGGGGTTAGCCCGTTATAGGTCCAGGCCTCGACAAATGTGCCGTCGCTGATCTCATGGGAGCGTTCGACGACGGAGATATCGATTTTCCTGAGATCGCCCGCCGATGGTTCGAACGGGGGCGGCAGCAACAAATGGTCCAGTGCTTTGGGACCTAAACCGGCGGGCGGGACCGCCTTTCCACCATACGTATCGGGTTCGGTATGGGTGTCCTCTTCGGCGGCGCGTCCGCTCTTTACGCGGCCGAGACCGAAGCCCAATCCGCCGGCAACACCGGCGCCGCCGCCGATGCCGAGAAATCGAAACAGATCCCGCCGGTTAAAGGCCATTGCCTGAGTGTATTCCTAGTGTATGCCGCCCGCCAATATGGCGCCGCCGACCAAGACAACCGCGATCCAGGCCAGGCCGCCGCCGCCGATCACAGCCCAGCGCAACCAGCGTTCCAGGCGGCAGCCGCCGGCAACATGGTAGGCGACCGCGCCGATGAAAGGCACGAGAAGGATAACGGCGATCCAGACGAGCGCCTTCGACCGCGCCAGATCCGATCTGCCGGAGATGTCGATAAAGGCCAGCGTCGCCCAGGCCGACAGCAGGATGAAGGGTAGAATGTAGCCGTATACGCCGAACAGGATTTGAAAACCGCCGGGCGGGGCGAACGGCGTTAGGGGTGTGCCGGGCATGCTGGTCTCCTACTTTCGGCTGATCTGATTCAGCGTTGGGATTTTGATGGATTTAAGGTCCAGGGGATAATTGGCGAAGACGTCGTGGGCCGGCGTAACCGGAGCGTTCGCACCACCCGGCATACTCGGCTGTGGTGGCGGGATCGCGGTCTTTTTGTAATCTCCGTGGGGATAGTCGCCGTCGGTCACGTCGGAGAACATAGCCAATATTCCCCACAGCGCGCTGAGGTCCCAACCCAAGGGAACGCGGAAGCCGTCGCAGCTCTGCAACTGTTCCAATCCCGGCGGGATCATCGTGCGATAGGTGTTGCCGGCAAAACAGTTCTCCATGGCTGCCGGCCCGCCGAGCGCAATGTCGGCGCGGCCCGAACGGGCCACGATATTGTCCCGCACCACGTTCCCGGAAGCCGTCCACAACAGATCGTCGACGATCGGCGCGATCAATATGCCGTGGTTGGCATGACCGACCACCAGGTTTCGTTCGACGCGGTTGCTTTCCCCGCCGGTGATCATGATGCCATTTCCGAAAGTGGGAAACATAAGGGGATGGGCGGGGGCGTTCAGGTTGCCGTTATTGCTGACGAGGTTGCCCATGATCGTGGTTCCCCGTTCGGGCGGCAGTAGTTCGGAATCGAGCGTATTCGGTACGATGCCGGACATGTTGTCGCGCCAGACCGAGTTGACGATATAGAGATCGCCGCCCGAGTTGGTTCCGGAGTAGCCGAGCGCGTTGTTCTCCGAGATGACGTTGTTGATCACCGCATTGCAAGGCTGGCACTGGCCGATATAGATGCCGGAATCGGGTGAGCCCGAAGCGTACGAATGCTCCAGGACGCCGTCGACGCTGTCGAAGGCGTAGATGCCGTAGTCGCCGTTGTTGTGGGCGGTTAGGTACGACCCCCGGTAACCCTTGGCGCCGGTCCAGAAGACGCCGTTCAGGGTGGCGTTGCGCAAGGTCATGTTTTCCACCGCGACGCCGTCTGTTTCGAGGATTTTGATCGCGTTGGGACGTTGAAATTCGCCGTCTATGATGACCTTGTTGCGGTCGCTTCCCCGGATGGTGATCGAGGGTGTGGTAACAGTAACCTCTTCCTTGTAGACGCCGGCTGCGACGAGTACCAGATCGCCTGGATCGGCCGCATCGACGCCGGCCTGGATGGTCGGATAGTCCGTCGGAACGCGGCGGGTGACGCCGCTGGCTTCCGATACCGATTTGAGCTTGCCGGCATCCTGATTGGGCGGGGTGTACTCCGCATCGCCGACGACGACCGTGCCCACCATGCCGCGACCGTCCTCCGAAGCATGAAAGGTGCAGATGTAGGGAAAAACGCCCGGCTTGTCGAAGACGAGGGAGGTTTGCGAGCCGGCCGGCATTTCGATGTCGCCGAATGGGATTTCCGTCGACCAGCTCTCGTCGTTCGCGACCGCGTTGTGGGGATTGCGTCCGTCGTTGCTGAATTTGACTCGCGTCCCGGGCGGTACGCGGATGACCTGGGGCGAGAAGGCGTTGTCGATCATGTGGACGGTTGCGTAGCCTGCCGCAGGAGACGCGCCGCTTTCCTGTTGGTCGTCACAACCCCCCAAATTGAACGCGAACAAGAAACAACCGACCAATCCGAACGCGCTATTCCGCATTTGCGACGGCTCCGAAATCGGACAGGAATCCCACGTTCTTGCGGTTCGTTTCGGCCAACACGCCTTCCGCGTCCAGGTTTTCAACGGGGTAGGCGGCGAAATAGACATCGATCAGGGGTTCGATGCGCTGCGATCCCACGACAATGGCGGCATCGGCAAGCCGTCCACGCAAATTACTCAGGACTATCCCGATGTGTTCCTCGGGCGTTTGCGGCAACAGGGCGCAAAACTGATCATCGTCCACCTTGGCCACCAAATCACTGGCCCTGAGGGACAGAGGCAAATACTGCGCCACCTCCACCATCAGTTTCGATGCCGCTACGGCGCCGTGATCCCTGTGGACCGAGGCAAAGTTCGACACGTGGAAAAACAGGACGGTTCCGCTCAGCTCGTGGCGAATGGCGCCGGCCAGAAAGGTCTGAAAGAAGCGCTTGAACGTGGCAACTGATGAGGCCTGTGATGGCATCGTAACTCGACAGGGTTCGGAGCTCGTCTTCGAGATTGAGCATCCTTTTCCCGGTCTTGATCCGCAATAGCAGAAGTTGCGGATTGAACGGCTTGAACAGGTAGTCGTCTGCGCCGGCTTCGTAGGCGGAAACGATGCTGTCGTGGTCGTTCCGCTCGCTGTAAAAAAGGATGTAGGTGTAACGCGCACCGTTGGATTGTCTGACCTTCTGGCAGAACACGTCTTCCGAAATGCCCTCCAACCCCCAATCCAGAATGACCATGCGGTAGTTGTTGACGCCCAAGAACGCGATGGCTTCGTCACCCGTTAGGGCGATGTCGACTTGATGTCCCCACTTTTCCAGCTTCATGCTGACGAGGCGGTTGAAGAGCTGGTTCCGGTCAGCGATCAATATTCGCATGGACGGTGTGACCTCCCCTCGGGGTCGGCAAAGCGGCCCTATTCACGATGCGGCTTTTGGCGAATGCCGTCTTGTTCTATCCCCAACAATAATGAAAATTCAGGTACTTATGCAAGCGGCCAGCTTCGCGTTAGATGTTGAAAATTCAGCATTTTGTTGTCCCGGATATAGACATTCTTAAGTTTTTCCCTCATATTTTTGTAACGCCCGTAACGGCGAAACGGTCCTGGGGCGAGGGTGGCGCTTAATCACGCCCTCGGTTGGAAGGTGGACCAATTTAGGAGGTACGTTTAAGCATGCTTAGAAAAATTCGCGGCTTCGTAGGGGACGAAAGTGGTGTCACGGCCATTGAGTATGGCCTGATTGCCGGTCTGATCGCCGTTGTGATTATCGCAATTATCACCACGGTTGGTACCGACCTGACGAATATTTTCAACAACGTCTCTGGCGGCTTGCAGAACGCTTCAAGCAACTAGCTTGGAGAAATTTTATACCGGCCGGCGGCGCGTAGCGCGCTGCCGGTATCGGTTGCGGACATGCTGATGATCGTGCCCTGGGCCATGAATTCGGCGCTGGTACTATTTGCGGTCGCGCTGGTTTATGCCGCACTCAGCGATATTGTCCGATTTCGAATACCCAATTGGCTGTGTTTGAGCGTCGTCTCGCTGTTTGTCGTTTTTGGCGCGACGAGCGGGCTTGGAGCGGTTGAATTCGCGGTTCGCCTGGCGCAGGGAGGAGGCGCGCTCGTCCTCGGGTTCGCCCTTTATTCGATGGGATGGTTTGGCGGAGGCGACGCCAAGTTGATGGCGGCGAGCGTTCCCTGGTTCGGGCTTTCCCAACTTGTCGATTACGTTCTCCTGGTTGCGGTTTTGGGCGGTCTTTTGGCGGCCGTGATCATTTTGAGTCGAAAGGCAAATATTCCTATACCCGAACGTCTGGCGTCCCAGAACTGGGTGGATAATTTGATGGCGGAAAAGGGCGGCATACCCTATGGCGTCGCCATAAGTTCGGCCGGAATAATCATGGTCATCAGTACCTTCGGAAAACCGTCATTTACCTAGCGGTACTTGCCCAATCACGCCGCGCGATATATCGTACAAACGCTAAAAAGTCTTTTTTGACATAGGCTTGTAAGCGAATGTGAAGGAAATGAGTTGAGATGCGATTGACAACGATCATCATCGTCGTCGCGGCATTGGCGGTATCGGTCCTTACCGCATTTCTCATCCAGTGGTACCTCGGCTCCAGAACCCCCACCGCAGAGATCAAAAAGGAAGTTGTTCCGGCTGAGCGAATCCTCGTCGCCAAGACCGATATTACGGGCGGCACGGTCCTGAAGGCCAAGGAGCATTTCCGCTGGCAGGCGTGGCCCACAGAGGGCGTTCGCAAGGACTTCGTGATCAAGGGTACGGACGTCGAAAAGGAATTCATCGGCGCCATCGTCCGGCGTAACGTGAAGGCCGGAATTCCGCTCACCTCGTCGCTCATCTACCGCAAAGGGGAAATGGGATTTCTGGCGGCGGGTCTCAAACCGGGTATGCGGGCCGTATCGGTCGGCATCAGTTCGGCGGTCGGCGCCGGCGGTTTCGTCACGCCGGGGGATCGCGTCGATATAATCCTGAGCACGACCTTGAGCATTCAGGGCGGCGACATGCGGCGCCAAATTCGCAACGGCGGCGACGCGCGAAAGGTGAGCGAAACCATCATGCGCAACGTCCGTGTTCTGGCGATCAACCGCAACGCCGAGTCCGCGGGAAAACAAGCCAAAAGGCCAAAAACCGCAACGCTTGAAGTAACCCCAAAGCAGGCTGAGATTTTGGCCAACGCCAGGCGCATGGGGAAACTGTTCTTCGCGCTGCGTCCCCACGTCCCAGCCCCGGAACTGGAGCCGGAACCCAAGTTCCATTTCACGACGGACCTGGAAATTCTCTCCGCCTTGCGTGGCGGTCTGGCGGCGCGCGTGGACGAGATCAACCGCAACGCGGTCTCGGAATTCGGTTTGGACCGCTGGATAATGGAAGAGCCCGCCAACACCTCCACGGCGGCGCAGGAACCGGCGCCCAGCCCTGTCTCTCAGCCGGAGCCGGCAAAGGTGATGAAGAAAGCTGCGCCTCGGCCGCTGCCCCGTCCGAACCTCCAGTACCAACCGGCGGAACCCGAGACCGCCAAGGCGACCGCGAAAGTTCAACCGGCGCCGGACCCGCAGCCCTTGCCCAAGCCCAAGCTCATGGAGCCGGCTAAGAAAGTCGAGGCTAAATCCGATCCCAAGCCTCAAGTCAAAGCCAAGACGACGGCCAAGTCGGAACCGGCAAAACCCGCGCCCGAAACGGCCAAAAAAGACGAAAAGCCGACGCCGCCGCCCAAAATTACAGTTAGAATAGACCGGGGTGGAAAAGTGCAGGTCCTGAGATTTAAGGGGAAACAAGCAGCACAATGAGTGGTAGCCGACAATTCACCGTCGCATCGGCTAGGTGTGTCGCGGCCTTGGTGGGCGCAGTTGCGCTGGCGGCCATGGCATTGGGATCCGCCGCATTCGCGCAATCCGATACCGACGGCGACGTGATCCGGGCCACCGGCGTGCCCTTGTCCGAGGTGGTGTTGGGAGCGCCGTCGGACAACCCGCGGACCCTGCGTCTGCCGGTCGGGCGGGCCCAGCTCATGCGGCTCCCTGTAGAGGTGCGGGACGTTATCGTTTCCCAGGCCACAGTGGCCGACGTCGTCGTCAAATCGCCCAAACTTGTTTACATGCTGGGCCGTCAGGCGGGCTCTACCAGCGTGGTGATGCTCGATGAAAACGCCAGCATCATCTACAGCCTGAACATCGTTGTGGCGCAGGAATTGTCGGACCTGAAATCGATGTATAAGGCCTTGATGCCGGATGAGGACATTACGGTGACCTCGATGCAGGGCAATATCATCTTAACCGGCAAAGTCCGCTCGCCGACCGTCGCCTCCCACGCTCGTGACCTGGCCGCCCGTTTCGTAGACAACGATACCCAGATCATAAACCGGCTCGAGGTCCTGTCCGAGCTTCAGGTCATGCTCCGTGTCCGTATCGCCGAAGTTCGGCGCACAGTGACGAAGAGCCTCGGCATCAGCGGCACGATCGGCGTAGGTGACGGGGTACAGGCACTGGGCGGAACCTTCCTGACTCCCCTGACCGATACCGGCATTGCCGGGCCACAGTCGGACGGCTCCATTCGATTCGGTCTGTTCGCCGGCAACCCGTTCAACAATCTGGCCTTGGCGCTGGATGCCTTGGAAACGGAAGGATTGGTCCGGACGCTCGCGGAACCCAATCTGACGTCGTTGTCCGGGCAGCACGCAAGTTTCCTCGCAGGAGGTGAGATTCCGGTACCGGCGGGATTGGACCGCAATGGCAATCTCACAATCCGGTTTCGGGATTTCGGTGTCGGACTGAATTTTACGCCGACGGTTCTGGACGGCGGGCGAATCAATCTGAAGGTCGACACCAACGTCAGCGAGGTCGACACCTCCAATTCCGTGACAATTCAGGGCGTCGCCATTCCCGGTTTCAGAACGCGCCGGGCACAAACGACCGTCGAAATGGCGAGCGGCGGGGGAATTGTCATCGGCGGTCTATTGCAGAACGATTTCAGCAACACCATCGCCGGTTTCCCGGGCTTGAGCGAACTGCCCATTCTCGGCGCGCTGTTTCGCAGCACCGCCTTCACCAAGGCGGAAACCGAACTTGTTGTCACCGTGTCGGCCTTTGTCGTCCGGCCGATCTCCGACCGGGCGCTCGTTCTTCCTTCGGACGGCTTCGCGCCGGCCAGCGACAGCGACATGTACCTGCTCGGCAAATTGCATGCATCCTACGGCCGTAAGGGCACGAAACCGCCATCGGGCAAACCCAACGGCCCGGTCGGCTTCGTGATGGAATGATGAACCAGTTAGGACGCCGAACCCAGCCACGGCATCGCCGGCTTCTCGTCGGCGGCGGGTGGCTGTTGGCCGCATCGGTCATGCTCGGAGCTTGCGAGGATCTCAACCGGCCGCTCGATTACAAGGCCGAACTCTATGACCATCGCTCTCGCCATCCCATAACCGTGGAAAGTGCGGTCGCCCAGGTTTGGATATCCTTCAACGAAGACGGGTCGATTGCCGAAGGCGAGGCCGCCAAATTGGAACGCTATTTCAGCGCGTTCATCTCAGCAGGGCACGGCAAAATAATGGTGACCTTGGCCCGAAACGGGGTGTCATCGGAAATCCTGACGAGACGTGCCAAGCTGTTGAGGAAAGCGGCGACGGCCAGTGGTATCAAACCGCGCGAGTTGGAATTGCGCGTCGCGGACGCGATTGAAGCGCCGAGCGCCGACAAAGCAGCCGGCTTGGGCTTCCGGCGCTACGTGTCGGGCCTTCCCGGCTGTCCCGATTGGAGCAAGAACATTCTCGACAATTCAGCCAATACGAACCACAGCAATTTCGGTTGCGCGACGCAGGCCAACTTAGGCCTGATGATTGTCGATCCCGCCGACCTTGTGAGGAAGCGGAAATCCACGCCGGTTGACGCGACGACGGCGGACAATGCGGTCCGGGCCGTCCGGATCCCGACGAACCATCCGAAATCGGGTGTCGGCACGGTTGCGGCGGGAGCCGAGCTTATTGCGCCGACCTCCACCAGTGGAACCGGCGTGAGCAGCACGACGGAGGCGGGTGCTGCCGGCGGCGGCACGCAGACCGGCGGAACAACGGAAACAAACTCGGGCACCACGAATTGATGATTTCGGGAAGCGTGAAAATGGTTTTGTCGCGGTTGATCCGCACCCGACGGCGGGAGGCGAGCAGCCATGGCGGTTGATGCCTTCATGCTGAACGAGGAAAATTCTTCGCGCGTCGGCGGCGCGTTAAAGGACCGGAGCATGGCTGGCATGGTGGGCCACGTCGGCATCGGCGGGCTGGTCGGCGCCCTCGATTACTACAACGAAAGGCCCACCCCGAGCATCCTGATGGTCGAGTTCGAGGGCGGGCCAGAGGAAATCACCGAATCGCTGAACAGTCTGGCGGAAATCTGCGATCCCGGAACCCGGGTAGTCGTGGTGGGCAGTGTCAATGATGTCGGTTTTTATCGTTCGCTGATGCGGATCGGCATTAGCGAGTACCTTGCGACGCCGCTGGCGGAACGACAGATCGTCGACGCTCTCGCGGCCATGGTTGCGGATCCCGACGCCCGGCCCAAGGGCCGTATAATTGCCGTGACAGGTGTGCGTGGGGGCTGCGGCGGCAGCACCGTGGCCCACAATCTGGGCTATTCGCTGGCGACGCAGTACGAGGCGGATGTGGCGATCCTGGATCTTGACATGCAGTTCGGCACAGCGGCGCTGAACCTCAACGTCGAGGCACGACAGGGAATATTCGACTGCCTCTCGCAAGTGGACCGGCTGGACGAGCAACTGCTTGAGCGCTACATCGTGAAATACGACGATCACCTGTCGGTGCTGGGTGCTTCGGCATCGCTTAACCTTCCCGCCGATATCAACCGGGAGGCGTTGGACAAGCTTGTCGATATCGTCAGCCAGCGCGTTCCCTTCGTGGTGCTCGATCTGCCGTCGCGCTGGACGGAGTGGATTTCCAACTCCCTGATCATGGCGGACGAATCGGTGGTGGTGGCGACGCCGGACCTGGTTTCCCTGCGTGATGTGCAGAACTGGCTGCGGCATGTCAACGAGCACCGGGGCGACGAACGCCCCGTTCGCGTGGTTCTCAACAAACTCGGGCAGAACAAGAAAGCCGAGCTATCCGAAAAAGATTTTGAGGGTGCCACCGAAGACCCTGTTACAATAAGTATTCCGTATGATTCCGCGGTATTTGGTACCGCTGCCAATAACGGCCAGCCCATCGGCCAGATCAGCGCCAAGAGCAAACCGGCACTGGCGCTCGACGAATTGGCCACCAAGCTGAGCGGCCGGCATGTAGCGGCACGGAAGAAGAAGAAAGGGTTGTTCTCACGCGGTTAGACTGAGGGGCGGAAGATACTGAGCTAGCGACGAAAAGATGTTTGGAAAACGCCAACAAGTACCCGATAAAACGGCAGAGCAGCCGAGCGCGCCGCCGCCCGTCCAGCCGCCGGAACCGCCTGCGGAACCCGCTGCTCCGCCCGCCGAACCCGCAGCCGATCCTGCGGCCGAGCCGGACGCCGCGAACACGCCGAATGCCCAGCCCACGCTTGCGGACCTTGGATTCGCCGAGGAAGACGACGAGATCATGGCGCCGGTCACTCCGACCGTCGATGCCGCGCCGGAACCCGCACCCGAACCGGTTCCCGAACCCGAACCCGAACCCGAACCCGAAATACCGGCCACGCCGGTTGAGGCCAAACCGGCTTCAACGCCCGCCCCGACGCCGCCGGTTCTCGAAAAGGATCCGGACGACAGTCTTGAGCAGGCCAAGGTCGGAATTTTCTCGGCGCTGGTGGAATCGATCGATCTCACGGAACTCAGCAAACTCGACCCCCAGACCATGCGGGCCGAAATCGGCGACATCATCGGCGAGATCATCAGCGTCAAGAACCTGGTTCTGTCGGCGACCGAACAGCAAACGCTGATTGCCGATATCATCAACGACATTCTCGGTCTGGGGCCGCTGGAAACCTTGCTGGCCCGGGATGATATCGCCGACATCATGGTGAACACCTGGGAAAAAACCTATATCGAAGTTGGCGGCGGCATGGAATTGTCCGACGTCCGCTTCCGCGACAATGCGCAGTTGATGAACATCTGCACGCGGATCGTCAGCGCGGTGGGTCGGCGGGTCGATGAATCCAGCCCCATTTGCGACGCTCGCCTGGCCGACGGCAGCCGCGTCAACGTCATCGTGCCGCCCCTGGCGATCGACGGCCCGATCCTCACAATCCGGAAATTCAAGAAGGATACGATCACGTTGGATCGGCTGGTGGAATGGGGCAGCATGACGCCGAAAGCGGCAAAGGTGCTTGAGATCGCCTCCGCCTGCCGTTTGAACATCCTGATTTCCGGCGGTACCGGCAGTGGCAAGACCACGCTGCTGAACTGCCTGAGCCGGCAAATCGACGAGGGTGAGCGGACCATCACTGTGGAGGATGCCGCTGAACTCCAGTTGCAGCAGGACCACGTGGTGCGGCTGGAGACAAGGCCGCCCAACCTCGAAGGCCAAGGCGAGATCACTCAAACCGATCTGGTGAAGAACTGCCTGCGCATGCGGCCGGACCGCATCATCCTCGGTGAAATTCGCGGTGCCGAAGCGATGGACATGCTGCAGGCCATGAACACCGGGCATGACGGCTCGATGGGAACGATCCACGCCAACAATCCCCGCGAGGCGCTGACACGCCTCGAAAACATGATTTCGATGGGGGGGTACGAACTGCCGATCAAGAACATGCGGACGCAAATCTCTTCCGCTGTGAATATGATCGTGCAGGCCTCCCGTCTGCGCGATGGCTCGCGCAAGGTGACCTACATCACGGAAGTCGTCGGCATGGAAGGCGATATCGTGACGCTTCAGGATCTCTTCACCTTCGAGTACACGGGCGAAGATGAAGAGGGGAAAATTATCGGTCATCATCAGCCGTCCGGCTTGCGGCCGCATTTTTACGAGAAGGCGCGCTACTTCGGCCGGGAGCAAGAGCTGATGGCGGCCGTCGAATAGGGGGCTCGGGTGCCTGAACTGTTCGCCTCGGAAGATGGTCCGCTTTTTCTAGCGATCGGACTCACCGTGCTGATGATGGTGGTTATCGGCATCGGCATGATTTTCGTGATGGCCGCCCGCAGCCGCGCGCGGTTCAAGAAACGGCTGGCTGCCATCGGGGGTGCGGGCGCCGCCGCGGCCGCCAAGGGCGGCGGCGGCAGGAAGGGACAGCAACGCCGGCTGCTCATCCAGGGCAAACTGGACGAAATCGAAGGCGACAAAAAGAAGCGGGCGGAACGGGTCACCATGCGGCGGAAGCTGGAGATGGCCGGCTTGGATGTGACGCCTAAACAATTTTACATCGCGACCGCCGTGCTTGGGGTGGTTACGTTGCTGGTCATCTTTATCCTGCGCCTCGGGCCGCTTCCGGCTTTGATCGGCGGCATTGGTATGGGTTTCGGGGCGCCGCGCATGTTGCTGGCCTACATGACGGCGAAGCGCAAGGACCGCTTTATCGCCAATTTTGCCGATGCCGTCGACATCATCGTCCGGGGCATCCGGTCCGGTTTGCCGTTGGGCGAATGCCTCAACATCATCGCCCGCGAATCGCCCGATCCCATCGATATCGAGTTCCGCCATGTTATGGAAAGCACCCGTTTGGGACTGCCCTTGAGCGAAAGTATGGATCGCGCGGCGGAGCGGGTCGGCGTGGCGGAGTTCAAGTTCTTTGCCATCGTTTTGGCGATCCAGGCGGAAACCGGCGGCAATCTGGCGGAAACGCTCTCCAACCTTTCAAACATCCTGCGCGCGCGCAAGGCCATGAAGGACAAGATCAAGGCAATGTCGTCCGAAGCGCGGACCACCGCCATGATCATCGGCTCGCTGCCGTTCGGCATGGGGACGATCCTGTTCCTGACCAGCCCGGATTATTTGATGGAACTGTTCACGAGTTCCGGCGGCAATATCGCCATTGTCGCGGGCCTTGTGAGCATGGCCGTGGGTTCTGCCATCATGGCGAAGATGATCAATTTCAAGATTTGAGCGACACAAGATGGATACCGACGCAATCGCCAAATTCATGTTCGATCCGGGGAACATCATCGTGTTCCTGGGCGCCGTGGCGGTATTCCTCGGCGCCCTCGCGGTGGCGATGCCCTTCATGCAGAGGGACCAGTCGTCGGCTCGCCTGAAAGCGGTGGCGGAGCGGCGCGAGGAATTGCGCAAGAGCATGAACGAGCAGGCGGCGGCGCGCCAACGGCCGAAGCGCAAGGAAGCCATCACCTTCATGAACAAAATTCTCGGCCGCCTCAATTTGCGCAACCAGATCGAAGACCGCGATATCCGCATGCGTCTGGCTGCCGGCGGTTGGCGCGGACCGGCGCCGGCGACGGTCTTCGTCACCGCCAGGATCGTGGCGCCCATTGTTCTCGCCCTGATTGCGGCGGTCTTGTTCATGGGCCTTCATCTCTTCAAGCTGAATTTCGGCATGCAGCTTGCCACGGTCGCCGCCGGCCTGGGGGCCGGGTACTACCTGCCGAACATGGTCGTCAAGAATGCCGCAACGAAGCGGCAGGAGGCCATTCGACTGGCCTTCCCGGATTCCCTCGATCTACTGGTGATCTGTGTCGAAGCCGGGCTCTCGCTCGAGGCCGCATTCACCCGCGTTGCCAAGGAAGTGGGCGAATCCGCTCCGGAAATAGCGGAGGAATTCGGGCTGACGACGGCGGAACTGAGTTTCCTGGGCGATCGCCGTCAGGCACTGCAGAACTTCGCTGACCGCGTCGGCACACAGGAGGCGCGCGCCCTGGTCACATCGCTGGTGCAATCCGAACAGTACGGCACGCCGCTGACGATTTCCCTGCGCGTCCTGAGCCAGGAGAATCGCGATGCCCGCATGTCGCGGGCGGAGCAGAAAGCGGGCGCCCTGCCGGCCATGCTGACCGGCCCGATGATCGTCTTCTTCCTGCCCGTGGTCTTTATCGTTCTGCTGGGGCCCGCGATTATTCAAATCATGCGGGTCTAATGATCGAGGAAATCGAGCAACTGCGCGTCTCCGCCGACGGGGGTGATGCGGAGGCTCAGTTCAAGTTGGCGCAGATCCTCAACCACGGCCTCGGTACGGCGATGGACGAGGACGGCGCCCTTGCGCTTTACCGGACCTCGGCCGCCCAAGGCTACGAACGGGCGCAGTTCACGCTGGGAGAGATCTGCAAGGAAGGCCGGATCACCCCGCAGGATCTCGTTCAGGCCTACATGTGGTTTGTCATCGTCGCGGACACCGGCAGCGGGCTGGTCGCCGCGGCGCACGAGGCCTGCGAGGTGATCGAGCCCTTCATGACTCCAGAACAGATTTCAGAGGGGCGGGCCCGCGCTGCCGATTGGAGCGTGAGCTCCTAAGGCTTGACGATCCTGCAGTCAGCGCCTTGGGCGTTGAGAGCCGTACAGGCGGCTTGCGCCAGTTTGAGGGTTTGAACTGGCCCCGCCCAGGCGACGAACGGTTTCTTGGTATTTTCCGTCACGGCAAAAACCTCGATCTGGTACGCCGCCAACAACTCGGCATGCTCCTTGCGCATCGCCGACCAGGTCTTGAAGGCATCCTCCGCCGTTTCGAATTCGCCGATCTGCAGCGAAAAACTGCCGCTCTGCATGGCTGACACCTTTTCGGCCTCCACCTTGGCGTCGGCGCCCTGACGGAGCGACACGTAATAACGGAGGTTTTCCTGGGCGCTGTCCTCCGGCAGGTCGAGGCGGGCCAGTTCATGCGCTCGTTCGTTGTTGCCCTGCAGGCCATGCACGAGCGCCAGGTTCTGCCGAACCTGCGCCGTGGCGCTGGGCAGCTTCACGGCGCGTTCCAGGATCTCCGTGGCGCGCGTGAGATTGCCGTCCAGGGCCCAGGAGAGCGCCAGGTTATTGAGGATGGCAACGTTCTCGGGAGAAAGCGTTTTGGCTGACTGGTAGGAAATGCGCGCCGCCGCATGTCGGCCCAGACGGTCCCGTGCGATGCCCAAGGCCAGCAGGGTGCGCCAATTGGGTGTGCCCAGGGTCATGGCCTCTGTCAGGGGTGTAATGGCGCGGTCGGGCTCGCCTGCGGCGATCAGGGCGCGGCCCAGCTCGGCCAGCAGGCGCGGGTTCTCCGCCCCCTCCGACAATGAGCGCTCCAATACCTGGACGGCGCGGGCGGGTGTTCCGACGTAGCGCAGGTTACGGGCGAGGCCCAGGGTTGCCTCGACGTCATCGGGATCGGCGGCGTGCAGGCTCTGGTAGTAGCGTGCCGCCGCCGCGTAGTCGCGCGATTGCTGCGAGGCCCGCGCGACCTTGGACAGCGATTTTTCGATGGCCGCCTGTTCCCGTGCATTGTCGATGTCCTCCTGGGAGGCGCAGCCGGAAAGCGCGATCGATCCGATCGCGAGCGCCAAGCCTCCGAGAATCAAGCCTTTCGACATCGGGATACCCCTGCCAGCCAACATTGGTGGAGAGTATATCTTTTTGGCCTTTCGGGCGACAGGGCTCTCAACTGAGAGCGAAGACTACCCGGCTTATCTGGCGAGTCTCAAAGTCGTCTCGCCGCTGTCGCCAATAGCAACGTTGTCGGCAGCGCAGGAATCAGGATCGACGGAGCCGGTTGTACCGGAGTAGGTGATCGTTCTGCCGATTATCTTGGTGCAGCGCATGCTGTGGTCGGTTGTGCCCGAGTACTCGACCTGATGGTCAGGCACATAGATGACCCCATCCAGAAGCACGTCGATCTCGCCGGCCAACTTGAACTTGATACCGGAATCGGCCGATTCTTGACTTGGATCCTGGTGGAACAGCACGCCCGCGTAGGTGCCGCTGGTGGGCGCCGTTAGGCTGCCGGTCGTTCCGCTGCCGCTAAAATCAATGTCGCCGTAGCTGTCCTCGGTACTCGTGTTGTAAAACACAACGCCGCCGATTCCGCCGCTCCCGGTCTCCAACGTATTGTCGCTACCAGACATCTTGAAACCGCCGCTGTCTAAAACATAGACGCCGGGTTCGAAAGTGATGGTGTTGTTGGAACCCGAAATTTCAAGGCCGCCGCAATAGGTCCCCGGCGTGACCGTCTCGGTTGTGTCACTATCCGAGAAATTGTAGTCGTTGAAATCGCAATCTTCTACAGTCGGCGTTGCGAGATCGGCAAGAGGATCGTCAGGAATGTCGTTGCAGTTTTCCGTCGGCGAGGGATCGATTGTACCGCTGCCGCCCTGGAGAGACCCACCGGCAACACAGATCGAGCCAGCGTCGATGTCGACCGTGCCAGGAGCTTCCAAGGCCTTATCCGAATCCGTCGAACTTACGGCGATACCGCAATCGCCCAGGTCTAGGGACGTCGTGCCGTTAAGCAGGAAAGCGCTGGCCTCGCTTTCTTCCGTTGCCCACAAACAGAATGTGCCGCCGCCGCCGCTCGATTCCGCATAGGCGATGGCTTCGGTTTCGACATCCTGGTCCGAAAGGCCGACCACGGAGGCGAAGTAGAGGCTGACGGGATTTTGATTTGCCGTTGCCCGTCGAACCGTGACGCGGACGGCGTTGGTCGGCGAACCGGCGGCCGTGAACTCTCTTCCGTCATCGTCCCAATTGCCGAGCACGACGTCGTCGGTGTTGAGAACTTCGCCATGGTGAGAGACCGGCATGTTGGCCTGGGCATAGGTTGTGGCGAGCGTTTTGGCGTTGTCTTCGTCGTCGAGCGAGGTCGCCGCCGCCAGCGCAGCGGCGTCGGCTGCTGCGCGCAATTCGGCCTGGACGTACAGCAATTGGCCCATGTCCACCGAAACCGCGGCGGCACCGAAAATAACCGGCATTGCCAACGCGACGATGATGAAGACAGCGCCGCGTTCATTGCGTTTGAATTCCCGCAGGCGGGATTTTAAATGCCCCAATTCTCTCCACATGGCCTAGGACTCCAGGCGCATGGTGATGCTGACCTCGATGTTGCCGTCCATCAAGGTAGACGCAAGGGCGTTGACGATGGCGGCCTCGGACATGGGGACGCTGACGTCGATTGTGACGTCGGTGCCGTCGTCGGTAAGCGTGACGGTCGGGTTCAAATTGTCGTTGTTGATAAGTGTGGCGACCAGGGCCTCGGCCTGGGCTTCGGTCGATTCGCCGACGGCGTAACTTCGCGCGGCTTCGCGTGCCGCATAGACCATCAACTGGCGGGTGTTCAGGACCAGGCCGTACTGAATAATGCCGAACAGGACGGCGATGAGAACAGGCAGCAGAATGGCGAATTCGATCGCCACCGCGCCGCGGGTATTCCTCAGGGCCCGGCGTAATCGGCTCATGATCGGCCGTTTCGTCGATTTTTCGGTAGAATTGGAGGGTTTCTCGCTCTCAGCCATGCCATGTCCTCGCGCAAACGCACGCCGGGCAAGCGCTTATTTCCTATTTCCTATGTTACCACAAAGAGCATTAAGCCGGGGTAAATGAAATACTGCAGCAAAATCAGTGGATTGGCGCTATCCTGGAGCTATGGAATAGGGGAGGTCGGACATGATATTCGGTGCCCACACGGTTGTTTACAGCAAGGACGCAGAGGCTGACCGGGCGTTTTTCCGCGACATTCTGGGCTTCGATTCGGTGGATGCCGGGCACGATTGGCTGATTTTCGCGCTGCCGCCCGGCGAAGCCGCATTTCATCCCTCGGACTCGAGCGAAGCCCACGAGCTTTATCTGATGTGCGACGACGTGGAGGCCGAAATCGCCGCCCTGACCAAAAAGGGTGTTGTGTGTTCGCCCCTGCAGGAGGAGGTGTGGGGTACCTTGACCAGCATCCGAATGCCGGGTGGCGGTAATCTTGGTCTCTACCAGCCCAAGCACCCCACCGCCATCGGCGTCTGGCAAGGCCGGGCGAGCGATGACCTGCCCGGATCCGTCGCCCGGCCCATGCAATTCGAAAACGGCACGGCGGTCGGCACCAGCGATGTTTGGCAGGGCGGTCAATATTGCAAGATCCTGACGGCGGCTGGCATCGTCGGCTGCGGCATCTTCGATCTGGAGGTCGCCGCCGAATTCGGCGAGGCCATCGCCATCGCCAGGGGCACGCCCGATCAGCCGTTGGTCGAGCCGGAAGATCTGCTCGACGCCGTCATCGTCGGTCTGACGCCGCAGGCGGAAGCGCTAGGCGCCCGCGAAGGCATGACCGGGCGCGAGGCCGTCGAAACCTTCCTCGCCGCCCGCTAACCTAATTGGTGTCAGGCACCAATTATCGGGGTTAGTGGATTTGCGGGTCGAGCGAGCCGTCGGCGTAGCGCGTGGCCATGTCGGCCAGCGGGATCGGTTTGATTTTCGAGGCATTGCCCGCCGTGTCGAAGGCCTCGTAGCGCGCCGTGCAAACCTCGATCATCGCCGCGATCGCCGGCTTGTTGAAATTGCGCGGATCGAACTCGGCGCCCTTCTCGCTGGCCACCTTGCGGTACTGGCCGGTAATCGCCATGCGGCAATCGGTGTCGATGTTGACCTTGCGCACGCCGTTCTTGATGCCGACCACGACCTCGTCGACCGGCACGCCGTAGGTCTGGGGCATATCGCCGCCGTACTCGTTGATAATGTCCTGAAGGTCCTGCGGGACGGCGGAGGAGCCGTGCATCACCAAGTGCGTGTTGGGCAGCCGCGCGTTGATCGCCTTGATGACGTCCATGGCCAGGATGTCGCCGGTGGGCTTGCGCGTGAACTTGTAGGCGCCGTGCGAGGTGCCAATGGCAACGGCCAGGGCGTCGCACTTGGTCTTGGCGACGAAATCGGCGGCCTGGTCGGGATCCGTCAGCAACTGGTCCTTGTCCAGCTTGCCTTCGAAGCCGTGGCCGTCCTCCTTCTCACCCTCGCCGGTTTCCAGCGAACCGAGGCAGCCGAGTTCCCCTTCGACCGAAACGCCGACGGAATGAGCGATGTCCACGACGGTGCGGGTGACGTCGACGTTGTACTCGTACTCGGCCGGCGATTTGGCGTCCTCCTCCAGCGAGCCGTCCATCATCACGGAGGTAAAACCGTTGGTCATGGCGGAGGTACAGGTGGCCGGGCTGTTGCCATGGTCCTGGTGCATGCAGATGGGTAGGTCGGGATAGCTTTCCACGGCGCCCATGATCAGATGGCGTAGGAAGATATCGCCGGCGTAGGCGCGGGCACCCCGGCTGGCCTGCAGGATGACCGGGGAATCGGTAGCCTTGGCCGCCTCCATGATGGCGATCACCTGCTCGAGATTGTTGACGTTGAAGGCGGGCAAGCCGTAGTCGTTTTCGGCCGCATGATCGAGTAGTTGCCGCATTGATACCAGTGCCATTGGTCTACCTCTTCTTTTCGTTGGGGGTCCCGAGGTGCTGCTCGGTGATTGATCCTCGATTGATGCGGCCTAGCCGGCCGCGTTTTCCAAGGCGACGACGCCGGGCAACTGTTTTCCCTCAAGCCATTCGAGGAAGGCCCCGCCGGCCGCCGATAAATACGTAAACTCGTCCGCCGCGCCGGCGTGGGCCAGCGCCGCTACCGTATCGCCGCCCCCGGCCACGCTGACAAGCTTGCCGGCCTTGGTCAATTCGGCCGCCGCCCGGGCCACGGCGTTGGTTCCGGCATCGAAGGGGGGAATTTCGAACGCCCCCATCGGTCCGTTCCAAACCAGCGTCCGGCAGGCGGCCAAACGGCTCGATAAATCCTGCGCCGCGGCCGCGCCAATGTCCAGAATCATCGCATCGTCCGGGACGTTATTCACGGATACGGTTTCACACGCCGCGCCCGCCTTAAACTCACGCGCGATTACGACATCGTCCGGCAAAACGATTTCGCAGCCCGCCGCTGCCGCGGATGCGCCGATCTCGCGTGCCGTATCGGCGAGATCGGATTCGCACAAGCTGTTGCCGACGTCGACGCCGTTTGCGTGGAGGAAGGTGTTGGCCATCCCGCCGCCGATTATCAGCATGTCGACTTTGCCGATCAGGTTGCCCAGCAACTCAAGCTTGGTCGACACCTTGGCGCCGCCCACGACGGCCGCCACCGGGCGTTCCGGCGATTCCAAAGCCCGAGCCAGGGCCTTCAACTCCGCTTCCATGCCGCGACCGGCCGCGGCCGGCAACAGGCGGGCGAGCGCCTCGGTGGAAGCGTGGGCCCGATGGGCGCAGGAAAAGGCGTCGTTGACGTAACAATCGCCGTTGGCCGCCAATAGGGCGGCAAAAGCGCCGTCGTTGGCTTCCTCGCCGGCGTGGAAACGGAGGTTTTCCAGCAGGGCGACGTCGCCGTCACCCAAATTGTCGACCACCGAACCTGCGGCATCGCCGATACAGTCGGATGCAAAGGCGACGGGCCGGCCGAGTGCCCGGCTCAA
>CAYFKJ010000002.1:750448-822670 GCA_964343605.1 uncultured Rhodospirillaceae bacterium
GACGGGTGACAGGGACATATCCGCGACCACAGCTCCTTTGGGCCGGCCGAAGTGCGACAGCACGACGACGCGGGCCCCCCGGCTGCTTAGTTCAGCTAGCGTCGGGACGAGGCGGTCGATGCGGGTGGTGTCGCTGACGGCGCCGTCCCGCATCGGTACGTTGAGGTCGGCCCGGACCAGGACCCGCTTGCCCGCGACGTCCAAGTCATCGATGGTCTTGAACGCGGCCATGCCGGTGTTTGCTCCTTAGCCCAGTTTGGCCATGGCGACCGCGGTGTCACCCATCCTGTTGGAGAAACCCCATTCGTTGTCGTACCACGACAGCACGCGCACCAGGCGGCCGTCGATGACCTGCGTCTGCGTCACGTCGAAGGTCGAACTTGCGGGATCGTGGTTGAAGTCGATCGAGACCATCGGCTTGTCGCAAACGGCCAGGACGCCCTTCAGGGGACCGTTGGCGGCCTTGACGATGGCGGCATTGACTTCCTCCGCCGTCGTTTTGCGCTTGGCGGTGAACGTGAGATCGATCATCGAGACATTCGGCGTGGGCACGCGGACCGAGGTGCCGTCGAGCTTGCCCGCCAGTTCCGGCAACACCAGTCCGACGGCGCGGGCGGCGCCCGTCGACGTGGGGATCATGGACATGGCGGCGGCGCGGGCCCGGCGCAGATCGCCGTGCAAGGTATCCAGTACCGGCTGGTCGCCGGTGTAGCTGTGCACCGTCGTCATGAAGCCCTGGGCGATGCCGACTTTCTTGTGCAGCACCTGCGCGACCGGCGCCAGGCAATTGGTCGTGCACGAGGCGTTCGAGACGACGCGGTGGCTTTTGCGCAGCTTCTTGTGGTTGACGCCGTAGACGACCGTCAGGTCGGCGTCTGCACCGGGTGCCGAAATCAGGACGCGCTTGGCGCCGGCTTCGAGATGCTGAGCGGCGGCTTCGCGCTTGGTGAACAGGCCCGTGCACTCAAGGGCGATGTCGACGCCCAATTTCGCCCACGGCAGTTCCGACGGGTTGCGAACCGCGCTGACGGCAATATTGCCGGTCCCGATATTGAAACCGGTTTTTGTTACTTTGACCTTGCCCGGAAAGCGGCCGTGCACCGAATCGTGCTGCAGCAGGTGGGCGTTGCTCTCGACGCTGCCGAGGTCGTTGACGGCAACGACCTTAAGGTCCTTGCGGCCGGACTCGTGAATGGCCCGGAGGACCAGTCGGCCGATGCGGCCGAACCCATTAATCGCTACGCGCGTTGCCATGACAAATCTCCCGTCTCATTGGCTGAATTTCTTGTTTCAATATCCTGCATTGCCGTTCCGTCACTTGCCGTTGATCAAAGCCGGGCCTTGGCGGCCGCGGTAACGGCTTCGGCGGTGATGCCGAAATGCGGGAACAGATCCTTGGCCGGCGCGGAAGCGCCGAAACCCGTCATGCCGACGTGGGCGTCGGCGTATTTTTCCCAACCCTGGGCGACACCGGCCTCCACTGCGATCCGCACGGTACCGGGGCCCAATATACTCTCCTGTGTCGCCGCATCCTGTTCCGCGAATATTTCGAGGCAGGGCATCGAAACGACGCGTGTCGGAACACCGTCCGCCTGCAGTTGTTCGCGGGCCGCCGCGGCGACGCCGACTTCCGAGCCGGTGGCCAGAAGGCTGACTTTGGCCTCGCCATCCGCCGGAAGGAGCTCGTAGGCGCCCTGGGAACAGAGGTTGTCGTCGGTGTGTTCCGTGCGCACGGCGGCGAGACCTTGCCGGGTAAGCGCCAGCACCGAGGGGCCGTCCGTTCGTTGCAGGGCCAATGCCCAGCACTCAGCGGTCTCGACGGCATCGGCGGGGCGGAAAACGGCGACGTTCGGCATGGCCCGCATGCTGGGGATATGCTCCACCGGCTGGTGGGTCGGGCCATCCTCGCCGAGGCCGATGGAATCGTGCGTCAGCACGTAGATCACGCGCTGTCCCATCAGGGCCGACATGCGCAGCGCCGGTCTCAGGTAGTCGGAGAACACCAGAAAAGTACCGCCGTAGGGAATGACGCCGCCATGCAGCGCCAGGCCGTTCATCACCGCGCCCATGCCGTGCTCCCGGACGCCGTAATAGATGTAGCGTCCGGCATAGTCGCCGGGCGCGACGACGCCGAGGTCTGGCGTATCGGTGTTGTTGGATCCCGTGAGATCGGCGGAGCCGCCCATGGTGTCCGTCACGACGGGATTGATGGCCTTCAAAGCTTCCTGGCTGGATTTGCGCGTGGCCCAGCCCGGCGCTTCGTCTGCGAGTTTGCGCTTGTGCTCGTTGACGGCGTCCATCAGGCCCGCCGGCAGGTCACCCGCCATAGCGCGATTGAACTCAGCCTGTTCGGCATTGCTCTTGTCGGCAAGACGCTCCTTCCAGGCGGCGGCATCTGCGGCCCCGCGTGAGCCGGCGGCCCGCCAGGCCTCCAGGATGTCGCCGGGAACCTCGAACGGCGCATGGGACCAGCCGAGCGCTTCCCGCGCCAGGGCGATTTCGTCGTCACCGAGCGGCGCGCCGTGGGCACTCGCCGTGCCTTGTTTGTTGGGGGCGCCGTAGCCGATCTTGGTACGGCAGGCAATCAAGGACGGTTGGTTCGTGTTGCGCGCTGCTTCGATGGCGACGGCCACGGCTTCGGCGTCATGGCCGTCGCAGGCCGAAACGTCCCAACCGCTGGCGGCGAAGCGCGCCAGTTGGTCGTCGCTGGTCGAAAGGTCGGTTGAGCCGTCGATGGAAATACTGTTGTCGTCGAACAGAACGATCAATCGCCCGAGTTTAAGGTGTCCGGCCATGGACACGGCTTCGTGGCTGATCCCCTCCATCAGGCAGCCGTCGCCGGCGATCACGTAAGTGTAGTGATCGACCACGTCGTCGCCGAAGCGGGCGGCTAGGCGACGCTCGGCCAGCGCCATCCCGACGGCGTTCGCGAGACCCTGGCCCAAGGGTCCGGTCGTCGTCTCGATACCCGGCACGTGTCCGGTTTCCGGGTGCCCGGCCGTCAGGCTGCCAAGCTGACGGAAATTGCGGATCTGCTCCATATCGATGGCGTCATAGCCCGTCAGATGCAGCAGCGAATAGAGCAACATCGACCCGTGGCCTGCCGACAGCACGAAGCGATCGCGGTCCGGCCACTCCGGCCAAGCGGCGTCGTACTTGAGAAAACGCGTGTAAAGCACGGTGGCGACGTCGGCCATGCCCATGGGCATGCCCGGGTGACCGGAATTGGCCGCTTGCACGGCATCCATCGAAAGCGCGCGGATGGCGTTCGCCATGTCCGCATGATTGACAAGGCTCATGTACCGGAAACTCCGTCAGCAAAGTCCATGGAAACGCCAAACCTTCCGCCCGCGACGGTATCACGCGATTTTTGCGGCAATATGGGGTGCGGCAAAGTCAGGAGGGGTTCAGCTAAAGAATGCATTCGTGATGTTGTAATGCCCGAGGCGGGATCGTGAGGCGAAGTCTGCAAGCCGAACGGCCAAGCTGTGGAGAGGTTATACACCGGATTCACCGCCGGTCGACTCACAGATGTAAAAAATTTGTTCTATTATATTAGAAAATACTAATATATCAACCTGTATACGGAAGTCGCCTCATGGAAATGCTTCCCATACTTGCCGTCAGCCCCACAATTCCGGCGGAGCGGGCTGCATAACGCTGTCGATGTATTCGATGCCGGGGTCGCGATCGTCGGTGAGCAGAAGCGGACCGTCCAGGTCGACGTAGGCCGCCAGTGAGCCGAGCAAGGCCGCCGGCGCCATGCCGAGCGAGGTTCCCACCATGCAGCCGACCATGACGCCCACGCCGCTTTGCTTGGCGGCGCCGATCAGCCGGATGGCTTCGGTCAGGCCGCCGGTCTTGTCCAACTTGACGTTGATGAAATCGTAGCGCCGCGCGACCTCGGCCAGGCCGGCGCTGTCATGGATGGATTCATCGGCGCAGACGGGTACGGCGCGGCCCAGGCCGTCCAAGACGCCGTCGCTGCCCGCCGGTAATGGCTGTTCGACGAGCTTGACGCCGAGCTGGGCCAGCTCCCCGCCGTACTCGGCGACCATCACGGGCGTCCAGGCTTCGTTGGCGTCGACGATAATGGTTGCGGCCGGCGCTGCGACCCGAACGGCCCGGACACGGGCGATATCGTTCTCACCGCCAAGCTTGAGCTTCAACAACGGACGGTTGGCGTTTTGGCCGGCGGCCGCCGCCATCTCGCCCGGCGTGCCCAGGCTGATGGTGTAGGCGGTGGTGATCGGGCCCGGTTCCGGCAGGGCCGCCAGTTGCCACACCGGCGTTTCCTTGAGCTTGGCTTCGAGGTCCCACAATGCACAGTCCAGCGCGTTGCGGGCGGCGCCGGGACCCAGCAGGCTCTGCAGGGCTTCGCGGGTCAACGTACCGTCCTCGATGGGCAACCTGAGGCGCTCGATGTCGGCCACAGTGCTTTCGCGCGTTTCGCCGTAGCGCCGGTATGGCACGCACTCGCCCCGGCCGCGCACGCCGTCCTGATGCAGTTCCACCGTCACCACCTCGGCGACCGTCCTTTTGCCGCGGGAGATCGTGAAGGCGCCCTGGATGTGCCACATCTCTTCGCGCAGGATCATGCGCCTTGGGGTCATTGCAGCGGATCCACAATACGGCCGACCCCATCCACCAAAGGATCGACGCACGGCAATCCCAGCTTGGCCTCCAGGTCCGAGGTATATTTCCGGCCTTCGTCCTCCGATAGCGCGGACGTGTTGACGGCGACGGCGATCATTTTTGCGTCGGGATTTGTGAGCGTCGCGCTGACGACATTGGCATCGATACAAGCCTGCAAATCGGGGATGGGATGGCCGGGCAGGCCTCTCATATGGGTCCGTGTCGGTTCGTGGCACAACACCAGCGCGTCGGGCTGGGCGCCATGCAGCAGCCCCAGGCTGACGCCTGCATAGGCCGGATGGAAAAGAGAGCCCTGGCCCTCGATCAGGTCCCAGTGATCGGGCGCGGCATCGGGGCAGAGTGATTCCGTGGCGCCCGAGATGAAATCGGCCACGACGGCATCGACGGAGACGCCGCTGCTGGCGATGAATATTCCGGTCTGGCCGGTGGCGCGGAAATCCGCCTCCATGCCACGCGCGCGCATCTCCTTCTCGATGGCCAGCGAGGTGTACATCTTGCCCACGGAGCAATCGGAGCCCACTGTAAGGAGCCGCATACCGGAGCGCTTGACGCCCGTGCCGGTCACGAATTCTTGCTTGGGGTGGCGAACGTCGAACAGCTTTCGGCCCAACCGCGCTGCTTCCGAGGCGATAGCGTCCTCGTCGGCCAGCCGCATGTGCAGTCCGCTGGCGATGTCCATACCGGAGCGCAACGCCGCGAGTATGGTGTCGGTCCAGTCCTCACCGAGGACGCCGCCGGCGTTGGCGACACCGATGACCATGGTTTTGACGCCTTTGTCCGCCGCTTCCTCGACCGTCATGTCAGTGAGGCCAAGATCTGCATTGCAGCCCGGCAGTCGCAATTGGCCGACGCACCAGTCGGGACGCCAGTCGGCCACGCCTTGCGCGGTTTTCGCCGCTAACTGGTCGCGGGCGTCGCCAAGGAAAAGGAGATAGGGCGTATCCATTCTAGCGGGCTCCTTATTGCTGTTCGAGTGCAGCGAATTCGGCTTGCAGGCGTTTCATTTCCTCGTTCGCCTTTTCTCTGAATTCGGCATCGTCCCAAACCCGATGATACCCTTTGGCGTAGGCGTGGGCATTACTGATGTAAAGAAAAGCGTTGAAGCGGTTGGCGATCCAATTGTTGCGGGTCTTCGTCACCTTGCCCGGCGTTCCCATAACGATGGAATTGTCGGGGATGACCTCTCGCTCCTTGATGAAGGCGCCGCCCGCAACGATGCAGTTGTGACCGATGACGGCGCCGTCCATAACCGTGGCGTTGATGCCGATCAGGCAATTGTCGCCGATGGTGGCGCCGTGAATGGTGCAGTGATGGGTGATGGAGCAATAGGCGCCGATGCGGGTGGGGGTGCTGCCACCGACGTGGATGGCGACGAAGTCCTGGATGTTCGTTCCCTCGCCGATGGTGATCTCGAAGTTTTCCGCCCGCGCAACCACGTAGGGCCAGATGGAAGCATCACGTGCGACGCTCACCTTGCCGTAGAGCAGGGCGGTATCGTGAATGAAGGCGGGGTTGTCGAGCGTGACGTCGGAACCGAATTCGGGCAAGGCGTGCTCCTCATCTCATGTGGTCGGGTAACTGCCCTACCACCATAAAAAACGACGGGCCCGGTCTTGAATGAGGTCCGGGCATCCGTCACATTGTTGCGATACCAATGATGTACACGCCGTGCGCTGGGGTCGTCAATTCCAGGAACCCCGATTACCGTCGGCATTGTGTTGAACCGGGAGTCGCCGTCCGTCATGTCCGTCCATGCCTTGCTATCCGTCACCGGAAAAGACCGCCTGGGTCTGGTGTCCGAATTGACGGCCCGTATTTTCGACCTCGGCGGCAACCTGGGGGACACGACGTTTGCGGTGCTGGGGACGGGCTTCGAATTCACCTCCGTCCTCGATTTTCCCGATGGCACGCGGCTCGAAGATATCGGCGACGAACTAAAGGCTTTGCCGTTGCTGGCCGACACGGACTTCCGCATCGAACCTTTCCGTTTCGAGACCGAACACGACGAAACGGGGCGCATTACCCATCGTATCCGTATCAGCGGCGGCGATCAGCCGGGCCTGGTGGCGCGGCTGTCGGAGGTGTTCGTCAGTTTCGATGCCAACGTCGTGCGCATGAACTGTGAGCGCCTGGCCGACGATGCCGGCGGCCGGCCGCGCTTCATCACCCGCTTCGGCGTTGCCATACCGGAGAACCGGGCGGCCGCCTGTCTCGCCGCGGTGGGCAACACCGCCGGCCAGTTGGAAATGACCTGCACCTGGGACGAGGCCTGGGAAACCCGGACCAAAAAGCGGTAATTAATCGGTCGGGTTACTCTGCGCTGTCGAAAAGATCGTCGACGGCCTCCTGGGAAGTCCCGCCGCCGCGCCCCTTGTTGAGGTCGGATACGCGATTCTGATAGTAGGCTGCGCGCAAGGCGGCGTAGTAATCCACCGACGACGATCTCAGCGTATCGAGCGGCGCAATCAATTGTTCGCGGCCGACGATGGTTTCACCCACGGCACGGGCAATCTTCAAATCCCTGTTCAACAGGTACGATATGGGATCGGCGTAGCTGTCGACGACCTGACCGGTGCCGTCACGCAGCGTGCTGGGCCCCAGCAAGGGCAAGACCAGATAGGGTCCGGGCCCGAGGCCGTATGAATGAAGGGTTTGACCGAAATCGGCATGGTGTTTTTCCAAGCCGAAATCTTCAGCGACGTCGAAAATCCCCAGCACACCCACAGTGGAGTTGACCGCGAACCGGCCGAGCGAGACGGCGGCATCGGATCCGTCCAGTTGAATCGCATCATTGACCGCGACAAGCGGTTCGTTGAGGTTGGCGAAAAACCGCTGCGCACCGGCTTTGGCCTGTATCGGCATAAGGAAGCCATAGAGCGCCGCAATGGGTTTCAGCACCATGGTGTCGATGGCGTCGTTGAAGACGAAGATGGCCCGGTTGATACCCTCCAGGGGATCGCTGATTTCTTCGGCGCCGCCGGTCGGGGAGGCCTCCTCGTCCGCATCGGAGCCTTCCACGAGTTCTGTCGTCTGGGGCGACGGCGTCGGGGCGGGCGCCGTAACCTGGGGATAAACGGGCTGGGGATAAACCGGCGCGGTCGGGTAGCGGCGCAGGGGTGCCGCCGGCCGGGTCTGGTAGGCCGGGACCGTCTGGTAGGTCGGTAGAATCGTCGCGGACTGGTACGGCGTGACCCCGGTTCGCAATTGACTGAGGGGAACACCCGAAGCCTGTGAGATGACGCTGGCGAAACCGGGGTAGCTCCGCACCGCATGGCGGGCGATGGCCTGGCGGGAGGAAGGCGAAGCTGCGACCGCGGTCGAGACGATCTCCGCCGTTAGGTTTGGATGACTGGCGATCGCCGACGCCACGGCAACGCCCAGGGCGCTGTTGCCGCTGTCCCGGGCCCGCCTGGCCTGGATCCACTGCAGGGATTTCTGACCCAGGGCCCGGCCCACCGCAGCTTCCTCGGCAGCCAGAATTTTCGCGGACTGCGCCGCCGCGGCGATGCGGGCGACGACCTCAGGGGGTAACGCTGCGTGAACTCCGGCGGGCAGGAGCAACAGGATGGACAGGAGACCAAACGACCAAAGCCGGCGAAGCCTGTTCCGCCGGCCACCGGGGTACCTCATTTGGCTTTGTTTCCTTTCGGTACCCAGGCTTGCGCTCTTTTCTTGGCCTCTTCAATCTCGGCGTCGTTCAGCCGCTTCTTCAGCGCCTTGACGTTTTCGACGGCGGTGACGTCGAATTGCTGCGCCGCCAGGAGCGACCACTTGAGCGCTTCGACATCGTCTCTCGCCGTGCCTTCGCCTTTCGCATACCGGGTTCCCATCTTGCTCTGCGCCTTGACGTGGCCCCGCTCAGCGGCCCGCAGAAACCAGGACACCGAGGTTACCGCGTCCGCCTGGACGCCGGTGCCGTCACGAAAGAACTTGCCGAGATTGTATTGCGCCCTGGCGTCGCCCTGCATGGCCGCCTTGGTAATCCATTCCGCCGCCTTTTTTTCGTGCTTCGGGACGCCGAGGCCGTATATGTACATTTTGCCGAGCGTGTATTGCGAACGGGCCAAACCTTGCGCCGCCGCCAAACCGTTTTTCGCCGCTTTCAACCACCAGCCGACGGCTTCCGTGTGGCTGCGCTCGACGCCTTTCCCTTCGTCATAGAGGACGCCGATATTGTACTGGGCGAGACTGTCTCCACCCTCCGCGGCGGCGGTCCACTCCTTTAGGGCGGTGGCAAAGTCGGCTTTCTCGTAGGCCTCCCAACCGGTTTTGAAATCCGCCCTTGCGCCGCTGGGGGCGAGCGTCCAAAGGGCTGTGGCCAGTAACACGGCGATGACTGTTTTCAGGTGGTGACGTGTCTGGTGCATCTCTCCTATCTCCGTGTCAATGAGACGCCAGGGCCGGAAGTTTGTCCGCGCGTGCGCGGAGGGCCGTCATCAGGCCGTCAACTCCGTTGTTCTTGATCATGGCGGCAAACTCGGAGCGCTGCGTAACCGCCATGCTCACGCCTTCCACCGAAATGTCGATGATGCGGAACTGGTTGCCCGTCGCCCGGATGCGCCAGTCGGCCTTTACCGGCGTGCCGTTCGGGCGGTTGATCAGCGAGCGCACCACCGCGTCCTTCTTGCCCGCCGCCCGTGCCGAGACGACTTCGAAGGTCTGGCCCGAATATCCGCCGAAGCGGGCTGAGTAGGTATTCAGAATGTAGGCGCCGAAAAGGCGGAGGTATTCGGCTTGCTCGCTGGGGGACATGCGGCGCCAGTAGCGGCCCAAGACGAAGCGCCCGATAAACCTGAGGTCGAAGCCTTGGGCAAGCAATCTTCGCAATGTTGCTTCACGTTCGCTCAAGCTTGCACCCGGCGAACGGAGAACCTTAAGCGCCTGGTCAGCCAGCCATTGGACGAATGCGGCGGCGCCTTCCGGCGGCGTGGCCGCTTTGGTTGTGCCCGTCAAAAGGAACGTGCCGCTCAGCGACGCCGCGAGGGCGCTCCCGATCAGCAAGCAGGCGCGCCGTCGATCTCTGCTGTTCCCGCCGTCGCTTAAGCCGTTGTCAGTTAAGATCGTCACGCTGAGGACCCTCGAAACACGCTTCGCCTAGACTGAAACGTATGTTTTCACCCTTGCGGCTGCGGCGCAAGTCCGGCCGCGAGGCTGGCCGCCGGAAAGAACTGTTCGAGGATGGGAGTTATAAAGCCTTGGAAATAAAGTCAAAAAAAAGGAATGTGTATAAAATTGTGGATAACTTGTTGATAGAATGTTAAGCGTAAGTAAAGTTATACACAACTTTTTTAAAAAGAATCAAGTATTTTTGTTGAATTATTACTTTGATTTGGCCAATACTTATCTCGCACGCGAAAGTGTGGGGGCCTCAAGCCCCGGTTCTGTAAAGAGGGTGTTTCGGGAGCTTGCTTCGGAAGTGCAATCGGACCAGACCCGGCGAGGTTCCACCGGATACTCCGGTCGGTGGTGAGGAGGTGGCCGCAAATCGACGGCTTGCCGTTGAGGGACGGACATCAAATCACCGGCGCCAAAGCGCTTCGGCGCAGAGGCGTTTCGAACGGGGCATTCGGTCAGGACGGCATGTTCTCCCTTTGGTGGAGCAGCCGCCGGCCGCAGAAGGAAAGCTCGCAGGAGTGGACCTTCGTCGGGCAGGGGGCAGAACCATCAAACGGAAGCGGTGAAATTGGAAGTGGAAGTCTTGCTCTTCGGACAAGGCGGATCTGAAAAGGAAACCGCAGCCGATCGAGGCGAAGGAAAGCGGATCGAACCTGTCCGTTCGCGGGCAGACGAGAAGGGGACCTGAGCCCACCGGAGAAATGCTGTTCCATCGAAGCCGGCGTCCTTCGGGATGCCGCCCAAAGGAGAGGACATCCTCGGATGTGCAAACCGGCGGGAGAGTTCCTTCGGGGACAGGTTTTGGTGAAGCAGCGTTGATCAGGTGATCGGGAGGGCCGATCGAGGTTGGTTGAAGAACTCTTCGGAGTTGTTGAGCGAACCAAGAACGGGCTGAACGGTTGGGAGGATGCGTCTCGGTTCTTGGAGGTGGAGACCGCTTGCGGGCCCTACCTCCGGCCGGACCGGCAACAAAGCGGACGGGCGGTGACGAGGTGCTTCGGCATCAAGTTGCCAACAGGAAGCGGAGAGGCGGGTTTTGGTGGAGCCGGGCGCATGAAGAGTGCACGAAAGTGCATTCGGGCGGACGATTTGGGAAAGAGGCAGCAATGTCTTGATCCGGGATCGATGTCCCGGGAGCGCGACGCAGGAAGATCGGCATCCCCTGCAGATGCCGGACGGAAAGCGGAGGGGTCCAAAACGGGAATGCGTTCGAAGATGAGGTACGGGGCGGCTTGTCCGGCCGGTACAGGTGGAAGGCGGTTCGCCGCTGGACATCGGCAGAAGGTGGTTTACCGCCGGATGCCTGCGAGGAGCGGTTCGCCGCTTTGAGCACATCGACGGATTGCGGACGTTATGGACAGCGACCGACGACAAAACGCTCACATCCAGCCGTGCGCGGGTCTGTGCGTGAAAGATCGATTGCCGGCAACGGCATGAAATTGGCAGCGCACTAGTGTGGCGAAGCAGATATGCGGCAACGCATGTAAGCGGAAACACATAAAAAAACCGGCGCACAGGTGTTGGCAACAACACGCTGGGCCGTGCAAGCACTGGAGCGTGACAGGGGCTAGACCGGCTCCTGGGCGTCAGGGGGTGTCTCTCGCGGGACACGAAGCATGGGACCCACTCCTATGCTCCCTGACGCTCATTTATTTGTGGAGGCTTATAACAGATACCTTGAAGCATTGCAACAAGGTTTTGTGTCTCTACCCCCCTTTTTACAATATCTTGTAATAATCGCTATATGTAGTGATGTATTCGACCCGTGCCGCCGGTTGAATGCTTGGGCGGTGTTTTTCTCCAACCGCTAAATGTTGGGCGGATTCCAGGTGCCATCGGCAGCCCATTCCGTCAGCGTCGGGGCGTCCACGGGACGGCTGATGAAATAGCCCTGGGCGGTGTTGCATTTGAGGTCCGACAGCAGGTTCCAGGTTTCGATGTCCTCGATGCCTTCCGCCACCACGCTTAGGCCCAGGTTGTGCCCCAACTCGACGATCGAGCGGACGATCACGGCGTCGTCGTTCACCTTTTGCATGTTGAGGACGAACGATTTGTCGACCTTGATTTCGGAAACCGGCAGCCGGCGGATGTAGGACAACGAGGTATATCCCGTGCCGAAATCGTCGATCGATATGCGCAGACCCATATCGTGCAGTTGATTGACCGTGTCGGTGGCGCGGGCGACATCTGACATGATCGCGCTTTCGGTGATCTCCAACACCAGACCGCTCGATTTGACCTTCCATCTGTCGAGTATTTCCGCCACTTGCGCCGGAAATTCCTTTTCGTGCAGGGTGACCGGTGAAAGATTAACGGCGATGGGGATGAACATGCCTTCGGCCGCCCATTGTGCGTGCTGCTCCATGGCGGCGTTGAGGACCCAGTGAGTCAGTTGCTCGATGATGCCGGTTTGTTCGGCCAGGGGGATGAACAAATCCGGCCCGACCATGCCGTGTTCAGGATGGTTCCAGCGCAACAGCGCCTCGACGCCGGCGATGTTGTTGTCTTCGAACGATACCTTGGGCTGGAAGTTGAGCGACATCTGCTCAAGCTCGATAGCGTTTCTCAAATCGCCGGCCAAGGTCAATTTTCGTACGTGGGCGCCGTCGTCGGCGTCGTCACTGCCGCCGGAGTAGATGGCGTAGCCCGTGACGTTGCGCTTTGCCGCATACATCGCCTGATCGGCGTGGCGCATCAGGGTCGCACCGTCGTCGCCGTGGGTGGGAAAGACGGCAATGCCGATGCTGATGCCTGTCGCCAGGTGATGGCCGTCGATGTCGATGGGCTCGCGCAGGGCGTCGATGGCTTTTTCGGCGGCGCGGATGGCGCCCGCCACTGAAGCGCCGGTCGGCATGACCTGGGCAAATTCATCGCCGCCCAGGCGGGCCACCGTATCGGAATCCCGCGCCACGCTGCGCAGCCGGTCTGCCACGGCCTGAATCAGTCGATCGCCGATGGCGTGGCCCAGCGTCGCGTTGACCTGTTTGAACCCGTTGAGATCCATGGTCAGAACCGCGACCTGGCGCTGTTCCCGCCGGCCCAGCGAGATGACTTGATCCAACCTGTCGAAAAACAACACGCGGTTGGGAAGCTCGCTCAGGCTGTCGTAGAGCGTCTGCCGGGCCAATTTGGCGTCTGCGACGAGCGCGCGACGTTCGGCCCTTGAAACGCGAACGGCTGCCGCGATGGCGAAGCCGAGGCGTTCGGGGCTCATCTCATCCAAGGCGATGCAGTCCAAGGCGCCGGTCAGCAACATGTCGTTGACCAGCGACGGTGTGGCGCCGTTGGCCACTGCGATTGCAGGGGTGCCGGTGGAGGTTCCCCGCAAACGCTCAATCAGGCTCGCCTCACCGTTCATGCCCAGGCCAGCGTCAACCAGGGCACAGTCATACTCGCTGCCTTCCAAAGCGGAAACGGCGCTTTCGACATCGCCGACCTGTTTGGTCTTGTAGTCGTGATCGGCTGAATCGAGGGCGCGCTCAACGGTTTTGAGCGCGTCATCATCCGCGATTGCGATTAGGATGTGGGCGAAGTGATCCATACTAGGTCAACTCACCGGGGATGCTCAAAACATATGATTTTGCCGCATCCCGGCCGCCGGACGCGGCCTACACAGTACCCCTGAAAAAACGGTCTCACACGTAACCCCGGTCCGCCCCCCAACGGTTAAAATTCTCGCCCAGTTTTTGGCGAAGCCGATAAACAATATGGTGCGTGAACTCCCCTAGGCCAGCACCGCACGTTCCATCGGACGAGTAGCAGACACCATAATATTTCCAATTACTAGGGTAAACACTCTAATCAGCGGCTCCCAACAATCATGCCGGGTGTAGCCAATTGCTCCGGTGTCCCGACGGTTGGCTATTTGGAGGTCGCGACGAAGACCCCGTCCCAGTCCTCGGGTGGCGGGTTGGCCTCGTAATCGCTGATCCGTTCGTCGTACATGTCGTAGAGGACGTCTAGCGGATTGACGAGGAAATCATCCAAAACCCGGCACTCCGCCATGAGTTGGCGGGCTTCTTCCCATTTCTGGGTACGGTATTTTTCGATCATTTCGTCGTGTTTGGCTTGCAAGGTCGCGAATTCTTCCTGATTTCGCAATTCGGGTCCGCCCAGCAGGCAAAAGATGTGGACGGCCTCCTCCTTGCCCTTGACGGCAATCAGGTCGAGCTCCAGCGAAGCGTAATCCGGCGCGGCCTTGGCGGTCTCGTCGCCGATGACGATGCCGACGCCATAGTTCTTCGATTGCCCCTCGAGCCGGGCCGCCAGGTTGACGGTATCGCCCAGCACCGAATAGTCGAAGCGCTGGTCCGATCCCATGTTGCCGACGCAGGCCTCGCCGGAATTGAGTCCGATGCCGATGTTGAGCGGGAAGAACAACTCGCCCGCCGCTTCGCGCTCGGATTTGATGTCGGCATTGAGCTCCTCCAGCGCCGAAAACATCGAAAGCGCCGAATCGCAGGCATGCACCGCGTGGTCTTCGTCGTCCAGCGGGGCGTTCCAGAACGCCATGATGCAGTCGCCCATGTACTTGTCGATGGTGCCGCGGCGATCGAGGATCATGTTGGTCATCGGCGTCAGGAATCGGTTGATAAGAGCGGTCAGACCTTGAGGGTCTCCTTTGAACTGCTCGGAAACGGTGGTGAAGCCACGGATATCGGCGAACAGCAACGTCATGTCCCGCATCTCGCCGCCCAGCACCAGGCGGTCAGGTTCGTCGGCAAGCTGTTCGACCAGCGCCGGCGACAGATACTGGCTGAAGGCCCCGCGCACCTGGCGCTTCTCCGCCTCGGTCCGGAGGTAATTGATCAGCGAGCCGGCGAGATAGATCAGCAGCACGACGAACGACGGGTAGATCGGATCCAACAGAAGTCGGAAATCCGTGAACATGAACCATGAGAACCAGATGGCGCCCGCGATACCGGCAACCCCAATAATAGCGCACCACAAGGCGCCGAGACGCCGCAGGAGAAAGATCAACACGAGACCTAAGACCAGCAGGTAGACGATCTCGGCGCCGAACGACCAGTCGGGTCGGTCAAGATAGTAATCGAGGAAGATCTGTTCCAGGGCCTGGACGTGGACGAGTGCGCCCGGCAAAGCGGGATTGAGTGGCGTTGCTCTGAGATCGCTCAGCCCCGCTGCGCTGGTACCGATAACAACCACCATTCCCTCAACCAGGCTGTTGTCGAACGTGTCTGTGAACAACTTCCAGGCCGGGATGGTGCGTTCGGGGACATCATCCGTGTAGTGCAGCCACAATCGCCCAAGAGAGTCAGTTGGAACGGGAAAGCGGCCGATTTTTATATGATTGAGGCCGGTGTGTTCCCCGTACGCGGTCTCACCGCTACCCCCTGAAGCCTTAATGATGTTCGTTCGCGCGCCCTGGGCAACCCGTAAGACTTCGGCTGAAAGAGAGGGGTGCAGTTGATCGCCTATGCGGAAGACGAGTGGGACCCGCCTGATAATGCTGTCCGCTTCCGGTTGGAGATTGAAACTGCCGTTTCCGGCAACTGCCTTTTGGATGACACTGAGGTTTACGACTGCACCCTGATATGGCGGAAGATAGGGTCGGGGATCGTCTCCGGAATTTGCCCATGATGTTTTAATTGCCGGTTGCCTTTCATTGACTTCGTTGGTCAGAACGAAACCCGAAACGGCGTTGATTTGGCCCAGCACGTCCGCGAAAACGGCATCGTGATCGGGCAAAGCATCTCTTTTTGCGACAAGAGCGTCCAATTCCGGCGAGCTTGGCCACAGCGGCAAGACGTTGCTCGGGGAGGTTCGGTCTTCCTCGGCGAACACCATGTCAAAAGCGATGACGGCAGCCCCGGCGTTGGCGAGTCGTGCCACGAAGTCCGCAAGATAGGTGCGTGGCCATGGCCACTGGCCGACTTTGTCGAGAGTTTCGTCGTCCAAATCCACGAATTTGACCGGTGCAGGTTCGTAGGTTCGGGGCTGGATGCGCTGGTAGACATCGAAGACCTTCAGCTGGGCTTCCTCAATGATGTCCGTGAGGCTGACACGAATGCCGATGGCAGCAATCAGAATGGCCAGCGGCACAATAATGTGGATCCATCTCACGTACGCTTTCATGCCGCACCCCTGTCACATGTCCGTTTCCGATCGTGGAGGGATTTTCCCGTCCTCGGCGCGGAATGACAATACCGCCGGCATAGAAAAAGGCCGCCGCCCCGGTGGGCGGCGGCCTCATTTCAGCCAGAGAAGAGCGGCGGCTTACTTGCCGGCTTCCTTCATGTAGGCGATGACGTCGGCACGCTGTTTGGCTTTCTTCAAGCCCGCGAAAGCCATCTTGGTCTTCTTGATCACGGCTTTCGGCTTTTTCAAGAAGGCGTCCAGGGTGGCTTCGTCCCAGGTCAGGCCGGAATTCAAAAGGCCCTTCGAGTATTTCTTAAAGCCCGGGGCCTTGCCCGCTTCGCGGCCGATCACGCCGGCAAGGTTCGGGCCGACCTTGTTCTTGCCGCCGGCTTTGATGGTGTGGCAGGCCTTGCACTTGTTGAAAACTTTCTTGCCCTTCTTCGCGTCACCGGCAGCCAATGCAGAGGCACTGGACAGGGCAATCAGGCAGGCTGCGGTAGCGCCAAGCAATTTGCGTGCGGTCATCAATTATTCTCCTGTACGTTCGTTTATTGCAGTCTGGTCTAGCGATCGGACGAAGGTTGATTGCCCCGGCCGAGAGTCATTCCGTTCATTCGAGTACGCGCAAACCCCCACCCGCTCCGTACTCGCGGGCCGCTATGTACCATAGCTGCCGCGAAAAAGTAAACGAAGAGGTTGCTATTCACCACGGAGACTAAGTCAAAGACAAGGATAGTGAATTGACCATTGTCAAGCAATCGGCGTGGGCGAAACGGCGGTGGGGAGGGAAAATTATCAGGCCCCGGACCAGCCATCCAACAGAGGGGTCGTTGGTGCTGAAGACGTTGGCGGGTCCGGGTACCCGATGTGCCAGGGGGTGGCTGAACCCCTGGGAACCGGCCGGTACGGGGAACCGGCCGGCAGGGAAGGAGAAGTTAACGTCTCACGTCTTCCGGCATGAAGAAGAGGTGATCCTGATCTTCCCCAACTGAAGCGTGACACTCCAGACAGAAAGTGACCGCGGCCGAACCCTGACCGTTTGTCGTGCCGAACAGGGAACCGTTGGCCATGATCATGGTGTATTTCCAGTCGCCGCTGGCCTTGTTGAAGCCCGCCGGCATCTTTTCCATGATGAACAGCGGACCCGGCGTCACGTTGCCGTTGGGCGCCGCCAGAAAACTGTCCTTGGCGGTAATCGCGCCCACCGGCATGGTGCCGCCTTTCTCGTACTTGGCGTAGGCTGCGGCCTTGGCATTGGCGTAATTGTTGACGTGCCGGTTGCCATGGGTATCCGACGGGTAGGGGTTCTTGTTGTAGACCTTCCACGACGCATAGGCCTTGGCCACCGCGTTGCCCGATTTGGCGTAGCCTGCCGTCAGGATCGGCTTCAGGCAGTTGTAGGCGGCTGTCGCTTCGCCGGCCCGCAAATCGGCTGCCGCTTGGGGTGCACAAGGATTGCACGGGCCGCACGGACCGCAAGGGTTCTTGGCGGCGCAGGGGTTCTTGGCAGCACAAGGGTTCTTCGCCGCGCAGGGATTGCACGCCTTGGCGACGCACGGGTTGCAGGCTTTTGCCGCACAAGGGTTACAGGCCTTCGCTGCGCACGGGTTCTTGGCTGCACAGGGGTTACAGGCCTTGGCTGCACACGGGTTGCACTTCTTGACGGCGCAAGGATTGCACGCCTTGGCCGCGCACGGGTTCTTTGCCGCGCAGGGATTGCACGCCTTGGCCGCGCAGGGATTGCACTTCTTGACGGCGCAGGGATTACACGCCTTGGCAACCTGGCACGGGTTCTTGGCTGCACAGGGATTGCAGGCTTTTGCGGCGCAGGGATTGCACTTCTTGGCGGCGCAGGGATTACACGCTTTGGCGGCGCAGGGGTTCTTGGCCGCGCACGGGTTCAGCGAGGCAAGCCTGGGGACCATGCATTCCGCGACGCCCTTGGCGGCGCAGGGGTTGGCGGCGCAGGGATTGCACGCCTTGGCGGCGCACGGGTTGCAGGCTTTTGCCGCACAGGGATTTTTCGCGGCGCAGGGGTTACACGCCTTCTTGGGGGCGCAAGCCGCCAACACCACGGCGGGGATCGTCACCACGGCAGCGGTTGCCGCCCCGACGCCCAGCATGATGGGAACAACCGTGGTCGAGAGCAGCCGGTTCTTGATGGGTCTCATGTGGCTTATCCCTTCGTCGCGCAGGGGTTACATGCGTTCTTCGGGGCGCATGGATTCTTGGCCGCGCACGGATTGCAGGTCTTGGCGGCGCACGGGTTGCAGGTCTTCTTGACCTTCTTTACCGCACAGGGATTCTTTGCCGCGCACGGGTTCTTGGCGGCACACGGGTTCGCCGCGCAACCGGCAAGAACCGGCGTCGGCGCGAACGAGACGGTTGCGCCCGCCATTCCCAGACCCAACATGATGGGTATGACGGTTGACGCCAGCAGCTTATTTTTTATTGGTTTCATGGAAACAACCCCCTTGGCATATCGTTGAACGACTTTGAGAAGTATTCGCATCTCTGAACCTACGGGCAGAAAGATGGCTTGCCGATTCACAACCACTCAAGTGTTCGTGAGATTTCGAGAGGCAGCGCTATCGCTATGCAATCCGCTCATTGCAGTCGGTTTGCTGGCGACCTCCGCGGCACTGCATTTGGCTCCGCCGCAGGCATGGGCGACGAGCAAACCGGCGCTCATTCCCGACGTACCCCGGGTGGTGAGAGTGTGGTCGGGAAGCTTCATTCTGGGCTCCGACCGGACGGAAAGAGAAGCCGCCTACCGGCTGGACGAAGCGGCCTATGGCCACCGCGTCACCCGCGACCAAAACTGGTACGAAAGTGAACCGGCCCGGCGGGAACAGAGCTTGGGCGCCTTCTATGTCACTGCGACCGCCGTCACCAACCGCGAATACCATGCCTTCGTGCGTGAAACCGGCCACCGTCCGCCGGACGTCGATGCGCCGACCTGGACCGGTTACAAGTTGGTTCACAAGTATCCGGCGACCCGCCGTTTCGCCTGGAAGGAAGGACGCCCGCCCGAAGGCCGCGAGGAACATCCCGTCGTTCTGGTCAGCCACGCTGACGCCAAGGCTTACGCCGTCTGGTTGACGCGACGCACCGGCTATCTCTGGCGACTGCCCATCGAAGCGGAATGGGAAAAGGCCGCCCGCGGCGAAGACGGCGCGACCTTTCCCTGGGGCAACCGGTTCGATCCGGAATTGCTGAATTCGGCCGACAAGGGGCCGTTCGACACCATGCCGGTCGGTCGATTCCCCGAAGGCGCCAGTCCCTTCGGCGTTTTGGATGCGGCGGGGCAGGTTTTCGAGTGGACGGCGACACGCTCGGGCCGCAACCGCTATATCGTCAAGGGCGGTTCCTGGGACGACAAGGGATGCGGCGTGTGCCGCCCGGCGGCCCGTCACTCCCGCCCGGCGGACATCAAGCACATCCTGATCGGTTTCCGCCTGATCAGAGAGTAGGCTTGCCCAACGTTGCCGTTGTTCGGCAATATGCCGCCGCGGTGCAGTGGGGTTTGGATATGACCATCGATTTTTCGAGTTTGCCGAAGGACCGCCTGGAAAGCATGGCGGCGGCGGGCGCCGAAATCCGGGAATGCTATCGGGTGCTGGAGAAGGGCGGCCTCAATGTCGTCGGCGAGGTGCTCAAGGACCAGGGCACGTTCTACGAATGGAACCACTACCCCGACGGTGACGTTTACGATAACGAAAGCCACAGCCAGTACTACTATCACAACCACCGCGAAGACGAGCACGGCCACTTCCACGTCTTTCAGCGAAAGCGCGGTATGCCCAAGGGCACCAAACCAGTGCCCTACAACGGCAAGGAGAAATGGCCCAAGGGCAATGATGCCCTTTCCCACCTGATTGCGATTTCCATGGACCAGTACGGCTATCCCATCGGCCTGTTCACCACAAACCGCTGGGTTACCGGGGAATGCTGGTACACCGGCGACGACGTGGTCGCCATGCTGGACCGCTTCGTTATCGACCATGCCTTTCCTTCGTGGCCGGTCAATCGCTGGATCAGCGCCATGGTCGCCCTGTTCCAGCCGCAAATCGTCGAACTCGTTAAGGCACGCGACACGGCTGTGGCGTCTTGGCGTCTCACCCATTCCGGTGTTGACGTGTTCGAGGACCGCGATCTCGAGGTGACGTCGGATCAGAACATCTCGGTGGACGACCAGATCGCCGCCGTCAATAAAGCATTGGGGGTATGACGATGGGAGATGACAAACCGAGACTCGGTTATCTGGGCCTGGGACTCATGGGCTCGCAAATGACCAAGCGGCTGGTCGAGTCCGGCTACAGCGTGACGGGCTACGATCCCAACCCGGAGAAAGTTGAGGCGGCCGAAGCCAATGGCGTCACCGGTGCGGCATCATGTGCCGACGTGACGGCGGCCAGCGACATCGTTCTGGCTTGTGTCCGTACAACCCCGGCGTTGAAGGGTGCGATGTTCGACGAGGGCGGCGTTATCGAGGGGGCCGGCGTGGGCAAAGTCTTCCTCGATCATTCCACGACCATCGCCGACCAGACCCGCGAAATGGCGGCGCGCCTCAAGCAAGAGACCGGTATGAGCTGGGTCGACGCCCCGGTTTCGGGCGGTCCGCCGGCGGCGGGCACGGGGAAACTCGCCATCATGGTGGGGGGCGATGAAGCCGATGTCGAGCGCGTCAAACCGATCCTCGATATCCTCGGCAACAATACGCACATGGGTCCCTTGGGCGCGGGGCAGGTGACCAAGATGGTCAACCAGGTGCTGGTGCTGAACAATTTCGCACTGATGGCGGAGGCCGTGACGCTGGCCAAGAATGCCGGCATCGATCCAGCCAAGGTGCCGGAGGCCCTGAAGGGCGGTTATGCCGACAGCGCCATGTTCCGGAACTTCTTCCCGCGCCTGATCGCCCGCGACTTCGAACCGGCGGGCTATGTCCGCCAGATCATGAAGGATCTCGACATGGTGCTCGACCTGGCGCAGCAAACGGGTACGCCTGTGCCGATGTCAAACACCTCCGCCAGCCTCTACCGGATCCTCATGGCCAAGGGCATGAGCGAGCTGGATGCCATCGCCGTTCTCAAACTCTATGACGAGGAAACGCTCTAGCTGCTCGAGCTTGCCAGCCGGGTCATAATTTTCGAAACGAACTCTTCGGATTTCTCCCGGGCTTCCTGCCAAGCCTCCTCCGTCCGGTCAGCGGTCCGGAACTCGGCTGGATGGTCGAAGAATGTGCGTATACCGAATGAGTCCGAGAACTTCGCTGCCCAATTGATGATGTCGTCTCGCTGAGCAGGTCCACTCGCCTCCGAGATGAGCTCACTCTTTTGCGATTCCAGTTCGAGCGATACCAATCCCCCGTCCCTTGAATCCGTAATAACGTCGACTTCGTCGAAGTCGCTGCAAAACGTTCCAACAAAACTACCGTCCAAAGTGCTGTTGATGGTGGCGGATGCATTATCCTGCCGAACCAGAACGGGATGCATGTGGAAAGCTCGGGCGATCAATCCCTCATTCCCGACTGGCCAATAGATTACGGACGGCCATCGCGACAGGAAACGGCGCGCGTCGACATGCAAGGCTTTGACGCTGGGGTGCAGATGGCTGAGCGCCAGCCCCACAATCGCATCATTCCGCAGGGCTGAGTCTCCGAGATGGGAGCCGTTCGCCAATTCAAGAAATTCGGGCAGGAACGTTGAGCGGTCGACCTGCAGGCTGGGCACTAGGACCGCTCGTTTTCCGGCGCGCACGCTGCGGATGGCTCGGGCTATCGTCCCCCTCAGAACAATGGTATCGGCAAGGACGAAAGCGACCGCCGCGTCGCGCTCTGCGGCTTCCTTTAAGGCGATATTCTGGCATGCCGACATCAGGGGATAGTCGATCAAATCGGACCCGATCTTAGCGATTTCATCGGGATCGATTGCTTTTACGACGATCGAGATGTCCGAGCCGATCTTGGCGCGGTTCAGAATGGAGACGACTTCACTCGCATCCTCGGCCGTCGTGTAGACGACATACCGAACATCGTCGGACGGCATGATTTCGGCCAACGTCTCTCCAGTCAGATGTGACGGAAGGGCCACCTTCTCAAACAATTCCAGAAAGGGCGGTCCCCAAACCGCCATGACAAAATCAAGCTTCACTTGAACCTTCCGGACAGACCAAGGGGAGATGCTCAGGCTACCGAATTAGCGCCCGGACGGCGATAGAATTCATGGGGTGGCGCATTGATCTCCGCTCAAGGGGATGTCTGGGTTCTGGCAGGGCCTACGAAAAATCAAGCCGGTGATCCGTGAAGACTGTTCACAACCGATAGATTCTTACCGCATTGTCGTGGAACAGCTTACGCCGGTCGTCGGCGCCGAAGCCCGCGGTGATGGCTTTGAAACCGTCGAAGATGTCGTCGAAACCGGCACACAAACCGTCGACCGGGAAGTTGCTGGCAAACATGCAGCGGTCGGTGCCGAAAGCGGCGATGACGTCGAGCACGATGCCCTTGTTGGCTTCCACCGTCCAAGGCAAGCCCGGCTGCCCGATACCCGATATCTTGATGGCGATGTTTTCGGCGTCGGAGGCGATGCGGATGGCCTCGCGCCAAGCTTTCAGGCCAGCCTCGCTGCGGTCGGCCGGAAGGCCGGTGTGGTTGATGATGATCTGCGTCTCCGGGAAATCGCCGGCCAGTTCCGCAGCCTCGTGCAGATGCCAATAATCCGTCTGCAGGTCGTAAGACAGGCCGTGATCGGCTAGCAGGGCATAGCCTTCGCGGAACCTGGGATCCGCCATCGTGCCGGGCATGTGGGGTTCGTAGTCGGCAGGGCTTGCGGCAACCTTCGGTTTTTGCCGAATACCCCGAACCAGCGGACAGGCGGCCTGGCCCGCCAGCACCTCTTCCACATCGTCGCGGTCGAGCCAGGCCTGGGCCACCAACGCCGTCGGCAGGTCATGCTCGGCGGCAAATCCGGCGAGCCAGCCCGTCTCGCCCAGCGGGTCGGCATGGTTCCATTCCGCTTCCATGTGCACGGTCTTGACAACGTTGTGCTTTGCCGAATCCTGGCGATACTCTTCGTAAAGGTAGTTGCGCTTCAACGCCGAATAATCGCCGTAGCGGAACGGAATATTCTCGTCGGGTTCCAGCCAGGGATAGTTTCCTTTATCCAGGTTCCAAAAATGCTGGTGGGCATCGACGATGGGAAGGTTGGCGTCGTCGTCCGGCATCAGCGGCCTTTGAAGTCGGCTTTGCGTTTTTCCATGAAAGCGGTGCGGCCTTCGACGTAATCCTCGCTGGCGAAGCAGTCCTGAACGAGCTGTTCGCAAAGTTCCGCATCCGCCGGCCCGTCACCCCGGATGACTTCGGCGACGATGCGTTTGACCGAATCGATCGTCAGCGGCGCGTTGGCGGCGATGGTGTCGCAGTACTCGGCGACGACGTCCTCTAGTTCGTCAATGCCGGTCATGCGGTTGATCAAACCCATGTTGAGGGCTTCGGGCGCCGTGAACTGACGAGCCGTGAAGAAAATCTCCTTTGCGAAGGAAGGGCCGACGACATCGACCAGCTTGCGGATGCCGGCAAGCCGGTAGCCGACCCCGAGCTTGGCCGCCGGTACACCGAATTTGGAATTCTCGGTTGCAATGCGCATGTCGCAGCCGAGCGAAATGCCGGCGCCGCCGCCGATGCAGTAGCCCCGGATGGCACAGATCGTCGGTTTGGTTGCCTTGGCCAGGCGTTCCATGGCGCTGTCGGCGACGTCTTCGTAATACTTCACGGCTTCCGGCGTGGAGCGGTTCTGTTCGAATTCCGAAATGTCGGCGCCCGACACGAACGCCTTGTCGCCGGCGCCTTTGAGGACGATGACCTTGATGTCGGGATCGGCTTCGAAATGGTCGAGGATGGTCGGGATGGCTTCCCACATTTCCAGTTTGACGGCGTTGTGGCTCTTCGGATTGTTGAAGATCATGTTGCCGACCGCACCGTCCTTTTCGGCGATCATGAAGGTGGTGGCCAGGTCGTAGGTTTTTTTCGTCATTTCATTTCCATCAAATTGCGCCGGCATCGCGAAGCGCCGCGATATCCGCATCTCCGTAACCGTATTCGGCCAGGATCTCGTCGGTGTGCTGGCCCTGTTCCGGTGTCGGCAGGCGCACTGAAAAAGGCGTGCGGTTCATGCTGACGCCTTGGCCGACCACGTGTTGTGACCCTAAAAGCGGGTTTTCGACGGGGGCGGCCATGCCGAGGTGCTGGACCTGCGGGTCTTCGAAGACCTCCTGAATGTTGTTGATCGGCCCGCTCGGGACGCTGGCTTCCGTCAGCAGCTCGACCCAGTGGGCGCTGGTGTTGGTCTTGGTGATTTCGGCAATGCGATCGTTGAGGGCGTCGCGATTGACGCTGCGCTTTTCCTGTTCGTCGAAGCGAGGATCGTCCAGCAGATCTGGCGCTCCGATGGCATTGCAGAACCGTTCGAACATGACCTTGCCCGAGGCGGCGATATTGATATGCCCATCGCTGGTCGGGAAGACGCCGGTGGGAATGCTGGTCGGGTGGTTGTTTCCGGCCTGCTGCGGCACGTGGCCTTCCAGCAGCCAGCGCGCGGCCTGAAAATCGAGCATGGCGACCTCGGCCTGCAGCAAAGACGACTGCACCCACTGGCCCTCCCCCGATTGCTCGCGCTCCAGCAACGCCACGAGGATGCCGATGGCGCAGTACATGCCGGCCGTGATGTCGGCGATGGGAATGCCGACGCGCATCGGGCCGCCGCCCGGCTGGCCGGTGATCGACATCAGGCCGCCCATGCCCTGGGCGATCTGATCGAAGCCCGGGCGGTTGCCGTAAGGCCCGTCCTGGCCGAACCCCGAGACGCTACCGTAAACCAGGCTCGGATTTATGGCGCGCAGGGTTTCGTAATCGATGCCGAGGCGATGTTTAACGTCGGAGCGGAAGTTTTCCACCACCACGTCCGCCGTCTTCACCATCTCCTTGAACACCTCGACGCCCTGTTCTGTCTTGAGGTTCAGCGTCATGCCGCGCTTGTTGCGGTGGATGTTCTGAAAATCGTGCCCATGGCGGGCGCCGCCCATGTCGTTTGCGCCTTCCTTGGTGTTGGCAGGCGCTTCGATCTTGATGACATTGGCGCCCCAATCGGCAAGCTGCCGCACGGCGGTGGGTCCCGCCCGCACGCGGGTGAGATCGAGAACGGTAAAGCGGGAAAGCGCTTGTGGCGTCATCTATGCGAACTCCGATAAACGCGGGGGAAGGCAGGAAAAGGTACGGTGAGACGGCTTGACGAGTCTAGGGCTCCACGTAGGATGCAGGCCTTAGTTTTCGGCCCAACCAGCGGAATGAAGGGGAGTAACCGCATGCCTTACGCCATCCAGACCGTCGACAAGCCCGGCCACGGGCAGATGCGAGCCGACGTTCGCGACGAACATATCGTCTTTCTCAAGTCCCACGTCGACATCATCCTTGCGGGCGGGGCGCTGATCGACGATGACGGCACCGGCGGCCACGGCGGAATCGTTATCCTCGATACCGACGACCGTGCCGTCGCCGAGGATTTCGCCGCCAACGATCCTTTCACCAAGGCCGGTTTGTTTGAAAGCGTCACCATCACCCGCTGGCGCAAGGCCTTCTTCGACGGCGCGGCGTTGATCTAGAAATACCCAACGCTGTCCCCCCCATCCTGTCCTTCCCCCGCCAGGGGGGAAGGAACTCAAAGTAGAGACCATCTTCACAATTACGAATCCCCTCCCCCTTGAGGGGGGAGGGATAGGGTGGGGGTGGAGCCACGCGCACCGAGGTTCGAGGTTTAGAGTTCTTCACTCCCCCTCCAGAAACCTGTTCGGCCGCATCAGGAAGCCGATCATCAGGCAGCCGTCGGGGGCGTGGGCGACGTGGCGGCTGCCGCCGGGGCGCCAGACAAAGTTCCCGGCGGTGACCTCGCCCTCGTGGTCGACCAGGCGGCCCTCCAGTACGTAGGTCTGCTCGATTTCGACGTGTTCGTGCAGAGGCAATTGCGCACCGGGCGCCCAGCGGAAGAGGGCGGTGTAGAGGCCCGAATCCTTGTCCTCCATCAGCACCTTGACCTCGACGCCGTCGTACTTAGTCGGCGTCCACTCGAGTTTCGAGGTGTCGACGTAGCGCGACGCCAGATCGTCGAGACCGGCGTGGTCGCTGAAGCCGGGGGTTTGGGTCGTCATGCGCCGCTCCCTCAATTTGGGCTTGTGTGGGGCCTACCTATTCATCATACAATTGGAATTCGTTTAGGGGAACCGGGGCGGCATGGCGGACGACGATCAAAAGACGGGTATGCGGAAGGGGCTCACCAGCTATGGTGACGCAGGCTTTTCGCTGTTCCTGCGCAAGGCCTTCATCAAGGCGATGGGCTATTCCGAGGATGCCTTGAACCGCACAATCGTCGGCATCGCCGACACCGGCAGCGGCTATAACGCCTGTCACCGTAACGCTCCGGACATCGTCGAGGCCGTGAAGCGCGGCGTCATGCTGGCGGGCGGGCTGCCGGTCGAGTTTCCCACCATTTCGCTGCATGAATCGTTTTCCCATCCGACGTCGATGTTCCTGCGCAACCTGATGGCCATGGACACCGAGGAGATGATCAAGGCCCAGCCCATGGATGCGGTCGTGATGATCGGCGGCTGCGACAAGACCGTACCAGCCCAATTGATGGCCGCGGCCAGCGCCAACGTGCCGGCCATCGAAGTCGTCACCGGTCCGATGATGACAGGCAGCCACGAGGGGGAGCGCCTGGGCGCTTGTACGGACTGCCGCCGTTTCTGGGCGATGCACCGTGCCGGCGAGGTGGATGAGGCCGAGATCGAGGGGATCGGCGGCAAGCTCGCGCCCACCGCCGGCACCTGCATGGTCATGGGCACGGCCAGCACAATGGCCTGCATGACCGAGGCGCTGGGCATGATGCTGCCGGGCGGGGCGGCCATTCCCGCCGTCGCCGCCGACCGGTTGCGCCACGCCGAGGCCGCCGGCACCCGTGCCGTCGCGTTGGCGGGGGAGGGGCTGGCACCCGAAAAGATCATGACGCCCGAGGCCATCGCCAACGCATTCCGAATCCTGCTGGCCATCGGCGGTTCGACCAATGGCCTCATTCACATGACGGCGGTGGCGGGACGGCTGGGCATCGAGGTCGACCTCGAGGCGCTGGACGCCATGGGCCGCGAAACGCCGGTGCTGGTCGACCTGAAGCCGTCCGGTCAGCATTACATGGAAGATCTGGAAAAAGCCGGCGGCCTGACGGCGGTCCTGCGCGAACTCAAACCGCAACTCAACCTCGACTGTCTGACCGTGACCGGCAAGACCCTGGGGGAGAATATCGACGCTGCTCCACCTTCATGGCCGCAGGACGTCGTGCGCCCGTTCGACGAGCCGCTCCATGCCGGGGGCGGTCTCGCCGTCCTCCACGGCAACCTTGCGCCCGGCGGGGCCATCGTCAAACAATCCGCCGCCTCCGCCGAACTGATGACGCACGAGGGACGCGCGGTGGTGTTCGACGGCCTAGAGGATCTCGCGGAACGCATCGATGATCCCGACTTGGATGTCAAGGCGGACGATATCCTGGTGCTGCGCAACACCGGCCCCAAGGGTGCGCCGGGCATGCCGGAATCAGGCTACATCCCCATTCCGAAGAAACTCGCGGAGAAAGGCGTGAAGGACATGGTGCGCATTTCCGACGCCCGCATGAGCGGCACCGCCTTCGGCTCCATCGTCCTGCACATCTCGCCGGAGGCGGCTCTGGGCGGGCCGCTCGCCGTCGTCGTTTCCGGCGATACCATCCGCCTCGACGTCCCCGCCCGGCGCCTCGACGTGCTGCTGGACGACGCGGAAATTGAGCGCCGCCTGGGCATCTGGCAACCGCCGATCCCCCACGACGGATCGGAACGCGGCTATCTCAAGCTGTTCCTCGGGAACGTCACCCAGGCCGAGCAGGGCGTCGATTTCGGTTTCCTGATGAAAGCCCCCGACGGCCGCAAAACTCCATAGTCACCTCATACCCGGAAGCAGATAGAGCCATGACCGAACCGAAATACAATGCCGCCGACATGATCGCCTTCGCCGCCGCGCTGTTCGAGGCCGGCGGCATGGACGCCGACAAAGCCGCCATCGTCGGCGAAATCATGCTGGAAGGCGACCTGATGGGGCACACCACTCACGGCTTCCAGTTGCTGGCGCCCTACCTCGGCACCCTGGAGGCTGGGGAAATGAACGGCAATGGCGAGCCCGAGGTGCTCAACGATACCGGCCCCGCCATCACCTGGGACGGCAAATATCTGCCCGGCACGTGGCTGGTGCGCACAGGCCTCGATCTGGCTGTCGAGCGCGCCGGGAAATTCGGCCTCGCCGTTATCGCCATCCAGCGCAGCCACCACATCGCCAGCCTGGCGTCATACCTCAAGCGCGTGACCGATCAGGGCATGATGGCCATGGTGTTTACCTCGGACCCGGCGGTGGCGGGGGTGGCGCCCTTCGGTGGCCTCACGCCCGTCTACACGCCCGACCCCATCGGCATCGGCATCCCCACGTCGAGTGATCCCATCCTGATCGACATCAGCATGTCGATCACCACCATCGGCCTCGTCACCCGCCTCAACGCCCAGGGCGGCAAGCTGCCGCATCCCTGGATTCAGGACAACAAGGGCAATGCGAGCGACGACCCGGCCGACTTCTTCACCGATCCGCCCGGTACCATCCTGCCCATGGGCGGCAAGGACCACGGTCACAAGGGTTTCGCCCTTGGTCTTTATGTCGAGGCCATGACGTCGGCGCTGGGCGGCTACGGCCGGGCCAAGAAACCGGCTCACTGGGGCGGCTCGGTTTCCCTTCAGGTCTACAATCCGGCCCTGTTCGGCGGCCGGGAGGAATTCGAAACCGAGACCCAATGGCTGGTCGATGCCTGCCGAAACGATCGGGTGCCCGAGGGCGCCGATCCCGTGCGCATCCCGGGCGCCCGCGGTTTGGCGCTCAGGGATGAGAACCTGAAGAACGGTATCGCCTTCCACCCCGGCATCATCGACGCCCTGGTGCCGTGGGCGGAGAAGTACGGTATCGAAATGCCGGCGCCCATCGGGTAGCGGGGGCAGGTTCATGAAAATCAAGAGTGTCGAGGCCATCCCGCTGCAGATCCCATTCTCCCACGGCGGGCCGCCGGCGGGCTGGGGCGGGCGAGACTGGGCCACGCTCGATTTCGTCATCGTGCGGGTCGAAACGGAAAGCGGCCTCGTGGGATTTGGTGAAGCCTTCAGCTACAACTGCCGCCGCGCCGTTGTCGCCATGATCGAGGACATGGTGGCGCCGCTGGCCATCGGACAGGACGCCACGAACATCTCGGAACTCCTGAAGCACATGCAGTTGGAGATGCATCTCTGGGGCCGTTACGGCATCAACATCTTCGCGCTGTCGGGTTTCGACATCGCGCTGTGGGACATCGCCGGCAAGGCCGCTGGGCTGCCGCTCAGCCGGCTGATGGGCGGCGGCAAGACGGATGTCCCAGCCTACGCCAGCTTGTTCAAATACCAGGACGCCGAGGTTGTGGCCGAGCGCACGCAGAACGCGCTCGATAAGGGTTATGGCCTGATCAAGCTGCACGAGACCGATGTGCCGGAGGTTAAGGCGGCGCGGGAAACAACGGGCGAGGGCGTGCCGATCATGCTCGACGTCAATTGCGTCTGGAGCATCGAGGAAGCTCACGGTATCGTGCCGCGCCTGCAGGAATACGACCTCCACTGGCTGGAGGAACCGCTGTGGCCGCCGGAAAACTTTGAGGCCCTGGCCGATTTCCGGGAAGCTTACGGCATCCCCATGGCGGCGGGCGAGAATGCCTGCACGTCGTGGCAGTTCCAGACCATGTTCGATGCCGGCGCGGTCGACTACGCCCAGCCCAGCGTGTCCAAGGTGGGCGGCGTGACAGAATTTCGCAAGGTGATGGCGCTGGCCGAGACGCGCAACGTCACGCTGGCGCCGCATTCGCCGTACTTCGGGCCGGGCTTCATGGCGACGGCGCAACTGGTGGCGACGATGCCGGGTGACGTGCCGTTCGAACGCCTTTACCTTGACCTCGAAGCCAGCCTCTACGGCGACGCTATCGATCCCGTCAACGGCATGCTCGCCGTCCCGCAAGGGCCGGGGCTCGGCATGGATCCCGATCCTGACGTCATGCGCGACTACCGTGTTTGATCTCTACGCAATTGCAGAAAGACAGATGAAATGACCGATCAAGCCTTCAGCGGCGTCCTCGTCCCCGTCATCACGCCCTTCAACGGAGACCTCACGCCCAACACCGAAGCCTTCGTCGCCCACTGCCGATGGATGCTGGACCAGGGCGCCGACGGGCTCGCCGTGTTCGGCACCACCAGCGAAGCCAATTCGCTGTCCGTCGAGGAACGGATGGATATGCTCGATGCCCTGGTCGACGGCGGCATACCGGCCGCGAAACTGATGCCGGGCACGGGCGCCTGCGCTTTGACCGACAGCGTGCGCCTTACGAGCCACGCCGTGGCGCGGGGGTGCGGCGGCGTCCTGATGCTGCCGCCGTTCTATTACAAGGCGGTCGACGACAACGGCCTCTATGCCAGCTTTGCCGAGGTCATCCAGCGCGTCGGCGGGGACGCCCTCAAGATCTACCTCTACCACATTCCGCCCGTAGCCCAGGTGCCGATCAGCCTTGGTCTGATTGAACGACTGATTAGGGATTTTCCGGAGACGGTTGTCGGCCTCAAGGACAGTTCAGGCGACTGGACCAACACCAAGGCGGTTTTGGACGCCTTCCCCGGTTTCGGCACGTTCGCCGGGTCTGAGGTCTTCCTGCTCGACAATCTTCGCGGCGGCGGGGTGGGGTGCATCACCGCCAGCGGCAACGTCAATCCGGGCGGCATCCGCAAGGTTTTCGAGAACTGGCAAACGCCGGAGGCCGACGCCCTGCAGGCCCGCATCACCGAAATCCGCAAGACCATCCAGGCCCATCCCATGATCCCCGCGCTCAAGGTCATGACGGCCCGGTTTACCGGCGATGCCGGATGGGGCCGCACCCGTCCGCCGCTGATGTCCCTTGACGAGGCGCAGGCTGCCGCGGTCTTGGCGGACCTCGACGCCATCGGTTTCGACATGGCCGACAACCGCGATTGTGTCGCGGCCTAACCAGACAGGGAGGCCCTTATGGCCAAGATCGAACGATTTCTCTTGCCGGACGAAATGGAGCCTGTGAGCCACTACTGCCACGCCGTCAGAGCGGGCGACCGGATCTGGGTGTCGGGCACCGTCGGCGTGCGTCCGGACGGCTCCATTCCCGAAGACACCGCCGAGCAATTCCAGATCGCCATCGACGCGCTTGACCGCTGCCTAAAGGCTGCGGGCGGCGAGGCCCGCCACGTCGTCAAGGTCACCGTGCTACTGACCGACATCAACGACCGCGCCGCCATTAATCCCATCCGCCAGGCCTACTTCGGCGAACACCGCCCGGCCTCGACCCTGTTCGAGGTTTCGGCGCTGGTTTCGCCCGAGATGAAGGTGGAGATCGAAGCGGAAGCCGTGATCGGAAATTAGGCACACTCGTCATTCCCGCGAAAGCGGGAATCCATGCCGTAAAATCTCCGTCTGCAGGGCCCTCATGTTCGCGGGACGCTCAGGCGTGGATTCCGGATATTTGCTTCGCAAATTCCGGTATGACGAAACGAACTAAGCTAACGGCTCCACTTCCGGCCGCTTCACGCCGCTGAAGGTCTTGGCGATGATCTGCCAGCGCCCCTCCAGCTTCAGCAATGTCAGGTAATCCGTAAACCGCCAGTCGCCGAGCGCGATCATGACCTTGGCGAAGGCGCATTCGGGGCTGGACTGGTCGATGGTGATGATGGCGTCTTCGCGAGGATCGCCACGTTCGGCGGGTTTCACCCGACTTTCCACCCAGCCATAGACGGCCTCGATCTCGGCATCCCTCAGCTCGGCTTCGGGCGCGCTGTAGAGGTGGCAGTTGGGGTGGAAGATGGTCCTCAGCTTGTCGACATTGCCTTCGTAGAAGCCGTCGAAGTAGGGTTGCAGAGCGGTGGCGATTTCAGCATGGTTCTCGTTCATGGCATTCTCCCCTCAATTCATCGGTCCGGCTGCAATCATGGCTTCGTCGACGCCGAGCTTACGGGCCGTGTCGGCGATGGCCTCCCAGCCGTCGTCGGAAATCTCGATGCCGCCCGCCAGCCGTTCAGCGCGGCGCAGTTCTTCCGGTTCGCCCGGTACAAGCACCTCGTCAACGCCCTTGGCCGGCTTGGCACTTTTGAAATACTCGGTATAGCGCCGGGCCTCCTCGGCGAACATGTCGGGATCGACGAACTGGCCGGGTGTGAGATAGATCGACAGCATGCCGTTGCGGAAGTGCTGCGTCTCGGTGCCGGCGCACATGCCGCCGGTGAGCGCGCCCGCCAGCATCTCGCACATGAAGGCAAGACCCGAACCCTTGTGCTCGCCCATGGCGCGGATGGCGCCCTCACCGTCGCGGATGTCGCCCTCGGTGGCGCCGTCGTGGCTGCCGTAGAGCGCCGTCGGGTCGGCGGTGAGGTTTCCCTCGCCGTCGATCAGGCTGCCGGCGGGCAATGGCTTGCCGCCTTTCGAAGCCACCATGACCTTGCCTTCTGCGACCAGCGAAGTGGCGAAATCCAGCAGCAGCGGCGGCTTGTCCTTGAGCGGCACCCCGATGGTTACCGGATTGGTCGCCATGCGCCGGTCGATGCCGCCGAAAGGAGCCACCAGTTCGGCGAACACGACGTTGACGAAGTGGAGCGATATCAGTCCGGCCTCCATGGCCATCTCGGCCCAGTCGCCAATGCGCCCCAAATGACCGGTGTTCTTCAACGCGATCACGGAGACGCCATGCTTCTTCGCCTTGTCGATGCCCAGTTGTACGGCCTGTTCGCCAACCGTTTGGCCGAAGCCTTGGCGGCCGTCGACCACGGCCATAACTTCGTTCTCGTTTTCAACGGCGATGGTCTGGTCGGGGATCAGCGAATTCCCCTCCATCCAGCCGATGTAGCGCGGAACCCGCAGCACGCCGTGACTGTCATGGCCGGAAAGATTGGCCCCAACGAGCCGGGTCGCCACGCGGCGGCTTTCCTCCTCGGAACATCCGGCGTTCCGGAAAGTGGCTGCAACGATGTCGATCAAATCCTGAGCCTGAATGCGCAAAGGACGCCCTCCACAAAGAAACAAAAACGAACCATTATTGTTGCGATCTCTCGACGCGGCAAACGGGCCGCGTCATTTGACCACTGTTTTTCAATAATACTATCATACTACTTTAATTATCTGCGGGGGCCATATGAAGGTCGGATTCATCGGTTTGGGCATCATGGGAAAGCCCATGGCCGGGCATTTGCTCGAGGCCGGCTATGAGATGTTCGTCAACGATTTCGAGCAATCCGTGCGCGACGAGTTCGCCGCAATGGGCGCAACCGTTTGCGGAACCAATCGCGCGGTCGCCGAGGCCGCCGACGTGATTATCATCATGGTGCCCGACACCCCGGACGTGGAGGCCGTGCTATTCGCCGACGACGGCGTCGTTCACGGCCTGACGGCAGGCAAGACCGTCGTCGATATGAGCTCGATTTCACCCACCGCCACGGCGCAATTTGCCGAACGTGTCGGTGACTCCGGCTGCAGCTATCTGGACGCGCCCGTGTCCGGCGGCACGGTAGGGGCGGAAAACGCCGCCCTGACCATCATGGTTGGCGGACCTCGCGAGGCCTTCAACCAGGTTCTGCCGCTGTTCCAGGCCATGGGTAAAACCGTGACCCTGATCGGTGAGCGCAACGGCGATGGCCAGGTCGCCAAGGTAGCCACCCAGATCATCGTCGGCGTTACCGTCGAAGCGGTGGCGGAGGCGCTGGTGTTCGCCTCCAAGGCGGGCGCCGATCCGGCGGTGGTGCGAAAGGCCCTGATGGGCGGCGCGGCCAACTCCATGATCCTCGACCTTCACGGCCAGCGCATGCTCTCACACGATTTTGAACCGGGATTCCGTTCCGAATTGCAGCAGAAGGACCTCAACCTGGCGCTGCAGACCGCGCGGGAGTTGGGCATCTACCTGCCGGCCGCGTCCGCCGCCCACGACATGTACAACGCCGTGACGGCCCGAGGCGGCGCCAAGGACGATCACACCTCGGTCGTGACGGTGTTGGAACAACTGGCCGCTCATGAGTTGAGCGGGACGGGTGGCGTTGATGGCTAATCCCACGCTCGGCTTGTTTCTCGGCGACCGCAACGGCATTGGACCGGAGATCGCCGCCAAGCTGCTGGCCGATCCGCAAACCACGGGCACCGCCGGAGCCGTCGTCATCGGCGACCCGCAGGTTTTGGCGGTGGGTTGCGAGCGCGCCGGCGTCGTCCTCGATGTCCCGACCTTGGGCGGACCGGGCGAAATAACAGAGACGGAGGGGCTGGCCATTCTGCCCCACGGCGGCGGCCTCAACGAGTTCAAGCCGGGCGAAGTCAGCGCCGCCGCCGGCAGCGAATGCCTCGACAACCTGGCCTTCGGCGCCAAGCTGGCAGCGACGGGTGTGCTCGACGGTTTCGTCTTCGCGCCGCTCAACAAGGCGGCATTGCATGCCGGCGGGCTGCAGCACGAGGACGAGACGCGCTACCTGGCCGAGGTTCTGGGACACCGGGAAGCCATCGGCGAACTGAACGTCCTGGACGATCTCTGGACCAGCCGCGTCACCAGCCATGTCGCCCTGAAGGACGTTGCACCGCTGATTACCGAAGATGCCATCCTCGAAGCCGTGGACCTGCTTCACCGTGCCGTCCGCGATTCCGGTGTGGCGTCGCCGCGCCTTGCCGTCTGCGGCCTCAACCCGCATGCCGGTGACGGCGGCAATTTCGGTCGGGAGGAAATCGAGGTGATCGGCCCGGCGGTCGAGAAAGCACAAGCGGCCGGCGTTGACGCCACCGGCCCGTGGCCCTGCGATACCGTTTTCGTCCGCGCGCGCGATGGCGAATTCGATGCCGTCGTGACGATGTACCACGACCAAGGACAGGTTGCGATGAAGCTGATGGGCTTCGGCAGCGGCGTCACCGTCGTCGGCGGGCTGCCTATTCCCATTACCACCTCGGCGCACGGTACGGCTTACGATATCGCAGGCCAGGGTATCGCCGGCACCGGTTCGATCTCGGCGGCCTGGCGGCTTTGTGCCAAGATGGCGGCGTCAAACATGTCTTAGTTCCGGAAGTGGAAGGATCCCCCCCAATGAGCAAAATCGAACGCGTCGAAGTCATGCAGGTCGACCTGGTGCCCAAGGTTGTGCGCACCGACGCCATCCAGGCATTCACCAAGCAGGAAACGCCCATTGTCCGCATCACCACCGATGACGGCATCACGGGGACGGGGTACGCCTACACCGTCGGGACCGGCGGCAGCGCCGTTGTGGCGATGATCCGCGACGACCTGGCGCCGGGCCTGATCGGGCGGGATCCGGCGCTGGTCGAACAGATCTGGAAAGATCAGTTCTTCCATGTCCACGCCAACGCCATCGGCGCCACGGTGAGCCTCTCATTGGCGGCGATCGATCTTGCGCTCTGGGACATCCGTTGCCAGCAGGCTGGCGAGCCCCTCTGGCGGCTGGCGGGCGGCGCACAGCCCAAATTGCCGCTCTACACCACCGAAGGCGGCTGGCTCAACTTCACGGTCGAGGAACTGGTCGAGGGTGCGGTGGAGGCCAAGGAACAGGGTTTCAAAGGTTGCAAGCCCAAGGTCGGCAAGCCAAGCGCCGCCGAGGATGTGGCGCGCCTCGAAGCCGTGCGCGAAGCCGTCGGCCCGGACTTCAACGTCATGGTCGACGCCAACCAGGTGTTCACGGTGGCCGAAGCCATCCGCCGGGCGCGGCTGTTCGAGCCGCTGGACCTCGCCTGGTTCGAGGAGCCCATGCCGGCGGAGGACCTACGCGGTCACATGCGGCTCGCGGCTTCGACCTCGCTGCCCGTGGCGATCGGCGAATCGATCTACCATCCCAGCCATTTCCGCGAGTACCTGGCCAACGACGCCTGCTCCATTATCCAGGTCGATGTCGCCCGCATCGGCGGCATCACGCCCTGGCTCAAGGTGGCGCATATGGCCGAGGCCTTCAATATCGCCGTCAGCCCGCACTATCTGATGGAAATCCACGTCAGCCTCTGCGCTGCCGTGCCCAATGCCCAATGGGTCGAGTACATCCCCCAGCTCACCGACCTCACCACCGAGGCCATGCGCATCGAGGACGGTTACGCCTATCCCTCCGATACGCCCGGCATCGGCATCGCCTGGGACATGGGGGTTGTCGAGGACATGCGGGTGGAGGGCAGTTACGCGGAAGCGAGGGCCTAAATGAACTTTACCGAGGAGCAAATCCTGGTCCGCGACATGGCGCGGAACTTCGCCCAAAACGAACTGGTGCCGCAGGTTGCCGCTTGGGAGGAGAAGGGCGCGTTCGCGCCAGGCGTTTTGGAAGGCATGGGCGAGCTCGGCCTGCTCGGCATGTGCGTGCCGGAGGAATGGGGCGGCGCGGGCGCGGATTTCACGTCCTACGTGTTGGCCTTGGAGGAAATCGCCGCTGGCTGGGCCGCCGCCTCGACAGTCATGAGCGTCAACAATTCACCCATGTGCAGCGCCGTGCTGGCCTGGGGATCCAACGAGCAGAAGGAACAGTACCTGCGGCCGATGGCCGAAGGCGCGATCGGCTGCTTCTGTCTGACCGAGCCGCATACCGGTTCAGATGCCGGCGCGATCAAGACGCGGGCGGAGAAAACCGGCAACCAGTACGTTCTTAACGGCACCAAACAGTTCATTACCTCCGGTGCGATCGCCAAGTACGCCTTGATCTTCGCCGTCACCGATCCGGACGCCGGTAAGCGCGGCATCAGCGCCTTCATCCTGCCCACCGATACGCCCGGTTTCGAGGTCGTGGCGCACGAGCGGAAGCTCGGTCAAATGGCGTCCGACACCTGCCAGATCGTTCTGGACGACATGAAGGTGACGCCCGACATGCTGCTGGGGGAGGAGGGCCAGGGATACCGCATCGCACTTGCCAATCTCGAGGCCGGCCGCATCGGATTGGCGGCGCAGGCCGTCGGTATCGCCGGCGCGGCTTTGGAGGCGGCCCGAGTGTACGCCAATGAACGCGAAACCTTCGGTACCGTCATCATCAACCACCAGGCCGTGGCCTTCCGGCTAGCCGACATGGCGACGAAGCTCGAGGCCGCCCGGCACCTGATGCTCCACGCCGCCCGCCTGCGCGACGCCGGCGAACCCTGCATCACCGAAGCCAGCATGGCCAAGCTCTTCGCCTCCGAAATGGCGGAAGAGGTCTGCTCCGACGCCATCCAGATCCATGGCGGCTACGGCTACATCGCCGACTTCCCTGTGGAACGCTACTACCGCGACGTCCGGGTATGCCAGATCTACGAAGGCACCTCCGACGTCCAGCGCATGGTTATCAGCCGCGGCATGGTGGAGGGGGATTAGTTCTCTATGACGCCTCCCGCCGGTCGGCGAAGGCGTTGGGCCATAGTTCGGGTTTGGCGCGGGCGTACTGGTTGACGTAATCGATGTCGACGCCGAGAGCCTCGGCGGCGTGCAGGGGGAAGCGGGGGTTGTAGAGCATGCCGCGGGCCATGGCGACCATGTCGCACTTGCCCGAGGCGATGACGTCTTCGGCAAACTGGGGCTCGTTGATGTAGCCGACTCCCATGGTCGGCAGACCCGCCTCGCGCCGCACCTTCTCGGCTGCCGGCAACTGGTAGCCCGGCTCGCCGGGGCCCACGGGCGGGCGGAACATGGTGTTGCCGCCGCTGGAGAGATGGAGCATGTCGAGGCCGAGGTCCTTTGCGGCCAGGGCGAAGACGACGGAATCCTCCTCCGTCCAACCCTCATCGAGCCAGTCGGTGCCACTGATGCGCATGCACAAGGGTTTGTCCTCGGGCCAGACCTCGCGTACCGCCGCCAGGGCCTCCAGCGGAAATCGCATGCGGTTTTCCAAGGAACCGCCGTAGTCGTCGTTGCGGTCGTTGGCCAGCGGCGAGAGGAAGGAACTCATGAGATAGCCGTGCGCGCCATGCAGTTCCAGGAAATCGAAACCCAGACGGGCGGAGCGTTCCGTCGCCGAAACAAAGGCGGCCTTGACGGTGTCCATGTCGTCACGGTCCATGGCCTTGGGCGTCTGCCAGTTCTCCCCAAAAGGCGTGGTCGACGGGCCGATGGAGGCCCAGCCGCCGTCCTCGGGCGACATCGGCTTGCCCCCGTCCCACGGGGCCTGCGACGACGCCTTGCGGCCGGCGTGCGCCAACTGGATGCCCATCACGGTGTTACCGAAATCGCGGCAGAAATGAAGGACGCGCGCCCAGGCTTCCTCCTGTTCGTCGGTATAGAGACCGGGGCAACCGGGTGAGATGCGGCCGCGGGCTTCGACCCCGGTGGCTTCGGCAATCACCAGACCGGCGCCCGATACCGCGAAGTTGCCGAGGTGCATGAGGTGCCAAGCGCCCACAACGCCGTCGGTGGCACTGTACTGGCACATGGGCGCCACGACGATGCGGTTTGCGAAGCTAACACCGCGAAGGGTGAGGGGCGAAAAAAGCTGACTGGACATGGGTTCGATCCGTTTCTTGTTGGGGGGGGAGTGGGTGAGCTTTTCCTACTTTGCCGGCGTGATGGTCCCGCCGCCAAGACTCTGCTCGGTCGGCGTTATCTCGATCATCGCCACGTTGACGCGCCAGGGTGTGTCCAGGGCGTAGACGATGGCATCGGCGATATCGCCGGGCTGCAGGATCTCGTACCCCTGGGTGAAGGCGGCACGGGCGGCATCGTCCGTGATGGCGGTATCGAATATCTCGGTGCTGACCCGGCCCGGGCAAATCTCGGTGACGCGGATGCCGGAGCCCGCCAGTTCGATGCGCATGTTCTGGCTCATCAGGTGGACGGCACCCTTGCTGCCGCCATAGGCCACCGAATTCACCGGATAGAGACCGGCGACCGAGCCCAGATTGACGATGTGTCCCCGGCCGCGCGCCTTCATACCCGCCACGACCGAGCGCGCGACATGCATGGCGCCGGCGACGTTGGTGGCGATGGTGAGATCGATTTCGTCTGGATCGACCTCCGCGAAGTTGGTGAAGCGGCCGAGGCCGGCGTTGTTGACCAGGATGTCGGCCTCGATCCCGCCAAAGGTCTCATAGACGGCGTCGCGGTCGCGCACGTCGACTTCGTGGGTTGTGCACCCGGTGGCTTCGGCCAGGGCATCCAGCCGGTCCTTGCGCCGGGCGGCGGCATGTACGGTCAGTCCGCGGTCGGTCAGGGCTCTGACGACCGCTTCGCCGATACCGCTCGAAGCGCCGGTCACCAGCGCCGTCTTGTAGTCACTCAATGCCATTGTTCCCTCCCTTGGCAACGATCAGAGAAAAACCGTTTGTCCCGTTTCTGCGGAATGGTAAACGGCCTCCTCGATTTCCAAATTGCGCAGATAATCCCGCGCCGTGTTCTCCAGCGGCCCGCCGTCCGTCAGGTGCTCGACGACATGGCCCTGCAGTGCATACAGGCAATCGCCCGCGAAGCCCTCGTCGCGCCAGTCGTAGGCGTGTTGGACCTCTTCGCCGCCGTGGGGTTTCCACCAGAGGCGGCCGCTGCCGTCCAGGCGGAGCACGCCGGCCGAGCCCTCCAGCCACATCTCGCCCATCGTGCGGCGGGTGTTGTCGGCCACATGGTCGTTGAGCCGGTTGCCGTCGAAGCAGCCGCCCGCGCCCGACGTGAAATCGAAAAGGATGAAGCCCGCGTCCTCACCCGCGATGTTCGGGTTGAGACGGCGAAGGCGCGCGGTCACGGCACTGACCTCGCCCATCAGGTAACGGAAGGTGTCGATGAAGTGGATCGCCGTTTCATGGACGAGGAAGCGCTCCATCTCCTGAAAATAGGGTTGGCGGTCGAGATAAGCGCGCGCGCCCTGGCCGTCTCCGGGCCGCAGGCGGAAAGCGATACCATGGAGATCACCCAGGTGGCCGTCGTCGATCAGCCGGCGGGCCTCCCGGAACCAGGGCTGGAAGCGAAAGTTTTCGTGAACGACGAGGGTGGTGCCGGCTTCTTCCGCCGCCTCCACGATTTGCCGGGCTTCATCGAAGGTCGGCGCCAACGGTTTCTGGCAGATGACGGGCAGGCCGCGTTCCGCCGCCTCCGCCACCAAATCCGCATGGGTGTGTGGTGGCGTTGCGATGTCGATGAGGTGAGGCCCGGTGGCCTCGATCAACTCGGCCAGAGAAGAAAACCCGCCGACGCTTCCCAAATTCGACAAGGCGTCGTTCAACGTTTCGCTGTCGGGGTCCGCTACGCCGGACAATTCCGTGCCGGGCAGGCGGTTCCAGGCGTCATGGTGAAACCGGGCAAAGTAGCCCGCACCAATAACGCCGACGCGCAGCGGTTTGTCGCGTCCCAATGACAATGTGGCGGCCAATACCCCAACTCCCCCAAAATCTATTCATCATACAAATAGAGGAACTGGGCCGTTGGGTAAAGTTGATCTCTCCGGAACGGCAGAAATCAGCCGTTCATGGTCAGGCCGCCGGAGACGCTGATGACCTGGCCCGTGATGAACGCGGCATCCTCGCTGGCCAGGAAGGCGATCGCGCCCGGCAGGTCCTCCGCCTGGCCCAGGCGGCCCATGGGCACGGCCCGGCGGAAGGCCTCCGCCAATTTCTCCGGGTTGCCCGATTCCGCCATGAAACCGTCGAGGAGGGCAGTCTCCGTCGGGCCGGGGCAGACCACGTTGAAGGTGATGTTCTGGCGGGCGTGTTCGCGGGCCAGCGTTTTTGACAAGCCCATCAGTCCCGCCTTGCAGGCGGCGTAGACTGCCTCGCCGGAGGATCCGACGCGGCCGGCATCCGAGGCGACATTGACAACCCGGCCGCCTCCGGCCTCGATCATGCCGGGCACAACGACGTGGTGCATGTTGAGCGCGCCGACGAGGTTGATGGAGATGATCTTGCTCCAGAATTCCGGATCGGTCTGTAGGAAGGGGCGGAAGATGTCCCAGCCCGCGTTATTCACGAGTGCGTCGACAGGCCCCAATTCGGACACCGTGTGGACGACCGCCGCCTCGACGGCGTCGTAGTCCGTGATGTCGGCCGCCACCGCCAGCGCCGTGCCGCCGGCCGACGTGATCTCGTCCGCCGTTGCCTGGGCCGCCTCCGCGTTGATGTCAAACACGGCGACCTTGGCGCCTTCCTCCCCGAAACGCCGGCAGGCCGCGCCGCCGATGCCGCCGCCGCCGCCCGTCACGATGACCGTTTTTTCCGATAGTCCCCGCACCTGTTTTACTCCATGCTATGCAATCCACGCCGAGCATTATTCCGTAAACCTGGATGCCCTCCAAACGGAGATTGACGAGGCCGCTTTGGCGCGCGCCGGGGATCCTCGATTGCCGTTCGGCGCGGGGAAAAAATTAGGGGTAGATGTGATGAGTATCGGTTCGGGGACCAGCGGCGGCCAGCAGTTCGACGACGGCTACGCCTGGTGGCGGCTTGGGCTTTCCCTGGCGCTCAGCACCATCGGCGGTATCGGTCTGTGGTCGGTCGTCGTCGTATTGCCGACCATCGAGGCGGAATTCGGCATCGACCGCGGTGGCGCCTCGCTGCCCTACCTCTCCACCATGGTCGGTTTCGGCATCGGCGGCATCCTGATGGGGCGGCTAGCGGACCGCTTCGGCGTGCGCCTGCCGGTTATCGCCGGCGCCATCATGCTGGGCGTCGGCTACATGACGGCGTCCACGGCCACCTCGCTGTGGCAGTTCATCCTGGCGCAATCCCTGTTGATCGGCATGCTGGGCTCCTCTGCCACCTTCGGGCCGCTGGTCGCCGACGTCTCGCTCTGGTTCCTCAAACGCCGGGGGCTCGCTGTCGCCATCGTCGCCAGCGGCAACTATCTCTCCGGCGCCTTGTGGCCGCCGCTGTTGCAGTGGGGCGTCGAAACCGTGGGCTGGCGCGAGACGCATATGTGGGTCGGCATCCTTTGCATCGCCACGATGGTGCCGCTCGGGCTGCTGCTGGGGCGCCGGGCGTCGTTGGAGGACGTGGGCGCAGCTGGTGGCACGTACATCCGGGCGAGCGCCCTCAATATGTCGCCGCGCACGCTGCAGTCGCTGTTGGTGCTGGCGGGGCTTGCTTGCTGCGTCGCCATGTCCATGCCGCAGGTTCATATCGTCGCCTATTGCGGCGACCTCGGCTACGGCGTGGCGCGAGGCGCGGAAATGCTCTCCATCATGCTGGGATTGGGCGTGGTCAGCCGGCTGGCCTCGGGTTTCATCGCCGACAAGATCGGCGGCGTCGGCACCCTCATCCTGGGATCGTCGTTGCAGTGTCTGGCGCTCCTTTTCTACCTGCCGTTCGACGGCCTGACGCCGCTCTATATCGTCTCGGCGTTGTTCGGCCTCTCCCAGGGCGGCATCGTGCCGAGCTATGCCATCATCGTGCGTGAATACTTCCCGGCGCGCGAAGCCGGCACGCGCGTCAGCCTCGTCCTGATGGCGACGGTTGTCGGCATGGCCTTCGGCGGCTGGGTATCCGGTGAGATTTACGACCTGACGGGCTCCTACCAGGCGGCTTTCCTGCACGGCATCGTCTGGAACCTGGTCAACATGTCCATTGCCTTCTGGCTCCTGAGGGGGCGCTGGAAAATGCGGACGCGGGCGGCCTGATTATTCCCGCCAGAGCGGTTTGCTGCTCTCGTAGAAGACGTCGGCGCGGCTCATGCCGATGTCCTGCAACTCGAGGGCGCTCATGCCCCTGAGTTCGGCGCGCTCCCGGCTGCGGCGTTTCCAGAGCTTCAATTCCGCGACCACGCGATGTACGCCGTCAAAGATCCTGTTGACAATGTGGGTAACGATAGATTTTCTCGCCTGTACGGCATGACCGTGATAGAGCGATACATATGACATGGCTTGATCTCCTTTGTTGAAGCTATATATGGTGAGTATCGGCGATTTGACGAACAAGTGATTCTCACCTAATAAGTTAGAAAAAATAACTTATATGGAGATAGTGAGCCGATGCCGAGCCGGCGCCTGCCGCCCCTGAACGGTCTCCGCGCTTTTGAAGCCGCGGCCCGCCACCTCAGCTTCAAGGCGGCGGCGGGGGAGTTGAGCGTGACCCAGGCGGCCGTCAGCCACCAGGTGCGGGGCCTGGAGGATTGGTTGGGCCACAAGCTGTTCGAGCGCAGGGTGCGGGCCGTCGACCTGACGACCGCCGGGGCCGAGCTTCTGCCGGCCGTAAGCGCCGCGCTGGACGGCATGAACGCGGCCGTCGAACGGCTGCTCCGACCCGAAGACGACGACGGCGCGCTGACGGTGAGCGCCATCGCCACGTTTGCCGCCAAATGGCTGGTGCCGCGGCTGGCCGATTTTCAGGAGCTTCACCCGGAGATCGACGTGCGCCTGACGACGTCGACAAATCTGGTCGATTTCGAACGCGACGGCGTCGACGTGGCGTTGCGCTATGGCCTCGGCCAATGGCCGGGGGTGCGGGCGGAGCGGCTGCTGCGGGAGGATATCTTCCCCGTTTGCAGCCCGGCCCTGGCGGAAGGTGACTATCCCCTGAGAACGCCCGCCGATCTCGCCAACCACACGCTCCTGCATGTCGTGCAGATGCGGGACGACTGGCGCGTCTGGCTGACGGCGGCCGGACAAACCGACATCGATCCCACCCGCGGGCCCCGGTTCGATCTCTCGCTCACGGCCATTCAAGCGGCCGTCGACGGCATGGGCGTCGCGCTGGGGCACAGCAACCTTGTGGAGGCAGACCTGAAGGCGGGGCGGCTGGTCGCGCCCTTCACCCTCAATATCCCCGTCGAGGCGGCCTATTACGTCGTGGCGCCGCCAACTGGCTGGGACACACCCAAGGTCAAGGCGTTTCGCGAGTGGCTCGCGGCGGAAACCGCCGGTAACCTTCTCGCGACCTAATTCCCTAACCGTTGGATATGCTCTAATCTCATAGGGCGTTGAAAATCGGGGTGTCTGGCGAATGTCCGAAACGATCTATTCGAGAAAATTTGCCGCCGGGGAGGAGATCTTCCGCATCGGCGATCAGGGCCGCAACGCTTACTTCATCGAAAAGGGTAAGGTCGAGATCACCAATCCGCGCGACGGCGAGGACCTCGTGCTCGCCACGCTCGGGGTCGGCGAAATTTTCGGCGAGATGTCGATGATCGACGATGCGCCGCGGTCTGCCACCGTGAAAGCCCTGGAAGATACCGAGGTCATCATCATCCAGCGCTCCCGCGTCATGAAGCCGGTGATCTCCGCCGATCCGATGATGAACCTGATCCTGCGCGTGGTCCTGGCCCGGTTTCGCGGCGCCCAGCACAAGCTGGCCGGGATGTCGACGGAACCCGGTGAGATCGACCGTTCGCTGGGCGAAATCCGCGAACTGGCGATCAAGCGCATCAACTTCGAAAAGGACATGCGCCACGGCCTCGAAGAGGGCCAGTTCGAGATGCACTACCAGCCCATCATCGCCCTCGACGGCCGGACCATCGCCGGCTTCGAAGCCCTGATGCGCTGGAAGAAGGAGGACGGCGGTTTCATCTCCCCGGGTGAGTTCATTCCCCTGGCCGAGCAGACCGGACTGATCATCGAATTGGGCCGCCATGCGCTGGAGGACGGCCTGCGCGACCAGATGCGCTTGGCGGAGGCCTACCAATCGGCCTATCCCCACCAGGATGTGCCTTTCATGAGCATCAACGTTTCCGGCATGCAGCTCACCGATTTGGCGGAAATCGACCTGATGGCGGAGTTGATCGAGAAAAGCGGCGCCAACCCGGCGGACATCAAGCTGGAAATCACCGAAACCCTTCTGGTCGAAAACTTCGACCATGCCATCGAGGCCTTGCGGAAGCTCAAGAGCCTCGGCGTGCTGATCGCCATCGACGACTTCGGCACCGGCTATTCCAGCCTCAGCTACCTCCATCAATTCCCGCTGGACACCCTCAAGATCGATCGCGCCTTCGTGGTCAACATGCACGAAAGCGATAGTAGCCGGCGTATCGTCCGAAGCATCGTGCAGTTGGCGCTATCCCTCAACATGACCATCGTGGCCGAAGGCATCGAGGAGAACGAGCAGCTCTCGACCTTGCATGCCCTGGGCTGCCATTACGGCCAGGGCTACCTGATGTCCAAGCCGCTGCCCTTTGAAGAGGCCATTGCTCTGATCGAAAGCAAGCCCGTCTGGTAGGAAGCCAAGGGCGCTCCTATCTTTGTCGTCACCCCGGCGCAAGCCGGGGTCCAGTTTGTTTTTGTATTTGGCCGAAAGCTCCCTGTTCAAAAAAGAAAGATTGGATCCCGGATCAAGTCCGGGATGACGCTCGTGTGTGCGGTTACTCCGGTCGTCATTCCCGCGTCATGCGAATGCATGCGGGGCATGACAGCGGGAATCCACGCCGTAGCATCCGAACCCGCCCGGTTTCGCAATCGATCTACTGAGAAATGGATTCCGGATAGGCGCTTCGCGCTTTCCGGAATGACGGAATCTCGTCCGCGATCAAATTTAGTTGTCTTGCTTATTATTGCCTAGGCTACTAAAATTTGTCCTCCCGATCCCAGCCGCCGAACGCAGGACATGGAAGAAAGCCAGGAACGGAATTTCGGCATCCTGTTGCACGACGTCGCCCGCCTGATGCGGGTTGCCTATGACCGGCGCATGAAGCCGCTGGGCCTGACGCGATCGCAGTGGTGGGTGCTCAACCGGCTCTATTTCAACGAGGGCAAGAGCCAGTCGGAGCTGGCGGCGTTGCTGGACATTGAAAAACCCACTCTCGGCCGCCTGCTGGACCGGCTCGAGGACAAGGGCTGGATCGAGCGTGTGCCCGACGCTGTCGACCGGCGAACCAAGCGCGTCCATTTGACGTCCAAGGTCGAGCCAACCATGCGCATCATGCGGGAGCAGGCGCTGATTACCAACAATGAGGCCTTGGAAAACCTGAAGCCCGCCGACCGTGAACGCATCATCGACATGCTGCAGGCGATCCGCGGCGATCTCGTTTCGGTTTACGGTCCGGCAGCGGGCAACGGAGGGACGACGGATGGCTGATCAGGCGCCCGCCCCCAAAGCAACCATCCTTCGCCGGCTGACGAGAGGCCTGATCCGGCTTGTCCTGCTGATTGGCGTGCCGCTTGCCGCCGGTGTTGCCGGCATCCACTACTATGCGTCGACGGGGCGTTACGTGACGACGGAAAACGCCTACGTCAAATCGCGCAAGGTTGCGGTGAGCGCCGACCTTTCCGCCCGCGTCATCAAAGTCAACGCAACGGACAACCAAGCGGTCGAGGCCGGCGACGTCCTCGTCGAACTGGACCGCGCCCCCTTCGAGGTCGCCCTGGCGGCAGCCGTCGCGGAGCGCGATTCCGTGCGCCAGGACATCGCTTTGCAGCGGGCCGAACTGCAACGCGCCCGCGTCGAGGTCGATGCGGCCAAGGAACGGGTGCGCTACACCGAGGTCGAATACGCCCGGCAAGCGCGCTTGGTCAATTCCGGCGCCGGCCGCGCGGCAAAGCGCGACGAGGCCCATCATCTATTTGAAGACGCCAAACAACGCCAACGCATGGCCGAGGAGCGGGTCCGTGAACTGATCGTCGGATTGGGCGGCAAGAGCAACCGCAGGACCGAGGACTTCCCGCGTTACCGCCAGGCCCAGGCCAAGGTCGACCGCGCTACGCTTGAACTCGGCTGGACGGTGGTGCGGGCCCCAGCTAGCGGCCTGATCATGAAGGCGACGCTCGAGCCTGGCGAATATGTCGAATCCGGTGATCCGCTGTTCGCCATCGTTGACCAGTCCGACACCTGGATCGAGGTCAACCTCAAGGAAACCCAACTCACCCATATCGAACCCGGTATGGAAGCGACCGTGGTGCTGGACGCCTATGCCGAGCGGACCTGGCGGGCCCGGGTTTCCTCCATCAGCCCGGCGACCGGCGCCGAGTTTGCGCTGCTACCGCCGCAAAACGCCTCAGGCAACTGGGTGAAGGTGGTGCAGCGTTTGCCGCTGCGGTTGGCGGTCGAGCGATCCGCCGAGGATCCGGTATTACGGGCAGGCATGACGGCGACCATCAGCATCGATACAAGACGTGAGCGCGAGCTGCCGCCGCTGGTGAAGCAGGTCTTCGCCTGGACGGGCGGGCGGCGTTGAGCACGGCCGAAACCGCCAGCGACAGCACCGCGCAGCCCGGCCCGGAACAAAAGGCGGGGCTGTCCCTCCATAACTTCCTGGTTCTCATCACGCTGACGTTCGTAACGATCCTCTATTCCGCCACCGTGACCATCGCCAACGTGGCCCTGCCGGATATTCGCGGCGCCTTGTCGGCGACGCAGGACCAGATCACCTGGGTTGTGACGGCGAACATCGTGGCGACGGCCGTGGCGACGCCGTTGGCGGGGTGGCTGGCGGGACGGTTCGGCGTTCGCCGCCTGCTGCTGTTTGCGGTTACAGGCTTTACGGTCTCGTCGATCCTCTGCGGTGGGGCGACCTCGTTGCCGGCGTTGATCCTTTACCGCATCGGACAGGGCGTGTTCGGCGCGCCTCTGGTCCCGGCGTCGCAAGCCTATCTGCTGGGCGTCTTCCCCAGACACCAGCACACGACGGCGATGGCGATTTGGGGCATGGGCGCCATCCTCGGCCCCATTATCGCGCCGACCGTCGGCGGCTACCTCAGCGAGCTCTATGGTTGGCGCTGGGTCTTCTACATGATTGTGCCGTTCGGCGGCATCGCGCTGTTGAGCGTAGCCGCGGTGATTAAAAGCCGCGGCTACCGGGAGCAGGTGAGACTCGACTGGATCGGCTTCCTGGCGCTCTCGATCGCCATCGCCTCTCTCCAGCTCATGCTGGACCGCGGCGAGCGCAACGGCTGGTTCGATTCCAATGAGACCATTGCCGAGGCGATTATCGCCGTCGGCGCGCTGTATTTCTTCGTGGCCCATACCTTCACGTCGAAACAGCCTTTCCTCAGTCCCAGCCTGCTGCTCGACCGCAACTACGCCATCGGCCTGTTGCTGGTGTTGATTTTCGGCATGCTCAATTTCACGCCCATGGTGCTGATCCCGCCCATGCTTCAGGAGCTCAGGGGATATCCCCAGTCGATCGTCGGACTGCTGTTGGCGGCCCGCGGTTTGGGCACCCTGGTCAGCTTCACCTCCATGCTGTTCCTCAGCCGGCTGGATCCCCGCATTCCCATCACCGTGGGCTTCATCCTTCAGGGCCTATCGGGCATCGCCATGGCGCAATTCGACATCAACGTGACGACATTCGATGTCGCCTGGACAAGTATGCTCCAGGGTTTGGGCGTCGGTTTCGTCTGGGTTCCCATGGCCGTCGCGACGTTCGCGACGCTGGACCCGAAACGCGTGCCGGAGGCCTCTGCGGTCTTCCATCTGCTGCGCAACATGGGCAGCAGCATCTACATCTCCCTCAGCGTCGCCTTGCTGCTGCACAGCGCCAAGATCAACTACGCCGAAATTTCCGCCAGCATTTCGGTCTTCAACGAGATCCTGCAGCTACCGTTCGTGACCGGTGTCTGGGATACCGGCAGCGCCAGGGGCTTGGCCGCTTTATCCGGCGAGGTCGGCCGCCAGTCCATGATGATCGGCTACATCAACACCTTCTACATGTTCGGCTATACCTCGCTGGCCGCGGCGCCGCTGGTGTTATTCATGCGGGCGCCGAAGAAGGGCTAGTCGGCCTTGCTCGATATGATCGTGGCGTCCTTGCGCTGGAGCACCTCGGGCAGCAGCTCAATGCCCAGGCCCGGTCCTTCCGGCGGCAGGAAGTAGCCGTCGACCGGCTGCGGCACCCGGTCCACCAATTCCCCGTACCAGCCGGCATAGAAGGCCCGCACGGATTCCTGGATCAGGGCGTTGGGCAGGGCAAGCGACAGGTGGATGGAGGTTTGCAGGACCACCGGGCCCTGGCAGTCGTGGGGGGCGACGGGACGGTGGTGGGTGTCGGCGAGCGCCGCGATCTTCTGCGTCTCGGTGATCCCGCCGCACCAGGCGACATCGGGCATGATGATGCTTGCCGCACCCGTATCGAGCAAGTCCTTGAAGGCCCATTTGCCGCCCAGGGTCTCGCTGGCGCAGATCGGGATGGATGTCGAGGCGGCGAAATCGCCGTAGGCCTCGAGGCTGTCGTTGCGGATGGGATCCTCGATCCAGAACGGATCGAACTGTTCGAGGGCGGACGCGACCTTGAGGATGGCGGGGAAACGCCAAAGCGAGTGGCACTCCACCATGATGTCCATCTTATCGCCGACGGCGTCGCGGATCTTGGCGAAGGGCTCGATGGCCTTGTCGAGATCGGCGGTGGACACGTAGAAGCCGTCCGAAGCGATTGCCGCGAAATCGAGCGGCCAGATCTTCATCCCCGTAATGCCTTCGTCCAGCAGGGACTGGGCGAGTTCGCCCGCGTTGTTGAGGAAAGCGTCGAGGTCCTCGTAGGGGCCGTCGGATTTGTCCTCCAGGCCCCAGTCGTCGGTTCCCCAGTCCGGCTTGTTGCGCACGTACTTGTAGCCGGCGCAGGTGTTGTAAGTGCGGATCTTGTCGCGGCAAAGGCCGCCCAGCAGCTGGTACACCGGTTGGCCCGTGGCCTTGCCGAAAATGTCCCAAAGCGCAATGTCGATGGCGGAGCGCCCGCGCGCCTCGACGCCGGAGCCGGCGAACCCGGTATAGGGCGTAAGATCGCGGCCCAGCCGCTCGATCTGCCGGGCGTCGCGGCCCAGGATAACCGGCGCCACCGATTCATGGATGTAGGCCTCGATCGCACGTGCGCCGAACCATGTTTCGCCCAAACCCACGATGCCTTCATCGGTGTGGATGTGGATCCACAGGACGTTGCCGAATTCCTCCAGGCGGATGGTGTCGACGGCGGCAATTTTCATAATGCGCTACCCCGGTAAATGACGAACAAATGGTCGCTTTTGCAACGATCCCAAGTGTACCCGGAGCCTTATTCCAAGCCTATCTTCTATTGCGCGCGCAGGCGGATTTTGTGACCATTGAGATCTTGGTAAGCGGTTATTCGGGTAGATCAAATGGATGATATCAGCCGCCGGCTGGAGGCATGCTACGCCAGCGCCGTGCACGACGTTTTGCGCGAAATGGGCCATGACGATTGCGCTCTGCCGCCGGAGATCATGGCGCTGGAACCTTCACAGAAACTCACCGGCGAGGTCTATACGATTTCCGGCCACGTCGACAAAACCCTGTCGCGTCATGAAAGCCTGCTGGCCTGGACGCAGGTGCTCTCGCGGGTGCCGGGCGGCAAGGTGCTGGTCTGCCAGCCGAATACGAAGGAGGTGGCTCTGATGGGCGAGCTGTCGGCGCGGGCGCTGACCATCAAGGACACGCGCGGCTACGTCGTCGACGGCCGTTGCCGTGACGTCGAATTCATTCTGGAAATGGGCTTTCCGGTGTTCTGCGATTTGAACACGCCGGCCGATATCGTCGAACGCTGGACCTACGATCGTCTGGGCGAACCGATCACCATCGGAGCCGTCACCATATGCAGTGGCGATTATCTTATCGCCGACCGGGACGGCGTCGTGATCATCCCCCGCGCCATGGCGGAAGAAGTGGTCGCCAAGACGGAGGAAGTGATGTCGACCGAAAGCGAGATGCGCGACGCCATCCTATCCGGTATGGACCCGGAAGAGGCCTATTTGAAGTACGGGAAGTTCTGATGGCGGATGTCGCACCCGCCCGCACCATCGTCCTGGCGCCGGAGGACAACGTGGTCGTGACTTGCGCTTCGATCGAGGCGGGCGGCCAAGTGGATATCGAGGGGCAGACCTACACGCTCGACGCCGCGCTGGTGCTGGGGCACAAGCTGGCGCGGCGAGATATCGCCATGGACGAAAAAATACTCAAGTACGGCGCTCCCATCGGCCATGCTACCGCAGCCATAAAGGCTGGAGACCATGTCCATATTCACAACGTCGACAGCGATTATCTGCACAGCGCGGCCACACGGGACGAGGAAGGAGCCGACGGATGAAAGGGTATCTACGAAACGACGGCCGCAAGGGCATCCGCAATGTCGTCGTCGTCGCCTACCTGATCGAATGCGCCCGCCACGTGGCCAACGAAATCGCGCTCGGGTTCCGCGACCAGGACGTTCACGTGATCGGTTTTCCCGGCTGTTTCCCCAATCAATACGGCTTCGACATGATGTCCAAGCTCTGCACCCACCCCAATGTCGGCGCGGCGCTGCTGGTCTCCCTGGGCTGCGAGGGCTTCAACCGCGAAGGCCTCGCCGAGGCCGTTTCCGCCTCCGGCCGTCCGGTCGAAACGCTGGTGATCCAGGAACGCGGCGGCACCGTTGCAACGATCGAGCAAGGCCAGAGTTGGGTTCGCGGGGTGCTGGACGATCTTATGGCGCAGTCGCCGGTCGACATGTCGGTCGACGAACTCGTCATCGGGACGATCTGCGGCGGCTCGGACGGTACCAGCGGCGTTGCCGCCAACCCGGCGACGGGCCGCGCCTTCGATCTTCTGGTGGAGGAGGGAGCGGCCTGCCTGTTCGAGGAAACCGGCGAGCTGATCGGTTGCGAGCACATCATGGCGGAGCGCGCCGCGACGCCGGCCCTGGGCAACGAGATCATCCGGGCCGTCAACAAGGCCGAGAACTATTACCGCGCCATGGGCTACGGCAGCTTCTCACCGGGCAATGCGGAAGGGGGCCTCAGCACGATCGAGGAAAAATCGATGGGCGCCTATGCCAAGAGCGGCGCGTCCACGATCGTCGGCCTGATCAAGCCCGGCGATCTCCCGCCCACGGGCGGCCTCTATTTGCTGGACGTCATTCCCGACGGAGAGGTGAAGTTCGGCTTCCCGAATATCAACGACAACGCGGAAATCGCCGAGCTGATGGCGTGCGGTGCGCACATCAATATCTTCACCACGGGCCGGGGGTCGGTGGTCGGTTCGGCCATTTCCCCCGTCATCAAGGTGTGCGGTAATCCGGATACCTTTCGACGCCTTCCCGGCGACATGGACGTCGACGGCGGACGAATCCTCGAGGGCAAGGCGAGCCTCGAGGAGGTTGGCGGGGAGATTCGCGACCTCGTACTGGCGGTTGCGGACGGCCAGCGCACCTGCTCCGAGGCGCTCGGCCACCGCGAATTTATTCTCGGCTATAAGAGTTTCGAGCCCATCGGGCCGGATTGCCTGCCGGCCAGCGCCGCCTGATCCGAGCCGACTAGGCGCCGTGGACCCACGGGGCGACGGAGCCCAGGTGATCCTCGACCGATTTCACACCGTCGACGCCGTTCGCCAGCACCATCAGGGCTTTGCGTTCGTCGTCCGATTCGACCCAGCCCCACAACTCGACGACCGCGTCGGTGACGATGACATTCAGGGCGCCGTGGCTGACCCAGCCTTCCTTTTCGATGGCGGCCAGGATGTTCTCGCGGATCGAGCGGTCGTCGTTGGACGGCGCGGCGGGGCCTTCTTCCTTTCGGGCAGCGAGGCCATGCAGCAGGTTGGCGCGGCTGACGATGCCCACAAGCTTGCCCTCGCGCAGCACGGGAACCCGCTTGATGCGGTTTTTTTCCAGGATTTCCGCAATCTCGCCAACACCGGTGTCTTCTCCGACCGTAATGATGTTGCCGGTCATGACTTCGGAAGCGGTCTTGCCATGGGTTTTGGTGAACTCCCGGGCGTCTTCCTGCCCGCCGGCAAATAGCCGCAGCCAGATCGGGCGGTGACGTTCCGTTTCGTTCTCGGGCCGGCGCCAGAGGTCGCCTTCGCTGACGATACCGATGACGTTGTCATTGTCGTCAACGACGGGGACGGCGCTGATGTTCTTTTGGATGAGCGTCCTGGCAATCTCGTCGACCGCCATATCGGCAGCCACGGTGATTACGTTCGTCGTCATGATATCGCTGGCCCGCATCGTTCGATCCTCAATTGTTATTTTTTGCCTACAACTGGATTTTGGGATTTGATCCCGGACTAATCAACCCGCGTGGGCTGCGGCATAGTGTCGTAGCGTCGGCAGATGTTGATGACGCGAACCCCATAGCGCAGCCAGAGCAGGCAGAAAACCAAAAGCGCGTACTTGTCGATATCGTGAAGATCGGCATGCATGCCGTCGAAGATGAAGTTCAAGGCGGCGGCGATCGGTGCTGTGAGACACAACCAGCCGGCGCGAATGTCCTTCCGGCGCCACAGCCATATGGCGCCGCCGACCATAAAGGCGCAGTAAATCGCAATGGCGCCGAGGTGAAATTCGCCAGTCTGGTTCCAGGCCGATGCGGATACGAGTTCCATCATGATGAAGACGATGCCGAGAAAGGCCGCGTAGATCATGATTTCGTTGTCGGCCTGCTTCTTCGTCAGGCGTACGACGCTCTTGAAATAGGGCGTCTTATCCTCGTCCCAAATGTATTTCTTGACGAAGTCATGCAGGTTCATGGCTGAGCCCAGGTTGGGGCGGCATCAACGCCGCCCCCGAAAGGAAAGCGTTATTCGAACGCTTTCGCCTGTTCCTCAAGGTCGATCTTGAGTTTCTTCGAGCCTGCATCTTCGGGCCATTCCAGCGTCATCAGGTCGAAGCGCAGATCCTTGGGGCCGAACAGCACCATGTAGCACTGAATCCACACTGCAATTCCTGAGAAGAAAGCGCAAATCAGACCGAAGCACAGGACCGACTTGATGATCCAGCGATGGGAAAGACCGACCAGCGAGGCGGAGATTTCGTTGACCACCCATGAATCGTAGGCGTACTTGGCCGAAAAATAGACGATGACGGCGGTGTACGGGATCATGCAAATCGATACGCCGACGAATTCGATCCAGGCCTTCGCGCGAAAACTCATGTGCTCGCGCAGCAGATCAACTCGAACGTGGCGGTTGTGGACATAACCGTAGCCCAATACGAGGGCAAATAGTGCTGTGTGGAAGTGCCACTCCAGTTCCTGGAGAAACGTCGAGGAAAACCACTGACTGATGTTTTCGACGAGGAAGACCTGGATCCACACGAGCTTACGGGTGAACACGTCCCACATGGTGAAGATCACCAGCGGTATGACGAAAAACGATCCCCATCGACCGACGGCGTCAACGCCGTTTCGAATCTTGGTCATGTATCGGATAGGAGAGGGGAGGGCTCCCGATTCAACTATTGAGCTCGAAGACATATCAGGGTTCCTCCTCAATCATATACCGAACGTGGTAGCCATAATGCGATCTCCGGCTGCCACATGACCAGCAGCAGGACGCTGGCCTGCAGGAAGACAAAGGGAATGATCCCTCTGTAGATGCTGATCGTCCGCACTTCGGGCGGCGCGATGCCCTTCAGATAGAACAAAGCGAAGCCGAAAGGCGGTGTCAAGAACGAGGTCTGCAAATTAATCGCGACCAACACCGTGAACCAGAAGATCATTTCCTCTTGGGCAACGTGATCGCCGAAGTTGAGATCCGCCACCATCGGTGCGAACACCGGCAGGATAATCAGGGTAATTTCGATCCAGTCCAGGAAGAAACCCAGAATGAAGACGATGCCCATGATGAGGAACAGGAGACCCCAGGCATCCAGCCCCGCCTCAAGGATTAGTTCCTCGACCACGTCGTCGCCGCCGAGGGAGCGGAACACGTAGGCAAAGGCCGTCGCGCAAATAATGATGAAGAAAATCATGGCGACCGTCAGGCCCGCCGAGTGGCTTACGCCCTTGACGATATCCCATTTCAGCCGCCCTTTGACCCAGCCCAGCAGCATGGCGCCGAAGGCGCCGACAGCGCCGGCCTCACTCGGCGTTGCAAATCCGAACAGGATCGAACCCTTGATGAAGGCAATCAGGAACACCGGCGGGAAGAAGCTTTTCAGCAGCAACGGCGGCAATTCCCTGGGCGGTACATAGAGCAACTCGCGCGGCAGCTGCGGCGCCAATACCGGCCGGGCCTTCGAGATGATCAGAATATAGGTGAGATAGCAGGCGGCCAATACCAGACCCGGCGCCAGGGCGGCCATGAACAGCGTGCCGACCGAGACCGACAGCAGATCGGCCATCAGGATCAGCATGATGCTTGGTGGAATCAGGATTCCCAATGTCCCTGACGCCGCAATGGTGCCTGTCGCCAGCGCGTGACTGTAATTCTGCCGCAGCATGGTCGGCAACGCCAAGGCGGTCATCATGGTGACCGAGGCGCCGATGATGCCGGTCATGGCGGCGAGGATGGTGCCCATCACCGTGACGGCCATGGCGAGACCGCCCGGCACACGGCGCAACAGCACCTGACAGCAATAAAGCATGTCGTTGGCGACGCCGCTTCGTTCCATCATCACGCCCATGAAAACGAATGTCGGAAGCGCCACGAGAACGAGGTTCTCGGCAGCACCGCCCCAAATCCGCGGCAGGAAGTTGAAGAATTCGATGAGGGAGAAAACGCCCAGCGCGTAGCCGATCAGGCCGTATGCGATCGAAATGCCACCCAGCAGGAACGCCACCGGATAGCCCGTAAACAAAAGCAATGCCAATGTCGCGAACATGAACACGGGCAGAAAGTCGGTGAAGAGGTCTATGAACATGTGATCGCCTTCAAACCTTCAATTAGGGCACTACCGCCGACACAAAGTAACCCGGCCGCGCAAACGATACGCGTCTCGGAACTTAGATTGACTAACGAATGAAATGGAAATTTTGGCGGGGAACATAGTTCAGGCGCTAACATAAATCAATGTTGCGCCTTTTGTTATATTCCGGGCGGTGGGTGCCGGAGCCCATAGCATGAGCTCCGGCTTGTCCCTACGCATCGGAAATGTTCTTCCGACCCTGTGGCAACCTACTTGATGTAGGCGCGGTTGCCCCAAATCGCGTATTTCTTACGGAATGCCGTGTAGCTCTCGTAAGTGCGTTTGAACAGCGGGTCCTTGGCGACTTCCTCTTCAACCACGGCTTCCCAACCGGCCTTGAACTTGGCCATGAATTCGGGAGACCAGTCATGAAGGGTCACGCCTTTTTCCTGCATCCAAGCCATGGCGTCCGACTGGATGGCGTCGGAGCGTACCAGCGACCAGGCGATCGTGGCGTCACAAGCGGTCTTGACGATGCTCTTGTGCCAATCGGAAAGGCCGTCCCACTTGGCCTTGTTCATCAGCAATTCGCCAACCGACGACTGCTGGTGCCAGCCCGGGAAGTAGTTGTGCTTGGCGATCTGATAGAAACCGAGGTTTTTATCGATCGAAGGCATGGAAAACTCGGTCGCCTGGATGACGCCGCGTTCCAGAGCCGGATAGATGTCGGCAGCCGACAGCAACTGGGTCGCCGCGCCGAGTTTGGTCATGACCTTGGCGCCAAGACCGAAGAAGCGCATTTTCAGGCCCTTCAACTGGGCGACGTCCGTAATCGGCTCTTTGAACCAACCAGAGGTTTCCGGCGCGATGATGAAGCAGTGGAAACCCTTGAGACCGTTTTGGTCATAGATCTCGTTGTAGATGTCGTCGCCGCCGCCGTACCACATCCAGCTCAGGATTTCACTGGCGCCGGGACCGAAAGGCACGGCCGTGAAGAACGACATGGCGGGGATTTTGCCAACGTGGTAACCGGCGGTGCCCCAAACGGCATCCACGGAACCGGCCTTGGCCGCATCAAAACCTTCGAGCGACGGGATCAGAGCGCCGGGCTCATAGAATTTGAACTCCAGATCGCCGTTTGAAAGAGTCTTCACCAGGTTTTCGAAGTGCTTGCCCGATTCACCGATGATCGACAGCTTGCTGCCGAAGGTGCTCTGCATTTTCATGCGCACCTTGGCATCGGCCGTCCCGCCTACGGCAAGCGCCGTAAGACCGACGAGACCCGCCGCCGCGGTGGTCTTCAGAATCTTGGATAAACGCATATTTAGTCCTCCCACTTGGGTAAAGCCTACTTGTTTTTACGACGACCGACTCCCATCGTTCCGCCGCTCTTGGATCGGTGTGGCCGTTTGAACATGTTCGAAACGCCCACCCGAACTTCACTTTTTACGCCGATCATCTTACACATCCCGCCGTCAGACGCAAAAATATATTCATCATACAAATGAAAAAAATTACTTGCGTCCAGTTCGCAATTTCGCCAGTTCGGCTTCCGCAACATCCTGACGAACCGTTCCCTTTTTCGCCATCAGCTTGGCAATAGTATCGATTTCGGAACCTGTGGCGCCGGCCATCATGGCGATGTTCTGGGCATGCAAGGCCATGTGGCCCTTTTGTACGCCGACCGTCGCCAGCGCCTTCAGGGCAGAAAAATTCTGCAGCAATCCGACGGCCGCGACGATGCGCTGCAAGTCTTCGGCCGCTTCGACGCCCATGATCGAAAGACAGGCCTGGGCCGTTGGATGCGCCTTGGTGGCGCCACCTATGATCCCCAGCGCCAGTGGCAGTTCCAAGGCGCCGTTCAGGTTTCCCTTCTCGTCGATTTCCCAGCGGGTCAGCGGTCCGTACCAGCCGTCGCGGGCAGCGTACGCGTGGGCCCCGGCCTCGATGGCGCGGGTGTCGTTGCCGGTGGCCAGGGTGACCGCCGAAATACCGTTCATAATGCCCTTGTTGTGCGTCGTGGCGCGGTAGGGGTCGGCGTCGGCGAAATGATAGGCCTCGATCATACCGTCCCGAACCTTTGCGCCGCCGATGGTTCTGGTCTTCCAGACGCCGCGGGCGCGGGCCAGGCGCCGGTCGGCCAAATTCGAGAGGATGCGGAGCCGCGTCGTAGCGCCGGTCCACTGGGCGATGTGTGGCGCCAGCGTCTCCGCCATGCTGTTGACGGCGTTGGCGCCCATGGCGTCGCGGGTATCCACAACAATGTGGGTGATGACCATGGGGCCGCTGCGCGTTTCGACAACGCGGACCTCGACGTCGTGGAAACCGCCGCCGAATTCCACCAGCAGGGGATCGGTGGCGTTGCAGATATCCCCAATGTCCGCTTTGCGCTCCAGGATGCGCTGCCGCGCGCCTTCGGGCGCTGCGACGTCGACGAGCTGAATTTGCGCGATCATCAGCGGACCCGTGGTCGAGGTGACGATGCCGCCGGTGTCCCGGCATTGCCGGGCGGCGTTGCAGACTGCGGCGATCACCGAGGATTCCTCGGTTGCCATCGGAACCATGACGTCACGCCCGTCGACAATCATGTTCGTGGCGACGCCGATGGGCACGTTCATCGTCCCGATTACGTTTTCAACCAGGCGGCCGGCGATCTCCTCGTCGAGATTTCCGGTGTCGACGAAAATTTCCCGTTCGGCCTTGCTCAGCTTGGCGAACTTCGCCACCTCTGCCAGTCGTTTCCTGCGGCTCAGCGATTGGAAGCCCGGAATGCGGGAGGAGGGCCCGGCCTTGCGTGTTTTGGATTTTCGCGGTGTCCTGGTCATGTCGTGCCCTGGGTGGCTGGGGAAGCCTGCCGGCGCAGCGCCGCAATGACCCCGGTGGCAATCAGCAATTGACCCAGGTAGTACGTCGGCCAGATGAAATATCCGACGCCCTCGATGGGCATGAGGAACTTATCGATGGCGATAGCCGAGTCGGAAAGGATGAACAGCGCCGCACCGACGACCACCCAGGGCCGGGGAAAATTGGCGAACACGCTGGTAACCCCCATGATCGTGATGGCGGCGGCGTAGACGAGTACGGGCAGCGTATGACCGCCCAACGCCGGAAAGAGCCATCCCCCGAGCGCAACGCCGTAAAGAACGATGATGGCGGCGATGGTGTTGGCGCCCTTGGATCTGATCAGCGGCCGCGGCATGACGCGCACGAACACGGCAATATAAAGCAGGTGCGCCACCAGGAAAGAACCGAGTCCCTGGACGAACAGGCCGACGCGATCGATCCCGAGAAACACGTCGCCGGCGCTGGAAGCGAGCAATCCAAGCGCCAGGAGAAGGCCGTTGCGGCCAAGCGACATGCGCCAGGCGATCACCGCCAGCAGAAACACGCCGGCGCCCTTGACACCCACCAGGCCCGGATAAGGATCGAGCGGGATCGAGAGGAAAAAGGCGAGCGCGAAGCCAGCGCTGGCGCCCAACAGGGTCCGGTCGAGCGTGGACATGCCGTTGTCTTCGTCAGGTTGGGGGGAACTACTCATTCATTCAACTCGCAATCTGCCGACGGTCGGGCCGCAGCATAGCGCCGAGAAATGTCCGCCGCCATTCTTGATCGCGGCCGATGCTCCGTGACAGGATACCCGGATAACTAAGAGGGAGCGGGGATCCCCGGCGGTATTTTGACGACAGCCGACGATACAGCGGGTGACGGCGGCGCTTGGTTGCGTTCAGTGGCGACCGGCGGGGGGCTCACGGTCGAAGCCGGTGGACGCTGGGACCTCAAGGGCGCCGTGCGGCTGCAGAACGATCTTGACGGATTGTCCATTAATCGCGGTGCGGCCTTGCGGCTGGACGCTTCGGCCATAGACGGCATCGACAGTACCGGCGCCTGGATGATCTACCGCACCCTCAAGCGTCTGGGCGAGGAGGGCGTTGACGTCGAAATCGTCGGTGCTGCGGGTGCCGTCGGAGAAATGCTCGACCAGATGGCGGCCAACGACAAACCCCACCCGCCGCCCCTGCCGCCGGGCAACGCCTTCGTCGCCATGATCCGCCATGTGGGTGAAACGACGGAAGAAATCGTTCTCGAAATCATCGATGGCGTGGGGTTCCTCGGCCAGGTCATGCAGACGCTGTTCGTCACGATGTTCCGGCCATCCAGGCTGCGCTTCACCCCGTTGGTCTACCACATGGAACGGGTCGGTCTGAACGCCCTGCCCATCGTTGGCCTGATCTCCTTCCTGATCGGCATCGTCCTGGCTTACCAGGGGGCGACGCAACTGCAACGCTTCGGCGCGGAGGTCTTCGTCGTCGACCTGATCGGCGTCTCGGTGTTGCGCGAGATCGGCATCCTGTTGACCGCGATCGTCGTGGCGGGGCGTTCCGGCAGCGCCTTTACGGCGCAGATCGGCTCCATGAAGGTGCACGAGGAAGTCGACGCCATGCGCACCCTGGGGCTTGATCCCATTCAGGTTCTCGTCATTCCGCGTGTTTTGGCGCTGGTGATCATGATGCCCCTCTTGGCTTTCTTTTCCGACATCATGGGCCTGTTGGGCGGCGCCCTCATGAGTTGGAGCGTTCTCGACATTTCACCCAGCATGTTTATCGAGAGACTGAACGCTTCGGTCGGCCTTTGGACGTTCTGGGTCGGCGTCATCAAGGCGCCGGTATTCGGGCTGCTGATCGGGCTGGTCGGGTGTTACGAGGGATTGCAGGTGGGCAGTTCGGCGGAAAGCGTTGGGTCACGGACCACCCGCTCGGTGGTCGAGAGCATTTTCCTGGTGATGATCGTCGACGCCGTCTTCTCCATCTTCTTCGCCTACATCGGGATATAGCGTTATGGGCGTGATCGACGACAGCACCCCGACCGAACAGATGGCGATCCGCATCCGCGGTCTGAAAAATCAGTTCGGCGCGCAGGTCATCCATGAGAACCTCGACCTTGATGTGCGCCGGGGTGAGGTGCTGGGCGTCGTCGGCGGATCGGGTACCGGAAAGTCGGTTCTCCTGCGCACCATCATCGGCCTGAACAAGCCTCGTGAAGGCCGCATCGACGTACTGGGTCACCATGCTGCGGCCCTGCCGCCGGCGGAACGAAGACGGCTGGAGGAGCGCTGGGGCGTGCTGTTCCAGGACGGCGCCTTGTTCAGTTCGCTAACCGTTGCGCAGAACATCCAGGTGCCCCTGAAGGAACATACCGATCTCTCGCCGGAGCTTATGGAGGAGATTGCGGCTCTCAAAATCGCCATGGTCGGCCTGCCGCCGGAAGCCGGCAACAAGCTGCCGTCGGAACTTTCCGGCGGCATGCGCAAGCGCGCCGGTTTGGCGCGCGCCCTGGCGCTCGATCCCGACATCGTGTTTCTCGACGAACCGACGGCGGGTCTCGATCCCATCGGCGCCGCCGAATTCGACCAGCTGATCCTCCGGCTGCACGCGGCCATGGGCATGACGGTGTTTATGGTGACCCACGATCTCGACAGCCTGCACGCCATTTGCGATCGCATTGCGGTACTGGCGGAGAAGCGTGTTATCGTGTGCGGCGCGATGGCGGAGATGCTGGAGCAGAGCCATCCCTGGATCCACGAATATTTCCACGGACCCAGGGCGCGCGCGGCGATGGAGACCAACACCGATGCCGCAGAGTAACGCATGACGGGTAACGCATGACCGGTAAGGGTAAATCGAGGGGCGGTCGTTAGGCATGGAAACACGCGCCAGTCACCTGCTGATCGGCACTTTTGTGCTCATCATGGTCGCGGCGGCATTCGGCTTCGTCATGTGGCTGGCGAAGATCGAGATCGACCGCGAGTTCAACCACTACTTCATCTATTTCGAAGGTTCGGTCTCGGGCCTCAGTCCGGCCGGCGAAGTGCGATACAACGGCGTCCCCGTCGGCACCGTGCAGACCATCGCCATCGACCCCAAGCAACCGGGTAAGATCAAGGTCGGCATCGAGATCGCCAGCACCACGCCGATCAAGGAGGACTCGGTGGCGACCTTGGAACTCCAGGGCATCACCGGCGTCTCCTACGTGCAACTCACCGGCGGTACCCTGGAAAGTCCGGTGTTGAAAAGGAAGAAAGGGGAAACGCGGCCCGTCATCGCCTCCAAGAAATCGCAGATCGACGAGCTGTTTTCGGGAGCGCCGGAGCTGATCAACCGCTTTATTACGCTGGTCTCGGAAGCCACCAAGGTATTCGACGAGAACAACCGCCAGGCCATCGGCGAAATCCTCGCCAGCGTGCAGGAAATAACGACGACGGTGGCAAGCCGGCGCGGCGAGATCGACCGCATCCTGACCAACGTCAGCCGGACCAGCGATGCCGTTCGGGAGGCCGCGGAAAACACCAACGTTTTGCTGGCGGGCCTCGACGACGATCTTGCCCGACTGACGGATGGCGCCGATGTGACCATGGCGATGATGCGCGGCACCCTGTCGAGTGTCGACGCCACGCTCGAGTATGACGCCCAGCCCATGTTGCAGCAGACCAAGGCCGCTGCGGCGTCGTTCGAAAAAATGAGTACCGACCTCGATCGTTTGTTGGTGGAGAACGATGAGGTGCTGACCGATTTCTTCGGCGAAGGGTTGTTTGAGATCACCCGGCTGGTGCAGGAAATGCGCCTTATGGTCGACAACCTGAACCATGTGGCCGCCCGCATCGAAAGCGATCCGACGCAATTCCTGTTCGGCGATTCTCAAAAGGGGTATCAGGCGAAATGAGCACGTGGGGAACGGATAAGAATAAACGCCGGCCGGGGCGCGGCTTGCCGGGTTTGGGCGCGCTCCTTGCCGGGGCCCTGCTGTTGACGGGCTGTGCCGATATGTTGATCTCCAGCGGTCCACCGCCCGCCTATTTCACGCTTTCACCCAAGAGCACCTTCGACGAAGGGATGCCCACCGTCGATTGGCAGCTGGTCGTGGAAAAACCGGTCACGTCCGGATCGCTGGCCACCCAGCGCGTGGCCCTGACCCAGGATCCCATGCAGATCGAATACTTCGCCAACGCCCGCTGGTCCGAGGCGGCGCCCCTGCTGATCCAAACCTTGCTGGTCGAAAGCTTTGAAAACTCCAACAGGATCGTCGCGGTCGGCCGTCAAGCCATCGGTTTGCGCTCTGACTTCAACCTCAAGAGCGAGCTGCGGGAGTTTCAGGCGGAATACGACGGCGGCAAGATCCCCACCGTGCGGGTGCGCATCAACGCCAAGATCATCCGCCAGGCAAAACGCCAGATCATCGCCTCGCGCACCTTTGAGAAAAAGGTCAAGGCCAAGGGCTCGTCCATGTCCGCCGTCATCCGCGCCTTCGACGACGCCTTGGGCAAGATCCTCAAGCGCGTGGTGGGTTGGACATTGATCACGGCCGACGCCGCCAAGCCCCGTCGGAGTGGTTAGTAACACACACCCTCGTCATTCCGGCGAATGCCGGAATCCAGTTTGTGATTTTTTTTGACGCCGGCGAAGCCGATTTCAGTAGAAAAAGGAATAACTGGACCCCGGATCAAGTCCGGGGTGACGCGTCACACAGTGATCCGTTCCTGCCGTCATTCCCGCGAAAGCGGGAATCCATGCCGTAGAATCTCTACTTGCAAAAATCTTCGTAAACTGGGCGCTCGGGCCTGGACTCCCGCTTTCGCGGGAGTGACGAGATAGAGTTTGGGAAGTCTAACTCTTCGCTGTGACGATGGGTTCGACGAATTGGGGGCCCTGGTCCCAGGGGAAGAGAATCCAGGTGTCCTGGCTGACTTCGGTGATGAAGGTATCGACCGTGGGCCGGCCGGCCGGTTTGGCGTAGACCGTGGCAAAATGGGCCTTCGGCAGCATGTCGCGGACAAGGCGCGCGGTTTCGCCCGTGTCCACGAGATCGTCGACGATCAACCAGCCTTCGCCGCCGTCGTCACTGATGCCCTCGATCGACTTGAGGATCGCGGCATCGCCCTTGGCCTGGCGGTCGTAGATGGCGACGCAGACGGTCTCGATCAGCCGAATCTCCAATTCGCGGGCAACGATTGCGGCCGGCACCAAACCGCCGCGCGTCACGGCGACCAGGCCCTTCCAGGGGCCGGCCTCGACAAGGCGCCAGGCGAGCGCGCGTGAATCGCGGTGCAATTCCTCCCAGGAAACCGGAAAATTGCGCACATAGGTCGGTGTGTCTTCTGTCCCGGACATTTGTCGTTCTCCCTTATGTTTCGCAGGCCGCCTGGTATTTTTCCACGATCTCCCGCCAGTCCTCCGGGAAGCGGGTCGAGCGCATGGGCTCGCGCTTGATCAGGGCGCCCACAAGTTTGCCCTCGAAGCGCCGCACGCCGTCGGGACCGAAGGCGTCGATCCGGTGCGTGATGGAGGCGCCACCCAGGTTTTCGACGATCACCTTTAGCTCCAAGAGATCGCCGTCATAAACCGGCTTGTAAAAATCCAGCGAGGCATGGACCATGGGCGAGCCCATGTCGTGGTCCTCCTTGAGGCGGTACCAGTCGAGGCCGATGACGTCCCGCCACCAGCACTCCACGGCTTCGAGAATGAAATCGAGAAACTTGCCGGTGTAGGCAATGCCCGCCGCGTCGGTGTCGCCCCAATGAATACGGCGGCGGTAAATGTAGGGCGCTTCCGTCATACGTTAGGCGTCGATCTTAAGCGGGCCGCCCTTGGATCGTGAGATGCAGGGACAGAAGAGTTTTTCCTCTTCGCGTTCGTCTTCGCTCAGAACGTGATCGCGATGATCGACTTCGCCGTCCAGCACTTCGGTGGCGCAGAGGCCGCAAATGCCGATCTTGCAGTCGTAGTCGATGTCGACGCCCTGTTCGTGCAGGTAGTCGAGAACGCTGACGTCCGCCGGTACCAAATGGGTTTCGCCCGATTGCGCCAGGACAACCTCGACCGGCTGGTCCTCGCCGTCCAGTTCCGCCGGTTTGAAGACTTCGTAGTGGATGGTGTTCTCAGGCCAACCCATACTTTGGGCCTGGGTGCGGACGGCCTCGATCAGGCCGGCCGGGCCGCAGACGTAGAGATGCCGGCCGGGGCGGCGGTGGCCCAGCAGCAGTTTGAGGTTCATGCCGTTGGCCGGATCGCCGCCGTCGAAATAAAGCTGGCCGTACTCCTGTGAGACCTCCTCGACGTCCTTGCGAAAGGGCATTTCTTCCGGCGTCTTGGCGGCAAAATGAAGGCGGAACTGGCGATCCTGATTTTTCAGCGCCCGCGCCATCGACAGAATGGGCGTCACGCCGATGCCGCCGGCGATCAGCAGGTTCTCCTCCGAATCGGCGTCCAGTTCGAAATGGTTCTTGGGCAGGCTGGCCGTCAGAACGTCGCCTTCCGCTACGCTGTCGTGCATGAAGGCGGAGCCGCCGCCGCCATCGACCTCGCGCAAAATACCCAAGACGTATTTCGACGTGTCGGAGGGGTCGCTGGCGATGGAGTAGGAGCGCGTATCGGTCGTGCCGTCGCCGAGCGTCACGGTAACGTCGATGTGGCTGCCGGCGGTGAAGGCAGGCAGCTCTCCGCCTTCGGAATTGCAGAGTTCGAACGCTTTGACGTCCGCGGTTTCGTTGCTGATCTTGGCGACCTTTAGCGAAAGTTCGGTCACGGTTCGTAGGCTCCTTGGTCTTGATCCCGGGGCGGGCCGAAAAACCTACGCCCAACCCCTTGATGAGGCAAGGGGGGCGGCCCGTGTTGCGGACACACCCCCCGAACGCTCACTGCGGCTAACTAAATATTACGGCAATTTGACGTACTCGAAATCGATCGGTTGCTGGTTGATGCCGCGCGCCGGCGGGGCGATCCAGTTGGCGAACTTGCCGATCTCGGTCACCGGGGTCATCAGCGACGTGACGAACGCGCGGTCCTCCTCGGTGGGCAGCCATTCGCCGTGGCGCTGGCCCCATTCCGCTTCGGTGATGATCTTGCCTTCCGGCGTCGCCTTGACTTCGCCGAACGTGCCGATGGCGCGGTGGAAGGCACGGTGGGGCAGGGTGATCTCGAAATCGATGCCCGCCTTGGCGATGGACTTGTTCCAGCGGTCGACCCCGCGCTGGCAGTCGGCGATGTACTCGTCGCGCAGACGCTCGTTGATGGCGTTCAGCGAGGGCTCGCGCTTCTCATGGATGGCGTCGCCGGCCAGTTCGAACACCGGATAGGTGGCGTCGCGCAGGATGTGGTCGTCGTCGATCTTGGTTTCCTCGAAGCGGCCCTTGATGCCCGCCGTGTAGTAGGTCGCGGCGTTGGTCGACAATTCGTTGCCGAAGAGATCGACGGAAACCGAGAAGTGGAAGTTGACGTATTTCTGGATCAGCGAGAGCGGAATGCCGCCGAACTGGGCGATGTCGTCAGTGTCGTGTTCGTTCATCAGCTCGCAGGCGCGCTGGACAACGCGGTTGACGCCCGATTCGCCGACGAACATGTGGTGTGCCTCCTCGGTCAGCATGAAGCGGCAGGAGCGCGACAGCGGATCGAAGGCCGATTCGGCGAGACTGGCCAACTGGTACTTGCCGTCGCGGTCGGTGAAGTAGGTGAACATGAAGAATGACAGCCAGTCCGGCGTCTTCTCGTTGAAGGCGCCCAGGATACGCGGCTTGTCGGTGTCACCGGAACGGCGTTCCAGCAGCGCCTCGGCCTCCTCGCGGCCGTCACGTCCGAAGTGGGCGTCCAGCAGATAGACCATAGCCCAGAGGTGGCGGCCTTCCTCGACGTTGACCTGGAAGAGGTTGCGCAGGTCGTAGAGCGACGGGCAGGTGGCGCCCAGCAGGCGTTGCTGCTCGACCGACGCCGGCTCGGTGTCGCCTTGGGTCACGATCAGGCGGCGCAGCACGGCACGGTATTCGCCCGGAACTTCCTGCCATGCCGGATCGCCCTTGTGGTCGCCGAAGTTGACGCGGCGGTCTTCTTCCGGATCGGCCAGGAAGATTCCCCAGCGGTAATCCGGCATCTTGACGTAGCCGAAATTGGCCCAGCCCTTGGGCGTCACGTTGATGGCCGTGCGGAGATAGATGTCCTGGACCTGGAAACCCTCCGGGCCCATCTCGGTCCACCAGTCGATGAATTTGGGTTGCCAAGCTTCAAGAGCCCGCTGCAGGCGGCGGTTGTCCGACAGGTTGACGTTGTTGGGGATGCGCTCGTTGTAGTCGATGCTGCTCATTAGACTCTTCCTTTATCGAGATTGGGCCGTTGGCCTGAACCGTAGAGGCTGAGGGCGCCTTCCGCGCCGACCGCGTTGGGGCGCTGGAAGATCCAGTTCTGCCAGGCGGACAGCCGTGCGAATATTTTGGTTTCCATGGTTTCGGGGCCGGCGAAGCGCAGGCTGGCTTCCATGCCGGTGAGGGCGTCGGGCGAGAAGTTGGCCCGTTCCTCCAGGGCGATGCGGACTTCGTCCTCCCAGTCGATGTCGTCGGGAATGAAGGTCACCAGTCCGATTTCATCCGCTTCCTCGGCGTCGATGTCGCGACCCACCTCGGCCTTCAGTTCGCCGGCCTTGCCGTCTTCGCCCAGGAAACGGCTTTCCAGGCGGGTGAGGCCGTTAGACATGGGATAGGCGCCGAAGTTGGCGTCCGTCAGCCGCAGCGTCGCGGCGGGCCGGTTGTCGCCCTCGAACTGGCCGTCCAGCATAAAAGAGCGGTCGGTGGCCAGCGCCAATTCCAGGAAGGTCCCGGTGAAGCAGCTGGCCGGCTCGATCAAAGCCACCAGCGTGCGGGCGGAAAGATCGAAACGCTTCAGTGTGCGTTTGATAAATAGCCGCACCTCGCGCACAAACCAATTGTCCTTGTTGGCCTCAAGCGCCGCGTCAGCGGCGGCCACATTGTCGGCGTCGCCTTCGGTGCGGATTACCCAGGTGCCGATTTCCGCCTCGTTGGTGCGGAGATGCAGCATGGCGTCGTCGAACTCGCGGGCGAACTTGAAGGGCCAGAATTCAGCGCCTTCCGCCAGGATCGCCTCTGCGTCTTGCGGTGGCGCGGCGTCCGGCGCTTTGACCGTGATGTTGGCCGCCCTCAAGGTCCGGTCGATTTCGACGGAGAGGGTATCGTAAGCCATGCGGTCGCCGTCGATGGTTCGCTCGATCGGCGTCATCTCAACGCCCTTGGCGTCGGCCGGCCGGTCCGATTTGGCGGCCTCGGCCGCGGCGAACTCGGCGACATGTTCCATCAGCCGGGAGGAGGGGATGGTGTCGTCCACAAGGTTCCACTGCACCGCGCGCTTGCCTTTGACGCCTTCCTCGATGGTGCAGAAGAAGTCGGCGCGGTCGCGGCGCACCATGCGCTTGTCGACCAGGCGGGTGAGGCCGCCGGTGCCGGGAAGCACGGCCAGCAGCGGGACTTCGGGGAGCGAAACGGAGGTGTTGCCGTCATCCGCCAGCACGATGTAGTCGGTGGCGAGCGCCAGTTCATAGCCGCCGCCGGCGCAGGGGCCGTTGACCGCGGTGATGTAGCGTTGACCGGAATTTTCCGAGGCGTCCTCGATGGAATTGCGCGTTTCGTTGGTGAATTTACAGAAGTTCACCTTGTGGCCGTGGCTGGAGCCGCCCAGCATCTTGATGTTGGCGCCGGCGCAGAATACGCGGTCCTTGGCCGAGGTGACGACCACCGCGCCGACTTCGGGATGTTCGAAGCGCAGGCGCTGAATGGCATCGAAGAGTTCGATATCGACGCCGAGGTCATAAGAATTCAGCTTGAGCTCGTAACCGGGAACCAGTCCGCCGTTTTCGTCGACATCCATGGCGAGCGTCGCCACGTTACCGTCGATGCTGAGTTTCCAGTGCTTGTACTGGTCGGGCGAGGTGCGAAAATCGATCATTCTGATTGCCTTCCCTTGTCGGAATAGAGTGTGCGCCTCAAGTGCACATCGTAACTATTCTAAATCTCAAGTAGGAAATATAATGCATATCGCAAAAACAGCAAGCACTATTTTTCCTAATTGATATTCCCGGTCCAAACAAACCCGTGGCGGGTTGATTACGCTTCTGCTTCCAGCGTATCCCGGCATAGGCCGACGAGTTCGGCCAGGCAGTCGTCGACGCTCCGGCCGGAGGTATCCAGGGTGGCGTCGGCCCGGCGGTGGAGAGCCTCGCGTCCCTCCAGTATACGCCTCAAATCCTCCATTGCCTCGTCATTGTCGGCCATGGGGCGGTGGTCGCCCTGGGCGATAACGCGGCTCATGTGCTCGGCCGGAGAAGCCTTCAGCCAAACCGTAAAGCACGAGTTCAGCAGGAGGTCGTAGGTGGCCGCTTCCGCCACCAGTCCGCCGCCGGTGGCGATGACGGCCCGGTCGTGGCTTTCCAGAACGGCCTCCAGAGCACGGCGCTCGTGCCGGCGGTAACCGGCCTGCCCGGACAGCGAGAAAATTTCATTGGCGCTCATGCCCGCGTCTTTCTCGATTTCCTGCGCCAATTCTAATGTCGGAACTGAAAAACTCTCTCCAAGTAGTTGTCCTAATGTGCTTTTACCTGATCCGCGTAATCCAATCAGGGCAACCCTGCGAACCTGTTCGCGGGAGGCGCCGAAGGTTTCGGAGATGAGTTGGTGGGCGCGTCCGAGGTCTTCATTGCGAAGCTGGAGAAGGCGTTCGACAATCAGATGAATTTCGGACGGCCAATCGCCGCCCTCTCTTACGAGATCTGAAACCTCCACGTTCATGGCAAGCGCGACCTGACGCAGCAGTGCTATGGAAATATTGCCCTGGCCATTTTCCAATTGGGCCAGGTAGCGCTCGGAAACGCCGGAATCGCGCGCCAGAATTTTGCGCGTCATGCCACGTTGCGCGCGCGCAGTGCGGACGCGCTGGCCAAGCTCGGCGAGAAACGCTTCCGTTCCGCCTGTGGTCTCCGCGTCGCGCTGAATAGTTTCGCTCATCGGCGTCTTCTGCCCCCGTTTGCCGCCCGCATTCTCACCGCGGTGGGAACGAGGCGCCGCCCTTGTTGTCTCCAAGGGGAAAAATGCATTATAGTGCCTGTCGATCAAAAATGTAACCTCGGATGCATAATATTGCAGCCGATAACTTGACGGCGCTTTGCCGTCGCAGCGGGAGCGCCCCCCAAAATGTCCGACGCCAACTACACCCAAATCGATCTCTCGACCACGCCGCCCACGGTCTCCGTGCCGCGCGACTACAATGCGGCGACGGATTTCGTGGACCGGCATCTAGCGCAGGGGCGCGGCGACAAGGTTGCGTTCATCGACATCAATGGGGAGCACACGTACGCCGATTTGGCGGTGCGCACCAACCGCGCGGGCAATATGTTGAAAGATCTTGGTGTCGTGATGGAACAGCGCATCATGATGTGTCTGCTCGACACCATCGACTTCCCCGCGGTATTTTTCGGGGCCATGAAAGCAGGCGTGGTGCCGGTGGCGGTCAATACGCTGCTGACAACCAAGGACTACGAATACATGCTGGGCGATTCGCGTGCCAAGGTCTTGGTCGTGTCCAGCGCGCTCTACGAAAAATTCCAGCCCCTGATCGACCAGTCGCCGCATCTCGAACATGTCATCGTCTCGGGTCCGGGCGCGGCCGATACCGGCCATCCCGCGCTGGACGACCTGCTGGAAAAGGCTTCGGACAGCCTGGAAGCGGCGGCGACGGTGGCCGACGACGCCGGTTTCTGGCTCTATTCGTCGGGTTCCACCGGCGCTCCGAAGGGCGCCGTTCACCTGCAAAGCGATCTGGTCAACACGGCCGCCCTTTATGGTGAGGGCGTCTTGGGTATCCGCGAGGACGATGTGGTGTTCTCGGCCGCCAAGCTCTTCTTCGCCTACGGCCTCGGGAACGGCATGAGTTTTCCGCTGCATGTCGGCGCCACCGCCGTGCTGATGGACGAACGGCCCACGCCCGACAGCGTCATGGCCCGCCTGAAGGAATACAATCCGACCATCTACTACGGGGTGCCGACGCTTTACGGCGCCATGCTGGCGGACGAGAACTGCACCAGGGAAAACGGTTCCAACCGCCTCAGGGCCTGCGTATCGGCGGGCGAAGCTCTGCCGGAGGATATCGCCGAGCGCTGGAAGGAGCGCTTCGGCGTCGACATCCTCGACGGCCTGGGCTCCACCGAGATGCTGCACATCTTCCTCTCCAACTCGCTCGAAGATCTGCGCTACGGCACGTCGGGCAAGGCGGTACCGGGGTACGAGTTGAAACTGGTCGACGAGGACGACCAGCCCGTTGCCGAGGGCGAGATCGGCGAACTGCTGGTCAAGGGGCCGTCGACGGCGGTCTGTTATTTCAACAACCGCGAGAAGAGCACCGGCACTTTCCAGGGCGCCTGGACCCGCACCGGCGACAAGTACACCCAGGACGGCGACGGCTACTTCGTCTACAGCGGCCGCTCGGACGACATGCTGAAAGTCGGCGGCATCTGGGTCTCGCCGTTCGAGGTTGAATCGGCGTTGCTTGCGCACGAGGCGGTTCTGGAGGCCGCTGTCGTCGGCCAGGAGGACGAAAAGCAACTGGTCAAGCCCAAGGGCTTCGTGGTGTTGAAGGACGGGGCGGGCGACGAGGTGTTGGCGGATGAGCTCAAGGCTTTCGTCAAGGATCGCCTGGCGCTCTACAAGTATCCCCGCTGGATCGAGTTCGTCGACGAGCTGCCCAAGACGGCGACGGGCAAGATCCAACGTTTCAAATTGCGCCAATAGCGCCTGGTTTCGTGACCGAGGGATTTGTCGAGGCCGCCGGTGTGCGGCTGGAATACGTCTGGCACGGGCCCAAACCCGGCGAAGCACCAACGCTGGTGTTTCTGCACGAGGGGCTGGGCTGCGTCACCATGTGGCGCGATTTTCCCGAACGACTGGCGGCGTCCACCGGCTGCGGGGCATTGGTCTACAGCCGTCAAGGTTACGGCAAATCGGACGGCTGCGACTGGCCGCGACCGGTTTCCTTTATGCACGACGAGGCCATCGACAGCCTGCCCGAAGTGATTTCCGGACTGGGCCTCAAGGACTACATCTTCGTCGGGCATTCCGACGGCGCGTCCATCGCCTTGATCAACGCGGGCAAATTCGACCAACCCGGCCTGAAAGCCGTCGTCGTCGAGGCGCCGCACGTCTTCGTCGAACAGCTCTCGGTCGACAGTATCGCCGAAATCAAAACCGTCTACGAGACGACCGACCTCAAGGAAAAGCTCGCCCGCCATCACGGCGACAACACGGAATGCGCGTTTCGGGGCTGGAACGAGGTCTGGCTGGTCAACGACTTCCGCCAGTGGAACATCGAGGAATACCTGCCGGCCATCAACGTCCCCATCCTGGTCGTCCAGGGTGTGGACGACGAATACGGCACGATGGCCCAGATCGACTCGATTTCCGCCAGGTCAGGCGGCGATGTTGAGACGGCGATGCTCGACGATTGCGGCCATTCGCCCCATCGCGACCAGCCCGAGGCCGTATTGCAGGCAATGACCGGCTTCATTCGGCGCATTGTGGACGCGAAATAACGTAATTGCGTCTTGGCCACGGCCTACCCGTAAAGCTATAGTTTCCCTTGAGGGGCGTGCGTTTGATTTTTTGGGGGAGATCACTGTGGCGCGAGACATTTTACCGCGTGAAGCCTTTGCCTTGGGCACGGACATTTTCAAGAAGGGAGATCCGCCAAGGTTCGCTTATCTTTTAGCTTCCGGCATCGTCGAAATCGTGCTGGAGGACGGGACGGTTGTCGGGACATTGGAGCCTGGGGCCATCTTCGGCGAGATGGCGCTGATCGACGAGGGACCGAGATCGGCGTCGGCCCGGTCACCCGCAACGGCGCCTCGCGCCAGGACTCGACCGCCACCTGCCAGTGCTCGATGCGGCCGTTGGCGCAGGCGACGGCGAGCCGGTCGC
>CAYFKJ010000002.1:822680-881116 GCA_964343605.1 uncultured Rhodospirillaceae bacterium
AACCGGCGACCTGTATTTTGATTACGCGGCAGGAGTTCGAGAAACGCTTGAGCAAATCCGATGCCTTCGTGCGGGCCATGCTGAATTTGCTGGTGCAAAGACTGCGTACGACGAACGAAGGCTGAGGCGACAAGGGAAGAGGCAAGGGTTGGCGAGCACGGCGAAATTAGGCAGGACGGCCAAGGGCGGCAAGCCCACGGGCGCACAGCTCAAATATCTTGAACGCGGCCTCGACCAGCCCGGCGGCAAGCTGCCGCTGTTCGACGAGAACGGCCAGCGCGTCGGCGAAAAGACCGTCCAGGCCTGCATCCGCGCCGGGTGGGCCGAGCCCTGGTTCGCCAATCCGATGAAGCCCGACTGGCTGGTCTGCAAACTCACCGACGCCGGCCGTCGCGTGTTCGAGGGGTAGCTTCGCCGGGGCATGGGGGGCCTCGGGACGCTCGATAACCTCAATTAAGTGCCTGACACCAATTAGCCCGCTAAGACAACATTAACGAGTCTTTGTTAGCTTAAGACTCGTAACGGTCGTATCCCTCTCAACACAAAACCACACGACCCTACAAGCAAAGGACCGTCGGCATCCCCCGTTGTCGGCGGTTCCTGCCGAGTCCGGCTTGAATCTCCGATCACCATCCCCAAATACCCAATAATTTCAATGCTCAGTGACGGGGAGCGCGGACGCGCATGGCTGGTCTTTGGGAAGTCTACACGGCATCGTTCATCTTTTTCGCCATCCATCTGGGCATCGCAGGGTCACCCTTGCGCGGCGTCATCGCCGGGCGCATCGGCAATACCGGTTTCCAGGGACTGTTTTCGGTTCTATCCCTCGTCGTGCTGGTATGGGCCGTGATGGCCTACAATGCCGCGCCCCGCGTCGATTTGTGGGATGTGGCCGCGTTGCGATACGTGCCGCACATCGTCATGCCGTTTTCGTTGATCCTGGCCGTCTGCGCCTACACGACGCCAAATCCGACCGGCGTCGGCGGTGAGAAGGCGCTGCATCGTGAGAAGGGACCCAAGGGCATCTTCGGCATCACGCGCCATCCCCTTATGATGGGTATCGCGCTTTGGGCGGCGACGCACATTGCGGCCAACGGTAATGCCGCATCCCTGGCCTTCTTCGGCGGGTTTCTGCTGACCTCGCTGGCCGGGCCGGCGTCCATCGACGCCAAGCTGAGGGCCCGCGAACCCGAAGCCTTCGATCGCCTGGCCGCCACGACCTCGATCGTGCCCTTTGCCGCCGCCCTTCAGGGCCGCACAAGCATCAATTGGACGGAAATCTCGTGGTGGCGGCCGGCCGTCGGATTGGCCCTCTATGCCGCGCTCTACATGGGACACCCGTACATTTCGGGCGTTGCTCTCCACTAATTCGAAGAATTTTTCAGGGACTTTCCTTGACGGTCAAAAATTTTGCCCTATATTTAACCATATGGTTAACTATCAAAACCAAACCCAACTGAACGATGCGGCTGAGGCCCAACTCGATTTGGCCTTTTCCGCCCTTGCCGACCGCACCAGACGCGCCATATTGGCTCGATTGGCGGAAGGTGAGGCGACGGCGGGCGAATTGGCACAACCTTTCGAGATGTCGCTGCCGGCCGTGTCGAAACACCTCAGAGTATTGGAAGACGCGGGGTTTTTACTGCGGACGCGCGAAGGGCGTTTCCACCGCTGCAATCTCGATCCCAAGCCGTTACGGACGGCTTCCGACTGGATTTCGACCTACAAGCAGTTCTGGGAAGGCCAGCTCGATCAGCTTTCGCGCTATCTCGAAGACGAAGCCAACAAGGACAAACAGGAGGACGACGATGAGTCAGACGGCAGCGGTCGCGATTGACGCGACGGAGGAGGGCTTCGCCCTTGAGATCGACCGGGTTTTCAAAGCGCCGCGGGAACGGGTATACGCCGCCTGGACCGATCCGGAGCAATTGGCGCAATGGTGGGGGCCGCAGGGCATGACCTGCCCCGATTGCGACTGGAACCCGGCAGTGGGCGCCACCTACCGCACCTGCATGCAGAACGCCGACGGCGACAAGTACTGCGTCGGCGGCGTCTTCCAGGAGGTCACCCCGCCGTCGAAGCTGGTCTTTACCTGGAAATGGGAAGACCCCGGCGAGACCGGCGGCGCCGACACTCTGGTGACCGTCGAACTGGAAGACCTCGGCGACGAAACCCGCCTCAAACTCACGCACGACCGCATGCCGACGGAGGAAGCGGCGACCAACCACCACGGCGGCTGGTCCAGTTCCTTCGAAGACTTGAACCAATTCCTGGGCGCATAGGGAGGCCACCATGTCAGACGTTGTCATTCACGGATTTCCGCAAAGCAGTTACGTCCGCACGGCGCGCATGACGTTGGAGGAGAAGGGCGTGGCGTACGAGGTTCAGCCCATCGAACCGGGTTCGGATGCCCATCGCGACCTGCACCCCTTCATGAAGATGCCGTCGATGGATCACGGCGACGTTCACGTATACGAGACCAGCGCCATCTGCCGTTACGTCGACGAGGCCTTCGACGGTCCGTCGCTGCAACCCGGCGACCCGGCGGCGCGGGCGTGCATGAACCAGTGGATCAGCTCGATCAACGACTACTTCTATCCACCCATGATCCGCGAGTTCGTCCTCCAGCGCATTGTTGCTCCCATGCGTGGCAACGAGCCGGACGAGGAACGCATTGCGGCCGCCATGCCGGATATCCGCCGTGCCATCGACGTAACCGACGGAGCGTTGGCGGACAGCCGGTTCCTGGCGGGTGAGGATCTCAGCATCGCCGACCTGTTCCTGGCGCCGATCTTCTTCTATGTGGGGATTTCGCCGGAGGGTCCGGAACTGTTCGCCGGCAAGAACAACATCGCCGGTTGGAAAGCGCGCATCGGCGAGCTGCAGAGCTTCCAGACCACCATGCCGCCGAAACCCGAGGCGGCTGAGTAATCAAGATGTCGTCGGGGGGTGCAGTGCTGCTGCATCCCCCAATTCAAGCTTCTTTTAGGCCACCCAGGTGCCGTATGTCTTGGCTTCGGTGTCATACGCCAGGATGCGGTGGTTGTTGGTATCCACCACAAAGACCCGGCCGTTTGTAGCATCGTCGACGATACCGGCGGGTTCGCCCAACGGCAGACAGACGTCATCGGTGCACGTGAAGGCGCCGCCGTCGAAATCCCGGGCTTCACGTGATTTCAGGTCGAGCAGCCGGACGGCGGCGTTATAGCTGTCGGCGACCAACAGATTGTCGTGACTGTCCAGGGCGACGCCCAGGGCGTGCTGCAGGCGGGCTTGTCCGAATGCGCCATTGACGTGGCCGAATTCGAACAATCCGGCACCGACCAGGGTGTCGACGGTTTCGGCCTCAAGATCGACGGCGCGGACGGACGAGGTTTCAGAATCGGCGAAGTAAAGCGACTTTCCGTCGGCGCTGAGGGCCAGGCCGCTCGGTTGGGCCAGACGGGCGGTTGCCGCCGGCCCGTCCACGATGTCTTCTCCGCCGTCACCGGCCAGTCTTTGCACCGTCGCCGCCGCGAAATCCAGGGCGCCCAATTGGTGAGTGCCGGCGTTGGCGAAATAAAGAAGATTGCCGTCACTCGATAGGGCGAGGTCCCAAGGTGAGGCAAGGGCTGCGCCAACCGCCGGTTCGGCCTGGGAAAGCGCCGGGCCGCGGCGGTTAATGCCGGCCAGCGTTGTCACCGCTCCCGCTTCCAGATCGATCGCCCGAATAGCGTGATTGCCGGTATCCGCCACATAGATTAAGCCGTCCGCGCAGGCCAACCCTTGAGGCTGGTCGAAGGTTGCGTCATCCAGACCGCCGTCCGTAAAACCGTCAGCCCCGCTGCCGACGCGCAGACGTTCGGCGCCGTCCGGGGCGAGCACGACGATCTGGTGGTGGCCGCCGTCGACCACCGCCCAAAGCTGCTCGTCCCGCCACGTCAGGGGCTTCATCTTTCCCGGAAACGATAAATTTCCTGCCGGTTCCGCCGAGGGCGTCAACAACAGCGGCGCGGGCGACATCACGCCCTGCCGGCGGAAATCCTCAATCATCTCGCCAACACCCTCCATCAGACGGTCCGGGTCGGGCTCGCCCGAGGCCTGGCCCAGCAATTCCCCTTCCGGTCCGATGAACATCAGGGTCGGCCACGCACGCACGCCGTAGGCTTGCCAGATCTCGAAATCGGGGTCATGGATGATGGGGTGCTCGATACCATAGCGGCTGATCGCCAATTCCACGTTGGCGGCGTCCTTTTCGGCACTGAATTTCGGCGAGTGTACGCCGATCACGATGACGTCTTCGGGATAGGCCCGTTCAAGACGCTTCAAAGTCGGTATGATCTGAATGCAATTGATGCAGCAGAAGGTCCAGAAATCGAGGATCACCAAACGCCCCCGCGCGTCTTCAAGGCTGATGGGCCCGTCGACATTGAACCATCTCAAGCCGGAAAGATCGAAATCCGGGGCGTGTACTCGCGGTTGCATATTTGACGATCTCCTCGAAGGTCGGTCCGTTTCCGACTAACATCATAGATAGGTGGGCGCCGGCTTGCGACAAATTGCCCTGTTGTTGAGGGCGGCCGACCGGCCGATGTTTCAAGTGTGGGCCGGCGTCGGTGAGCGGGCCTCACGCAGTTTAACGCCGAATGGAGGCAACCATGGCTGTCCGCGACATCCTACTTCACATGAGCGACGACAATCTGGCCCAGGCTCGAAGCAAGGCGGCCATGACCCTGGCGCAAGCCCACGACGCCCACCTGACGGCGCTTTACGTGGCCAGGACGCCGAATATTCCCGGCTACGTCCGCGCCTATATCACAGACGATGTCCTTGAGGAGCAACGGCGTCAGGCCCTGAAAGCCGCCGAAGCGGCCGAGGCCATTTTTGTCGATCAGGCCAAGCGTGAGGGTGTTTCCCACGAATGGCGCGTCGGCGTCGGCGATGACCGCGCCTTGATGGAATTGCATGCGCGCTACGCCGACATCGCCGTGGTCAGTCAGGTGGAGAGCGCAACCGAGCACGCCGGGGGCGTTTACGACTTGGCTGAGGAACTGGTGCTCACGTCCGGCCGCCCCGTCATGGCCATACCCTACACGGGCTCGTGGCCCAAGATCGGCAGCCAGGTAATGATCGCCTGGAACGGCAGGCGGGAAGCGGTCCGGGCGGTGTCCGATGCCATGCCGTTCCTGGAACGGGCCGATAAGGTCAATGTCTTCACTGTAAATCCCAACGACGACAACCATGTTCCCGGCGCCGACCTGTGTACCCATTTGGCGCGCCATGGCGTCAATGCCGAAGCCCATCATTCCGTGGCCAAGGATATCGATGTCGGAAACGTGCTGCTTTCGGCTGCCTTCGATTTCGGCGTCGATCTCGTTGTCATGGGGGCGTACGGCCATTCCCGCATCCGCGAACTGGCGCTGGGCGGAGCGACCCGGCACATCCTCGGCCACATGACCGTCCCGGTGTTGATGTCGCATTAGAGGTCGTCGACGCAAATACGTGACAAATAGGAGAAAAACTTAAGTACATGGTTATCTTGTCTTTTTAGTCCGCCTATGCTTCTGTGTCCGCAACAATAAGAACAGCTCTTAACGAATAGCCGCCCGGGGAGACATGGGAGCGGCAAGAAGAGGGTAATGTTTGTGGGCATGGGCAGCTCGATCGAATGAGTTTCAAGGTCAAGTTTTGGGGCGTCCGCGGCAGTATCGCGTGCCCGTCACCGCGGCATATCGCGTTCGGCGGCAACACAAGTTGCGTGGAAGTCGCGATGGGGGGCCAGCGCATCATTCTTGATGCCGGAACGGGCATCAGAAATCTCGGCCATTGGCTGATGAAGAAGCAGGTGAGCGACGCCATATTGCTGCTCTCTCATACCCATTGGGACCACATCAACGGCTTTCCCTTCTTTTCCCCCGCGTTCCGGCCCGACCACGCCTTTCGCATCATGGCCGGCCACCTGGCGTCCAAGGGCGGCGTGGAGAACGTATTTGCCAGCCAAATGTCGCAGCCGACTTTTCCCGTGCCCTTGGAAAAAATGGGCGGAAAGCTCATTTTCGAGGATTTCGCCTGCGGCGACGTTCTCGATTTCGGCGAAGGCATCGAGGTCAAAACCTTCCCGCTCAATCATCCGGACGGCGCCACGGGTTACCGGATCGAGTATCTCGACAAAGTCATGTGCTACGTGACGGACACCGAGCATGTTCCCGGCAAGCCGGACGAGAATGTCCTGAAACTGATCGAGGGCGCCGATCTGGTGATCTACGACTCCACCTATACCGATGACGAATTTCCCGACAAGGTGGGCTGGGGACACTCGACCTGGCAGGAGGGCATCCGCCTTTGCAAGGAAGCGGGCGCCAAGAATCTGGCAATCTTCCACCACGATCCCGATCACGAGGATCTTTTTATGGAGGATCTGGAATCCCAGGCCCGGAAGACCTGGGAAGGCGCCATCATAGCTCGCGAGCACATGCGCTTTACGCTCGCCTAAGACTTTGATTCCCGGTATCCTTTTTATGTATGTGCGCTGCCCTCCGGCCGCTCGCCGGAACCCGCAGTTGAGGATCGTGCAGTAAAATTATTGGTTTTTTCTGTAATTGTTGGTATACCCAACAATTAAGAATGTTAGTAATTTTGTTGTACCAAATCACCGGAGGGCGCTTTTCATGACTGCCGACGCTTCGCTCAATCTTTCGTTCGACCTGACGCTGACCGATCTCTACGAAACAACCGGTTTGGCGAAGGTGGACGCCGCTTTCATGGACTGGTTGGGGGATGTCGACAAGGATTTGCGAACCCAACTAACCGAAGCGCGGGCGAGTGCGACGGGCGCGGACAGCGGCCCCTACGCCGAATTGATGATCGCTCTGGCGCCGCACCTCGAGGACTTTCTGGCCCAATTGTTCGGCATCCAATCCGAGTTGGGGGCCTTGGCCGAGCGTCATCACGATTTGGCACCCTTGTTCACCTGCAAACGGCTGTTTGTCCAGCGTATTGCCGTCAAAAAGATCAAGGCGGAGGAGGCTGCGACTCTCGACGGCGAGGCCTTGGCCACCGCGTTCGGCGAGGCCATCGACGGCGACTTCGACGGGGACGAGCTGGTGTTCGCCCGGGCGGTGACGGCTTGGCAGCAGGCGGCGGAGGAAGATGAAGGCGCTCACGCGGAGGATCTCGATATCGCGACCCGTTACGCCGCCTGGGCGACTCAAGCGCCCGCCGGTCGCGCCAAACATGGCCATGGGGTGCTGTTCCAGGTGCCGGGCAAGGTCGATGCCGAACACCTGGTGCCGATCGAGGAGGGCGAGCTTGACGGCTTGGACGGCTCGATCTCCTATCACCGGCTGGATGAAAGTCATCTGCGCCGCCGCGAAGGTTTCGCCCTAACCGATCAGGGCTGCGACCTGGTGGGCGCCCTCGATCACGCCAACTACTGCATCTTCTGTCACAACCAGGGCAAGGATTCGTGTGCCCGCGGCCTGCGTGAAAAAGTCGCCAGGGATGCGCCGGAAGGCACCGTCGGCGCCTTCAAGGCCTCGCCTTTCGGGGTGACGTTGGCAGGGTGTCCGTTGGACGAGCGAATTTCCGAGATGCATCTGGTGAAGACGCAGGGATACGCCCTGGGCGCGCTGGCGATCATTGCGGTCGACAACCCCCTGTGCGCCGCCACGGGTCACCGCATCTGCAACGACTGCATGAAGTCCTGCATTTACCAACGCCAGGATCCGGTGAACATTCCCCAGGCGGAGACCCGGACCCTCAAGGACGTGCTGGATCTGCCCTGGGGTTTCGAAATTTACGGCCTGCTGACGCGCTGGAATCCGCTCAACGTGTTCCGCCCGTTGCCGCTGGCGCCCACGGGCAAGCGCATTCTCATTGCCGGCCTCGGTCCGGCCGGCTTCAGTTTGGCCCACAATCTGATGAACGACGGCCATGTGGTGGCCGGCATCGACGGATTGAAGATCGAACCCCTGCCCGAGGATCTTTCCGGCGTCGCCACGGACGGCAGCAGGGTGCCGTTCCGGCCCATCCACAACGTTGAAGAACTCTACGAGGAACTGGGTGAGCGCGTGATGGCGGGCTTCGGCGGGGTGGCCGAGTACGGCATTACCGTTCGCTGGAACAAGAATTTTCTCAAGATCATCCGGCTGCTGCTCGAACGCCGCCACCAGTTCACCATGATGGGCGGTGTGCGCTTCGGTACCACGTTGACGGTCGACGGCGCTTTCGAGCGCGGCTTTGATCACATCGCGCTGGCGGTGGGCGCCGGTAAGCCGACGGTGCTCGACATGCCGGGCGGCCTGGCGCGCGGCGTGCGCACGGCCAGCGATTTCCTCATGGCGCTGCAACTGACAGGCGCGGCGCGGACCGACACGTTGGCCAACATGCAGCTTCGCCTGCCGGTTGTCGTGATCGGCGGCGGTCTGACGGCGATCGATACGGCAACGGAAGCGCTCGCCTACTATCCGGTCCAAGTCGAGAAATTCCTGCAGCGCTGGGAGACGTTGTCGGCTGAACTGGGTGAGGAGGCCGTGCGCGCCGCCTACTTCATGCCCGAGGAAGCGGATATCGCGGACGAGTTCCTGACCCACGCCCGCGCCATCCGCGAGGAGCGCAACCGGGCGAAAGCGGCGGGGGAAGAGCCCCGCGTTCTGGAATTGTTGAACAGTTGGGGTGGCGTGACGCTCTGCTACCGCAAACGCATGCTTGACGCTCCCAGCTACACCCTCAACCACGAGGAAATCGAGAAAGCGCTGGAGGAGGGAATTCGCTTCGCCGAGTTGCTTTCGCCGGTGGAAGTCAATGTCGACGATACCGGCCATGCGCAGTCCGTGCGCTTCGCCCGGCAGGTCCGCGACGAAGACGGCAAGTTCGGCGCCGACGGCACCGAGGTCACGTTGCCGGCCCGCGCTCTGCTCGTGGCGGCGGGGACGACACCCAACACCGTTCTGGCCCGGGAGGATGCCGAGAGCGTTCACCTCGACGGCAAATTCTTCCAAGCCATCGACGAAGACGGCAATCCGGTGACGCCGGAACGCGTCAAGAAGCCCAACGAGGTCCAGATTTTGGCCTCAAAGCGGGACGACGGACGCTACGTCAGTTTCTTCGGCGATCTCCATCCCAGCTACGCCGGCAACGTCGTCAGCGCCATGGCCAGCGGCAAGCAGGGCTTTCCCGTTGTGTCGAAGATTCTCGACCGCATCTCGCCGTTTTCGGATCTGGACGACAAGGCCTTCCTCGACGCCTTTAATGACGACATGCGGGCGCACGTGCACGAGGTTATCCGCCTGACGCCGACCATCGTCGAGGTCGTCGTCCGTGCCCCGGCGGCAGCCCGCAATTTCCATCCCGGTCAGTTCTACCGACTGCAGAATTTCGAAACCATCGCCAAGACCTATGACAACACCACCCTGGCCATGGAGGGCATTGCCCTTACCGGGGCGTGGGTCGACAAAGAAGAGGGGCTGATCAGCCTTATCGTCCTGGAGATGGGTGGATCGTCCGATCTTTGCGCCTATCTTGAGCCCGGTGAGCCCGTCATCGTGATGGGACCGACGGGCATGCCGACCGAGACGCCGGGCGATGAGACGGTGCTCCTTGCCGGCGGCGGACTGGGCAACGCCGTGCTGTTCTCGATCGGTCAGGCCTTCCGGGCGGCGGGCTCCAAAGTTCTTTATTTTGCCGGCTACAAGGCGGTGATCGACCGCTACAAGGTAGAAGAAATCGAAGCGGCAGCGGACGTCATCGTCTGGTGCTGCGACGAAGCGCCGGGCTTCGAGCCCAACCGGCCGCAGGACCGCACCTTCGTCGGCAACATCGTCCAATGCATGCAGGCCTACGCCAGCGGTGAATTGGGCGAACAGGTCATCAAGATGTCGGACGTCGACCGCGTCGTCGCCATCGGCTCCGACCGCATGATGGCGGCCGTCGGGCAGTCGCGGCACGAGGTTCTCAAACCCTTCCTCAAGGCCGAGCACAGGGCAGTGGGCAGCATCAACTCGCCTATGCAATGCATGATGAAGGAGATCTGCGCCCAGTGCCTGCAGCCCCATACGGACCCCGTGACGGGTGAGCGCAGCGTCGTGTTTTCCTGCTTCAATCAGGATCAGGATCTCGACATGGTCGATTTCGCCGGGCTCAACAGCCGCCTGAGACAAAACGCGGTACAGGAAAAGCTGACGGCCTTGTGGATCGACCGTTGCCTGGCAGGCCTTGAATCGCGGCCCCTGAGACGGAGTGCGTAAACCGGCTCTACCCCCTATGTCATTCCCGCGAAAGCGGGAATCCATGCCATAGATTAGCAGTTTGGCACGACGTTGTGAGATTCGATCGCTCAGGCGTGGATTCCGGACAATCGCTTCGCGCTTTCCGGAATGACAGGTCTCCGGGCGTTCCTACCCCGGCGGGTCCAGCCATTTTTCGTCTTGGACCGGATTGTCGGCTGCCGAGCGGAAATCATTCATGGCCGCCTCGAAGGCTTCGCGGATTTGCGGCGTCACCTCGCAGTCGCCGCCCAGGAGCGGTTCTAGGACGTCGAGTACGGCTCTGGCGGCGGCGCTTAGTTCGTTGAAACCGAAGGTGCCGCTGCTGCCCGCCAGGTTGTGGATGGTGCGGTAATGGGCGTCGATGTCCGGTGCGTCCCATATGGGCGCGATCAGGGGGTGGCAGGTTTGTTCGATCGCCGACATGCGATCGGGCAGGACGCCGAGGAATTCGTCAGATAACGCTTTCAGCTTGTCTCTTGCGGCGCCGCTTCCGGACGGGCCGTCATCCGCCATGATGTTCTTTCCACATTTCCACGATGGTTGAGGAAAGCGTCATGGGATCGAAAGGTTTCGGGATGACGTTGATGGCGCCCATGTCCTTGTATTGCACGACCTCGTTGGGCTGAACCTTCGCGGTCATGAAGATCACCGGTGTGTCTGACAGCGGCTCCAATTCCCTCAGCGCCTGGAACGTCGTCGGCCCGTCCATGCCGGGCATCATCACGTCGAGCAATATCAGGTCCGGCGCATACTCGACCGCGACGCCGACGGCTTCCTCGCCGGAACTGCATATCTTGACGGTAAAACCGCCCGCCAACTCGAGCGCGATGCGTGCAACCTCCTGGATATCGGGTTCGTCCTCGACATAGAGGATGCGCTCAAGTTTTTGGGCAGGCATTTCCGTTGCTGGTCCTTGTTCGTTCTTATTCCACCGGGGCGTATCGCTTCAGCAGGCTTTTTATCGATTCGACCAGTTGACTGTTACTCGTGCGCGACTTCACCAAGGCCGTTGAGATCATTTCCGCCGTGTCACTCGCTATTTCGTGGGCGGAGAATACCATAATCGGTGCAGCCGGGCTATGACTCCCAATCATGGGAAGTAGGTCAAGTCCGCTACCATCAGGTAGACCGATATCGAGGATTATCAAATCGAAGGCGCGTTCGCGAAGTTCAAGCATGGCCTGTTCGTACGTGGTCACCGGCGTTACATCCGCTATTTCCGCGAGCATTTCCTCGACGACGACGACAAGGTCTCCGTCGTCTTCGATATGCAGAATCTTGGGTCGTTCTTTCCGGCGGTCGATGCCGGCGCTTCGGACCGCTTCCATTAAACGTTTTTCGTCGATCGGTTTGCGGATCCAATCGACGACGGAAAATGCCTCACCGGTGAGTTCGCTGTGTTTCGGCTCAGCGGATGCCGACACGACGATGATGGGCAGCCGTGCGGTGGCTTCGTCGGCTTTCAGGCTTTCAATGAGGGAAACACCGCTCTCGCCAGGCAGTCCGATATCCAGGGTCATTGCGTGGTAATCGTTCCCGGCAATGAGGCTGCGGGCATCTTCCGCGCTGCCGGCAAGATCGACGGCATAGCCTTCCTTCTCCAACATCATCTGCAAAAGGACGGCCGTATCACGATCGTCTTCGCAGACCAGCAGGCGAAGACTGCTGGACTTGACTTCGGTTGGGGCTTCGGGGAGCGGCGTCAGCAGGATGGGGAACTCGATAGAGAAGGTCGTTCCCTTGTCCAGTTCCGTTACGAAGTCGATTGTGCCGTCCATGTTGTCGAGGATGGCTTTAACGATACTCAGCCCCAGACCGGTGCCGCCAAAGCGCCGGGAATCCGATGAATCCGCCTGGGCGAATTTCTGGTACATGCGCTCGCGGAATTCGTCCGGAATGCCGCGTCCCGTGTCGGCGACCTCGAACCTTATGACGTCGCCTCTTTGACCGACCCGGACCTCAACCGTCATGCCCGCGGTGGAAAATTTGCAGGCGTTGGAAATCAGATTGGCAAATACCTGCGCCATGCGATCCCGGTCGGCGGCGATCCTGGCGTTTCCGGCATCGCCTACCAGCAGAAGATTGACGCCATGCTGCTCGGCAAAGGCCTGATTGCTGTCCAAGGCGGTTTTAACAAGGGGCATGACTTCCAGGGAGACGTTGCGGAAAACCATTTGCCCCGATTCAATTTTTTCTATGTCGAGAATGTCGTTGATCAGGCGAACGAGTCGTTCGCTGTTGTTCGAGGCGATTTCGATAAGTCTCTTGGCTTGGCCGGAAATGTCGCCGGCAATGCCGCCGGCCAGCAGCCCCAGCGATCCATTGATCGAGGTCAAGGGCGTTCTCAACTCGTGACTAACGGTCGAAATGAATTCGCTTTTCATGCGGTCGATCACCTTTTGCTCGGTGATGTCGTGCACGATGCCGATCAGTTTTTCGGGGTTGCCTTCTTCGTCCAATACCAGCTCGCCGATTTCCAAAACATCGCGCTGCCGGCCGTCGGGCAGAACGACCTGGTGTTCGAATCTGTAACTGTCGCCGCTCGAAATGGTTTGTGCTACGGCGTCGGCCATACCTTGACGTTGGGCCGTTGGGATGGAATCGAGGAAGGCCTGGTAATCGGGATCGCCGCCGTCGGGAGACTGTCCCATGATGCGGAATACCTCGTCCGACCAAACCAACTGATTCGTTTTGAGATGCCGCGACCAACTTCCGATGTGGGCGATTGCCTGGGCCTGATTGAGGCTTTCCTCGCTACGGCTGAGCGCCTCGATCGCCTCCCGCCTCTGCATGTCGTTGCGCCATGCGGTGATGATATTGGCGGCCGTCGACAGGACGGGCTCCAAAAGCAGAAGCTGGGATACTTCGTAGCCCGCCCGCCGGTTCGCGAATCCCATCATGCCGACCATTTCGGCGCCCTTGTAGAATGGAGCACACAGCAATGATTGAACGGGTCGGTGATTTTCCGGCAGGCCGATGGAGCGGCCATCTGCTTTGCAATCGTCAATTATGATCGGTTCGCCGTCCCTGATGCAGGCGTCGAGGATGCTGCCGGCTTCTCGCAGTTCTCGACTGCGCAACGTCTGATCGGCCCCACCGAACGCTTCGCGTGGATCAGTCATGACGTCGCTCGCCGCCAAAAGTCGGAGATAGGGCGCCTCTGTCTTATCGTCGCGGACCTCACCGATGAACCCGAATTCACTGGAGGTAAGACTGATGGCGGCTGCCAGGACTTCATCGAACACATCGCCCGGTTCGGCGCCGATATTGGCGATGAACCTGGCCTGCATACGGCTCAGTGTGCCCAGGAGGGCGTTGCTGTCTTCCAGCGCCAGACGGGAGCGCCGTTGATCGGAAATGTCCTTGAGGACACCGATAAAAAACCGCTGTTCGCCGACCTGAGCTTCGCTGACGCCGAGTTCGACCGGGATGACCGTGCCGTCCTTCTGCCGCGCTTCAACCTCGCGTCCTTCCCCGCCGATGATCTTGGCCTCGCCGGTTTTGATGTAGGCGCTGAGGTAACCGTCGTGTTCGTCGCGGTAGGGCGGGGGCATCAGCATGGTGACGTTGTTGCCGACCACGTCACTTGCCCTGAAACCAAGCATTTTTTCGGCCGCCGGATTGAAATCGATGACCGTTCCGCGTTCGTCGATTGTCACGATCGCCTCGACGACCGTATCCAATACCGCCTGACCTCGGATACCGCTATCGGACAAGTCCGGTTTCAAGGGATGGTTCCCTGGTCGGCCGCGTTCCGGATATCCAGCAATATCAGGGATTTAGTAAAAATGGACGTCATGTTTCCTGCCATCAGGCAAGAAACATTAGCGGCTCGCCGAATTCTGTCAAACGGCTAATCAGACACCCAGGTAGCGGTGTTGGATTTCCTCGTCGGCGGATAATTCGGGTGATGTTCCGACCCAGACGACCTTGCCCTTTTCGATGATGTAATGGCGATCCGCGATTTCGGTCAGGGCCTTCACGTTCTTGTCGATGACAAGGATGGATTGCCCGGCCTTTTTCAAACTCATCAGGCAGGCCCAAATCTCGGCCCGCACCAGCGGCGCCAGTCCCTCAGTCGCCTCGTCCAGGATCAGCAGTTTCGGGTTGGTCATCAGGGCCCGACCGATGGCCAGCATTTGCTGCTCGCCGCCGGACAATTGGTTGGCCATTGAATTGGAGCGCCGGGAGATTTCCGGGAACATCTCGTAGATTTTTTCAATGTTCCACGGATCCGGATTGCCGGTGCGGTTGCTGGCGGTGGCGATCAGGTTTTCGGTGACCGACAGGTTGGGAAAGACCTGGCGGCCTTCGGGAACCAGGCCGATGCCCATGCGCGCAATCCGGAACGGTTGGGTGCCCGATATGGCGGCGCCGTCGAAATTGATCTCACCCGCCTTGGGCGGCACGAGGCCCATGATCGACTTGATCGTCGTGGTTTTACCCATGCCGTTGCGGCCCAACAGCGTCACCACTTCGTGATCGTTGACTTCGAGGCTCATGCCGAACAGAACCTGGCTGACGGCGTAGCTGGTATCGATATTGTCGACTTTAAGCATGTTATGCGGCCTCGTCGCCGAGGTAAGCCTTGCGGACTTCCTCGTTGCCCCTGATTTCATCCGGCGTGCCGGTGGCGATGGCGCGGCCATATACCAAAACGGTGATTCGGTCGGCCAGGGCGAATACGGCGTCCATGTCGTGTTCGATCAGCAGCATGGACTTCTCGCCCTTCAACGCCGTCAGGATTTCGACCATGCGTGCGGATTCTTCCGGCCCCATTCCGGCCATGGGTTCGTCCAGCAACAGAAGGGAGGGATTGGCCGCCAGGGCCATGGCGATTTCAAGCTGCCGGTGCTCGCCGTGCGAGACGTTGCGGGAGACCACCTTTGCCTTATCTTCCAATCCCACTTTGCGCAACGCATCCATTGCGGGCTCCACCAGTTCCGCCGCTTCATGTGCCGGCTGCCAAAAGCGGTAGGAGTGACCCGCGTGGGCCTGGACCGACAACGCCACATTGTCGATGATCGAAAGTTCATGGACGATGCTGGTGATCTGGAACGAGCGCGCCAGTCCCATAAGCGCGCGGGAGTAGGCGGGCAGGTTGGATATATCCCGGCCCTGGAATTCCACGCGGCCGCCGTCGGGCGCGAGATCTCCGGCCAGTTGCGAGATCAAGGTCGTCTTGCCGGCGCCATTGGGGCCAATGACGGCATGAATTTCGCCCTCGATCACATCCAGACTGACGTGATCCGTGGCCGCCACGCCGCCGAACGACTTGTATAGATCCGTGACTTTCAGAATGATTTCAGCCATTTCACTCAGCCCCTTCACGGCGCGCCAGGAAGCCGTTGATGCCGCCCTTCATGAACAGCACGACTAGGATCAAGATGATGCCGAAGACGAACTGCCAATAGACGCCGGCGCCGGTGGCAAAGAGATCCATGGCGTGGGGCAAATATTCCTCCAGCAGGAGGAAGGCGGTGGCACCGAGGACGGGACCGAACAGGCTGCCTGTGCCGCCCAGCACGACCATGAAGATGAGCTCGCCCGAGCGCGTCCAGTCCATCATCTCCGGGCTGATGAAGTTGGTGAAGTTGCCCAGCAACGCCCCAGCGAAGCCACAGATGGCGCCGGCAATGACGTAGCAAGCCAGCTGGTAGCGGTAGGTGTTGAAGCCCAGCGACTGGAGCCGGCGTTCGTTACCCTTGGCGCCCTGGATAACCATGCCAAAGCGCGAGCGGACGATGCGATGAACGAGATAGATAGTCGCCAGCAGCGCCGCGAAGCAGAAATAATAGAGCGTGGTGTTGTTTTCGATGTCGATGATGCCGCCAAGTTCGCTGCGTGCTTCGATCACCAGCCCGTCATCGCCGCCGTATTCCTCAATGGAGACAAAACCGAAGAACACCATCTGCGAAAACGCCATGGTGATCATGATAAAGTGCACGCCCTTGGTTCTGAGACAAACGAAACCGGTAATCAGCGCAAACAGGGCCGACGCGCCGACCGCGATCGGGATCTGGAAAAAACCATCGTAGATTTCGTAGTAGGCGGGAATGCCGACGGCGTAGGCGCCGATGCCGATGAAGGCGGCGTGGCCGAGGCTGATCATGCCGCCGTAGCCCAGGATCAGGTTGAGGCTGACCGCGGCCATGGCGAGGATTACCAGCCGTGTGGCGATATCGAGGTAGAAGCTGTTGTCCGTCCAGGCGACAAACAGCGGAACGGCCGCCAGCAGGAGGAGAATGACCAGATTGATCCAGCCGCGCAGTCCGTAAGAGGCAAAATTCAACATGGTTCAGCGGCCCTTCGGTGGGAACAGGCCCTGCGGCCGGAGGGCCAGGATGACGGCCATGAGGATGTAAATCAGCATGCCGGAGACGGCCGGCGCGGAGGTTTCGGCGTTCTGGATGGTCATGAACAATTTGAACAATGCATCGAGGTAACTGCGGCCCATGGTATCGATCAGGCCGACGATGACGGCGGCGACAAATGCGCCCTTGATCGAGCCGATGCCGCCGATGACGATGACGACGAAGGCGACGATGATAATGCCGTTGCCCATGCCGACGGACGCTTCGGTGATCGGCGCAATCATCATGCCGGCGAGCCCGGCTAGGACGGCGCCCATGGCGAAGACCAGGGTGAACAGAAGATTGATGTCGACGCCCAGCGCGCCGATCATGTCGCGGTTGCTGGCGCCGGCGCGGATACGCATGCCGAGGCGGGTCTTGGTGACCAGCGTATAGAGACCGGCGGCGATGGCCAGGCCGACCAGGATGATGGCGACGCGATAGGTCGGCAGCACGACGCCGGCGATCAATTCAATGCGGCCGTCAAGCCAGGCGGGCAGGGGGATGACGATGCCGTCGGGACCCCAGATCATTTGCGTCGCCGTGTCGAAGACCAGGATGAGACCGAAGGTCGACAGCACGTGATCGAGATGGTCCCGCTGGTAGAGCTTTCGAACCGCAATGAGCTCGACCAGCATGCCGACGACGGCAACGGCCGGCAGGGCCAGGATAACGCCCCAGATAAACGAGCCCGTCAACTGGGTCAGCGTGGCGCAGAAAAACGCGCCCACCATATACAGCGAGCCGTGCGCAAGGTTGACGAAATCCATAATGCCGAAAATCAGCGTGAGGCCCGAGGCCAGCAGGAACAGCAAAATGCCGAGCTGCAGCCCGTTGAGCAGTTGGGCGATGAGCAGTGTCAAATCCATGGCACCGATGCAATTTTGGGGTGATTGAGTGTTTCTCTTATGACAAGGGAGGCGCCTATAATAGACGCCTCCCCGTCAAATCGTTAGTTCGAATGAACTACTTCAGTTTGCACTGATCGTGATAGGTGTCCTGGTGGGCCTTGGTCACCGTCGAAACGTAAGAGACGAACCAATCGCCATTGGCATCCTTCTTCACCTGACGCAGGTGGAAGTCCTGGATCGGGAAGTGGTTGTTGCCGTAGGAATAGCTGCCACGCAGCGACTTGTAGTTGGCCTTTTTCAGGGCGGCGCGGATGCCGTCCTTGTTGCTGGTGTCGCCGCCGACGGCGTCGACGCCGGACTTGATCAGCATGATGGCGTCATAGGACTGGGCCGCGTAGTGCGTCGGGTAACGGCCCGTCTTGGCCTTGAAGTCCGCGACAAAACGCTTGTTCTCGGCATTGTCGAGATCAGGCGCCCAGTACATGGTGTTGTAGGAGCCCAAGACACCGGTGAGGTTGGCCTTCTGCAGGCGCGCCAGCGAGAGGGCATCCACCGTGAACATGGTGTAGAGCTTGATCTTGCCCGCCAAACCGGCTTGTGCGTACTGCTTGATGAAAGCGGGACCGGCCGGGCCGGGGTAGAAGACGACGATCGCCTGGGCGCCGGAGGCCTTGGCCTTGGCGAGCTCGGCGGAGAAGTCGAGCTGCATGTCCTTGCCCCACTTCGTCATGTCCTTACCGACGATCTCACCCTTGAAGGTGCGCTCCACGCCGGCGACCATGTTTTTGCCCGCGGCGTAGTTGGGGGACATGATGTAGAGCTTCTTGATGCCGTCCTTGTTCATGACCTCACCCGTCGCCATCGGGTTCTGGTCGTTCTGCCAGGACGAGGAGAAGAAGTTCTCGTGGCAGAGCTTGCCCGCGAGCGGCGAGGGGCCCGCGTTGGCGCTGATCAGGAAGGCGCCGGCGTCCAGAGCGGACTTCCGCGATGCCAGCAGCACGTGCGACCAGATAAAGCCGGTGACGAAGTCGACCTTGTCCTGTTTGACCAGCTTATCGGTCTTCTGCTTGCCGACTTCCGGCTTGAAGCCGTCATCCTCGGCAATAAATTCGACGGTCTTGCCGCCCATCTTGTGGCCAATGTGGTCCAAAGCAATGTTGGCCGCATCGACCATATCGCGGCCCATGGCACCGGCCGGGGTCGTCAACGTCGTGACAAAGCCGATTTTGACAGTGTCCGCCGCCAATGTCGGCGTCGCCAGCATGGCCACGGCCGAAGCCAGTCCAATTAAACGCATTTTCATGTTTCAAGTCCTCCCAGACTCAATTCCGTTACGTCTCCCAAGAGCTTCCGGACCCAAGAGCGGGCGTCGAAGCGCTCGTCAAATCCAGATATCCCCCGTCTGGATACTTACTCAAGCCTAACTCGTCGACCTGACAAAGTTTCAATTCATTCCGGACAGTTCGATACCTCGATGGGATCGCACACTGACTGAAATTACCGAATTTCTAAATTACTTTAAGCTTAAAGTAATTTAGGTCAAGTGGAATTCAGTAATTCCGATGTTCCTCCCTAGTAGATCGAACCTTCCCTGTGAATTGGATATGAAAAAATGATATATAATTCATATTATCAAATCAACAGGCATTATTTTTCACACCAGACGATTAACGTTCTTCGATCGCCGGGTGATGAAAAAACAAAGGGTATGCGCGTCGTTATGTCGCAGCCTTGATCTTAGTCAAGTTAGGAGCGCTGCCAACCGGCCTTTGATGATTTTGCGCGTGGGCGTAAGGGGCATCTCCTCGACGATCTCCAGGCGCTCCGGCCATTTGAGCTTGGTCACGTTTTCGGCGTCGAGGTAGGCGCAGACCTCGTCCAGCGACAATTCCGCACCGCCGGCCGTGACGACGAAGCAGCAGGCGCGTTCGCCCAGCACCTCGTCGGGCATGGGGACGATGGCCGCCTGGTCGATTTTTTCGTGGCGCAACAGCAGGGCTTCGATGTCGGCCGGGTTATATTTGACGCCGCCGCGGTTGATGATGTCCTTGCTGCGTCCGGTGAGGCTGACGTAGCCGGCGTCGTCGAGCACCGCCAGGTCGCCTGTGCGGAACCAGTCGCCATCGAAGGCTTCGGCGTTGGCGGCCTCATTGTCGAGGTAACCGGCGAAGACCGACGGGCCTCTGATCTGCAACTCGCCTTCCTCGCCGGGCGGCAGGGGATCGCCTTCGGGGGAGAGCACGCGAACCTCGTTGCCCAGGGTCGCCGGTCCGGCTGTCGTCAGGGCGCGCTCGATGTCGTCGTGGCGGCGGGTGAAGCTGCCGGCGGCCAACTCCGTCATGCCCCAGAGCTGGGCGATGCGGCTTTCGGGGATGTTGGCCTGGTAGGCCCGCAGGAGATCGGGCGGGCAGGCGGCGCCGGAAAAGACCGTGAGGCGGACACTGGAAAAATCGTGGTTTTCCATTAGCCCCCCGCCCACCAGGGCCGCGGCATGGGCCGGCGCCATGAACAGGACCGTGGGCCGTTGTTCGGCCACGATTGCCGCGAGGGCCGGCGGCGTGAAGACGGGCAGCAGGACGCTGGCCGACCCCTTGCTGAGGCCGGCGAAGAAATTGAAGATGCCATAGAGATGGCTGAAAGGTGCTGCCGAAAGGATGCGGTCGTTCGGGGTGATATCGAATTCCTCCGCCCCGAACCCCGTGTTGCACATGAGGTTCTGGAAGGCCAACGGCACGCCTTTGGGATTGGACGTGGTGCCGGAGGTATAAAGCAGCATGCAGGGATCGGCCGGGCCGGCGGGACCGGATCCGGCCGGCGGTTGCCCGGTCTGGGCAAGCGAGGCAAACGAAACGGCGCCTTCGGGGGCGTCACCCACCACGACGACCTGTTCGAGCGACGCAAGCTTTCCCTTCAGGTCCAGCATCATCCCAGCGACACCGGCGTCTTTCGTAGCCGCCAGCGAGATCACCGCCTTGGCGCCACTGTGGGCCAAATGGAACTCGACGTCCTTGGGTCCGTAGGGCATGTGGATGGTCTGGTGCACAGCGCCCAGGCGGGTGATGGCGAGGAGGGAGATCAGGAATTCGGCGGTGTTGGGCAACTGGGTTGCGACCACGTCGCCTTTGACGATGCCCAAGGAAGCCAGGCCAGTGGCCGTATCGCCGACCACGGCTTCCAGTTCCGCGTAGCCGATCGTGCCTCCGGGATGAATGATCGCCGGGGCATCGGACGAGCTTTCGACCGCGCGCGTCAACCAGGTATCCAGGGTTTCAGGCCGCCACCAGCCATTCGCCAAATAAGTCTCCGCCAACTCCTGCGGAAACGTCATGTCCCCCACCGTCATGTGCCCTCCTTGCAGACCGTGAACATCAAGCGTCTCGGGGGCCATTTTATACTGAATGATCGAAGCGGGACATCTGCCTGTCGCCGCCGCAATGTCGGCACGAAATTGAAACTCAACCAGCCAAGGTGAGGCTAGGTCGCGCCCATCTCCTCGCGCGCCTTGGCGATAGCGGCGTTGAGCACGTCTTCTTTCATAGCCAACGTTTTTTCGTTGAACATGACCGCCTTGAGCCAGTCGAAACCGAGTTGCAGCAAGGCTTCGTCGCTTTCTTTGATCAGGGCGACCTTGTCGTCGTCAATGTCGTAGGTGTCGAGAAACTTGGTGTTCAGGACGAACTCGCGGAAACCATCGACGTCGGCGGAGACCATGAAAAACATCTGCTTCGTCTGCGGGCTGACGTCGCGGCCCTGCGGGCCGCCCAAAGTCTTCCAGGAAGCCATCTTCATCAGGATGTCGATCCAGCCGCGGTTGACCCGGTCATAATCCTCGACACCCTGTTCCAGGCGGAACTCGCGCACGCTCTGGCTCTTGGCTTCGCGATGGCCTTCGCAATGCTCTTCCTTGATGAGGAAGTGGAAATCGCTGACGTCGTCGGCGTCCTTGGTCTTGAAAGTGCCGAAGCCGATCGGGTAGTAGCGGCAGGTCGCGGGTCGGTCCTCATAGACCGAGCAGCCTTCTTCGCCGACGAACGAACAGGGACCGAGCCCGTTGCCTTCGTCGCCGATCTCACCGGTCATCTTGAGTTTGGCGACGGGCAGGCCCGCCGCTTCCCAGATGGCCGGCACCGTGTATTCCCTGACGAAATCGCGCGGCCGCATGCCGAGGTTCGCCGACAACCGTAAAATGTCGTTGGGGGTGAGCGTTACGTCTGCGCCGGTGCAGCATTTGTTCCAGCACGCCACGCCGCGGTGGCAGTGGAAGAGGAACCCATCGTCTTCGGAAAGCCGGACGGGCTCGACCGGACCGGCGGTGCTGGCCCGCACGGCATCGAACAGTTTGACTTCGGTTTCTTTTGTCATTCTCTCATCTCAAATGCCTGTGGAAACACCAACCCATCCAGCGCCGCTCATTCCTCCAAGCCCAGCCATTTCCGGGCCTCCGCCATCGTCTTGAAGGCGTGGGTATGCTCTCCCGTTGGCTCCACCTGCACCGCGTACATTCTCGACATGCCGTACTTCAGCGGATCCGGAGCGACGTAGGCCCGGCGGGCCATTGGCGCGAAGGGGGTGGAGTGGGCAAGGCGCTGGTTTTCTTCACCGGTAACCGTGAACTGGCTGACGTCCGTGAGGTCGAAGATGCTGTTGAAGTCGGGCTCGAATGCAGGGTCTCCGGCCAGTTCTCTTTGGTATTCACGAATCTCGCTTTCGCCAATCACGCCCTTTGCGGTGGCGAACACCGTTCTCAGTTCTTGGTCCAGGCGGTAACTAATCGGCATGTCCAAAATCCAGCGTCAGTGTATTTGGAATTGGACATATTGTCGCCAGATCACACGCCGAATTGAATGAGGGGCGCTAGTGTAGCGCCCCTCATCCAGATGTCAGGCCACAGCCGGATCAGCCGTAGGTCTTCTCGACCAGATCCTGATGCGCAACTTTCTTCATCTCCCATTCGCCCGTTGCAGGGTTCATGCGGGAGTTGACGAAGCACTTCCAGTTCTCCTCGTCGAGATCCGGGAAGTCGGTCCGATAGAAGAAGCCCGGGTAGCGGGTTTCCTCGCGGAACTGGATGTGGCGAAGGTGCGTTTCCGCCGTGCGGACGCGGTGATAGTTCTCCCAGGCCCGCAGCAGTTCGTGGAGGTCCTTGGCCCGGAGGTGCTCGCTGTCCTCCTTCAGCATATCGATATGGTGAAGGCCGATCTCCAGCATCTTGGCGTTGGTCTGGTAGTAGGTTGAAACGCCGGCCACGTATTCATCCATGTACTTCTGCAGACGCATCTGGAACATCTTCGGCGTGATGTAATGGGGATTGACGTCTTCCGCCGTAGTTTTGTCCTTGTGCTCGAAGTAATTGCGCACGGGCTTGTAGATTTCCTCGGTGATCTCGGAAATATCGCCCTTGAGGGACGGCGAGAAGTCCTGGTGGTCCTGGACAAAACGGACCATGTTCTTGCCCGCGATGCGGCCTTCGGTGTGCGAACCGGAGGAGAACTTGTGGCCGGACGCGCCAACGCCGTCGCCGGCCGTGAAGAGGCCTTTGACCGTCGTCATGCGGTTGTAGCCCCACTGCCAATCGTCGGGTGCGAAGTCCTCGGGACCGGACACCCAGATGCCGCAGCAGCCGGAGTGTGAACCGAGAAGGTAAGGTTCTGTCGGCATCAGTTCCGAAGCCGATTCCTCGGGCCGGATGTTCATGCCGGCCCAGACGCCCGCCTGGCCGATGCACATGTCGAGGAAATCCTCCCAGGCCTCGGCTTCGAGGTGCTTGACCTCCTTCGGCGTCATGGTTTCGGCCAGCTTGCCCATGGCTGTCGGCGTATCCATGAAGATCGGCCCGCGGCCGTCCTTCATTTCCTTCAGCATGGCGTGGTTGCGCAGACACGTCGGCACCACCGCCGCCGTGTCGTACGGCGCGAAGTCCTTGAGCATGTCGGCGTTCTTGGTCATGTAGTCTTCGCCGTAGCCGTTGGTCGCCTTCGACTTGAAGAGCAGGAACCAGGCGCCGACCGGGCCGTAGCCGTCCTTGAAGCGGGCGGGCACGAAACGGTTTTCCATCATGGTCATTTCGGCGCCGACCTCGGCCGCCATGGCGTAGGTCGAGCCGGCGTTCCACACCGGGTACCAGGTGCGGCCCATGCCCTCGCCGATGGAGCGGGGGCGGAAGACGTTCACGGCGCCGCCGCAGACGTTCAGAATGGTCTTGGCCTTGAAGACATAGAGCTTGTGTTCGCGCACCGAAAAACCGACCGCGCCGGCGATCTGGTTTTCGTTGTTGGCGTCGAGCAGCAGCTTCACGATGAAGACGCGCTCGTAGATGTTCTCCATCCCCAGCGCCTTCTTGGCGGCCTCGGCGACAATGGTCTTGTAGCTTTCGCCGTTGATCATGATCTGCCATTTGCCGGAACGCACGGGTTTGCCGCCGTCGGCCAGGGGCACGCCCTCGGTTTCCTTGTCCTTCCAGATCGGCAGGCCCCATTCCTCGAAGAGGTGGACGGTGTCGTCGACGTGGCGGCCGACGTCGTAAACCAGGTCGTCGCGGGTAATGCCCATGAGATCGGCGGAGACCATGCGGCAATAGTCGTCCGGCGAGTTCTCGCCGAGATAGGTGTTGATGGCCGACAGACCCTGGGCGACGGCGCCTGAACGGTCCATCGCGGCCTTGTCCACCAGGGTGATTTTGACGTCGTCGCCGGCCCAGCGCTTGGCCTCGTAGGCCGCGCCGCAGGCGGCCATGCCGCCGCCAACGATCAGAATATCGGTTTCGACTTCGACGATTTCGGGATTACCGAATGTCCCCTCACTCATGCTACTTCCTCCAGTTTGGCGAACGCGAACCACCCGGGGCTGCCTGCCGCCATGTTAATCTGCAACAACTACTGAAAATTCGTCCGGCGCCGCGGGAACGCGGGCGCCCAATCAAACCTAGCTGGGAACCGGCAGGTTGATGCCGGCTTCGGTGAACAGGTTTTGGCTGTTGATATCATCCGCATCAGGCTTGCCGCCGTAGGGATCGATCGAGCCCACCGGGGTCGTCCGGTTGGGGAACTTGAAGCGCTTGACCTCGCCGTCGCGGAACTTGATGGTCCACATGATGGCATTGTCGGTCCTGAGCGGAATAACCGCGCCGCCCATCGGCACCACGTCCTGGTAGGCGCGGACCTCGATGGCCTGCTGCGGGCAGGCTTTGACGCAGCACTGGCATTCCCAGCACTGTTCGGGTTCCTGGTTGTAGGCCTTCATACGGTCGGTATCGAGCGTCATGAGATCGTGCGGACAGATGTACATGCAGGCGGTAACCTCGCCGCCTTTGCAGCCATCGCATTTTTCCGTGTGCACGAAAGTGGGCATATTGCGTCTCTCCCTGTAGAGCGGCGTGGACGACGAAGGCGCCTGTAAACGTGCCGCGAAATCGAATATTATAAAACGCTTATATAATAGACGCGGCAACGCCCAAGTCAAACGCCGATCACATCCCGGATGCATTTTTTTTGTGGCTTGATCGGAAGTGCCGCTCGCGTACAAATGGGCGGCGCGGACGTCGGAAGGAAGCGGAGAATACGTCGCAATGGATGAGTTTGCTTTGGCCCGGGCCATTCACGTGGTCGCGGTGGTCGCCTGGATCGGCGGGGTGTATCTCGTGACTATGGTTGTGCTACCGGCGGTTCGCGCTTCGGCATCTCCGAGCGAGATGCTTTCATATTTCGAGGAGATCGAAAGCCGTTTCGGGCGGCAGGCCCGGATCATTACGCTGATTGCGGGCGCCAGCGGCTTCTACATGCTCTACCTGCTTGACGGCTGGAGCCGATACGCATCATTGGCGTACTGGTGGGTGCACGCCATGACCGCCATATGGGCGTTGTTCACTCTGGTCCTGTTCGTGCTGGAACCGCTGTTCCTTCATGCCTGGTTTACGCGGCGCATGGCTGAAGCGCCGGAACGGACGCTCACCCTCGTTACCCAGTTCCATCGCATATTACTGGTCGCAAGTCTCATCACCGTGTTCGGAGCGGTCATCGGCGTGCACGGCTGACGGCGCGCCCGGGGAGTGAGTGACCGAGCGCGCCGTCTACCCGGCGCGATGGGAAGGCGGCTGAACTTATTTCAGCTCGCTCGCCGCCGGGCAGGTGCGCAAACCGAGAAGGGTGTAGGCGGGGCACCATCCGACGACCGCCGTCACCAAAGGCACGATGCCGATGTAGCCCAGCCAGTTGTAACCGGTTTCGGGGCCGGTGATGGCGAAGGCCAGCGCAAGACCGCCAACGATAATTCTAAGGATTCGATCCGCGGTGCCGATGTTCTTACTCATTTGATATCTCCTGATGCGAAAAGGTTCGTCCCCCCGGTCGGTCATCAGGACTAAGCGTTTACGCCGCCCGCGTCTGTGACCTAGTCACAGAGCAACTTCACAGGGCAAACTGTCGGGCTTGAGAACCTTGATGCGGCCCCGGCTCATGGCGATCCAGCCGCGCCGTTCGAATTCCTTGAGTTGGCGGCTGATGACCTCGCGGGCGGATCCGAGTTCGGCAGCGATCTGCTGGTGTGTTCGCTCGATGACGCCGCCGCCGTCCCGACGCTCCCGTAGAAAGTGGGCGAGACGGGCGTCGATGCGGCGGAAGGCTACTTCTTCCACGAGCAACACCAAATCGGAGATGCGTTGCCCGTAACTGGAAAAGACGAATCGTCTGAAAACATCCGATTCGGCCAGCAGTGATTGGAATTGCGGCTCGGGCAGGGCGACGGCGCGGGTTTCCACCTCCGTCACCGCCTCGGCGCCGTATGCTTCGTTGGCCAGAAGGCAGGCCGTCGTCAGGATGCAGGTTTGTCCATCCTCGACGCGATAAAGCACGATCTCGCCGCCGTTCTCCGCAATCATCTGAACACGGACGCAGCCCTCAAGGACCATCATGAAGGCCCCGCATGGCGCGCCGACCTCGAAAACCTTCGCGCCCGCCGGTACGACCATTTCCTGGGCGTTGGCCGCCAGCCGGTCCCGGCAGGCGGTTTCCATGCCCGCCAGGGCCGGTACAGAACTAATCCAAGCGTCCGACATGGTTCAGTCGACGATGGCTTGGTAGGTGAGGGCTTTGAGTTCGCGGCGCAGGGGATAGCTCGACGACGGCATCAACTGGGTCAGGAAGACGACGAACATGTCCTCTTCGGGATCGATCCAAAACGCCGTGCTGGCGGCGCCGCCCCAATTGTATTCGCCCGGCGTGCCGACGATCTGGGCCTTTGCGGGATCGATCATGACGGCGAAGCCCAGGCCGAACCCGATGCCTTCGAACGTGCTCTCGGCGAAGGTCGCCTGTCCCATGTCGGCCATGTCGCCCGGCAGGTGGTTCATCGTCATAAGTTCGACGGTCTTACGTCCCAGAAGACGAACGCCGTCCAGATGGCCCTTGTTGCGCAAAAATCGGCAGAAGCGGATGTAATCCGCCAGCGTCGAGACCAGCCCGCCGCCGCCCGAAAGCGTAACCGCGGGTTCCGTAAAGCGGCTGTCGGTTGTGCCGTCAATACGCTTGAGGCTGCCGTCCTCGCGGGGGGTGTACATGGCTGCGAAGCGGTCGCGTTTGTCCTCAGGCACCGTGAAGCTGGTCTCGGTCATGCCCAGGGGATCAAAAATGCGTTCCTTGAAGTAGGCGTCCAGCGGCTGTCCCGAAATCACTTCGACGAGGTGGCCGAGAACGTCTGTGGAAACGCTGTAGTTCCATTGCGTGCCGGGGTGGGCCAGCAACGGCAACTTGCCGAGACGTTCGATCAGGACCGAAAGCGGCTGACCGGATTCCTGGAAATTGACGTCGTGTTCGCGGTAGAGCGCATCGACCGGCGTCGCCTCCATCCAGCCGTACGTCAATCCCGAGGTGTGGTTCATCAAATCGCGGACCGTCATCTCGCGCGCCGCCGGTTCCGTCGCGTAATCCTGTTCGTCGCCGCCCGTGAAGACCGCAAGCCCGCCAAGTGCGGGCAGGAATTTCGAAACCGGATCGTCCAATTGGAATAGACCCCGCTCGTAGAGCATCATGGCAGCCACGGTGGTGATGGGCTTGGTCATGGAATAGAAGCGGAAGAGGGTGTCGGTCTGCAGCGGCTTCCCGTCCTCGACATCCCTCATGCCGGCGCCTTCCAGATAGACCAGCTTGTCGCGCCGCACGATGGCGGTCAGTGCGCAGGGTAGTTTGCCCTGCGAAACATAGTCGTTCATCCAGGCCGTAATGTTATCCAGGCGCGCGGTGTCGAGACCGACATCCTCCGGCGCGCAATCGACGGTAAGCGTTGACGTCATTTCGTTCTTTCCGGGATTTGAGTGATTAGTTCAATCGGCGAACCGCTTGAAAGCGTCCGCATATTCCGCATGCCAGCGGGAGAGGGGCGGGCGGTTATTGGAGATATCCTCGGCGCCCCAGCGAATCCTCTGCGCGTCCATTTCAGGCGTCACTTCGCCGTCGGGGCAGAGGATGTAGAAATCGCTCCGGTCAAGCGCCGCCATCATGAATTCGATGACCTGTGACGGCAGCCAGGCGCCGGGTTTGTGTTCGGCGTCGCCGGTGGTCGTCCAGCCGGGGATCAGCAAATGGGCGCTAACCTTGCAATTGGCAGTGTTGCGCAATTCGTGCTGTAGGCTTTCCGTGAAGTTCTTCACCGCCGCCTTGGTGAGATTGTAGGCGGGCTTGCCCGGCGGATTTGTGATGCCCTGTTTGGATCCGGTATTGACGATCAGCGCCGGCGTCGCTTGAGCGATCATATCCGGAGCGAAAGCCTGAACACCGTTGATCACACCCCACATGTTGACGTCGACAATTCGCCGCCACTCCGCCGGGTCGCCGAACACGCCGCAGCCTTCGCGGGAGGCCGCGTTGTTCATCAAGAGGCCGACTTCACCGAAGCGCTCGTACACCGCCTTTTTCAATTCGGAGATTTGCGTCGGATCCGCGATATCGATGCCTTGGTCCAGAACATCCGCGCGACCGCCGGGAGCAATTTCAGCAATTCCCTCGGCGGCATTTGTCAAACGTTCGGAAGGGAGGTCGACGAGACAAACCTTCATGCCACGCGAGGCACATTCCCGCGCCACCGCCAGGCCGATGCCGCTGGCCGCACCGGTAATCACGGCGGTCCGGCCCGCCGTCAATGCTGGGTGTGTCATGGGGTTCGCTCCGATTGACAGGGCCGGCAGCATAGGACGGGGGCGGGGAAACTCGCAAGAGAACCGACAACCGAAGGCGCATGGCAGCCATGCCGACGGAACGCAACACGATGCCATGCGCTCTGTGCTAGGCTTGTCGCTTCAGCTATGCGTTGCAGGTGTCAAGGTGGCAGACGTTGTCGAAGCGGTAGAACGGGCCGGTAAGTCCAATTTCAAGGGTATTGCCTGGATGGCGCTGGCCGGACTGTTTTTCGTTGCCATGACCGGTATCGTGCGCCACCTGGGTTCCGACATGGATGCCGTCCAGGCAGCCTTCATCCGTTATGCCTTCGGCGCCCTTTTGCTGGCGCCGGTCTACGTCCGGCTGGTCAGCCAGGGCACATTGCCGAACAACGCGGGCCTGCACGTTTTGAGGGGGGTCATCCACGGCACTGCTGTGATGCTCTGGTTTTTTGCCATGGCCCGCATCCCCATCGCCGAAGTTACGGCTATCGGGTTTGTCGCGCCCATTTTCACCACTTTGGGCGCCGCCCTGTTCCTCGGAGAGAAACTCCATGCCCGCCGTATCGGCGCCGTGCTGATCGGTTTCGGCGGAACGCTCGTTATCCTGAGGCCCGGCATTCAGGTTATCGACATCGGCGCGCTGGCCCAATTGACCGCGGCCCCGCTGTTCGCCTTTTCGTTCCTGATCTCAAAAAAATTGACCGAGACCAACAGCAATGCCTCGATCGTGGCCTACATGACGTTGATCGTTACGCTGATCCTGATGGTGCCCGCCATCATGGTGTGGCGCACCCCGACGCTTGAGGAGTTGTTGTGGCTCGGGCTGATGGCGCTGTGCGCAACGGCGGGACACTACACGGTGACGCAGGCCTTTCGGGTTGCGGATATCACGGCGGTACAGCCCGTTCAGTTCCTGCAACTGGTCTGGGCTTCCATCCTCGGGCTGGTTGCCTTTGGCGAGCAGCCCGATTTCTGGACCTGGGTCGGCGCCGGCTTTGTCGTTGGCTCGGCGACCTATATCGCGCACCGCGAGGCGGTCGCGCGGGGCCGCGCCGAACCGAAGGCGACGGTGGAGTAGTTGTGAATCTGGCCGCCGGCGGCTAAACAACCCCCGTGTGTATTTAAATTTGGAGTTGAGTGATGTCCGCGGAACAACCGGTGTGGCAGCCCCTGGAGGGGTATGAGGAATATCCCGCTGAAGAGATGAAACGCCGTTCGGCCGAGTTTCTGGAACTCATGAAACGCCGCCGCAGCGTCCGCGAATACGACCAGCGACCCGTGCCGCGGGACGTCATCGAAGATGCTCTGGCGGCGGCGATCACGGCGCCGTCGGGCGCCAATCTGCAGCCCTGGCATTTCGTCGTCATCACCGACCCCGAAAAAAAGCGGGAAATCCGCATCGCCGCCGAGGAGGAAGAACAGGAATTCTACAACGGCCGGGCGCCCGAGGAATGGCTCGACGCCTTGGCTCCGCTCGGTACGGACGAGCACAAGCCGTTCCTTGAGCACGCCACCCTGATTGCCATTTTCGCCCAGCGTCACGGCAAGCTGGCGGACGGCCGGAAGGTCAAACATTATTACGTCCCGGAATCGGTGGGCATCGCGTCGGGCTTTTTGATAACGGCGCTTCACACCGCAGGCCTGGTTACGCTCACCCATACGCCCAGTCCGATGGCGTTTCTCAACGAAATCTGCGGCCGCCCGGACAACGAGAAGCCCTATATCCTGTTGGTCTGCGGCTATCCGGCGGAGGATTGCAAAGTGCCGGAACACGGCGGAAAGCGCCATCCCTTCGACCAGGCCGTGACCTGGCTATAGCCCTCGATCTCGGGAATTTGACGCAAAGTGCCTTGTTCTCGGGCACCGGGTCTCCAACATTAGGCTAGGTGCTTTCCGGGGAGGAATTTTTGGCGCTTCTTGACGTTAACGGACAGTTGCTGCGAGCGGAGGTCGAGGACGACACACCGCTTCTTTGGGTATTGCGCGACACGCTCGGATTGACCGGCACCAAGTTCGGTTGCGGCGTGTCGGCTTGCGGCGCTTGCACCGTCCATGTCGACGGCGAAGCCGTCCGCTCCTGCAGTATGACCGTTGCCGATGTCGCCGGCAGCAAGATCACCACCATCGAAGGATTGGGCCCCGGCGAAGACATGTTGCATCGCGTCCAGCAGGCCTGGATCGACCATCAGGTACCCCAATGCGGTTACTGCCAGTCCGGCATGATAATGGCGGCGGCCGCGTTGCTGGAGAAAATTCCCGAGCCCACCGATCAGGAGATCGACGACAACATCACCAACGTTTGCCGCTGCGGCACCTATTCCCGCATCCGCGCCGCCATCCACGCAGCGGCCGAAAATACTGGGGAGGGCTGAGGATGGCGCTCAGCCGCAGAAAGTTCCTGCTGGCCAGCGGCGTGGCCGTGGGCGCGTTGGCGGTGGGTTACGTGGCGCTTCGCGAAAACGAAGATCCCCGCGCCGTCTTTCAGAAAACCGCCAAGGCGGGTGAGATCGCCCTAAACGCCTGGGTCAAGATCGACGCCGAGGGCGTCGTCACGGTCGCGCTGCCGCGTCACGAAATGGGTCAGGGCATCCACACCGCCTTGGCCATGCTGGTGGCGGAGGAACTGGAGGCGGATTGGGCTGACGTCCGGGTCGAGGACATACCCGTCCACCCCGTCTACGCGAACCGGGCGCTGCTCAAATCCAGCGTGCCGTTTACAGACGCCTACCATCGGGGCGAAGACACCATCAGCTCGGACTTCATGGGCTGGCTCGCCGGAATGCTGGGCGTGCAGGTGACCGGCGGCAGCACCAGCGTGCGGGACGCCTGGGAACCCATGCGCCGGGCCGGCGCCGCGGCAAAAGCCATGCTTATTTCGGCCGCGGCGCAAAAATGGGGCGTCACGGAAACCTCTTGCGTGATCGACAGAGGCGTCGTCAGTCACCTGGGCTCGTCCCGCAAGGCGGGTTTCGGTGATCTTGCCGGTATCGCCTCCACCTTGCCGCCACCGCAAAATCCACGGCTCAAGAACCCGGCGGATTACCGCCTGATCGGCAAGCCTGTTCAGCGCCTGGACGTCGTGGAGAAAACGACCGGTAAAGCGCTTTTCGGCGTGGATATGCAATTCGAAGGGATGGTTTACGCCGCCGTCCGCAACGCACCGGTTTTCGGCGACATGCTCAAATCTCATGACGCCTCGGCGGTTGCCGGCATGCCGGGGGTCATCGGTGTGGTCCCCTTGTCAGGTGCCGTCGCCGTGGTCGCCGACAGTTGGTGGCACGCCAAGAAGGCGGTTGATGCCTTGCCCGTGAAATTCGATGGCGGCGGGTCCACCGGTCTCGACACCGACAAAATATTCGAGATGCTGACGGATGAGGTCTCCGGCGACGGTGGGTTCAATTACCGCGACGACGGCGATGCCGAAGAGGTCCTCGACAGGGCCGAGGAGAAAATCGAGGCGACATACAAAGCGCCTTATCTCGCCCACGCCTGCATGGAACCCATGAATTGCACGGCCCGCGTGGAAATGGCGGGCAACAAGCCTGCGGGCGTCGAGCTTTGGATGCCCAACCAGGCGCCCTTCCTGATGCGATTTTTGGCAGCCCGGATTGCCGACGTGGACATGGACCGCGTGACGGTCAACACGACCTACCTCGGCGGCGGGTTCGGGCGTCGCGCGGAGGGCGACCTCGCTGAGCAAGCGGTGGCCGTGGCTCTGACCGTGCCGGGAAAAGTCGTCAAGGTTTTGTGGTCGCGGGAGGAGGACATCCAGCATGACATGTACCGGCCCGCGGTCATGAGCCGTTTTACGGCGGCAGTTGACACTCAAGGGCGCCCGACCGCATTGCACAATCGTCTTGCCGGACAGGTGGTGACGAAATCCATCACGGGACGCATCCTCCCGTTCGCCGCCGTCGACATGCCGGACAACTCCTCTGCGGAGGGTTCGGCGGATATGCCTTATCGCATCCCCCACCTGCGCGTCGATCATGTCCCCGTAGACTTGCCCGTACCGGTGGGATTCTGGCGCAGCGTCGGTCATTCCTACACCGCCTTTTTCGTCGAAAGCTTCATGGACGAATTGGCAGTAAAGTCCAGCCGCGATCCCTATGCCTATCGCCGTGAGCTCTTGGACAGCCATCCCGACTTTCAGGCGGTGATCGACAAGGCGGCGCGCGCCGCGGACTGGGACAAACCCTTGGGCACCGGACGCGGCCGGGGTATCGCACTCCATGAATCGTTCGGCTCGATCGTCGCTCAAGTCGCTGAAATCACACTGGGCGAGGGCGGTTCGTTTTCACTGGACCGTGTCGTGTGCGCCGTGGATTGCGGGCGGGTGATTAATCCCGATACCTGCATCGCGCAGATCGAGAGCGGCATCGTCTTCGGCCTCACTGCCGCCCTGTTCGGTGAAATCACGTTGAAGGACGGCCGGGTCGAGCAGGAAAATTTCCCCGACTATGAAATGATCCGCATGGCGCAGTCACCCAAGGTCGAGGTTCATCTCGTCCCCAGCGGCCGACCGATCGGCGGCATCGGCGAGGTTGGCACACCCCCCATCGCGCCGGCTCTTGCCAACGCCATATTCAATGCCACCGGAAAGCGCGTGCGCGAACTGCCGCTGTCGAAGGCCGGCTTCGCTCTCGAAACCTAATTTACCAGTTCGGCTTTCGCGGTATTCAACCAGTCGCGAAAATCCTGCTCTGGAAGCGGGCGGCTGTAGAAATAACCCTGAATGGCCTCGCATTCGAGATCGGCCAGGGCGTCTATCTGATCACGGGTTTCAACGCCCTCCGCCACGGCATTCATGTCGAAACACCGGCCCAGCTCAAGGATGGCCTTGGCCACGGCGGCGTCGTGGGACGAATTGGCTAGTTCGTCGACGAAAATCTTGTCGATTTTCAGTGTCGAGATGGGGAACTGCTTGAGGTACATGAGCGACGAGTAACCGGTCCCGAAATCATCAATCGCCACCTGGGCGCCAAGCGAGGTGATCTGGTTCAGCTTAACGGTCGTCTCCTCGGTATTGCTGATCATGGCATGCTCGGTGATCTCCAGGACCAGCCATTTGGGGTCCAATCCGGTTTCCTCCAACGTCGTTGAAACCGATTGTACGAAGTCTGCGTCGTTGAACTGAAGCGGCGACACGTTGACCGAAATTTTGAATTCACCGAGGCCGCTGTTCTGCCACGACTTGGCGTCGCGGCAGGCAGCCGCCAAAACCAGCTTGCCGATTTCGGCGATCAGTCCTTTCTCTTCGGCCGGGACGATAAATTTGTCGGGGAAGACCAAACCCTTCGTCGGGTGGTTCCAGCGCACAAGTGCTTCGGCGCCGACGACCTGTCCGGTCCTGGTACTGATCTGCGGCTGGTAGAAATTGCAAAATTCCTGCCGGACGATGGCGAGCCGAAGATCGTTTTCCAGGATCAGGGCTTCACGCGCCTTGGCGTCGAGGACGCCGTCAAAAAACTGGTAGACCCCGCGGCCCCGTTTTTTCGCTTCGTACAAGGCGTTGTCACACAGCCTTATCAATTCGTCCGGATCGGCGGCATCCTTGGGGTAGCGGCAAATCCCGATGCTTGTGCCGACATTGATCAAGCTGCCGTCCAGCGTTGCCGGTTCGGACATCATCTCCAGAATGCGCTCGGCAAGTATGGCGATTTGGCTCGAATGATCGAAATTCGTGGCGATGATGGCGAACTCGTCGCCGCCGATGCGCGCCACCGTATCGGTTTCACGCACGCACTTGTTGAGGCATTCGGCAAAGTAGACCAAAAGCGCGTCGCCGGTAGGGTGACCGTAGGAGTCGTTGACCTCCTTGAACTTGTCCAAATCCAGCAACAACAGGGCGACTTCCTTGCCCTCGCGGTCGGAATTCTTGATGGCGCTCGCCAGTTGGCGCTGAAACTCGCTGCGATTGGCAAGCTCGGTGAGGGGGTCGAAAAGTGCCGCTTGCCGAATTGCCGCATCCGCTTTCTTGCGCTCGGTAATGTCCCTGATCACGCAGGTGTACTTGGTCGTCCCGGAGATCGTCATCTGGGAGACGGAAAGCTCCACGGGAAAATGCCTGCCGTCGCTCCGAATGCCTGTGCACTCGACGTGATCGCCGTCCGCCAGCAAATGGAACAGGGCCGGTTCGATCTTGCGGCCGCCATGAATTTGGTCGATTTCCGTTATCAAACGACCCAAATTGGTGCCTGCCAATTGGGTTCTTTCAAAACCCAGCATGGCGGTTGCCGAAGCGTTGATCGAATCGATCGTGCCGTCGGGCTCGACGGTCAAAATGGCGTCGCTTACCGCGTTGAGAACGGCATGAGTCCGGGCCGCGTGATCGGCAGCTTGCTGGGAGGCGCCCTCCGCCAGTTCCTTTGCAACGGAAAGCTCTTCGGCAATGGCGATGGTGTTGGCGGCATCGTTCTGAATGCGCCTCGTGAAATCCTCCATTTCGAGGACACGGCGCTTCAGTTCAGCAGCTTCATCGGCCGACAAAACGTTATCGGGGGTCGGGGCGCTCACGCGGTCTTCTTCCTCAAATACCAAGCCAAATTACCGCCCCCGGTAACGATCCTAGCTCGTGCGGAACTTTTCCCGAATGCCTTTGGCACGAGCAGATGAAGAAAATAACTAGCACAAAGAGGCCATACGACAACGATATATCGTTACCGATTTATCAAAATTTGTAGCTAAATTTTCCCGGTGTAGCTGGAGAGTTGAGACATTGTCGTTCGGATCAATTCGAGGGCGATCCCACGTCGAGAAATCGACATGGCGTGATAAAATTGTCTTGGTATTGCGCACATGTCTTTAAAAACGCCCCCTCCTGCAATCGCTTTTCCAAGTGCCCGTTGAAACGGTCGAACAAGGCTTTGTTGACGGATTTTTTCGAAAAGATGAAGTGGAGCAAATCGACATCCGCACGGACCAGTTTGTAGTTAGATCGGAAGGCTTCCGTTCCTACATGTCCGGCGAATTCGCTCGGATTTCCCAACACACCCTCAACCCGGCGGTACTTCAAGATATCGGGCAGCAATTCCGATCTCGGCACGACCAGGATCTGTTTCTTGTACTTCTGATCATCGAGGATCGCGCGGATTTTGTTCGTATAATGCCAGCCGAGCACAACGCCGAGCCGATTGCCGTTTTGCAGGAATTCATTCAAGTCGGTAGCTATAAGCGGCGTGTCATTCAAGACGATGACGGTGTGAGGATGCCCTCTATAGGAATGGGTGTAGTGGGCGAAGCCGGTCCGTTCGCTTTTGAGGCTGGCGCCCATGGCAATATCCAGTTTGCCGTTCTTGACCTCGAGCAGGGTGCGGCTCCAGGGCCGGACCGTAAATCCCACGGTGCAGCCCGTATCTGCCAATGCGGTTCGCAGGATATCGACATCAAGTCCGGTCATTCGGCCGGTCGTGTCGGGATATTGAAACGGGTCTGATTCGTATCCCACCTTGAAATGACATTTTTCGGTGGCGGCGACGTCTTGAGGCTGCGCGAGAATCGAGAGCAACAAGACAGTGAGGAACTTTCCCGAATACTTCATTGGAGTTCAACCTCCGTGCATGGGATCGACGCCAGCTAAATCATAGCAGCAATGAACCAACTCCGGCGAACTTCCGCCCATTCGTTGGCTACTCCAATAGAACGGCAGCAATGTCCGGATGCTTCGACATTGCCACGTCGACTGGCGTGCGGCCCTTGCCGTCTTCCACGGTCGGGTCGGCGCCGGCCTCCAGCAGTGTGGCGACGACATCGGCATTCCCACTCGCCGCCGCCCAATGCAAGGCGGTTCCGCCCTTTGCATCGACCGCACTCGCGCTGCCGCCCTTGGCGAGGAAGGCGCGTACGATCGGCGCGTACCCCTTTTTTACGGCTTCGATGACGTTGGCGTCGTCGGAGACGGACGTATTCCAGGCTCCGTACTCCAGGTACTTCACCTCGCCATTCTCAACGGCCTGGGCGATGGGGTGGTAGACCTGGGCCACCGTATCGACGATATGAGCACCGTCGCCATGAGCCAGCGCCGCCGCTTCCGCACTTACGCGGGCGTCGAACCCGTCGACGCGACCGCCATTCGGCGAAATGACAAAGAAGCGTTTTGGCATACCGTTCATGGCCATTGAGTTGAGGCGCGCAACGGGCGCGTCAAGCCCGGCGAACGCATGAAATTTGGGCTATGATATCCGATATTCGTCTTGCAGCGACGACAGTGAGGGGGAGGGTGGACATGGAAACAGTCGATTTCGTCCATATGGAAGACGGGACACGCGAAGAGTACGAATTCCTCGACGTTTTGGAGCGCGAATACACCTCGGGCGTCGCTGACAGGGTGCTCGAACACTTGCTGGGATTGGATCAGTCGGTGGCCGGCTACAAGGTCACGCGGCTCGGCCATAGTTTACAGACCGCCGCGCGCGCCGAACGCGACGGTGCCGACGAGGAAATGGTCGTTGCCGCCCTGTTGCATGACATCGGCGATCAGTTGGCGCCCTACAATCACGGCGATATGGCCGCCGCCATCCTCAAACCTTACGTTTCGGAGCGGACGCACTGGATCATCCGCCATCACGGCATCTTCCAGAGCTACTACTACATTCACCATTTCGGCGGCGACCGGAATATCCGCGACCGCTATGCCGATCACGAGCATTACCAGGCGACCGTCGAGTTCTGCCACGAATGGGACCAGAAAGCCTTCGATCCCGATTACGACACGCCGGACCTCGAATACTTCGAGCCCATGGTGCGTCGCTTGTTCGAACGCGAAGCTTTGGTGGAAGACCGAAACTGACGCTTATTCCTGTGTGGCGTAATAGGCTTTCAGCACGGACAACACTTCCGGCCGGCTGAATTCCTTGGGCACTTCTTCGTCGTTGGCGAACATCTCCCTAAGCCGCGTTCCGGAGATGTTGAGGCGGTGCTGCTCGTCGTGGGGACAGGTCCGGTTGGTGGCGATGCCGTCGCAGACGGCGCAGTGGAAGGTGATGTCGATTTTCATCGCCTCGGTCTCCAGCGCGTCCGATGGGATCTCGTCAAATATGTGATGGGCATCGAAGGGACCGTAATAATCGCCGACGCCTGCATGATCCCTCCCGACGACAAGATGTGAGCAACCGAAGTTTTGCCGGAAGAGGGCATGCAGCAAAGCTTCACGCGGGCCGGCATAGCGCATTTCGATAGGGTAGCCCGCCTGGACGACAGTCCCGGGGACGAAATAGTTCTCGACCAGGGCGTTGATGGCGTCGACACGGACCTCGGCGGGTATGTCGCCGGGTTTGAGGGCACCTAAAACCTGGTGAATCAACAGGCCGTCGCAAATTTCGACAGCAATTTTGGCCAGGTGTTCGTGGCTGCGATGCATGGGATTGCGGGTCTGGAAGGCCGCCACCTTGGACCAGCCCTTGTCATTGAAGATGGCGCGCGTTTCTGCCGGGCGTAGATACAGACCATCGTAGGTCTTGGGGAAGTGGCTTTCGGAGAAAGCGGCGACGCGGCCCGCGAGATTGACCTCGCCCTGGGTCAGCACCTTCTGCACGCCGGGATGGGCGTCGTCCTTGGTGCGGTAGACCGAGGTGCATTCCAGCGCTTTGTCGATGCGGTATTTTTCCGCAATCGTCATCACGCCCATGATTTCGCCGGTTTCGCCGTCGGTCAGGGCGACGTCCTCGCCGATGCTGATCGAATGCGCCAGGGATTCCGCGGCCGACAGTGTGATGGGGATGGGCCAGAACGTACCGTCGCTCAGGGTCATGTCGGTACAAGCGCCGCGCCAGTCCGCTTCGCCCATAAAGCCGTCGAGCGGCGTGTAGGCGCCCATGGCGAGCATGACGAGGTCGGAAACCTCGCGGCTGCTCATGGGGACTTGCGTCAAGGATTTGGCGCGTTCGAGACCGGCCGAACGCTCGGTTTCGGCGACCAACAATGGTTTCAATGCGCCCCCGCCGTGGGGGTTGACCAACTGTGACATAACTCTCCCTCTCCCCGCGCGTACTCACAAGACGTTTCCAAATTCGGCACGCGCCGAACTCTTGTAACAAATCATGGGCACTTCGCGCCATGCTTAAATTACGTTTTTCTAATAAACAAGCATTTGTAGAGCCTTGCAGTGGCTACGTGGCAGGTATGAAAGGGTCGAGAGCGCAAAAACTTGACGTTGCGGGCGGGATTTGGTCATCTGCCCGTCGAGGAATTCACACGATCTGCGGCGATCCGCGTAACGGCGCCACTCCGGTGTCGTCCGAGGGGGATATTCGCCGTCAAAAATCAGCAAAAAAGGAACAGTAACCATATGCGGTATGAAGCTCCTGATTCGCTCGAAGCTGCGGCATCATTGCTCGCGGGAGAGAGCGGCGTAGCACGCGTTCTCGCAGGGGGAACCGATTTGTTGGTGCAGTTGCGCGCCGGCATGGTCGAGCCCGACCTTGTGGTCGACATCAAGAAAATTGACGAGGTCCGCGCGATCTCCGAGGAAGACGGCGGCTTTCGCATCGGCGCCGCCGTGACCGGTGCCGAACTGGGCGAAAACGAAGCCGTCAAGGCGGCCTGGCCCGGCGTGGTCGAGGCCGTCGAACTGATCGGTTCGACCCAGGTCCAGGGCCGCGCCACGGCGGGCGGTAACCTGTGCAACGCCTCGCCGGCGGCGGACAGCGTGCCGGCCATGATTGCGGCAGGGGCCACCGTTTCGATCGCCGGTCCCAACGGCCGGCGCGAGGCGCCGGTCGAGGACATCGTCACCGGTCCCGGGCAGACCAGCCTGGAAAAGGGCGAAATCGTGGTGTCGTTCAAGCTGCCGGCCCGGCCGGCCAATTCGGGCGATGCCTATCTGCGCATGATTCCGCGCACCGAGATGGATATCGCCATTGTGGGTGTGGGCGTCAGCCTGACGCTGGACGGCGACGGCACGTGCACAGATGCACGCGTCGGCCTGGGCGCGGTCGCGCCGACGCCTTTGCTGGTGCCGGATGCGGCGGCTGCCCTGATTGGGACGAAGGTAGACGAGGCGGCGCTGGAAAATCTGGCGGCGGCGACCTCCGCGGCGTGCGATCCCATCGACGACAAGCGCGGCACCATCGAATACCGAACCAAGGTCGCGGGCGTCCTGGCGCGCCGCGCGGCACTCATCGCAGTTGAGCGGGCAGGGCAGTAAAAATGGCGAAAATTCACGTAGAGACAAACATCAACGGCGATGACGTCGAGTTCCTGTGCGAACCGGAACAGAGCCTGCTTGACGTTTTGCGCGACGAACTCCAGTTCACTGGCACAAAGGAGGGCTGCGGCTCGGGCGATTGCGGCGCCTGCAGCGTCACCATCGACGGACGTTTGGTCTGTTCCTGCCTGGTGCTGGGCGCAGAGGTCGGCGGCAAGAAGATCGACACCATCGAGGGTATGGCCGACGGCGAAGAACTGCACCCGCTGCAGACCAAATTCATCGAACACGCCGCCCTGCAATGCGGCATCTGTACGCCCGGTATTTTGGTGGCCTCGAAGGCGTTGCTGGAAAAGAACCCCGACCCGACCGAGACCGAAGTTCGCTACTGGCTCGCCGGCAATCTCTGCCGCTGCACGGGCTACGACAAGATCATCCGCGCCGTACTCGACGCGGCCCAGGAAATGAGGGGGGCGTAAATTATGAGTGTCCAGGAACAAGCACCCAAGGATCCCGCCGAGATGAAATACGTCGGCACCCGCATCACGCGCCCCGACGGCGTCGACAAGGTGACCGGACGCGCCCGCTACGGCGCCGATCTCAGCCTGCCGGGCATGCTGCACGGCGCCACGCTGCGCAGTCCGCACGCCCACGCCAACCTGATCTCCATCGACACCTCGAAGGCCGAGGCCCTGCCGGGCGTCAAGGCCGTGGTGACGCGTGACGACTTCGAGGATCAGCCCTCGGAGATGGTCGCCGCAGGCGAGTTGCCGGTGAACTACCGCGACGTCGTACGCAACATGATGGCGCGCGAGAAGGTACTCTACGACGGCCATCCCGTGGCCGCCGTCGCCGCGACCTCAATGGCCGTCGCTCGCAAGGCTTTGAAGCTGATCGAGGTCGAATACGAAGTGCTGCCGCATGTCATCGACGCCGCCGAGGCCATGGAGCCCGGCGCGCCGATCCTCGATCCCGACCTGAAGACGGCGGACGACCCCGACTATGACGGCGGTCCGACCAATGTCTCCAAGCGCGTGCAGACGGGCTTCGGCGACGTCGAGGCCGGCTTCGCTGCCGCCGACGTGATCGTCGAACGCTCCTACGACACCAAGCCGGTGCACCAGGGCTATATTGAACCCCAGGCCTGCGTCGCCAGCTTTACCGAGGACGGCCAGGGCGAGATCTGGGTCACCACCCAGGGCCACTTCCTGATCCGCTCCTTCACGGCACGGCTCTGCGGCATCGATGTCTCCAAGCTCAAGGTGACGCCGTCCGAGATCGGCGGCGGCTTCGGCGGCAAGAACAACGTCTACGGCGAACCGGTCGCTCTGGCGCTGTCGCGCAAGGCCCATCGCCCGGTCAAGATGGTGATGAGCCGCAACGAGGTCTTCCGCGCCACCGGCCCGACCTCAGGCGCCAACATGTGGGTCAAGATCGGCTGCACCAAGGACGGCAAGATCACCGCCGCCGAGGCCGAGATGAAGTTCCAGGCCGGCGCCTTCCCGGGCTCCCCGGTCGGACCTGCCTCGATGACTGCATTCGCCTGCTACGAGCTCGAGAACGTCAAGGTCGTCGGCTACGACGTCATCACCAACCGGCCCAAGGTCGCAGCCTACCGCGCGCCGGGCGCCCAGGTCATCGCCTTCGCCGTCGAAAGCGCGATGGGCGAGATGGCCAAGAAGCTGGGCATGGACCCCGTCGACTTCCGTCTCAAGAACGCCGCCAAGGAGGGCACAAAGGCCTCCTTCGGCCCGACGCTGGGCCCGGTCGGCATGATCGAAAGCCTGGAGGCCATCAAGGAGCACCCCAATTACAGCGAACCGCTCGGCCCCAACCAGGGCCGGGGCGTCGCCTCGGGCTTCTGGTTCAACATCGGCGGCGAGACCTGCGTCACCATGAACGTCAGCGAGGACGGCACCGTCGCACTGATGGTCGGCACGCCCGACATCGGCGGCTCCCGGGCCTCCATGTCGCTGATGGCGGCGGAGGAACTGGGCATCGATCCCGACCAGGTCAGCGTCGGCGTCGGCGATACCTCCGCCTTGGGCTTCAACTTCCTGACGGCGGGCAGCCGCACGACCTTCGCCTCGGGCAAGGCCACCGTCGAGGCCGGCCGCAAGGTCATCCAGGAGCTCCGCGAACGCGCCGCCAAAATCTGGGACATCCCGGTCGACGCCGTGGTGTGGGAGGAGGGTCAGGCCCGGCCTGCCAGTTCCAACGCCGGCGACTTCGAACCTTTGTCGCTTAAAGAGTTGGCCAAGATGGCGCCCAAGACGGGCGGTCCCATCGCCGGTCACGCCGAGATCAACGCCCAGGGCGCGGGTCCGAGCTACGCCAGCCAGGCCGTCGACGTCGAGGTCGATCCGGAAACCGGTCACGTCAAGATCCTGCGCTTCACCGTCGCCCAGGACGCCGGCAAGGCGGTGCACCCGAGTTACGTCGAAGGCCAGTATCAGGGCGCCACGGCCCAGGGCATCGGCTGGGCGCTCAACGAGGAATACATCTATGACGAAAACGGGCGCATGGAGAACCCGAACTTCCTCGACTACCGCATCCCGGTGGCCTCGGACCTGCCGATGATCGACACCGTCATCGTCGAGGTGCCGAACCCCAACCACCCCTTCGGCGTCCGCGGCATCGGCGAGACCTCCATCATCCCGGTGACGGCGGCGGTGGCCAATGCCATCGAAAACGCCGTCGGCATCCGCATGGAAAACTTGCCGATGTCCCCGCCCAAGGTCCGCAAGGCCCTGGACGAGGCAAACGGGGGATAACGCGTTAGCCGAACTCAGGCTTCAACCAGAAAGGGCGGTCTCCGGACCGCCCTTTTTTTTGTCGCTTGCCAGAGAGGCGCCTCCTTAAGAATCGCATATATAAAATTTTACTCTTCTCTTAGTTGTAGAATCTGATAGTCTTCAAATGCGGCAATTTTCAGCTAACAAAACTCTCATATTGGAATGGTATCAGCATGTCTGTAGCCGATATTATTAGCGTTCTCTCAGTAATTGTTGCTGTGATGGCGGCGGGGATTACCACTGTTTTGTACGTAAGGACCATCGCACTCCATAAAAATTCGTTATCAGTGCAAGTCGCAGCGTGGAAGCACGACTACTTTTCTGAATTACACGAGTGGGCGCGATTGACGGAAATTACGCTGTCGGAGGCTGTTCACCTTTGCGATCTAAATCCTGGAGTTACCAAAAATCCATCTTACTTTGACAGACGTCATCAATTACGTGTCGAACTATCTGCCCTTATCGACCAGGGGAGGTGGTATTTTCCAAACCTCATGATTGATGAATTCGGTCAAGGTAAAGAACTCGCTTTCAGAGGGTACAGACAAGAGGTTCTGGACCAACTGGTCGCAGCCTATCGTTTGATCGGTAAGCTAAGCTACACTATGCAGGCCCAAAACAACGCTTTGAGAGCCCCGCTTAAAGATATTAAACGGGCATTTACCGCCGAAATTCAAAAAACGCTTGATCCGCGGTCGAGAGACAGGGACTACGAACGAATAATGGCGATTGATTCTGCTGATGTTGGAGGACGCGTGGGCGGTGAACCAATGTTTCCAGCTCATTCATAAGCAGAATCATCTGGTTGGCGGCATCCCGCTTGCCCCCGTCCGCCTTCCACGCTACTCTGCGCATTAAATCATAGTTTGCTAATATAACCGCGTTGACGTCGGGGTTTTGGGCTTACGCGTCGCGCGGCGAGGAATTTCAGGGAAGTTTTTTCGATGACGGCAAAAGGTGTGGAAAGCCAGACGATTCTGGTCGTCGGCGGCGGCATTGCGGGTATTACGGCGGCGGTCGAAGCGGCGGAAGTGGGTTACGACGTGGTGCTGCTGGAGCAGAGCCCGACGCTGGGCGGCCGGGTCGCCCAACTAAACCGGTATTTCCCCAAGCTCTGCCATCCGACCTGCGGGCTTGAAATCAACTATCAGCGCCTCCGGCGCAATCCGCGGGTCCGGGTCATGACCATGTCGACCGTGGCCAACGTCGAAGGCGGGCGCGGCAACTACACCGTTACCGTCGCCACCCAGCCGCGCCACGTGAAGGCCAACTGCACGGCCTGCGGCGACTGCGCCAATGCGGCGGAAAGCGAAATCGCCAATCCCTACAACTACGGCCTCGACAAGATCAAGGCGGCGTATCTGCCACACGAGATGGCGTATCCCATGCGCTATGTGGTCGATCCCTCGGTCGTCGGCACACCAGAGGGCGACGCCATCAAAGCGGCCTGCAAATACGACGCGGTGGATCTGGAGCAGGCCGAGGAAACCGCCACGCTGGTCGTCGGCGCCGTCATTTGGGCCACGGGCTGGCAGCCCTATCCGGCGGAGAAGATCGAGCCCTACGGTTACGGCCGCGTGCCCAACGTCATCACCAACGTGGAGATGGAACGGCTCGCCTCCATGACCGGCCCCACGGACGGCAAGATCACCCGGCCCTCGGATGATAAGGAAGCCAAGCGCGTGGCGCTGATCCAGTGCGCCGGCTCGCGCGACCACAACCACCTGCCGTACTGTTCGCGCATCTGCTGCCTCGCGTCGTTCAAGCACGCGACTTACCTCCGGGAGCAGTACGCCGATGCCGAGGTCGACATCTACTACATCGACATCCGGGCCCACGACAAGCTGGATGCCTTCGCTGCCAAGGTGCAGGCCGATGATCGGGTCAACCTGATCAAGTCCAAGCCGGCCGAGATCGAGGAGGGTGAGAACGGCAACCCGGTGGTGCGCGGCGAGAACACCATCACCCGCGAGCTTTACGCCACCGAATACGACATGGTCGTGCTGGCGACGGGCATGCAGTCCTCAACCGCGGCGACCTCGCCGCCGGGTGGCGTCGACATGGACGATTACGGCTTCATCGTGCCGGAGATGAGCGACGACGGCCTTGAGGGCATGGTCTCCGCCGGCGTGGCGGGCGGGCCGTTCGACGTCTCCATGTCGGTGCAGTCGGCGACGGCGGCGGCGCTGAAGGCGATCCAGGCGGTCAGCGCCGATCAGTCCCTGGCGGCCGAGTAGGAGTGGTTGAGTAATGTCGGAACAAGCAACGATGGAAAAGAACACGGGCGTCTACCTCTGCTCGGGCTGCGGCATCGGCGAGGCCGTCGACATGGCCCAGGTCGAAGGCGTGGCCAACGACGAATTCAAGGTGCCGCTGTGCAAGTCGCACGATTATCTCTGCGGCGACGAGGGCGTGGCGATGATCCGCGACGACATCGCCGCCGGCACGGTCAACCAAGTCGTCGTCGCGGCCTGTTCGCAGCGCGTCAACGCCGACCGCTTCCGCTTCGACGGCCACCACGTCGTGCGCGCCAACCTGCGCGAACAGGTGGCCTGGTGCCATGAGGACGGCGACGAAGAGACCCAGGCCAAGGCTGACGACTACGTGCGCATGGCAATCACGCAGCTCGACAAGTCCGATGCGCCCGCGGCCCTGACCGAGGGTGAGTTTTCCAAAACCGTGCTGGTCGTGGGCGGGGGCACCACAGGCCTCAACGCGGCGCGCGAGGCGGCACGGGCGGGCTACGACGTCGTGCTCGTGGAGCGCTCCGACAAGCTCGGCGGGGCGGCGGCCAAGTGGACCAAGCGCATGCCGCACAAGCCGCCCTACCGAGGGCTGCAGGACAACGACACCGCCGACCTGATCGCCTCGGTCGAGGCCGACGGCCGGATCGACGTGCGCCTCGACGCCCAGGTCACCAAGACCTCGGGCGGGCCCGGCAAGTTCGACGTGGAGATCAGCCAGGGCGGCACGCCCACGGTCGAGAAGATCGGCGCCATCGTCATGGCGACGGGCTGGCGCCCCTACGATCCCAACAAGCTCGGACACCTGGGTTACGGCGCGTCGCCCGACGTGGTGACCAACGTCGAGCTTGAAGACATGCTGGCGGACGGAGCGGTCACGCGCAAATCCGACGGGGCGGTGCCCAAGAACGTCGCCTTCATCCAGTGCGCCGGCTCGCGCGATCCCGATCATTTGCCTTATTGCTCGTCGGTTTGTTGCGGCGTTTCCATCAAGCACGCCCTGCAGCTTCGCGAGGCCGATCCCGAAACAATGATCTACGTCATCTACGACGAACTCAGGACACCCGGCACGGCGGAGGAATTCTACCGCGAGGCCCAGGAAGCGGGCGTCATCTTCATGAAGGGCAAGGTCAAGGGCGTCGGCGCGGACCTCACCGTGACTGTCGACGACGTGCTCCTGGGCGAGGAAGTGCCGCTGCAGGGCCTCGACATGGTCGTGCTGGCCACCGGCATGGTGCCCAACGCCACGACCGACGGCACTATCCTGCCCGACCCCGATATCGATCCCTTCTCGGCCTTCCCGGTTGCGGGCGAAGAGGAAGCCGAGACTGAGGAGAATGCCGAACCCGCCGCGGACGACGATGAGATCGATCTGCCCGACGAGCAGACGGCCAACAACTCGATCCTCAATCTGCAATACCGCCAGGGCCCGCACGTGCCCAATTTGGCCGACGGCTTTTCCGATTCCCACTACCTCTGCTTCCCCTACGAGACGCGACGGACGGGCATCTACACCTGCGGTCCGGTGCGCCGGCCCATGGACATGGCCGAAGCCGCCGAGGACGCCGCGGGCGCTGCGCTGAAGGCGATCCAAGCCATCGAGACCGTGGCCGGCGGCGCAGCCGTGCATCCCCGTGTCGGCGATCTGAGCTATCCGAAGTTCGGGCTCAGCATCTGCACCAAGTGCCGTCGCTGCACGGTGGAGTGTCCCTTCGGCGCCATCGACGAGAACGAGGAAGGCTACCCGGTGGTGAGCGAATCACGCTGCCGGCGCTGCGGTACCTGCATGGGCGCCTGTCCGGTGCGGACGATCTCCTTCGACAACTATTCGGTGGAGATGGTGAACTCCATGTCGAAGTCGGTGGAAATGCCGGACGAGTTTGACGAAAAGCCGCGCATCCTCGTGCTGGCCTGCGAGAACGACGCCTATCCCGCCATCGATATGGCCGGCGTGGCGCGCCAGGAATACACATCGCAAGTCCGCGTCGTACCCGTGCGCTGCCTCGGCTCCGTCAGCCTCGTGATGGTGTCGGAGGCGCTATCGTCGGGTTACGACTCCATCGCCCTGATGGGGTGCAAGTCGGGCGACGATTACCAGTGCCACTTCGTCAAGGGCAGCGCCATCGCACAGGAACGCATGGGCAAGATCGGCGAAACGCTCAAGAGCATGATGCTGGAGGAGGAGCGGGTGCAGACCTACGAGGTCGCCATCACCGATTCCCACCGCATACCCAAGCTCTTCAACGACCTGGCCGAAAAGGTTGACGAGATCGGCCTCAATCCGTTCAAGGGGTTTTAGGCATGAGCACCGCAACCGCCCCCGTCTCGAGCCGCAAGTACGATCTCGGGTTTGCCCGCTGGGTCTACGAGAACGTCGAAGGCGGCGACATGGTCGCCATGTGCATGCAGTGCGGCGTCTGCTCCGGCTCGTGCCCCATCGGGGCCGAGATGGACAACGGCCCTCGCAAGACCTTCATGATGATCCGCGCCGGCATGAAGGAAGCCGTGCTGACCTCGGACACCCTGTGGAACTGCGTCAGCTGCTACAACTGCGTCGTCCGCTGTCCGCGCAAAGTGCCGGTGACCGGTATCCTTAAAAGCCTCGCCACCTACGCCGTGGCCGAAGGGTACGCGAAGGAAGAAGACCAGCCGCGCTTCTCCAAGGCCTTCTGGTGGAGCCTCGCGACTTTCGGGCGGACCGACGAAAGGCTGGTGACGGCCAAATACTATTTCTCCTTCGGCTTCGTTGAAGGCATCAAGAAGGGGCTCGCCAACCTGCCTATCGCACTGGCCATGATCAAGACCAAGCGCATGCATATCGGTCTGCCCTACAAGATAAAGAAACGCGGCGACCTCAAGGCGATCCTCGCAAAGGCCGCCGAAATCGAAGCCCGTGAAGCGGCGGGCGGGGAGTAGGGCAATGTCGGAATCCAAGAAATTCACCTACTACCCGGGTTGCAGCTCCGAGGCGAGCGCCGCCCACCTCGACAAATCCGTCCGCGCCATCGCGCCGAAGCTCGGCATCGAGCTTGAAGAGCTGGAGGATTGGAACTGCTGCGGCGCCTCCGTCGGCCATGTGGAGGGCGGCTACCTGCCCAACTCGGCGTTGACCGGCCGCAATCTGGCGATTGCCGAATCCCAGGGCCCGCAGGACATCCTGACGCCGTGCGCCGCCTGTTACCTCAACACCCACGGCGTCAACGAGAAAATCAAGGAAGACGTCAAACTGCGTTCCAAGGTCAACGAGGCGCTGGGGGCGGCGGACATGTCCTACGACGCCGACCTTCAGGTGCGTCACGCCTGCGAGGTGCTGGTCAACGAGGTCGGCCTCGACGCCATCAAGGAGCAGGTCACCAACCCGCTGGAGGGATTGAAGGTCGCGGGCTATGTCGGTTGCCAGACCGTGCGGCCGTTCGCCGGCACCGAAGGCGGCGGCGACTATGACACCTACGACGATCCGGAGTTTCTTGACGACTTCGTGGCGGCCTGCGGCGCGGAGGCCGTGGAATACGACGTCAAGACGTCATGCTGCGGCGGTTCGGTCTCTGTGATGAGCCCCGACAAGACCCTGCATCTGATCAAGAAGATTCTGCAAGCCGCCAAGGACGCCGAGGCCGACGTGATCGCGACGCCGTGTCCTTTGTGCCAGACCAACGTCGAGATGTACCAGGACGAGATCAACAAGGAATTCGGCACCGATTTCCAGATCCCGGTGGTCTTCTACAGTCAGTTGATGGCGGTGGCGTTCGGTATGGACGCCAACAAGGATGCCGGCCTCGATCAGAATATCATCAAGGCCGACAAGCTGACGGCAAAAGCCAAATAAGCCCCGAAAGCCACTCATACGCTTGACATCGCGTCCCAGTGACGCAACCTAACCGTCATGAAGGTATCGCGGCGCCGGTCGCGAAAGGGGGCGGGTATGCTCGTACGGACGGTACTGGAGACGAAGGCGGCAGTCGCAACCGTTAAGCCCGAGCTCGCCATGACGAAATTGGCGGAACGATTGACGGAGCACCACATCGGCGCGCTTGCCGTCGTCGACGCAGGAGGAGGCATAATCGGCGTGATTTCTGAACGCGATGTCGTCAGGGGCCTGGCCGACCATGGTGCGGTTTTGGCCGATCTCACCGTTCGCGATCTGATGACGGCGGACGTCGTCGCTTGCAAGCCTGATGATTCGCTTGCCGATATACGCGAGATGATGGCGGTGGGCCGATTTCGTCACATGCCGGTGGTCGAGGAGGGGGAACTCGTCGGTATGATTTCCGTGCGCGACATCGTCAGTCATATGGTCGATATACCAGAGGAGTAGGGGGGCATGATCGTCAGCGAAGGAAATCTGGAAACGGGCGGCGGCGAGGTTACCGTCGTGATCTGTGTCAACGTCCGCCTTGGCGCCAAATCAGTTTCGTGCGGAGGCTCAGACAGCGAAGCCATCGCCGAAGCGCTTCAGTCGGGCATCGAAGAACGGGGTTTGGCGGCGAAGATCGACCGCATCCACTGCCTGGGCCTTTGCTCCATGGGTCCAAACGTACGCGTCGTGCCCAACGGCAACTGGTACCACGAAGTATCGTTGAACGATGCCGATGCAATTCTGAACGACCTTTCGAGCGCCTTGAACGCCTGATGTCTCGGATCGGGTTGCGCGCCGGCGGTGCCCATTCATAAGATAGAAAGTATTATCGGATACTGATTGCGGTCGACTGAAGTTCGGGGGTGGCGAACAGTGTGAGGTTGGCATGACGAAAACCATCTATTGGCCGCTGGTGAAGGGGGCGCTGCCCGCCGTCTTGGTCTTCGTCCATATCGGCCCCGCCTCCGCCGCTTACCTCGATCCCGGCACCGGAAGCTTCCTGTTGCAAATGCTAATGGGCGGTGTCGCCGGCGGCCTGGTTCTGATTAAGCTATATTGGGGTATCATCAAGGGCTGGTTCTCGCCGCGCGCCGCTGGGCGAAATCCGAAACCTGACGACGAGGAAAGGTCCGAGGGCGCGTGACCGCCCAAACGACAGCCAATCATAGCGTTGATCTCGGTTCCTTCAGGGATCCGTCGGGGCAGGTAACACTAGGTACAAGACGTTAACATGCGGCAAAGGCGCATTGCTTGCTTTCGCCCGTTCAGTCGGACAAGATCACGCCAAGCGATGAGCATATTTTGCTTCCGCCAGGGTATCGACGGCCAGGAGGATCCATGACGAATTTTGGTGACGAGGGCTCAATTTTCACCAGCGTGGAAAATTTGGCGGCACAGATTCCCGACGGCTGCACGTTGGCCATCGTCAAGGATGATTCCGGGGCACCGATGGACGTCGTCCGGGCGCTGATCCGGCGCAAGGCCCGCGACCTTCATCTCATTACAATCCCGACAGGGGTTTTCGCCGCCGAACTGCTGGTCGGCGCAGGGTGCGTTTCGACGATCGAGACTTCCGGCGTCTCGCTTGGCGAATTCGGGGGGGCGCCACGGTTCGCTGCCGCCGTTCGAAGCGGCGCGGTGAAAATCATGGACGCCACCTGCCCGGCGATCTATGCCGCTTTGCAGGCCGGTGAAAAGGGCATCCCGTTCATGCCCATCCGCGGCATTCTCGGGGCCGATCTGATGGTCCAACGGGAAGACTGGAAAACCATCGAAAATCCCTTCGCGGAAGGCGGAAAGAAAGATCCGATCGTGCTGTTGCCCGCCATCCGTCCCGACGTCGCCGTCATTCATGCGGCCAAGGCGGATCGTAACGGTAACATTTGGATCGGGCGGGAGCGTGAAAACGCAACCTTGGCTCATGCTGCGGCGAAAACGCTGGTCACCGTCGAGGAAGTGGTCGATACCGATTTTCTCGCTGCCGAGGAGACGACGGCGGGGTGCCTGCCGGCGTTCTACGTCGACGCCGTCGCCGAGGCGAAGGAGGGGGCGTGGCCGATCGGTTTCATGGAAAGCTATCCCAGAGACGACGATCATCTGACTGCCTACGCCCGTGACGCCAGGTCGGACGAGGGCTTCCGTGAATATTTGGCCGAGCATGTACTGAAGGCTCGACCGCAGAAGGCGGCTTGACCCGATCATGGAATACAGCCGAGAGGAACTGCTGATATCGCTGGTCGCCCGGCATCTCGAGGACTGCCGGCATATCTGTGTCGGGGTGTTGTCCCCGATACCGGGATCGGCAGCCCAGTTGGTTAGAGCCAAAAGCGGCGGCAAGGTCGTCGTCAACATCCTGGGCAGCCGGCGTCACAACGCCTTCACATCGGGCGGGCAGGAAATCTTCGATTGCGCCGCTCAGGGTCGGATCGATGCCTTTTTCCTCGGCGGCGGCCAGATCGACGGCGAGGCGAATATCAATTTGGTTGGGGCCGGCGGCTATCCCAACTCGGACGTGCGTTGGTCGGGCTGTTTCGGATCCGCGTTTCTTTATTATCTTGTCCCCAACGTCATCCTGTTCCGGGAGGAACACAGCCGCCGGGTCCTGGTGCCAAAGGTCGATTTTGTCAGCGCACCGGGAACCAGCCCACCCGAGCATTACCGCGTCGGCGGGCCAAGATGCCTGATAACCAATATGGCGGAGTTCGCCTTCGATACAGATCGCAATCGGTTCCGCCTTACCAGCGTTCATCCGGGTTACACGCTTGACGACATCCAGGAGAACACCGGCTTCGAATTTGATTTCAGTCCGGACGTTGCCGCCTCTCCCGAGCCCGATGCTGAAACGCTCGCCCTAATTCGCGGGCCGATTGCCGAAAATATCGCCGAAACCTATCCGGTTTTTGCCGAGCGGGTTTTTGGGGCCGGAGCCGCCTGAGATTTGATGCGCTAGGACATGTCGGACCAGAGCATTACCCGTAAACTCGCCGCCATCCTGGCTGCCGACATCGTTTCCTATTCCCGCCTGATGAACGAGAATGAGGATGAAACCATCCGCGCGTGGCGCTCCGCCAGGGTTGAAGTCATCGACCCCCATGTCGGCTCCTACGACGGCCGCATCGTCAAGCACACCGGTGATGGATTTCTGGCCGAATTCAACACGGTCGCCGATGCCGTCCGCTGCGCCCTAGACATGCAGAACGAACTGTCGGCCAGGGCGGCGGCGCAACCGCCGAACCGGCGGCTTGATTTCCGCATGGGCATCAACTTGGGCGATATCGTCATCGAAGCGGACGACATTCAGGGTGATGGCGTGAATATCGCCGCCCGGCTGGAAGGCCTCGCGGAGCCTGGCGGTATTTGCATTTCCGGCGACGTTTACCGGCAGGTAAAGAACAAACTCGACCTCGGCTACCGCTCTCTCGGCGAAAAACACGTCAAGAACATCGCCGAACCAATCGTCGCCTACCTGATCCCGCCGCAGGGGGAGGCCGTTCCCCCCTGGGCGCGGCCACGCACCGAGGAGCCTGAAGATTTCGTGGAGCCGGCGCCGACCCGACCGCCGATGTTCGATGCGCCGCCGGAGTCGGAAGCGGGAGGCGAGGTGTCGGACTGCCGCCGTGTTTCGGCAATACTCCTCTGTCTCGTTCTCGGCGTTTTCGGTGGCCATAGGTTCTACCTAGGCTATAAGGCGAAGGCCTGGCTTCAGCTCTTCACCATCGGGGGCCTGGGGCTTTGGATGCTGGGCGATCTCATTCTTCTTCTGACCGGCGAATTGAGAGACGGCCGAGGGCGCAAGATCCGCCGTTGGATATAGCCATAAACTGAGATCGCGATTGGGGCCCCGGGCAATCCAATTCCGGGAGCTCCCATGTGCGTCGTCATGCCGCACGCTTCTGAAATACGACAGTTACAATTGATACCTATACTAGATGCGGTCAGTGAAAAATTCGCTGGGGATTCGCTTTGCCGTCAAAGCGGATCGCGTTTCGATTTAAGTTGGGAGCCCGCGACCCACCGTGCGGGCGGCGTACTATCAGTAATTGCCTGCAATGAGTAACCTGCCTGTTCGATACCGCATTATGCTCCTGGCTCTCCTGGGCCTGTTTGGCATGTTCGCGGCTTCTGCCATGCTTTTGTGGGACCGAAACGAAACCGCAACAAAAATGGCCAGCCTCGGCCAGTTGGGAGAGTTGGCGTCCGTCATCAGCGACGTCGTTCACGAGCTGCAGCGGGAGCGCGGAATTTCGACCGGCTACATCGCAAGTTTCGGGCACAATTTCACAGAAGAACTGAACCTGCAGCGCAAAGAGACGGATCGCACGCGCATCGCTCTGAGGTCGGCTCTGAACGACATACCGCTTACCGAATTCGGCAGCGAAATGGTTTTCAATGTTCAGTTGACCAATGACGCTCTGGACCAACTGGACAAGGCTCGAAAAGGCGTCAACGAACTTAAACTGTCCGTCAATCAGATGGCGGGCTATTACACCGCCACAATCGCCAAGTCGTTGGCGATTGTCGAACAAATGACCTCGCTTAGCCTGAACGCCGAAGTCACCCGCGCCATATCCGCCTATACCGATTTTCTGCGCGGCAAGGACCATGCCGGATTGGAACGCGCAATCGGAACGCAAGGCTTCTCCCGCAATGCGTTTTCGCCGCCGGTGTATGTCCGATTTGTCCAGCTCATCGCCGTTCAAAAGGCGCTGTTCGACAATTTCCAGCGCAACGCCACGCAGTCTCAGGCGGCCCTCTACCGAAAAAGCGTCGGAGGGCCGGTCGCAGCGGAGGTCGAACGGATGCGGGAGATCGCCATTGTCGGCGGCGCCAATGGACGGCGTGTGGCCGTCGACCCCCGCCACTGGTGGGGGGAGATGACGAAGAAGATCAACATCCTGAAATCAATCGAAGACCGGATTGCCGCCGATTTGTTGACCCTGACGTCGCGCGTCCAGGAATCAGCCCGAACCGATTTTGTGGTGCTGGCGTTTATCGTCGTTCTGCTTGCCGTTTGTATCGCCGCGTTGGCATTCGTAATTGGGCGAGGCATTACCCGGCCGGTGCGGAATATGACTGAGGTCATGGCAAAGCTTGCCGCCGGGGACCTCGGCGTGAACGTTGAAGCCCTGACGCAAGGGGACGAAATCGGCGAGATGGCACGCGCCGTTGAGGTCTTTAAGGAGAACGCCATTGATAAGGCGCGCCTGGAAAAGGAGGAACGCAGAACCGCGGCAGAACGGGAAGAGAGGATCCAAGCCGAGCGAAGGCGGGAACTGAAAGAGATTGCCGATCGGGAGGCGAGATACCGCCAAGTCCGGGAGGCCGAGAAGGCAAAGATGGAAAGCGAGCGGAAATTCCGCCGTCTGGTTGAAGGATCCATCCAGGGCATCATCATCAACGACGATCAGGGCATCGTTTTCGCCAACGATTCCATGGCGCGGATTTTCGGCTACGAGGACACGCTCGAATTCTTGGCAACCGAAAACTCTCTGGATTTGGTCCATCCCGAGGATCGCGAACGTGTCGCCCTCAACCACAACGACAGGATGGCGGGCAAACCTCAAAATGCCAGGCACCGGTTCAGATGCTTGCGGAAAGACGGCGAGACGATATGGCTGGAATCGATCGACGAGCGGGTCGAGTGGGATGGCCGGCCCGTCGTTCAGAGTACGGTGTTCGACATTACCGAGCTCAAACGCGCGGAGGAGGGAGTAAGGCGTTCGCAGAAAATGGACGCCATCGGCCACCTTGCCGGCGGTTTGGCCCACGACTTCAATAATCTCCTCGGCATCGTGTCGGGCAATCTTGAATTGCTGCGCCGCAAATCCAATCTGGACGAACGGGCTGCGAAGAAAGTCGCCGTCGCTCTCAAGGCGACGTCGCGAGGGGCGGCGCTGACCAGACAGCTTCTCGATTTCACCCGCCGCGAGGCGGCGGGAACGAGTACGGTCGACATCAACGAGGTCATCCGCGGCGTATCCCCGTTGATCGAGCAATCGGTCTCGAAACTGGTTGAGATCAACTATGACCTTGCCGAGGGCATCGCCCACACGAATATCGATCCGGGCGATTTCGAGGATGTTCTGGTCAATCTTTCACAGAATTCCAAGGACGCCATGCCTGCCGGCGGCACGTTCACCATCGAAACGTCACAGGTGGTACTCGACAGTCAGTTCGCCAATGCCGGGGTAGAGGATATAGCCGGCGAGTTCGTGCTGGTATCGGTGAGCGATACGGGGCACGGCATCGTCAGGGATCAACTCGACCAGATTTTCGAGCCTTTCTTCACAACCAAGGGGAAGGGCAAGGGCACGGGCCTCGGATTGGCGATGGTTTACGGCTTCGTGAAACGGTCCGGGGGCCATATCCGGGTTTATTCCGAACCCGACGTGGGCACAACGTTCAGAATTTATCTCCCGGTTTCGACGAGTATCGCGGTTTCCCAAGACGGCGCCTCGCCCGCCGAGGAGAAATTGTCCGAGCGGGGCAGCGAAACCCTCCTTATCGTCGATGACGAGATCGAAATTCTTGATATCACGGTGTCGTATCTTCGTGACGCCGGATACGAAGTCATATCAGCCACGAATGGACAGGATGCGCTTGACCTGATCAGGAAGCGGAGCGATATCGATATGGTGATATCGGATGTCATTATGCCCGGCGGCTTGAACGGTTTTGATGTCGCAATCGAAGCTCAGCGTCTGAGGCCGACGATAAAAGCGGCGCTCGTTTCCGGATTTACCGGCCGCGCCGGGGAGGTATTGGCGTCCAGTAACCTGCTCGCCAAGTATCTTGCGGCAAACCTGTTGTCGAAGCCTTTTTCCCGGGACCAACTGCTTACCCATGTCCGTAAGCATCTCGACGAGCCGCAACATGTCATCTGGTCGGACGATTTGACGGTCGGCGTAAGGGCGATCGACGACGATCACCGCGTCTTGTTGGGTCTGCTGAACAGGATGCACGCCGTTTCACATCCGGACGAAACCGCAGACATGATAAGCCGCCTGCTGTTTGATCTCGCGGCCTACACGTCGGATCATTTTCGCCGCGAGGAAGTGGTGATGGAGGTCTGCGGCTATCCCGATATCACGGCGCACAAGCTGGCGCACGCGAAGCTTGAGCAACAGATCGCCAACTTCGTGAAGCGCCAGAATGCTGAAACCGATGACGGCTTGGCCGAGGATATTCGACAGTTCCTCGATGATTGGCTGACCGACCACATCGGTAGGATGGACAAAGCCATCGAACCATTCACCCGCGGAAAGACCGGCGACGTGGAAAAGGCGCTCGCCGGCATCAATAAGAAGCTGGAAAATGCATAATGACTGAGCCGATCACGAAGAAACTGCTCGTTATCGACGACGTTCGGGAAATTTGCGATTTCGTTTGCGAGGTCGCCGAGGACCTTGATTACGAAGTGACGTCATTCACGGAGTCGGTAGCATTCGTCGACAATTATTCCGGCGATTTCGATGTGATGGTCCTGGATCTGACCATGCCGGACATGGACGGCATCGAATTGATCAGCTTTCTCGCCGAGCGGAATTGCCGCTCCACGTTGATCCTGATCAGCGGCTTTGACGAGGGCTTGCTGGCGATCGCGGAACGTCTGGCCCAGGAACGCGGCCTCAACGTTGCCGGCGCCATCCACAAACCCATCGATATCGATATTCTGGAAGGCCTTCTCGGCAAGGCGAAGGTGCGCGAGGCGGGGTGATGGTGCTGGCACCAGGACTTGAACCCGGAACCCCTTGATTACAAATCAAGTGCTCTACCAGTTGAGCTATGCCAGCCCGAATGCGGCGGGAGATTACTGCGGCGCAGGGACCAGTACAAGGCTATCTTTGTAAACTCCCGATCCCCTATCATTCCCTCAGGCGGAGTTTCCCGAAAGGACAGAAATCTCATGTCTCAAATCACGCTGGCCCAAGCTAATCAGATTGTAGCAGGCGCTCTCGAAAAGGGCCGGGCTGAGAACTTTCAGCAGTTAACGGTTGTGGTCCTCGATTCGGGCGGTCATGCGGTGGCTCTGCAGCGGGAAGACAAGTCGGGCATCCTGCGGGTTGAAATCGCCACGGGCAAAGCCTACGGCGCCTTAGGCTTCGGCATCTCCAGCCGGAAGGTCGGGGCAAACAACACCGACCGCCCGGCCTTCCTGGCTTCTGTGGCCGCCGCATCAGGCGGCCGGTTTGTGCCGGTGGCGGGCGGCGTGCTTATCCGTGACGCGGAAGGCGAGGTCGTCGGTGCGGTCGGCGTCAGCGGCGACAATTCCGACAATGATGAGATCGCCGCCATCGCCGGCATCGAAGGTGCGGGCCTGACCGCCGGCTGAACCCAGCTGCCGGTCGCTTGCCTGAAATCAGCCTTTACGGATCAGTTCGTAAAGCGCCACCGCAGCCGCGTTGGAAACGTTGAGGCTGTCGACGGCAGCCTTCCTTCCGCTGTCGGAAACCATGGGCAAACGGCACAGGACATCGCATTTTTCCGCCGTCAGGCGCCGCAGCCCCGCTCCTTCCGCTCCCAGAACCAAAACCGTTTTGGCGTCGGTTTGGGCGTCGGCCAGCAGCGTATCGCCCGCCGCATCCAGGCCGATCCGCCAGTAGCCCCGTTTCGCCAATTGATCGAGCGCGCGCGCCAGGTTGGTGACGCGGACCAGCGGAACGATTTCAGCTGCCCCGGACGCCGCCTTGGCCAAGGTGCCGGATAGCGGCGGTGCATTGCGTTCGGGCACGATTACGCCTGCCGCACCGAAAATTGCCGCGGACCGCAGGACGGCGCCTACATTGTGGGGATCCGTAACCTGATCGAGCACGATTAGCGGTCCACCGTTTCCGGCATCATCCGATGTGATAGCCTCAAGCGCCACACGCGCCAACGGTTCGGTATGCAGGAGAATGCCCTGATGCACCGCACCGGTCGGCAGTTGGGTTTCGATGGCCTCTTTTTCGGCGGTCTCCAGCGCCATTCCGGGGCGCGAAATCTCCGCCAATTGGGGTTCCATGCGGCGGGTGCCGTCCTTGGTCAACTGCAACCGCCGGCAGGTCCGCGCCGGATTGCGCAAGGCCGCGGCGACGGCGTGCACGCCGAATATCAACCTTTCGCTGTCGTGACCGGACGAATCTGGTGCCCCGCGAGGACGATTTCGGCTATTCTTATTTCTTTTTGATGGTGGCTTGCGTGACTTCATGTTGGGTCTTATATTGCGGCTTCATCAAAACAAGCAACCCATGTCGCGCGGCGGCCCGTTAAAAGGTCCTGGCGGCAGGTAGGGTTGTTTGTTTTTTTGAAGTTGGCATTTCAAGTTGACAAGGGACCCTAAAACCCGATATTTCGCCCTACCGAATTCATGGCTGTTCCGTTTCCGTTCGGAGGGGTGCCTGAGTGGTTAAAAGGGACGGGCTGTAAACCCGTTGGCTATGCCTACGTTGGTTCGAATCCAACTCCCTCCACCACGGACCGGAACAAAAATTGCTCGGCGCTGAAATATCAGGATTTCATAAGGGTTTAGCGGAAACGCGAGTTGGCTGACGGAGAAGTAACGCAGGCGTAGATCTTATGCGGGTGTAGCTCAATGGTAGAGCCCCAGCCTTCCAAGCTGGTGACGCGGGTTCGATCCCCGTCACCCGCTCCAAAATTCCGCCGCGTCGGATAATCCGATCGCGCCGAAAAAAAAACGACGACGACGAACGAAATTCGAATTTGAGACTAAAGACACAAACCGAAACTGCAGCTTTCTAGGAACGACAGGCGATGGCTAAAGAAAAGTTTGAACGCACGAAGCCGCACTGCAATGTGGGCACGATCG
>CAYFKJ010000003.1:0-375933 GCA_964343605.1 uncultured Rhodospirillaceae bacterium
CCGGCGGCCGCCATCCGGTGACCCCCTGGGGCAAGCCGACCAAGGGCAAGCGCACGCGTTCGAACAAGTCGACCGACAAGTTCATCATGCGCAGCCGCCACCTGAAAAAGAAACGATAAGGAGCGCCTACCGTGGCACGTTCAGTCTGGAAAGGTCCGTTCGTTGACGGTTATCTGCTTAAGAAAGCGGAAGCCGCACGGCAGTCGGGACGCAAGGAGGTCATCAAGACCTGGTCGCGCCGTTCGACGATCCTGCCGCAGTTCGTCGGCTTGACGTTCGGCGTCTACAACGGCCAGAAGTTTATTCCGGTGATGGTCAACGAGAGCATGGTCGGGCATAAGCTCGGCGAGTTCTCCCCGACCCGCACCTATCACGGCCATGCCGCCGACAAGAAAGCGAAGAGGGTCTGACGATGGGTAAGCAATCCGCTCCCCGCCGCCTGCCCGACAGCGACGCCCGCGCCGTGGCGAGCAATCTTCGGGTCAGCCCGCAGAAGCTCAATCTGGTGGCGCAGACCATTCGCGGCAAGGATGTCGAGGCGGCCCTGGCCAGCCTGACGTTCTCCAAGCGTCGTATTGCGGGCGATGTCAAGAAAGCCTTGCAGTCGGCCGTCGCCAATGCCGAGAACAATCATCAGCTCGACGTCGACCGGCTCTTCGTGGCCGAAGCCTTCGTCGGCAAGCAGATGGTCATGAAACGCTGGCGCGCCCGCGCCCGTGGCCGCGTCGGCCGTATCAAGAAACCTTTCAGCCAGATAACCGTTGTCGTGCGAGAGCGCGAGGAGATTGCGTAATGGGCCAAAAAGTTAATCCGATCGGGCTTCGTCTCGGCATCAACCGGACCTGGGATTCCCGCTGGTATGCCGAAGGCAACGATTACGGCACGCAACTGCATGAGGATCTGGCGATCCGGGCCTACCTGGAAAAACGTCTGGCCCAGGCCGGCGTCAGCCGCATCATCATCGAGCGCCCGGCCAAGAAGGCTCGCGTCACCATCCACACGGCCCGTCCCGGCGTCGTCATCGGCAAGAAGGGCGCGGACATCGAAAAGCTGCGCGAAACGCTGTCGAAGATGACCGGTTCCGACGTGCACCTGAACATCGTCGAGATCCGCAAGCCGGAGATCGATGCCAAGCTGGTGGCCGAGAACATCGCCCAGCAGTTGGAACGCCGCGTCGCCTTCCGCCGCGCCATGAAGCGTTCGGTCCAGTCGGCCATCCGCCTCGGCGCCCAGGGCATCCGCATCAACTGTTCCGGCCGTCTCGGCGGTGCCGAGATCGCCCGGACCGAATGGTACCGCGAGGGCCGCGTGCCGCTGCACACCCTGCGCGCCGACATCGACTACGGCGAAGCGACCGGTTTCACCACCTACGGCGCCTGCGGCGTCAAGGTTTGGGTCTTCAAGGGCGAGATCATGGCCCACGATCCCATGGCGCAGGACAAGCGTCTGGCCGAAGCCGGCCAACGCTAGGCCGGGCATCGAGTAGAGAGTTAGAACCATGCTGCAACCAAAGCGCACCAAGTTCCGCAAGGCCCACAAGGGCCGTATCCATGGCAACTCCAAGGGCGGCACCACGTTGAACTTCGGCACCTATGGCCTCAAGGCAACTTCGCCGGGCCGCGTCAACGCGCGCCAGATCGAAGCCTGCCGCCGGGCCATCACCCGCCACATCAAGCGTGCCGGCCGCATCTGGATCCGCATCTTCCCCGACGTGCCGGTTTCCAAGAAGCCGACGGAAGTGCGTATGGGTAAGGGTAAGGGCTCGCCGGAATTCTGGGTGGCCAAGGTCAAGCCGGGGCGGGTGATGTTCGAGCTGGACGGCGTGGCGCCGGCGCTCGCGCACGAAGCCCTCTCGCGCGGTGCGGCCAAACTGTCAGTGGACACGCGTATCGTGACGCGGCCAGGTGAAGGATCGTAGGCGATGAAAGCCGAGGAAATCAGGGGCAAGACCCCCGACGAATTGAAAGACCAGTTGCTGGACCTCAAGAAAGAGGCGCTGAACCTGCGCTTCCAGAGGGCTTCCGGGCAGCTGGAGAACACCGCGCGGATGCGGCAGGTACGCCGCGATATTGCCCGCATTAAAACCATTATGCGCACCGCGCAACCTGCGTCTTAAACGGAGCCTACGCATGCCCAAACGCATCCTCCAAGGTGAAGTCGTGAGCGACGCCGGCGACAAGACCGTCGTCGTCAAGGTCGACCGCCGCGTCATGCACCCGCTGTACAAGAAGTTCATCCGCAAATCCAAGCGGTACCACGCGCACGATGAGGAAAACACCTTCAAGCAAGGTGACGTCGTCCGTATTCAGGAATGCCGTCCGCGTTCCAAGAAGAAGACCTGGGAAGTTCTGCCGTCCGCGGAGTGATCCGCGACGTGCGTTGATAAAGGTAAAGTTCGATGATTCAGCCGCAGACAAACCTTGAGGTCGCCGACAACTCCGGCGCGCGTCGAGTCCAGTGCATCAAGGTGCTGGGTGGCTCGAAGCGGCGCACCGCTTCGGTCGGCGATACGATAGTAGTGTCCGTGAAGGAAGCCATTCCGCGTGGCCGCGTGAAGAAAGGTGACGTGCACCGCGCCGTCATCGTGCGCACGGCCAAGGAAGTTCGGCGCAAGGACGGCAGCGCCATCCGGTTCGACCGCAACGCCGCCGTTTTGATCAATCCGCAGGGTGAGCCGATCGGAACCCGTATTTTCGGCCCGGTGACCCGCGAACTCAGAGCCCGCCAACACATGAAGATCGTGTCCCTGGCGCCGGAGGTGCTGTAATGGCCGAAAAATACAAAATCAAAAAGGGCGACGAGGTCGTCGTTGTCACCGGCCGCGAAAAAGGCCGCAAGGGCAACGTCCTCAACGTCGACCGCAAGGCGCGCCGCGTCCTGGTGCAGGGCGTCAACATGATCAAGCGGCACACGCGTCCGACCGGCACGAGCGCCGGCGGCATCATCGAGAAGGAAGCCCCGCTTGCCGTATCGAACGTCGCCCTGGTCGATCCCAAGACCGGCGAGGCGACCCGCGTTGGTTACAAATTCCTCGACGATGGCCGCAAGGTTCGCTTTGCCAAGCGGTCGGGCGAAGTCATCGATCTCTAGGATAGTCACATGACCCGCTTGAACGAACATTACAAAGACGTTGTACGGCCGAAGCTGCAGGAGCGCTTCGGTTACACAAACCCCATGCAGATTCCCAAGCTTGATAAGATCGTTATCAACATGGGCGTCGGCGAGGCCGCCAAGGATTCGAAGTTGATGAAGGGCGCCGTGGCCGACCTGACCGCCATCGCCGGCCAAAAGCCGGTGGTCAACAAGGCCAAGCGGTCCGTCGCCAACTACAAGCTTCGTGAGGGCATGGATATCGGTTGCAAGGTGACGCTCAGGCGCGCCCGCATGTACGAGTTCCTCGACCGCATGATCAACATCGCCATGCCGCGCGTGCGTGACTTTCAGGGCGTTTCGGCCAAGAGCTTCGACGGCCGCGGCAACTTCGCGATGGGCTTCAAGGAGCAGATCGTGTTTCCCGAAATCGAATATGACGAAGTCGACCAAGTTCGTGGTTTTGACGTGATCATTGTGACGACTGCCGACACCGACGACGAAGCGCGTGAGCTTCTCGCCGAATTCGGTATGCCGTTCCGTAAATGATATCCGTCGAAAAAGGAGAAAGTCGAAATGGCTAAAAAGAGTGCCATCGAGAAGAACAACCGGCGTCGGCGGACCGTCGCACGGGATGCCGCCAAGCGGGAACGCCTGCGCGCCATCGCCAAGGACCCGTCGCTGCCCCAGGAGGAGCGCTTCGCCGCCCGCCTGAAATTGGCGGAAATGCCGCGCAACGGCTCGAAGACCCGCATCCGCAACCGCTGCGAGGTGACCGGTCGTCCGCGCGGCTATTACCGCAAACTCAAAATGTCGCGGATCGCGCTGCGCGATCTGGCTTCCATCGGCCAGATCCCCGGCATGGTCAAGTCGAGCTGGTAGAGGAGAGCCGAAGATGTCGATGACCGATCCCATCGGTGACATGTTGACGCGTATCCGCAACGGACAACGCGCCGGCCTGGGCAGGGTCAAATCGCCTGCCTCGAATTTCCGCAGCAACGTGCTCGATGTGCTCAAGCGCGAGGGCTACATTCGCGGCTGGGAAAAGGACGAGAGCAATCCGACCAAGCCCGAACTCGTCATCGAGCTGAAATATTCCGAAGGCGAACCCGTCATCCGCACGATCGACCGCGTGTCGACGCCGGGCCGTCGCGTTTATTCATCGATCAAGGACCTGCCGAGGATTTGCAACGGCCTCGGCATCGCCATCCTGTCGACCCCGCGGGGCGTCATGTCCGACGCCGAAGCCCGCGAGGCCAACGTCGGCGGCGAAGTCCTCTGTAACGTGATTTAGGAAGCGTCATGTCTCGTATCGGACAAAAACCTGTCGCCATTCCGGACGGTGTAACCGTCGAATTGAACGGCCAGGATTTCAAAGCCAAGGGGCCGAAGGGCGAACTGGCGATGACCTTCGTCGACGATGTCGAAGCCAAGCAGGAAAACGGCAGCGTCGTCGTTCTGCCGCGCAGTGACACCAAGCGCGCTCGCAACATGTGGGGCATGCAGCGGACCCTGGCCAACAACATCGTGCTCGGGGTTTCCGAGGGCTTTACCGTCAACCTGGAGATTGTCGGCGTCGGCTACCGAGCCGCGGTCGAGGGCAAGACCCTCAACCTGCAGCTCGGTTTCAGCCACGACGTCCACTATCCCATCCCGGACGGCATCGAAATCAAGTGCGAACGTCCTACGGCGATCGCTATTTCCGGCGCCGACAAGCAGGTGGTCGGCCAGGTCGCCGCGGAAATCCGCGCCTACCGCAAGCCGGAACCCTACAAGGGCAAGGGCGTGCGCTACGCCGACGAACAGATCTTCCGCAAGGAAGGCAAGAAGAAGTAGGACCGCCGGATCATGAGCAAGCAAAAATCACTTTTTGAACGCCGCAAGGCCCGCGTCCGCAGCAGTCTGGCGAAACGGGGTACGGGACGCCCGCGTCTCAGCATCCATCGTTCGGGCAAGCACATCTACGCCCAGATCATCGACGATGCCCAGGGCCGGACCCTGGCCGCCGCGTCGAGCCTGGAAAAGGACATGCGTGCCAAGCTTTCCTCCGGCGGCAACAAGGAAGCCGCCGCCGAGGTCGGAACCCTCGTCGCCGAGCGGGCCAAGGCCGCCGGCGTTACCGAGGTTGCCTTCGACCGCGGTGGGTATCTCTTTCACGGCCGAGTCAAGGCGCTGGCGGAAGCCGCGCGCGAAGGCGGCCTGAACTTCTAATGCGGAAGGAATAAAGAATGTCTTCGCAACATATGGAGCGCGGCGAAAGCGAACTGGTCGACAAGCTGGTCGGCATCAATCGCGTCGCCAAGGTGGTGAAAGGCGGTCGCCGTTTCGGCTTCGCCGCACTGGTCGTCGCCGGCGATCAGAAGGGCCGCGTCGGTTTCGGTCACGGCAAGGCGCGGGAAGTTCCCGAAGCCATCCGCAAGGCTACCGAAAGCGCCAAGAAGAACATGATCCGCGTGCCGCTGCGAGAAGGCCGGACCCTGCATCACGACGTCAAAGGCCGATTCGGCGCCGGGCGTGTGGTTCTGCGGGCCGCCCCTCCGGGTACCGGCATCATTGCCGGCGGTCCGATGCGCGCCGTGTTCGAGACCCTGGGTGTCCAGGATATCGTCACCAAGTCCATCGGCACCTCCAACCCCTACAACATGATCAAAGCCACTTTTGACGCGCTGGACCGCATGATGTCGCCGCGTTCCGTCGCCGCCCGCCGCGGCAAGAAGGTGAGCGAGATCGTGGGCCGTCGCGGCAAGTCCGCGGACGACGCCCAGGAGTAGTCCGATGGCCGAGAAGAAGCAGACCGTAACGGTCACCCAGATCAAAAGCCCGATCGGCCGTCCCAAGGATCAGCGGGCGACGCTGGTCGGCCTGGGCCTCAATAAGCTGCACCGCACCAGCGTGTTGGAAGACACGCCGTCGGTGCGCGGCATGATCAAGAAGGTTTCGCACCTTGTGCGCGTCGAGGAAGCCGGCTAACCGCGTTCGGCCGGGTTTGTAAGCAGGAAAAAGCTCATGAAACTCAATCAGCTTTCGGATAATGCAGGCGCTCGCAAGGCCCGCACCCGGGTCGGACGCGGCATCGCTTCCGGCACCGGCAAGACCGCGGGCCGCGGCCACAAGGGCCAGAAATCCCGCAGCGGCGTCGCCATCAAGGGATTTGAGGGCGGCCAGATGCCGCTGCACCGGCGTCTGCCGAAACGCGGCTTCAACAACATTTTCCGCAAGGTCTTCGAGCCGGTCAACATCGGCCGCCTGCAGGCCGCGGTTGATGCCGGGAAGCTCGACCCCAAGAAGCCCGTGACGATCGATGTCCTGAAAGAGGCCGGCGTCGTCGGCCGCGTCAAGGATGGCGTCCGGCTGCTGGCCAAGGGTGAGCTAAAGGCCAAACTCAACATCGAAGTCAGCGGCGCCTCCAAGGCGGCGATCGCGGCCGTTGAGGCCGTCGGCGGCAAGGTTACCGTAGCGGCTCCCGCCAAGGAGGCGGAAAAAGCCGGCGATGACGACGCCAAGTCTGGTAAGGACGCCGAGTAATCCCCATATGCGCTCACTGGGAGCATAATTGATGGCCTCTGCCGCCGAACAACTAGCCGCGAATATCAATTTCGGCGCCTTTGCCAAGGCGACGGAACTGAAGAAGCGTATCTGGTTCACGCTTGGCGCGCTGATCATCTATCGCCTGGGCACCTACATTCCGTTGCCCGGCATTGATCCCGGCGTCCTGCAGGATATCTTCCGGCAGAACCAAAGCGGCATCCTCGGCATGTTCGACATGTTCGCGGGCGGCGCGCTCGGGCGCATGACGATCTTCGCCCTCAACATCATGCCCTACATTTCCTCGTCGATTATCATTCAGTTGATGACGACGGTGTCGCCCCACCTGGAGGCGCTCAAGAAGGAAGGCGAGCAGGGCCGCAAGAAGATCAATCAATACACCCGCTACGGCACCGTCATGCTGGCGGCCGTTCAGGCCTACGGCATTGCCGTCGGTCTGGAAAGCATGTCCGGCTCGCAAGGACCCGCCGTCGCGGAACCCGGCCTCTACTTCCGCGCCGTTACGGTCATTACCCTGACGGGCGGCACAATCTTCCTGATGTGGCTGGGCGAACAAATCACCGCGCGCGGCATCGGCAACGGCATCTCGCTGATCATTTTCTCGGGCATCGTCGCGGAACTGCCGAGCGCCCTGGTGGGCACCCTGGAACTGGGCCGCACGGGCGCCCTGTCGACCCTGTTCATCCTGTTCCTGCTGGTCATGGTCGCCGCCGTGATCATGTTCATCGTTTTCATGGAACGCGCCCAGCGCCGCATCGTCGTTCAGTATCCCAAGCGCCAGGTCGGCAACAAGATGTTCGGCGGCGAAAGTTCGCACATACCGCTCAAGCTCAATACCGCCGGTGTCATTCCGCCGATCTTCGCCTCGTCGCTGCTGCTGCTGCCCATCACAATGGCCAACTTCTCGGCCGGGACGGGACCGGAATGGCTGACGACCATTACGGCACTCCTGGGACGCGGACAGCCGCTCTACATGCTGCTGTACCTTTCAGGCATCGTCTTCTTCTGCTTCTTCTACACGGCGGTGGTCTTCAATCCGTCGGACACGGCAGACAACCTCAAGAAATATGGCGGCTTTATCCCGGGCATCCGGCCGGGCAAGAACACGTCGGAATACCTCGACCATGTTCTTACCCGCCTCACTGTTGTCGGCGCGGCCTACCTTTCCGCGGTCTGCCTGCTGCCGGAAATTCTGATTTCGCAGTACGCCGTCCCGTTCTACTTCGGCGGCACGTCGCTGTTGATCGTCGTGACGGTGACCATGGATACGGTCGGTCAGATCCAGTCGCATCTGCTTGCCCATCAGTACGAAGGCCTGATCAAGAAGTCCAAGATCAGGGGCAAGCGTCGATGACCGCGCTGATGAACATGATCCTGCTGGGCCCGCCGGGCTGCGGTAAGGGCACCCAGGCCAGCCGCTTACAGGAGAAGCACGGTCTCGTGCAGCTTTCGACCGGCGAGATGCTGCGGGCTGCCATCGCCGCGGAAACGCCCGTGGGTCTGCGCGTCAAGGAAATCATGGCGGCCGGCGATCTGGTTGACGACGACACCGTTATCGCCATGCTGTCGGACCGGATCGAGGAACCGGATTGTGCGAACGGGTTTGTGCTCGACGGCTTCCCGCGCACGGTCGCCCAGGCCGAGGCGCTGGACAAGCTCTTGGACGAAAAGGGCATGGAACTGCGTCTGGTAATCGAGATGTCGGTGGACGATGAGGCGCTGATCGAGCGCATCTCGGGCCGTTTCGCCTGCGTCAACTGCAAGGCTGGCTATCACGACACCTTCAAACCGACCCAGGTCGAGGGCAAATGCGACAATTGCGGCGGGACGGAGTTCGAGCGCCGGGCCGATGACAACGCCGATTCCGTGCGCATCCGCCTCAAGGCCTACAACGATCAGACGGCCCCGCTGCTGCCCTATTACCAGGGGCGCGGCAAGCTGCATACGATCGACGGTATGGCGGATATGCAGGCGGTCGAAAAAAGTATCGTTATGGCCATGGAGGCCGCGTAAATGGTTGACTTAGGCACGGGATTTACCAATAATCCGGCACCCAATCATTGGAGCCGCGAAAAGCGTATTTCTCAGGGCCTTTTGCCCCGGGTCAGTGACCCGGTGCGGGGCATTTTGTGCTGAAATGAAGCCTTTTGAAACAAAGCTCAAGTGCTTGAAAACAAATAAGGAGTTACGGTCGTGGCGCGTATAGCTGGCGTTAACATTCCGACCAACAAACGGGTCGAAATCGGCTTGACCTACATCTTCGGCATCGGCCGCACCAAGGCCACCGAGATTTGTGCCAAAGCCTCGATTCCGAGAGAGCGGCGCGTCAACGAACTGACGGACGCCGAGGTCATTCAAATTCGTGAGATCATCGACCGCGATTACCTGGTCGAAGGCGACCTTCGCCGGGAGACCTCGATGAATATCAAACGCCTGATGGATCTCGGTTGCTACCGGGGTTTGAGGCATCGCCGCGGACTGCCGGTGCGCGGTCAGCGGACGCACACGAACGCCCGGACGCGCAAGGGTCCGGCCCGGGCGATTGCGGGCAAGAAAAAGTAATTGCACTCCCGTTCGCGGGAAGGCCAAAGCGGTTAGAAGGTAGAAATTATGGCGCGGGATACCAGTCGAGTTCGTCGTCGCGAGCGGAAGAACATCACCTCCGGCGTGGCGCACGTCAACGCAACGTTCAACAACACGATGATCACCATTGCCGATGCGCAGGGAAATACGATCTCGTGGGCGTCGGCGGGTCAGCAGGGCTTCAAGGGATCGCGTAAATCGACCCCTTACGCAGCCCAGATGGCGGCGGAAGATGCGGGCCGCAAGGCCATGGAGCATGGCGTGAAGACACTCGAAGTTCAGGTCAAAGGGCCGGGCTCGGGACGTGAATCCGCCTTGCGGGCACTGCAGGTCGTCGGCTTTACGGTGACCGCCATTACGGACGTGACGCCGATCCCGCACAACGGCTGCCGTCCGCCGAAGCGCCGCCGCGTCTAGGTGTAACCTCCGCGCTTTGCGGAGCGACTAAGTTATGAGATTTGCGGCGGATTTCCGCCGTACGTGAAGAAATAGGGTGCGGCAGGCCGGAATGGCGGACATTCAGGTTTGGCACCGAAATGGGCATAAGGGTGATCGCGTGATTCACAAGAACTGGCAAGAGCTGATAAAGCCCCACAAACTCGACGTCGAGAGCGGCGTCGATGCCGACCGCAGTGCGACCATCGTCGCCGAACCGCTGGAACGCGGGTTCGGCCTGACGCTGGGTAATGCGCTGCGCCGCGTGTTGCTGTCGTCGTTGCAGGGTTCGGCGGTGACGTCGATCCAGATCGACGGCGTGTTGCACGAGTTTTCGTCCATCCCCGGCGTGCGGGAGGATGTCACCGACATCGTCCTCAACATCAAGGGACTGGCGCTGCGCAGCCACGCTGACGGCCCGCGCCGCATGTCTCTGACGGCCAAAGGGCCGGGCGAGGTGACCGCCGGCGATATCGATCCGGGCCACGACGTTGAGGTTCTCAATCCCGATTTGGTGCTCTGCACCCTGGATGACGCCGCCACGCTGTCGATGGAACTGTCCGTCGAAACCGGCATGGGTTATGTGCCGGCGGCCCAGAACCGGGCCGAGGATGCGCCCATCGGCCTGATCCCGGTCGACGCCCTCTACAGCCCGGTGCGCCGCGTTTCATACAAGGTCGAAAACACACGCGAAGGCCAGGTGCTGGATTACGACAAGCTGATCCTGGATCTCGAAACCGACGGTACGGTTTCGCCGGACGATGCCGTGGCCCTTGCCGCGCGCATTCTGCAGGACCAGTTGCAGCTCTTCATCAACTTCGAGGAGCCGACGGTCCGCGAAACGGTGGAAGAGCGCGAGGAGCCGGAATTCAACCGCAACCTGCTGCGCAAGGTCGACGAGTTGGAGCTTTCGGTCCGTTCGGCCAACTGCCTCAAGAACGACAACATCGTCTACATCGGCGATTTGATCCAGAAAACCGAGGCGGAAATGCTGCGGACGCCGAATTTCGGCCGCAAGTCGCTTAACGAGATCAAGGAAGTTCTCATGCAAATGGGTCTTCACCTCGGCATGGAGGTGACGGACTGGCCGCCGGAGAACATTGAGGAAATGGCCAAGAAGCTCGAGGAGCCGTTCTAGCGGCGCCCCGGTTTCAGGCTCAGGTATTAGGTTCAGGAGACGATAGATGCGTCACCGCAGGAGTGGGCGAAAGCTCAACCGCACCAGTTCGCACCGCAAGGCCATGTTCCGCAACATGGCGGCCGCGCTGGTCAAGCACGAACAGATCAAGACGACTTTGCCCAAGGCCAAGGAGCTTCGCGGCGTGGTCGACAAATTGATCACCCTCGGCAAACGCGGCGGCCTTCACGCCCGCCGGCAGGCCCTGGCCGTCATTCCCGACGCCAAGCTGGTCGACAAGCTCTTCACGGTCCTGGCGGAACGCTATGCCGACCGTCCGGGCGGCTATACCCGGGTTCTCCGAGCCGGCTACCGCTACGGCGATGCCTCGCCGATGGCCGTCATCGAGTTGGTCGACCGCGACGTCGACGCCAAGGGACAGGACTCCGGTCCGGTGCCCGGTGACGACGATGACGAGGAGTTGGCCGACGCCGCCGCATAAAGCGGGGACAAGGTTTGAGCGCGATTTCGCGCTTGTCGGAGAGGGCAGCCTATTGGGCTGCCCTTTTCCGTTTGAGGCGTTAGATTAACATCCACCCGAGTTCTGAAAGGAAAGACGATTTGATGATTTGGTTGGGCTTGCAAGGATTGTTTAGGCGAAGGGCGGCCACGCTTGCCGTCGGTTTGCTGCTGGCGGTCGCATTCGCGATGCCGTCCCAAGCGCAAAAAAGGGTCCTGCCGGAAGACCGCGATCAGATCATGCTGTCCTATGCGCCGCTGGTGCGCATGGTGAAGCCGGCCGTCGTCAACATCTACACGCGGACGGTCGTCAAAACCCGCTTTCGCTCTCCCTTTTTCGATGACCCGTTCTTCCGCCGCTTCTTCGGCGACAGCTTCGGACGGGGCGGGACGCGGGAGCGCATCCAGAATTCGCTGGGCTCCGGCGTCATCGTGCGGGCCGACGGCCTGGTGGTGACGAACCACCATGTCGTCAAGGGGGCGGATCAGATCATCGTGGCCCTTTCCGACCGGCGCGAGTTCGAAGCCAAGGTCATCCTCAAGGACGAACGTACCGATTTGGCCGTCCTGCGCATGGATTCCGGCCGGGAAAGCTTTGCCTTCCTCGAATTCATGGATTCCGACGAATTGGAAGTCGGCGATCTGGTTCTGGCCATCGGCAATCCGTTCGGCGTCGGTCAGACCGTGACCAGCGGTATTGTTTCGGCGCTCGCCCGAACCCAGGTTGGCGTTTCGGACTACAGCTTTTTCATCCAAACCGACGCCGCCATCAATCCAGGCAATTCCGGCGGCGCGCTGGTGACCATGGACGGCAGGCTGGCAGGCGTCAATACGGCGATCTTCTCCAAAACCGGCGGTTCCATCGGCATCGGCTTTGCCATTCCAGCGAACATGGTGCGCTTGATCGTCGACAGCGCCGCCCGGGGCGGGCGCATCGTCCGGCCCTGGCTCGGCGCTTCAGGTCAAGCCGTAACCCGCGACCTCGCCGCCGCAAACGGCCTCGATCGGCCCGGCGGCGTGCTGATCAACTCGATCTACAAGGGCGGCCCGGCGGAAGAGGCGGGCTTGAGGATCGGCGACGTCGTGACGCAAGTGGACGGCCGCGACATCTTTGATCCCCAAGGCCTGCAGTTTCGCGTCGTCACCAAGCCTCTCGGCGGCGTCGTGACGTTGACGATCCTGCGCCGGGGCAAGCTGAGATCCGTGCGAATCAATCTCGTCCCGGCACCCGAGGAGCCGCCACGCAACGTCACCGAACTGCCGCGGAAGCATATCCTTGCCGGTGCCACCATTGGCAACCTTTCGCCGGCCTTTGCGGAGGAGCTCGGACTCGGCACCCAGATTCGCGGCGTCATCGTTCTGGAGCTTACCAACGGCAGTCGCGCAAGCCGCCTCCGGCTTCGGCCGGGCGATATTTTATTGAAGATAAATAATATTGATATCAATAAAGTATCGGACGCAGTTAATGCTATGGATAAAGAGCCGGAAGAATGGCGTATTGCCATTCGGCGGGGCGAACAGGTGCTCAACGTGGTGGTTCGCTGATGAGCAATCTGTTCGAGGCAGCCGGCCTTTCCGACGGTGCGCCGCGGCCCCTGGCCGACCGGTTGCGGCCGAAAAATCTCGGGGAGGTCGTCGGCCAGGAACAGATCTTGGCGGAGGGTGGACCGCTGGGCCGTATGGTGGCGGCGGATCGTTTCGCCTCGCTGATCTTCTGGGGGCCGCCCGGGACCGGCAAAACCACCATTGCCCGATTGCTGGCCGACCATACCGGTATGTACTTCGAACAATTGTCGGCGGTATTTTCCGGCGTGGCGGATCTGCGCAAGGCCTTCGACGCCGCCAAGGCGCGGCGGGAGCAGGGCCAGGGCACCTTGTTGTTCGTCGATGAAATCCATCGCTTCAACCGGTCGCAACAGGACGCCTTCCTGCCTTACGTCGAAGACGGCACGGTCATCCTCGTCGGCGCGACGACGGAAAATCCGTCCTTCGAACTGAACGCGGCGTTGTTGTCGCGCTGTCAGGTGCTCGTGCTCAACCGACTGGATGACACGGCCCTGGAACAGTTGCTCAAGCGCGCCGAAGCGGAGGAGGGGCGCGAACTGCCTCTAGACGGGGACGCGCGGGCAGCGCTCAGGGCCATGGCAGACGGCGACGGGCGCTTCGTCTATAACCTCGCCGAGGAACTCTTTGCGTTGCCGGACGACGAAATGCTGGATACGGCTGGCCTGGCAGCCACGGTGCAGCGCCGTGCACCGGTCTACGATAAATCCCAGGAAGGCCACTACAACCTTATCAGCGCCCTGCACAAGTCGTTGCGGGGATCCGACACCGATGCCGCGCTCTACTGGCTGGCCCGCATGCTGGCGGGTGGCGAGGAGCCGCTCTACATTCTTCGGCGGCTGGTCCGGTTCGCCGTCGAAGATATCGGTCTTGCCGACCCGCAGGCGCTTGTCCAAGCCAACGCGGCGAAGGACGCCTACGAATTCCTGGGTTCGCCCGAGGGCGAGCTGGCGGTGGCGCAGGCCGTCATCTATCTCGGCACGGCGCCCAAATCCAATGCGGCCTATACGGCGCTTGGCGGCGCCACAAGGGCGGCCCGGGAGACCGGCTCCCTGATGCCGCCCATGCATATCCTCAACGCGCCGACGAACCTGATGAAGGACCTGGGCTACGGCAAGGGGTACGAATACGACCACGGCACGGCCGAAGGATTTTCCGGCCAGAACTATTTTCCCGATGATCTGCCGCGCCAAAGCTTCTACCAGCCGACGGAGCGGGGGTTCGAGCGCGAGGTGGCCAAGCGTCTGGCCTACTGGGCGAAACTGCGGGACGACAAACGGGACGAGGGGGACGGCGCGTGAAAATGTTGTTGGCGATCGCCGCGGGCGGTGCATTCGGTGCCTTGGGCCGGCATTTCGTTTCCGCCTACGTAATGCGGCTGGCGGGTCCGGGCTTTCCCTGGGGTACGGTTTCCGTGAACGTTATCGGCTCGTTCCTCATGGGCGCGCTGATCGAGGTGATGGCGCTGCGCTGGAACGTGAGCAATGAACTGCGCGCCTTCATGACCGTCGGTTGCCTCGGCGCTTTCACCACGTTTTCGACGTTTTCACTGGATTTCGCCACGCTGTTCGAACGGGGCGCCGGGCTCGCGGCGGTGGGCTACGTCGCCGTATCGGTCGTCGCGTCGATCCTCGCGCTGTTCGCCGGCCTTGCCGTGATGCGGGTGGTGCTGTCGTGACGGGCGTTCAAATGGTCGAGGTGACCGGTGAAGACGACGACATCCGCCTCGACCGCTGGTTCAAGCGTCACTATCCGGCGCTGGGTCACGGCCGCCTGGAAAAGATGATCCGCAAGGGACAGGTGCGCATCGACGGCGCCCGCGCCAAGGCCTCGACACGGCTGGCCGCCGGTCAGCAAATCCGGGTGCCGCCAATCGGTGAAGTAGGCGGCAAGCCCAAAAAGAAACCGGCGCGGATCAAGCTCGGCAGGGACGAAACAGCGGACCTGCAGGCCCGCGTGATCTACCGGGACGACGACGTGCTGGCCATCAACAAGCCGGCGGGACTGGCCGTCCAGGGCGGTAGCGGCACGACCCGGCATCTCGACGCCATGCTGGACGCCCTGACGTTCGGGGCCAAGGAACGTCCGCGCCTGGTGCACCGGCTGGACAAGGACACGAGCGGCGTGCTTTTGCTGGGCCGCAGCGCCTCCGCCGCCGCCAAACTGGCGGAATCGTTCCGCCGCAAAACCACGCGGAAGATCTATTGGGCGATGGTCTCCGGCGTGCCGAGACCGCACGAGGGAAAAGTCGACGCCAAACTCGCCAAGCTGCCCGGCAAGGGCGGCGAGCGCGTCCAGGTCGACCCCAAGTCCGGAAAACCCGCAACGACGTACTATGCAGTTATCGAGGCGGCGGCGCGACGTTGCGCCTGGGTGGGACTGATGCCGGTCACCGGCCGAACCCACCAGCTTCGCGTTCACATGGCGGCGATCGGTCATCCCATCGTGGGCGACGGCAAATATGGCGACGAAGAGTTGGACCTGCCGGGTCTGCCCCACAAGCTTCACCTGCATGCGCGGGAAATCACGATTGCTGGACCGAAGAACAAGATCATCCGGGCCGTGGCGCCGCTCTCCGATCACATGGCGGAAACCTGGCAGATGTTCGGCCTCAATGCCGACAACGACGGCGATCCCTTCGCCGATTTGGAGATTTAGCGGAACCCCAAATAAAGACCCCGACGGTCCTGGTGGCGGGACCGTCGGGGATGGCGGGATGCTCCAGGGGGGGGGAAGGAACATCCCTAGGTCGATCGAAGGGTAGGCAATCGAACTCACGCCGACCAACTTGGCTATCGCGCCCGGGGGACGGGTAATGCGATAACGGCCGCTTTTCGGCGCGACGGAGACCCCGCTAGCGGCGTCGTCCGCAGGGACATAATTGAACATTTGGCGGGTAAAAATCGCGTGGCATATTGTCGCACTGATTTATTGAACAATATCAGTGTTCAACCGGATTCAGAGGAGCCCATGCACCTGGTTATTTTTGACTGCGACGGCACTTTGGTGGATAGCCAGCACACCATCGTGGAGAGTATGCAGTACGCCTTCGCGGCATCGGAACTGCCCGAGCCTGAAGCCGAGGAGATCCGCCGCGTCGTCGGTCTGTCGCTGCTGGAATGCATGGCCCGCCTGGCGCCGGGCGAAACGATCTCCCGCCACCACGAGCTGGTTGAGGGCTATCGCGAGGCGTTCGCCGTCGTGCGCAATCGAACGGATAGTCGCGACCCCCTGTTTCCAGGCGTGCGACCGGTGATCGAGGATCTGGAGGCCGGGGGAGCGCTTCTCGGCATCGCCACCGGGAAGTCGCTGGCCGGTCTCAAGCGTACGCTGGACGAACACGGCCTGCGTGACAGGTTCATGTCGTTGCAGACGGCGGATCTCAACCCAGGCAAACCTCATCCCGGGATGATCGAACGTGCCATTGAGGAAACCGGCGTGGACAACGATGCGACGGTAATGGTCGGCGATACGACTTACGATATGGAAATGGCGGTGAATGCCGGCGCCTTGGCCATCGGCGTCTCTTGGGGGTACCATGGGACGGACGAACTTACGGAAGCGGGCGCCCACGCCATCATCGACGCCTTCGAAGAACTTCCGGCACTTGTCGACGCGTTACTGGGGAGGAACTCATGAATATCCGCAACATCGCAATCGGCGTCATCGCCCTCCTAGTCATCGTCATAGGCGGCGTTTTCGTTGCCATCTCCATGGTGGACGTGAACGCCTACCGCGGCGAAATCGCGGAGGCCGCCGAGCAGGCCACGGGACGCAAACTCGTCATCGCGGGCGAAGCCGACCTCAGCGTCTCGCTGTCGCCTTCGATCTCCGTTTCGGACGTCACTTTCGCCAACGCGCCATGGGGATCGCGCACCGAACTGGCGAAACTCAAAGACGTTTCCGTCGAGGTTGCGTTGATGCCTTTGATCTCCGGCGACATCCAGGTCAAGCGGCTGGTGCTGTCCGGCCTCGACGTGCTGCTGGAGACCAACGACAAGGGCGTTGGAAATTGGGTGTTCGAAGGCGCCGAACCCGGCAGCGGGGATGCCGATGCGGGTGAGGCCGGCGACCTGCCGACCGTCAACCTGATCGTCCTCAACGACATCAACCTGACCTATCGGGACGGCCAGTCCGGCGCGACCACCAAGGTCGCCATCGCGCGGCTGGAAGGGCGGGCGGACAGCGCTTCCTCGCCGTTGGCGTTTTCTCTCGACGCGGCCTACAACAGTCAACCGATAAAGGCGTCGGGACGGCTCGGGCCATTGGCGGAATTGGCTGATCCCGACGATCCCTGGCCGCTCAATGTTAAACTTGCGGCCGGTGGGGCCGATATCTCCGTCGACGGCACGATCGCCAAACCCATGGCCGCCGACGGATTGGCCCTGAAATTTTCTGTCAACGGCAAGGATCTGGCAACGCTCAAGGGACTTGCCGGAGCGGAGCTCCCGAACCTGGGCCCCTACACCATTGCCGGCAACCTCAGCGGCAATCCGGATAATCTCGGCGTCAAGGGCCTTACCGCGAAAATCGGCGGCAGTGACGTGGGCGGAGACGTTCGTGTCCGCATGGCGGGCGGTTCCCCCAGCATTGAGGCACAGCTGAAATCGACCCTCCTCAACGTTGATGATTTTACCGGCGGGGCAAAGGAAAGCGCCCCGGCGGCGAAGCAGGAGACGGCCGCCAAGGATGGCAAGAAGCGCGTCTTCAGCGCCGATCCGCTTCCCTTGGAGGGGTTGAGCGCGGTCAACGCCGACGTCTCGGTGGCCGTCGGCAAGCTGATGGCCAGCGGTCTGGTGCTCGAGGACATCGGACTGGGGGCGAAACTCAAAGGTGGCAAGGCTGATATCACGCTTGAGAAGGCCAAGCTTTCGGACGGCGGGCTTACGGGAATGGTCTCGGTCGACGGCCGCAAGGGAAATTCCGGCGTTGCCGCCAAACTCAATGTCGCCAAGGTCGACATCGGCCGTTTGCTCAAGGAAATGGAGATCACCGATCTGCTGGTCGCCAAGCTTGACGCCGCCGTCGATGTTGCCGGCAAGGGCGATTCGGTAAGGGCCATCATGGCGGGACTGAACGGCACCATGCAGGCCGCCTCCAACAACGGCAGCGTCGGCAGCAAATACATCGACCTGCTGGCCGCCGATCTGCTGACCAGTCTGGTACCGGGCGGACCGGACACCAACGATACCAAGTTCAAGTGCCTGGTGACGGCGTTCGATATCAAAAAGGGTATCGCCACCAACACGGCCTTGTTGTTCGAAACCGAAAAGATCGTCATCCAGGGTGGCGGTAAGATAAATCTGCAGGACGAAACCATCGACATGCAGATCAAGCCCAAGCCCAAGGATGCCAGCCTGTTGAGCCTGGCCGTGCCGATCGATATCGGCGGAACGCTAGCGGAACCGTCGGCCGGCCCCAACGCTGGTGCGGTCGCCGTCGGCGTGGTCGGCCTGGCGGCATCGGCGGTCAATCCGTTGGCCTTGCTTGTTCCCCTGGTGAGCGCGGGCAGCGAAGACAAAAATCCCTGCCTGACGGCATCGGCGGGCGGCGGCAAGACGGCCCCCGCGGCGGCCAAGAAACAACCGGCGCCGGCCAAAAAGAAAGAGGAGGGCGGCCTGGGCGGCGTCCTCAAGTCGATCCTGCCAGGCAGCGACTAGATCGAGGCGATAGTTTAAGTGAAGCGTTTTTATAAGACGGCCGGGGTGCAGGCCACTCCGGCCGGCCACGCCATCGTGCTCGACGGAAAGTCCGTCAAGACGCCATTACGGGCGGAGCTGACGGTACCGACCGAGGCCCTGGCGGCGGCGATCGCCGCCGAATGGCAAGCCCAGGACGAGGAAATCGATCCCGATTCGATGCCGTTGATGCGCCATGCCGCGACGGCCGTCGACCGGGTTGCGGCAACGCGGGACGATGTTGTCGACCAAATCGCCGCTTACGGCGGGCATGATCTGCTTTGTTACCGTGCCGAGGAACCCGCCCTGGCGGCGGCGCAGGCCAAGCTCTGGCAACCTCTATTGGACTGGGCCGAAAATGAATTTGACGCGCGACTGGAGGTGACGGAGGGGCTTGTGCCCATCGAACAGCCGCCTGCCTCACTCGAATATCTGAGGGCCCGTGTCGCCCAGCACGGCGATTTCGAATTGGCGGCGCTTCACACCATGACCTCGCTGACGGGATCCCTGGTGCTCGCCTTGGCCATGTCGAGCGGCCGGATCGACAGCGAAGCGGCCTGGCAGGCCGTGATCGTTGACGAGGTACACCAGGAAGAGCGCTGGGGGACCGATCGGGAAGCGGCGGAGCGTCGTCAGGCTATGTTCGAGGCGGTGGACGCATCAATGAAATTCCTGACTTTGTGCCGCTCCGCATAAATCCATCCTGTTCCGTTGAAAATGGCCGGAAAATGGCCGAATTAGGGGCCCGAAAAGGCTTATACACTGGCCAGCGGGCGGATATGATGGTATCTCCCGTGTCGCGTCAATAAGCCCCCCAAAGCTGCCCGTTTCGGGCTGCCACTTCCAGGAGCCGCCATGCAGGAGATCATTCGCCAACTTGAGGAAATGCGTGCCCGCGCCCGCGCCGGAGGCGGCGAAAAAAGAGCCCAGGCACAACACGCGAAGGGCAAGCTGACGGCCCGTGAACGGATCGAATTGCTGCTCGATCCGGGCTCGTTCGAGGAATACGACATGTTCGTGGAGCACCGCTGCACGGACTTCGGCATGGAAGACCAGAAAGTGCCGGGCGATGGCGTCGTGACCGGGTCCGGAACCATCAACGGCCGTTTGATTTTCGTTTTCAGCCAGGATTTCACGGTCTTCGGCGGTTCGCTGTCCGAATCCCACGCGCAAAAGATCTGCAAAGTGATGGATCAGGCCATGAAGGTCGGTGCGCCGGTCATCGGGCTCAACGATTCCGGCGGCGCCCGCATTCAGGAAGGCATTGATTCGTTGGCCGGCTATGCCGACGTCTTCCAGCGCAACGTGCTGGCCTCCGGCGTCGTGCCGCAAATCTCCGTCATCATGGGGCCGTGCGCCGGTGGCGCGGTCTATTCACCGGCCATGACCGACTTCATCTTCATGGTAAAGGACAGCTCCTACATGTTCGTCACCGGTCCTGAAGTCGTCAAAACCGTGACACAGGAAACGGTCACGCAGGAGGAACTCGGCGGCGCCATCACCCACAGCGGCAAATCGGGCGTGGCCGACCTGGCCTTCGAGAACGACGTGGAGGCGTTGGAACAGGTACGCCGCTTCGTCGATTTTCTGCCGGCCTCGAACCGCGCCGTGGCGCCGGTCCGGGAGACCCCCGATCCCAGCGACCGCGTCGAAGTCTCGCTCGACACCCTGGTGCCGGCCGATCCCCACAAGCCCTACGACATGATGGAATTGATCAAAAAGGTCGTGGACGAGGGCGATTTCTTTGAAATTCAGCCGGACTACGCCAAGAACATCATCGTCGGCATGGGCCGGATCGCCGGTTCCACGGTCGGCGTGGTGGCCAACCAGCCCATGGTTCTGGCCGGCTGTCTGGATATCGATTCCAGCCGCAAGGCTGCCCGCTTCGTGCGCTTTTGCGACTGTTACAACATTCCCATCCTGACGCTGGTGGACGTGCCGGGCTTCCTGCCGGGCACGGCCCAGGAATACGGCGGCATCATCAAGCACGGGGCCAAGCTGCTCTACGCCTTTGCCGAGGCGACGGTGCCTAAAGTGACGGTGATAACGCGCAAGGCCTACGGCGGCGCCTATGACGTCATGAGTTCCAAGCACCTGCGCGGCGACATGAATTACGCTTGGCCGACCGCCGAGATAGCGGTGATGGGCTCGAAAGGGGCGGTGGAAATCATCTTCCGCAACGAAATCGGCGACGACGAAAAGATCCAGAAGCGCACTGACGAATATCAGGAAAAATTCGCCAATCCCTTCGTCGCCGGCCACCGCGGTTTCATCGACGACGTCATAATGCCGCACAACACCCGTATGCGCGTGGCCAAGGCCTTGGACGTGTTGCGCAACAAGCAGCTTGAGAACCCGTGGAAGAAGCACGGGAACATCCCATTGTAGAGAGGTACGGTTCGGCATGTTTTCTAAGATTCTGGTTGCCAACCGGGGGGAAATCGCCTGCCGCGTGATCCGCAGCGCGCGCGACATGGGCATCAAGACGGTCGCGGTCTATTCGGAAGCCGACAAGGCGGCGCTCCACGTCGATATGGCGGACGAAGCCGTTTGCATCGGTCCGGCAGCCGCGGCCGAGAGTTATCTGGTGATCGACAATATTCTTGCCGCGATCAAGGAGACCGGCGCCGAGGCCGTTCACCCAGGCTACGGCTTCCTCTCGGAAAACGCCGCTTTTGTCGAGGCGTTGGAAGCGGCGGGCGTCACCTTCATCGGTCCGGGCACCAAAGCCATCGCGGCGATGGGTGACAAGATCGAATCGAAGAAGCTGGCGGCGGAAGCCGAAGTGGCGACGGTCCCCGGTTATCTCGGCGTCATCCAGGATGCTGACGAAGCCGTCAAGATCGCCGAGGAAATTGGCTATCCCGTCATGATCAAGGCCTCCGCCGGCGGCGGTGGCAAGGGCATGCGAGTGGCCTACGACGAGGCCGAAACGCGCGAGGGTTTCGAACGCTCGGTCTCCGAAGCCAAATCCAGCTTCGGCGACGACCGGGTTTTTATCGAAAAATTCATCACCGAACCGCGCCACATCGAAATCCAGGTGCTCGCCGACAGCCACGGCAACGTCATCTATCTCGGCGAGCGCGAATGCTCGATCCAGCGTCGCCACCAGAAAGTCATCGAGGAAGCGCCGAGCCCCTTCCTGGACGAGGCAACGCGAAAAGCCATGGGCGAACAGGCCGTCGCCCTGGCCAAGGCGGTGGATTATAAATCTGCGGGCACCGTGGAGTTCATCGTCGACGTAGACCGGAACTTTTATTTCCTAGAGATGAACACGCGCTTGCAGGTCGAACATCCCGTGACGGAATTGATCACCGGCGTCGACCTGGTGGAGCAAATGATCCGGGTGGCGGCGGGCGAGAAACTTTCGCTGGCGCAGGATGATATCAAGCTGAACGGCTGGGCCATCGAATCACGCATTTATGCCGAGGATCCGGTGCGCGGATTTCTGCCCTCGACCGGGCGTCTCTCGCGCTACATGGAGCCCGTGGGCGCTGACGTGCGCAACGACACGGGTGTCACGGAAGGCGATGAAATATCGCTTTACTACGACCCCATGATTTCCAAGCTGTGCACGTACGGCGCAACGCGGGAGCAAGCCGTCGAGCGCATGTCGGCGGCGCTGGACAGGACCGTGATTCGCGGTATCGGCAACAACATCGGATTTCTTTCCGCCGTCATGGCGCATCCGCGCTTCCGGGAAGGGCGGCTTTCGACCAACTTTATCGCCGAGGAATATCCCGATGGCTTCAGCGGCGCGGAGTTGGACAACGAAGCCTCGTTGCGTCTGATCGCCGTGGTTGCCGCGGTTCACCGCTGGGTGACGCGGCGCGAGGTCCGCATTCCGGGTCAGATCAGCGGCTACGACCGGCGCGTGGCGTCGGAATGGGTCGTCGGTCTAGCCGGCACGGACCATGCGGTATCGGTCTCGAGAGACGGCGAGATCGTCAATGTCGAGGTGGACGACCGGACGTTTGCCGTGCACAGCCAAAGCAATTTCGGCGACATCCTGTTCGAGGGCAGCGTCAACGGCGACGACATCGCGGTGGAGATCGAAGCCGTGCCCGGCGGCTATCGCATTGCCCATGGAGGGGCCGCGGCGGTGATGGCGGTTCGCTCTCCCCGGGCGGCCGAATTGGCGAGCCGTATGCCTGTGAAGGAACCGCCGGACCTCTCGGCGTTTCTGTTGTCTCCGATGCCGGGGCTGGTCGTTGAAATCAAAGTGAGCGAGGGTGAGGAGGTCAAGGCCGGGCAGGCGCTGGCCATCATCGACGCCATGAAGATGGAAAACGTCCTGGCGGCTGAACGCGATGGAGTGGTCGCCGCCGTGAAGGCGGAACCGGGCGACAGTTTGGCGACCGATCAGGTAATCCTCGAATTCGAATAGAGGGATAGGAAAATGCCTATCTGAATCGGCAAATTTTTCGTGAAGTCATGAACGTTTAACTGGCAATATACGGGCGGGGGCGCTGATCGTCGGCGGGTTGCCGGCGTCTTAGGTCACGCGCAATGGGTTGCGCGGCGGAGTTGGGATTGGTGACGAACACAGTTGAGTTGGATGCCAGTGATCTGGATCGGCTCAGGCTCCTGGACCAGCTTGAACTTTCCGGCGACTCCGTCTGGGAAACGGACGCCGAGTTCAGGTACACCTATTTTTCGGACAATGCTCTGGCGGGAACAGGCTGGAAATCTGCCGACCTAATCGGCAAAACACCCGGCGACGTCGGCTGGGACGTCGTCGGCGAGGAAATGAGTTGGGAAGACCTGCTCCAGTATATTGAAGCAGGCGAGGCGTTCGCCGGTTTGGAAATCCGCATCCCGATCGCTGACAGCGGCGAGCGCATCGTCAGCATCGGCGGCAAGCCCTTGCACGACGAGCGCGGTGCGTTTGTCGGCTACCGCGGAATTGCCCACGATGTCACCTCCCAGAAACGAACGCAGACTCTTCTTCGCATCAACAACAGCATTTTGGAACGCTTGGCGCGCGGCGAGCCGCTGCCCGACATTCTCACAACCATCGTTGAAACCATCGAACAATTGCTCACGGGCGTGGTCGGCGCCGTCAGGTTCCTCAACGTCGAAACCGGCAAATTGGAATTTGCGGCGGCGTCCGAAATAGGTCAGTCCATGGCCGAGAGGATGCCCGAGATATTCGTCAGCGAAGACATGGGACCTTGCGGCGTCGCCATGCGCGAGGCTCGCCTCGATGGCGTTGAGGACGGCAGCGCGTTGGCTCCCGGCGATCCCATGAAGGAACGGCTCGACGCCTTTTGCGTTGTGTCGCTCTGGGCTCAACCTATCTTGCTGGCCAGCAATGAGCCGGTGGGCGTCTTGAACGTCTTCTCGGGAGATCCCTACTGTCCGAGTGGCATCGACGAGGCGATTCTGGCCGCGCTTGCACGGGTCGCCGGCATCGCGTTCGAGCGCCATAATGTGGGCCAGGCGCTGGCCAACAGCGAAATCAGATTTCGCGATATCGCGGAATCGACGTCGGACTGGTTTTGGGAAACCGATAGGGACTCGAAAATCTGTTACGTCTCCGGCCGCGTCGAAGAGATTACCGGCATTCCGGTTTCGCATTTCATGGGCCGGCGGCGCGACGAGTTTCCCGGGACCGGTGTCGAGCCGGAATTCTGGCTTTCACACATCCAAGACGTTGCCGAGAAAAAGCCTTTTAGGGATTTGACTTATCCTGTCGTCAATCCGGCGGGCGAGGAGCGTTGGTTCCGCATCAGCGGCAAACCCGCCTACGACATCAACGGTGAGTACGTCGGATACCGGGGCTCCGGACGGGACATCACTGAGGAGGTCGAGGCGCAAAACCGGGCCCAGGAGGCGGAGCATCTCATGATGGATGCGATCGAGAAAAGCGCCGAGGGTCTGACGCTGTGGGATGCCGATCACCGCTTTATCGTCGGCAACATGTCGAAGCTCGCTCACGAGGAACGGATTGCACCTGAGGACCGGCTTGTGCCCGGGATGACGTTCCGCGAATACGCACGCATTGTCGCTCGCGCGGGAATCTTGCCGGAGGCAAAAGGCCGCGAGGACGAGTGGTTTGAGGAACGCGTGGCAGATTTTGAAAAAGCCGACGGCAAGCCGATCATCCAGGAAAGATTGACCGGCGAGTGGGTGCGCGTCACAGACCACAAGACCAGGGACGGCGGCCGGCTGACGGTTTACTCGGATATTTCCTCAATCATGGAGCGCGAGGCCAAAATTCGTGCTGCTGAAGAACGGCTGACCGACGCCATCGAGTCGATATCCCAGGGATTCATTTTGTATGACGCCGAGGACCGGTTGATCCTGACCAACAGCAAGTACCGCGAGTTTTTCCCGGAGCTGCACGAGGAATTGAGGCCGGGGACCCCTTTCGAAACCATCGTCAGGGCGGCGGCGGAAAAAATCTTCTTCGAAGATGTCGAAGAATTCACCGAAAAGCGTATCGCCTGGCGCCGCAATCCGGAGGATCCGTACAAAATTCATCGGGTGGGCGGCAAATGGCTGATGAACAACGAAAGGGCCACGCGTTCGGGCGGTACGGTCAGTGTTTGGACCGACATCACAGATGTAAGAGAACGCGATGAAGCGCTTATGCTTTCCGAGGAACGTTTCGCCATGGCCTTCCAATCCAGTGCCATCATGATGGCGATATCGTCGAAGGACGAAGGCGTTCTGTTGGAGGTCAACGATCATTGGCTTAGGTCCCTTGGCTTTGAGCGCGACGAGGTGATCGGCAGGTCGGCCGTCGAACTCGGGATTTGGCCGGACGCGGGCGACCGTGAGAAACTGATCGAAGCGCTTGATCGGAAGGGTCGTGTTCGGGAGATGGAGACCACGATTCGGACGAAATCCGGGGAACACATTCAGGTCTTGAATTCCTGCGAGCCGATCGATGTGGGCGGAGAGAAGCGCGTGCTCTTCGTAACCCAGAACATTTCCGAGCAAAAACGGATCGAGGAGCAATTGCGCAACGCCCGCGATCAGGCGGAGTACGCCAGTCGGACCAAATCCGAATTCCTCGCCAATATGAGCCACGAACTGCGCACGCCGCTGAATGCCGTGATCGGGTTTGCCGAATTCATCGAGCGCGAAATATATGGCTCTTTGGGCGACGAAAGGTACAAGGGTTACGTTTCGGACATCAAGGCGAGCGGCGTTCACCTGCTCGATCTGATCAACGACATACTCGATGTTTCCCGCGTCGAGGCCGGCCGCCTGGAGTTGCGCGAAAGCGTGGTCGACGTGGAGGAGGCCGTGAGATCGAGCGCGCGTTTCATCAGGGACCGCGCCCACCAGTCGGAGATATCGGTCGATCTGTCGTTCGAGCCGGGATTGCCGGATCTATTCTGCGACGAAACGAAGTTCAAGCAGATCCTCGTCAATCTGCTGGGCAATGCCGTCAAGTTTACGGAACGTGGCGGCAGCATCTCGGTCCGGGCTTACGTCTGCCCCCATCTCGGCGGCGTCGACGTGGCGGTGAGCGATACCGGGATCGGTATCGAGGAAGAGGACATCGAGGAAATCCTCACCGTGTTCGGCCAAGTCGACAGCGCTGTCACCCGACAATACGACGGCGCCGGCCTCGGATTGCCCCTGACCAAGGCACTGGTCGAGCTTCACGGCGGACGCTTTAGGCTCGATAGTAAGGTCGGCGTGGGAACAAAGGTCACGGTCTGTTTCCCGCCTGAACGGTCGGTTACGCGCTGAACAAGCGGAGGTGACGGATGCCGCCCAACGACGGAGTGAAGGGCGTAAAGGTGCGTTTCATAGGGCGCGTCCAGGGCGTCTGGTTCCGCGCCTGGACGGCTGAGCAGGCGGCTTCCAGGGGTGTCGAGGGTTGGGTGCGAAATCTTTACAACGGTGATGTCGAGGCGGTTTTCGTGGGGCCGGATGAGGCCGTCGAGGCGCTCATCGAGGATTGCCGGGGCGGACCGCCCCTGGCCCGCGTCGACGACGTCCAATTCGCTGGGTTGTCCGTTGAAGATACGGAAGCGCTGATCGGCGGCGGTTTCGTTCAGCGCCCGACAGCCTGATCGACGCCGGCTTGCTCGGCGAATTCCGGGTAGCTGGCCACGCCGAACACCTCATCGAAGGTCTGCTTCAGTATGCCGTCAACCTCCGCCATGGTCACGGGAATGCCGAGATCGACCAGGGAGGTCACACCCTGGTCCTCGATGCCGCAGGGCACGATGCCGCCGTAATGGTTGAGGTCAGGCTCGACGTTGAGCGATATGCCGTGAAACGTCACCCAGTGGCGAACCCGGACGCCGATGGCGGCGATCTTGTCCTCGCGTCCACCGCCCCTGTCGACCCAAATGCCGACGCGTCCTTCGCGCCGTTCGCCGCGAATGTTGAAGCGTTCCAAGGTGGCGATAATCCATGCCTCGAGGTTGTGAACGTGACACCGGACGTCGCGCCCGCGCCGCCGTAGATCCAGCATCACGTAGGCGATGCGTTGGCCCGGTCCGTGGTAGGTATACCGACCGCCGCGGCCTGCGTCATAGACGGGAAGAATGTTCGCATCCACCAATTCGGCTGGGTCGGCGCTGGTGCCGGCCGTGTAGAGCGGCGGGTGTTCGAGCAGCCAGACCTGTTCGGGCGCCCGGCCGTCGACGATGTCGGCAACGCGTGCTTCCATAGCCGCCAGCCCCTGGCCGTAGTCGACCAAACCGTCGGAGATTTTCCATTCGATTTCCGCCATGCGCCATGTGTATCACAACCCGCCGGAAATTGGCGTTAATCCTTTGCTAACCGCCATGGACCATGCTGAAATCCACACGGTATCGTGGAGAGAGAGCATGGAGCACGACAAGGCAATTCAAGACGTTTCGGTTGAGCTGTCGGTGGTTTTGGGCCGCAGCAACATGCCGATCCACCAATTGCTGAAGATGGGCCGTGGCGCCGTGATCGAGCTTGATGCCACGGTCGATGACGACGCCTGGGTATACGCCAACAACCGCCTGATCGCCCGCGGTCTGGTGATGGTGTCGGGCGAAAACGTCGCCGTTTCGATTACCGAAAAAGTCAAGCAGTCGGAAAGCTGATCCCCTTCCGAACTTCCTGATGAATAGCCATAATGGATGCTTGATCGGAGCCTGGGGAGGTGCTATTTCCAGGCCCAGTTCTGTGCGGTCGTGGCGGAACTGGTAGACGCGCAGCGTTGAGGTCGCTGTGGGCGCATAGCCCGTGGAAGTTCGAGTCTTCTCGACCGCACCAATATTCCCGAGCCCGCAGGTAACCCTGCGGGCTCGTTTGGTTTTAGCGCTTTATGCTCTAAAGTGCTCCACCGCGAGACAACAATAATCAAACGGTGGGGAATAGAGATGGCCGACGACATCGACGAAATGGCGCTCGACTATCACCGGTTGCCCGTGCCGGGAAAAATCAGCGTCACGCCGACCAAAAATCTTTCCAACCAGCGTGATCTGGCGCTTGCCTATTCGCCCGGTGTGGCCGCGGCCTCCCGTCTGATCGCCGACGATCCGGCTGAAGCGGAATCGCTGACGGCCAGGGGCAACCTGGTCGGCGTGATCTCCAACGGCACAGCCGTCCTCGGGCTCGGCTCGATCGGCCCCCTGGCCTCAAAGCCGGTGATGGAGGGCAAAGGCGTCCTGTTCAAGAGCTTCGCCGGTATCGACGTCTTCGACATCGAGGTCGATGAAACGGATCCCGAGCGCTTCGTCGAGGTGGTCGCCAGCCTGGAGCCGACCTTCGGTGGCATCAATCTTGAGGATATCAAGGCACCGGAGTGCTTCGAGATCGAGGAGCGCCTGCGCGAGCGCATGAACATCCCTGTCTTCCACGACGATCAGCACGGCACGGCGATCTGTGTCGGCGCGGCCGTCTACAACGGTCTCAGGGTGGTGGGCAAGGACATCGGCGAGGTCAAGCTGGTGGCGTCGGGCGCCGGGGCGGCCGCATTGGCCTGCCTTGACCTTTTGCTGTCACTCGGCCTCAAGCAGGAAAACGTCACGGTCACGGATATCCACGGCGTTCTCTACAAGGGGCGCAAGGAGGACATGGACAAATACCGCGCGCGCTGGGCCGTCGATACGTCGGCTCGGACGCTGGACGAGGTTATCGGGGAGGCGGACGTCTTTCTCGGGCTTTCCGCGCCCGGCGTCCTGAAACCCGACATGGTGGCGCGCATGGCGGCGAGACCTTTGATCCTGGCGCTGGCCAATCCCACGCCGGAGATCACACCTGAGGAGGTCGCCGGGGTTCGCGACGACGCCGTGATGGCGACGGGACGATCGGATTATCCCAACCAGGTCAACAACGTGCTGTGCTTTCCGTTCCTTTTCCGGGGCGCGCTGGACGTCGGCGCGACCGAGATCAACCGCGAAATGGAAATCGCCTGCCTGCGCGCTATTGCCGACCTCGCCATGGCCGAATCGACGGATATCGTACAAAGGGCCTACGGCGATCAAAGCCAGAGCTTCGGCGCGGAGTACCTGATCCCCAAACCGTTCGACCCCCGCCTGATCATCGAGGTTTCGCCGGCCGTCGCCAGAGCGGCCATGGAGAGCGGCGTCGCCACGCGGCCCATCACCGATTTCGAAGCCTATACGGACAAGCTCACGCAATTCGTCTATCGGACGGGCTTCGTCATGAAGCCGATCTTCGACCGGGCGAAACAGAACCCCAAGCGCGTCGCCTATGCAGAGGGCGAGGACGAGCGTGTGCTAAGGGCGGCCCAAATCGTCGTCGATGACGGCATCGCCCATCCCATCCTGATCGGGCGCCGGGCCGTCGTTGCGTCACGCATCAAAAAATTGGGATTGCGTCTGAAACTCGACGAGGATGCCACCCTTGTGGATCCCGAGGACGATCCCCGCTACCGCGACTACTGGCAGCACTACCATCGCCTCACTGAACGCAAAGGCGTTACGCCGGATGCTGCGCGGACCGTGATCCGCACACGCACCACCGCTATCGGATCGTTGATGGTCGTGCGTGACGACGCCGATGCGGTGATCTGTGGCACGGTCGGGCGCTACCACCGACATCTCAAGGATATCCGCAACATCATCGGCATGCGGCCAGGTATTCACGCGCTGGCCGCCCTGCATTTGCTGCTGGCGCCGAAGAACACGATATTCATTGCCGACACCCACATCACCGATCAGCCGACGGCCGAACACATCGCCGAGATCGCGATCATGTCGGCCGAAGCCGTTTCGCGCTTCGGTATCGAACCGCGCCTCGCCCTGGTGTCACATTCCAGCTTCGGTGCGGCCGAAAGTGAAACGGCGATCCGCATGCGCGAAGCGCTGTCCCTGATCCAGAAGTTCGCGCCCGACCTTCAGGTTGAGGGGGAGATGCGCGCCGACGCCGCCCTCGACCCGGTGCTCCGGGAAAAGATCTTCCCCAACTCGAAGCTGTCGGGGGGTGCCAATCTGCTCATCATGCCGACCTTGGATGCCGCCAATATCGCCTTCAACCTGGCGCGTGCCATCACCAACGGCATTTCGGTCGGGCCGATATTGGTGGGCGCGCTCAGACCGGCCCACATCGTGAGCTCGACGACGACGGTACGCGGCATGGTCAACATGACGGCGTTCGCCGTGGCGGACGTCGAGGCGCACGAAGTAATCGATGCGGAACTCCCGCCGCTGGCGCCGGAAAGGCTGAGCCCGGATGTCGACGCAGGGTGATGAAAGCGGCGCGCGTGACGAGGTTGCAGCCGTCCTGACGGAAGAAGATGTCGGGCTCGATGCGGAGGTCGTCCGCACTGTCGCCGCCGCCCTTAATTCCGGGGAGGTCGACCGGGTCCAGGGTTTGATCGAAACCCTCCATACCGCCGACATCGCCGATCTTTTCGAACTGATCACGCCGGCTCAACGCCGCCTGCTGGTGGAGGCGACGCGCGGCGTGCTCGACCCCGAGGTGCTACCCGACCTCGAAGAGGATGTTCTCGAAGAGGTGATCGAGCACCTCGGCCCGACGGAGGTTGCCGCCGCCGTCGCGGAGTTGGACACCGACGATGCCGTCGACATCATTGAGGAACTCGACGAAGCCGAGCAGCGCGAGGTGCTGGAAGCGGTTCCCGAAACAGAGCGGAGCCACATCGAAGAAGCCCTCGCCTATCCGGAGGACAGCGCCGGTCGTCTAATGCAGCGCGACCTGATCGCCGTGCCGTCTTTCTGGACCATTGGCCAAACCATCGACTACATGCGCGAAAGCGAGGATCTGCCAGACGATTTTTACGAAATCTTCGTCGTCGATCCGGCCCACAAACATATCGGCACCATCCGCCTTAATCGGGCCATGCGGGCCAAAAGGGAAACCGGCGTCAGCGACATCATGGAAACAGAACCCGTGATCTTGCGCGCCGACATGGATCAGGAAGACGTCGCCTACCTGTTCCAGCAGTACGACCTTACTTCGGCGCCGGTGGCTGACGATGCCGGCCGTCTGGTCGGCGTGATCATGCACGACGACGTTGTCGACGTTATCCACGAGGAAGCGGAAGAGGATATCATGCACTTGGCCGGCCTCTCCGAGGCCGACATCTACTCGACCGTGCTCAACACCACGAAGCGGCGTTTCTCCTGGCTGCTCCTCAACCTTCTCACGGCCATCGCCGCTTCCGTGGTGATCGCCCAGTTCGATGCCGCCATCGAAAAGATCGTCGCGCTGGCGATCCTGATGCCCATCGTCGCCTCCATGGGCGGCAATGCCGGCACCCAGGCCATGACGGTCGCCGTGCGGTCTTTAGCGATGAGGGAGCTGACCGAAGCCAACGCCGCCCGCTTCGTCGCGAAGGAAATGCTGGTCGGCATCGCCAACGGCGTCGTGTTCGCCGTCCTGATCGGCGTCGTTGCCGGCATATGGTTTTCCGATACCGCCCTTGGCGCCGTCATCGCAGCGGCCATGGTCATCAACATGATTGTCGCGGGCCTGGGCGGCGTCCTGGTGCCCGTCACCTTCGGCCGCTTCGGCATCGACCCCGCCATCGCCGCCAGCGTCTTTGTCACGACGATTACGGATGTGGTGGGCTTCTTCGCTTTTCTCGGATTGGCTGCCTGGTTGCTGCTGTAGAAGCAGAACTTGCTGGATCGATTGGATGAGCGGACGGCGTCTGCCGAAGTATCAAATGCAGTCAATAGGCTTGGAATGGGGACTCCCCATGCCTGATCCTTCCCGGGCATCAACGAGGGCTTGCGATTTCGGGTGCTGGGTGGCGCACTCGGAATCCTCAATATCTCAATCATCCCAGTGATCTTCCGCGCCAAATTACTATTGGTTTCGCGGACTTGACGATTACAAAACCGTTGATTTAATGTTTCATGCGCGTAACGATTCTCGGGGGGGTTCGGCGTGAATGAGGTGGCTGCCGCGACAAGCGGGCATGAGGACAGCTTTGTAATCGGTAATTTCACACGGTTGCTTGGGCACGCAGACAGATTGGCCAGCCAATTTGAGACGGCACAACCGTTTCCACACGCCGTAATCGACAATTTGTTCGATGACCAGGCGTATTCCTACATCAAGTCGTGCTTTCCGCCGGTCGACAGTGACATATGGAAAACGCCCACCAACGTGCACACTCAGCACAAAATGGTCACAAAGCGCGGTGCTGACGACATCAAGGAGATGCTGTACAGTCCTGCCGCGCGAAGTGTATTGCGTGATCTAATCAGCTCACCGTTTCTGCGGTTTTTGGAAAAGCTCTCCGGTATCCATGGTTTGATGGGCGATCCGCACTTCGCGGAGGCCGGATTTCAATGCTCCAGTGACGGCGGGTTTGTGAATGTTCATGCCGATTTCAGCCATCACGACCATCTCGGCCTAGAGCGGCGGCTTAACCTGATTTTCTATCTAAACGACGACTGGCTGCCGGAATTTGGCGGTCATCTCGGGCTATACGATCTTGATCTCCAGCCGGTCGAGATCATAGAGCCAATCGGAAATCGCGCAGCGATTTTTGCCACCTCGGATAGCAGCTATCACGGTCACCCATCTCCGATGGAATTGCCCGAGGGAACGTATCGCCGTTCGATCGCTCTGTATTACTATACACTCCCGACCGAAAGGGGAAAATCGAGGATTCATTTTCCGGCGGACCCGGAATTCAACCATCAGCCAACTAACGATTGAATCCCTGACGGGCTGAGCTTGCTTCTGCATCGAACCCGCCGACGGACCGTTGATTTCCTAACGATGATAACGAAGGTGAGGGCTTTTTCGCCTTTCTTGGTTTGGTGGCCCGGCTGCCGCTATGGAAGCCGGATCCCCGCTGAGACCTAAGGCGGAGGGCTGTCTTCGTCGCCCCACTCGTCGCCTTCATCCGCCCCGCCGTGCGTTGCCGTGAGGATGAAGCGCAGGGAAACCGAAGTCACGATGGTGGTGACAACCGCCATCACGACGACCGCGGAAAAAATGTGGCTGACCACCGGATTGTCAACGTCGGAGCCGGCGGTCGATGCAAACAGTCCGGCTTTCAGCGCGATGTCGGCGATCACCAGCTCGACCGCGCCGCGCGCGCTCATCCCCACCCCAATGGCCAAGCTTTCGCGGCGGGGAAATCCGCGCCACCAAGCCATCACGCCGGCGCCGAAAATCTTGCCGACAAATGCGGCAATGATCAGCAATGCCAAAAACACAGGGACTTCCACGAACGCGCCGAGCGTCAGGTTAAACCCGACCGAGGCGAAGAATACCGGCGCCAGGAAACCCAATGTGGTTGCCGAAATCTTGGATTTCACCCTCGTATAGGCTGCCTTGTCCAACACCCGCCGCCCGACGAACATACCGGCAACGAAGGGACCCAGGATAAAATGCAGACCCATGTACTCCGCGAGTACGGCGAAGGCGAACGCGGCGATCAGTACGAGGGAAAAGTCGAACTCCTTTTCCTTGATGTGCCTGAGCAGGACGGCGCCCTTGGGAAAGGCGAACAGGCCGACCACGATGGAAATGGCAAAGAAGCTGACAATGTTCAGGACCAATTCCGCCGTACCCGCCACCGTCGTCGCGCCCCCACTGGTCACCATGCTGGTCAGCATGGCCAGCAGGAGCAGGCTGAGCACGTCGTCAAATACGGCCGCCGTGACGATTACCTGGCCGACCGGGGTATTAAGCTTGCCCAAATCCATCAGCACGCGCACGGACGCGGGCACGGCCGTGATGGCCAGGGCGGTACCCAGGAAGAAGCACTGCGCGGCTTTGAGTGGCCCGTCGGGCAGGAAGGCCCAGCCCAGCCAGAATCCCAGCGCCAGCGGCAGGAACAACCCGCCCAACGCAACGATGAAGGCGGTGAGGGAGTACTTCATGATCTTATGCGGCTGCATTTCGATGCCCGCCAGCAGCATCAGGAAAAACATGCCGAGATCGGTGATGGCGAGGAAAATCTCGTTGTTGTTGATATCGCCGATGAATGGATGCGCGGGCGCCATCGCAGCGCCAATGGCGCCCAGTGCGATACCTGCGATCAATTCACCGATGAGGGCCGGCTGCCCGAGCCTTTCGACTGCGATGCCGAAAGTCCGAGTAACCACCAGCAGCACGAGGAGCACATAAAAGAGTTCCATAACGCAGTTACTATGCAGCATACGGTTTTGGTTGTACGGCTTCCGGTGTGCGACCGTACGTCGCAGCGGCCTGCGTCATCCGCTATGGAAAACACGGACTACTCTGGAGCCGGGTTCAACTGAATTGTCTTTGGCTCAGTCAGGCCTTCGATCCGCGCCACACCATTCTCGAGGCGAACGCGGCCTTCGCCGATTAGTTTGAGCGCCAGCGGGAAGCACCGGTGCTCCGCCTCCAGAACGCGGGCGGCGAGGGTGTCGGGTGTGTCGCCATCCAGCACGGGTACGACGCCCTGGACGATGATCGGTCCCGAATCCATCTCCGGCACCACGTAGTGGACGGTACAGCCGGAGAACCGGACGCCGGCCGACAGAGCCTGTTCGTGGACGTGCAGCCCCTTGAACGAGGGCAGGAGCGAGGGGTGAATGTTGATCATCCGATCCTGCCAGCGCGCCACGAAACCGCTTGTCAGGATCCGCATGAAACCGGCAAGGCAGATAAAATCCGCGCCTAACTCGCCGAGAACCTGCTGCAGCGCCGTTTCGAACGCTTCGCGACCGTCATAGTCACGATGATCGACCACTCGTGTGGAAATACCGGCATTCCCGGCCCGCTCCAGCGCGTAAACGTCGGGCACGTTGGAAACGACGCCGACGATATTGGCGGGGTAGGGCCCGTCCCGGCAAGCGTCGATCAGGGCTTGCAGGTTGGAGCCGCGGCCCGACACCAGCACGGCGACCTTGAGACTCATGGCAATATCAGTCCATTGACGGTCGTTGTAGCCTCGCCGTTGCCGCGTTCGGCGATGCGTCCGATCTCAAACACGGTCTCGCCGGCCGACGCGAGGATATCTCGCGCTTCCTGCTTTTTTTCGGCCTTGACGATCGCAACCATGCCGATTCCGAGATTGAAGGTGCGTGCCAGTTCGTCGTCGGCGATCCCGCCTTCGCGGGCCAGCCAAGCGAAAACGGGCGGGATGTCCCAGGCGGACCCGTCGATAACAGCGCCCAAGTGTTCCGGCAGGATGCGGGGGATGTTTTCCAACAGGCCGCCGCCGGTAATGTGCGCCAGTGCGCCGACCACACCTATTCGGACGGCCTCCAGGCAGCTATTGACGTAGATGCGGGTTGGCGTGAGGAGGGCGTCGCCCAGCCGCTGCGCGGCATCCCAGGGGGCCGGATCTTCATATCGGGCACCCGACACCTCGACAACCTTGCGGGCCAGCGAATAGCCGTTGGAGTGAAGGCCAGACGACGCCAGCCCGAGAATCACGTCACCTGCCGCAACCCCGGTTCCGGTCAACTCCTCGCCGCGCTCAACCGCGCCGACGGAAAAGCCCGCCAAATCGTAGTCCCCCGGTGCGTAGAGCCCAGGCAGCTCGGCGGTTTCGCCGCCGATCAGGGCGCATCCGGCCTGGCGGCAGCCTTCCGCAATACCGCCTACCACCTCGGTGGCCTCGCCGAGCTCCAGCTTCGAGGTGGCGAAGTAATCCAGAAAGAACAGCGGCTCGGCGCCCTGGACGACCAAATCGTTGACGCACATGGCAACCAAGTCGATCCCCACCGTCTTGTGGTTCCCGGCCGCCTTCGCCACCAAAAGCTTGGTGCCGACGCCGTCCGTCGCGGCCACCAGCACGGGATCAGCGTAGCCCGCCGCCTTCAGGTCGAAAAAGCCGCCGAAACCGCCAAGGCCGGCGTCCGAACCCGGCCGTTTCGTCGACGCCGCAAGCGGTCCGATGTCCTTGACGAGTTGATTTCCGGCCTCGATATCGACGCCTGCGTCGCGATAGGAAAGCCCCTGGGGGTTGCCGTTTTCAGAGGCCATGATATTGCTGGTGTCCCAATCGATACGATATGCTGCCGACCGCCGGCAGAAGATACTTGAAATTGGCCGGTTTGCAATCTTGGACGTGGGGATGAGGGGTAAAATCAAGGGAACCGTTTTGGAGCGCTTGAAGTGCGTTCTTGGCGCGCTGGCGATCTGCGTGCTCCTTGTTCCCGCCACCTGGGCGCAAGCGGTTTATACCGTCGCCGGGGTGGAGGTCGACGCCAATGCCGAAACGGCGTCGGCGGCCCGGACAGTCGCCCTGGCGGACGGACAGCGTGAGGCCGTGCGGCGCTTGTTGCGCCGACTGACCCCGAGATCGCGGCACGAGCAACTGCCGGATTTGGCGATCGGCGATTCCACGCCCCTGGTCGCGAGTATGGAAATCCAAAATGAAAAAAGATCTACAACGCGTTATCTTGCTAACTTAAAGTTTCACTTTAACAAAAATGCCGTCCGCCGACTCCTCCGCCAATCAGCCATTCCGTTTTCGGAAACCCCCAGCAAACCGGCCCTGGTGCTGCCAATATACGAATCCGCCGGCGCCCGCAATCTATGGGATGAACCGAACCCCTGGCGCGCCGCCTGGCGGGGGGTCGACGTCCGTGACCGCTTCGTGCCGCTTGTGGTCCCGCGGGGCGATCTGGCCGACGTGGGAACGATCAGCGTCGATCAGGCGTTGCAGAACGATCCCGACCGCATTCAGGCGATCGCGTTACGCTACGATGTCGAAGACGTCGTTATTGTTCATGGCGTGATGACCCAGGATCTCGCCGCCGGCGTTCCCAGGCTGACGGTCACAGTAAGGCGCATGGGTCCGGCTGCCGACAGCACGATCGTCGAGAGCTTCAGCGGTTCCTCGCGCGGCGCCATGGCCGAATTGCTAACTCTTGCCGCCAACGAAATCGCCGCGACGATCGAGGAGGACTGGAAACACGCGACGCGCTTGGAGTTCGGGGATCAAGGCCGGCTCAGCGTCAGTGCCCCCTTATCCGGACTGGGAGACTGGATATCGCTGCGTAAACGCCTAAACGAAGCCGCCGCCATCGAGCATGTGGAACTCAGGGAACTGACGCGGCGCAAGGCCTGGATCATCGTGCACCACCTTGGCGATCCCGATTCCCTTGCGGTCGCCTTGGCTCAAAGGGATCTCACCCTCGCCCAGGAGGAGGGATTTTGGATCGTGCGCATGAACGACAAGACGAAACCCTGATCGCTTGGCCGGAAAAATCACCGGTTGATACGGCAGATGCGGATAATTAAGTAATTTGGGCGTAAACCGACTATGTTTGCGTAGCTTTGGGGCGGAAGAATGCGAAATATGGGGCAACGCATGCCGGAAGGGGAGTTTAACACTTGGTAGAACGGCGGCAGATGCGCTTTTGGCTGATTGGCGGCATCGTCGTGATTGCGCTGCTCTATTTGTTGCGCGCCATGCTCCTGCCGTTCGTCGCAGGGCTGGCTGTCGCCTATTTTCTCGATCCGGCGGTCGACAAGCTTGAGGAACGCAAGATACCGCGCACCTTGGCAACGGCGATCGTGACCTTCCTGTTTTTTGCCATTCTGATTTTCGTCATCCTGCTTCTGTTTCCCGTTCTGCAGAGCCAGGTGCTTGGCTTCGCCTCGCATGTGCCCGGCTATATCGAGCGCATCCGCGATGTGATCTGGCCCGCCATTGAGGAGGGCTTGGCCGCCCTCAGCGTCGCCGGCGTCGAGATTCCCGATTCCAACGAACTACGGGAAGCGGCCGTCGGTTATGCGGGCAATGCGGCCGGCTGGCTGGGCGGCGTCCTGCGGCGTTTTTGGAGCGGCGGTCTGGCGCTCTTCAACGTCATCGGACTGCTGTTCATTACGCCCATCGTCGCCTTCTACATCCTGCGCGATTGGGACAATATGGTGGCGCGGATCGACAACCTACTTCCCCGCAGCAACGCGGCCGTCATCCGCGAACAAGCCGTTTTGGTCGACCAGGCACTGGCCGGATTCGTTCGGGGCCAGGCCACCGTTGCCATGACGTTGGGAGTACTTTATGCCCTCGGTTGGTCGGTTGCAGGGCTCGAATTCGGTCTGGTGCTGGGATTGGGTACCGGCGTGCTGGCCTTTATCCCTTACGTCGGCGCCGCCCTCGGATTCTGTATCGCACTTCTGGTGGCGCTGGCCCAGTTCGGCTTCGATCCCATTCACCTGGGCATGGTCATTGGCACCTTCGCTGTCGCGCAAACCATCGACGCCAGCTTTCTGACCCCCAAACTGGTCGGGGGCAGGGTCGGCCTTCATCCGGTGTGGGTTATCTTCGCGCTTTTGGCGGGGGGCACGTTGTTCGGATTTGTCGGCGTGCTGATTGCGGTGCCTACAGGGGCTGCCATCGGCGTTCTGATGCGGTTCGCTTCGTCGAGGTACCAGCAAAGCGAATATTACGGAAACGAAGAGGGGAGCGGCGATCCGCCGTCCCTGGAATCGGGCGTCGCGGAAGAGGACGGAGGAGCCTCGACTTGACGGCTGCCCGCCAACTTCCGCTTGAATTTACGCCACGCGCCGCTCTGGGCCTTGATGACTTCCTCGTCGCCCCCGGTAACGCCACGGCCGTCTCCTGGCTCGACCGTTGGCCGGATTGGCCCAATCGGGCGTTCGCCGTATTTGGCCCTGCGGGGTCCGGCAAGACCCATTTGGCGCATGTCTGGCAGGCCCAATCGGGAGGTGCAATCGTGGTGGCCGCCGATCTACGGGAGGACACTCTAGCGGAGTTGGTTGAGAACAGCGGGGCTGCATCGCCCGCAATCGCTGTTGAGGACGCCGACCGGGGCGTCGACGAACACGCCTTGTTCCATCTCTACAACATGATCGTCGAAGCCGGTGGCACGATGCTTCTGACGGCGCGTGAAGCGCCGGCCAGGTGGCGGCTCGAGTTGCCGGACCTGGCCTCCCGCATGGCGGCCCTTCCAGTGGCTTCCCTTGACGAACCCGACGACGACCTGTTTGCTGCCGTGCTGGTCAAGCATTTCGCCGACCGTCAGTTGCGGGTGGGCGCGGAGGTTGTCTCCTACCTCACGACGCACATGGAAAGATCCTTTGATGCCGCCCGCCGAATCGTGTCCGAGCTCGATAAGGCGGCGTTGGCGGGCCGACGCGGCGTTACTGTCCCGCTCGCCCGCGACATCTTGAACGCCAACAATTTTGAAACAGGGGAGACCGACGAATGGACCTCGGAATAGCAGGTAAAAAGGCGCTGGTGTGTGCCGCAAGCAAGGGGCTTGGCAAGGGCTGCGCCATGTCGCTGGCGCGTGAAGGGGTGGATGTGGTGATCACCGCCCGGACGGCGGAGACGCTTGAAGCAACGGCGGCGGAAATCCGCGACGCGACGGGTGCCAACGTCGTGGCCGTGCCGGGCGACATCACCACGGACCAAGGCCGGGCGGACGCCCTCGCCGCGGCGGGCGACATCGACATCTTGGTCAACAATGCCGGCGGTCCGCCGCCGGGTGATTTCCGCGACTGGACGCGGGACGACTGGATCGCCGCGCTGGACGCCAATATGTTGACCGCCATCGAATTGATCAAGGCCACCGTCGATCCCATGATCGAACGCAAGTTCGGCCGTATCGTCAACATCACCTCCAGTGCCGTGCGCTCGCCCATCGAGGTCCTGGGCCTGTCCAACGGCGCCCGCGCCGGTCTCACGGGATTTGTCGCCGGAATTTCCAGGAAGACCGTGGCGCACAACGTCACCATCAACAACCTGCTACCCGGACCGTTCAATACCGACCGTTTGAAGGCGGGCGCGACGGCCATGGCGGGCAAGGCCGGCATTTCCGTCGAAGAAGCCATCCAGATGCGGGCCGATGAGAATCCCGCGAAGCGCCTGGGCGAGCCCGAGGAATTCGGCGACGCCTGCGCCTATATCTGCAGCGCCCAGGCGGGCTACTTTACCGGCCAGAACTTCCTCATCGACGGCGGCAGCTATCCGGGCACGATGTAGCGCCATGGCCAAAATCGAAAACGAGGAGGCGCTGCGCCGGATCTACAAGCAGCCCAATCCCCGCGCCGCTGAAAAAGAGATCGATCATCTGGATGCGCATTGCAAACGCATGATCGAACTGTCGCCATTCCTCGTCCTGTCGACCCAGGGGGCGGACGGCCTGGGCGACGTTTCGCCCAAGGGGGACGCGCCGGGGTTTGTCGCCGTGCTCGACGACAAGACCCTGGCGATCCCGGACCGCTTGGGCAACAACCGCCTGGATGGGCTGCGCAACATCACGGCCAATCCGGCGGTGGGCGTCATGTTCCTGGTGCCTGGCATCGGCGAGACCCTGCGGGTCAACGGTCATGCCGAAATCCGCGACGATGCCGAACTGCTGGCGCGCTTCGAGGTCAACGGAAAATTGCCGGCGACCGTGACGCTGGTGCACGTGAAGGAGGTTTTCTTCCACTGCGCCAAGGCCATCATGCGCTCGAAACTGTGGCAGGACGATTACAAGGTCGACCGCGGAGTCCTACCGAGCGTGGGCGAGATCATTCGCGACCAGCGCGGCGGCGAAGGCTACGCGGAATCGCAGGCCGAGATGGAGGTCTATTACAAGGAGAACCTCTATTAGATGCCTCCTGCAATAAAAGTGTACCTGTCCCCATTTATTGCCCGCCGTCCAGCTGCTTTGGCGTAGTAAAGTGGCTGAGGCGGGCCTTGGTCGGGTCGAGGTCGGTCCAGTGGCGGGCCTCGAACACGAAGACGGCTAGGGCCGCCGTCGGGTAGGTGGTGAGTTTTGGCGGCAACGGTGCCTTACCGCCGAGCATGAAGGCAAGCGAGGCGAAACCCGGGTTGTGCCCGACCATCATCAGTGACGTGGCTTCCTCAGGCGCGCCCTGGGCGTGGGCCATTATCACCGCCGGTTCGGCCAAATAGAGTTCCTCTTCCACCGTGACAGGACATGAGGCTTCCGCCGCCTCATACACCAGTTCCAGCGTTTCGATTGCGCGGGCGGCGCTCGACGTCATGGCGAAATCGGCGATCAGCTGTTTTTCCCGGAGGTGCCTGCCGATCGTCGCGCATGCTTGCCGGCCGCGATCGTTCAGGCTGCGGTCGCGGTCGCGCTTCAGGGGATTGGCGTGGCTGGATTTGGCGTGACGCAGCAGCATCAATGTCTTCATTGGGCGGTCCATCGATCAGCAAACTAACGGGACGTTCATAAATTCGTCGTAATCGTGATATAAATCAATGATATCAATGCGCTTCGCGAACCACCACGGACTTACGAGATGACCGAGGTCGACCCTCAAGTAACGGCGGCTCCCGAGAGCGGGTCCGCGACCGATCTAGCCCAATCGAGCGAACGCTACTTCAACCGGGAGCTCTCCTGGTTGGCGTTCAACGAGCGCGTCTTGGAGGAGGCCGACAATCCGGACCACCCCATCCTGGAACGCTTGCGGTTTCTCTCGATTTCGGCCGAAAACCTCGATGAGTTCTACACCGTCCGCGTTGCCGGCATCCGCGGTCAGATCGCCGCCCGCGTCGAGGATATCAGCCAGGACGGCCTTTCGCCGCAAGAGCAACTGGATCGGATCAACGAACGCGCCGGCGCCCTGATGGCGGGTCAGCAGCGAACCTGGGACACGTTGAGGCACATGCTGGGTGACGCCGGCATAACCGTTATCGAGGGCGATCAGCTCGAAGAGTCCGATCGTGAATTCGTCGAAGACTATTTCCTCGAGCAGGTCTTTCCACTGTTGACTCCCATCGCGGTCGACCCGGCCCATCCATTTCCGTTCATTCCAAATCTGGGATTTGCCCTGGTTCTGGAACTGCGGCGCGAAGCCGACGGATACTCCATGAACGCCCTGGTGCCTTTGCCGCACCGATTGGACCGTTTCGTCCGGCTGCCCGGATCCAAATCAAGATATCTCTCTCTGGAAAACATGGTGGCGTTGTTTATCGAACGCCTCTTCCCCGGCTACGAAGTGACGGGAAAGGGCGAATTCCGCCTGTTGCGCGATTCGGACATTCAGATCGAGGAAGAGGCGGAAGATCTTGTCCGCTATTACGAAACGGCGGTCAAGCGTCGCCGGCGCGGTATGGTCATCCGCCTGAAGATCAACGCCGCCATGCCGGAGCATCTGCGCCGCTTCGTCATTACCGAACTTGGCGTGCCGGACGATGCCGTTACCATCGTCGACGGTATCCTGGGTTTGGCCGATACCGACCAACTGATCATCCGCGACCGCCGCGACCTGCAGTTCACGCCGTTCAATCCGCGTTATCCGGAGCGTATCCAGGAGAGTTCCGGCGACTGCTTCGCGGCAATCCGGGAAAAGGATTTCATCGTCCATCATCCCTACGAGAGCTTCGACGTCGTCGTGAGGTTTCTCCAGCAGGCCGCCGCCGATCCCAAGGTGGTGGCGATCAAGCAGACGCTTTACCGCACCAGCGACAATTCTCCCATTGTCAAAGTCCTGATCGAGGCGGCGGAATCGGGCAAGTCGGTCACCGCCATGATCGAACTGAAGGCCCGCTTCGACGAAGAAGCCAACATCAAATGGGCACGCGACATGGAGCGCGCCGGAGTTCAGGTGGTGTACGGCTTTGTCGCCCTGAAGACCCACGCCAAGGTATCTCTGGTGGTGCGCCAGGAGAAAATCGGCCTGCGTTCCTACGTCCATCTCGGCACCGGCAACTACCATCCGATTACGGCGCGGGTTTATACCGATCTCTCCTATTTCACCACCGATCCCGAAATCGGCCGCGACGCCGCTGCGATCTTCAACTACATGACCGGCAACGCGCCACCGGCAAAGCTGGAAAAGCTGGTGATATCGCCGGTGGGTTTGCGGCAATCGCTGCTCACGTTGATCGAATGCGAAGTCGAACACGCCGAAGCCGGCCGCCCCGCCGTCATCTGGGCCAAGTTGAATTCTCTGGTGGATGGCGAGATTATCGATGCCCTCTATACCGCAAGCCAGGCCGGCGTGCAGATCGATTTGGTGGTGCGCGGTATCTGCTGCCTGCGTCCCGGTGTCCCCGGTCTGTCGGACAATATTCGGGTTAAAAGCATTATCGGCCGCTTTCTGGAACATGCCCGCATCATGTGCTTCGGCGACGGCAATGGGCTGCCGTCGCCCGACGCCAAGGTGTTTATCTCGTCGGCCGACTGGATGCCGCGCAATTTCGAAGGCCGCGTCGAACTGATGGCGCCGATCGAAAACCCGACGGTGCACGAGCAGGTCATGAACCAGATCATGGTCGCCAACCTGAAGGATGAAACCCAGAGCTGGAATCTGGGCTCGGATGGCAAGTACGACCGTGTCGAGGTGGGCGATGAGGCTTTCAGCGCCCATACCTACTTCATGACCAACCCGAGCCTTTCAGGGCGTGGCAAGGCTCTTCGTAAATCGGCGCCGAGCCCCCGGCTTGTTCTCGACAATGACTAGACAGCAACGTTGCCCGATCCTGAAATGAGCGGCGGCGCCGTCCCTATACCCGCCGGCGAAAGAAAGCCGTTTGCGGTCGTGGACGTCGGTTCCAATTCGGTTCGGCTGGTGGTCTTCGAAGGCCGTATCCGCTGTCCGGCGCCAATCTTCAACGAACGCGAACTGTGCGGCCTGGGCCGCAATCTGGCCGCCACCGGACGGCTCGATGACGAAGCGGTGTCGTCGGCACTGGGCGCCATTCAGCGCTTCGTCTCGCTGTCGCGCGCCATGGGGGCGGGCGATCCTGAAATCGTCGCCACCGCCGCCGTGCGCGAAGCCGAAAACGGCATGGCTCTGGCCGAGGAAGTCAAACGCCGCACCGGCGTCGGCGTCCATATTCTGAACGGCCGGGAGGAAGCGCGGCTCTCTTGCCTCGGCGTCACATCGGCTATCCCGGTAGCGCAAGGGCTTATGGGCGATCTGGGCGGCGGCAGCCTGGAAGTCGTCGGTCTTGAGCAGGGCGCGACCGGGGAGGGCATCACGCTTCCCTTGGGACCTTTGCGGTTGTTGGCGGAAGGCGAACAATCGGGTCCGGCCTACGCCGCGAAAGTCGACGAAACCATTCAGCGGGCGCCCTGGATGCAGCAGGCCGAGGGCCAGACCTTTTACGCTGTCGGCGGCGCCTGGCGGGGGTTGGCCAAGATCCACCAAGCCCAGACGAACTATCCGCTGCAGATCGTCCACCACTACGACCTGCCGCGAACGGAAGTCGAGGAATTCGCCAACGTCATCGCCCGGTTGAGCCAGGATTCCCTGGACCGCCTGATCGGCATCAACGCCAAACGCCGGCCATTCCTGCCGGTTGCGGCGCTGGTGCTGGCGCGGATCCTGAAATTCGTGCGTCCGGAGCGGGTGGTCTTTTCGGCCGGCGGTTTGCGTGAAGGGCTCGTCTTCGATGCGCTGGACGAAGCCGAACGAAAGCTCGATCCGCTGATCGCGGCCAGCCGTGACTTCGCCCGTATGGAGGGCCGCTTTGACGAACACGGCCAGGAACTGTTCGAGTGGATGGCGCCGCTGTTCCTCGGCGAATCGCGATCCGAAGCACGTCTGCGCTTGGCGGCCTGTGCGTTGGGCGACACGGCCTGGCGGGCGCACCCCGACTACCGGGCCCTGCAGGCGTTCGGACGGATCCTTTTTGCGCCGTTTACCGGCATCGACCATCGCGAACGGGCCATTCTGGCGCTGGCCGTCCACGCCCGCTATGCCGGACACAATGAGGGCGAGACGGCGGCTCCGGCCCGTAGCCTCGTGGATGAGTTCGATCTCGAGCGCGCAACCGTGATAGGCCTCGCCCTGCGCCTGGGGCACGTCTTGTCGGGCGGCACGGTGGGCATCGTCGGTCGCAGCCGCCTCAACCTTGAAAACGGACCCTTGGTTCTGACCTTGCCCAAAGAGGATGCCGGACTGGTGGGGGCGTCTGTGGGTAAACGCCTGACAATGCTGGGGGAAACTCTAGGCCGTGCTGTGCGGCTGGAAAGCGGTGACTAAGCCGTCCATCACACCGATTCTGATTGATCAATCACGCCGGAACGGCCAGAACCTTTGCGTGGCCGACAGCAGTTCCGCAAGCCCGCTAAGATCGTCGTGGCGCTTTGCGGAGAGAAACTGGCGGCATGAGTGATAGCTGATTTCAGCTTCTCCCCTTGAGATCATGTCGTTGGCGGCCGCCATTTCTTCGGGGCTCAGGCTATCGAGAACCGGATTGGCCCCGGAAAGGATTTTGCCTCGGAGTTCCCGAAGGGTAGCTGCAGGGTCGTCGCGCCGAGTATCGGGTTTCGACATATCCCGATCAGCCTCCCTCTCCTGTCAACTTGTAAGCTTTCGAGAATCTGGGATGACCCATTTCGGGGGAACGCAGCCAAGCCATCTCGAATGTCATCTTCCGCAGCATGGCTTCGGCGAAATCCTGGTTGTTGACGCTCAATTGCAGGAACGACGTCGGGCCGCCGATGACCTCGCGGCGGTAGTACCTCGAGAGCACACGGATCCCGTCCCCTTGAGCCATGATCAACCCATTGACCGTTATGTCCTTTGCCAGGGCTTCGTCGCGGGCGATGGACGCGACCCGGCCGATGTTGGACATGCCGTCGCCCACCATGTTGATGACCAACTTACTGGCCTGCCAGGGCAGGGCCTGCATCTGTTCCGCCGCCATCTTGATGCCGTAGGCGACGTCGGTCTGCGTGCCGTGCTTGAGTTCCTGCCTGCGGGCGAGGAAGCGCTCAAGCCAGAGGGCTGCCATGCCCGCTTCCTCGGCGGTGCCGATCTGCATCCAGGGCAGGATGAGTTCATGCTTGCCGAAGCTGGACCAGGCGAGCACCGACAGCGCAATGCGCTTGAAGTAGCCGCCCTGGATCACGGAATGAAAACGGCGGTGGCGGAGGGTATATATCAAGCCGCTGATCTGAGCAGTCGCCTCGCCCTGATCGATCGATTCGGATCTGTCGTACGAAACCACGATCGCGACATCGACGGGTTTCTTGACATCCGCGAGTGCCGAGAGCGGTAACAGGGTGAAAAGTATGGCCAACAACGTCCGCATGTCTTGCCTCCGTGCTTCACCAGAATCAAAACAGGTTACTCGACCTCTACGAATCCCATCATACCAGCTTGGGCGTGCTCCAGCACATGACAATGCAGCGCCCACCTGCCCGGGTTGTCCGCGACGAAAGCGACGTCAACAAACTCGTCCGGCCGGATAAGCACCGTATCCATGATAATCGGCTGATCTATCCTCTGCCCGTTGCGGGCGATGACGTGGAAAGAGTGGCCGTGCATGTGAATCGGGTGATCAAACGCCGTATCGTTGCGCCAGCGCAGGACATAGCTCCTTCCCAGCTTCATGGAGATCATGGGTTTACCGACGTCGTCCGGCGTTATCGATGGTATGACCGCGCCGTTTACCGCCCAAACCATGCCCATGGCGGCCAGTTCCCGCAAAGCGGTCTGAACGCCTTTGAATTCCGCTTCTCTCAGGCCTCCCATGGCGCCGCCTTGAAAGACCATTTCGAAGAATTCCGCGCCGGCAGTATCCGGCTTGGCGACCGGATTGGCCCGAATAGGGGCGGGCGCCGCTGGCGGTGCCGACCGGATCGGTCGTTCCGGCCCGTAGTGAATATCGGCAAATACATAAGCGCCCCGGCGATAATAGCGATCGACGATCCTGAATTTTTCGCCGGGCTTGCCCGATATATCGAGCATGATATCGGCACGTCCGCCGGGCGGCACCGTGACCAAGCCGGGTTTCGTCCTTGACGGCACGACGGGGTGACCGTCCACCGCGACCAACCAGGGATCGTGGCCTTCGAAATCCAAAGCGAAAATCCGGGCGTTCGCGGCATTAATCAGCCGAAGCCGAATACGCTCGCCGCTGCGGGGCCTGAAAATGTAATCGGACATGCCGTTGACGGTTGCCACGTTGCCGAGCCGGCCGGCGTGGGTCGCATCGCGGAAGTTGCCGAAGGGCACAATCAGGCCGTCTTTTTGCAGCCGCCAGTCATCCAATACCCAAACCAAATCCCTATCGGCCGGGGGCGCGTCCGGCTCTTCGACCACGAACGCGCCCGCCAGCCCGCGGCCGACCTGTTCGGCACTGTTGACGTGCGGGTGGTACCAGAAAGTGCCGGCGTCCTTGGCCGTAAATTCATAGTTAAAGCGTTTGCCCGGCAGGATCGGGGGTTGCGTGAGGTAGGGCACGCCGTCCATCGCGTTTTCGAGCCGGAGGCCATGCCAGTGAACCGTGGTCTGCTCGGGCAATTCGTTCTGCAGCGTGACGGCTACCCGCTCACCCTGTTTGACCTTTAAAACCGGTCCCGGGACGCCGCCGCCATACGACCAGACTTCGGTGCTCGGTCCCTGGTCGCCGAAAAGTGCGACGGTTTGCGGTTTTGCAAGGAGGGTAGCGGGCGGAGCGGAATTCGCCAGAGATTTTGCCAGGGGCAGGGTTGAAACGGCACTGGCCCCCGCGCCCAGGAGGAAGAAACGGCGCCCTGTATTTTGAACCGGCATCCGGCCATGGTATCAGAGCGCGGGCGGTCTAGTCCTCCAATTCAACGATTTCGATCTTCTTGCCGTCAGCCGCCAAAGCCAGTTCGCCATGCTTCAGGCGCAAGGCATCGTCGCCGAAAACATGAAAGCGCCAGCCCTTCAAGGCCGCGACATCGGCCTTGTCGTCGGCGGCGATGCGTTCGAGATCGGCAACGTTGGCGACGAGTTTTTGCGCCACGTCGTGCGTCTCACATTTCATTTTCAGCAGAACTTTGAGCAGGTCGACCAAGGGGCCGATGCCGCGGGGCAGGGGCTTTGGTTTTTCGACAACCGGTAGATCGGACTCCGGCATGTCGACACCGCGGCGAACCGCGTCGAGCAACGCCTTGCCGCCCCGGCTCTGGGCGAAGCCCTGACTGACCGAGCGCATGCGGCCCAGGTCGTCGGCGCCCTTGGGCGGGTGGGCCGAAATTTCCAGCAGCGCCTCGTCGCGCAGGACCCGGTTGCGCGGCATATCGCGGGTGCGGGCTTCTGTCTCACGCCAGCCGGCGACCTCGCGCAGAACGCCGAGGAACCTGGGGTCGGTGGTGCGCGCCTTGATGCGCCGCCAGGCCTGGTCGATGGGAATGTCGTAGGTCTGGGGATCGGCCAAGACCTCCATTTCCTCGTCGAGCCAATGAGCGCGGCCCGATTGTTCCATCTTGTCGTGCAGCCGCCGATAGATGTCCTGGAGGTAAATGACGTCGTCGAGGGCGTAGGAGAGTTGGCGGTCGGTCAGTGGCCGTCGCGACCAATCGGTGAAGCGCGAGGCCTTGTCGAGGCGTTTCTTCAAAAGTTTGGAGACCAGCGTCTCGTAGCCTACAGAATCGCCGAAACCGCAGACCATGGCGGCCAGTTGGGTGTCGAAAAGGGGATGCGGTACTGAGCCCGACAGGTTGTAGAGGATTTCGAGGTCCTGACGGCCGGCGTGAAACACCTTGAGGGTGCTTTCGTCGGCCATCAGCTCGAACAAAGGCGCAAGATCGATACCGTCGGCCAAAGGATCGACGGCCATCGCTTCCTCGTCGCTCGCCATCTGAAACAGGCAGAGCTGCGGCCAGAACGTGCTTTCGCGGATAAACTCGGTATCGACGGTGATAAAGGACTTTTCGGCCAATCTTTTACAGGCGTCGGCCAACGCGTCGGTCGTGGTAATAACTGTCATGGCGATTTGCTATACACCAGAACGCGGTCGAAGTCCCCCCGGGATGGACGAAAATCAACGAATCGCCTGAAATTCGGCGTAATATTGTTGACATATGCCGCCGTTCGGTGTGCTTTTGCGCCGCCTCAGTAAGCGCTTGCTTATTCTCTGACCACATCACTCCAACATTCCGGATTCGACAAACCATGCATAGCTATCGCACCCACAATTGCGCGGAACTTCGCGAAGGCGACGTCGGCGAAACCGTCCGCATTTCCGGCTGGGTTCACCGCAAGCGCGATCACGGCAACCTGCTGTTCATCGACCTGCGCGATCATCATGGTTTGACCCAGTGCGTCACCTCGGTGGGCGAGGCCCAGTTCGAGGCCGCCGAGGCGGTCCGGCCGGAAAGCGTCGTAACGATTACCGGCGAAGTCATCGCGCGTACAGATGATACCGTAAACGACAGCCTGCCCACCGGACGGGTCGAGGTCCGCATCGACGAATTCGCGGTGCAATCAAAGGCCGGGGACTTGCCGATGCCGGTGTTCGGCGATCAGGAATATCCCGAGGATACGCGCCTCAGGTACCGCTTCCTCGATCTCAGGCGGGAGCGCATCCACTGCAACATCGTCCTGCGCAGCGAGGTCATATCGGCGATCCGGCGGCGCATGACGGAGCAGGGGTTCACGGAATACCAGACGCCGATCCTGACGGCCTCCTCGCCCGAGGGCGCGCGGGATTTTCTCGTGCCGAGCCGCATGCATCCCGGCAAGTTCTATGCGCTGCCCCAGGCGCCCCAGCAGTTCAAACAGCTCTATATGATCGCGGGTTTCGACCGTTATTTCCAAATCGCCCCGTGCTTCCGCGACGAGGACGCCCGGGCCGACCGTTCGCCTGGCGAGTTCTACCAGCTCGACGTCGAAATGGCCTTCGTCACTCAGGACGACGTCTTCGCCGCCATCGAACCGGTGATGCACGGCACCTTTGAGGAGTTCGCCGACGGTCGGACCGTGACGCCGATGCCGTTTCCGCGCATCCCCTTCGCCGAGGCCATGCTGAAATACGGCAGCGACAAGCCGGACCTGCGCAATCCCATTGAAATCTCCGACGTCACGGAGGCGTTCGCGGGCTCCGGCTTCGGCATCTTTGCCCGCGCCATCGAAGGCGGATCGGTCGTCCGCGCCATACCGGCGCCGGGCGCCGGCGAACGGCCCCGCAGCTTTTTCGACAAACTGAACGACTGGGCCCGCGGCGAGGGCGCCGCCGGCCTTGGCTACATCATCTTCGAAGACGGCGGCGGCAAGGGTCCGATCGCCAAAAATCTCGACGACGACAGGGTCGCCAAGATCAAGGAGATTTCCGGCGCGGGTGACGGTGACGCCGTGTTCTTTGCTTGCGATAAGGCAGATGGGGCGGCGGCTCTTGCGGGTTTGGCCAGAACCAAACTCGGCGAGGATCTGGATCTCCTGGAGAAGGACGTCTTCCGCTTTTGCTGGATCGTCGATTATCCGATGTACGAATACGACGAGGCGGAGAAGAAGCTGGACTTCAGCCACAATCCGTTCTCCATGCCGCAGGGCGGGTTGGAAGCGCTCGAAACCGAGGATCCGCTGGAGGTCCTTGGCTATCAGTACGATATCGTCTGCAACGGCACCGAGCTCAGCTCCGGCGCCATTCGGAACCACGATCCCGAGATCATGGTGAAAGCCTTCGAACTGGCGGGTTACGGTCGCGCCGACGTCGAGGAAAAGTTCGGCGGTATGTTCCGGGCACTGCAGTTCGGCGCGCCGCCCCACGGCGGTATCGCCCCGGGTCTCGACCGCATCGTCATGCTGTTGGCCGATGAGCCCAATATCCGCGAGGTGGTTGCTTTCCCGATGAACCAGCAGGCGGAGGATCTCCTGATGGGTGCGCCGGCCACGGCGACGTCGCGTCACTTACGTGAACTGCACCTCCGGCACGTCATGCCGAAGACGGACGCCAAGCCTGCGGAGAAGACGGAAAAATCTGAAGGGGAGGGCTGACGCCGCTTACTTGGGAGCGAGCGCGGTTCCCGTCAGTTTTGCGCCCTTGAGGTCGGCACTGCTGGCCTGGGCCGGATCGATCTTGGCGCGAGTCATATCGGCGTTCTTCAAGTTCGTGCCGCCGAGGTTTGCGCCCAAAAGATTGGTGACGTGCCATTCGCCGGTCGGCTTGCCCTCACCGTTCATGATCTCCACGGGCGTCATTTTCGCTCCGTCCAGACGGGCACCTGCCAAGTTGGCCTTGCCGAGATCGGCGCCCGAAAGATCGGCGCGGCGCATGTCGGCTCCCGGCAGATTGGCTTCTCGGAAATCGCTAAGGACAAAGACGCCGTCGGTCAGGATGGCGTCTCCCCAATTGCACCGCCTCAGATCAGCGCCTGACAGATAGACGCCGGTGAGATCGGCTTTGCCGATGCTGACGTTGCTGAGCACGGCGCGTTCGCCCCGTTGACCGTTTGAATCGACCCAAAGGGCGTGGTTCCGCAAAATCGACTGCAGTTCCACCGGCAGGTCGCAAACCCCCCGGCTAATGATGGCGTCGCGCAGATCGGCCCGGTTCAGGTCGACATCGGCCAGCATGGCGCCGCGCAGGTTGGCGCCGTCGAGATGCGCGTTGGCGACGTTCGCCCCTTGAAGATTGGCGGCCGAAATGTCGGCGTGGGACAACCGCGAACCCTGGAAGTCGCAGCGCGCGAAATCACCGCCATGCAGGTCGGCGTTGCTCATGGCGGCTTCGCGGAAGTTCGTCGCCGGCATGTTGGCGTGGCGCATTTTCGCCTGCCTGAGCTCGGCGCGGGTGAAGTCAGCGCCCGGCGATTTGGCGCCGTTGAAACAGGCGCCCCCTAGATCCGCAAAACTGAAATTGGCGCCAGGAAGCTGGCAGTCGGTGAAATCCGTGCCGTTGAGAATGGCATGCTGAAGATTGATGCGGGGAAGCCGCAGGCCCGAAAGATTGGCGCCGTTGAGATTAGCCCGGACGCCGCCGATCAGCCCGCGCAGAAAGCGTTCGTGCCGACGCAAGGTATCGACAAATTGTTTTGGCGTCATATCCCACGCCCTTCCCGATTGCCGCCAATGAATTTGGCGTAGCAGACATCTTCCCATGCCTCCCCCCGGGCGCATGGTGATGCCCCTATTATTTTTCACAAGCTACTAAGGCTTTGGACCAAACCAAAAAACCGGTTTTCGAGCGTCTCCCTCCGCCCGAAGCGGTTTCTACTGGAAGTTAATATTAGACCAATTCCGAAGAATCAGGAACCGGATTTAGATAGGAAAAATAGGATATTTCGGCCAAAACCCCGTAGATCATGCAAAAAAGGGGCGCGCCAAGTGAGGTCGAAACCCGTCGCGCGCCCCAAGTCAACAGGGAGGACTAACCAAACGATGAGTACCGGCGCCGAAGCTCCGGACGCACCGTTTACCACGCACGCAAAGGCAGTTACGAACAGCCGCTGGTGCCGCCGCAGGTCTCGCATTTCATGCAGGTGCCGTTACGCACCAGCGTGAAGTTTCCGCATTCCCCGCAAGCGTCGCCCTCGTAACCCTTGATCCGCGCTTCGCGGATCTTGGATAGCTTGTCGTCGACCGCCTCCTGTACGGCCGCCGGGACGGCGACCGAACCGCTTGTGCCGGCATCTCCGCCGGCGATTTCCTGTGAACCGGCAGCAGCGGTGGTTGCGGCTGCATTGCCGGGCGCACCGGCCGCGCCGTTCGGCACGACATACAGATTGCTGCGCATGTATCCGGTGCTGGCCAGACCGATCGCCGCATCCAACTGGGGTTCCAGTTGGGCGGTGTCACCGGCCTGGGCTTCGATCATGGTGTAGCTCTCGCCCAGGGCGTCGTGGCGCAGATCGTCAGGTTCGACGTGACTGAGGTCATTGCGCCCGAGATATGAGATGGCCAGTTCACGGAAGACGTAATCCAGCAGGGAGGTCGACATCTTGATGGCATCGTTGCCCGAGACCATGCCTGAGGGTTCGAAGCGAGTGAACGTGAAGGCCTCCACGAACTCGTCCAGCGGAACGCCGTACTGCAGGCCGATGGAAATGGCGATGGCGAAATTGTTCATCAGGCTGCGGAAGGCGGCGCCTTCCTTGTGCATGTCGATGAAAATCTCGCCGAGCGACCCGTCGTCGTATTCGCCGGTCCTGAGGTAGACCTTGTGACCGCCGACGGTGGCTTTTTGCGTATAGCCCTTGCGCCGTTCCGGCAGCCGGTTGCGGTTGGCCTGTTGCCAGATCTGGTTGACCACGCGTTCGGCGACGACCTGAGGCGCCTCGACCGGCGCGTCGTCCGAACTGTCAAAATCCTCGACTTCGGTATCCGCCACAGCCGCCAGGGGCTGCGACAGCTTGGACCCGTCACGGTAGAGCGCATTGGCCTTGAGGCCGAGCCGCCACGACAGGTCATAGGCCGCCATGCAGTCTTCGATGGTCGCCGCGTTGGGCATGTTGATGGTCTTGGAAATGGCGCCGGAGATAAAGGGCTGCGCCGCCGCCATCATACGGATGTGGCTTTCCCAGGAAAGATAACGCGTGCCCTTCTTGCCGCAGGGGCTGGCGCAGTCGAATACCGGCAGGTGTTCGTCCTTCAGTTGGGGCGCGCCCTCCAGCGTCATGGCGCCGCAACAGTAGGTGTTGGCCGCCTCGATTTCGGTCTGGCTGAAGCCGAGCTCCGCCAACATGTCGAAACCGAGATCGTCCAGTTGCGCGGCCTCGATGCCCAACTCACCGGTGCAGAAATCCTCGCCCAGGGTGTACTTGTTGAAGGCGAACTTGATGTCGAAGGCGCTCTCGATCGCCGCTTCCAAGGCATTGAGTTTTTCGACCGTGAACCCCTTGGCGGCCAGCGATTCGTGGTTGATCGACGGTGCGTTCTTCAGGGTGCCGTGACCGACTGCGTAGGAGGTGATGTCGCTGATCTGGTCTTCATCGTATCCCAGGGCTTCCAGGGCTTCCGGCACGCAGCGATTGATGATGCGGAAGTAACCCCCGCCGGCCAGCTTCTTGAACTTGACCAGAGCGTAGTCGGGTTCGATACCCGTGGTATCGCAGTCCATCACCAGGCCGATCGTCCCGGTCGGGGCGATAACCGTCGCCTGGGCGTTGCGGAAGCCGTGGGCGGCCCCCAGCGTCACGGCCTTTTCCCAGGCGATGACGGCGGCCTTTGTGACTTCCTGATCGGGACAAATCTCGGCGTCCAGGGTGACGGGCAGGGTGTTGAGCCCCTCGAAATCGCCGCGCATGGCGTTCGCGGCGCGGGCGTGATTGCGCACCACGCGCATCATGTGCTCGGCGTTGACGTCGTATTCGGGGAAGGTGCCCAGTTCGCCCGCCATTTCCGCGGAGGTGGCGTAGGAGGTGCCGGTCATCAGCGCTGTGATCGCGGCACAGAGTGCGCGGCCCTCATCGGAATCATAGGACAATCCGCTGGTCATCAGCAGGCCGCCCAAATTGGCGTAGCCGAGACCGAGCGTGCGGTAGCGGTAGCTGAGTTCAGCGATGCGGTCTGATGGGAACTGCGCCATCATAACCGAAATCTCGAGGACAACCGTCCACAGCCGGACCGCGTGGCTGTAGGCCTGGGTGTCGAAACTGCCGTCCGGGCGGCGGAACTTCATCAGGTTGAGGGAGGCCAGGTTGCAGGCCGTGTCATCCAGGAACATGTACTCCGAACACGGGTTGGACCCTCGAATGTCGCCGCCTTCGGGGCAGGTGTGCCAATCGTTGATGGTGGTGTGGTACTGCACGCCAGGATCCGCCGAAGCCCAGGCGGCCTCGCCGACGTTCTGCCACAAATCGCGCGCTTTGAGCTTCTTGTGGACGGCGCCGTCCTTGCGCCCGATCAGTTCCCAATCCTCGTCGTTCTTGACGGCGTTGAGGAAATCATCGGTGACGCGCACCGAGTTGTTGGCGTTCTGACCCGAGACCGAACGGTAGCCTTCGCCGTCCCAATCCGTGTCGTAGGTATCGAATTCGATTTCGGTGTAGCCCTGCTGGGCAAACTGAATGACCCGCTGGATATAGTTTTCCGGCACAAGCGCGCGGCGGGCTTCCCGCATCGCCTTCTTGAGTTCGGGATTGTCCGACGGGCTGAACCGGCCGTCGCCCTCGACCGAGTGGCAGGCCTTCATGACTGACGTCAGATGCTTGGCGTTGATCTTGGAACCCGTCACCAAGGCGGCGACTTTCTGTTCCTCCACCGTTTTCCAGTTGATGAACTGTTCGATGTCAGGGTGGTCGATGTCGACGATGACCATCTTGGCCGCGCGCCGGGTCGTGCCGCCCGATTTGATGGCGCCGGCGGCCCGGTCACCCACCTTGAGGAAGCTCATCAGGCCGGACGACTTGCCGCCGCCAGACAGGTGTTCGCCTTCGCCCCGAAGGTTGGAAAAATTGGTTCCGGTGCCGGAACCGTACTTGAACAGACGCGCTTCACGCACCCACAGGTCCATGATGCCGCCGTCGTTTACCAGATCGTCGGCGATACCCTGGATGAAGCAAGCGTGCGGCTGCGGACGCTCGTAGGCGGATTCGGACGCCTTGACCTCGCCGGTCTTGAAATCGACGTAGGAGTGGCCTTGCGCCGGTCCGTCGATGCCATAGGCCCAGTGCAGGCCCGTGTTGAACCACTGCGGCGAGTTGGGCGCCCCCATTTGGTTGGCCAGCATGAAGCACATTTCGTCGAAGAACGTGCGCGCGTCTTCCTCCGCGTCGAAGTATCCGCCTTTCCAGCCCCAATAGGTCCAGGTGCCGGCCAATCTGTCGAAGACCTGGCGGGCGTCGACCTCGCCGGTCTGGCGGTCCTTGGCGTCCATCGCGTCGAGCGCGTCTTCGTCGGCCTCGCGACGCCACAGCCAGGAGGGTACGTCCTCCTCCTCGACCATTTTGAGCACCGCCGGCACCCCGGCCTTGCGGAAATACTTCTGGGCGATGACGTCGCAGGCAACCTGCGACCAGCCGGCGGGAACCTTGAAGTTTTCCAGATGAAATACGACGGAGCCGTCCGGATTACGGATCTCGCTGGTGGTCTCGCGGAATGGGATGCCCTCGTAGGGCGACTTACCTGCATCGGTGAAAAGACGGCGAACGCGCATGGGACCCTCTGCTTATGCCTGCTCTTGGTTCTGGTTCTATGAAATGACCCGGATCGTTCCAGCCATGACCCCGTGACCTCTTCAAAGAGGGGCCCGACCAACCGAACAGTTCGAAATCACTCCACTCGCGGGTAAAACCCGCCTCCCTAGCCGGTGCCGCCGAGGCTGTTTGCCGCTAAACCTTTTATTGGGCCGCGTGGCTTGTTTTGGTTTCGGGCCGTCAAATCGGCGGAAATCCGGCGAATTCGCCTTGAATTGTCCGTCTAGATGTTGAGCCCCCAAGGCACCGAAGACACAAAATATGGCAAGAGCTTGTATGACGCAAGTTCAAAGACACAAGATATTGTAGTTTTTGAGCTTGACATCGCGCCATGTAGTTCCGTAGTGCCCGACCGCTATGGTTGAGCGCCACGCGATCGATTTGCTTCGTGCTGGACGCATCGGGTCGGCGCGCATATAGTCCACCCGACACGGCCATAGAGCCGAAATTTAGTTTAAGGATTGGCGCGGATCATGAGCCTTTTTCTGGGCATTTTCACCTGGTGGAAGCAGGCGACCATGGGAACCCGGTTGTACACCTGGTACAAGGGCGAGTTCGTCGGAACGGACCGATACGGCAACAATTATTACCGGGAAAAGGGGTACACCGGGCGGGACCAGCGGCGCTGGGTCATCTATCAGGGCGATGTCGAAGCCTCCAAAGTGCCGCCGGAATGGCATGCCTGGCTGCATAAAACGGTCGATGAGGTGCCTGCCCCCGACACGGGTCCGTCGAAAGCCTGGCAGACAGAACACCACGCCAACGTAACGGGAACCCCGTCCGCCTACCGTCCGCCGGGACACCCCTCGATGGGAGGCCGCCGCGCTGCCGCAACCGGCGATTACGAGCCTTGGCGGCCGTCATAGTCCGGACAATCTGGGGCCGGGGAACAGGGGCGACAGAAAAATGGGCGGAAACTTGGTTGAAACCTTGATCGGTGCGGTAGTCCTGGTCGTCGCTGCGGGTTTCCTGCTCTTTGCCTATGGCCGAGCCGACGTCGGTGCAGTCGCGGGTTACGAAGTCATCGCCAAGTTCGAGCGCGTTGACGGATTGGTGATCGGCTCCGATGTGCGCATGAGCGGTATCAAGATCGGTACGGTGGTGAACCAGGTCCTCGACAACGTCGATTACCTGGCCGTTGTCCGGCTGAGTGTCGATCCCTCGGTCAAGCTGCCCGACGACACGGCGGCCGAAATCGTATCCGATGGACTGCTCGGTTCGAAATATGTCTCGCTGGTACCGGGCGGCGCCGATGAAATGATAGAAGCGGGCGGTGAGATCAAGTTCACCCAAAGCTCCATCAGCCTGGAACAACTCATCGGCAAACTCATGTTCAGCGAACCCCAGGACGAAGCGGCCAATTAACCGCTCTCCAATGGCTGGTCGCATGCCTGACCAAAAAGACTCCAAACAATCCTGGAACGCGGATCAGTACGCCGACAATGCGCGGTTCGTCTCGGACTTGGGCGCGCCGGTACTGGACTTGTTGTTGCCGGTCGCGGGGATGCGCATTCTCGATCTCGGCTGCGGCGACGGCGCATTGACTGAGAAGATTATATCGGCCGGCGCCGACGTACTCGCCATCGACCACAGCCCGAGCCAGGTGGAAGCGTCTCGGCAGCGCGGAATCGATGCCCACGTCCAGGACGCCCTGACGATGAATTTCGACCGGGAATTCGACGGCGTTTTCAGTAACGCCGTGCTGCACTGGATCAAACCGCCTGACGTCGTTATTGCCAATGTCGCACGGGCGCTCAAGCCCGGCGGACGGTTCGTCGGCGAATTCGGCGGCCACGGCAATGTCGAGGCCATCCGTTCCGCGGCGCTTGAGGCGCTGATCAAGCGTGGACTTGACGGCAGTGCCATCGACCCCTGGTTCTTCCCAACGCCCGAGGAATATGGCGCGTTGTTGGGTGCGGACGGATTTGAGGTCGATTCCGTCGAACTGATTCCCCGTCCGACACCCTTGCCGGGCAGCATGGCAGCCTGGATCGAAACGCTGGCCCAGGATTTCATCGCCCCGGTGCCCGAGCCGGAGCGGGCCGACTTCCTCGCCGGCATCGAAGACGACCTCAAACCGCACCTCCAGGCCGAGGACGGATCGTGGTTTGCCGATTACGTCCGGCTGCGTTTCTCCGCGACGTTGGGGACGGCGAGGTGACCGCTCGACTGGTCGCAAAAGGGTTTGCCTGCGCAATCCTTTTGGCGGCGTTGCCGGCGACTTCGCAAGGTCTCATGGCGCCCAGAAAAATAGCGGTGCTGCAGGCCCTGGACAAGGTGACGGCACGCATCACCAAGATCGAGGTCGGCGTCGGCAAGGGCATTCGCTTCGGCAGCTTGTTGATCACGGTGCGAACCTGTTCCAAGCGTCCGCCGGAGGAACCGCCGGAGGTCACGGCGTTCCTGGAGATCATCGACGACAAACCGGGCGAAGCGCCGGAGAACCTCTTTAGCGGCTGGATGTTCGCCTCCAGCCCGGCCTTGTCGGCCGTCGAGCATCCGGTATACGACGTCTGGGTGATCGATTGCGTACCCGACGATTCGGGTGGGTTCGAGGGGCTGAATTAAGCTCCAGTCAAACAAGTATTCTTGATGGATCGGATTTCGGGACGTAACTGACGCCGTCCCCGATCCACCGGGATTTAGCGGCTTGCGTTTTCTTTCGCCCGAAGTTCATCCCAAACCCTTATGAGGTGAGCACGGCGTGCGGGATATTTGTCCTGCAGTCTTTCCAAAGACTGAATTCTGTCGGTCCTGAAATGCCGATAGTCGTCCCTCGATTCGCACCAGGCGACGATGATGCGAACTTCGTCAAAGTAGGCGATGAAAAGCGGCCAGATAATCCGGTCGGAAACCGCCCCTTTTTGATCCTGATAGACAATATGAAGCTTCAGCCGTTCGCGGATTGCCTGCCGTAAGATGGCCGCGTCAAATCGATCACGTACCATTGGCCGGGAAGTAACGGTCCTTAGCCCCGCATCCAGTATTATCGGGCGCAGTTCCTGCGGAATTGCCGAAGACAGTTTCGTCAGCAGATCTCTGGCGCCCCACGCAAGAGACTGATCGGCGCGGGCGGCAACCCAAGCCGCTCCCAGCGCAGCCGCCTCCAATTCATCCGCCGTCAGCATCAACGGCGGCATATCGTAACCGTCGTCCAGGACATAACCGGTTCCCGCTTCTCCCCTGACCGGTACACGCTGTGCAATAAGCTCCGCCATGTCGCGGTACAGGGTACGCAACGATATCTCCAGTTCTTCGGCCAGGCTCTTTCCGGTCACGGGGAACCGGCTGGCCCGAAGGATCTGGATGATCTGAAAAAGACGTTCGGTACGACGCATTTCCTATATCTACTGCCACGCTGCTGACACCATGGTGTCAGCAGCGTGGCAGTATTAAGAAGCCGATGCAAAACGAAACGTCGGCACCGCCGCGAAAAACGGGAAGTCAAAATGATCCATTTCCAACGAAACCACACGATCAACGCCACGCCCGATGCCGTTTGGGCTGTCCTGGGCCGCTTCATGCATATTGATGAATTCGCGCCCCATATCGAATCCGTCGACGCGCTCACGGACGGAGAAGACGGAGTAGGGTCGAAGCGGCGCAATCATTTCGCCGACGGCACTTCGATCGTCGAGGAGGTGACGGCGTGGGAAGCCGGCCACAAGTACCGTGTCCGCTTGTCGGAAATGGCTGCCATGCCTCTTCATGAAGCCCACGCGGAAATCTCCGTCGAGCCGGTGGAAAGCGAACATTCAGCGGTGAGGTGGACGTTCGAATACCGCGTGAAGTACGGCCCGCTCGGATGGCTGCTGGGTCAGACGATGATGAAGTTGATGATGGGTAAGATATTGGACGCCAACCTGAAGGGACTCGCCGAGAGGGTTGGGGCGGACCGGGCCGCGACCGCACAAACGACTTGAGGAGCCGGGCTCGTCGCTATCCTGGCGACGAGTAGAGATGCCCACCGGGAGCCCGTCAGACCAGAATATATAGCCGCTTAGGCCCGCATTGCCGTCGCTTTCACCAGCGAGTACCATGCCGCCAGTTGTCAGCTCAGGCCCGGCCGACACCTTTTTTCCCGCGGCTGAATCGGCATTGCTCAAAGAGGAAACTTCATGACGTCTTCTACCGTGTGGGCCTATGACACCCTGGTGCTCCGCAATCCTAAGTTGGTTCTGGTCGTACTGCTCTCAGTTCTGGTTTTTTTCGGCTACCACACAAAGGACTTCAAGTTGGACGCGTCGGCCGACTCCTTGTTATTGGAAGACGACGCTGATCTCAGGGCATTCCGGAAATTAAACGAGCGTTATCCAAGCAGCGACTTGCTGGTTGTGACATACACCCCCCATGAAGATCTGTTCTCGGACCAGGCACTGGCACCCATGAAGCGGCTCCGTGAGGAGCTCAAGAGAGTCTCCATCGTGGACACGGTTTTCACGATACTCGATGCCCCGCTGTTCAAGAGCTCGGATGTTCAAATTTCTTCCCTGGAGGACGGCATTCCGAGTCTGGAGACCCCTGATATTGACCGGGCCAAGGCCAGGAACGAACTGATCAACAGCCCAATTTACCGCGATCTGATCGTCAGCGCGGATGGCCAAACCGCCGCTCTGTTGTTGGGGCTGGTCGAAAACGAACAGTACAACCGCCTGCTCAAATCACGAGACGAATTGCGGGCGAAGAGACGCCAAAACGGTCTCTCCGCGGAAGAAGCGCGCAGCCTGAAAGCCATCACCGCCGAATACGATCAGGTTCAAGAAGCGAGGAACGCGCAACGCCACGTTGACGTTTCCCATATCCGGAACATCATCGAACCCTACCGGCGGCACGGCGAATTGCACCTCGGCGGATTGCCGATGATCACCGACGACATGGTGACGTACGTGCGCAACGACCTGATGATCTTCGGCGGGGGCGTTCTGGCCTTCCTGATCATCATCCTCACCGCCATTTTCCGGAAACTGCGCTGGATCGTGCTGCCCCTTCTAAGCTGCTTTTACGCCGGATCGATCATGATCGGCGTCCTCGGGTTGATCGGTTGGAAGGTCACCGTCATCTCGTCCAATTTTCTCGCGTTGATGCTGATCATCACCATTTCGATGAACATTCACTTGATCGTGCGCTACCTGCAACTCCATCGGGATTATCCGGAAGACGACCAGTTGACGCTGGTCAGAACCACCGCCCACAAAATGGTGAAGCCGTGTTTTTACACGGCGCTGACCACGGTGATGGGCTTTAGCTCGCTGGTGGTGAGCGATATCAAGCCGGTCATCGATTTCGGCTGGATGATGAGCGCTGGATTGGCCGTGACGTTCGCCACATCATTTCTGCTTTTCCCCAGTTTGCTGTTGGTACTGGGGAAGACCGAAGTCAAACCCGTCGTCGAAGGCGGCCGTTTTCTCCTGCCCGCCTACCTTGCGCGACTGACGCAGTTCCATGGCAACAAGATCCTGGCGCTGGCGAGCGTCTTGACCCTCGTTGGTGTGGCGGGAATTCTCCAGCTGCGCGTCGAGAACAGCTTCATCAACTACTTCAATGATGGCACGGAAATCTATCAGGGCCTCAAGCTCATCGATGAAGAGCTCGGCGGTACGACGCCCTTGGAAATATTGGTGAAGTTCGACGATGACGACGTCGAGGAGTTGACCGAAGAAGATCTCAAGGAGATGACCGAGGAAGAGATCGAGATGGAGCGCGAGTACATGGAAGCGCGCCGCAACAATCCGGAGTTATGGTTCACCCCCACCAAGATCAAAATTATCAAGGAGGTCCACGACTACCTCGACGGCTTGCCCCAATTCGGCAAGGTGCTCTCGCTCGCTTCATCGGTACGGGTTGCCGAAGATTTCGCCGAGAAGGAGCTGGACGGAATGGAGTTGGCCATTCTCTACACCAAAGCTCCCGCGGCGGTAAAAAAGAACCTGATCGACCCCTATGTCTCCATCCCCGACAACGAGGTTCGGCTGACGGCGCGGGTGTTGGATTCGCAACCGGACCTGCGCCGCAAGGACTTGCTGGAGACGGTGCACCGCGGCCTGGGAAAAGAGCACGGGTTCAAGGAACTCGATAGCTACAAACTGCTGATCGAAGACGTGAGCCTGAGCGGGTTGCTGGTGCTCTACAACAACATGCTGCAGAGCCTGTTCGCCTCGCAGATCAAAACCATCGGCGTGGTGATGCTGGGCATCGCCATCATGTTCCTGGTGTTGTTCCGCTCGGTCACCTTGTCGGTCATCGGCATACTGCCGAACCTGTTGGGTGCGGTCGTGGTATTGGGGGTGATGGGCTGGGCGAAAATCCCCATGGACATGATGACCATCACCATCGCCGCCATCACCATCGGCATCGCCGTCGACAACGGCATTCACTACATCTACCGCTTCAGGGAGGAGTACGCCGAAACCAACAGTTACGTCGAAACCCTGCACATTTGCCATTCCAATATCGGCAGGGCGGTGTTCTACACCACCATGACCATCATCTTCGGTTTCTCGATCTTGATGCTGTCCAACTTCATCCCGACGATCTATTTCGGCGTATTGACCGGGGCGGCCATGTTCATCGCCCTTATGGCGGCGCTCACGGTTCTGCCAAAATTGATTTTGCTGTGGAAACCGTTCGGCTGAGCTTGCCAATCAAATTGGCGGAAAGAATTGGGGCCCGCATCGAGGCCTCTTTCCCACGTCAAAATTTGTTTTTATTTCTAGCTAAATTCAGAATCGACAAACCATTGAGCAATGAAATCGACAAATAGCCGCACTTTGTTCGGTAAGTATCTGTTGTGAGGATAAATGGCGTAAACCGCCTCGCCTTCGGGGCTATATTCCTCGAGCACCGAGACTAATCGCCCTGCTCGCAGATCCTCAGTCACACAATAATAAGGCAGCTTAGCTATGCCCTCACTGCGGAGAACGCAACGATGGACCATCTTTAGGCTGTTCACCGCAAAGCTGCCCGAGACACCGATCTTTTGCTGACGACCGTTTCCCTTACGGAAGTACCACGTGTGCTTGTTGTTGGTGGAATCTAAGACACAGTTGTGCGTTTCCAGGTCTACAGGCTTCTTTGGTATGCCAGCACTGGCGAGATAATCGGGTGTCGCGCAATAGGTCGAATGAGACGGCAGCAAACGTTTACAGATCAGCATGGAGTCTTCAAGAAAACCGTCGCGAATGGCCAGATCCCTTCCTTCTGAGAAAAGATCAACGCGGCGATCGCTTAGGTCCAGATCAACTCGAATGTCAGGATAGTTTTCGCGAAACGCATGAATGGCCCGTATCAGGTGCAATTCGCCAAAGGCGGTTGGCGCAGTCAGTCGAAGTTCGCCGCTGGCCGACAGACTTTTTTCCTTAACGGCACTCACCATATCGTCGTACTGGTTTAGCAATTGAGCGCAGTCTGACAGGTAACTCTGGCCAATCTCAGTAAGCGCAAGTGACCGGGTCGAGCGGTTCAGCAGGCGCACGCCCAGTTGGTCCTCCAAGGCACTGACATATTTGCTGGCCAACGCAGTCGAGATGCCAATTTTGCCGGCGCCCCCGATAAAAGAGCCTTCGCTGGCGACGGCAACATAGGTCCTCATAATATTAATTGTATCCATCAATTATCAATATAATGTTGATAATATTTTGTCAAGATTCCCGGTTTTCTGTACTCCTTCCAGTGGCTACCTATTGGACACCCGAACAACTGAACAACTTCAATACAGGAGACGCCGGTGAAAACTGAGAGCATCAAGGGGTATCATCTTCACACCTACTTTCAAGACGAAGAAAGCCGCGCAAGAGCGGTACAGCTTCGATCTAACATCCAGTCAACATTCGACATTCATGTCAGCGAGATTTTTGACGAGCGCGACATGAACGATCCGCATCAGCGGCCCATGTTCATCGCATTTTTCAAACCCGTCGATTTTGGGACATTTGTTCCCTGGGTCATGCTCCACCAAAACGGTCTCAAGATGATGATCCACCCGCTGACCGGGCAGGATTATGAAGACCACATGGAGCGGGCCATCTGGTTTAGCGAAGTTTTGTCCCTCAACGAAGCGGCTTTAAGGGATCCCGAAATCGCCTTAACTCAACCCTCATCAGAGTAACCACCATGACAAGATCTCGAAACTGGCAACCATTTGACAGAATTGCCTCAACGAATTCTCCAGGTGTCGGTTTGCAACAGTTGGATCAGAAATTGTCGGCTGCCTACGCGGCCCAGCGTGAAAAGGCAAGAAACAGTACGGATCGCTGGAGCTACGAACGAGCGTTGGATTATGTTGCCGAGTTCAAAGATCACGCCATCAATAAAGTGCCTGGTCGGATGGGGAATTTCCATTCACGCGACTGCGTTTTGGACATCGGCTGCGGCGGCGGTGCTGCCGTGCGAGCGACCGCAGACATCATAACCGAGGGCTACCTGATCGGTATCGATGCATCCCCCGGAATGGTCCAATTTGCAGAAGCACACTGTACGGATCATCCGGCGTGGGAGCGGATGCGTTTTGCCGTTGGCACGGCTGAGGACTTGCCACTCCCTGATGATGCCGTTACCGGTGCATGGGCAACCGATTCAGTGCGGCACTGGCCAGATGAACGAAAAGGCATGCCTGAAGCCAAGCGGGTTATTGCGCCGTGGGGCCGTATTCTGGTGATTGAAGATTTGGGCGGCCAGAGCGATAGCAGCCGAAGAAAAGCCCTCACAAAACTGATGGATGCCACGGGTTTTGCCGTCATTCGCTCCGAGTTGATTAGAGCGGATGATGTACGGCTTATTGCGGTAACCGCAATAAACACCAAGGCCGGCTAACCTCGAAGATTTCCGCTTTGGGTCAGAAACCGACTTCACGGAAGGCGCCAACAATGGTCGGCTTGTCGCCATGAACGGACGTTATCACTTGTCAAAAATTCAGATGTCCACCAGTCCGGCTTTCTTCAGGCCGTCAATCAGGTCCGCCTGGCAGGAAATTCGATAGTCGCCAATGATAGTGGCGAGGTTCGGATAGGCAGCCTGGAGAACCTCGCACTCGGCCCGGGCATCTTCCACTTGTCCCAGATGGGCGAGTGCGGCGATTCGTACAGCCGCGAAGTGAAAGATCTGTGAACTACCTGTAGCCGAGCCTTCAAAATTGCGGGCCTTGGTTGACATTTCAAGAGCGCGGTCATAGTCGCCAAGGGAAAAGTGGGCGATTACCAAGGCATCCAAGAACTGATGCGCCAGGATGTCGCGCGGGCTCAGGCGCCTGGCCGCTTCTATATGTTTGATGCCTTCGCTGGCACGTCCGACATATACCAAAGCCCGCCCGAATGTGCTCTGGATGGAGGCTGAATTTGGATTGACGGAAAGGCCTTGCTCCAGGACCGGCAAGGCTTGCTCAGGCCGGCCTAGGATGACGCCTTGCATCACCAAAACTGCACCAAGACCCCAGTAGGTATTTACATCGTCGTGACCCAATTCAACAGCTCTGCGCCCTTCCGCAATGGCTTCCTCGAATGTGGCGGAACGATCCTCGGTGATGTTTGTGTAGGCCTGCATGCCCAGGGCTCGGGACACCCCAGTATGTGCCTGCGGTAAATTGGGATCGAGCAAAATCGACTGGCGAAACAAATCCACCGAATCCGACAGGCTTTCGGGTGTTGGACGTACTAAGCCCTGCATCCCCCGTTGATATAGGTCCCACGCATCGATGTTCGCCGGATGTTTGCGATTGGAACGCTCGCGTTCCGCTCGGGTAAGTTCCGGTTCAATGGCTCCGGCGACAGTTCCGGTTATCTCGTCCTGGAGGTCGAATATGTCCTCGAGCTCTCTGTCGTAGCGTTCAGCCCAGATATGGCTGCCTGTGGAACCATCAATTAGCTGAGCGGAAATCCGCAACCGGTCCCCGGCTTTTCGAACGCTACCTTCAAGCACATAGCGCACATTCAAATCCTTTGCGACATCGCGAAGGTCAGGCGATTGCCCCTTGTAGGAGAAGGTCGAGTTGCGTGCCGTCACCTGAAGCCATCCGATCCGCGATAAGGCCGTGATAATGTCTTCGGTGATGCCGTCTGAAAAATACTCCTGTTCCAGATCACTGGATAAATTGTCGAACGGCAACACTGCAATCGCCGGTTTTTCAGGCGTCGATGCTGAAGAACCGGTTTTGATCGGCTCAATTCCGACACGATATGCGCGGATCGGCAGTTCGATGTTCTTGACCTGGTGTTCGCCCATATCCTCGACACTAATGTCGAGCCGGTGACGAACCTGATCAGCGACAAGGCCGGTCAAGCAGATGCCACCCGGTTCCGCCAGGCTTTCCAACCGTGCGGCTATGTTGACGCCGTCACCATAAATTTCACCATCGTCATCAATAACCTCGCCCATATGGATTCCGATGCGGAACAACAGCCGCCGATCTTCCGGAATATCCGAATTCTCGTCCCGGAACCGACGCTGAACTTCGACGGCCATTTCGACGCAACCGACGACGCTGCCGAATTCAGCAAGGATCGCATCTCCGGCATAGTGATTTACCTTGCCACCCCGTCCCTCAATGGCGCGGGTCAGCGTCGATAGTCCGCTACGTAGCGCCTCGTGCGTGGCGTCTTCGTCTAGCCCTGTTAATCGTGAATACCCCGCAACATCGGCATAAAAAATAGCTGCCAGTTTTCGCTGGAATGGTTGATCCGCCATATGCCTCCCCCAGGCATAATTCCTTAGGATCATTCTAGAGTCAGTTGGTCAGATAACAATGGATTTGGAAAGGTTGGAGTTAGAGCGTGAGTCTGTTTTGGGTTAAAAGCGGACCCGATTTGCACGCTGATTTGCGTCGGAAATTGGCCAGGAGCAGAAGCATCGGGGGTCGCAAAATCAGTATCTATTGCGGCGGTTTCTGGCACTGAGCATTCTGATTATCAGGTGATTTTTGTTCTCGGCTAGGTGCGTGGGCTAATTTCACAACTAAGTTTGCGATTGCATCAAACACGGGAGATGAAAATGGAGAAGGCGTTGGGAATAGGCGGCTTGTTTTTTCGCTCGCGCAATACGTCTGAGCTGAAACGATGGTATGCGAAGCACCTGGGCATTGATCAGCAGTCAGGCTTCTGGCAACAGCGGGCGGGACCGACCGTGTTTGCACCGTTTGAACACGACACGAAATATTTTGGGCAAAAAGACCGTCAGTGGATGATAAATTTTCGAGTGGCTGATTTGGACGCGATGATCAAACAACTCAAGTCTGCCGATATCAGTGTGGAGACACGAGATGAATGGGACTCTGAGGCTGGACGGTTCGCCCGCATACACGATCCCGACGGCAATCCCATAGAGCTCTGGCAGCCGGCTGCAGAAAATTAAGCGTGGCGAATTGAATATCTGGCCCGAACTCGTATTTCCGAGTTGGGTCAGTTGCAGGCCTAATTGTTGGCTCCGAAAGTGGTCTGCTGTTCACGCCAAAGCAGATTTTGTTTCTGGAAACATCCGATTCCCCGGAGAATAGGGCGGCGGCGGATCTCCAATTTCAAGCTATCGGATTTTCGTCATCCGGCCCCACCCGGAAAGAAGATGAAATTGAAGACGTAGCCGCGCTTCCCAACCATCGGCCGGTGGCAGACGTCGAAATCGAGGCTCAGCGCCTTGGTCAATCGGCCATTGTGGAGGGCGAATCCCGTGTAGCCGTAGGCTTCAACGGTGCGGATCATATCCTCGATGGGGATGCCGGTGTGGCGCTCCTCCATCTCGATCAAGAGAACCGGCCGATCCCTGGCCAGCGTTTCTGGCGCTCCCTCCAGGGTTTGCAGTTCGAACCCTTCGACATCGACCTTGATAAACCCGACCGGCGGCAGATCGAGGTCGTCGATGCGGACCGTCTCGACGGTGACCGCGCCGTACTCGCCTTGTACCTTTTTCGCGCTCAACGATCCGCCCTGATTAGAAAATCCTTTCTTGCTGCCGCGGGGAATGCGCAACTCGGCGGTGCCTTTGGCGTTCGAGATTGCAAGCTGCTGAGCCGTTGCATTGCGGGGCAGGCTGCGGATCAGCGACTTGAAGAGCTTCGGGTTGGGCTCGAATGCGTAGACCTGGGTTGCCAGCGGGCCGAGCAAGTGGGTGTAGACACCCTTGTTGGCGCCGATGTCCAAAGCGGCGCGGCCGTGATCGACGAGAAACGGCAGCAGCCGCGTTTCCGCTTCGCCGCGCCGCAGTTCCTTGGCAACCCGGTATTTCATGTAAAGCCCCGGCGGGACCAGGAGATCCTTGATCCTCTCCTCGAACGTCGAAGGCGGCTGCCAACCGGTGCTCACGCCAAGGCCTCAATCGCTTCGGCACCGCTGATCTGCGCAGGCAGGGCGAAGAAATCGGCGACATGATCCAGAGCGTCGTTCAGTTGCTCCTGATAGTCGTCGCGCAGGACTTCGACGGCGCCGAACATGGCGAGGTGGTCGGTAATGAACTGGGTGTCCAGCAGGGTGTAGCCGCCGACACGCAACCGGGCGACGAGGTGGACAAGGGCCACCTTGCTGGCGTCACGGGCCCGCGCGAACATGCTTTCACCGAAAAACGCCGTGCCCAGGCTGACCCCGTAGAGCCCGCCGGCCAGTTCGTCTTCGCCGTTTTCGGAAGCCGACCAGCACTCCACGCTGTGGGCGTGGCCGCGTTCGCAAAGGGCGGTATAGAGATCGATAATCTCGTCGTTGATCCAAGTCGCCTGCCTCCTGGGGTGCGGCTCGGCGCAGGTTTCCATCACCCGGCGGAAGGCGGTATCGACGGTGACCTTGTAGGTGTCGGAGCGCACTGTACGGGCCAGGCGGCGGGGCAGGTGAAAGCCGTCCAACGGCAGGACGCCGCGTTTCTCGGGATCGACCCAGAAGATGCGCGTATCGAAGCGGCCGTCGGCCATGGGAAAGACGCCGACCGAATAGGCCTTGAGAACAAGATCGGGTGTTAGATCCGGCCCGCTGATGTCTCTACTTCTCCTCGCGCTTGGCGATGAACGATTCAAGCCAGTGGATGTCGTACGCGCCATATTGAAAATAGTGATCGTTGATCAGCACGCGGTGGAGGTCCAGCGTCGTCGGGATACCGCCGATGACGTATTCCTCCAGGGCGCGGCGCAGCCGCATGATGCACTCGGTGCGGCTGCCACCCCGGACGATAAGCTTCGAAATCAGGCTGTCGTAATGCGGCGGCACGCGATAGCCGGAGTAAAGTGCCGAATCGACGCGTACATCCAAACCGCCGGGCGGATGATAATCGGTGATCTGACCCGGCATGGGTACGAAGGTGCGCGGATCTTCGGCGTTGATGCGGCATTCGATGGCGTGGCCGGAGAACTGGATGTCTTCCTGCTTGAAGCTCAGCGGGGCGCCGTCGGCGATGCGCAACTGTTCGCGTACGATGTCGATGCCGGTGATCATCTCGGTGATGGGATGCTCGACCTGCAGGCGCGTGTTCATTTCGATGAAGTAAAACTCGCCGTCCTCGTAAAGGAATTCGATCGTGCCTGCGCCCAGGTAACCCAGTCCGCTGATCGCCGTGGCGACCTTGTCGCCGATTTCGGTGCGCTGTTCGGCGTTGAGGGCAGGCGAGGGGGCTTCTTCGAGGACCTTCTGGTGCCGCCGCTGCAGCGAACAATCGCGCTCGCCCAGATGGACGACGTTGCCGTGACTGTCGGCCAGGATCTGCACCTCGATATGGCGCGGCCGGCCGAGGTATTTTTCGATATAGACCGCATCGTCGCCAAATGCCGCCTTGGACTCGGCGCGCGCGGTCGAAAAGGCGTGGTCGACGTCGTCGGCCGTTTCGGCAACCTTCATGCCCCGGCCGCCGCCGCCCGATGAAGCCTTGATGAGGATGGGGAAACCCATTTCCTCGCCGATGCGGCGCGCCTCCTCGGCCGAGTCCACGCCGCCGTCGCTGCCGGGCACAACCGGTACGCCGAGGCGTTTCATGGTTTCTTTGGCGGCGATCTTGTCGCCCATCAGATTGATGTGCTCGGCCGTCGGGCCGATGAAGGCAATGTTGTGGGCCGAAATGATTTCCGCGAAGTGGGCGTTTTCGGAAAGGAATCCGTAGCCCGGGTGAATGGCCTCCGCCCCGGTCACCTCGGCGGCCGAAATGATGGCCGGAATGTTGAGATAGCTGTCGGCGGCGGCGGGCGGCCCGATGCACACTGCTTCATCGGCCAGCCGCACGTGCATGGCTTCCGAATCAGCGGTGGAGTGAACGGCGACCGTGTTGATGCCCATTTCCCGGCAGGCCCGGTGAATTCGCAGGGCGATTTCGCCGCGGCTGGCGATGAGAACCTTTTCGAACATCGGCGGCTCCCCGCTATTCGATAATCAAAAGGATTTCGCCGTATTCGACCGGTGCGCCGTCGCTGATGAGAATTTGCGCGACACGGCCGCTTTTGGGTGCGGGGATGGGGTTCATCGTCTTCATGGCTTCGACGATCAACAGCGTTTGGCCTTCCGATACCTCGTCGCCGACCTTAACGAAGGCGGCCGCACCGGGTTCCGGGGCGACATAGGCGGTGCCGACCATGGGGGAGGTAACAGCGCCGGGATGGGCGGCCGCATCGGCTTCCTCCCGCGGTTCGGCGGCACGGGCGGCGGGAGAGACAGGGGCGGGGGCGGGGGCGGTGGCCGGCGCTGCGGCGGCGGGTGCAGCGGTCCGGGCCACCCGGATCTGGCTGGCACCCTCGGTAACTTCGATTTCCGTTAAACCGGTCTCGTCGAGCAGTCCGGCGAGTTCGCGAATGAGGTCTTTGTCGATCGATGGCTTGTCGTTCATGAAAGTTCTGTTTCCCGCTCTTTATTCTTGCCGCCCTAGAATTCCAGCCATGGCCTCCAATGCCAACAAATAACTGTTGACGCCGAAGCCGCAGATGACGCCCTCTGCGGCCGCGCTGATGAACGAATGATGGCGGAATTCCTCGCGTTTGTAGATGTTGGAAAGATGCACCTCGATCACCGGCAGGCCGACCGCGTTCAAGGCATCCAAGAGCGCCACGGAGGTATGCGTGAGGGCACCGGCGTTGATCAGGATGCCCACGTTCTCGCCTCCGGCCTGCTGAATCCAGGTGACCAGTTCGCCTTCGACGTTGCTTTGACGGCAGTCGACTTCCAGGCCGAGATCGGCGGCGCGCGCCGCCAAGAGCCGGTTCACGTCGTCCAGCGTTTCGTGGCCGTAGATGTCGGGCTCACGCGTGCCCAACATGTTGAGGTTGGGACCGTTGAGCACCAGTACCGTGGTTGGCATATCCGTCAAATTCCCCTGGCCGGATGAGATCGGGCGGGTTGGTGATTATGTGCAAAATCTGTCCGCCGTTATAGCACGCGGCCAATGTCGCGCAAGACGGCAACATTGCATTGGACGCGGCATGCCGTTTGCTGTACATCGCCCGAGACGGTTCGAATCGGCCTGTTGGGGCTACCGTTTGTTCCGATTTGAAACGTTCTAAATGCCGGCATGTTTATGATCGGCACAGACAAAAACGAACTGCGATCGAGTTGGTAGGAATGTCGAAGAAAGCAAAAGCGCGGGTTCTCAAGGAACCCCACGAAATGTCCGAAGAAGAGTGGTTGGCGACCGTAAAATCCTCAAAATTCGAATCGACCAAATGGCGCGTGGCGGGTGGCCTCGTCGGATTGACGGTTATCGGTATCGCGCTTTGGATCGTACTCCTGAATCCTCTGGGTTAGGCCACTCAAGATCCGGAAATCCGCCGACCCGATAAGTTGAAAGTCGGCGGTTTCCTCCCCATACTTAACAGACATCCGTTGCAATCGCCGCCGTGAGGTCGGGCGTCAACGCTGGCGTGCCCGCCGCTCTCAGGCGTGGGAGGCGCATTTGTATGTGTCCGGTAAAGCTTAAGCCATGACGAAACAGGCCGAACCGACCCATCGGCGTTGGCGCCGGCGCATTGCCTGGTGGCTGATGGCCTTGGTCGTCGTGCCGCTGATGGGGAGTGTCGCCTTGGTCGCCGCAAGTGAAACGCCGCACTGGAGTACGGCAAGCCACAACCCGACCGGCCAGGCGCCCGACCCGGCCACGACGCCGGAGGCCGTCGTCCAAGTATACGCCGCCCGCACATGGGGCTGGCGCGGCGTCTTCGCCGTGCACTCCTGGATCGGCATCAAGCCGAAGGACGCCTTGCAATACACCCGCTACGAGGTCATCGGCTGGCGGATTTATTACGGCCGGCCGCCCCTTAAAATCAGCAACCGGGCACCTGACGCGGAGTGGTTTTCCCGTCGCCCGGATTTGCTCGCCGATATCCGCGGCGAGGCTGCCGAAGAGATCATTCCCAAAATCAAGCAAGCGATCCGCGATTATCCCTTTGCCGACTATTACCGCACCTGGCCGGGCCCCAATTCCAACACTTTCGTTGCCCATGTCGCCCGGGCGGTGCCCGGTTTCCACGTCGATTTACCGGTTACCGCCGTCGGCAAGGACTATCTGGCCGACGGCATGGTGAACACCCGCCTGCCGGGGGGCCGGGGCGTACAGGTCTCCCTGGGCGGCTATGCCGGCTTTCTCGTGGGACCGGAGGAGGGGTTCGAAATCAATTTGCTGGGCGCGACGTTCGGCGTCGATCTCAATCCCCCCGCCCTTAAACTGCCGGGTCTCGGCAGGGTGGGCATGAACTGACCGGAAATATTCCCCCCTGAAACATGCGTGCCGCTATTGACAGAGGCCGTCAATTTCTTCGCAATGCCATTTGCCTTTGAGTTGGTTCAAGCGGGAGCGAATGGCGGTGAAATTGGACGATCGAATTGTCGCCGACTATGCCGAGGACGGTGCGGTTTGCCTGCGCGGCATGTTGGATCAGGACTGGATCGAGCGCCTGCGCGAAGGGGTCGAACAGGATATCGCCACGCCCGGCCCTATGGCGCGCCTGAACGGGCCCGACGACGATAAGAAACGTTTCTTCGTGGATTTTTGTCTCTGGCTGCGCGTACCGGTCTTCGACGATCTGGTCTGGCGCTCTCCCTTGGCCGCCGCCGCCGCGCAATTGATGGCCTCCGACAAGGCCAATTTCTATCATGAGCACTTGCTGGTAAAGGAGCCCGGGGCGGAGGAACGTACCCCCTGGCACCAGGACATGCCGTATTATCCGCTGTCAGAAGACCAAGTCTGTTCGTTTTGGATTCCCCTGGACGACGTGCCGGAGGAAACGGCGGTGCGGTACGTGCGAGGCTCTCATCGTTGGGGAAAACGTTATCAGCCGATGTACTTCAAGAAGTCCACCGATCTCGCGGTCAACGACGAAGTCTACGAATCGCCGCCTGATATTGATGCCGACCCGGCGCGCTACGATCTGCTCCATTGGGAACTGGAACCCGGCGATTGCATCGCTTTTCATGCCCTGACGCTGCACGGCGGACCGGGCAATCCCTCGGCGACCCGGCGCCGCCGTGCGTTTGCCTCGCGCTGGACGGGTGACGACATCCGCTATGCCGAACGGCAGGGCCAAGTCTCCCCGCCCATCGAAAATCACGGCGTGGCCGACGGCGAGCCGTTGGACAGCGACGCGTTTCCGGTGGTCTGGCGAAACGGCGAACAACTTCAAAAACAAGAAATACAGGCTAGCCCCGGAAGAGGTGCCGCATGAAGCTCTACGGATATTTCCGCTCGTCCGCCGCCTACCGCATCCGCATCGTGCTCAATCTCAAGGGGCTTGAGCACGAACGGGTGTACGTCCACCTGCGGCTTGGGGAGCAGTTGAAGCCCGGTTATCTCGAATTGAACCCGCAGGGGAAGGTGCCGGCGCTCCTGGACGGCGATGCGGTCCTGACGCAATCGATGGCGATCGCCGAGTATCTTGAAGAACGCTATCCCGTGCCGGCCCTGCTGCCCGAGGATGCCATCGACCGGGCCTGGGTGCGGGCGATCTGCCAGGCGGTGGCCTGTGAGATCCATCCGCTTAACAATCTCGGCACGCTCAACTACCTGGTCAACGACATGGGCCTGAGCGAGGACGACAAGCAGCGTTGGTACCGTCATTGGATCGCCGCCGGCCTGGGCGCCATCGAAGCCATGTTGCAGGCGCACCCCAACTCAAGCACATTTTGTCACGGCGACATGCCGACGCTGGCCGACGCCTTCCTGATCCCTCAGATTTTCAATGCGCAGCGCTTCGATTGCGATTTGACCGGATACCCCACGATCATGCGGGTCGAGGCCGCTTGCCGCGAGCTGGACGCCTTTACGGCCGCCCACCCGGACAACCAGCCGGATAGCGAGTAGGGGTCAGAAACCGATTTCCGTCATTCCCGCGAAAGCGGGAATCCATTCCGCGGCCTCTTCTATTGCAAATCCAGCTGAAAATCAGTCGCTCAGGCATGGTTTCCGGATAAGCGCGTCGCGCTTTCCGGAATGACGAATTAATTCATCAACAAGTCAAACAGCCGGTGCGGGCCTCGTCGATGAGCTTGCGCATTTGCTGGATGTTGACGTACCCGGGGATGATGGCGTCACCCACGACAAAGCCTGGGGTGCCCTGGATGCCGAGGTTCTTCGCCAGATCATAGGACTGTGCGACCACCTGCCGGACCTCGGGGCTTTCCATGTCTTCGGCGATTTGCACAACATCGAGCCCGTATTCCTCCGCGATGTCGAAAACTCGTTGACGGTCGAGGTTGCCCCGCGCATCCATCAACGCGTTGTGGAAGTCGAGATATTTCGACCGATCGGTCCTCAGGGCCGCGATGGCCGCGCGCGACGCCAGATCGGATTGTGGGCCGAGGATCGGGAATTCCTTGTACACAACCCGGATATTCGGATCCGTCGCCAGCAGTTCCGCCATGACGGGGTGGAACTTTTTGCAGTAGCCGCAGCGGTAATCGAAGAATTCAACCAGCGTCACGTCGCCGTCGGGATTGCCGCCGACGAAGGAATTCGGATCGTTGCGCAGGAGTTCGCCGTTGCTCTTGAGATAGGCCATGGTTTTGGCCTTCTCTTCGGCCTCCTGCCGCGCCTGCATGGCCTTGAAGGCCTCGACGATGATTTCGGGATGGTCTTCGATGTACTTTTTGACGACTTCCTCGACGGCTTCCTTTTGAGCCGGGGTGAGGGTGTCGGCCGCCCGGACAACCGGGGTGCTGGTGAACAGCAACAAGCCCGCCAGCAGGAGCATTCCGAACAGAGCCTTTGCGAATTGATCGAGGATCGGCTCGGCTTTCGTCCGTGGACGGGTGGGGAATTGCTGGTTCGGCAAGATCGGTCTCCTGAATGAATACGCCATCAAGGTTCAGACAATATGCCAAAACCCCGATGGCGTGAATTCACAAGCGGATTACTAACTTGGTACGCTTACTAGGATACCAAACGATCTACAAGCGCTTTGGCGACTAGGCCGCCTTGATGTTCTGCAGGAAATCCTCGACTTCCCGGCGCAGGTTCTGGAATCGCTCGCCCAATTCCTGGGACGCGTTGAGAACGGTGCCCGAGGCTTCGCCGGTCTGTTCGGATCCGGCTTTCACCGTGACGATGCTCTCCGAGACGTTCTGAGTGCCGCGGGCGGCTTCCTGAACGTTGCGGCTGATCTCGCCTGTGGCGGCACCCTGTTCCTCGACAGCCGAGGCGATCGTGGTGGCGATCTCGTTCATCTCCGAAATCGTCGAGCCGATGCCTTCGATGGCGCCGACGGCATCCTGTGTGGTGGACTGGATCGCACCGATCTGGTTGCTGATGTCCTCGGTCGCCTGGGCCGTCTGGCTGGCCAGGTTCTTGACCTCGGAGGCCACCACCGCGAAGCCCTTGCCGGCGTCACCGGCACGGGCCGCCTCGATGGTCGCATTGAGGGCCAGCAGGTTGGTCTGATTGGCGATGTCGTTGATCAGGTCGACGACCTCGCCGATCTTCTGGGCCGCATCGGCCAGATCACGGATGGTCTGGTTGGTGCCTTCCGCGGCCTTCACGGCGTTACCCGAGATCTCAGCCGAGTGCGAGACCTGGCGGCTGATTTCGCTGATCGAGGAGGAAAGCTCCTCGGCCGCACTGGCGACGGTCTGGACGCTGGCGGTCGCCTGCTCGGCGGCGGAGGCTACCGTGACGCTCTCGTCCTGCGTCTGGCGGGCGATCTCGGTCATCGACTGAGCCGAGGACTCCATCTGCGTGGAACTCGCGGCCACGACGCCGAGGATGTCTTCCACGGTGTCTCCGAAACCCGACGTCAGATCGTTCATCTTGGCCTGACGGGCTTCGCGCTGACGATTTTCTTCCGCTTCACGCTCACGCTCGGCGTCCTTGCGGCGCTCTTCCTCGGCGCGGGCCTTTTCCTGCTCGGCTTCCATGCGTTCGGCTTCAAGGGCGGTTTCCTTGAAGACCACGACAGCCTGGGCCATTTCACCGATCTCGTTGCCGTAGTCGGTGGCGGGAATGTCGACCTGTTTGTTGCCGGCGGCCAATTCCTTCATGGCCGCGATCATGGCGGCGATGGAACCCGAAACGGCGCGGCCGATGAAAACGGCCAGCACGATGACGATCAGGGAGATCACGGCCATGGTCGCCATGATGGTCTTGAACGTCGTCGAGCTATTGGCTTTGGCCTGCTGGGTCGCAGCGCTGAAAGCTTCCTTGCCGGCGCCGACCAGAGCGATCAGTTTGGGCTCGACCTCGGCATAAAGCGAACTCATTTTTTTCTGCGCCTTGGCTTCCAGGGTCAGACCCTCCACGACCTTCTTGAAAGCGACGAGGTAAATCTGGGCGCTGTCGATCAGGTACTCCTGATCGTCCTCGTCCTCGACGTGCTCGGTGACGGCCTTTTCGAAATCGGCGATGCCGGCTTCAAGCTTCTTGGCGTACTTAACGTCGCGACGCATCAGGTAATCTTTTTCGTGGCGGCGCAGCATGAGCATGGCAGCCAGAACACTCGGATCGTTGATGTTCTTGAGTTCCGCCTCGGCTTCCTTCACGGCCTTACGCATCTGGCCGCGCAAACCGGTGCTGGGGGTCATGCCGATTTTTTCGCGCAATTCGACGACGTGCTTGAATTCGGCGACATAGGCCTCGAAACCGGTACGGACCTGCGTGAGAACCTCATGAAGTTCCGGATTTTTGATTCCCGCATCAAGCCTGTCGAAGATCACCGACATATCCGCTGCCACGGCGGCATGGCGGTCGGCATACTTTTTCTTCATGCGCAGAAAGAAGTCCTTTTCGTTCCGGCGCTCCTGGAGAAATCCGACCTGCAGCGCGTTGACGTCGGCGACAGCTTCGGTCACCACCAATTGACGCGCCTGGAAGCCAGCCTGGGTGTTGCTGCTGGAATAGTAGACGACACCGACGGCGGCAAAACCGACAAGGGCCGCGCCGATGATGATGGCGAGCTGGAAGCTCAGCTTGATTGAATTCAAAATGTTCATTTTCTTGTTTCCTTCACTAACCGCCCCCTTGTTAGAGAGGCTGCGCAATTGTCGACGCGACAGCTGAACTCTCTTGGATTTCAGGCCCGGGCGGCACGGACACGCCGCACCGGGCCGAAATCACTTGGAGGATTTGTCCTAACGGAGCCCTATTAACCGCAGTGGTTGAACTCCTCGTTCTTCTTGGGGTACTCCACGCAGAAGTCTTCGCTGCCACCCGGCGCCTTGATGGCGTTGCCGTTCCAAGTCGCGGTAATGACCTTGAACTTGGTGATATTGAGGCGGCGGTTGCGGCAGGACTTCATGGCCGCGGCCTGACAGGCCTCGAGCGAATCGGCCTTCTTCGTCTTGACGCACGACTGGTTGCCGCCGCACTTCTTGTAGCTCGTGGCTTCCTGGCCGGGGCAAGCCGTCCGGGTATAGCTGACGGCGCATTCGGCGCGGGCGTCGGTCGGCGTCCAGGACAACATGACGGCGACGGCCAGGGCGGCAAACGCCAGATAGATCTTTTTCATTATTCTCTCCACCAGTGTTCTGTTGATACAGTCGAGGGCTGCGCCCTCAGGAATTTTGATTCCGTCTCCGGAATTTGGTGGAGGATATAACCGAGGTTCCGTGTCGGGATTATTTCCAAATCGCGAAATTTGATTTCGGGGAAGTAACAAATGTTTCCCGATTATTGCATTTCTACCCCTGCGTTATCGGCTACCGGACAAATGCTTATTCAATAGTGATATTGATAATTCTCTCATTCGGGTCGAGGGATCCTCCAACAAAAACGGGCCCCGGAATACCGGGGCCCGCCTTTGTCTTAAAGCCGATATTGCTTATGCGGCTTTGATATTTTTCAGGAACTCCTCGACTTCCTGGCGCAAGCCCTGGAAGCGTTCGGCCAGTTCCTGGGAGGCGTTGAGGACATTGCCCGAGGCTTCTCCGGTCTGTTCCGACCCGGCCTTCACCGTGACGATGCTCTCCGAAACGTTCTGGGTGCCTGAAGCGGCTTCCTGAACGTTGCGGCTGATCTCGCTGGTGGCCGCACCCTGTTCCTCGACCGCCGAGGCGATCGTGGTGGCGATCTCGTTCATCTCGGAGATTGTCGAACCGATGCCTTCGATGGCACCGACGGCATCCTGCGTTGTGGACTGGATCGAACCGATCTGGTTGCTGATGTCCTCGGTCGCCTGGGCCGTCTGGCTGGCCAGGTTCTTGACCTCGGAGGCCACCACCGCGAAGCCCTTGCCGGCGTCACCGGCACGGGCCGCCTCGATGGTCGCATTGAGGGCCAGCAGGTTGGTCTGATTGGCGATGTCGTTGATCAGGTCGACGACCTCGCCGATCTTCTGGGCCGCATCAGCCAGTTCCCGGATAGTCTGATTGGTACCGTTCGCGGCTTCCACAGCACGACCGGAAATCTCGGCCGAGTGTGAGACCTGGCGGCTGATTTCGCTGATCGATGACGTGAGTTCCTCGGCCGCACTGGCGACGGTCTGGACGCTGGCGGTCGCCTGCTCGGCGGCAGAGGCCACCGTGACACTCTCGTCCTGGGTCTGGCGGGCGATTTCCGACATCGACTGGGCGGAGGATTCCATCTCGGTCGAGCTGGACGCCACCACACCGAGGATTTCCTCGACCGTGTCGCCGAAGCCGGAAGTCAGGCTGTCCATGCGTTCCTGACGGGCCTGGCGCTCGGCATTTTCCTCGGCCTCGCGTTGACGCTCGGCTTCCTCGCGCTGTTTGCGTTCTTCGGCGGCCTTCTTTTCCTCCTCCTCGAGGCGGATCTTCTCGATGGCATTGTCCTTGAAGACCTGGACGGCGCCGGCCATCTTGCCGATTTCGTTGGTCAGGCCCAATGCGGGAACTTCGACCTCGTTGTCGCCTTCGGCCAAGCGCTCCATGGTTGCCGTCATACGACCGACGGGAACGGTGATGGCGCGAGCCAGGAAAAAGGCGGCGACCAGTCCGAGGCCGATGGCGAAGGCCGTGGCGATGGCCAGCAGCCGAACGGCGGTAATTTCATCTTTCTCCAACTGAATAAGCGCGTCGGCCGTGAATTTCTCGATGCTGTGAAGCGCTTCCTCCAGCTCATGATCGATCTGGTCTTGCTGTTTCTCAATTTTTTCGGTGACTTCACCCAGGTGCTTCACTTCTCCCTTCTCGATCTTGTGAAGGGTCTGTTCGGCCAACTGCTCGTACTCGTGATGTTCCGCATCGACCTTGGTCAGGATTTCCAAAAGGTGGTGGAATTCATCCTTGGCGGCTTGGGTGTGCGCTGCTTCGATGGCTTCTTCAAGGGTCGCTTCGGCGTCCTTCAACTCTTCGGCGACCTTGTGGCCGAGCTCCGCGAAGTCGTGCTCCAGCTCTTTATAATGCTTCATTTTGCTGGGATCCTTGGCAAGATCCTTGCCGAGAGCAATGGAGCGTTCGAATAGAATGGCCTGTTCGAGTTGGTGAAGCGTCACTTTGGTGAGCTTTTCCGTGAGCGGCATGTCGCGTTCGGCGATGTCCTCGATCTCGGTACCGATCGCCTGCATCTCAAAGACGCCGAACCCGGCGACGCCCGCTGTGATGAGGAGGAGGAAGCCGACCAGGCCGTAAATCCTCCAGCTAATTCTCAGATTCGCTAACATTGACTTTTTTCCTTGTTCTTGTTTGCCGGCAAGTTCGGGAGCGTCGACCGTATCGGCGGTCCCATGGGTGGCGGTTAATTTGTCAAATACAAAACCCTTAACTGACTTAGACATGACGTTGCACTCCTCTGAAGCGCTGTTGAATTGTGTCCGGCGCTTACTCGCCCAGTACCGCGTCGCCTTGGCAGAACGATCGGGAGCACGCCGGTAAAATTACCCCCTAACAAACTATGGACAATTTGCGCGCGAGGCGTTTCACGGATATGTCAGAGTTCGCGGAATTGGTTTCACCACCGTTACAAGTGTAACGGTTGTGTAACTCCAATCTTATTAGCGCTTAAGGAAGAAAATCCTAAACCGGCATGGAATGTCAGGTCGTCCGCACCCTGCCGACCGCCGTTTTCCAACCGGCGTACAACTCCTCGCGCAAACCGTCTTCCATGCCCGGTTCAAAACGTCTGTCGCGGCGCCACTGGCGGGCGATATCTTCCTTGCCCGAGTAATAACCGGTCGCCAAACCGGCAAGGTAGGCCGCTCCCAACGCCGTGGTTTCCGTGACAACCGGGCGTTCAACGGGCGTGCCGAGCATGTCGGCGAGAAACTGCATGGTCCAGTCGTTTGCCGCCATGCCGCCGTCCACCCGCAGCGTCGGCGGAAGGGGCGCGCCGTCGGCCGTCATGGCCTCAAGCAGGTCGCGGGTCTGGTAGCAAACGGCCTCGAGGGTGGCACGCGTGATTTCGGCCGCGCCCGTGTCCCGGGTAAGCCCGATCAGGGCGCCCCGGGCGTCGGCATCCCAGTAGGGTGCGCCGAGACCGGTGAAGGCGGGCACCATGTAGATGCCGCCCGCCGAGGACACGCTGGCCGCGAGCGCTTCACTTTCCGCGGCATCGGAGAACAGGCCTAGTCCGTCCCGCAACCACTGGACGGCGGCGCCGGCCACGAAGATGCTGCCCTCCAGGGCATAGGTCGTCTCGCCATCCAGCCGCCAGGCCACGGTCGTCAGCAACCGGTTCGTCGAGGAAACGGCTTCGCCGCCTGTGTTGAGGAGAGCGAAACAGCCGGTGCCGTAAGTGCTCTTCAGAGTGCCGGGTTCGAACGCCGCCTGGCCGAAAGTGGCGGCCTGCTGATCACCGGCCATGCCGGTGATGGGGATCGCGGCGCCGAACAGTTCAGGATCGCAAGCCCCGAAAAGAACCGAGCAATCCTTAACTTCGGGCAGCACTTCTCGGGGAATGTTGTGTAAGGCCAGCAACGCGTCATCCCACTCTTGCGAATGAATGTTGAAGAGTTGCGTTCGTGAGGCGTTGCTAGCGTCCGTCGCATGCACCTCACCTCCGGTGAGGTGCCAGAGCAGGAAACAGTCGATGGTGCCGAAAGCCAGCTCGCCGGCATCGGCCCGTTTTCGCGCCCCGTCCACGTTATCGAGCAGCCAGCATAGCTTGGTCGCGGAAAAATACGGGTCAAGCAGGAGACCGGTGAGCTTCTGCGTTGTTTCGGCGCAACCGGCCTCCGTAAGTTCGCGGCAGCGTTCCGCCGTCCGCCGGTCCTGCCAGACGATGGCATTGTGCACCGGTTCGCCGGTGGCGCGGTCCCAAAGAACCGTCGTTTCGCGTTGATTGGTGATGCCGATGGCATTGATATTTCCGACGCCGACTTTTTCGATGACCTCCCTGGCCGTCGACAAGGTGTCGCGCCAGATGGTCCGCGCGTCATGTTCGACCCAGCCCGGCTGCGGATAGATTTGCGGCAATTCGCGCTGGGCAAGCGCCTCGATGGCGCCTTCGCGGTTGAACGCGATGGCCCGGCTGCTGGTGGTCCCCTGATCGAGCGCCAGGATGCAGTTTCCGGCTGGTCGGTCAGTCATGGCTTGCGGTCCGAATTGCCGTCATTGGCGCTTTGCACGCTTTTTGAGCTGCCGTTCCACCGATCTCTGAATATCCAGCGCCCGGAGATGTCCCGATGAACCATGCGGCAGGTTGTCGAGGGCGCGGCGGGCAAACATACGGGCATCAAGCGGCCGGCCGGTCAGCAGGGCGTACTCAGCGCTGGCCAGGGACGACTTGGCAATCTGTCCGTCCCGCCCCAGCGCGATGGCCAACTGTTGCCAGGCGGAGCCCAGTTTGCGCTCCCGGCTGACGGCTACCTCGAGGTGGCGGATGGCTTCATGTACGAGTGCGGGATCGTCGGTTGCGATCAGGATTTGTCCCAGTAGCGTCAACAAAAGGGGTTCCGCCGGCATTAGTTCGTTGGCTCGGCGCAGGGGGGCGATCGCCTCTTTGGCGTGGCCCTGTTCGAACAGGATCTGGCCTTTCAGTTCGTGAAAGTAAGCGTCATCCGGGAACGCATGCAGCAAGCCGTCGATTTCCCCGAGCGCCGATTGGAGGTCCGAGTCACGATGGTACGCAACCGCGCGGGCGAACCGGGCCGGCACGCTTCGGTCCGTGAGAGGATACTTGCGCAGCGTTCGGCCGGGAGATTCGAAAAAGGCGAAGATCTTGGCTTGCATCCGCGCGAGTCGAAGATCTTCCGCCTCGTTGGGCGGCGGCGGTCCGCTCTGGTCGACGATGGCGCGCAGGCTGGCGATGCGGTCCCGCGTCAAAGGGTGGCTGCGGATGTAGGGATCCTGGTTGGCGGTGACGAGGGCTTCCTGGCCTCTCATGCGCTCCAGAAAGGTCAAAATGCCGGCCGGAGATCGGCCGACGTCGCGAAGCAGTTTGATCGCCATCTGGTCGGCTACCGATTCCTGCGTCCGGTTGTATTTGAGCAGGGACCCTTTGGCGACCTGCTGGCCTCCCGTGAAGACGGCGCTGCCCGCTTTGCCCTGGCCGGCCACGATCGCGGCCATTCCCAGCACCATGGCGACGATGGCCTGGGCATTGGCGTTCTTCATGGCGTCGCGCAGGCGAACCAGATGGCCGCCCGCGATATGCCCCGTTTCATGCGCCAGGACGCCGGCGATTTCATCCACCGACTTGGCGGAAAGCAGCAATCCGGTGTTGACGAAGATGTTCTGGCCGCCCGCCACAAAGGCGTTGAGATCACTGTCCGCGACGATATGAATGCGCACGGCATCGGATGTCAGACCGGCCGCGCTGAACAGTGGCGCAACCCAATCGCGGATGCTATGTTCGATCTCGGCGTCCCGGATCAGTCTGATAGGCGCCGAAGATGCCGGTCCAATTGGGACGGCAAGCATCCAAATTAGAGCCCACATCACGGTCGTATGAAGTAAGCGCGGCATGGAGTTGGACAACGAGCGGACTCCCGTGAAGGTGGTTCAGCGTAAATCTGGTCGGGGAAGCCGTCAACGCGGCTTGCTCCCTTTGGTCCTGGCGTCGGCCCTGCTTGCGGCCTGTTCCAGCGAACCCGAGGTTACCACGCTTGAGTTGGGCGAGGTGATTGAGGGATTCGTCGGGGGCGTGGCGGCGGACGAGCCACGGGCGGCGTTGGTCGCCCAGGACGTATTGGCGGCAGGCGGTACGGCCGCGGACGCTTCGGTCGCCTTGGCATTCTCCATGGCCGTCACGTACCCGTCGGCGGCCTCCCTCGGCGGCGGCGGCGCCTGCGTTATTTACGATGCGGCGACGCAAACTTCCGAAACCATCAGTTTCCTGCCGGGCCGCCCCGCCCGGGGCGGCATCGTGGCGGTGCCCGGCACCGTGCGGGGCATGGCCGCCCTGCACAGCCGATATGGCCGGATAGGCTGGGCCGATCTGGTATCGCCTGCGGAAATCCTGGCCCGGCGCGGCCATTCGGTATCGCGGGCCTTGGCTGGTCCCCTGGTCGCCGCCCGGCCCCTGTTGGCGGCCGAGCAGGGGCTGCGCTCCATCTTCATGACGCCGAGCGGCAAGGTGCTGACCGAAGGAGATACGCTCTCCCAAGTTCCCTTGTCCGCGGTATTGGCGCAAATTCGCGTGCGTGGGCCGGGCGAGCTCTATATCGGGCCGGCTGCCCTAAATTTCGTCAGCGGCGCGCGCGCGCTCGGCGGCGTCGTCGAATTGGCCGATCTCAGGGGGTATCGGCCTTCCTGGCACGACACCATATCGATGAACACGGGCAAGTTCGTGTACCACACCAGCCCCGGTCCCATGACCGGCGGCGCCATTGCCGGTCAGATGTGGGCCATGCTGAACGAGAACCAGCGTTTGGCGAAAGCCAAGGGCGCCCAGCGCACGCACCTGTTGGCCGAGGTTTCCGCCCGGGCCTATGGCGATCGGCGCGTTAACGCCAAGCGGCCGCTGTCGTCGTTCCGGGCGCATGCCCTGATGACAGGATATTTACCCAACCGGCATCCGCCCATGCCGAATTCGCATCAACCGGCCCTTAGCCCGGAATTGGGCGAAGGCGGCTCGACGGGATTCGCGGTGGTTGACCGCGAGGGGTCGGCCGTCGCCTGCACGCTCTCCATGGGCCGGGTCTTCGGCGCCGGCCGGGCCGACCGGCTGACCGGCATCGTGTTTGCCGCGCCGCCGATCCAAAGCGATTTCGAATTTCTCGGCCCCGCCTTGGTAATCGGACCAGAAGGCCGCGTGATCATGGCGGCGGCGGCGTCGGGTGGGCCTGCGGCGCCGGCCGCCCTGGTGCAGGGTGCGTTGGTGGGCGTCGAGAACGGTACTTTGAACAACGTTCTGGGCGCGCCACGCGTGTTTCATCCCAGCAATCCCGATCTCGCCTATGTCGAGCCCGACATGCACGGAGACATCGTCGCCAATATGCGGCGGCGGGGTCATACGCTGCGAATGGCGCCATCGCTGGGCCGGGTGAACGCCATTCTCTGTCCCGGCGGACTGGGCGGCGACAACGCCAAGTGTGAATATCGCAGCGATCAACGCGGCTACGGCCTGGCTGTCGGCGGCGAGTTTTGAATACGATGAGCAACTTTCCGGCGGAGCCCGTTCGGCGATGAAGATCGCGCGGCGCACCGATGCGATTACGCCGTTCTTTGCCATGGAGGTCATGAAGGCCGCCAACGAGCGGGCGGCTGCGGGCGGTGACGTCCTGCACATGGAGGTCGGCGAACCCGCGGGCGGGGCCCCGGCAGCGGTTGTCGAATCCGCTCAAGCCTCTCTCAAGCAGGCGGCCGGTTTGGGCTATACCGAAGCCCTCGGCCTGCCCGAACTGAGGGCCGCCATCGCCGCCCACTATATCGAGAGTTACGGCGTGGCGACCGATCCGTCGCACATCGTTGTCACCACCGGTTCGTCGGGCGGATTTCTACTCGCATTTTCGACGGCCTTCGACGTCGGTGACCGCGTCGCCCTGGCCGCACCCGGATATCCTGCGTACCGCAACATTATGGCCGGTCTGGGTATCGAGGCGTCGGCTATCCTGACGGGACCGGAAACGCGATTTCAACCGACGCCCGAGCTATTGGAGAAAGCCGAGGCGGAGGGCGGCAAGCTTGACGGCCTGCTGATCGCCAGTCCGGCCAACCCCACCGGCACGATGCTCGACCATGCGGCTCTTGCCGCTTTGGTCGATTACTGCCGCGACCGGGACATACGCATCATCTCGGACGAGGTTTATCACGGCATCACCTATGGCGCCGCCGCCGAAACCATCGTGGCGTTCGATGAGCACGCCGTCGCGGTCAACAGTTTTTCCAAGTATTTCGCGATGACGGGCTGGCGGTTGGGTTGGATGGTCCTGCCTGAAGATCTGGTGCGGCCGGTGGAACGGCTGGCGCAGAACCTCTACATCTCGCCGCCCACATTGTCGCAGCATGCCGCCGCCGCGGCCTTTGCATCATCCGGGGAACTCAATGCCAAGGTCGCCGGATACGCGCGCAACCGCGAAATGTTGTTGCGCGAGATGCCGAAGGCCGGGTTCGACAATTTGGCGCCGGCCGACGGTGCGTTTTACATATTCGCCGACGTTAGCAACCTGACGAACGATTCAAGTGAGTTCTGCCGGCGGATGCTGGCGGAGACCGGTGTGGCGGCAACGCCCGGGATCGATTTCGATCCCGACAGGGGTGCGGCCTACGTGCGCTTTTCCTTCGCCGGTGAATATGCCGATATGGCGGAAGCCGCCAAGCGGCTCAAAGGTTGGTTGGCAAAAAAACCTGTTTCAGACTAAATCGTCATTCCCGCGCAGGCGGGAATCCATGCCGTAGCCTCGAAAAATTGTGCCTTGTAGTGGGAACCGTACGCTCAGGCATGGATTCCGGACAAGCGCGACGCGCTTTCCGGAATGGCAAAAAACCGGGCGTTAGAATGAAAAAAAGGGCGGCCACCGGAAACGGGGCCGCCCTCTTTGGGTTCGGGAGTTTAGGCGCTAGCCGCGCTGCCACCATCCCTTGCGGCGGGATTTCGGAGCGTCCTCTTCAGCCGCATTCGTCCCGTCGTCGGGGGCCGGCTCGGTCGCCACGATTTGCGGCGTGGCAATTTCCGTCGCAGGCTCGGCAACTTCCGCGACGCCGATGTCGGCATCGGCGGCGAGTGTCGGCTCGGGTTCAGGTTCCGCTTCCGGTTCGGCCTCGGCTTCCGTTACCGCTTCGGCCTCAGCCTCAGCCTCAGCCGGCTCGTCGGCGGGTTCGGGAGCGTCTGCCTCTTCCGCTTCCGGTTCAGTCGGGGCTTCTGCCTCTGTGGGCGATTCTTGGTCGCCGTCCTCAGCTTCAACGGTTTCCACCGGCGCGTCTTCCGTTACCGGCTGATCGCTTTCGGCATCGGCCGCGGCTTCGGTTTCGGGGGCAGCAGTCTCGTCGGTTGTCGCCTCCGTTACCTCCTGAGCCTCCGCCTCAACCGGCGTTTCGGCTGCCGGCTTGCGGCTGCGGCGACGACGGCGGCGGCGGCGGGGTTTCTCTTCCGCGACACCGCTGTCCTTGGCCTCCGAGTCGGCATCAACCGCTTCGTCCGCAGAATCGGCCTCCTGAGCGGCGGGCTGCTCATCGGGCGTGGCCTCCTTGTCTTCGTCGGATTTCGCCTCGTCCGTCGCTGTTTCCGTAGACTCAGCGCTCTCCGTCTTGCCACGACGGCGGCGGCCACCACGCTTGCCGCGCCGGCGCCGTTTTTTGGGCTGGGTGTCTTCGTCGCTGTCCGAATCGTCGGCTTCGACGATGATCACTTCGCTTACCGCCTCGATTTCCTCGACTTCGCCGCTGTGCGTGCGGACCCGTTCCAGACGATAGTCCGGCGGCACCAGGCTTTCGTCGGCGCCGATCCCGATGCGCATCTTGAAGCGTTCTTCCAGCAGCAAAACGCCGTCGCGTTTCTGGTTGAGCAGGTAGAGCGCCACCGGCGTCGCCACGTGAATGAGTATCTCGGCCGCCCGGCCACGAATGCCTTCTTCCTCGATGGCCCGCAGCACGTGGAGGGCCGAGCTTTCGATGGAGCGCACCACGCCGGTGCCCTCGCAGTGGGCACAGACCTCTGTACTCGCCTCGATCAGGCTGGGCCGCAGGCGCTGGCGCGACATCTCCAAGAGCCCGAACGGGCTGATGCGGCCGACCTGGATGCGGGCACGGTCTGATTTGAGCTTTTCCTTCAGCCGCCGTTCGACGTTGCGGGCGTTACGCGATTCGTCCATATCGATGAAGTCGATGACGACAAGACCGGCCAGGTCCCGCAGACGCAATTGGCGAGCCACTTCCTCGGCCGCCTCCAGGTTCGTGCGGTAGGCGGTTTCCTCAATGTTGCGTTCGCGCGTCGAGCCGCCGGAGTTGACGTCGATGGCGACCAGCGCCTCCGTCGGGCTGATGACGATGTAGCCGCCGGATTTGAGCTGCACGGTGGGGCTGTGCATCGAATCGAACTGCTGCTCCACCTGGTAGCGATGGAACAGGGGAATGCGGTCGGCATAGGGCTGCACGCGCTTGGCATGAGAGGGCATGAGCATCTTCATGAAGCTCTTGGCGGCCTTGTAGCCTTCCTCGCCCTCGACGAGCACTTCGTCGATTTCCTTGGAATAGAGATCCCGGATCGAACGCTTGATGAGGTTCGCCTCTTCGTAAGTCAGGCTGGGCGCCGTCGATTCAAGCGTGAGTTCACGGACGCTGTCCCACAGGCGCAAGAGATACTCGTAGTCGCGTTTGATCTCCGCCTTGCTGCGCGATTGGCCGGCGGTGCGGACAATCAGGCCCATGCCGGCCGGAACCTTCAGGCCGTCGATGACGCCCTTGAGTTTTTTGCGGTCCGACTGACTCGTGATCTTGCGGCTGACGCCGCCGCCTCTGGCGGTGTTGGGCATCAGGACGCAGTAGCGGCCCGCCAGTGAAAGATAAGTGGTGAGCGCCGCACCCTTGTTGCCGCGTTCCTCCTTGACCACTTGCACCAGAAGGATTTGCCGGCGTTTGATGACTTCCTGAACCTTGTAACGGCGTTGCGGCCGGCGGCGGGGGCGGGCGACTTCGTCCAGTTCATCACCGCCCACGGCCACGACATTGCGGCCCCGGGGCTTGGGTTCGCCGTCGTCGGCGTCGTCAATTTCGCCTTCGTCGAGATCCGCTTCCTCAGCCGCCAGGTCGGCTTCGCCTTCCGCGTCCTCGGGATCGTCGGTGTCGCCGGCGTCGGCTTCCGGTTCTCCTCCATCGGCCTCCGCGCTTACGTCTTTTTCGTCGCCATCATCGGTCACGTCCTCGACGCCGTTGAGATCGTCCTCGGTATCGAGGTCTTCGGCGTCGGCTTCCTCGTCCTCGTCCTCGTTGGCTTCGGCCTGGGCGGAGCGCTCGGCCTCCGCTTCCTCCTCGGCGACCTCGGCAGCGCCCTCAAACGCTTCCTGTTCAAGCAGCGCCTGGCGGTCCTCAATCGGGATCTGGTAATAGTCGGGATGGATTTCGCTGAAGGGCAGGAAGCCGTGCCGGTTGCCGCCGTAGTCGACGAACGCGGCCTGAAGCGACGGCTCAACGCGCGTCACTTTGGCAAGATAGATATTGCCCTTGAGCTGCTGTTTGGTGGCTGATTCGATATCGAATTCTTCGAGGCGCGTTCCCCGAACGACCACGACCCGGGTTTCTTCCGGATGGGCCGCGTCAATAAGCATACGCGTAGCCATAATATTAACCTTGGGACGGCCGACCTCCTGCGCGAATAACAGGCGGAAAGCCGCCGCTCATATATGGGCGAGATCGGTTCACCTGGCCGGCTCCAACCATTCCTTCGGGTTTGGAACCGACGCCGACAACCGCATCGCGGTTTGCCGGGGTCCGGCCTCGCAGTTTCAACATAACTCTGCATTGTCTTGAGCGCTGATGGCCGAGTGGACTTGCCGAAACAGGAAAGCGGTGTGCCGAGTATCCCTTACCGAGTTTTTAGAGAAACGGTTTGGGACGGCCCCCTTCGTCCTGTTTCTGCGGTCCCGTCTTCGGATGCCGCGCCGCCAATTCCCGAATCTTCGAGAAATGGCTGACCACAGAGATTCGCATCGGCATCATAGTCTCAGTAACCTAGAGATGACAAACGAATTCGCGAGTGTTGCCGCCGGGGCGCGACGAATTCTAGATCGTTGCGTCTATACCCTAAATCGCATTATATCTAGTGGAAGGGAGCGGAGATTATACCATATGTTGCCTAGTTTTCGTGACCAGGGCCTTACCCGATTGTTGCGCATGTGCCACCTGGCCGTCAGGATTCTGATCCGTCTCGCACTCGGGACGCTCGTTTTCGGCTTGGCGTCGGCCGGCCAAGCGAGTGCCGCACCCGTGGTTACCGGCGTGCGCACCGGCGTTCACGCGGATATGACGCGCATTGTGCTGGACATGACAGAGGGGGTCGGATTCCAGGTTTTCCTGCTCGACAATCCGTACCGTGCCGTCGTCGACATGAACGAAGTGACCTGGCAGGTGTCGCCGGACAAACTGCGCAACCAGGGCCTGATCAAGGGCATGCGGTTCGGCCTGTTCACGGCCGGCACCTCGCGCGTCGTCGTCGATCTGACCGGGCCAGCGAAGGTTCATCGGGCGTTTTCCCTGGCGCCGCGGGGCGGATCGGGACATCGATTGGTGATCGATCTGGCCGGCATTGCGGGCAGCCAATTCAAACGCAGCACCGGCAAACGATCGAACAAACCCAAGGTACTGTTCACGCCGCCCAAACCGGCCCAGAAACCGAATCCCAAGCCCGTTATCGTCCTCGATCCGGGCCATGGCGGGGTCGATCCCGGCGCCATCGGCGGGCGCGGCGTGTACGAGAAAAACGTGACGCTCCGTGTCGCCCGAGAATTAAGGGAAAAACTTTTAAAAACAAAACGTTATAAGGTTGTTTTAACCCGAGATAGGGACGTCTTCGTCCGTCTGCGCAATCGCGTCGCCAAGGGCCGGGCGGTACGTGGAGACCTGTTCATCTCCCTCCATGCCGACAGTATCGGCAAACGCAGCGTCCGGGGGGCCAGCGTCTATACCCTGTCGGAGCGGGCGTCGGACAAGGAGGCGGCGGCGCTTGCCCGCAGGGAAAACAAGGCCGACATCATCGCCGGCATGGATTTCGGCGAGCAAAGCGAGGATGTCGCCAATATCCTGATCGACCTGGCCCAGCGTGAAACCATGAACCTGTCGGCTACATTCGCCAACATCGCGGTGAACAAGCTGGCGGACAGCGTCAGGGTATTGCGCCGCAGCCACCGCTTTGCCGGCTTCGCCGTCCTCAAGGCGCCGGATGTGCCGTCCGTTCTGGTTGAAATGGGCTACCTCTCGAACGCTCAGGATGAGCGCATGCTCAATTCGCCCAAGCGGCGGGCGAAGCTCGTGGCGGCCCTGGTCACCGCCATCGACAAGTATTTTCAGAAAGGCGCGAATTAGTTGTCGGTGGGCGACAGGAGAGACATTTCGGCCCTCCGGCCACATCACGGCCACATTTGTCTTTTACGGGTAGGCGGAGCGGAACCATCGGGGCAAGAAAAATGATGGACGCGGCGGCATGACAAGAATTCTCGCGGCCCTGTTCGGCACATTGGTGCTGGTCGGCATTACGGTGGCGGGCGGCGTGGTCTGGGGGCTTTACCACTATGGACGCGGCCTGCCGGATTACCAGCAGCTCGCCCATTACGAACCACCGACGGTGACGCGGGTTCACGCCGGCGACGGGCGGCTGCTGGTGGAATACGCCACCGAGAAGCGGGTTTTCGTCCCCATCGGCGCCATTCCGCGCCGCGTCATCAACGCTTTCCTGGCGGCCGAGGACAAGAATTTCTACACCCACTCCGGTGTCGATTTCCTCAGCATCGTGCGGGCCGCCGTCACCAATCTGATCAACATCGCCCGCGACCGCCGCCCCGTCGGCGCCTCGACCATCACCCAGCAGGTGGCCAAGAACTTCCTGCTCACCAACGAGGTCTCGATCGAGCGCAAGATCAAGGAAGCCATCCTGGCCTTCCGCATCGAGCGCGCCTTCACCAAGGACCGCATCCTTGAGCTCTACCTCAACGAAATCTACCTGGGCTTCGGCTCCTACGGGGTCGCCGCCGCGGCGCTCAACTACTTCGACAAACCCATGGACGAGCTGACCCTGGCCGAGGTTGCCTATCTCGCGGCCTTGCCCAAGGCGCCCAACAACTACCATCCGGTGCGGCGGCCCGAGGCGGCCCTGGCGAGGCGCAACTGGGTGATCGAACGCATGCTGATCGAGGACTTCGTCACGCCGCAGGAGGCCTCCTGGGCGCGGGCGTTGCCCCTCAACATCCGCCGCCGGACGGCGACCGAGTTCGTGTCTGCCGACTATTTCACCGAGGAAGTCCGGCGGCAGCTCATCAAGAAATACGGCGAGAACGGCCTCTACGAGGGCGGCTTGTCGGTGCGCACCACGCTCGATCCCCGGCTGCAGGGCATTGCCCAGGAGGTGCTCCGCGCTGGCATCGAGGCCTACGACCGGCGCCATGGCTGGCGCGGTCCCATCACCAGCTTCGAGGTTGGTCACGATTGGGCCGAGACGCTGACGGCCATCAAACGGCCCGGCCGGCTGGGCGACTGGAAGATGGCGGTGGTGCTGTCGGTGCTCGAAACCGGCGCTGAGGTCGGTTTCGCCAGCGGCGCGCGCGGCTTCATTCCGATGAAAGGGATGGCCTGGGCCCGGCCCTGGAAGAAGGGTCAGCGGGTCGGGCCGAAACCCAAGACGCCGATGGAAATTCTGGCGGTCGGCGACGTCGTTCCCGTTGTCGCCGATCAGGAACGCACCCTCGGCGTTTACCAACTCAAACAAATACCTGAGATTGAGGGCGGCATCGTCGCCATGGATCCCCACACCGGGCGGGTGCTGGCGATGGTCGGCGGTTTCGACTATGCGGGCAGCGAATTCAATCGGGCGACGCAAGCCAAACGGCAGCCCGGATCGGCTTTCAAGCCGTTCGTCTACGCCGCCGCGTTGGAGCACGGCTTTACCCCGGCGAGCCTCGTCCTCGACGCCCCGTTCGTCATGGACCAGGGCCCCGGCCTGCCCAAATGGAAGCCCGCCAACTACACCAAAAAATTCTATGGTCCCAGTACGTTACGGCTCGGAATTGAGAAATCACGTAATCTAATGACGGTGCGTTTGGCGCAGTTCATCGGCATGGAGATCGTCAGTGACTATGCCCGCCGCTTCGGCATCATCGACAACATGCCGGAGATCCTTTCCATGTCCCTGGGCGCCGGCGAAACAACCCTGATGAAGCTGACCACCGCCTACGCCATGCTGGTCAACGGCGGCAAGGACATCAAGCCGACCTTGATCGACCGCATCCAGGACCGGCGCGGCCGCACGGTGTTCCGTCACGACCCCAGACCCTGCGTCGACTGCCGCGAATTGCGCTGGCTGGGCCAGAAGCCGCCGGTCATCGAGGACACCCGGTCTGCCGTGATTGCCCCCCAGACCGCCTATCAAGTCGTTTCCATGCTGGAGGGCGTGGTCGAACGCGGCACCGGGCGGCGTATCAGGGCGGTGGGCAAGCCCCTTGCGGGCAAGACCGGCACGACCAATCAGGCGCTGGATACCTGGTTCATGGGCTTTTCGCCCGACCTCGCCATCGGTGTATATGCCGGCTTCGACAAGCCGAAAAGCCTGGGGCCGAGGGAGCAGGGGGCCTCCGTCGCCGCCCCCATCTTCCGTGACTTCGCCGCCCGCGCGCTGGAGGGCCAGCCCGCCATCCCGTTCCGCGTACCGCCCGGCATCCGTCTCGTGCGCGTCAACGCCAACACGGGTTTGCCGGCCGCTCCCTGGGACAAGAAAGTCATCCTCGAAGCCTTCCGTCCCGGCACCGAACCCACCAAGGGCGCCCCCGTCCTCGACGGCTCCGAAACCGCCGAAACCGCGGGATCGGGCAACGCCGTATCGGGTACCGGCGGGCTGTACTGAGAACACCGTCCATTTCCATTGACGCTTTTGCCACGCCCAAGTACCGTCTCGCCGCACGAGATCGCGATTCGTTGGGAGTAGGGCGTTGAAGGCCGAGATCATATCCATATCCGAAGACATCAGGCAGTCGCTGGAACTGCTGAGGAGGCGTCTTTGACTGGGAGACCGCGCTGGTCCGGCTGGAGGAGCTGAACGCCCTGGCGGAGGATCCCACGCTTTGGAACGATCCCGACAAGGCCCAAAAGACGATGCGGGAGCGCACGCGCCTCGACAATCAGATCAAGGCTGTGCGGGAGCTTGAGAGCGGGCTTGAGGACAATCTCGAACTGATCGAAATGGGCGAGGCCGAAGGCGATGAGGAGGTCGTCGCGGAGGCGGAGGCCGCCATCGAGGCTCTGGCCAAAATCGCCGCCAAGAGCCGCATCGAGAGCCTCTTGTCGGGCGAGGCCGACGGCAACGACACCTATCTTGAGGTCCACGCCGGCGCCGGCGGCACCGAATCCCAGGACTGGGCGGAAATGCTGCTCCGGATGTACGTGCGCTGGTCGGAAGCGCACGGCTATAAGGTCGAATGGCTGGAGGAAAGCCCGGGCGAAGAAGCCGGCATCAAGTCGGCGACCCTGAAAGTGAACGGCGATAACGCTTACGGCTGGCTGAAAACCGAGGTCGGCGTCCACCGCCTCGTACGCATTTCGCCGTTCGATTCCTCGGCGCGGCGGCACACCAGCTTCGCCAGCGTGGGCGTCTATCCCGTGATCGACGACGCCATCGAAATCGAGGTCAACGACGGCGACATCCGTGTTGATACCTATCGCGCTTCCGGCGCCGGCGGCCAGCACGTCAACAAGACCGATTCGGCCGTGCGCATGACCCACATTCCAACCGGCATCGTGGTGCAGTGCCAGAACGACCGCTCCCAGCATAAGAACCGCGCCTCGGCCATGAGCATGCTGAAGGCGCGCCTCTATGAGGCCGAGCTGCAGCGGCGCGAGGAGGAGGCCCAGGCACAGGCGGACGCCAAAACCGATATCGGCTGGGGCCACCAGATCCGCTCCTACGTGCTGCAGCCCTACCAGATGGTCAAGGATCTCCGCACCGGCGTGGAAACAGGCAACACCAGCGCCGTGCTGGACGGCGACCTCGACGATTTCATGGCGGCGGCGCTGGCCCAGCGTCTGGGCGGAGAGGGCTCGACGGGAGACTCGAAGGAAGGGTAGGCTTCACCCGGGCTTGGGGAGGCGCCGATGGGTGAAATGATTTCCATCCCGTTGTGGGTAGCGGGACTGGTGGTGTTGCTGGCGGCGTTGGCCGTGCTGGACCGCTTCCTGTTGCCGAGCGCGCGGTGGTTCCTGCGCCGCCGGGTCAGCCGGGCGGTGGAGGAACTCAATACCCGGCTCGACCTCAAGATCCAATCCTTCAAGCTGACGCGCCGCGAGGTGCTGATCGACCGGCTGACCTACGACGCCGAGGTCATGCAGGCGGTGGAGGAGAAAAGCGCCACCGAAAACACCCCCCGCGAGGTGCTGATGGCGGAGGTCGCGCGCCACGCCCGCGAGATCGTGCCGGCCTTCAACGCCTACATCTATTTCCGCATCGGCGCCTGGGCGGCGCGGCGGGTTGCCGAGTGGCTCTACCGCGTGCGCCTCGGCTATGCCGACGAGGAAGGGTTGGCGGCGGTCGATCCCGAGGCCAGCGTCGTGTTCGTCATGAACCACCGCTCCAACATGGACTACGTGCTGGTGGCCTATCTCGCGGCCTCGCGCACGGCACTGTCCTACGCGGTGGGGGAGTGGGCCCGCATCTGGCCGCTGCAGGCGTTGATCCGCTCGCTCGGCGCCTATTTCGTCAGGCGCAACTCGGGCGATCAGCTTTACCGCCGGGTGCTGGAACGCTACGTCGCCATGGCCACGGCGGCGGGCGTGGTGCAGGCCGTCTATCCCGAGGGCGGCCTCAGCAAGGACGGCTACCTCAGGCCGCCGCGGCTCGGGTTGTTGAACTACATGCTGAAAGCGTTGGACACCGACGGCGCCAAGGACATCGTGTTCGTGCCCGTGGGCATCAACTACGACCGGGTGTTCGAGGACCGCTCGCTTGTGCGGACGCTGGACGAGGACTCCGAGCGGCGCACGACGGGCTATGCGCTGAAGAAGACATTCAGCTTCATCGGCCACAACTTCGCCTTGATGGCGCGGCGGAAGTGGTATCGCTTCGGATATGCCTGCGTCAATTTCGGGCCTCCGGTGTCGGCCCGCGCCTGGCTGGCCGACGACGCCGACCGGGTCGGCGAAGATCATCGCGAACGCATCGAAGCGCTGGGCCGGCACCTCATGGACCGGGTCGGCCAGGTGGTGCCCGTGCTGCCGGTTTCCCTTGTCGCCACGGTGTTCGCCGCGCGGGCGGAGGAGGCCATCAGCGAGCTCGACCTCAAGGTGGCGGCCCATGCCCTGATCACCAAGCTGGAAGCCGTCGGCGCTCAGGTTTACGTGCCCCACGCGGATGCCGATTATGCCCTGTCGGTGGGGTTGCGGATGCTGACGCTGCGGCACCTGGTCGAGGAGAAAGACGGCCTTTTCCGCGTCAAAGCCGGCGAACTGCCGATCCTGCACTACTACGCCAACGCCATCGCCCACTTCTTCAATGAGGAGGGTAAGGGGGCGTGACCCAACAAGTCGTTCTCGTTCACGGCCTGGGACGTGGGTGGGCGAGCATGGCTCAGCTTGGCCGCGGCTTGGAGGCCGCCGGTTTCAGGGTCGCCTATTGGGACTATCCCAGCCGGATGCACAGGTTGGCCGATCATGTCGAAGCCTTCAGGGCCTGGCTGAGGGCGCAGAATTTTACCGGCCCGGTTCATTTCGTCGGGCATTCGCTGGGCGGCATCGTCATTCGGGGCGCGCTGGCCGACGCTCCGCCCGTCGCATTGGGCCGCATCGTGCTGATCGCCGTGCCCAATCAGGGGGCCGGGGTGGTTTCGAGCTTCGGCGCCTTGCCCTTTTCGCGTTTCATTTTCGGTTTGCCGCTGGAAGACCTGGCCGAGGGTTCGCCGGCGCTGCGGGCGCTGGGCGTGCCGGATGCCGAGATCGGCATCATCGCCGGCGTGCAGCATTTCCACCCTTTCAACCCGATCTCCTACGTCAACCTGTTCCACCGCCATGGCCACGCTCATGACGGTACCGTGGAACTTGCCAACACCCGCCTGGAGGGCGCCAAGGAAGACGTCGTGATCGACGCTCACCACACCTTCATTTGCGACCACGCCGAAGTCATCGCGCAAACGACCGGATTTCTGCAAAATGGGGTGTTTTCCAAGCCCAAGGCCTGAGGAGACCCGAATATGAGCGACAAAACGCAGCACCGAGTCCTGGTCATCGTGCCGTTTCCCATGTCGGCGGAAAGCCTCGAGCTTCGGCGTCAACAACTCGACGCCGTGCAGCTTGGCGACGGCATTTCGTTCACGTTCGAATCAACTCGGGCAGCGCCCAAGAACTACGTCAGCCAGTCGGACCTGGTGCTGGCGGACATGGGCATGCTTGACGCGGGGCAGAGAGCCGAGGAGCGCGGTTTCGATGCCGTCTGCATCGACACCATGAGCGATTCCGGCGTGGCCGCCCTGCGCTCCGAATTGGACATCCCGGTTTTCGGTCCGGGGCGGGCTTCCGTCCTCATGGCCCTGTTGCTGGGTGACAGGTTCTCGATCGTCACCATGTGGCCGCATTGGAAGCACCTCTACGTCAAGACGCTCAAGGACCTGCGCCTCGCGGATCACTGCGCCTCGATCCGCAGCATCGATATCGCGCCCGATAACCAAGCTCTGTTGGGCGGCAAGGAGGAAGAGGTCTTCCCGCTGCTGGAGGATGCCGCCAACAAATGCATCGAGGAGGACGGCGCCGAAGTCATCCTGCTGGGCTCGACGACGATGCATCAGGCTCACGGCTATCTCAGCGAGCGACTAAGCGTGCCTGTGATCAATCCCGGTCCCCTGACCTACAAGCTGGCGGAAGCGGCACTGGGACTGGGCTTGACGCACAGCCGGGCGGCCTACCCGAAAACGCTGGAATCGCGGCGGGATCTCGTCAGCCGAATGTTCGACGGGGTGAGCTGAAACCGACCCGAAAGGAAATAAGAAACGGCCCGCCGGTAGGGGGCCGTTTCAGTGAAATCTTGGTCCGGAAGGCGCGAATTCAGGCGCTGGCGGCCGCTTTGGGCGCTTCCTTGGCCTCTTTCACGGGGGCTTCGGGAACCTTGGCTTCGGCTTCCTTGGTGCCGAAGGTGGCCTTGGCCTTGTTGACCACCGGCTGCGCATCGGCGCGCTTGAGCTGGCCTTCGATATAAGCGCCGGATTCCACGGAAAGAATTTCGTGAACGATGTCGCCGACGACATGGGCGGTCTTGGAGAGTTTGACCTCCTTGGCCTTCACCTTGCCGTCGATGGTGCCGCGGATCTCGATGGTTTGAGCAATAATTTCGCCACAGACCTTGGCATGTTCGCCAATGGTCAATGAACGGCTGGAGACATCGCCGTCGATGGTGCCGTCAACCTGAACCTCGCCTTCGGTCTTCAGATTGCCGACGATGTGGAGATTGGCGCTGATTATGGATGGTGCCACGTTACCCCCCTCGTTCGCTGCTCTTTGTCCCGCTTGATCTTTCTCAGTTCTTGAAAACATATCGTCCCGCTTTCAAAAAATTGGCCGGGTTTCGGGATTTGCCGTTGAAGGTTACTTCGTAATGAACGTGGTAACCCGTGCTCCGGCCGGTGCTCCCCATGAGACCGATTTTTTCCCGAAAATCAACACGCTGTCCCTTTTTTACAAGAATCCGGTGCAAATGGCCATAGCGCGTCTTGAGACCCAATCCGTGGTCAATTTCGATCATCCGGCCCAAAGGCCCGTTGCGGCCCGCGAAGGTCACCACGCCCGCCGCCGTGGCCCGGACCCGGGATTTGAACACGCCCGCCAGATCAAGACCGTGATGGCTGGCCCAGCGCTTGGTAAAGGGGTCCTTGCGGCGGCCGTAGCCGCTGGAAATCGAGTAGCTGTCGACGGGGGCGGTCAGAGGCAGGCGCTGGAGGATGTTCTGCAACGCTTCCCAGCGGCCGATGTGGGATTCCAAGGCGGTGACGCTGGTTTCGTAGCCCCGGTCCATGCCCGCGAATTCATCGCTCGCGTCGCCTGCGTCGAGATTGATCAACGGTCCGCCGACACCCTTGCCGTTCGGGATGGCGCGTTTCACCAGGCCTTCCAGGTCAAGCTTGGTGATTTTGATCATTTCCTCCATTTCGGCGACATTCAATTCGGTGCGTTCATGAAGCCGTGCAATCAGGTTTTGCTGTGAAAATTTGATCTCGGCCAGCCTTTCCTCAAGCTGGTTGACGTGGTCGCTGAGGGCATCGCGCCGCTCCCGCGCACTGTCCCGCTGCAGGGTAAGCTGACTAAGTTTTTCCAGCGCGCCGTCGAGCGCTTTGCTCAGGCTGCTGCGTTCGTTCGTCGTGGTTTCGAGATCGGATTCGATGTTGGCCAGGCGGCGCTTCAGATCCTTTTTAACCTGGATGACCTCGTCGCGGGCCGAGGACACCTGATCGAGTTCCTCCGTAAGCGCGCCGAGTTTCCGTTCCAAGTTGTCCTTCAAAGTCACGATCTTGACCAACTGGCGGTGTTTTTCCTCCAGTTCTCGGGTCATCGCCGTGAAGCGTTCCTCGGTATCGATGAGTTGGCTGGCGAGCTCCTCGTACGTCAGCTCCATCTTGGCGATCTGACGGTTTTTGCTGTCGATGATTTCGTTCTTGAAAATCAGGTAAATCGAGGCGAAAGCGACCCAGCCAAGGAAAGCGAGAACAGCCACCGAGATGAGGGTCTGGGAGGTCCCGCCGAGCGAAACGTAATGAACGTGGCCGCGGCTGCGGTAATAGAACTCCCGCTCCGGAAACATCCGTTTCCAGAGTCGTTTCGCGCGCACCCGCCACGTGATGGTCTCGTCGACCCCCATAAGCCTTCCGTTATCGCTTAAATGATCAAACCAATTTACAAACCAAGTCTATGCCGCCGACCCGATTGTTCACTCAGGCTGGACGGCCAAAACGTTAGATTTCCATGACGGACACGGCTTGTCTACCGTGTGTTTCAAATTTTTAGCGCTTTGCGGCGAGGGGGCCGTAAAATTGTTCCCCGAATCCGGCGAGGTCGCGGGCAGATACGTTGAACGGTCCCTGAACGCGTCCCTTGAAGTACCGATTGACCAATTCCCGGTATGCGATCTCCGATTCCATCCCACGGTATTCGGCAAGCCGGGAAAACCAGGTAACTCCGGTGCGGACATGCTTGATCTCATCTTGATAGATCACGTCCAAAACTGCCGCGTCCTCCTCGTGGCCGTGGGAACGCAGGCGTTTCACGGTGTCGGGGGTGACGTCCAGGCCGCGCGCCTCCAGAACGAGTGGTACGACAGCGAGACGGGCCAACAGGTCGCCGCTTGTCGCCTGCGCCGCTTCCCATAGTCCGTCATGTGCCGGCAAATCTCCATAACTCAAGTCGACGTGCCTGAGGCGTTCCGCCAGCAGTTCAAAGTGCTTGGCTTCCTCGTCGGCGACCTCCACCCAATCGTCGCAGAACGACTTGGCGCTCTCGCTGGAGATGGTCAACAGCGGTTCGGAGCGTACGAACCGGGCAATGATGTCCCAGGCCAGATCGATGGCATTCAACTCGATATGGGCGAGCGCGTGGAGCAGCGCGCCTTTGCCCCTGTCGCCCGCCGTGCTTCGTTTGGGCATATCGCGGGGCCGGCGCAATTCGGGTTTGGCGGGGCGTGCCGGGCGGTCGGGCGGAGAAGGGTTTCCCGGGGCGTCAAGGGTAAGGCCGCCGTTTCGCCAGTCCGAGGCGAGCACCCGGCTCAGCGCGACCTTATCCGCCGGGCGCGGGGAGTGGATTATTTCGATGCCGCGGGAAATTAGAGTGTCTGACGATTTCATTTATTTTTCATATTATCAATTAGATATATTTAGTTATTAAACTAATAACTCATGTTTTATTCGGCTCATCAAGCTGGCCCGCGGGCTCGGCGATAATGTCCTTGAAGTGCCCAAAGGCCACGGCCTGCGTATCGATAAGGCGGGCCCGCGCAGTGCTGAAATCCGGTTCGCCGACCGCGGCGGCGAGGGCGGCACGCAGGCCTTCCGGAGCGTTGTCATCCGCAAAATCGTCGCTCGTAGTCTGGCGCAAGAGGCCCTGGACGTTGCGCATCAAAACGATCGCCTCGACGAGATCGGCGGCAGTTCCCTGATCCAGCAAGCCAGCGCCCCTCAGGCGCTCGAAGGCGCCGCTGGTATTGCCGTCAATCACCTCCGGATGCTCGTGAGCGTGCCTTAGCACAAGGTACTGGGCGATGAATTCCAAATCGACAATGCCGCCGCGCACGTATTTCACGGACCAGGGATTGGCGGTTGGACGGTCCCGCTCGATGCGCTCGCGCATTTCGGCCACGTCCTTCAACAGCTTGTCTTCATCGCGCGAGGCGCTGAGCACTTGCCCGATCACCTGTTCAACCTGCTGCGCCAGGTTTTCCGGCCCGGCCACGGTGCGGGCTCTCACCAGCGCCATGTGCTCCCAGGTCCAGGCGTCCGATTTTTGGTAGGCGGAAAAGCCGTCGAGGCGGACGGCGATCGGACCGGCGGCCCCCGATGGACGCAGGCGCATGTCGACGTCGTAGAGCCGGCCTTCGCCCGTCATGGCGTTGAGGGCGTTGATCAGACGTTTTGCCAGGCGTGCATAGTATTCCGTAACCGACAGCGGCCGTTCTCCGTCGGAGGCCGAAACATCGTCCGGATGATCGTAAACGAATGTCAGATCCAAATCAGAGCCCGCCGTCATTTCACGCGCCCCCAGTTTGCCCATGGCGATAACCACGAATTCGCCGCCGGGAACGACGCCATGCCGCTCCGCCAGTTCCTCGGAAACGCAGCCGAGGAGGGCACGGATGGGAACGTCGGCGAGGTCGGCCAATCCGGGACCCGCGGCATTGGCGTCGAGAAGGTGCCGCAGGTTTTGCACGCCGACTTGAAAGCGCCGGCCGTGGCTCCATCGCCGGGTGACGTCCAGAACGTCCTGAATGTCGCGGGCCCGGCTGAGTGCGCCCTCCAGTTCCGCCCGCAATTCGTTGGCGTCGGGCAGCGGATCGTAAAACCCCGGAGATATAACGCCGTCCAGCAGACTGGGGTTGCGGCTCAGGTATTCCGCCAGGCGGGGCGCGCCGCCCATGATTTCGCCGACCAGGCTCAGCAAACCGGGATGGGCGTGAAAAAGCGAAAATAGCTGGACACCCGACGGCAGCTTGCCCAGGAATTCGTCGAACTTGAGCAGGGCGGCATCCGGGTTCAGCGTGTCTGCCAAAGTAGCCAACAAGATCGGCATGAGTTCGGTCAGAAGCTCGCGGGCACGGACGCTGCGCGTGGCGCGGTATCGGCCGTGATGCCAGCGCCGGATGGCGGCCGCCGCCGTGGCCGGCTCGCGGTATCCCATGGATGCCAGCGTCTCGATGGTGCCCGGATCGTCTTCGGTGCCGGTGAAGACCAGATTGCCAGCAACCCCGTCCGCGGCGCCCAGATCGGGAGCATCCTCGAACAGCCGCGCGTAGTGGTTTTGGACCCGCTCCAGATTGCGCAGAACATCCGCCTCGAACTGGGAAACATCGTCATAGCCGGAAAATGCCGCAACATGTGCGAGGCCCTCAGGGTCTTCAGGCAGGGTCTGGGTCTGCTCGTCGGCGATCATTTGAAGCCGGTGTTCCAGGCGGCGGAGGAAGCCGTAGCTGTCGATCATTTCCGCGGCCACGTCCGAAGTAATCTGTTCGCTTTCCGCCAGCGCCGTCAGCGCGGCGCAGGTTCCGGGCTGGCGCAGCGTCGGATCGCGGCCGCCGGCGATTAGCTGCTGGGTTTGGGCGAAAAATTCGATTTCCCGTATGCCGCCGCGGCCCACCTTGATGTTGTGTCCCGGCACCGTGACCTGCCGGTGTCCCTTGTGGGCGTGGATCTGGCGTTTGATCGAATGAATGTCCTCGATGGCCGCAAAATCGAGAAATTTCCGCCAGATGAACGGGGAAATGCGCTGCAGGAACCCGGCGCCCGCCTCGATGTCCCCGGCCACCGGGCGGGCTTTGATCATGGCGGCGCGTTCCCAGTTCTGACCGACGCTTTCGTAATAGTTCTCCGCGGCTGCCATCGACAACGCGACGGGGGTCGCACCGGCATCCGGGCGCAGCCGCAGATCGGTGCGGAATACATAGCCGTCGCCGGTTCTGTCCTGGATGATTTTGACCAGATCCCGGGTCAGGCGGACGAAGCCGTCCTGCGGACCACGGGTCCCGACGTAGCTGTCGACTTCCTGGTCCCACAGCACGATCAGGTCGATGTCGCTTGAGTAATTGAGTTCGTCGGCGCCAAGTTTGCCCATGCCCAGGATCGTGAGGCCGGAGCTGCGGCACGGATCGTCAGGATCGGCGATCTCGAAATTACCCGCGGATGCTTCCATCCTGAGCAGATGTTCAAGGGCGAGGTCGAGCACTAAGGACGCATACCCCGACAAGGCCGCCGTCACTTCCGCCAGGGACCAGGCGCCGGCCAAATCCGCTGCCGCTGTCAACAGCGCGAGGCGGGTTTTGCCCTGACGCAGGACCGCCATGAGATTCGCCGTGCTGCCGGCTTCACGGGCCTGCTGCCGGACTTCGCCGAAGAGTTCTTGCAGGCTGATTTCAGGGCGCCGAGTTGCTATACTGTGAACAAATCCCGGATCTCTGATCACATTTCGCGCGAGATAAGGGCTATTGCCGAACAGCGCCGTCAGGAACGCTCGGCCGGCCTCGTCCTCCGCAAACGCGTGGATGAAATCGGAATGGCTTTCGGTTGCAATTGATTCGGCGGCGGCATACCAATCGCTGAAGCCATTCTTGACGCTCTCAGCGTCGAATGGGGGTGGTAACGAAGAAGCGTCGGCAAACAGAGCGAACACGCGATTTTCCTTCCCGCCGAGGTTTCCGGCATGCTGCGCGAAGCCATGGTATGGGTCAAGAACGGCTGCGGCAATTTCGGCGGATCCGTTGCGGGCCCGGCCGAGAGTCATGATATTGATGGTTGAAACAGATTAGCGTACCCGGACGAACCAAGTGATCCTTCCAGCGGGCAAATTCATTCTTCAGGTCATTGCGGCAATGGCGGCCGGCCTTGCCGTCCTGCTCGCGGTCACGGCTTGGCTGCTCTCGTCCGGCCCGGTCTCGCTGGGTTTTCTCACCCCGTATTTGAAAGAAGCATTGACGCTCGGCCGCGCCGGCGTGCGCGTCGAACTGGACGATACGATATTGGCCTGGGCGGGATGGGACCGGACGCTCGATATCAGGGCCATCGGGGTGCGCCTGCTGAACGAAGAGGGTGGCCTGATCGCGGGCGTGCCCGAAGTCTCGCTTGGTTTGAGCGGGACCGCGCTACTGGACGGCCGGGTGGTGCCGACGACGCTCGACCTGCTGCGCCCGAAGATCAGGTTGCTGCGGACGCGGGAGGGCCAGATCGACTTGGGTTTGGGCACCAAGATCGGCAGCTCGGCGGGTGATGCCGCAGGGGCCATGGTCGAGGCCCTGCTGCACCCGAGCCCGGCCGACCGCCGCGACGGTTTCCTCAGTCTTGTCCGAATTCTCGACGCCGACCTGATCGTTGTCGACAAGGCGTCGCGCACGACGTGGCGTGCGCCTTGGGCTGATTTGACGATGCTGCGCACCGACGCCGGGATTGACGCCGAATTGACCACGGATCTCGAAATCGGCGGTGGCGCGACGCGCATCGTCGTCAAAGGCCTCTACGATTTGAATGCGGATAGCACTGCGTTGGAGGTTGTCTTGGCGGATTTTGAACCGGCGCGGCTCGCCGCCCATGTCGATGATCTTGCCGATTTCGGCGTCCTGACGGCACCTGTGAGCGGAACCTTGACCACCGTTCTGTCGGGGGACGGAGCGTTTGCTCCGGTCGACTTTGATCTGACCAGCGGGCCGGGTGCCGTCGCCCTCCCCGAATATTTCCCAGGGCCTCTGGTTTTCACGCAGATGGCCTTGCGCGGCAGCGTCGTCGACAATTTCACGGCTGTCCGCATAGACGAGCTGTTTTTCGATGGGGGCGGTCCTTCCGGCGTGGTCCGCGGGCTGGCGACGCTCGACCGCTCGGGCAGCCAGCTGGCCATCGGCGGAAATTTGGAGGGAGAGTTTCGCGACCTGCGTATCGACGACCTCGGAGAATACTGGCCGCCGAACCTGGCGCCGGCAGCGCGGGCATGGGTCACGAACAATATTCGCGACGGCGTCGTCGGTGTGGGCAAGGTCGCGATGAAGGTGGACTCGGAAAAATACCTCAAGGGTGAACTTTCCGATGACGCCCTCGAACTGGATTTCGAATTTGACGGCCTCACGGCGCATTACCTGGAAAATCTACCGGAACTCAGGGATGCCCGGGGCACGGCGCGCATGACCGTGGATGCGTTGGACATTGCGCTCTCGGCGGGTCGGATATCCGAACTGGAAATTTCCGAGGGCAACGTCCGTATCGATGGCTTGAACGGTGATGCCCCATCCGCCGACATCAGCTTCGTCGCCAGCGGGCCGATTTCCGACAGTCTTTCGGTGCTTAACCACCCTCCCTTCGGGTTCGCCGATCTGATGTCGCTCGATCCCGGCGGACTTGGCGGTCAGCTGGCGGCGCGGGCGCGCTTTGCCTTTCCGTTGAAGAACGACATCGCCACCGAGGAAATCCGCTTTGCCGCGGCCGCCAATCTTCGGGACTTCGCGATGACGTCGGGAATTGAAGGCTATGCCCTCGACGGCGGTTCCGTCGTTGCCAGGGTTGATGCGAACGGCATGGATGTGGACGGGTCGGTCAACATCGCCGGCGTGCCCGCCAACATCAAATGGCGGAAGGATTTCCATGGCGAGCATGCCGGCACGACTTCCCTCAGCCTTGCCCTGATCCTCGACGCCCCCGCGCGGCAGGCTCTCGGTGTGCCGGAGCTGCCTTGGCTTTCCGGAGCGGTGCCGCTGACCGCGGAGCTGGTTGCCGACGGCTGGCGCATATCGCGAGGCAGCGTCACGACCGACATGACCGGTGCCACCCTTTCGATTCCCGAGCTAATTTGGTCGAAGGCGGCAGGAGTGGCGAGCCAGGCAAATTTCAATTTCGCTCTGCCCGCCAATGGGGATGACCCGGCAACACCGGCCAATCAAGGCATTATCGCCAACTTTTCCTACGCCGGCGGCGGATTGGAGGCGCAAGGCCAAGTCGAGGCTGGGCCGGATATGGCGTTTCGCCGGCTTGAGCTGTCGCGGTTGAAGCTTGGTGAATCCGAGGTATCCATGTCCCTCCGGCCGTTGTTGCCGTCGGGTTATTTCGTCGCGCTCGAAGGCTCGCGATTCGACATGCGTCCCTACATTTCGCAGTTCGTCGGAGGCGAATCAGAATCAGATCTGCCGCCCCTCAAGTTGGAGGCGAGACTGGGGCAAATGATATTGGGCGACGGGCACGTCCTCAATCAGATGCAAGGCAAGGCGATCTACAACGGTGCGGGATGGGAGGAAATGAGGGCTGCCGGCTCGCTGAAAATGGGTGCACCGGTCGAGCTGTCCATCAAAAGCGGCGCTGACAAAAGCGAAGTCATCGTCGTATCCGACAACGGCGGCGCGTTTGCACGCGATCTCGGAATATTCGAGAACGCAATCGGTGGCCGGTTGTCGATCACAGCCACAATCGACGAGGCAACCGAAGGCCGGCCTGTCCGCGGACGGGTCCTGTTCAAGAATTTCAAGGTTGTGGACGCGCCGACGCTGACAAGGATCCTGACCGTAGGTTCGCTCGTCGGCGTGGCCGATCTGTTGGCCGGAGAGGGCATTTCGTTCGCCCAGTTCGAGGCGCCGTTCGCCATGCAAAGTGGTCAGATCAGGACCAAGGGAGCGCGGGGCGTGGGGTCGTCCCTGGGGATCACGCTGGATGGCGTCGTCGATCGCAACCGTGAGGAAATCGCCATGGCCGGCACCCTTGTTCCGGCCTATACGTTCAATTCGGTACTGGGCAAAATACCGATCCTGGGGGACATCATTGTCGGCGGCAAAGGCCAGGGTTTGTTCGGTCTGACGTTCCAGGTGACGGGCGCCATATCCAAGCCGAAAGTGACGGTAAATCCGCTTTCTGCCCTGGCACCGGGCCCGCTGCGAACCCTGTTCTTCGGTCCGCAGTCACCCAACGATACGGAAGTCGGCGCGACCGATCGCGAAGCGGCAAATTAGCGGGCGTCATCCCGGCTTGACGAGGGCGTGGCGCTTCTTCCCGGCGGACAGCTTTATCGCGCCCGAAGGGCCCACGTGATCGATGCCGATCATATCCATCTCGCCCGTGATGACGGCATCGTTCAGGCGCGCGCCGCCGCCCTTGATCAGCCGGCGCGCCTCGCCGCCCGTCTGACAAAGCCCGGCGCGGCGCAAAAGATCGAAAGCGGCAATGCCGTCTTCAAGATCGGCTGCGGCGATCTCGACGGTGGGCAGACCCTCGGCCAACGAACCTTGTTCGAAGGTCTTGCGCGCCGTTTCGGCGGCTTCGGCGGCGGCCTCCAGGCCGTGGCACATGGCCGTTGCTTCGTTGGCCAGAATTTTCTTGGCGTCGTTGAGTTCCGCACCCTCCAATTTCTCAAGCCGGGCGATTTCATCCAACGGCAGATCCGTGAAAAGCCTGAGGAAGCGCCCGACATCGGCGTCTTCGGCGTTTCGCCAGTATTGCCAATAGTCCCAGGGTGACAGCATGTCGGCATTCAGCCAGACGGCGCCGGAGGCGGTCTTGCCCATTTTGGCGCCGGATGCGCTGGTCAGCAGGGGTGTGGTGAGGCCGTAGAGGGTTCGGCTATCGACGCGGCGGGCCAGGTCCACGCCGTTGACGATATTGCCCCACTGATCGGACCCGCCCATCTGCAGTTCGCAGCCGTGGCGGCGGCCCAGCTCAAGGAAATCGTAGGCCTGCAGGATCATGTAGTTGAATTCGAGGAAAGTCAGCGGCTGCTCGCGCTCCAGGCGCAGCTTGACGCTGTCGAACCCGAGCATGCGGTTTACCGAGAAGTGCCGTCCGAAATCCCTCAGGAAATCGATGTATTGCAGCTCGTCGAGCCAGTCAGCGTTGTTCACCATGATGGCATCGGTGGGGCCGTCACCGAAGGTCAGGAATTTGGCGAAGACATCCTTGATCCCCGCCATGTTGGCATTGATCGCCTCGACCGTCAGCAATTGCCGGCTTTCCTCCTTACCCGACGGGTCGCCCACCTTAGTCGTCCCGCCGCCCATCAGAACGATGGGTTTATGGCCGGTGCGCTGTAATTGGCGCAGCATCATGATTTGAACCAGGCTGCCGGCGTGCAGGCTCGGCGCCGTGCAGTCGAAACCGATATAGGCCGGAACGGGCTTCCCCGATGCAGCCCTGTCGTCCAGGGCATCCATGTCGGTGCATTGGTGCAGAAACTGCCGCTCGACAATCGTGCGGAGAAATTCGGAGCGAAGCTCGGTCATGGTTCGTCGGCTCTAAGCTGGAGGTACGAAAGGCAAAATTCTGCGCGGTGTCTAGCACACCTTGATTTTGCCGACAACGCATGCTCTTCGTATGTCCGGCAGAGGAGGGGTAGAACGCGTGAAATCATACACGGCAATGGGATTGATGAGTGGCACGTCGTTGGACGGCATCGATGCCGCCATCATTGAAACGGACGGTCACCGCGTTTCGGCCTTCGGGCCGACGGCGAGCAAGAGCTATGATGATGACTTCAGGGCGGATATCAGGGCGATCCTGAACGCCCGAAATGATATCGGCGACGTCGAACAGCGACTGACTGAAAAGCATGCAGGATTAGTTAATGTTTTACTTGAGAAAGAAGATATAAATTATGAAAAAATAGATATAATTGGCTTCCATGGTCAAACGATTGACCATCGGCCCGGAGAGGGTGTGACGCGGCAAATCGGGGACGGGGCCAAGCTTGCGGAACTGACCGGCATCGACGTCGTCAACGAGTTCCGCCTTGCGGACGTAGCGGGGGGTGGAGAAGGGGCGCCATTCGCACCGCTATATCACGCGGCTCTGGCCGGACTTCTCGAAAAACCGGTGGCGGTCGTGAATGTCGGTGGCGTGGCCAACGTCACGTGGATCGGGGAGGACAGCAACAACATAATTGCGTTCGATACCGGCCCCGGCAACGCGCTTTTGGATGACTGGATGTCAGGCCGTGCAGGCAGGCGTTGTGACCTGGATGGGAAAACCGCGGCGCTTGGGGAGACGAACACGGAAATTCTCGAAGTTCTAACGCGACATCCTTATTACGCTAGGCCCGCGCCAAAATCCCTGGATCGCAACGATTTTTCCGCCCAAGTGCTGGCCGCTGTGGAAAATCTAACGCTCGAAGAGGGCGCTGCGACCCTGACCGCCTTGACGGCGCAAACCATTGCCGGATCGGTCGCACACATGCCCGCCCCTCCGAAACGCTGGTTGGTGTGCGGCGGCGGGCGGCACAATCCGACCCTCATGGCGATGTTGGCGGAGCGTGTTGGTGCTCCGGTCCGGCCCGTGGAATCGGTCGGCTGGCGCGGCGATTCCCTTGAAGCCGAGGCCTTCGCTTTCCTTGCGGTAAGAAGCCTGCTGGGCCTGCCTCTCAGTCTGCCGACGACGACGGGCGTTGCCAAACCCATGCCCGGGGGGCGGTTGCACAGATCTTCAAAGTAGACTGAGTTCGACCTAAGCCGCTCGCGCCGCCGCCAGACGGGCGTCTAGATAGCCTGCCGCGGTCTTGGTCATTTCTTCCATCTGGCCTTCGAAGAAGTGCCCGGCGCCCTTGATCAGCTCATACTCGACCGTAATGCCCTTCTGGGCCTGGAGCTTGGCTGCCAATTTGTCGACATCCGGAATCGGCACGACTTCGTCCTCTGTGCCGTGCACGAGAATGCCCGAAGACGGGCAGGGCGCCAAAAAGGCGAAATCGTACATATTCGCGGGGGCCGCTACCGAAATGAACCCGTCGATCTCCGGGCGGCGCATCAGCAACTGCATGGAGATCCAGGCGCCGAACGAGAAACCGGCCACCCAGCACGCCCGCGCGTTCTCGTTGAACGTCTGCAGCCAGTCAAGACAGGCGGCGGCGTCCGATAGCTCGCCTACGCCCTGGTCGAAAATGCCCTGACTGCGTCCCACACCGCGGAAGTTGAAGCGGAGGGTGGAAAAACCCCGGCGAACAAAGGTGTGATAGAGGTTGTAAACCACCTTGTTGTTCATCGTCCCCCCGTATTGCGGGTGGGGATGGAGGACCAGCGCAATCGGCGCGCCCTCTTTGGGGTTGTGATGGTAGCGTCCTTCGAGGCGGCCTTCGGGGCCATTTATGATGATGTCAGGCATGTCTTGTCGGGTATACCACTGTTTGTGGCCGGAAATCGAATTTGCTCGGGATGACCGGCGTGAATTTGCTGTCCGCGTATTCCACATTTATAGGTTGGGATTGAAAACCTACCAATTTCTAACGCTCTACGGAAATACTTGACTGCTGTTGTCGGAATAACTATATCCTTGTCAGCGTTAGGGAGCCGAGCCTTGCTTTCTGTTTGCCGGATTCGGATAAAATCCGGCGGATTCAACAAAGCCCGTCCTCCGCGAAGCGTAGCCGGAAATGGTTGCTAATCCGTTGAATCCAATGGATTTCAGCCAAACCGGTCCATGCAACACGAGGGATGCGGTCGGGGAATATATCATGTCCGGTGGTCCGATGTTCAAGAATATTGGTTACGACATAGCAGCGGTGTTCGAGCGTGACCCTGCGGTGCGCTCAAAACTCGAGGTCTTCCTGTGCTATCCGGGTTTCCATGCCGTCTTGATCTACCGCCTGGCGCACGCGGTCTGGATCCGGCGCTGGTTCCTCTTGGGGCGCTTTCTGTCGCACCTCGGACGGTTCCTGACAGGGATCGAAATCCATCCCGGCGCCGTTATCGGCAAGGGCATGTTTATCGATCACGGCATGGGCGTCGTTATCGGTGAAACGTCGGTGCTAGGCGAGAACGTCACGCTTTATCATGACGTTACGCTGGGCGGCATCTCGCCGGCGGAAAACTCGTCGGCCCAAGTCTCGCAAAAACGCCACCCAACGCTGGAAGACGGCGTAATTGTCGGTTCCGGCGCTCAAATCCTCGGACCCATCGTGATCGGCGCCAACGCGCGGGTGGGCGCCAATTCCGTGGTTTTCAAGAACGTACCGGCCGGCGCGACGGTCGTCGGTATTCCCGGCAAGCTTGCGGGCGCCGCAAAACCAAGGCCCGCAGAGCGCCGGTTCGAGCCTTACGGGACGCCGGCAAGCGAGATATCGGATCCGGTGGCGCGGTCGATCGATGGACTGCTCGACCAGGTGCAGACGCTGAATACCCGGGTCGCGGAATTGGAAGCCGCGCTTGGCGCTGCCAAGAAGAATGAGTGGCCGCTCGAGGAAGAAACCGCTGACGCAGGCATAGATGCAGCAACGGATACCGATACCAAGCTCAACGTTTAGCTAACCGGGCCGCGCCGATTTTTGCCGCGGGGCCGAAATGGGAGAGAACAAGTGAAACTCAGCACCAAAGGACGGTACGCCGTAATGGCGATGGCTGACCTGGCAATTCAAAGTGCGGGACGGCCGGTCTCGTTGGCAGATATTGCCGCGCGTCAGGAAATCTCGCTTTCCTACCTGGAGCAGTTGTTCGGAAAATTGCGGCGCTGCGGACTGGTCAAAAGCGTCCGGGGCCCAGGCGGCGGCTATATGCTGGGCCGAGGTCCGGAGGAAATTCGCATTTCCGACATCGTCCTGTCGGTTGACGAACCTCTGACGGCAACGCGATGTACGCCCGGTTCGCCCACTGGCTGTCACAGCAACCAGGGGCGCTGCCTGACCCATGATCTTTGGGAAGAACTGTCCAACCAAATCCACCTCTATTTGTCCTCGGTCACGCTCGACGATGTAGTCAGTCGCCGTATTCTCGGCACCAGTGGCGTGCTGGCGGCCGCTTCGGTTGAACCGGACTTGGCTGGTCTGGTGCCGCAGGAGGCGGTGTGAGCCAACCCCTCGCATATCTCGACTACAACGCGACGGCTCCGGTTAGATCCGGCGTCGCGGAAGTAGTCGCCGACGCGCTGTCGGTAGGCGGAAATCCATCTTCCGTCCACCGTTCCGGCCGCGCGGCGCGGGCATTTGTCGAGCGGGCGAGGGATCAGGTGGCGGCACTCGTCGGGGCCGGTACGGAAACGGTAGTTTTCACCAGCGGTGGTACCGAGGCCAACAACCTTGCGCTCAAGGGTCTTGCCCGGGCGGGGCGTCGACTAATTGTTTCGGCGGTGGAGCACGCCTCCGTGGCTGTGCCCGCTGAAGAGGCCGGAGCGGACATAATCCCGGTCGATGCCGACGGCATCGTTGATTTGACGGCTTTGGAAAGTCTGCTTGCGGACAATCAGGAACCGGCACTGGTGTCGGTCATGTTGGCCAACAACGAAACCGGCGTTGTTCAACCCGTGGCGGAGGCCGCGGAGGTCGCGCACCGTCATGGCGCTCTGATGCATTGCGATGCCGTTCAGGGTCCGGGACGGCTGGTTGTTGATGTGGCGGCCCTGAACGTAGATCTTCTGACTTTGTCGGGCCATAAGCTTGGCGGGCCGCAGGGTGTGGGCGCGCTCGTTATCGGACCGGCTGCACACGAACTTAAGGCAATTGTTTCGGGCGGCGGTCAGGAACGCGGACTGCGCCCCGGTACGGAAAACGTCTCCGGCATCGCGGGATTTGGACTGGCGGCGGAGCTCGCCGGCACAGATATGGATCGCGCCGCGGAAATCGCCGCGCTGCGTGACGGTCTTGAAGCAACCTTGACGGCGATAGCGCCAGAGCTGGTCGTCGCCGGCGTCAACGCCCAGCGGCTCTGCAATACCTCAACCATTATCGCGCCTGGTCTTGATAGCGAGACGCAGGTCATGGCGCTTGATCTGGCCGGTGTGGCGGTGAGTGCCGGGGCTGCATGCTCCTCGGGCAAGGTGGCGTCCTCGGACGTGCTCGCGGCCATGGGTATGTCCGCAGAACAGGCCGGCTGCGCCATCCGCGTGAGTCTCGGTACGGACACCCAAAAAGGCGATATCGATCGTTTTGTTATGGCTTGGCGTGAACTTTACGAGCGCCTGAGTATTGGCAAGGAAGCGTTGTCGGCGGCCTGAGTGCGGCTGAACTAGGAACAAGGATTATTAAGGCATGAACGACCTGTCCACGGGCACCAACATGAAAACGCCCATTTACCTGGATTATCAGGCGACGACGCCGGTGGACCCGCGCGTACTGGAAGCGATGATGCCGTATTTCACCGCGAAGTACGGCAACCCCCATTCGCGCAGCCATTCCTTCGGGTGGGAGACCGAGGAGGCCGTCGAAGCGGCGCGCGGCCAGGTGGGCAGCCTGATCGGCGCCAACGCCAAGGAGATCATTTTCACCTCGGGCGCCACCGAATCCAATAACCTGGCGCTCAAGGGCGTGGGCCGGTTCTACAAGGACAAGAAGAACCACATCATCACGACGGTGACGGAGCACAAGTGCGTGCTCGATACCTGCCGCCACCTGGAGCAGGAGGAAGGCTTCGAGGTCACCTACCTGCCGGTCGCCGAGAACGGTCTCATCAATCTCGACGATTTGCGGGCGGCCATCACCGACAAGACCGTTTTGGTCTCCGTCATGGCCGTGAACAACGAAATCGGCGTCATCCAGCCGCTCAAGGAAATTGGCGCTATCTGCCGTGAGAACAAGGTGTTCTTCCACACGGATGCGGCTCAGGCCGCAGGTAAGATTCCGCTCGACGTCGACGAAATGAATATCGACCTGATGAGCATTTCGGGCCACAAGATTTACGGTCCAATGGGCATCGGTGCGCTCTATGTTCGCCGCAAGCCCCGCGTCCGCCTGCGGCCCATGATCAACGGCGGCGGTCAGGAGCGCGGCATGCGGTCCGGAACGCTGGCGCCGCCGCTCTGTGTCGGGTTGGGTGAGGCCTGCGCCATCGCCGAGGCCGATATGTCGTCCGACAACGAACGTATCCGCATGCTGTCTGACCGGTTCTACGACAAGATCACGGACAAGCTGCCCGAAGTCTTCCTCAACGGCGACCGCGAGCAGCGCTTCCCAGGCAACCTCAATCTCAGCTTCGCCTACGTCGAGGGCGAATCGCTGATGATGGGTATCCGGGATCTGGCCGTGTCGTCGGGTTCGGCCTGTACCTCGGCTTCGCTGGAGCCCAGCTACGTGCTGCGGGCGCTCGGCGTGGAAGAGGAACTGGCGCACACCTCACTGCGCATCGGCATCGGACGGTTTACGACAGAGGCGGAAATCGACTACGCCGTCGACACGCTGGTGGAGGCGGTCGAAAAACTGCGCGCCATGAGTCCGCTTTGGGAAATGGCGCAAGAGGGAATTGATTTGAAGTCCATTGAATGGGCTGAGCATTGAGACGAATTGCCACGCTGCAAATTAGTCTTAATCTGATAGAAATGGTGGAGAGGTTGGAGACCGGAAATGGCATATAGCGACAAACTTTTGGACCACTACGAAAACCCGCGCAACATCGGTGCTTTCGAGAAGGACGATGACGCGGTGGGGACCGGTCTGGTGGGGGCGCCCGCGTGCGGTGACGTCATGAAGCTTCAGATCAAGGTGTCCGCCGACGGCATCATCGAAGACGCCAAGTTCAAGACGTTCGGCTGCGGTTCGGCGATCGCCTCGTCGAGCCTGATCACCGAATGGGTCAAGGGCAAGAGCCTCGACGAAGCCGGCGAGATCAAGAACACCGACATCGCCCAGGAACTGGCGCTGCCACCGGTCAAGATCCACTGTTCGGTCCTGGCCGAGGATGCGATCAAGGCGGCGATCACCGACTACAAGGGCAAGGGCGGCGCCGACGCGGCACCCGCGACCGGCGAGGAAGTCAAGGAAACCGCGTGAGTGGTGGCGAGACGATTAACAAGGATTAGTTTGGCATGGCACAGATGATCACACTTTCGGACAACGCCGTGGAGCGCATCCAGGCGTTGTTGAGCAAGCGCGACAATCCGGACATGGGCTTGCGCATCGGCGTGCGGACCGCGGGCTGCTCCGGCCTGTCGTACACGCTCGAGTATGCCGAAGAACCCGAGGAGTTCGACGAAGTTGTCGAGGACAAGGGCGTGAAGGTTTTCATCGACCCCAAGGCGACGATGTTCATCGTCGGCACCGAAATGGATTTCGTCGAGGAAAAGCTGCAGTCCGGGTTCGTGTTCAACAACCCCAACGAAAAAGGCAAGTGCGGTTGCGGCGAATCCTTCCACGTCTAGGCGACCAGTAGGACCACGCGTGACCCCGGGGGGCCTTGCGCCCCCCATATTCATGCCCTGAGGCGGTAAAGAGAACAAAGACCGTGCACGACGGAGACGATCAACTCATCATCTCGGAGGCCTTGCAGCCGGCCCAAAGCGTTCCCTGCTGGTCCTGCAAGGGCGGCGTGGACGGTCGGGCGCCGTTTTGCCATGCCTGCGGCGTAATTCAGCCGCCGCGCCCGGCCGACGATTTTCAGCGCCTGGGACTGGCCAGCCATTTCGACGTCGACCCCAAGGATTTGGAAAAGCGTTACTTCGCCTTCCAGCGGACGTTTCATCCCGACCGCTTCGCCACCAAGACGGCGCGCGAGCGGCAGTATTCCCTGCAGCATGCCACGGGCTTGAATGAGTCCTACGAACGGCTCAAGGCGCCGTTGACGCGGGCCCAGTCCCTGCTGGTCGCCATGGGTGGGACATTGCCTGATGAGGCCCATACCGAGGGCGATCCCGAGTTGCTCATGGAGGCGATGGAAAGCCGCGAAGCCCTGGCCGAAGCCGACACGGCCGAGGCCGTAGCCGCCCTTGAGGTCAAGGCGCGGGTCGATATCGAAGTCTGTGAGGAGGCACTGTCGCTGGCCTTCGCCGTCGAAGATCTCGACGGCGCCGCCAATCTGATTACGCGCCTCAAATATCTGGTTAAGTTATACGACGAGATTCGGCGCAAGCGCCGGAGCGTACAAGGTTAGTATTCAATGGTCGAACTCCTGCAAATTCACGAACCGGGCGAGACGCCTTTGCCCCATGCCGGCGAGGAGGTCGCCGTCGGCATCGATCTCGGCACGACGAACTCGTTGATCGCCATCGCCCACGACGGTGAGCCCGAGGTTCTGCGCGGTCCGGACGGCAAAACGCTGATCCCCTCCGTCGTCGCCTATGGCGACGGTGAGGCGGTGGTGGGTGAGGGCGCCCGGCGCGTCATCATGGATAGCCCGGAACGTGTCGTGTCGTCCGTGAAGCGGCTGATGGGCCGTGGCCTCGAGGACCTCAAATCGCTGGGCGGCGCCGTGCCCTACGATGTCGACGCCGATATGGAATCCGGCGGCATGGTCCGCCTCAACGTGGCGGGTCATCGCCTGACGCCGGTGGAAGTTTCATCGCACATCCTCGGCGCGCTGAGGGCTTTGGCCGAGGCCTCGCTCGACCGCACCATCGACAAGGCCGTAATCACCGTTCCCGCCTATTTCGACGACGCCGCGCGGGCGGCCACCAAGGATGCCGCCAAGCTCTGCGGTCTCCAGGTTCTACGGCTGGTTAACGAGCCGACGGCGGCGGCGCTGGCGTATGGACTGGATAAGGACGCCGAGGGGCTGTACGCGGTCTACGATCTGGGTGGCGGCACCTTTGACATTTCCATCCTGCGCATGGAGATGGGCGTCTTCCAGGTTCTGGCGACCGGTGGCGATGCCCAGTTGGGCGGCGACGATTTCGATCACGCCGTGGCCACGCACTTCCTCGGCCAGCGCGAAGACCGGCCCGCGGATGCCAAGATTTCCCCGGGCGAAGCCAAAACCGCCATGATGACGGCCCGCCTGGTCAAGGAATGCCTGACCGATCAGGAGCAGGGCCGCTGGATGCTCGACGTCGAGGGTGAGGCGACCTGGCACGAACTAGACCGCGCGAAATTCGAGGACCTGATCGGCGACATTGTCGATCGCACGATTAGCCTGTGCCGCGGCGTCATGGACGACGCCGACGTCTTCCCCGAGGACATCAAGGGCGTTGTCCTGGTTGGTGGCTCGACCCGGGTCCCGCTTGTCCGCAAGCGCGTTGCCGAACTGTTCGGCCAAAAGCCGCTTTCCGATATTGATCCGGATCAGGTCGTGGCTCTTGGTGCCGCGCTTCAAGCCGAGGCCCTGACGATGGGGTCAAACGCGCTGCTGCTGGACGTCACGCCTTTGTCGCTGGGTATCGAAACCATGGGCGGGCTGGTCGAAAAAGTCGTTCACCGCAACACGCCGATCCCCGTGGCCCGGGCCCAGGAATTCACAACCTACAAGGACGGCCAGACGGCCATGGCCATCCACGCCGTTCAGGGCGAACGCGAGATGGTCGACCAGAACCGCTCGCTGGCGCGCTTCGAGTTGCGCGGCATCCCGGCCATGGCGGCGGGAGCGGCGCGCATCCTGGTAACCTTCGCGGTCGATGCCGATGGATTGCTGACCGTCAGCGCCGTCGAACAGAGCACCGGCATGGAAGCCCATGTCGAGGTCAAACCGAGCTACGGCCTGTCGGACGACGATATGGCACGGATGCTGCGGGAAAGCATGGAATTCGCGCGCGACGACATGACGGCGCGCCTGTTCGCCGAAGCCTGCGTCGAGGCTGAGCGCATGCTGTTGGCTTTCGACGCGGCGCTGGAGTTGGACGGCGATCTCGTGAAGTCCGAGGAAAAAGAGGAAATCGAAGCCAGGATTACCGAATTGCGCGAAGCGATGGAGGGTGACGACCGGGATGCCGTGAACGGGGCAGTCGAAGCGTTGAACGCCGCAACCGAACCCTTCGCCGCGCGCCGTATGGATCGCCAGATCAGGGGGGCGCTGACCGGCGTTGCCATCGACGAACTGAATGAAGATGCCGAGATCGGCGAAGTGTAATTTTGCGGCGATCAGTCGCACATAACCGGGCTGGTAATTGCCCGCCGTCCGCGCTATGTCGTACCGCTGTTTTGTAATCTGCCCCCGGCCTGTTTCGTGCCGCTACATGTTTTCGGAGTTTGCTCGTGCCTAAGATGACTTTCATCGATCCGCAGGGAAATGCCAAGGAGGTCGACGCACCTCTCGGTCTTTCGGTACTGGAGATCGCCCACCGCAACAAGATCGACCTGGAAGGGGCGTGCGAGGGGTCGCTGGCCTGTTCGACGTGCCACGTCATCGTCGACGACGAGTATTTCGACGACCTGCCCGAAGCGACCGAGGACGAGGAAGACATGCTGGACCTGGCCTTCGCCCTGACGCACACCTCGCGGCTGGGTTGCCAGATCATCATTACCGAAGAACTGGACGGACTGACCGTGACCTTGCCGGCGGCCACGCGCAATATGATGGTGGACGCCTGACGACAACGAAAGGGGGCGACATGCAGCTTAAGTGGACCGACGTCAACGATATCGCGATTGAGCTGGAAGACGCCCACCCGGACGTGGATGTCGTCAATCTGCGCTTCACCGACCTGCACCGCTGGGTCACCGAACTGCCCGAATTCGACGACGATCCCAACCGCTCCAACGAAAAAATCCTCGAGGCCATCCAGATGGCCTGGCTCGACGAGCGCGACTAGTCTGTGGCCCGCAGCCCGCAGGAGATCCAGGACACCACCCGCTTCATCGACGTCTACCGGCGTGCCCAGGCGCCTGCCATGTTGGACGTCGAGGAAATCGCCTGCGGCTGCCGTTACGGCGCCACGAGTTGGGCGACCCTTGACGAGGTCCGGGCGATCGCCCGACTGCTCGACCTGGGACCCGGCAGGAAGCTCCTGGAAATCGGAGCCGGGTCCGGCTGGCCTTCCCTGCAACTTGCCGAAAGAAGCGGGTGCGATGCGGTTCTGACGGATCTCCCCATCTCCGGCATTCAGATTGCCGGTGAGAGGGCGCGGGCTGACGGCTTGAGCCATCGGTGTTTTGGCCTGCTGGCGGACGGATCTCACCTGCCTTTCGCCGAGGCCGCATTCGATGCCGTTCATCACGCGGATGTTCTTTGCTGCTTGAAGTCGAAGCGGGAGGTTCTGAGGGAGTGCCGGCGCATCATGCGGTCTAACGGCAGAATGGCTTTCTCCGCGATCTTCATGGCGGCGGAATTGGCGCCAACCGAAACCGAACTCGCCGTCGCCGCCGGACCGCCGTTCATGGAGATGAAAGGGACATATCCGACGCTTATGACGGAAACCGGCTGGCGACTGGTGGAAACTCATGATTTGACGGACGCCTTCCTCTCCACGGCCGAGCGCCTGGTGGTGGAGGAAGAGGCGCGGGCGGCCGTTCTTGAACCGCTTCACGAAAAGGGCGAGTTCAACGCCCGCTTGAACCGCCACCGCGCCAAGATCGAGGCTCTCGGACAGGGTCTGATCCGGCGCGAATTGTATATCGCCGAACCTGTCTAAGGGTCCCGAAACGGGCTATCATTCGCCGGAACCAACCCTTGGGGGGGATTGATGATCGCGCGCATTCGGCTTTATTCCGGCATGGTCCTGCTGGTTTTCGTCACGGGACACCTGTTCAACAGTTCGCTGGGCGTCTTCTCGTTCGAAGCGATGGATGCCGCATCCCAGTTCACGACCCGCCCCTGGCGCACGATTCCAGGCACCGTTCTTCTGCTCGGCGCCTTCCTGACGCATACCACCCTGTCGATGAGGTCGCTGTTTTTTCGTCAAACGCTGAGGATGAAACCCTGGGAGGCCACCCAGAATATTTTGGGCATCCTCATTCCCTTATTGGCGTTCGGTCATGTCATTGCCATGCGCGGTTTGGTCGAGTTCATGGGTTTGAAAACCGGGTACGCCCTGGAAATGGTCGCCCTGTTCGTGGTGCGTCCGGATTTCGGCGCGATCCAAGTGGGGCTCGTCCTGCTTACCTGGATTCACGGCTGCATCGGTTTGCACACCTGGGCCCGCCTGAAACCGGGATACCAGAAATTCCAAGGCTGGGTACTCTCGCTGGCTGTCGCCTGGCCCGTCATGGCGTTGTCCGGCTATGTCGCGGCAGGGAACCGGGCGCAGCGGATGGTGGCGGACGAGGAATGGCTCGGCGGCGTCATCAAGACCTCCGGTTTCAACGACGAAATGTTTGCGGCGGCCCTTCAATGGAACATCAATTTCTGTATTGGATATTTGGTATTGCTGGCGCTTCTGTTCGGCGCCCGCTGGATCCGGCTGGCCATCGCCAAGCGTGAAACGCCGATGGTCTTGCATTACCAGGGCGGTCGGGAGATCACCGCCATACCCGGCGCCACGGTTCTGGAATCGCTGCGGGCCGGCGGTATCCCACATGCCTCCGTGTGCGGCGGACGCGGGCGCTGCTCAACCTGCCGTATCCGCGTGGGGCGCGGCGCGGACTGGCTCAATCCCCCGGATGAAAACGAGGTCAAAGTATTGGAGCGCATTGCGGCGCCACCGTCGGTGCGGCTGGCCTGCCAGGTGCGGCCCAAGGTCGATCTCGAAATCGCGCCGCTCTTGTCGCCCGAGGCAACCGCGTCCGACGGCTTCGAACAGCCGGGTTACCTGGCGGGGCAGGAGGTCGAGGTCGCCTTCGTGTTCGTCGACCTGCGCGGCTCGACCGGGCTATCGGAAGGACGCCTGCCCTACGACTTCGTCTTCGTGCTCAACCAGTTTTTCGCCGCCATCGACGGCGCGCTGCAGGAAACCAACGGCCATTACGCCCAGTTCAACGGCGACGGCCTGATGGCGATCTACGGTTTGAACTCGGGCATCGAACAGGGCGCCCTGGAAGCCGTTCAGGGTGCCCAGGCCATGATGCGCCGCATCGCCGAATTGAACGAACGCTTGAAAGCCGAGCTACCGGCGCCCTTGGCCATCGGAATCGGCATCCACAGCGGCGAGGCCATTGTCGGTAGCATGGGGCCGCCCGACCATCCGATTATTTCGGCCATCGGCGATCACGTGAACATCGCCGCCCGCCTGGAAGCCAAGTGCAAGGACTTCGGCGTGCCGCTGATCGTCTCGGCCATCACGGCGGAGAAAGCCGGCGTCGACCTCGGCGGATTCCAACAGGAAACCGTCGATGTCCGCGGCCGCGACGGCAATATCCGCATCTGGGTGATCGACGATCCTTCGAAAATCGATCTTGCGAAGACGAAAGAAACGGTGCCCGCCTGATGGGAGTAATGCCATGCTGTTCATGGTGATCGAGACCTTCCGCGATCAGAATGCCAAGGCGGTCTACGCGCGCTTCCGGGAGAAGGGGCGCATGTTGCCGGCGGGTCTGGAATTCGTGGACTCCTGGGTCAGCGCCGATCTTGGCCGCTGTTTCCAGGTCATGGCTTGCGAAGACGTCGCGTTGCTGCAGCAGTGGGTGACGAACTGGTCCGACCTCGTCGAGTTCGAAATCGTGCCGATCGTGCCCGGATCCGACGCCGCCAAGGCTGTTCAAGCAAGCGAAAGTGAACGGGCTTGATCGCCATTGCCCACCCGGCGCGGCCAGATTTCTGATACTTTACCTGCAACGAATCCAATATCGGGCGAGGTCCGGCATGTTGCGAATAGCATTGCTTTGGCTTGGTCTGTCTGTCCTGACCGGCTGCATGTCCGTGCAGATGGGTAAGGGGAATTACGAACAAGCCGATCACGATCGGTGTATCGGACGCGGGTTCGAGGCCGATTCCCAAAACTATAAGGATTGCCGCCTGACGATCGCCAAAAGGCGGAGTGTCGGCATGGAGCCGGGTGTCTAGACCACACCGTCTTTCTTGAGGGTGGCGATGTCGTCGTCCGAGCGGCCCAGTTCGCGCAGGATCGCTTCCGTATCACCTCCGTGAAGGGGGGCGGGGCGGTTGAGCGGCCCGTCGCGGTCCGCTTGATAACCGCCGGAGAGGATGACGGCGGGGTCGGCGGCGATGCCGTCGGGCAGTGGAGCCTCGACCAGCCGTTGGCCGGCCGCAAGCTGCGGGTCACTGACGACCTCGGGAACCGTGCGCACCCGTCCGCAGGGGATACCGGCGTCCCTTAAACGGGACTCCCAATTTTCCGCGGTATCGGCTGCGAGGGCATCGCGGATTTCCGCCTCGATGAAATCCCGATTTTGCATGCGGGCGTCAGTGGTGGCACAGCGCTCGTCTGCCGCCATTTCAGCGCGTCCGATAATCTTGAACAAACTCGCCACTTGGGCGTCGCTAATGGCGGTGATCAGGAGGGGGTCGCTCGCCGTGGGAAAAAGATTGTCGGTCGGCAGGCCGGCCTCGGTGCGGTTGCCGTTGCGGCCCGGCAGGTGGCCGCCGTTGGCGTAGTTCATGATCTGCGGCGCCATGAGATGCAGCGCACCGTCGAGCAGCGAGGCATCGATAAACTGTCCCTCGCCTGTGGCCTGCCTGCGCAAGAGGGCAGAGAAAATGGCGGTCGCCGCCATGGCACCGGCGTACATGTCAATGGCCATGATGCCGAGACGCGTGGGATCGCCGTCTGCAAATCCGTTGACGGACATGATGCCGGTGTCCGCCTGCAGGGGACCGTCGTAGGCGGCAAGGCCCGCCTTCGGCCCGGTCTGGCCGTAGCCGCTGATGGCGCACCAGATCAGCCCAGGATTGCGCGCCCTGCATTTTTCGGGATCGAGACCTAACCGGGTCATAACGCCGGGCCGGAAATTGTCGACCACGACGTCTGCCCGGTCGATCAGGTCCCGGGCTACGGCAACGCCCTCCGCCGACTTGAGGTTCAACGAGAGGCTTCGCTTGCCGCCGTTAAGATATTGAAACATTGGCGAAATTCGGTGTTCGGCAAAGGCGCCTTCGGCCATGATGCCGCGCATGATGTCACCGCCGTTCGGCGTTTCAACCTTGACCACATCGGCGCCGTGAAGTGCCAGTTGCCGTGTCGCCGCCGGCCCGGCGATGATCTGCGTGAAATCGACGACGAGTACGCCGTCCAGGGAATGGGGCATTTATTCGACCCTACTCGAGGCCGGCCAGCCTCAAGCCCTCGATGAGTTTGTCGAGATCTTCCTTGACTGCATAAGGCTGGGTCGCCTCGATCAGTGCCAGCGTGCTGTCGGGATAGAGGGCTTTGTACCGATCCATGACCTCGCGGGCTTCATCGATCCTACCCAGTTGGGCAAGTGCAGCGCTTTTGACACGATAGGCGCCGGGAAAATCGGGCCGGTCCTGCAGTGCCAGATCCATACATCTGGAGGCTTCCTCGTACTGGCCGCCAACGAAATGCGCGACCGCCTTCGACGCCACGAAATAGGGCACCTGGGGATCCCTTGGGCTGAGGCGCAGGGCCTGTTCGATGTCGGCCAAGGCGTCGTCACAGTTCCCGCCGAATCCTTTTGCTAAACCCCGATAGCCGAAAGCGGTGGCGCTGTTGGGGTTGAGATCGAGCGCGCGGGTCAGTTCGCTGATGGCGCCGTCGGGATTGCGGTGCATCATCTGCAGATAACCTAGCGCGATGTGCGCCCAGGAATCCCGCTCGTCCATGACCGCGGCCTTCCGCGCCAGGCGTTCGGCTTCATCCAATTCGGGTTCCCTGGCGCGCCAACCCATATGAATGGAAACGATGTACATGAAGGCCAGCGCGCTGCTGGCGAACGAAAGATCGGGGAAGTCTTCGACGACTTTACGCATCAGCCGGATGGCTTCGTCGGTATCGGCTTTGTTCAGCAGCCAAAAATGCGTCCGCGCCTTCATCAGGGTTTCCCAGGCCGAAATCTGCGAAGGATCACGCTTGGAGGCGTTGTGTCCCTCCAGGGCGAAGACCTCGGGCTCGACGGCCGCCGCGATATTGCGGGTGATTTCGTCCTGCAGGTCGAAGATATCGACGACCTGCCGGTCGAAGCGCTCAGCCCATACGTGATTGCCGGAGCTGCCCTCGATCAGCTGAACGTTGATGCGCATGCGGTCGCCGGATTTGCGCACGCTGCCCTCGATGACGTAGCGGACGTCGAGTTCCTTCGCCACTTCGGCGACGTTTACCGCCCGGCCCTTGTAGGTAAACGTGGTGTTGCGCGCGATCACCGTCATCCAGCGATTGCGCGAAAGTTCGGTGATGATGTCCTCGGTGACACCATCGACGAAATATTCCTGTTCCGGATCCCCGGACATATTGTCGAACGGAAGGACAGCGAGTGAAGGCTTGTCGGATGTAGCAGACGAGGCTGTTTCCGCAACGGGGTCGGGCACTGGTGTCTCGGGCTTCGCAATCGAAACGCCGTAAACCCTGACCGGGGCGGACACATGCTTGACCTCATGCTCGCCGAGGTCTTCGAACTCGTAATCCAGCCGGTTCCGCACCTGTTCGAAGACGCCGCCGGAAATACAGACGGCGCCCGGTTCCGCCAGAGCCTCGATGCGGGCGGCGATGTTGACGCCTTCGCCGTGGATGTCTTCGCCGTCGTCGATGATGTCGCCGAGGTTGACGCCCATGCGGAAATCCAACTGGCTTCCAGCCAGCCCCTGCTGCATGTCGACGGCGCAAGTTACGGCGTTCTGCACGGTCGGGAATTCCGCCAGAAAACCGTCGCCTGTGTGTTTCACAATACGTCCGGAATGATTGTCGATTATGGGATCGATGACGTCGGAGCGAGCTGCCTTCCAGGCGGCAACGGTGCCGTCCGTGTCTTGCTCCATAAGACGTGTGTAGCCCACGACGTCAGCCGCCAAAATCGCCGACAGCCGCCGCGCGTCACCACCCCCTTCACTCATTACCAAATTCCCCCAAGTAAGCCCTCGGGGCGATTGTACGTCATCTGAAAGGCTGGTGCGACCCCGCGGGGAGCCGGGAAATCGGTCAATCGTCGGGCTTCCCGCCCAATTTTTCCTTGCGCAGGCGCTCCTCGTACTGGCCCACATAAGAGGTATGCGTCACCAGCCCGGTGGCTTCGTCCCAGGTATGGAGATAGACGGCGGGCGGTTCCATGACCAGCACCAATGGGGCGTCCTCGCCCATTTCGAGGCCGATCTGGTGGGCCGTGCTGGGCGCGACCGAGACACAAGTACCGGCCCAGCTAATGGTGATGGGCCGGTGCAGGTGGCCGGCGGTGACCCGCAGGACCTGGGGATGGCGCTGGACGACCTCCATCATCGGCGTCGGGTTGTCGAAGCCGTGACGGTCCATGATCTCGATGCCGCTGGTGATCGGCGGGTGGTGCATGAAGATCAGCGTCGGGCGATCAGGTTCCGCCCCCAACGTGGCATCCAACCAGGCCAGGCGTTCGGTGCACATGGTACCGCCGATCTCGCCCTCGATCTGGGTGTCCAGCCCGACCAGGCGCAGCGGGTAATCCTCCAGGGCGTAGTGGATGAAGCCATCGGCCGGCAAATAGTCGTGATCGGGAAAGGCGGCTCTTAGATGCTTGCGGGAATCGTGGTTGCCGGGAATGACGTAGAGCGGCATGTCCAGCGGCGCGAAAAGCTCCCGCAAGACTTCGTATTCTTCCGGCTTGGCCCAGTCGACGAGGTCGCCGGTGGCGAGCACGACATCCGGCAGCGGGTCCATCGCCATGATATGGGCGACGGCCCGGGCCAGATGGTCGCAGGTCTGGTAGTTGCCGTCCGAATCCTTTCCACGCTCGGAAACGTGGAGGTCGGAAATTTGGGCGGCGATGAAGGTCAATCCTTTTTCCTCAGATCGACGACACGCTGGGCCTTACCGATGGAACGCGGCACCGCGCCTTCCTCGCCGACGCGGACGTCCGCCGTGACGCCGACCATGGCCTTGATATGGTGGGCGACGTCCTTGGCGGCGGCGTCGGCGACGTCCTCCCAGCCCGCGCCGTAAAGTTCGGGCTTGAGCTCGGTGACCACGGCCAGCTTGTCGAGATTGCCGTCGCGGCTCACTTCCAACTGGTAGTGCGGCGCAATGTGGTCGTCCTTCAGCAGGATTTCCTCGATCTGCGAGGGGAAGACGTTGACGCCGCGAATGATCAGCATGTCGTCCGACCGGCCCGTAATCTTGGCCATGCGGCGGTGGGTGCGCGCCGTGCCCGGCTGCAGATGCGTAAGGTCACGCGTGCGGTAGCGCACGACCGGGAAGGCTTCCTTGGTGATGCTGGAGAACACGAGCTCGCCCTGTTCGCCGTCCGTCAGCACGTCGCCGCTGGCGGGATCGATGATCTCGGGCAGGAAGTGGTCCTCCCAAATGTGGAGCCCGTCCTTGGTCTCGATGCACTCGCAGGCGACGCCCGGTCCCATGACTTCCGACAAGCCATAGATGTCGACGGCGTCGATGCCCATGCGCGTCTCAATCTCCTCGCGCATGGCCGGCGTCCAGGGCTCGGCGCCGAAGATGCCGATGCGCAGGCAGGATTTTTTCGGATCAAGGCCTTGGGTTTCGTATTCGTCGGCGATCGAGAGCATGTAGCTTGGCGTCACCATGATGACGCCGGCGCCGAAATCCTCGATCAGTTGCACCTGGCGCTCGGTCATGCCGCCCGACATGGGTACGACCGTGGCCTTCAGCCGTTCGGCGCCGTAGTGCGCGCCAAGACCGCCGGTGAAGAGGCCGTAGCCGTAGGCGTTGTGGATGATGTCGCCGGCCCGGGCGCCTGCCGCCCGCATGGAGCGCGCCATCAGGTCCGACCAGTTGTCGATGTCGTTCTGGGTGTACCCCACCACTGTCGGCTTGCCGGTGGTGCCGGAGGAGGCGTGAACGCGGATAACTTCCTCGCGCGGCACGGCGAACATGCCGAAGGGGTAGTTGTCCCGAAGATCCGCCTTGGTCGTGAAGGGGAACTTGGCGATGTCCTCGAGATACTGGAAGTCGTCAGGGTGGACACCAGCGTCGTCGTACTTCTTCTTGTAGAACGGCACGTTGGCATAGACGTGCCGCAGCGTCTTCCTCAAGTGTTCTGTTTGGACGGCCGCGATTTCATCGCGGCTTGCGGTTTCGATGGCCTCCATCTCGTCCTTTGTGGGGGCGCGGTTTTCCGCCAACATATCGACTACTCCCTTTAACTAAACCCGTTCGATGACGGCGGCGATACCCTGGCCGACGCCGATACACATGGTGCAGAGCGCCAACTTGGCGCCGTTGCGTTGTAATTGATAGGTCGCCGTGGTGGCGAGGCGGGCGCCCGACATGCCGAGGGGGTGGCCCAGCGCAATGGCGCCGCCCTGGGGGTTGACCCGTTCGTCGTCGTCCTCCAGTCCCCAGTCGCGCGTCACCGCCAGCCCTTGCGCGGCAAAGGCCTCGTTGAGCTCGATAACGTCAAGCTCGTCGAACTTGAGGCCCAAGCGGTTCAGCAGCTTGCGGGCAGCCGGTGCTGGTCCGAAGCCCATGATGCGCGGCGGTACGCCGGCATGACCCATCCCGAGCACGCGGGCACGCGGCGTCAGACCGTGTTCCTTGGCGGCCTCCTCCGAGGCGATGATCAGCGCGGCCGCGCCGTCGTTGACGCCGGAGGCATTGCCGGCGGTCACCGTGCCGCCTTCGCGGAAGGGCGTCGGCAGCTTGGCCAAGGCCTCCATGGAGGTCTCGCGCGGATGCTCGTCGGCCTCCACGACAACCGGGTCGCCTTTGCGTTTGGGAATGGTGACCGGCACGATTTCCTCAGCCAGGTTGCCGTTCTTCTGGGCGGCGGCGGCGCGCTGCTGACTGCGCAGCGCGAAGGCATCCTGATCCTCGCGCTGGATCTGGAACTCCTCCGCAACGTTCTCCGCCGTCTCCGGCATGCTGTCGACGCCGTATTGCTTCTTCATCAGCGGATTGATGAAGCGCCAGCCGATGGTGGTATCGAAAATCTCGGCCCGGCGCGAAAAGGCGGCGTCCGGCTTGGGGAGGATCATCGGCGCCCGGCTCATGCTTTCGGAACCACCCGCGACACAGAGGTCGGCCTCACCCGTCTTGATGGCCCGCGCCGCCTGTCCGACGGCTTCGAGGCCCGACCCGCAAAGCCGGTTGACGGTGGCGCCCGGCACGCTGTCCGGGATACCCGCCAGCAGGGAGGCCATGCGGGCGATATTGCGGTTGTCCTCACCCGCTTGGTTGGCGGCGCCGTAGAACACGTCGTCGACGCGCGACCAGTCCATGTCCGCATTGCGTGACATCAGCTCCTTGAGCGGCAGGGCGGCCAGATCGTCGGCGCGAACGCTGGAGAGGGCGCCGCCGTACCGTCCGATGGGCGTGCGGACGGCGTCACAGATGTAGGCTTCGGTCATTTCGGGGGGCTCCTTGTTCGTGCTTTTGCGGGCTCGGCACCTTCGTTGTGGACATTTTTGATGGGTAGGCCAACAATATCGCCGACAACATATCGATACATCGTTGCGGCGGCAATCCTTCGAATCAACGGTTAGGATAGCCGAGCAACGTCCAAAATGGCAGTTACGAGTTAGGACCCCCCACTATGGCAAACACCTATTCCTTCGAAGGCATGATTCCCGTCATCAAACCGGGCGCCTTCGTCCATCCGACGGCCGTTCTGATCGGCGACGTCATCATCGACGAAGGGTGTTTCATCGGGCCGGGCGCCGCCTTGAGAGGCGACTTCGGGCGGATTGAGGTAGGCGTTGGCGCCAACGTTCAGGACAATTGCGTGGTGCACTCGTTTCCCGGCAAGACGGTCGTCATCGCCGAGGACGGCCACATCGGGCACTCGGCCGTCATTCACGGCTGCACCATCGGCCGCAATGCGCTGGTCGGCATGAACGCCACCGTGATGGATGACGCCGTCGTCGGCGAGGAAGCCATCATCGCCGCCAATTCCTTCGTCAAGGCGGGCTTCGAGGTGCCGCGGCGCACCCTGGCGGCGGGTTCTCCCGCCAAGATCCTGCGTGAGGTGTCGGACCAGGACGTTGCCTGGAAGTCCAGCGCGACGGCTCTTTACCAGGAATTGGCGCAGCGATCGCTGCAATCGCTCGTGGCGGCGCCGGCGTTGACGGCGGAGGAAGAGAACCGCCCCCGCGCCCCCGAGCGCGAGGATATAAAGCCGCTGCACGCCTCTAAAAAGTAGATCGCTGGAGGCCTCTATGACTACCGCGCTCAGCCACGAACAAGCCCGCCGTTTCTATGACGGATATGGCGCCAAGCAGGACGGCCAGGGGTTTTATGAAGACGCGGCGCTCGATCTTTTGATCGAACACGGCGATTTTGCACAAAGCCGCTCGGTCCTGGAAATCGGCTGCGGTACGGGGCGGTTCGCCGCCCGCCTGCTGTCGGATCACCTGCCGCCGTCCGCCCGATACACCGGCATTGACGTCAGCTCGACCATGGTGGAATTGAGCCGGGAACGGCTGCAGCCGTGGGCCGAGCGTTGCACCATCCATCATACTGACGGCGGCTTTGATTTCGCGTCCCTTGGCGGGCCGTTCGACCGCATCGTCAGCACCTATGTTTTCGACCTGCTGAGCGAATCCGATGTCGGCGAAGCGATGGCGGCGGCGCGACGGGTCTCGACGATGGGGGGGCGCCTTTGCCTGGCCGGGTTGTCGAAAGGCATGGGGCCGGTTTCCAACCTGTCGAGTGGGCTCTGGACCCTGGCCTACAAGATCAGCCCGTGGTTCGTCGGGGGCTGCCGTCCGATGGACCTCACCGCCCTGCTGCCACGCGATCAGTGGGCCGTCCGCCATCACGAAATTACCGTCAGCACGACGATCCCTTCGGAAGTTTTATTGGCGGAGGCGGTATGACCGCCATCTACGTGGACGCCGATGCCTGTCCGGTAAAGGACGAGGCGGTCCGCGTGGCCGCACGCCACGGTTTGAAGACCTACATGGTGAGCGATGGCGGTATCCGGCCCAGCCGAGATCCGTTGGTTGAATTGGTAATCGTACCGCCGGGAGCGGATGCTGCCGATGACTGGATCGCCGAGAACATCCAGGCCGCCGATATCTGCGTCACCAACGATATCCCGCTGGCAGCGCGCTGCCTGGAGGCGGATGCGTTCGCCCTCAAGCCTAACGGCGAGGCGTTCACGGAAAGCGGCATCGGCATGGCCCTGGCCAACCGCGAACTGATGCAGGACCTGCGCGAGCGCGGCGAGATTACGGGTGGACCGAGGCCGTTCAGCAAGGCCGACCGATCGGCCTTTCTCAACCGCTTGGAAACCACTGTGCAAGCTGCAAAAAAACAAACAAAATCATATACTTAATCGAATTTTCGCTTCCTTAACCCCCAAACCCTATAATTGAACGATCCGGTCCGGAGAATTCGTAATTGGGGGAATCCTTCATGGATAGCACGACTGTCATCATCGTCGTCGTCGTCGTTCTGGCGCTGATCTATCTCTGGTACGCAACCATCATCCGCCGCCGGAATAAGGTTCTGGAAGCTCTTTCGGGGATCGATGTGCAACTCAAGAAGCGCTCCAATCTCATCCCCAACATTCTCCAAATCGCCCGGAAGTTCATGGAACACGAAAAGGGCCTGTTGACCGAAATCACCGAGCTGCGGGAGCAGGTCGATCGTGATTACGATCCGAAGGACGCGGAGGCAGTGAAGGGGCACTTGGCGCTGGCCGGGGAACTCGCCGGCAAGGTGGGCGGGCTGATGGTAAGAGTTGAGGACTATCCTGAGCTCAAATCCCAGGAAACCATGATCAAGGCGCAGCTCACCTACAATGAAGTCGAAGCCCAGATCGCGGCGGCGCGGCGCTTCTACAACGCCTCGGTCGCCGGCCTCAACAATTCGGTCCAGATTTTCCCGGGCAATCTCATCGCCGGCCTCGCCGGCGCCGCTGTGATGCCGTTTTTCGAAGCGGACGAAACCTCCAGGGCGCCGGTCAACGCCGCCGATCACCTGGGCTAGCTCCACGCCATGGTGTTGCGCCCGTTGCACTGGTGGCGCCTGGCCGGCGAAATCGAAGTGCCGGTCAAGGAGATCTTCCTCGGCATGTTGGGGCTGTTCGCTGGACGGGGGCTGAAACCCTTCTCGGGCGAACTCAATTTCCGCCGTGTCGAGGGTATCGACGAACCGTTCGCGCCGCTTTACGAGCGCGACATCCGACCAAAGGTTCAGGTCTTCGAGTCGCAGCGCGTCGCCGCAGTCCGATCACTTGCGCTCCGGTTGTTCGTATCGAGCGTCGTCTTGATCGGCGCCATCGCCACGATCATCTACACCGACGGTCTAAATCAGAAAGGTGTCATTAGCGACGACACCCAAGGCATCATTATCTGGATCGGCATCGGGATCATGCTGTTCCTGTTCTGGTGGACGTTCCGGCCGGTGAGCAAGTACAAATCCTCGGTCAAGTCGGAGATCTATCCGCTCATCTTCAAGTACTTCGGCAAGGATTTCACCTACAAGGAAGAGGGCCCCTTGAGTGCCCGATCCGTGAAGGATTCCGGGATCATCCCGAATTTCGAGGATGAAGCGCGCGAGGATTATGTGCGCGGCACCTGGAAGGGTGTTCGGCTTGAGCTGACCGAAACAAAACTGACCGTGGAGCACGGCAGCGGCGAGGACAGCCGGACGGAAACCAAGTTTCGCGGCCTCCTTATCCTTCTCACCATGAACAAGAAGTTCTCGGGGCGCACCGTTATCAAGCGTGACCTGACCATGGTCTTCAACTGGTTCGCGGACAAGTTCGAACGGGAGCTCGAAAACGTCAAACTGGAGGATCCCAGGTTCGAACGCGAATTCGAGGTTTATTCGTCGGATCAGGTTGAAGCCCGGTACCTGCTGACGCCCACGTTCATGGAACGGCTGATGGAACTGACCGAGGCCTTCGGCGGCAAGCCGATCCAGGCCTGTTTTTTCAAGAACAAACTGCTGCTGACCATCAAGACGAACAAGGACCGGTTCGAAACCGGATCCATCTTCCGGCCCGCCACCTTCGCCAAGGAGATCGATACGGTGCTGAAGGAAATGCCGGCGATCTTCAAAATCGTCGAGGTTCTGAAGCTCGACCAGAAGATCGGGCTGTGACATGCCGCCGGGGTATCAAATCAGGGTCGCGAAGCCGTCCGATGAAGCCGGCGTAACCGATTTTCTCCAGCTTTCGTACCCCGTGCTGATGGGCTCCAGTTACGAGGAGACCTTATTGGCGGTGGCTTTGCCGTTGATGACACGTGCCAATCCCGGTTTGCTCGAATCGGGGACCTATTACGTGGCGGTGGGCGAGGGCGGCCGGATCGTCGGCAGCGGCGGCTGGACCCGGGAGCGGCCCGGAACGGGCGAGATTATCGAAGGCTTGGCACACATCCGGCATTTCGCCGTTCATCCGGACTGGACGCGCCAAGGCATCGCACGGGCGATCTATGACCAGTGCGAAGCGGCAGCCAGGGCGTCGGGCTTCGGGCGCTTCGAGTGCTACTCCAGCCTCAACGCGGAAGGGTTTTACGCCGCCCTGCGATTCAAGCGAATCCGTCCGGTCGTCGTGCCGATGGGGGAGGGTATCGAATTTCCCGCCATCCTCATGGAGCGGGATATCTAGTTCCTTTCAGGTTGGTGCCTACATCGGATCCGGGCCCCGGGAGATACTGCCGCCAGTCATAAACCGTTTCCTTTCCGCCAATGGGTGGCGGTGCAAGGCGTGGACGCCCCGCAACTGCCGAACTATTGCCGTGCCACGAAAATATCCGGTACCGCCGATGTCGGGCGCAACGCCACCATCAATTTCTGAAATATGAACGCGGGCGGATATTTGTTTTCGAAATTTGAATAGAATATTTGAAATTTCCACTACTTAAGATACTGTTGAAAAAATTTAATCTTAAAAAAAGACGGTGATTACAATTGTATGCACGCTAAAATGGCGAAAATGGAATTGCCGTCACCGAACTTAAGTTGCTTAACTGCGGAACAAAACTTAGGAAAAACTGAAGTAAAAAAACTAAACAAATAGGGAAATGAAAGAACAACTTATGAACCCCAGAAGTTGGTATTATCAAGACAAAGAAAAATTTCCGAATTTTCCCGATTTTGCCAATCTGTATAGGGATTGTGACGGCACCATACTTTTCAGGTCGGATTGTGGTTCCCAATCCTGTGGTTCCGCTGACTGCTGTCACTCGACCGGTGAAGACAGTTTTATTTTCTTTCTTCCGGGCGAGTTCGAATTTCAGACGTCCCAGGACCCCGCAATTCCATTTCATTCGGTATCCGAACAATTCTCGGACCGTTTTCACTGTTCCGGCAATGCCGATTGCATTTACGAGGCCCGCCCGCTCGATTGCAGGAGCTATCCGTACTTTCCCGCGGTAATCGATATGGAACACGTGGGGTATTTCGACTGCCGCAGATCCCATGCATGTCCACTAAGAATTGATCTGGAATTGAGGGATCATCTTAAGAAAATACACAAATGGTGGCGTGTTCTCCTTAAAAACGAAGAAGTAAAAATATGGGCTAATGCTATGAGTAGGCACTGTAAATCTTTGCCAATTATGGAAATTCCGGAATTTAAATAAATGGTGTGAGGAAAAAATGGCCGAATATTCGGACAATTTCTATAATACATTCGCGCGGGATGCCCTCAAGGGGCTGTCGTTATTTGGCACGGCCGGCAATCCCCTGCGCGAGGAGATGTTCGTCAGCTCGAGCCTGCCGGAAGCACGAATTCGCTTCCTGGTGGATGCCGATATTCCATCCACATACGAGGTCGAAAGCTACATCAAAAAGTTCGCCGACTTCGTTTCCGTATTCCTGATTGCCTCCCGGCTTGCCGAGGTACCGGTCCCACCTTCCATTGAAATCGAAAAGTACGTCGACCTTCTGATCAGGATTGTTGGCGGTTCCGGCGATGGCGAGGTGCCGCGCAAGCGGGAGGATATGCACTACAACCCCTCGCCCGCACTATCAGCCCAACTCGGAACTCCATTCATCGATTTCTGCGGGAGCTTCGCCGTTACCCTTATCGATTATCTCACTTATGCCGGCAAGGACAACATGTCAGCCGACGTTTCCGGGATGGCCAAGAGAGAAGTTCTGCAAATCCTGCATTTCCTGACCGACCCGGAAACCTTCATCGAGGTTGATGAGAAAATCGGTTGGGCTTTCGTGAGCGGGAGCGACTGTGACGACGGCAAGGGAATTCCCATTCCGGATCAGCGGCACATCCTTCCGACCGCCTGGGCTGTCACGGCGCTCGCCAGGGGGTGGGCCTTGTGCAAGGAACTGGGCGAAGAAGCAGAACTGCGGAAGAAGATCAAGGGCGAGATTCTCCCGAAGGCACTGGCCTGGATCGATACGCTGAAGACCGAGAACGGTCTTTACAAGATCTCGGCTGTCGAGCGCGATTTCGATTTGGTCGGCCACAATTTTGCCACTGAAACGCTCATAACGATGTCAGACATGGAAATTCCGGGCTCGGTTGAGGAAAGCATCGAGGCGGTTGAGCGATTCACACAGCTTCTGGATGAAGACTATCAAGGTACGTACGAAAATTTTGAAGCGAATATCGGATACCGGGTTTACGTGAAATCCAAGCCCGTAATTTCCTATGACGACAAAACGACATGGGCCCACTGTCTTTCGACGTTGGCGCTGTCGTTCTCGGCGTTGGAAAAAAGGTCTGATGCGACCGAGGAATTGCGGGAAAAGCTACGAAATCACTGTGTCTCAATGGCCGATCAAATCATCAACGTTCGGCGAAACTCTGAGAGCGGCCTTTGGGATGAAAAATACCTCCAGATTCACTGGAACCTGGCGGCGGTCGAAGCCTTGTTGAGGCTGGAAAACTTCGTGAGCATCGAGCGCTACGAAATAAGCGACGAACACATCAGGTCGGCCGTCGCGCGTCTCATGGATAGCGTCGAATTTCAATCCTCGTTGGAGGAGCATTTGATCGGTGCGCTCAGCAGAGTTCGAAAAGTATCCAAATAGAAATTCGCTTCCCAAATAAAACCAAGAACAAAACGAATAGAGGTTCGGCTGATGAAATACAAAATAGCGTTTCATAGTTATAAAGGCGGCGTTGGCCGGACCAAGGTAATGGTTGGCTTGGGCGCCATGCTCGCGCTTCAGGGGGTGCGCGTGGGCATGCTGGACTTCGACCTGGATTCGTCGGGACTGGCGACAATCTTCGGACACAGCAATGACGACTTGGGGGACCGGGAGCTTCTCAGCATCCTGCAGCATGCGAATCCCAGCGTTTTGCCCGATTCGATCATCAACGTCACCGATTACGTTCAGGCGAAATCGGGGAAAACCGTCAATGGCCACGGCTGCCTGAAATACGTTCCGACAATTTCCGACCCCGATGCATCCGACAACATCACCTTCTCAAGCCCCATGCGCTATGCCGTTGACGAGATATTCGAGGCGCTGGTGACCGACAATGGCATCGATTTGCTGCTGGTGGATCTGAAACCGGGTTATTCGCCGTCATCCGCACTTATTTTTCCCCTTGTGAACCGCGGTGTCGTTGTGACCCGCCTGGACCACCAAAATATCGAGGGCTTGTCGTCCACGGTACCGATCATGATCGAAAAGGATCTGGACCCGTTTCTGGTCGTAAATATGGTTCCAAATCTTGGCGAGAACGACAAAAGGGCCGAAGAGCGAATAAAGATCTTGGAAAAAGCGACGAACAGCAAAGTAAAGATCAGAATTGATTACGATCCCTTGAGCGTGTTCGAGAATGATGTCGAGGCCTGCTCAAGGGAAGATTCTTCGATGTACAAGGGACTGCAGACACTTTCGATCTTCGTTCAGGACCTGGTCAATTCGTGAGGCATTGACCTGATTCGGATCTTCTTCGAGGAGAGCGTGCCATATGAATGACGATACCTTTCAGCACTCGTTTCAGAACGCAAACCGAACCTATTACGATCCATTGTACGAGGTGGTACTGGTAACCGACCCCAGTTCGTCGACCGGCGAACGAGGATCATTTTGGGGGCGGAACCGGGTTCGCAAACATGCCTCGATAACCCACGACAGATTTCTGTCCATTGTCGACAGCTACGAATTCAGCCGCATGAACTTTCTTCACCAGGCCGGATTCGTCTGGCTGATTTTTCCCTCCGCCACGCACACCAGATTTGCCCATGCGCTGGGTTGTTGGCACCTTTCAGACCTTGCTTCCGACAACGTCATCGTCAATCGAAAAATCGATGAAAACAAAGGAGCCAGCTCGGATTTGTTGCGGTTGAGCGAATTGCTCACCCATGCGGGGATAAAGGAAGAATTTCATTTGGCCCTGCTTCTCCATGATATCGGGCACTTCCCGTTTTCCCACGTCATCGAGAACAATCTGTTGCTCGGCCAACGTTACCCCGATCAGGATCAGACGAAAGGCATCATCCTCAATCACGAAACCATCGGCACCAGCCTGATCCAGGGTGAAAACAAAGTGAGCGAGCTTTTCAGCGAGTACATTCGGCGAAAAATCGGCGACGATTTCGACAAGTCGAAGATTTTGTCGAATTGCCTCAAGGAGGCGGGGGAGACCATCGATCAAAAACTGATCTCCCACCTCATTTCACCAAAGCAAAACGGATATGTCTCGAAGACCTACAAGAACGATCTCAGGTTCATCAACGGATTACACGATCTGGTTTCCGGGGTCATCGATCTGGATCGTATCGATCATTACCGCCGGGATTCCTTTTTTACATCGATTAGAACCGGCGAATTCAACGTCATCGGCCTGATCCTGAACATGGCGATGCTCGACGGTGAGGATCCAAATCGCTACCAAACCCAACTCATGGACGACGGCATTGAACATGCCTTCCAAATTCTCTATGCGAAATCGAGCCTTACCAGGACGGTATTCCACCACGAACACAATCTCGCTTACGAAATAATGCTCAACAGGGCGATCAACCTTCATTGGGACGTTGCCGACGACCACTTTCGAACATTCTTGCCGTTTTACGACGACATGGAGCTTCTTCAAACGCTTCTGCACTCCAGCAACGCCGAGGCGTCCCGACTGATCCAGCGGATCCAACTGAGAATTCCGTTCCGCGGTATCGGTAAGTTTTGCGTCGACGAAGCGACCTTCGAAAGCCTGGAAGGGGAAACCGCTTTTGAGAGGCGAAACGACTTCTATGAAAGATTCAGGAAGCAGCTAAAGACGCAAGGGAAGACCGAAGAGGACGTCGCGCTGAGGCTGGACAAGCAATTTGGCAAAAGCGTTCAGAGCCTGGAATGGATGGATCTCGCTAAAATTCTGGACAAGAACGAGTCGCCGCTCGACAAGATGCAGGGACATCTCAAGTTCATCGATTTCATCAGGGATCTCGGAGACATAGCAACCCGGACGTTTTGGATCTACTCCACCGAGGACGATGCCGGCAACGCGAAAGAGCTGGAAGTTCTAGCGACGCAGATCGGCGGAAAAAAGATCAGTTGAGCGGGACACGGGTTGTCGACCGCCTCGTCTTACCCCGCTGGATCAGGCTCAGCATTTTCGCGCCGACTTAGGAGGTCGCTAAAATCCGTGTTTCTTCTTGAGCTCCCGATAGGCGTCTGATTGGAGAAACTCCCTCAGCGCGGCATCCAGTGATTTTCTGAAGTTCACGACATCCGGTAATTTCTTTGATATGCCCATGAAGACCGGCAAGCTCACGCTAGGCGGATCCAAAACCAGCATTTTGCTGGTATCTATGCCTTCCTTGCGCGCTTCAAAAAAGAATGTGGACGGATTTTGCACGGCGATTTGCACGCGCCTTTTGGCAAGCATGCGCACCTGGGCGGACACCGAATTCACAAACACCTTGTCGAGGGATTGGGCGGTGTCAAATCTGTCGCCGTGGGTCCATCCCCGCATCGCGGCCACGCGCCGGCCACTTAACGAAGCCATTGTGCCATCGTAGGGAATCTTGGAATCACGCAAGACGATGAAGGCGTGGTCTTCGTTAATGTGCGGCACGGTCGTGAATTCGGCGATTTTCAAACGTTCGGACGTCGGCGACCAGTTGGGATGAATATCGATTTCGCCACGCTCCAACATCACGATTAGCCGGGCCATGGGAACACTCTTGACCGACACGACCTTGTGCCCGAGCTTCTTCAGAACTGCCCGCGCCACATCCAGGCTCAAGCCCTGCCAACCGGATTCCCCTTGGTAGAAGAACGGCGCCATCTCGCCCGCCATGGCGATGCGGATCTCCCGCGCCGCCGCGTTTCCGGCCTGAACCACGTAGCTGCTGAAAACAAAGGCAAAAACGAAGCAACGCCACATCACGCAATCCCCCCGTCTATGTTGGCAGGTTAGTTAGCCTGCTGCCATCTCCCTCAGCTTAAACCTTTGCAGCTTGCCGGTCTCCGTGCGCGGCATGTCGTCGAGGAATTCGATGGCGCGGGGATATTTGTAGGGGGCGATCTCGGCTTTGACGAAATCCTGCAGTTCCTTGACCGTACCGTCGCCCGCCTCCGCGCCGTCGCGCAATGTGACGTACGCCTTGACGATGAAACCGCGTTCCGCGTCGGGAGCGGCAACGACCCCGCATTCCGCGACCTTGGGGTGGTCCAGCAGACAGGCCTCGACCTCCGGCCCCGAGATGTTGTAGCCGGCGGAGATGATCATGTCATCGGTGCGGGCCTGGAACCAGAAGTAGCCTTCCTCGTCCATCATGTAGGCGTCCCCTGAGAGGTTCCAGCCGTCCTGGACGTAGGCGGTCTGGCGCTCCTCGTTGTCGAGGTAGCGGCAACCCGTCGGGCCCTTGACGGCAAGCCGACCGACCGTGCCCGGCGCGGCCTCGTTGCCGTCGTCGTCGATCACGCGGGCCTGGTAGCCGGGAATGGGCTTGCCCGTGGCGCCTGGATGAATGTCGTCGCCGGACGTGGCGATGAAGATGTGCAGCATCTCGGTGGCGCCGAGGCCGTCGATGATCTTGATGCCCGTCGCCTTCTCCCAGCCTTGGAATGTGGGCAGCGGCAGGGTCTCACCGGCGCTCACGCATTTCTTCAACGAACTGACGTCGTGATCGGCGACAAGGTCCGTCATGACGCGAAAGGCGGTGGGCGCGGTGAAGCACACCGTCGCCCGGTGCTTCTCGATGATCCCCATCAGGACGTCGGGCGCCGGACCCTCGCACAGGGCCGTCGAGGCGCCGGCATGCATGGCGAACGTCACCATGGCCCCGAGCCCGAAGGTGAAGGCGATGGGCGGCGAGCCGCAGAAGATGTCGTTCTGGTCGGGCTTGAGGATGTAGCGCGAGAAGCAATCATTGATCGCCATGATGTCGCGGTGGAAGTGCATGCAGCCCTTGGCCGGGCCGGTGGTGCCCGATGTGAAGGCGATCAGGCAAACGTCGTCCCAGGCCGTATCCACGGTCTCGAAGGCAGTGGGTTTGGTTGCCGCCAGGGCGTCGAGCGTGCCGGCGGTTTCGTCCTGTCCCAGGTTACCGAAGTAAAGAACGCGTTTGAGGTTGGCGGAGCGCTCCAGCGTCGTTTCCATTTCGTCGGCCAGCCGGTTGTCGCACAGGCCGACTTCGACGACGGCCTTTTCCGTGATGTAGGTGAGCTCCTTGGCCCGCAGCAGCGGCATGGTGGCGACGGCAACGGCGCCGACTTTCATGACGGCGAACCAGGCGGCGACGTACATGGGATTGTTGGGTGAACGCATCAGCACCCGGTTGCCCGGCACGACGCCCAGTTCGTCCACCAGCACGTGGGCGATCTGGTTGGCCTTGGCCAGCAGGTCGTTGTAGCTCCAGGTTGCGCCTTCGAAATGGATGACGGGACGGTCGCCGTGAACCACGGCCTGCTTGTCGAGCAATTCAGCTGCACAGTTCATGCGGTCGGAATAGGCAGCAAGCTCCGGCACGCTCTGCCAGTCCATCTCCGGCCATTGATCGGCGGGCGGCAGGTGGTCGCGTGAGAAGGTGTCAACGTGGGCGGATGGAATGCCGGAAGGCGTGAGATTTTCAGACATGGCTGGCGGTTCTTTCGCTGGCGTAATCCGGAATGGGCGGCGTAATACTCACGGCATTGCTGGGCGGACTGGCCCGGCCGTCCGAACCGACGGCCCGGACGTAATAGGTGTAGCCGATCCCGCCGAGCGCGAGGGGATCGGTGTAGTGCGATTTCTTGACGGCCTCGACGCAGGTGACATCGCCGTTTTCCTCGGCCCGGTAGATGTCGTAGATGCGCGTATCGGCGCCCTCCGCCGGGCTCCAGGAAAGCTTGACCCGGCCCTTGACGTCCATCACGGCCTCCAGGGCGCCCTGATCGGCGCCCCAATGCGGCGCCGTGCCGTGGGGATCGTCGTCGGGCGCTTGGTGGCGTCCCTTGGGCCAGAGGAAGCAGTTGACCTCGCGGAAGCTGCCGTCGAGTTGTTTGCAGACGTTGCAGTAGATGCATTTCACGATGTCGTCGGCCCGGTCCTGCATGACCTTGGCGACCCAGTCGGGATCGGCCAGCAATTGGCGCGCCATACCGATGATGTCGGCCCGCCCGTCCTGCAGCAGACCCTCGGCTTCTTCGGGCCGGCTGATCTTGCCGACGCTCACGACGGGCACGTCGAAGCCGTGACCGTTGATATATTCCTTGATGGCGGCGGGCAGGTGGGCGTTTGGCAGGGCGGGGTACCAGTCGCCCGGCATGCAGCGGTCGCCCGAATAGCCGGTATATGGATAAAGCGGCTGACCTTCGCGCGGCACGGCGTCCTCGAACTTTCCGCCCACCGACAACGAGATATAATCCACGCCCAACTGCGCCATGCGCAGCGCGATGGGCTTGGCGTCTTCCACCGTGTAGCCGTCGCGCACGACCTCTTCCGCCAAAAAACGAACGCCGACGGGGAAGTCTTGGCCGACGCACTCGCGGATCTTGGTCATGACGCGGCCGAACATGTGGAGGCGGCCCTCCAGCGTTCGCCCGGTGTAGTCGTCGCGCCGGTGGTTGTGCCGCGAAAGGAACGACGACAGCGTGTAGGCATGGGCGGAATGGATTTCGACGCCGTCATATCCGGCCTCGCGGGCGCGGACGGCGGCGTGGCCGAATTCATCGACGATCCGGTCGATATCGCCGACATCCAGCATGTCGACGGTCTGCCGCCAGCCCGAACGCGCCACCTTCATGAAATGAATGATCTGCGGCACGATCTTGGACGGCCCTTCGTCGTGAACCCGCTTGGTCAGTTCGCGATGGCCGGGGATGAATTTGTCGTCCGACAGTCTTAACAAAGGCCCCGACTTGCTGCCGTGGACGGCGCAGGCCTCCACGACGATCAGGCCGACGCCACCGCGGGCAAAGCGTACGTAGCGCTCCATCACCGCATCGTTGACGAATCCGTCTTCGCCCGACAACCGCGTCACCATCGCCGGGACCAGCACCCGGTTGGGGATTGTGATGGTGTTGATGTCGAGCGGTTCGAGTAGTTTCATGTCGGTCAACCTACGGCGTATCCTTGATCACCTGGCTGGCGATGACAATTTTCTGGATTTCAGTGGTTCCCTCGTAGATGCGCAACGCCCGAATTTCGCGATAGAGCCGTTCCACCGGCGTGCCGCGCAGCACGCCCGTCCCGCCGAACAGCTGGACCGCCTCGTCGATCACCTTCTGGGCGGCTTCGGTAGCGTACATCTTCGCCATCGCCGCCTCCCGCGTGACGCGGTCGGCAACGCAGTCCTTGGTCCAGGCGGCGCGGTAAATCAGCAACGCGGCGGCGTCGATCTCCGTCGCCATGTCGGCCAGCTTGCCCTGGGTGAACTGATAATCCGCAATGGGACGGCCAAACGCTTCCCGCGCCTTGACCCGCGCCACCGCCTCGTCGAGGGCTCGACGGGCGAAGCCGAGCGAGGCCGCGCCCACCGTAGAGCGGAAGATATCAAGCGTCGACATGGCGACCTTGAAGCCGTCGCCGATCTCTCCCAACATCTGGCTTGCCGGCACCCGGCAGTCCTTGAATGTTACCGTGCCCAAAGGATGGGGAGCGATCACCTCGAGGTGTTCGGTGACCTCCAAGCCCGGCGTGTCGGTATCGACCACGAAGGCCGTAAGTCCCCGCGCGCCGTCGTCCGACGTGCGGGCGAAGACGACGTACTGATCGGCGATGCCGGCGTTGGAGATAAACGTTTTCTCGCCGTTGATGACGAAGTCGCCGCCTTCCTGTGTCGCAGAGGTGGTCAACGCGCCGGCGTCCGAGCCCGCGCCGGGTTCGGTCAGGGCGAAGGCCGCGACACGCTCACCGGCGCGCACGGCGGGGAGATACCGGCTCTTGATCTCGTCGCTGCCGAACAGCGAGATCGATCCCGTGCCGAGGCCTTGCATAGCGAAGGCGAAGTCGGCCAGCCCCGAAGTGCGGCCAAGGATTTCCCGGCAGAGGCAGAGCGACCGCACGTCAAGCTTCTCGTGAACCCCTCCGTATTCGGCGGGAACCACGAATTTCAGCCACTCGTCTTCCGCCAGCATGCGGACGAACTTTCGCGACAGTGCGAAGACGTCTTTCTCGTCGTCCTCGAACGGCGCGATCTCGCGCGCCGTCCAGGCGGTCAGTTCCTCGGCGAGGCGGCGGTGGCCGTCATCGAAGAACGGCCAGTTGAGATAGCTGGTATCGGCCACGTCAATTCCCTTCGAAGACGGGTTTCTCCTTTGCCACGAAGGCATTGTAGGCCCGCGTGAAATCTTCCGTCTGCATGCAGATGGCCTGGGCCTGGGCTTCCGCCTCGATGCTTTCGTCGACGCCCATGTTCCATTCCTGGTGCAGCATTTTCTTGGTCATGCCGTTGGCGAAGGTGGGACCATTGGCGATGCGTCCGGCGGTTTTTTGGGCTTCGGCGAGAAGCTCGTCGGCACTGCAGATGCGGTTATAGAAACCCCAGCGTTCGGCTTCCTCGGCCTTCAGCGCGCGTCCCGAGTACAAGAGATCGGAGGCCCGGCCCTGGCCGATGATGCGCGGCAGCATATTGCAGGCGCCCATGTCGCAGCCCGCCAGACCGACGCGGTTGAAAAGGAAAGCGACGGAGGGTTCCGGCGTGCCGTAACGGAGGTCGGAAGCCATCGCCAGGATCGCGCCGGCGCCGGCGCAGACGCCATCAATGGCGGCGATGATGGGCTGGGGGCAGGCGCGCATGGCCTTGACCACGTCGCCGGTCATGCGGGTAAAGCGCATCAGGTCGACCATATTCATCTTGACCAGGGGGCCGATGATCTCATGGACGTCGCCGCCGGAGCAGAAGTTGCCGCCGGCACCCGTGATCACGATAGCGTGGACGTCGTCGGCATACTGAAGTTCGCGGAAGGTGTCGCGCAGTTCACCATAGCTTTCGAATGTTAGAGGATTTTTGCGTTCGGGCCTGTTCAGGGTAACCGTGGCAACACCGTTTGCGACTTCCCAACCAAAATGCTCCGGCTTGAAATCGGCGCCGTTTACTGACTTCATTCTTCGTCTCCATTTTTCAACGATTGTTCGAGTGATTTCTTAAAACGACCGAGGAGGTCGTAGAGTTCGGTCTTTTCCTGGCGCTCAAGCCCCGACATCAGGTCGACGACCCAGGATTCGTGAGCCGGGGCCATGCGGTCGAATTCCGCGCGGCCTTCATCCGTCAGCCGAACCAGTTGCGTCCGGCGGTCCTGGGGCGCCGGGGAGCGTGTGACGAGCTTTTCCTGTACCAGACGGTCGATCAGCCCGGTGATGTTGCCATTCGACACCATCAGGTGGCGCGAGAGCTGTCCCATGGTCATGCCGTCGGGGGCCCGGTCGAGTTGGGCCATAACGTCGAAGCGGGGAAGGGTGGTCTCGAACTCCTGGCGCAGGCCGGAGCGCACGTGCTGCTCGATCAGTGTGGAGCAGGTCAGCAGGCGCAGCCAGACGCGGAGTTCTGGCTTATCGTCGGATTGGACTGAGGATTCGAGGTCCCCGCCAGATGTGGAGTTAACCGTATCCGTCATGACATGACTTCTCCCCCGTCTACCATGATCGATTGGCCGTTGACCGAACCCGAGGTCGGCAGGGCCAGCCAGCCCACCGCTTGAGCAACCTCTTCCGGCTGCACGAGACGCGCCTGCGGATTGAACTTGGCAAGTTCGGCGTAGGCTTCTTCCCGGTCGCGGCCGGTTTTTTCGACCATCGTTTCGATGGTCCGCGTGGCGATGTCCGTTTCAGTGAAACCGGGGCAGACGGCGTTGACCGTAACCCCCGAAGGGGCGATCTCCAGCGCCAGCGCCCGCGTCATGCCGATGACGCCGTGTTTGGACGCGCAATAGGGCGCGACGTAGGCGTAACCTTTGTGGCCGGCCGTGGACGCAACATTGATGATCCGGCCGGAACGCTTCTCCAGCATGCCCGGCAGGACCGCCTGGGTGCAGAGGTAGGGACCAGTGAGGTTGACGTCCAGCATGGCCCGCCAGGCATCCGGCGTGATGCGGGGGAAAGGGGCACTGGTGGCGGCGCCGGCATTATTGACGAGAATGTCGACCGGACCGCCGGCATCGTCGGCCGCCTTTTCGAAGATATGGGCGATCTCGTCGTCATTCGTCACGTCCATGACGTACGCCCGAGCCTCGCCGCCATGCCGGGATGAGACGGCTTCCGCCTGATCCGCAAGCGCGTTCTCGTCTCGTCCCGTCATGGAAAGCGTCGCGCCGAGCCGGCCGAGTTCAAAGGCGATCGCCGCGCCGATGCCACGGGAAGCGCCTGTGACAAAGGCGTGCAACCCGTCCAGGGGCTTGGACGATGTTTCGTCGGTGCTCTTAACACCCGGCATTGACTGGCTCCCGGCGGTGTGAGAATCAAATTGTAAATATATTTTAAGCTTAAAATAAATATAAGGGCTCGGGCAAGGCCTAACTTGTGCGTAACGGGATTCTCAGGGCCGGGATTGTTGGCTCAGACAACCGATGAGGGGGCGTATCACGGTCGAAACATGCTATAACGGAGGTCTTTCCGCGACCTTTTCGGAGGCTCCGTCGATGACCATCGCCGTTTTGCACCCCAACGCCAAACGTAACGCGGCCGTTCATTCGCCTATAACGGCGGAGCGGCTCAAGGCGTTGCTGGACGCCCAGAAACAGGCCTACCGGGAGGCCGGTGCGCCTAGCGCTGAAACGCGGCGCTCCAGTTTGCGGAAATTGCTGCGTGCCGTCCTGGCCAATCAGGACAGGATCGCCGACGCCATATCGGAAGACTTTGGCCACCGCTCGGACGTGGAAACGCGCATGGCCGAGATATTCACCACGGTGGAATCCATTCGCCACGCCAGGCGCAAGTTGAAGACTTGGATGAAACCCGAACGGCATGCCGTCAATCTGGCGTTCCTGCCCGCCCGCGCGAAGGTCCTCAAGCAACCGCTAGGCGTCATCGGCGTCATCAGTCCGTGGAACTACCCGTTCTATCTGGCGATCGACCCTCTGGTCGGTGCGCTCGCGGCAGGCAACCGGGTGATGATCAAACCTTCGGAATTCACGCCCAAGACGTCGGCTCTGTTGGCCGAAATGATTGAGGAATTGTTCGAGCCCGAGGAAGTGGTGGTGATCCAAGGCGGCCAGGATGTAGGAGAGCAGTTCTCAAGGTTGCCGTTTGATCATTTGTTGTTTACGGGGGCGACCAAAGTCGGGCATCACGTTATGCGCGCGGCGGCGGAGAACCTCACGCCGGTGACGTTGGAACTGGGCGGGAAATCGCCGGCCATCGTGGCGCCGGGCTATGCCATGGATCGCGCTGCGGGCAGCATTGTTGCGGGGAAGATGCTGAATGCGGGTCAAACCTGCATCGCGCCTGATTATGTCATGGTGCCGGAAGCCAGTCTGGATTCGTTCGTCGCCCACGCCCGGCAGAAGATGGCGGGTATGTATCCCAATCTGGCGGCCAATCCGGACTACACCAGCATCTTAGGCGACCGCAACCACGCCCGGCTGCGGGCACACCTGGACGATGCCGCCGAGAAGGGCGCTCAGGTCGTGACCATCAATCCGGCCGGCGAGGGATTCGAGAACTCTGCAGGGAAAATGGCGCCAACCCTGGTGTTGCAGCCCACCGACAACATGACGGTGATGCAGGAGGAAATATTCGGCCCCATTCTGCCGGTGCTGACCTACCGGGATCTCAGCGAAGTCATCGATTACGTCAACGACCACGACAGACCGCTGGCACTCTACTATTTCGACAACGACAGCCGGCGTATCGACAGGGTCTTGACGGAAACCATTTCCGGCGGCGTGACGGTCAACGACACGCTCTTCCATATTGCCCAGGACAATCTGCCGTTCGGCGGCGTCGGCGCCAGCGGCATGGGCCATTATCACGGACGTGACGGTTTTGAGACGTTCTCCAAACGCAAGAGCGTCTTCTATCAAAGCAGGATGAACGGCGCGGGCCTGCTCCGACCGCCCTACGGCCGGCTCGTGCGGACATTGTTGAAGACCCTGATCGGCGGTCGATGAACAAACGCCACGACTGCTAAAGCAGCATGACCTTCAAAAGAGTTTCGTCCGCTGGGGCGGACCGGGAAGCGTTCGGCCTCACCGACATCCTCCGCAACGCGGATTTCCGCCGCGCCTGGCTGATCGGTATCGCCTCGGGCGGTGTGCGGTGGCTGGAACTCCTGGCATTCGGCATTTACGTCTTCGACCAAACCGGGTCGGCGTTTCTTGTGGCGACTTTCACACTGTTGCGACTGCTGCCGTTCTCCTTGTTTGGCGTCGTTACGGGCGCCCTGGTCGACCGTTTGGGCCAGCGTAAGGTTTTGCGGCTTTCGCTGTTGGCCATGGTAGCGGCCTCCGGCGTCTTGGCGGCACTGTCCTACAGCGGCCAATTGGCGCTTTGGCATCTGGCGTTGGGAACAATTCTCAGCGGTATGTACTGGACGACCGATTTCTCGGCTCGGCGAAACCTGCTTGGCCAACTCGCAGGACCCGATAATTTGTCGAAGGCGCTGTCTTTCGATGCGGCGAGCAACACCCTCACCCGGGCCATCGGACCCATATTTGGCGGCATCCTAATCGCCACGCTCGGATTTAGCGGCGTATTGCTCCTTTCCTTCTCGCTCTATGCCGCCGCATTGGTGTTGGCGCTGCAATTTTCCAAGGTTGGGGGAGAATCGGAGGAGGGAAAACACGGTCTTTTGCGCGGTATTGTTGACGCCTTCGTTTTTGCCGTCAGGTGGCGCAAACTGGTAGCTGCCTTTGTCGTCACGATTATCTTCAATCTGTTCGGCTTTCCTTTCACCGCTCTCATTCCCGTCATCGGTAAGCAGACATTGGGATTGACGCCGGATGCCGTGGGCTTAATCGCCGCCTTGGAGGGAAGCGGCGCCATCATCGGTTCGTTGCTGGTCAGCCGGGCGCGGGCGGAAGGGCAGATCTGGGGCCGGTACATCGGTGGTGTGCTGCTTTGCATGGCCGGCGTCGTCATTCTGGGGTTTGCGCAGGATGTCCCGATGGCAGCGACGGGTATTGGCATTGCCGGAATTGGAGCCGGTTTGTTCGCCGCCTCCCAGGTAACCCTGATCTACCGCCTCTCGCCGCCGGAGCAACGAAGCCGCATGCTCGGCCTATTGACCATCTGTATCGGGACCGCGCCGATCGGCTTCGCCTACCTGGGCGCGCTCGCCGACGTGTTCGGCAGCGGGCCGGCGCTGCTGATCATGACGGCCTTGGGTTTCGTTTCCATGCTGTTGTTCTGGATATATTTTCCCGTGTCCGAATACCTGCGGTCCCGAACGACCGAGTAGGAGCCATTTGCATGAAAACCGTCTACAGCGATGTGCAAGCAAACCACTATCCCAAGCGCTTCATCGTCCGCGGGACGCTGGCTGAAAATCCGGAAAAGCCGGAACGTGCCGAACGCCTCCTGGCAGCCATGAAAGCCGGCGGGCACGAAATCTTAGAGCCCGAGGATCACGGCATTGGCCCGCTTGGCGCGATCCACTCAACCGACTATCTGACGTTTCTGCGTGACGGATTGGAGGATTGGCGGGCCTTACCGAATTCCAGCGACGAGATCACGCCCAATGTCCACACCAACCGTTTTCAGACGCGCCGGCCCAGCCACATCACGGGCCGGGCCGGCTACCACATGGCCGATACGGCCTGTCCCATCGGTGACGGTACTTGGGCGGCGGCCTACGCCGCGGCACAATCGGCACTGACGGCGGCCGACATCGTTTTGCAGGGGGAGAAGCTTGCCTACGCCTTGTGCCGCCCACCCGGCCATCATGCATTTGCCGACATGGCCGGCGGTTTTTGTTTCATCAACAATGTCGCTGTGGCGGCCCAGCACATGATCGAAAAGTTGCGGGCGGCGGGAAAGCCCGGCCGCGTGGCGATCCTGGATGTCGACGTTCATCACGGGAACGGGACGCAGTTCATCTTCTACCGGCGTGCTGACGTGCACTTCGTCTCGATCCACGCCGACCCCGATGTCTTCTATCCCTTCTTTTGCGGCTATGGGGACGAAAGAGGGGAGGGACCGGGACGCGGCTTCAATCTCAATATCCCGATGCCCGCCGGAGCGAACGACGAAGACTTTCTTGCGTCCTTGGCGCCGGGACTTGCGGCAATCGAAACGTTCGCGCCGGACGCCCTGCTCGTGTCGCTTGGCCTTGATGCTCAGGCGAACGATCCTTTGGCTTTTCTGGATATTTCAACGGGAGGGTTTGGGCGTATCGGCGGCGCCGTCGCAGGATTGGGACTGCCCACCGTCATCGTCCAGGAAGGCGGATATCTGTGCGACGAGCTGGGTGCTAATCTGGCAGCATTCATCGACGGCATCGAGCGCGGATAAACCCATTTCCGGCCACGCATCCAGGGCGATTTCCGCCGTGCAATCACCCGATGTTGAATCGGATTTCGATACTTGCCAGCCCAGGTGGCAAACTGTTCAAGACGCGCGTCGAGCGAGTTGACTTTTTCGTGATCGGCGCGTCATCATGTGACTGGGGAAGGCGCAGAGATTCCGAATTTTCAGTTTTTTTTGTCGAGGAACGAACGCCTGCCGCGGTTGTCGGCGAGTGGTTTGTTAGTGGCTTACCTCAAGCGGCAACAGGGAACGGTTTGCCGCCAAAAAAACTGAAAGAAAAAACAAAATGCCAATCGGGGGCGGTGGACAAGAATCGGCTGCGGCAGTAGCCGGGACGGACATACTCAGGCAGGATTTCATCAAGCATCGCGACGATATGGCGCTTAACCGCGCCATTGATAAATCAGCCGATATTAAGGATCGCGATCAGCGTGAAGATGAAATTAAAGCTGCCAGGCGCCGGCGCGAACAGCAGGACGCTGAAGACCGCGGCGGTTTAGATATCGACGTTTAAGTTTGTTCGGAAGCTGAATTCGTTAAACGGTAGGGCTTCCGGGCGGGCGATCAAACCTGGAAATCGATCTTCACACCTTGGCCCTGCTTGGGGGTGCTGAGCGGGGTGTTTGATTCGGGCGTACGTTGCTCAGCCAATTCCTTGACGCTCAAGGCGGCGTCGCGTGGGGGAGGAACGAACAACGTCTGCTGGGCGAGGGCTTGGTGGCCGATGGTTGAAACACTCATTTTGTTCTCCGGGCGGTCCGAATAATCTGGTTTGTTACAAATAGATATAGACAAATAGAATCAGAAAAACACGAACTATCGTTTCGATTTTCTTTAACATTATTCGTCAATTTCTTCGAAATACATTCAGTATTTCTCGAAAATTTATCAACAATTTTAGATATATGGTATCAGGAACCGGGTTGATGCCCACCCTGGTGGCGCTTCGGCCGAACGACGTCTAATTCTTTTGCGGTACCCCGAAATTCATCATGGGGTTGCGCAATTGCACCTCTCCCACATTGCAGGGCGGACGATAACCCGTCGCCGTCAGTTTAAGAAGCGGTGTCGCCGGTTGGCGGCCGGCGATTTCCAGGACCATTTTCCGGCGGATGGCGCGGGCGAAATCTTTGTAGCCGTTGGCGACGATCACGAACGCTCCGGGGCCTCCGATGACGCAATCTTCGTAGTAGTAATCCAAATTGGGGATGGGCCGGATGCCATAGCGTCCCGGCCCTTCGTTCTTGATCGGCAGGCCGTTGATCGTTATGCCCGCGGAGACAGCGCGGTCGCGGGCGAGGGTCACGAAATCGCCCTTGTTGTTTGGCCCGTCGCCTGAGATATCGATGATTCTTCGCTCGCCGCTGAATCCGCTGCGATGAAAACTCGATGCGGCATAAGCAATGGCACTGCTGATCGAGGTGAGGGAGGCCGTTCTCACGGGATAACGACCAACGGCATCGGCGAATTTCGCGGCGCTCGCGGCATCGGACACCTCGGTCCAGCCGACCAGCGTACTCTGAAGTTTAACGCCCGCCCACTCGACGTAGGCGACAGCGATCCGGCCCCAGCGGCCCCGTTGGATCGTGGCGATGACGGCGGGATGAAGAATGGCGTTGACGTAACCCCGGCGCTGCATGGCAGCGTCTTCGAGTCCCATGCTGCGGGATATGTCGGCCGCCAGGACCAACTCCAAATCGACCGCCCGGTCGGCGGCGACACCGCGATGTGCACCGAGCATTAAAAATAAGCAAATCAGAAGCACACCGTTACGCAGCATTGCCGTCCCCCGTCTGAAGGCGCTCGAAAACGATATCTCGATATTATGCGGTTGCCACCCTCCCGGCACATCACAATTACCTGAGAAACCTCTAGTGCCTTGATGGGCCGCTAAGTGACAATGGCTTGAATCCGGGTGAAAATATGCCACTTCAACTACACGCCGTTCGTGGCACGCCGTTCGTGGCACGCGGTATAGGGGGCACTGAAAGGGGGACCCGGATCGTGGCCTATCCACTTCTGCGCGCGTTACCTCGTTTGCGTAAACTAGCCGCTTCGATGGTGATCGCTTTTGCGCCGGCCATGGCGATAGCGGGAGGACAGCCCGGCCCGCCGATCGGCACCGTTTTGGTCGCCGAACAGGCGGCCGCGTCGCCGACCATGGCGCCGACCGTGGATATGATGCGGAACAAGCCGGTCCGGCAGAAGGACCGGCTCCTCACGGGGCCTTTCGGCCGCATGCACATCCGTTTCGTGGATGACAGCGAAATTTCGATCGGCGCGGAAGCGGATATCACGTTGGATGACCTGGTCTTCTCACCCGACGAAAAAATGGCCAACCAGTTCAGCGCCAGGATCGTCAGCGGCGCGTTCCGCTATCTATCCGGCAAAATCGCCAAGCTCAACGGCCCTCAGGTCACCTTGCGCACGCCGCTGGCAACCATCGGCATTCGCGGCACCCATATCTTGGCCATCGTCGACGAGAACTACGCCGGCTGCATCGTCTTGTTGGAGGACCCCCGGGCCAAGGGCAAGCCGTCGGCCATGACCGTCACGGCCAACGGCAAATCCGTGGTGGTGGACCGGCCGGGATGGGGGACTGAGGTCAGGGGCGCCGGCATGGCCCCGACCGCGCCGCGTACCTGGTCCAAACAGCGGATCGCCGAAATGCTGAAATTGTCGGGCAGCGATCCCGATCAATAATGGTGAGGCTTCAGGGCTCGTCTATATCCATCATCCGGTTGCGCAACTGAACTTCCCCGATGTTGCAGGGCGGTCGGTATCCTTCGCTGGCCAAATGCAGAAGCCGGGGCGGGGGACTCCGTCCGGCTATTTCGAGAATCATTTTGCGCCGGATAGCCCGGGCGAAATCCTTGAAGCCGTTGGCGACAATAACGAACGCGCCGGGACCGCCGATGACGCAATCCTGATAGTAGTAGTCGAGATTGGGGATCGGCATGAATCCGTAAGGTCCCGGGCGGTTGTTGATGATGGGCAGTCCGTTGATCGTAATGCCCTCAGCGATCGCCCGATCTCGGGCGATGGGCAGGAATATTCCCTTGTTGTTCGGACCATCGCCCGAAATGTCGATAACACGCCTTCTGGCTTTGTAGCCGTTTTGCTCAAATTTGGCGGAGGCATAGGTGATGACAGTGCTGATGGAAGTCCAAAAAGCGGTACTGACAGGCTTCTGCTCGATGGCATTGGCGAACCGGTCGGCGCTCTCGGCGTCGGAAACCTCGGTCCACTTGACCAGCGTGGCCTGATGCAGATCTCCCGCCCATTCGACGTAAGTCAACGCTATCCTGCCGAGCCGACCGCGCTGGATTGTGGCGATCACCTCGGGATGGCGAATGGCGCTGGTAAATCCGCGCCGCTGCAAGACCGCCTCTTCGAAATCCATGCTGCCCGAGATGTCCGCGGCGAGCACAAGTTCCAGGTCGACGTCGCGCTCGCTGGCACGGCTTTCGGTGGCAACTGCCATTAGAAAGACGCAGCCGGCTATCAGAACCCGTCGCTTCATCGGCTGACCTCGCGGAAACCCCCCAGGGCGCCAATGATAAGCGATCGGCTAGCGCTCGACACATCACATTTGTCTGAACCTGGGTTGGCCCTCCAGGTCCGCGACAAGGCGCGTTATCTTGTTTGTCTCGGAATTTTGATGGTGACACACGTGCCTTCGCCGAGGCTGCTTTTGATTGTGAGCCTGCCGGCATGGAGATCGACCAGGGATTTGACGATCGCCAGCCCCAGCCCGGTCCCTTCCTGGGCGACCAAAGGATCGGATTCCGTGCGGACGAAGGGTTCGGTCAGGCTGGGCAGCTTTTCCGCCCGGACGCCGATGCCGTTGTCCTGAATTTCAAATACATGATCCGTCGACGTGGCGGAGATCCTGAACGCGATTTCGCCGCCCTGAGGCGTGAATTTGACGGCATTGGACAAAACATTGAAAAGAATCTGCTTCAATGAGCGCCGGTCGGCGCGAACGGCTGGAATTCCCGCCGGGATATCCACCCGGTAGTCGATCTCCTTCTTTCGTGCCGAACTTTCGATGATGGGGGAGCAGTCCGCGGCGACGTCGGCCACCTCCAGTTCCTCGAAATTCAGGATTTGTTGTCCAGCCTCGATGACCGACAGATCGAGAATATCGTTCACCAGCGCCAAAAGGTGTTCGCTGCTGGTGCGGATGTCGTCGGCGTATTCCTCGTACTTGGTGGATCCCAAGGCTCCGAAAAATTGGCCCTTGATCATCTCCGAGAACCCGATAATGGCATTGAGCGGCGTCCGAAGCTCGTGACTCATGGTGGCGAGGAAATCGGATTTCGCCTGGTTGGCTTCTTCGGCGTCGGTTAGCGCCAAACGCAGGGCTTCTTCCGCCTCCATCTGTCGGGTCAGGTCGGTGCCGATGCCCCGGTAACCGGCGAAGTTGCCTTCATCGTCGAAGATCGGTTTGCCGCTGGCGGAAATGTGGATTCGACCGCCGCCTGGCATTTCCCGCTCATAGCGGAAGTCGGTGAACGGGATCCGTTCCTTGAGATCGCCCTGGTGTTTGTGCCATTTGCCGTTTTCGGTACTGGCGCCGGCCATTTCCAGACGTGTCTTGCCCATGTGCGCCGCCGGCGGCACCCCCAGGACTTCCTCGACCCTGGGGGAGAGATAGGTGAAGCGAAGATCCGGTCCCATTTCCCAGAACCAGTCTGCGCCCAATTCGGCGAAATCGCGGAAGCGCTCCTCGCTTTCTCGCAAGGCCGCCTCCGCGGCCCGGCGCCTGCGGATTTCGATGCCGCGGTTGGCCAAGGTTTGGATCGTACCGGGAATGATGGTGGTGTAGATGTCCGGGCTGCTGCCCTTGATCACATAGCTGCTGACGCCGAGCGATACCGCCTCGGCGGCGGTTTGCTCGTTACCCCTGCCGGTTATCATCATGACCGGCAAGCCGGGATTCTGCTCAAGCAGTTGCCGAGCGATGTCCAGACCCAACATGTCTGGAAGGTGGTGGTCGATAGCCACAATATCGTGGGAATGTGCAGCGAAACTGGCCAGTCCGTCCTGCCCAGTCATGGCGACGTCGACACCAAAGCCAAGGTCTTCAACTACTTCGGTGAACAAGTCACAAAGCGCAGGTTCGTCCTCAATGTACAGAACCCGGATGTCGGACGATGCTACTGCCATCTAAGCTTGTGCTACCCGTATCTGCCCCACGCGATGTTCGGCCCCTTACATACTTCACAGGCGATGCATGAAGAATGCGGCAAACTGACACAGCGCCGCCGGCGGCGGGTCCGTTTCGGATCAGCTTGAGGAAGGTGAGATCGGCGGTTGCTCCGCCGGGGCGGCGCTCAGGTGAAGGCTTTGAACGTTATGAGCGTGAACGTGTCTTTGACACCGGGTAAAAGTTGGATTTTTTCCGTGACGAAATGCCCGATATCGACGTCGTCATCGAGGAAGCACTTCATGAGCAATTCATACTGACCCGAAATTGAATGAACCTCGGAAACCTGCTCTATGTTCTGGGCGGCGTTGTCGGCGACCTTGTAGGTCTCACCGAGTTCGCATTTAACCATGATGAATATTGTTTGCATCGCGCCCTCCCGGAATTAAACGGCTCTACTTGGCCGCTGTCTTGTCCCGCTTACGGCCCCGCCCCGGAAGTTCCACCGGGCGGGCCATGAATGCCGGCATGTTATCGGCAAATCCGACGGTTTTGGCGGAATCTTCCTTCTTGTTTTTTGACCGGGCTTCGCGACGGGGCTTTTTCGCGTTTCGCTTCTTTTCAGGCGACCGCTCGGCCGGCCGGCCGGCCTTTCTCTCCTCGCCGCCGACCTCTGCTGCGGGGGCTTGATTTGAAGGCGCGGCGGACACGACCGTCGCCGGTTTGGCGCTGGCGGTCGTGGTGCTCTGCGTCTCCTCGACAACGGTTTTTTCCTTCTGCGTCCGGGCTGATGAACGCCCGCGGCCTCGGCTACTTGCCTTTTCGCCGCCGCGACCCCGTCCGCGGCCCCGGCCGCGACGCTTGTCCTCGGCATCCAGCTCGCCGCCGTCGGAACCCTCGATTTCGATGCGGGGAATGGACTTGCCGATCAATCTCTCGATCGCCGAGACATACTTGCCGTCGGCTGACGTCGCCAACGTCAAGGCGGTGCCGGGTTTGCCCGCACGGCCGGTGCGGCCGATGCGATGCACGTAATCTTCGGCATGGGTGGGGACGTCGAAATTGAAGACGTACGGCAAACCCGAGATGTCGAGGCCCCGGGCCGCGACGTCGCTGGCCACCAGGAAGGCGGTATCGCCGGTCTTGAAATTCTCCAGTGTCTCCATGCGCGCGGGCTGGCTCATATCGCCGTGCAAGGCCGCGGCGTTGAAGCCGTGTTTCTTGAGCGACCGCATCAGGATGTCGACGTCGCGCTTGCGGTTGCAAAAGACCAATCCGGCTTCGGCGTTTTCCGCGCGCATCAAACGGCGCAATGCTTCGCGTTTTTCCGGTCCCGACGGGACGATCGACACGCCCTGGCGTACGGTTTCCGCGGGCGACGCCGGCGGCGCCACCGAAACCTCGCGCGGATTGCTCAGGAACTTGTCGGCAAGCCGACGGATTTCCGGCGGCATGGTGGCGGAGAAGAACAGGGTCTGACGCAACGGCGGCAGCAGCTTGACGATGCGTTCGATATCCGGAATGAAGCCCATGTCGAGCATGCGGTCGGCCTCGTCGATCACGAAGACCTGAACACCCGTCAACATCAGCTGGCCGCGTTCGACATGATCAAGCAGGCGTCCCGGCGTGGCGATCAATACGTCGACGCCGCGGTCGATCTTCTTGGCCTGGTCGGCGAAGGACACGCCGCCGATCAGCAGCGCCATGGAGAGTTTCTGGTACTTGCCGTAGATCTCGAAGTTCTCGGCGACCTGGAAGGCCAGTTCCCGCGTCGGTTCCAGGATCAGGGCGCGCGGCATGCGCGCGCGGGCGCGGCCATGCGACAGGATGTCGATCATGGGCAGCGTGAAGCCCGCCGTCTTGCCCGTCCCCGTCTGGGCGCAACCCAGCAGGTCACGCCCCTGCAAGACGTAAGGGATGGCTTTTTCCTGGATCGGAGTGGGTGTTTCGTAACCCGCGTCGTCTACGGCCCGGAGAACCTCCGGACTCAAACCAATGTCTTTAAAAATCATATACCGGAAATTTCATACATTTCCGCCAAAGTGCCGGTCGTCGTCCGGCTGCAAATGGCTCTCGCACGGGCCTCATCACCCGTCTGCTCATGGCTTTCGCACGGGCGGGAAATACCTGACACGCCGTAAAATGTCAACGACTGAGGCCGGAACGCCACCATTTTGCCCTGTTTATTCGCCAAATCGCATGAATTAGGCTCCTTGCGTTGCAATTTTGCCCCGCAAGCGGAGTTCTAATGACCGATCATCTTCCTCTTGTATTGGTGCCCGGCCTTTTGTGCACCCGGGCTCTGTGGGAGCCCCAGAGCTCCGAGTTCTCGGGAATGACCGACATCATGGTTGCCGATCCCGCCAGCCACGCCACGCTGGAGGAGATCGCCGACAATCTCCTAGCTCAGGCGCCGGAAAGGTTCGCCCTGGCGGGCCTGTCGATGGGCGGTTACATCGCGTTCGAGGTCCTGCGCCAGGCGCCCGAGCGGGTCGACCGCGTGGCGTTTTTGGACACCAGCGCCCGTCCCGATACAGAGGAACAGTCGGCGCGACGGCGGGGGCTGATGGAATTGGCCAGGAAGGGTAATTTCAAAGGTGTGACGCCGGCGCTCCTGCCGCTTTTTCTGCATCCTGACAGGGTCGATGAAATGGTGCTGGTCAGTATCATCTCGGCCATGGCTGAGGATGTCGGCAAGGATGGTTTCCTGCGTCAGCAGTCGGCCATTCTGGACCGCCCCGACAGCCGGCCGATGCTACCCGAGATCGACTGCCCGGCGTTGGTGGTCGTGGGGCGTCAGGACGCACTGACGCCGGTGGAGTGCTCAGAGGAAATCGCCGCAGGTATCCCCGGCGCCGAACTGGTCGTCATCGAGGACTGCGGCCACCTCACAACGCTGGAGGAGCCCGAGCAAACCAACGCCGCGATGCGGCGCTGGCTCGCCATGTAGATCGTTAGGGATTGCAGTTAACGGTCTGGCAGTCGTGGCCGCGGTTGGGATTTATCCGCGGCAGCATGGCAGCCAGTACCGTATGCATGAGCGATTGGAACTCCGGATCGTTCGGCGTTTGCGGACGTGTTCCTTCGCCGATTGCCGAGCTTACCTTCTTGTCACCGGCACAGAACGCCGCCCGCACGTTGATCAGATCGGAATTGCGGTTCAGCGGTCCTGTGGCGCCGTCGCAGAGATCTTGTCCGTCGGTCAGTTTGTCGGCGGCATCGAAGTAGAGGACGACGCGGGCATTGGTCCACTTGTCATCCTTACGCTGCGCACGCTCGAATTTCTGCGTGCCGTGCCAACCCGGCAGGCTTAGGGCATCGGTTAGCCGGATATCGTCGGCATCCGTCGGACCGAAGGGATTGCCGATAATTTCCAGCGGCATGGCGCCGTTCCTGGCGGCATAACCGACATAGTCGGGATTGTAGATCGTGGTATCGACGGTGTGCACGGTGTTGCAGCCGCCTAGGATGAGGGCGGCGCCCACGCCGGTCACGCCTGCAAGGTGCTTGATCGAAATTTTCATTACCATACTCCCATGTGGATTGCGGGCGGGCCTCTGTTATTTAGTTGACGGTCGGAACCACAAAATCCTTCCGCGGCAGCAGTTCGGCGATAACGGCATTTAGAAACGCCGTCAAGCCGGCGACGCTGGACATCTTGGCCGGCATTCGCGCACGGACCTCGGAAATCACCCGATCCCCGCTGCACAACGCCGCCACCAGTACCGAATTGGCTGCCGTTGGTTTGGTCGCCAAGGGCTTCACCGCCGCACAGAGATGGCGGCCGGACCATGTCAGCTCGGATGGGTTCAGCAAGAAGACAACCCGATGGGCATCGACAGCGGCCGACGGCGACGCCGGAACGAATACGGCCGGCGAGAACCATGGCGGAGTCTGCAAGCCGTTCGCCACGGCGGCGGGGGAGGCGCCCTCAAGCCCTGTCAGGTCAGCGTGGAAGGTGGTCAGCATGTTGCCGTCCCGGATTGCGTACTGGACAACGCTGCGATCATAGACGGGACCTTTCCGCACCCGCGATATGGATCCCATTTCGGCGGCACAGGCCCCCAGGAAGATCATTAGACCGAGCCCTGCGACCAGCTTCTTGTACATGCAAACGCCCCACGTTCCGGAATTTCAGATCGTTAACAGATAAGCACGATCATAGCCCGAGAAAAGCCCCAAAAAGCTTCACGATTAGCTGATCTTCGGCGTTACCGGCGGATCTAAACGGACGGCGGATTGAGTTCTTCCTGCTCGATGGTGCGGGCGACGGAGGGGTGGGCGATAACGCGATCGAGGTAGGGGTCGAGGTTGGCTTGATCACGCGGCGGAATTCCGGCGAACCCGGCCCAGCGGCAGAGCATGGCGAGATAGGGATCAAGCAGAGTGAATTGATCGCCCATGAGGAAGGGCCCGGATCCCACCGCTTCATCCATCACTTTCATCATGTCGGCAAGACGAACCGCAGCGCCGGCTTTTACCGCTTCCTTGCCGGCATCGTCGACGGCATGGCGCGAGGGATAGAAGCACAGCAGGAGTTCGGTCTGGATCGTCGTCGCCAGGTAGAACAGCCATTTGTGGAATTCCGAACGCTCGGTGGTCGCCGGGGCGGGCGCCAGGCCGCTCTCGGGGTGATTGTCGGCGATGTGGAGGCAAATCGCCGCCGTTTCGAACAAGACGAGGTCGCCGTCGACCAGGGTCGGGATGCGGCCGCTGGGGTTGAGCTTCATGTATTCCGGCGATTTGTGGCCGTCCACGGTGCGGTCAACCAGCACAAGTTCGTAGGGCGTGCCGGCCTCCTCCAGGCAGACGTGCGGCGCAAAACTGGCGTTGCCGGGATAGTAAAAGAGCTGATACACGACATTCCCCCTCAGAGCTTTTTCTCATAATAGACCACGGCTTTGGTGCCGCCGTCGTAATCGCGGCGTCCGATGTCCCGGAAGCCGAGCCGCTCGTGGAAGCGCATGGAGCCGGGATTGGGCGGCAGCGCGTTGACCTCGCAGGTCAGCACCGGCCGGCTGCCGTCGATTTCGCGCTCCACAGCTTCGTAAAGCAATTGTCCGACGCCCTGATTGCGGAACTCGGCGTCGACGGCGATGCGGTCGACATAGGCGAAGCGGGCGTACTTTTCGCTGATCCAGGCGTAATTGAGGCTGCCGTAGTCGGCGTTTTCGACCAGCGCCAGGACAAAGCCCGCCATGGCGCCATCACGCTCGGCGATCAGGGTGGCGAACGAAACGTCGATCAAAGCCACCAGGTCGTCGGCATCGATGTCCCCGACCTTCGGCGCGTTGGCCTGGTTGATTCGATGGAGTTCGGCGAGATCGCCGGCGACGGCGTGACGGATGTTCATGAAGGCGGGCCCGGAGCAAGGTTGATATGCGATCTAGAAGTACCAAAAATACCGACACCCTTGAACCGCTCATTGAAAGGCTTCGCTATGACGGTTTCGATGCCCGTTCCGATCGTTCGGCCCCTAGACGTCCCGTCCACGCCGCGGAAGCCTCAGCCGAAGGGATTTCCGCTTGTCGGCATGGGGTTGAACGAACTGCCGTTTCCGCCGGCGCCCGCCGCCGTTGAAGCGGCTGCGCGCGCCGCCGCCGAGGCCAACCGCTACAGCGATCCCGCCTGCGGCGAACTCAGGTCGGCCCTCGCCGAGGCCTATGGTCTCGATGCCGGTCAACTCATCTGCGGCAACGGCGCCGAGGAACTGTTGGACGTGACGGCCCGCGCCTTCGTCCGTCCGGGCGATCAAATCCTGATATCGCAATTCGGTTACATCCAGTTCGCCATGATCGCCAACCGTATCGGCGCCGAATTGGTGAAGGCGCCGGAGGAGGATCACAAGGTTCAAGTCGATGCCTTGCTGGGCGCCGTCAACGACCGGACCAAGCTCGTCTTTCTGGCGACACCGAACAACCCAACCGGCGCCGAGGTGCAGGTCGGAGAAGCGGAACGACTGGCGGCGTCGCTGCCCGAGGGCGTCGTTCTGGTGCTCGACCTTGCCTACGCCGAATTTGTCGGCTGGGACTACTGTGACGCCATGCATGAACTGGTCGGACGGTATCCCAATGTGCTGGTCATCCGCACGTTTTCCAAGGCCTTCGGCCTGGCTGGCCTGCGTCTCGGATGGTGCCACACCAGGCCCGAGCTTATTCCGTCGCTCAATGCCGCGCGCGGACTGTGCACCGTCAACGCGGCCGCCCAGGCGGCGGGGTGTGCTGCCCTTGGCGATATGGCTTACGTCCAAACCTGCATCGATCGCATCGTTTCCGAACGTCTTCGCATCGTCGGGGCGCTGGAGGGGACGGGCATGTCGTGCCTGCCCGGCCGCACCAACTTCGTTTTGGCCTCGTTCAACGACCCAGAGAGATCCGTCGGTGAACTGGCAAATCATCTCTTCGACGATGCCGGCGTCGTCGTCCGCCCGACTCGGGAGGCGGGCCTCGAGCGGTTCCTTCGCATCACCGTGGGGACGGAAGAGCAGAATGAACTGCTGTTGGAGAGTGTTATTAGTTTCGCGGGCTAGTTCAATTCTCAACGTCACCCCGGCGAAGGCCGGGGTCCAGCTTGTTCTTTGTTTGCGAAAAAAGAAACCTGGATTCCGGCTTTCGCCGGAATGACGAAAAAGCCCCTAAATATCCAAATCCCCGGCATCCGCCGCGTGCTCTTGAATAAAGGCGAGGCGGAGTTCGGGTTTACGGCCCATCAGGTGTTCGACGAGGGTATTGGTGCCCTTGGATTCTTCGTCCGGCACAACGACGCGCAAGAGCGTGCGTTTGTCGGGTGCCATGGTGGTGTCGCGAAGCTGCTTCGGCGGCATTTCGCCGAGGCCCTTGAACCGGCTGACCTCGACCTTGCCGCGTCCCGTGAACTCGCTTTCCATCAGGGCTTCACGGTGGGCGTCGTCGCGGGCGTAGATGGTCTTGCCGCCTTGCGATATCCGGTAGAGCGGCGGCACGGCGAGGTAGAGATGGCCGTCCTCGATCAAGCCCGGCATTTCGCGGAAGAAGAAGGTCATCAACAGCGCCGCGATATGGGCGCCGTCGACGTCGGCGTCGGTCATGATGATGACCCGGTCGTAACGCAGGTCTACTGAGGTGTAGCGGTCCCGCAGACCCGTTCCAAGCGCCTGGATAAGGTCCGAGAGTTCCTGGTTGGCGCGCATCTTGTCCGCGCCGGCCGTGGCGACATTGAGGATCTTGCCGCGCAAGGGGAGGACGGCCTGGGTCTTGCGGTCGCGGGCCTGCTTGGCCGAGCCGCCGGCCGAATCGCCCTCGACGATGAAGAGCTCGGTACCCTCGGCGCCCCCCGTTGAACAGTCGGCCAGCTTGCCGGGCAGCCTGAGCTTGCGTGTCGCGGTCTTGCGCGAGACTTCCTTTTCCTGGCGGCGGCGCAGGCGTTCCTCGGCCCGGTCGATGACGAAGGCCAGGAGCTTGTCCGCCGTGGCCGGATCGCCTGACAGCCAATGGTCGAAATGATCGCGCACCACGCTCTCCACGAGCTTGGCGGCGGAGGCGCTGGAGAGTTTCTCCTTGGTCTGGCCCTGGAACTGGGGATCGGAGATGAAGATCGACAGCACGGCGCCGGCCGGACCCAAAATGTCGTCGGCGTTGATCTGGCCCGCACCCTTGGTTTTGACCATTTCGCCGTAGGCCTTGAGGCCCTTGGTCAGGGCGGCGCGCAATCCCGCCTCGTGGGTGCCGCCTTCAGGCGTCGGCACGGTGTTGCAATAGGAGTTCAGGAAAGCGCCGCCGCCGCCGGTCCAGGCGATGGCCCACTCGACCCGTCCGCCCTTGCCGTTGAGCGAGACGTGCCCGACGAAGGGTTTTGTCGTGACCGTCGGTTCCTCGCCGATCTGCAGGGCGAGGAAATCCTCGATGCCATTGGGGTAGTGGAGCGTTTCTTCGGTCGGCGTCTGGTCCTTGCCGGTGATCAACTCCGGTGCGCAGGTCCAGCGGATCTCGACGCCGCCATAGAGGTAGGCCTTGGAGCGCGCCATGCGGAACAGCGTGGCCGGGCGGAACTTCAGGCTGCCGAATATTTCCGCATCGGGCAGGAACGCTACGCGGGTACCGCGGCGATTGTTGACCGAGCCCGCTTTTTTCAGCTTGGACTTCGACTTACCACGGGAGTAGCGCTGCTGCCATAGCTCCTTGTCCCGGGCGACCTCGATCTCCAGCCACTCCGATAGGGCGTTGACTACGGAGATCCCGACGCCGTGGAGGCCGCCGGCCGTGTGATAGACCTTGTCGGAAAACTTGCCGCCGGAATGCAACGTCGTGAGGATGACCTCGAGCGCGGATTTGTTCTTGAATTTGGGGTGCGGATCGACCGGCACGCCACGGCCGTTATCCTCGACGGCAATGGAACCGTCGGCATTGAGTTCGATGGAAATGCGCTGAGCGTGACCGGCCACCGCCTCGTCCATGGAATTGTCGAGGACTTCGGCCGCGAGGTGGTGCAGCGCGGCTTCGTCAGTGCCGCCGATGTACATGCCGGGGCGTCGGCGAACGGGTTCCAGGCCTTCCAGAACTTCGATGTCCTTGGCGGAGTAATTATCCTTGGCGGCGCCGGCGTTGCGCCTTGATTTGGCTGATTTCCCGCCGCGTCTGTCGTCGGCCTGTTGAAAGAGGTCGTTCATCCGTCCACACTAGTCTGAAACGCTTGTTCCGGGGTGCCTACCGTCCCCGCACACGCATTATACGGTGTTTGCCGTTTGTTCAATATCAAAATCTGGTATATTTCGGCTCATGAGCGAAAATAACGAAACGAAAGCGGGGCGCGGCGAACCAGCCGTGCGCACGGTGCCGATGCCGTCGGATTCCAACAACAACGGCGACATCTTCGGCGGTTGGGTGCTGTCCCAGATGGACATCGCCGGTGGCACCATTGCAGCCCGGGTAGCCAAGGGCCGGGTGGTCACCGTGGCCGTCGACGCCATGACGTTTCACCGTCCCATCCAGGTCGGCGATCTCGTCAGTATTTACGGCAAGGTCAGCAAGATCGGCCGTTCGTCCATAACCGTCGATCTCGAAACCATCGTCGAGCGCCGGCTGGAACCCGGCGAGATCAAGGTCACCGAAGGCAAGTACATATTCGTCGCCATCGACGACGACGGCAATCCGCGCCAAATCGAAAAAACCTAGGGGTTCCGATATTTCCGAACCGTCTACAGGATTGCTAAGCAATCGCTGGTTCATCCTGGCGGTAATGTTTGTGGCGCGCGTTACGATGGGCTTCCAATTCCAGACCGTAGGGTCGCTTTCGGCCCAACTGGTTGACGGTCTCGGCATCGACTACGCCGAACTCGGAACGCTGATCGGATTTTACATGCTCCCCGGCATCGTTATCGCCTTGCCCGGCGGCTTGCTGGGACGGCAGTTCGGCGAAAAGCGCATGGTATTAACCGGCTTCGCCCTGATGGCCGTTGGTGGCGCGCTGATGGCGCTTTCGGACAGCTATTCCGGCATGACGACGGGAAGAATCCTAAGCGGCATCGGCGCCGTTCTGATGAACGTGATCACAGTCAAAATGTTGGCCGACTGGTTCACCGGCCCCCAACTCGTCACCGCCATGTCGATTATGATCACCAGTTGGCCGGTCGGTCTCAGCATCGGCTTGATCGCCTTTCCGCCGCTGGCAAGCGAGCTGGGCGGGGAGGCGGTTTTCTGGGCCGGCAGTCTGGCCGGTGCTGCATCATTCGTTCTCCTGTCCGTTCTCTATCGCGATCCGCCGGGACTGGTTCGGGCCCAGGGCGGCGGCATCTCCCTCAATCTCAGTGCGCGGGAATGGGTCTTGGTGATCCTGGCCGGCGGCACCTGGGCCGTCTACAATGTCGGCTTCATATCCGTTATCAGCTTCGGTCCCGATCTCTTCATCGAACGCGGCTTCAACCCGGTAGAAGCCGGCTTTGCCATCAGCCTGGCAAGCTGGCTGCTGATACCGATGGTGCCGTTAGGCGGTTATATCGCGGCGCAAACCGGTCGACCGACGCTGTTCATGGTCGTGACGTTCATTTTGGGCGGACTGGGTTTCGTATACCTGCCGTTGACCGACTGGCCGCTCCTTGTGGTCGTTCTGACGGGCGCCGTCATCGCCATGCCGGCAGGGTCGATCATGGCCTTGCCCGTGGAGGCCCTGCGCCTCGAAAACCGCGGTCCCGGCATGGGGCTTTACTTCACTTGCTTTTACATCGGCATGGCCACTTTACCCGGCGTTGCCGGTTGGACGCGTGATGTCACGCGGGACACGGCCTCGCCCATCTACTTCGCCGCCCTGATGATCCTCTGTGGATTGGTATTTCTGGGTCTGTTCCGACTGATCGCCCGGCGGGATTGACCGGCGTGCCGCGCCGTGATCTATGAAGTCCGCTACTCTCCGTTATTTCTTATCACGCAGACGCATGTCGATATCCCTTCAGGCGATTGTCGCCATCTCGGTCATTCAGGCGCTCTGGGGCGGCAACCCCGTGGCGGTGAAGTTCGGTCTGCTGGTATTCCCGCCCTTGTGGAGCGGCTTCCTGCGCTTCGCCATTGCCATCGTTTGCATTCTGATCTGGGCCCGCATCAGCGGCATCCGCATGACGCCGTCGCGGGGGGAATGGAAACCGCTCAGTTGGCTTGCCTTCTTTTTCTTCATCCAGATTTGGACGATGAACTACGGTTTCGGCCTGTCCAGCGGCGCCATCTCCTCCGTCCTGATCTCGACCTGGCCGTTGTTCGCGGCGATCTTTTCCCACTTCATGATCAGCGACGACCGCCTGTCGGCAAGCCGGGTGGTCGGGCTGCTCACGGCGTTCGGCGGCACCAGTCTGATCGTCCTGCGCGGCGGCGGCGGCGAGGGCGATTTCTCGATATTGGGCGCCTGGATCATCCTGTTCAGCTCTTTCCTGCTTGGCTTCCGCCTCATCCTGTCGGCACGGCTGGTACGCCAAATGGAACCCACCAAGGTCGTCGTCTGGATGATGATCCTGCCGCTTTGGGCCTTTCTCGGGGGCGGCTTGGCATTCGAGGAGGTCAATCTGGAGGCGCTTTCCTGGCAGCCCGTGGCGGGCATTCTCTACCAGGGCGTCGTCATCGCGGGACTCGGCTTCATGGTCAACAGCCTGCTGATGAAGCGCTACAGCCCCACACTGATCTCGAGCTTCGGCTTCGTCTCCCCGGTATCGGGCGTCTTGTTGTCCGCCTGGCTGCTGGGGGAGCAGCTCACCTGGATTATCGCACTGGGCACGGCCTGCGTCGGGGCCGGGCTGGTCCTGATCGCCCGCCCCAACAAAAAGCCCGGTTAAGCGGCGGCGGCCACGGGCTGACGAAGCACGGTCTTAAGTTTTTCCGGCGCCACCTTGCGGGGGTCGCTGATGTAGATCTCATGGTGCTTCCCCGTCATGGCGTAACCGTTCTGTGGGATGAACTCATGATGCATGCGGTGCAGCACCGGCGTCTCGTCCTCATAGGATCCGATATGGAGGATTTGCACCGTTTCCCCTTCGGCGTAGGTCTCCAGCCGCACCTTGGGCAAAGCCGGAAGGTCCTTGGCCTTCGCGACCAGGTCGCGGGCTTCCTCGAACATCTCCTGGGTGATCCAGTCCGGCTGCATGATCATCATCGTCCAGATCCAGTTGTCCTTGCGCCGGGCCACGAAGTCACCCATGTCGTCGGCCCACCACAAGCCTTCCAGCGGCGGCACGGTGTAGTCCTTCTCCAGCGCCTTCTTGCTCATGAATTTGAGCTTGTAGGCAACGGGGTAGAGGGCCGCGACGGCGGCGGCATATTCCTCGCCGGCCGGGCTGCCACGGCCGTCGACCATCAGGAACTGCATGGCCGGCACCTCCACGATGCTGAAGTCCTTGGCCGAGGGGTTGTAGAGGTGCTTCAGTTCCTTCTTGAAGTCAGTCTTGGTCATCTCGTTTCTCCAACAGATCGATGGTTCTATCCAGCCAGTCGATCTCGGCGGCCAGCATGGTGCGGCCGTGGTCGAACATGGCGTCGACAAAAAAGGGCAGGGGCTGCTGGCTCGCCTGGCGCGCCGCGACGCCGTCCAGTTGGCCAACCAGGTCTTCGCGGTGGCTGCGCAGGGCCGCCAGGGCGTCCGCCGGCGCAACCGCCGGCAGGTTGGCCATGCCCAGCAGCACCGGCGGGAAGTTCTTGTGGGGCCGCGACAACGATTCCAGTGTCGCCTCCCTGCAGGCCGCGCCGCCGTCCTTCGTGAGCCGGAAGACCTTGCGCTTCGGACCCTTGGCCCCGCGCGCCGTCGGTTCGGCTTCCACCAGCCCCGATTTCTCCAGCTTCTTGAGCAGGTAGTAGATCGAGGAAAAACCGATCTCCGTCCATTCCCGCATGCCGCGGACCTGGATTAACTGTTCGATCTCATATCCGTGCCGCGGATGCTCCGCGATCAGGCTGAGGATGGCGAATTCGGCGTTTGTCATCGTTCCGGCTCAACTACTCTAGTACTAGAATAGTTGATGAAGTTCTGAATGTCGAGTCGTCAATCGGGAGAAAACCGTACTAGGTTGAGACGGTGAAAATCGGAGCGGGAACTTGCGCAAATTCCTCATCACCATCATGGCCGTCATCGTGGCGGGACTTCTGGCTCTCGTGGTTTACGAGATCGCGGCGGCGCGCTATCTCAACGCCATCGCGCTGTTCGGCGTGGCCAGCGTCTTTCTCTGGTTCGCCATGTACCGGCGCGAACCGCCGGATACCAAGTCGTAGGAATCACTTTTTCGATGCACGGGTTGCACGTGCAGGACAAAAAAGGGGCGCAATAAATCGCCGGGGCCTTGTTTCGGGCGGTTTCATACCGCGTCGACCGCATCTATCCAGAAAATATTTTATACTTGAGTTTGTACAGATATAAGTATGCCTAGCTGGCGTGTTGATGTCTTATAATAGTATTGATTTGATATATAATCTTTGATTGATATCCAATTGTTCTAAAGGGAGATGAGTGGTGAAAATTGTCACGCAATCCATTGGTGTGATCGTTACAACGATACTTTTGTCTGGTTGTTTGGGAATGGTGGAAACCAATACGACCGCCTACCATACATCTGAAATCTACAATGTAAATCGGTCCATAGCAGTCATCGCTTCCACTGAAGAAGTTGATAATTCACTGGAATTTTCGTCGTTCAAACGGATGTTTGAGCAGGGTTTCCAGAGAAAGGGGTTTCGGATCGCCGACATTGAACACTCCGATTTGGTGGCTGTTGTCGCTTATGGGATTGATAGCGGAACGACGACCACAAAAGTCGATTCAATGCCCATTTACGGTCAAACAACCACATACGATATTTATGGGAATTTAATGCCGACGTTTGGCGTGGTCGGCACCAACGTCTATTCGTACGACACCACAACATACACCAGGGCGGTGGCCATAAAGGTATTTGATAATTCACCGCAAAACTCTTCGACGAAAACGCCAATCTATGAAGTCAAAGCGGTAAGCTCTGGCACATGTAGTACTATTTCTTCTGTAATTCCTCAAATCATCGAAAGTATATTTGACAATTTTCCGGGAGATAATGGTAAGAGCGCAAATTCGTATAAAGCCTCGGATGGCTCTTGTTGACACGTCGAAGAGTATTCCTTGCCAAGAGCCGGTTTTATTGTCGCTGCTGTAAGGTCAGCTTCTGAGCGGAAAACAGGTCGAGCGACGTCGGAATATTGTTCGCTCGGTATCACCTGTACTTGGGCGAAACCAGAATTCTGAGCCATAAGAAAAGGCCGGGCGTCGCCGCCCGGCCTTTTCATTAGTCGAAGCGCTTTCGCTTAGACCGAATAGTACATGTCGAACTCGATCGGGTGCGGTGTGTGCTCGAAGGCCAGCACTTCGCCCCACTTGAGCTCCATGTAGCCGTCGATCTGGTCGTCCGAGAACACGTCGCCCTTCTTAAGGAAGTCGCGGTCGGCGTCCAGCGCGTCGAGCGCTTCGCGCAACGAACCGCAAACGGTCGGCACCTCAGCCAGCTCTTCCGGCGGCAGGTCATAGAGGTTCTTGTCCATCGGGTCGCCCGGATGGATCTTGTTCTCGATGCCGTCGATGCCGGCCATCAGCATGGCCGAGAAGGCCAGGTACGGGTTGGAGCCGGCGTCCGGGAAACGGACTTCGACGCGCTTGCCGTTGGGGCTGGTGGCGAACGGAATACGGCATGAGGCCGAGCGGTTGCGGGCCGAGTAGGCCAGCAGCACGGGCGCCTCGAAACCCGGGATCAGCCGCTTGTAGCTGTTGGTCAGCGGGTTGGTGAAGGCGTTGAGCGCTTTGGCGTGCTTGACGATGCCGCCAATGTAGTAGAGCGCCGTTTCCGACAGATCGGCGTAGCCCGAACCGGCGAAGGTCGGCTTGCCGTCCTTCCAGATCGACTGGTGGACGTGCATGCCCGAGCCGTTGTCGTCGATCACCGGCTTCGGCATGAAGGTCGCTGTCTTGCCGTAGGAGTGGGCGACGTTGTGCACCACGTACTTGTAGATCTGCAGCTCGTCCGCGATCTGCAGCAGCGGGCCGAACTCCATGCCGAGCTCGTGCTGCGAGGGCGCCACCTCGTGGTGGTGCTTCTCGGTGCGGAGACCCATCTCCTGCATGATCGAGAGCATCTCGGCACGGATATCGGAAGCCGCGTCGACCGGCGGCACGGGGAAGTAGCCGCCTTTGATGGCGGGACGGTGGCCGGGGTTGCCGCCTTCGAAGTGCTTGCCCGTGTTGTAGGGGCCTTCGCCTTCGTCGATGGAGTAGAAGGTGTTGTTCATGGAGACGTCGTAACGCACGTCGTCGAACATGAAGAACTCCGCTTCGGGCCCGAAGTAGGCGGTGTCGCCCAGACCGGAGAACTTGAGGAAGTTCTCGGCCCGGCGCGCCGTCGAGCGCGGATCGCGGGCGTAGCCTTCACCGGTGGTCGGCTCGACAACGTCGCAGAACAGGATCAGCGAGCTCTGGGCCGCAAAGGGATCCAGCGTGGCGGTGGCGGCATCGGGCATCAACGTCATGTCGCTTTCGTTGATGTCCTTCCAGCCCTCGATGGAGGAGCCGTCGAACATGATGCCGTCGGAGAAGGTGTCCTCGTCAACGGCCCGGCTGTCGATGGCGAGGTGCTGCCATTTGCCGCGCGGGTCGGTGAAGCGGAGGTCAACGAACTTGATGTCGTCGTCCTTGAGGGATTGCAGAACTGATTTAACGTCGGACATGGTTGTTTTCCCGTATTTTGCTTGTTACTCGAAAGGGGAGTCTTGGGTTGATGGATGAATGAAGTCGTGTCGGCCGAGCCTAGATGGCTTCGCCGCCGCGCTCACCGGTACGGATGCGGATGGCATCCTCTACCGTGGTGATGAAGATCTTGCCGTCACCGATGCGCCCGGTTTGGGCCGCCTGCTGGACGGCCTCGACGGCACGCTCCACCAGGTTGTCCTCAAGCACGATTTCGATTTTCACCTTGGGCAGAAAATCGACAACGTACTCGGCGCCGCGATAAAGCTCGGTGTGGCCTTTTTGGCGCCCGAAACCCTTGGCCTCGGTCACCGTGATGCCCTGCAGGCCGATTTCATGAAGGGCTTCCTTCACTTCGTCGAGCTTGAAGGGCTTTATGATCGCCTCGATTTTTTTCATCGTATCTTTTATCCCGGACTAACTAATTCTCGGTCATGACATGACGGAGCGCGCGCTCCCGCAACGGAGAACGCGCGCGCGTTGTTGCGTACATAGCATGAGGCGTGCCAATTCCCGTGATCGCCGAATTCCGCCGAAAACATGGGTTTCAGAGAAAAAGCGACTAAATTAGGCACAAAAAGCTGCCCAAATTTTGTGCATATGCATTCGCTCTAAGCAGAATCGAGCGGCTCTCAGATAAGGGCGTCTCGCATGCGCCGGACGGCCTCGCGGATGTTGTCCGTCGAATTGGCATAGGAAAATCTGAGGTATCCCTCGCCGAACTCGCCGAAGCTGGTGCCGGATACCGTCGCCACGCCGGCTTCCTCCAGGAACAGATCCTGCAACTCGCGGGACGACTTCCCGGTGTCTTCAATGTTGGGGAAGGCGTAGAACGCACCACCGGGACGCGGGCAGCGGAAACCGGGCAGGGCGTTCAGTTCCTCGACGATGACGCCGCGGCGCTCGTCGAAGGCGGCGACCATTTCGTCGACCGCGCCTTGCGGCCCCTGCAAGGCCTCGATGGCAGCATACTGGGTGGCGGCGTTGACGCAGGAATGGTCGTTGATGCAAAGCCGCGTCGCCATCTCGATCAGGCTTTCGGGCCACACCGAATAGCCGATGCGCCAGCCCGTCATGGCATAGGTCTTGGACCAGCCGTCCAGCAGGATCAGCCGGTCGCGCAGATGTTCGTAAGCCATCATGGTATGGTGAGGCTGGTTGTCGTAAACCATGCGGCTGTATATTTCGTCCGACATCACCGCCACGTCAGGGTGGCTTTCGAGGCCGAAGGCGAGCTTTTCCAGTTCGCTTTCGGGTACCACACCACCGGTGGGATTGGCCGGCGAATTGAGGATGATCAGCTTGGTGCGCGGCGTGATGGCCGCCAGCACCTCGTTGGCGTCAAAGGCGTAGCCGGTATCCTCGTGCAGCTTGATCGGCACGGGCGTCGCACCGGAAAAGCGGATGGCGCTCTCGTAGATCGGGAAGCCGGGGTTGGGGTACATGATCTCGACGCCGGCCTCGCCGAACATCAGGCAGGCGAAGAACATTGTGGGCTTGCCGCCCGGCACCACCAGGATGTTGTCCGGATCGACCTCGACCTTGCGGCGGTCCGCGATATCGGCCGCAACCGCCTCCCGCAGGGGCAGGATGCCGTTGGCCGGAGTATAGCCGTGGTGCCCGTCCGCCAGCGCCTTGCGGCCGGCCTCGACGATATTGTCCGGCGTTGCGAAGTCGGGCTGGCCGATGCCCAGATTGATGATGTCGCGGCCTTCCTGGGCCAGTGCATTGGCGCGGGCCAATACCTCGAAGGCGCTTTCGGTGCCCAACCGGGCCATGCGTTCTGCAATAATCATGGCCAAGGCTTATGCCATGGCGGAGGGATGCTTGCAAACTTGCACTCCGCCGCGACTTTTGGGATGGTGCGGCAAATAATTGGGAGTGGGGCGTGAAACCCGGCAACAGCATTTTATCCGGCTACGGCACGACGGTTTTCGAGGTCATGAGCCGTCTGGCCATCGAGCACAATTCGATCAACCTGGGGCAGGGCTTTCCCGATGGCAACGGGCCGGAGGACGTGCGCCAGGCGGCCCACGATGCGCTCGAAATGAACGCCAACCAGTATCCGCCGATGATGGGGGTGCCCGAGCTGCGCCAGGCGGTGGCCGCCCACGCCAAGCGCTTCTACGATATCGACGCCGACTGGCAGACCGAGACCATCGTCACCTCTGGCGCCACTGAAGCCTTGGCGGCGTCGCTGTTCGGGCTGATCGAGCCGGGCGACGAGGTGGTGCTGATCGAACCGCTTTACGACAGTTACCTGCCGATCATCCAACGCGCCGGCGGCAAGCCTCGCCTGGTACGGGTGGAACCGCCGCATTGGGAACTGCCGCGCAAGGAACTGGCGGCAGTGTTCAGCACTAAAACCAAGCTCCTGCTCCTGAACAATCCGCAGAACCCTTCGGGAAAGGTGTTCGAGGAGGACGAGCTTGCCTTCATCGCCGATCTGGTTTGCGGTTTCGACGCCTATGCCGTCTGCGACGAAGTGTACGAGCATCTGGTGTTCGACGGCCGCAAGCATATCCCCTTGATGAACCAGCCGGGGATGCGGGAGCGCTGCGTGCGCATTGGTTCTGCCGGCAAGACGTTTTCGCTGACCGGCTGGAAGGTCGGCTACGCGACGGCGGCGCCCGAACTGATGGCGCCTGTGGCCAAGGCGCACCAGTTCCTAACCTTCACGACGGCGCCGAACCTGCAGCGTGCTGCGGCCTATGGCCTTGGGAAAGAAGATCAATATTTCAAAGATTTATCCGGTGATCTTGAAGCAAAACGTAATCTTTTGAAGGAGGGTCTGGAAAAAGTCGGGTTCGAGGTCATGGACTGCGGCGGCACCTACTTCATCAATGCCGATTTCCGTCCCCTTGGGTTCAACGGCACCGACGAGGAGTTCTGCCGCCTGATCACGCTGGAGGCCGGCGTCACGGCGGTTCCCGTCAGCGCCTTCTACTCCGGTCCGGGCGTCGATCACTTCGCCCGCTTTTGCTTCTGCAAGGAGGACGAAATCCTCGAGGAGGCCGTGGCCAGACTGGCCAAACACTTCGGCAAGTCTTGATGCCGGACCGCCGCGCGACGCTGTGGATCAAGTCGCCGCTTGCCGTCTTTGCCGATGGGGCGGAGGGCGGTATCGTCGTTAAGGACGGCAGGATCGCCGAACTGGTGCCGGGCGGGTCCGAACCTGAGATCAAGTCCGATCAGACATTCGATGCCTCGGAACACGTCGTTTTACCGGGGTTGGTCAATACCCACCATCACTTCTACCAGACCCTTACACGAGCCTTGGGACCCGCGCTCAACCGGGAACTGTTCGATTGGCTGAAAGCGCTCTATCCGGTATGGGCGCACCTCAATGACGAGATGCTGGCGACCGCTACCGAACTCGCCATGGCGGAACTGCTGCTGTCCGGCTGCACCACCACAACCGATCACCATTATGTGTTTCCGCCCGGTCTCACCAGCGGGCTCGAACCGCAGGTCGAGGGTGCGTCGAGGGTCGGCATCCGCGCCGTTCTGACCCGAGGGTCGATGAATCTTTCGCAAAAGGACGGCGGCCTGCCGCCCGACGATGTGGTCCAGGACGCGGACGCCATTCTTGCTGACAGCGAAACAATGATCGCGGCCCACCATCAGCCAGGAGAGGGGGCGATGATCCAGATCTCATTGGCGCCCTGTTCGCCGTTTTCGGTGACGCGCGAATTAATGCGCGAGACCGCGGTACTGGCGGCGCGGGAAGGCGTTCTCCTGCATACCCATCTCGCGGAAACCGAGGATGAGAACGCTTTCTGCTTGGAGGCTTTCGGCATGCGGCCTTTGGACTATCTCGAAGACTGCGGCTGGCTTCGGGAGCGCACCTGGCTGGCCCACGGCATTCATTTTGACGCGGCCGAGATCAACCGCATGGCGGCGGCGGGCGTGTCCGTCTCCAGTTGTCCCCATTCCAACATGACGCTGGCCTCCGGCATCTGCCCGGTATGCGACATGGAGGGGCAGGGTATGTCGGTCGGCCTTGGCGTTGACGGCTCTGCCTCCAACGATGCCTCAAACATGATCGAGGAAGTACGTCAGGCCTTGATGCTTCAGCGTCTGAGATACGGCTCGGCCAAGGTCTCGCATCTGGATGCCCTGCGCTGGGCGACGGAGGGTTCGGCCAACTGCCTCAACCGGACCGATATCGGGCGGATCGCCCCCGGCGCCCAGGCCGATCTCGCACTTTTTCGTCTCGATGAGCTCCGGTACTCGGGTTATGACGACGCGCTCGCGGCGCTGATCTTATGTGGGGCCAGCCGGGCCGACCGCGTGATGGTGGCCGGCGAATGGCGGGTCGTGGACGGCCGCGCGCCGCATATCGACGAGGCCGATCTGATGGAGCGTCACAGCGCCTTGGCCCGTGATTTACGTGAACGTGCGGGACTTTGAACGGAGCGGGACGATACGGTGCTTGACGTACGCCGGACGCGGGTCTAAAGAAACCCCGCCCTATTGTGGTGGCTGTAGCTCAGTTGGTTAGAGCACTAGATTGTGGATCTAGGGGTCGGGGGTTCAAATCCCCTCAGCCACCCCATTACCCTGTAGGATCGCGGTTGCCTCTCACCGGTACCATAGGCGTTGAAATTTGGGAATCGGCGAGAAAGATTCCCGCATGAATCGCCTTATCGCCGCGGGCGTCGCCCTGTCGATCGTGCTTGCTGCCGGGGCGGTGGTTTGGAACTCTCAAATCAAATCTACGGCACCGGTCGTAGAGCTCGGTCCGATGCTGGGATATGTCGGTCCGGATGAGGCTCGGATTTGGCTGAAGGCTTCCAGGCCCGCGTCGGCCGGCGCATTGGTCAGCCGTAACCCTGATTTCCATGAGGCGAGAACGGTATCCGGACCGGACCTGGTTTCCGATTCCGGCCAGATGGGCGTCATTCGGATCAAAGACCTCCAGCCGTCAACGCGTTACTTTTATCGGATAACCCTCGGCGGAGTTGCCGAAGCCGGAAAGCCCCACTCATTCGTAACGTCGCCGGAGGAGGGGGCAACTGGCCGTTTCCGCTTCGCCGTCGTTTCGTGTATCGGCGAGGTCGAGAGTTTTCTGGGCATGTATTGGTCGGGTAAATCCGTTTCGGAGGCTTGGAGCGCTCTCGCCGAGGTGCCGCTCGATCTCGTCTTGCAAGTCGGCGACAACGTATATGCGGCATCCACCGAGCCGGAAGTTCAGCGGCGGATGTATCGACGCCACCGAGAGCTGCCGTCATACCGTAGAGTTTCGTCAATTACGCCGACCCTGGCGATTTGGGATGATTGGGACTTTGCGGGGAACGACAGCGACGGTTTGTCGTCGGGTAAAAAGCTGTCACTGAGATCGTTCAAGGAGTTGTGGGCCAATCCTTCCTATGGTCAAGCCGACGATCCCGGCATCTACTTCAAATTCTCCCGAGGGGACGTGGACGTTTTCATGCTTGATGGCCGCTATCACAGGTCTCCCAACGACACGGTGGACGACGGGAGTAAGACCATGCTTGGACAACGTCAACTGAGCTGGCTGAAACGTGAATTGTCCGCCTCTAGGGCGACACTCAAGTTTCTCGTTAGCGGAAGCCAGTGGACCAATTCCGGAAAATCGGATTCCTGGCGAAGTTTCAAGCGCGAGAGAAATGAATTGTTCGACTACATCCGCGATCAAGGAATCGACGGTGTCATTCTGCTGTCGGGAGACCGCCATCTATCAGCCGGATATCAAGTCGACGGGCGGATTATTGAAATTTCATCAAGTCCATTTGCGGCCGAGAGCCACGCTCCACCCGAGCCGCCGGCGGAAATGTTCATGTTGAATGACCAGGGCCGTTATTTCGTGGTCGTGGATGCCGAGACGAACACCTTCCCCCCGAGCTTGACCATCGAAATGCATCGCGTTGGAGATGGAATGGTCCGGCGCCGCCAATTCAGCTGGGACGAGATCAACGGAAAATCACAAATACCGCCGTGCGAAACCGCTGCAGCCTGCCGCCAATAGGCATGTGAAGTGTTCTGACTTACCGACGTTGGAGATTGTTTGAAGAACAATGCAATTGAAGCGTTGTGCTAGAGATCGACGCCTCGTTTTTTCATGGCGCGTTGCCATTTCGATTCCATGTCATCGTCAAAAACCAGTCTGTCGTCCGGCAAAATGGTGACCCAGGCGTCGCGCCGCAGTTCGCTTTCCAATTGGCCGGGCCCCCAGCCGGCATACCCCATGGCGAGGAATCCTCGTTTTGGGCCCTTGCCGTCGGCCAGAGCGTGGAGGATGTCGCGGCTGCTCGTCATGGAGACGCTACGCGTGACCGCGACGGTTCCCCGGTCGGCGTAATCGTTCGAATGCAGGAAGAAGCCCTGGGATGTTTCAACCGGGCCACCGTATTGAATTCGGATTTCGCGGCTTTTCTTGTCGCGGTCGGCGGCGCCGTCTTCCGGTTCCAGCAGCTTCGACGCCAAGTCGACGGCGAGCAGCCGGTTCACGACCAATCCCATGGCGCTCCGGTCGTCGTGATGCACCATGAAGATAACGGTCTTGTCAAAGCGCGGGTCGCGCATGCGGGGCGCCGCCACCAGCAGCCAGCCGGTGAGGTTGCCCGACAGCGAGGGTGCCGACGGCTTTGCCGGTTCCGGCTTTTGCGACGGCGGGCCGCTGGCCGCCAGAACCGTTGCCACAGTCAGGCCGGCAAGCAGTTGACCGATCAATCCCGTCATTTCTGATCCTAATCAGGTACCGGCGTGCTCTACCCTCGACGACGCCGGCGGAAGTTATCTTACACCTCCGGGGCGGCGAAGCCCAAGACGCCGGACGGCGGGGTCAATTGTTTCCCAGATAGGTTTCGACAATACGCCGGGTCGTGCCGTCCGCAATCAGTTCGCCGTGTATCCGGTCGAACTCTGGCAGGTGCCGCAACCAACGCGACTTATTGCTTACCAGCAACGTCATTTTGATTTGCGCGATGGAGGGATTGAGCTGGATGATTTTCGCGCCGAGATTCTTCTCTTTGATGATCCGATTCATCGATACCTTCGAATCGATCATGAAGTCCGCCCTTTTGGCGCCCAGCATGATGGCAATATTCTCGTCCGCCTTGGCGATAAGCGTTTTGATGCCCGCGCCTTCGACGTTCTGTTTATGCCAGCCGTTGCCGAGATTGGTTATCGCCGTCACACCGAGGCCGAGCAAGTCGTCGACGGATTTGGCCCGGCTCAGTTGCGTCAGCCGGGGATGCCCCCGCCAGGTAAACAGCGCCATGTCGACGGCGTGAAACGGATGGGCGCCCACGGCGGCATACTCCCGGCGGGCAGTGGTCGGGACGGTCACCATGAAATCGGCGGTTCCGTTTTCGACCGCTCGCTGAGCGCGCTTCCACGGAAGTTGGAGAAATTCGAGCTTGATGCCTTGCTTCTTCTCGAAAATCTCGCGGGCAATATCGAAGAAAATGCCCTTTGGTTCTCCCTTCTCGTCAATGAAGGTCATCGGCTTCCATTGAACGTAGGCGAAGGTAATTTTTCCATCTGAGGCGGCGGCCGTTGTCGTGAAAAACAACGCCGCGACTGCCACCATGCGGTAAAACGTTCCGCGCATAATCCCCCAAATCCCCAACCGAAATTGCACCCCTATGAGCGTTATAAATCTTACTCGGTGATTACGATCGAGCTCAAGTCAATCAGGGCGTTATCCGGTTGGGTTCAGGGGCCGTCGGCCTACGCGGGAATTCAGGTCCGAGCGGCAAGGCTTAATCCTACTCTGCATTGGGAAAGCCGTGCCGTGCATGCCAATCGGCCAGGGATTCATCGGGATACTCATTGAACTGGGCGTCGCCGGGCTTGGCGTCAACCGGCACCCATGCCGATTTCGAGGCCAGCATCATGTGGGAATGCTGGGGCGCTGCCGGCAATTCCGTGTCTATGGCGGAGGCAAACGGGTGGACCAAATCCGGCCAGCGCGGGTCGTAAACCCAAAGCGCCGTTCCGCAATTGCGGCAGAAGTGGCGACCCGCCGGCGCCTCCGTTTCGTCGCCCGTGGCCGGATCCACATCGAGCTTGTGGTAGACCTGCACGTGTTCCCTGCCGTCCACCTCCAGGGAGTTCGCATCGGCGCCGAGGTTGATGGCGTATCCGCCCCCGCCGCCGGTCTTTCGGCAGACGGAGCAATAACAGCGCAAAAATGGGATTGGGCTTCCGGTCTCGACCCGGAAAGCGACGGCGCCACAGTGGCATGAACCGGATAGTAGCATTGGCTTTCCCTCGTACTAATTATATCTGTGTATTCTCGATGAGGTGATTGGACGCCCAGCAAGGTTACTCTATAATATTTGTATTCGGAGTTCGTTCGCTCCGATAAAGGCATGTGACGATGATAAACACTACAATCCGCAATGATTTTTCATCTAATAAACTTAGTGCTGTCATGGGTATTCGCCTAATTACTCTAAGTTTATTTGTTTTTTTCATATTTGTTGCCGCCGGTTCGGTTCATGCTCAGGACTTCAAGAAGGGCATGGACGCCTTCCGTGCGGGCGACTTCAGCACGGCGTATTCGGAATGGTATCCGCTGGCCAGCGGCGGACACACCCGTGCTATGAACAACCTGGGCATGCTGTACAAGAAGGGACTGGGTGTTCAAAAGAACACCAAGCGCGCCTTCAAGTTATTTGAAAAGGCCGGCAAACAGGGCCTGAATCTGGGTCAGTACAACACCGCTGGAATGTACCAGTCGGGCAAAGGGGTCAAGAAGAACCCCAAGAAAGCCGCGGAATGGATGGAAAAGGCCGCCCGGAACAGATACGTCAGGGCGCAATACATGATGGGCCTATTTTATGAGCGGGGATTTGGCCATAAGAAAAACGAGGTGAAGGCTCTCGAGTGGTATTATGTGGCCTTGAAAAACTCCAAGGGGAAATTGCACAAGAAAATCCAGGGCAAGATCGACGAGATCGAGTTTTTGATGACTGAGGAAGAAATCGAGAAGGCAAAGAAAGCAGCCAAGGAGTTCGCGCCGACCGTCAGCTAGGCGAGGGCTTTCCGTCTTTTTCCTCTTCTTCCATTTCCCTTAGAGCTTCGTCCTCAAGTCGGCGCTCGTATCCCTGGGCTACTTCGTCTTCCAGCAGAGACTGATGAATAAGCCTGAGCCGCCGCGCAAGCTCCTTGCGGCCCTGTTCAAGGGCGAGTTGACAGGCGTCGAGCAACTTGTCCGACAGGCGGCGATGCATTCCACCCCCAGAAAAATATTGGCCACCTAGATTGTTTCTGAATTTGTTTGAAACACCTGGGGCCTTTGGATCCCTGCAATGCAAGGAATTTTTCAGATCTGGCAATTCCGGATAAACGGATATCGCTCTGGTTTCCGCGCACGATGATCACCGCCCTGACGGCAAATCGCAACTTTTTGTTTGTGGCAAGGTCGACCGGTTTTCGTTTACTTATAACGACGGCTCGATTTTCAAAATTGGGGAGAATTCATGTCGAGCACCGCGGCCAGTGAGGCAGCATCGGGGGTCGAGGCCACACCGCAGTCGGTGCTGGACGTAACTCGGGCTCTGGCGATCGAACTGCATCCGCATAAATCGGCATCTTTGGAGGTCGGCCTCGACAGTTCCCTGGAGGCGGATATCGGCTTGGACAGCCTGGGTCGCGTCGAACTTTTGATGCGTCTCGAGCGGACATTCGACGTCAATTTGCCGGAACAGCTCTTGGCCAACGCCGAATCGCCAAGAGATTTGCTTCGCGAAATTGAAAATGCCAGTGGACGGCGGACCTCCTCATCGGAGGGCATGGAAATCCGGGTCGCTGGGCTGGACCGGACGTCCGCCCTGCCGTCGGGCGCCACCACCCTCGTCGAGGTTCTGGATTGGCATGTTCTCACCCACCCGGACCGACCGCACATGGTTTTCCTGGACGAGGAGGGCGCCGAACATGAGCTCAGCCACGTCGAGTTGCGCGACCGGGCGCGCGAAACAGCGCAAGGGTTGCGTCAGCGCGGGGTGGCGCCGGGTGATGCCGTGAGCATCATGTTGCCGACCGGATTGGATTTCTTTTACGCTTTCTTCGGGATCCTTATCGCCGGCGCGGTGCCCGTCCCAATTTATCCGCCGGCGCGGTTGAGCCAATTGGAGGATCATTTGCGCCGTCAGGCCGGGATCCTCGCCAACGCCCGCGTGAAAGTCCTCGTCACGGTTCCTCAGGCCAAACCGCTGGCGCGCTTCCTCAAGGCCAAGGTGGCGGAACTCGGGTACGTCGAAACCGTCGACGATCTCAGGGAAAGCGTGCCGGAGGGCACGGCCTGGCCGGTCCTGAAGGCGGGCGACATCGCCTTCCTGCAATACACCTCCGGCAGCACGGGCAATCCCAAAGGGGTGATGCTGAGCCACGCCAACCTGCTCGCCAATGTCCGCGCAATGGGGCAGGCGCTGAACGCGGATTCCACCGACGTCTTCGTCAGTTGGCTGCCGCTCTATCACGACATGGGCTTGATCGGGGCCTGGATGGGAAGCCTCTATCATGCCGTCAAATTGGTAGTGATGTCGCCGCTGACATTCCTGGCCCGTCCCGAACGATGGCTATGGGCCATTCATCGCTATCAGGGGTCTCTTTCCGCGGCGCCGAACTTCGCCTATGAACTTTGCCAAAAGAGGATTGCGGCTGAGGATATCGAGGGTCTGGACCTGTCCTCCTGGCGTGTCGCTGCGAACGGCGCCGAGCCCGTCATACCCAACACCATGCGCGCGTTTGCCGAGCGCTTTTCCGAATACGGGTTTACCCTTGAGGCCATGAAACCAGTCTACGGATTGGCAGAATCCTCGGTCGGATTGGCCTTTCCCCCGATGGGGCGCGAGCCCCCGATCGACCGGGTGAAGAGGGATGCCTTCACTAAAGGCGGCAATGCCGTGCCGGCGGACGAAGACGACAACAACGCCCTGGAGTTCGTCGCTTGCGGCTGGCCGTTGCCGGGGCATGAATTCAGGGTTGTAGACGATGCCGGTCGCGAACTGCCGGAACGCCGAGAGGGCCGCTTCCAGTTCCGCGGCCCGTCTTCGACCACCGGGTACTTTCGCAACCCCGAAGCGACCGCCAGGCTCTTCGACGGCGACTGGCTCGATACCGGAGATTATGCCTACTTGCTGGCGGGTGACGTTTATCTGACCGGCCGCGCCAAGGACATCATCATCAAGGCTGGCCGTAATATCTATCCCCAGGAAATTGAACGCGCCGTCGGTGACGTCGATGGCGTTCGCACCGGCTGCGTCGCCGTCTTCGGCAGCAAGGACGAAGGCAGCGGCACCGAGCGCCTGGTGGTAATGGCGGAGACCAGGGAAACGGATGCGGAGAAACGCAGCGATATCCGTCGCGATATCGAACTCGCCGCCGGCGATATTCTCGGCATGCCGCCCGATGACGTTGCCCTCGTCATGCCGCAAGCCGTGCTTAAGACCTCAAGCGGCAAGATCCGCCGGGATGCCAACCGCTTGGCTTACGAAAAGGGTGCCATCACGCCGCGCCGCCGGGCGGTCTGGATGCAAATCGCGCGGCTCGGGGCGTCATCGGTGATACCCGAAATGAGCCGACTGCTGAGGAGCGTCGGTGAACATATCTATGCCGGCTGGTGGTGGCTCATGGTGGGGATCTGCGCGGTGCCCGTCTGGCCGCTGGTGTCGCTTGTTCCCAGCAACCGCTTCGGCCAAATTTTTGTGCGTTGGGCGGCAAAATTCATCTTTGCCCTGACCGGCACGACTCCGCGCGTTCAAGGATTGGAGAATCTGCCGGCCGGCGCCAAGGTTATCGTGGCCAATCACTCAAGCTACATGGACCCTCTGGTACTTTTCGCTTCAATTCCGGGGGATTTGGGATTTGCTGCCAAGGGCGAACTAAAAAACTCCTGGCTGACCAAGTCCTTCGTCGCCCATCTCGGATCGTTGTTCGTCGAGCGATTCGATACGCAGCGCAGCGTGGAGGATTCGTCGCGCATGCTGGACGCCTTGAAGTCGGGCCGGACGCTGGCCGTGTTTCCGGAAGGGACTTTCGGGCGGATGCCGGGGCTTCTCCCGTTCCGCATGGGTGCCTTCATGGTAGCCGCCGAGGCGCAAGCGCCGATCATTCCCATGGCGATCAAGGGGACGCGTTTTACCTTGCGGGAGGGATCCTGGTTCCCCCGCCGTACACGCCTCAGCCTGATTATCTGCCCGGCCGTCGAGCCCGAGGGAGGGGATTGGTCGGCTGCGATCAAACTGAGGGACGCCGCCCGTCAAGCCATGCTGGATGCCGGCGGCGATCCGGATTTGGCTTTCGAAACGGGTCAGGTCGAAGAGGTGCGCCGCAAGCACCAAACGTAGTTGTCCGGATTGGTTCCGCCGCCGAGCGACGAACGGCGCCCGGCGGTGCCATAGCGAAAGGAATTGGTATGTCAGTTTTTGATTCTCCCGCATGGGACCGCCACGAGGGCGTTCATTTTTTTCAGGATCAGGATGCCGGGTTGAGCGCGATCATCGCCATCCATTCGACGCGTCTCGGACCGGCCGCCGGCGGTTGCCGCATGCACCCGTATGCCAACGACTCAGACGCACTGTTCGATGCGCTGAGGCTGTCAAAGGGTATGAGCTACAAGAACGCGCTGGCCAAGGTTCCGTTGGGAGGCGGCAAATCGGTCATTATCGGCGACCCCGCCACGGACAAGACCGAAGCCCTGTTCAGGGCCTTCGGGCGTGCCGTCGACGGCTTCGGCGGCCGCTATCATACGGGCGAGGACGTCGGAACATCGATACGGGACATGGATTGGGCCGCCAAGGAAAGCGATTACATCCACGGAACGTCCACCGAAGAATCCGGCGATCCTTCTCCGGCGACGGCAATCGGTGTTTTGGCGGGCATCAAAGCGGCAGTGAAGCACAAGCTGGGCCGGGCCGATTTGGAGGGCCTGGGCGTCGCCATCCAGGGTGTCGGACATGTTGGCGGGGAACTCGCGCGACTTCTCCATGCGGAAGGCGCCCGGCTCGTCGTGGCGGACGTCAATGAGAGCGCGGTGGCGCGCTGTGTGGAGGAATACGATGCCGAAGCCGTACTGGTCGATGAAATCATATTGGCCGACGTCGAGGTATTCGCGCCGTGTGCCATGGGCGCCGGGATCAACGATCAGACCATCCCCAGGTTCGAATGCGACATCATCGCCGGATCGGCCAACAATGTTCTGTTGGAAGACCGCCACGGCGCGGCGCTTGCGGAGCGCGGAATTCTCTACGCACCGGATTACGTGATCAACGCCGGGGGCGTCATTTGGGTCGGCGATGCAATGGAAAGCGGCTTCAACGAAGAGCGGGCGACAGCCCGGCTGCTGGCCATCGGCGACACGCTGAGCGAAATATTCGAGCGTGCCGAGGCCGGCAATCGGACGACGAACGAGGTGGCGGACGCCCTGGCCCGGGAAATTCTGGAAAACTAAACGAATACCCCGGCTCAGGTTCTAGCGGGCGGGCGACGGATTGGGCAGCGGCCAGGGCCAGGGGAACCCTCGCGGCCAGGTCCAGAACGAAATTTCGAGAACCGGTTCCCCGTACTCATCTCGTTCGACAGCCCGGGCGGTATTGTGCGGCTGGATCCATCGCTTAGCCATGTAATCGTCCCGTAAATCGGGCACGATCCAAGTGGGCAGGGCCTGCTCGAAAAAGGTATCGGCTTCCAAACTGTCCAGGTCCGAGCCGCCGCACGCGGCCAGTGTCAGGCAATTGACGGCAATGACCCAAACCGCGAGACGGGAACGTATTCCGCCGCGATTTAGGTGCGGATGACGACCTTGTTTCGGCATGGCCTATTGATACCGCGCCAAAGTCAGGCCGTCGAGTTTGATTTCCGGCTGTCTGCCGGCAATCAGGTCCGCGGTGATCCGCCCCGAGCCGCAGGCCATCGTCCACCCAAGCGTCCCGTGGCCGGTATTGAGAAACAGGTTGTCGTAGCCGGCCTTACCCAGAATGGGCGGCCCGTCGGGCGTGACCGGCCTCAACCCCGTCCAGAACTCGGCTGCCTGATGGTCGCACGAGTCGGGAAAATACTCTTTTCCAACCTCGGCGATGTTGCGGCACCTTGCCCTGTTCAATTCAAGATCGAAACCGGCGATCTCGGCAGTACCGGCAATCCGCATGCGGCCGCCCAACCGGCTCATGCCGATGCGTTTGTCCTCGTCCGCCAGCGAGAGGGAGGGTGCCGCAGCGCCATCCGTTATCGGCAGCGTGACGGAATAACCCTTTATCGGATAGATCGGCAGATCGAGTCCGAGCGTTCGAGCGAAGGCACGGCTGTAGCTTCCCAGGGCCAGGACGTACGCGTCGGCCTGCAGCGGTTCGTCGTCGCCGTTCAGGCGAATGCCCGTGATCCGGCTCCCCGTACTTTCAATCGACTTGATGGATGTGTTGAACCGGAACTCCACGCCCCTGTTCCGGCAAAATTCGGCCAGTTGCTGCGTAAATACGAAGGCGTCGCCGCTTTCGTCGATCGAGGAGTGAATGCCGCCCGCTATGCTGACGTTCGAATTCTTCAGTGCGGGCTCCATCTCCAGGCAATCGGCCGCTTCGACGATGTTCTTCGGCGCGCCGTCGGCGATGCGCTTTTCGGCTGCCGCGGCCGCTGCGGCGAAATTCTTGGGCGAACGGTATAGCGAGAGAAAGCCGTCGGTCCGCTGGTGATACGCGATGCCGGTGGCGGTTCTGAGTTCGATCAGTTTGTCGAGGCTGTAGTGCACCATCCGTTTGAGCCGTTCGCGGCCCTCGGTCTCGCGGGCATCGGTGCAATGACGCAGGAACTTCAGACCCCACGACCAAAAGGCCGGATCGAACTTGAACCTCAGGTAGACAGGTGCATCGCTTCGGCCGAGCCAACCCAACGTCTGCCAGGGCGTTTTCGCCGCCGCCCACGGCGAGGCGTGGGCAATGGCGATAAGACCGGCGTTGGCGAAACTCGTTTCGAGACCGACGCCCGCCTGCCGGTCGATCACCTCGACGTCGTGGCCTTCCAAACTTAGATAGTAGGCCGTCGAAACGCCGACCACGCCACCACCCAGTACGATTACTTTCACGCCATTATCCTCCATCGGGTCGGCGATGCCCACCGCCGCCCTTGCGCCCCCTGTATTCGCCGTGAACAATAGCGGGGCACAACGGGAGGGAGCAACAAAGTGTCAGACGATATCGCCTACATGTCCGCCGGCGAAATGACCATGCGCTTCAACAATCGATCCTTGTCGCCGGTGGAAGCCGTCGACGTGGCCCTGAAGCGCATTGAAAAATTCAACGACAAAATCAACGCGTTCTGCTTTGTCGACGAAAAAGCTGCGCGGGCCGAGGCGAAGAAATCGGAAGACCGCTGGATCCGACAGGTGCCGGTTGGATTGCTCGACGGCGTACCGACTTCGATTAAGGACCTGAACCTGGCACGAGGCTGGCCGACGGGGCGGGGGTCATTGACCAGCAAGGGTGATGATGTAGCTGACGAAGACGCCCCCGCCGTCGCCCGACTGCGGGAAGCTGGAGCGATCCTGATCGGCAAGACGACCAGCCCCGAATTCGGCTGGAAAGGTGTGACCGACAGTCCCCTGACGGGGATTACCCGCAATCCGTGGAACCTGGACAAGACGCCGGGCGGTTCGAGCGGCGGCGCCTCAGCCGCCCTGGCGGCGGGAATGGGCGCGTTGGCTCAAGGCGGCGACGGTGGCGGGTCGATCCGCATTCCCTGCGGCTTCACAGGCATTCCGGGGTTGAAGCCGAGCTTCGGCCGCGTGCCGGTCTATCCGCCCAGTCCCTATGGCACGCTGAGCCACGTCGGACCCATGGCGCGAACGGTCACCGACCTGGCGCTCATGTTGACCGCCATGGCGAAACCCGATCACCGGGACTGGCAGGCCTTACCCTATCTCGAGCGGAAGTGGCACGACGGCGTCAGCGAAAGTATCCGCGGCTTGCGCGTCGCCTTCAGCCCCGACCTTGGTTACGCGGAGGTTGACGGTGAGGTCGCCGACATCGTGGCAACGGCGGTGACGGCCTTTACGGAGCTCGGGGCCAGGGTTGAGAAGTACGATCCCGGGTTCGTTGATCCGACGTCGGTCTTTCGTGTGATCTGGTGGTCGAGCTCGGCCTATCTGGTGAGTACGCTGCCCGAGGAAAAGGTCGAACTGCTGGAACCCGCCTTTCGGGAGCTCGCCGAAGAGGGCAGCGAGATAACCATGCTAGAACTTTCCGCCGCCAACGCCGCCCGGGCCAAACTCGGCCAAATCATGAACTTGTTCCATGAGCAATTTGATTTGCTGCTGACGCCGACCCTGGCGGTGCCGGCGTTCGATGCTGGACAGCTTGCGCCCGACGGCGATGACGATCCGTTGCGGTGGCTGCGTTGGACGCCCTTCAGCTATCCCTTCAACATGACTGGCCAGCCGGCGGCGACGGTGCCGTGCGGCTTCACTTCCAAGGGGCTGCCTGTTGGCTTGCAGATCGTCGGTCCGAAATTTCGCGACGGCATGGTGCTGCGCGCTGCCCGGGCTTTCGAGCGGGTTCGGCCGCAAACAGCCCGTCCCGAGCTCGATACCTAACCGGCTTCATGTCTGCGCCGGAAATCCTCAGTGTCGCCGAGATGTACACCGCCGATCAGGCGGCCATGGCGGCGGGGACGTCCGGCGAAAGTCTCATGGAGGCGGCCGGAGCGGGGGTTGCCGGCGCCGTTGCCTCACGCTGGCCGGTGGGCCGCGTCGCGATTCTGTGCGGACCCGGCAACAACGGCGGTGACGGGTTCGTGGCGGCCAGGTATCTGGGGGAAGCCGGTTGGGACGTTAGCGTCGCGCTGCTCGGTCAACGGGACGCGTTGAAAGGCGATGCCGCCGTCATGGCGCAGCGCTGGACGGGTGACGTCGAGGCGTTGTCCGCCCAATCGGCGGTAGGCGCCGACGTCGTCGTCGATGCCGTCTTCGGTGCCGGGCTGGCCCGACCGGTCGAAGGCGTGGTGGCTGAAACGATCGACGCGGTATCGAGGGCGGGGACGCCGGTTGTGGCCGTGGACGTGCCCAGTGGGCTTCATGGGGATTCCGGCCAGGTTCTGGGTACGGCGCTCAAGGCCGACGCAACCGTCACCTTCTTCCGCCGCAAGCCCGGGCATCTGCTGTACCCCGGCCGTGAGTTGTGCGGAGACCTCGAGGTCGTTGACATCGGCATTCCCCACGCCGTTCTGGCGGACATCGGTCCCAACACCTGGGAAAACGATCCCGCCCTTTGGCTTGAACACATACCGGTTCGAGATATGACCGGCCACAAATACCAGAGCGGCCATGCCGTGGTTGCCAGTGGCAATGCAGCGAGTTCAGGCGCGGCCCATCTCGGCGCGCTGGCGGCCCTGCGCGTGGGCGCAGGTTTGGTCACGCTCGCTTGCCCGGCTGACGCCGTGCCGGTTCACGCTGCTCGCACGAGCGCCATCATGACGGCGGTCTGCGACACGCCCGACGAATTCGCCGAGTTCCTGCCCAAGCGGCGCCATAATGCGGTGTTGCTGGGGCCGGGTAATGGCGTGACCTCGGCCACGCGGCAAAACGTGCTCGCCTCACTGCAAAGCGGTCTTGCCTGCGTTCTTGATGCGGACGCCCTGACTGTATTCGAAGACAATCCCGGAGAGCTGTTTGCGGCGATACCGGCGTCATGCGTGCTAACCCCTCACAGCGGGGAGTTTGCACGTCTGTTCGGCGATGAAGATGAAGCGGTGCAAGGCAAGCTGGTGCGGTGCCGGGTGGCGGCGCAAGTCAGCGGCGCCGTCGTCGTGTTCAAGGGCGCGGACACCGTCGTGGCGGCTCCCGACGGTCAGGCCGTGATCAACACCAACGCTCCGCCGGCACTCGCCACCGCAGGTTCGGGCGACGTTTTGGGCGGGGTGGTGACAGGTCTGATGGCAAAGGGAATGGCGCCGTTCGAGGCTGCCTGCGCCGGCGTATGGCTGCATGGCGAAGCCGGACGGACCTTGGGCGTGGGCCTGATTGCGGACGATCTGCCCGAAGCCGTGCCGAAAATCTTGGGGGCATTGACGCCGTCGGCATAACCTTACGCTCGCCGTTTCCCCATCCAGTCAATTTCTCGTCGGATTAACGCCCCCACTGTCAATTTTCCACAATATGCAGACGTATGTGGAGATGCGGTCGAAACTTGTTGTTCGCCGAAATTAGAATACATACATAACCAGTGTCGGGCCGATGGTTGGACTAGGGGCCACCTGACGGAACGGCGATAAAGAGCGGGTTGCAAACCCGCCGAACATGTGCCCGCTTTTACCCCATTAGGGGGAGGGTAGGACAGCGCACAACCCGGTTTTTTGGGACGGCGATCCGGCAATATCCCGGACGTCTTGTTGGAAGTTTGGCGCTGTCATGGATTGTGGTGAAAACGTCGTTACCCTCGATTTCGGAAATCCCGAAACTCTTACGGATCGCCGCTCGGCGGCTTTCGACCGTCTGCAGCAGGCGGTTTCGAATATGGAAGCCGAATTGAAAGCTCAGCGGGAGGGCGTGGAACAATACCGCCACAATTTGGAGCGCCTGATGGGCGAGATCACCGAAATGGGGGAGACGTTCAAGACGTTCCATGACCACATCGGGAACACCAAACTGGGTTCACTCCGGCAAAGTTCGAAGAGACTAGGACAAATCGCCGACGATTGGCTCAACCGCTCCCGCTAATGGGCCTTGTATTTCACTCCCTGTCGGTGCCGTAGCCCAGGCAACTGGCCGTATCGAACGCCGCCGCCCGGTCGGCTGATTCGGGTTTCGCGAACAACGCGCGATCTCCCCAGTAACGGGGCATCCAGTAATTGTAGATCGTTTCGGACTCAGATGGATTTGCGGGAGAGGCGATTTTGATCTCGTCGTTGAAGTCGCCGTGTTTCCAGGGCCCCTGATCCGGCGTGCCGAACACCTTGAAGATCATTCGGCTTTGGAGAGAAGGCGAAAAGATGTGTTTGCTGCGGGAAACATTGAGCCATTTGCCAATGGTTCGATCCAGCGGCGAATCGGTCTCTTCATACATGCCGTCGATCCACTCGAGCAGGCTGCCGCTGGGGGCAACTCCACCGAACGTGATCTCGCGCGCATCCGCGGCCGGATGCAGGCTGAGATTATAGAAACGGGAACGGCTATGGCGCGTCATGCACAAATAGGAAATCAATGTGTTGTAGGAATGGCGTATCGTCGCCGCGCCGGCCATGTAGACGATATTATCGAAATGGATGTCGAACTCCCGCAACAAATCGTTCGCAACGATTGCCCCCATGCTGTGACCGATCAAGGATATCTCGACGCTTTCCCGGAGCGTCTTTCCCGACCTCGCCAAGGGCCGCTTGTCCAGGAAGGAATCCAGATCGGACATGAAAAGGGCAAACGCGCCGCTGCCTTTGGGACTGCACGCATGACCGGGCCCGTTCGGCAACGAACGATCAAAGCAATCCTGCGCGAGATCGGAGTGGGTGCGGATCACGGCGCGGCTGCGCCGCAGCATGTTGTCCCAAGCCGTTTTTCCCAACGAATCGACGAACGGAACCGTGAGCAGTTTGACCGGCGCCGTTGCGGTAAATAAAGCCCGGCTGGTCACGTTGAGCGGCGGTTTCTTGTCCTCGTAAAGGGAAATGACGTTGTTGCTGTCACGAACATCCGGCCAACGGGAACCGCCGTAGGTCTGGTCCGGTGAGCGCAACGCCAGAAACCCGGTCTCCAACAACTGGGTGCCCTGGTTGAGCCAGGATGCAGGTGCCCGAACGAAGCCCTCCAGCACGTCCCCGATAAAATACAGCGGCGTGCCGATCGCCGTTTCCAGCGCACGTATCGCCCGGCGTTTGTGTCGATGTTCGTCGTTGGGGTAGCTGTCGATCCGTTCACCCTGGCGGACATTGAGAACTTGGTCACCGTAGGAACTGAAACCGCTGGTATTCCAGTTCAGGTATATCGGGTAGTAACCGTCACGAAGAATTTGGCCGGTATGCAGTCGCACGCGTTCCGCCGAACTCTTTAATCCATTCAACCCGCCGTGGATGAAGATCAGGAGCTTGAGTTTCTTTTTTTCCTGGAGTTTGAGGCGTGCCGCTGCGGCAAGGTGGCTCAAAACGTTTTCAATGTGGCAATCGTAAAAATTCCGGTCGGGTTGGGGGCCGTCCGAAGGGTCGACCCTCATACACTCGTAATTCTCGGGGAAGGATTTCGACTCAACCTTACCGTACTTGTCCGCCACGATCATATGGAGGGGCCAGTCGGGATAGGCGACGGCGGCTTTTTTTGCAATTGGTACGTTGTCCGACGTTTTGGTGACCTCGCCGGCACAACCGGCAACAAACGTCATTCCGACGAGCGTGAACGCGCTTAAGATCGAAGTCGGGATACAACGTAAGGCGGTAATTGATCTTATCATTTGTTCACAAATGGCAAATATCCTGAATTTGAATCACCAAATCATATTATGGCAAAGAGTAACCGCAATCAAAGATACGCACACCGCAATTATCCCGCCGGAGGCCGGTTATTTTTCTTGAATACCAAACAAGCGTTTGTTTTAATGCCTCATGGCTGTAAGAACCAAAAAACGCGTCGAAGGAAGCAAGGACTCCCGCAAGCGCTCAAGCCGTGGGCCCCGACAGGACAATCGCCGGGAGCATTTGTTGGACGCCGCTGCGAAGCAGTTTGGCAGTCGCGGTTTTCACGCCGTGACCATGCGGGACATTGCCAGCGACGCCGGCATGCTCGCCGGTTCCGTCTACTATCACTTTCCGTCCAAGGATGATCTCCTCATCGCCGTTTACGAGGAGGGGGTGAGGCGACTCTCGGAGCAGGTCGACGGCGCCGCGGCGGGCATCGACGATCCATGGCTAAGACTGGAGGCGGCGTGCCGCGCCCACACCAAGATGCTGCTGGACGACAGCGATTATGCCCAGGTGATCCTGCGCGTTTTCCCCGACGATGTGCCGCCCGATAAGGACCGGCTGCAAAACTTGCGTGACGGCTATGAAGGCCGGTTCCGCAGGATGATCGATTCCTTGTCCCTACCGCCGAACAGCAACCGCACCGCACTTCTCTTTACGTTGCTGGGGGCCCTCAACTGGGCCAAGAGCTGGTACCGGCCAGGCGGCATGAACCCCGAACAGATCACGCACGAAGTAATGGAAATCCTGAAGCGCCAGTTGAAAATAGAGGATGACGACAGATGACCGACGAACGCAAGCTCCAGCGACCCGCGAAGGTGCTGGTCACCAAGATCGGCATGGACGGCCACGACCGCGGCAGCCGGGTTGTCGCCGCCGCCCTGCGCGATGCCGGCGTGGAGGTAGTCTATACCGGCCCGTGGCAGGAGATTCCGGTCGTTGCGAAACTGGCGATGGAGGAGGACGTCGATGTCATCGGCATCAGTTCCCTGGCCACGGATCATCTTCTGGTGCCCAAGCTCATGACGAAGATCGGCGAGGAGGGACTGGGCCATATTCGCGTCGTCGTCGGTGGCATCGTGCCCGACAACGAGGAAAAAGAGTTGATGGAATCGGGCGTGGCGCGCGTGTTCCATCCCGGCTCCGATGTCGCCGACATCGTTGAGAGCATAAAATCGCTTGCCGCCGACGCCCAAAACGATCCCCAGCGGCTCGACTGACGGACGATACAAGTATCGAGGAGACCGACACATGTCTGACACGGCTCAAATGGCGCTTCCGGGGTTTGATGACTGGCAGGAAGCCTATGCCCGCCAGTTGCCTGACGGCAAAGAGGTCCGCAACCGCTCCGGTATCGAGATCCAGCCCCTCTACTCACCCAATGACTGGAACAACGAGGCGTACGAAAGCAAGCTCGGCTTTCCCGGCCAAGCGCCCTATACACGCGGCATCTATCCGACAATGCACCGCGGCCGGGCTTGGACCCAGCGCCAGCTGATCGGTCTGGGCATTCCGGAAGACTACAACGTGCGCCTGCGTGAGATCCTGGAGGCGGGCGCCACGGCGCTCAGCCTGATCCCTTGCACGACCATCTTCCGGGGCGTTGACGCCGATACCGTCGATCCCTTGCTGCTGGGCAATTGCGGAACCCTGGTCAATACGGTCGAGGATATGGAAATCGCCCTCGACGGCATTCCGATCGACGAGATTTCGACGGCTTTGAACGATCCCTTGCCCTTCACCATGCTGGCCCAGGTGCTGGCGGTGGCGGAGCGGCGGCAGATTCCCTGGACCAAGATCTCGGGCACGGCCAACCAGAGCGACTACATTTCCCACTTCGTCGCCAACCACATGTTCTTCCGGCTGGCCCTGCCGGGTTCGCGCCGCGTGCTGCTGGACCACATCGCCTTTTCGCGCGAAAGCATCCCGAACTGGAACCCGGTCTCCGTGGTTGGCCAGCACATGCAGCAGGCGGGCGCGACGCCGGCGGAGGCCATGGCGTATACCCTTTGCACCGCCATTCAGTACGCAGAGGACTGCCGCGACCGCGGCATGGACATGGATGACGTGCTAACGCGCTTTACGTTCTTCTTCGATATCTCCATCAGCTTCTTCGAGGAAATCGCCAAGTTCCGGGCCGGCCGGCGGATCTGGGGACGGCTCGTACGCGACCGTTTCGGCGTGGACAACCCCAAGGCCCAGCGCTTCAAGTTCCACGGTCAGACCTCGGGCGTCGACCTTACCAGGCAGCAACCCCTTAACAACATTTCCCGCGTCACCGCACAGGCCATTGCCGGCATTTTCGGCGGCTTGCAGTCGCTACACACCGATTCGTTCGACGAGGTCCTGGGCACGCCGACGGAGGAGGCGGCCCGCATCGCGGTTTCGAGCCAGAACATCCTGCGCGAGGAAGCGCACCTGACCGACGTTGCCGATCCCCTCGGCGGCAGCTATTACATCGAACGCCTGACCGACCAGATGGAAGAGGAGATGCTCGCCATCATCGGGACCATCGACGGCCTCGGCGGCATGTACAAGGCGGTCGAAAGCGGCTGGGTGCAGACCAAGATCGGCGACTCGGCAAACGCCTTCCAGGACAAGGTTGCCGCCGGTGAGGAAAAGATCGTCGGCGTCAACGCCTACCAGGTGGAGCAGGAAACGGAGATTCCCGTCAAACCGCTGCCCCGTCCGGAGAAGAGCGATATCGACGCCTATCTGGAGCGCCTGGCGGACTACAAGATGCGCCGCGACAACGAGGCCGTAACCCGGGCGCTGGGCGATCTTGCCGAAGCGGCCAACAGCAACGACGCCAATGTTTACGAAAAGGTCGTCGATGCCGCGAGGGCGGGTGCTACGCAGGGCGAGAGCATCAAAGTGCTGCGGGACGAACTTGGCTTCGGTCAGCCGCTTGTGGTGGCATGACGGAGGCCGAACCCAACCGGCTGGAACGCCTTGTCGACGCCCTCATACAGGGCAAGCCGACGGCCCTCTCACGGGCCATCACGCTGGTCGAGAACGAAACACCGGAGGCCGCGGCACTGCAAGCCGCGGTGAGGGGCAAAACCGGCCGGGCCATGACCATCGGTATCACCGGTCCGCCGGGTGCGGGCAAATCGACGTTGGTCAACGCCTTCATCGGCGAATTGCGCCGTCGTGAACTGACGATCGGCGTCATCGCCGTCGACCCTTCCAGCCCCTTGAGCGGCGGCGCCATCTTGGGCGACCGGATCCGCATGGCGGAGCATTCCGGCGACAGCGGCGTCTTCATCCGTTCGCTGGCCTCCCGCGGGCACCTTGGCGGCCTGACGCGCACGGCGGGCCGCATCGTCGACGTGATGGACGCGGCCGGCCTCGATGTCGTGCTGATCGAAACCGTCGGCGCCGGCCAATCGGAAGTTGAGGTGGCCGACGTCGCCGGCACCAAGCTGGTGGTCAGCGCGCCCGGTCTCGGCGATGACGTGCAGGCCATCAAGGCCGGCATTCTCGAAATCGCCGACGTCCTCGTCGTCAACAAGTTCGATCTGCCCATGGCGGATCAGACCAAGAAAGCACTGAAGGCCATGCTCCACTTGCGCAAGGCCGACGCCGCCCACGTCGAGGTGATCGGCACCGTCGCGACGACGGGGGAGGGGATTGGCGAACTGACCGACGCCGTGATCGCCCACGACGAGGCCATGCGGTTGGAGGGCGGCGCGGTCGATATGACGCCGCGCATCCTGCGTAATCTGACGGAAACCGTTGGCCAGATCGCCCAGGAACGCTTCCGGGCGCTCAACGGCGGACAGGTCGATAACATCGTCGAGCGCGTCCGCAACGGCGAGCTCGATTATAACGCTGCGGCAAATCGCATACTGGACCAGGAATTGAACCGATGACGGATATTGTGTTGGCGGGCGGCAAGCGGACGCCGTTCGGGGACTTCGGAAAATCGCTCAAGGATATCGAGGGCGACAAGCTCGCCGCCCACGCCGCAAAGGCGAGCCTCGCCGACATCGGACTCGACGCCGAAAAAGTCGATCATCTGGTTTGCGGAAATACCCTGCCGGTCGATCAGGGCGGTCTGTTCAGCGGCCGCGTCATCGCCCTCAACATCGGCATGGCGGTGGAAAGCCAGGCCCTCAATGTCTCGCGGGCTTGCGGCTCGGGCACACAGGCCATCATCTCCGCGGCCGAACAGATCATTTCCGGTCACAGCCGTTTGGCCTTGGCGGGCGGTTACGAAAACTACTCCCGTGCGCCCTATGTAATGACCGAGGCGCGTTGGGGGAGCAAGCGGGGGCCGCAAACCGCCATCGACATGCTGGATTACGCCTACCGCGATCCCTTCAATCTTGAACTGATGGGGGAAACGGCGGAGAACCTGACCGACGATTACCAGTACCGCCGCGACGACATGGACGAGTGGGCGTTGATGAGCCAGCAGCGTGCCGGCGCCGCCATCGCCTCAGGCTTTCTCGGCAAGCAGGTCGAACCCATCGAGGTGCCCGAGGGGCGGGGCACGCGCCTGATGGAGCACGATGAATATCCACGCCCGGAAATAACTTTGGAGAAACTGGCGAAACTCAAACCGGCGTTCCGTGCCGGCGGGCAGGTCAGTGCCGGCAATTCGAGCGGCGTGACCGACGGGGCGGCCTTCGTCTTCGTCGGCGATCGTGAGGCGGCCGAGACCGAAAGCATCGAACCGGAGGCGCGCGTGGTGGATTGGGCTGTGGTCGGCGTGCCACCCCGCATCATGGGCGTCGGGCCGGTGCCGGCGATCGAAAATCTGCTGGAGCGAACGGGATTGAAAGTCAGCGATATCGACTATTTTGAGATCAATGAGGCCTTCGCGGTGGTCAACCTGCACGCCGAAAAACAGCTCGGCATCCCGCGCGAGGCGACGAACCTCTACGGCGGCGGCATCTCCATCGGCCACCCGCCGGGCGCCACCGGGGTGCGCATGACGATGACGGCGATGCACCACCTGGCCGACACAGGGGGCCGCTACGCCGTCGTCAGCATGTGCCTCGGGGCCGGCCAAGGCATGGCGGTCCTGATCGAAAATTTGAAGCGCTGACCGGCCGCCATTTTCGGTTAAGAACGCGCTTCGTTTCCGCAAACGCTTGACGCTAAACTCGACGCCGTCTCGGTTCGGGTCGGGGGAGCTTGGTCATGCCGGAATGGAATGTTTTGCTGGTCACTTTCGATCAGTGGCGCGGCGATTGTTTGTCGGCAGCCGGTCATCCGGTATTGCGCACGCCGCATCTCGATGCCCTGGCGGCGGAGGGCGTTTTGTTCCGCCGGCACTTCGCCCAGGCCGTTCCCTGCGGTCCGTCCCGCGCCAGCCTGTGGACCGGGATGTATCTACAGAATCATCGCTCAGGCACCAACGGCACGCCGCTCGATGCGCGCTTCACCAACCTGGCGCTTGAGGTCCGTGAGCTCGGCTATACGCCGGCCCTCTTCGGTTATACCGACACAACCCACGATCCGCGCCACCTCGAGCCGGGCGATCCGTTGCTGGAGAACTTCGAACAAGCGCTGCCCGGTATGGAGCACTGCCTGCCGCTGGGAACCAACGTTGAACTGTGGCTCGACGATCTGCGAACGAAGGGTTACGCGGTGCCCGAACGTCAGTTTGATATCTTTCTTCACCAGACCGATCGTGAGGACGCCGCCGGCCGGGCATTTTCCTTTGCGCCCCCGGTTTATAAAGCAGAAGACAGCGACAGCCGTTTTTTGACCGACCGGGTGATGGATTATGTCGACGACCAAAGAAGCGGCGGCTGGTTCGTTCACGCCAGCTACCTCAGGCCGCATCCGCCGTTCATCGTTGCGGAGCCCTACCACGACCGCTACCGGCCCGAGGACGTTCCGGCTCCTGCCAGGGCAAATTCGGTCAAGGCGGAGCAAGCGGCCCATCCTTATCTTGCCTATCAGATCGGAAACAACACGCCGCACCACTGGTGCGAAGGGGTCGAAAAGCGCCCGGCGGATATGACGGATCGGGAAATCGCCCAACTGCGCGCCACCTACTACGGTATGATCAACGAGGTTGAGGATAATTTCGCCCGCCTTATCGATCACCTGAAGGCGACCAGCCAATACGAGCGCACCTTGATCGTCGTCACCAGCGATCACGGCGAATACATGGGCGATCACCATTTGCTCGGTAAATCGGGCTGGTTCGACTGCGCTTTCCACATTCCCTTGATCATCAGGGACCCCCGACCAGAAGCGGATGCGGCGCGGGGCCGGGTGGTCGACGCCTTCAGTGAAAACATCGATGTCATGCCGACCGTGCTGAAATGGCTGGGGGCGGACGTCCCAAGGCAATGCGACGGCCGCAGCCTGCTCCCCTGGATGCACGATGAAACACCGGCGGATTGGCGGCGGGAGGCGTTCTTCGAATACGATTTCCGCGACGTCGGTTTTCCCTTCAGCGAGAATGCCCTTGGTCTTCGGCCCGACGAATGCGGTATCGGCATGCTGCGCGGCGAGCGTTATAAATACGTCCACTTCACCAGCTTGCCGCCCCTGCTTTTCGATCTGGAAAAGGATCCCTGGGAACTCCACAACTGCATCGACGATCCCGCCTACGCGAAGGTGGCGCTAGCCTATGCCCAGAAGATGCTGTCCTGCCGCATGAGCAATGCAGAACGTGTCCTCACCAACACCGTCGTGAAAGCCGGCAGCCACGAGTTTCCGGACGAACGCCGGGGCTTTCGAACGGAACAGTTTGACGCGGTTTGACCGACCGCGAAAAACGGCTGACCAAAGTCATTTGATTGTGGACCCAAAAGGGGAATATTAAGAGCTGGTGGTATGAGACGATCAGGAACGGCGTAATCGGTGCATATTCGGGACATTCAAGCCAGCGGGAACGTTTTCATCGACGAAAACCATTTCGGTCTGTTGTCCCGCCTGGACCACCTTACTGAAACCCTCCGAGCCGATTGGAGCGAAGCCAAATTCTCGGACGGCGTCAAAGAGTTCATCTTTGCCATCGAGAATCACTTTCTTCACGAGGAAACAATCCTCAAAGGTGCGGCGTTCAAGGAACTCGATGCTCATTCCCTACTGCACCGCAGGATCGTTCTTCACCTTCGCGAGAGTTCCCTGGACGGGTTCGATTATGACAACGCAGTGGACTTCATCGCCCGCGCCCGAACCCGGATCTTCACCCATGAACTGTTTGAGGATCAGGATTACTGGCCGGTCTTCGAATCCCCCAGCGCCAATAAGGATCCGTTGATCGTTTGGTCATCGGACATCGAAACCGGCGACGCCGAGACCGACAAACACCACAAGGCGCTGATCAACCATATCAACCGACTGCATGAGCGCTTTAAGATTTCCACCGACGTGGCAGCGGCGAGCGCCGAACTGCAAACGCTCTACGCATACTCGGAGTTCCACTTCTCCGAAGAGGAAAGCCTGTTGGGCGGAGCTCTTAATCCCCGGCACCGGGCCAACCATTGGACGCTGCTCAGTGGTCTCAGAGCAATGACGAACGAGGTCGAAGCCGGCGAATACAATCTCGAGAATATCGGTGACTACCTGAAATATTGGCTGCTCAACCATATTCAGACCTTCGACGTTCCTGACTTCAGAACTCCCGAATAGGCGAACAGGGCATCAGGCGATCAGAACGTTCAGTTGTTGGAAACGCGAATGGGTATTATTATCAACCGGTTCGTTGTTCTACCCGTTGACGTGTCGCTTGGTGGAAATGGTCGAGCGTAATTTCCCGGTTTCGAAAAGAGGGGCGGCAGCTTAGTCCGTACCGCGGGGTGCTGTCGTCGAAGGAGGGGAGTTCGACATGCGCGCACCCATAAAAATGGCTATGACGTTCACCGCGATGTTCGCTCTGGCATCCTGTCAGACGGGCAATCCCTCCATGTCGCTGGAGGAGGCGAAACAGGTCACGGCGGATCTCAGCGACAATTTTTCGCCGCCGCCCAAAAGCATCGACGATCTCTTGGCGAGGCTTCCGAAGCGGGACAACAGCGATACCTGCAAATACATGTCGCCGATGTCCGACGAGGAATTCCGCAAAACCATGGCGGCTTTGCCCGCCCCCGTCCAGGGCAGTCCGGGCCGGGTCGGGTTTGCCGAACAGCGCGCCTATCGCGCATTTGAGGTCGGTAAGTATGCGGACGCGGTGAAATACATGCGGGCGGCGCTCAGCGCGATAACGGGCAATCTTCGCGGCTACAGGGTTTCCCGAACAGCTATGTATGCCTCGTTGCTGGCCTATGCCGGCGAGTATGACAAAGCCGCGACATCGGCCTCCGTTGCCGAAAACCTGATGCCAAACGTTCGTCCGACGCGCTGGCGTCAGACTTCGTTCGATGCCAACAGTTATCTGTTGAACGAGGCCCTGGCAGCCGTCGCGCAATCCAGGGGACGCCTGGTGGAAGCTGAGGCTTACTACCGGCGAGCCCTGGAATTCAACAACAAGGTACCCAGTTCGAGGTACCAGAGTTGGGGTGAATTCACGCGCATCGAACTGGCCGGCAACCTTGGCCGCCAAGGCCGCTTGCTCGAGGCTGAGAACGTCCTGCGCGGGATTATCCAGTCGCGTGGTCATTACGATTTGAGTTCGCCGGTGGTGGCCAAGGCGCTTAGCCGACTGAGCATCGTCCTCTACGAACAAGGTCACTATGCGGACGCCGAGGCGTTGGCCCGCGCCACGCTCAGGGTTTACAAAATTCTCTGTGCGGAGCCCGAAAGTCTCAGCGTGGCCACGGTTCGGGACGTCCTGGGCAAATCGCTCGTCGCGCAGGAAAGTTGGGGCGAGGCGATCGAGGTTTACGAAGCCGCCCGCGTCGCCATGGCGAAGGATCCCCAATCTTACCAGCGCTTGTTTGCCGGGAATTTGTACAGGGCCCTTGCCCTTCTGCGGGCCGGGAAGATGGAGCAGGCGGAAGCCGGGTTGAAGGCGGCGTTCCAGCGCAGCCGCGAGCAAATTGGCGAGACCGACTATAAGACGGCGGAAATCAGAGGATTTCTTGCCATGACCCGGGCCGCCAAGGGAGATCGCGCGGGCGCCCTTCGGGACTTCACCGAGGCCACGGACATCCTCCTCACCAAGTCCCGCGAAACCGACGACGAGGACGCCTCGTTCAGGGCGCGTGACCGTCGCCTCGCGATCATCTTCGGGGCCTACATCGACCTCCTTACCGATCTCCGCGGTACGTCCCTGCTGGCCGACAGCGGTCTCGATGCCGTCGCCGAGAGTTTCCGCCTCGCCGAAGTTGCGCGCGCACGATCCGTCCAACGCGCGCTGTCGGCAAGTGGCGCCCGCGCGTCACTGGGCGATCCCCAACTCATCGATCTGGCCCGCCGCGAACAGGATCTGCAGAAACAGATATCCACCCTTTACGTCACGCTTTCGACATACCTGGCCCAACCGGACAGCGGTAAAAAGGTTCGTGAAGTGCGGGCCAGCATCGAGAAGTTCCGCAAAGCGAAGTTCGCTCTTGCCAGCGAGTTGGAACGGCGTTTTCCGCAGTACGCGGAGCTGATCAAGCCGCAGCCGGCAACGATCAAGGATGCGAAGGCTCACCTGCGCCGGGGCGAGGCGATGATCTCGACCTATGTCGGGTCGAACCGTACATATATCTGGCTGATTCCCCAGAACGGCGAGATCGCCTTCAACGCCGTCGATATCACGAGCGACGACGTCACCGCCACGGTCGATGAAATCAGGCGCACGCTTTATCCCGGTTCGATAACAACGCTGGGTGACATACCCGAGTTCGACTTGGACACCGCTCACGACGTCTATGAAAAATTGCTGGCGCCGGTGCTCTCGGGGCAGCCGGACGTCAACCAGTTGGTTGTCGTCGCACATGGGCCGCTCGGCCAACTGCCGTTCTCGTTGCTGCCCACAAAGAGCCATGAACTTGCACCCGAAACCAACCTGTTGTTCGGCAATTACCGCGGCGTGCCGTGGCTGGCGAGAGATTACGCGGTCACCATGCTGCCCTCGGTGAGCGCCCTGGCGGCATTGCGGCAGCCGCGCGCGCAGGCCACCGCAAGTCCCCAGCCCTTTGTCGGTTTCGGCGATCCCCTGTTCTCGAAGGAGCAGGCTGCAAATCAAGCCGCGGGCACCGTCGAGGTGGCTTCGGCATCGCTGGCGAAGACGCGGGGATTGAACATCCGGTTGCGGGCAGCGCCGGTGACCCGGTCAGTCAACAGCGCGACGCTTGCCCTGCTGCCGCGCCTGCACGATACCCGGCCCGAACTGTTGTCCGTCGCCCGTTCGTTGGGTGTGGAACCCGAAAGCGCCGTGTACCTGGGAAGCGATGCCAGCGAAGGGCGGGTCAAATCGATGGACCTGTCAGGGGTCGGTGTGCTGGCCTTTGCCACGCACGGCCTTGTTCCGGGCGACCTGAACGGTCTCGACCAGCCCGCTCTCGCCTTGTCCGCGCCGAGCGTCACGGGAGAGAAGGGCGACGGCTTGCTGACGATGGGCGAAATTCTCAGCCTCAAGCTCAATGCCGACTGGGTCGTGCTTTCCGCCTGCAACACGGCCTCCGCCGACGGCCAGGGGGCCGGGGCGGTTTCCGGACTGGGCCGCGCTTTCTTCTATGCCGGGGCCCGGGCCCTCCTCGTCAGCAATTGGCCGGTTCATTCGGCGGCGACGACGGAATTGATGTCGACCCTGTTCCGGGCGCAAGCGGAAGACGCTCAAATGACCCGCGCCGAGGCGCTGCGCCGCGCCCGGGTCCATCTCGTCGACAAGGGAGAATTCAAGGGCGGCGATGGCGCTCCCATTTTCTCCTACGCCCACCCATTGTTCTGGGCGCCGTTCACGATCGTCGGCGATGGCGGCAGAGGCCGGCGGGCCTCGAGCTAGGAAAGCCCAGGTACGTTGCGGAAATCGACGCTGGTATTCTCTCTGCTGATGTTGCCGGTCGCGGTTCGGGCGGAACCCGCCGCGATCATCGAGGATATCAGCGCCCAGCGAAACGATTACCAGGCGATGGATTTTCTCGATCCTGGCGCCACCATCAAACTGCAACCGGGTGAAACGCTGCTTCTCGGCTATCTGGGGTCCTGCATTCGCGAAGCCATTCGCGGCGGGTCCGTAACCATCGGGACGGCGCAAAGCACAGTCCACGACGGTGAGGTATCCCGGGAATCGCTGGCGTGTGAAGGCCGAACCGAGCTCAAACGGGACGGCAAGAAGCGCGATGCTGGCGCCGTTGTTTTTAGGGTGAAGAAGGACGCCTCGAAGGTAAAGCCCAAGTATGTTGTCCACGGTCTCAGCCCGATCGTCCACCTGACGACCGAGGCTGACGAAATCATCATCTTCCGGCTGGACGGCAAGGGCGAGGTCTTCAAGGTGCCGGCATCAAACGGCTTCGCCGATTTGGCCAAAGCGGGAATCAAATTGAAACGAAACGTGAGCTACCGGCTCGAAGCAGGCGATCGCGCCACGACGTTTCGCATTTCGATAAAAGCTGCCGGCAGGGCAGCACTGATTTCCCGCCTTCTGCGCTTTTGAAACTTTCGGGGCTGGGATCATGCAGGGGCAATGAAAAAGCATATCCGTGAGATTTTGTTTGCATTTGGCGTGGTCGGGTTGGTGTCGTCCTTGTCCTCCCTCCCGGCGTTGGATCGTTTTCACGGACTAGACATCGATGTCCTGCATTGGCTTCGCGCCAACATCCTGAACGATCGCCCTCCGGCGAGCGACTCCCACGTTGCTGTTGTCGCCATTGATGAACGAACCCATGCGGTGTCGCCGTTCAAAGGCATTCCCAAGGTCATGTGGACGCCCCAGATTGCGGATGTCCAACGAGCTGTGTTGCGGGGCGGCGCCAAAGTCTTCGGCTGGGACATCATACTGCCGACGACGGCGAGTACCTATCTCGCCAACCGGCGCTTCGACCAGCCCTTGCTCAAGGCACTTGCCGAAGAGCGCGGGAGCGGCCGCGTCGTCCTGGGCCGCACCAGGCTTAGCACGCAGGCGATCGGCCCCCATCGAGCCTTCGCCATGATGGCGGGAGGGGCCGACAATATCCGCAATCTCGAAACGTCGGTCGATGATGACGGAATCTCACGCAGTCTTCCGCTTTTTCACAAACTCAATTCGGATCCCGGCCGCGCTGGGTACGTTTCCGGCATGGCCATGGAACTGGCAACGCGAACGGCAGGCCAGAGCCCCCGGATTACTCCGCGTGGCGTCAAATTCCTCGGGCGCGACGTGCCCGTCGGACCTGATGGAGAACTGGTCCTGAATTTCGATGACAGGGTGGGCGCCGTTCCGACGTACTCCTTCGCCGATCTCTATCATTGCGCAAAGGCCGGAAACGTCGAGTATTTCAACCGTGCGTTCTCGGGCAAGGCCGTGCTGTTCGGTCTGGTCCTGGACATCGAAGACCGCAAGCTCACCTCGAACCGGCTGATCAACCGGCCGGATTTCGCGGGCGCGCCCGCCGCCTGCACCGGGTCATTCAACGGCGCGCAGGAGTTCCCGGCGAGAGACAAGATCGCCGGCGTCTATATCCATGCCACGGCCGTCAACAACCTGCTGCGTGGGAATGCCCTCGTCCTCCCGGGAGCCAGGGCGAGATTTTCGGCAGTCATACTGACGGCCATTTTCGGCGTTTCGACGATGCTGCTCCTGACCCCGCTTCGTGCCGCCGTCGCCCTTGGTCTGGCGGCTGCGGCCTGGACGTTCGCCGCAGCGTGGGTTTTTCAAGGCTCCGTCGTATTGCCCCTGGTCGATCCGCTGGCAGCCGCCGTCCTGACCTCGGTTGTGACGCTGGGTTACCGCTTTATCGTGGTCGACAAGGACAAGCGGTATCTGCGCGAGGCCTTCTCTTCATACGTCTCGCCGAACCTGGTCGAGGTTATTGCCGACAACCCGGACGGATCCACGGTCGCCGCCAGGCATCAGGAATGCTCTTTCATTTTCACCGATCTCGCGGATTTTACGGCGATGGTGGAAAGCAGCGATCCGGAAGATCTCCATCCCATTCTCAATGCGTACATCGACGGTATGGTCGCCATCGCGTTCAAACATGAGGGAACCCTGGACAAAGTGGTCGGTGATGCGCTGAGCATTTTCTTTTCTGCGCCGGTCGAGCAGCCGGACCACGCCCAGATCGCCGTCGATTGCGCCCTCGAACTTGATGCTTGGGCAAAGGATTACGCCGCCCGGATAACGGCAAGCGGAATCGCGATGGGCAAAACCCGTATCGGCGTGAACACCGGGACAGTCGTGGTCGGTAATTTCGGAGGCAGCACGATGTTTGATTACACCGCGCACGGCGACGCCATCAACACCGCTGCCCGGCTGGAAAGCGTCAACAAACATCTCGGTACCAGCGTCTGCATCAGCGGCGAAACCGTAAAGAAATGTCATAACTTTGTTGGCCGGCCCGTCGGTCGCCTTGTCCTCAAGGGGAAATCGAAGGGGACGGAGGCCTTCGAGCCCTTGACGGAAGAGGCCTTGAAGAGCCCTCCCGTTCAATCCTATTTAGCCGCCTACGAATTGATGGCGGCGGGCGATCCGGCTGCCGCCGAGGCCTTTGCCCAGGCGGTCGAGCGATATCCCGACGACCCGCTAATCGCGTTCCACCACAATCGGCTGGCAAAAGGTCAATCCGGCGATGAAGTGATTTTGGCCGATAAATAAGCCGCAAAACCTAGTGAGACGCTCACTTTCGACATTTAGCTAAAATTTTTATTAAATAGATTTAAAATAAAAACATAATCAAAATATAAATCGAAACGATAATTACTCCGCTTTACATATTTATTATTGAAGTTCCTTCAATATATCCCCAAGTACAAGCCAGCAACGAAACACATATCCCAGTGATTTTCCTAGAAGGGGGATTGGTGATGGCATTGTACACACGGGCTGAAACATGTGCTGATCCGCGATACGGCTATGTCGAGGTCGGCGCCATTTACCAGCGGGTTCAAGGCACCAATGTCATCGAGACGGCGGAAGTCATCGCGTTGAGTGACGATTTCTACGGCGTCCCCCACGTTCGTTATCAACTGACCTGCCACCTGGGCTTGAACCTGCTCGACCGCGAAATGCGAACCCTGGCGGTCGATTCCTTCCTCTCAACGTTTTCCCCAATTGGCGAAGCCGATCTTTCCTAAAGGAGAGTATCCAGAGGTTTGTTCCCCTCTCCACGGGCATTTAGGAGCGTAATCGGGTTCAAGATTGTGGGAAGGATGCCGTGCCTCTGCGTAATTGGAGGCGCGGCATCCGCTTTTTTGGTTGGCGGCGCACGCGAGGCAACGCTTGCCGCCGCCGCACACTATTGATATAGAGTGCGCTTCCGTGACCCGGTGGCCTCGCTGGCGGGACGCGGCCGGTCGCGGCTGTGGTGAAATTGGTAGACACGCTAGATTTAGGATCTAGTGCCTTCGGGCGTGGGGGTTCGAGTCCCTTCAGCCGCACCAACGCCGCGAAATCGGATCAATCGAAATTCCTGCCGGCTCCCCGCCGGCATCATCATAGCTAGACGGACCGACGTTCCATGCAGGTAACAGAGACCAGCGCCGAAGGCTTGAAGCGCGCTTACACCATCGTTGTCGATGCCAAGGATATCGAAGGGCGGATCGACGCCCGCATCGGCGAAATCGCCCGCACCGCCAATCTCCCGGGATTCCGGCCCGGCAAGGTGCCGCTGTCGCTGCTTAAGCAGAGATACGGCGATTCCGTGATGGGCGAGGTGCTGGAGGAGGCCGTCAACACCGGCACGACACAGGCGCTGACGGACAACGAATTGCGGCCCGCGATGCAACCCAAAATCGAGGTCACCAAATTCGAGAAGGGTGAAGACCTGGAATACACCGTCGAGGTCGAGGTCATGCCGACCATCGAACCGACGGATTTTTCCAAGATCAAGCTGGAGCGCCTGAAGGTGGAGCCCGGAGACCAGGAAGTCCAGGACGCCATTCAGCGGCTGGCCGATGCGCAAAAGACCTTCGTTGCGGAGGAGGGCCGCAAGGCCGCCGACGGCGACGCCGTGGTCATCGATTTCGTCGGCTCGGTCGACGGTGAGGAGTTCGAAGGCGGCAAGGCCGAGGACTACACCATCGAACTCGGTTCCGGCACGTTCATTCCGGGCTTCGAACCCCAGTTGGTCGGCGCCAAGGCGGGCGATCACGTCAAGGTCGAGGTGACGTTCCCCGAGGAGTACGGCGCCGCCGAGCTCGCCGGCAAGGAGGCGGTGTTCGAGGTTGACGTCAAGGAAGTGAAGGTCGCCGAGGCGGCGGTCATCGACGATGCCATGGCCGAGCGCATGGGCCTGGAAAATCTTGAAGCCCTGCAGGTCGCGATCCGCGAACAGATCGGTTCCGACTTCGACAACGTCGCCCGCACCCGCATGAAGCGCGAATTGCTCGACCAACTGGCCGACACCCATGATTTCGATGTACCCGAGGGCATGGTCGATCAGGAATTCGAGGCCATCTGGCAGCAGATCGAACAGCAGCGCGCTGCGGGCAACACCGAAGAAGAAGACGCGGACAAGTCGGACGACGAGTTGAAGGACGAGTACCGCGGCATCGCCGAGCGGCGCGTGCGTCTCGGATTGCTCCTTGCGGACGTCGGTGAAAAGAACAATATCGAAGTGCAGCAGGAAGAAGTGAACCGCGCCATGGCCGAACAGGCCCGCCAGTTTCCCGGCCAGGAACGCCAGTTCGTGGAGTTCTACCAGCAGAACCCCGAGGCCATGAACCAGCTGCGCGCGCCGATCTTCGAAGACAAGGTCGTCGATTTCGTCGTCGAGCTTGCCCAGGTGACGGAGCGTTCGGTTTCGGCCGACGAGTTGATGAAGGAGCCCGAGGAGGAGGCCAAGCCGAAGAAGAAGGCGAAGAAAAAGGCGGCCCCCAAGAAGAAGGCGGCCAAGACGGACGATGACGCTGCAGCCGAGGACAAACCTGCGAAGAAACCGGCCGCAAAGAAGAAAGCGGCCAAGAAGGAAGAGTAGTCGATAGTACGATGCCCGAGTCCCATGGGATGAATGGCGCTTTTCAGACCGAGTGAGGAATATGACCGAGACATACATGCAGGGCCTGGTGCCCATGGTGGTCGAGCAGACCAACAGGGGTGAACGCGCCTACGACATTTATTCGCGCTTGTTGAAGGAGCGCATCGTGTTCTTGTCGGGCCCGGTCGATGACCACGTGGCTTCCGTCATCACGGCGCAGATGCTCTTCCTCGAGGCCGAGAATCCCGACAAGGACATCGCCATGTACATCAATTCGCCCGGCGGCATCGTGTCCTCAGGCTTGGCGATCTACGACACCATGCAGTACATCCGGCCGGACATCTCGACGCTCTGCTTCGGCCAGGCGGCATCCATGGGTTCGTTGCTGCTGACGGCCGGCACGGCAGGCAAGCGCTATGCATTGCCCAACGCGCGGGTCATGATCCACCAGCCGCACGGCGGCGCCCAGGGCCAGGCCACGGACATCGAAATCCAGGCCAAGGAAATCCTTTCTCTCAGGGCGCGGCTCAACGATATCTACGTCAAGCACACAGGACAGGATCTCGACACCATTGAAAAAAGCGTCGAGCGCGACAAGTTCCTGACGGCTGACGATGCCGTGAGTTTCGGCCTGATCGACGAGGTCGTGTCGGCCCGTCCGGTCAGTGAAGATGACGATAAATCATCCGACGACGACGGCGGCGACGAGGATTGAGCAGGTCGCGTTTAACGGTCCGGATCGGAATCAGCATTAACGGAATATTGATCGGTCGATGCGCAGTATTCGAATAGGATCGGTCGAAGTGACTTTACGGATGCAGCTTGCAGGTCACGCATGAGGCATCTATATGAGGCGTTATCATTTGAAGCGACCCCTACATTTTGGGGTTGTCGGGCGGGGATGGCAGCGTCTAACATGAACTTAAGGGGCGCATGACCATGTGCCGAGTACGGGGTTGATATGACGAAGTCGGGTGGCGGAGACGCCAAAAACACCCTCTACTGTTCCTTCTGCGGCAAAAGCCAACATGAAGTGCGTAAGCTTATCGCCGGGCCGACGGTGTTCATCTGTGATGAATGCGTCGAGCTCTGCATGGACATCATCCGCGAGGAACACAAGAGCGCGCTGGTCAAGACCAACGACGGCGTGCCGACGCCCTCGGATATCTGCACCGTCCTCAACGACTACGTCATCGGTCAGGATCACGCCAAGCGCGTCCTTTCGGTCGCCGTCCATAACCACTACAAGCGCCTCAACCACGGCGGCAAGTCCAACGACGTTGAGCTGGCCAAGTCCAATATTCTTCTGATGGGCCCGACCGGCTGCGGCAAAACATTGCTTGCCCAGACCCTGGCCCGCATCCTCGATGTGCCGTTCACCATGGCCGACGCCACGACGCTGACCGAAGCCGGTTATGTGGGCGAAGACGTCGAGAACATCATTCTCAAGCTGCTGCAGTCCGCTGACTACAATGTCGAGCGCGCCCAGCGCGGCATCGTCTACATCGACGAGGTCGACAAGATCAGCCGCAAATCCGACAACCCGTCGATCACCCGCGACGTGTCGGGCGAAGGCGTGCAGCAGGCCTTGCTCAAGATCATGGAAGGCACCGTCGCCTCCGTGCCGCCGCAGGGCGGACGCAAGCACCCGCAGCAGGAGTTCCTGCAGGTCGACACGACCAACATCCTCTTTATCTGCGGCGGCGCTTTCGCCGGGTTGGAGAAGATCATCGGCTCGCGCGGGCAGGGCACTTCCATCGGTTTCGGCGCCGACGTGCGCTCGCCTGACGAACGCAAGACCGGCGAAGTCCTGCAGGACGTGGAGCCTGAGGATCTCTTGAAGTTCGGACTGATCCCTGAGTTCGTCGGCCGTTTGCCTGTGCTGGCGACCTTGCGCGATCTCGATGAGGACGCTTTGGTCGAAATCCTCAGCACGCCGAAAAACGCACTGATCAAGCAGTACCAGCGTTTGTTCGACATGGAAGACGTCAAATTGACGTTCTCCGACGATGCGCTGCGGGCGATTTCGCGCAAAGCCATCGACCGCAAGACCGGCGCGCGCGGCCTGCGCTCGATCATGGAGATGATCCTGTTGGAGACGATGTTTGATCTGCCTTCGCTCGACGGCGTCGAAGAAGTCGTCATCAATTCCGAGGTCGTCGAAGGCCGGGCGCAACCGCTCTACATCTACGCGGAGCGCCAGGAGGAGATCGAGTCGAGCGCCTGACAAGTTAAGGCCGTAGGCCACCTCTTGAATTCGCACGCCTGAATCGCCAATTCTCTAAGCGCACCTGTTACCGAACCCAATCGTTTGATATTGTATCGATGTCGGTTGACCCTTGTTGTTCCAGCCGCGTGCTCGCGCGGCAATCTTGCCCGGAAGGCTGAAGTATGGATACGCCGCAAACAATGACCCTCCCCGTCTTGCCGCTGCGTGACATCGTCGTGTTTCCGCACATGATCGTGCCCCTGTTCGTGGGCCGCGACAAATCCGTGCGGGCGCTCGAGGACGTCATGAAGGAGGACAAGCAGATCCTGCTTGTGGCACAGAAGAACGCCGGCGACGACGATCCGACGACGGACGACATCCATGCCGTCGGCACCATCGGCGCGGTGCTGCAACTGCTCAAGCTGCCGGACGGCACGGTCAAGGTGCTGGTGGAAGGCGGCAGCCGCGCCCGCATCGTGCGCTATACCGAGAACTCCGACTTCTTCGAGGCCTACATCCAGCCGCTTGAAGAAGACGAAGGCGACATGAGCGAGCTCGATGCTCTCTCGCGCACGGTCATCAGCCAGTTCGAACAGTACGTCAAACTCAACAAGAAGATTCCGCCCGAGGTCCTGGTTTCGCTCAACCAGATCGACGAGCCCGGAAAGCTCGCTGATACCGTGGCGTCACACCTTCAGCTCAAGGTTTCCGAAAAGCAGGAACTGTTGGAAATCGATGCCGTCACGGAACGGCTGGAGAAGGTCTACTCGCTGATGGAAGGCGAGATCGGCGTTATGCAGGTGGAGAAGAAGATCCGCGGCCGCGTCAAACGCCAGATGGAGAAGACGCAGCGCGAGTACTATCTCAACGAACAGCTCAAGGCGATCCAGAAGGAACTCGGCGAAAGCGAGGACGGCAAGGACGAAGTCGGCGAGATCGAGGAGCGCATCCAGAAGACCAAGCTCTCGAAGGAAGCCCGCGAAAAGGCCGAAGCCGAAGTCAAGAAGCTGCGCAACATGAGCCCCATGTCGGCCGAAGCCACAGTGGTGCGCAACTATCTCGACTGGATGCTGGGCATCCCCTGGAAGAAACGCACCAAGATCAAGAAGGACCTGCTTGAGGCCGAGCGCATTCTCGACGAGGACCACTACGGTCTGGAGAAGGTCAAGGAACGCATCGTCGAATATCTCGCGGTTCAACTCCGGGCCAAGAAGCTCAAGGGGCCCATCATCTGCCTGGTCGGACCGCCGGGCGTCGGCAAGACGAGTTTGGGCAAATCAATCGCCCGCGCGACGGGCCGGAAATTCGTTCGCATGTCGCTGGGCGGCGTGCGCGACGAGGCCGAGATCAGGGGCCACCGCCGGACTTACATCGGCTCGATGCCCGGCAAGATCATCCAGTCCATGAAAAAGGCCAAGTCCAGCAACCCGCTGATCATGCTGGACGAGATCGACAAACTGGGCGCCGATTTCCGCGGCGATCCGTCCTCGGCGCTGCTGGAGGTTCTCGATCCCGAACAGAACGTGGCATTCAACGATCACTACCTGGAGGTCGACTATGATCTTTCGGACGTGATGTTCATCACCACGGCCAACACGCTGCGCATTCCGCCGCCGCTGCTGGACCGCATGGAAGTCATCCGTCTCTCCGGTTACACCGAGGACGAAAAGGTCGAGATCGCCAAGCAGTACCTGATTCCCAAGCAGCGCGAGAACCATGGCCTCTCGGACGAGGAGTGGTCGATTTCCGACAGCGGCCTGCGGGACCTGATCCGCTACTTCACGCGGGAGGCGGGCGTTCGCAATCTCGAACGCGAACTTGCCAGCCTGACGCGCAAGGCGACCAAGGAAATCCTGCAGAAGAAGACGGAAAAGGTTCAGGTCACTAAGCGGAACCTCAACAAGTATCTCGGTCCGAAGCGGTTCCGCTACGGTGAAGCCGAGGCCGAGGATCTGGTCGGCGTCACCACCGGTCTGGCATGGACGGAGGTCGGCGGCGAGTTGCTGTCGATCGAAGCGGTCATGCTGCCGGGCAAGGGCAAGATGAACATCACCGGCAAGCTCGGCGACGTTATGCAGGAGTCCATCCAGGCCGCCCGGTCCTACGTGCAATCGCGTGCGGTGGAGTTCGGCGTCAAGCCGACCGTCTTCGAGAAGAAGGACATCCACATCCACGTGCCCGAAGGCGCGACCCCGAAGGACGGACCTTCCGCCGGCGTCGGCATGGCCACCTCGATCGTCTCAGTGCTCACGCAAAATCCGGTGCGCAAGGATATCGCCATGACCGGCGAGATCAGCCTGCGCGGCCGGGTGCTGCCGATCGGCGGCCTGAAGGAGAAATTGCTGGCGGCGCTGCGCGGCGGCATCAAGACGGTTCTGATCCCGAAGGAGAACGAAAAGGACCTTGAGGAAATTCCCGACAACGTCAAGCGCGGCCTCGAACTCATTCCGGTCAGCGCCGTCGACGAGGTGTTGGAGCACGCCTTGGTCAATCCGCTCGTACCCATCGAATGGGACGAGGATGCCGAGGTCGACAAGGTCACGAAGAAGGATGAAGCCGGAGATCGGGACGGCGTCGTAACGCACTGATCTCAATCAAAGATTGAGTTGTCAAAGGGCGCCGCGAGGCGCCCTTTTTCATGGCCAAACGGGCGAAAAGTCAACCGCCAAATTGACGGACTTCGCAAGTGTAAAAGCAGCAGAAAACTGCGATTTTTTTGTGGATAAGTCGCTTTTTCCCTTTGACGAATGGGGATACCGCCCGTACACTTTTCGCGCCTTTGGAAACATGCAAAGCGCCCATAACGATAAGCATTTTACTCAACCTAATAACATCAACTAAGAGGGGGCCCAATCGTGAACAAAAACGATCTCGTGGCAAACGTAGCCGACGCGTCCGGTCTGTCTAAAGCTGACGCCGCCAAGGCGGTGGATGCAACCTTTGACGCAATTTCTTCAGCCCTTTCGGGCGGGGGCGAAGTTCGACTGGTCGGTTTCGGCACTTTTAGCGTGGCCCAGCGGCGCGCATCGACAGGCCGCAACCCAAGAACGGGTGAAGCCATTCAAATCCCGGCATCGAAACAGCCTAAGTTTAAGGCCGGCAAGGCCTTGAAGGACGCCGTCAACAACTAGCGCCCTTCGACGATGTAAAACGCCGGTTCCGGTTGCGGGGCCGGCGTTTTCTATTTCCGCTCCTTTAAGAAAGGCCCTGCCGTGGACGTTACCGGCTTTTACGACAACCACCCGATCAGCGAGGCGCAGATCACGTCGTCGCTGGAAGCGCGCGGACTTGATCTCGACGCGCTGAAGCCGGCGGATCTCTACGATTTCGACCAGGATCACTACGGCGGTCTCGAAGCGGTCGATACCCTGGCGGCAAGAACGAAGATCGGCGCTGGCTCGAAAGTGCTGGACGTCTGTGCCGGGCTGGCGGGACCGGCGCGCTATCTGGCGGCGGAGTACGGCGCGGAAGTTACCGCCCTCGAACTCAATCAGGGGAGGGCCGCCGGGGCCGCCCACCTCGCCGCCCTCGTCGGATTAAGCGGTCAGGTCGGCGTTGTGCGGGGCGACGCCGCCGCGCCGCCTTTCGCCGCGGCAAGCTTCGATGCCTGCATCAGTCAGGAAGCCTTGTTGCATGTGCCGGACAAGCAGGCGGTTCTGGACGGCTGCCGCCGGGTGTTGAAATCGGGCGGCTGGCTGTCGTTCACCGATTGGTTGGCGCTGCCGGGTCTGAGCGGCGGCGAGAGGGCTAAATTGACGGACCTGTTCGCGGCGCAGACCTTGCAAAGCCCGGACGAATATCGTGACAAGCTGAAGCGTGCAGGATTTGCCGAAATCCAGGACGAGGACCTTTCACCCCAATGGCGGGAGATCCTGCCAGAGCGGCACCGCATGTTCCGCTCGTTGAAGGACGACACCGTGGCCCGCTTGGGGCTGGCGGAATTTGAACGTTACGATGCGCTTTACGGGTTTTTCGTCGATCTTATTACGGCGGGCCGTCTGGGAGGCGGACGCTTCACGGCGACGGCGGCATAGAGTAAGCCCGAGAAAGATTGTCTTTTCGGCGCGAGTGAACTAAAACACCGTCGCCTTTTGAGGGCGGTTAGCTCAGCTGGTAGAGCGCCACGTTTACACCGTGGATGTCGGCGGTTCGAACCCGTCACCGCCCACCATTTTCGCCGATGCCCGACAGGCGACGGGATTATTTCAGTATCTGTTCCGATGCCGCTTGACACCCCAAGCGGGCTGTCGTACATCAGGCGCGCTTCACCTCGGGGGTGTAGCTCAGTTGGTTAGAGCGCCGGCCTGTCACGCCGGAGGCCGCGGGTTCGAGTCCCGTCACTCCCGCCACTTTTCCATCAGGATTGTTCATCGGATTGCGGTGCCGTATACGGCCCCACCGCGACCGGTTCCGCTCGCTTTACCTGTGCCAAATTGTCGCTGAAAAAGGCGAAAAAAAAGCGTGATGTTCTCCTTTGAATCGGCCTTGAGGCTCTCTATACTGCGCGCTGTCTGCCGCACTGCAGCAAAGGCCTTTACTTGGCGCTGCCGGGGCGTTATGTCTTCGGCCGCAAATCGCGGTGCCTTGCAAAAAATTACCGCGGCGGCACGTGTTGAATTTAGGAGCGTGAGACGGGTACGGCTTGATGGAAGAACTGCTTCTGGAATATCTGCCGATCCTCGTTTTTATCGCGTTGGCGGTAGGGCTGTCGGCGGTAATCGTCATCGCGTCCCTCCTGGCTGCGCGGCAAAAGCCCGATTCGGAAAAACTGTCCCCCTATGAATGCGGCTTCGAACCCTTTACCGACGCGCGCCAGCGCTTCGACGTGCGGTTCTACCTGGTCGCCATCCTCTTCATCATCTTCGACCTCGAGGTGGCCTTTCTGTTCCCCTGGGCGATTGCGCTCAAGGACAACGGCATGTTCGGCTTCTGGTCGATGATGGTCTTCTTAGGCATCCTGACCATCGGCTTTATCTACGAGTGGAAGAAGGGAGCTCTGGAATGGGAGTAGACTCTTCCACCATGAACGTCACCACCCGGACCGAGGTCGTCAGCGATCTTGACGCGCCGTTCCAGCGCATGGCGCAGGACCTCGACGACAAAGGCTTTATCATCACTGAGCTCGACAAGGCCGTTAACTGGGCCCGCACCGGCTCGCTCTGGTGGATGACCTTCGGTCTCGCCTGCTGCGCCGTCGAGATGATGCACACCTCCATGCCGCGCTACGACCTCGAACGCTTCGGCGTCGTGCCGCGCGGCAGCCCCCGCCAGTCCGACGTGATGATTGTGGCCGGTACGCTGACCAACAAGATGGCGCCCGCCATGCGCAAGGTCTACGACCAGATGGCCGAGCCGCGCTGGGTCATCTCGATGGGAAGCTGCGCCAACGGCGGCGGCTATTATCACTATTCCTATTCCGTTGTACGTGGCTGCGACCGCATCGTGCCGGTCGATATCTACGTCCCGGGTTGCCCGCCCACCGCTGAAGCGTTGCTGTACGGCATTCTTCAACTGCAAAAGAAGATCCGCCGCACGGGATCGATTTTGCGTTAAAAGTTCATCGTTACCGGATCCCCCCACATGGACGAAGCGCTCAACGAACTCGGCGAATATGTCGCCGCCGCATTGCCGGACGCTGTCATCTCGACTGTCGTTGCCCATGGCGAGCTCGCTGTGGACGTCGAAGCCGGCGACGTCGTGAAGGTGCTGACGTTCCTGCGCGACGATACAAATTGCCAGTTCCGCGAACTGATGGACATCTGTGGCGTCGACTGGCCGAGCCGGGAACGCCGCTTCGATGTGGTCTACAACCTGCTGTCGCTGACACATAACCAGCGCATCCGCGTGAAAGTTCAAACCGACGAAACCACACCGGTGCCCTCGGTTACGGAGCTTTACAGTACGGCCGGCTGGTTCGAGCGCGAGGCCTGGGACATGTACGGCATCATGTTCGACGGCAACCCAGACCTTCGGCGAATCCTCACCGACTACGGCTTCGAGGGGCATCCGCTGCGCAAGGACTTCCCGCTTACGGGTTACGTGGAACTGCGTTATGACGACGAACAAAAGCGCGTCGCCTACGAACCCGTCAAATTGGCGCAGGAGTTCCGGAACTTTGATTTCGAAAGTCCCTGGGAAGGTGCGGACTACGTCCTGCCCGGCGACGAAAAGGCGGAAGAGGGCGCCTGATGGGTGAAGTCCAGATAAACAACTACACCATGAACATGGGTCCGCAGCATCCTGCCACCCATGGTGTGCTGCGGCTGGTGCTCGAACTGGACGGCGAGGTCGTCGAACGCGCCGACCCGCACGTCGGTCTCCTGCACCGCGGCACAGAGAAGCTTATCGAACACAAGACCTACCTGCAGTCGATCCCCTACCTCGACCGCCTCGATTACGTCTCGATGATGTGTCAGGAACACCCCTTCGTAATGGCGGCGGAGAAGTTGCTGGGTGTCGAAGTTCCGCTGCGCGGTCAGTACATCCGCGTCATGTTCAGCGAGATCACGCGCATCCTCAATCACCTCATGAACGCGCTGGCCCAGGCCATGGACGTTGGCGCCATGACGCCGATGCTCTGGGGTTTCGAAGAACGCGAAAAGCTGATGGGCTTTTACGAAGAGGTTTCGGGCGCCCGCATGCATGCGGCCTACTTCCGCATCGGCGGCGTCCACCGCGACCTGCCAGCGGGCCTGACGGACCGGATTTTGGAGTTTTGCGACCATTTTCCGTCGGTTCTCGACGACATCGAGGGACTGCTGACCAACAACCGCATTTTCAAACAGCGCAACGTCGACGTCGGCGTGGTGACACTGGAGGAGGCCCAGGATTGGGGCTTCAGCGGTGTCATGCTGCGCGGTTCCGGCGCCGCCTGGGATCTGCGCAAGGCTCAGCCGTACGAAGTCTACAACGAGATGGACTTCGACATTCCCGTCGGCAAGAACGGCGATTGCTACGACCGCTATCTCTGCCGCATCGAGGAAATGAAGCAGAGCGTCAGCATCATCCGCCAGTGCATCGAGAAGCTGCCGGACGGGCCGGTCGCCTCTACGGATAAAAAAGTGACGCCGCCACGCCGGGCTGAAATGAAGGATTCCATGGAAGCCCTCATTCACCACTTCAAGCTCTACACCGAGGGTGTTCACGTTCCCGCCGGCGAGACCTACACGGTGGTCGAGGCGCCGAAGGGCGAATTCGGCGTCTATCTCGTGTCGGACGGTTCGAACAAGCCCTATCGCTGCAAAGTGCGTGCGCCGGGCTTTGCCCATCTGCAGGCTTTCGATTACCTCACGAAGGGATACCTGCTGGCGGATTGCGTCGCGATACTTGGTTCTTTGGATATTGTTTTCGGCGAGATTGATCGATGACGGACGGCAATCAGGACTTTGCCTTTACGCCTGAGATGGAGGCGCGCGCCAAGGAGTTTCTGGCGCGCTACCCGGCGGACCGCTCGGCCAGCGCCGTGATGCCGCTGTTGGATCTGGCGCAGCGCCAGAACGGCGGCTGGCTTAACCAGGCGGCCATGGATTATGTAGCGAACTACCTCGGTCTCGCGCCAATCCGTGTGTATGAAGTCGCGACCTTCTACTCCATGTACAAGCTCAAGCCCATCGGCGAGGTGCACGTGCAAGTCTGTACGACGACGCCTTGCTGGCTGAGGGGATCGGACGAAATCGTCGCGACCTGCAAACGCGTGCTCGGCATCGGTATGGGTGAGACCACCGAAGACGGCAAGTTTTCACTGGGCGAGGTCGAATGCCTGGGCGCCTGCGTCAACGCGCCGCTGATCCAGGTCGGCGACGACTATTACGAGGATCTTGACGCGGAGCGCACCGAGGCGTTGCTTGAAGCTTTCAAGCGCGGCGACACGCCGCAAGCCGGTCCGCAGATCCAACGCCAAACCTCGGCGCCTGCGGCAGGTGGCCCGACGACGCTGCTGGAACTGGAGCACGGTTGATGTTGCACGATAAGGACCGTATCTACACCAACCTCTACGGGCTCCATCCCTGGAACCTGGACGCTGCCAAGCAGCGCGGCGACTGGGACGGCACCAAAGCGCTGATGGACAAGGGCCGCGACTGGATCATCGACGAGATCAAGACCTCAGGCATCCGCGGACGCGGCGGCGCCGGTTTCCCGGCCGGCATCAAATGGTCGTTCATGCCGAAGGAACCGGGTGACCGTCCCGGCTATCTCGTAGTCAATGCCGATGAAGGCGAGCCCGGCACCTGCAAGGACCGCGACATCCTGCGCCATGACCCGCACAAGCTGGTCGAGGGTTGCCTACTGGCGGGCTTCGCCATGGGCGCGGTTGCCGCCTACATATATGTGCGCGGCGAATTCTACCGCGAAACCGAAGTCCTGCAGGGCGCCATCGACGAAGCCTACGAAGCCGGTCTGATCGGCGACAACGCCTGCGGTTCCGGTTACAAGTTCGACATCTACATTCACCGCGGCATGGGCGCCTACATCTGCGGCGAGGAAACGGCGCTGATCGAAAGCCTGGAAGGCAACAAGGGTCAACCCCGGTTGAAACCGCCGTTCCCGGCGGCGGCCGGTCTCTACGGCTGTCCCACAACGGTCAACAACGTCGAGACCATTGCTTCGGCCCCGACCATACTGCGCCGCGGCGGCGACTGGTTCGCGGGATTTGGACGGGAGAACAACACCGGCACGAAGCTCTTTTGCATTTCCGGCCACGTCAACAATCCCTGCACCGTCGAAGAGGAAATGGGCATACCGCTCAAGGAACTCATTGAAAAGCACGCCGGTGGGGTGCAAGGCGGCTGGGATAACCTCCTGGCGGTCATCCCCGGCGGCTCGTCCGTGCCGATGATCACCAAGGAGCAGTGCGATACCGCCGTGATGGATTTCGACGGCCTGCGCGAACTGGGCTCGGGCCTCGGCACCGGCGCCGTGATCGTCATGGACAAGTCCACCGACATCGTCAAAGCCATCTCGCGGCTGTCCAAGTTCTACCAGCACGAAAGCTGCGGCCAGTGCACGCCTTGCCGCGAAGGTACAGGCTGGATGGCCCGCGTCATGGACCGGCTGGTCGATGGCCGCGCTGAAGTCGAGGAAATCGATCTTCTCGAAGAAGTCACCAAACAGGTTGAAGGTCACACTATCTGCGCCCTGGGCGACGCCGCCGCCTGGCCGATCCAGGGACTGTTGCGTCACTTCCGGCCTGAAATCGAACACCGCATCGTTCAGCGTAAAATCGCTGACGGCGAAGCCGCGCCCCTGGCGCCGTCGCCGGAAGCCGCGTAGGGAAGCGTTATGCCGACACTCAACATCGACGGCATCGAAGTTACGGTCGAGGACGGCCAGACCGTCCTTCAGGCCTGTGAGGCCGCGGGCATCGAAGTGCCGCGTTTTTGCTACCACGACCGCCTGGCCATCGCCGGCAACTGCCGCATGTGCCTGGTCGAAATGGAAAAAGCGCCGAAACCCATCGCCAGTTGCGCCATGCCGGCGGGCGAGGGCATGGTCATCCGCACCAACACGCCGGAAGTCAAGCGGGCCCGCGAAGGTGTGATGGAATTCCTGCTGATCAACCATCCGCTTGATTGCCCGATCTGCGATCAAGGCGGCGAGTGCGATCTGCAGGACCAGTCGATGGCCTACGGCAAAGGCGTCAGCCGCTTCGCCGAAGGCAAGCGCGCGGTTGAAGACAAGAGCTTCGGTCCGCTGATCAAGGGCACGATGACGCGCTGCATTCACTGCACGCGCTGCGTCCGCTTTATCACCGATCTCGCTGGTGTCGAGGAGCTCGGCATGCTGTTCCGGGGCGAGCATTCGGAGATTACGACCTACGTCGAAAAAGCCCTGACGTCCGAGATGTCAGGCAACATCATCGATCTTTGTCCGGTCGGCGCCTTGACCTCCAAACCTTATGCTTTCGCGGCCCGGCCCTGGGAACTGCGGCATACCGAAACGGTCGATGTGCACGATGCGGTGGGCAGCAACATCCGGGTCGATGCCCGCGGTCGTCAGGTCATGCGGGTCCTGCCGCGGCTGAACGAGGACGTCAACGAGGAGTGGATCTCGGACAAGACGCGATTCGCCTGTGACGGTTTGATGCGCCAGCGCCTGGATACACCTTACGTCCGCCACGACGGGAAATTGCAGCCCGCTTCGTGGGATGAGGCGTTCGATGCCGTTGCCGCCCGCCTCGAGGGAATGGACGGCGCGAAGATCGGCGCGATCACGGGTGATCTGGCCTGCGCCGAATCAATGACGGCCCTCAAAGACCTCATGGCCGGTTTGGGTTCAGCCAACATCGACTGCCGCCAGGACGGCGCCAAAATCGGCGGCGGCGCCCGGGCCGGTTACCTCTTCAATACGACCATCGCCGGCGTTGAAGACGCCGACCTTTGCCTGCTGATCGGCACCGATCCGCGCCGCGAGGCGGCTGTCCTCAACACGCGTCTGCGCAAGCGCTACAAGATGGGCGGTTTCAAGATTTACAGCGTGGGCGAGGAACTCGACGCCACATATCCGGTCACCAATCTCGGCGCGGGCTCCGGCGTGCTGACGGAGATCGCCGAGGGCCGCCACGATGTCTGCAAGGCGCTGGTGGAGGCCGAACGGGCTATCGTCGTCGTCGGCCAGGATGCTCTTGCGCGCGAAGATGGCGCCCAGGTTCTCGCCGCCGCCAAGTCAATCGCCGAAAAGACCGATATGGTCGTTTCCGGCTGGAACGGCTTCAACGTCTTGCACAACGCAGCCGCGCGGGTCGCCGGCCTCGACCTCGGCTTGTTGCCGGGCGAGGGTGGCCGCGACACGGCCGGTATCGTCGCCGGCGCGTCTTCCGGCGACATCGAAGTGGTCTACCTTCTTGGCGCCGACGAAATCGATATGAGCTGCCTCGGCGATGCCTTCGTCATCTACCAGGGCCACCACGGCGATGCCGGCGCCCATCGCGCCGACGTCATCCTGCCGGGCTCGGCCTATACGGAAAAGAGCGGCACCTGGGTCAATACCGAGGGTCGCGTGCAACGCGGCGAACGCGCCGTCTTCCCGCCGGGCGATGCCCGCGAGGACTGGGCGATCCTGCGTGCGCTTTCGGAAAGACTGGGCAAGGTTCTGCCTTACGATAATCTGGCGGCGGTGCGGGCGCGGATGACGGAAATCGCCCCTCACCTGACGAACCTTGACGAAATCGCGGACACCGAGTGGGGTAACTTCGGCAGTGCCGGCAGTCTCGGCGCTGACGACTTCAAGCTGTCGGGCGCGGATTACTATCAGACCGATCCGATCTGCCGCGCCTCGGCGACGATGGCGGAGTGCAGCGCCGCAATTTTGGGTTCCAGCGGGGAGGCGACGGGTACCGATGGCTGAACTCTGGTTCTCATATCTTTGGCCGCTGATCATCATCGTCCTGAAGATTCTGCTGATCGCCGTTCCGCTGTTGGTCGCAATGGCCTATCTCACGCTGATGGAGCGCCGGGTTATCGGCCTGATGCAGATGCGCATGGGTGCGAACGTGGTCGGGCCCTTCGGCCTGCTGCAGCCGTTCGCCGACGGCCTCAAGCTGTTCGTCAAGGAAACCATATTCCCGACCGGCGCCAACAAGCTGGTGTTCGTCGCCGCACCCATGCTGACGTTCTCGCTGGCGCTGGTGGCCTGGGCCGTCATTCCGTTCGGTGAAGGACTGGTGCTGTCCGACATCAACGTCGGCGTCATGTACCTCTTCGCCATTTCCTCGCTCGGCGTCTACGGCATCGTTATGGCGGGTTGGGCGTCGAACTCGCGCTACGCCTTCCTCGGCGCCATGCGCTCGGCGGCCCAGATGGTGTCCTACGAAATCTCCATGGGCTTTGTGATCGTCACGGTGCTGATGTGCGTGGGTTCGCTGAACCTGTCGGACGTGGTCTACGCTCAGAAGGATCTCTGGTTCGTCATTCCGCTGCTGCCCATGGCCGTGGTGTTCTTCATCTCCACGCTGGCCGAAACCAACCGGCATCCCTTCGATCTACCGGAGGCCGAGGCCGAACTGGTGGCCGGCTACCAGACCGAATACTCGTCCATGGCGTTCGCCCTCTTTTACCTCGGCGAATACATCAACATGATCCTGATGAGCGCCATGACGGTCATCCTGTTCCTCGGCGGCTGGCTGCCGCCGATGGATATCGCGCCGCTGAACTGGATCCCCGGTCCGATCTGGTTCGCCGTGAAAATCGTCGCCATTCTGTTCGTGTTCATCTGGGTCCGGGCCGCATTCCCGCGCTACCGCTACGACCAGTTGATGCGCCTGGGCTGGAAGGTCTTCCTGCCGCTGTCGCTGCTCTGGGTCGTTATCACCGGCGGTGTGCTGATGGCCTTCGACCTGGCGCCGTAGGAGGGCAAAGCGATGTCGTTTATCCAACGCAACGTGCGCACCTGGCTGCTGACCGAACTGCTGTCCGGCCTTGCCATTACGTTCGGCATGATGTTCCGCCGCCGGCCGACGCTGAACTACCCGTACGAGAAGGGACCGCTCAGCCCGCGCTTCCGGGGTGAGCATGCGCTGCGCCGCTACCCCAACGGCGAGGAACGCTGCATCGCCTGCAAGCTCTGCGAGGCGGCCTGTCCCGCCCAGGCCATCACCATCGAGGCCGAGCCCCGCGACGACGGCAGCCGCCGCACCACGCGTTACGACATCGACATGACCAAATGCATCTACTGCGGCTTCTGCCAGGAAGCCTGCCCGGTGGACGCCATCGTCGAGGGTCCGAACTTCGAATATGCCACCGAGACCCGCGAGGAACTCTACTACAACAAGGAAAAACTGCTCGCCAACGGCGATCGCTGGGAAAACGAGATCGCCGCCAACATCGCGGCCGACGCCCCGTACCGTTAGGCGAAGAAAGAGGACGAGAGAGTGAACGGATTAGTCAAACGGATTGAGCAGAGGGGGACGCCGTCGTGATCGTGCAAGCGCTGGCCTTTTACCTCCTGGCCGCCGTCACGGTGGCCGCCGCGGTGATGGTGATCTCCGCCCGCAACCCCGTGCATTCGGTCTTGTTCCTGATCCTGTCGTTCTTCAGCTCGGGCGGCCTGTTCGTGCTGGTGGGTGCGGAGTTCCTGGCGATGATCCTGGTCATCGTCTATGTCGGCGCCGTTGCCGTGCTGTTCCTGTTCGTCGTCATGATGCTGAACATCAATTTCGTCCAGTTGCGGGAAGGTTTCCTGCAGTACCTGCCGTTGGGCATGCTGATCGGCCTGATTATGCTGATCGAGCTCCTGATGCTGCTGGGCGTCTGGCATTTCGGCCCCGAGATCACCGCGCAGGGCGCCTCGCCGACGCCGGCGATATCGGAGGTTTCCAACACCCATGCGCTGGGCCATCTGCTCTATACCAAGTACGTCTACATGTTCCAGGCGGCGGGCATGGTGCTGCTGGTCGCCATGATCGGCGCCATCGTGCTGACGCACCGCCGCCGCGAAGGCGTGCAGCGCCAGAAGATCGCCGACCAGGTGGCGCGCCGTCGCGAGGACGCGGTTGAACTCAAGAAGGTCAATCCGGGAGGAGGTATCTGATGGATATCGGTCTCGGACACTATCTGACGCTTGCCGCCATCCTGTTCACGCTGGGTATTTTCGGCATCTTCCTGAACCGCAAGAACGTCATCATCATTCTGATGTCGATCGAGCTCATGCTGTTGGCGGTGAACATAAACCTCGTCGCTTTCTCTGCCTACTCAGCCGATCTGGTGGGGCAGGTGTTCGCCATGTTCGTCCTCACCGTGGCGGCCGCCGAAGCCGCCATCGGCCTCGCGATCCTCGTGGTCTATTTCCGCAGCCGCGGCACCATCGAGGTCGAAGACATCAACCTGATGAAGGGGTGAGAAGTTGTATACCGCACTCGTCTTTTTACCCCTGCTAGGCGCCATCATTGCCGGCCTGTTCGGCCGCATCATCGGCGACCGGGGCGCGATGGCCGTGTCATTGGCCGGCATCACCGGCTCGGCCTTGATATCGATCTACACGCTTTACCAGGTAACCGGCCCAGGCGGCCCGGTGGTGATCGACCTTTTTACCTGGATCAAGTCCGACTCCTTCGAGGTGACCTGGGCGCTGCGCGTCGATGAACTGACGGCTGTGATGTTCTTCGTCGTCAGTGTCGTGTCGGCCCTGGTGCACTGGTATTCCGTCGGCTACATGTCGCACGACAACGCCATCCCGCGTTTCTTCGCTTACCTGTCGCTCTTCACCTTCGCCATGCTGATGCTGGTGTCGGCGGACAACTTCCTGCAGATGTTCTTCGGCTGGGAAGGGGTGGGCCTCTGTTCCTACCTGCTGATCGGCTTCTGGTATGACCGGCCATCGGCCAACGCTGCCGCGATCAAGGCGTTCCTCGTGAACCGTGTGGGCGATTTCGGCTTCGCCCTCGGCATCATGGCCATCTTCTTCACCTTCAATTCCGTCGACTTCACCACCGTCTTCACGGCGGCGCCCGACGTGGCCGGCCAGACCTTCACGTTCCTTGGCCAGGAATGGGATATTCTGACGACCATCACCATGCTTCTGTTCATCGGCGCCATGGGCAAGTCGGCCCAGCTCGGCCTGCATACCTGGCTGCCCGACGCTATGGAAGGTCCGACGCCGGTTTCCGCCCTGATCCATGCCGCGACAATGGTGACGGCGGGCGTCTTCATGGTGGCGCGTTGTTCGCCGCTGTTCGAGTACGCCCCGCTGACCCTCGGCGTCGTCACCTGGGTGGGCGCGACGACGGCCATCGTGGCGGCGACCATCGGGCTGGTGCAGAACGATATCAAGCGCGTTATCGCCTATTCGACCATGAGCCAGTTGGGCTACATGTTCTTCGCCGCCGGCGTTTCAGCCTATTCCGCGGCCATCTTCCACCTCATGACGCACGCCTTCTTCAAGGCGCTGCTGTTCCTCGGCGCCGGTTCGGTCATCCACGCCATGTCGGACGAGCAGGACATGCGCAAGATGGGCGGCATCTACACGCTGCTGCCCGGCACCTACGCCGTGATGTGGATCGGTTCGCTGGCGTTGGCCGGCATCCCGTTCTTCGCCGGTTACTATTCCAAGGACATGATCATCGAGGCCGCCTTCGCGGCCGGCGACGGTATGGCCCGCTACGCCTACGTCATGGGCATGGCGGCGGCACTGTTGACGGCGTTCTATTCGTGGCGGCTGCTGTTCATGACATTCCACGGCCGCGCCCGGGCCGACGAAAAGGTCATGGCGCATGTCCACGAAAGCCCCAAGGTCATGATGATCCCGCTGCTTCTTTTGGCGGTGGGCGCCATCTTCGCCGGTTTCTTTGGCTATGACTCGTTTGTCGGCGATGCCCGCGCCGAGTTCTGGGGCGATTCCATCTTCGTGCTGCCCGCAAACGACGTGATCGACGCCGCGCATCATGTCTCGGCGCTGATCAAATATTCGCCCATCGGTCTCGCCCTCATCGGCATCTTGGTCGCCTGGTGGTTCTACGTGAAGAACCCCAGCATTCCGGGCCGGATCGTCGGGTTGCACCGCGAGGCCTACCTGTTCCTGCTGAACAAATGGTACTTCGACGAGCTCTACGATCTGGTGTTCGTGCGGCCCGCGCGCTGGCTCGGCTACCTGCTGTGGAAAGGGGGCGATGGCAAGATCATCGACGGCTTCGGACCCGACGGCATTTCCCAGGTCGTCATCAACCTGGCGCGCCGTGCCGTGGCCCTGCAAACGGGTTACCTCTATCACTACGCCTTCGCCATGCTGATCGGCATCGTCGGCTTTGTTTCCTGGTTCTTCTACGCGGTGGGGGTCTAGACCATGAGTGACTGGCCCCTCCTTTCGATCGTCACGTTCCTGCCGACGGTGGGCGCGGCGTTCATCTTCCTGGTCCGCGGCGAGGAGGAAATCGTCGCCCGCAACGCCCGCAACGTGGCGCTTTGGACCACCCTGATCACCTTTGCGATATCGATCCTGCTGTGGACGGGTTTCGATCACCGCACCGCGGACTTCCAGTTCGTTGAGAAGCACAGTTGGATCGCCGACGGCATCAACTACCATTTGGGTGTCGACGGCATTTCGATGCTGTTCGTCATCCTCACAACCTTCCTGATGCCGATCTGCATCCTGGCGAGCTGGCGGGCCATCGACAGCCGCGTCAAGGAGTACATGATCGCCTTCCTGCTGCTGGAAACGATGATGGTCGGCGTCTTCGTCGCCCTTGATTTCGTCGTCTTCTATCTCTTCTTCGAAGGCGGCCTGATCCCGATGTTCCTGATCATCGGCGTCTGGGGCGGCGCACGGCGGATCTACGCATCCTTCAAGTTCTTCCTATACACGCTGCTGGGTTCGGTGCTCTTGCTGCTGGCGCTGATCGCCATGTATCTGCACATCGGCACGACCGACATTCCGACGCTGATCCACACTCACTTCGATTCAACTTGGCAGCGCTGGTTGTGGCTTGCTTTCTTCGCCTCGTTCGCCGTCAAGATGCCGATGTGGCCTGTCCACACCTGGCTTCCCGACGCCCACGTCGAGGCGCCGACGGCAGGTTCGGTCATCCTGGCCGGCGTGCTGTTGAAGATGGGCGGCTACGGCCTGCTGCGCTTCTCCATTCCCATGCTGCCGGAGGCGACGGAGTACTTCACGCCGCTTGTCTACGGTCTCAGCATCGTCGCCATCGTCTACACCTCGCTGGTCGCCCTGATGCAGGAGGACATGAAGAAGCTCATCGCCTATTCGTCGGTGGCGCACATGGGTTTCGTGACCATCGGGCTCTTCACCTTTACGCCGCAAGGCATCGAGGGCGCCTTGTTCGTGATGTTGAGCCACGGCCTGGTTTCCGCCGCGCTCTTCCTTGTTGTCGGCGTCATTTACGACCGGCTGCATACGCGCGAGATTGCGCGCTATGGCGGCCTGGTCCATCGCATGCCGGCTTATGCGGCGGTGTTCATGCTGTTTACGCTGGCCAATGTCGGCTTGCCCGGCACCAGCGGGTTCGTCGGTGAATTCCTTGTCCTGGTCGGCGTCTTCCAGGTCAACACCTGGGTTGCGGCAGCGGCGACGACAGGCGTCGTTCTCAGTGCGGCCTATGCCTTGTGGCTCTACCGCCGGGTCATCTTCGGCACGCTGACCAAAGCCGATCTCAAGGAGATCATGGATCTCAACAAGCGCGAAGTGGCGATCTTCGTGCCCTTGGTGGCCCTCACGCTGCTGTTCGGCGTTTATCCCGAACCTCTGCTGGCGGTGATGCACGAATCGGTCGCCAACGTTATTCACAACCACGAGGTGGCCATGAAAGCCGCCCGTGAATTGGCCATGGCCGCGAAGTAGAGGCTGAGAGAATGATGACCGGAGCCTTTACCGAATTCCTTCCCGCCCTGCCGGAAATTTTCCTGGCCTGCGCCGCCATGGTGCTGCTGATGATCGGCGTTTTCCGCGGTGACGGCGGCACCCGCACCGTTGCCTGGCTGACCGTCGCCTCTTTCGTCGGCGCCTGGCTCTTGTTGGTCATGGGACCGGCGGAGCGCACGGTCGCCTTGTCCGGCCTGTTCATCGTCGATCCCTTCGGGCTTTTCATGAAGACCCTGGTGCTAATCGCTTCGGCGCTCGCCGTCATCATGTCGCTTGGGTTCATCCGCCATCAGGGCATGGAACGTTTCGAGTATCCAATCCTCATGCTGCTGGCGGCGCTCGGCATGATGATGATGATCTCGGCCAACGACCTGATGTCACTCTATATCGGGCTTGAGTTGCAGAGCCTCTCCCTTTACGTCGTCGCGGCCTTCAAGCGCGATTCGCAGCGCGCGACCGAGGCGGGCCTCAAGTACTTCGTGCTCGGCGCCTTGTCGTCGGGCATGCTGCTGTATGGCGCCTCGATGATCTACGGCTTTGCCGGCTCGACCAACTTTGCTGATCTCGCCAAGAGCTTCCAGAGCATGGAGCACGTATCGCTCGGCCTGATCGTCGGCATGGTTTTCTTGTTGGCCGGCCTCGCTTTCAAGATTTCCGCGGTGCCGTTCCACATGTGGACGCCGGACGTCTACGAAGGCGCGCCGACGCCGGTGACGGCCTTCTTCGCCGTGGCGCCCAAGGTCGCGGCGTTCGCCTTGTTGATGCGCGTTCTGATGTCGCCGTTCGGCGAATTGCTGGCCCAGTGGCAGCAGATCCTCGTGGCCCTTTCCATCCTCTCCATGGTGCTCGGCGGATTTGCGGCGATCGGTCAGCGCAACATCAAACGCCTGATGGCCTATTCATCCATCGGCCATGTCGGATTTGCCCTGGTCGGCCTGGCCGCGGGAACGCAGGAAGGTATCAACGGCGTCCTGATCTACCTCACCATCTACCTGGTGATGAATATCGGCACGTTCGCCGTGATCCTCTCCATGCGCGTCAAGGAGACCATGGTCGAAAACATCGACGATCTGGCCGGCCTCGGCCGCAACCAGCCCATGCTTGCCCTGGTGATGGCGATCTTCATGTTCTCGCTGGCGGGCATTCCGCCGCTGGCAGGTTTTTTCGGCAAGTTCTTCGTCTTCATGGCGGCTTTGAACGCCGGGCTTACAGCGCTGGCGATCATCGGCGTGCTGGCCAGCGTCGTCAGCGCTTTCTATTACGTGCGCATCGTCAAGATCATGTACTTCGATGATCCGGCCGAAGCCTTCGAGCAGCCTCTCCGTGTCGAGATGAGCGCCATCATGACGCTCGCTGGCATCTTCACGCTGTTCTTCTTTGCCTATCCCGGACCGATCATGGCCGGCGCGCAAGCGGCGGCCCAAGCCCTGATGCCATGACGATTTCGTCTCCGCTGGCGGGCGGGGGAGGGCCGTCGGCGAACCTGCCGGACTTCTACAAGCTCCACAGCTTCTACGAACTTGGCAGCACCAACGATGAAGTTCGCGAATTGGCGGAGCGCAACGCGCCGGAGGGCACCATCGTCTGGGCGCTGGAACAGGACGCCGGGCGCGGGAGGCGCGGCCGGGAGTGGGTATCGCCTCCGGGAAACCTCTACGCATCATTGCTTTTGCGGCCCCATTGCTCTCCTGCAGCGGCGGCGCAGCTTTCTTTCGTCGCCGCCCTGGCGCTTCACGCGACTGTTACCCAGGCGATCGGCGCGCCCGACACCGTGCGCGTCAAATGGCCCAACGACGTGTTGGTCCGGGGCCGCAAGATCGCCGGAATCCTTCTTGAATCCCATGCCGGCGGCGGTGTTTTGGACTGGGTCATCGTCGGCACCGGCCTGAACGTCATATCCTTCCCGCCCGACGCAGACCGGCCGGCGACGTCGCTGGCCGCGGAAGGCGATCCGACGGGCGTCGATCATGTCCTTGAGGATTACGCCGGACATTTCCTAAGCTGGTACCGGCGCTGGCTCGACGGCGGGTTTGCCGACATTCGGGCCAATTGGCTGAAGCTCGCTTATGGTCTCGGCGGTCCCATCGAGGTTCGGCTTGCCCATGAATCGTTCCACGGAGCGTTTCAGGGACTGGATCCGACCGGCGCCCTTATCGTCGATACCCAAACGGGACGCCGGGTTGTCGCGGCGGGGGACGTCTACCAACCCGTCGATCTCTAGGAGGCACCCATGCTGCTTGCGATTGACGCCGGAAACACCAATATCGTTTTCGCGGTTTACGAAGGGGAGGAGTTGCGTTGCCAGTGGCGCGCCGCCACCAGTTCGGCCCGCACGGCGGACGAATATGCCGTCTGGCTGACCCAGCTTATGGGCTTGGAAGGCTTGGCCAGCGACGACGTCAAGGAAGCCATCATCGCCACCGTCGTACCCCAGGCGCTGTTCGACCTCAGGGCCTTGTGCCGGAACTACTTCGATTGCGAACCCACCGTCGTTGGCGACGGCGCCGAACTGGGCATCAAGGTACTGATCGACCGGCCGGGAGACGTTGGCGCCGACCGGCTGGTCAACTCGGTCGCCGCCCATTCGACCTACGACGGCCCTCTGATCATCCTGGATTTCGGCACGGCCACGACGTTTGACGTGGTTGACGCCGAAGGAAACTACCGGGGCGGCGTCATCGCGCCCGGCATCAACCTGTCTCTGGAAGCCCTTCACATGGCCGCCGCCAAGCTGCCCCACATCGCGGTGGCCAAACCCGACCACGCCATCGGACGCGGGACCACGGAAGCCATGCAGTCCGGCGTTTACTGGGGTTACATCGGCCTGATCGAAGGTCTGGTCAAACGCATCGCCTCGGAACTGATCGCCGAAACCGGCAATGACGCCCAGCCGACCGTGATCGGAACGGGCGGCCTGGCGCCGTTGTTCGCCGGCGGCACCGACGTCATTCAGCACGTCGATGGCGATCTGACCATGCGGGGCCTGGTGGAAATCCAACGGCGCAACCGGAAGGCTTAAGTGAAGGACGAACTTCTTTTCGTGCCGCTGGGGGGAGCGGGCGAAATCGGCATGAACCTCGGGCTTTACGGCTACGGCGGCAAGTGGCTGATGGTCGACTGCGGCCTGACCTTCGCCGACGACGCCCTGCCGGGGATCGATCTCCTGTTCCCCGATCCCGCATTCATCGCGGAGCAAGCGGAACACCTCGTCGCCATCGTTCTGACGCATGCCCACGAAGATCATCTGGGCGCCGTTCCCCAATTGTGGCCACAGCTCCGTTGCCCGGTGTACGCTACGCCGTTCACGGCCCATCTCCTCCGCCGCAAACTGGAGGAAGCGGGATTGCTCGAGGCCGTACCGCTGCACGAAATCGAAACAGGCGGCCGGGTCGAGCTCGGTGATTTCGACGTCCGCTACATTCCCGTTACACATTCCATCCCCGAAGCCCACAGCCTGGCAATTACGACGCCTGTGGGGACGGTCGTCCACTCGGGCGACTGGAAGCTCGATCCCGAACCTTTGGTCGGACCGGTCACTGACGAGAGCGCCTTGCGTGAGGTCGGCGACGACGGCGTCCTGGCGCTGGTCTGTGATTCCACCAACGTTATGGTGCCCGGTCATTCAGGTTCGGAATCCGAGGTGCGGAAAAGCCTGATCGAGCTGATTGGCGGCAAGACCGGACGGGTGGTCGTGACGACTTTTTCTTCGAACGTCGCCCGGATTTCCACCATCGCCAAGGCGGCGGAAGCCACCGGCCGTCAAGTCGTGCTCGCGGGCCGTTCGCTCCACCGCAACGTCGAGGCCGCCAGAGCCTGCGGGTATCTGAACGATGTCTCCCTGTTCTCGGACGAGGACGAGGCCGGCTATCTCTCCCGCGAAAGCACGCTGATCCTATGCACCGGATGCCAGGGCGAACCGCGCGGCGCGCTGGCCCGCATCGCCGACCACGAGCACAAGCACATCGGATTGGAAGCCGGCGATACCGTAATTTTCTCCTCCAAGATCATTCCCGGTAGCGAACGCGCCATCGGGCGGGTGCAGAACCGGCTGGTATACGAGGATATCGAGGTCATCACGGAGAAGGACCATTTCGTCCATGTTTCCGGTCACCCCGCACAGGATGAACTGAGGGAGTATTACGGCTGGGTTCGGCCCAAGATCAGCGTGCCGGTGCACGGCGAAGCGCGGCATCTCGCCAAGCACGCGGCTTTCGCCCGCGATCTGGGGGTTGAGGTGGCGCCGGTCGTCGAGAATGGAGACGTCCTCCGCCTTCACCCGGGTCCGGTCGAGGTTGTCGACCATGTCCGTTTCGGCCGCTTGGGACTGGACGGCGGGCGCCTCTCGGCGCTCGACAGCCGAACGCTCCAGGCCCGGCGGCGCATGATGTTCAACGGTTTTGCCTTTGTCGTCGTCGTGCTGGATGCGGACAACCGCAAAACCATACCGCCCCGGGTCGTCGTGCGCGGCCTTCTCGAGGAAGTCGATGACGAAGAGTGGGAGGCGCTGATGGAGGAGGCGTCGTTTGCCGCCGAGCACGCGCTTGACGAGATTTCGCAAGAACGCCGGGCGCAGGATGAACTCATCCTAGAACGTGTTTCCCAAGCCGTTCGCCGCGTACTGCGGCAGGCTTCCGATGGTCGGCGGCCGGCGGTCGAGGTTGAAGTCATCCGCCTACCTTCGGGCTAATCCTTTATAATCCCGCAAAACACCCCAACCCGATGATTGGAGAACGAAGAAAATGATTGGACGTCTCAACCATGTCGCCATTGCGGTGCCGGACCTCGAGGCCGCGGCCTCTCAATACCGCGATGTCCTGGGGGCGAAGGTATCCGAACCGGAAGACGTGCCGGATCATGGCGTGACGGTGGTGTTCGTCGAACTTCCCAATACCAAGATCGAGCTTCTCCATCCTTTGAGCGACAACTCGCCCATCTCGCCGTTCCTGGCGCGTACGCCGGGCGGGGGCATGCATCACATCTGCTACGAGGTCGAGGACATCCTTGCGGCCCGCGACAAGATGAAGGCAGAGGGCGCGCGCGTGCTTGGCGACGGTGAGCCCAAGATCGGCGCCCACGGCAAACCGGTGATATTTCTGCATCCCAAGGATTTCTGCGGCACCCTGGTGGAACTCGAACAGGCCTGACGCCGTGGCCTGGACCAGCATCCTCGCGATTTATGCAATCGTCTGGTGGCTCGTCTTTTTCATGGCGCTGCCGTTCGGCGTTTCGCGCGAGGATAGTCCTGAACCGGGACACGAACCCGGTGCGCCGGCACGCCCCATGCTCTGGATCAAGGCGGGCGTGACGACGGTGCTTGCCGCCGTCGTCACCTACGTTATCTGGGCGTTGATCGTCTACGAGGTCGTCGATTTTCGCTCGCCCGCCTGACGAGAATTTGGTCTTCGGGACAGATGCGGGCACAAAAAAAGCAAGGCCCCGAAGGGCCCTGCTCCGCGCCTCCCAGAAGCGCGCCTCCCCGAAATCTCTTCCACCCGTCTTGGCGCGGGTTTCGCGTTTCGGTTTAATGAATTTCTAGCGGCGAATATTACGCCAACTGCGACAATTGGTCACCTGGAAAATTGGGATTTTGCCCAACTTTCGATGCGGCAGTGCAGCAATTTTCTATTAAGAAAATTATTCTATGCTGGGGCCATGAAATATCTCCTTGCACTCGTTCTGATGGTGTTCTCCGTGTCCGCCTTGGCGGCAGAAAAAATTGTCATATCGGATAAGACCTGCAAAAAGATCCTGGCCCGCCAGGCGGCCCAAAGCGCCGAGTACAAACCCGGCGTGGATGTGCACGGTAACAAGGTTGTGGCGGCGGACCTCGACGATCCGACCCGGATCAAGATGCCGGACGAAATTACCTTCGATATCAGCCCAAAGATTTACGAATTGCTGGGGCGGGAGGCGCCGAAAGGTCTTGAGGATACGGCCTTCACCCTTGGACAGGTCACAGTGAAGAAGAACGGCGTTGTTACCTTCAACGGCAAGCGGCTCAACCGCGAAACACGGATGGCGATCATCGATCTCTGCCGCGAACACATGGCGAAGAAGAAATAAGGCCAAATAAGCCGACTCCGCCCGATTTTTGACACCGGGTGTTCGACTTAACCACAAAATGCTCTAAAGTCCGCGCCATTGATTATCGACTTCCGGAGCAGGAAATGCGTCTCTCCAAATTCTTCATGCCGACGCTCAAGGAAACGCCGAGCGAGGCCCAGATCGTTTCGCACCGATTGATGTTGCGCGCGGGCATGATCCGCCAGTCCAGCGCCGGCATCTACTCTTGGTTGCCGCTGGGCTTCAAGGTGTTGAAAAAGATCGAACAAATCGTGCGCGAGGAGCAGGACGCCGCCGGTTGCCAGGAAGTCCTGATGCCGACCATCCAACCGGCCGACCTGTGGCGCGAATCGGGACGCTACGACGATTATGGCCGGGAGATGCTGCGCATCACGGACCGCCACGACCGCGACATGCTTTACGGGCCGACGAACGAAGAACAGATCACCGAGATTTTCCGCAACAGCGTGCGCAGCTACCGGGATTTGCCGAAGAACCTCTATCACATTCAATGGAAGTTCCGCGACGAGGTGCGTCCGCGCTTCGGCATCATGCGCGGCCGCGAATTCCTCATGAAGGACGCCTATTCGTTCGACATCGATTACGAGGCCTCGAAGCGCGCCTACAACCGGATGTTTGTCGCTTATCTTCGGACCTACGACCGCATGGGCCTGCGCGCCATTCCCATGGCGGCGGATACCGGCCCCATCGGCGGCGACCTCAGCCACGAGTTCATCATTCTGGCCGATACAGGCGAATCGGAGGTCTTCTGCCATGCCGACTACCTCGACTTCGAGGTGCCGGAGGCCGGCGTCGACTACGACGGCGATCTGCAGCCCATCGTCGACAAGTGGACCTCGCTCTATGCCGCCACGGACGAGAAGCACGAGGACGCCGAATTCGCCGCCCAGGTGCCCGAGGACAAGCGCGTCAACACGCGCGGCATCGAAGTCGGGCACATCTTCCATTTCGGCACCAAGTATTCAAAACCTCTGAAGGCCGAAGTGCAGGATGCCGAAGGCAACACCGTCACCGTGCAGATGGGCTCCTACGGTATCGGCGTATCGCGTCTGGTCGGCGGCATCATCGAAGCGAGTCACGACGACGACGGCATCATCTGGCCGGAGGCGGTCGCGCCCTTCAAGGTCGGTCTGATCAATCTGCGCCCCGGCGACGAGGCGACGGACGCGGCTTGCGAGGATCTCTACGGCAAGTTGACGGCCGGCGGTGTCGAAGTGCTCTATGACGATACCGATGAGCGGGCCGGCGGCAAGTTCGCCAACATGGACCTGATCGGCTTGCCCTGGCAGGTCGTTGTCGGACCGCGCGGGCTGAAAAACGGCATCGTTGAAATGAAATCTCGCGCCACGGGGGATAAACAGGAACTCCCGCCCGAGGCCGTGCTCACAAAATTCTTGGGATAGCATTCCGTGATCAGCGCCTTCGAATGGATGATCGCCGCGCGGTATCTGCGGCCCCGCAAGGAAGAGGGCTTTATCTCGGTGATCGCGGCTTTTTCGTTGCTGGGCATTGCCCTGGGGGTGGCGACGCTGATTGTCGTTATGGCCGTCATGAACGGGTTCCGGGCCGAATTGCTGGGCCGTATCATCGGCCTCAACGGCCACATCATGGTCCAGAACGCGGGCCGCCCGCTCGCCGACTACGACGACTTCGTCAAACAACTGAGGGCGACGCCCGGTGTCAAAGTGGCCGCACCCATCGTCGAGGGCCAGGCCATGGCAATGGTCAAGGGCCGGGCCCGCGGCGCGCTGGTTCGCGGCATGCGGCCGGAGGATCTGCGCGCACGCGAGGTGATTGCCTCCAACATTATCCTGGGCAGTCTCGACAATTATAAGGAACGCGACAGCATCGTGGTCGGTCACCGGCTGGCCATGCGGCTGGGTGTGGGACCGGGCGACCGGTTTACGCTGGTGGCGCCGCAAACCAGTGCCGGACCGTTCGGCGCGGTGCCCAGATTGAAGGGCTACCGCATCGCCGCCACCTTCGAAGTCGGCATGTACGAATACGATTCGAGTTTCGTCTTCATGCCCCTGGAGTCGGCGCAGGTGCTGTTCAAGACCGGCGACCGGGTGTCCGCCATCGAAACCTTCATCGACAACCCCGAAGATTTGACGAGCGCCCGCGAGACCATTCTCGACAACCTCTCCCGACCCCTTCGCCTCTATGATTGGCAGCAGTCGAACTCGCACTTCTTCTCCGCCCTGCAGGTCGAACGCAACGTCATGTTCCTGATCCTGACACTGATCATCATCGTGGCCGCCTTCAACATCATCTCCAGCCTGATCATGCTGGTGAAGGACAAAGGCAGCGACATCGCCATCCTGCGCACCATGGGCGCCACGCGCGGAGCGGTCATGCGGGTGTTCGTCATTTCGGGCGCCAGCGTCGGCATTATCGGCACTGTTCTCGGCGCCATCCTCGGCATCTCTTTCGCGTCCAACATCGATCTCATTCGTGTCTGGCTGGAAGGACTGACGGGGGCCGAGCTCTGGGCGGCCGAAATCCGCTTCCTCTCTCATCTGCCGGCGCGGATCGAAGCCGATGAGGTTATTGCCGTCATCCTGATGGCCCTGGTGCTGTCCTTCCTGGCGACGATCTATCCTTCGTGGCGGGCCAGCCGCCTCGATCCGGTGGAGGCGCTGCGTTATGAGTGACGCCGGTCTCAAACTGGATGGCCTGGTGCGTACCTTCAAGCAGGGCTCGGTGGACATCGAAGTCCTGAAGGGCGCCAGCGTCGAAGTTAAAGCGGGTCAGTTCGTCGCATTGCTGGGGCCATCGGGCGCAGGTAAGTCGACGTTGCTGCATATCGCCGGCTTGCTCGAACGGGCTGACAAGGGCGATGTCACGGTAAGCGGCCAATCCTGCATCTATCTTTCCGAACGCGATCGCACGCGCATCCGGCGCGAACGGCTCGGCTTCGTCTACCAGCACCACCACCTGCTGCCCGAGTTTTCCGCCCTGGAAAACGTCATGATGCCGCAGATGATTGCCGGCAAGGGAAAGGGATCCGCCAAGAGGAAGGCGCAGGAAATCCTCGGTAGGTTCGGTCTCGACCATCGTCTTCGCCACCGTCCGGCAAGGCTTTCGGGCGGCGAACAGCAGCGTGTGGCCATCGCCCGCGCCATCGCCAACGAGCCTTCTGTGCTGCTGGCTGACGAGCCCACAGGCAACCTCGACACCCATACCGCGGACGAGGTGCTGAATGAATTGCTCGACCTCGTCCACGACGGCGGTCTGGCGGCATTGGTGGCAACTCACAACAACGAGTTGGCCGCCCGCGCCGACCGCGTGATCCACCTGCAGGACGGTATTCTGGTCGAGGATTAGCCCTCTTTGCTTGAAAAATCTTCCAGCGCTTTGGCGATGGTTCGGCGGTGGCGCCAGAAGACCAGCCAGGGCAGCAGGATCAACAACGCGCCGACGATGTTGGGGTAACGCAAACCTACCACCTCGGCGATGCCGCCGACGATCAGCGTGCCCAAAGCCGGTCCACCCATGAAGACGATGCCGTATAGGCTTAAGACGCGGCCCCGGTAGTTCTCGGGCACGGCGAATTGCAGGGTCGTTTGGATGCCGACGCCCGTGACAACCAGTCCGGCGCCCAACAGGAAGGCGAGGGGCAAGGCGACCGCCAGATCGCTTACGGAAACCAGTGCGATATTGGCCAGCGCCGATGCGAGGATGCCGTTCAGGCCAACCCGCAGGTTATCGCGGGTCGCACTCTGAGCCATCCAGTAGCCGCCAACGATCGCGCCGACGCCCACCGCCGCCGTCAGCGCGGCAAAACCGTCGACGCCGGATCCCAGTAACTCATCGGATATCCCCGGCAACAGTTGAACGATGGGCCGAACCAGCAGGGCACTTGCCAGCATCATCAGGAGAAGGGCCAGGGTTCCACGGTTGGCTGCAACGATGGCCATGCCCTCGGTCATTTCGGCGATGACGTCGAGCCGTTCCTTCGTCGCGCCGTTCCGCCTGGGCAAGGTGCGCTGAATAACCAGCAGCGCCCAGATCAGCGCGAGGTAGCTGGCGGCGTTGCCGGCGAAGGCGACTTCCACGCCCCAGAATTTTATGACGATCCCGGCGATCGCCGGGCCGACGAAGCGGGCCGTATTGAACACCATTGAGTTCATGGCGATGGCCGTCGTGAGATCGCCGGCCGGCACGAGGCTTGGCGCCAACGCCAGGCGTGATGCCGAATTGAGCCCGGCCGTAATCCCGGCGATCAGCGTCAGCGCCGCCAGGAGCCAGATGTTGATCAGGCCGAAGGCGGTTACCAGGCAGAGCGTGAGGCTGGTAACCGTCGCGACGCTTTGGAATACAATAATGTTTGTCGTGCGGCGGAAACGGTCGGCCAGGACGCCGCCGATGGGTCCCAGAAATACGATGGGGAAGAACTCGGCCATGGCGATGACGCCGAGCCAGGCGGGCGATGCGGTCAGCTCCCATGCCAGCCAGCCGACTCCGATGCGCTGCATCCAAAGGCCGATCAGCGAAATGCTGTTGCCCGCCACATAACGTGCGTAGTTGCGGTGCCGGAAGACACCGATGACCTTTTGAAAACCGGCGAATGCTGAGCTCATAAAGCGGGATTGGACCTGTGCGGGAAGGACGGCGGGCGACCATTATGACGGCAAAAGCCGGAACAGCCCAACGTGGCAATTGGGTGAATATTTCAGAATAAATATTGTCAATCGTGAAAAAATGTTGAAAAATTTCATTTCGGACATGGGGGGAGCACTATATGTCCACGACGGACGCGCCATCATTGAACGAAGAGCAGAACTCCATCGGCGCCACCTTGCGGACGTTGCGCAAGTCGCGCGGCCTGACGTTGGCGGATCTCTCGCTGCTGATCGGGCGATCATTGGGCTGGATATCGCAGGCGGAGCGGGGCCTCTCCGACGTATCCATTTCCGACCTGCGCCGGATCGCCGATGCGTTCGACGTTCCCATCGGCTTGTTTTTCCACAACGAGGATGCGGCGGAGGAGGAGCGTGGATTTGTGGTTCGCCGCGCCGCCCGTCACGCTCTTGGCAACTCGACCGACGGCTTGATTGAGGAACTGTTGTCGCCCGACCTCGGCGGCAGCTTCGAAATGGTGCGTAGCACGTTCGAGCCGGGCGCTGAACTGCCGGAACCGGCGCGGCGTCAGACCGAGGAAGCAGGCTACGTCGTATCGGGCACGCTCGACATCTGGATGGACGACAGGATGTTCCGCCTCGAGGCGGGCGACAGCTTTCGGCTGGCGGGTGAGGCGTATCGTTGGAAAAACCCCGGTGACGAACCCGCCGTGGTGATTTGGGTGATCTCGCCGCCGGTGTATTGACCGGCGAGTCGAAGGGAGAACGAAGCATGGCGAAGCTTCCGACCACGGCAAGGGTTGTCATCATCGGCGGCGGTGTCGTCGGCACGTCGAGCCTCTACCATCTGGCCAAGGCGGGTTGGACCGATTGCGTGCTGCTCGAGAAAAATGAATTGACCTCCGGTTCGACCTGGCATGCCGCCGGCAACTGCCCGAATTTCTCGGGCTCCTGGTCGATCATGAAGATGCAGAGTTACTCGACCGCGCTTTACCGGCGGCTGGGGGACGAGGTCGACTATCCCATCAACTACCACGTTACCGGGGCGGTGCGCCTGGCCCACAGCAAGGAGCGCATGCAGGAATTCGAACACGTTTGTTCCATGGCGCGCTATCAGGGCATCGATTTCGAAATGATGTCGAACGCCGACATGGTCGACGCCTATCCATTCCTCGAAACCCACGATCTCGCGGGCGGATGCTGGGATCCGCTCGACGGCGATATCGATCCGGCGCAGTTGACCCAGGCCCTTGCGACGGGCGCGCGGGCGATGGGCGCCAAGATCGTGCGTTTCTGTCCGGTCGAAGGCGTCAGGCGCGAAAACGGTGAATGGGTGGTTCAAACCAGCGAAGGCGATATTCGGTGCGATTACGTGGTCAACGCCGCCGGTTACCGGGCCGCAGAGGTCGGGCGCATGTTCGGGCGCGAATTACCGTGCGTGGCGCTGGCTCACCAATACCTCATTACCGAGGAAATTCCTGAACTGGAAGCGCGCGACAAAAAACTGCCGCTGCTGCGCGATCCGGATAGCTCCTACTACCTGCGCCAGGAAAAGAACGGCCTGCTGCTGGGACCTTATGAAAAAGGCTGCAGGACGCATTGGCTGGGCGCCGACGATCCGATGCCTGACGATTTTTCCTTCCAGCTCTACCCCGACGACCTCGATCGGTTGGAGTGGTATATCAACGACGCCTGCGCCCGCGTGCCGATCCTCGGATCGGTCGGCCTGACCAAGGTCGTCAACGGCCCCATTCCTTACGCGCCGGACGGCAACCCGCTGGTCGGGCCCATGCCCGGCGTGCCCAATGCCTTCGAGGCCTGTGTTTTCACCTTCGGCATCGTGCAGGGCGGGGGCGCGGGCAAGATCCTCGCCGAATGGGTGACCGAGGGGGAAACCGAATGGGACATGTGGTCCATCGATCCGCGCCGCTACACGGGCTTCGTCGACGAGGATTACGCGGTCAAAAAGGCCATCGAGATTTATTCCCACGAATACGCCATGCATTTCCCGCATTACGAATGGCCGGCCGCGCGCGACAAACGCCTTTCGCCGTTGCACGAAACGCTGAAGGAGGCGGGCGCGCAATTCACAGCCGCTGCCGGCTGGGAGCGCGCCGCTTGGTATGCCCGGCCCGGCGACGAGACAGCGCTGGACGCCCACGCCACCAACGCCCGACAGGGTCCTTGGTTCGAGGCGGTCAAATCCGAGTGTTTGGCAGTCAGGGACGCCGCGGGCCTGTGCGACCTTCCGGGCTTCTCCCGTTTCAACGTCTCGGGCGAGGGTGCCGCGGACTGGATCGATAGGCTTGTGACCGGCGCCGTACCGAAGCCGGGACGCATCGGTCTGGTGTATTTCGCCACAGAGGGCGGACGGATCCTCAGCGAGATGACTCTCACTCGGTTCGAGGAAGATCGCTTTCAGCTTCTGGCCGGCGCGGGCGCGGAATGGCATGACCTCGAGTGGTTGCAACGGCATCTACCGGCAAACGGCGTTGAAATCGAAAACGTCACGGAAAATTGGGGCACGCTGGTTTTGTCGGGACCCGGGAGCCGCGAAATCCTGGCATCGCTCTGCGACAACGATCTCTCCAGCGATTCTTTTCCATGGATGTCGCACCAACCTGTTGAAATTGCGGGCGCCAAGGGCACGGCCATCCGGGTCTCCTATGTCGGCGAACTGGGTTGGGAACTCCATATGCCCACCAAGGAATTGCTGGCCGTCCACGATGCCGTTTGGGCGGCGGGGCAACCCTTCGGTCTTAAGCGGTTCGGCATGTACGCCATGAATTCGCTGCGGCTGGAAAAGTGTTACCGAGCCTGGAAGGGCGATCTTTCGACCGATTATTCGGTACTTACCGGGGGCCTCGACCGTTTCGTCAAATTGGACAAGTCGGACTTCATCGGTAAGGCGGCCCTGGAAAGGGAGAAGCAGGCGGGATCACAAGAACGCTTCGTGCCTCTGCTGGTCGACGCGGGAGACGAAGACGCGCCCTACCTTGCCACCGTCTGGCAGGGAGACGAACGTGTCGGCCTGGTGACCTCGGGCGGCTATGGCCATCGCATCGAACGCTCCATCGCATTGGCGACAATCCGGATCGATCTCTGCGTGCCCGGACAACAGGTTGAGATCGAGATATTCGGAGAGCGGCGGCCGGCCACCGTCGCCGAGGAACCGCTTTACGACCCCACCAACGAATTGCTGAGAGGATGAACCGATGAACGACATTCCCGCGAAGGCGCGCGCGGTCATTATCGGCGGCGGGGTCGTCGGCTGTTCGGTCGCCTACCATCTGGCCAAACTCGGTTGGAAAGACGTCGTGCTGCTGGAGCGCAAGCAGCTCACCTGCGGCACGACCTGGCATGCCGCCGGCCTCATCGCCCAACTGCGCGCCACCAGCAACATGACGCGCCTGGCCAAGTACAGCCAGGAACTCTACTTCGGACTGGAGGAGGAAACGGAGGTTGCCACCGGTTTCAAGCGCACGGGATCGATGACCGTCGCCTTGAACGGGGAGCGCATGGAGGAGTTGCTGCGCAGCGCCTCCATGGCCCGCGCCTTCGGCGTCGAGATCGAGGAGATCGATGCCGCCGAGGTCAAGGACCGCTACGAACACCTTAACACGGCCGACGTCGTTGGCGGGGTCTACCTCGCCAAGGACGGGCAGGGTGATCCGACCAACATCACGATGGCGCTGGCCAAGGGAGCGCGGCAGAACGGCGCCCGGATCGTCGAGGGCGTCAAGGTGACGGCGGTGCATCGGCAGAACGGTCGTGTGACCGGCGTCGCAACGGACCAGGGCGATATCGAAGCCGAATACGTCGTCAATTGCGCCGGCATGTGGGGCCGCGAGGTCGGACAGCTGGCCGGGGTCAACGTACCGCTGCAGGCCTGTGAACACTTTTATATCGTCACGGAACCGGTCGACGGTCTGACGCAGATGCCGGTGTTGCGCGTGCCGGACGAAGGAACCTACTACAAGGAGGATGCCGGCAAATTTCTCGTGGGCGCCTTCGAACTCACCGCCAAACCCTGGGGCATGGACGGCATCCCCGAGGATTTCTGTTTCGACCAGTTGCCGGAGGATTTCGAACACTTCGAACACATCCTGGAAGCCGCGGTCAACCGCATGCCCGTCTTGGCGTCCACCGGCATTCACACATTCTTCAACGGTCCCGAGAGCTTCACGCCGAACGACAGGTACCTCTTGGGCGAAGCGCCGGAGCTTGAAAACTACTTCGTGGCGGCGGGATTCAACTCGGTCGGCATCCAGTCCGCCGGTGGCGCCGGCATGGCATTGGCCCAGTGGATGGACGCCGGCGAGCCGCCGTTCGATCTCTGGGACGTCGACATCCGCCGCATGATGCCCTTCCAGAACAATCGCCGATACCTGGAGGCTCGTGCCACCGAGGCGCTCGGCCTTTTGTATGCCGATCACTTTCCCTACCGGCAGTTCGCCACCGCGCGTGGCGTGCGCCGGTCGCCTTTGCATGACCAACTCGCGGCGGCGGGCGCTTGCTTTGGCGAAACGGCGGGCTGGGAGCGCGCCAACTGGTTCCTGCCGAAGGCGGCGCGGGAGGCCGGGGAGGAACCGGCCTATCGATATTCCTGGAAGCGGCAGAACTGGTTCGAATATGCCCGGGAAGAACACTTGGCGGTGCGCAACGGCGTCGGCCTGTTCGACATGTCGTCGTTCGGCAAAATCCGGGTCGAGGGACCGGATGCCGAAGACGTCCTACAGCTTATTTGCGCCAACGACGTCGCCGTGGAGCCGGGCGGGATCGTCTACACCCAGTGGCTCAACGATCGCGGCGGCATCGAAGCCGACCTCACCGTCACACGCCTTTCGCACGAGGCTTTCCTGCTGGTGACGCCGGGCGCAACCGTGGTGCGCGATCTGGCCTGGCTCAGGCGCCAGATGCCGGAAGACGCCCGCTGTGTCGTTACCGAAATCACGCCGATGGAGGCGGTGATCTGCCTTATGGGGCCGAAGGCGCGGGACGTTTTGTCCGGCCTGACGAGCGCCCCGCTCGACAACGATGCCTTCCCCTTCGGCACGGCGCAAACCATCGACCTCGGCATGACGCGCGTGCGCGCGCACCGGATTTCCTATGTCGGCGAGCTTGGCTGGGAGATTTACGTCACCGCCGACTTCGCCGTGCACGCCTATCGGGAGATCATGGCCGCCGGCGAAGCGCATGATCTGCGTTTGTGCGGCCTTCATGTGCTGGACAGTTGTCGCATGGAAAAGGCCTTCCGCCATTTCGGCCACGACATCACGGATGAAGATCACGTTTTGGAGGCCGGACTCGGCTTCGCCGTCAAGACGGACAAGGGAGCGGGCCGGTTCGGCGACTTCATCGGACGCGAGGCGGTTTTATCGAAACACAATGACGGCCTAAACCGCCGGTTGGTTCAGTTCCAACTCAATGATCCCGATCCGTTGCTCTATCACACCGAGCCTGTCGTGCGGGACGGCGAAATCGTCGGGCACATCACTTCCGGCGCCTACGGCCACTGGTTGGGCGGCGCAATCGGACTAGGTTATGTGCCTGTGGAACCCGGTGAAACGGGGGCCGATTTGTTGAAATCGAGTTTTGAGGTTGAAGTGGCGGGAGAGCGCATCGCGGCAACGGCGTCGCTCAAGCCCCTCTACGACCCCAAAGCGGAAAGAGTTCGTATGTAACCACCGGCCGGTCCGGTTTACGGATCGTCCCTGTCATAAAGGATGCGGCCATGACCCAGGCTGAACCCCGTCCCAAATCCCGCCGTGCCGGCGGCCGTGCTGCCCGGCACGCGGTGCGTGCGGCTCCACTACCGGAGGATAAAAGGCCCGTCAGGGGCGGCCTCGAAGGCGGTCAGTACAAACCGCTTGAACCGGCGGGGGTCGAGCGCGTTCATCAAGCCGCATTGCAGCTCCTGGAGGAAGTCGGTGTGGGGGATGCGCCGCAATCCGGAATCGACGTCATGACGGCGGCGGGCGCGATCCTGGGGGATGACGGCAGGCTTCGTTTTCCCCGCGCCCTGGTGGAGGATATGGTGGCCGTGGCTGCTCGGAATTTCATCCTTCACGCTCAAGTCCCGAAATACGACATGGAGCCGGGCGGCAGCCGGGTCTACTACGGCACGGCGGGAGCCGCCGTGCACTTCGTCGACTTGGAAAACCGCGAATACCGGGATTCCCAACTCAGCGACATCTATGACGGCGCCAGGATCGTCGAAACCCTCGACAACATTCATTTCTACCAGCGTCCCATGGTTGCCCGCGACATGCAGAGCAGCCTCGAACTCGACATCAACACCGTCTATGCGGCGTTGGCGGGAACGTCCAAGCACATCGGCGCCAGTTTCATTAACGCCGCCAACACGGAACGCGTGATCGAGATGCTACACACGGTGTCCGGCGGCGAGGCTGCCTGGCGAGCCCGGCCTTTCGTTTCAAACTCCAACTGCTTCGTCGTGCCGCCCATGAAATTCGGCACGGATGCCTGCCTTGTGATGGAAGCTTGTATTCGCGGCGGCATACCGGTCCTCCTGTTGTCGGCGGGCCAGGCCGGAGCGACCGCGCCGGCAGCCATTGCCGGCACCCTCACTCAGGCGGTGGCCGAGTGCCTTGCCGGTGTGGTTTACGTCAATGCCATGAAGCCGGGGCATCCCGCCATCTTCGGGACCTGGCCCTTTGTCTCTGACCTTAGAACAGGCGCCATGACGGGGGGATCGGGCGAGCAAGCCATACTGACCGCGGCTTGCGCCCAGATGGCGCAGTTCTACGACCTGCCCGGCGGCTCCGCCGCCGGCATGGCCGACGCCAAACTGCCCGATGCCCAGTCGGGCTACGAAAAGGGCATATCGAATGTGACCGCCGGCCTGGCCGGACTCAATCTGGTATACGAATCGGTTGGCATGCACGGCTCTCTCATGGGCTTCTGTCTGGAGAGCCTGATCATCGACAACGACATGATCGGTCAAAGCCTGCGCTGCATCCGGGGTATCGAAGTCAACGACGATACGCTGTCGATCGAGGCGATTCGCGAGGTCTGTCTGGACGGGCCGGGGCATTATCTGGGCCACAACCAGACCTTGACGCTGATGGAGACCGAGTACCTCTATCCCAATTTCAGCGACCGCACGACGCCCAAGATCTGGGCGGAGCTCGGTAAGAAGGATTTGACGGAGCGCGCCATCGAGGAAAAACGCCGGATCCTTGAAACGTTCCATCCCACGCACCTGAATCCGGACATCGATGCGGCAATTCGAGCCGAGTTTCCTATCAAGCTACCGCTGGACGCGATGAACCGGTAATAATGTCGTTGGGCGCCGGTCGCCGTGGCTGGTGGAACCCGGTCGTTCTTGCCTATTCAGTTTTCGGGGTAGATTCGTGAAAAGCCCTACACTCATCGGTCAGTCGTTTCCCCGACTCGAAGACGAACGCTTTCTCACGGGCGCCGGCCAGTATTCGGCCGACATCAACCTCGCCGGTCAGGTTCATGCCTTCGTGCTTCGTTCCCCCCATGCCCATGCCTCGGTCCGGAGCATTGATACGGCCGACGCCGCCGCAATGGCGGGTGTGCTCGGTGTCTATACGGCGGCAGATCTGCAGCAGCGGAGCATTGGGCATATCCCGTCCGCCACCGAAGACGTGACGAACGCGGACGGCAGCAGCGTGCCCGAAAAGCCCCAGTATCCTCTGGCTTTGGATCGGGTTCGTTATGTCGGCGATCCGGTCGTATTTGTCGTCGCGGAAACCCCTGTGCTCGCGGAGGAGGCGGCCGAACTGATATTCGTCGACTACGAAGAACTAGCGGCCGTAACAGATGGACGGCAGGCGTTGGATAGCGAGGCACCGGTACTGTGGCCGGAACACGGGTCCAATCTTTCCTGTCGCTGGGCGGCGGGCCAAAGCGCCGAGGTTGCTGAAGCGATGACGACCGCCGAGCACGTAGTCGAGCTGGAGCTTGACCATCCCCGGCGCATCATTTCATTCATGGAGCCGCGCGCATGTCTTGCGGAATTTGACGAGGCTTCAGACCGGCTGACACTGCACTTGGGTTGCCAATCGGCATCCAGTTTACAAACCGATCTCGCCACTGTGCTCGGCGTAAAGAAGGAAACCCTCCGGATTGTCGTGCCGGATGTGGGCGGCAGTTTCGGCGCCCGCGGCCTTCTTTATCCCGAATTCGTGCTTGCCGCGTTCGCCGCCCGCGAGCTGGCCCGGCCGGTAAAATGGACGGCGGGGCGAGCTGAAAGCTTCCTCAGCGATTCCCAGGCTCGCGCACAGCGCATCAAGGCCAGCCTTGCCGTGGATGCCGACGGCCGCTTTCTCGCTCTCGACCTGGCGACAACCTGGTGCCACGGCGGTTACCTGGCGCCGCGAGCATTGTGGGTCCTGACCACGTGGATGAAGCCCATGCTGTGCGGCCCTTACGCCATTCCCGCCGTTGATTTCAAGCTCGATGCCGTGGCGACCAATACCGCACCCGTGGTGTCCTACCGGGGCGTTGCCCGCGCGGAGCCCAGCTACGCGATTGAACGCCTCGCCGATGCGGCGGCGAAAAAATTGGACATGGATCCTGGGGAACTCAGGCGGCGTAATCTCATTCCCCGCGATGCCATGCCGTGGCGGAGCGCCGCCGGCGCCCTGTACGCACCTGCCGATTTACTGGATTCGTTTGACAAGGCGCTGGCCGCTGCGTCTTGGCAAGAGTTCCCGGAAAGGAGGGCCGAAAGCGAGGCGCAGGGTCTCCTGCGCGGCATCGGTATCGGCGCTTTCATCATGAACGCCGGGGGCACACCCAACGAATGGGCCGAAGTCCATATTCAAGGTGACGGCGGTGTCGTTCTCCACACAGGTACCCAGGATACCGGGATGGGCCACGAGACAACGCTTGCCCAGGTTGCCGCTGACCGCCTGGGTATTGACCCCGGTATCATTCGGGTTGTCGACGGCGATACCGATCTGATCGCCTTCAGCGGTGGCGCGCATGGTTCGCGCTGTATGCGCATTGGCGGCGGGGCTGTGGTTCGCGGTGCTGACGCCGTTATTGAAATGGGCAGGCTGGCGGCTGCCGATCTGCTTGAAGCGGCATATGCCGACATCGACTTCGAGGGAGGAGAGTACCTGATCCGCGGAACCGATCGTCGGCTTGGCTTGTTCGAGGTGGCGGCATCGTTGGAGGCGGACGGAAACCCGCTCCGGGCCGACGAGATGTTCGAGGTTTCGGACCTGAGTTATCCCAGCGGCTGCCACGTCTGCGAGGTGGAGATCGATCCCGGAACGGCCGGTGTTTCGGTGAAAAGCTTCGTTACGGTTGTCGATCCCGGTACGGTGGTGAATCCCATGGTCGTCGAGGGGCAAATTCACGGTGGCGTCTGCCAGTCCATTGGCGAGGCCTTGATGGAGCACGTCGTTTACGATCAGGAGAGCGGTCAATTGTTGAGCGGCAACTACACGGACTTCGCCATTTCCAGGGCGGACGATATGCCGGATTTCATTGTCCAACTGAACCCTCTTCCCGGCACGGACAACCCGCTTGGCGTTAAGGGGGTGGGGGAGGCCGGATGCATCGGCACTTCCGCCGCCGTGGTCAACGCCGTCCTCGATGCATTGAGGGGACACGGCGTGGCGCACATTGACATGCCGGTTACCTCAGAACGCATCTGGCGGGCCTTGTCCGGCGCCGACTAAGGAGGCCAATCCCATGGCAGAACACAATCCCATCCGGATGAGCAAGATCGATCACGTCGTGCTTCGTGCTCGCGACATCGGGGTCATGCTCGGGTTCTATCGCGACGTTTTGGGTTGCGACGTCGTCAAGCACAACGAACCGCTGGGGCTCTACCACTTGAGGGCCGGCGTTTCGATGATCGATCTCGTGGACATGGCGGGCAAGTTGGGGGCCGTCGGCGGCCGTCCGCCCGAGCGGGAGGGGCACAATGTCGATCATTTCGCCATCCGCCTCGAAACCTATGATGAGGATGCCATCCGAAAATACCTGGCGGATAGGGGTGTCGAAGTCGGCGAAAGCGGTGAACGTTTCGGCGCCGAGGGTGACGGTCCGTCCCTCTATCTGACCGATCCCGAGGGTAATCACCTGGAACTCAAGGGACCGCCAAATCCGTGAAGGGGAAAACGGATCTAACAAACCGGATTCGTGTTTACCGGCACCTGAGGCGTCGCTCCGATATTGTCCGTACCAAATTGATTCCCACGGCGATTGCGACCGTGCAGCCGGCAAGGGAACTCTTCCAAAATCTGACGCTTGCGCACTTCGAAGGCGATGTGCAGGCCGGCCAAATGGTCAGCGTTGTGGATATGGAGAATGCCGACGCCGATAAAGATCAGCCCGAGCACCTCGAAACCACCAAAGAGGATCTGGCATCGTTGAGAAATCGGCGCTGCAGCGTGGCCGGCTTTGAACCGCTTCATCCGCGATATCTTTCGGGCATCAGCGGACGGTTCTTTGCGGCCGTCGACGCCGATCGGGTACGGCGCCGGATCGGGGAACTTGACCTCGATTACCTCTCCGCCATTGGTTTCTTTCTGCAATTGGGTCACCTGGCCAAGGACGGGACCGGTCGCACCGGGGAGGACATGCTGGTTTGCTTTGCGGCGGAAGCCGGCCGGGCGATGACGTTCTCGCCGACGGGTTATCGTGGCGCATTGGAAGGGCCCGGTTATCCTCTGTTTTATCGACTGGCGGCGGAACGGATTTTGCAATCCGAATTCGTCGGCAATTTTTTCAGGTACCTCGGACTGGCCGTGCCCCGTCCGATTCCCATCGTGATAACGGAAATCCTCGATGTTTTGAATCAAATCGGTTCGGCAGATGGTCAAGACCGGCAACCCTGGCCCAACGGATTGGGAGGAAGCGTTTCTCGCTTATACCGGTCCGTCGCCACTGAACCCGGCAAAGACGCCGCCCTTTTTCAGGTGAACCAGCCCTATCGGTACTACGCCGAATTCCTCGCCTGCGAGATGATCTATCTGACGCTTTGCCTGGAGCAGCCCGTCGCGTACTTGTCCGAGTTGAAAGCCCGCTATCCGGTTAGTTTTGCATGCAGTCAATATTGCTTTGAGCAAGCGCTGGAGCGGCCCTATCAGCCTATCCCGGATGAAGCCGGTGACGATTGCGATGAGGCCGTCGCCCTAATGGAATCGGTCAGGATGGGTTGGTCGTCCCGAGGAAACCGGTCGTTGGAAAGGGCGGTCGCCGGGGTCGAAGCGAAAGACACTGTATTGGGAACATTGTTTCGGGACGAACTTGGCTCATTCCTGACGGAGGCGGAAAGGGAGGCGATCCAATTCGATATCCGCCACGGTATGACGGGGTTGGAACTGCAGCAGCAAATCATGTCCGGTTCAGCGGCAGCGCTGAGTGGGGAGCCTGGTTAAGCGGCTCGGTAACAATCCAGACGGTCGATTCGGTTGTCGGTAAATGCGCGGGTGAATTTCAAACGACTGGCAACATAGGCTAAAATCAAGATAATATTCCTATTGAGAGAATTGGCGGTTCGTGAAGATCGGGAACGCCCTGAGGAGTCGTATTTATTTGGTGAACTGAGTTTCGGAAGGGGAGGGGGCATTGGCGCCGTCGGGCGGCGTTGAGTGCCGGAAAAGTTGCTGAACCCGCAAAGAGGAGAAGCTTCATGTTCGAAAAATTCCCGCGCCTGCTTTTCTGCTTCTCGACACTCCTTGTCTTCGTCATTGGTCCGGTCGCCGCGGAAGAGCTTACGGGCCGGCAGATCATCGACCAGGTGGCCGAGCGCCACCAGCAGCCCTTCGAATATGAAGAACAGGAACTGGTCCTGACCGACAAGGCGGGCAACAAGGAAACGCGCGAAATGCGCCGTTTCGCCCGCGACGACGGCAAGGGCAATGCCAAATACCTGGTTGTGTTCAGGGCCCCCGCCGGGGTCAAGGGCGTCGCTTTGCTCACCTGGCAGAACAAGGGCAAGAGCGACGATCAATGGCTCTACCTTCCGGCCATGGGCAAGAAAATGAAGCGCATCGCCAAGGGCGGGCGCAAGAACTACTTCATGGGTACGGACTATACCTTCGAGGATCTTATATCGGCGTCACGCGACGACTTTGATTACGAACTTCAGGACGAGCAGAGCGTCGACGGAAAGCCGAATTACGTCATCAAAGTCACGCCGAAAGACAAGAAGATCGCCAAGAAATCGGGCTACAAGCACCGACTGATGTTCGTGCAAAAGGACATCATGTTCATCACGCGCATCGACTATTTCAACAAGCGCGGAAAATTCATCAAACGCCAAACCCTGAGCGAACTGGAGAACGTGGGGGGTGAGGTTTGGCGCGCCAATCTGGCCAGCATGAAAAACGACAAGGAAGCTCACACCACCGAAATCAAGCTGATCAAACGCAGCCTCGACGAAAAGGCAGTGCCCAAGAAGAACTTCAAGAAACGGTTCATCACCTCCGGCAAGCACATGCGATAGACCAAACGCGGTCTACAGGCCCTCGGCATGGTCCACGAGTTCCTCACGTTCGGCTCCCGTCACCGGCTGATCGCCGCGCTTCTCGTGTTGGCGTTTTCGGCGATTGCCGTGGGCGGCCTGTTGCGCCTTAAGATCGATACCAGCTACGACAGCCTGATCAGCGAAAACGATCCGGGACGCCCGGCCTACGAAACAAACATCGCTGAGTTCGGCTCCGACAATACGACCATCGTATACCTCCGCGATGAGGCGCTTTTCACCGAGGAGCGCCTACTGCTGATCGAGGACCTGATCGCCGCCCTGGAGGAAGTCGAGGCGGTCGAGCGCGTGGAAAGCCTGTTCAGCGTACTCAGCATCCGAGATGACGAAGGAATGCTGGACGCCAGTCCGCTGATGGACTCCACGCCGGAGGACGAGGAAGAGATCGAACTGATCAAGGAGAACGCGCTCTACAGTCCGCTCATCCGCAACAACTTCGTTTCCGACGACGGCCGGGTGACGGCGGTCAACATCACCGTCAGCCGCGACCGCACGGACCCCAATTTCAATGTCGCCCTCAACCGTGAGATCGAAGCGCTGCTCGATCCCCTGAGACCGAAGTTCGAACGGGTGTTCCACATCGGTCCGCCCAGACTGAACGTTGAAATCGAACGCGGCATGTTCGCTGACATGCAAACGCTGTCACCGCTCTCCACCTTGCTGCTCATCGGCGCCATCATATTCTTCCTGCGCACGCCGTCGGCCGCGCTGATTCCAATCGCGACGTCGGTGATCAGCGTGCTGTGGACGTTCGGCTTCATGGGCTATATGGGCTTGCCGCTGACGCTGCTGACGGCCATCGTGCCGTCGCTGATTATCGTGATCGGATCGACCGAGGATACCCACCTCCTGACGTCCTACCTCCACGGCATCAAGGAAGGGGAGAAGCCTGATCGCGGCAAGGCCATCAGCTTCATGGCGCACCACGTCGGCATGCCGATCTTCATCACCTCCCTGACCACCACCGTGGGCTTCCTGACCAACGCCCTCAATGACATTCCGCTGATTCAAGGGTTTGCCTATGCAACGGCGTTCGCCATGTTTGCCAACCTCGTCTGCACCGTTTTGGTCGTTCCGCTCTTTCTTATTTTCTTCGGTCCGCGAGACACTAAATTGGCGCCGGGAGACGAACGTCCGGGCGGCATCATAGGTCTTGTCGTGCGTCTGTTGGACGCCATCGCCGAGAAGTACAGCAAGTGGGTAATCGTGATCACCGTCGTGGTTCTGGGCGTTTTCGGCGGCTATGCCTTTACCGTGGGCGTCAGCAACGATCCCTTGTCCTACTTCCGCTCCGACAGCCCGCTGGTGCGCGACGCCGATACCCTGCACCGGAATCTGGCGGGCATGCAGGTTTTCTACCTGACGTTGGAATCGCGGGAGAGGGACGCCTTCAAGGAGCCGGCCAATCTCGAACGCCTGGCTGACATCCAAGCCTTCATGCAGGGTCAAGGGGCCTACGACAAGACAATCTCTCTGGTCGATTTTCTGTCTCTCGTAAATCGTGAAATGAACCAGGGCAAGGCGGCGTTCGAGCGCGTTCCCGAAACCCGCGAACTGGTGGAGCAATATCTGTTGATGTTCCGGCGGGGGGATATCGAACGCTACATCAGTTCAGATTTCAGCCGGGCCAATGTCGTCGTGCGGCACAATCTTTCCGATTCGCGCGACCTGAACGAAAAACTGGACGCGTTGACAGAGCAAATCACGGATATCCTCGGCGACGAGGAAATTACCGCGACTATGACCGGGGAAAACCTGATGATAAACCGCGCCGCCGAATCGCTGTTCGGCGGTCAGGTGCAGTCTCTGGTGCTGCTGGTCGTCATCATCTTCATCATCATGACGTTCCTATTTACCTCGATTACCGCCGGCTTCCTCTCGCTGGTGCCGAACGCCATACCCGTCATCCTGAATTTCGGCGCCATGGGACTGTTGGGCATACCGCTCAATCCCGGTACGGCCACAGTTGCAGTAATCGCGGTCGGTATCGCTATCGATGACACCATCCATCTGCTTACGCGCTACAACGACGAATGCCGCCGCAACCCGGATCAAGCTCTGGCCGTGCGGGCCACGGTATGGGCGGAGGCGGTTCCCGTCGTCTCGACATCCATATCGTTGGCGCTCGGCTTCGTCGTCCTGTTGTTCTCCAATTTCGCCATTGTCGCCCAGTTCGGCGCTCTGGCCGCTGCGACCATGATCTACGCCATGGTGGCCGATCTGTTGATCACGCCGATCGTGCTGAAGCATGTGCGTCTTGCCGGCATCTGGGAGATCGTTGCTCTCAAGATCGGCCGCGAGGTCTTGGTCGGCAGTCCCTTGTTCGTCGGCATGTCGGTCTATCAGATCAAGAAAACCATCGTGCTATCGGCCGTCAGCGACTACGAAGAGGGCGAGCACATCATCGAAGAGGATAAAACCGACCGGGCCATGTACGTGTTGCTGAGCGGGACAGTCGACGTTGTGACCGAGGTTGAGGGGGGTGAAGCCCATTTCATCGAAACCCTGCAACCCGGTGCGGTGTTCGGCGAGGCGGGTTTCGTCGTCGGCGTGAAGCGCACCGCCAGCGTCATTGCCAGGGATGCAGTCCAGGTGCTTAAACTCGATCCGGAGAAAACCGCCGACTCCCTCAAGCTCTATCCTGGTATTGCGGCGAGGCTGCACCGCAACATCAGTCGTATCCTCGGTGAGCGCCTGGCCTCCGTGCACGAAATTCTCGAGACCAAAGCTGCCCCTGAAGCGGGGAAATGAAATTGCGGAGAGCTGTTCCGAATTTTATAGCTTGCGGAGCTTTGTTCTGGGCAGTTGCCATCGCAGCGTTTCCCGTTCGGACGCTGGCCTTGGATATCGGGGATGCCTTCGAGCAGCTCATGGAAAACGCGGCCTACGAAGCCGAGGGCGGAATTGCCGCTTTCCACCGGGATTACGCCGGCGATGCAAGGGATATTCACGATCCCGTCAGCGAAGCCTGGACCCGCTTGAGCGCGTCGACGGAGGTGGAATTGGGCGAGAGTTTGTTGTTCCGCCTATCGGGTTTTGCCGTGATTTCGACGATCCGGCAGGACTATCGAGGTGTGGTGTCGTTGCCGGAACACGACCGGATCTACGGCAAACACGCGGATTTCACGGAACTTTCGCTGACCTGGGAAGCCGACGAATATGAGCTGGTTGCCGGAAAAGCGCCCATAGCGGTGGGACTGTCGACGCTATACTCGCCCGCCAACCGATACTCCACCTACGAGGCGGTAAATCCTGCGTACACCCAGGAACTTGGGGCCTGGCATTTCGGCGGCACCTACTTCTTTGAAGACGATGCGCTAAGCGTCTTTGTGCTGCCGTTCCAAACGCGCTCGCCCACGCCGCCACTGGTTTCCCGCTGGTTCGGCGAATCGGGAAACTCGTCCTTTTTCTCCCTCGACCTGCCCACCGGCACCGTCATCGAGGAGGAGTTCCGCTCCCCCCGCTTCGACGACTGGGGCGTGTTGGGGGTCTACAACGGCATTGGGGAGGGGTTTGATTACTTCGTCTCCGGACACTACGGACCGAGTTCCTATCCCGTGCTGAGGGTCCGGCTTCCCGGGTTGCTGGTCATGGAGTACCCAACGGCGACAACGGTCGCCGGCGGATTCTCGGCCACCGTCGAAGCTTGGGAATTTCATGGCGAGGCGGCGTATCAGGATACGCACGGCCAGCGCGATCAGGATTTCATCAAGTATGTGTTCGGATTTGCCTACCGTGAAACCGACGATCTGGCGCCTCTGGTCGGCCTGGAAGAAATCATGCCGATCCTGGAATGGGCGCGGGAATGGGTTTCGCTGCGTCAAAAGGATCCTGAATATCTGGTCGATTCGTCGCGGACCCGGCCATTTCCCAATTCGTTCATCGCGCGGGTTTTGCTGAAACGAGACGACGAGCTCAGCTACGTCGTCGCTGGGACCTACAACAATCGTTACGAGGACTGGGGATCGCTTTTGGGGCTGGAATATAAACCGGACGACAACATGACGATCAGCGCCAGCCTATCCGGCTTCTGGGGACCGAGCTCAACCCAGCTCGGCCGCTGGCGCCGCAACAATTTTCTGCATGTCGGATTGAAAAGGAAGTTCTGAGGCTGCCGCTTGTTTAATGTATGGCGCCGTTGGTCCATGATCTGAGGGCGATCCGGCCGTCCTCGATTTCCGCAAACTTTGGTTCGAGCAGCCAGGAACCGGTGTTGACGTAACACTGGCTGTCCTCAAGTTCGATCAGGCCGGGGTGGTGGGTATGGCCGAACACCACGGTATCGAAACCGCGGCCCAGGATTTCCTCGGCGGCCTCGATGAAATTGCGGTGCTCGCCCTGAATGCCCTTTTGATTGGTGCGGCGGCTGTAGGGGGTCTGGTCGTTTTCCTCGTAAGTCACCCACAATTTGTAGGCTGAGGGGAATATCTTCAAAATCAAACCGGCGAGTGATGTGGCTATCGTATAAACCCAGCGTGCCGCCAGGTAGAAGGGGTCATAGAGGTGGCCGTGTTCGACGTGAATGCGCCGGTCGCCGGAAATCACATTGAGGAACGGGACCACCCTGATAAAGCCCCAATTCTCGAAAAAGTACTCAAGCGGCAAATCGTGATTGCCGATCACGTAATACACCCGTCCACCGTTGTCCGTCACTTTCTTGAACCGGCTGAAAACCTCCGGCGCGTCACGTGCGATGCGGGGAAACGACGTTTGCACGATATCCAGGCCGTCGCCGTTGACGCAGACGCTCGATCCGGTCTCCACCGCGTAGTCTAGGAATTCCGTGATTTCCCTCTTGGCGTCGCAGACCGGGTTTCCCAGGTGTAGATCGGAGATTACCAGCAGGCGGCTTTCGTTGACTTCAGTGATCATCTCGGCGTTCTCCGCCTCTATTCGGAATGCTCTCGATTGTCGAAATTCGTGTACTCGCTGCGATCCATCGCCTCCTGCGCGGTATCTTTGTCCGTATGACGTCCCTCCAATGTTTCCGCCAAGAGATCATTCATGCTGCGGATGCGGCCGGAGAGGCGCTGGAGCATTTCGAAGGCAAACGTGGGATCCCGGCGGAACTTCAACATGAGGCCGCCGGGCTGAATGACCTGGATGGTGGTGGGCTCCATTGCTCTGACGGTGGCGCTGCGGGGTAGGGATTCGAGCAGCGCCATCTCGCCGAAGAAATCGCCACGGTGCAATACCGACAATTCGACTTCCTCGCCGTTTACTTTCTTGGCGACGCGGACGCTGCCTTTTTGAATGATGAACATTTCGGAATCGAAGTCGCCTTCACGAACGATGGTCTCGCCCTCGGCATACTTGCGAGAGACGAAATCACGGAAAGGCTTCTTGTCGTTCGAACCGAATAGCATGGACACCGACCTTGGCAAGCAGGGGCCCGGCCGGCCGGAAAATTGGCGCCAAAGCGATTACCAAAATCCGTCCACGGGCCGCCGAATAAGGTAATTTGATTCGATCCTCGTTCCAGTATGGTGACCGGTGATTTGAACTTGGTCAACCGCGAACATAGGCAATTATTCCTGACGGATTTACGCCGAATGGAAGCGGTGGTTGGATCGCGAATTGCCTTCAGACGTGAAACGCTGGATAGCTTCAGCGCTTCTCAACGGCTTCGAGCAAGGCCCGTACCTTGGCGACCGGCACGCCCAGGTTCGAGCCGCCATATTCCGGGATGATGGCGGCGTTGACCGCAACGACCGCGCCGTTGGTATCGAGCACCGGTCCGCCGCTGCCACCGTGCGTGGTCTCCGCATCGTAAACGATGGTGGCCGACGACACCTGGCTGACGATACCGCGGCTGGCCAGCGGCGCGATGTGAAGTTTTTCGGCGAGGCGGGCGGCGACGCTCCAGAAACCGGTGTCTTCGGATTTCTGAAGTTCTTCGATGAATTCGTCACCCGATTGGGCCAGCATGGAGCGTAGTCCGGTGGGATAGCCCATGACGATGATCTCGTCACCTCGGGCGGGCAATTCGGCTGCCAGGTTTAGACCACCCACCGGTTCGGTGGCCTCGGTGCGGCGCAGGATCGCGAGATCCGCATCCTCGCTGGCCTTCACCAGTTCGACCTTATCGGCCGTTTGCTTCCCCGGCGTGAAGGCGAGGAATTTCACCATCACGGGCGCCAGTCCCTGGTTGGCCAGGCCTTCGACGCTGGCGTCGTTCTCCCAGGGCTCCGCAACGTGGCGGTTGGTGACGAGGGCGCCCTTGTCTCCAATGGCGAATCCGGTGCCGATGAAATGGCGTTCGGCCACGGGGCCGGTACCTTCCAAGGAAAGCAGCGGCTGGCCGATAGGCGATATCAGTGGACGTCCTTCCTTGTCGACGACATGGCGGAGCATCCGCCCGCTTGCCACGTCCCGGTAGGCATAAGCGCCCTGGAGAAACAGGACGGAAGGAATGGAGGCGGAGATCACCCGGCCGCTGGCTTCGGAGCGTCGTTCCAGGGCGGTCAGGCGCTCGCTGGCCGTCGTCAGCCGGTGGCCGAGTTCCTGGCGCAGTTGTTTCAGATTCGCCGGTGTCAGCGCCTCGTTCCGGGCGCGGGCGAGGGCGCCGGCAAAGCCCTCGAGCCGGATCGCACCCTTTTCGATACGCTGCTGAAGCTGCTGGTTCAGTTGATTTTGGTGGTAGGCCAAAGCGCCAAGCCCGACGATGGCGATAACGACGCCCACCCGGAACAACAGCGTGGTCTCCTGCATCAAGCGGCGCAGAATGCCGTAAATACCGAGAAACAGGCGAATTGCCACGGGTTGACGGCTGACGCGCAGGTAGACCAGACCGTCGCTCAGGATATCGGCCGCCATTTTGCGAACCGGCGTCTGTTCGGTGTAAAGGCGGTACCTTGAAAGCGGTCCGGATTGGCCGAACTCGATCATGTCGCGGTGTTCCAGTTTGCGGGAGGTGACCCGGGCGCCGTTCACCCAAACCGGCCGATCCTCAAAAGCCGCGATTTCATATGTTTCGTCGGCGCGGTGCAGACGGGCAACCAGATCACCGCCAGGCTCGCCGGGACGCGCCTCGGTGACGCGGAGGAAACGGCGGGGACTCAGCGAAATATCAAGAACGGAACCATTGAGCCACGTGACCGTTCCCCTGGAAGGTCCGGTGAGGTGTTCCAGAGCTGCCGCCCCGCCCAGCGGGTATGCGTCGCTTTCGTCCGTCACGTGATAAACGCCTCATCATAGAAAAGGCGATCGGCTGGTTCCCAAGATATCACATATTGGCCCGATATCTTGTAGCCGTCCACAACGATATCCACAATAATTTGTATTTGGTTCCCGTTATGTTCTCTACATCCACGGGCTGGCCTATGAGATGATCCGGAACCGCAAACGAATACCGATCATTTCACCATGGCGCACGCCGAATTCGTCCATCTTCGCGTTCATACAGCCTATTCGCTGCTGGAAGGCGCTTTGCGCGTCGGCGAACTCGTGTCGCTTTGCCAGAAGCACCGCATGCCCGCGCTGGCGATAACCGATACCGGCAATCTGTTCGGGGTCATGGAATTCGCCCAGACCTGCCTGAAGGGCGGCGTACAGCCGATTACCGGCACGGCTCTGGCGATCTCCCGCGAAGCTTCGGACGGGGCGAGGGCGAACGGCGGCGGGCGGCGAGCGGAACCGGACCGCATCGTTTTGCTGGCGCAGTCCGACGTGGGCTATGCCAATCTCGCGAAACTCTCGTCCAAGGCGTTCCTGGGAACCGACGGCGGCGAAACGCCGCAAATCTCGTTGGCGGGTCTCGAAGGACTGACAGAAGGGCTGATCGCGCTCACGGGCGGGGCGGCGGGCCCCGTCGGCCGTCTGCTGGTCGACGGCCAGAAGGAGGCCGCGGCGGCGCTGGCCAAACGGCTCCGCGACCTCTTTCCCGACCGGCTCTACGTGGAACTTCAGCGCCACAATCTGCCTGACGAAATCCAGACGGAAACTGGTTTGTTGGACATCGCCTACGATCTGGACTTGCCTCTGGTCGCCACGAACGAGTGCTTCTTTCCCGATGAAGCGGCCTACGAAGCGCACGACGCGCTGATTTGCGTGGCTGACGGCGCCTATGTCAGCCAGGACGACCGACGCCACCTGACGCCCGAACACCGCTTCAAATCGCCTGAGGAAATGAAGCTGTTGTTCGCGGACCTGCCGGAGGCGGTGGAAAACACCATCGTCATTGCCAAGCGTTGCGCTACACGACCGCCGTTGCGCGATCCGATCCTGCCCGGGTATCCGACGGCCGAGGGCCGCGACGAAGCGGAGGAATTGCTGGCCCAGGCTGAAGCCGGGCTTGAGGACTGCTTGACGCGCCACGTTTATTCCGAGGACATGGACGAAGCGGCCCGAGTTGCGGCGGCGGAACCCTACCGCGAACGCCTGGCCTTCGAAGCCGGCGTGATCAAGGACATGGGATTTCCCGGCTACTTCCTGATCGTTTCCGACTTCATCAAGTGGGCCAAGGATCACGGCATCCCGGTCGGGCCGGGCCGCGGCTCCGGCGCCGGCTCGGTCGTCGCCTGGGCTTTATCGATCACCGATCTCGATCCCTTGCGCTTCGGCTTGCTGTTCGAGCGCTTCCTCAATCCCGAACGCGTGTCCATGCCGGACTTCGACATCGACTTCTGTCAGGACCGGCGCGACGAGGTGATCCGCTACGTTCAGGAGCGCTACGGCCACGACCGGGTGGCGCAGATTATCACCTTCGGGAAGCTGCAGGCCCGCGCCGTGCTGCGCGACGTGGGGCGGGTGTTGCAGATGCCTTACGGCCAGGTCGACCGTATCTGCAAGATGGTGCCCAACAACCCGGCCAATCCCGTTACCCTGGCGCAAGCCATCGCCGGTGAGGAGCGCCTTCAACAGGAACGCGACGGCGACGAGACAGTGGCGCGCCTGTTGAGCACCGCTTTGAAGCTCGAAGGCCTCTACCGTCATGCCTCGACCCATGCCGCCGGTTTGGTGATCGCTGACCGGCCGTTGGACGAGCTTTCCCCGCTCTACCGTGATCCGCGCTCCGACATGCCGGTCACGCAGTTCTCCATGAAGTACGTCGAGAGCACCGGCCTGGTGAAATTCGACTTCCTCGGTCTCAAGACGCTGACCGTGATCGACCGGGCGGTGAAGCTGATCAGGCAGCGCGGTATCGACATCGACATCGCGGCCCTGCCGCTCGATGACGTGAAGACCTATGAGATGCTGTCGCGCGGCGAAACGGTGGGCGTCTTCCAGTTGGAAAGTTCGGGCATGCGAGACGTCCTGCGCGGCCTGCAGCCCGATCACTTCGAGGACATCATCGCGCTGGTGGCGCTCTACCGCCCGGGCCCCATGGACAACATCCCCAAGTTCATCGCCTGCAAGAAGGGGGATGAGGAACCCGACTACCTCTACCCGACGCTGCAGCCGATCTTGGAGGAGACCTACGGCGTCATCATCTACCAGGAGCAGGTGATGCAGATCGCCCAGGTCCTGGCGGGCTACAGCCTGGGGCAGGCCGATCTTCTGCGCCGCGCCATGGGCAAGAAGATCAAGGCGGAGATGGACGCCCAGCGCAAGGTCTTCGTTGACGGCGCGGTGGAACTGGGCGTTGAACAGGATAAGGCGAGCTTCATCTTCGATCTCGTCGACAAATTCGCCGGCTACGGCTTCAACAAGTCGCACGCCGCCTGTTATGCCCTGGTGGCCTACCAGACGGCGTGGCTCAAGGCCAACTACCCTATGGAGTTCCTGGCGGCCTCCATGACGCTGGATCTCACCAACACCGACAAACTCGGCGTTTTCAAGCGGGAGGTGGAGCGCCTCAACGTCGATCTCCGCCATCCCGACATCAACAAGAGCTGCGCCGAGTTCACTGTGGAGGACGTCGAACAAGACGACGGCGGCGGTATCCGTTATGCCCTGGCGGCGATCAAGAACGTCGGCCGGGCCGCGATGGAAACCGTGGTGGCCGAAAGGGAGGCCAACGGGCCCTACAAGAGCGTATTCGACCTTGCCGGCCGTCTCGATTCCAAGGCGGTTAACAAACGCCAGATCGAAAACCTGGCGCGCGCCGGAGCCTTCGACCGGCTCGACAAGAACCGCCGGCGCATCACCGAAGGCGCGGAAATGCTGGTGCGCCACGCCCAGGCTTCGGCCCATGACCGTGAAAGCGGCCAGGAAAGCCTGTTCGGCGGCGGCCCGGAAGCAGCGATCGATGAACCCACACTGCCGGAAAAGGCCAATTGGCTGCCAATGGAGCGGCTCAAAAACGAATCGGAAGCTATCGGCTTCTATCTTTCGGCCCATCCGCTCGACGCCTTCGAGAAGAACCTCAAGCGCCTCAGTGTCGTGCCCTTCGCTGAACTGGCCGCCTCGCTCAACGGCGACGCCAAGAAGGTCCGCCTTGCGGGCACGGTCATGGCAAAGCAGGAACGCACCTCGTCGCGCGGCAACCGCTTCGCTTTCGTGCAGTTCACCGATTCGAGCGGCTCGTATGAGGTCGTCATGTTCTCGGAAACGCTATCGGCCTCCCGCGAACTCCTGGAGACGGGCACCAATGTCGTGCTCGACGTCGAGGGCAAGCTGGAAGATGAACAGCCCCGACTTACCGTCCAGAAAGTCTATTCGCTAGAGAAGATGGCTGCCGACACCGCATCGGGCCTGGAAATCCACCTGGCGGACGAGAAACCACTGGCCGAACTTCACCGTATTTTCGACCAAGTCAAACGAGGGAAGGGCAGGGTGAGCCTTAAAATCCACCTCGAAGGGGGGCTGCGCGAAGTCACCGTCGACCTCCCCGGCGGCTACGCCATCACCCCACCCATCCGCGAAGCCATCGGCGCCACGCCCGATATTACCGAGATCGTGGATCTGTAGGTCGCATAAGACTTTTCTTCAATTCGAAATGCCCGAACGCCATCCGGTTTACCGTGTAAACCGCGACGGCAATTCCTTGGTCGTTGACATGGGCCTCATGCGCTTGTATTTCTACATAAAGGATATAGTGGTTTTCTGTATTGATTTATAGAAAATTGTTGTATTTCAAAGAATTAATAAAGGAATTGTTTCAAATGAAATTTGCGGCCAGTTTTTCGAGTATTGCAATATTTGCTTGTATGCTTGTGGTGGGCGAGGCAAGTCCAGCCCAAGCTCAAACGCTGACCCTCGATAACGGCGACACCCTACCGGCGAAAACGCTTCCTTACTTCGCCAAGCGTCCCAAACTACTAGGGCACCTGAGGAAGGCCGAGAAGGTTTCCTTCGCCGTATCGAAAGCGCCGGTACCGTGTCCGTCGCTGTACTACACGGCCTGGGGAGGCGCTTCTCCAGAATCGAGGTCTCTGAAGAATTGCAACGCAAACATGGCCAAGACCTTGACGGATTACCCATCAGGCGTGCTGCAAAAGTGCGCTTGCAAGAATGCCGTAGTGGGCAAAAAAATCGTCGACGAGGATTCGGTTCTGAACGACAAATTCTATTCGATCGTCAAGCTTTATATTAAGAACGCCTCTGGTGAGCTGACAACTCAGCGTGGATTTCTTGAATATGAGGCGCCGAAACTCGTGGTTCAGTCCTCCCGCCTTCTCAATCAGGAATTCAAAGAAATTTGTAAGGGAAGCATCGAACCTTCGATGGGTGACGGCGGCTTCGAATTGAACTGTTTTGGCGGGGCGATGAAAGCCAGCGGGCTGATGGCCATATCGGGATTGTTCTCCAAGCGTCATTCCGTGGGGAGCGCCGTTCTGGAATCGGGAGAGGTGTTTGCCTTCATCACCGATCTTAACGACGAGGAAATTGAGGACAACTATCCCGGCTTTCCTGATCGGAAGAAGGCGGAACCCACCCCGCAGGTCCAAACTTCGGATCGGTGAGTCGCGTTTGAAATCTGCGTCAGCAAACAGCCTTGGCCCCCGCATGTTCCCCGATTTTTGGCGTGGGGGAAGCAGTCGAGCGCTCGCCCTCGGCCTATTATGCCTCGGACTGACAGTTCTCTATCTTCCATCGAAAGCGATTGCGGAGTCGCTCAAAGGAACCGACGGTCGCACTTTGGATGTTTCCAAAGCCAAACAAAAATACGTTATCAAATTTAATCTTCCTTCCATAATACCGGGAATAAACAGTATTAAGGGGAGGAGTGTGAATAATGATCAGCAAATAAATGAGCAATATTATATTGACGATAGATATATAGCGAGAATTCAGTATTCTGTATTCGGTGGATACAACAATGTGTCTAGAATAAATTATGAAAACAAATCTCACTTTATTGAACGTGTTAAGGGATATCGGTTTTATAAATCAAATCTTGTGGGAGCTTCGGTTGAAGAGTTTGGCTATGGCGGCGATTCGGGAGTCATCGCAAGAAAAGGCAAATGTTACTGGCTCAGATTAGCCAAAAACACCGGTGAACGAGGCGTTTTGACTGGACGAAAGAATCTATTGCTGGAGATTGCAAGTTGCCGGCCGCTGGGCGTCGACCCGATTGACATATTGAAGAGAATTGGGCGCGCTAGCGAAGCAGATAATCTTAATTATGCTTTGCGGACGCGTACCGGTGATGACGAAGGAGCCGAAATCGGCTCCATCTTCGAATTGCTGAAAACAAACAATACGCCAAAACCTGGAGGGAAGAAGTCGTTCTCCGACTGTTTCAAGAATCCCGCCAGTTGTGAATAGGGCGCTGCATCTTCGGCAGGATTCAAAATCGCTTCCAAAAACCCTTGCATTTCCCGGCCGACGGCGGTATCACCCGGCGGTCGAGTGCATTCCGCCTCGGCGTATAACCCTCACGCGGGATCAGGACGCCTGGATTGAAAGCTCCAGGAGGTCCATCCGGTGTCTCCCGGCAGGCTTGGCCGGGCAGGCGATCATCCCGCGGCGGCGAAACCGGAAAAGGATAATTGCAGATGGCTCTGCCTGAATTCACTATGCGCCAGCTCCTCGAAGCCGGCGTTCACTTCGGACACCAAACCCACCGCTGGAACCCCCGTATGGGGCGCTACATCTTCGGCGCCCGCAACGGCATCCACATCATCGATTTGCAGCAGACCGTGCCGATGCTGCGCGAAGCCCTGCAGGTCGTGCGCGACGCCGTCGCCTCGGGTGGCCGCGTGCTGTTCGTCGGCACCAAGCGCCAGGCTTCCGAAACGGTGGCCGAGAGCGCGAAGCTGTGCGGCCAGTATTACGTCAACCACCGCTGGCTCGGCGGCATGATGACCAATTGGCGCACCGTGTCCAAGTCGATCAAGCGCCTGAAGACGCTGGACGAACAGCTCGACAGCGAAGAAACCGGCATGACCAAGAAGGAGCTCCTGAAGCTCACCCGCGAGCGCGACAAGCTGGAGCGCGCGTTGGGCGGCATCAAGGAGATGGGCGGCCTGCCGGACGTCATCTTCGTGGTCGACACCAACAAGGAAGAAATCGCCATCCAGGAAGCCCGGAAGCTCAACATTCCGGTCGTGGCGGTGATCGACAGCAACTCCGATCCGGAAGGCATCAGCTACCCGATCCCCGGCAACGACGACGCCCTGCGCGCCATTTCGCTTTATTGCGACTTGGTGGCCCGCTCGGTTCTCGACGGCATCCGCGAGGAGATGACGGAAGCCGGCGTCGACATCGGCGAAGCCGCGGAAGCGCCGGCCGAGGAGATTCCGGAAGCCGCTGAGGAAACCGCTACGGAGGAAGCCCCGGCGGAGGAAACCCCGGCGGAAGCTCCGGCTGAAGAGGCCGCTGCCGAGGAAGCACCGGCGGAGGAAGCACCCGCCGAGGAGACCCCGGCTTCCGAGGAACCGGCGCCCAGCGCCTGATGACCATACCGGGGCGGTTTTTGAACCGCCCCGTCATCCTAAAATCATTTAATATCAACGCTTTATTAGCGTGAGGAAAACCAATGGCTGAAATTACTGCATCCCTGGTCAAGGAACTGCGCGAGCGCACCGGCGCCGGCATGATGGACTGCAAGAAAGCGCTGACCGAAACCGGCGGCGACACCGAAGCTGCCGCCGATTGGCTGCGCACCAAGGGCCTGGCCGCCGCCGCCAAGAAGGCCGGCCGCGTGGCCGCCGAAGGGCTTGTGGGCGTGGTTGCGGGTGACGGCGTCGCGGCCGTCGCGGAGGTGAACTCCGAGACCGATTTCGTCTCCCGCAATGAGACCTTCCAGGAATTCGTCACCGCGGTGACCGCCATGGCCTTGGACGCCGAGGGCGATTTCGACAAAGCGAGCGCCGCGCCGTTCCCGGGCGGCGACGGTTCGCTGGCTGATGAAGCCACCAAGATGGTCGGTTCCATCGGGGAGAACATCCAGCTTCGCCGCATGGCGGCGCTGAGCGCCGATCCCGGCGTCGTGGCGACCTACATGCACAACGCGACCGCCCCGAACCTCGGCAAGATCGGCGTTCTCGTGGCGCTGAAGTCCGAAGGCGATAAGGACCAGTTGATGGCGCTCGGCAAGCAGCTCGCCATGCATGTTGCCGCGACCAAGCCTCAGTCCGTGACGACGGAAGACCTGGATCCGGCGGTCGTCGAAAAGGAGCGTGCCGTTCTGATCGAGCAGGCCAAGGAATCGGGCAAGCCTGAGGATATCGCCGTCAAGATGGTCGAAGGCCGTATCCGCAAGTTCTACGCCGAAGTCGTGCTGACCGAACAGACATTCGTCATCGACAACGAGACCAAGGTCGGCAAGGTCGTCGAGAACGCCGCCGCTGACGTTGGCGCTCCGGTCGAACTGGTCGGTTTCGTGCGTTTCGAGCTGGGCGAGGGCATCGAAAAGAAGGAGGAGGACTTCGCGGCGGAAGTTGCCGCCCAGGTCGGCGGCTAACGTCTATTTTCGCCGCCTTCGGGGTTCGCTCCGACCCCGCGATAGTGTAGAGTTCGTGCGCCCGGGATGGAAATCCGTCCCGGGCGCAATTCGATTGCGCCGGACCCACCCGAAAAGTGGCTGAAAAGCGCCGAAAGTGTTGATTTGAGGTCCAAAATGCCGTCTTCCGTCGAATACAAGCGCGTCCTACTGAAATTGTCGGGCGAGGCTTTGATGGGAGACGGGGAGTACGGCGTCGATCTGGATACCGTAGAGCGCATTGCCGCCGATGTGCGCGAGGTTCACGCTTTGGGCGCCGAGGTTTGCCTCGTTATCGGCGGCGGCAACATATTTCGGGGTGTCGCGGGCGCGGCCGCCGGCATGGAGCGGGCCAGCGCCGATTACATGGGCATGCTGGCGACCGTGATCAACGCCCTCGCGATGCAGAACGCCTTGGAAAGGGCGGACGTCCAAACCCGGGTTTTATCCGCAATTCCAATGACATCGGTGTGTGAACCCTATGTTCGGCGCCGGGCGGTGAGGCACCTGGAAAAAGGCCGGGTGGTGATCTTTGCGGCCGGAACGGGCAACCCGTTTTTCACCACCGATACGGCGGCGGCGCTGCGGGCCGCAGAGATGGGTTGCGATGCCTTGCTCAAGGGCACCCAGGTCGACGGCGTCTATTCGGCCGATCCGCAAACCAACGCGAATGCTGAAAGATATGATACTTTGGATTATCTTGAGGTTCTCGCCAACGACCTCCGGGTGATGGATGCATCTGCCATTAGTTTGGCGCGCGAAAACGACATACCGATTTTGGTGTTTTCGATTCATAATTCCGGTGCGTTCGCCGAGGTTGTGCAAGGCCGAGGTCGACGAACGATCATAAACAAGGGGGCATAAGCCGTGGCTGATCCGGATATCGACGACATTGAACGCCGTATGAAAGGTGCGGTGGAGATGCTGAAAAAGGAATTCGGCGGATTGCGGACGGGCCGGGCCTCGACCAGCCTGCTCGACCCTTTGACGGTGGAAGCCTACGGGCAATCCATGCCGATCAACCAGTTGGCGACCGTCAGCACGCCGGAGTCACGTTTGTTGACGGTTCAAGTCTGGGACAAAGCCATGGTTGGACCGACGGAGAAGGCTATTCGAGAATCCGGTCTGGGCCTCAATCCGGCTACCGACGGCCAACTCATTAGGTTGCCCATCCCTGAACTCAACGAGGAACGACGGATCGAACTGGGTAAGATCGCCGGTAAATACGCGGAAGAAGCGCGCATTGCCGTAAGAAATGTGCGCCGCCACGGCATGGATGATCTCAAACACATGGAAAAGGACGGTGAGATTTCCCAAGACGAACACCATATGTGGGGTGAGGAGATTCAGAAACTGACCGATGAAATGATCGCCAAGATCGATGAGGCCCTGGCCGCCAAAGAAGAGGACATAATGCAGGTGTGACCATGGAAGCGGTCCCCTCACAGGAAAAGGCACCGGCGCCGCCCCAGCACATTGCGATCATTATGGACGGCAATGGCCGCTGGGCCAAGGCGCGCGGCTTGCCGCGCGTGGCGGGCCATCAGCGCGGCGCGGAAGCGGTCCAGATCGTGGTCGAGGCCTGTCAGGAAATCGGGGTCAGATATCTGACCCTCTACGCGTTTTCTTCCGAGAACTGGAAGCGCCCGGCTACGGAAGTCGACGACCTGATGGGGCTTTTGCGCCACTACCTGAAGCGGGAAATCGTCGAACTCGACCGAAATAAGGTCAAATTGCGTTGTATCGGCGAGCGCGAAGGACTGGCGCCCGATATCAAGAAGCTGATTGACGACGCCGAGCGACACACCAGGAACAATTCGAGCCTGACCTTGCAGATCGCCGTCAACTACGGCGGTCAGCGCGAGATTCTTCAGGCCTGCAAGAGGATTGCCCAATCGGTCGTTGACGGCGACATGGCCGTTGAGGATCTGGACGAGACGCTGTTCGAGGGGTATCTCCACACGTCCGGCATTCCAAACCCCGATTTGCTGATCAGAACCAGCGGCGAGAAACGTCTGAGTAATTTTCTGCTGTGGCAGGCGGCATACGCTGAATTCGTCTTCATGGACACCCTCTGGCCGGACTTCTCCAAGGAGACGCTCATCAGCGCCATCGACGAATTTCACCGCCGGGACCGGCGCTATGGCGAAACAAGCGGCTGACGAGAACCCGGTCCGTTGCCCTCCAATTTGTTCACCCGAATAATTTCCGGAATCGTATTGGCGGCCATCGGGTTGGCCGCCGTGTGGTACGGAGGCTGGTATTTTTCAGCACTGGCGGGCCTCGCGGGTTTGCTGATGGCGCGCGAGTGGGATCGTCTTACCGGGGGAGAAGGCATAAACGCCCAACTCACCGTCCAAGCGGCGGCGATCTTATGTGTTACCGCCGTCTCCGGTTTGGGAGAATATGGCTGGGCGGCAGCGGTTGTGCTCGCCGCGCTCCTAGTCGGTGTATTGATGAACGGGTCGCGCCGACCCCGGTGGTCTCCACTCGGGACAGTATATATTGCATTGCCGATCATGGCCTTGATTTGGCTGAGATCGGAACCCGTGAACGGCGAACTGACGGTAGTTTGGCTCCTGGTCGTCGTCTGGGCTACCGATTCCGGGGCATATGTCGCGGGGCGCACCATTGGAGGCCCCAAAATGGCACCGCGATTGAGCCCGAACAAAACCTGGTCGGGCCTGGGCGGCGGCATGCTTGCAGCCGGCGCCGCCGGTGCCGCCATCGCCGCGGCGTCCGATTTGGGATCGCCTTATTGGTTTTTGTTCGGTGGTGCGGCGATGGCTGTCGTCGGACAGATCGGCGACGTTTTCGAATCGGCCGTCAAGCGGTATGCTGGCGTTAAGGATTCCGGGTCCATTATTCCCGGCCATGGTGGAGTTTTAGACAGGTTGGACAGTCTTCTTTTTGTGGCGCTTGTTGCAGCGGCCGCCAATCTTATCTTTGGTGCGGGAACGATATGGCGATAACGGCATTTGAAAATTCGCCCGATACCTCGACGACGCCCAGGCGTGTGACGGTGCTCGGATCGACTGGATCGGTCGGCCGGAATACCTTGGATTTGATCGCCAGACGGCCGCAGGACTATGCCGTCGAAGCTCTTACGGCAAATAGAAATGTCGATTTGTTGATCGATCAGGCCCGGAAGTTCCAGCCCGAGTTCGCCGTCATCGCCACCGAAGAGCTGTACCCGGAACTAAAGGACGGCCTTGACGGAACCGGCGTTACCGCCGCCGCCGGTCCGCAGGCGCTGATCGAGGCGGCTGAGCGCCCGGCCGATTGGGTGATGGCCGCGATCGTGGGTGCTGCCGGACTGGCGCCAACCATGTCCGCCGTGGCGCGCGGGGCGATCGTTGCGCTGGCCAACAAGGAATGCTTGGCGTGTGCCGGATCGCTTCTGATGGATGCCGTCAAAGCCGGGGGCGCGACCCTGTTGCCTGTTGATTCGGAACACAACGCCATTTTTCAGGTGTTCGAGGCGGAAAGGCACGAAGCCATCGAGCGCATCATTCTTACGGCTTCCGGCGGACCGTTCCGGACCCTGGAACCCGAGGTCATGGCACATGTTACGCCGGCCCAGGCCATCGCCCATCCCAATTGGAGCATGGGCGCCAAGATTTCGGTTGATTCCGCGACCATGATGAACAAGGGCCTCGAACTGATCGAAGCTCACCATCTCTTCGCCATGCCCGAAGAAAAGATCGAAATCCTTATTCATCCGCAGTCCGTCGTGCACAGCATGGTCGGATACGCTGACGGCTCCGTTCTGGCGCAAATGGGCACGCCTGATATGCGGACGCCGATCGCCTTCACTTTGGGTTGGCCGGATCGGATTTCGGCACCGGTCCAGCGGCTCGATCTGGCGGAAATCGCCCAATTGACGTTCGAAGCGCCGGACACCAGACGATTTCCGGCGCTCGACCTTGCCCGTCAGGCGCTTTCCTCCGGAAACGCCGCGCCGACCGTCTTGAACGCCGCCAATGAGGTTGCAGTAGAAGGCTTTCTGGCGGAGCGTGTCGGTTTTTTGGAAATCGCCGAAATTGTTCACGGCACGCTGGACGCGCTGCCAGGCAGCGAGACCCGGTCCATTGAAGATGTTCTCGCCATTGACGCCGAGGCGCGTAGAATTGCCGCAGGTTTGGTCGACTTGGCCACTGCCAAAAGCAGAACTTGAAGATCGATGTTTGAATTTTTGGATGGCTTTCTGATTTATGCGGTCCCGTTCCTCGGGCTGCTCACGGCTGTCGTGTTCGTTCACGAGATGGGCCATTTTCTCGTCGCCCGAATGTTTGGAGTACCCGTCGAGATTTTTTCCGTCGGATTCGGCAAAGCGCTGGTGAGCTGGCGGGACAGAGCGGGAACGACATGGAAGATCGGATGGCTGCCGCTCGGCGGCTATGTGAAGTTTCTGGGTGACGAGGACGCCGCCTCGGTTAAACGAAGCGATGCGGAACTCGCCGCCCCAGACGGCGTCACCACGTTTCACGATCAGCCGTTGTACTCCCGCGCCGCCGTGGTCGCGGCAGGACCGCTTGCCAACTTCCTGTTCGCCATCGTCTTGCTCGCGGTCACATTCGCCACTGTCGGACAGCCTTTCACGCCGCCGGTGGTGGACAAGGTTTTTGACAACACGGCAGCCGCCTCCGCCGGCATTCTCAGCGGCGACCGCATCGTCGAAATCGGAGGGCAATCGATCCAGCGGTTCGAGGAACTGCAGGTCATCATCAGCAATAACCCTGGCATCGAATTAGAGGTCGTGGTTGAACGAGGCGGCTACGAAAAGATACTGACCGTCATACCGGGCGCGCGCGAATTCGAAGACCGCTTCGGCAACAAACGGCGTATCGGCTTTCTGGGCGTGAGCCGGGGCGGCAGCGAGTTTGTCCGGCATGGGCCGTTGCCGGCCGTGTGGTACGCGACCCGGGAAACCTACAACTTCACCATCATGACGCTGCGCAATGTGTGGGAGATGATTGCCCGCGAACGTCCGGCGGACGAACTTCGAGGGGTCCTGGGCATCGCGCAGATGTCGGGCCAGGCGGCGCAGATGGGTTTCGAATCTTGGTTGCGCCTAACCGTTCTGATTTCGATCAGCCTCGGACTGATCAATCTCTTCCCCATTCCGGTTTTGGATGGCGGACATCTGGTGTTCTACGCCTTCGAAATGGTATTGCGCAGACCTATTAGTGAGAGAATTCAGGAATTTAGCTTCCGTATTGGCCTCGTCCTTGTTATTACCCTGATGTTGTTTGGTTTGTGGAATGACCTCGTGCATCTCAAAGTATTTGAGCATTTGAATCGGGTGTTTTCTTAATGATTTCTAGGGGGCGAGTGGTTTATCGGGTTGCCGGATGGCTGGCGGTGGCGCTATTACTCTTCGCCGCCCACGGGACGGTTGACGCTCAAACGGTGCAACGAACGGTTCGGGCCGTCCAAGTCGACGGAAATCAGCGCATCGAGGACGACGCCGTCCGTTCTTACATGACGCTGGCCGCCGGAGATGCCATCACCAATGAAGGCATCAACCGGTCGCTAAAGGCGCTTTATGCCACCGGTCTATTTGCTGACGTCACGATCCGGTTGCAAGGGGACGTGGTCGTGGTCGGGATTGTCGAAAATCCCATCATCAACCGCATGGCTTTCGAGGGCAACAAGCGCATTGAAGACGAGGAACTGGAAACCGAGGTTCAGCTACGCCCCCGAATCGTCTACACGCGACGGCGCGTGCAGAACGACGTCCAGCGGATTGTTCAGCTGTACCGGCGCAAGGGCCGGTTTGCGGCGACGGTTGAACCCAAGATCATCCAACTGGAGCAGAATCGCGTCGATCTGGTGTTCGAGATCAACGAAGGCCCGGTTACCGAAATCCGCAAAATCGAATTCATCGGGAACCGCCGCTTCACGGATGGGCAGCTCCGTTCGGAGATCGCGACCAAGGAAACCAGGTGGTACAGGTTCTTCACAGCGGACGACAACTACGATCCGGACCGCCTGACGTTCGATCGGGAATTGTTGCGCAGGTTTTACCTTTCGAAAGGGTATGCGGATTTCCAGGTGGTTTCGGCTGTCGCGGAATTGACTCGCGACCGCAAGGATTTCTTCATCACGTTTACGCTGGAAGAAGGTGAACAGTACCGCTTCGGCGAGATTGAAGTGGAAAGCGGTCTGAAAAATATCGATGCCGCCAAACTCAAGAATCAGGTGGAGATCGAGACCGGTGAGTCCTACAACGCGGACAAGGTCGAAGAAGCGATCCAGGCCCTGACCTTCGAAGTCGGCCGCTTGGGCTTTGCGTTCGTCGATATTCGCCCGATGACGAACAGGGATCGCGAAACCCGGATAATCGACGTGAAGTTCGGGGTGCGCGAGGGGCCGCGCGTTTATGTCGACCGGATCGATATTATTAACAACGTGCGGACGCTGGACGAGGTCGTTCGGCGGGAGTTCCGCCTGGCCGAGGGCGATGCATTCAACACGGCGAAATTGCGGGAATCGCGGCGCCGGGTCAACTCGCTGGGTTTCTTCGACAAAGTTGAAATCAAGGACGATCAGGGCCTGTTGGACGAAAAATCGCTTGGTGGCGCTGCCGGAACCTTTGCCGATGACAGAACCGTTATCACTGTCGATGTGAAGGAAAAGTCGACAGGCGAATTGAGTTTCGGTGCGGGTTACTCAACGTCGGAAGCCTTGGTGGGCGATATCAGTATCCGGGAAAGAAACCTGCTGGGCCGGGGCCAGGACCTCCGCCTCGGTCTCAATGTCTCCACCCGCCGACAATTGATCGATTTGTCGTTCACCGAACCCTACTTCCTGGATCGGGATTTGGCGGCCGGGTTTGACGTCTTCAATGTCAAACGTGATTTCCAAAGCCAGAGTTCCTACGACGAAGCTGCGACCGGCGGTACGCTGCGGGCGGCTTTTCCCATCGCCAAGAATCTGCGGCAGTCCGTGCGCTACACCCTGCGCCGCGACACGATCGAAAACGTCGGCAGTGACGCCTCGACATTCGTGGCGTCCCAGGAAGGATCACGCCTGACCTCCTCCCTAGGCTATTCCTTGATCTACGACGTCCGTGACAACCGCTTCCTTCCCACCGAGGGATTTGTCGCGCGATTCGGTCAAGATCTCGCCGGTCTAGGTGGCGACGTAAGTTACCTCCGATCCAATTTTCGTTTTGCCTATTACTATCCCTTTACGGAAGACCTTGTCGGCAGCTTCGCCACGGAGGAGGGCTATATTTTCGGTTTGGGCGAGAGGGTCCGGCTTTCCGACCGTTATTTTGTCGGCGGCACTAATTTCAGAGGGTTCGAATCGGCTGGTATCGGTCCGCGGGATAAGGTCACGGGCGACGCACTTGGCGGCAAGATCTACTATATCGGTACCACCGCTTTGCGTTTTCCGCTTGGTCCGCTGGAGGAATTCGGCGTAACCGGCAATGTCTTCGCTGAATTCGGAAGTCTGAGCGATCCGGATCTTGCCAGCGTGACGAACGTTTCCGACTCGGGATCGATACGCTTCTCGACCGGATTCGGGCTCGCCTGGCGATCGCCGTTCGGTCCCATTCAATTGGACTTTACCGAGGCCCTGGTACATGAAGACGAGGATAAGAAGGAGTTCTTCCGCTTCAGCTTCGGAACGCGTTTCTGATGCCCCGCCCGGATTTCACGATTTTGGCGAATTGATAATTACGAGAATGGATATGATCTTCAAAACGATGCGTGCGCTGTTGCTGCCGGCCATTGTTGCGATTGCCGCTGGCAGTCAGGAATCTACGGCCGCCGATCAGCTGGAGCCGGCTGTTATCGTCTTCATCGACCAGCAGCTTATTCTCCGCGAATCCGAAGCCGCAAAAAGCATTAGGAAACAAATCGATGGCTATCGTGTTGCTTATCGCGAGGACATCGTCGCAGATGAAAAAAGGCTGAGAAAGGAAGAGCAGGAACTCAAACGGCAAAGGCCGTTGCTCTCTCCCGAGGCGTTTACCGCCAAACGGCGTCTGTTTGAAGACAGCGTCGCACGCGTACAAAGGTCCGTTCAGGACCGGACCCGATTGCTGGACAAGGCCTATACCCAGTCCATGAACGAGGTGGGGAAGGTGATGCGTGTGATTGTTGCCGAATTGACGCAGGAAATGGGTTTCAACATCGTGCTCGAGAAGTCGCAAATTCTGTTTGCCCGGCGAAATCTTGAAATCACGGCGCACGTTCTGGAAAGGCTCAACAAGAAGCTCAGCCATGTGGAAGTGCCGTCGCCCCAGGCGGCCATCGAAAAACAGTAATGGCTGATCCGCGTTTCTTTCAACGCGCGGGACCCTACACGGTTTCCGAAATCGCCGCGCTGATTGGTGCGGAGCTCGGTGGGGACGCCGAGGGCGATCTGAGCCTGGAAGACGTGGCTCCCTTGTCCGCGGCGGGGCCGATGGACCTCAGCTTCCTCGACAACACAAAATACCTCCCGGCGCTGACCGACACAAAAGCCGGCGCCTGCATTCTGCGTTCCGAGCACGCCGACAAGGTTCCCGAGCATACGATCGCGCTTGTCACGCCCGCTCCATACAGGGCCTATGCCGTGGCCGCGCAGGCTTTCTATCCGGCCCCGGCGGCGGAGGAGGGGATCTCCGCGGAGGCGCGGGTCAGCCCCTCGGCAGATGTCGGCGAGAATTGTTCCATCGCGTCCGGGGCGGTCATCGGCGCCGGCGCGTCGCTCGGCGCCCGAACGACGGTGAGGGAGAACGCCGTCATTTCACCCGGGACGGTGATCGGCGCCGACTGCCATATTGGAGCGGGGGCATCGCTCAGCCATTGCCGCGTCGGCGACAACGTGCGGATTTATCCGGGGGTGAGAATTGGCCAGGACGGATTCGGATTTGCGCCGGACCCCGGCGGTCACGTCAAGGTGCCTCAACTGGGCCTGGTCGTCGTCGGCGACAATGTGGAAATCGGGGCCAATACATGCATCGACCGGGGTTCGGGCCCCGATACGATAATCGGCGAGGGCTGCTGGATCGATAACCTGGTGCAAATCGGCCATAATGTGCAGCTGGGTCGGGGTTGCATCGTCGTTTCCCAGGTCGGCATCAGCGGCAGCACCAAGATCGGCGACTATGTCGTGATGGGCGGCCAGGTCGGCATCGCCGGCCATCTGGAGATCGGCGCCGGCGCCCAGATTGCCGCCAAAAGCGGCGTCATCAAGGATGTACCCGCCGGTACGGTGGTTGGCGGCTATCCCGCCCAGCCCGTCAAGGATTGGCACCGTCAATCGATCGTTTTGGCCAGAATGGTGAAGGAAAGAAGGACCCGTCAATGAACGAAACGACATCCGCGGCGGAAGTGGAACCGATCGAGATCAAGCAGATCCTTGAGATGATCCCCCACCGTTATCCGCTTTTGCTGGTCGACAAGGTCAAGGATATCGTCATCGGTGAAAGCGCAACCGGTATCAAGAACGTCACCATGAACGAGCCGCAGTTTCAGGGGCATTTTCCCAATCATCCGGTTATGCCGGGGGTCATGATCGTTGAATCCATGGCCCAGACGGCGGCGGTGCTTGTCGTTAAAACCCTCGGTGACGCCGGCCTCAACAAGCTCGTCTACTTCATGAGCATCGAAAACGCCAAGTTCAGGAAGCCGGTGACGCCGGGTGACCGCATGCATATCCAGATATCAAAGGACCGGCAGCGCGGCAGCGTCTGGCGTTTTAACGGCAAAGCGCTCGTCGACGATGCCGTTTGCGCGGAAGCGCTGTTCACCGCGATGATCGTCGATCCAGAGGACGCCTGATGAGCGCCATCCATCCGAGCGCCATAATCGAAGACGGTGCGCAGATCGGCGATGACGTGACGATCGGGCCTTACTGCTGTATCGGTCCAAATGTTTCGCTGGCCGATAATGTCGAGCTGAAATCACACGTCGTGATCGACGGGCACACCCGGATCGGCGAGAGTACCCGCGTCTTTCCGTTTGCGTCGTTGGGGCACGAACCCCAAGACCTGAAGTACGACGGAGAGGATTCTGTGGTCGAAATCGGTGCGCGGACAACCATCCGCGAATACGTAACCGTCCATCCGGGCACCGATGGCGGCGGCAGCAGCACGAAGGTCGGCGACGACTGCCTCATCATGGGAGCGGTCCATATCGCCCACGACTGCATCATCGGCAACAACGTTATCCTGGCTCAAGCCACCGTTCTCGGCGGCCACGTCGAAATCGACGATTTTGCCATCCTCGGCGGCTCTGTCGGCGTGCATCAATTCGTCCGGATCGGCGCTTACGCAATGATCGGCGGCATGTCGGCGGTCGATCACGATGTCATTCCCTACGGTTCCGTCAGCGGTGAACGCGCCGTGCTCGGCGGGCTCAATATCGTCGGCATGAAACGCCGCGGCATGGCCCGTGAGGAAATCAGCGCGCTGAGGAAGGCCTACGGCCAACTCTTCGCCGACCAGGGCACGTTGCAGGATCGCGTCGCCGGCGTGGCGGATCAATTCGGGTCTTCCGAGGCCGTGATGTCGATCGTCGAATTCATGCAGGCCGATACTTCGCGCGCCTTTTGCCAACCCAAATCCGAAGGTTGAGGATCGATGTCGGCGCCCGCCAAGCTCGGCATCATCGCGGGCGGCGGCGTCTGGCCCAGCCGCTTGGCAAAAGCCTGCGGCGACCAGGGCCGCGATTGTCACATCATCGCCCTCAAGGAACATTGTGACGAAGCGCTCCTTGACGGATTGCCGCACACATGGGTCGACATAGGGGCGGTCGGCAAGGTGTTTTCGGTGCTCGGTTCGGAAGGCTGCGCCGAGGTCGTTTTGGCGGGCCCCATTGAACGGCCGTCGTTGAGCTCGGTGAAGCCGGATCTTCGCGGCATGAAGCTGATCCCGAAATTGCTCAAGGCTGGCGGCGACGACGGTTTGCTGCGTGTCCTGGTCGAGGAATTCGAAAGCGAGGGTTACCGCGTGGTGGGCATCGACGATGTCGTGGGCGGTCTGTTGGCGGCGGGCGGGCCCATCGGCCGTCTCGCCCCGGATGACGTTGCCCTCGGCGACATCGCACGCGGTATTGAAGTCGCGCGGTCATTGGGGGCGCTCGATGTGGGACAGGCCGTCGTCGTTCAGCAGGGGCACGTGCTGGGGGTCGAGGCGGCTGAAGGGACGGATCGATTGCTCGAGCGTTGCGGCGAATTGCGGCGTGAAGGGGCCCCCGGCGTCCTCGTCAAAATCAGCAAGCCCGGACAGGAGCGGCGCGCGGATCTGCCGACGATCGGTGTGGAAACCGTGAGGGCCGCTGCCTCCGCGGGGCTGGCGGGAATCGCCGTTGAAGCGAATAACGTCTTGATCACCGACCGTTCGGCGGTGGCCGAGGCTGCCGATAAGGCCGGAATATTCATAATTGGAATCGACGCCGCCGAAAGCTAGGAATCATCATGAGCCGGTCGCTGTACAGCGTATTTTTAGGTATTTGCGGATTGCTGTTTGCGGCCGGCTCGTTTCCCGCATTAGCCGAAGACCAAGTGGTACGGGCGTTCGACCAGGCCGTTTTCGGAATGGATGGCAACGGTCAACCCGCCCTGGCGAAATGGGTTGGTCCGGTTCGCATCACCGTGATGGGCGACAGCGATGCGGAGGGAGATACGCTGCTGGAACAATACGTCGCGGAGGTATCCGAAGTCGCGGGCCTGGACCTCGATGTCGTGAAAGCCGCCCCGCGGGGAGCCGCAAGAAGGGCCGCGCTCGCCGTATTTTTCGGCCAACCCGACGCCTTCATCGAGTTCCTCGAGCGCGAAGGCGGCGCACCCTCCGCGGATTTGATGGCGCGGCTCAGAGCCGGCTTTTGCTGGTCGAATTTGTGGATTGCCAACGATCGCATTATCCGTGCCGTCGTGTTTGCCAAAGGGGCGAGCGCGCCGGTGGAAGGCCGCTCCGGCCGGCGGAAATGCCTGTATCACGAGTTGGGCCATGCCCTGGGCTTGCCGTTCCACCCGCAGGCCTTCTCGGTCCTGAATTACGAATCCGCCACCGACGGTCACACGGATCTCGACCGTAGGCTGCTGGCTCTGCTCTACCATCGCGCGCTCTGGCCCGGCATGCCGCGTGATGCGACAATTGAAGCCGTCAGAAAACTGGTCGCGCGCCAATGACCGACGCCAAATGGCGCATCATGCTGGTTGCCGGTGAGCCTTCGGGCGATGCCCTTGGAGGGCCGTTGATGGCAGCGCTCAAGGAACGCTTGGGCGACGAGGTCGAATTCATGGGCGTGGGTGGTGAGCTCATGTACCAACAGGGTTTGAAGAGCCTGTTTCCCATCTCGGATATTGCGGTCATGGGGTTGGCCGAAATCCTCCCCCGGGTTGGATTGATCCTGCGCCGTCTGCGCCAGACCTACGAATTTGCCGCCAAGGAAAAACCGGACGTTCTGGTCACCATCGATGCGCCCGGGTTCAATTTTCGCCTGGGCCGCAAACTTCACGGCGCCGGCTTCCCCATCGTGCACTACGTCGCGCCCACGGTCTGGGCCTGGAAGCCGGGACGGGCGAAGAAGATCGCGGCATTCCTCGATCACCTTATCGCCGTTCTGCCCTTCGAGCCGCCCTATTTCGAAGCGGAAGGGCTGCCCTGCACCTTCGTTGGCCATACGGCGGTGAGCATGCCGGCAGGTGACGGCCCCGCGTTTCGCGAGGCTCACGGCATTCCGGTGGACCGTCTGGTCCTGGGGATGCTGCCCGGCAGCCGACAGGGCGAGGTATCCAGGCTGTTGCCGATATTCAGGGAAACCGCCTCACGACTGAAGAGGTCCGGTACCGATCTGCATCTTGTGTCGGTTACGCTTTCGCACCTTCATGAGACGGTGAAATCCGGCTTGGCCGATGTCGGGATACCGCTGACGCTCATCGGCGCTGAGGAGAAAGTCTCCGCCTTTGCCGCCATGGATGGCGCCCTGGCGGCGTCCGGCACCGTGAGCCTCGAGCTTTCGCTGGCGTCGGTGCCCACGGTTGTGGCCTACCGCATGAATCCGCTGACGGTGGCGATCGTCCGCCGCATGGCCCAGGTGGATATGGTTGCCATGACCAATCTCATTCTCGACCGTGCGGTTATTCCCGAGTTCCTGCAGGAGCGCTGCACGCCTGACCGGCTCGCTCCCGCAGTGGAAAAGATTCTGGTTGATGAACAGGTGCGCAGCGCGCAAATTGAAGCCGGACGACAAGTCGCGGAGGCTTTGGGGGCAGGGGGACCGCCGCCCGCCGAGCGCGCCGCCGACGTCGTGCTCCAGGTACTGGAAAAGAATTCCTGAATTTGACAAGAATAGAAGAGAGCTCTACCGCCATGACAGACAGCGCCATCGACACTTCCGGTTTCCGCTTCCTCCACACCATGATCCGCGTCAAGGATCTGGAAAAATCGAAGGATTTCTACACTCGCCACCTCGGCATGAAGGTCTTGCGGGAAAAGGAATTTCCGGGCGGCAAGTTCACCCTGTGTTTCGTCGGCTACGGCGAGGAGGAATCAAACACCGTGGTGGAACTGACCTACAACTGGGATCAGGAGGAGCCCTACGAACTGGGCGACGGTTTCGGCCACCTGGCCATCGCCGTGCCGGACATCTATGGCGCCTGCGAGCAGATGGCGGCCGAAGGCGTGCCGATCCCGCGTCCCGCCGGCCCCATGAAACACGGCGGCCGCGTCATCGCCTTCATCGAAGACCCCGACGGCTATAAAGTTGAACTGGTCGAACGGGATTAGGGCTCAGAAGAAAATCCAGTAGACCGCCGCCCCTACGACGGCGGCCAGCGCCGCCAGGCGGACGCTGCCGCGGCGCCATAACGGTGCACGGTTGTCGTTGACGATGGGGAGATCGGCGAACCGGGGCCGGGAGCGTCGCCGGCCCGGCTGGTCGTTGGCCGGGACTGGGAGTTTTCGCCCCAGGGCGGTTCGCTGAAACACCTCTGCGCCGCCCCGTGCCTAGCGCTCGCCGACCGGGACGAAAGTGCGTTTGCCGGCGCCGGTGTAGAGCTGGCGCGGGCGGCCGATCTTCTGGGTCGGATCGACGATCATTTCCTTCCATTGCGCCACCCAGCCGACGGTCCGGGCCAAGGCGAAAAGCACGGTGAACATGGAGGTCGGGAAGCCCATGGCGCGCAGGATGATGCCGGAATAGAAGTCGACGTTGGGGTAGAGCTTCTTCTCGATGAAGTACTCGTCCTCCAGCGCGATGCGCTCCAGCTCCATGGCCAGCGCCAATAGCGGCTCGTCCCGGATGCCCAGCTCGTCGAGCACCTCGTGGCAGCTCTGGCGCAGCACGGTGGCGCGCGGGTCGTGGTTCTTGTAGACGCGGTGACCGAAGCCCATCAGGCGGAAAGGATCGTCCTTGTCCTTGGCCTTCTGCACATATTCGGGAATGCGGTCGATGGAACCGATTTCCTCAAGCATCTCCAGTACTGCCTCGTTGGCGCCGCCGTGGGCGGGGCCCCAAAGGCAGGCGATGCCGGCGGCGATGCAGGCAAAGGGGTTGGCGCCGGAGGAACCGGCCAGGCGCACAGTCGACGTCGAGGCGTTCTGCTCGTGATCGGCATGCAGGATGAAGATCTTGTCCATGGCCCGGGCCAGGACGGGACTGACCTCGTAGTCCTCGGCCGGCACCTTGAACATCATGCGCAAGAAGTTTTCCGCGTAACTCAAGTTGTTGCGCGGATAGATGAACGGCTGGCCGATGGAATACTTGTAGGCCATGGCCGCGATGGTCGGCATCTTGGCGATCATGCGGTGCGACGCCACCATGCGCTGGTGTTCGTCGCTGATATCGGTGCTGTCGTGATAGAACGCGCTCAAGGCGCCGACGACGCCGCACATAATGGCCATGGGGTGGGCATCGCGCCGGAATCCGCGGAAGAACTGGGTCAACTGCTCATGGATCATCGAGTGATAGGTGATGTCGTGCTCGAACTTGGCTTTTTGTTCGGCCGTCGGCAGTTCGCCGTCGAGAAGCAGGTAGCAAACCTCCAGAAAATCGCTGTTGTCCGCCAGTTCGTCGATCGGATACCCGCGATACAGAAGAACACCCTCGTCGCCGTCGATATAGGTGATGGCGGATTCGCAGCTTGCCGTCGAAACAAACCCCGGGTCGAAAGTGAAATGACCCGTTTCGCCATAAAGTTTCCGAATGTCGACGACATTCGGTCCAACGGAACCACCGAGAACGGGGAGGTCGACGGATTGGCCCGTCGCATTGTCGGTGAGCGTCATGGACGCAGCAGTGTCTTCCTGTACCTTTTCCGAGGCCATAAATAGTCCTTCCTGGTTTACCAAAATTTTTTGGCGCTAAATGTGTGCAGGGGGGCAAGCGCCTGTTGATTCAATTATACGACTGTTTGCCGTCCGGGGGAAATCACACGTCCCCATTCGTATGATTATTAGACGGCGAATTTGTTGCGTCGGCAATGCGACCCAGTGTCTCATCCCGTCCCAATATCTCCAAAACGTCGAAGATTCCGGGCGAAGTCGTGCGGCCGGTCAGGGCGGCACGGAGGGGTTGGGCGACCTTGCCGAGTTTCATCTCTTCTGATTCAGCGAAGGCCCGCATGCCTGCCTCGATGACGTCATGAGACCAGCCTTCCCAGGCTTCAGCCTGTTGGAGAAGACGCGTCAGCACCGCAAGTGCTTCATCGGTCAGCAAAGCGGCCGCTTTTTCATCCATATTCAGGGGGCGATTTTCAATCAAAAACAATGAATTTTCAATAAGTTCCAAGGTTGTTTTAGTGCGTTCCTTCAAGTGCGGCAAGGCGGCCATGACGCGCGACGTGTGAACCTCCGAGAGGGCGCCGCCCGCGGCTTCGGCGAGGCCCTTTTCGATTAGCCTGAAGAGCTCGGCGTCGGGCGTTTCCTTGAGGTATTGGCTGTTGAAGCTGTCGAGTTTCTTGAAGTCGAAACGGGAGGGCGATTTGCCCAGGCCATCGGAATCGAACCATTCGATGGCCTGTTCGGTGCTGATATGCTCGTCGTCGCCGTGGCTCCAGCCCAGGCGCAGCAGGTGGTTGCGCATGGCGGCGGGCAGGTAGCCCATGTCGCGGTAGGCCTCGACCCCCAAAGCGCCGTGGCGTTTGGACAATTTGGCGCCGTCGGCGCCGTGGATCAGCGGAATGTGGCCAAAAACCGGGATACTCCAGCCCAGCGCGTTGTAAATCTGGCTCTGGCGGGCGGCGTTGTTGAGATGGTCGTCACCCCGGATGATGTGGCTGATGCCCATATCGTGGTCATCGACCACCACCGACAGCATGTAGGTCGGCGTGCCGTCGGCGCGCAACAGCACCATGTCGTCGAGCTGGTCGTGCTTGAAGCGGACGCTGCCCTGGACCAGATCCTCGATCACGGTTTCGCCGGTGCGCGGGGCTTTCAGGCGCACGACGGGCGGCACGCCTTCGGGCGCTTCCGAGGGATCGCGGTCTCGCCAGCGCCCGTCATAGAGCGTCGAGCGGCCCTCGGCGCGTGCTTTTTCGCGCATTTCCGCCAGTTCTTCGGGCGAACAGTAGCAGTGATAGGCGTTACCCGACGCCAGGAGGTCCCGCGCCACCTCGGCGTGGCGCTCCGCGCGCTCCGACTGGTAGACGATGTCGTCATCGCAATCGAGGCCCAGCCACTCGAGGCCGTCGAGAATGGCTTGCGTGGCTTCCGACGTCGAGCGCTTTCGGTCGGTATCCTCGATACGCAGCCGGAACTTGCCGCCGTGATGACGGGCGTAAAGCCAGTTAAACAGGGCCGTCCGGGCGCCTCCGATATGGAGAAACCCCGTGGGCGAGGGGGCGAAGCGGGTGACAACGCTCATGAGTTCTTTCGTCAATTGTTCGGGACAGGTTCGGGCCGGCACTGTTTAGCACACCCGGGACGCAAAAACCTAGGCCCGTCGCCAAAAAACGCCCGTAATCCCTCCATTATCCAGGTCGGTATTTGCGAGTGGGGAACATGGATTGGTGACCGAGCACGCGGGCGATTACAGTCACTGGGCTGGGCGAACCTTTTCAGCCGTCAAACAGGCGTTAAACCTCCGCCTGGCGGGCGAGCCGGAACGCCGGGTCCTTTGGCTGCCCGTTTTCGTCGGTATCGGTGTGGCCGGCTATTTCGCGCTTCCGGCGGAACCGGCCGCTTGGATTGGTCCGTTCGGATTGGGCTTGGGCGTTTTGCTGCTGTGGCTGGGCTGGCGACACCCCGTTTGGATCATTTTCGCAGCCATCTCTGTTGCGCTGTTTCTGGGATTTTCGGCGGCTCATTGGCGTGCCGAATATGTTGCCGCCCCAGTCCTCGCCAAGCGGACCGGCGTCGTTGCAGTGGAAGGAACCGCCGCGCTTGTCGAACGACGGACCCGCGGCAGTCGGATCGTCATTGTCGATCCGAAAATCGAACGGCTTGACCGCGGTGAGACGCCCAGGCGCATCCGCATCACCGTCAGAACCGCGGCCGGAATAAACATCGTCGCAGGTGATCGAATTCGGATGCGCGCCGTCCTTCTGCCGCCGCCGGATGCATCGTTACCCGGCGGTTTCGATTTCGTGCGCTTTGCTTGGTTCAAGGGGATCGGCGGTGTGGGATACGCCGTTTCGCCGCCGCGGATCGTGTCGGCGTCACCGCAAACCGGGATCGGCCACGCCATCGAAACCCTGCGACAAACCCTCACCACCCGGATCCTGACGGCATTAGAGGGACGGCGCGGTGCCATTGCGGCGGCCCTGATGACGGGGGAGCGAGGCGCCATCCCGGAGACCGTGTTGGCGGCCATGCGGGATGCCGGTTTGGCGCATCTGTTGGCGATTTCAGGGCTGCACATCGGTCTCTTGGCGGCGATCCTCTTTTTTGTCATCCGGGCTGGTTTGGCTTTGTCGGAACCGCTGGCGCTGCGCTACGCCATCAAGAAATGGGCGGCGGCGGCGGCGCTGGCCGGCGCGTTGGCCTACCTGGTTCTGACGGGCTCGACCGTGCCCACCCAGCGGGCCTTTCTCATGACCGGCCTGGTTCTGGTGGCCGTGATGCTCGACCGTCGCGCCCTGTCCATGGGCCTGGTAGCCTGGGCGGCGGCCGCCGTGCTGCTGATGGCGCCGGAAAGCCTGCTGGGGCCCAGCTTCCAGATGTCGTTTTCCGCCGTCATCGCCCTGATCGCGGTATATGAGATCGCGCGCGATCGTTTCAGGGACTGGCGGGTTGACGGCGGCACGACGCGCCGCCTCCTGTTGTACCTGGCGGGGGTGGCGCTCACCACGATGGTCGCCAGCACGGCGACGGCGCCCTTTGCCGCCTATCACTTCGGACGCTTCGCGGTCTACGGTCTGGCCGCCAACCTTGTCGCCGTGCCCATCATGGCGATGTGGATCATGCCTTGCGCCATTGCGGCCTTTGCGCTGATGCCCCTGGGGCTCGAAGGTCTCGCTCTGGCGCCGATGGGCTGGGGCATCGAGGCGGTCCTCCGCGTCGCGGAGACGGTCGCCGCCTGGCCAGGCGCGGTTCAATTGCTGCCCGCCATGCCGGACGCCGCGATCGCGTTGATGGCCATGGGTGGCCTATGGCTTTGCTTGTGGAGCGGCCGATGGAGGCTGTGGGGCATCGTCCCGATTTTGCTTGGATTGGCTGTCTTTGCGGCGGCTGAAGGTCCCGACGTGCTCGTCGGTCCGAGAGGAGAGGTTTTCGCTGTCGCCGAAAACGATGGTCGAATAAGGATCTCGGCCCGGCGCAAGAGCCATCTGACCGGGGAGTGGCTCGAATCGCGGGGACAGGAAACGCCGCTGCCCTGGCCCGGAGGCAGCTATTCCGGTCCAAGCGACAGGTTGGTTTGCGACGGTCTCGGCTGCCTCTACCGGGCCAAGGGCAAAACGGTCGCGCTTATCCGCCAATTTGACGCCGTTGGGGAGGATTGCGCCGTTGCCGATGTCGTCATTAGCGCCGTGCCTTTGCGCCGCCGCTGCCAGGGACCGTCCGTCACCGTTGACCGCTTCGATCTCTGGCGCGGAGGCGCCCACGCGGTGTGGCTGGAGGAAGGCGGAACCGTACGTGTCCGTTCAGTCGCCGACGAAAGGGGACAACGCCTTTGGTCGCCGTTGAGGTCTCGGCCGAGGGAAAAAGGGAGGTAACAAAATATTGTCATCCCGGAATTTGCGTCAGCAAATGTCCGGGATCCATGCCTGAGCGTCTGGATTCGCGCCGGCATTCAGGTCGGTAAGCCTACGGTATGGATTCCCGCTTTCGCGGGAATGACAGCTATGGGTAAAGCCCCTAGTACTGCCGCATCAGGCCGGCAAGCTTGCCCTGCACCTTGACCCGGTCGGGGCCGAAGATGCGGGTCTCGTAGGCCTCGTTGGCGGCTTCCAGGGCGATTGAATTGCCCTTGCGGCGCATGCGTTTGAGCGTTACTTCCTGATCGTCAACCAGGGCCACGACGATGGCCCCGCTTTCGGCGGTGTCGCCGCGTTCGATGATGACGGTATCGCCATCGAAGATGCCGACGTCGATCATCGAATCGCCGGCCACCGTCAGGGCGTAGTATTCGCCTCGGCCCAGCATGGCGCCGGGCACTTCGACGTTGTTGGACTGATCACGCAGCGCCTCGATGGGCGTACCGGCGGCGATCTGGCCGTAGAGGGGCAGGGACACGACCTCCGGGCTCGCCTCCACGTGCGTGCTGTGGGTGCCGAAATCGGCTTCGATGATGTTGGGCGCGAAGGTTTTCTCCTCCGCAGCGGCGGGGGCGCCGGCCGCGGCTGCCGAATCGGGCAGTTTGAGGACTTCCAGCGCGCGGGCCCGGTGCGGGAGGCGGCGGATGAAGCCCCTTTCCTCCAAACCCGTGATCAGGCGGTGGATGCCAGATTTGGACTTGAGCCCCAGGGCGGCTTTCATCTCATCGAACGAGGGCGACAGCCCTTTTTCCGTCAGATAGCCGTTGATGAAGGTGAGAAGTTCGTGTTGCTTCCGCGTCAGCATGGCCCCTCGCAGGTATCTATCCGGAACACCGGAATTCTGAGTTTTCCCCAGATATTGCGCCTGGGGAACAAAACCAAAACATATGTATGTTCTAGTTTAGTTCTCATTTCCCGTCAAGGGGGTTTTGGGGCCGGTCAGTATCCCAAATGGCTGAGCACGACGACGTCGATGATGGTGCCTGCCGCCACAGCCGGGGCGAAGGGCGGGCGGATGATCAGGCAGTCGGCGGCGGCCAGGCGGGAGAGCATGCTGCTGTCCTGCTTGGCGAAGGCGGTGACCGTAAGGTTGCCCGAACCATCGCGGCTGAGGCGGGCGCGCAGGTAATCCTCGCGCTGGTCGTTTTCCCCAAGATCGCCAGCCAGAACCGCCGGGGTGGTCTCCAGCACGGGGTCCTCTGCGCCCAGCAAGGCGGCGAGGGCGGGCTTCAGGTAAACCAGCGCGCAGATCAGGGCCGAGACCGGATTTCCCGGCAGGCCCAGCATGGGGACGCCGTTGAAGTCGCCGAAGATCAGCGGCTTGCCCGGCCGCATGGCGATACGCCAGAAATCGACACTGAGGCCGGTATCGCCCAGCACCTTCTGGATAAGATCGTGATCGCCCACCGAGGCGCCGCCCACCGTGACCAGAAGGTCAGCACCGCGCGCGCCCTCCGCCATGGTCTTGAGCGAATCTTCGTCGTCCTTGGCAATGCCCAGGTCGATGGCTTCGCCGCCGCAGGCCGCAATCATGGCGCACAGGCCGATGTTGTTGGAACTGATGATCTGGTTGGGTCCCAACTCCTCACCGGGCATCACGAGTTCATCACCGGTGGCGAGCACGGCGACCCGCGGTTTGCGCCTCACGCGAACCCAGGGCACGTTCATCGCCGCGGCGTAGGCAATGTCGCGGGCATTCATCGTTCGGCCCGCCGTGAGGCCTGTATCACCGGCGGCGAAATCGAGGCCGGCGGGTCTGATGTAGCGCCCCGCAGCGGAACTTTCCGTTACCGTCACCTTTTCGCCGTCGCGGGTCGTGTCTTCCTGGATGACGATGGCATCGGCGCCGTCGGGAACCGGTCCGCCGGTGAAGATGCGCACGGCTTCACCGGGTTTGACGATGCCTTCAAAGGCGCCGCCCGCCGGGGCCTCGCCGACAATGGTCAGCGTTGCGGGAACCTCAGCCACGTCGGCGGCGATCACGGCATAGCCGTCCATGGCCGAAACGGCGGACGGCGGCTGGGTGACGCGGGCGGTGACATCCTCGGCCAGCACCCGGTGGAGTGAGTCGGCCAGCGCCACGGTTTCCACCGCGACCGGCTTCATGGCGGCGAGAATTCGCGCCCGCGCATCGGCAACGGGCATCAGGGCAGGGGCTTCGGGCATCGGATCAAGAATCTTTACTCATAAGGATGTTTGCGCGTCGTAGTTTATGAAACGGAACATCTGCTGTCCCCCCCATCCTATCCTTCCCCCGCCAGGGGGGAAGGGACACACATTGAAAATTCGATTCGATATCAATAAGCCCTCCCCCTTGAGGGGGGAGGGTTGGGTGGGGGTGGAGCCACAAGGAAAAAGTCATGATCCTTTGGCCCAATTCTATTTGTCCTCATCTCGGTCAAAATCACCGGACTTGCCACCGGATTTGTGCAGCAGACGCACATCGGAAATGGTCATGGCCCGGTCGACCGCCTTGCACATGTCGTAGACGGTCAGGGCGGCGACGGACGCCGCGGTCAGCGCCTCCATCTCGACGCCGGTGCGGCCTTTCAGCTTGCAGGTGGCCTCGATATCGACGGCGTTGCGCTCGGGCACGCACTCCAGATCCACCGTCACTTTGGTCAGCGCCAGGGGATGGCAGAGCGGAATGAGGTCGGACGTCTTCTTGGCGGCCATGATCCCGGCCAGGCGCGCCACGCCCAGCACGTCGCCCTTGCCGATGTCACCTTGCTGGATCAGCGCCAGGGTTTCCGGCTCCATCGTTACGGTCGCGCCGGCCCGGGCGATGCGCTCGGTCTCGCCTTTGTCGGAAACGTCGACCATCTGGGCCTTGCCCTGGTCGTCGAAATGGGTGAAGCCGCTCAAAGCTACTCTCCTCAACTAACCGGTTGCCGCCGCCGCGGGCGCTTGCAGCAATGCCGCTGTTGCCGCCGCGACGTCGTCCTGGCGCATCAGCGATTCGCCGATCAGGAAACAATCGGCGCCCGCCCTGCTCATACGCGATAGATCGGCCGGCGTAAACAGTCCGCTTTCGGCGACCGCCAGCGCGTCGTCCGGCAACTTGGGCAACAACGACTCTGCTGTGGCGATATCGACCGCCAGGGTTTTGAGATTGCGGTTGTTGATGCCGATCAGGCGGCTTTCCAGGTGCGTCAGCGCGGTTTCCAGTTCGGCCGCGTCGTGGATTTCGACCAGCACGTCCAGGCCCCAGTCGCTTGCCGCGCTTTCGATCTCCTTGGCCTGCGGGACGCCCAGTGCCGCGACGATGAGCAGAATGCAGTCGGCTCCGAGGGCGCGGGCTTCGGCGACCTGGTAGGGATCGACCATGAAATCCTTGCGCAGGACGGGCAGGGATACCGCTGCCCTCGCGGCGACCAGGTATTCGTCGGCGCCCTGGAAGTAGGGGGCGTCTGTTAGGACTGAAAGACAGGTGGCGCCGCCCGCCTCGTAAGCAATTGCCAGAGCGGGCGGATCGAAATCCGGCCGGATCAGCCCTTTGGACGGAGAGGCTTTCTTGATCTCCGCGATCAGGGCGTAGCGGCCAGCGGCGATCGCATGTTCCAGCGCCGTGCGGAAGCCGCGTACGGGATCTGCGGACCGGGCGGCGTCTTCGACCTCCGCCTGCGGCCGGGCCCGTTTGCTAGCGGCCACGTGGTCGCGCTTGTCGGCGCAGATGCGGGCGAGGACGTCGCTCATTCCGCTTGGTCTTCCTCTTCGTCGGGGTCGGGCAAGACTTCGTGGCTGATCTCGATGAGCTGTTCGAGGGCCTCGCGCGCGCTGCCGGAATCGATGGATTCGGCCGCCATGTCGGCGCCTTCGCGGAGATCGGCGGCGCGGCCGGCGGTGATCAAGGTTGCTGCCGAATTGAGCAGAACGATATCCCTGTAGGCGCTCGGGTGGCCGTCCAACAGGGCGTTGAGCGCCAGCGCGTTGGTTTCGGCATCACCGCCCTTGAGGTCGGCGGGATCACCGAAGGGCAGGCCGGCGTCCTCGGGCGATATCTCGAAGGTGCGGATCTCCCCGTCCTTCAATTCCGCCACGTGGGTTGTGCCTGTGGTAGTGATTTCGTCGAGACCGTCCGAGCCGTGGATGATCCAGACGTGTTCCGAGCCCAGATTTCTCAGTACTTCGGCAAGGGGTTCCACCCAATCGAGCGAGAACACGCCGATCATCTGGCGTTTGACACCGGCAGGGTTGGACAACGGGCCCAGGAGATTGAAGATCGTTCGGGTGGCCAGCTCGACGCGCGTGCCGCCGACGTGGCGCATGGCGCCGTGGTGGCGGGGGGCCATCATGAAGCAGATGCCGGCCTCGGCCAGGGCCTTTTCGACCAGGATCATGTCGCAGTCGAGGTTGACGCCCAGTGCCGTTAGCACGTCGGCCGAACCGGACTTCGAGGACGCCGCCTTGTTGCCGTGCTTGGCCACCGGAACGCCGCAACCGGCGACGACAAGGCCGGAAGCCGTGGATATGTTGTAGGTGCCCGACGCGTCGCCGCCGGTGCCGACGACATCGACTGCGTCATCAGGTGCGTTGATGCGCACCATCTTGTCGCGCATGGTCATGACGCCGCCGCTGATCTCGTCGACCGTTTCGCCACGCAGGCGCAGCGCCATGAGGAAAGCGCCCATTTGCGAGGGCGTGGCGTCACCCGACATCATGATATCGAAGGCCAGGCGCGCCTGATCGACGCTCAGCGTCTGTCCCGTCGCGAGAATGGCGATCGTCGATTTGAGGTCCGAAGGTCTGTCCGTCATGCCCATTTCCCCATTTCGACGTCCAAGGGTGCGATATCGTTAATCTCGTTGACGCCCGCGAGGCGAAGGAAATTGGCCAGCATGCGGTGTCCGAACTGCGAGGCGATGCTTTCCGGGTGGAATTGAACGCCGTGGACCTCGTGCTCCTTATGCCTCAGTCCCATAATGACCCCGTCCTCGCTTTCCGCGGAGATTGCCAGGCAGTCGGGTAGGCTGTTGCGTTCCACCGTTAGCGAGTGATAGCGGGTGGCCTGAAAGTCCTGGCCCACGTCTTCGAATACGCCCGAACCGTCGTGGTGCACGCGGCTCACCTTGCCGTGCATCATCTTGGGCGCGCGAATGACGTTTCCGCCGAAGGCCTGGCCGATGGTTTGATGGCCCAGGCAAACTCCGAAAACCGGCACCTTGCCAGCCGCTTCCTCCACCAGCTCGAGGCAGATCCCCGCTTTGTCCGGATCGCACGGTCCGGGTGATATGACGATGCCCTCCGGTTCCGCCGCCATCACCTCAGCGACGGCGACCTGATCGTTGCGGTGCACGATGACCTCGGCGCCCAGTTCACCAAGGTAGTGAACGAGGTTATAAGCGAAGCTGTCGTAGTTATCGATTAACGTTATCATTCAATTGCTTACGAGAATTTCATAAAGCGCTTTCGCAGCAATTGCCGCCTGCGCCACCCCACCAAGGGGTGCAGGAAACAGGTCTCGCAGGCCCGCGTCAAGTCCCGCATCCCATCACGGCCAACGTGGAAGCCTTATCAAACCTTGACCTTCTAGTAACTGGAAGCCTATATAACCCTATATGACCGATGTAATCGACACCCTGAAAACAAGTATTACCGATACCTCCGCCGGAGCCGGCGGCGGCCTTGAGACAATTGTTTTACCTGTTCGCGGCATGACCTACGCGTCGTGTTCGGCTCGGCTGGAGAAAGCCCTGGGCAAGGCGCCGGGGGTGGGACGCGCCAGCGTCAATCTGGCCGCCGAAAACGCCGAAATCGCCTTCGATCGCGAGACGACATCACCGATCGATCTCACCGACGTTGTCGCCCGAACCGGGTTCCAAGTGCCGACGGAAACGACTGAAATCCACGTCACGGGCATGACCTGCGCCAGTTGCGTCGGGCGTGTCGAAAAGGCACTCGCGTCGCTCGATGGCGTCGACGAGGTTCAGGTCAACTTGGCCAGCGAGATCGCCACCGTGAGCGCACCTGCAGGCGCCGTCGGCGCGGGAGTGCTGCTTTCCGCAGTTGAATCGGCCGGCTACGGAGCCGAAATCAAAACCAGCGATGCCGCCCGGGAAGCTGCCCTCGAAGAGGAAGCGGAAAACCGCGTTCGCCGGGAAAAGTGGGCAGTTATCGTTGCCGCAACCCTGAGTGCCCCTTTGGTGCTTCAAATGGTCGGCATGATGCTGGGCCTCGGTTGGCATTTGCCCGCCTGGGGCGAGTTGGCGTTGGCCACGCCGGTTCAGTTCGTTCTTGGCCGGCGCTTCTACGTCGCCGCCTACAAGGCCGTCAAAGCCGGGTCGGGCAATATGGATCTGCTGGTCGCGCTTGGCACCTCGGCGGCATACGGCTTCAGTCTCTATCAAATGACCATCGGCGGGCCGCTTTATTTCGAGGCGGCGGCGGTCGTGATCACCCTGGTGCTGCTGGGCAAGTGGCTGGAAACCCGGGCCAAACGCAGCACGACGGACGCCATCCGCGCGCTGGTCGGCCTACGGCCGGAAACGGCGACGGTTCTGCGAGACGGCAAGGAAACGGAAGTCGCCGTCGAGGCCGTGGTCAACGGGGATATCGTGCTCGTTAAGCCCGGTGAGCGCATTGCCGTCGACGGCATCGTTGTGGCAGGGCAGAGCGCCGTGGACGAGGCCTTGCTGACGGGCGAAAGCCTACCCGTCGCCAAATCGACCGATGACGCCGTGATCGGCGGCTCTATCAACGGCACCGGATCGCTGCAAGTCAAGGCGACGGCCGTCGGTGCCGCCTCGACCTTGGCCCGCATCATCAAATTGGTGGAAGGCGCGCAGGCCAGCAAGGCGCCGGTGCAAAAGCTGGTCGACCGCGTGAGTGCGGTATTCGTCCCCGCCGTCATTGTCTTCGCCATCGTCACGCTGGCCGCCTGGTGGCTGCTCACGGGCGATTTCGCCCTGGCTCTGATTGCCGCCGTTTCCGTGCTCGTGATCGCCTGTCCCTGCGCGTTGGGTCTGGCGACACCGACCGCCATCATGGTTGGCACGGGTGCTGCGGCCCGGTCGGGCATTCTGATCAAGGACGCCTTGGCGCTGGAACTGGCCCACCGGACCGATGTCATCGTTCTCGATAAGACCGGTACCTTGACGGAAGGCCATCCGGCGGTGATCGAAATCGTCGCGGACAATCTAAACGAACTGCTGGCGCTTGCCGCGTCGGCCCAGCGCGCCAGTGAACACCCCCTGGCGCGCGCTGTGCTGGATGCAGCGGAAGAGCAGGGCCTGGATTTGCGCAAGGTCGTGGACTTCCAAAGCGTGACCGGCAAGGGACTGACGGCTCAAGTCGATGGGCAGGCCATCGTGATCGGCAATCGGTTGCTGATGGCCGATACCGGTATTGATCTTGGAAGATTTGACAGCCGCGCGACCGAATTGGAGCAGCAAGGCCGAACCGTGATGTGGGTGGCGGGTGACGGCACCGCCCTTGGTTTGATCGCGGTCGCCGATCCGGTGAAAGAAAATGCGCGGACCGCTGTCGAACGTCTTCGCGCCGCCGGCGTTCAAACCGTCATGATGACGGGCGACAATGCCCGCACGGCAACGGTCGTGGCTGAAGCGGTTGGAGTCGACCGGGTGATTGCCGAAGTCCTGCCCCAGGACAAGGCGGCAGAGGTGGAGCGTCTCAAGGGCGAGGGGCATGTCGTGGCGATGGTCGGCGACGGCATCAACGACGCGCCTGCACTGGCCGCCGCCGATGTCGGCATCGCCATGGGGACGGGCACCGATGTCGCCATGCAAACGGCCGGCATTACGTTGATGCGGGGCGATCCAATGCTGCTGGCCGACGCCATGGCGGTTTCTCACGCGGCCTACAACAAGATCCGGCAGAACCTGTTCTGGGCGTTCATCTACAACGTCATCGGCATACCGCTGGCGGCGCTGGGCTTCCTCAGTCCGGTCATTGCCGGTGCCGCCATGGCGTTCTCCAGTTTCAGCGTGGTTTCGAATTCACTGTTGCTGCGGCGCTGGCGCGCCCGTGTTTGACGGAGGTGGGACATGAATATCGGTGAAGCGGCCGCGCGTTCCGGCGTCGCGCCGAAAAATATCCGCTATTACGAGAGCATCGGCCTGATCAGTCCGGCCAAGCGGGCGGCCAACGGTTACCGCGCCTACGACGAGACGGACATCCGCATGCTGGGCTTCGTCAACCGGGCGAGGGGGCTCGGATTCACGGTCGCCCAGGTTGGCGAACTCCTGTCGCTTTACCGGGACCGCCGGCGGGCCAGCGCGGACGTCAAGAAGCTGGCGCTGGAGCGCATCGACGACATCAACCGCAAGGTCGAAGAATTGTTGAGCATGAAGCGGACCTTGACCCATCTGACCGAACGCTGCCACGGTGACGACCGGCCGGATTGCCCGATCCTTGACGATCTGATCGGGTCGGACAACGCTGGAGAGGGAAACGAAACTTTAACGGACGCGGCGGAATAGTGCGCCCATGCTTCATCTAGCCACCCGCCCCTTAGGCTACGTCGCCGTCGGCGGCCTGGCGCTCGCCCTCGGTCTGGGGAGCGGCGCGGTGATCGGCTATTTCCTGAAAGACGATGCAAAGGCCATACCCGAGGAGCTTTCGTCAAAGCCGACCGTCGTTATCGGCGAGGCGCCCGAAGATATCGCCATTCCCCTTCCGCCCGCGCCGGTCAAGCCAGCGGTTGAAGAAGTAGAATCCGCCACTGCCGTTCCGGTGCCTCCGCGTTCGACGGTTACCGAACTTGTCAGTCGGGAACCTGGCGATGCCCTGGCCTACGCCGCGCCTGAGAGTGTCGGCGTCAACGAGCGTGACTTCGGTGAACAGATCGATCTGGAGGCGGAAGCCTGGGAGCGCCACGCCGTGACCGTGCCCGATCCGGCAAGAAAACCCATGATCGCCATCGTCATCGACGACCTCGGGATGAACCGGCGCAACACGGTGCGGGTGATGCGGTTGCCCGGTCCGCTGACCATGGCCTTCCTGACCTATGCGGAGGATCTCCAACAGCAGACCGCCACCGCCCGAGCAAACGGCCACGAGTTGATGGTTCACTTTCCCATGGAGCCCAAGGACCATCACTTCGACACCGGTCCCAACGCCCTGACCCTGGACTTGAGCGAGGACGAGATTCGCCGAAGATTGCGCTGGGGCCTCGATCGGTTCGACGGCTATGTCGGCTTCAACAACCATATGGGCAGCGCCTTCACCGGTGATGAACGCGGCATGGCCATCGTGATGGAGGAAGTCCGCCGGCGCGGCCTGCTGTATATCGACAGCTTGACGACCAGCGGTTCACCGGCTGCTCGGCTGGCGGCCGAAGCGGGCGTTCCCTTTGCCACCAGGGATATCTTCATCGACAACCACGTGGCTCCCGAGCGAATTGCCGAACAACTCGCAAAGGTCGAAGCCGTTGCCCGGCGCAGGGGTTACGCCATCGCGATCGGCCATCCCCACACCAACACCATCGCGGCTGTGGAAGCCTGGATTCCCAAGCTGGAGGCGGCCGGCTTCGCACTGGTTCCGGTCAGCACCGTCATTAAACACCGCCGCGCCATGTAATCCTTTAGTTCATTTCGGAGTTTTATTATGACTACATATCTCGTCGACGGCATGACCTGCCAGGGTTGCGTCAACGCCGTCACCAACGCCATCAAGAACCAGATTGCGGATGCTGACGTTTCAGTCGAACTGGAAGGCGGCAAGGTCACCGTCGTCGGCGGCGAACAACACCAAATCGCCGCCGCCATCGAGGACGCGGGATTCGAGTTCAAGGGTTTGGCTTAGGCCCAGCTTATCCCACCGACGTACCGGCGTGTGAGGCGAAGCGGATTGCTTCCTCGGCCGCGCGGATCAACGCTTTGGCCTTGTTGACGCACTCCTGGTACTCCGATTGGGGATCGGAATCGGCAACGACGCCGGCGCCGGCCTGGACGTACATGGTGCCGTCCTTGACCAGGGCGGTGCGCAGCACGATGCAGGTATCCATGGTGCCGTTGGCGGCGAAGTAGCCGACGGCGCCCGCGTAGATGCCGCGGCGTTCCTTCTCCAACTCGTCGATGATTTCCATTGCCCGCACTTTGGGCGCGCCGCTGACGGTGCCGGCCGGAAATCCGCCGATCAGAGCGTCGATGGCGTCGTGAGCGGGATCGATATCGCCTTCGACGTTGGAAACGATGTGCATGACGTGGGAGTAGCGCTCGACCTTCGTCTGTTCGGTGACCTTGACGCTGCCGATCTTGGCGACGCGTCCGACGTCGTTGCGGCCGAGGTCCAGCAGCATGAGGTGCTCGGCGAGTTCCTTGGGATCGGCCAGCAGATCATCGGCGAGCGCCTCATCGGCCTCCGGCGTTTCACCGCGGGGGCGGGTGCCCGCCAGCGGACGGATGGTGACTTTTTCGTCGCGCAGACGCACCAGGATTTCGGGACTTGAGCCCACGACGGAAAAATCCCCGAAATTCTGGAAGAACAGGAAAGGGGCGGGGTTGGTGCGGCGGAGCGCTCGGTAGAGGGCGAACGGCGGCAAATTGAAGGGCACGCGGAAACGCATGGAGGGCACGACCTGGAAGATATCGCCGGCTGCGATGTATTCCTTGGCCTTCTCCACCATGGCGCAATATTCGTCGCGCGTCGTGTTGGAGATCGGTTCCGGCGCCTCATGGTCGCGGGACGTGCGTTCCCGCGCATAGTGCAGGCTGCGCTCCATATCGGCGACGATGTCGGCGAGCCGCTCACGCGCCAGGGCGTATGCGGCTTTGGCGCCTACGCCGTCGGTCGGGCGGACGGGCGTAATGACGGTGAACAGGTCCTTCACCGAATCGAAAATCGCCATGATCGTCGGGCGCATGAAAACGCCGTCGGGTATGCCCAGCGCGTCCGGATTGTCGTCCGGAATGTTCTCCATCAGGCGCACCATGTCGTAGGACATGTAGCCGACCACGCCCGCTGCCATTGGGGGCAGTTCGACCGGCATGTCGTCGATGCGCGATTCCTCGACCAAGGCACGGAGGCTGTCCAGCGCCGGTTTGTCGCAAGGCACGTAATCGTCGGCGTCATAACGGGCGTTGCGGTTGATTTCGGCATCGTTGCCCGAACAGCGCCAAAGGATGTCGGGTTTCAGGCCGATGATCGAATAACGCGCCCGGACGGCGCCGCCCTCGACCGATTCAAGCAGGAAGCTGTTGGCCAGCCCGTCGGCCAGCTTGAGCATCGCAGAAACCGGCGTTTCCAGATCGGCCACCAGCGTGGTCGACACGACCTGGGGCCGCCCCGCGTCGTAGGATTTCTGGAAATCTTCGAAGTCGGGGACGATGGCCATGGCGGGCTGCTAGTAAAGCTGCTCGAGCAGGTTGCGGTTGACCACGACCTCGTGCTGGGCTTGCAGCGCGGTACGGTATTGGGCCAGCAGATCGGCATGCACGCCGGAGCGAAGCTGGCGGGTCAACGCCTTCAGATCGGCCTCCGCGGCCTGGGGATTGGCTGCCGTCACGGTTTTCAGACGGGCGACGACGTGGGCCGTGCCGGTGGGATTGGGGGCATCGGTGAATTCGCCGACCTTCAGCTTGAAGAGATTGGCCAAAAGCGTATGCGAGACGCCGTTTTCACCGGCTGTCGAAAAGCGCGTCATGTCCTTGGTGGTGGTCATCTCGACGCCGATTTCCTCGGCTTGCGTCGACAAATCGGCTCCGCCTTTGAGTTTTTCGATCATCGTCTCCGCTTTTTTGGCGGCGGCGTTGCTGCGTTGGGCCGCGTTCCAATCGGCGGTGACGGCTTCGCGCACCTTGTCCAGCGGTTTGAGAGCCGGCGCCTTGATGCCGTCGACCCGCACGATGAAGTAGCTGCCGGATTGGGTTTCGCTGAGTATCGGTTCCGCGCCTTCCTCGGTGGCGAATGCGGTCGAGAGGAATTCCTGCAATTTTGGGACGTCCACCGCCTTGCCGTTCTCGTCGAGACCCTGGGCATCGACGGTGCGGGCCGTCCGGACCTTCAAGGCGAAGCGCTGGGCGGCGTCGTCCAACGAAGCGCCGCCTGCCAATTCGTCCTCAAGCTTGGCGGACAGGTCGTAAAGGCTGTCTGCGGCGCCATTGAGTTGCAAATCCCGCCGGAGATCGGCCCTGACGTCTTCCAGGGTTTTCGTGCTGCCTGCCTGGATATCGTTCACCCGGTAGATATGCCAGCCGAACAGGCTCTGCACCGGTGCCGTAACGGCGTTTTTATCCGCGGCGAAAGCGGCCTCGCGCGTTTCCTCAGGAAGATCCGACTTAAGGCGGGGGCCGAGCGCGGTATTGTCGCCCTGAATATTCTCTTTGTCCTTGGCGACCTCATTGAAATCGGCGCCCTCGCTGAGCCGTTTGTGCGCCGCCTGGGCCTGACTTTCCTCGGCGTACAGCAACTGGTCCAAGTCGCGGCGTTCCAGCACGGTAAATTCATCCAGGCGGTTTTCGTACTCTTCTGCAATCTGGTCGTCAGTGACCGCCATATCGTCAGCCAGGTCTTCCGGGGCCAGAACCACCCAGGTCAAACTACGGTATTCGGGTGCTGTGTAGCGCGGCTTGTTGTCCTGGTGGTGTTTGGCCAGGGCCGCTTCGTCAGGCGCCGGAATGTCGTTGATGGAGGAATTCTCGATGATCACCAATTCCGCCACGCGCTTCTCGTTGCGGTAACGGAAGACGGCGGCGGCCTGCGTTTTGGGTGTTACGGCGCCGTCGGTCATGGCTCCCAGCAACTGTTCACGCAGCATGTCGCGGCGCGTCAGGAATTCGTAGTAGGCGGGCGACATGCCGGCGTTGCGCAGGACGCCCTCATACTGGAAGCGGTCAAAGTTACCGCGGTCGTCCTTGAAGGCTGGATTGCTGCGGATGTCGGCGGCGACGACGCTGTCGGGTATGGCGAGCGAGAAATCGGCCACGCCCTGGTCATAGAGTGCCCGCGTAATAAGACGCTGCAGAACGGCTTCCGGCAAGCCCAATTGCCGCGCCCGCTCGCTGTCGATTTGCCCGCCGAACTGGGCCGACAAACGTCGGATTTCGCGCTGGTACTCGTCGCTGAACTCGTTGGGGCTGATTTCGAGTTCGCCAACCGTCGCGACATTGTTGCCGCCGATGTTGGAGAAGGTGTCCCGACCAATGCCCCAGATCGCGAAACTCACGACCAAAAGGCCCAGCAGGCCTTTCACGACCCACGATCCCGTACCTCTGCGTAAGGCTTCTAGCATGCCTTGATAGCTCCTCGCCAATTTAGAACCTACCGGGTGCGGTGCGTCATTCGCCACGGCCGATAGCGGGCGGCATCATAGGGGCCGCCTTGGCTTGCTGCAACACGCAAACCGCGCCGTTTTCGAACACGTTTATGTGGGTCGATGTGGCTATTTCCGGCGGCATTTGCTACACAACCCGGGCATCGAAATCAGTCCCCTTTTGAAAGGTACGTCATGACGTCCACACCTCGCTCCCTTGTCGCCGGTAACTGGAAAATGAATGGCTTGCGGGAAACCGGGCGGGATCTGGCCGCAGGCATCGCCGAGGCGCAGCAAAATTCGACACCGGTGGCGTGCGACGTTCTGATTTGCCCGCCGGCTCATCTGCTGGTTGAAGCCGGCGCCGCCGTTGCGGGGAGTGCCGTTGCGCTCGGCGCCCAGGATTGCCACGCCAACGAAGGAGGCGCACATACCGGTGACGTGTCGTCGGAAATGATCGCCGATTGCGGGGCGAGCTACGTCATCGTCGGACATTCCGAACGGCGAACCGACCACGGCGAGACCGATGCTGACGTTCGCGGCAAAGCGGAGGCCGCCTGGCGGGCCGGGCTCACGGCCATCATTTGCATCGGGGAAACCGAGGCCGAACGCGATGCCGGCAAAGCGCTTGAGGTCGTTGAAACGCAGATCGCGGGCTCCGTTCCCGATGGCGCGACGGCCGGCAACACGGTTGTGGCCTACGAACCCGTATGGGCCATCGGTACGGGCCGGACGCCGACCACGGACGACATCGCTGAGGTGCACGACCGGCTTCGTGAGCTGCTGGCCGCCAGATTCGGAACGGAAGGCGACGGCATGCGCTTGTTGTATGGCGGTTCCATGAAGCCCGAAAACGCCGTGGCCATTATGGCGGTGGAAAACGTCAACGGCGGATTGATCGGCGGGGCGGCACTCAAACCCGAAACCTTTTGGCCCATTGTCGAAGCCGCAGGCTAGACCAAATTCCTATTGTGTCGGCCCGGCAATGCCCGGGATTATTTTGTTTCATTTGTAACAATTGGTTGCTTAAGGCTGTCATGCTCCCGATTTGTGGTAGACTGGGCCCGTTGTATTGGGGCGCCACGAAATTGCTTATTTGGTGAGCGCAATGAATAGTCAAAATAACGTCGTCACCGTGGAATTTGCTACCGGTTGCGACGTCGAAGGCCACGATGACCGCAAGGAAGCTTCGGCAACCTCCGTGTACGCCAGGTTGAGTAAGGCTCTTGAGGAGATGTCGGCCAACCTCCTGCAGCAGGCTGAACTCGTAAAGACTTATCGCGGCAGCCTGTCTCGTTTGGATGATGAGTTTGCCGCAATGGACGTTAACATGAACCGGTATCAAGGCAATCTTGAACGGATCAATGTCAGGCCGCTGCGCCGGCGGGCCGTGGCCCTCGGGCGCATCGCGGATAGCTGGGCAGGGCCGGGCGGCTGCCGATAGCTCCGATCAGCCTGCGCGCCTCTGAGCCCCGGTGAAAAGGCCCATATCCAACAGCGCCAGAGAAAGTTCTTCGGCGAAATTGGGGCCTTTGTGGACGACTCTTGTGCGCGACGGGATGTCTTCGTCGAGTTCCCGCTCGACATCCGTGCTCGTCGTAAGGACAAACGGAATGCCTCGGGTCATGTCGATGGTCTCGAGGATTCGCGCCAAAGTCGCGCCGGAAATGCGATCCAGCTCCAGGGACGCCACGACGATGTCGGGCCGGATCGAGATGGCAAGATCGATCGCTTCGATCGATGAACTGGCGAAGGACAACTCGAAACCGCAGGAGGCCAACTCCTTGCCGACGATCTTGCGTTGAACGCCCTTGGGCATAACCATCAACACGGTGACCTTTCTCACATCCTGTGCGCTCACCACGCCGACGGCGCTGGAGGGCAGCGAAGATACGATGTCGTCGGTTATCTCTTCCTTCGGATTTTCGCCACTGGTCAGTATTTCCCGCACGCGGTCGAGGAATATCTGGAGCTTGAGGAAGTCGTCGTTGCCGAGACGCCGCGTCGCCTCGATGAAATCCTCCAGGCGATGCAGGATCAGGGAGACAGCCGGAAATCCGTATGTTCCGGCGGATCCCTTCATGCTGTGTATGTCGCGCTGCATCTTGACGAAATCGGCACCGCGGTCACCTACGCCACGGTACATGCGGTCGATCGCCTGCTCGATTTCGGTCAGGCGGTCGTCGCTGCTTTCGACGTATTCCCGGTTCAGACGGGCTAGGGCTTTTTCCAGTTCGTCACTCAACGGAGGCTCCGCAGGCTATAATCTCGCGAGGCACGCAATAGGATTTACCCCCTAATATCCTATTTTCCTATTTCTTAATGTACTTTCAATCAGGAATAAAGCGTGTCTATTTCTCATATGCCGAGCACTTCCGTAGGTTGCGCTTCACGAATCAAATTCCTACTCTAATCCTCCCATTGAATTGGTGGGAGTTGTTGACGATGAAGCTATTTTTCTTGTTGGGCCTACTCGCCCCGTTGGTGTTGAGCGGTATTTCCGCCCGCGCGGCGGACAAGAACGCTGTGGCGGTGATCATCGGCAACACCGATTACGCCGAAGGCCTGCCTGCGGTGGATTATGCCGGGCGGGACGCAGATGCTTTCAAAGCCTTCGTCACCGACGTGCTGGGCTACGATCCCGAGAACATCATCGATCTGCGGAACACAACCAAAGCCGAGATGGAGGCCGCTTTCGGCAATGAACGCACGGCGGAAGGCAAGCTCTGGCGCTATCTCGACCCGCGGGGCAAATCCAACGTGATGGTCTTCTACTCGGGCCATGGCGTGCCGGGCTTGAAGGACAAAAGGGGGTATTTGCTGCCGGTCAACGCCGATGCCAATTCGCCGGAAATCAACGGCTATCCCATCGACACGCTGCTGGAGAACCTGGCCAAGCTGGAGGCCAAATCCATCGCCGTGTTCCTCGACGCTTGTTTCTCGGGCAATTCGGCCAAGGGCATGCTGATCAACGCCACTTCGGGCATCACGATCTCGGCCAAGATGCCGGATAAGACCCGCGGCAACCTGGTGGTCTTGAGCGCCGCCCGGGGCGACCAGGTGGCAAGTTGGGATACCGAGGCCCAGCATGGCCTTTTCACCCGGCATCTGTTGGAGGCTTTGTATGGCGCCGCCGACACCGCCGAGTACGGTGACGGCGACGGCAACATCACCCTGGTTGAAGTCAAAAACTACCTCGACGACCTCATGACCCGCCGCGCCCGCCGCCTCTGGGGGCGCCACCAGAACGCCGACATGCGGGGAGAGGGCAGCACGATATTGGCGTCGGTAGTGACAGGGAAGGTACCCCCGGTGGTGGCAGTGGATTGGACGACCAAGCCAGGGACTGTATTTAAGGATTGTTCGCTGTGTCCGGAAATGGTCGTCGTGCCGCCGGGTGAATTTGTCATGAGTAAATATGGTGCCAATTTCGACGAATTTCCCCCCAGGTTGGTCAAATTCGGACACTCATTTGCTGTTGGTAGGTTCGAAATCACCGTTGATAACTGGAATGCGTGCGTCAATGACGGCGCCTGCGAGAGATCCAAGGAGGAAGCCCAAACCTTTGGCAGGGAGCGTTACCCAATAACCAATGTGAGCTTTAATGCTGCGAACAACTATGTGAATTGGCTTTCGGAAAAGACTGGTAAGCGATACAGACTGCCAACCGACTCGGAATGGGAGCATGCAGCACGCGTCGGATCCAAAACGCGCTATTCATACGGCAATTTGGTTACCAAGAGCGAGGCCAACGTCTTTGGGCAAAGTGCCGTGCCTGTCGGCCGGTATCCAGCCAACGCCGCGGGACTTTATGACGTCCATGGTAATGTTTGGGAATGGACGGAGAAATGTGAGGGAAACAACACACGCATCTCGACAAGTACAGGCGTTTCTTCAGGGAGAGAATGCAGCGCAGGGGATTTACGAGGTCGTTCCTGGACCAAACCTTCGAGCTTCTATACCTCGTTCTATGTAGATCGAAGATCCTTGGGGGCGGTAACAACCAGTCACGATGTTGGCTTCCGGGTTGTGCGGAACCTGGAGTAAGGTAAGTGTTGAGCCAGCACTCCGATATCCAACTCTCCACTGGAAATTGGTAGCGGAGAGGTATATATACGCCTCGGCGCGGCGAAATAGCCGCCCCTCCTGATTTGATTTGAAGGCTAACGGGCGATGGTTTCCATTATTCTCGTCATTCACTTGATGCTGGCGGTCGCGATGATCGTGACGGTGCTGCTGCAGCGCTCCGAGGGCGGCGCCCTTGGGATTGGCGGCGGTGGCGGCGGCGCGGGCGGCGGTTTGATGACTGGGCGCGGTGCGGCCAATCTGCTGACGCGCACGACGGCGTTCCTTGCGGCGGGATTCTTCGCTACAAGCATTCTGCTGGCCCTTTTGGCTGGCGATCATCGCGAAGCGACGTCGGTCATCGACCAGGCGCCGGCGGCTGAAGAGCCCGCTCTACCGGCGGGGCCATCGGTGCCCAGCCAGTAACGGCAAAAAAAATCTCGAGGCGGCAAATTTGCCGCCTCTTTTAATTTGTGAGGTTGCCAAGTTGATGTATTGTTATCGTCCATGACGCGGTTCATTTTTATCACCGGCGGCGTGGTTTCCTCCCTCGGAAAGGGACTTGCCTCCGCAGCTTTAGGCTCCCTCCTGCAAGCCAGAGGCTACAAGGTCCGCCTCCGAAAACTCGACCCCTACATCAACGTTGACCCCGGTACGATGAACCCTTACGAGCATGGGGAAGTCTTCGTCACGGATGACGGCGCAGAGACCGATCTCGACCTCGGCCACTATGAGCGCTTTACCGGAGTGGCCGCTCGTCAGTCGGACAATGTCACCACGGGGCGGATCTATCAGACCATTATCGAGAAGGAGCGGCGCGGCGATTATCTCGGCGCGACGGTGCAGGTTATCCCCCACGTCACCGACGCCATCAAGGATTTCGTGCTCTCCGACGTCGAGGGACACGACTTCGTTTTGTGCGAAATCGGCGGCACCGTGGGCGATATCGAGGCGTTGCCGTTCTTCGAAGCCATCCGCCAGTTGAGCAACGATCTGGGACGCGAACGCGCGGCCTTCGTGCATCTGACGTTGGTGCCGTTCATCCCGTCGGCCAGCGAACTGAAAACCAAGCCGACCCAGCACTCGGTCAAGGAACTGCGCAGCATCGGCATCCAGCCCGATCTCCTGCTGTGCCGCTGCGACCGCGAGATTCCGGCCAAGGAACGGCGCAAGATGGGACTGTTTTGCAACGTCCGCGAGGATGCCGTGATCCAGGCGTTGGACGTTCGCAGTATCTACGAAGTGCCGTTGAGCTACCACGCCGAGGGCTTCGACGTGCAGGTTCTCAAAACCTTCGGCATCACCGATGCGCCCGAACCGGACCTTTCACGCTGGCAGGACATCGTCGACCGCGTGGTACAGCCGGAGGGCGAGGTCAAAATCGCCGTCATCGGCAAGTACACAGGCCTCAAGGACGCATACAAGTCGCTGGACGAAGCCCTGACGCACGGCGGCATCTCCAACCGCGTCGGTGTCGACGTGCAATGGATGGAATCGGAGATCTTCGAGGATCCCGAACGGCTTCACGAACTGGAAGGCGTCCACGGCATTCTCGTGCCAGGCGGTTTCGGGGAGCGCGGCTCGGAAGGCAAGATCGCCGCCGCCAAGTTGGCGCGGGAGAAGAGCATTCCGTATTTCGGCATCTGTTTCGGCATGCAAATGGCGGTGATTGAGGCGGCCCGCCATATGGCCGGCATCGATGGCGCGAGTTCGACGGAGTTCGGCGAAACCGACGAACCGGTGGTCGGCCTGATGACCGAATGGACGCGCGGCAACGAGTTGGAAACCCGCGACGCCGACACCGACCTCGGCGGCACCATGCGCCTTGGCGCTTATGAATGCACCTTGGCTGAGGGCAGCCGGGTGCAGGAAGTGTACACCGACCGTGACATCAGCGAGCGGCACCGTCATCGCTACGAAGTCAATATCAACTATCGTGACAAGTTGGAGGAGGCGGGTCTGGTGTTTTCCGGCCTATCGCCTGACGGCGTGCTCCCGGAGATCGTCGAACACCCGGATCATCCCTGGTTCATCGGCGTTCAATTCCATCCCGAACTCAAATCCAAACCGTTCGAACCCCACCCGCTGTTCGCTTCCTTCATCGAAGCGGCGGTCAAGCAATCGCGGTTGGTCTAGACAATGACGACTCCCCGGCATGTCAAAATCGGCAACGTCGAAGTCGGCAACGATCTGCCTCTGACTGTGATCGCCGGGCCCTGTGCAATGGAAAGCCGGGAACTGGCGCTGTCGACGGCCGGCGAACTCAAGCGTATGACGGACGAACTCGGCATCGGACTGATCTATAAATCCTCCTTTGACAAGGCAAATCGTAGCAGCGCATCGAGCGGGCGCGGCATCGGCCTCGAAGCCTCACTCCCGATCTTCGAAAAGGTTAAATCTGAGTTCGGCTGTCCGGTGTTGACGGACGTGCACGTGGCGGAGCATTGCGCCGAGGTGGCGGAGGTCGTCGATGTGTTGCAAATCCCTGCATTTCTATGCCGCCAGACCGACCTGCTGCTGGCGGCCGCCGCGACCGGCAAGGCCGTGAACGTGAAGAAAGGCCAGTTTCTGGCGCCTTGGGACATGAAGAACGTCGCCGCCAAGGTCACGGGCGCGGGAAATGACAACGTCCTGTTGACCGAACGCGGCACAAGCTTCGGCTACAACACTTTGGTTTCCGACATGCGCGGCTTGCCGACGCTGGCGGAGACCGGCCATCCGGTGATCTTCGACGCGACGCACTCGGTGCAGCAGCCGGGCGGGGAGGGGGAAACCACCGGCGGGGAGCGTCAATTCGTATCCGTGCTGGCGCGTGCCGCGGTGGCGGTCGGCGTCGCCGGCGTCTTTATGGAAACCCATCCCGATCCCGACAATGCACCCTCTGACGGCCCCAACATGGTGCCGATGTCGGAGATGCCGGCGTTGTTGGCCCAGCTCATGGAATTCGACCGCGTTGCCAAGTCGTGACGCGCCTTATAAAACCCTACGCATAATTTTGTTCCTAATTGGAGAGACCGTCAGATGACAGCCATCATCGACATTCACGGCCGTGAAATCCTCGATTCACGCGGCAATCCCACCGTCGAGGTCGACGTCGAACTGGAGACCGGCTGCATCGGCCGCGCCGCGGTGCCGTCCGGCGCCTCGACCGGCCAGTTTGAGGCCCACGAGTTGCGCGACGGCGGCGATCGTTACGGCGGCAAGGGCGTGCAGAACGCCGTCGAAGCCGTCAACGGTGAGATTTTCGACGCGCTCAGCGGCATGGACGCCGAGGAACAGGAAGTCATCGACCAAGCCATTCGCGATCTCGACGGCACCGACAACAAGCAACGTCTCGGTGCCAACGCCATCCTCGGTGTCAGTCTGGCGACGGCCAAAGCGGCGGCGCTGGAGGCGGGATTGCCGCTTTACGCCTATATCGGCGGCGTCAGCGCGCGGACCCTGCCCGTGCCGATGATGAACATCATCAACGGCGGCGCCCACGCGGACAATCCGATCGATTTCCAGGAATTCATGATCATGCCGGTCGGCGCGCCCAGCCTGTCCGAAGCGGTGCGCATGGGGGCGGAAGTCTTTCACGCCCTCAAGAAGGAACTTAGCCAGGCCGGTCACAACACCAATGTCGGCGACGAGGGCGGCTTCGCACCTTCGCTCAAGAGCGCCGACGAGGCCCTCGACTTCATCAACAAATCCATCGAAACGGCAGGCTTCATGGCCGGCGAGGACATCTATCTCGCCCTTGATGTCGCATCCAGCGAGTTCTGCACCGACGGCACATACCGTTTCGAAGGCAAGGAACTGGACGGCGCTGGCATGGTGGCGATGTACAAGGAATTGGTCGGCAACTATCCCACCATCGTCTCCATTGAAGACGGGATGGACGAAAACGACTGGGAGGGCTGGGCGGCTCTCACCGAAGCCATCGGTGACAAGGTGCAACTCGTCGGCGACGATCTGTTCGTCACCAACCCCAAGCGCCTGGCCGACGGCATCGACCAGGGCATCGCCAACGCCATCCTCATCAAAGTCAACCAGATCGGTACGTTGTCGGAAACACTGGAAGCCGTCGAGATGGCGCACATGGCAGGCTACCGCAATGTCATGTCACACCGCTCGGGCGAAACGGAGGACGCCACCATTGCTGATTTGGCGGTGGCGACCAACTGTGGCCAGATCAAAACCGGCTCGCTCTCGCGCTCCGACCGCATGGCCAAGTACAACCAGCTCATCCGCATCGAGGAAAACCTCGGCCCCGCCGCCGTCTATGCCGGCCGCAGCGCATTTGGCCGGGGGAAGTTGTAGGACGCCGCGTTAACAATAATTAAGTGCCTGACACCAATTAGGGACCAAAGTTACGTCGTCATTCCGGCGCTTGCCGGATTCCAGGTACTTCTTTTTTCTGGCTAATTGCCTGCGACTAAAAAAAGACCAAATGGACCCCGGATCAAGTCCGGGGTGACGGTTGATATTTTGGTCGCGAATCAGTCCAGCGCCGACCGCACCTCGGGGGCGAAGGCGTCGAGGGACTGGACCAGCAAGTCCATGATCTCGTCGATTTGCCCTTCGGTAATGGTCAGGGCCGGCGTGACGAGGAAATGATCGCCGCGGGCGCCGCCCATGACGCGGCGTGAGTAAATGATCAGGCCCCGGTCGTAGGCTTCCTGGGCCAACCTGAGATATGCGTTCAGCTCCGGCGGCAGCGGTGTTCCGGTCTCGCGGTCGGCCATGACGTCGAAGGCGAGCAGCAGGCCCTTGCCGCGCACCTCGCCAATGAACTCGTAGCGGTCCAAGAGTTCTTCCAAGCGGGCCTTTAGGATCGTTCCCATCCGGGCGGCGTTTTCGATCAGGCCGCATTCGGTGTATTCGGCCAGAACCGCGCGGCCCACAGCGCAGGCGATGGGGCTGGCCGAATAGGTGTGGCCGTGCATGAAGCCGCCGTGGGCCTGAACGGTTTCGACCATTTCGCGCGGGGCCAGGCAGGCGCCCAGCGGCATGTAACCGGCCGCCAACCCTTTGGCCAGGGCGACGATGTCCGGCAGGGCGTCGGGCCAATACTCGGCCGAGAGGAACTTGCCGCAGCGGCCGGCGCCCGACATGACCTCGTCGAAGATCAACAGGACCCCGTATTTGTCGCAGATCTCGCGAACGCGTTTGTAGTAAATGTCCGGCGCCGTCAGCGCGCCGGTCGAAGCGCCGCCCACAGGTTCAATGATGAAGGCCAGTACCGTCTCCGGGCCCTGGTTGATGATCTCCGTCTCCAGCGCATCGGCGAAGCCCTGCGCCGCCTCGTCCTCCGATTGGCCGGCGGGGCGGTAGCGGCAGAAGGGGGCAGGGATCTTGGGCTGGTTGACCATCATCGGCGAGAACATGGAAAAACCCGCCGGATCGCCCGTCAACGAAAGCGCGCCGAGCGTCGTGCCGTGGTAGGAGGGAATGCGCGAAATCACCTTGTACCGCGAGTCCTCGCCGCGCGCCAAAGCGTACTGTCGGGCGAGCTTGATACAGGTTTCGACCGCTTCCGAACCGCCCGAACAGAAGAACGCCATGTCCAAGGGATCGGGTGCGGCGGCGGCGATCTCCTTGGCCAGCAATTCAGCCGGTTCGTTGAGAAAATGGCTGCGGAAAGCGTACGAAACCTTTTCCGCCTGAGCCTGCATGGCGGCCAATACGCGCTTGTTGCCGTGGCCGAGGTTCGTCGTTTGCGGCCCGGAACTCGCGTCGATGTAGCGTTTGCCGCCGGTATCCCACAGATAGATGCCGTCGCCCCGGTCCACCACGGGACGCTCCGGCGTTGGCCAAAAGAACATGGATGACGGTTGATTGTCCCCAACCGGGGGATTGCCCTGATCGTTCATGTCCCGAGTTCAAGCGACCGGAACGCCTGAGTCAAGGCGGCGCTATTTCATGAGTTGCTTGAGTCGCTCCATTTTGCCGCGGAACGACCGGCTGCCGCGCGACCCGTGGTGATATGTCCAGGGCGCCGAATCCGTCAGCACGGCAAGAAACTCGTCGGAGAGTTCGACTTTCTTGATCTGCCTGGGGCCGCCCCAGCGCTTGGGCGGCGGCGGTTCGAAATGGGCCAGGATGTAGTAGAGCACGGCGGACCCGACGCTGGCGGAGATGACGATCCAGAAGAGATCCTCGCGCCACCCGAACCACAAGGCGGGCGGCGTCATGGCCATGATGATGCCGAGGAACGTCATGACATAGTCGCGAATCTGGTCGACAATGCTGCCGGGTTCAAACGTATTTCCCATGATGACCTCCTTAGCGATAGGACCTGGTCACACAAGATTCGTCAAAGATGATAGTCGTTCTCATCTTAACACGTTCCCGCCTCGTTGGACAAAATGGGTTGCGGCAGGGCATTTCCATAAGTGAGTCTATTTGGCAACACTTTACCCTAGAGTCCAGACTCTAAAGCATTTTTTGATTGACCGCGTGGAATCTCCTGTGATTCGATTCAGCCATGAGTTTAGGTCTTCAACTTCGCCGCCGCGCCCGATTCGCAGTCGTGCCCTTGTTGTGCGCCGGCGTTCTGACTTATTTCGGTTATCACGCCGTCCAGGGCGAACGCGGTTTGGCGGCTTGGCTCCAGCTCGATCAGGAAATCATGCGCGCCGAGGCCCAGTTGATGGTCAACCAGGCCGAACTGAGCCGCCTTGAACGCCGTGTCGCCTTGCTGCGCGGCAACGGTCTCTCCCGCGACATGCTGGAAGAACGCGCCCGCGACGTGCTCGGGCTGGTTCACAAGGACGACGTGGTCATCCTCGGCCGTTAGTTCCGCAAATCCCGGACACCAAACCTGCCCGGCTAATTCCTGTCTTTCCCAACCGGTCCGCGATCAACGAGTGAGTTGGCGGATTGCCCTCGATTGCCTAAGATCGTCGCGGACAAATTAGCGGGAGCTTGCGGATAATGGCCAAGGGATATTGGATCGCGCACATCGATATCGACGACCCCGAACAGTACGCCAAGTACATCGCGGCAAACGCCGGACCGTTCGCCAAGTACGGCGCCAGGTTCATCGTGCGCGGCGGCGACTTCACCGGCAAGGAGGGGTCGGTGCGGGCCAAGGACGTGGTGCTCGAATTTCCCAGCTATCAGGCGGCGCTCGATTGTTACGATTCGCCGGAATATCAGGCGGCAATTAAGCTCAGGGAAGCCGTATCGGAGGGCGACCTTGTGATCGTCGAAGGCTACGACGGTCCTCAGCCGGGAGATTGAGGCTTACTCCGGTTAGGCGTGAGGCGCGGGACACAAGCATGTAGCATACCCAGCCGAAGGGGGGACGGCAGCCGATGACAGACCAAGTGGACTTGTCCGCAATCCGCGTCCTCGTCGTGGACGACGAGGAGTTTTACCGCGGATTGATCCTGAGGATGCTCGATCAGATCGGTTTCCAGCATGTTGGCGAAGCGGCCGACGGCGCCCAGGCCGTATCGTCGCTGGCCTCGTTCAAACCCGATCTCGTGGTGCTCGACATCATGATGGAACCCATGAACGGGCTCAAATTCCTCAAAATGCTGCGCATTGGCATGACGGATGCGGCGAGCGATCTGCCGGTCATCGTCCTCACGGGCTCCAGCGATGAGGCCTTGATGGGGGCGGCCCTGGCGCTCGATTGCGATGCCTTCGTGAAAAAGGACGACGGGCCTGACGTCATCAAGGAGCGGATCACGCGCGTCGTTTCAGCGCCCCGGTCGATGAAATCAGCCGACGCCTACGGAGCGGTCACGGTACCGGTGGTCAATATGCCGCCCGCGCCGCCGGATCAGCCCGCCAAGCAAACGCAGCCATCCACAAAGGCCATCGAGGTTCCGGTCTATGAACTGCAGCCGGGCGCGGTCCTCGATCAGGATCTGATGAGCGGGGAGGGGTATCTCCTTTATGCCGCCGACACGGCGCTACGCGAGAGCGACGTCGGCCGGCTGCAGGATTTGTCGGAGATCATCGGCCTGCAAACGGTGATAATCCGGCAGTCGGCCTAGCCAGGTTCAACCAGCGACCCGTCTTCCAACTCGGTGAACTCGGTGCGGGTTTTGGCGTCCAATAAATTCGCCAACCCTGCGCCCACGGCGAATTCATGTCCCCTCATCATCGCGGCGCTGTTGACCGTCGTTCCGTAAACATCGAAGCGCTCGTCGCCCGGCGGCCCGATCAGGCCGCAGGCCACCGGCCCGAATTCAGCCACAACGACCATGGCGCCGGGATAACCGCGCCCTGCCAGCCACTCGTCGCAGTCGCGCTTCATTTGCCGCAGCGAGGCGACTATCCCGTCCGGCGCGTCAGCGGTAAAGACGAATAGGCCGGCGTCGCCGATGGCTTTGACCAGTTTGCCGCCGGCGTCGGAAATTTGCTGTCCGGTCCTCGCGAACAGCGAGTCGGCCAGCTCAAGAAGCTCCTTCGGCCGGCGGCCCGCACCCCATTTGGCGTAAAGTTGAAGATCGAAGAAGCCGACGACGAGGTCGATCTCTTCCTGTTCCGTCAATCGTTCGACATCCAGCATGATGGCTTTATTAAAAAGAACGGGCGGCAGTGACCTCCGTTCACCGCCACCCGCTATATTCGACCGGCTATTTGGTCTTGATGCGGCCGCCCAGCTTGGGCGACACGGTGCCGGCATTGGCGATGTAATCCATCACCATTGTGGCCATCAGCGTGCCGGCGGAGGCATTGATCAACACCTTGCCCTTCTTCAGCGACGAGTATCCATCGCCGCCACCTGCGATGTAGTTGTTGGTGGCGAGTTTGTACGACGCGCCCATGTCGAGCGGTTTGCCGCCGACCATGACATTGCTGACGCGGCTGCCGGCCTTTTGCTTCATGTCGAAGGTGAAGCTCATGCCCGACACCTGCGGAAAACGCCCGGCGGTGTCCTCAACCCGGCTCACGCCGTTCTCCAGGACGGCCATCAATTGCTTGCCGGTCAGTTCCAGCAAGACGGTTACGTTGCCGAACGGCAGTTCCGTCAGGATGTCCTTGCGGGTAAGGGTGACGCCGGCGTCGTAGGTGCGATCTCCGCGGATGCCGCCGCCGTTGGCGTAACCGATGTCGGCGTTCACGCCGTCGCGGATGGCATCTGCGATCAGGTTGCCCATGGTTGTTTCACGGCTGCGCACCATGGAACGGCGGCTGTCCAGTTCAACCGAAGACTTGCCCACCGCGACGTTCAGGCTCTCGTCGAGTTCCTTGTTGAACCCCGCGACGATGGCGGCAACCTCGGGATCGGGTTTGACGCCGGCTGTTGTGAGCAGGCGCCACTCGGGCCGAATGGAATAACGCATCTTGCCGCGGCGCTCCTTGGCCGAAAGGGCAACGTCGGCCACCGCCAGGTAGTGGGCGTCATAGCCGGCCTTGATGATCAAGGTCCGGGCTTCGAACACCATCATGGGGTCGTGGTCGTGGCCGCCCAAAATTATGTCGAGCCCCCTGACCGAACGTGCCAATGCACGATCGTCGGAAAGATCGAGGTGGGTGATGGCGACGACGAAGTGCGCGCCCATCTTGCGCAGATCGGCAACCGCTTTCTTCGCGGTCTCCATCACGTCCAAAAATTTAACATTGGCCCCAGGGCTGGAAAGATGGGTGGTTTCCGGCGTCAGGAGGGAGAAGAAGCCAACCTTGAATTCGCCGACGTCGCGCATGGCGTAAGCTTCCATGCCGCCGAACGGTTTGCCGTCCGCGCCCAGTGTATTGGTGGCAAGCCAGGTGAACTTGGAGTCTTTCAGACGCGCCTTGAGGATGTCGTCGCCGAAATCGAACTCGTGATTGCCGAGACCTGCAATATCCATCCCGATCGCGTTCATCACCGTGATCATCTGGGCGCCCTTGGTGACGCCGGACATCACGGACGGCGAAATCAGATCGCCGCCAAGCGTGGTGATGCTGTGTTCGGCCTTCGCGCGTTCGGCCTTCAGCAGGGTCATTAGTTCGGCGAGCCCGCCAATTCCCCGTTTCGGGGATATTTCGTAGACGTCGTTGACGTGAAGGAAGGTGACCTTGGCCGATTGCGCCCAACCCTGGGCCGCACCGGCGATGACCAGCACCGTTGCCAGCAGGAACGCGGCGGTGGCCTGTTTGAATTTCCTGATTTTTGACATTTTCTGCCCCCTGTTTATGTGCGTTTTTATTTTGGTGATCGGCTCCGACCCGTTGGGCGGTTCCGTCAATCCCAAGTGGCGTGAGCAATCTTATTGGTACCGGAAATGGTACTGACAAAAGGCGAACAGTTAAACCGTAATCGGCGTGTCCGGCAGTTTCCCCGTCAGATGGGTGTTAGCGGGAAGGACGATCGTCCCGGCGGGAAATCGATTTATCATTGACAATGAAATTAATTAGTTAACCAATATCCAATTAATTCGGAAATTATTGTTATAAAATAGGGTGTTATAAGCAACAAAATCTTATCGATTTTTGTATCTGGCGCCGCCTTTTCGCAGTACCATTCTTGCGTCGCAACCCGAATGGGGCGGCAGGAAGTTGTTCAATTCGGGAGGCACCCTGATGGCCAATGCGCCCCGCAAGGGTAAAAGCGCCGCCAAGTCCGCCGCGAGCGCCAAATCGAAAGCCGGACGTCCGCCCAAATCCGCCTCGCGCGGCCGCAAACAGCCCAAGCTGGACAGTGCGGAACTGCTTCAGCACTACCGCGATATGTTGTTGATCCGCCGCTTCGAGGAAAAGGCCGGCCAGCTCTACGGTATGGGTCTGATCGGCGGCTTCTGCCACCTCTACATCGGCCAGGAAGCGGTGGTCGTCGGATTGATGGCGGCGGCCTCCAAGGACGATTCGGTCATCACGACTTATCGCGATCACGGCCATATGCTGGCCACCGGCATGGACCCCGGCGGCGTCATGGCGGAACTGACGGGGCGACGGGGCGGCTATTCCAAGGGCAAGGGCGGCTCCATGCACATGTTCTCCAAGGAGGCCAACTTCTACGGCGGACACGGCATCGTCGGCGCCAACGTCCCGATCGGCACCGGTTTAGCGTTCGCCGAAGCCTACCGGGGGACGGACAACGTCGTTTTGACGTTCTTCGGCGACGGTGCAGCCAACCAGGGGCAGGTTTACGAAAGCTTCAACATGGCGGAACTCTGGTCGCTTCCGGTCATATTCGTAATCGAGAACAACCAGTACGCCATGGGCACCGCCCTGGGACGCGCCTCGGCCCAGCCGGACCTGTACTTGCGCGGCGAAAGCTTCGGCATTTCCGGCGTGCAGGTGGACGGCATGGACGTCATGGCCGTCAAGGCGGCCGGCGAGAAGGCCATCGCCCACTGTCGCAGCGGCAAGGGACCGATCATCCTGGAGATGATGACCTACCGTTACCGCGGCCATTCGATGTCGGACCCGGCCAAATACCGCACCAAGGAAGAAGTCCAGAAGGTCCGCCAGGAACGCGACCCTATCGATCATGTGCGCGATCTGCTGGTCTCGGCGGGAGCGGTGGACGAGGCCGAATTGAAGGCGATCGACAAGGAAGTAAAGGGGATCGTGACGGAAGCGGCGGAATTTGCGCAGCAAAGTCCCGAACCGGACGCCTCCGAGCTCTACACCGACGTATTGATTGAAGTCTGAGGGATCGACATGACCGTACAAATTCTGATGCCGGCCCTCTCGCCGACCATGACCGAAGGAACCGTCGCCCGCTGGCTTAAGGCCGAGGGCGATGCGGTCACGTCCGGCGACATTATTGCCGAGATTGAAACCGATAAAGCCACGATGGAACTAGAGGCGGTCGACGAAGGAATTCTCGGCCGCATTTTAGTGGCGGGCGGCACCGAGGGTGTTGCCGTCAACACGCCCATCGCCGTGATCCTGGAGGACGGCGAGGACGCCTCCGCAATTGATGCGGCTACGGCACCCGCGGCGGCATCCCCGCCCGCCGAGCCCGCTCCGGCCGGCGATGCCGCGCCGGCCGCACCGGCGGCGCCTGCGGCTGCCGCCATTCACGAACAGGATATTCCCGCCGGTACCGAGATGGTCTCCATGTCCGTGCGCGAAGCCCTGCGCGACGCCATGGCGGAGGAAATGCGCCGCGACGACGACGTCTTCCTGATGGGCGAGGAAGTGGCGCAATACCAGGGCGCCTACAAGGTCAGCCAAGGTTTGTTGGACGAGTTCGGCGCCCGGCGGGTGATCGACACGCCGATTACGGAGCATGGCTTCACCGGTGTTGCCGTGGGTGCGGCGTATTCCGGGTTAAAGCCCATCGTCGAGTTCATGACCTTCAACTTCGCCATGCAGGCCATCGACCACATCATCAATTCGGCTTCCAAGACCCTCTACATGTCAGGCGGGCAAATGCCCAACCCCATCGTCTTCCGGGGCGCCAACGGTGCGGCCTCCCGGGTGGCGGCGCAACATTCCCAGTGTTACGCCAGTTGGTACGCCCATTGCCCCGGCCTGAAGGTTGTCGCTCCCTATTCGGCGGCGGATGCCAAAGGCCTGCTGAAGTCGGCCATCCGCGATCCCAATCCGGTAGTTTTTCTGGAAAACGAAATCCTCTACGGCCGCTCGTTCGACGTTCCGGTTCTGGATGATTTCACCATTCCGCTGGGCAAGGCGCAGGTCATGCGCGAGGGCGGCGACGTCACCATCGCCGCGTTCTCCATCGCCGTCGACTACGCGCTGCAGGCGGCGGACGCCCTGGCGGCCGAGGGCATCGACGCCGAGGTTATCAACCTCCGCACCTTGCGCCCGCTGGACACGGCCACGATTGCCGCCAGCGTCGCCAAGACCAATCGTCTTGTGACGGTGGAGGAGGGCTGGCCGCAGAGCGGCATCGGCGCCGAAATCGCCGCCGTCATGATGGAGCAGTCGTTCGACGATCTGGATGCGCCGGTCATGCGCGTCACCGGCAAGGATGTGCCGATGCCATACGCCGCCAACCTCGAGCAATTGGCGCTGCCCTCGGCGGACGACGTGACTGCCGCCGCAAAAGCTGTTTGTTACCGTTAGGGGACCCCACGATGCCGATTACCATTACGATGCCGGCGCTTTCGCCGACCATGACGGAAGGCCGCCTGGCCCGCTGGCTCAAGAACGAAGGCGACGAGGTCATCGCCGGCGACGTCCTGGCCGAGATCGAGACCGACAAGGCCACCATGGAACTCGAAGCCATCGACGACGGTATTTTGGCGCGCATCCTGGTGCCCGGTGAAACCGACAACGTGCAGGTCAACGCCCCCATCGCGCTGGTGCTCGAGGACGGCGAGGACGCGTCCGCGCTGGAGGGCTTTACCCCCGACGCCGCACCTGCCGTGGAGCCCGCGCCGGCGGCCGAGGAACCAACCCCCGCGCCGGCGCCCGCCGCGCCAACTCCGGCGCCGGCGGCGCCTGCGGGCGGCCGTATTCTCGCCAGTCCGCTGGCCAAGCGCATGGCGGCCGATGCCGGCATCGATCTCGGCCAGTTGTCGGGTTCGGGTCCGCGCGGGCGCATCGTCAAGGCGGATATCCTGAACGCCCAAGCGACAGGTGCCGGTCAGGCTCCGGCGATGCCGGCCGCCCCCGCCGTGCCTGCGCCGCCCGCCATGGTCATGCCGGCGAGCGGGTCCTACACCGAAGTGCCCAACAACAGCATGCGCAAGACCATCGCCCGCCGCCTGGTCGAGGCCAAGCAGTCGATCCCGCACATCTACCTCACCATCGATTGCGAACTCGATCGGCTGCTCAGCTTGCGCAAGGAAATTAACGAACGCCGCGAGGGCGCCGACAAGGTCTCGGTCAATGACTTCGTCATCCGCGCCAACGCCCTGGCGCTCAAGGCCGTACCCGCCGTCAATGCCAGTTGGACCGACGCCGCAATCCTGCAATACAACACCGTCGACGTGTCTGTTGCTGTAGCGTTGGACGGTGGCCTGATCACGCCCATCGTCAGAAACGCCGATCTCAAGGGTCTGGCGGCGATTTCGGCCGAGATCAAGGAACTGGCCGGCCGGGCCCGCGAGGGCAAACTAATGCCCGAGGAATACCAGGGCGGCGGATTTTCCGTGTCCAACCTCGGCATGTACGGCATTACCGAGTTTTCCGCCATCATCAATCCACCACAGGCCTGCATCATGGCGGTCGGTGCGGGCCAGCAGCGGCCGGTGGTCAAGGACGGCGCACTTGCCGTAGCGACGATGATGACTTGCACTTTGAGCTGTGATCACCGCGTCGTCGACGGTGCCCTCGGTGCGGAATACCTCGCCGCCTTCAAGGGCTTCATCGAAGATCCGCTGAGTATTCTGCTGTAGGGACCGATCAGATGGCTGACAACAAATTCGACCTGATCGTCGTCGGCGGCGGACCCGGCGGCTACGTCGCGGCCATCCGGGCGGCTCAACTGGGTATGAAGACCGCGTTGGTCGAAGCCCGCCACCTCGGCGGAATCTGCCTTAACTGGGGCTGCATTCCCACCAAGGCGCTGCTGCGTTCGGCGGAGATTTGGCACACCCTGCACCGGCTCGACGAATTCGGCATGTCGGCGGACAACCCCCGTTTCGATCTCGAAAAAATCGTCCAGCGCAGCCGAGGTGTGGCGGGTCAGCTCTCAGCGGGCGTCCAGCATCTTCTCAAGAAAAACAAGGTGACCGTCGTTGACGGCTGGGCCAAGCTCGCCGGGGCCGGCAAGCTCAGCGTCGAGAAGGACGGTAAGGCTGTGGGCACGTTCACCGCGCCCCACATCATTCTGGCTACTGGCGCCCGCGCCCGCGACCTGCCGGGCCTGGAGGCGGACGGCAAGCAGGTCTGGAACTACATGCACGCGCTTGTTCCCGACGTCATGCCGAAATCGCTCCTGGTGGTCGGCTCTGGCGCCATCGGTATTGAATTCGCCAGCTTCTTCAACACCCTCGGCGCCGAGGTCACGGTGGTCGAGGTTCTGGACCGCATTTTGCCGGTCGAGGATGCCGAGATTTCGGCCCTGGCCGACAAGGCCTTCCAGAAGCAGGGCATGAAAATCCACACGGCGACGACAGTCACCAAGCTCGACAAAAAAGCCAAGGGTGTGACGGCGACGCTCGATCACGGCGGCGGCAAGACCTCGCAGGTTACCGCCGAACGCGTCATCATGGCCGTGGGCATCACCGGCAATGTCGAAAACATCGGCCTGGAGGAAGCGGGCGTGAAGGTCGACCGGGGCCATGTCGTGGTCAACGGCTGGGCCGAGACCAACGTCAAGGGCATCTACGCCATTGGCGACGTCGCCGGGCCGCCCTGGCTGGCCCACAAGGCGAGTCACGAGGGCATTGTTTGTGTCGAGAAGATTGCGGGTGTGAAGGGCGTCCATCCTTTCGAAAACACCAACATTCCCGGCTGCACCTATTGCTCGCCCCAGGTCGCCAGCGTCGGAATGACGGAAGCCGCCGCAATCGAGGCCGGCCACAAGGTGCGCGTCGGCCGCTTCCCCATGCTGGGCAACGGCAAGGCGATTGCGCTGGGCGAACCCGAAGGTCTCGTGAAAACCGTGTTCGACGACAAGACCGGCGAACTGCTCGGCGCCCACATGATCGGGCCGGAGGTGACGGAGATGATCCAGGGCTACACCATCGCCCGCGGCCTCGAGACGACCGAAGCGGAACTGGTTCATACCGTCTTCCCGCACCCCACGGTATCGGAGACGATGCACGAATCGGTGCTTGATTCCTTGGGCCGGGTCATTCATTTCTAAGCCATGGCGAAGGTGGAACCCATCAAGAAGACAGCCTCGGCGCGCAAGCCGGACTGGATCCGCGTCAAGGCGCCGCTCTCGAAGGAATACCAGGCAACGCGCAAGCTGATGCGCGACCAGAAGCTGGTCACGGTCTGCGAGGAGGCGGCCTGTCCCAACATCGGCGAATGTTGGAGCCACGGCCACGCCACGATGATGATCCTCGGCGACATCTGCACCCGAGCGTGCGCCTTCTGCAACGTGGCAACCGGCAAGCCGGGCAAGGTGGACGAGGAAGAGCCTCGGCATCTCGCCGAAGCCGTCGCCAATTTGGGCCTCTCCCATGTCGTGATTACGTCCGTCGACCGCGACGATCTGGCCGACGGCGGGGCGGGGCAGTTCGTGGCCTGCATCGACGAGCTGCGCGAGTTGACGCCCGATACCACGATCGAGGTGCTGACGCCCGACTTCCTGCGCAAGGAGGGCGCGCTGGAGGCGGTCGTCGCGGCCAAGCCGGATGTCTTCAACCATAATCTCGAAACCGTGCCGCGCCTCTACCCCACGATCCGGCCGGGTGCGCGCTACTTCCATTCCCTCAAGCTGCTCGCCGACGCCAAGGAACTCAATCCGGGGCAGTTCACCAAGTCCGGCATCATGGTGGGCCTGGGCGAGGACAAAAGCGAAGTCATGCAGGTGATGGACGACATGCGCTCGGCCGACATCGATTTCATCACCATCGGCCAATATTTGCAGCCGACGCCGCGCCACGCGCCGGTAGAGCGTTTCGTCACGCCGGCCGAATTCGAGGCTTACGCTACGGCGGCCAAGGCCAAAGGCTTCCTGATGGTGTCGTCGACGCCGTTGACGCGTTCGTCCTATTTTGCCGGCGACGATTTCGAAAAACTCCGCGCGGCGCGCAATAAAAGCCTTCCGGCCAAATCCTAGACATCATTCTTAGATGCCCACACATGCCGAAAAGCGCGTTCTGCCCTACACGCGGGAACAGCTTTTCGACCTCGTGGCCGATGTGGGCGCCTATCCCGAATTCCTGCCCTGGTGCGTCGGTGCGCGGGTGCGGGAAAATTCCGATGAATTGATCGTCGCCGACCTGGTGATCGGCTACAAGATGTTCCGCGAGCGCTTCACCTCCAAGGTGACGCTCGATCGCCCGGGACGTGTTGACGTCGAATACACGGATGGACCGTTCCGTTACCTCAACAACCACTGGGTCTTTTTCGAGGAGGATGGCGGAAAGTGCGCCATCGATTTCTACGTCGATTTCGAATTCCGCTCCCGCCTCATGCAGAAACTTATCGGCGCCGTTTTTAACGAGGCCGTCAAGCGCATGGTCCATGCCTTCGAACAACGAGCCCACGCGCTGTATGGAGAGCCTCAGGGCAACGCCCAATAAACGGCGATGATGACGGTGGAGTTGTGCAGGGCGTGCATGAGTGACGGCACCCAAAGCGTTCCCGTCTTTTCGTATGCGTACGCGAAAACAACCCCAAGAAGCCCCACGAGAATGACGTAGGGCGCGGGATAAAAGAGATGGATCCCGCCAAACAGAGCGCCGTTGAACAGGAGCGCCGGCAGCAAGCGCCAACGCGATCTAAGCCAGGCATATACGACGCCGCGAAAGACGATTTCCTCGGCGACGGGAGTTGCGACGCCAATTACCAAGACACTTCCAACCAAACCGGTCCAAGTGAACCCCGTTGGCGCCAGAAGCTGGACGATCGTGTCTCCGAGCGTGATACCGGCGAGGCGTTCCACAGTTTCCAAAATCGGTACCAGTACAATCCCAAGGAGGATGGCAACCGTAAGCTGCTTGCTGCTAACGGGGAAAAACCCAAATAGCTTCCAGGAATATCCGGTATGCCGTATTAAAACCCAATGGACCGCTCCAATCATGGCGGCACACTGCAGGACGGAGGCCGCCAGTAGGAGGTGCAGTTTGGGTAATTCCACAATGAACGTCTTCGCCGCCGAGGAAAGGATGGCGGCGCTTAGGATGAAGACGACGACAAAGCCAACAAGAAACAGGATTGCCAGTGCCACGCTGATCACCTGACGGCCGGTGATCGTCGGCAAGGGATTATGTATTTCAGGTGTCACCGGCACTTGCGCAGACCAGGTCATAAAGCATGTCGAGGGCGGCGCCGACGGTACCTAAGCGGATAGCGTCGCGGCCGACGTCGCCGAAATCGCATTTTTGGTGGCGCGACGGAAACCCTTCGCGGGCCGCTGCTATGTGAACCCGTCCGACCGGCTTTTCCGCCGTTCCGCCCGATGGGCCCGCGATGCCCGTCACCGCCACGGCGGCCTGGACGTTGTCAGTTTTCAAAGCACCCTCCGCCATGGCCAGGGCCGTTTCCTCGCTGACCGCGCCGGTTCGCTCCAAAACCTCGGCGGGCACGCCCAGGAGATCCATCTTGGCTTCGTTGGCGTAGGTCACGAGACCCCGGTCGACCACGTTTGAGGCGCTGGGGATGTTTATCAGGGCCGCCGAGATCAGCCCGCCGGTGCACGATTCGGCCAATGCCAGACGGATGCCGCGGCGGGTGCATTCATCGACGACATTCTGGGCGCGGGAGGTGATCTCTCCGGGGAACATTTTGGGACAATCCTAATTCAAGGGCACATACGAATGGACTGCGTACAGGAGTACAGCGGCGAAAGCGGCGGCGGCGATGTCGTCGATCATCACTCCCACCGCCCCCGGCACGGCACGTTCCAACGCTGAAATGGGCCAGGGCTTGATGATGTCGAACAGCCTGAAAAGCACGAAACCGACGGCATATGCCTTGAGGCTCAGGGGCGCCGCCGCCAGCGTCAGCCATTGGCCGGCCACCTCGTCGATGACGATGGCGCCGGGATCGCCGCGCCCGTCCGCCGCGATGTAGACTTTGCTGGCCCAGCAGCCGACGGCGAAGACGAGGGCGGCGGCGGCCACGAGGGCAAGGCTGCCGCCGTACATCTGGATGACCCAGGCAAAGGGCAGGGCGGCCAGCGAACCCCATGTACCGGGGCTTTTGGGCAGCAAACCCGATCCGAACCAGGTCGCTAGCAGCGGGGCAGGTTGCCAAAAACGCAGGCCTTCGGGGAGTGGGGTCAGTTCGGCCATTACCTATAAATCCAGCGCTTTGCGGAGTTCGGCTTGACCGGGCGCGTACCAGTAAGCGCCGGTCACGGCGGTGGAAAATTCGGTGATCCGGTCGATCAAACCGTCTTCGGTCAAACCGAACATTCGCCGCAATTGCACATCGAATCGGCGAATGTCGCAGGCGAAGGCCACGAAGTAGAGCCCTTTTTCCGTAACGGTGCCGTAAGGCGAACTGCGCCGGTAGATTTTGAGGCCGACTCCGTCCTCCGACACGTCCGTCCGGCTGACGTGTGACGTGGCCGGCATGGCATCGCCCTCCAGTTCGACGTCGTCCTCCTTGGTTCGGCCTACAACGGCTTCCTGTTCGGCCAGTTCCAGGGCGTTGAAGGCATCCAGATCGTGAACCCACTTTTGCGTCAGGACGAACGCACCGCCGTTACCGCCCGGAATCAGCGCCGCCGCTTCCTTGGCTTCCCGGTCCTTGGGGTTCGCCGTGCCGTCGACGAAGCCGATGAGATCGCGATTGCCGTGATAGCTGAAACCCGTGAGCTCGAGTTCCAGTTCTGCCACCGCGCCGAGGTGATGGTGTGCCTTCATGGCGGCATCGAGGTTGAGATCGGGCCGATCTCCCTGCAGCCATATCCAGATGTCTCGTTGGGTCGAGGGCGCCGCCCCCAAAGGTTCGAATGGGCAAAGTCCGCCTGGCGCATCCGCGCTGAGTTTGCCCCAAAATTCGGCACCAAACGCAAGGACCGTTTTGACTGCGAGAGATCTATCATCCCGGACAAAGGCCGCAAGCGCAGAGCATATCTCCGATGTGTCGCTGTCGCTGCCGGTGGCGTACTCAAGATAGTGATGGTATTCGCCGCTTTCGTCGAAAATGCCGTCCTGCGGTTCTTGCATGCGTTTGGATTCCGTTGACCGATGCTTCAGCCATATTGCGGAAGCGTGGAGAGATGCGCAAGATGAGGTCGAAGGGAACGGTTTGGATGTCCTACGAACACATAGATGTCGTACCGCTGGCGCCTGCGTTGGGAGCTGAGATCGAAGGCGTCGATCTCGGCGCCGGATTGGATGATGCCGTGTGGAGCGAAATCAAACAGGCCTTCCTCCACCATCAGGTTCTGTTTTTCCGGGATCAGAAGCTCACCCCCGGCGATCAGGTGGCGTTTGCCGCGCGGTTCGGCCCAATCGGGCGCTATCCCTTCGCGGAGGCGCTTGAAGGCCATCCCGATGTCATCGCCATCGTCAAGGAGCCGCACCAGACCACCAATTTCGGTGGTATCTGGCACACCGACACCGCCTACCTGGAAAATCCCTCCCTGGGTTCGGCGCTTTACGCCTTGGAAGTTCCCTCGGTCGGCGGCGATACCATGTGGTCCAGCATGTATGCCGCCTATGAGGCGCTGTCCGACGGCATGAAGGCTTTGTTGGCCGACCTGCACGTGGTCAACAGTGCCGCCAAGAACAAGGCGAGCCTTCGCATGGATCATCTCGAGGATGGCTCCATGAAGGGCCGAGACGCCGATCAGATGGAGGTCAAGGAGGCCGTCCACCCTGCCGTCCGCAGCCATCCGGAGACGGGCCGCAAATCGCTTTACGTCAGCGAGGCCCATGCCGTCCGGTTTGACGGCATGACAGTGGAGGAAAGCAGGCCCATCCTGGACTATCTCTACGATCACGCCATCCGGGAGGAATTCACCTGCCGCTTCCGCTGGACCGCCGGGACGCTGGCCATATGGGATAATCGCTGCACGCTGCACTATCCGCTCAACGACTACCACGGCCATCGCCGCGAACTTCACCGCGTCACCATCGACGGCGACCGACCCCGCTAAATCTCCGTTGTAAATTTCTCTAATTTTGCCGGTTCGTTCGCGCGGAGTTTTACAGTTCGGCGCCGCACGGCACGGCATTTGTTGCATGACAGCCTGTGACTTGGTAGTTCAGTATCCACCGGAAGCTCTAGCACCCATACGTGACGGCCCACCGGTATTTGCGGGGGCATGGATTTCGCTGGGAGCGGCTTCGATGAATTTTTCACAACAAGACGTGGCGGTTGAGAGCGTATTGGTATCGGCGGAATCCGACGGGCCGCCGCAACTCGACGAGTTCGCCGACAACATTCTCAAACAGGTCGAAACCGTGGCGCTCGAGATCGCCGATGTCGCCGGCGGCGTCGAGGCGACCGCCCGCTTCATCAAGGTTCAGGAAGGCCTTTTCGGCGACCTCATAACGCTTGCCCGGGAGATGGCCAACGCCATCGAGGCGATCGACCACATCTGTGCGGAAACTAATCGGACGGCGCAGACCGCCGCCGGTTCGATGGCTGAGTCCCACAACACGGTTTCCGCTGCGCTGACGGCGATCGGGGAACTCACCGATTCCGTCAACGACATCAACCACCGGCTGGATTCGCTCGAAACCTCTCTCACCGGTGTTGAAGGACTGTCCAAGGATATTGAGGACATCGCCTCGCAGACCAATCTGCTCGCGCTCAACGCCACCATCGAGGCGGCGCGCGCCGGCGAACTTGGGAAGGGCTTTGCCGTCGTCGCCGGTGAGGTCAAGACGCTGGCCAATCAGACCGCCCAGGCGACCGGCAGTATCGACGATGCCGTGGGCGGATTGTCGGAAAGCGTCTCGACGCTGAAAAACGCCTCGTCCCGGACGGTCGACATCGCGGGCGGGGTCAACGACGGCATCGGCGTGATCAATGGCGCCGTCGACGGCTTTGGCGAATCGATTACCGTGGTCGAGGGCAAAGTGGGAGAAATCACCGGCGCCGCGACAGATTGCCGGAGCCGCTGCGACGAATTTGTCGGCCGTATCGAGGATATGGTCGAGGGCTTGAGCCAAACCTCCAAGGACATGGCCCACGCCGACGAACGCATCGGCTCGCTGCTCGACAATTCGGAACAGATGATCGGCTACATCGCCGAAAGCGGCCGCACGACCCACGACACGCCGTTCATCCTCGAAATCAAGAAGGCCGTTGCCGAGGTTTCGGCGTTGTTCGAGGCTGCGGTCGACAACGGCGACATCACCATGGCGGACCTCTTTTCCGAAGACTACCGGCCCATCGCCGGTTCGGATCCGGAACAGTTCATGACCCCCTATATCCCCCTGACCGACCGGCTCCTGCCGCCGGTGCAGGAGCGCATGGCGGTATTTCACGAAAAGGTCGTCTTTTGCGCCGCCGTCGACCGCAACGCCTTCCTGCCCACGCACAACGCCAAGTTCTCCAAGCCGCAGGGCAGCGATCCCGTTTGGAACAACGCAAACTGCCGGAACCGCCGCAAGTTTGACGACCGCACAGGCTTGCGCGCCGCAAAGAACACCGACACGTTCCTCTTGCAGACCTACCGCCGTGACATGGGCGGCGGCAAGTTCGTCATGATGAAGGATCTCTCCGCACCCATCATGGTGCGGGGCCGCCACTGGGGCGGCCTGCGCTTCGCCTATTCGATCTGAGGCCTGCCGGCCTAAGGCAGCCGTACGGTTGCCACCGCCTGCGCCGCGATGCCCTCGCCGCGGCCGGTGAAACCCATTTTCTCGGTTGTTGTGGCCTTGACGCTGATCCGCTCGGGCGCAAGGGCCAAAATCTCCGCAATCGTATGGCGCATGGCTTCCCGGTGCGGGCCGACTTTGGGACGTTCGCAGATGATGGTCAGGTCGACATGGGCGACGAGGCCGCCGCGCTGGGCGATCCGGTCCGCCGCAAACCTGACAAACCGGTCGGACGAAGCGCCTTTCCATTCGTCGTCGGAAGGCGGGAAGTGGTGGCCGATGTCGCCGTCGGCGATGGCTCCGAGGAGGGCGTCGGTCACGGCGTGAAGCGCCACGTCGGCGTCCGAGTGACCGGCCAGGGCGCGGTCGTGGTCAATGGCGATGCCGCCCAGCATGATCGTGCCGCTTTCCGGCGCCTCGGCTGCGAACCGGTGCGCGTCGAAACCCTGACCGGTGCGGACGTCGCTCATCTCGGTTTGGACCAGGCGTTCCGCCCGTTTCAGGTCCTCCGGAGTGGTGATTTTGAAGTTGGTCTCCGGCCCTTCGATCAGAGCGACTTCGAGTCCCATGGCCTCCACCACCGCGGCGTCGTCCGTGAGCTCCCGGCCGGTCATCTCACGGTGGGCCGCCACGATGTCGGCGTAGCGGAATCCCTGCGGCGTCTGCGCGCGCCACAGGCCGCCGCGGTCCACGGTCGCGGCCACAGTGACGTCTTCGGACTGGCGTTTCAGCGTATCGACGACGGGTACGCCCAAGATTGCTCCGGGTGCTTCGTCGAGGGCATCGATCACCCTGGAAATACCTTCCCGGCCGGCAAACGGGCGGGCGGCGTCGTGGATCAGCACTTTGTCCGGCCGGGCGTCAGATAGGCTTTCCAGGCCCAACCGCACGCTCTCCTGCCGGCTGGCCCCGCCGTCGACGGGGGACAACAGATCGAACCCGGCCGCCGCTTCTTCGTACAGTCCGCGATCATCCGGGTGGATGACAACGCGGACCGCATCGATACGCTCGTGACAGGCGAACAAGCCGATCGTCCGGTTGAGGATCGAACGGCCGCCGATGACAGCGTACTGTTTCGGGATGTCGGTGCCGAAACGGGCGCCGCGTCCGGCTGCGACGATGAGAGCGGTGACGGTCATGGCGGCACCTTGCCCAATGCAAGGGACTCACGCAAGCGTGAGTAAGGTTGACTGGCTGGGTTGATGCTATTTCCCCAATTCTTAAAGGGAGACAACCATTCATGGACCGGATGCGAGAGGTCGAAAATGTCGAAACTCCGCCGAAGCCTGAAGTCCTCCTCCAGCCTGAATCTCGCAGCCGTGGCTGCCCTGGTCCTTGTAGCCGGATCAGGCCAGATAGCGGCCCAGACCAAATCCAACCCCTGCGCCGCCAAAAGCCCGGCGAAAGCAGCCAACCCTTGTGCCGCGGCCAATCCCTGTGCTGCCAAAAACCCGCTCAACCCCTGTTCCGCCGGTCATATCAAGGCGCCCGACGCCGCTCACGGCCTGGCACCCGCCGTCGCCGAAAAGGCATACCGGAGCCTGCGTCAAAAAATGGCGGCAGCGTTCACGTTGTCCGGCGACCGGCACGCCAAGCGTTACCAGAAGTGGAAGCGATATAATACGGCTCCCTATGAATCCTCGCAGCACGGCGACAGATACCTAAACAATTACGCGAATAATATGGCGCAACATTATGAAAAATACGAAAAAATTGGAAAAATGCCGGTTGGATCCGTGATCGCCAAGGACAGTTTCACCGTGCTCAAGGACGGGCGCCGTTATGCCGGGCCACTGTTCCTCATGGAAAAGATGGAAGCCGGTTTCCGGCCTGCGTTTGGCGATTGGCGCTACACTATGATTTTGCCCGATGGCAGCGTGGTAGGCGTGACCAACGGAGAGGGCAGCGAAAACGTCGACTATTGCGGCACATGCCATGCAGACGTGGCCGCCAACCAGGACCATCTCTTTTTTCTGCCCAAGAAGTACCGCCGGTAACCTGCGGGAGCAGCGGCAAAATGCCGCCCTCCGAATGCAGCATCGCCACTTGGCCCGAAAGCCTGCGTCGGCCACAATGGGGCGCGCCCGAAACTGAGGGGTTGAGCGGAGCAGTCCTTTGCACAAACGACTGGTCGAACCGGTGCTGCAGGAGCTTGAGGGAGAGCAGGCGGCCTACTTCTACGAGTTGGTCGACCGCATCGAGCGAGATGCGCGCACGGAAGACGTTTCCAATCTGGTTTATCTGACATTGAGGGACGCCATCCCTGTGATTCCGCCACTGCTGGATCACGCCGAAGTCATTGAGGAGTTGTTCTCCTTTGTCGGGGAAAACAAGGCCGCCCTGGAGCATCGCATCCGCAGTCCGCGGTACCTTGTCGACCCGGCCGTTCTCAAGCCGGTGGTCAATCTGTTTGTCTCGCGTATTAGCGATCTTTGCTGGCGTAAGGTGGAGTCGGGCGAAATTACCGCAGAGGGCAAGGAAATCTGGCTAATGCAGTGGCCCTACGCGGATACCCGGGAGTTCCCATATTCCGACGAGGATGACCCGGAGGAGGACGCATCATGAGCGTCCAACCGCGGCCCGATAGCACTCCGGCGTTCGATGTCACCGGCTTGACGAAGGTCTACCACACCGGCGAAACCGAGGTTCATGCCCTGCGCGGCGTCGATATCCAATTTCTCGATGGTGAACTTGTTGTCCTGCTGGGACCGTCCGGCAGCGGCAAATCGACGTTTCTCAATATCCTCGGCGGGCTCGATGCACCCACCGCCGGGACGGTCAGGTTCCACGATCAGGAACTCACGTCCCTCGAAAGCGGAGGGCTCACCCAATATCGCCGCGAACACGTCGGTTTCGTCTTCCAGTTCTACAACCTGATCCCCAGCCTGACGGCGCGCGAAAACGTGTCGCTGGTCACCGAGATCGCCGCCGATCCGCTGAAACCCGATGAGGCGCTGCGTATCGTCGGCCTGGGTGACCGGCTGGACCATTTCCCGTCCCAGCTTTCGGGCGGCGAGCAACAGCGCGTCGCCGTGGCGCGCGCCATCGCCAAACGGCCTCAGGTTCTGCTGTGCGACGAACCGACGGGCGCCCTCGACAGCCGCACGGGCATCGCCGTGCTGGAGGCGATTGAGCGCGTCAACACAGAACTCGGCACGACCTCCGTCGTAATCACGCACAATGCCGCCATTTCCGACATTGCCGATCGGGTGGTGATTTTCGCCGACGGCCGTGTTTCAGAGGTTCGCCTGAACGAGACCAGGAAACCCGCAAGTTCGGTCAACTGGTGATGCGCGCCCTGGACCTCAAGCTGTTCCGCGATCTCTGGCATATCCGGGGCCAGGCCATCGCCATCGCCATCGTCATCGCCTGCGGCGTCAGCACCGTCGTAATGTCGTTCGGCACCTTGAGTTCCCTGCAACTGACGCGCGACGCCTATTACGAACGCCAAAGATTTGCCGAAGTGTTCGCCAATCTTAAACGGGCCCCAGATTCCTTGGCCGAGGACATCGCGCGGATCGAAGGCGTGAAGCGCGTCGACACCCGCATCGTAAAATACGCGACGCTGGACGTCGAAGGCATGGAAGAGCCGATCATGGGGCAGTTGATCTCGTTGCCCGGCTACGGCCGCTCGGCGCTCAACGAAATCGTTTTACGCCAGGGTCGGTTGCCGGATCCGGACCGACCCGACGAGATCGTGCTGGGCGAACCCTTCGCCGACGCCCACGAACTCGGGCCGGGCGAGCACATCATCGCGACCATCAACGGTCACAAACGACAGCTCGATATCGTCGGCATCGCTCTTTCGCCGGAGTACATCTACGCCATCGGACCCGGCGCCCTGATGCCCGACGACGAGCGCTTCGGCATCATCTGGATGGGACGGGAGGCCATGGCGGCGACCTATGATTTGGAGGCCGCCTTCAATGACGTTTCCCTGACCCTGATGCGCTCGGCCAAAGTCGACGCGGCTATTGATCGGCTCGACGATTTACTGGGTCCGTACGGCGGCGTCGGCGCCTATCCGCGCGCGGATCAGATTTCCCATGCCTTCATCGCCAACGAGATGGATCAGCTCAAAGGCATGGGCACTATTGTGCCGCCCATTTTTCTGGGCGTTGCGGCGTTTCTCCTGAACGTCGTGATTACGCGGATCATTGCGACCGAGCGAGAGCAGATCGGTCTCCTGAAGGCGTTCGGATATTCTGATTTTGCCGTCGGTATCCTGTACCTCAAACTTGTCATGCTGGTGACGGTTGTCGGCATCGCACTCGGGTTCCTGGCGGGTGCCTGGTTCGGCCGGGAGGTGACCGAAATCTATACTGATTTCTTTCGCTTTCCGGTGCTTTACTTCCATCTTGAACTGAAGGTCTTCGCGGCCGCCGGGATCGTCAGCCTGCTGGCGACGGGTCTCGGCGCCTTGAGCGCCATCCGGAAGGCCGTCAAGATGCCGCCGGCAGTTGCCATGCAGCCCGCCCCGCCAACGGCCTACCGTCGCGGATTTCTTACTGCCATCGGCGCCGCTCGTCGGCTGAGCCAGCCGACACTGATGATCCTGCGTCACATCGGCCGCTGGCCGCTGCGCACCTGTTTGACGACGATGGGTATCGCCCTGTCGGTGGCAATCCTCATCGCCTCGCTGTTCTTCTTCGATTCGGTCGAGCACATGGTGGACATCTTTTTCCATCATGGTCAGCGCCAGGACGCCACGGTCGTCTTCAATGAACCGCGCTCCACACGCTCCCTGAACGAAATCCGGAGCCTGCCCGGCGTGATTGCGGCCGAACCCTTCCGCGCCGTTGCCGTCAAGCTTCATCTAGGCAATCATAGTGAACGGGCGTCGATCACCGGCCTGGACGAAAACACGGTCATGCACCGGGTGCTGGATATCGATCTTAAGGCGGTGAGGCTGCCGAATACCGGATTGGTGCTCTCAACAAAAATGGCTGAGCTTCTTGGCGCTCAACGCGGTGACAGTGTGACCGTGGAAACGCTCGAAGGCCGCCGTCCCGTCGTCGAGGTTCCGATAACTGCCATTGTCGAGGAATACATCGCCGCTCCGGCCTACATGCATCGCGCCGCGCTCAACCGGCTGATGGGGGAGGGGAGGCTGATCTCCGGCGCCTACATCCAGGTCGACACCAACCAGGCGGAGGTGCTTTACCGCCAGCTTAAGGATACGCCGGTGGTGGCCGGCGTGACCTTGCAGACCGCGGCGCTCTCGACGTTCCGCAAGACGATGGCGGAAACGCTCGACATCATGATGTCTTTCTACGTTCTGTTCGGCGCCTTGATCGCCATCGGTGTCGTTTACAACAGCGCCCGCGTGTCGCTGTCTGAGCGGGGACGGGAATTGGCCTCGTTGAGGGTGCTCGGTTTTACCCGAGGCGAGGTGTCCTACATCCTATTGGGCGAACTGGCCATTCTGACGCTGGCATCGTTGCCCTTCGGTTGTTTAATCGGACTGGGTCTGGCGCAACTCATCGTGGCCAACTTGGATACCGAACTGTTCCGCCTTCCCCTGGTGATCGAGCCGGCCACCTACGCTTTATCGATAACCACGGTACTCGTTGCGTCGGTCGTGTCCGGCCTCATCGTGCGCCGTCGCATCGACCGGTTCGACCTGATCGCTGTTTTAAAAACGAGGGAGTAGTCGCATGGTTTCCCCCTGGCCGCGACGAATTTTCTACACCACCATTGCACTCGGTATCGCCGCCGGGCTGGCCTATTCCTTTCAACCCCAACCGCATGCGGTCGACATGGCTGAGGTCGAGGCGGGTGACCTGACCGTCACCTTGGCCGGTGAAGGCCAAACGCGCGTGAAGGATATTTATGTGGTGTCGGCGCCCGTGGCCGGCCGCAAGCTGCGCATCACCAAGAAAGTCGGCGAGCCGGTGGAGGCCAACAGGACCGTGCTCGCCGCCATCGAACCCAGCGATCCGGCTTTTCTCGATGTCCGTTCGACGGCCGAGGCCAAGGCCCGGATCAAGGCCGCCCAGGCCGCCCGTGCCCTCGCCCAGGCGGAAGTGAAGCGCTACGAGGCCGAGTTGGACTTCGCAAAGGCGGAACTGCGGCGCGCCGATGCTCTGGTAAAACGCGGCACCATTTCGAAGCGCGATCTGGAACGGGCGGAGTTGGATGTGCGCACCAAGGAGGCCGCAGTTTCGACGGCGAAAGCAGCCTTGAGGGTCAAGAACTTCGATCTGGAAACGGCCAAGGCGGCGCTCATCGACCGCGGCAACTCGAAAGACGGAGTGGGGAGCGCCTGCTGCGTCAAGGTGCGCGCACCCATCAACGGCAACATCCTCCGTGTCGTCCTCGAAAGCGCTGCCGTGGTGCCGGCGGGGGCGCCTCTTCTGGAGGTGGGCGATCCCGAGAACCTTGAGATCGTTGTCGATCTGTTGTCCTCGGACGCCGTCCAGGTTCAGCTTGGCGACGAGGTGCTGATCGACGATTGGGGCGGCGGAGAGACCCTCAAAGGCAGGGTGCGGCGCGTGGAGCCCGCAGGGTTTACGAAGATTTCAGCGCTCGGCATCGAGGAACAGCGTGTCAACGTACTGATCGACTTTGCCGAACCGCCCGAACGTTACGAGCGCCTCGGGCACGGGTTCAGGGTGGAAACTCGGATCGTGATCTGGCGCGGCGAGAACGTCCTGAAAGTGCCCATGAGCGCCCTGTTCCGTGAGGGCAACGAGTGGGCGGTTTTCACCGTGCGGGCTAAGACGGCGCGATTGCAAGCCCTCAAGATCGGCAGATCCAATGGCGATTACGCCGAGGTCATCGAAGGACTGGCGGCCGGCGACCGCGTGGTCCAGCACCCCAGCGACGTCATCGAGGACGGTTCCGAAGTGGTGCGGCGCGGAGGGTGAGTTCAGGCGTTGACGGCTAACCGCCGGTGCGCCATATCTCGTCAATCCGGCCGCTTGCCCAAAGCTCCTTTATCGCCTTTTCCAGTCGGCCGACCAGATGCCTGTGTTTCTTGTGGAGGAAGTGGTAACCGACGGAATGCAGTAGATCGTGGCTGATGCGATGGATACCTTTGGCATCCGGCCGCTTGGCGAGAACCGGTTCGAAATTTCTTTGCCAACCGATGGCGATGTCGATGCGGCCCCGCAACAACATCTCGACGGCATGCTCGAATTTTCTGAATCTGTGAATTTCCGAGTTTCCGGCCATTTTTTCCGCAGCCCTGTCGCCTCTTAGAATTCCGATCCGATATCGGCTCAAATCGGACTGTGGCGCGAAATGATCGAGGTTATTTAGGGCGTAGGCCACCAACTCGTCTTTCCCGATGGGTATATCGACCCGCACGAGGTTGGGGAAGCCTTCGACAGCCCGTATCGATCTTATCGCTTCACCGTCGGAGAGGCCGCTGTTGGCGACCCTGATGCCCCTTTTGGCAGGCAGAAATTCGAAGGACACCTGCAGTCCCGCTCTCTCATAGACCTCCTTCAGAACGGCGACGCTCGTCGTGGCAATTGTCGCGTTGCTGATGGCGGTAATTTTGAGAGGAGTTTCGGCGTGAGAAATGTCGGTGCTGACGGCAAACGAAGCGGCTACCGCCAAAAGCAACATGTAAAGCCCGGTGATTTTACTCACTTAACCCCCTTCGGTAGAACTAACCATAATAACAAGAATACCTGCCTATTTGGGAGTTTGGTTGAAACCAGCCAGCCAACATTCTAATATCCGCCCAAATTTTGTTCATTTACGTGGCGTGCACAAAAAATGACCACATCAACGCCGGGCGCCTTGCCGTCCGACCTCAGAAGTTTGCAAATCGGGGCGGTAGACATTGATTTTCCGGTGCTTTTAGCGCCCATGTCCGGCGTGTCCGACTTGCCGTTCCGCCGGTTGGTCAAGAGCTATGGGGCGGGTCTCGTCATATCCGAAATGATCGCTAGCCAGGCGATGATCTACCAGACCAAACGCACGATGAAGATGGCGACGAGCAGTGCCGATGAACATCCCATGGCGGTGCAGATCGCCGGTACGGATCCGGAGATCATGGCGGAAGCCGCCCGCCTGAACGCCGATCGCGGCGCCTCGATCATCGATATCAACATGGGATGTCCCGCCAAGAAGGTAGTTAACGGCTATGCCGGTTCGGCGCTGATGCGGGACGAAAAGAAGGCGGGGGCGATCATCGAAGCCGTGGTGCAGGCGGTGGATCTGCCGGTCACCTTGAAAATGCGCACGGGGTGGGACGACGACAATCGCAACGCCCCCAGTCTGGCACGGATCGCGGAGGCCTGCGGCGTCCGTATGATTACGGTGCACGGCCGCACCCGCTGTCAGATGTACCGGGGCAGCGCCGATTGGGCCTTCATTCGCAACGTGAAGGACGCCGTTAATGTGCCGGTTATCGCCAACGGCGACATAACGCGGGTGGAAGACGCGGAACGCTGCCTGGCGGAGTCGGGCGCCGACGGCGTCATGATCGGGCGCGGCACGTACGGGCGTCCCTGGTTTCCAAACCAAGTCATTCACTACCTCAAGACCGGCGAGCATTTGCCCGATCCACCACTTCAGGAATTGTTCGAGACACTCAGCCGCCATTACGAAGATATGCTGGATCACTACGGCGCCGAGGTCGGCAACCGGGTCTCGCGCAAGCACGTATCCTGGTACACCAAGGGCTTGCCGGATTCGACGGTCTTTCGCGATCAGGTCAACCGCTCGCTCGACCCTGATACCGTGCGCCGCCTGTTCACCGAATACTTCGACCGCTTGCTGGAAAGGGAGGCTGCCTGATGCCCGCGTCCCCAAGTCCGGTCGTCGATATCCAGACCCCCGATATCCCGGGATCGGCGCAAATTCTCAATGCCCTGCCCGAACCGGTGATGGTTGTCGACGAAGCAGGCGCGGTGCGTTACGTAAATCCCGCGGCTGAACAGTTTTTCGGCGCCGGCAAGGCCCATCTCTGTAGCCAGACGCTGGCGGAAATCGTTCATTTCGACAGTCCGTTGACCGCTCTGACCGACCAGGTGCGCGAACAGGAGATCAGCGTCGCCGAGCACGGCGTCGAACTCAGCAATCCCAGGACCGGCACCCAGCACGTTGACATCCAGGGCGTGCCGCTGCCGGAGCGGCCCGGCTGGGTTTTGATCACGCTGCAGCGCCGTACGATGGCCCAAACCATGGACCGGCAATTGAACCACCGGGGTGCTGCGCGGTCGGTAACCGGCATGGCCGCCGTGCTGGCCCACGAGATCAAGAATCCGCTGTCCGGGATCCGCGGCGCCGCCCAACTTCTGGAACAGGATGCCGCGGAGGAGGACAGACCGCTGACGCGTTTGATCTGTGACGAGACCGACCGCATCTGCAGTCTCGTCGACGACATGGAGATGTTTTCCGACGAGCGGGCCATCGAACGCGGACCGGTCAACATCCACGAAGTGCTCGACCATGTCCGCCGCATCGCCGAGAACGGCTTCGCCAAGGGCGTGCGTATTACCGAGGTCTACGATCCGTCGCTGCCGCCGGTAATGGGCAATCGCGATCAACTGCTTCAGACCATGCTGAACCTGGTTAAGAACGCCGCCGAGGCGTTGCCGGAGGAAGGCGGCGAGATCACCCTGGGCACGGCCTACAAGCAGGGCGTGAGAGTCGCCGTGCCGGGAAGCCGCGACCGGCTCAATCTGCCGCTCGAAGTGACAGTGCTCGACAACGGCAAGGGCATCAGCGATGAACTCAGGCCGCACCTGTTCGAGGCCTTCGTCACCAATAAGCCCGGCGGCACCGGCCTTGGCCTGGCGCTGGTGGCCAAGACGATCCGCGACCACGGCGGCATCGTCGAGTTCGACTCGAAACCGCGCCGCACCGTGTTTCGGCTGCGCCTGCCCATGTATCCGCCGGGAACCAATGTTCCGTCCGCCCATAACAACAACGGAGCCGAGGCATGACCGACGGAAGCGTCATTTTGGTTGCGGACGACGATCGGGCGATCCGCACCGTCCTGGAGCAAGCTTTGAGCCGTGGCGGTTACGAGGTTCGCGCCACAGGCAACGCGGCGACGCTGTGGCGCTGGGTGTCGGAGGGAGACGGGGATCTCGTCATCACCGACGTGGTCATGCCCGACGAGAACGGCCTCGATCTCCTTCCCCGCATGCGCAAGGTGCGGCCCGAATTGCCCATCCTGGTGATGAGCGCGCAGAACACCATGATGACGGCGATCAAGGCGACGGAGCGGGGGGCCTACGAGTATCTGCCCAAGCCCTTCGACCTCAACGAACTTGCTGGCGTGATCGAGCGCGCACTCAGCGCACCGCAGGGGGCGACGGAGGGCAGCGACGGCGGCGAGGAAGAGATGCCGCTGATCGGCCGCTCCGCCGCCATGCAGGAGATCTACCGTCTGCTGGCCCGCCTGATGGGAACGGACCTCACGGTCCTGATCAACGGCGAATCGGGCACCGGCAAGGAGTTGGTGGCGCGGGCGCTGCACGATTACGGCAAACGCAGCCGCGGCCCGTTCGTTGCCGTCAACATGGCGGCGATCCCGCGCGAGTTGATCGAAAGCGAACTGTTCGGCCATGAAAAGGGCGCCTTTACCGGCGCGGCCAACCGTGGTGTGGGCCGTTTCGAGCAAGCCGAAAGCGGCACGTTGTTCCTGGACGAGATCGGCGACATGCCGATCGAAGCGCAGACCCGCCTGCTGCGGGTCCTGCAACAAGGCGAGTATACCACTGTGGGCGGCCGCATTCCCATCCGGACGGACGTCCGCATCATCGCGGCGACCAACCGGAATCTCCGTCAGTTGGTCCGCCAGGGGTTGTTCCGCGAGGACCTTTTCTATCGCCTCAACGTTGTCCCGCTGAGGCTGCCGCCCTTGCGCGAGCGATCGGAGGATGTGCCCGATCTGGTGCGCCATTTTCTGGGCATTGCCGCGGCAGAGGGATTGCCGCAGAAATCGGTGTCCCCGGAAGCGATGGACCGGCTCCGCGTCTATCATTGGCCGGGCAACGTTCGGGAACTGGAAAATCTGGTGCGCCGTCTGGCCGCCCTCTATGCAGAGGAAATGATCGACGAAGACGTCATTGAGGCGGAACTCGCCGAAGCCCAAATCACGACGCCCGAAGCGGAGGGACGAGAAGGCGAATCGCTTGGCGACGCCGTCGAACGGCATCTCGCGCGGTATTTCCAGGCCCACCCCGAGGGTCTGCCGCCGGCGGGTCTCTATGAACGCATATTGCATGAGATTGAACGCCCCCTGATCGCCCTCAGCCTGTCGGCGACGCGGGGCAACCAGATCAAAGCGGCCAGCCTGCTGGGGCTGAACCGGAACACCTTGAGAAAAAAGATCAGAGATCTCGAAATTCCAGTCATCCGGGGCGTGAAATAAGGCGAACTCCGCCCATTTCCGGCGGTGGTGCGAAGCTGCAACGGTTTGTTGATGTATTCATGCAACACTTTGTTGAGGTAATTACGCTTCAATGTGGTAGACTCGGAACACGCCATTGATGCAGCATTTTGGATCTCAAATATGCATGTTCAGCGAAGCGCTGAACCTTTTGCAGTAGGTAGACACATCCTCCCATGACACCAAAAGCGGAAAACGGTACGCGAAACGCCGTGCTGGGCTCCAATCTTGTGCTTTGGGCGCGGCGCGTCGGTTTGGCCCGCAAACTTGCACTGGCTTTGGTCGTGGCGGCACTGATTTCGGTTTTCGCAACCTACGGCGCGGTGACGCGCTCGTCGTCGCCGTTCGGTCCCGATCCGGGGACCGTCGCCAGTCTCTTGCTGGTCAACTTGGTTCTGGTGTTGCTGCTGGGGGCGCTGGTCTCGAGCCGCCTTGTCCGCTTGTGGATCGACCGGCGCCGGGGATCCGCCGGCTCGCGTCTGCATACCCGGCTCGTCTCCTTGTTCAGCGTCGTCGCGGTGCTGCCGGCCATTATTGTCGGCGCGTTCTCGGTCCTGCTGTTCGATCTGGGCCTACAGGCCTGGTTTGGCGATCGGGTCAGAACGGCCCTTCAGGCGTCCGTCGCGGTTGCGGAGGCCTATACCGAGGAACACAAGAAGGTCATCGAAGCGGACGTTCTGACCCTGGCGGCATACATCAACCGCGACGCCCGGCGTCTGGCCAACGACCCGCGCCGCCTTCAGAACCTGGTGGTCCGCCAGGCCGCGTTGCGATCCCTGCCGGAAGCCATCGTGATCGACGGCAGCGGTCGGGTTTTGGCGCGCTCGGCTCTCGGTTTTTCCATCGCCTTCGAGCCCATCCCCGACGACGCCATGGAACGGGCGCGCAACGGCGAGGTCGTCATCATCACCCACCAGAAGGACGACCGGGTTCGGGCCCTCGTGAGGATCGATCGGATATCCGATGTCTTCCTCTATGTCGGCCGGTACGTGGACCCTCAGGTGGTCGGGCACGCCGAGCAGACCAGAAGCGCGGTCGCCGAATACATGCGCCTCGAATCCGAGCGCTCGAGCGTCCAGATCACCCAGGCTCTGATATTTCTCGTGGTCGCGCTGCTCCTGCTGTTGGCGGCGATCTGGTTTGCCCTGTCATTTGCCTCGCGACTGGTCGGACCGATTTCGAGCCTGGTGGGGGCCGCTGAAAAAATCAGGGACGGTGACCTTTCGGTTCGGGTTCCCGAGGGACCTGCCGACGACGAAGTCGGTACCTTGTCTCGCGCCTTCAACCGCATGACCGGGCAACTGGAGGGACAGCGCGGCGAGTTGATGAACGCCAACGAACAGCTCGAAACCAGGCGCCGTTTCACCGAAGCGGTGCTTTCGGGCGTCTCGGCCGGCGTCATCGGCCTGGATTCGGAAGGCCGCATCGATCTGCCCAACCGCTCCGCCGTCACGTTGCTGGAAACGTCCCTCGAAGATCTCACGGGAGAGCTTCTGTCGACGGCCGTACCGGAAATGACGGGATTGTTCCTGGAAGCCAAGAACCGTCCCAGTCGCCGTGCCGAAGGACAGGTGAAAATCGTCCGCAAGGGCAGGCCGCATATGCTCTTGGTCCGGGTCGCCGCTGAACGCGGAGGGGCCGAGGCGGAAGGCTTCGTTGTTACCTTTGACGACATCACCGAGTTGGTAACCGCCCAGCGAATGTCGGCATGGGCTGACATCGCCCGGCGCATCGCTCATGAAATCAAGAATCCGTTGACGCCGATCCAGTTGTCGGCGGAGCGCCTGAAGCGTAAATACCTCGGTCAGGTGACTTCGGAACCCGAAGTCTTCGAGAGCTGTACAGACACCATCATCCGGCAGGTCGGCGACATCGGGCGTATGGTCGACGAATTCTCCGCCTTTGCGCGCATGCCGTCGCCCCGGTTCGAATCGGAGGACGTCGTCGAGGTCGTCAAGCAGGCGGTCTTCATGCAACAGGTCGCGCATCCCGAAATCACGTTTGAGAGCGTTCTGCCTGCCGGTCCCGTTCATCTCGGTTGCGACCGACGGCAAATCGCCCAGGCGCTGACCAACCTGCTGCAGAACGCTGCGGATGCGTTGGCCGACGCCGGGACGACAGAAGGGGAAATCAAGATTGAGCTGTCCGATACCGAGGAGATGGTGACATTGGAGGTTTCCGACAATGGTCCCGGTCTGCCCGAGGAGGACCGGCATAGGTTGACTGAGCCCTATGTCACCCATCGCGTCAAGGGCACGGGTTTGGGATTGGCGATCGTCCAAAAGGTGATGGAGGATCACGGCGGCCGGCTTTATCTCGACAACCGACCGGAGGGGGGAGCCGTCATCCGGCTCGAGTTCGATCGGGCGGCGGGTGTCACGCTGATGGATGCCGAGCGGCAAGAGCCGACTTACGACCCGGAATCGACCGGCCCGGACAAGGTGCGGTCCCATGGTTGATATCCTCGTCGTCGACGACGAAAAAGACATCCGGGATCTGATATCCGGCATCCTCGTCGACGAGGGCTACGAGACCCGCCTGGCCGGCAACAGCACAGACGCGCTGGCGACCGTCGCGGCGCGCCGGCCGTCCCTGGTCGTTCTCGATATTTGGCTGCAGGGCAGCGAATTGGACGGCCTCGAGGTGCTGGACCGGATTGTTGCCGACCATCCCGATCTCCCCGTCGTAATGATCAGTGGACACGGCAACATCGAAACGGCGGTTTCTTCCATTCATCGCGGCGCCTATGACTTCATCGAGAAACCCTTCAAGGCCGATCAGCTAATTGTCACCGTTGGTCGGGCAATAGAATCGGCGCGGCTGAAAAGAGAGAACCAGGAGCTGCGTCAACGCGCCGGTCCGGAGACCGAGTTGACCGGCTCCTCAACCGCCATTTCGCAGTTGCGTTCGGCGATCCAGAAGGTGGCGCCGACAAACGCGCGGGTTCTGATTACAGGCCCGGCTGGATCGGGCAAGGAGGTTGTCGCCCGCATGCTGCATGCCGAATCCCGGCGTGCGAACGGTCCGTTCATCGTCGTCAACGCCGCTTCAATGGCGCCGGAAAGGATGGAAACGGAACTTTTCGGCGTCGAGGAGGGCGGGTCCGGGCTGGAGCAGGGGCCCCGGATCGGCACGTTCGAACAGGCCCATGGCGGCACGCTGTTCCTCGATGAAGTCGCCGACATGCCCATGGAAACCCAGGCCAAAATCCTCCGCGTCCTGCAGGACCAGACCTTCGAGCGCGTGGGCGGCGACACGACGATTACGGTCGACGTCCGCGTCGTCAGCGCCTCGACCGGCGATCTGGCGGAGGAAATCGGCGCCGGAAAATTCCGCGACGATCTATATCACCGGCTGGCGGTCGTGCCGGTGGAGGTGCCGCCGCTCAAGCAGCGCCGCGAGGACATTCCCGAATTGACCCATCACTTCATGAGCCGCGCCGCCGAAATGACCGGTCAGGCGCCGAGGAGAATCGGCGAGGATGCGTTGGCGATACTGCAGGCCCATGACTGGCCCGGCAACGTCAGGGAACTCCGCAATTTGGTCGAGCGCCTGCTGATCATGGTGCCGGGTGATGCGGAAACGAAAATCGGTTCCGACATGCTGCCGCCGGAATTGGGCAACGGTCACATGGCGACGCGGCCGAATTCGGCTATCGAACTGATGGCCCTGCCGCTGCGGGAAGCCCGTGAAGCCTTTGAACGAGAATACCTCCAAGCCCAGATTTCCCGGTATGGCGGAAATATTTCACGCACGGCATCTTTTGTCGGCATGGAACGCTCCGCCCTGCATCGCAAGCTCAAGTCCCTGGGCATCGGCGGAAACGACCGGAACGGCTGATGGCGGTGAAATTGTCTCGGTGAGTACGATGCGGATTGAAGAACAAGAACGAGCCCCGAAAAAACAGGGTAAAACGTCATGAAGGTAATCGTGTGCGGCGCCGGTCAGGTCGGGTTCAACATTGCGCGCCATCTGGCGGGCGAAAACAACGACGTTACCGTCATCGACCAGACGCCGGAACTAATCACCAAAATTTCCGATCAGTTGGACGTACAGGCCATCGTCGGGCACGCCTCCCGCCCGGACGTGCTGGAGCAGGCGGGCGCCGGCGGCGCCGACATGATCGTCGCCGTGACCTTCGCCGACGAAGTCAACATGGTGGCCTGCCAGGTGGCGCACTCGCTGTTCAACGTGCCCACCAAGATCGCCCGCATCCGGGCCCAGGGCTACCTGCAGCCGATCTGGCGGGATCTGTTCAGCCGCGAACACATGCCCATCGACGTCATCATTTCACCCGAAATCGAAATCGCCCGGGCCGTCACCAGGCGGCTTCAGGTGCCCGGCGCCATCGACATGCTGCCGTTCGCCGACGATCAGATCAGGGTCATCGCTGTCCGTATAGAAGACGATTGCCCCATCATCGACACGCCGCTGCGGCAGCTCACCGAATTGTTCCCGGACTTGCACATCCGGGTCATGGGGATAATCCGGGACGGTCAGGTCATCGTGCCGCGCGGTGAAGACCACATGGCGATCGGCGACGAAGTCTACTTCGCGGTCGAGACACCTCACCTGACGCGCGCCATGGCGGCCTTCGGCCATGAGGAAAAGGAAGCCCGCCGAGTGATCATCGTTGGCGGCGGCAATGTCGGCTTGTTCCTGGCCCAGGCGCTCGAAGCCGAACACCCCAACGTCACGCCGAAACTTATCGAGGTCGGCCGCGAACGGGCAGAGCTCGTCGCCGGACAACTGTCCCGAACGGTGGTTCTCAACGGCGACGCCCTCGACCGCGATTTGCTGGAAGAAGCCAACGTTCAGGCCACGGAAACGGTTGTCGCCGTCGCCAACGACGATGAAGTCAACATTCTGGCGTCACTGCTCGCCAAGCGCTACGGCTGCACGCGCGCGGTAACGCTGATCAACAACGCATCGTACGGACCCCTCATTACCTCGCTCGGCATCGACGTTGTCGTCAACCCGAGGGCGATCACGGTGTCCCGCATCCTCGAACACGTACGCCGGGGCCGCATCCGCGGCGTGCACAGCCTGCCCGACGGCCTGGCCGAGGTGATCGAAGCGGAAGCGCTGGAAACCTCGCCGCTGGTGGGCAAGCCCTTGCGCGAAATCGATCTGCCCGCCGGTATGCTGGTAGGCGCCCTGGCGCGGGGTGAAGAGGTGATCATTCCGCGCGGCGACACCGTCATCCAGGTCCACGACCGGATCGTCATGTTTACCACCGCCGACACGGTCAAGAAGGTGGAGAAGATGTTCGCCGTCAGGCTCGAGTTCTTCTAACCGCGCGAATGTCCTTCGCCTCCGCATTCCTCCCGTTGGGCTGGGCGCTGGCCGCATTTGCCCTGAGCATGCTGTTGCCGGCCTTCACGGCCTTCGGCTACGGCGAAAGCGAACAGGCACAGGCCTTCCTGCTTTCGGCCGTTCTGACCGCCTTCGGCGCGGGCGCCCTTATAATTGCCGCCCGCGGCGTGGCGCCCCGGCCGCCGCGGCGGCGCGAAGGTTTCGTGCTCGCCATTCTGTTGTGGACGGTGCTGCCGGCCTTTGGCGCCTTGCCGTTCTACAACATCGGCATCGCTACGACGGCGGCGGACGCTTATTTCGAAGCGGTTTCGGGTTTCACCACCACCGGCGCAACGGTCTTCGACCAACTCGATATCGCCGAGCGGTCGGTCCTGATGTGGCGAGGCGTGATGCAGTGGCTGGGCGGGCTCTGCACTATCGTCATGGTGCTGGTTCTGCTCTCGTTTCTCGGCGGTGGCGGCATGCAGCTTTTCCAAAGCGCCATGCCGAGAGGCGAGCGCGAATCGATGACCCGCCAATTCATTCAATCCATCCGCGCGATCGCTGTCGTCTACGCCGGGTTGACGGTGATCTGCGCACTGCTTTTGTGGCTGGTGGGCATGCCGCCGTTCGAAGCCTTCGTGCAGTCACTGTCGACGCTGTCCACGGGCGGCTTTACGACGCGCGACCAGTCCATCGGCGCCTTCGACAGCGTGTTGGTCGAACTCGTGCTGATCGTTTTCATGATCGCCGGGGCCATCAATTTCACGTTTCACTGGGCCGCCGCCCAGGGCCGCGGCTGGCGTATGTATCACACCGACCCCGAAGTGCGGCTGCTGCTCGGCCTGGCTTTTGCCGCCGCTCTCGTATTGGCCGCGGCTTTCATGCTGGGTGCTGAAATGGCCTGGGGCAGCAGTTTTCGCCAGAGCGCTTTTATGGCCGTATCGGCTGTGACGACAACCGGTTTCGTCACCGGCGATCCGGCTGCCTGGCCATTGGTGGCGCCACTCCTGATGCTGATGCTGATGATCGTCGGCGGCACCGCGGGATCGACGGCGGGCGGGCTGAAGACCCTGCGCTTTGCTGTCCTGATGAAAATGGGGTCGCGCGAAATGAAGCGGCTTTCCCATCCCCGCGGGGTCGTGCGCACCACCCTGGGACAGCGCGTCGTGGATGACGGCACGTTGCGGGCGGTTTGGAGCTATTTCTGTATCTTCCTCCTCACCCAGGTCATTTTGACCTTGGCGCTGGCCGGGTTCGGCGTCGACTTCAAGTACGCGATCTCGTACACCGTTGCGGCGCTTTCCAACGCCGGGGCAGGGGACGGTTCGGCGCTCGCCGGTGCGGCGGGCGCGGCGGGTGTCGGCTATGCCTACCTGCCCGGCACGGCAAAATGGCTGCTGGCTGCTGCCATGGTGCTGGGACGGCTGGAATTGTTGACGGTACTTGTGTTATTCAGCCCATCATTCTGGCGCCGATAAATTCGGAACCTGTTTTTTGTGAAGAGGATCAGCGATGTCGCGCATCGCCTACGTCAACGGCCAATACGTCAAGATGGCGGATGCCGCCGTTCATATCGAGGACCGCGGTTACCAGTTTGCCGACGGCGTCTACGAGGTCATCGCCGTCGTCGAGGGCAATCAGGTCGATGCCGGGCCGCATCTCGACCGGCTGGACCGGTCCCTTTCGGAATTGCGCATCGATCCGCCCATGTCGCGGGCGGCAATGAGCAATGTGATCGCGGAGGTGGTCAGGCGCAATCGGGTGCGCAACGGCATCATCTACATGCAGGTTACGCGCGGCGTTGCCCGCAGGGATCATCCGTTTCCCAAGGATGCGCGGCCCGCGGTCGTCATTTCCGCGCGTTCGCAAAAACTGGCGCACGCCGCGGCGGAGAAGGGCGTCAAGGTTATCACCGTGCCGGAATCGCGCTGGGCGCGCTGCGACATCAAGTCGGTTTCCCTGCTACCCAACATTCTGGCCAAGCAGGAAGCCCGTGAAGCCGAGGCCTATGAGGCCTGGTTCGTTGAGGAAGACGGCATGGTCACCGAAGGCAGTTCGTCGAACGCCTGGATCATCGACACGGACGGCAATCTGGTGACCCGTCAGTTGAGCAATTCGATCCTGCCAGGCATCACGCGCGCCGCCGTCCAGCGTTTGGCCGAGGAGGCGCAAATCAAGATCGTCGAGCGCGCGTTCACCGTGGCGGAGGCCAAAGCGGCTGCCGAAGCCTTCGTCACCAGCGCGACCTCCTTGGTCACGCCGGTGGTCAATATCGACGGCGACCTGCTGAACGGCGGAAAAGCAGGGCCTTTGGGGCTCAGGCTGCGGGAGCTTTACGCGGAATACATGGTTAATCCCGGCGATCACGCCGAAGTTTCTTGAGATTGGGGGCATTTAGCACCATTTTGAGGGGACAAATAAAAAGAGAGCCCCTGGTCGGCTCCAATAACAAGGAGAGGAAAAGCCATGTCCTCCGACAAACAACAAAATTTACAAGACCGTTTTCTCAACCATGTCCGCAAAAGCAAGCTGCCGGTGACCGTTTTTCTGGTCAACGGGGTAAAGCTTCAGGGCGTCATCAGTTGGTTCGACAATTTTTGTGTTTTGTTGCGGCGGGACGGGCACGTCCAATTGGTCTACAAGCATGCCATTTCCACGGTGATGCCGTCGCAACCGATCCAATTGTTCGATCCGGACGAGGTCTCGAACCCTGAAGCCGAGTGAATTTCCGAGTGTTCCGCTAGAGACCGAGCGCCCGGCAACGGGCCGGGCGCTGGTTCTGCATCCCGACCTGAAACGCAACCGGTCGGCGGGCGCACCCCTGCGCGACGCCGACGCGCGCCTGGCCGAGATCGTCGGCCTGACGGCGGCCATCGACCTTGAAGTGGCGGAACAAGCCGTCGTGCCGCTGACCAATCCCAAACCGGGAACGCTGTTCGGCAAGGGCAAGCTCGACGAGCTGAAGGGACTGATCGCCGCTCTCGATATCGACGTGGCGGTCGTCGACGGCCAGCTATCGCCGGTCCAGCAACGCAACCTGGAGCGGGCCTGGAAGTGCAAGGTGATCGATCGCACGGGTTTGATCCTTGAGATCTTCGGGGAGCGCGCACGCACCCGGGAGGGCACGCTGCAGGTCGAACTGGCCGCTTTGGAGTATGCCCGCAGCCGCCTCGTGCGGTCCTGGACCCACCTCGAGCGCCAGCGCGGCGGCCTCGGCTTCGTGGGCGGTCCTGGCGAGACCCAGATCGAGGCCGACCGGCGTATGATCGACGTCAGCATCACCCGCATACGCCGTGAGCTGGAGCAAGTGACGCGCACGCGCAAGCTTCATCGCGCCAGCCGGCGTAAGGTGCCGTACCCCATTGTCGCCCTGGTGGGCTACACCAACGCCGGCAAATCGACCCTGTTCAATCGTCTGACCGATGCCGACGTGATGGCCGAGGACATGCTGTTCGCCACCCTCGATCCCACCATGCGGGGCATCGAACTGCCAAGCGGCCGGCAGGTCATCCTGTCCGATACCGTCGGCTTTATATCCGAACTGCCGACGATGCTGATCGCCGCCTTCCGCGCGACCTTGGAGGAAGTGCTGGAGGCCGATATCGTCGTCCACGTGCGCGATGCCGCGCACCCCGATTCGGCGGCGCAGCGGTCCGACGTCATCGCCGTGCTCAAGGATCTCGGCATGGGGGAGGATGTCGAAAGCCGCATCCTGGAAGTCTGCAACAAAGCCGATTTGCTGGCGGGTGATGAATTGGCCCAGGTGACCAATCGGGCCGCGCGGGACGATGCCGTGGTCGCGCTGTCCGCCGTCACGGGGCAGGGGTGCGACGAACTCCTGGCCAAAGTCGATGCCCGGCTGGCGGACATGCGGGAAGTCGTCGAAGTCGCCGTACCCTACAGCGACGGCGCCTCACTGGCCTGGCTTTATGAGCATGGCGAGGTGCTTTCGCGCGAAGACAGCGACAGCGCCGCCCGCCTCACCGTCGGGCTGGATGCCGCCGACGCCGCGCGTTTCAAGGCGCGGCAAACGGCGGAGTAGGGTGGTTCGACTTAATCCCTGTGTACGGCGAAGGGGGCGAAGGCCTGCATCGTCGCCATCATCTCGATTGTATTGACGTTGACGTGCTCGGGCATTGAGGTCACCCAGTGGATGGCTTCCGCGATGTCCTCCGGAGTCATCGGCTTCATGCCCTTGTAGACGCTTGAGGCTTTGTCGGCGTCGCCGCCGAAACGGACCACCGAGAATTCCGTCTCAGCCATGCCGGGTTCGACCGAAGTGACGCGGATGTTCTTGCCTACCAGATCGGCCCTGAGGTTCAGGGAAAACTGGTGCACGAAAGCCTTGGTCGCGCCGTAGACGTTACCGCCGGGGTAGGGGTAGGTGCCAGCGACGGAGCCCAAGTTGACGATGTGACCGCGGTCGCGCTCGACCATGCCGTTCAGGGCGGCGCGCGCCACGGTCGCCATGCCTTTGACGTTGGTGTCGATCATCGTGTTCCAGTCGCTGAGCTTGGCCTCGTGCGCGCCTTCCATGCCCATGGCGAGGCCGGCGTTGTTGACCAGGATCGTCACGTCGCGGAAACCGTCAGGCAGGTTTTCGAAGGCCGCGAAGACGGCGTCCTGGTCCTGAACGTCGAGTTCAAGGGCATGGGCGGCGTCGCCGAGTTCCGATTTCAGTTCCTCGAGCCGGTCGGCGCGGCGGCCCGAAATGACGACCTTGGCGCCGTCCTTGGCGAATCGGCGCGCCGTCGCGGCCCCGAATCCGGCCGTGGCGCCGGTGATAAAAACGATGTGATCGGTCATGTTGGCTGATCCCCCAGTGATATCGGTTGTTGTTTGCTTATGCTTTTGTACCGTGGCGCTTCGCTGATTGCCACAGGGCTTCGAGTTCTTCAAGCGGGACGTTCGACGGCAGTTCGCCGCGCTCCGCCAGGACCGCCTCGACACGGCGGAAGCGATTTTCAAAACGGGAATTGGCGTTGCGCAGTGCCGTTTCCGGGTCAGCGCCGATCCAGCGGCCGAGGTTCACCAGCGAAAACAGCAGGTCGCCGAATTCCTCCTCGACGCGCACGCCGTTGTCTTTTTCCGCGATCTCGGATTTCAGTTCCTCGGCTTCCTCTGCGACCTTGTCGAGGACGCCGGAAACGTCCGGCCAGTCGAAACCGACGCGCGCCGCGCGTTTTTGCAGTTTGTGCGCGCGCATCAGGGCAGGGAAGCCCGCCGCCACGTCGTCCAGCACGCTGGGCGCGCGGCCTTCCGCCACGGCGCGTTCGGCGCGCTCGTTTTCCTTTTGCACCTCCCAGGCCAGGGACTGGGCGTCGGCGTCGGCCACGGACAGGTCTGAAAAGACATGGGGATGGCGCTTGATCATTTTTTCGGTGATGGCTTCGGCGACGTCCTCGAAATCGAACTCGCCTTGTTCGCGGGCCATCTGGGCGTAGAACACGACCTGGAACAAGAGATCGCCCAGTTCCTTGCGCAGTTCGGCCATGTCGCCCTCGGAAATCGCCTCGGCGACTTCGTAGGCTTCCTCGATGGTATACGGCGCGATGGTGGCGAAGGTTTGCTCGCGATCCCAAGGGCAGCCGTTCTCCGGATCGCGCAGCTTCGCCATGACCTCGATAAGGCGGTCCATGACTGGTTCGGTTTTTTCGGAGGACGATTTGACCACGGGTTTATCCATCGGCGCCGATTATCGGCGGTGGGGAAGTGGTGTGCAACCGGAATGACGGCCGACCGGAGATGTCGCCGACATTCACATACATAAAACGCATAATATAGATTATCAGAAATTTATACCATATATTTATCAATGCCTTAAGGGATTCTACGGTTAAATCTCGATGACCATGCCGTCATACGCCGGTTCCACCCCCGCCGGCAACCGGCCCGCCAGTTCATCGTAGTCCAGGAACGCCGTCATATGCGTTAGTACGGCCCGTCTGGGCTTGATGCGGTGGATCCACGCCAGGGTCATTTCGGTGTGGGCGTGCAGCGGATGCGGCTCGTCGCGCAGCGCCTGGACGATCCATGTGTCGACGCCCCGAAGAACTTCCAGGGCGGCGTCATCCAGGCCGATCAGATCCGTGGAATACGCAATGGGTCCGAAGCGATAGCCCGTCGAGGTCAGTCCGCCGTGATCCTGTTCGAACGGCACGACTTCGATGTCGCCGATGGTAAACGGTCCGTCCGCCGTGTGGGCTTCGAAAAACGGCTCGTACCATTCGCTCTCGGGTTCAAAGGCGTATGAGAACCGGGACCTCAGGGTGTCAAACGTGTCGTGGCTGGCATAGGCCGGATAGCGGCGGCCGTGGGTGCGGAACAAAGTGCGGACATCGTCGATGCCGTGGCTGTGATCGGCGTGGCCGTGGGTATACAGAACCGCGTCGAAGTCCGAAAAATCGTTATCCAGCAGTTGCTTACGAAGATCCGGCGAGGTGTCGACAAGGAGTTTTGTAGAGCCTTGCTCAACGAAGATGGAGGCGCGGGTGCGCTCGTTTTTCGGATTGTCGGGATTGCAGTCGCCCCAGTCGTTGCCGATCCGCGGCACGCCGCCGGAGGAACCGCAGCCGAGGATCGTCACCCGCGTCACGGCCGCTCCGCCTTGGTGAACAGCCGGAAGAAGTTGGCTGTCGTCGCGGCGGCCAGCTCGGCCTCGGCTATCCCTTTGACCCCGGCAACGCAAGCCGCCGTGTCGGCGACAAATGACGGTTCGTTGCGCTTGCCGCGGTTGGGCATGGGCGCCAGGAACGGCGCATCCGTTTCAACCAGAATTCGTTCCAGCGGCAAGCCGGAAATGGTCTCCCGCAAGGAGTCGGCCTTCTTGAAGGTGGCGATTCCGGAGATCGAAATATGAAGGCCTATTTCAACAGATTTTTCAGCAAGTTGTCGGCTGCTGCTAAAGCAATGGATAAGACCTGTGAAGGCCCCCTTCTCCATCTCCTCCGCCAAAATGCCCATGGTGTCGTCGTCGGCGTCGCGGGTGTGCACGATCAGCGGCAGGCCGGTGCGGCGGGCGGCCTCAATGTGGGCCCGGAAGCACTGCTGCTGGGCCTTGCGCGGACTGTGTTCATAGAAATAGTCGAGGCCGGTCTCGCCGATGCCGATCACCTTGGGGTGGTTGGCCAAGTCCACCAGTTGATCGGGGGTCACCTCCGTGTGGTGCTGGGCTTCGTGCGGATGGACGCCGACGGAGCAATAGATGTCGTCATAGCTTTCGGCGATCGCACGGACGCCGGGAAAGCGCCCCAAATGCGTTGAAATCGTCAGTATGGTACCGACGCCGCGCGCCCGCGCGCGCTGCACGACCTCGTGCAGTTCGCCTTCGTAGTCCTCGAAATCGAGGTGGCAATGCGAATCAACCAGCATGGCAGAGATTTAGTCCGCTTGCGCCTCAGGTTCCACGTAGCGTGGAAACGCGGGCTGCGGTTTAGGCAACTCAGTACCGGTAACGAGCTTGAACTCTTCACTGAGGTTGGCAAATTCCCGCTGGTCAGCCGCCACGGCTAGCTGATCCAGCATGGCCGAAGCCGCGCCGGGCACCACCGGTTGGGCCAGGATGGCCAGACGCCGGATGGTTTCCGCCAGGACATATAGAACCGTCGCCATGCGCGCCGGGTCGGTCTTCTTCAACGCCCACGGCGCTTGTTCGTCGACGTAGCGGTTGGCTTGTGAAATCACGCGCCACTGCGCCTCCAGGGCCCGATGGATGGCGTAGCGCGCATAGTCGTCCCGCATGCCGTCGAGCAGCGCACCGGCGGCATCCAAGAGCGCGTTGTCCGCGTCTTCCAGTGCGCCGGGCTGCGGCACCTTGGCGTCGCAGTTCTTGTTGATCATCGACAGCACGCGCTGCGCCAGATTGCCGAAATCGTTGGCCAGGTCGGAATTGATCCGCTGGATCATCCCCTCGGACGAATAGCTGCCGTCCTGCCCAAACGGGACCTCCCGCATGAAGAAATAGCGGATCTGGTCGACGCCGAAATTTTCTGCCAAATCAAAGGGATCGACGACGTTTCCGACTGACTTTGACATCTTCTCGCCCTTGACGTTGAGGAACCCATGGGCGAAGACCTCGCGCGGCAGCGGCACGCCCGCGGACATCAGGAACGCCGGCCAGTAGACGGTGTGAAAGCGCACGATATCCTTGCCGATGATATGGGCATCGGCAGGCCAATGACCTGAAAAAAGTTCGGCATTTTCATCGGGATAGCCCAATGCCGTGATGTAATTTGTCAGGGCGTCGACCCAGACGTACATCACATGATCCTCGTCGCCCGGCACCGGCACGCCCCAAGTGAAAGTGGTACGCGACATCGAGAGATCGCGCAGGCCCGATTTCACGAAACTCATGACTTCGTTGCGCCGCGTCTCGGGCTGGATGAAATTGGGATGGGCCTCGTAATGCGCCAACAGCTTGTCGGCGTACTCCGAGAGCTTGAAGAAGTAGCTGGCTTCTTCGACCCACTCCACCGGCGTGCCCTGCGGCGACAATTTCGCGCCGTCTGGCCCGGGCGTCAGCTCGTCCTCGGCGTAATAGGCTTCGTCCCGGACGGAATACCAGCCGGCATAGCTGTCGAGATAGATATCCCCGTTGTCGGCCATGGCCTGCCAGATGGCTTGCGAGGCGCGGTAGTGACGATCTTCGGTCGTGCGGATGAAATCGTCGTTGGAGGCGTTCAGGACCTCGGCCATTTCGCGGAAGCGAGGCGTCAGGCGATCGCAGAGCTCACGCGGCGTGATGCCCTCCCCCCGCGCCGTCTGCTCCATCTTAATGCCGTGTTCGTCGGTACCGGTCAAAAAATGGACGTCGCGGCCGTCCAGCCGATGGAAGCGGGCGATGACGTCGGTAGCAATCAACTCGTAGGCATGGCCGATGTGGGGCGGGCCGTTGGGATAACTGATCGCCGTGGTGATGTAGTAAGGCTTCTTAACGTCGGCCATGGGGTCTTTTGCCTTCTCTTGGTCCCCCGCCGGGACCCGAATTTCAATGTCAGCGGCGCCTAAGTCCGTGCCGCCTTTTCCAACAATGAGAAGACGTTGAGCAGGACCTGTTTGCGATCAAGGTAAACGCTGTCCGCCCGGGCGGCGAGGCGGGATATCTTTTCCCACACCTCGATCCAATGATCAAGACCGTGGCGGGTCGTCAAGCTGGCGGCCAGATCGGCATCTCCGGCGACGATCTCCGGCACATTTTGGCCAAGTGCGGCGTAACGCACCATGCGCGTCAGCCACCAACCAAGCAACGACATGAACGTGGCGTAGGCCTCCGCCGCATCGCGCCTGGCCAATCTGTCGGCAAACTTGTGCAGGTCGGCGACATCGGCATTGGGCAGGCCGCTCAGCATGCGGATCAGCTCCTCGTAGAGCGCCGGTCCCCCCTCCTCCATCAAGCCAAATGCCCGACCCGGACTGCCGTCCGCCAGCCGCACCAAAGCGGTCAACGCGTCCGGCGCAATTTCGGGATTGCGGGCGCCGATAATCTGCGAAACGTCGTCGTCCTCCAGCGGTTTCAACGCCAGCGTCCGGCAGCGTGATCGGATTGTCGGCAACAACCTGCCGGGATTGTGCGAAATCAAAAGCAGCAGTCCGTTTCGCGGCGGTTCTTCCAACGTCTTCAATAGGGCGTTCGCGGCGTTTGCATTCATCTCGTCCGCCGCATCGACGACGACGACGCGCCAGGCGTCCGCCTCCGCCGTCATGGCGAAGACGCGGATGGCGTCGCGCACGTCATCAACCACGATCTCGCCGCGCAGCCGCTTATTCTTGTCATCCCATGATTTCTCGATCACGCGCAACTCTGGGTGGGCACGCTGCGCGATCTGTAGCGAGACAGGATGATTTGCGCCAACGTCCAACCCTTCGGAAGGCGCCGGTTCGCCGAATAAACTGTCCTGGGAAGCGTCGGATTCGTCCCCGCCGTGAGACAGCACGAATCGGGCGAAACGATAGGCCAAAGTGGCCTTACCGATGCCTTTCGGGCCGGTAATCAGCCAGGCATGGGCCATTCGGCCCGAATTCCAGGCATCGAGCAATGCTCTTTCGGCTGGGCCATGGCCGCTGAAATCGGGGTTTCGCCAGGGCGCGAATTCGTCCTCCAACTCGTCGGTGGGAATAGCTTTTCTTGCCGCCACGCCTCAGCTCCCGAGCCGGTCCCGAACCACCTGTATCACAGACTGGCTAACGGTTTCGACATCCTCCGCGGCGTTAATTACAGCGCACCGGGCCGGTTCGGCCGCCGCGATTTCAAGAAATCCCCGCCGCAGTTTTTCGTGAAACTCGGAGGCCATGCGTTCGTATCGGTCTTCGTTGCCGGAACGTTCCGCCGTTCTGGCCAATCCGTCGGCGACGGGCATATCCAAGATTATCGTCAAATCGGGCCTAAAATCACCCAAAACGACGTCATACAGGCACAAAATTGCCTCTTTTCCCAAATCGTGGCCATAGCCCTGATAGGCCATGGTCGAATCGGCGAAGCGGTCCGAAATGACCCACTTGCCGGCGGCCAATGCCGGCCGCACGACCTTTTCGACGTGGTCGCGCCGGGCGGCGAAATGAAGCAGCGCTTCGGTCAAGGCGTCCCATCGACCGACATCCCCTTCAACCAATAGGCGTCTGATCTGTTCGGCGCCTTCCGAGCCGCCGGGCTCGCGGGTGGTGACGACGTCCTTGCCTGCGGCCCTGAGCGAGGCCGCCAGTTTTTCGATCTGGGTGCTTTTTCCGGCCCCCTCGCCGCCTTCGATGGTGATGAATATCCCGGCGTTCACGGAATCGGCGCTCACTGGCCCGGCGCACCCCAGGCCAGATACTTAAAGGCCGCGCCCAACCGGCCGAACATGCCAAGCCGTCCGACATCCCTGCCAGCCAGGAGCGGTACCCTGACGCTTTCCATGTCGGGTGCACTGACCACCAGAGTGCCCAGCTCCTGACCCTGTTTGATGGGCGCTGGCACGGGTTCCACGATATCGACGGCCACTTTCATTTTCCGTCGGGCTTTTCTCTCCAACGTGAGCGTTAGATCGTTCTCGATGACCAGCGGTACCGAGGGTTGGGCGCCGAGCCACACGCCGGCGTCGAGGACCTGATCCCCGGCCTTGAACAAGGCGTAATTGCCGAATTCCCGGAATCCCCAGTCCAGAAGCCTCTCCGATTCACGGGAGCGTTGCTTGACGCTTTCCAGCCCGTTGACCACCAGGATGAGGCGGCGGCCCTTGCGTACGGCGGAAGATACCAGGCCGTAGCCGGACGCCTCCGTGTGCCCCGTTTTCAGCCCGTCGGCCCCGTCATATCGGTAGAGCAAGGGGTTCCGATTGCCTTGGCGGATGCCGTTGTAGGTGTAGGTTTTTTCGGAAAACATCGGATAGTACTGGGGAAACTGCCGGATGATCAGTTGGGCGATCTTGACCAGGTCGCGCGAACTCATGCGGTGGTCCGGACTAGGCCACCCGGTTGCATTGGTGAATGTGCTGTCGGTCAACCCCAGTTCCAAGGCGCGGCTCGTCATTTCAGCGGCAAAGGCATCTTCGCTGCTCGCCAAGCCCTCGGCCACCACGACGCAGGCGTCGTTGCCCGACTGGACAATGATACCGCGCAGGAGATCCTCGATGCGGACCCGGGTGTTGACGCCGACAAACATCTTCGACCCCCCCGTACGCCAGGCTTTCTCGCTGACGGGAAAGGTGTCGTCGAGGCTCAGGCTGCCGTCGGCAAGTCGCTCGAACAGCATATAGAGGGTCATCAACTTGGACATTGAAGCCGGCGCCATGGCCACATCGGCATCTTTTTCCAGCAACACCCGGCCGGTCTCGTCGTCAATCATGAATGCGAAGCGTGCCGCCGTTTCCACCGCCTGGACCTGCCGCGGGCCCAGAAACGTGAACATTACCGCGGCGATGACAACCGCAAACAAAGCATCTCGGCGAAACATGAGCACTCCTGGCTGGGTATAGGCGGGTGTCAGGTTAGAGGATTTTCCGACGAACACAAAACGTCATTAATCGATCACGATCCGCGCCGCCGTGTAGCCGTTATCGATGACCAAACCCAAGGTGCTGTCGGCTTGGCTGACGGAGGCCAAGGGGCCGATGCGGACGCGGAAAAACTCGGTCCCGTCGACAATCACGGAAGTGATATTGGTTTCTCCGACGCTGTCGAGTGTAGCGCTCAATTTGAGGGCGTTTTCGTAGATCGTGAAGGCGCCTGCCTGAATGTACATCAGGGGATCTCTGCCGACCGCGGTCTGGGTGACAGGACCCGCCGATTTGCCGCTCTTAACCTGGGGTTTTGGCGCTTCCTCCACGCCGGGCGGCGGCGCCAGTTGGGCCACCTGAACCTTGCCTTGCGGGACGGCCTTGACGGCGTTGCGCTCCTCCGGCGTCGTATTTGCGCGCGCTATGACGCGGCCTTTACCGGACGGTCCGCCTACGATTTCCACACGAACCTTGGCCGTGCCCTGACGCAAAAAGCCAAGCAACTGGGCGCCCCGGCGCGAAATATCGATAATCCGGCCATTTACGAAGGGGCCTCGGTCGTTGACCCTCAGCACAAGAGAGCGTCCATTCTCGAGGTTTGTCACCCTGACGTTGGTCGGTAGCGGCAGCGTCTTGTGAGCCGCGGTCAGGGCGTTCATGTCATAGATTTCGCCGTTTGCCGTTTTTCGCCCATGAAACGGCTTGCCGTACCAGGAAGCGATGCCGGTGTCGTTGTAGGCGGGTTCGACTTTGGGATGATACCAGACGCCGGCAACCTGATAGGGCTTGCCGATTTTGTAAACGCCGCCCGGACCGACCTGGGCGTTCGAGGCGGCCCTGGCCGAATCATCGTCGACCGGTGAGGACGCCGTCTTGCTCGGGGTTTGGCGGTTGATGACCTCCTTGGCCGCATGAACCACAAGCTGCGTTTCCGCGCATCCGGCCAAAACCAGGCCAAAAAGCGCTGTCACGGCTGCAGTTCGGCCAAACGGATGCCTTCGGTCTGCCGGTTTCGTCGGTTCAGATTTATTGCTGAATGAGAAAATCGCCCAGGTGGTCACCAAATTTCCCTCGAATCTTCCCAAAACACCACGATATTGCGTCGGGCATTCTGTATGTAGGTACATTTAGTATATTTGAGCCGAATTTTCCACTGTCCTTTGCCCTTATCCCCCCTTACCGATTTGATCCGCCAGATATCCCACGGTCAGGGCGAAATATGTCGATCTGTTCCAATGAAGAATCGACCGGTAATTGCCGTATACCAGATACGCAGGCTCTGGTTTGCCCTTCACCGGCAACACCAGTGACGCTTTTAACTGCCGTGTGGGCAAGGCCGTGCCGTCCACCTTTCGGACGCCCAATTTCTGCCATTCACCGAGTCGCTTGGTAATCTTCAAATTGGCGAGACTCAGATCAAACCCTGCAGGTAGCTTGACTTGCCGGCCCCAGGTCTGATCATCGCGCCAGCCGACGCTCGACAGATAATTGGCGGCGGAGGCGAAGACATCGGCCTTGGTGCCCCAGATATCGCGTCGGCCGTCGCCGTCGGCATCGACGGCATAGGCCTTGAAACTGGACGGCATGAACTGGCTCTGCCCCATGGCGCCGGCCCAGGATCCCATCATATCCTTGGGCGCAATATGCTTCTGATCGAGAATTTCCAGCGCGTTCAACAGCTCCTTGCGGAAATATGCGCTGCGCCGGCCGTCGTAAGCCAGGGTCGCAAGCGCCGCGATGACGGGAAAGCCGCCGGTTACCCGGCCGAAATCGGTTTCGATGCCCCAGAGCGCCACGACGAACCTGGCCTGAACGCCGTACTTCTTGGCCGCCGCACCCAGTGCAGCGGAATTTTCAGCCAAGCGTTGCCGGCCTTTCTGAATGCGGGTCCGGGGCGCAACGCGCGCCCGGTATTCGTCGAAAGTCAGGGTGAATTCGGGCTGACTGCGGTCCAATTCAATGATTCTGGGTATCGGTTTGACGCCTTTGAAGGCTTCGTCGAATATCGCTTGACTGATGCCTCTTTTGGTCGCGTCAACGCGAACTCCTTCAACCCATTTTTTGAATTCCCCGGCCGAGTCTGTCAAAGCCTTTGAACTTGCGGCATGACTCGGCGCTACTGCGAGGGATAACCCGGCGAGCACACAGGAAAATAGAAGTCGTAATCGAGCGGGTTTAGATAGGGTCTTCGATGATGGTGGCACCTGGATACCTCGGAAACAAAGATGGCGTTGGCGATGAACAAACTAGCTCATTTGAGCGACGGAATTAGAGAATTCTCGGTAATTCGCATTATTGCAAGGGGGTGTGGGCCGGAAACAAGGAATCACTGCGGTCCAACGCGCGATACACCACCAGGCCGACCCACTCATGCAGGCCGTCCCTCAAGCCTTTTAGGCCGGCAAAAAAATTGAACCGGGGACGAATGGAGACTTTACCTGCGGTCCGATAATCCACCGGATAAGCAGTCACGTTCCAGCCCGATTTGCGGAAAGCGCCCATGGCTCGTGGCATATGCCGCGCCGACGTAACCAGCAGCCATTTCTCAGCCGACTGGAACGGCACCAATTTTGACGCATAGACGGCGTTTTCCCAGGTGTTGCGGGACTCACGCTCGAAAACAACCCGCGAAACGTCCACATCAAGGTCTGCCAGCAAGCGCTTGGCGAAATCCGCCTCCCGGTCCGCGCCGGTGATCAACCTCCCGCTTCCGCCGCTGAATATCAAATGGGAATTGCCATAGTGCTTTGCCAGCACCGCAAAGCTCGTCAATCGCTCGGCGTTTTCGTTGAGGATGACCTGGTTTCGGGCGCGGCTCAGCCACGGGCTGGCCGATCCGCCAAGGACAATGACGCCGCCGATGTCGCGGGGAAGTTCGGGCGGCTGGGGAAAGCGGTTCTCCAGCGGCCCAATCAGCACGCTGCTCCACGGGATTACGGCGATCGCAACAAAAAGACCGGCGGCCGTCACGGTCATGATGCGGCCGGCCCGGCGCCATGGGGTCCACATCAAGATCACGCCGGCCACCAACAGGATAACCAGGAGGTTTCCCGGTGCGGCGATCATGCCGTAGATTTTCGAGGCAATGTGGTAGAGCATGCCGGGTAGATAGCCCTTATTGGCCATGGTGCGCAACGCCCCTGGTAGCTAAGGTGGCCCCGTCGCATACCAGAGGTTTGCCGGATAAATGAAAATGCCGTGCGGGCAGAGCGAAGCGACGCCAGATCGATTTCAGTCTCACACGTCAAAAGGAGTGAAACATGGCCGATGATGCCGGCCCGTTATTTGCCAATGAAGCATTCTACGCGGCCTTTGCCGCCGGGGATTTTGACGCCATGTCCGCTCTGTGGGCCGTGGAAAGCCCAGTGTTGTGCATCCATCCGGGTTGGCGTGTTCTGGTCGGCCGGGAAATCGTTTTGGAAACCTGGCGGATTATTCTCAGCAACGGAGAGGGTGCAAGGATCGAATGCGTCGACCCCGAGGCGCACATGTTCGGCAATACGGCATTGGTTACCTGTACGGAAGTAATCGAGGGCAATGCCTTGGTCACCACCAACGTTTTCGTGAAGGAAAACGGCCGGTGGCTGATGGTCCATCACCAGGCCGGTCCGACGGCCGAAGCGCCAAAAAAAGTGGACGCCCCCCCGAACCGGGGAAGCGTCCACTAGCATAGCTAAGCGCCAGGTGGTCGCTTACTTGAGAGTAACGTCGACCCGGCGGTTCATCGGTTCGCTAACGCCGTCGTTGGTCGCGACAGCGGGTTCTTCCTCACCGACGGCCATGAAGCTGATGCGGTCGGCTTCAACGCCCCAGGAGCGCAATGCGGCGAAAACGGCATCGGCGCGCGCTTTGGATAGAATGGCGTTGTACTTGTTGCCGCCCGAACGATCCGCATGCGCCCGGAGGGATATCATCTTCGAACTGCGTGTTGCCGCCGTGACGATGGCGGTCACGGTGGCGTTGCCTTTCGCCGTCAGCTTCGAGCTGTCGAAATCAAAGTAGATGGAATATTCCGTCTGGACGGGTTTGGGCTTGGGTTTGGGTTTTGCTTTTTTGGCCTCTTTTTTCGGTTCAGCGGCTTTAGCGGCCGGTTTGGGAGCCGGCTTCGGTTCGGGTTTCGGCGCCATCGCGACCGGTTTCGGCATCATGGCTTCGTCGACACGCATCATGGCGGCTTCGAATTCCGCCCGGCAGGCGGCGATATCATCGGGTTGATGATTTTCTTCCTGCTCCTCGACCCAGCAGTCGAATTTGGCTTGTGCGTGACCGGCATCGTAGGGTGCCCTTAGGCGGGCGCCGTCGCGCAAGGCTGATGTCAGCCAATAGCGGGCAGATTCAAGCGCCGGGATGCTGTCTGCCGGCAGGTTGTGGGCCGAAAGCTCCTCGGGCAGGACCTGCATGTTGCTGGCCGCCATTTTCGCCTTTTCAATGAACAGCGATGCGTTCCCCCAATCGACCTCGCCGACCTCCTCCTCGTGGAGGTTGAGATATTCAAGCTTCAGCGCCCGGGCAAACTTCGTATTTGCCTTCATCGCTTGAATGGGCGCCGGATCATACGTTCCGCATGCCGACAACAGCATTGCAGCCGCGCCCAGCAATAGCGTTGATTTAAGAATTTTTTTCACCGTTGGCCTCCTTATTGATATTGTTCGCCGGTATTATTTTCGAGCTTTAGGCATTGTGGCTGGCTTCGCGTGCCCGTTCCCCTATCAAATTGTTAACAAATATGAGCTTTATATACCAGTTGTTCAATGCTCAGGTGAGTGTGACGGAAAATTTGTCCTGATCTCTTCGTTCGTCAGTTTGGGTAGATGGGGAAGTTTGATGACCGGCAATAGAATTTTGGCGTTCGCTGCGTCCTTGATGATGCTGATGGCTCCGGTCTCCGGCATGGCTGGAGAATTGGTCGGTTCGCAGCAGGTCGTCCCCTATCCGCCCCTCGTCACCGACATCCAAAATGCCCCCCGCACGGTGCAGCATTCAACGGCGCAAAAAGGGGCTGCAGCGGGCGCAAGCGGGTTTCCCGCACGCCCAGACGGCGCCGTCGGGGCCGGAGCGGCGGTCCTCACCACTCTGGGCGTTCTTGGGCTAATCGGCTTGGGCATTGCGGCCGCCTTACCGGAAAGCAGCTCGACAAGCAGCGGCGGTTCTGACAACTCCTCGGCGGTTTCCACAAACTGAAGCGACCGGCAAAACCCGCTAATCCATGCATACTGGTTTGCGGTTGACCAGGCCGTAGCCAAACGTGGTGTCGCGGCCGTAATTGCCAAGATCAATAATCCGCTTCCGCATTTTCTTTCTTAATCTGTCGGGGTCGGGGCGGGCACCCTGGGCGATATCCAGTCCGATGAGGACGGAGATGTAAGGCGTGGCGAACGAGGTGCCGCTTTGGATTTTACCGCCGCCCGGTATCGCCGTCCACATGCGCACGCCGGGTGCGGCGAAGTCCACGTATTTGCCCTGGTTGGCGCGGCTGTAAATGGATTTCTTGCTGCTCACGGCGGTAACTGCGACGACATCCTCGTAGGCGGCGGGAAAGGCCGGTTTGTCGACGTAACCCCAATTCCCCACCGAGGCGACCAGAATAATGCCGTTCTTCTGGGCCAGCTTGGAGGCGATGCGGAACATCTTGTTGTCGGCCCCGGCGATGCTCAGGTTGATGACATGCACCTTCTGTTTGGAGAGCCAGTTCAAACCCTTTAAAAGCGCCACACTGTTGCCGACGACCTTGTCCGATTTGTTCAACTCGAACATGTTGGCCGCGTAGAGGTGCGCTCCGGGAAGCAGGCCCGACCAGCCGTTTTTCATGGTCTTGCCGACCAGCATGGCGGCGATGGCGGTGCCATGGGTTGCCGGCGCCGGGTTGCGGCGTTTGTCGTGAAACGACTTGTAGGTGACCTTCTGGCCCTTGAGCGCCGGATGTTTCAAGTCGACAGCGCTGTCGATCATCCCGATGCGAACGCCCTTGCCGCAGCGCTCGGTAACATCCTTCCAGCCAATGGCAGCGAGCGGAAACACCCCCTTGCCTGTACTGGCCGACATGTCGAAGCGATGGTTGGCGTCGACGGTGGCCCCCGGAAATTTCCGGCCGATAATCCGCATGGCATCCCTGACCGACATGCCCTTGGGCGTTTTCAGGCGGAACACCTCGAACTTTATTTCTTCAAGCGAGACTTTTTCGATTACCGAAAACCCGAGGGCTTTGATGTCGCGCTCGAAATTTCGCGGCGGGTTGGCGATTAGAACCTCGCCGGGTTCGAAATCGTCTTCAGGCGGCGGCCGGTTGCCGCGGAAATCCTTCCTTTTTTTCTTACCTTTGCGGGCTTTTCCGGTGGGCGATTTCGTCCCCTCCTCTCCCTCGATGGCTCGCTCCGTTTTGCTGCCTTTGTGATAGGAGCGAACCTTCACGTCCGCCAACGACGCCAGCGGCCAAAGAGGAAGGACAAAAATGAACAAGACTACAGCTGCGAGCCAGCGACCAAATTGATTAGACGCGATCTCACGCATCAAGTGTCTCCATGACAGCGGTCCCAGGAACCCCTTTTGTCGGTTCCATGGTACTCCCAAATCAAATTGGCCGGAAGTCTTCTAGTTTTTGAGCTTTTCCGCAATAACTTCTTCAACCCGCTCGACAAATTCGATTTGATCGAGCGGCTTGCCGAGGAAGCCGTCGGCACCCGCATCAAGCGCCTTTTGACGCCATAATTCATCCGTTCTGGTTGTAATCATCAGAATGGCGGCATTGGCACAGGTGGGTCGGCCTCGCAATTCGTTCAACAGCTCAAGGCCATCGACTTCGGCCATCATCAGATCGACAAGAATGGCATCGGGCCGCAATGTCTCGATTTGCGGAATGGCGGTGCTGGCAATTGTATCGGAAGCCACCTGATGGCCAGATGCTTCAAGCCAGGCGGACATGATTGCGATCATTGAAGGATCGTCATCGACGATGAAAATCGTTCTGTCCGGCATCTAAACCCCCATTGCCAAATAATCGATTTTACAAATACTAGCCCGTTTCGCAGATTTGGCGAACCTGAGCGAATCAAATTATGCCCAAAACGAGCGGTATCATCACCGGGGCAACCTTCCTTCACCCAGGTCCCAGAATACGCCGGCCATAATTCCGAGCGCTTCCCGCGTGACCGAACCAAGCATGTGCTCGTTCGGCGCATGTTGCGAACAGGCAGCGTAGGAATGCGGGATCCACAAGGTTGGCAGGCCGAGATCGCCGGCAAACAGATCGTTGGGCAGCGACCCGCCGAGGTTCGGCAGGACTGCCGGCGTCGTCCCCGTTGTCTGCTCGATCGAGGCGGCCGCCCACTGCACCCACGGGTGATCCGGATCCAGCCGAGTTGCATCGAACGCCACGCCGCCCTCGTCGATCGTTTCGACCATTTCGAAACCCTCGCGGTCGAGGTGGCGGCGAAGCGCCGGAACGATATCGTTCATGTCGGTGCCGACCACGAATCGAAGCTGGCAATTGGCAAGGGCTTCCGGCGCGATGGCGTTTTGCGGCCGTTCGGGAATGCCGCACGTAAAGGCGAGGACCGCGAAACTGTTCCAGCCCCACACCCGTTCCGCCGGTGTTAGCCCCTCCTCGCCCCAGTCTTCATCGATCTCAGGCGCGTTTTCGCCGGCGTCGATATCAATGTCGGCCAGAGCCGAGCGAACCGAATTGGTGAGGGAGCCCTCCGGGCGCCATTCCGGAACGCGGATTTGGCCGCGCCGGTCTGTAATCGTGGCGATGGCATGTGCTAATACGATGCCCGGATCGCGCAGAAGCCCACCCCAGTTGCCGGAATGGTGGGCGCCCTCGCGCAACCTAACCCGGAGGTCGAAGTTGATGGCGCCGCGGGCGCCCATGAACATTGTCGGCCTTTTCGGATCGACGCGCGGGCCGTCCGAGGCGATCAAAACGTCGGACTTGAATAGGTCTCCCTGCTCGCGGAACAGTTCGGCAAGACCGGGCGAACCGGTTTCCTCGCCGGTTTCGATGAGAATTTTGGAATTGAAGCCGAGACGCCCCCTGGTCTTGAGGACCGAGGCCAGTGCCGAAATGTTGATGGCGTGCTGGCCCTTGTTGTCGGCGGTCCCCCGTCCGTAAATACGGTCGTCCTCGACGGTGATTGTCCAGGGATCGAGCCCGTCGCGCCAACGCGCTTCCTGACCGCCCACCACGTCACCGTGACCGTAGGTGAGAACGGTGACCAGTTCGGGGTCTTCAATGCGCTCCGCCAAAAGAAAAGGACCAAACGGGGGCTTGGGGTTTTGCAGCAGCCGGCAATCGTAGCCGAGTTCGATCAGCCGCGGCTGGATCTCCCCGACGAGATAATGCTCAAGATCGCCGGCGCGCTCCGGATTTTGGCTTTCCGTCGGTACAGCCACCAGATTTCGCATGAGGTCCAGGAAAGCGCCGGAATCATAATAGGTCCGGGCATCATCTATCGCGGCTTGACGGTTCAATTCGGTCCTCGCTTCGATTGGGTTTGGGCATATCGGTGGGGAGGAATCATAAGCGTAATTTGCCAAACTGTAATAGGTTTGTCGTTGTTCCGGGCACACGGCATGCGGGGGGAGTATGCGCTGTCACGAATGCGACGCCGAAAACAAGGCTGGCCGACGGTTTTGCGCCGAGTGCGGCGTCGAGCTTGCGGTCCTTTGTCCGGATTGCGGATTCGCCAACGATGAAGACGACAAGTTCTGCGGCGGCTGCGGCGCCTTGCTTGGCGGCGAGACGTTACCGCCCTCACAGCCTGCCGCCGGGGCAAGCGTCGATCCGGACCCCCTGCCCCGTCAGGAAGCCGAACGGCGTCATCTGACCATTTTGTTTTGCGACCTTGTCGGCTCGACGGCATTGTCGGAGCGACTGGATCCGGAAGACCTGCGGGAGGTCATCGGCCGTTTTCAGGACGCCTGCGCCGGCGTGATCAAGGATTTCGGCGGCTACGTGGCGCGGCTGATGGGTGATGGCATGTTGGTCTATTTCGGCTATCCCCAGGCCCAGGAGGATGCGCCGGAGAGAGCCGTCCGAGCGGGATTGGGCATCGTCGAACGCGTCGCGTCGCTCAAGGCGCCGGATGGCGTGAAGCTGGAGGTTCGGGTCGGCGTGGCGACCGGGTTGGTCGTTGTGGGCGACCTGGTCGGTGAAGACGCCGCTTCGGAACGCGCCGTCGTTGGAGAGACGCCCAATCTGGCAGCCCGGCTCCAGGGGCTGGCCGCACCCAACACCGTGGTCGTCGCGCCGCTGACGGAAAAACCCTTGCGCGGCTTGTTCGCTTTTGAAGACCTTGGCGAGCATCGCTTGAAGGGTTTGACCGAACCGGTTCGAGCCTACCGCGCCCTTCATGCCGCCGCCACCGAAAGCCGCTTCGAAGCCTACCGCGGAGCCAGCCTGACGCCGCTGGTCGGCCGAACCGAGGAAATCACCTTTTTGGCCGAAAGATGGAGCCGGGCGCGAGATGGCGATGGCCAGGTCGTGACCCTTTCGGGCGAGGCCGGCATCGGCAAATCCCGGATCCTCGAGGCCGTGCGGGAACTCGTCTCCTCGCAAGACGGCGCGGCCATCCATTTTCAATGCTCGCCGCATCACCAGAGCACGGCGCTCTACCCGTTCACGGACTACCTCAGCCGGGAGGTCGAACCCCGAAGCGGCGGCGGCGCTGCCGCCATGCTGGATGGACTTGAGGAACTGGCGCTTTCCTCCGGACAGGACGAGAGCGAGGCGGCGGCGCTGTTCGCTCAACTCCTTGCACTTCCCACCCAGGATCGCTACCCGACGGTTGACGAGGACGCCCAGCAACTTCGAAATCGCACCTTGCTCGCGTTGGCCGATCACGTCACAGGCTTGGCCGGGCAAAACCCGCTGCTGGTGGTGTTCGAGGACGTCCACTGGATCGATCCGACCTCGTGCGATCTGCTGGGTGTGCTCATCGATCGGGCGGAGCGCGCGAACCTGTTGATACTGATTACCTTCAGGCCCGAATTTTCATCCCCCTGGGGCGCCATGGGAATTGTCGGCAATCTCACGCTCAATCGTTTGACGCAGCGGCAAAGCGCCGAAATCGCCCTGAAAGTCAGCCGCGGCATCGCGCTCCCGCCAGAGGTTGTCGATCATATCGTCGCCCGCACCGACGGCGTGCCCTTGTTTGTCGAGGAAATGACCAAATCCATACTGGATTCCGGGCTGCTGCGGGAAACTGAGGCCGGCTTTGAATTACAGGGGCCCATATCCGAATTTACCGTGCCGGAAACGCTGCAGGATTCGCTGATGGCCCGCCTTGATCGCATGGCGCCGGTCAAGGAGATCGCCCAAATCGGGGCCGTTATCGGCCGGGAATTCGGACATCAGCTCATCTCCCGGGTCAGCCGCATGGCGGATGAAGAGTTGCGCGCCGCCATCGATGCCCTGATGCAGGCCGAGTTGGTTTTCCGACGCGGTTGGCCGCCCAACGAGGTCTACGTCTTCAAACATGCGCTGGTGCAGGATGCAGCGTACGAAAGCCTGCTGAAGGAAAAGCGGCGGACCCTCCATGCCAGCGTCGCCCGCGTCCTGGAGGGCGACTTTCCGGAAATTTGCGAAACCGAACCCGAAACGGTAGCGCTTCACTACGCCGCTGCCGGTCAAAACGAAGCTGCCGGCGTCTATTGGGAGAAGGCGGGACGCCGGGCGGCGGAACGGTCCGCCCACGTTGAAGCCACCGAACATTTCAGGATGGCCGTCGAAACCTCCTCCGACATCGTCAAGGAGGACCGGGCCAAGTTCTTCGAGCTCAACATGGCTTGGGCTGCAAGCTTGCGGGTTCTGGGCCGCACCGAGGACACGCTGGATGTCCTTGCCCGCATTCAGACGCTGGCGCAGTCGCCCTTGGAAAAGACCCGCGTACATCACCTCAGGGGGAACATCTATTTCCTGAAGGGTGACGCGAACCGGAACGTTTCGGAACAGGAGTTGGCTCTGTCCTACGCCCGCGAGGCTGGCTCGGACGACAACGAAGTCCACGCCCTGAGCGGTCTGGCAGACGCCGAATACATGCGCGGACGCATGGTTACGGCCCACAGGTATTTCGCGGACCTCATCGAGCTCGCCCGCAAGAACGAACTTTGGTCCGTTGTGGCGGGGAATATCCCGGCACGGGAGAACACCCGTTACCTGACCACAGGTCCCGGGGCGACCATTGACAAGGCCCTGGCCGCCGTCGATTTCGTGGTCGAACAAAATCACCCGCGCGCCGAGGTAATCCTGCGCTCCACAGTGGCGGAAATGCTGGCCGACCAACTCCGGCTCGACGAAGCCCTTGAACAGGCCAATCTGGCAACCGACATCGCCGAGCGCATCGGCGCCAAGGTCTGGATCGCCACGGCGATGGGGCCTGGCGCCCGAGCACAGTGGCTCGGCGGCGATTTGGCCGGCGGCGAGGCGAAAATACGTCAAGCCGCCGAATTCGCCATGGAAGCCAGCCCCGCCCTGTCGGGCCCCTGGCTTCTTGGCTTGCTGGCGTCCGTTGCCGCCGACATCGAAACGGTCGACGAAGTGGAAGGACGGGCAAACCCGATCTTCGACAAGGGCTGCGTCGGGCACAATCAGATCTGGTATCACCGCTGCCTGATTGATGCGGCTCTGAGATTCGGGGACTGGGACCGGGCGTCGCGTCATGCCGATGCCCTGGAAGCTTTTCTCGCCAACGAACCCTTCGTCTGGAGTGAGTATTTCGTGGCGCGTGGGCGGACGCTTGTCCGGGTTGGCCGGGGCGAGGTTTCACCGGAAATCTCCCAAAAGCTAAACGAGCTCGCGGTTCGTGCGGAACAATTGGGATTTCTTGATTCCCGGAAAGCTTTGGTGTCTGCTTTGGAAATCGCCGGATAACGCCGAGGCCTTGGAGTTTTTCTCGCCCGGCAGCGATGGTAAACTATGTCTTTGGCGTGAGCAGGGTTAGGTTATCTGAGGATCCCCGGAGAATGGCGAAGAACGCGAAAAAAACCGCCAAGAAGAAAGCGGATAAGGCTGCCAAGGGCAAAACGGCCAAGAAAGCGGCGGCCAAGGCCGCGCCAAAAAAAGCCGCCGGAAAGCGCCGTGGGAAAGCCGACAACCAGCTTACCTACCTGGCCATGGGCCTGCTGGCCGTCTCGCTTCTCTGGTTCCTGATTGCCAGCGTTTACGCCGGCGCGGGCGTCATGCAGCGCCGGGGAACCTGCCAGGACTGGCTGCACGACAAGCGCAAACTGGAACAGGGCTGGGCGCGGGTTTACGACACCACATCTGAGCGCCAGGGCTGCAATCTCACGAAGATCGCTTTCAAGGGCTTTATCGCCAAGCCGCCGATTTACCCCAAGCCCGTGGAATTCGGCCTTGCGCTGGGCCCGCCGGCCGGCCTGATGGCGCTCTATCTCATGATGCTCTACTTCAAGCGGAACTGGATCCTGCGGCAGAAGAAAAAGATCTGGGCCCAGGCCGGGCCGCTCGATTTCGACGACTTCGAGGACATGCGCGAGGAAGAATACAAGCGCATGGACCCGAACTACGATCCCGAAGCCGAGGCCAAAAAAGAGGCGGAGGCTCAAGCGGCCGCCGAGGCCGAGGCAGCGGCCAAAGCCGAAGCCGAAGCCCAAGCCCAAGCGGCAGCCGGGGCCGATGGCGAGGGCGGCGAGATCAAGCAGGAAGATGCGCCCGACGAGGTCGTGCACAGCGAAGCCCCGGACGCCAGCGACCTCGAAGCCATTTTCCGCAACGTCGACAAAACCAAATCCGGCGGGTAGCGCGGGGGCATCAGAGCCGATAGAGCTTCCCAGGCCTCCGCCGATTTGCTAAACCCCAGGCGACAGGACGGATGGGTGCCCGAGTGGTTGAAGGGACCGGTCTTGAAAACCGGCAGGCGTGAGAGCGTCTCGTGGGTTCGAATCCCACCCCATCCGCCAATTTCCTTGAATCGATATAGCCTCACGTCAATTTGACCGGAATACCCGGCCAAACGGTTGATCCAGGTCAAGAACGATTTCCCCCGGCTGGCGAAATGCGGCACAATGGGCGGATCATTTGAGAGTTGGCCATGGAAGCGATCGAGAATGCTGCGTATGTCTCGGTTGGACGGGCGTGCGGATTCGCCGGCCTGGCGATTTTCTGCGTCATGTTCGGGCTGAGCTTCGAACCCGGCCTCGCCGCCCGCACGGGCGGCGCCTTGTGCGCCTCGGTCGCCGTGGTTCTGGTCTACCGCGCCTGGCGCGCCCGCGGACGCCCCTACAAACGCACCGAAGTCTGGATGATCCTGCCCCGGGAGCAACGCCCGCCCGCGGTGATCGCCCAAAAGGTCATCGGCGAAGCCTTGCGGGACGCCTACATCTGGTTCGCCCGCTCGGCGGCGCTGATTTCCGTGGTGTTATTGGCTTCGGCGGCGGTCCTGCAACTGGTCCCGTATGCCTGAGACAAGAGCCGAAAACCCCGTAAAACTGCCCACTGGTTGCAAGCCGATCATGCCAAATACAATTTATTCTTAGTTGGAAGTACGAACTATTTCTGTGAATATAGTCCTTTGATGGGGGGCAGGTTTACGGCGACCGTGTTAGCCGTAATTGTGTGCTTGGGGGTCCGGGTTGTCATGAGTGTTCCGCAATCGAGGCTTGTCGTATTGGCCGGCCTGATGACTGCGTTAATTTTCATCATCGACATTCAAATTCCACTGGGCGTGGCGGGCGGTGTGCCTTACGTCGCCGTGGTGCTTCTGGGCGCCTGGTTTCCACACCGGCGGCATGTCGTCGTCCTGGCCGTCGGATCTTCGCTGGCGACGATCGCCGGCTACTTCGCTTCGCCGGAGGGCGGCATCCAATGGATGGTGCTGACCAACCGCGGGCTTGCGCTTCTTGCGATCTGGACATGCGCCCTGCTGCTGACGATGTGGCGCAAGACGCAGTACGACGTATTGGCCGAAAAGAAGAGAGCGGAGGACTTTCTCGAAATCTCCGAAGCCATCATTGTCCAGTTGGACGCGGAACGCCGGATCGTGACGATCAACGACCGCGGCTCTAATCTGCTGGGTTATCCGGCGGCGGAAATTATCGGCCAGGACTGGATGGAGCTGTGCATTCCGCCCGATCAGCAGGAAATAATTTCCGACGTCCATGTCGGCGTCATGTCTGAGAGTGCGGGCGCGTACGACCATTTCGAGAACGAAATCGTGACACGATCCGGTGAGCTGCGATGCATTGCCTGGAATAACAAGAAGATCGTCGACCGCAAAGGGCGTCTCCTCGGAACGCTGAGTTCCGGTCAGGACATCACGGAGCGAAAGAAGGCCCAGCTTGTTTTGGCGCGGGCGAACGACGAGCTCGAACAACGGGTAGCGGAGCGAACCGAGGAAATGCGTATGGTGACCGACATGCTGCCGGTCGTCGTCGCGCATTTCGATCGTGATCAACATATCAAATTCGCCAACAAGACGGCCTGCAATTGGTTCGGTTTGTACGGCGCCGAGGCGACGGGTCTGGGGCTCAGGGATTGCACTACCAACTGCGCTTACGAATACCTAAAACCGCGCCTGGCAAAAGCTTTGGCAGGAAACGCCCAGCATTTCGAAGCTCGGCTTGATTTCCGGGACGGTACGGACCGTGAGGTTGACGTATCCATCGTCCCTTACGTCGATCCCAACGGCGGCGTTCCCGGCGCAATTGCCCTATTCATCGATGTCACGAAATCGAAAAACCACGAAGCTGAAATGGTGTCGGCGCGGGAGGATGCGGAATATGCAAACCGCGCCAAATCCGAATTCCTCGCCAACATGAGCCACGAGCTGCGCACGCCGATGAACGCCATCCTGGGCTTCTCTCAAATGATTCGAGATCAAATACTGGGTTCCGACGATGCCCGGATATATGTCGATTACGCCGGCGACATCATCGAAAGCGGCGAGCACTTGTTGGACATCATTAACGATATTTTGGACCTCTCAAAAATCGAATCGGGCAAGGCGGAGCTGCGGGAGCGCGAAATCGATATCGAGGAAACCGTTCACAAATGCCTGACCCTTGTCGGCGGTCGGGCGGCGGAGTTCGATCTGGTTCTGGAAAATCGCATGGGCCTGGAGGGCGCCAGTCTTTGGGTGGACGAACGCATGTTCAAGCAGATGCTGCTCAACCTGCTTTCCAATGCGATTAAGTTCACGCCGGCGGGCGGACACATCATGGTCGAGGCGGAATGTCTGGAGGAAGGAAGTTTCGAAGTGACGATCCGGGATACGGGGATCGGCATCGCGAATGGCGATATTCCCAAGGTGATGTCCCCGTTCGGTCAGACGGCGGACGTGTTCACGCAAAGCAATGACGGTACGGGATTGGGCTTGCCGCTGGTCCGTTCCATGGCGGAACTCCACGGCGGTAGCTTGACGATCGAGAGCGAGATCGGAATTGGCACGCGCGCCAAGATCAGCCTTCCCGGCAACCGCTGCGCCTGCTGACTGTCAGGCCGCTCCACGCATAGCGCGAATAGCCTTCAATTCGAACACCAACGCGCCGATCCCGAGAGACAGGCACAAGATCAAAATCAACGCCCCGAGGATCGGGATCACGGCGACCAAGCCCAAGATGACGAGACCGAGCGTCGTTACGCCCAGCCGGCGCCAGACCGTCGAGCTGCCATCCCGCTTCATCATGATGATGATCTTCAAACCGATCCCGTAGGCGACGGCAAAAAATCCGATACATACCATCAGCATGTAGAGCGTGGCCAAAATGAAAGCCAGCGGCGCCCCAATGGCGGAGGCGAACAACAGCACAATCAGGAAGGGGCCGCCGATCAGGATGGCGAGACCGATGCCGAGAACCTTCCACGGCCGGGCGATGACATGCGTGCGCAAGGTCGGAAACAGCGTGGGAAAGACAAACGCGAAGACGGCCGCCACGAGAACCAATCCAAGGATGATCGATAGATGTGTGGCGCCGGCAATGGCGAACATGCCGACGACGCCGCGCCTCATGTCCTCGGATTTGACGAACGTGATGTCGCCCCCGACCTGCGCGTCATCGCTGATGTTGATGGCGTGGGGACTGCGGTAAACGAGATCGCCGGCAATGCGCGCCGAGGGCAGAATGGTGATCGTTTCCGCCATAAGCTTGACATTGCCGTTTATCACGCCGGCGATCACGATGTCCTTGCCGGCGGCCTTCAAACCCTTTTCCACACGTCCGCCGACGTAGAGCTCGCCGCTGGCGAATGTTGCCTTTCCCTCGACAAGGGATCTGTCGCCCAGCCTGATGTCGCCGCCGCTCGCCAGGATGTTCCCGGAGATCGTGGCATCGACATCGATTACACCGCCCATCATGAAGGCGTCTTCGCCGACGTCTCCGGTCAACTCGATCTTGCCGCCGCTCGAAAGGACGGTGCCCGTGGTTTCGTCGCCGAGGCTCACTTTCCCGCCGACGGCGAACAGGTCGCCGCCGATCTTGGACCTCACCCCGACTTTGCCTCCGGCCGCGTAGAGGTCCTGGGCGAGGTTGCCTTCAACCGTCACTTTGTCCCCGGTGGCGAACAAGTCATCCGAGAATTCGCCCTTTTTGACGACAATGACCGAGCTAGCCGCGCCGGGTCCGGCGTGGAAAAGAACGGCCATGGCCATGAACGACGCGGCTGCGAGCCGCCCAAAGAATATGTTCATCCCTGTTTCCAATCCTCTCCGTGCCTTGCCAGACGTATCTCGAGGTACTCCGCCCTGCCCTCGCTGGAGGAGTCGGATTTGCCTGCATTCGATACCCAATTGAACAATTCCTGCGGCAGGAACGCCGCCATCTCGGCAAACCGGCCGAGACCGGACAATCCGCGATAAAGGATATCCCGGGCGCTGCCCATCGCCGTGGTGTCGACGCTGCCGCGCTCGGTTTCCGTATCCGCCAATGTGTCGGCGAGAGTCAGGACGATCTTGACGGCGACCTCGTTCTGGACGCTGAGCACATCGACCAATTCGCGATCGTACCGTCCGCCCCAAAGATGAAGGCCGGTCTTCGGATCCACCAATTGGGCCGAAACCCGAACCGTGTCGCCGACCCGGCGGACGCTGCCTTCGAACTGGTAGGATGCCTTCTTCAGAAGCGACGGATTTTGATTTTGCGCCGGATCGTCGCGGATGACGCGGAAGCCGGATCTGCTGGAGAGCGCCGTCAGCAGATCCTCCGTCAATCCTTCGCTAAAGCCCTGCTGCGGCATATCGCCGATGGTGCGGAACGGCGAAACCGATATGATCGGCGTCGCCTTTGCCTTGTTCGCCGGCGGTTCGCTGCCGCCGGGCAGCAACAGACCGATCACCGCAAAAACGGCCACCGTGGCGGCAATCAGCTTGAACGGCGTAAAATACCTGCCGATCCGCGACACCCGTTTGGCCGCCCGGACGGCATGCGCTCGCGAACTTTCTCCGCTGGTGCCGAGCTTGACGCGGTAATGACGAACCGGTTCCGCAACGTGCTTGACCTTCTTGGAGCCGAGATCCTCGTATTCGTAATCGAGCCTGTTCTTGACCTGTTGATAGGCCGATGCCGATATGCAGACGCCGCCGGGATCCGCCAGGCTTTCCAGCCGCGCCGCGACGTTGACGCCGTCGCCGTAGATGTCTTCGTGATCGGCGACGATTTCACCGATGTTGACGCCCATGCGGAAATCAAAACGCCTGTCGTCGTCGACGCCCTCGTTTGTGGCGGCCAGCCCCGTCTGCATCTCGACGGCGCAGCGCACGGCTTCCGTCGCCGTGGGAAACTCAGCCAGAAAACCGTCGCCGGTATGTTTGACGATGCGGCCGCCGTGGCTGGCGATAGCGGGGTCGATAATGTCATTGCGCGCGGACCACCAGGACGACAGCGTGGAATCCTCGTCCGTTTCCATGAGCCTGGTATATCCCGCGACATCGGCCGCCAGAATGGCGGCCAGCTTCCGGGTGGCTTCACCCTCGGACATGGAGGCTCCCGGGTCGCATTGGGCCAGAAATCGAGCGTCGGTGATACAAAGTGACGTCCATGGCGATGAAACAAAGCCTGCAGTTCATGCTTCGCGGCGGCAATTATTCCTTGATATTGGGAGCGTTTGGCCGTCTCGCAAACCCTGAATGCGATATTGCCAAAAAATCCCTCCGAAATCCGGTCGAATCTTGGGTCAGCGGCCGCATCGCCGGCAATTAAACGGAGGACGAGACGATGCGCTCCCGGGGAAACCAAATCGTTACCGTCGTACCCTGGTTCAGTTCCGTCAGAATTTCGATACCGCCGCCGTGAAGTTTGGCAAAAAGTTTCACGAGCGGCAGCCCCAAGCCGGCGCCGCTGTATTTGCGTCTGTAGGAGCTTTCGACCTGACCGAATTCCGCCAGCGCCTTTTGCAGGTTGGCGTCGGAAATTCCGATGCCGTTGTCGGAGACGGACAGGCGTAACCGTCCGTTCTCGTCGATGCCGGCCGCGAGCAGAACCCGTCCTCCGGATGGCGTGAATTTAACGGCATTTGACAGCAGACTGCCCAACATCTTGTTCAGCATGTACTCGTCGGCCTTCAGACGCATGACCTGATTGGCGGCGAGCGTCGTTCCGATTTCGATCTGCTTTTCTTCGGCCTCGTCCCGTATTCGAGCCAAAGCTGTTTTCACCAAGTCACCAATGTCGATTAGCTCGTCGTTTATCTTGGTCATCCCCGAACTGCCGGTCGACAAGGTCAGAATGTCGCCGATCAAACTCAAGAGCTGTTGGCCGCTCTCGAGTATGGACGCGGCGTAGTCCTCGTAGTTGGCATGGCCCAAAGGCCCAAACGTCCGCTGCTTCATGATCTCGGCAAAACCGATTATCGCGTTGAGGGGCGTGCGGAGCTCATGGCTCATGTTGGACAGGAATTCAGATTTGGCCCGGTTGGCCAGTTCAGCTTCTTCTTTGGCCTCGATCAAATCGGCCTCGACCATCTTTTGTTCGGTAATGTCATGCAGGATGACCGTGAGGACGACTTCGTCGTCCAAATTCAGCCGCGAGATCGAAGCCTTTGCGGGGAACTCGGAACCGTCGGCGCGCAATCCCGAAATTTCGCCGCGATCCGACATCAACGTGCTTTCCTTGTCGGCCGCCTGGAACAACATGACGTGATTTCGATGAACATTGCGATAGCGGGGCGGGATAAGAATTTCGACGGGCTTCCCAATGACATCGGACGCGGCATGTCCGAAAATTCTTTCGGCGCCCGAATTGAACAGTCTGATGCGTTGGTCGGCGTCCAATGAAATGATGGCCTCCGGCGCGATATTCAGAATGCCGGCAAAGCGCTCTTGCGAGCCCTGAAGCGCAATTTCAATTTTTTTGCGCCGCGTGATGTTTCGGGCTGTGCCGAGAAAACCCAAAAACTCCCCATTTTCGCCATGATGCGGGGCGCCGCTGGTGGAGATCCAAACCTCCTCGCCGCGGGGACCAACCACTTCATATTCGTAGTTGTCGAATTTCTTGCCCGCGGTAAACGCGTTGGCGAATTGCAGGCGCATGATTTCGGTATTGTTCTTGGGGACGAATTCCAGGGGATGCCGATTAAGAACGCCGGATGGTTCGACGCCGAATACTTCCTTCACGTTGTCCGACAGGAAACTGTACTTCCCCTCGGCGTCAGTTTCCCAGACGACCTCATGAACCGCGGCCAGGACATCGGAAAAACGCTTTTCCTCCCGGTGGATGACTTCCTTCAGGTAAACGCCTTCGGTGAGGTCGGTGGCGATGCCGCGGTAGCCGATGAACCGACCCTGCGGATCGTAGATCGGCCAGGCGCTGACGCAAGCCCACTGGTGCTTCCCGCCGGGTTGTGAGCGACGCAGATACATGTCGTGGACACGTTTTCTCTGCTCGAGCAAAGCGGCGAATTCCCGCTGGGTTTTGTCGTTCGCGTAACCGGCCAACGCCTCCGAGTGCGTGCGGCCCAAATAATCGTCGGGTTTCTGTTTACGCCCTTTGTGGATTCCCTGGGAAACGTAGGTGTAGCGCAGGTCTTCGTCCATTTCCCAGAACCAGTCGTTCGAGGACCTGATGAATTCACTGAACCGCGCGGTCTTCGAGGAGAGCGAACCCTCGGCGCTCGCCAATGACTTTTCCACCCGGGTGCGTTCGTTGACGAGAAGAGCCGTTACCCAAATGGCGAACAGGGCGAGCGCCCGATTGATCAGGACGACGGTGGGTTCTCCTCCCGCCGGAGAGAGGAAATAACCCAGGATGGTGAGGACGCTGCACGCGGCGGCGGCGAGGAACACCGGACAACGCGCCTGCCAACTGCAGATAAGGATGACCAGAACGTAGGGGACTGCCCCGGCGACGCCCAAGGGAAAAGTCAGATCAAAAATGAAAACCGCAGCGGCCGCCAAAAAAGCGAAGGCCAAACCAAGAAATTCCGCCGAATGGGTTCCCAACCAAACGCGAACGTACTTCTCCAAAACCTCCCCCTGACTGCCCCAGTAAACCAACAATCAAATCTTCTAATAAACCGTAGGGTAGAACTATTCGTGAATCAACCGGATGCGAATCTGAGCTCCGTAAATATTTGGTGATTTTCAAAGGCATACGAGAGCAAGGGATAATAGCTTCAATTTTCGGTTTATTTTTGATTGCCGGTATGGAACCGCATGGCGGCTCCCCGTTTCCAACCGGTCAGCCGGTGGCGGACGGGCAATACCGAGGCGGCGGTCTGAAATACAGATCTGAAGGAAGTTGCTCTTTATCCGGAACCCTGAAGCCTGCTTCCAAAATGTCTGCTTGGTGCTGGAAATCGAACATACATCGGTAAGCCGTTGAACAGCCATTTTTGGCAATTTACGAACTATTTAGAGCCGGTGGCGTACGTTGAAGCAACAAGGACGCAGAGAATGGTTCGTGGACGGTTGGAGTGACCGGTTACCGATGACAAGTGACAGCGATATCTACGACCGGCTTCCGTCAGAGTTCAAACACGATTGCAATCAATGTCAATCCATGTGCTGCGTAGCCCTTAAAATCGATTGGGGTGACGCGCAAAAAGAACAGGACGTTCGTTGCGAATACCTGGATGACAATTTTCAATGCAAGGCCTGGGAGCGGCTGGAGGAAATCGGCCGCGGTCAATGCCGAGGATTTTATTGCCTGAATACCGGACCCAGAGTTTGCAAGCCCGTTTTCGACGCCCGCACAAATTGGTTCGAAACACCGGAAATCGGCCCTGTTCTCTTCGAACAATTCCGCCGTGCCTACGTTGCAACTTCCGAAGAGCTTTTCGGGTTCAATCCGGAAGTCCAGGACGGCGAGAGTTCCAAAGACGAAGGTTAATCCACTGCGGTTTGGGCTGATTGCAGCAATCCCTGTTCGGAACTTAATCGGAATTACGGCCCCCCTTTTCCAAGCGATAGGCCAATTGCGGACGGGTGATGCCGAGGCGGCGGGCGGCCTCCGAGAGGTTGCCGCCGGCCTGGGCGACCGTTCGGGCGATCATCTTCTGCTCGATCTCGGCCAGGGGCACGCCATTGTCCAATAGATCTTCGAGCACATCCTCGCTCAGGGTTCGCGCCCTCGGCTCCATGCCCACCCCGCCGTGCCGGTCGAGCTTGAGCATCACAGGCAACAGTAACTCTTCCGAGGAAAACAGATGGACGAGGTCGATGGGCGCGCTGTCGTCACAGAGGATGACGGCGCGCTCGATCAGGTTTTCCAGTTCTCGGACGTTGCCGGGGTAGTCGTATTCGTAAAGACCGTCGACGGCGCGCTGGGTGAACCCGGTCACGTCCTTGCCGTGGAGCTTTGTGTAGCGGTGGAAGAAGTGGTTCATCAGCAAGGGAATGTCGTCGCGGCGCTCCCGCAGCGGCGGCAGGTGCAGGGGGAACACGTCGAGGCGATACAGGAGGTCCATGCGGAAAGCCCCCTCCTTCACCGCCTCGCGCAGATCGACATTGGTCGCGGCGACGATGCGCACGTCCACCTGCCTTGCCCGGGTGTCGCCGACGCGCTCGATCTCCCTTTCCTGGATGGCACGCAAAAGCTTGATCTGCGCCGCCTGTGTCAGGCTGCCGACCTCGTCGAGAAACAACGTGCCGCCGTCTGCGCGCTCGAAGCGGCCGGGTCGTGACGCAACCGAGCCGGTGAAAGCGCCCTTGACGACGCCGAACAGTTCAGCCTCGATCAGATTTTCCGGGATGGCCGAGCAGTTGACCGCCACGAAGGGCGCGTCGGCCCGCCTGCTGATTTGGTGCACCGTTTTGGCAAAAACTTCCTTGCCGACGCCGGTCTCCCCCTGAAAGAGAACGGTGGCGTTGGTCCGGGCAACCTTCTTGAGCTTGTGGCAGGCGGCGACGAAGGCGGATGAAGCGCCGACCAAGCCCCTGGGCAGATCGGCGAGATCGCCGGTGCGCGCGGGCGCCGTGCCGTCCGGCGTGTGCAGACCGAGTTGGCGCTCTTCAAACCGGTTAACGAACGATTCCGGCTGCAATCCATCGAGGTCTTCCTCCAAGGCGTCGGCCAGGCCCTCCCATTCCTCGACCGGTTTGCCGATGATGCGGCAGTGTGCGTGTCCAGTAGCGCGGCATTCGACCTCGCGAAAGAGAATGGTGCGGCCCATGAAGCTGGAGGTGTAACCGCCGAAGTAGCCGAGCTGCAGCCAGCAAACCGGGCGATCCGACATGCCGTAATTGGATACGTGGGCGTCGACTTCGAACGACTCCGACCAAATGAACTCGCCGTAATACGTTCCGGCGGAAACGTCCGCCTCAAGGCGGACGGACTGAGGCGACGCCACGCCCTGAAGGTTGCGCAATTGCGGCCCGATCCTGAGCGCATCGATAACCGAATGCTGCGGTTTCAGTTTGCGTGCCAGGGCGGCGTCACGCGCCCCGCCGCCCCAGCCCATCCGGGTCAACAGGCCGCGGGCCTTACTGTTGCCGACGCTGTCGATGAGTTCGCTCCGCAACGCCGTCAGCGTTGACAAGTGGATCAGCGTGACACGCTCGGTATCGAGCCAAACGCGACCTTCCTTGAAGGAGAAACGCAGGCGCTCCGCCAGATCGTCGATATCGGGGAAACGGTCGTCGGCCTCAACGCCGGTCGACGCAAGTCGGCCCGTCATTATGTGGCGTTGGCTCGGTACTTGGGTTTGTTCTTCGCGGCTGGAATTTGTGAGATCGGCTGCGTTGGGGGACATGAGCCAGACCGTTTTGTTTAATCAAAACATGAAGCGATCAACCAACAAGATAGATGATTTGATGAAATGATGAAAGAGAAATAGCAATAAAATTACATAATATCCGCAGTTTGAGAACGATTGTTAGTTTTGAGCCGTTTTAATTGCCCATTTAAGTGCTTCTTTATCCCTAACAAAAATATGGGTTTGAGAACCGTTCTCACGGTCCGGCAGTCGTTATTCAACTTCTACGTCATAACTGGCACAGGCGTTGCGATGCGTACGCCGCTACGTAGAAGACGTTTGTGGATGCCGCGCCCAAATATTTTTCAACGGGCCGGGATTGAGCGGGGGCTCAGGCGCGTCGGGGCACGGCACAAAAAAATAAAGCCGGCTCCTCGATTTGAAGAAAGAGGGAGGACTATATGTCAGGCTTAAAATTTCCGAATCCACATGAAATCTCGACCCTTCCCGGCACCGAAGGCTGGGAACGGATGTATCCCTATCAGTACGGCTTTTCGACCGACGATCCGGAACGCAAGGAATACGAAGAAAATACTTTCTGGTTTTACGACGGGCTGCACTACCCCGAACCGCTTTATCCCTTCGACACGATTTGGGACGAAGCCTGGTTCCTCGCCCTGTCGCAGTACAACACCCGTATATTCTCCGTGCCGCCTGTCTACGGCGTCGATCACCGCATGGTCAACGGCTACGTCTACATCTCGCCGGTGCCGGTGAAGGACGAGGCCGAAATCGGTGCCCGCGTCGAAAAATTCATGGAGCGCGCAGGCTTCTACTACGAAAACTGGGACAAGCTGGAAGCCAAGTGGGAAGAGAAGATGAAGGGCACCATCGCCGAATTGGAGGCGTTGGAGATCCCCACCCTGCCCGAGTTCGAGGACATGGCCGTCGTCACCGATGCCATCGGCGAATCGAAGGGCTTCCACCTGCTGAAGGCCTATGACGACCTGATCAACCTCGGCATCAAATGCTGGCAGTACCACTTCGAATTCCTGAACCTCGGCTACGCCGCCTACGTCACGTTCATGGGCCATTGCCAGGCGATCTTCCCCGATATTCCGCTGCAGCGCGTGACGCAGATGATTTCGGGCATCGACGTGATCATGTATCAGCCGGACGAGGAACTGAAGAACCTCGCCCGCAAGGCCGTTGAACTCGGCGTCGACGAGGGCGTCAAGTTCTCCAAGAAGTTCTCCGAGATGGCTGACGGCCTCAGCAATTCCGACGCCGGCAAGGAATGGCTCGCCGCCTTCGAAAAAGCGCGCTACCCGTGGTTCCACGTCTCCACCGGTACCGGCTGGTATCACCATGATGTGTCGTGGAACGACAATCTCGACATCCCGCTGGCTTCGATCTGCGTCTACATCGACAAGATCAAGGCGGGCAAGAGCATCGACCGGCCGATGGAAGAGGTGCGCAAAGAACGCGATCGCATCACGGCGGAATACCGCGCCCTGATCGAGAGCGACGAAGACCGCGCCACGTTCGATCAACTTCTCGGTACCGCCAAGACGGTGTTCCCCTACGTCGAAAACCATCTGTTCTACGTCGAGCATTGGTTCCATTCGATCTTCTGGAACAAGATCCGCGAAGTCGCCGCCATCATGAAGGACTACAACTTCATCAACGATGTCGAGGATGTCTGGTACCTCAAGCGCACCGAGATCAAGGACGCGCTTTGGGACCTGACCACCGCCTGGGCGACAAACGTGAAGCCGCGCGGCCCGCAGGTCTGGCCGAAGGAAATCGAATGGCGCAAGGGTGTCATGGACAAGTTCCGCGAGTGGGCCCCGCCGCCCGCCATGGGTCCGGCGCCCGAGGTCATTCAGGAACCCTTCACGGTCGTGCTTTGGGGCGTCACCAACGACAGCCTGTCCAACTGGGCGGATGTGGCCGACGTCGATCCCGATGACGTCAAAGCCTTCAAGGGCTTTGCCGGCAGTCCCGGCATCGTCGAGGGCAAGGCACGCGTCTGCCGCACGGTGGAGGAAATCGGTGAGCTTGAGGAAGGCGACATCCTCATTGCACCGACCACTTCGCCATCCTGGGCGCCGGCTTTCGCCAACATCAGCGGCGTTGTTACCGACGTCGGCGGGGTCATGTCCCATGCCGCCATCGTCTGCCGGGAATACGGCATGCCGGCCGTGGTCGGTACCGGTCACGCCACAAAAATCGTCAAAACCGGACAGATGATCCGTGTCGACGGTTCGACGGGCGAGATCACGATTACCTAAGGGCTGCGTTCCCCTTCCGGGCCGGGCTCGGCGATTGCCGGACCCGGTCAACGGGGGGCTTGTGCCCGGAAACGACAACAAGAAACCGGAAAACTGGTAAACCGAAACACACCGCCATGACAGATCCATCACCCATCGTTTGCTGGCTTGAGGACTGCAGCAGGGATTCGATTTTGCTGGTCGGCGGCAAGAATTCTTCGCTCGGCGAACTCATCAACGCGGGCATTCGCGTGCCGCCGGGTTTCGCCGTCACGACGGAAGGATACCGCCGCTTCATCGACGAATGCGGGCTGAGTGCGGACATACTTGAACCATTGGATGGCCTGGCGCACGACGACCTGGAGAAGCTGGAGGAGGTCAGCAGCGAAATCCGGGAGAAGATGGAAGCCGCCCCGTTCTCCATCGAGTTCGAGGACGAGATCGCCGAACACTACCGGCGGCTTTCGAACAAATGCCAGGTCCCGGCCGTGCCCGTGGCCGTGCGCTCAAGTGCCACAGCGGAAGATTTGCCCGACGCCAGTTTCGCGGGACAGCAGGACACTTTCCTGTGGATCCGTGGCGTCGATAACTTGCTTCTGCATGTGAAGCGCTGCTTTTCCAGTCTATTCACGGCGCGTGCCATTTCCTACCGCATTAAGATGGATTTCGACCATGAGGACGTGGAAATCAGCGTCGGCGTGCAGAAAATGGCGAATTCGTTTGCCGCCGGTGTGCTCTTCACGCTCAACCCGACCTCGGGCGACCGTTCCAGCATCGTCATCAATTCCAGCTTCGGCTTCGGCGAGGCCGTCGTGTCGGGTGAGGTCACGCCGGACGAATTCCTGGTCAACAAGGTGTCCCTGGAGGTCCTGCAGCGCACCATCACCACCAAGGAAATTTATTACACCGTCGATCACGAAAATCACGAATCGCGCGTACAGGAATTGCCGGCCGAACGCCGCAACGTGCAGTCCATCGTCGACGAGGAAATCGCCGAACTCGCCCGCATGGGCAAATTGATCGAGGAACACTACGGCCGTCCCATGGATATCGAATGGGCCGTCGACAACGACATGCCGGCCGGCGGCAACGTGTTCATCCTTCAGGCCCGGCCCGAGACGGTCTGGAGTTCCAAACCGAAGACAAAAGTTTCCGCGGTCGATGGGAGCAACCCCATGGACCACATCGTCGCGGCAATGATGACCGGCAGGAGTCTGTCATGAGTTAAGCGACACAAACCCCAAAACCACCCATCACCAACCCACTGTCTAGCTGTCTACGAGGAATAAAAGAAAATGATCAATTGTCTGCAAAGCTACATCAGTGCCCTGGACGAGGCCGGCGAACTGCACCGCGTCACCGCCGAGGTCGATTCCGAATTCGAGCTCTGCCACATCTCTAAAGTGAACGAGGAAGCCAAGGGGCCGGCGCTCTACTACGAGAACGTCAAGGATCATTCGATTCCCGTCTTCACCAGCGCCTTTACCACGCCGAAACGCCTGGCCATCGCATTGGAGCAGG